>CAVUHJ010000001.1:0-429703 GCA_963741325.1 uncultured Chloroflexia bacterium
AACTCCACTGTTCCGCGAGGGCGCAATTTGCCAGAATGTGTAATAATTGAAGCGGCGGCTCGGCGACCCCGGTGCTGCCGCTGACCCAATCCGTTGGGCCTTTGTAGAATTTCGAGGAGAATTCCATGTCGATTGTTGAAGCGCAACGAGAAATCCGCTCCGTATTTTTTGGGGGCTTTGTTGGTCAAATAGTGGCTGGAATGATTTGGGCTTTGTCAGCCGCCATCAGTACCTGGGGAGTACCTCGCTTTGGAATGGCAGTGCTATTTTTTGTAAGCATGTTGTTATTTCCATTGACCCAGTTGATCTTGAAATTGTTGGGGCGTCCTGCAAAACTCAGCGCCGAAAACACTTTGGGACAATTGGCAACACAAATTGCGTTCACAGTTCCAATTGGTTTTGTTCTTGTCGGTGCTGCAACACTTTATCGACAGAATTGGTTTTATCCAGCCAGCATGGTGGTAGTGGGTGCTCACTATTTGCCGTTCATCTTTTTATATGGAATGCGGCAATTTGGCCTCCTGGCAGGTGCGTTAGTTATCGGTGGTATCGGGATTGGTCTCTATGTTCCGAATATATTTAGTTTGGGAGGCTGGGTTGGCGCTGTCTTTCTTGTACTGTTCGCGTTTATCGGACGAAGCGTCGTTTTGAAAGAGGAAAGCCGGGAAAACAAAGCGGCAAATCCTCGGTAATGAGTATATGTGGTCTCGCAGGAACGCGCCAACACCGCACGCACCGGGCCCCGCAAGAGCATCGGGGCGGGCCCGGATTTGGAGACTGGCGGTTTATCCCGACAAATCGTCTTGAGGCTCTCGACGATGGGGTGTGAATCTTTAAAGGCCCGTAATTCTTCCATGCATGAGATGACGCATAAATAAATCGAGAGGGATTTTTCGGTTAGAACAACCTGCCTACGAAGCGATACAAGCCGTCACCCAGCCAGATGGCGATCACACCTCTGCGCCAGAGATAGATTGCGGCCCAGATCGTTACTCCTACAAAGATAAGAACGAAACTCATGCTTCCATACCAATATTCGGGGTTGGATATTTCATGCGCGGTATACATTAAACCTATCAACGGCGGCGTCAACCACTTACCGGTCAAATGGGAGAGTCGCTCGGCAAGAAAACCAAAGTAGAAGAGGTTTTCAACCGAAGATGCAGGGTTCCCGAATAACCGATCCAGTCCGGTTAGCAATGCCGGCCCAGGTGAGAAGATATGAGATGAGGATGATCCCTGCATCAAGGCCGGAAGGAGGCCGAGAAAACCAATAAGAAGTATGGCGAGCACATCCCCTTTCCAGCCACTGGAACGGATGCCATATCCTGAGAGATCGTAGCGCCGGTGTAAGTAGGCCAGTACAATAATCGCGAGGGCAACTGCCCAATGAAAGAAATGCCAAATAGTGATGGCTGCCATGGCGAGGCAGAGAGGAACCAGGAAAGCGGGCTGCCGGACGGTATCCCAGCCTTTGATAAGTACCAAGGGCACTGCAAGGAACAGAACGGCATAGACAACGAAGGCCAGCAGGATGGATTTGAGCGGCGATGCCGTCCAGGCGTGAAGATCAACGCCTGCCATGAATGGTATTGTGCCATTGATGAGCACGATCAGAAGAAAAAAGACGCACCAAAGGATCAACGCCTGCCGGCTTTGATGGCGAAGCAGAGGTCGGTCAAGTGTTGTGCTCACGGGCAATCGCTCTCCTTTCAGACATAATGCTTGGGGTTGCGTTTATCCCATTGCTGATCGAAAAAAAACACTTCGAGGCCCGCCATAACTATACAATCGTTTTACGGCATTTACAATATGAATAATAAATAGACTTTGTGCGTAATAAGATTTCGGGTCATAATTTTAGGTTTCTTTGACGATCGAGACGGTAATTATGTAGTAACAGGCAATCACCATGACCAAGTCGGAAAAGTTATCTTTGGTATTACGCAGGACATCTTTCACAATCCGAGAGCGCTTGAGGCCTGAAATGGACATGTTCCACTTTGACGTGGATTTGTGCCAGTTTACGATTGCTCGTTTCTCTTTGGCGGTCAGTTCCTTCTTACGTGGCTTTTTTCGGCTGATACAGTTTACCTACTTTCAGTAAATCACGGATTGCGGTAATTTATAGGTCGGAATGGTAGTAATAGTGCCATAGATCTTTTCGATGGAGCGGATTAGCAAGCGGGTAAAGCGATGGAAACGGGAAAGAGGTTGATCGACACGATAGGGATCACGGGACATGAGGCGTGCGAACTCCCAGCGAGGAAGACCGTGGCATTGACCAAAGCAGCCCAACCCCGAGCAGGAAGAAACGCAGGGCCGGGTTGCGCGAGGCGGTGGCCGCACGCACACGGCGCAGGATGCGATAGCTGCATTCGATCCAGAAACGAAGGTGATATTTCTGGTAGATAGTTTCAACGGTCCAGGCGAGAATGATGACAATAAAGGCCAACCATTTGCGTCGTCGAGTTCCGGTCTTATCGGGGATGAGCGAGGCTTTGAGAGCCAAGGTTGCCTGCGTGCTATCGCTGAAGACGTGTGTCGCGATGTAACTTGCCGCCCCATGGCAAAGATCTCGGATCACTGCTTTTTTGCCGCGGAATTGGCAAGTGATGATCATCCCTTGACCCTGTGCCGTGAGGTATTTGAGGACGGGCGTGGAGGCAAAGCCTTTGTCCATATACAGCACTTTGCTCGAAAAACCCAGCTTTTTCAGGCGCTCGAGCAGAAATTGCAGGCTTTCCAAGGCAGTTTCGCCCGGCAGGATGTAACGCACGTCCATCGTCATGCGCACCTGCAGCCAGATTACATACGCCGTAGCGATCCGGATAGAGTTCTTCGTGCCCTTTTTGGCTTGACCGTGCTCCGTAACCCGACGGGTTCCTTCCTTCTTGCCATAGAACGTCTCATCGTGAAGATCAACTGCAAGCTCAATCTCCTGCCGCTGGATCGACACCGAGATGCAGCTGGCCAGGGCTGTGTTCACTTGCCTTTCTTGCTGCCGCAACTTTTTGACCTCGATCGCCTGATTTAGATATTCACGGATCGTGGTGCTGTCCGCCACCTGCTCCAAATCGTCGCAGCTGGTTTTCACGCTGCGGCACTTTGCACTCGCTTTCACTATCACGTCAAAGATCATTTCGGTCGTACAGCAATACCGGTGCGCTGCCACAGCAAAATATTCTTTCATCTTCTCGATTGTGTAACGACGAATGTCTTCCGCTCGCAGCTCATATTGCGGTATCATGGCTTGGGGCTCCTTCGGTCTGGTTTCGTTTGTAACTTAACCTTGACCGAAGTTGCCCCTTTTGTCAATCAAATCTGTGATTTACTGACTTTAGGTTCATAGCCTTGAAAACCTGTGTCTTTATATAACGTCATGTGCTGCGGGTATGAAATGTCTTCTGTGTCTGCAACTTTCTTGTCATGCGTTTTCCCAGGATAGGTTTGGCTGAGAAAGGATATTCGATTGGTCAAGACCGTTGCAAACACTATATTCTTGTCGCTATGCATTTTCTTCTTGCCACTGTAATGCAAAGCCTGTTTTTGAGCCTTTTTCGGTCTCTGGCGACGCCTTTCGGTTCCATCAATGATCGAAGCGGCGGAATCTTTCCGATCTTTCTCTTTCGCCTTGAACTTCTTCGCGTCTCTTTCCAGCAGAACGCCCAGATCTTCCAAGGCTTGTTGCAAGATCGGCAGAAAACGATGGATCCATTCATTGTACCGCCTTTGACTGATCCAAACAGTTCGCCTTGGATAGCCTGAAGTGGATAGCCTTTCTGATACACCAATGCAAACAATAGTTTCTGTTCGATGCCCTCCAGTGACCCTTTGCGACCTCCACCGGCTTGCCTTTTCCTCGCCTTTCCTGCTATCGTCTTTGACGCCGCATACTTTTTCTGGTAGGCTCGCTGATAAGCAGGGAGCAAATCCTCGAATTCTTCTGGCGTTAATCCGGTCAGAGACAGAAATCGCCTCGGGTTGATTTTTAGCTCTTCGTATGTCAGCATCCTTCGATCATAATGCTTTTTCGAATAAAGTCTCGCTCTCCTTTCAGACATAATGCTTGGGGTTGCGTTTATCCCATTGCTGATCGAAAAAAAACACTTCGAGGCCCGCCATAACTATACAATCGTTTTACGGCATTTACAATATGAATAATAAATATATTAGGCCTTCGAACTGCTCGGTTCGAAGGCCTAATATATTTAACTTCTTCCAGTTTGGTTAAAGAATTCGTAACTACTGGTAGTGATACCGCTTCGCGTCACTCTTTCGTCCCACGCTTTCAGCCTGAGATGAAAAATTCACGAAAAAAAGGGATGGGTGCAGGGCGTATGCCCTGCACCCATCCCTTTTTTTCGGGTATCTCAGCTGGGGGTGTGAGTAGAAACAAGATTTCTACTGCCAAACCTGATGGTGCCCCCATGGAGATTCGAACTCCAGTCTTAACCTTGAAAGGGTTGCGTCCTGGGCCTCTAGACGATGGGGGCGTGGCCTGATGAAACAAGGGCCATCCGTAAAATACGGAAGAGGTCTTTTTTTGTGGGGCGTACCCCACAAAAAAGGTTACTCTATTTATGGATGGGGTCCAAACAACAATAAGATGAGCGGGCGGATTTTATCATCCGATGAAGCACTGGTCAAGCAAAAGGGAGGACGAAAAAATTGACGTGTCTGGGACGTGCATCCCAGACACGTCAATTTTTTCGGGACTCCAAAAAAGACAGTGACCCAATAATCAGGTAGTGGTTTCTGGCTTGACCCGCTGATTGAGCAGGGCCACCAGGTCCATTTGACGGCGGTTGATGAGCATGCCTCCGCTTTCGATCCGCAGGTTGGGGATGAGGATGCCGGTGAGGGTGGCGTTGAAGATGGGGACGAACTCACGCGAGCCATCCGTCATCAAACCGGTGAAGTCGAAGCGTCCCGGCAGTTCCATGATCCCTTCGATCTCGAACATCTGCGTGGTCACGCGGATGGGGAATTCGACCATATTGGAGAATCCGCCGCGCACCAGGGCCTGCGGACCCAGGTCCTCGCGGCGCTGCATGCAAACCGCAAACACATGGGCTTTCATCATGCGGGTCATCTCGAAGTGATCCACCAGCTTGGTGGGCATGGGTAAACGCGCCAGGCGGGCATCGTGGATCTCGAGCACCGAACGCGTAGTATCATTGAGCATCCCTATGGCGCCGTTGCTGCTGACCATGATCTTTCCCACGACACGATAACCCGAGGTAAATACATCTGCGGGAAGGAAGCGGTAGGTGCGGGGGGAAGTGTCCATGCGTCATGAGGCAGGCAGCCTTCGGTTAGGATTCGGCGGAAGGACGGGGAGCCGAACGGCGCGTGGTCTGTGCGCGGGCGCGTTTACGTCCGGTGGGTTTCCCCGCATTGGGGTTGAGAAGCATGGTCAGCCACGAGATCGATTTTTCGTCATATTCGCGGCGGCCACAAACATCGCAGATCCAGGCCGGGAAGTTGGGAACGGTAATCAGCTCCTCATCCAGCCAGGTGAAATAAGTAATGAACTTCAGGCGCATGACACCGGCCTGACATTCAGTACAGGGAGTCAGTTCGGGACGTACGGGTAAAGGTTTGTCTATCATATTGTCTCTAATGTGCCGCGGCGGCAATTTGAACGTGATTGATCATTGCCCACTCGGGCGGCGGCCAGTAAATGAGCAAGGCTTTGCCGATCACATTTTTCTCCGGTAAAAAACCCCAGGCATGCGAATCGGACGAGTCGTTCCGGTTATCGCCTAATACGAACAAATAACCGTCCGGCACCTGCCAATCACCCGAGTAATTGGGTTCGGCACTAATATAAGGCTCGGTCAGGGTCTGTCCGTTGATAATGACCTGACCGTTGTGGATACTGATTTTATCACCAGGAACACCCATGATCCGTTTGATGAGGTCAAGATCGGCGGTAGTGGTGGAGCGGAAAACGATGATGTCGCCGCGGGTGGGAGTGCCCCATTGATACGCCAGTTTATTGACCAGGACAAACTCGCCGTCGTGCAGAGTGGGGAGCATGCTAAAACCATCCACACGGACACGGGCTGAAATTGTGTTGATGATCAGAAACAATATTACCGCCAGCCCCACTGTTTCGAACAGGTCAATCAGAAAGCGTTTCCAATCAGTTTTTTCCTGGGTAGAAGAGAGCGGCGGTTCAAGCTGGCTCTCGGGTTGATAAGTTCTGCAATTAAAGCCTCCGGATAAGTCCTGTAAGTATCAAATTACAACTTTGCCCCACATTCCGCAGCCGTCCATATTTGGGCTAACCTACGGAGAACTGTATGTATAATGCTGCAACAATTATACCTGACCCCACGCAAAGTACGTGGGAACATTAAGCTGATGCTCACCATGCATCCAGGCCTGCTCATCCAAATGTTTTATTTCCTCGATCTTTTGTGTTTCGACGATCCCTGCCAGATCGGCCTGCAAGACACTCCCACTCGTTCTCCCATTCCTGGAGCGTAAGGGCCTCTTCGTTCGAGCTCTTGATGGTTCCCGTTTCAAGGATGCGAATCCCGGCCTGATAAAACAAATCCGCCAAGACGAGAGCCAATGCCAACGTCGGCACCTTGTCGTCGAAGCGATTCGGTCTGCTGCTTTCCGAGCCAGGATAGAACCGCAGGGTGGTCAACGCGGGCAGTGTAATCAGGCTCGGCCAGGGCAAGGATGTGGCCTCGAGAACGGGTGACGCGCTTCATTTCAACAAGAGCGCGCAGCGGATCGTTAACCCATAAGAGCAGGAAATGGCAATAGGTGATATCAAAGCATTCGGCAGGATAGGGAAGACAAAGCGCGTCTCCGCGGGCCAACAGCGCGCCGGGAGCATTGACCCGACATTCGGCCAGAGCAGCTGCGGAAATGTCCAGTCCGTGCAGCACAGGGAGCGTAACCGGATCGTTTCCCGGCAAGGTTGCTTCGTGGAGGATAGCACCGGGACCGCACCCGACTTCCAGCACGGCGTGTGCGGTCGATAACCCGGCCTTCTTGAATAAATAGGTGCGCAGTTCGCGGGTCCAGACAGCCTGCTGACGATAACGGTCTGCCCAATTCACGCTTGGGGTAGACACTAGCCCTTTCCGTGCCTGGCTCGGGAGCGTCCGGCGGGCTGAGGGGACTCATGCCAATCAAGGATAAATTTCACCTGCTCGTCCGTTTCGGGGGAGCGTGGATAAACCCGCCGTTTGGGAATATCCTGCCACCACGCAGCAATCTGATCCACGGCTTGCTGGCCTGTCCGGCCGTGACGTACGAGATAACAACCCACGGCAGTGCCGGTGCGCCCCACGCCTCCCCAGCAATGCAAGTAAACTTTATGACCATTGGAGATGGCCTTGTCCAGCGCATCGAGGACGGCGATCATTTCCGCGCGGGCCGGCAGCCCTCGGTCAGCGATGGGGAAACGATGATAGTCTGCCCGGCGATGATTGGCCTCGGCTTCCTGTTTCAGCAATGTGAGATAGGTGGGCAATTCGTCGGACTCGGTCAGATCAATGAATGTGTCGAAGCCTGCCTCAAGCAGAGCGTCCAGGCGCCGGCGGGTTATTTCCTCATCGAAGCGCACCGGATTTTCACCGGCTAAGAGCTTATCGAACAAAACCCAATATGATTCTGGAAGGAGCCGAGTTTGGTCTGCCATCAAGGGTTCGCCTTACATAGGTTTTCCAATATCTGTTGACGAACCTGAACCAGCTCGGGATATCCGTAGAAAAACAGGAGCTTCTGATCAGCTATCGTATCGGCCTCGGGCCTGGGACTGAGCAGGAAGAATGCCCAGGTCTCGGCGAGATCTTCTGATACATTGGTCACCGCATAATCGTCGACGAACTGGTCTTTATATTTTTGGAAAAAGGCATCCAGCTTATCCTGACGCCGGTTGTCGTTCTCTATGCTATCTATCGACTGCCATTCTTCATACAATCCCGTCCAAAAACGATTATAGAAAGTGTTTATATAAGAGCCAGACAGGCTGCAGCCCTCGCCAGGGAAATAAGATGGACAGGCAGAGGCCTCCTGAGTGTAGATCAAGTCGCTATCAGGATTCCTGAATACTTTCAAGTCCGGCGGGACCTGCGACGCATTAAGGGTCAGCAAATGACCGAACTCGTGGAGTAAAGTGAAGACCAGGTTCTTTGTATCGGCCATATCGGCTATATCAATCTCGAGGATCCACTTATCCGGATTATGGGGCGTCTGCTCGACGATGGCCAAAATATTACCTGCGCCATCGGTGATCACCTGATATTCGGCCAGCATCCGTCTCTGGTCGGCGGGGATAAGGGCCGCGAATAATGCCCAGGCATTCTGCTGGGTCAGAACATCGCCCTGATATTTCTTTAGACTCTTTGGAACGGCTTCCAGCAGCGGGTCACTAAGCTCGTCTCCGTTGACCTTATAGGTGACCAGGGGCAGGTCAACTTTATCGCCGAGATCCACAGCGGGAAAGTCCCCGGAGGAATAACCTGCCTGGTTGGCAGCCTCGAGGATGGAGGCCGTTTCGTTGGGGCAGGCCGCTTCCAGGGTGGGTGTCGATGGGATCAGAGTGGCTGCAGGGGAAGGGGTAGGAGACGGCGAAACAGGGAGGGGGGCGGGGGTATCAGGCTCTATCAGGCGCGTTGCGGCACGGCAAGCCAACGAGGCGGCAAAGATGAGGATCCCGAAGAGTAGGATGCGAACCCGGCTCATTTGTGCCAGGAGGATACCACAAGCCCGTAAGTTCTTTTGAATAAATTAGAAAGCGGGATCATTGGCTGGCGGCGTAATTGCAAATGCCGTAAATGATCTGGCTGCGTAAATCCACGAGCTCTGGGAAGTTATAGAAGAAGAGCAATTTGCGGTGTGCGATGCTGTCGCTGGCCGGCTTGGGCGTGAGGACAAAGTAAGCCCAGCTTTCTGCAATATCCTCTTCCGGGCTGGTAGCTGAGTACGGTGTGTTGAATTGGGTTGGGTGTTTTTGATAGAATTTTTCCAGCAGGCTGGAGTAGTTGCTTTTATCTTTCTCCGCATTGACCTTTTGCCATTCAGCATAGATCTTCGGCCAGAACTGATCGAAGAACTGATTCAGATAAGACTTTGGCTTGCTGCACCCGCTGCTGGCAAAGAATTGGGGGCAGAGGGCCGCTTCCTGTTCGTAGAGCTGCAAGTCATCGGGATGGGCAAGGAACGTCAGGTCAGGCGTGACCTGCGACTCATTCAGGGTGAGCAGATGGCCGAATTCGTGGAGCAGGCTAAAAGTGAGATCACGAGGCTGGCTTGCATCGGCGATGTCTATATTCAATCCCCACGATCCAGGGCGGTTCGAAGATTGTTCAACGCTGGCGAGCATGTTCCCCCGGCCATCGGTGGACACTAAATAAGCCACAAGCTCCTGCCTCTGGTTTGCCGGAATGATCGCGGCAAAATAATCCCAAATCTTTTCCTGTGGAGCCGTATCCTGTTGAAGTTTTTGCAGACTCGACGGAACATTGGGAGCAAATTGTGGGTTACCCAATTGGTCGCCGGAGAGACGGTAGGTCACGAGCAAAACCGAATTAATCCCGGAGCCGTGTTGTACGGCCGATTTGGGAAGCGATTCCGGGATCGCGACGATTTTGCAGGAATGAGCTTAAATTGGAGAGGCAGGCGTTGGCGCAATTCCCGTTAGGACATTTGATCTTTGGCGTGGGCTGCAGGACCGGTTGGAGGGCCGTCGCTGAAGGACTTGCATACGCAAAAAAAGGCGCCAGCGAAGGCGCCAAGGCCGTGAGCAGAGAGATAGAGGCTATGCACACGACTAACAAAAGAATCAGTAGGGCCAGAGATACCCCGAACCAGGGAGACGATTTGCCGTTCATAACCCCATTCTAACTTGGTTGGTTAAGATTAAATGAATTGTTGTCTGATCTTGCGGGGCGCCAGCACTATTCCGTTGAGAATTCATTCAATGATTCGGCAGTCTCTTTGACCAAGGACGGACAGAGGGTGGTGAAGAGATGGCTGCTCTCGGGCCGCTTGCATCCCCGCCGGTGTTGAAATGTCGAGACCGAGCAGTTCGCGGCAGAGGATCGAACCATGGCGTTCCTTGAACTTGCGCACAAATTCTTCCGCGATCTGGTAAGTCTTCTCTTTGTCCTCGGGGTTGACGCCGCCATGCTGCAGCCCAAGGACCATCAGGGCGCCGGTCAACGCACCGCAGACCTGCCCCTGGCGCGCGATGCCGGCTCCGAGTGGAGAGGCCAGCTTTAGAGCCAGCTCGTCGGAGATGCCTAATGGGGAGGCGAAGGAAGAAAAGACTGACTGGGAACAGTTGAACCCCCGAGCGAAACGGTCAATGGCGGATTGAATGGGATCAGTCAAATCATCTGGCATGAACTTACCTATACCTTTCGGAAAAAAGGATGGGCAAGGCAGTACGCTCCGCGCCCATCGTCTTATCAGGGATTTCAGATAAAGGCGCTGCGCAGCACGCGACAGCGCTGAGCAGTCCGTAAATTATTTAGAACGATAAATCGTTTCCCAGGGATCACGCAGGAAGTTGCCAAGGACATGATCAGCCATGCCCTGCGCAGGAAGCACATCGCCGTCAGGCTCCACGTACAGCCAGACTTTGCCCGCGCCGGAGGGGATATTATCCTCCTGAGTTTCCAGCGCAACAGGGTGATCGGCGGAGTAAGGAACAGGCAGGTCAAATTTGAGAGCGAGACCGAGCACGGCCGCCTTATTTTGCAGCTCCGTGGCCGGAAGTTCTGAAGCGCCGAAGGTAAGGGAAAGTGATTTTACGCCGGAGGCGGCCAATCTCTCCAGATAACCAGAGGCTTTGGACGCATTCTCCTGAGTCACGGTCAGATGCACCGTGACGAAAATATCTTCGGGCAGAACGGTTTCAAGCGCCTTCCAGGATGCCATCGCTATCGGGCTGGAGCATGAAGAGCAGGTGGTCGAGACCCGTTTGCAGAAGCATCTCGAGATATTTTTTATCGGCAAGCTTCAGGCCATCGGTCAGCAGACCGCAAACCTGGCCATTCTTTTCGGCCTCGGGCGATCAAGTCGGGCAGATCGTCGCGCAGAGTCGCTTCGCCGCCTGTGAAGGTGACATGCGGGATACCCGCCAGCCAGGCTTTATCCAGAATGCTGACCCATTCTGCGGTGGTAAGCTCGCGGTCGACGCGTTTGGTCGGGGCATATTCGGCCCGGCTCCCCTCGGGCAGACGATAGGTCAGGGCACAGTCGAGGCGCAGCGGGGCAGTGAGGTCGGTGGAATGCGGGGCGACGCGCTCGAAGTCCAGATAGGTAACGGGATCGAGGTCGGGGGTCGTCAGGAGCGTTTGAATTCGATCGGCGAAATCTTTGTAGTCCTTGAAGCGCCATCTTTTTATTGACGCGATAACGGGCAGCCACCTCTTTGGCGGCAACTTCAGGGTCGCTGCCTTTGATAAAGTGGTAGGCGTACTCGGCGGCGGTCGGGTTGAGATGCAGCACCGTCGCCGCGTTGACGATCAGCACGCCCGAACCATCGCGCTGCAGCCGCAGATGGATGCGATAGGGCGGCTGTTCTGACTGTGCTGATTGCTTTTGGTAAATCCCCGCCGGAATAGGTTCGACTTTTGTGAAGTTGAAGAATTTCATGCTGCCCTCCATCAATGAGTTCGTAGCGATCCGGAAGATTCAAGGAAAAACAAAATGAAGTAACCGATGAGCAGGATCAACCAGCCGGTAATCTGGACCGTTTCCATCAGGCTTTGCCACGAAAGTGAGAAGTTCTCCTGGATGGTCTGGATGAGATCTTGCAGATTATCGAGCTTGGCGCGCACGGCCTCTTTCCACTCTTTAAGGTAAAACTCTTCCTGAATGGCGTGGTATAGCTGCGCGGTATACCAATCGCCGATCAGCAGAAGGTTTTGATCGGTATGCTCAAAATCGAGCATCAATTCGAGCCGGTGCTGAACGATGCGCCGGATCTGTCCGCGCCCGGGGCCCGGACGCAGGGAGCGGCCGGGGTCGGCCCGGAACTGGTCGCTGATGGCGCGCAGGCTGGCTTCCACGTTTTCATCGAGCATGCGGTAGCGCAATAAGTTGATAGTTACCGATCTTCAGCAGCTCGAGGTCCGATTGAAAATCACCCTCCGGCGCGATGATGACGGCTGCCTGCCAGTCGACCAGGGTCATCTCGGCATTCGAATACCGGATGCGCGAACTCAGGATATCCTGAATGTCGCGGTCGTCGAAAGTCTCACGCTGGGCGCGGATGAAACGCGCCAGCGCCGTGGCATTCTTATCTACGAATCCGTCCGGGCTCGGAGTGACCGTCGTCAACATAAGGACGGCGTATTCCTCGAACATTCCGTTCGTCCGAAACTTAGCAGGGACGAATTTTTCCTGCAAAGCCTTCTCAACAGCAGCCCGCGTTCGCAGGCTTAGCGGATCATCCAGCCAGTAGTGACATTCAACGATTTGCACACGGTCATCGTAACGCTGGCGCACGACGGTAACTTCCAGTCTCGCCGGCTTCGAATTGGGCCGCTCCCGCCAAAGTATGTACGGAGATATCACGGGTTGGAAGTAGGGCGCGTCCTTCAGGCCGCGGATCTGTTCCAGCGGTTCGGCGGCCGTCTCCGCGGCGTCGGGGAAGGCGAGCAGATAGCAAAGCTCAGCGTTTTTCAACTTCATGGTCATAGACGTAAACTAATTAGCGACACTAAGTCCGGACAAAATGCGGCACCTCAAACGGTATTTCGAGGGAGAGTTCCACAAACCCGGCATACTGCGCCGTTCTTATACCAGGGAGATTGGAAGATGAGTTTCTTGACCCCATTCTTTTCAATGGTGTAAACGTTCTTCTCACGAGCTGCCAGCAAGCGCTCAGTTTTGCTGCGCGCCGGTTCGGGATGGCAGTCGAGCATGTTCCTGCCGATCAAATCCGCTGCCGCCATCTTTCTCGAACGTCCTGGCGGCTTTGTCGTTCATTTCGAGCAGGATACCGTCAGCATCGCAGACGGTGATCGCCCCAGGAAATTCCTTGATCCATTCGTGATCGCTCATATCACTCCATTCGTTGATACTGGAAGCTCGGAGGCCGGCTGGCCTTGAGACGGGAACTGCAGAGGGCAGCCGCCGCCGCACTCAGGGACGAGCGAACAACCACTGCATTTCTCAGGCAGCCCGCGCCGCTCGCGCAGGCTGACCGATAATTCGTGATTCCAAATACCGTCCCAGGGGTCGGTCAGCAGGTTGCCCAGGGGATGATAATACGACTGGCAGGGTAGTACATCTCCGTTCGACTCTATACACATGCTATATAAAGCTGCGCTGCAGCCTTTGACGCCCAGGTTTTGTTGAATGGGGTCAAATTGGCAGTACTGAGTCGGCGTGTACCAGATCAGCCGCTGCCCATGTTCGGAGGTTTTCTGAACGGCGATATCCAGCAGCGGCTGAAGCTCACTCTCATCGAGGCCCGTTCCAACCGTGAGGCCCTGGCCGGCATAGATGAGCGCGTTCAGCCCGATGGTCGGCACGCCGAGGCCGGCAAGGAAGTCCAAGGTGTCCGGAATCTTTTGCGACGTTGGTCTTCAGCATGGTGGTGTTAGTCATCACATACAACCGGGATGAAAGGGCATTTTCAAGTCCGCGGATCGTTTGGCGGTACGCGCCTTTCCGGCCCACCATCAGGTCGTGGATCTCTTCATCGCCAGATTCAACCGTGATCTGTACGTGATCGAGACCGGCCTCCACGAGCCTCTGCACATATTTTTCATCGGAAAGGCGGCGGGCATTGGTATTGAGGCCCGTGATCTGTCCGTTCGATTCTGCATGGGCGATGAGTTCGGGCAGGTCTTCCCGCAGGGTTGCTTCGCCGCCGGTAAAGACGATATGCGGAACGCCCAGCTTCCAGAGTATGTCCAGGATCAGTTTCCAATAAAGGGTATCCAGTTCAAAGAAATCGCGCGGCCGGCCATTGTAGCAGTGCGCGCAGTCGTTGTTGCAGCGGTAGGTGACCGCCAGATCCATACGGTAAGGGGCGGATGGCCGCGCGCTGAAAGGCATGCTCGTTTCCAAACCAAGTTCATGGATGGGGCAGGCGCCATCGGGACGCAGGAGCTCAGAGAGCTGAAAGTTTATCGTTGAAAAGTCGGCTTCGGCCTGCCGTTTGCCAACCGCGTAACGGGCAGTTAAGGCCCGCACAGTTTCGGACTTTGTTTTTTCTTCCAAAACCATCCATGCGATGTATGCCGCGCTCGGGTTCAAGTGCAGGATGCTGTTGGCGTTAACGATGAGCGTACCCGTGCCATCCGGGTCGATCCTTAAATGAATGCGGCTTTTCTCATTACCATTCATTCTTTGATAATGGTAAAGCCCGGCCCGTGGGTTCAAGATCGAAAGCCGCGGGCTTTCAAAGTTCGCAATCAACCCTTTGCCTGACTTGATAAGGCACGTTAACATAAGAACCTGTAAATTTGTGTCATTGAACCTTTCACTATCTTCCGCCACCGGCACAGGCACAGGCGCAGCCTGCACAAGCACAAGCACAGGCACAACCGGAGCCCCCACCGCCGCGATAACTGTGGTTGAAGGCGGAGGCGGGGGATTGGTCACATTGGTTATCTTGCTGGTGAAGGTATTCAAGTCGCCGATCACCTTGCCGGAGAAGGTCTGAACCCCACCGACTACCGAGGCGGCCAGGTCTGCACCGGGCAGGGACGAGGAGCCGCGTCCCAGCGAGGGGCCGGACATGGAACCGGTGGATGGCCGGCAGTGGGCATGGTCCGATAGGTCGGGATCATACTGCCCCCACCACATGGGTATAAAGATCGGGCCGGTGAAGACGCGCCGCGAGCGGTCGTTATAATCGTGGTCGAGCATGGTCCACTCGAGGTTTTGATCGATTGCCTGGCCCTTGACTTCAGGAGTCTGCGCGCTTTCGACCTGCGCCCAGGCCTGTTCCATTATGTTCTTGTAGTAATCCTGGGTTTCCTTGCGGCTGAAGCCCTTCATCTTCTCCGAAACGGATTTGACAAGCGCCACCATCATATCCTGCAGGGCAGTCTGGCGCGCCCGCACATCATCAATCTTGAACGCATTCAGGAAGCCGATCTCGTAATCATGCAAGCCATCAGGCAGCGGGTCGGTCACCTGGACTTTAAGCGGATCGCGCGAAGTAACGCTGGCCGCGGCTTTTTTGACAACGCCGAAGAGGATCATGGTCAGCACTTTGTCGAGCGGCTCCTCCATCAGGATCCCGGCTTCGACGGCGGTGAGACCGCGCTTGATGCCGTGACCTTCAATGCCGATCCGCGGCGGGATGTATTGGAGTTTGCGCCTTTGCCCCTGGATGGCGCTGAGGATGGGCAGGCCGATGAACATAAATCCAAAGAAGCCAAAGCAGAGGATGGTCCCCAGGCTGCTCATGATCCCGCTGATCAGACCCGAAAAGTCGAAGGCAGGCGCGGTGACGATCGCATCTGCAGGGACATAGGTTTTGGGGAAGGAAGCGCCGAAAGTATATTGGCTCGAGGCACTGGCCTGTGAAGATTCCCAGGTATAGGTGACGCGACCCTGACTGTCGAGCCCGGTCTGTGGTTGAGAAGGAAAGCCGGATGGAGCAGCTGTGCCAGCGCGGCTCGTCAGGCTGCACGCCGGGCGGCAGATGGAAGGTCATGGTCAGGTCGGTGTTCCCGACTACATATTGAGAGCCGAAATATGTCGGGGCAAAATCGCCGCTGGCATAGGTATTATCCTGGCTGTCAGCATACAGGACGCCCGTGATGCGGCCTACAAAAACATGGACCGTTCCGCTGCTACCCGGTTGAATTCTCGGCTCCGCCCAGCACGACTGCGAAACCGGAACCGCTGCCCTGATAATCGCTTTGTGAGACGCTCACAGCCTGCCCGTCGACGTCCGCCGTGGCGGTGCTGATATCGAAGTTGCTGTTCGGCATACCGACATCCACAAAGTCAATCGGGTGCGCGCCGGGCTGGTTCGTAAAGGCAAACGTATATTCCAGGGACTCGCTGCCGTCTGCATTCCAGGACACGTCAACGAGTTCCTTGTCCACCGCGAAGAGATAGGCATTTTGTGCGAAGACTCTCGAAGTGAGGCTGAAAGCCAGAATGAAAACAAAGGCAAGGGTTAGAAATCGTCTCTTCATCGCTATCCTCCAAAGATCAAACATGAGCAATAATGCGTATTCGTAATTTGGGAAGCGTAAAGCCGTTTACCATTTTGGTTCTTCGGTCAATTGGTAGGTCGTTCCGCAGTAAGGGCATTCGACCATCGGTGCACCCGCTACCATTTTGATATTCTCAGGCTTGAGGGCGCCGCCGCAATTTTTGCATTTCATGGCATATATTTTTGTATCGCCAGGCAGGTCCACTTTCATGGTTACCTGCTGCACGACTTCGGTCTTCTGTCCGCGCATACGCGGCATAGACCAGTCCGGCACCGCCCGCCAGGAACAAAATACCGACAACGGCGAAGCCCAGGCCGAACGTCAGCCAGTTCGAGCTGCCATTGGTGAGGTCGAGCCGATGACGCTTAGAACGCCATAGCCAACGAGACACAGCCGATGAGGAAAAGATGCCTGCGCCAACGTATAAAAAGGTTTTACCTGCCATATGATTGAGTCTCCTGAGTTGGTATACGCAGAGTGTAGCATTTTCGTTACTATTGAACAAATGACATTTGTCTCTTAATTGTCCGATTTTTATCGAATTCTGCCATTTTCTTTCGCTGTATACTTGATTCGATGCCAATTGGAGCGAAGATGATAGGACGCCGTCCGAAGACCGAGCAGCTTATGTGCGTACCTGCGGTCAGCCATCCCGTGTTAATGATTCAATGTGAAGACAAGAATAGCATGCAGTTCTTTTCCCGCCTGTTCTGCTTGCCTCACAGGGAAACGGGGAGCCTTTATGATAAAAAATAACCTATCTTCATCTCCGGTGGAATCATGACCCTCAAAGACCAGTATAAGAAATGGCAAGAGACCACATTAAAGAAAACATTGAGCAAATACCCGGAGCGAAAACCGCGCTTTGAGACCTCAGCCGGCATCGAGCTCCCGCCCCTGGTCCTGCCTGAAGACGAGGACGGGGATTATGCAGAGAAACTGGGTTTCCCCGGCGAGTATCCGTATACGCGCGGGGTACAGCCGAGCATGTATCGCTCGCGCATCTGGACCATGCGCCAATACGCGGGCTTCTCCACGGCGGAAGAGTCCAATAAGCGTTATCGCTATTTGCTGGAGCACGGACAAACCGGACTTTCGGTGGCCTTCGACCTGCCGACCCAGATCGGTTACGATGCAGACGACCCTATCGCGGAAGGGGAGGTGGGCAAAGTAGGGGTTTCGATTTCTTCCGTGCATGATATGGAGCAGTTGTTCGACCAGATACCGCTCGACAAGGTTTCGACATCCATGACCATCAATGCGCCCGCCGGCGTGCTGCTGGCGATGTATATCGCAGTTGCGAAGCGGCAAAACGTGGAGCTAAAAGACCTGCGCGGCACGATCCAGAATGACATCTTGAAAGAATATGTAGCGCGGGGTACCTATATTTTCCCACCTGGACCCTCCATGCGGCTCATCACCGATATCATTCCGGTTCTGTGCGCAGGAAGTGCCGAACTGGAATACGATCTCGATCTCGGGATACCACATTCGCGAAGCGGGTTCGACCGCCGTGCAGGAAGTGGCATTTCACGCTGGCGAACGGGATCGCTTATGTGGAGGCCGCGCTCTCAGGCCGGCCTGAGCGTGGACGACTTCGCACCGCAGATCTCTTTCTTCTTCAATGCGCATAACAACCTATTGGAAGAAGTGGCCAAGTTCCGTGCGGCGCGGCGTCTGTGGGCGAAGATCATGAGAGAGCGTTTCAAGGCGCAGAAGCCCGCCTCCTGGCAGCTAAGATTCCATACGCAGACGGCAGGCTCCACGCTTACCGCCCAGCAGCCGGAAAATAACGTGGTGCGAGTTGCTTTCCAGGCCCTGGCCTCGGTGCTCGGTGGAACTCAATCGCTGCACACGAACAGCATGGATGAAGCGCTATGGCTGCCCACCGAGAAATCGGTGCGCGTCGCGCTCCGTACCCAGCAAATCCTCGCCTATGAATTGGGCGTGGCCGATTCGGTTGATCCCCTGGCGGGTTCATATCTTATCGAATATCTCACCGATGAGATCGAGAAGGGCGCCGACGAATATATCGCCAAGATTGACGCGCTGGGCGGGGCACTGCAGGCGATCGAACGCGGGTATATGCAGAACGAGATCCAGAACGCGGCATATGAGGCCCAACAGGCTATCGAGCGCGGAGAGCAGGTGATCGTTGGATTGAACCAGTTCCAGGTTGATGAAAAAATGACGTTGGAACAATTGCGAGTTGACCCCGCCATCGAGATGGGGCAGAAGGCGAAGTTGAAGAAACTGCGAGAGAATCGGGATCAGGAATCTGGTGGATCAGTACCTGGGTAAATTGGTCAACGCTGCCAAAGGCAGCGAGAACCTGATGCCGTTATTTATTGAATGTGTCGAGAACGATATCACTCTTGGAGAGATATGTAATACACTAAGGGGAGTGTGGGGTGAATATGTAGCACAAGGATTTTGATCGACGAGAATTGGAAGAAATGATCAATTAATAAAGCTAAAAAGGCGCTCCTAATAATTTCAGATGAATGACGAGGAGCGCTTGATGCCTGGGAGTCAGTATTATCATGGCCGTTTCAGGCCCGATGGGGAATCCCTACAATTTCCTTGCAACCTGTTGTGCAGAGACGATTCCGATTCGTAAAGTGTAGAATTTAAGGAAGATACGCTAGAAGAAATTTGGTGTCAATTTGCCCGCGAACTCAAAAGCTCTAAACGAACTGACCACGCTGGTTTCACAAAGGGGATTTGAGCCGTTTTTGCAGTCCACACACACGTTGGTGGGATTCTTAGATTCGGAGGGGGTAGTGGTTTCATCGAATCCGGCCTTTGATTCGCTCAAAGGGTCCCTGCCGAGTGCAACCACCCTTAGAGAGTTCATTTCGACTGCCGCTCTCGAAGAATTCGATAAGCTCTTGCAATATACGCGGCGCCAGAATAAGGTTACCCAGACCGTCCTCGAATTTGGCTCCCAGGCTCAACCTAGGCATTTTGATTGTATCTTCATCCCGCTGGAGGCCAACGGATTCCTGTTCTTTTGTGAACCTGTATCTGCAGGGATTGAAGGATCGAAGATGCAGGAGCTTGAGGCCGAAGTGGAGAAGCTCAAGGCTACATTGGAAAACAAGAAAGTGGAGCTGCAAGCAGTACTGGCCCAAGCGGATGAAGTATCACATACGGACGTTTTGACATTCCTGCCCAACCGGCGCTTGATCATTGCAGACCTGCAGCGGCAGGTTACTTTCTCGGAACGCTATGAAACCCCGCTCAGCGTTTCCATGGTGGACCTGGATCATTTTAAGCTGGTCAACGATACATACGGCCATACTTCTGGCGACGAGGTGCTCAGGTTTGTAGCCTCAGAGCTGCGCGACCACACCCGCCAGCCAGATGAGATCGGGCGCTACGGCGGCGAAGAGTTCCTTGTGATACTCCCCAACAGCAGCCTGAAAGCGGCCTGTGAGCAGGCCACCCGCTTATGTCAACAGGTACGCTCGACGCCCGTTATCTCCGGCGGTCGTGTGATCCGTATGACCATCAGCATCGGGATCGCACACTTCCGCCTCCATAAAGAAACCTGGCAAGAATTGTTAGACCGGGCCGACCAGGCGCTGTTTCAGGCCAAGAAAAATGGACGCGACCAGTGGGCGGTGATTGGGGAATAAAGAAGGAATCCGAAACGTTTTATGGGGCTCCTCGTATATCAGGGTGGAAGGTGTTTTGATGTCCATCGACGGCAAAACCAATCTGTATTATCAGTCCTTTGGCTCTGATAACATCAGAACCATCGTCTTTCTGCATGGGGGTGGAATTGGGGGGTGGATGTGGCGTGAACAGGTGAGAGCCTTTCAATGCGAATACCACTGCCTGGTCCCCGATCTGCCTGAGCAGGGCAAGAATGCAGGTGCTGCGAAAGAACCATACACGACCGAGGGAGCCGCCGACCTGATTGCAGATCTGATCTGCAGTCAGGCTCATGGAGAGACCGCGCATATCGTTGGAATATCCGAGGGCGCACAAGTGGTTGTGGCGCTGCTCAGCCGCCACCCGGATGTTCTCGATCATGCCATGGTAAGCAGCGCCATCCTGCGACCGATGTGGGCGAACAAGATTCCGAGCGGCGCAGTCTCGTGGATGTACCGCTGGTTCATGGCGCCCTTCAAGAATAATGACTGGTGGATTCGCATGAACATGAAGGGCCAAATTGGCCTGGGTGAAGATTACTTTCCTGATTTCAAGGCATCTTTTCAGGAAACGACCGAAGCCAGCTTGATCCATGTAATGGACAGAGCCATGCATTTCCGCCTTCCCGCCGGGCTCGATAAAGTCAGAGTGCCAACATTGGTGATATGTGGGAGAAAAGAATATAAAGAAATGCGGGAATCGGTACTCGATCTGGTGTCCGCGCTGCCCAACGCGTGCGGCGCCTTTGTCTCCCTGGGCCACGGTTCTACGCTGGCAAAAGAACACAGCTGGGCAATGACCGCACCTGACTTGTTCAATGCCACGCTGAGAGCCTGGATCCAGGATCGTCCTTTACCGCCTGAGTTGATACGACTGCCGCTGCCGGCCTAACCAATTTTCATTGAGCAGCGGAATGAACTCCAATTTGTTCAAGGTGTATAATTTTCAGATGGTCATAAATCAATTTGTCAGAGCAACCAGGGTCAATATGATCGGAGCCGGATGGCTCCGATAGTTTTTTAATAGGAGAATTCAGATGGCAAAGATAGACAATCTCGTACAAGACTTTCTCGCTCAGAAGAAGATCGCAGTGGTCGGTGTTTCAGATAAACGCGAAACCGGCTGTAACGCGAACTACAAAAAGTTCAAGGATGCGGGCTATCAAGTGTTTGCAGTCAACCCGCGCATTTCAACATATGACGGCGCGCCGTGCTATCCGGACCTGAAATCCATCCCTGAGAAACCGGAGGCTGTCTTCATACTCGCTAGCCCCAGCGTGACCGAGCAGATCGTCCGCCAGTGTGTGGAGTTGGGCATCAAACATGTATGGATGCACTGCATGATGGGGACAAAGCCCGGTTTGGCGCAGGGTATGACCAGCGTGTCGCCAGAGGCGGTCAAGTTATGCCGCGAGAACGGGATCAGCGTTATCCCAGGTGCATGCCCGAACCAGTTCCTGAAGCCGGACTTCGGTCATGGTATGATGCGCGGCCTGTGGCGAACGTTTGGTTTTTTGACGGTCGAGAGTTAGGATTCTGACCGCGAGATTAGGATCCATTTTTATCTCATAATGAAGGGGCCCTCTGTACCGCTTCCTGGAACTCACTCCCAAGATCGGAAAAGGGGAAGAATTGCTTACGATAGAATTAGGGAAACCAGTATGCTTCTGAAGCATACTGGTTGTTGTATTATTCATGCACCGTCGCAAGCCGAGCAAAGACCCAGCTCTTTTAACCAATAAATCCTTGCTGTCTTATGCTCACAAAACAGGTCCGAGTTCGACCTGAATTCCGCAGCTGGGGCATCATGCTGGTATAGAGCCAACAGCACTGCTGCTCTTTGTATCATTGAGCAATCAAGAGAAACCCCCGAGATGGGCGGGTTTCCTGTTTATAATAGGTAATAGGTTGGCAGGCATCCAGATTGCTAAAGGAGTTTAGTTTTCGATGATTCCCGTTTTTGCGACAAACCGGATTGATCTTTATCTATTTCAAATCAGTTCGGGCATTTGGATCCTTCTGGAGCTGATCGCCGCCTTTACACGGAATCGAGCCCGCGGCGCATCGACGCACGACCGGGCATCGGGCTTCGTTCTAATAATCAGCATATTCGCGGGGATCACTCTTGGCTTGAATACTGCATTCTCTGCCAGACAATTCGCCATCCCGTGGGACCGGACCCTACTATTTGGCATTGGCATCTTCCTGATCCTGGCGGGTGCGGCTTTTCGCTGGTATGCGATCCGGGTGCTCGGGAAATACTTCACCACAGTGATTTCGATTCAGGCTGGACAAACGGTAATCGAGAAAGGGCCCTACCGGTACATCAGGCACCCATCTTATAGTGGAGCCATATTGTCCTTCCTTGGATTTGGGCTGGCCCTCACCAACTGGCTGAGTCTCGGGCTGGTCATTTTGGCAACTATCATCGGATATTCTTATCGGGTTCGCGTGGAGGAGCAGGCCCTGGTAGAAGGGTTGGGCCAGCCCTATCGCGAATATATGCAGCATACCAAACGCTTTATTCCTTTCGTGCTCTAGCCGAAAATCATTTCATTCCAAGAGTTGAACATTGAAAAATAAGTTCCCACTGCATGGCTGGTTCGGATTGGCTCTCGCCATCCTGTTCTGGATCATCAATTGGACCTGGGATGGCGCACGTACGCAATGGGGTTTCTTCCCCATGTGGCTGGGCTATTGCCTGACAATAGACGGCCTGGTGTTCCTGCGCACGGGTACATCCCTGCTCACACGGAGCTGGCAAAAATACGTAGGCCTCTTCCTGGTGTCTGCCCCGGTCTGGTGGATATTCGAAGCCCTCAACCTGCGCACGCAGAACTGGATCTATATCGGAGCACAGGGGATCAGCACGCTCTATTATACTTTTTGGACAACTTTGAGTTTTACGACGGTGATCCCAGCGGTTTTCGGAAGCGCCGAGTTTATTGCCAGTTTCGATTTTGCCAAGCGACTGGGACGTGGACCGGTAATCCGTCCCGATCGATTGACAACGATAACGTTCTTCGTGGCTGGCTGGATCATGCTGGCGCTGCTATTAGCCTGGCCGCTCATATTCTTCCCCTTCATCTGGCTATCGCCGTACTTCATCTTCGAACCGCTCAACGTTTGGCTGGGAAACCGTTCGCTCACCGACTGGACCCAGGAGGGGGACTGGCATCCCGTCATTTCGCTGTGGCTGGGCGTATTATTGACCGCCTTTTTCTGGGAAATGTGGAATTATCATTCCTATCCCAAGTGGGTCTACCATGTGGCCTGGGGAGGGGGCCTGCACATCTTTGAGATGCCTTTACTGGGCTACGGTGGGTATCTGCCTTTTTCACTTGAGTTGTTCGCGCTGTATCATCTTATTGTGGGATTATTCGGTCACAGGAAAACCGATTATATTAAAGTCACCTCGGATTGAGTTTCGTGCAAGTTGCCGGCCGCTATCAGTACCCTAATTATCCAGTTAAACAAAACCTTCCGCGAATTACCTGCTTCTGAACCGACGCGGTAAAGGTGAAGGAGAGTGAGTAACCCAAGGGTGGAAGCGCACTGTTCATTAATAGATGACGAATGATTTAGATTTATTGGGACGAAGCGATAATTACTTTGGAGGTGCTTCATGGAGGATAAATTCCTAACTCAACACCCTCAGGGCAAGCGGGGAGTAAGCATGAGCAGGGTCAAGTATGACCTGATACGCGAAACCATCCTGGAGCTTATCCGTGATTATGGCGAGATCAGCCTTACGGAGCTACTGATGCGGTGTGAGCAGATGCTGGTCAACAAACTCGAAGGCTCCATTTCATGGTATACCACCTGGGTCAAGCTCGACCTGGAGAGCCGCGGGGAGATCGAACGCGTGCCGAATGCAAGCCCGCAGAAAATTCGTCTGAAACAAGGATAAGCATGCCTGCCAACATCGAAATCAAAGCCCGCGCCCGTAACTTTACAGCTGTCCGCTCTCGAGCCAAAGCGCTAAGTGATTTGCCTGAGCAAGTCATTCCCCAGGTAGATACGTTTTTTTACACAGGCAAAGGCCGCTTAAAGCTCCGGGAGCTTGGGGGGCAACATGCTCAATTGATCTATTACGAGCGTCCGGACCAGGAGGGCCCCAAGCGTTCCGATTATCATATCTATGAGACCCGTGACCCGGAAAAGCTGAAAACCACCCTTTCGCTCGCGCTGGGAACACGCGGCGTTGTCCGCAAGACGCGGTATCTCTATATGGTAGGCCAGACCCGCGTCCATCTCGACGACGTCGAAGGGCTGGGCCAATTCATGGAATTGGAAGTCGTCCTGAACCCTCAACAGCCTGATGAAGAAGGCCAGGCAATTGCTGAAGACTTGATGTCCAAATTGGGGATAGAAAAGGCCGACCTGCTTGAAGGGGCTTACATGGATCTGATGGAGGGGAAGGAGTAAAGAGAGTAGATAGTAGAAAGTGGAAAGTAGTGAGTAGCAGAGCAAAGAGAAGATCAGGCTTCGAAAAGTCCTGCCCGGTGCTATCCAGATTGGAGAGGTCATGGCTACTATCAAGAGCATCAATCATGTTGCGGTCGTGGTAGACGATATGGAGAAATCACTCCAGTTCTGGCGCGAGGCATTGGGGATGGAACTGCATGAGCTGCGCGACGTCCCTGCCGAGAAATCCCAAGTTGCTTTTCTGCCACTGGCCGGCTCAGAAGTAGAATTGGTCAGACCCACGACCGATGATTTGGGGATAGCAAAATATCTCGCCAAGCGCGGACCAGGGCTGCACCACCTCTGCCTGGAGGTGGATGACATTGAAGGCATGCTTATGCAGCTAAAAGCGAAGGGTATCCGCCTTATCAATGAAGAGGCGCGTAAGGCGGCGGACGGCAAGCGTTACGCTTTTGTACACCCCGAGTCCACCGGCGGAGTGCTGGTGGAGCTGTATCAGGTTTAGCGATCATCGAAGTAGACGGACTCCGCGTCGTCTGTGGTCTAATTGAGCCATGCTCGAAAAGATCGAAACCGTCCTAAGCGGTAAATGCGGCCTCGACCCACAAAGGACAATCCTGGTTGGCGTTTCAGGAGGCCCCGACAGCCTGTGTCTTTTGGACCTGCTGCACCGGGCCGGCTATCAGGTTGTGGTCGCGCATTTTAATCACAGGCTGCGGCCCGAAGCGGAGATCGAGGCTAAGGCGGTGGAAGAAACCGCCAGACAACTGACAGTTCCGTTTGTGGTAGAGAGCGCCGACGTTCAGCTTTACGCGCAAAACGAGAGACTTTCTCTGGAAGAAGCGGCACGAAACCTTCGATACGGTTTCCTTTTCACGCAGGCGCATCACTTCAATGCCCAAGCCGTTGCAGTCGGGCATACGGCCGATGACCAGGTTGAGACGGTGCTGATGCATTTTCTGAGAGGTGCGGGCTTGAACGGGCTGAGAGGCATGCCTTATCGCACACTGCTTCCTGTCTTCGATAAAGAGATCCCTGTCGTGCGGCCTTTATTGGATAGCTGGCGCACCGAGATCGTTGATTACTGCACCTCCCACAATCTCAACCCGCACCATGATGCCAGCAACAACTCTCCTGACTTTCTCCGCAATCGCCTTCGGCACGACTTGATCCCCGCGCTTGAGACTTATAATCCACGCTTCCGTGAGGCCGCCTGGCGCACCGCCCAAACGCTTTCCTCTGATCAGGAGCTCCTAAACGAAGCGCTTGAGGCCTGGTGGCATCAATCGGTGCTCTACGAGACTGCGGAGTACGTGACGTTGGATTTGAAATTCCTTTCGGAACATTCTGCCGGATTGCAGAGACAAATGATCCGGCGCGCGGTGGAACACTTGCTGCCCTCACATGAAACCGTTTATTCGGTGCTTGAGCGCGCCTCGGCTTTTATTGCGGAACCAGGCGGACTTCGCATGGACTTGACCGGCGGACTGATTCTTCTGCGTGAGGGAGATCTCCTCCATATAGCCACACCTGATGCTGAAATTCCCTTTGACCACTGGCCGCAAATGCCAGCCGATACGGACTCAATCCGAATGGTGCTACCGTTACAATTGTCCCTGCCCAATGGCTGGCAATTCTCCGCGGAGCATTGCCAGGCCCCGGATTCAGCCTGGGAACAATCTTCCGGGAACCAGGATCGCTTCAAGGTTTGGCTGGATGGAGATGGCCGCCTCGAAAATCTGGAGCTGCGAATAAGACGACCAGGAGACCGGTTTGAGCCATTAGGATTGAATGGGCATTCGCAAAAATTATCTGATTTCTTCACGAATGCAAAATTACCCCAGCGTGCGCGGGAGCGATGGCCGTTATTGTGCTCGGGTGGAACGGTAATCTGGGTTCCGGGCTATCGACCCGCTGAGAGAGTCAAGCTAAAGCCGTCTTCACAAAAGATTCTTTATTTTGCGCTGACACTGCCTGTCGGGAAAAGTTAAAGAAAATGTCAGGGTTTAGTTATCCAACCAGCATCCAAGAAACCCCGCAATGGGATAGGGTGAAAAGCCCTGAGAAGGCGGTAGTGGACCATTTTGCCTTATTCCCCATAGCCGAATCGTGCCATCAAGGGAAGATGATATCAGAATGTTTCCAGCTTTTGTAAAAATAAGACCACTCACTGTATCCGAGTGTGCTAGCCACGATTGGAGAAGCTTACCGTCAGAAACATTCCAGACCGAGATGGTTCCGGCATTTCCACCAGATATTAGAAGTTTTCCATCGGGCGAAAAAGCCACGCTTGTAATTGATTCTAGAGGAGGCGTAAGGTTGAGTATGACTTTACCGGTTGAGATCTCCCACACACGAACGGCATCCTGCAAAGCCCCGCCTGCAATAAGCTTACTATCTGGTGAGAAGGCGAGACTCAGTCCGCCTTTATAAGTCCCTATGGCTTTACCATCAGCCGACCGGAATAATCTAACCGAATCGGCGGCAGAGGCAGCCAGGTATTGCCCATCGGGAGAATATGCAAGGGTTACATAAGATACGTTGGCGCCAATAGGAAACATGCGCAGCAATGAACCATCTGAGACGTTCCTCATTTCGATATTCCCCGGGTAACTAGCTGCAAGTGCCAAAACCTGACCATCCGGTGAGAAGGCGACGCCGGTGAAATATCCACCCTTTGTTTCTGGTTCGAAGCTTTTGGGTATGCCCTTTTCAGTCATTGGCCAGATTCGGGCAGAACCATCGAATAGGCCGACGGCCAAACTCGATCCATCCGGCGAAATGGCAACGTCACCATTACTTTCCATTTCCCCTTGTGGAGGAGTAATCATTTGCCCGTTGGACATCTGCAGGAGTCGTATGTTTTCTCCTTCAACAGATGCCAATACCCGATCATCATTTGAGAGACTGATTCTATAGATTGGCCGCGATAGAGCATTAGAACTTTTTAACAAAGTGCCGCTCTTGACATCCCAGAGACCAATGACATTTGAACCTGCCATAAGAAGCGAATTGTCATCGGGAGATAAGGCCACTGCATAGAAATTGTAATAGTAAGACCCTCCCTTCGGTTTCAGATCCTGCAATGTGCTTTGCAAAGTTCCGTTTGATGCGTTCCAGATCTTGACCGAGCCATCTCCCCAGCCTGCTACTATATATTGACCGTCCGAGGACAAAGCAATGCTTTCTATATCAGCCGATTTTTCTGTGCCGCCTTTGATGTTCGCAAGCTTTTGACCATCTGAAATCTGCCATATATCCACCTCTGTGTCAGGGTTGTAAAGGGTGATGGTCCCATAGGTGGCCAATAATTTCCCATCTTTGGAAATGGCGAGATCATGGATAGAGTGCCCACGAAATAAGTGGATCAATTTTCCATTTTGAGTAGTTATCATGCTTGTGCCGGTTTCGGAGCCAACGAACAATTCCAAGCCATCCGCAGAGAAAACTAAATGAATGGATTGGCAGCTTGGGCATATGTATGAATCCGACTTCCGTCCGAAGTCCTCCAGACATTAACGGTTCTGTCATCGGAACTAGATGCGAGAAACTTCGCATCCGGTGAATATGTTATGGCTGACACATACCCCGTATGTGCTTTAAGCGTGTGAAGCAAAGTTCCGTCGATTGACCAGATTTTCACAGTTTGATCAGATAACCCGCCTGCAAAGCTGGTCCCATCGGGCGAAAATGCCAGGGCATTCACCTTGCTATCCGTATTGATGCTCAGGATTTCGTCCAGAGTGTCAGCGGCATATAGAAAGATACCAACTGTCGAGGCGACGCCAATGGTCTTCCCATCGGGAGAAAAAACCGTATCCGTAACAAACCCTTTGTGCCAGCGGGCCAGCTCAACCAGCTGCCCCAGATTTTCTTCAGAGATCGTGGGAGCAGTTTCTGGAACGGGGGTGTTTTGTGCGACAGGCAAACGCGGCGTTGGGTTAGGGTTGGAATCGGATCTTAAAGTGGGGAGCGGGATGATTGTTTGGCTTGGTGCGGGTAACGTCGGCCTCGCCTGCGGGGCAGATGTTGTCCCACAGGCGACGAGCCCCATAAGGCAAAAAATTATCAAGGCCTGGACGGCGCGCTTCCTGAAATCTTGGGAAAGGCAAGGCATCTTTGAGGTGAATAGGTTGAATTATCATAGCGCCCTCCATTTATTCACCGGGTGAGTATTCCCTGAGCCCAAAGAGCAATTTACATTCTAGCCAGCTTCACTGAGCTGGCGCAATTTTAGATGGATCTCACGCCACTGGATTTTGGAGATACCCATCTTCTGCCGAACCTTATCGGCCTCCAACCCTGATTCAAAATCACGCAGGGCGCAAGTCCAGCGGCACATATCGAAAGAGAGATGCTTTTTCAGGCCTGCTTCTTCGCCAATGTCTTCGAGGAGATATTCAAGCCGGCGGGGCGACCAGGGAAAGAGTTGATCAACCGGCTGGTATTGTTCGAGTATATTCCTGATATACGGGAAGCCAATCTTCAGGAAGCTCAATTTTGCGTTCCTTATAACGGTTGGCAGGGCTGGCGTAGCGAATGAATACCTGCGCTCCGCCCGGCGCATCGAGGTCAATATGGTTGAGATGGATGCCCAGGCATTCGCTCTTCTTGATGCCTGTAGAAAGCAGCAGATGTAAAAGGGCGAACGGACGGGCATCCGGTTTCTGATCGCGGCGATGACGGTCGGCAGCGGCAAGTGCCAGGTTGATCTCCGCTTCGTCCAGCACCTGCGGCAGGGGGCTGATCGCCGAGCGCTGCAGGACTTTTTCAGCCGGGTCGATCATCAAAACCCCATATTGATTCAACCAGCGGAATAAGGATTTGGTGGAAGTGATCCGGCGGGCCAGGGTTTTGGGGCTGCAGGGAACGTCGCGCTCTTTTTCCATCCATTCGAAAAAGTGGTTCAGGTCGTTGGTCGTGACGGCTCCGACGGTACGATCTGGCGGCAGGAATTGGGTCAGCAGGTGCACATCAGAGAGAAAAGCTTTGACCGTATTTGGCGAGCGGCCCTGATCGTACAGGAACGACTCCCAGGCTTTGATGGCGGGTGCGAGAGGGGTTTGAGAGGAAATATGGGCAGATTCTTTTGAAGGCATTTTGCCTCCTTGATCTTTCAGGGTAGGTGTGATGAGCATGTCGCTCGGATTCCAATAGCGCATAGCCTTTGCGTATAGTTTAACGAAATTTAGTGAAATGTCAATCAGGCGAGCTGTCCAACCCTATCAACCCCATAAACTTGTTGACCTGAGGCCTTTTTTCAAATGGCTTGCAGATCTGACTTGCCCCTACGCTCCGCACCATTAAAGCAGAGCGAGAGATCGGGTATCGACCAATAAAACGATCAATGTGATAGATCCTGGGGTTGGAAGCAGGGTTGATAATCGTACCCGAGTACCAGACGATAAGGTGTGGCGCTGTTGGGGTCGGGCGTCGATAGGACGGTTGCAGAATAAAGGCCAAGACTATTGAGAATAGCGTTGCGTGCTGCGGGATCCTGTGCGGTAGTCGAGTCCACCAGGACGGAAGTGCTGTAGTCCTGCCGGTCTGCTGCTGAAATATGGGTCGCATAGCCAGCATAGTTAAGTCGATTTGCTGCCAGGGTGTCCCAACCCGCCTGCGACGTGCCGTTCTGTACTTCAACAGAAACGGTATCGCCTTTCAACCGCCGTGGTTGAAAGGGAGGTTGCTTCGACCAGCAGCTGCTCAAGCGTGGGTTGATTGGGAAGGAGCACATCGGCACCGCCGGGGGTGACCCAGGGTGTGACGTAAGGCGGGCGCAGGTAGTAACTGCGGATGTTGGCGTTGGTCAGTTTCGGAGCATAAAGAGCCAGCTTGAGCAGGTCGCCCAGTCCGAGATCCGTAGTGATCGTACTGGAAAAGTCATTATAAAGCTGCGGAATACGGGCCAGGGTATCGGAGCTCAGAGCCTGATCGAAGATGGCGCGCAAAACTTCCTGCTGGCGGCGGCCGCGGTCGAAGTCGCTGGATTCCAGCCGTGAGCGGGCATACCACAGGGCAAGATCGCCATCCATGTGGACAAGACCGGATTGGACCGTGTAGAGCGACCAGTTATTTGCATTGTTGGGATCATAAGCTGGGATCAATGAGATGCCAATCGGTATAAGGACAGGAGACAGGAACATTGATGCCGCCCAAAGTATCCACAATGCGGCGGAAGCCATCGAACTCGACCATGGCGGTGTGATCAATGCGGATGCCCAGGTTGTACGCGATCGTGTCCCGGAGCAGGCCCGGGCCGCCATCTGCATATCCAGATATTTCGCCGCTTTGATAGGCGGTGTTGATACGCTGCATTCCGACGGTTGGAATATAGATCCACAGGTCGCGTGGAATGGAGATCATCGAGACCTGTCCTTCTTTGGGCCATAGTATGACCAGCACCATGGTATCGGTGCGGAAGGAACCGCCTGGCCGTTTGTCCGAGCCGATCAGAGAGGAAATTCACCGTCTCGTTATTGGTGAGCTGCGGCAGAGGGGTTGGCCCCGTCCCGGAGGTATCAGGCGGCCGGCGGGGCTGCCGCAGTTGGGAACAAGGAACTCAAATCAACGGTTGGACTTGGCTGCGGCGGGGGAACTTCGGTAGGTGAGGCGGTTGCCGTCGGGAAGAATGGTTCGAGAGTGGGAACTTCAATGTAATAAAGCGAAGTGGGCGTGGCCTGCTCCACGAGGGGCGGTTGAAAGGGGGTGGGCGTTGGGGATGGGTTCGGTGCAGAGGTGATCAATACAAACGGCAACTGCGCAGGCTTGGGGGCCGTACAACAGGAAGCAAGCAAGATGGATAGTAGCAGGATGAGCCTGCGAGCGGATGAATTCATAAAATGCGAATGACTACCTTGAAAATGTCACGTTATTCAAAGGGTAGGATTTCTTCTAATGTGACATTGTCGAGTTACTTAAATCAATAATTCACAAATCCAGGTCGGGCAACGATCCCAATTAGATTCCGCAGCCAGTTAATGGCAGCCTTTGGTGGAGCAGTTGCATTTCCCGAATAGTAAACGCCTTGGCCAAAAAGAACAACCAAAAATCATTGCCGGTAGAATGCGGCAGAAGCCAATTGGATTGCCAGGCCGGCATGCCGATAAAATCGTAAATTGTGAAATCCGGCGATCTACCTAGGGCGACGGCGTTAGTCCGGGCGCGCTCGTGTAGGTTGGAAGGACGGTAGCCGTGAAAGGGAGCGGCGTGGAAGTGAAAGGCAGCGGCGTAAAGGTCAGCGGCTCGGTCGGGATCTCAGTAGGCGTGTGTAAAAGTGGGAATGAATGGTCACGCTCCCGGTGTGATGGTCGGGACGTTGGGCACCCACAATCTGTCGCCCGCGAAAATGAACGTCGAAGAAGATTTACAGTTGGCACGCTGCAATGCCTGCACGGTTGTGCGATACAAAGTGGCAATATGGAATAGCGTGTCCCCTGGCTGAACTACATAACCCCGTATCCAGCCGGCAAAGGGTCCGCAGGGAATCGATGTGTTCGCCGGCAGGGGCGGTACATAAATGCCATAACCGGCCGGAAGACTTTGACCAGAAAGGCAGTTCGCTGCGGCCAATTGTTCGGGAGTGATCCGATATTGGGCAGCCAGGCTCGATAATGATCCCCGGGCTGGACGACTGATCAAATACCCATCCGGATGGAGGAACGCAATTACTGAGGGCGGGCGAGGTTTGAGTTGGCGATGGAATATTTGTAGGCGAGGGCGGAATTGTCGGGGTCGAGGTGAAGACAGACGGGGTTGACTGAAGGGGAGATTATGGTTGCCGCTGGGGCCGTGACGCTGGGGGTTGAGGTAAGGGCTGAGGCAGTTTTATTTTCGGCCAATGCCAATGAAAGCCCTCCCACCACAAGCACAATGGAAATAAAAGCATAAAGTAGGCCACTCCCCAGCTGGCGGGTAGCCTGCATTATTTGACTTCCTTCCTGGAGCGTTGATCCGCGCTGTCTTTTACGATCGGTAAAAGAACATTGAAGGTTGCGCCAGCGCCTGCCTCGACTCTCGACCCAGATCCGTCCGTGCTGGGCCTCGGTCAGAGTCTTTGCAATGGAAAGCCCGACCCCTGTATCGCCAACGCCCTGGATAAGCACGTTATCAGCACGGAACAAGCGTGTAAAGACGCGCGGCAGATCCTCTTCGGGGATGCCTCCACCGCTATCCGTGACCTGGATCATAACGTAGTCGAGGCCATCTTCCTTGGTGGTCTGGACTTTGAGACGGATGGTGCCTTCAACGGGGGTCGCCGAGCCCGCATTCTGCAATAAATGGATGAGGATCTGCTGCAAAGCTTCGCGGTCGGCGTTGACCGCGGCAACCTTTTTTGGCAGATCGAGGTGCAAGGAAATATTCTTCTCCCGCACCTGGCTGCTCGTATAGGCCATGGCATTATCAATGATGAGATTTAGATCCATCGCTTCCGGCTTAAGGTCAGCCAGATCCACTTCAAGCGTATTGAGCTGGATCATGTCATCGATCAGGCTGCCCATGCGCTCGGTGGAAGCTTTGATGCGTTCGATGAACTTGCGCTGTAATGCGCCCAGGATGCCCACCGATTCACCCAGCAGCAGATCGGTATAACCGATGATGGAAGACATGGGCTGGCGCAGTTCCTGCGAAATGGAGGCTATCACTTCGGTTTGTTCAGCGTGACGCGTACCTTCGTTCTGCTTCGACGGGGTAGCGGTGAGGATCTTACGATTGGCTTCGGCCAACTGGTTTTGCAAGACGGGCCACCTCCTGCTAACGAGGCCTCTGAGTTCCTTCTCCATCTGTGGATCAGCGGGTTTGCCGTCATTGCGAACCGCATCCAGTTCCTGCTGCAGCTGCTGGATTGTTCGAAGCGACTCTTCCTGAACGGACTTCAAGCCCGCCAACTCTGTGTTCGCCTGCTCGCGTTCCGCCAGTGTGGAGGCGTCTTTCTCCGATTGCAAGGTCATCGCTTCGATTTGCTTCGACAGCTCGTCGTTACGGCGTTCCAACTCGACGGTTTGTGCATTGGCCGCCTCCAAAGCCTTCTTGGCTTGCTCATCCTGTTCTTCGAGTTTGGTCACCTTCTGGCTTCGCTGGATGATCGGAACGAGCGAAGCGGCGATATTCACCAGGAAAGCCTGGTCTTCCGCGCTCCACAGGCGGTTGGAATAAGGGGATAATAAGATCACGCCGCCTAATGGATCTTTTTCAGGCGTTACGATCGGCACGCTGAGCAGGTGACCGGGACTATTCAGCCCAAGTATCTCGGAGAGGCCTTTGATGTCCGACGAAGTGCTTGATGCAGGCAGGCGAAGAGGCCGACCGCGCTGCAAGGAGTTGGTCAGCATGGGGATCGAAGCTTTATTAAGGCTGCCGCCTTCCAGATTCTCTTCGCGGATCAGGTCGTATCCGCTGGCAAACATCAACTGTTTTTTGTTATCCGTGAGATATACAAGGAAACACAAGTCTGCCAACATGGTTTGAGCAATGGCCCGCGTAATGGCGTGGCTGACTTTCGGCGCGCTCGATTCAGCGGCAAGAGCCAGCAGGGCATGGAACGTTTTCGGATCGCTGGTGTAGCGCTTTTGATCCTGATCGGGCTTCTCTTGTTGGGTAGAACCGGACCTGCCCGGGCTCGCCGATATGGGGAAACGCTGAGGCAGGGTGAGCAGGATGGGATAGGCGGCTATATAAGCAAGACGGATGATCCCGGAATAATTGCCAGTTTCCTGAAAAATCAAATGCCCGGCATGGCCAAGGAATGCGATGCCAAGCACTGCCAACCCATTGCTGAACCCATTCGGGCGGCGGAGCAGCAGGATGACGATGCCGAGGAAGATAAGACCAATCGATACGATCTGCCAGAGCAATTCATCTATGGTTGTATTGTAGGTGGTAAGGGAAGATTGCGGGCCCCAGGTCAACAAACCGAGACCAGCAGCCGCGGCCGTGAAAAAACTGAGAAGAACTGCCCCCGCATCTGCTGGAGCGGCTGGGCTCCGGGAAGGCCCACAACCAGGTGATCCAGATAATACCGAAGAGCGTGAACGCGCGATCCAGAGGAGGCAAGCTGCCACGTCGGGTTAATAAAACCCAGCCAGCTCAATCCGCTGAAAATGAAGAGCAGGAGCTGCGCGGCAAGCAACAACCCCAACCCAAGCATGGTGCGGCGAGCCTGGGGGAATTCGCTCGAGCGCCAGTGAATAAAAGAGGATTGCAGCGCGCTGGCGATTGAAAACACCAGCACAAGATGGTAAATAAAATTCCCTGGCGGAGCGGTCAGTAAAGCAAAAATCTGACTGAAAAGTGCGCCCATTCGTTGGTGATTATACTGCGAGTTGATGATTTATGAATTCTTCCCGGTACTTCAGGCGGGGATGAGACCGCGCAGCGCAGATAGAAACGTTGATTTTTGATTATTCGGGAATAAGACAATTGACTCTTCTTTTCATCCCTGCTAGACTCTTTTTTATGCAAAGGCCAAGTCTGCCCCCAAACCAGCAACCTGAACGCCGCCCCGGGCACTTTTGGCGCTGGTTCATACCGGGATTGGGCATCAAACGCTGGATGTTCCTGATAATGTTTGGTATTACGATGTTGGGATTGGCGCTGGCGATAATCCTGCTGGATATTTACCGTACCGATACAACGAATTCCACCGTACTAACCTTTCTGGCTATGCATCCCTGCGTTTCCTGCCTCGGATTGTGCGCATCGTAATCCTTGTTGGGTTTGGGGCTGGACTGGTTGGGTACGGCTTCCTGGAGACTGAACCGTGCCCTGCTGCGTCCGTTTGTCCGTCCCGGGCAGGCAGTGGTGGATCAAATTTCGAACTATCGCAGGCGGGAGCGCGGACCTCGTGTAGTGGCTATCGGTGGAGGCCATGGCTTATCTGCCTTATTGCGAGGACTAAAAGCGCATACCAGCAATATTACGGCCGTCGTGACCGTTGCCGATGACGGCGGTTCATCAGGGCGGCTGCGAGAAAGCCTTGGCATCCTTCCACCCGGGGACATCCGGAATTGCCTTGCGGCGCTTTCCAATGATGAGGCCCTGCTGGCCCAACTTTTTCAGTACCGTTTCAGCGGCGCGCCGGGCCTCGAAGGACATTCGTTTGGCAATCTCTTCATCACCGCCCTTACCGACATCACGGGCAGTTTCGAAGAAGCGGTGGCAGAATCTGGCCGGGCGCTGTCGGTGGCGGGCCGGGTGCTGCCTTCCACCTTGCACGAGGTGCGCCTGGTGGCGGATATGCTCCTGCCACACCTGGTTAATGAGGTGCGGGTCGAGGGCGAGAGCAAAATCCCAGAGATGGCCGGGCGAGTTCGCAGGGTTTGGTTGGAGCCGAACAATCCGCCCGCCTTTCCTCCGGTGCTGCAGGCCATCCTGAATGCAGACTTGATCGTGATCGGTCCGGGAAGCCTGTATACCAGCCTGCTGCCAAATCTTCTGGTTCCCGATCTAATGGCGGCGATCCGGGCCAGCCGGGCGGTTAAGGTCTATGTGTGTAATATCGCGACACAACCGGGCGAAACGGACCTTTACTCCTGTTATGACCACGTTCACGCGCTGGAGGAGCATGTAGGGGAAGACCTGTTCGATGTGGTATTATGCAATGAGAATAACGAGGGTGAACTGGAGCCGGCTGTTCAATGGGTTCGGGCGGATGAGCAAAGCCTAAGGGATAGCCGCATTTATTGCGCCGACCTGCTGGAAACCGAACATCCGGGACGGCATGATTCGGAAAAGCTGGTGCACGTCCTCATGGACTTGTTCTACGAACGGACGGGGCCGTTAAGAGACCAGGTTGAGTGACAAACATCAGTAGGCAAATCATTCCACTTGAGTTAGAATTCACAATCAATTTAAATTTTCGGAGGATAGTATGACAGTCAAAGTTGGTATCAATGGTTTTGGCCGCATTGGTCGCCAGGTTATCAAGGCGATCCGCGACTATTATCCCAAGGACCTTGAGGTTGTCGCCTTTAATGACATCGGTGATCTCAAAACGATGGCACATCTGCTCAAATACGATTCGAATTACGGCCGCTTCCCGGGGACGGTTGAAGTTGCCGATGATTCTCTCGTGATTGACGGGAAGACGATCAAGGCTTTCAAAGAGACCGATCCCGCTTCGCATCCCGTGGGGCAGCCTCGGCGTGGATATCGTGATCGAGTCGACCGGCTTGTTCACCATCAAGGAAGACGGCGTCAATAAGAAGGGCAAGACGGTCAAAGGCGCGGTCAACCACATCACCAAAGGCGGCGCGAAGAAAGTCATCATTACCGCCCCGGCAGAGGGCGAGGACCTGACCGTAGTGCTCGGCGTCAACGAAGATAAATATGATCCCAAAAAACATAACGTGGTTTCGAACGCCTCCTGCACAACCAACGGTTTGGCCCCGGCCGTGAAAGGTGGCGCATGATAAATTCAAGATCGTGCGCGGCTTCATGACCACCGTCCACTCATACACCAATGACCAGAAGATCCTCGACCTGCCGCACTCAGACTTGCGCCGGGCTCGCGCAGCTGCCATCAACATCATCCCGACATCGACGGGCGCTGCCAAGGCCTTGAAGCTGGTCATCCCCGATATGGCCGGCAAGCTGGATGGTTATTGCCTGCGTGTCCCGACCTCGACCGTTTCCGTTATCGACCTAACTGTCGAATTCGAAGTCGCCACGACTTCAGACGAATTGCGCCAGGCTTATCGCGATGCTGCCAAGCTCCCGCGCTTCAAGGGCATCTTGCAAGCTGTGGATGAGCCGCTTGTCAGTGTTGACTATAAGGGCGACCCGCATTCATCGTCCATCGACCTGCCCTTCACCCTGGTGCTCGGCAAGGAAAAAAGCACTTTCGCCAAGATCATCGCCTGGTATGACAACGAGTGGGGTTACTCGTGCAGGACCGCTGATCTCGCCGCTTTGATGGCAAAAAGCCTTTAGATGCCTACTCCAACCCTCCCCCAAATCAACAGGATTTTGGGGGAGGGTTTGTGCGTTGGAGACCCATGATGAACAAGAAAACTGTAAAGGATATTGATATAAAAGGCAAACGCGTGTTGATGCGCGTGGACTTCAACGTGCCCATGCAGGATGGCAAGGTTACAGATGACAAGCGCATCAAGGCCTCTCTGCCTACCATCCAATATGTGCTCGCACCAGGGCGCCTCGCTGCTCTTGATGAGCCATCTCGGTCGTCCCAAGGGCGGACCCGACCCGGAATTCAGCCTGAAAGCCGCATCGGAAGTGCTGGCAGGCCTGCTGGGCAAACCAGTGCAAATGGCGCCTGATTGCGTCGGCCCGGAAGTGGAGAAGATGGCGAAGGCTCTAAAACCCGGCGACGTGCTGATGCTGGAAAATACACGTTTCCATGCGGGCGAAGAGAAGAACGACCTGGAGCTGGCCAAACAAATGGCCGCGCTGGGTGATGTTTATGTCAATGATGCATTCGGGTCTGCACACCGCGCTCATTCATCCACGGAAGGCGTTGCGCGTTTTCTGCCCGCTGTTTCCGGCTTCCTGATGGAACAGGAGCTTGAATATCTGGGACGCGCCACCTCCAATCCCGAGCATCCCTATATCGCCATTCTCGGCGGGGCCAAGATCAGCGACAAGATCGCGGTCGTGGAAAACCTGCTGGCCGTGTGCGATAAGCTCATCATCGGCGGCGGCATGGCGAATACCTTCCTGGCCGCGAAGGGCTACAACATGCAGGACAGCCTGGTGGAGGCCGGTTCGGTGGATACCGCCAAATCCATCCTGACGAAATCGGGGAATAAGCTGCTTTTACCCGTCGATGCGGTCATCGCGGATAAATTCGAAGCGGAAGCCAACAACAAAGTGGTGGATGTGGACAAGGTGCCCGCGGGCTGGCGGATCATGGATATCGGACCAAAAACCATCAGAGGCTTTCAAGGCCGCCTTGAAAGGCGCCAAGCTCATTGTATGGAATGGCCCCATGGGCGTCTTTGAGATGCCAAAGTTCGCCGAAGGAACCTTTGCCATCGCAAAGATGCTGGCAGAATCCGGCGCAACAACCGTCATTGGCGGCGGCGACAGCGCCAGCGCGGTCAAGAAGGCCGGCGTTGCCAAACAAATGACGCATGTCTCGACCGGTGGCGGCGCCTCGCTCGAGTTCCTGGAAGGCAAGGAATTGCCGGGCGTTGCTGCCTTGATGGATAAATAATAAATAGAAGAAGTCAGATCAGCGGATGTGAAAACATCCGCTGATTTTTTTAAAGTCAGGCAGGAGATCATCGGCGAGCATCTTCTATTTGCATAATTCGAACAGGGTCTCAAAGTGCTTGCCATGTGAGACGCGTTATAATCATGCCAATTTCGGCTCGGGAGCAGGTAAATGTCTTTCAACGTTGGTGAGAATGTCGGTCCATACCGGATCATGGAACAGCTTGGCCAGGGCGGCATGGCTACCGTCTATAAGGCCTATCACGCTGCTCTGGACCGTTATGTAGCCCTTAAGGCACTTCACCCCGCTTTTGGCGAAGATCCGAATTTCCAGGCGCGCTTCCAGCGTGAAGCCCGGCTGGTTGCCAAGCTCGAACATCCGCATATCGTTCCCGGTCTACGATTATGCCGAGCATGAAGGCCGTCCGTATCTGGTCATGAAATATATCGAGGGGGATACGCTCAAGGCGCGACTGAGTAAAGGTCCGTTGAGTTCAGAAGAAATTACAAACGTCGTGGAGTCGGTCGGTTCGGCGCTGGCGCATGCGCACAAGCAGGGCATCCTGCATCGGGATATCAAGCCGTCCAATGTTTTGATCGGTGTGGACGGCCAAATGTACCTGGCCGATTTCGGGTTGGCGCGAATTGCCCAAGCAGCAGAGTCAACCCTATCGTCCGACATGATCATGGGTACGCCACAATACATCTCGCCCGAGCAGGCCATGGGTGAGAAAAACCTGGATGAAGGCACGGACATCTATTCGTTCGGCGTGATGTTGTATGAGATGGTTGTGGGGCAGGTGCCATTCAATGCGGATACCCCTTTCTCCATCATTCATGATCATATTTACTCCCCGCTGCCGATGCCGCGTGCGATCAACCCAAACGTCCCGGAGAGCGTGCAACGAGTCCTACTGAAGGCGCTGGCAAAGGAACGCGCAGACCGTTACCCGGATGTCGATACTTTGGTCAAGGCATTCAAGGATGCCTGGATCGAGGCCGGGGTGCCCGATGCAAGGCACCGCAATCACGATGCGCCCGGCCGCCTTGAAGGGCGCTGCAACAACGGCTTCAACAGTGGCTCCAGCCAAAACCAGCCCGGCGGTCGCCGTTACGATAGCCGCCAAAGGCGAAAAGCCAAAGGCCCTTCAGCCTGGCTTCTTATTGCCGGGGGAGTACTTGTGTTGGTTTGCCTGGCGTTTCGTGGCTTTTGCTTTCCTGGGCCGTGGGCGTCTGCTTGCGTTACTGGACAGGCCCTCTGCGACAACGGCCCCCTTGGCAACGCTCGCACAGCCCGCACCTATAACATCGGCGGCTCCAACAAACACACCGACTGCAGCCCCAGTCCGAAACCGCGATCCCGGCGATCGCGACCGCGCTCGCTGCTGTAACCCAAAACCCAAACGATCCGCAGGCCAATCTTCAACTATCCCTTGCTTATTGGGATGCAGACGAAATGCGTCCATCGCTGTTGACCCTGGCGAAGGCCGCAGACCTTGCCGGCCCGAATAACACGCAGTTCTTCGAGCAGGCGGGCGATCAATTCAAACAGCGCCAGGCCTGGATAGCAACTGCAGCCATGTACTTGCGAGCGATCAAGTCGCTCGGGACGGCCCAACAAGCCGGCAGCCGACTTGATAACCAATTATCATGAGGCGCTTTATAATGCTTCGGCCTCGCCCGATATGCCTTCGTACCTTCCGTTCGATGACCTTGGCCGAGTCGAACAGCCGATAGCCCTGGTTTCGCAGTCCCGTCACCTGTATTACAACGGAAATCCGGACCAGGCTCATCAGATCCTTAACCAGGTGAAGGTCCTCAAGCCGCATATGGCTGAAGCCTCCCTACTTGAGGCAGAAATGGATGCTACTGAAGGCAAAACCTTCGAGGCCAAACAAATCCTGAATATTCTACTTGCCGATCTCAATACGCCCGATTGGGTGCGCGAGATGGCCCTAACCTTAAGCAATAAAATCCCATAGAGAAAAGAAGATATAAAAACCATGCGTACACCTTTTGTTGCCGGAAACTGGAAGATGAATAAGACAGTCGAGGAAGCCAGGTCACTGGTCTACCTGATGTCTGCCAAGCTGCGTGAGATCAAAGATGTAGAGAAGGTCTTATGCCCGCCGTTCCCTGCTTTATTAGCTGTCCATGCCCAGCTGGAGGGCAGTGACCTGGGTCTGGGCGCGCAGAATATGTATTGGGAGGAAAAAGGCGCATATACGGGTGAGGTCTCGCCGCTGATGGTCAAAGAACTCTGCAAGTACGTCATCCTCGGGCATTCCGAGCGCCGCACATATTTCGGCGAAACAGACGAGACCGTGAACAAGAAAGTGCATGCCGCACAGAAATATGAACTCACGCCGATCGTTTGCGTGGGTGAAACACTGCAGCAGTACGAGGCCAACCAGACGGCAGAGGTGGTCGGGCGGCAGATCAGACTTGGCCTGGCGGGCGTGGACCCGAGCTTTGCACCCCGGCTGGTGGTGGCCTATGAACCGATCTGGGCTATCGGGACGGGGAAGGCTTCCAGCGCAGAGAATGCCAATGAGGTGCTGGGCAAGGTTATTCGACCCGCATTAAGCGAATTGTTCGGCGGCCAGACTGCGCAGGCCATCCGCATCCTGTATGGCGGCTCGGTGACCGGCTCCAACGCGCCAGAGTACTTCGGCTGCACTGAAATCGACGGCGCGCTGGTGGGCGGCGCGAGCCTGAAAATGGATGAATTTATCGCCATTACCCAGGCTGCAGCCAAAGGGTAGACGCTTTATATCATTGTGACCCATCATCCTGCGTCCATCGCTTGACCCATGCTTGCCCAATCCGATGGCCTGGCTTGGTTCATACTAACATTAATGCCGCTGGTCTTTCTCCAGCGGCTTTTACATCGCGAAATTCAGGCGGTTTTCTTGATCCTCAGCCGCAGCCCAGAGTTTACGATCACCCTTTTTTCCGTTATCTTTTTGCCCGGCGTTCTGCTGCACGAATTCAGCCATTACCTGATGGCGGTCATCCTGGGTGTTCCGGCGGCGCGTTTTTCACTGGTTCCTCAACTGCTGCCCGATGGACGCTTACAGCTCGGCTACGTAGAAACCGTTAAGACTGACATCGTCCGTGACTCGTTTATCGGAGCGGCTCCGCTCATTGCAGGGGGAGCGTTGGTGGCCTATCTATCGGTCACCCGCCTGGGGCTGCTGCCTTTATGGGAGGTGCTGCGCAACGGGCAATTGGGTTTGTTCTGGATGGGGATCACCTTGCTGCCGCAGGTCAAGGACTTTCCTCTCTGGTTCTATCTTGTATTTACGATCAGCAGCACCATGCTGCCTTCACGTTCAGACCGCCATGCCTGGCTTCCGCTGGCTGTGACGGTCTTTGTCCTGCTTGCGCTGGCAATATTGGCGGGCGCCGGCCCGTGGATGCTGGCGAACGTGACCCCCGTGCTGAATACCTTTCTCCGATCCGGCGCCATCATCTTCGGGCTGAGCGCAGCCCTGCATGCGGTGTTGATCATACCGGTGGGCTTCCTGCACCTATTGGCAACGCGGGCCACAGGAATGGATGTGACATAATAATCAGATCAAGCGTAGTCGAAATATATCTATAGACGAGGCAAGCTCGACGGGAAGAAATTCGCATATCTTTATTGGCAATTTTTCGGGGGAAATACCAAATCAAAAAGAATAATCAATTTGAGATTTATTGCCCAACCAAAAAAGGTAGAATTTTACGTATAGGTATCCCTCATTCAGGGAATAAGGCTAACCATGAAAAGTGCATCCCCCAAAAATAAATCAGCGACTGGCAGGCAGGGCAAGTTGAGGCCGGGTGCGACAGCCGGAACCAAAACGACGAACCAAACGGTGAAACAAAAAATAACCCCTACCCAAACCCTAAGAGATTCGGAACTTCGTTATCAGCGCTTGTATGAGAATATGCTGAATGGATTTGCCTATTGCAAGATGATCTTCGAACAGGATCGGCCAAGGGACATTATTTATCTGGAGGTTAACAGCGCCTTCGAATCGCTGACCGGGCTGAAAGATGTGACTGGAAAGAAAGCATCCGAGGTCATCCCCAGCATTAGAGAATCAGATCCGGGGTTGTTCGAAATCTTTGGCAGAGTCGCTTTAACGGGTAACTCCGAGCGGTTTGAAATTTATGTAGAAGCGTTGAAGAGGTGGTTTTTGTTCTCCGTCTACAGCCCCGAGAAAGAATACTTTGTAGCTGTATTTGAGGTAATCACTGAGCGCAAGGTCGCAGACGAAGCGTTGCGCAAAAGCCAGGAGTTCTTCCGTCTGCTTGTGGAAGGCGTAAGGGATTATGCAATCTTTATGCTGGATCCCGCAGGCCGCGTTGTCAGTTGGAATACCGGCGCCGAGCAAATTAAGGGGTATCGTGCGGAGGAGATCATTGGAGAACATTTCTCAAGATTTTATACTGATGCAGATCTGGGACGAGGGAAGCCTGAACTAGCGCTGGCGATAGCTCTGGAGAAGGGCCAATTTCGAGAAGAAGGCTGGCGGGTGCGTAAGGATGGCTCACAGTTCATGGCTGATGTGACCATGACCGCGTTGTATGACGAAGCCGGAGTACTGCGCGGCTTCGCCAAGCTATCTCGCGACATCACCGAGCGCAAGCGGGCGGAAGCTGCACTGGCTAAATCAGAGCAGGATTATCGCACGCTGTTCGAAAATATGCCCATTGGTCTGTATCGGACGGCGGCAGACGGACGCATCCTGGATGCCAATCATACGATAGTCAAAATATTGGGATATCAAGACCGGGATGCTTTGCTAGCGACGAATATAGTAAAACTTTATCTTGATCCTGCCTCTGACCGAAAGTTCAAGACCAAAATAGAAAAGAACGATGTTGTCCAGAACTTCGAAGCGGAATTCCAACGCCCGGATGGAACCACATTTTGGACGGAAGATCATATCCGCCTCATCCGCGATGAAGCCGGGGAGCCTCTGTTTTATGAGGGCAGCCTGATTGATATCACCGAGCGCAAGCAGGCGGAAGAAGAATCCAACGTCAACTTGAGCACCTTGCTGCTCTGCGCGATATCGACCAGGTGATCATCTCCAGCTTCGATCTGCGCAACAGCCTGACCATGATCCTGAAGCAGGTTACTCAAGAATTGGGCGTGGATGCCGCCGACGTGCTGATGTTGAACAGCACCAATCTATTCTGGAATACGGCGCCGGGGTCGGTTTCCGCACCAAGGCAGCTGAGAAAGCAAGCGTGCGGATTGGGCCAGAACTATGCCGGACGTGTGGCATTGGAACGCCAGCTTATTCAAATCCCGAATCTGAAGGATCAACCGGATGACTAGCTCTTAACATCTACCTGGCGGACGAGGATTTTGTGTGCTACTTTGGCGTGCCTCTGATTGCCAAGGGAATTGTCAAGGGCGTGCTGGAGATCTACCACCGTACACCCGCTCCAACCAGACCAGGAATGGCTCGATTTCCTCAATACCCTGGCCGGTCAGGCAGCCCTGGCGATCGATAATGCGCATCTGTTCGAAAACCTGCAGCGTTCCAATATCGACCTCACCCTGGCCTACGATGCCACCATCGAAGGCTGGTCGCATGCCATGGACCTGCGCGATAAGGAGACCGAAGGTCAACCCTGCGAGTTACCGCAATGACCATGGAATTGGCCGGCTTGTTCGGGATCAAGGATGAGGACATGGTGGATATCCGCCGCGGCGCCTTGCTGCACGATATCGGCAAGATGGGCGTCCCCGATGCGATCCTGCTCAAACCAGAGAAGCTGACGGATGAAGAATGGGTCATCATGAGAAAGCATCCAGCGCTGGCCTTCGAGATGCTCTCTCCTATTCAGCTACCTGCAATCTGCAATTGACATCCCCTACTGCCACCACGAGAAATGGGACGGCACAGGTTATCCACGCGGCCTGAAAGGCGAACAGATCCCGCTGCCGGCGCGCATCTTCGCCATTGTAGATGTATGGGATGCGCTCACCTCCGACCGTCCTTATCGCAAAGCCTGGTCGAAGCGAGAAAAGCAATGGAGTACTTGAAGTCCCAGGCCGGCAAGCACTTCGATCCGCAGGTCCTGGCGGTTTGCCTTGAGTCAGGCGTATTCGACCGCAAAACCCCAGGCTAATCAACCATTAGACAGGTTTCTTCAAGAACGAATTCAAGGTGTAAATCGCCCGGTGAACTTTTTAAGTCATTAGTTCTCAAGCATAAACATCGAAAAGTCAAAGTCTCCCGGTGAGTGACCGAGGTCGGTAAGCATCGCAGCGGCCTCGCTGCGGTGCTGGGTGCCGTGATTAGCCAGGTGATACAAGCAATGCCATAATACCCGTTCACGCTTTATCCCGCCCTTTGTCGTGTAACGAATGGTGCCCGTCATATCCTCGTCTTTGAGACTGGCGAGATAAGCACGCATGGCAGCTTCCTCCTCATGCCAGCGGCTCTCCAACGCTGCAAGCGTGGGAAATTCGGCTTCGGTCAGATCTTCGGTCTCGAGGCCTTGTTGGCAGAGGATCCGCCAACCATACTCGGCATCCAGCAGATGGACAAATGTCCCTCGCAGGCTGCCATGTGGGAAGGCTGTGGGAGCGACAAATTGCTCCTGGCTGACTTTGGCCGCCGCGGCGAGAAGCCGTTTTGTGGCCCAGTAGTTGTAGTCGTAGATCAGGATCACATCCTGGGTATTCATGAATATCCTCCATTCCTGTTATTCGAAATTAGTTTGCGCCATCCTGCAATTGACATTTTCATCCGGATCCGCGACTCGTGCATCGGCATTTGCGGTTGCCCATATTGAACGCAGGCTGGCCCAAACCTCATCTTCGATGCGGATCACATCATCCCAGGTCTCATCAATATATTCCTGCATTTCCTTCGGCGTATCCCAATAATAAAAGAATGAGAACTCCTGCCCGCGCTCACGCAGGAACCAGCCATTCTGTGAGGCTTCTGCCATCGCTTGATCGGCGGCCTCGTCATCGGATAGCGGGCCGGGAAGATCCGTTGCCCGGCCGGCTTCGCGGCTGTCGCTGCCGGAAGCCACTTCTACCGGCCATCTGTCCAGACGCGGACGCAGGTCAATCAGCAGACCCTCAGGCACAAGGGCGCGCCGTATTTCATTCAGGGCATGAACCATGCCCTCATGGACAATTCATCAGAACGACCAGGCCAGTATGGCGATATCGAACGTTTCTTTTGCAAAAGGCAAATAGACAGAATCGGCACGGGCAAAAAAGACTTTACTCTCCAAATCGGAAGGGCGATCAATCGCCGCGACGCGCAGATCGTCTCGGTGGAGGTCAATACCTGTCACGCGGCGGGCCGATTTTGCATAATGCCAGGTCAGACGCCCATCGCCGCAGCCTACTTCCAGCACACGCTTTCCGGCAAAGTCCGCAAAGCGCCGCAAGTATTTTATTTCGGTTCTTTCAGGATCTATTTGGACGGTCATGTTCAATCTCCTCACATCAAGGCCAAAGTCAGATCACACGCTAAACAGCCCGCAAGACCTTGGCCCCTCGGATCTTTCCATGCTTCATTTCAACCAGAGCCTGGTTGGCATCTTTCAATGCAAACTCTTGCACCTCCGGCTTGATACCCGCCTCGGCAGCCAGGTCCAGAAACTCACGCACATCCTGCCGTGTTACGTTCGCGACCGATTTGATCTCCTTTTCCATCCACAACTGTGAAGGATAATCCAGCATCAGCAGGCTTTCCTTATCGGCCCGTTCCTTGCGGATGGCATTGATGACCAGGCGCCCGCCCGGTGCAATGTGCTTCAATGCTTCGACAATCGGTCCCCAGACCGGCGTCGTATCAATGACCGCTTCCAACGAAACGGGCGGAGCCTCGGTTATTTCGCCGGCCCAGGCAGCGCCCAGTGACAGGGCAAATTCCCTTTCCTCTGGATTGCGGCTAAACACAAAAACATTTGCATTTGGGTATTGGTATTTCACCATCTTGAGCACCAAATGACCCGAAGCGCCAAAGCCGGTAAGTCCGAGATTTTGCCCATCCCGTAGATTTGTAAGCCTCAAGGATCGGTACCCCACTGCGCCTGCGCATAGCAGGGGCGCGGCTTCGGAATCAGATATAGAACCGGGAATGGGAATGTGCGAAACCTGCGGGAACCTTCATATACTCTGCATAACCCCCGTCCGCATCGCGACCGGTCGCACGGAATTGCTCGCAAAGGTTTTCTTCCCCGGCCAAACAATATTTGCAGGTTCCGCAGGCCGAATATATCCAGGCTACGCCAACGCGCTGGCCGGGCTTGGAGCGGCGGCGCTGACTTCCACAACCGTCCCTACCACCTGATGGCCCAGAATCACCGGCAAGTGTGGAGGCGGTGTGCGGCCTTCGATCTCATCGAGCTCGGTGTGACAAACTCCGCACGTAAGGACGCGGATAAGGGCTTCACCCGCGCCTATTTTGGGTTCGGGCAGGTCTTGAAGCGAAAGGGGAGTGGGGTTGTTCGCAAGAGAGCCGATCTCCTGCAGCAGCATGGCTTTCATAGTCTAATAAATTAACGGAATAAACCTCTTGGTTGTTTTCATATAATCCTGATATTGGCGGCCAAAGGTCCGGAGGCATTCGGCCTCATCGGCTTTGGATGTCAGGATCAGGAAGATAGTAGCAGCAATCGCCAACAGGGCGCCCGGCACCGAGGGAGCTTTAAAGAACACGCCCCAGCCAAGCAATAATAAAGAACTATAGAGCGGATGGCGGATAAAGTGATAAATACCGCTCGTAACCAGAACTGTGGTCTTTTCAAAGCCCAACAAAGGAGGCTCGGGCCGCTTCTGGTAGTCCGGCAGGCCCCTGGTTGTCAACTGACGAATGCCAAACGCCAGCGGCAGAATACAGACTATCAAAAGAAACCATGAGACGATTTGATACCATGCAAGCCAGTTATTCAACCAGACGGGTATGTTAATTATGATCAACGCCAGTATGGCCTCCCAGGCAAAGAAGCGATAGAAGCCATGGGAACGGCGATCCAACAAGGATGCCCGCGAAATGTATCCCAACAAGAGTGTGATCAAAACAAAGACAGGTATTTCCCACATATCAATCTTCTCCCGACTTAATCCTTTATCAGACCACCGTGGTAAAGCAGCTCATAAGCGGTTTCCTGTCCGTTGAAGATGAGTTCCCGGCCCTGGAAACAATCCGCGCCGCCTTCATTTGCGTCCTTATAGGTAAGGTTGTTCTCGGTAAATTCGAAGCCTCCTAAAAACCTGCCTTCCTTGTACAAGCGGGTCAGACTGGTCTTGATCATTTGCCCGGCTTGTGCGGCCGTGAGAAGGTCAGCCCGCAGGATGCGGCCATAATAGTTCATGGCCCAGATAGGGCGGCCCGAAAAATAGACAACTTCCTCACCGATGAAGTCACTGCCCCCGAAGTAACTATCGTGATAGGTCCATTCACCTTCGGTGAAACGGAGATCATGTGATCCCAACCGGCTTGCAGTGGAATGCTCGCCGCCGCCCACATAGGTGTTTGCTTTGGCGCGGACGATGAATGCCTCGAGCTGCGGAACATCCAGGGGTTGCATTTCTAGCCTGTTCCAAACTGCCGGTCGCCTGCGTCACCCAGGCCGGGGAGGATATAGCCATGTTCGTTTAGGTGGTCATCTATGGCGGCCAGGTAGATCGGCACATCAGGGTGATGCTCCTGCATATTCTTTATGCCCTCCGGTGCTCCTATAAGGCCTACGAACTTTATCTTCTTTACCCCCCAACGCTTCAATACGCCGGTAGTGGCGACCGCTGAACCCCCTGTAGCCAGCATCGGGTCCAGTATCAGGCACACCGAAACGGTCGGCTCGATAGGCAGTTTGTTGTAGTATTCGACCGGCTTAAGGGTACGTTCATCGCGATAAAGTCCGATATGCCAGACCTCGGAGGTAGGCATCAGTTCCCAAATACCTTCCACCATGCCCAAGCCCGCGCGCAAAATGGGCACCAGACCGATTTTCTCTTTCAATTCAACGCCCTTTGTAACGGCAAGCGGGGTTTGTACAGTGCGCTCAACGACTGCCAGATCGGCCGTGGCCTGGTAAGCCAACAAGGCTGCCATTTCCCGTACAAGCTCGCGGAACTTCTTGGGGTCGGTATTCTTATCGCGCAGACGGGTTAATTTGTGTGCTACGAGGGGATGATTGGACGCAAAAACGTTCGACATGATGGCCTCCGCAGTGGTTACTTTATTATAGCCTGCGAGGTGATTTTTGACCCATGACTTCGACCTCGGAATTATGTACACTGGTAGTGAGTGAGGTCAATATGAAACTCTCAGGCCTGCACATTCTTCTGACCTACCAGTGCATCTACGAATGTGAGCATTGCTTTGTGTGGGGCGGACCGCGGCAAACCGGTGTATTGACCATCGAGCAGATCGGGCAAATCCTGGAGCAGGCCAAAGAGGCAGGCGTGTCCTCCATTTACTTCGAAGGCGGCGAGCCGTTTTTGTATTATGCGGTGCTGGTAAAGGGGGTACAGAGGGCGGCAGAGATGGGTTTTTCAGTTGGCATTGTTTCCAATGCCTATTGGGCTGTAACGGTCGCGGATGCCATCGGTTGGCTGCAGCCCCTTGCCGGGCGAATCGCGGACCTGACGGTGAGCAGCGATCTATATCATTGTGAGAAGGTACTCGGCGAACAGCCTCAAAACGCGATAGCCGCTGCCAGGTGGATGAACATACCCACCGGCGTGATCACGATTGACCGGCCAGAGGCAGGCGAACCACAAACACAAGGACAGATCAGCGACTCGGCTGCAGTTATGTATCGCGGACGGGCGGCGGTGGCTCCTGGCGCCCTCCGCACCCCAAACTCCGTGGGAGGAATTCACAGAGTGTCCGCACGAGGATTTGCGGGAGCCGGGACGCATGCATGTAGACCCCTTGGGCAACCTGCATATTTGCCAGGGTTTGATCATCGGCAACCTGTTCGAGAGACCGCTTAAAGAAATCTGCGCAAGTTATGAACCGGACCTGCATCCCATTTGCGGGCTATTGTTGGAAGGCGGTCCGGCGGCGCTGGTCAGTGAATATAACCTGCCACACGAAGCCCGGTACGCAGATGCCTGTCACTTATGTTATGAAGCACGCCTGGCTCTGCGCGGACGCTTCCCGCAGAGACTGGGTCCCGATCAAATGTATGGAGTTTTCGATGCAAGGAAATGACTTTATCAAGTTCGTGCTTCGTTCCCCACTGCACCCCCTTTTCAGCGGCAACATGATGCTAATCACGGTTACGGGCCGCAAGAGCGGGCGGGCCATCACAACGCCTGTGAATTATTACAGTGATGGAGATGCCCTGTGGGTTATTTCCGACCGTAATCGAACCTGGTGGCGTAACGTGTGCGGAGGCGCTGAAGTGACCCTGCGCTTGCAGGGTCGCGATGTAAAAGCGCGCGCCGAGATTATCCTGGATGAGCAGGCTGTTGCAAAACAACTTAGCGGGTATGTGCAGCATTTACCGATGTCTGCGGGGCCATTGGGAGTGAGGGTCAAAAATGGCGTCGCGAACCGTGAAGATACCTCGCGCCTGGCAAAGGAAAGACTGTTCGTAAAAATATGCCCTGAAGGATAAGTAATTCCGAAAAAGGGTATATGGGCACGGCATACTCCCTACCTCCTCCCTACCTATATACTTTTTTTTCGGAAATTTCCTGGCCTAATTACTCTGCGGTTTTTGAATTTGAAATTTTTGGATTTGATTTTGGCTGGTCATAATATAAAGGTTGTTCTGATCATCGAAGGTGATACCATAGGCAACCCCGCTGTCCATGGTAACGGTATTTAGATAAGTGCCGTCCGAATCGAAAACCAGGACACCGTAAAAATCCCCCACATAAACACGGCCATAACCGTCCACTGCGATACTTAAGGGATCCGTAAATTTACCGGCTCCATCGCCCTCACTGCCAAAACGGTTCAGGAATTTGCCCTGCGGGGAAAACTTGAGCACCGCATAATTGAAGGACCCGACAATATACATGTTTCCCAGCCCATCCACAGCAAGATGGCCATCTAATTCGGCGTCTCCGGTTGCATTGGTGAAAGTATCCGGGACTTCGAGATCGATCGTGCCGTCTTGCTTGAAGCGAACAATCGTTTCGCCGCTCGAGACGCCATACAGCGTGCCGTCGGCTCCAAGGGCTAAATCATCGTAATAATGTTAATCGTCGCCGATCTCCTTGACCTGCGTGCCGCTCGGATCATAGATGGAGATCTTCCCATCGTGGGCAATATAGGCATTTCCATCGCGGCCGATCCGCATGCCGCCGATGTATACTTTTTTGCCGTCGGGGTTGATGGAGAATGTCGAAACGAATTTGCCGGTCGGGTCAAAAGTCTGGATGCGGCCGTCCTGGTAATCGGCCACCGTAATGCGGCCGTTGGCAGTCCACGCCTATCGATCGTGCGTCCTCCAAAAGCCCGGCGCCGATGCCCTCACTGCCGAAGGACAGCGTTCTGCTGGCAAACCCGAGTGGGACGATCGAGGCTCAAGGGGTTGCTGTTTGAAAAGAAAAATAGCCCGGCGGCTACCAACCCTATAATCAAAAGAATCCCTGCGATCATAATCGCTACAAACAGGCCGCAGCCTCTGCCGGCCTTCTTACTGCCTGCAGCCTGGCTGCTCATGCTCGGAGAGGGGGAATTGATCTCAATGCTGGGTTGAGGCTGGTTATAAGTGGTTTCCATCTGCTGCCAGCTTACGCCCGGTCGTCCGGGGGTAAGGCTTACGGCCCGGCCTGCAGCCATCTCTTGCATGGCTTTCACTGCGTCCGGATGGGCCATGCCGGTGATCTGGCTGTACATATCGGCTGCCTCGTCAATTTTGCCTTGCTGGGCAAGTGAGATGGCCTGAGGCAGATGCATGGCATTGCCCATGATTTGATTCAAATCAACGCCGTTCAGACCGAATTGAAAGACTTCCCCGATGGATGGGCCCGATGAAGGCGGAGAGGTGCGTAGCGACTCCGGAATAATAACCGTCCCACCGCAGTAGGGACATTTCATGGTCAACGTGCCGGTTTCAGGTTCAAGCGGCGCGCCGCAAGTGGGACATTTGAACGCCCGCATGGAAGCATCTTTTGCCATATATCTCTCCTCAGTTCGACCTGGATAAATTTCGCCAAGCATACTCTAAATACTCGATGCCATGACCATAGGAAGGAAAGGGGAGATGAATTGAAGGCTATCTCTGAAGTGAATTGCATTCCGCGCCTAATGACAACCATCCCACTTGCATTTCGAAGCTGGGATGGTTGGCTAATATTCTTTTTCCTGCTTTCCACTTTCCAGCTTTATATCTTTCTGATGACTGCCTCGCGCTCCGGACCGTTAGCAACCCATCCGACTTTCACGCCCACCAATTTCTCGATCGTTTCTACATAGGACCTGGCCCGCGTCGGCAGGTCGGCATATTTGCGGATGCCGCGGATATCTTCCTTCCAGCCGCGCAGGGTTTTATAAATGGGTTTTACCCGGTCAAGTTGATAAGAATCCAGGTCGGAATAGTGAACCCGCCGCCCGTTGAATTGATAGCCTGTACAAATCTGGATCTCATCCAACTCACTTAGAATGTCGAGTTTGGTGAGGAATAACCGATCGATGCCATTTATCTGATACGCAAAATGGGTCAGCTCGGCATCGAACCAGCCGGCGCGGCGGATTCGGCCCGTTGTGGCCGCCACTTCGCTCAATACCTGGGCGGCTGTTGCATCATCCTTGATCTCGGTCGGCATGGGGCCACCGCCCACGCGCGTGGTGTAGGCCTTGGTCACACCGATAATGCGGCTGATCGCACGCGGCGGAATACCGAGGCCGCCCGTTGCAGCAGAGGCCAGGGTTGTTGAGCCGGTAACGAACGGATAGGTTCCCCAATCGGGATCAAGGCAGGTCCCCATCGCTTGTTCAAGCAGGAATTTTTTTCCGAGCTTCAACCCGTCCTGAACCATCGTGAAAAGTTCGGTGATAAAGGGTTTGATCTCGGCATAATAACCGCGATATTCGTCACGGACTTTCTCAAAATCCAGGGCTGTGCCGCCTAACGCAACGATGATCTTGTTCTTCAAGTCCATCTGCAGGCGCAATTTTTGCGAGAACAGATCCTTATCTGCAAAATCACTCCAGCGGATGCCGTTGTAGCTGATCTTATCGGCATAGGTCGGGCCGATGCCGCGGCGCGTTGTGCCGGTGGCACCGGCGCCTTTGGCCTGCTCGTAAAGTCCATCAAGGATCTTGTGATAGGGCAGGATGACGATGCGCACGCGGCGAGATGAACAAGCGGTTTTCAAGCTTGATGCCTGCTTTGCGAAGCGAATTCATTTCTTCGATCAGAACCGCCGGGTCAATGACCACGCCGCCGCCTATCAGGCATTTGGCTTTTGGATAGAACACGCCCGAGGGCACAAGGTGTATTTTGAAGGTCCCCAGTTGATTGACAATGGTATGCCCGGCGTTGTTGCCGCCGTTGAAGCGGGCGACATAATCAAAATCGCCGGCAAAGGTGTCAATGGCCTTTCCCTTGCCTTCATCTCCCCATTGTGTACCGAGAATAATCGTGACCGACATGCAATCCTCCTCAAAATGTATGTATTACGGTGGGACAGCCGGAAGCGACCCCCATAATCCCGCGAAATTTTCCCCATCCATCTGCCTCTGTTTACGGATGGGATTTTAGCCTATTTACCTTTCAAAGCGCGCTCGGCAATCTGCTCTGCGAGGCCGGTATACGTCAGCGGGGAAAGGCTGCGCAGTTTATCTTTTACAGAATTGTCAACTGCCAGGTTCTCAATCCATTTGTCGAATCTCTCCTGGGTTAGCTCTTTCCCGCGAACAACGGACTTTCAATTGGTCATAGGCTTCATTGACACCCGCAGCGCGCAAAATGGTTTGGGCGCCTTCGGAAATAACCTCCCAATGTGATTCCAGATCGGACCTCAGGACAGATTCGTCTGCTTCAAGGTGTTCCAACCCGTATGCCAGGCTCGAATAGGCCACGAGGGCATGCCCGAGCGCGGATCCAAAGGTACGCCGGACGGTTGAATCAGACAGATCGCGCTGCAGGCGTGAGATGGGCAGTTTGCGGGCATAATGTTCGAATAACGCATTGGCAAGCCCCAGGTTTCCTTCCGCATTCTCGAGGTCAATCGGGTTGACCTTCTGTGGCATTGTAGATGAACCGACTTCGGCTGCAACCACTTTAAGCTTGAAATAGCCCTTGCTGATGTAATGCCACAAATCCTGGACAAGGTCCAGCAGAACTGAATTGATCAGGTGCAGCGTATTGAAAGTACTCGACCCAGTTATCGTAGGGGAGAATCTGAGTGGTGACAAGGTTGGGTTCCAAACCCAGGCCGCGAATAAATCCTTCACTAAATGCCAGCCAATCCACATCGGGAGCGGCGGTGACAAGTGCATTGAAATTACCGACTGCGCCGTTCAATTTCCCTTCAAAGACGTGGGCTGCCAGCGCGGCGCGTCTGTTCTTGAGCCGCGTATAGAATACCGCCAATTCTTTACCCAGAGTTGTAGGCACGGCAGGCTGACCATGTGTTCGAGCCAACATGGGCGTTGACTTGTAAGCAGAGATCAAGACCGCCAGTCTGCTCCATGATCCTATCCAATGCAGGCAGGATCACCTTATCGCGCGAGTTGCGCAGCTCCAGAGCCTGAGCCAGGCTGTTCACATCCTCCGAAGTCAGCCCAAAATGCAGGAATTCCAATAGGTTTGATAATGAAGTCGGTGCAAGCTTGGCGCGCAAGAAACTTTCGACGGCTTTCACGTCATGACGGGTGACTCGCTCATAGTCCTTGCTTTCATGCGCTTCGTTTAGAGAAAAAGCGTCATTCAGGGACTGAAGAAGGGCCAGCTCAGAGGGCGTCAATTGCCGGATAAGATGTGCATCATGTGACAGCGCGATGAGATAGGCGATCTCTACGCGGACGCGGTCGCGGATAAACGCGAATTCCGAAAAGTAATCGCGGAGGAGCTTCGGTCTCTTTGGCATAGCGTCCATCCAGCGGTGAAGTGCCAATAATTCGTCAGACATTGATTGTTTGAATGTCATTATAGCATTGCCTAGACAAGACGCGTGCCATATAATCTGAAGGTTTAATTCGAATCAAGGTGCGTTGCGGATTCTGATAAGAAAAGCACTATTCAGGCGGTGACCGTGTCCTGGGCGATATCCAGAGAGGAATGTGTTATGAAGATCCTGCCCGAAACGGCCCTGACTTATGACGATGTCCTGCTTGTGCCGCATGTATTCGGATGTGGCCTCCAGGCGCAAGTTGTCAACGCAAACGAAATTGACGCCGAAGATCGCATTGCAGGCACCGATTGTGTCTGCCAATATGGACACCGTCACTGAAGGCGAGATGGCAATCGTAATGGCGCGGGAAGGTGGTATCGGGATCATTCATCGTTTCATGACCATTGAGGAACAGGTGCGGCAGATCGAGCGCGTTAAACGGGCAGAGTCTTATATTGTGGATAAGCCAATCACATTGACCGTCTCGGATACCGTGGGCGCCATGAAGAAAATCGTCGAAGAAACGTATACGGGTGGGATATTGATCCTGGATGGAAGCGAGCATCTGGTGGGGATCGTCACAACACGCGACCTGCTCTTCGAAGGGGACGACAGCAAGCAGCTTTCAGAGATCATGACGCGGAAAGTGATCACGGCCCCGCGTGATACCACGCTCGAACAAGCCGAGAAAATCCTGCACGAACATCGCATCGAGAAATTGCCGCTGGTGGATGCAAATGGGAAGCTGGCCGGTCTTATCACCATGAAAGACATCCTGAAACTTACCGAGTTTCCCAAAGCCACAAAAGATGCGCGCGGCCGGTTGAGCGTCGGCGCGGCGGTGGGGGTAAAGTCAACGGAGATCAAGCGCGTCGAGCGCCTGCTTGAAGCCGGCGCGGACTGCATCGTGGTGGATATCGCGCACGGCGATTCGAAAGTTGGAAATGGACATCATCAAGGCCATTCGCAAACAATTCCCGTCGGCGCAGATCATTGGAGGCAACGTCGCAACAGCAGAGGGGACGCAGCGGCTTATCGATGCGGGTGTGGATGCGGTCAAGGTCGGCGTGGGGCCGGGTTCGATCTGCATCACACGCATTGTGGCGGGTGCGGGAGTGCCTCAACTCACAGCGGTAATGGATTGCGCGGCGGTCGCCCGCCCGCAGGGAATTCCCATCATCGCGGACGGAGGCATCCGTACCTCGGGCGATATGGTAAAAGCGTTGGCGAGCGGAGCCTCCACGGTGATGATCGGCAGCCTGTTGGCCGGCACGGATGAAAGCCCCGGCCTGCTCATGACTCGCAAAGGGCATCGCTACAAAGTCTCGCGCGGCATGGCCTCTCTACAAGCAAACGTGGCGCGCAAGGTGCGTGAAGGCGAAGGAGAGGTCACGCAGGAAGAGATCGAGGATTATGTCTCGGAAGGCGTCGATGCGGCGGTTCCATACCGGGGCTCGGCGCGTGAGATGTTGTCGCAGCTGATCGGTGGACTTCAATCCGGGATGAGCTACTGCAATGCTCACAGCGTGGATGAATTGTTTGAAAAGGCGGTATTCGTTCGAATGACGCAGGTTGGGCTGACCGAGTCGCGTCCGCATGATGTGGAGATGATGTAGAACGCGAACTTTCTGCAGGCTTGCATAGGGAAGAGCTAAAGATTTGAGACCGCGATGGGCTGAAGGCGAGAAAAGCGCCTCCGCCCAATAGATTTTAATAACAACAGCCTCCCACCCGAATGTTAGGTGGGAGGCTGTTTCTTGATGATGCTGCAAGGTCAAGGCCTGATCACAACCATCAAAAACAAAATACTGGCAATCAGCGTTCCTACAAAAATAATGGCGGGCGCTGGATTATTATCGTCCACCGATTCTTTGCGAATTTCCTGGATGGAAGTAAATCCCAGCAGCCGCATGGCAATGGTCACAAACACGAACGCGATCAATACGATGATCGGACCCCAGAAGGCAATCATACTGAGGATCTTTGGCAGGACCGCCGTGAAGCTGCGCCACGAATCAGGCGCGATTAGATAAGATAACCCCTGCCGCCGCTATTATCCCAACCACTGCTTCCCCCACCGCCACCACTGAAAAAAAACCATCCGGGGCTTGAACTGTTGTTGGTATTGTTGGAGGTAACGCCGCCGGAACCAAGCTGGCTGCCGGCAAAGAAGCTGTGCAGAGCCAGCAACACTGCAAAGAAGGCGATGAGAAACCTGATTGTGGCACGTCCAGCCATGTTTTTTACTCCTGGAACTCAGCCGAGCTGACGATCTTGCTGAAGTATACAAAATTATACGTAAATAGTCCAATTTAGTTCCAAGAGGCTTAATCAAGGCCACAGATCATCCTGGGGTTTACGAACAGCATCCAGCCAGTATCTCGAGTGAATATTATTTACTGCATGTATCAGGAAATGCTCCTCTGAGCGGATTTTGAGCGGTCGGAGGTTATCTTTGTGTATAATCAATCCATGAGCGAATCTCGTCAAAGACAATTAGACCCTGAGGCTAAACCCGACGACCGTGTTGACAATGCCTTGCGTCCGCAAAAGCTGGCGGAGTTGATCGGGCAGGATCAGGTTAAAGAGAATCTCGGCATACTGATGGCCGCCGCGCGAAAACGAGGGGAGGCGCTTGATCATGTCCTGTTCTATGGTCCGCCCGGGCTGGGCAAAACCACCCTGGCCCATGTGGTCGCCAATGAGATGGGCGTCAACATCAAGATCACATCGGGTCCGGTCATCGAGCGTGCGGGTGACCTGGCTGCCATCCTGACCAACCTGCGAGCCGGCGACGTGCTGTTCATTGACGAAGTCCACCGCCTCGGACGCGCGGTCGAAGAAGTGTTGTATCCCGCCATGGAAGATTTTGCGCTGGATATCGTCATCGGTAAAGGGCCGTCGGCGCGCTCGATCCGGTTGAAATTGCCGCACTTTACCGATCGTCGGCGCGACGACGCGCCTGGCGCTGGTCACGGCCCCACTGCGGGCGCGCTTCGGGGCAGTCTATCGTTTGGATTATTACGACCTGGCGGCGATGCAGGCAGTTGTCCAAAGGGCTGCCAAGTTATTGGATGTCCACGTGGAGCCAAGCGGCGTGGAAGAGATCGGACGCCGGGCACGCGGAACGCCGCGCGTGGCCTTGCGCCTCTTGCGGCGCGTGCGCGATTTTGCCCAGGTGCGCGCAGATGGGATCGTCACATCGAAGGTTGCCAGGGAAGCGCTCGACCTGCTGCAGGTGGACCCGCTCGGCCTGGATGACGTGGACCGCCGCGTCTTGAAAACGATCATCGAAAAATACAACGGCGGGCCGGTGGGGTTGAATACGATCGCCGCCTCGATCAGCGAGGAACAGGACACCATCATGGATGTGGTCGAGCCGTACCTTTTGCAATTGGGGTTCCTTGACCGCACTCCCCAGGGCCGCGTGGCTACCAGGTCCGCTTATGAGCATCTTAACTTGCCTTATAACGAAGGCGCACAACCGCGATTAATATAGAAGAGAAAGAGCAAGAATAGAAAGTGGATAGAAGAGAAAGTAGTAAGTGGAGAAGGTGTGTGATGGAAAATATCAGCCGCTATCTGATCATCGGAGGGGTTATTTTGATTCTGCTGGGCGGCGGGTTTTATCTGGCGGGCAGGCTGGGTTTGCCATTGGGCCGCCTGCCGGGCGACATTCACATTGAGGGAAAGAATGGATCGTTTTATTTCCCGATCGTGACATCCATCATCCTTTCGCTGGTGTTGACAGTGATTTTGAACATCATCATTCGGTTGTTCCATAAATAGGAAACTCATGGTTATTATTACAACTCTTCTTGGTTATCTTATTTTGGTTGGTTTCTCCTTCATTGAAGGCCGGTTCCGCCGGGGGCAGGAGGCCAAAAGTTTTGAAGCAGGTCAATTCGACCAACGAACAACCAGGTTTCTCGGGTTGGCTTATTTCATCTCCGTGATTGCGTTGCTGGCCTCATGGTTGCTGAATTTTTACAGAGATCGGCGTACTCCCGGCCTGGATCGGCTGGCTGGGAATCATAGTGGCCTTATTTGGCTTATCCCTGCGTATCTGGGCCAACCGTGTGCTGGGCGCGTTTTACACGCGGACATTGAAGGTGTGGAGAATCAGGTCATCGTCCGTGAAGGTCCTTATCGCCTCATCCGCCATCCGGGCTATTTAGGGATGATCTTGATATGGAGCGGGATTGCTGCGGCGACCGCGAATTGGATCGTGATATTAATCGTTTTTGTTGTGACGATCTCTGCCTATTATTATCGCATCGAGAATGAAGAGAAGATGCTCCTCAGCATGCATGCGGATTATTCTGAATACCGGTCGCATACCTGGAGACTTATCCCGTTTATTTATTGATTCTTCAATTTTTCAAGATTCTCTCCCCTTGCGAAAACGATCGGATATTCAATCAAATGCCATGTGATCAAGACAGAGGGCGTGGATGGAAAATCGCCAACATACATTTATGAAAACTTCAGACTTCGACTATGATCTCCCTGAATCATTCATTGCGCAAACGCCCGCCGAGCCGCGCAATTCTTCGCGACTATTGGTTTTGCACCGAGATACCGGTCAGATCGAACATCGGATCTTCCGCGAGGTGGGCGAATATCTGCATAAAGGTGATTTACTAGTTTTAAATGAAACGCGGGTGATCCCGGCACGGATCTTCGCGAGAAAAGAAACAGGTGGGCGGGTTGAATTACTGCTTCTGCGACGTGAAGATCAACTCGACATGGCAATGTCTGGTGGGTGGAAAGGGGCTGCGTGTAGGCATCAAATTGAATGATTGAAGATGGCCCGCAGAGCAGAGATCATCGAAAAGGATGAAGGTTCCCAGCGGTTGATCAAAGTTTTCAGAACCCATCGAACCGTTTTTTCCACGAGTGGGCAATGTTCCTTTACCACCCTATATTCACGAAAAGTTAAGTGACCCTGAACGCTATCAAACCGTTTATGCTCGTGAACGGGTTCTGCTGCTGCTCCCACAGCCGGCCTGCATTTTACGCCTCGATTGTTGAAGGAGCTGCAAGAACAAGGGATCAAGATAGCTTATGTTACCCTGCATGTAGGGCTGGATACATTTGCTCCGGTAACGGAAAATGATCCCGAAGAGCATAAGATCCATACCGAATGGTGCCAGTTGACGCAAGAGACCGCGGACGTTATCAACGAAACCCATGCAGCCGGTGGAAGAGTGATCGCTGTGGGAACAACCTCGGTGAGGACGCTGGAATCAGCAGCAGGAACGAGGATCAAGCAGCAGGAACCTTTAACAGCGAATTACCGAGCCTCAAGTTCCGACGCTATTGCCAGTGACCACTTCCCTTTTCATCCTGCCGGGATATCATTCAAGGTTGTGGACGCCATGCTGACCAACTTTCATCTGCCGAAGTCTACATTGCTCATGCTGGTCAGCGCTTTTGCGGAGCGCGAGCAGATTTTGAAGACCTACGAGGCCGCGAAGCGGGCGGGCTACCGGTTTTACTCGTTCGGCGATGCGATGTTAATCCTTTAGTCGGCGGCAGGTTATCAGGGATCAAGGAACAGCGCGCGATCGTTGTTATCGTTGAGGATCATTTTTCCAAGCTGTTCGCCATAACCGATCATATCCTGTATTTTGTAAGCATCGTCCAAGTCAGATAGGCGCTTCGAGATCCACCTGGAAACGCCGAAAATCCAGCTTTGTTAAACAATTTTTTGACCAGGGCCACTTGTTGATCTATCGCAGAATGTGTGAAGGCATCCAACAAAGGGCTGATATATTGAATGGGGAGGAAACGATCCACTGCGCCTTTTTTGATCTGGCCGGATTCGCGTCCCGTTCCGAATGCTGATGCAGGGTGGTTTCTTCGAGCTTCCATGACAGGACAAATTGAATTTCGTAGGCGGCCAGATAACACGGATTGTTATACGAGCCAACGCCGCCATCAATGAAGCTCCCATCAAGAGAAGGGAAATAGGTCGGGGCAGCGGTGGAGGCCATCACGGCATCTGACCAATGACCATTTATCATATTTTGACTTGTGGGATTTTATGAAGCGTGTACGGTTCTCAAGGCATCGAAAGCCGTGATGAGCAGATCAGTGGGCGGGTCTGCATTCCACACATCCCCAACAGTCTTATCACCAAAATAGGTATGGAGAGCTTTTTCGAGGGCGGCTGCATGTAGCGGTGGTTGAAAAAGATACCAGAAGGCTGTGCGGTAGCTCTTCTTGAAGATATCCCGGCCCAATTGGAGATACATTTCATAGAGATGCTCGGCTGTCAATCCGCTGGCCAAGCCCGCGGCGATGATGGAGCCGGTGGATGTCCCGGCCGTCAGGCGGAATACGTCATGGAGCGGTTGGTTAAGTTCTTGTTCCAGCATACTCAGGGCTTTTGTGACGATCACACCGCGGATCCCACCCCCATCAATGGCAATAGCGACGTTCTTGCGAAATGGTTTCATGACATCCTCCTTTTGACATGAATCGGCTTGGACATGTTTCAGATGCTTACGCGATCATGGAGCGACAAACCTTCTTATTTCTGAACACATGCATCCGAGGATGAGTTACGTGATTTCACGATCGCGGTTTGGCAGGTTTCATCTTGATCGCGCTGTCGATTTGATCTTCCAAGATCATATTGCCCATTTGCTCGCCCGTATTCCAAAAGCTCGGGTATGTGGCTCGGGTCATCCATTGGCAAGTTCTCCTTCAGATCCACCTGGAAACGCCGAAAGTCAAGCTTCTCAAAAAACGTCTCTACGATGCGAACTTGTTGGTCGCTGGCTGAAGAGATAAAGGCATCCAAAACGGGATCCAGCCAATTCCAGGGCCAGAAACGGGCGAAGGGTTTTCAGAATGGATCAGTTTCCGGGGCTGCGCCCGGTTCCCAGGCTGATGAGCGTGGTCTCCTCCGGCTTCCACCCCAGACAAAAGGTCAACTCGTAGGCTGCCAGGAAACATGGATTGGAATAAGAACCGACACCTCCGTCCACATATCTGCCATCGACCAGTCGGGAAATAGGTTGGCACGGAGCTTGAGGCCAGGACGGCCTTCACAACAGGCCAATCCTGATATTGAAGCTTCCAGGGTTTGATGAAACGAGTCATGTTCGGTCAACGCATCGAACGTGGTGATGACAACGTCGGTGAGAGTGAGCGACTCTTTCGACCAGAAATCACCCATTTTCATGCCGTCGAATTGATTTCGTAATGCCGCTTCCAGGGGTTCCGGCCGGATAACGATAACGCGTGAGAGGGAAAAAGAAAGTCCTCCAGCTTTTGGGGAAGATGCTCTCGCCCAACGCCAAATAAAGTTCATGGATTTTGGCGGCTGTCATCCCGGTGGCCAAACCTACGGAAATGATCGAGCCTGTGGATGTGCCTGCATACAAACGCGCGATTTCATAAATGGGCTGGCCGAGTTCATCCTCCAGGATGGTCAATGCCCTGGTAACAATCACCCCGCGGATTCCACCGCCATCAATTGCGATCGCCACATGTTTGCGGAAGGGTTTCATAAGAATCTCCTGAGATGAAGCGAGTGTAATCCAATTCATAATAAATTCAAAGTAGAATGTGGTTATGAAATCCTCCGTCGATTTTGTTGCGGGGTCGGCGAGCTCCCAACAGAACTTCGAGACGCTCAATAAGGAGATCATCGCCTGTCGTAAATGTCCGCGGCTTGTTGCCTGGCGTGAAGAAGTTGCGCTACCAAACGCAAAGCTTATCAAGAATGGGATTATTGGGGCAAGCCGGTACCGGGGTTTGGAGATCGCAGGGCGCGCGTGCTGGTGGTGGGACTCGCACCCGGTGCGCACGGTTCAAACCGGACCGGCCGCCAATTCACTGGAGATGGTTCGGGTGGTTTTTTGTTTCCTGCGCTGTACCGTGCAGGTTTTGCGAGCCAGGCCCAATCGACCAGCCGTGATGATGGACTGACCCTGCGGGATATGTACATCACTGCCTCGGGGCGCTGCGCTCCTCCGGGAAATAAGCCAACGCCGGAAGAACTCAACAATTGCCAGCCATATCTTGAACGCGAAATCGAATTGCTGAATCCAAAGGTTATCGTAGTTTTGGGCCGGATTGCTTTCGAAGGATCCTGCGTATCTATTTTCGAAAAGCGGACCGCGACCGGCAAACGGTCAAAGGCCTGCCGCCGATGGCCTTTGCGCACGGCGCTGTTTACAACCTGAATCCCGCCACACAAAATGCCGGGCCATGGTTACTGTGTTCCTATCATCCCAGCCAGCAAAACACCCTTACCGGGAAAATTGACCATCGAAATGTTCGACCAGATATGGGTGAAAGCCAGAGAATTAACAGATGCCTGACCTGCTTGATCCGGGTGAACCCGCGCCGGAATTCGAACTGACTGATATCCATGGACGCCATGTTCGCAGCCTCGCGATTATCGCGGCCGGCCTGTCGTGCTGGCTTTTCTGCGCGGCTTCCTCTGACCCTACTGCCGCGCGCAGTTGGCGCGCTTGCGGGATGATTATGATCAGTTCACAGAGCAGCGGTGCGGAAATCCTGGCTATTGGGCCGGATGGGCCTGGCTGCATTCCGTCTATATTGGGAGGCAGAAAAACTCCCCTTTATCGGCCTGCCCGATCCGGATCACGCGGCGGCGCAGCGCTATAAGCAGCAGGTTAAGGTCTTTAAATTGGGACGCATGCCGTTGGTATGTGTGGTTGACGCGACAAGGCCTGATCCGTTATGCACATTATGGTACTTCCATGTCCGATATTCCTCAAAACAAGACATTGCTCGAAGTAATAGATGAACTCAACGCGGCATCAATGAAGTTTGTAAGTTTCACCGTCGAATAATTTGAATCTTTTCCAAATCATTCAACATGAGGCAGCATGACCCTGGGACAAATTGCATTTCTTGGTTCGGGTGAAACTTCACTGGCAGGCGGGCGAATCTTCGAGACTTTAGCGCGGGCCCTACCTCAACCCTTACGGATCGCCATTCTGGAAACCCCGGCCGGCTTTGAACTCAATTCTCACCAGGTGGCAGGACGCGTGGGGGATTTCATGAAAACCCGGCTTCAAAACTATACCCCACCATTGATGTGGTCCCGGCCCGCAAACGCGGTACACCTTTCAGCCCCGATGAACCTGCCATCCTCAGATCGCTCTTATACGCAAATCTTATCTTTATGGGACCGGGCAGCCCCACGTATGCGGTGCGGCAGCTGCAAGGCTCGCTGGCCTGGGACATTGTGCGCGCTCGTCATCGGCTGGGAGCGACGCTGGCGTTTGCTTCCGCCGCGACGATATCGGTAGGCGCATGGGCCATACCCGTCTATGAGATCTACAAGGTTGGTGAGGATGTCCACACCAAAACCGGCTTGAATCTCTTTTCGGATTTTGGCATGCACGTATCTTTTGTGCCGCACTGGAACAATGCCGATGGCGGCGACGATGTGGATACCAGCCGGTGTTTCCTTGGAATGGAGCGCTTTGATGAATGGTGCAACAGCCTGCCGACTGAAAATACCACTGTTGGACTCGATGAACATACCGGACTGATCATTGATTTTGAGTCCGGCCAATGTGAAGTCAGCGGTGTAAGCTCGGTGTCTCTCGTCCGTGATTGCGACCCAAAGATGTATCCGGCGGGGGCAAAATTCGGATTCAATGAATTAGGCTTGTTGAAGCTTGCCCGAACCGATCGAGGCGGGGATTCCTGCCAAGGTCTGGGACATGGTTAACAAGCGCCTCGCCGCTCGATGAAGATAAACCTTCGGACGAGGTACTGGCATTGGCGGATAAACGTCAGCAGGCCCGCACCGGAAAGAACTGGGCCGAATCCGACCGACTGCGTGAACAGATCGCAGCCCTGGGTTGGACGGTGCAGGATACAAAAGATGGACAAAAGCTGGTGAAGGGTTAACCCCGCTCGGCTCTGTTAATCCAGGATAATCAGGCGGGGCGGGGGTATGAGGTAAAATCGGATGGCAAGGAGATCCGCATGCGTGCCGTAGACATCATCATCAAAAAACGCGAAAAAGGGGAGCTTACCCAGGAAGAAATCAACTTCTTCGTACAAGGTTTTGTAAAAGGGGATATTCCCGATTATCAGGTTTCGGCCTGGGCCATGGCCGTTCTGCTCAATGGCATGACTCCGCAGGAGACCACGGATCTCACAATGGCAATGGTGAATTCGGGCCGACATCCTGGATCTGACCGGCGTGGTGGATATCGCCGTGGACAAACATTCCTCAGGTGGGGTGGGCGATAAAACATCCCTGGCAGTGCTGCCCATGGTGGCTGCATGCGGGCTGCCGGTTGGAAAAATGTCCGGCCGAGGACTGGGTTTCAGCGGCGGCACGCTCGACAAGCTGGAATCCATTCCCGGGTATCGCGTGGATCTAAGCACCGATGAATTCAAGCGGCAGCTCAAGGAAAAAGGGATCGTCCTCACCGGCCAATCGCTCGAACTTGCCCCGGCAGATGGCAAACTCTATGCCCTGCGGGATGTGACCGGCACTGTCCCTTCCATACCGTTGATCGCTTCGTCCATCATGAGTAAAAAAATCGCCGCCGGGGCGCAGGCTATTGTGCTGGATGTCAAAGTGGGGAACGGTGCGTTCATGGAAACTCTGGACGAAGGCACGCCAACTTGGCGGATTTGATGGTGAAAATCGGCGACCTGGCCGGACGAAAGACGATCTGCCTGCTCTCCGATATGAACCAACCGCTCGGGCATGCCGTGGGCAACGCGCTCGAAGTGAAGGAAGCCATGCGAGACCTTGAAAGGCGGCGGCCCGGCGGATTTCCGCGAACACTGCCTGCACGTCAGCGCACACATGCTGCTTGGTGGGCAAACGAGCCGGAGATCTGGCTGAAGGCCGGGCTCTGGCAGAGAAGGCGATTTCGAACGGGACTGCTTTCGAGAAATTCCGCGTACTGGTGCGGGCGCAGGGCGGCGATGTGTCCTATGTAGACAATCCCGACAAACTGCCGAAGGCGAAAATCGTCGAGTTGGTGAAGGCGCCTCGCAGCGGATACCTGGCTCAGGTTGATGCTCGAAGTGTGGGTGAGGCATCGGTATCGCTCGGCGCAGGCCGGGCCAAAAAATCCGACGCTGGTGGACCATGCAGTCGGGTTCATCGTCCATCACAAAGTGGGGGATAAGGTCGAGCAGGGCGAACCGCTGTTCGCGATCCATGCCAATGACGAGAAAAAGCAGGTTGAAGCCCGCGAAAAGCGTGCTTGCGGCGCATGTTTTCAGCGATACGCCTGTGCCGGCGCTCCCGCTTTTTTATGATTGAAATGCCCTTGAAATGTCGCATAGGCTTGCAGTTTTATTAAGATTAGGGCATACTTAGACCAGAGTGTGTTATGGCTAAAGTTTCACTGCGCATGTACAATCGCGAAATTGAAGGGTTGATCGAGCATGGACAACGGCTCGACGAGGCTATTGCGCATTGCCGTCACATTCTCAAGACATTTCCCAAATACCTCGAAACTTATCGCTTGCTTGGCAAGGCCAACTTGGAGGCCAAGCATTATAACGAAGCCGTGGACATTTTCCAGCGTGTGCTGGTGGCGGCCCCCGACGATTTTGTTTCGCATGTGGGCATGAGCATTATTGCCGACGACCAGGGCAAACTCGATGAAGCCATCTGGCACATGGAACGCGCCTTTGAAGTCCAGCCGTCGAATGCCGCCATCCAGGGAGAGCTGCAGCGTTTGTTTGCCCGGCGTGATGGCGTGGAGCCGCCCAAGATCCGCCTGACGCGCGGGGCCCTGGCGCACATGTATGTGCAGGGCGAACTTTACAACCAGGCCATCTCAGAAATCCGTGCAGTGCTTGGCAATGATCCAAAGCGCACCGACATGCAAGTGCTGCTTGCCAATGCTTATTTCCGCAATGGACAAAAAGCCGAGGCAACCGATATTTGTACCGAGCTGCTCACGAAATACCCATATTGCCTGGATGCCAACCGCCTGATGGTCGAGATCTTACCCGGCACCCAACGCGCCGATTCTGTTGCAGGAATATCGCAACCGCGTTAATGAACTTGATCCCTATGCAGCATTCACCCAGGATTCCCTTTTTCATACTGAGAGCGTAGCCGATAACGCGGTGAGCCTTGAGCGGCTTGAATACACCGGCCAGGCAGTGGATGATAAGGAAGTGATGGGGATCGGCCTGGAATCCGATACGACTGCGATCGGCCGTATTTCAGATCAACCCAAATGGTTGAAATCCGCTTCGATGCCCGATACACGAACCTCTCCAACGGGCCCCGCAGCGCCGGTTACCGGTCGCGAAGCCTGCTGCGCCTTCCTCTGCAAATGAGGACGATATTCCCGACTTTCTCCGTCAGGCCGGTTGGTCAAACTCCAGCGGAGAATTTCAGGAAGGAACCTCTACATTTGAAGAAGACAATTCCTCATCGGGCGCCGCGCCTGCGGTCCAGGGTGATTTGCCTGATTGGGTAAAGGCGTTGGCGCCCAGTGAAGAAAATGAGCCGGCCTCGCAATCTTATCAGGCCTCCGGCGGAAAGTCCGCTTTACTCAGCGGATACGCCAGATTGGTTAAAAAATCTGGGCGGTGACCAACCTGCTGCAGCAGAACTCTGCCGAGGAGACTCCCAAAGAGGAGACTCCCGATTGGATCAAGAACCTTGGGGGGCGGGAACTTGATGAACCCGCACCTGCCGCGAAACCTGCACAGTGAACCCGATGCAGATTGGCTGAAGGGCCTGGAAGCCGAATCAGCCGCGGACGCACAGCCTCGGGCCTCCAGGTGACGAAACCCCGGATTGGCTGAAAGAATTCGATAACGATCTCGAAACACCGATCCCAAAGATCAACCAGCCGCTCTGAACCTGCTCCATCCGAACCTAAATCATTTAGTATTCATCTCGAACCTGAAGAACCTCCGGCTCAAAGCTCCAGAGCTCCTGCGAAATTTGGGTTCCCTGGGCACTACTGCCCAGGAACAGGATGATGCATGGCCTGGCTGGAAGGCCTGGCAGCCAAACATGGCGCCAAGCCGGAAGAGTTAGTGACCGACCCCAATGCGCGAACAGAAGTTGCGCCCGAATGGGTGGATAAAGCCAAGGAAATCAATGAACAGGCCCCTGCACCCGAAGATCACCGGGCCTCTGACGCTGACGATATAACCGGCATTTGGCTGCGCAACCTGGAAGAAGAAGAATCTGAAATCTCGCATACCCAAGCCTATCGGACCAGGGACTCACCGATTGGCGGAGCGGGCTTCAAGGATCAGAATGATCTTGGGGATCACGAGCTGATAAAGGCAAAGAAGAGCTGCCAATCATGGATGAGATCGGCACGCCGGATTGGTTAAGTGATTTGGGTCCCAAGCCCGTCGACCAATCCACGATTGAAGACGTTCCTGATTGGCTGCATCCATCTTCCAACCGAACCGGTCCACGCCGGAATCCCCAGGCTCCACAAGAGTTCTTTGGGCGGAATCGGGTTCGGCGCTTGACCTGCCTGATTGGCTGGCCAGCCTCGATAACGAGCCGACCGCTGCCACAACCCGAGACCTCCTCAGGCGATGTGCCCGCCTGGCTGCAATCTGAAGCTGAACCCGAACCTCAGGTCACGGAGCCGGCTCATCCTGCCGATTGGCAACCGATCCGCACTCGAAAGATCTTCCGAAGCAACCTGCCAGTTGCGGAGGAGAAGCTACACCTCCGTCTTCCACTAGAACCGATGGAACCTGGTTCCAACACCTGAGGTCAAGATTCCGGTTGAAACTGCCCCGGTTCAGCCGGACGTACCGGTTCCGCAACAGAAGACCCCGGAAGAAGCCCCTGCTCCTGCCGTGCCTGAGACACCCGCTCCAGACCCCGCGCAAAAGATCGTGGTCGAGCAGCCCCGCCCTGCGCCTGTACAGGTTGCGCGTCCAAAGCCTGCCGTAAAGACGAAGGTCGTGATCAATGGCAGCTCGCTTGTAAATGCCAAATCTGAATTGGGACGCGGTAACATCGCCGCCGCGCTGGATGTCTATACCAAACTGATCCGCAAGGGTAAATCGCTTGAAGAGATCATCCGCGACCTGCGCGATGCTCTCTATCGTTATCCGGTGGAGGTGCCCATCTGGCAGACACTGGGTGACGCGTATATGCGTGCCAACCGACTGCAGGAAGCGTTGGACGCGTATACCAAAGCAGAAGAATTGCTGCGATAATGAAACAAGGTGGGGCGACCGATCGGCCGCCCCATTATTTTGAATATTTGGAGGAAATTGTGGAAAGAACCCTCGTTCTTGTAAAACCGGATGGTGTGCAGCGCGGATTGACCGGTGAAGTGATATCCCGCCTCGAACGCCGCGGGCTTCGCCTGGTCGCTGCCAAATTCATGCAGGTCAGCAAGGAATCTGGCTGAGACGCATTACGCCATTCACAAAGGCAAGCCGTTTTATGATGGCTTGATCTCGTATATCACCTCCGCACCGGTGATGGCCATGGTCTGGGAAGGCCCCAACGCGGTTGCAGCCGTCCGGCAAACGATGGGCGCTACACGCCCGACCGAAGCCGCGCCGGGCACGCTCCGCCATGACTTTGCCCTCGAAGTGGGGCGCAACCTGACCCATGCTTCCGACGAGCCGGCCAACGGCGAGAAGGAAGTCGCGTTATGGTTCAAGAAGGAAGAGCTGGTCAACTGGACGCGTGAAGTGGATAAATGGATTTTTGAAAAGTAAAGGAAAAGGAAGAAGCACGCAACAGATATCCCGCAGAAAAATCCTGCGGGTTTATTTTTCCTCAGAGGCGTTCAGTCGCCAGACAGCCAGGACAAAAAATACCACGGCATAAACAGCCAGGGCGCCCGACAGGGAGCAGCACCGATTCAAACCCGAAGCCCCGTAGAATGATATTCTGGAATCCATCCATGGCCCAGGCTACCGGAGATGAGATGCCCGATGGCCTGGAAGGCCGGGCTGGTGACCTCCAGCGGCACCCAGGCTCCACCCAACCCGGAAAATGCGAACATGGGGATCAGTGAAAAAATGATGGCCTGTTCCGCGGTCTTTGCCAGAATCCCAATCAGCAGGCCCAGGGCCGCGATGCAGAGGGCGGAACTGAAAGCCACCAGGAGAGTAGCCAGCGGGCAGGCGCAGGTAATCCACTTTCAGCAGAATCTGACCGAATAGAATTAACATGACCAGCTCAGAGAAGATCAGGATGAAGATCGCCAGATAATGTCCGAGCAGGATGTGGATGCGGCGCGTGGCCGTAGTAAGCAGGCGCTGCAAGGTACGCGATTTTCGCTCGGTGACAATGATCTGGGCCGCGGTGAGCAGACCGGCAATGGCGAACTGGAGCATCATGCCCGGCGAGGTGTGGGCAAGCGAGGAGACCTGGCTCGTTGGGGTGTTTGACGGAAGCGCTGGTTATTTCCTTTACTGCAATCGGCGGGTCTTTCCAGGCGGAAAGGGACTGCTTGAACGCATAATCGAAAGGCGCGCGGTCGCCGATGAGTTCATCCATGATGGTTGCAGAGCGGACTGCGCTATCCAAACGAAGGGCGGTTGCCAGTATCTCGGCTTCGATGGTTGTCCCGGCCGGAGTGGTCGTATCACCGATCAGGATCAGTTTAGGATTCTGACCGGCCAGCATGGCCTGGGTATAGCCGGCCGGGACGATGAGCGCGGCCGGCAGTTTGCCGTCAGCGACCAGCTTCTCCAGATCTGCAGCGGAGCGGAAGATATTTTCATCCAGCCGAATGGTCTGCCGAGTTCGCCAGCAGATCATGCAGATCCTGACTGATCCGGCGATTGTCCTGGTCGATATAACCGACCGGCAGGCGCGGATCGCCGGCGCTGCTGAACCCGCCAAAGGCAAACCCAAACAGCAACGTAAAAATGACGGGCATGAACAGCAGAAAGATGAAGGTCTTCAGGTCGCGGGCGAGCTGCACCAGGTCTTTAAGTGCGATATCGAGAATGCGGATCATAACGTCTATCCTATGTATAGCGTCTGTTGAAGCGCAATACACCGACGATGAAGAAAACCACGCCCCAGGCCAGCATGCCCAGGAAAGAGATCAGGACGCTTGTCAGCGGCTGGCCCGTTCATCGCCTGCTGTAAACCGCGCACTGCCCAGCCTTGAGGCACCAGCAATGAAACCGTATCGCCCAGTTGGGCGGCGGAGGGCGAGCCCGAGGCAAAGATACTGATCATGCCGATCATGCCGGTCACCGTCAATACGCCTCCAAAGACCGCCCCGCCCTGCTTGGTGGTCTTTAAGAAATGAATTTACGAAGATGCCGAATGACGAAGCGCTGAATATGGTGCCCGCGGCGACCAGAGCCACCGGACCAAATTCACCCCAACTGATCCCGAAGATCAAATGGGAAACGATGATCAGTACGATGATCTGTACCAGGACTGTCACGAAGACGGCCAGGAACTTGCCGGTGAGGATCGTGGCTTGTGAGGTGGGCGTAGTGAAGAGGCGCGGCAGGGTGCGCTCTTCTTCCTCTTTGAGGATGCTCTGGGCGGTAGAAGTACCGGTGTAGAAGGCATAAAAGACCATCATCCCGGCCATGATGGGGCCGATGATGCGAACCAGCAAATTGGAAGTCTCGGCGGAATGATCCACCGGAGCACTGGACGGCGAGCGCACGTCAAGCAGGTCTTTTTCGGGATCATCGGATTCTGCAAGGGAGATGTGGAGATATTCATCGACCACCTGACCGGCCAGCGCCTGCGTCCTTTGGGTCGGCTTCATCGAGGAATACATTTACGGCAATCTTTACACCGGACATCCCATCCATGAAGCGATTGAGTATCGACCGGATGATGGATGGTCCAATGGTCAAGGTGGGATCCTGATAGAACTCGACGACCGCTTTGCCATTCAGATCCGCGAACTGTTTGGAGAAATCCGCGGGGATAATGAGAGCCACCTGGGCCGCCTGCCGGTCAACGGCCGCACGGGCCGATGCGGCATCGGGCACGCGTCGAGACCTCGATCAGGTCTGCCATACGTCTCACTTTTCAGCACGCCGACGATCAGTTCACCCATCGTATGGGCGTCCTGCGCCGCCGGGGATGTTCTTGGTATTGACCTGGAATTTCGGGCCGCCCTCGTCCAGGTTTGCCACGACGACTTTTGTGCGCGGCAGGCTGAAGTCGCCTCCGCTGGCGATGTTGCCGAACATGAAATAGAACATGCCGGTGACCAGCAGCGGAATGCCGAACATAAAAATTACCGCGAAGGCGCTGCGGAAGGAGCGGGATAGGTCTTTGAGCGCGATGTCTATTGCTTTCATCAGGCCTTCCTCAATCGCGCAGGGCGCGGCCGGTCAGATGCAGGAATACGGCTTCCAGGTTTGGCTCCCGGATATCCACGGAGGTGATGCGGGCGGAAAGTTTTGCAGCCGATTCGAACAGGCGGGGCAGGACAAGGTTACTGTCTTCCACCAGCACGCTGATCTTCCCATCCTCCGCCGAAACGCGAGTGACTCCTTCCAGGCCCCGCCAGACATCCAGGACCCGGCCGGCATCCACGTTCAGGGTCAGGTCGATGCGCGTCTGCTGCCCCACCAGCTTCACCAGTTCCTCGTGGGTTCCGTAGGCCATCAGTTTGCCATGATCCATGATGGCGATGTGGTTGGAAAGCTCCTGGGCCTCCTCCATGTAGTGCGTGGTGTATAACACGGTCATGCCCTGGTCCTTCAGGCTGACCACGCTATCGAGAATATTGCGCCGTGACTGCGGGTCGATCCCCACAGTGGGCTCGTCCATGTAAATGACCTTGGGCTTGTGCAAAAGCGCCACGCCGATGTTTACGCGGCGTTTCATCCCGCCGGAATACTTGCCCACCCGCTCATTGGCGCGGTCGCGCAGACCGATGATATCCAGCACTTCGTCCACGCGGCGCTTGAGCGACGAACCGCGCAGCCCGTACATTTTTCCCCAAAAGGTCAGGTTCTCGCGGGCGGTCAGGTCCTCGTAGAGGGCGATCTCCTGCGGCACCACACCCAGGACGGTCTTCACTTCATTGGGGTCGGAGATGATGGAATGTCCCATGATGCGGGCATCGCCCTCGTCGGGGCGTAACAGGCAGGAGAGCATGGATATTGCGGTTGTCTTGCCAGCGCCATTGGGGCCCAACAGGCTGAAGATCTCACCCTGGCTCACCTCAAAGCTGATCCCCTGCACGGCTTTGGTCTCGCCGAAGGATCGGTGCAGGTTGAGGACTTCGATAGCGGCTGAATTGTTCATGAATGACTCCTGACTTAAGCAAGACGAAATATTCTTTATGGACTCGAGTTTTTCATCCAACTCTTATAAGCTGGGCCGAAGAATTCCGGGCACGCCTGGCGGAGACCACCTACCCCTGCGCACATCCATTTCCTTGCGGTTTCCGTGCGGGGCGGTGGATAGATATACAAAACGTCCATCGCTGAAGAACATACCTTTAATTCTACGTAGAATTCCCCGGCAAGTTTCGCCACATTGAAGTAGTAAAATAAAAAGTGAATGAGGTGGAAGATGAGAAGATATGGCGACAATATCTCTTCCGAAGACAACACCGACGAAGAACCGCTCAACAATGAATATACCAGAGTGCTCTTTGGTGGGTGCGGCGTACACTATGGGGCATTCCCAAGACCGGTGACGGACCCCGAGAAGAGAAGAGCTGCCAGGATTTCACAAGGCGGGTTCCTTACCGAAATACTGACTTTTCTCGGGTTAAGAAGTAAAAAGGAATAAGAGAAAAGACCGGTCCGGATCACCGGAAGAGCGAGATCACCAACCCAGCCAGCGCTCCGCCTGCGATGAGCCAGGTTGAGTTGAGCTTAAAACGCAGCAGCAGTCCCAGCGCGATCAGGCCAATCAATATCGTGGGCAAGTCAACCAGGGAGGCCTGGCCCAATTGGAAAGTCACGGCGGTCATCAGGCTTAGGGAAGCGATGTTTATCCCATCGAGAAAGCTGCCCACCCAAACCGAGTTACGCATTTTCGGAATCAGCGGATTCGAGATGGCGACGAATATGAACGAGGGCAGGAAAATGCCAAGAGTCGCCAATAGGGCGCCCGGCACCCCGCCGAGGATATAGCCAATAAAAGTCGCGGAGGTAAAGAGCGGGCCAGGGGTGACCTGCCCAACAGCGATCGCGTCGATCAGCTGCCGGTCGGTGAGCCAGCCCAGCCGCGTGACAAAGTCTGCATGCAGAAAAGCAAATAAGACATAGCCGCTGCCGTATAAGATCGCGCCGATCTTCAAGAACGTCAGAAATAAAACCGGAAGGCTGTAAGGGACGGAGAGGAGCGCGGGGATGGAGCTGGGATTAATTTCGAAGAGGGGCGGGATGAATAAATTCTTGAGGCCCTGCCCTTTCAAACGCTGGAGATTGGCAATGACCATAATCACCAATCCGCCCGCAAACAAGAGCAGGATCTCATTGATGTGAAAAAAGAAATAAAGCGCCAGGATCAAGAGACCCGAAACGCCGAGAAGCAAATTCTTTGCAGCCTTCCTACCCAGGCTCCAAATGGCCTGAACGATGATGGCGATCACCACCGGTTTTATTCCGTACAACAGCCACTGGGCCTGGGGCGTGGAACCGAACCTCACATAGACCCAGGCCAGCGCCAGGACGATCAGCATGGCCGGCGTAATGAAAGACAACCCGGCGGCTATCAACCCGGGCCAGCCGGCCTGCAGAAAGCCGACATGGATGGCCATTTCAGTGGAGTTAGGGCCCGGTATTAAATTGGTGGCACCGAGCAGGTCGAGGAATTCCTGGTCATTCAGCCATTTGCGACGCTGGACGATTTCGGAATGCATCATGGCGGTATGAGCCGCGGGCCCGCCAAAGGAGGTTATACCAAGTTTCAGGAATAAGCCGGCTACTTCTCTTAATGGCTGCGAGGATGGGGATTTCATATTGCCGTGTCGGGAGGGCGCGCCAGTCTTCACCCCAAGAGCTATCAAGGCCTGGATCTTACTGTACTCGCAACAACACTTTCCCATCCTGCCAGAGTTCTTCAAGATCGTAATAATCGCGCTGGTCGGGCGAGAAGAGATGCACCACCACATCGCCGTAGTCAACAACCACCCAGCCTTCGCCCGCTTCCCCTTGTTTTTTGCCCTTCTTACGATGTGTCTGGTGGACGGCTTCGATGGAAGCTTCCGCAAGGGCATTGAGCATGCGGTCACTGGTGCCGGTACACAGGACGAAATAATCAGTAAAGGATGCGATGTCTTTGATATCGAGCAGGAGGATGTCCTCGCCTTTTTTGTCTTCAAGCGAGTTGACGATCGTATGAGCCATTTCAAGTGCGTTCAGAAATCACCTCTTAAATAAATCAGGTCTTGCGACACGGGGAGCAGCAATCACTCTACAGATTAAGAAATTGCCATCCGGCTGCGTCCTTTGATAAAACTAGGTTTTAAGGAGCGGGGCTGTGAATAGTTTTGTGTACAAAGATCCGGTGGGCTGCAAGTCACTCTTGAATAAGTGTACCGCATCTACATGAGCAGTACCCAGATTGCCAATCAGTGTGCCTTCCAGCGCGGCCCGGATCTGCTGCTGTTCGGCAGAGGATATATTTTGCCGGACGCGGCCGATGGTCAGGTGCGGGGAGTACTCACGCTCTTCAGATTCGAAGCCAAGGCGGGCGGAGGCGGCCTCGATCGCGTGCTGCAAGGTGACCAGCGCGGCCGGGGCAGTGAGACCGACCCAAAGAACGCGAGGCCGGCGCGAGTTTGGATAGGAGCCGAGACCCTCGATCTGCACCTCGAAGCACCGGACTTGAGCGGCTTCGGTCGTCAGCATCTGTTTGACCAAATCCAAACTGGAGGGAGAAACATCACCCAGGAATTTTAGGGTTAGATGAACGTTGCGTATGGGAACCCAGCGTACCAGATCATCGCCCAGGGTTTTGCGCAGGCCGGTCGTTGCAGTTTGTATTGCGTCCTGAAGGGGAACGGGGAGCTCCGAGGCAAGAAAGGCGCGTAATAGACCCATGATCGGCTTAGGTGGCCTGGATGAGGCTGTCCACGGCATTTTTCAGGTCCATATAGCCGACAGGTTTCGTGAGGTAGATCGAGGCGCCTGCATCCAAGCCGCTGCGGACGTCTGCCGGGGTGGCCCGGGCTGAAACAACCACGACCGGGATCGCAGCCAGGTCAGGTTGGCCGCGCATATAACGTAAAACATCCAGGCCCGAGATATCGGGCATCATAATATCAAGAAGGATCAGGTCGGGTTTTTCCTGGGCGATCAAAGTAAAGGCCGGGGTGCTGGTGTAGGTCTTGATGACGCGGAACCCGTTAATGCGCATCATCTCCGCGAACAGCTCAGCGGCGTCCGGTTCATCTTCAATGATCATTATTACCTTTTGATCACGCGACATGCAGGAGACCCTCCGGACAAAAATAGCACAAGATAGGGGAAATAGCAAGGGGTTGGTAAAGACCTCGCCCTGAGCTCCGCGAGGTCAGACTTTGGTACACGGATTTCACGAATTGCAGGGATTCCACGGACCTTTTCATCTTTTTTGCCGGAGAGGCGGTGTTGTGTGACGGGCCGGATGCGAAAAGCAAATTCATAATGGCTTAGAAATTACAGCGCAAGGTTCAGATTTACAGTACGTACTGTATTATTCGTCGCTGCCAGGCTTTCCCTCACCCTAGCCGTCTGGTGGAGACACTGCTTCGCATCCCGACGGGAGAGGGGATTTCCTTTTTGCGCTGTAATGTTAGATCAAACACGGGATTTGTAAGGAATTTGAATATCCGGCTGTCTGTTCTGTCGTAAACTTCAAATGGAGATATTATGAGCGAACTCGAAGCCTTTCGCATGGAAAAAGACGACTTTTTTGGACACGACCCCCAAAGCCCGCTGACACGTGAGCAGAAGCGCGATTTTAAAGGGCTTAATTATTTCCCCGAAAACCCGGAGCTGCGGCTCGAGATCAAAGCCGAGGAACTGCCGGAGAAGGAACGCATCGAAATGCAGACCTCCACGGGCGACGTACAGGTTTACTTTCGCCACAGCCGCATCCGTTTCAAGGTGGAGGGGGAAGAGGCTGAATTGACCATTTATGAGGGGCCCAATGGTTTCTTCCTGCCCTTTGTCGATTCGTTGGCCGGTAAAGAAACTTATCCGGCGGGGCGGTATCTCGAACCCGAGGAGTTACCGGGAGGAAAGTTCCTGGTGGATTTCAACGTGGCGTATAACCCTTACTGCGCATATAACGATCATTGGTCCTGCCCACTGACGCCGTTCGAGAACAGGCTGAAGGTTCCGGTTCGAGCGGGGGAGAAGCTGTTCGATGCGGAGCATTAGAGGTCAGAACGGGGATTTTGAGGAGGAAATTTGAAGCGGAGATAAACGGAGATGAACGGCGTAATACACCGGGGCGAGACGGCAAACATGGGGATGAAGGAAATCCGGAGATGGGGGAAGGAAATCGGAAAGCGACGGAGATATAGAAAGCCGGAAACACGGAGACATCTAAACACGGAAAAGCACGAGACTGGGAATATCGATGGCCCCACTTGATTCTGGCTATCTAAAATATTTTCTAAGGCCGGCGGGAGGATTCTTCCATTACTTTCAGGAGGGTTTCATATTCTTCGCAGCAGTCTGGGCATAGGTCAAGGTGTTCTTTGAGGAGCGGCATGACGACCGCGGCTTCTTCGCCGTTCATTTCCTTCTCAACATACTCGTCCAGACGAGCGTAAACCTGGCTGCAAGGCATATCGTCCAAGCGCACCTCATCGAGGATGCGCAGGAACCTTTGAACGACTTCATCCGGAAGTTGTTGATGATCGTGCCGGAAGTGGCCAGCGATATGCTGGAATAATTCCTTGATGTTCATGCGTCACCTTTGACGTTCGGCTATTACCCAATCTTACAAAATTATGAGAGAGGTTACTTTCGTCAGGATGAGGGCATTACTTTTGTTCGAAAGCTGCCAGTACTTCCTGCGCGTTCAGGCCCTCGGCGGTGAGCCGCTGCTTGAGGCGCAGGCGGGCGTCGTGCAGGAGCTTGTAGAGGGCGTTGCGGTTGGTCTTCATGCGCCGGGCGGCCTCCTCGAGCGGGACATCCTGGATGCCCAATAAGACGAGGGCCTCGCGCTGTTTTGGCGTCAGCTCTTCTTCTAGATATGCGGCGGACGTGAGCGATCATATCCGTCCGCTCGGCAACGGCTTCGGGGCCGGGCGAGCGGTCGGCCATGAGGCGGGGAGGAGGAGGCGTCTCTTCGTTATCCAGCATTTCGTCGAGGGAGGCATCCTGCCAGCGTTTACGGCGCAGGTCGGTGAGGGCAATGCGGACGGCGATCTTATGCACCCAGGTGGTGAACATGCTGCGGCCTTCGAAGGTGTCCAACTGGTCGAGGACGCGCAGGAGAGTCTCCTGGGTCACCTCTTCGACGAGAGGCGTGAAGAGCGGGTCATCGGGCGAGAGCCAGCGCGAGAGGGCATAAGGCAGGCCGTGCGCAACCACTTCGCGCAGGTCAGCCAGCGCGGTTTCGCGCAATTCGCCTTCGGCGCGCAGATCGGAGAGCCAGGTTTCGTTGGATCGTGTAGGCATGAGTGGCAAAATTATACTGCTTCTTGGATTAATCTCTTGAATGAAAGGCATTTCGGTACAGGTCGCTTGGGGAATGGGACGCGGACACCTGCACTTGCGCCAGGTGCAAGTGTGAACGCGGATATACGCGGATTCTTTGGGAAAGAGAAAAGAGAAAAGAGAAGAACTTTTTGGCAGTCGCTTCAGGACACGTGCTTTGAAGTATTCATACACGCATGTAAGAGTCCGAGATTTGAGAGCATCTTTTAATTACGAGCGGTTGGGTGTACGCTCACTTCTTCTCCTAAGAAAAGGGACGCCGTCTTTGCAGACGGCGTCCCGACTTTAAGGGAGGAAAAGGTATCGGGTACTCAGGATATCAGGTATCAGGTACCAAGTGAAGAGTTCCCAGTCGCAGGCCGCTCGGCGGCCTTGGTTGACTTTGCGTGAAAAAAACGCACTTTTACGGGGTTTCCCGCCGGGTTCGACTCTAATTCGACCCCTCCCTGGGATGGGTTCATGATCAGACGCCGTCGGTGAAAATAAGGGTTCAATTGAGGTTCAAATCCTCCTCCGGAAGAAAACCATTCAATTCTGATTCAAATCCTCTCGTGGAAGACATCACCAATGGTTTCTCTGGTGGAGACTCTGCTTCGCATCATACTTGAGAGGAGAGTTGCGGGCAAAGAGAATCCGGTTCAATTCCGGTTCAAATCCTCCCGGCGAGCAGTTGAAAGAGCATTTGATCGCTGGCTATTTTGAAGACGGGGACATATGGTGACATATTCAATTGTTAAAGTACGGGTATTGCGGTTATTCATTCCGCGTAACGAAGAGGAACGAATAACCACGGATATTATTGATGACACAACCTCGCAGAACTGCTTCTCGCGGATTCAAATTTGCCGGGGTTTAAACCCCTGCTCAATACGTGGAAGCCCTGCGGGCTGGGAAGCAAGACCAGAGGGTGCAAATTCTTTCTTGTTAGTGGCTTATTATACAGAACAAATGTTCAGTAGTCAAGGAAATATGAGTCCATGGCGTATCATGGTTTATAGAATTTAGCCGTTGCTATGCGGAACACAAGGATGCTCTATTATTTCAAACGTCATGACAGATGTCATGATTGACTCGCCCACAAGAGCATGCTAGTATAGATTCGGCGGGTAACTAGTTCTTCGCTAAAAAGGCGGAGCGAAAGGAAAACGTAGCAGCCAATTTCAAATTTAGGATCATAGTTTGTGTAAGATGAGTTCTTGAGGGGAGCGAAGATCCGCTGATTCAATTGGTTGCCATGACGCAGATGGAAGCCAGTGGTGAAACTGGTTGGATGATGGCCGATAGCTTATTCTGAGGATAGTACACAGAAATATATAGTAGGGAGGAAAAATGTAGCATTTTCAAAGGGATCCAATTATGCTAAATAGTTCTTACTATAGGATCATTGCCGAGCGAGGGGAACCCCTTACTTAAGTAGCGCTGTAATCATTATTAGAGTTAAAGTATTATGAATGTAAGAAATAGATAAACAAACTTGATTGACCCAGGGAGGTTGCCATGAATACTGATCAGATTCTTGCGAGAGTAGAGCTTGTTAATTCTGTCCCATCAATTGGGTATGTGCCCGATTCAATTGTAGAGGGGACGGCCTCAAAAACCACTCCCCTTCCGCCGTTGTGTTCCCTAGATGCGATGTTGAAAAAAGCGATTCCTTTGCCGAGGCAGGCCTTGTTTTTAGGTCAAGCAGAAGATAATCTCGCCGTTTTGCTTAATCTATACGACCCAACACCCGGCCCAATCCTAGTTATAGGCGATAGAGGAGCTGGTAAAACTAATTTCCTTAAGGTCATTGCGTCCTCAGCTATTTCCACGCATTTGCCTGATCAAATTCAATTTGGTGTGTTGAGCGATCAACCCCGCGAATGGTATGGACTCTCGGAGGATCCACACTGTGTCGGTATCTTTCCAGCGAGTCAGAATCACATATCCAATTTCATCCACACCTTAAGATCATTGACAGATAAACATAAGACAATCCAGTCTGTGTTGTTGTTCATCGATGGCTTGAAATTTATTGAGCCTATAGACATGGAATCCCCTTCAAGCCTTTGCAAAATATTGTCAGATGGACCGGCACATAGGATCTGGCCAATAGCGACCCTTGACCCCGGCCGGTGCACAAACATCGCTGCCTGGATGAAGTTGTTTCACACTCGAATTTTTGGTTATGCTCAATTTGGGCGCAGTGTAGTTCAATTAGTAGATATACCCCGATTTGACTTGGATGAAATCGTTAAAGGCGTTCAATTTAGTATGAAAGAAAGGGATCATTGGATCAAGTTTCAAATACCAATTTTGGAGAAATAACAAAGTCCGGTTTACATCTTGCCTTAAGTTTTGCAGCAGGACTTGACAAACCAATAACCTGCTCAAATACGGATTTTGACAATTGTAGGTACTTTTACATTCAAGACCTCTCCAAAGCCCTATTGGGTTTTGACTAATTAATGTCACTGAAAAATGCCGATTTTACGGGTAATTTAGGATGATTTTTGACTTACATTATTAAAAATCAAACTTCAATAGGTAGCATAAATACAAGGTTGTACAAATGATCGTTTTCGAGAACATTACACAAATCTTAATCTTTATCCTTATGTGTATAGCGTTGTTTGCGGTTTTTATGTGGGTTTATTATTCAACCCGTGAGAACAGCGGCTTCAGGGGAGTAGTAACTTATCTAGGGCATTTGCTTATCTTCATTTTGGGATGGAGCTTAGGAGGGCTGGATTTGGCCTTGCTCTGATCTCTATGCCCGTATTGGCCTTTTATTACTATATGTTGTTCCACCTCGCAATGGTTGTGGTTCCGGTAAACGACCCCAATAATTTGCAGGAATTGTGGCAGCGTTTCTTAATATTTGTATGGTACCAGTGGGGATTCCAATATCCGAATTGGATGGTAACTGATACGGCAGGGGGGAAAATTGATGAACGTATCCCTGGCGATCAGTTCGGATCTGCTGCTCCCGGATTAGTTTGGGCCCGTTCACATCAGGTGGTGGGCCTGACGACGGGCATGACTTTCTCGAGGGTGCCGGATCCCGGCACTATATTCACAAGGCAATATGAAAGCCCTCTTGCTGTAGTGGATCTGATGATACAATCGAGGACATCCTGGGTCGAGGTGATATCCAGCGAGGGCATACCGTTCCGAGCGTTATTGTTCACGGCCTTTCGAGTTGACAAAGAGAAATGGGATCGTGAGCTGTACCACAAACTTTTGCCACAAAATCCTTTGCTGGAAAACGTGTAAAACCCCGACTACACAAAGGGCAGCTATCCTTTCTCAAGGGCAAGATTGCTGGGCTTTGCTCAGTACGATTGGTGTGAGTTCACACGTGGATGAGCATGAGGCAGCCAAGATAGCCAGATGGGACGAGAGGACGCTGTATCAGATTGAAAAGACAGCACGCGAGGCTCTCCACAACGCCGGCTCGATGAATTGTGGCAACCAAAAAAAGATCGTGACGGTGCCAGCGCTATGGATGAAATTGCAGTTGAAATAAAAGAGGGTTGCTCCTTTGAACTCCGACAAAGGGGAGTTCTGTTGCACACTTGCAGGATCGTGGATCTCGAGTTCGCGGAAAAGGAAGTACCCAACCCGGGGGACGAAGGAATTCTTGGAAGCGCTGAAGCGAGTACGATGGAACGCAAGTTTCATGAGGATCCAACTAAGCACTGGGTTGGCGATACAAGCGGGAGTAAGGGTATAGAGAAGGCTGAAAAAGCCAAGGAGGACCAGATATCTCAAAAACAAATTGTTGCATGGAGCGCTGATTGGCAACGGGTAGCAGCAGAAACCCGTGCAAAAGGCAAGGCTCAAGCGGACCTCCTGACGCAGGAAAACGCGCGCCTACGAGTACACTAACCTGCTGACGGCCTTTGCCGAAGGATCGGAAAACCCGCTTGCGCGATCCACGGCTGCCTCGTTATGTGATTGCCATCCGTTTCATCGGCGCTCTGGAGAAACTAATCGGACAACAACCGGATGCGCAGGATATGAGCGAGGCCGGCAGCTCGCTGGATCATCTCAAGAAAATGATCCTCTGGGACTTCGGACAAGGTAAGGAGAATGACGGCTCGTGGTCTTAATGAAAGTCCCAACAATGGGTTGCGAATCTCTGTGGCCATTGGTGTTTAAGGCGGGCCCTCGGCAATTCCTGCTTGTGGGCTTTTCTTTGGTTATGTTCACAACGATAATAACCTTTCCCTACTTTATTCTTTCCCTACGTTTCGGCATTCCAGGGATCTGGATCAACAAGATCATTTCTGTCGGACATGCTGGTTGCGGCACGTTTTACTTTGCCGCCAACAATAATAATCTTGATCGGCATAACTTTCTCTCAATTCAGCGCAGGCCTATGTCTCTGCATTATATAAACCCGCACCTGAAACCGATGCAGAAGTAAGGGAACGGATATGGCATCGGCTTTGGGGGTGGTATGGCCTTCTTTCCAAGAACTATCTGGTTGTGAGTGATACAAAACTTCAATCATCCAACCATTGGAGTACCTGGCTGGGTGGTCCCGCTTCTTTGATCATCTACGATGGATTTGCCGTATATTTGGAACGCGGGAATTGTTTCTCGAGTGTGGTCGGCTCCTCTACCATCATAGATATGGATCCCGCGAAACCATGAAAGCGATAGTAGACCTGCGCCCCCAAATACGCACTGGTCGGGTAAATGCCTGGACGAAAGATGGCATTCGGATCAAGATCAAAATGCGTGTGGAGTTCCAGATCGAGCCGGGCGTTTCCGAGAGCCCATTGGATGATAAGCTAGTTTATCCCCTCAATCGCATCGCCGTACGTAAAGCGGTCGAATATACCGCTGTCAGGGCCCGAAATGGAGATTTGCAGGAATCAGATTGGTGCGATGGTACCATGGGGGCAGTGGCAGGCGTTATGGGCCGCCATATTTGCGGCCGCCGCATGGATGAATTGTTCACGAGCAACGGAGGCGGGGTGCAAATGCTCTCGCCAATCGTGATAAAGGGAATGATTAACAGCGCAAATACCAGTCTTACCAGAGACGCAGGAGTGCGCATACTTAGTTTGCAGATCACGGAGATCAAAATCCATCCCGCCGTGCGCCAGCAGCGGGTGGATGTGTGGGAAGCCCAAAAGGATAGCCTGATTACGCAATCCATGGGGAAGCGCAGGCCTATGAGATTCGGGCTAACGAAGCGGTGCTAGCCAAAGCACAGACGCGATCTAATCCTGGCGATCACGAAGGGCCTGGTGAGAGTAGATCCTTCTCATCTCCCGGAACCCCTTCTTTTATCTGTCTCAGGTATTTTGGACCGGGGTTTGAAAGATCCATTGGTTCAAACATACATAGCCAAAGGAACGCTGGAGACGCTTAAGAGACTGCAAGATTTACTTTGACATTATTTCACGGGAGGCTATCATGAACGACGAGATCGCCGGTATTTTGAAGGGATATCTCTCCATCGAGGAAGAGACGAACAGGCATGTCCTGGAAGATATGTTGGAGCTCTGCAAGAGCGAGAGGGGCGCCGACAAAGCCATCGTCCGATTGGAATCGATGGTGGAAAGTTACTCTTCCGGTCTTGAATTCCTTGATCAGGTGCCCCTGTATTTTGTTTTCATCGCCTATGCACAGTATAAATGGGGGAACCTGTCAGATTCAGAAAAATCGGCTTCAAATGCAATCGAAGGTTTTAAGCAGCAAAACAAGGTTAGAGATAATGCAATCGTTCTATGGATGCGGGCCTTGATACATAAGGAGAGCGGCCACATCGATGCGGCTGTACAGGATATCGCTAACGGGATCGAATTGATCGAGAGGGAATTGGCGGATAGCAAACGTACCAGCCATTATCAGGAATGTAAGACTGCGAATCGATTCACTCACGAATGATTGAGTTCCGTAAGGGTCTGGATCCGATATTTCAGAAGCGGGCGCCAAAACCGGCAGCCCCAACCCCCTCTTCCCGCCCAAGCGCATCAAAGCCAGCGCTTTCACCCGTGGGGCGCGGATCATATTTGTCCTTTCCGATATATACAGTCCGCGCCGGACCACACGGTGAGTTTGCCTACGAGGGCGCGCCTCTAGGAGAAGTGATCATCGAGACTGTAACCATAGGCGGCCGGCTTTATCGAATCCATAGTCTCCGCGAGTGGCCTGAGGTAGTGCTGCGCCCGGCAGTATATCGATGGTTGCAAGTGCAGGGAGACAGCATGGAAAAGGCCCATCCAGCCTCTATCTTACAGGGAGATTGTGTCTTAATGATAGACACTCCTTTGGGCAATTACAGTCCACAACCTGGGGACATCGTGGTTGCTGCCAGACGCACCTCAATAGGATCCGAGGCGGAGTTGCTGATCAAGCAATTCACACCGAAAGGCCTGTGCTCTGAGAGTAACACACCGTATCAGACAATTCCATTAAGGCAAGTAATCATCCGGGGGCTGGCTATTGCGGTTGCAAAGCCTGTTTAATGATTTTCGCAACAAGGCGGACTTAGTCGGTTTGTAACGGGGTGTCATATATAAGCACTACTAAGGAAAGAAAACTTAAGGGAGAGGGTTGTAGGAATTCAAGGGGACTGGTCAAGGGCTGAAAGGCTTCATGCTTCATGAAAGAAAATTTGATGACCTGGAATCCAGGTCATCAAATTTTCTATATTTTCAAAATATAGGCATTACCTCCTTTCTATATGATGCGTCTGTATGAGATCCACCTCCTTTCTTCAAATATCGGGGGTTTTCATGCCATCGACTAAGGGAGGGCTATTTTGAATACCGCAATCCTAGTCGCCGGGCTCAATCAACCAGCCATCGGGCGCTTCTTGTATTCTTCCGTGCTCATGCGTGCTGGATCCTTGAAAGCCTTCATGCGGGCGATAATCTCCTCTTCCCGTCCTTTGCGTTCTGCCAGTTGAGCAGCGATTCTTCGATGGTAACGATAGACCAGTGAATTCCAGGGATCGTAGGTTTCTCGCTCAGGTAAAGGACGGATTACTTTTTCAATGGGCGGTATGACCCTTTGCGTTGATTCGGTATGAGTTGACACAGAGCGCATATTTGATAAAGCTTTTCGGCCGACCGACTTAATCGTTGCGATGATAATGGCGATTGAGAGCGCTCCGCCTATAAAAATGAGAACAGTCATCCAGGTTTTGAAAGCAATGTCGCGATGCTCCAAATCCTGGTTTAATGCTTGAACATCATGCTCGTATTGGGCATCCAGCAATTTCTGTTTACGCTGGATGGTTTGGATATCGGCTTCCGTCTGGGCTGCGGCCAGTTGCTCCTGCAATGTGTTCATTTGCTGTTGATGGGCCACCTCCATTTGTGTCTTTTCTGCCTCTGCTGCGGCGATCCCAGGATTGAGCCATGTGGCATCTTTGATGTTTGCCCCAAAGAGGATTGCTATCACGATAATCCCGACGAAGCCGAAAAAGATCCATTTGGCGGCCGATGTGTCTTGGTTTTGATATTGTCCGTACATGTTTGACATGTTTGCTCCTTTTCTCTGCCGTTGTTGAGATAGTCTTTCGCTATTATTGTTACATCGGCCAAGCTATCTAATATGGCATTTGGCATGCGTTTGGATTGATCTTTTCTTGTCGTTGGCTAACATCATCATATGTCACACTAACATCAATCTAACAGCAATATTTTCGTTTTGGTAAAGGCTTCTTTTTCTGCAATTTTGCATCCGTTAAGAAAGGCACAGATAGATGCTCCATCTATCTGTGCCTTGTATGAAAGGATTGGACTACGCGGCGGGTATTTTGGGATCTTGTTTGAGAAATTAGTCACCTGAGGCGACATTCTCTCATGATTTCATATTTGCCTGAGGCAATCCTTTATTTCTTTCTTTATTACGTGATAGTCCGTTGTCTCCTTTCCTTTGCGAACCACAATCATTCCAATGTAATATTTGGTTGGGATGCAGAAAACTCAGATCAGTCTATCGCTATGGGCATCACTTCCTTTCCTTGATGATTTGAACTGTCCATAGTTTACACAGGATAGAAGCTGCGAATCCTACGCCTGGATTAGACTCTCCTTTCCGCAGAATATCCGCCATCTGACGGAAAACTAACAGGCTGGCAGAACGTCCGCGCCCCCTGCATGGAAGGCTTAATTTTGTGGTTGAATTGAAGTGATATATAATAGGTACAATATTAGGGCTAATGCGTGCCGGGAACCGGTAAATTATCTATCAACGCCGTCAGGGGAGTTGTGGAATATGCCGAACCATGATCAAAAGGGGATGCCCAAATCTGTGATTTCAATGAGGGGATTATGAAAAACCTTTCCAAGCCTTGGAGTCCACCTACCTGGCTTGAACCGGCTTTCATCTACATGGCTTTTTCAGTGGCCGTGGTGGCGACTGGTGCTCTCTTGCTATGGGTATTAATTACTTTTGTTGTTCCTTTCAATGTATATTCAAAAAAAACCGGTGAGATTATTTTAAACAATGGTCAAGCGCTTCAAGTGGAATATCCAAACCTAGTGCTAGCCGGAGACGCCCCAGCCTACATCACGTTGATCCTCTATGGGGAATCAAATGCGGCAGTCCCGGCAACTTTTACTGTGGAAGTTCCCCCCGGTTTAACTGTTGTTGAGCCGGAGGATCTGGCCCGAGTCAAAACTGTGAAGCTAACGGCCACAAATCTGGGAAGTACTACAGAACCAGGGCAAATGAAAATTGGTGTGATAAATTCACGTTTAGTGGGCGGCCTTTCGCTTTTTGTTCGGCAACCTGTGATTATTCAGTCGAGTTTCATGTCAGACAAGCAAAAAATTGAAATTGGAATCGAGAAAATTCCCTGGACGTCAGCGTGTGGGATCGTTAATAATACGATCAATGAAAATAGTGCCCTTATTTTGTTGGTTACAGGGTTCTTGTCGGGGGCAGGGACATTAGTGCTTCAATATACTAAATCACATCGAGAGCGTCTTCGGGAAGATCGCCAAAAGAAGGAGAAAAGATTTTATAGGTTGCTGCATGACGATTTTGAAGGTGCTATAAGTGTTTTCCTGAGAAATGGAAGGGAGGATCAGTCGCAGGATGATGATTTCATTATATATAAGGCGTTGGTGGAGCAATTCGATTGGTACTATAAATTATCAGTAATTGTTTGCGAGAACCTGAAGAATAACAAATTCGTCGAAGCAAGACGGGTGGTGAAGATTTTGAAGGACCTATGCGATATCTCTGAACGAAAAGGCGAAGAAAAGCTTGAATTGCAGACTTTATATAGGCTTTGTGATTTAGCCTCGATTCCTGATCGTCAGAATAAGGTTTTGTCGGTGGAAGATGCTAATTGTCTATTATTTGCACAGAAGCAGTGGCAAGAATTAGGTTCAATTATCACAGATTTGATTCAGGATTTCTCCTCCTCGCCAGGAAATTTATTCTTGCTCCATGATGTTTATTCGAAAGACAAAGATGGTGTAGGGGAGAAGCTTTTAAAAAATTCGAACTTACAACATGTGATTAACGGATGGCAAATTGAAAACCTCAATAAAACTGAAAATGAAGAACTCGATATAATAATGAAGGAGATTGCTCATTCGCTCCATTGGCGTCCACTTTGGACGAGTGGCGAACGAAGGTTCCCCGAAAAAGTTCAAAGATGGTTATCTAGGCACTGGTATGAATGACGACAATCTTTCCTCGGTTCTGAATACGCAGAATTAGACAGTAAATTGGCCGAAGCTGCAATTCAGCACCCTGTTTTCGAACAGGTCAACGGTCCATTCCCACGATTGTTTTTGGAGATATTGGCATGGGGAAGACGGCATCCGCACTGCTCTTGGTCAAAAAACATCAGGTTTTGGCGGAATTGCACACCACAAATCGAAAGTCTTTCCTGTTTACGCGCCTTTTAAATCCGGGGTAGACATAAGAGAATTCTTGGTTGAAGCGTTGCTCGTGCTTTGATAGATTTTACGTCTGATAATCCCAGACGATTTCTAAACGCACATAACTCGCAGAAGACCGCTATGGGCAGATTGATGCTACATTATTCGCAGAATATTAATGCTCTGCGCCTCAATCTTAACAACTCCTTATTTGACGATTCTGCCAGTGAACTTGACCGAGTATTTGAATATATATCGAATTTGAAATACTTGTCTCCGCCCAAGCTGGCAAGAGATGAAACATTGAACCTTCTTCATCTTGCTCTCCCGGATGCTTTTGATCAGATATATTTCTTTTGGGATATTAGGAGTTCGGCCTCGCTGCAGGATGTTATCAGCAAGATCAAGGAGATTGATGAGCTTATCTTGCCTCTGGCGAGACATAATCTATTCATTAAAAATTATTTGCTCCTCTGACTGTTAAAGAATCGCTGTGCGATCTTGCGGGTTTCCATTTTACTAATAATGACCTCATCTGGGATGAAACTCAGTTGAGACAGTTTAATAGAAGCAAGGATCAAAAAGTTTAGTGCTCTTTGGAAACGAGGGATTGATGACCCGATCGGATTGGTCTTATCAGCGGTAGATCGTTCGCCGCGGTGCGTAATCCAGTTTCTTATTGCTTTGCTTGATTATGTAGATAAACACTTCCTGGAAGAAGAGAAACTAAACAAGGCCGTTTTGGATAAGGTCGCGTCTACGTTGCCAGGCGAGCCTACAAAATCATTGATCACATTACTCAAAGAACGATTCGGACTGTAGAATTAGCATGTCAATATGAGCAAAGAGGAAGGCTTATCCGTTTTTATACCAAAAATGCCGAGGCTGAACCCTGGCTGGTTCAGCACGCCTTCGTCCCGCCGCCGGAATTTGAGTTCTTCAAAGGCTTGAACTCAAGCATTATCTACGCTAAGTCGGGGACAGGAAAAACAGCTATAAGTTGTGCTTTGGCAGAATATGCCCGCACTCAACTTAAATGCCTGCCGGTCAGGTGGACACCCGATGCCATGCTCGGCCCTCAGCCTCCTAGCACTGAAGTGGCTATGGCGCAGTTTTCCAACATCCTTTCAGCTTGTCGCCGGCAATTCTACAGGTATTGCCTCGGGGGTCCAAAAAATCGGCCAAGAGTTATCGAAAATTCGACTTCATGGCCGAATTCCTGCATCACTTTGCTCCCAGGGAATATCAGGAACTACTCGCTAAACTTGTTCCCGTCTCAAAGGCCTTCTTGATAAACAGAGATACGAAACTGGAAGTCATCGCAACTGGTTAATCAAGAATATGAAGCAGGCGGATTTCGCCGGTGGCATCTGGATCATGGTGGATGGCCTGGATTGGAATTCAGATACCCAACAGCAGGCTGTAGTTAATGTGATGCGCTCCATCCTTTCAACGCTTCCACTTTTTGAAATCACCGGCCTTTATTTCAAAATGGTTATGCCAATGGAATTGGAACGGGAACTTACTGGGGTTCCTGCCTTGGTTAAGGAACGGGTAACTGCGTCACGTATCTCGTGGGAGCCCAAACGACTTCGGACAATGATCGAGAAGCGTCTTCAGTTCACGATAGGCGATAATAGGATTAAAGCGGATCAGATATATCCAGCCGACGAATTGTTTACCTGGCTGGAGGCGTGTGGGGGATTGTCGCCTCGCGGCTGGATCGAGTTCTTCCGTCCCATCTTCGCCACGGTCTGGGAAAACTATGCTTCAGACGGAATCCGCAGGTTAGAAAAAGATGAATGGATAGCGGCTCGAAAGCGTTCATCCCTACAACTCAAGTTCTATCCAGATTCGAGTCGGGTTGTGGTTGGGATGAATTCCCCTCGAACATTATCGCAGGAAGAACTTGCCATCTTTTCCTACCTGCATGAGAATGAAGGGCGTTATTGTTCCAAGCGTGATATCTATAACAAGGCATATCTGCCTTTAATACCAAAGGGCAGAATAAGGAAATCGATTCACAGGACGAGCTTACAAAGGAATTCGATGACCTGGTAAACACCGCAATTCACCGCTTGCGAAAGTCAATCGAGCCCTTGCCCAAAGATCCCGTTTTTCTCACAATGAAGAAAAACCTGGGATATCGCTTATCCCTACAAGCTTTCCTTGATTAAACAGCGTTAGTTTGTTGTCAGTTAGGAGAAAGATTAGTAAAAGCTGGGTAATTGTCTTATTTGCTAGAATGAACGTGCTCGCCTCCTGTCCAGACAGGCAAATTCAGTGGAGGAAAATGATACAGGAATAATTATGGCTGTTTCCTTATTAGAAAATAGATCTCTTTATCTGCGGACTGACGGTTTTTCTCCGGCCTCGTCCGAGGTGATACCTTTTAAAATCATGCTTTCACCACAAGAAACACTTGACCCGTTAAAGAACAAACTACAGGAATGGCTATCCCAATTGGGGTTGAGCCTGAATCCCTTTGAGTATATTGACTTTGGAAAAGACCCCCTGATCCCTTTCTATTTAATTGATCATAATCAATTTGAAAGTGTGAGTGGAGATCAGCCGTCCTTTGTGTTTGCGCCTGCGGGAGGCGGCAAGACAGCTTTTCGTGTCCGCCTCGCTCGGGAATGCCGCGCCGGTAGTAACGGACGGAGGATATTCCCGATCGTTTACAAGCCGACTGTTCCCGGCGATGCAGATGGGGATAGGGAAAAGTCGGCGCTTCTTCAGCGGACCGACCTGCTACGATATGCCTGTCAGGAGCTGTTCCTGCACTAACCTACTACCCCTACGTGCTAGATGAAATGGATGCGGCGGTCAAGAATGTTTTTTTCCAAACCGTATCCTGGGACTTGGATTTCCCGATTTCTTATTATCTAAACCAAATGAAAGAGGCGGGGAGTTTGGAACCCATTATCAACGCCTTTGATCCCACGGCCCGATCATTGCCTAATCCGCCCGACAAGGAAGATATCGCCTATCTTTTCAAAAAACTGAGTCGGTATACGCCTCCTAAAGCGCAAAAGCCGGGCGTCGAAAAGCGCCTCAGTATATTGTTCGATTTGATCTTTAACCAATTGAAGTTCGAAGCGGTATATATCCTGGTTGATGGAGTGGATGCCTTTCTCGAGACAACCAACAGCCCAGGGCACGCCCTTAAAACCATAGACTATTTATTGGCTAATACACTCGATTGGATGCAAGATCGCATTTATGTGAAATACTTTCTGCCGGATGAAATGCATTCTATTGTAACGGGAACGCCTGATTTTCGCCTATTGACTTCAAAGAGCAAAATAACTATTATTAAGTGGGATGCAGAAGCACTCAGCGAAGTCATTCGACAGCGACTGAAGGAAGCCAGCGGCGGAAAGTTCGATAGCCTTGTAGCTATTAGCGACCGTGCCTTGCGAGCCTCTGGACGTTCACTCGAAGAAGTATTGATCGCGGAATTACGAAGGGATAAGCGATTAAGCCCGCGTAGCCTGATCAGGGCGGTCGACTGGTTGCTCACCAATCACGTCCAGGACAAACAGGTTCGGGAGAAACTGACTTCCCAGGATCTGAAAGCGGTGCGCGAATGGATTGCAGCGAGTATTCTGCGGAATAATGATTTGCCTTAACCGACCTTCGTCGGCGGGCAATTGTTACTATGGCTGGCCAAGAAGGCCGCCTCCAGTCGCATCACTGTTATGGGGAGCGTTTAAATGCCTACTTGTGATCCTGAAAAGTTTGTCAACCGCAAAAAAGAGCTTGACTATATTAAGGATAAGATCAACCGATTGGCCAGAGGCGATCCCTTTGCGCCGCATGAACGAGTTGTTCATTTTGTAGGACCGTCAAAAATAGGAAAAAGTTGTTTGCTTGAAAGATGTTATGCAATAGTTGATGATCTTCCGATGGGTGCTCCCATATTAATCAAATTAGACGTGATCAAAAATAGGCCGGGAGAATTTATTGATAATTTTTTGGTGGCAGTCGACATGGCGTTTAGTAATTATCTAAATATCTCCGTTGAGAAGAGAAGTGGAAAAAGCCTGGCAAAATTTGGCGTCGACATGGTCGGAAAAATTAATAAGCGTGCCGAAGATAAAATTACCGTACTGTTTCTGGACGAAATTAATACGCCTTGGAAAGAAGAAATTCAGGAACTTGAGGAACATTTTTTGGTTAAATTGCTCCATGAAAATAAGCATGTTGTGCTGATCATGGCAGGCAGATCGCCAGCCATGCTGACAGACTTTTCACTGTGTTCCACGCCAGAGAATACGTTTACTCTTTCTGCTTTTGACGAAGAGGTCACCGGCGAACAATTGGAAAAATTGAAGCCAGGCTCTATGCAACTGGCTGGCAAGATCCGGGAATTGGGAGGCGGGGTTCCGGGGAATAACAAAAAGTTAGTTGGGCAGATAGCCGGTGATCCCCCGGATATTGCCAATGAACTCCAAGCCGTTCAATCCTTGCTTGGGGATATCAAGAAGGAAATTGAAGAACGCTTTCACCCCGTTATCGAGGCCATTTGTATTCTGCCGCTCTTCTATCCTGATGATGTTGCGCCGTTGCTAAATGCCCATCCTGTACTTGGCGGTCGGTGGGATGAAGCTAAGGCCAAGGATGTATTCATGGATCTCAATAAAGTCTGGATTGGGCCGGGCGAGTTGATTTATTGGGACAAGACAAAAAGTAATTGGGTGATAGACGAACCAACGCGCGCACTCTTTGAACGGGAATGCGAATGCGAGATAGGGAATTGTGGAGGAAACTGCATTGCACGGCGTGTCAGATGTACAAGAAGTGGGGAGAGGAGTTGGACTCGCGACTTTACAAGGATAAAGCGGTATATCACCAGCAATGCCTTAAATCTGCAGGAATGGATTGTGATGATCTGGAAATGAGGGTTGAACAATGAGACCACTAGGCTACGGAATCCAATACGCCAGCGCACGTGCAACCCCCGAATTGGTGGGGCGCGGTGGACCTGATCGGATTGGTAAAGCTATTGTCGAAAAAAGCGACCAAGCACAAGTATTCTACATCACAGCCCAGGGAGGCATGGGCAAGACGCGCCTGCTCGAGGAAGTGGTGAAACGATGGGGGAGCGGGAGTAGATTGGGATCGAAAAAGGGAACGAAGCTCCTGATCGTCAACCGGCTGGTGGACTTTTATCACACGCACACTCACAGTGAAGAGGGCTTGATTGCCGAGATTGTGGATGCACTGGATTCGCAGGGGAACATGTTTGCGAAGTATGCCGAAAAGCGAGCGGAACTAACGCACATGAAATTCGAAAGGGGAGAAATCCAACCCATCCAGGAGGGTTTACGCCGGGAGATGGAGGATGCTTTCCTGGATGAATTAATTGAGTTTGGTGAAAAATATGGAAAGATCGTTCTGGTATTCGATACGGCAGAAGTGCTGACCTACGAAACGGACCGTGTTCAGGAAGCCCTGGGCTTGGCAGAGCAACCGATCGGAGTAGCACGTTGGCTAACGCAGGTTTTGATAAATCGGATCCGCAATGCGGTGATTTTGATTGCGGGACGAATGGAATCGCCGCAGCTTGCGGGAGAATTGAAGAAGACGACTGCGAAGGTCACGGAGTATCCACTACCAGGTTTCAGTGAAGGCGAGACGCTGGAGTATTTCACGGTGGTGGCGAAAGCGGCTCGCACGGAGAACCCTCAGAGTGCGAAGAGGATCGAGAACATCCCGGAGGAACACGACGAGTGATACATCAGCTTACAGGCGGCCAGCCTTTTGTGCTTGCGCTGTTGATCGATTATCTTGCGATTGCAAAAGGAATTCCTTCTTTAGAGAAAGGGAAGCCTGAAACCTTCCGTGAAGAGCTGAGGGATTTGATCGTGGAGGCGATCGAGGAGGGTGGCGACCACTGGATCAGGTGGTCGAGTTGCTGTCATGGACGCCGAAAGGGATGGGGGCGGAGCTGTTGGCCTGGATGTTGCATCACCGCCAGCCTACGGATGATGAAGTGAAGGATGCGCAAGAGTTTATCCAGGACCTGCGCGAGCCAGACAAGCGACTGTCGTTTGTGAAGATCCGGGCTGCGGATGACTTAGTGTTCCTGCAAGATGAGATGTATGCCCTCATGGAAAAGATTCATAAGGATTCGGCCGCAACAATTCTTAGGAACAGGATAAATTCAGACATTCTCGGCTTTTATGAATGGAAGATACGTCAGACGCGGAGTAAGATCGAGGAGATGGAAAAGAATCTTCAGGTAGTGGGAGAGATCACGGCTGACAAATTAACCCAAATCGGGAAGAGAAGCACCGCACCTGAAGAGGAGCAAACGCGGAGGGCGCGAGCGGCGCTTGCAGGCATATCAGGTAGAGCGGGTTTACTACACTCTGCAGGTGGATGTACTCAAAGGGTTTGAGTTGTATTCGCAATACGCAGAGGAATCTTTCCAGAGCCGGGACTTGAACCTCTGGTTGCTACTACGGGATGAAGTGCTCAGGTTTGTGAATGAGTATAGAAAAACAGGAAACGTTCCCGCGGAAGGACTGACTTTGGATGATATTGACGCAGATATCGGGATCCGCTGGATCAAGGTCAGCCTGGCGGATGACAAGGTTGATGAAGCGGAGGGACAGATCAGGCGGTTCCGTGAAACCTGTCCTGACCTGGTCAAACCAGGCAGTTATTCAGATCTTAATCTGACAATATGGGAAGTAATGATTCTGGCACGTACGGGTCAGGATTCACCCAGAGCCCAGAAATTGTTGGATGGGATTTTGGAAAAAGAAGAATTGTTATCGTCTAAAACCAGCTTGGACAAATGGCGCATCGACTTCCTACAAGCTTATCAATTGTATATGCAAGGCTATCAGTATCGATATCAAGGGGAGTTTAAACAAGCTGTGGGGATGTATAGGCAAGCAGTGCCACTCTGCGCGGGCTGAAATTCGAGCTACAGGCGGCCACCAATCTAAATGACCTGGCTTGGGTAGAAGCAGAGGTGGGTGATTTCCGAACCGCAACTACACATTGTAATGACGGTTTACACTTGCGACGCAAATTAGGCAGGCGCTATCTGATCGGCTTGAGCCTGAATACTCTTGGACTGATCGAGACTCGGGCGGGAAGCCCGGAAAGGGCGCGCTTTCATTGTGAACAGGCGTTGGATATTTTTCGCGAGACCGAGGATGCACGGGGGATAGGGTTGGCCTGTATAGCACTGGCGGAGTCTCTGCGGCGGATGACCAATACAGATCTGCTGTCGCATGAGCAGATAATAGAGCATTTGAAGAATGCGAGAACCTATGCAGAAGAGGCGGTGAAGATCTTCTCTGAGCAGGTGACGGAGCCGCTGCGGTTGGTAGAGGCGCATATTGAAGTGGGCTGTGTATATCGTGAGTGGGCTAGACATTTGCTGGCTGACGATCCCGATCGATTGGAGAAAGTTAAAAAGGGCCAGGCGGCATACTCTTCTGCGATGGAAATTGCAGAAGATAGTGGATATGAGTACCGGGCGATTGACGCGCTGGTGAACCTGGCTTGGTTGTATTACTATGTTGGGGATGTGGAAAAGGCGAGAGATATCTTAAGAGAGAAAGTGCAGGAACGTCTGGGACATGAACATCTATTTACAAGGGAGCATGGTGTGGATGAGAGTCATGCGCCAACATCATGGAACTGGGTGCAGCTAGGAAAAGCGAATGTCCTTTTGGGAATGATCTATTTTGACGAGTACAAGCAGGCTGACAAATCGAAAGACAAAGAAAAGGCGGAAATGAAGCTGCGGCAGGCAGCGCATAACTGGACACTTTCGATGGCTTACAACAGTCTATATGGAAACGATTTTCGTGACTTTGCGAAGGGGCGCGAGGGTGTGTATGAGCACCTGGAACAGCTCAATAACGAGGAAATGGACTGGGTCGTGGAGAGCATGAATCAGACCCATAGAGAATACCACATCGAGGAGGACCAAAGATCTTTCGAACAGTTGTTGAAAGAACGATTTGGACTGGTGTCTTGATGAATGCAATGCAAGATGATCGTGAATTTTTGCGCAATCTCTAATTTAGTTGGTATAGAAGCCCATAGCCGTTTTTGTTTGTGTAATGGATTATTAAGAGATAGATAAAAAAGGAATTGTGCAGGAGAAAACTGTGACCATGCATTCAATTAGACTATTAATGTCAAGCAATACAAAACCTGTATTCAGGGGGGAGCAGTGTGATTGTGCCTGCGTAGTAAGTTATGGAGCAGTTTCAAAGCATTTGTCCTTCTCTGGCGTTTTTGTGGCTGCCTCCGATTTGCAATATAAAGAAATAGATCATAACCATAGTTTGGTGTTCAACCCGCGGCTAGGGAATAGCATAGTTGTTGTTAGTTCTTTGGGTAGAAATGCGATAGAGTCTTTTGGGCAACCTAGAGAAATCCTGCTGGGTGATGATACTGAATCTATACAAGGGTTGATTAATTCTGGTTTGTTGGATCTCACTGATGATGGAACGGAAAGCTCAGTTAAATCATCCCCGCAGGTTCTTAGTGCCTGGCTGCATATCACTGATCGATGCAATCTGCGGTGTGATTATTGTTACTTGCCGCATATCCGGGAGGACATGTCTCCTGAAACAGGACGAGGAGCATTGGATGCGACATTCCGTTCGGCGACGGCCAATAGTTTCACGCAGATAAAATTGAAGTATGCAGGCGGGGAGCCGTTGCTACGCGCCCCGCTCATCGTGGAGTTGCATGGTTATGCTCAATCGCTCGCGGAACAGTATGGTCTTGGTTTGGAAGGTGTAGTCCTGAGCAATGGCACTCTACTCACCACCGAAATGGTCGAAACGTTAAAGGTCGCGGGGCCTTCATTTAATGATCTCATTAGATGGACTCGGCCAGGTTCATGACAGTCATCGTCCTTACGCAGGTGGCCGGGGCTCATTTGAGGATGTTGTCGAAGCGGTGGATCTGGCTATAGAGCATGGATTGGCACCCAACATTTCAGTCACCGTTAGCAGTCGGACAGCGGAGAAATTGCCTGAGGTAATGGCATGGATTTTGAACGCGAGCTATCCTTTAGTCTGAATTTTTACCGTGAGAATGATCTCTCGGCCTCGCACAGGGATATGCGGCTGGATGAGCAAAAGATCATCAAAGGTATGTTAGCCCGTTCAAAGTGATCGAAGAAAACCTGCCGCGCCGAGGTTTTCTCGGCGGGATCATTGACAGGGCAGATCTATCTACAACGCATACACACACATGTGGGGTAGGGCAGAATTATTTAGTTTTTGATCAGAACGGTCAAGTCGCCAAATGTCAGATGCACATTAGGAAACCTATTACGGACATTCATGTGGCAGATCCTTTGGCTGTGATTCGTGCTGACCAGATTGGCATTCAAAATGTCTCAGTGGAAGAGAAAGAAGGCTGTAAGTCTTGTGAATGGAAATATTGGTGCACGGGTGGGTGTCCACTAGCAACGTATCGGGCCACGGGCCGCTATGATGTCAAATCGCCGAATTGCAATATTTACAAAGCGCTTTATCCGGAGGCCTTGCGGCTGGAAGGATTGCGATTGTTGAAATATCAGGATGACCCTGAGGTGGTCATGGCATTTTGATTGGAAGCATCCCATCACTATGACGGGATGCTCTTATTACTACGGGAATCAAAAAATCTTGAAAGCATGCTAAATTATTGCTTGGGCAAATTCAATGTAGAAAAGGACGAGTTGGAAAACAAGCTTGCAAAAGAAGTGCACATTTACGCTGCCATGTAGGCGTTGCACGGTAAGCTGCCAAAACCGAAATGCTCCCGGGAATGATAAAACCCGTCCCGTCACAATTTTGTGATGGGACGGGATTTATTGTTAAGATTTATTACAACGCTCAATGATTTATATACGCAGGGCGTTTACTCAACAAAAGTCTCTGAAGCCCGGCCGGCTGCTTCTTCAACCTCACCCCCGACCCCTCTCCTGCAGGAGAGGGGAGTTTACTTTATGGATGAGGTTGTAAATTGCCAAACAGGGATGCCAGGCTACGACATTGGAATTAAAATCATCATATGCCTGCAAAGAATATTGTCCTTGGACAGACGAGTCACTACCGAAAAGAAGGAGCGCGCTCGCGAACTTCGCCGCGAGATGACACCCGCGGAAACGATCCTTTGGCGGGAAATACGCGGGGATAGGCTGGGAGTCCATTTTAGGAGGCAGCAGGTAATTGCAGGGTTCATTGTTGATTTTTACTGTCATAAAGCCGGGCTGGTCGTTGAATTAGATGGAGGAGTCCATCAGGGGAGGAAACAGAAGGAGGATGACGACAAACGGGATAAAGCTTTGAGGGAAATGGGATTGCGGATCCTACGATTTAAGAATGAGGAGGTCTGTAAGGAATTTATCTGCTGTTTTGGAAAAGATTTATGGGTTTCTTTCAGAGGCTGGGTTGCAATAGGATTCATGCCTGGCCGGTAGAGGTGGAAAAAAACAAGCCTCCTTCCAATGTGGAAGGAGGCTTGTGAGCGAAGCCTATCTATCTAGGCAATTTACTCGACAAAAGTCTCTGAGGCACGGCCGGCTGCTTCTTCGGCCATGGCGCTGCGGTTTTCCTCGCCGCGCACGAAGGAGATGCCGGCAGCGACAATGACCAGCACAATCGAGACCCAAAAGGCGCTGTGCATGCCGGTCACGAAAGCCAGCATGGGGGCGGAGCCGAGGGTAACGTTGGTACCAACAAAAAGCTGCATCATCACGTCGCGGGGCAGGCTGCTGGATGCAACCGCCAGGGCCAGCGCAAAGCTGGTCACCATACCGGCTTGCCGCAGGGTTGCGAGCGTCCCTGAGGCGATGCCAAGCCGGTTCTTCGGAGCAGCATTCATCGCGGCGCTGGTGTTTGGCGGGTAGAACAAACCGCCGCCGAGACCCATCAGTCCCAGGCCGGCCGCGATCTGCCAGTAGGGCATGGCGGGCGTGATGCGAGTGAACCAAACGAGCGCTGCACCCTGGATAAGGAGCCCAATGGTGGCAGGGATGCGCGCTCCGATGCGGTCAGAGAGATTTCCGCCGTAGGGCGCGATGATGGAGGTCATGACAGGCAGGGGGATCAGCAGAAGGGCGGCCTTCAATGGGTCATAGCCAAGAACACCCTGCAAATAGAAAATGATCAGGAAGTTCACCGAGAAGAGGGCGAGGGACTGGATCATCGCAGACAAGACGGAGAAGTTGTAAACGCGGTTCTTGAAAAGGGAAAGGTCGAGCACCGGGTTCGAGGCTCGGCGTTCCCACCACAGGAAGAATGACACACCGGCCAGGAAGACGAGGAAGAGAACGACGATGGGGGTGGATGTGAAGCTGTACTGGATGCCAAGCGTCAGGGCGATCAACAGGGCGGTTAGACCCAGGCTGAAGCTGAGGGCGCCAACCCCGTCGAAACGCTCTCCTTTCTTACGAATGGACAGGTCGCGCAGCGCGGTGTAGCCCCAGATCGCACCGATCAACCCGATCGGGACATTGATGAAGAAGATCCAACGCCAGTCGGCAAGGGTCAGGATCAGGCCGCCGAGAATGGGACCAGCCACGCCACCGATGGAGAAGGTGATGGCATTGATGCCAAGCGCCTTACCGCGTTCGTTGGCAGGGAAGACTTCGGTGATGAGCGCTACGCTGTTGACCACCATCATGGCCGCGCCGCTGCCTTGTATGAGGCGGAAGATGATCAGCTCGGTGGCGTTGACGGAGAAACCGCACAAGGCCGAGCCGATGGTAAAGATGACGAAGCCGAGGTTATACATGCGCACACGGCCGAACATATCGGCGACCCGGCCAAAGGTCAGAAGAAAGACCGTGCTGACCAGGATATAGCCCATGATGACCCAGATCATCTCGATCAGGTCGGCGTGCAGCTTGACCATCATGTCTGGCAGGCCGAGGATGACGATGGTGCTGTCGATGGCGGCCATCAGCGCGCCGATCGTCGTCACGCTCAGGACGATCCACTTATATTCAATTTGTCTCCCAAACAGGGAATACTTTTTTTCCATTTCTGGTTTTGCTCCTTTGAACAAGAATTACCGGTAAACCGGGATTACTCAGTTATGCATTATCGATTCTAGAAACTTAAACACAAAGGTCACTAAGTACGCAAAGGTTCTCCGGCACAAATTCCGAGAGGCCCCCTGCTGACGATTCCTCCATTTACGGTTAGGGTCCTACGGTTCGGTTGGTTCAGGCACCGAAAGCTTTGGGTCGAGAGCGAACAATTCCTTCATCAGATCCATTGCACCGGCGAGCTGGGTCCGCTGCTCCTCCGTGAGCTCGGCGAATTTTTCGGTGAAGAACGACTGCGTGTGCTGGTAGGCCTCTTCGAGCTCACGTTTGCCCTCGCCCGTGAGCGCCAGGCAGACGCGACGGCGGTCCGACCCGTGCGTGACACGGGTGAGAAGCTGGCGGTTAACCAGCGCGTCCACCAGTTTGGACATCGAGGGCAGGCTCACGCCGATGTGACCCGCCGCCTCCGAGAGTGACGCGCCCTGGTTCGCGTCTACGAACCCCAGGGTGCGGAACTGCGCCATGGAGAGGTCGCCTATGGGCTTCTCGCGGAACTTCTGCCGCAAGAGACGCATAAGCAGGGGCACGTCTTCCATAACCAATGCAGCTAATTGACGGGGGGAGGTCACAGTTTTATTACCTTTAATAATAGTTTCAAAAGGCAATTATATTTGGTATGGGGAAAATGTCAAGGCAAAAATAGGTTAAGGCCCGGTCTTTCGCCCTGATTTGCTCTGGGCCTCACAAACCACGGTTTGCCCGATGTTCAAAATATATCTTCCACCTATTTTCCTTTTCTGAGTTGATCAATAAGTTAAGAGAGAAACCAAGCAGACCAGAAAAGGTTTGCATTTAATTCGCCCAGACATCTGGATAATATCGATAGTAGCTTGAAAATGTCACATGATTCAAAAGGTGTCCGATTTTTGGGATAGGGGGCGGGTGTTCACCCCGCCCCCTATCCCAAAAATCGGGGATTTCTTCTAATGTGACATTGTTAGAGTACTTTACGGCGAGCTTACGATCTACCTTACAATTGTATGACATTACAAGTATGTAAATTCACAATTGAAATCCGGATGATATATTCGGGTCAAATCTAATGCCGAAAGGGAGAAAAAAATGTTTTCATCACGCTTTCTGAAAATTTTCATCCTCGCAATCCTAGCTTTTGTATTTGCAACCGTTGCTACTGCCTTCGCTGCCTCGAACACCGTTCCCGGAACCAGCGCGGGTGAAGGCGCAGGTGTTGTAAGCGGCTACACGGTGACCAATGTGCACTATGCGCTAAACGCCACCAACGCTTCTAACATCGACGCTGTAACCTTTACCCTTAACGCAACGGCCACTACTGTGAAAATCAAACTCGTCGCAGCCAGCTCCACTTATTACGATTGCACCAATACCGGTGGAAACAACTGGCAGTGCACCACGACGGGCGCCACGGTAGCTCCGGCGGACGAACTCCGTGTGATCGCCGCCAGCAATTAATCATCAGGGGAGTAGTGCGGAATCGACGATGCACCAGGAACTCGTCACCGGTTGAAACCAGATCGCACCTAATCCTGCTCCTGGTCAAAACCTAAACTGGCCTGCTTATTGCGGTGATTCCCGCCTTCATCGAGCGAGAGATCACCCCGAGCAGGCCAGTTTTTCAAGGCGGGCAGCGGGTAACCAACCATGAGCATCTACAAGCGCTGGCAACAGGCCTTATTATCCGCTCTTCTCCTTGTGCTCTTCATAAGCACCTGGATCGTTCTTGCGCCGATCCGATTGGGAGGGCAGGCAGCTTATGTGATCGTCGACGGTCAAAGCATGGAGCCAAAGTACCATTTTGGAGACCTGGCGATCGTGCGGCAGTCACCGACCTACGAAATCGGAGATATCGTTGTTTACCAAAGCGGCGCGCTGCACAGATATGTTTTCCACCGGATCATCGATATTAAGGCTGATCACTTCGTCCTAAAAGGTGATAACAACCCATGGATCGATTCGTACCAGCCCATTCAAAGCGAAATAATCGGTGGATATTGGTTCCGAATCCCTGCTGCGGGAAAATTCGTGGAGTGGGTGCGTCTGCCGGCTCACGTAGCCGCGATCATTGGAATAGCCGGTGTCCTTGTTATAGTCAGCCTATTGGTTAAGCGCCGGTCAGGGAAGAGTATGAAAAAGAAATCCGTTGGAGAGTGGTTCCACCAAATACGAGAGGAAGGTTTCCGCCAGATCCTGGATGGCATCAGACGGCAATTACCCATGAAATCCATCATAACCAGAGAGGATAGGCTCGAGGAAACATCCGCCGGCTCAGGTGAAATAGAAGGTCATAAAGCCCGGGGTGAGACCTATGAGATCCTATTCTTTGTGCTCGGAACAATCGCCTTTGCCTCGCTCGTGCTTGGTTATTTTGCTTTTACGCGCCCGGCTCAACACCAGGTGGCAGACAATCTCAACTACCAGCATATCGGTGGATTCTTTTATTCCGCGGCTGCGCCCTCCGGAATCTACGACTCCACCTCCATCCAGAGCGGCGAGCCGCTGTTTCCGAAGCTAACCTGCTCCGTAAACATGGGCTTCACTTATGCACTTGCGGGAATCAAACCTGATACTCTGAGCGGGACCTATCAGCTTGTTGCGAAAATATTCGATGAACAAAGCGGCTGGCAGCGGACGCTGTCGCTTAGCGCACAAAAAAATTTCAGCGGTACAAGCTTTACCGAAAACGCGCCCCTGGACTTATGCCAAATCGAAGCGCTGGTCGCAAATATGGAGCAGGAAACGGACCTGCACATCCCATACTATACACTCGCCATCACCCCGATTGTCTCCATCAACGGAACGGCAGCAGGGCAGGAATTTAAAGATACTTTCGAACCACAACTGCGGTTCCAATTTGACAGCACGCACTTCTTCGTTATCAAGGAAGACTCAGCGGCGAATCCACTAAACCCATCCGAGCCCGGAGTACTGGAAAGATCCCGAATGAAGGCAAATACGATCCCCATGCTGGGACAAGAACTGGCAGTCACGGGGCTACGCTTGCTGTCCATTATCGGACTGCTCCTATCTCTGGGCGGACTGACCATTCTCGGAATATTCGTCTCAACACTTGCGAAGCGGAACCTGGAAACTTTTGTGCAGGCAAAATATGGACCCCTTCTGATCGATGTACATGAAAAAAGCCTCGAAGCACCTGCCCAGATGATCGACGTCAATACGATCGATGACCTTGCCAAATTGGCAGAGCGAAACAATACGATGATCCTGCACCAGAAACGGAACCTTATCCACTTCTATACCGTACGAGGGGATCGATTTACTTATCGTTATACGACCAGCGAGGACAACGGCGTATTTTCGCCCTACCCCCTGGCCCAACTGGAGGATGACCTGCAAAGGGGACTCGACCGAGGCGAGTTCCAGGTCTTTTATCAGCCCATCATGTCGCTGCCGGATGGAAAGATCTTTGGCGTGGAGGCCCTTTTGCGATGGATACATCCAAAACGGGGAATGGTGCCCGCTGCGGAATTCATCGCGGCCGCAGAATCGACCGGTTTGATCGATACGTTGGGAGACTGGCTTCTCCAGGTGGCCTGTTCACAACTGAGAGAGTGGCGAGAAAGCGGCTTTATGCTGATCCTCTCCATCAACCTCTCCGAGCACCAATTGGAGGGGGACCCAGCCAGTTCCATCATGCGAGTGCTACAAAATACAGGCATCGATGCCCATGCTCTGCAAATCGAGATCCCAGAAAAGCAATTGATCGAGCACACACAGAGCATTATTCCAAAGCTACGGGACTTGAAAAACCTTGGGATAAACATCTCCATTGATGATCCCACCGGCCAATCCGTCCTGTCCTCTTCGCCGCAACTGCCCGTCACCAGCATCAAGTTCGATCGTTCCTTTGTTCAGCATATCAACGATAAGGAAAATGCGAGCAGTATCGACAAAGCGATCGAAGCTGCGCGTCGGCCTCGGCCTGAACGTGATCGCCGAGGGCGTTGAAACACAAGAACAGTTGGAATTTCTACAGTCTCATTATTGCAACTTTGCGCAAGGCTATCTTTTAGGACGACCTGCCTCCGCCCAGGAAATCACGCGCTCGCTCCTGAAAGACCAGGGCCCCAAATTACATCGGCATCGGAAGGCAACCAACGAGCCTTCGGAGGGCGCCTAATGAGCCATCGAACCATCCATCGCCTTGTGGTTTTTGGATTTATCCTGCTGGTCTTCGCCAGCGCCGTCACAGCCGTTGCCGCTTCCAACACAGTTCCGTCGTCCCGTCTGGCTGACAAGCGGAGTACGATTGACGCCAACGCTCTAAAGCCAGCACAATGCGCTGCTTTGGACCTGACGAGTATCATCGTGTGCCCGTCGACCGGGGGAACCTGCGATGGAACCAACGCCAGCGAATTGATCCTGGGTAGCTCATTAGCCGATACTATCCGAGGCCGTCAGGGAGACGACTGCATCCTGGGAGGCGGCGGTGCAGACGCCATTCGCGGCAACAACGGTACAGACGTCTGCATAGGCGGCCCCGGCACCGATTCATTCCAAGCCACTTGCGAGACCCAGATTTAATAGCCGTCTGGATAGATTCCCCTGTCTAATTCTCATCAAGCAATGAACCGCCACTACACATGGCGGTTCATTGCGCGAGGGACTCATATGGGGCGTGTTTCCAGGCGAAAATTCACCGGAGATAATCGGAGATTTACTTTGCGACTTTTCGATTCAAAATGTCCGATTCCCGGAGTCCATCGGCCGGCTCCAAATGATCCTGGATTTTCAGCATACTCTCTTAAGCGAGCGCTGCGATGGTGGAGGCTTATGACAACAAACGCAGGATATTATCTTTGGTGAGCAAACTGACATCCTCACCGGGTTCCAGGAATGGGTGCACATCTTCCAGGGCTTGCTTGATAGGCAATGACCCGACCTTCGAGCGAACGATCTCGCGCCAGTTTTCGGCTTTGACTGCGGAACCTGTCCAGCCGGTCTGGTTCAGGGCGTTATTGAGTAAAACCAAGTTGGGTTCCGGCCATTCTTTATCGCTTAAATACCAGGTCAGGTCATACAGGTCACGTCCCTTTAAAAATGGGCGCTGCAGCAGCGCGTAAAGCTTGCCAGCCAGTAACGAGGCTCGATCATGATGATGCAAATTAAGCATAACATAACGGCGGATCAGCGTCGTATCCAGGGTGGCCCCGGAAGGCGGGTTGGTGTCGATCTCAATCTTGACCGCAAGAACTTCATCCTGATGCGGGCTTATTTTCAATTCGTAGGGCAACCCTGTGAAGCGGAAAAACGCGCTGTGGACATTTTCTGGTCATTTACTTTGATGGTGATCATATAACCCTGGGCCGCAAGATCATTTTGGATGGATCGAAGATAAGAACGAATATCATAGGTATTGGAAGGTCTTTCCAGGGCGAAATCCAGGTCTTCAGAATAACGCGGAAGGGAATACAAGAATCTCAATGCAGTCCCGCCATGGAAGGCAATAGCCGTCATTGCGCCAGTCCGCTGCAGGCTTTGCAGGATCAGAGCCTGTAAATATTCGCGAGCCCGGTTACGTGCTTCAATGGCGGATGACGAGGTTTGGATCAGAGTCTTCATATATTCTTTCATGACAGTTCCTCGTATTCATCTTTTTCCCGCATAGCGAGCTTTTCAAGTTGAGCTGCAACGCGTCGCCATTTTGGTTTTTCCGAGCGCTCTGCAAGTGCATGCAAGCGAGGCAAATCCAGGCGATCCAGGTTTTGCAGGCGGAGCTCGCCAAGATATTTTGGCGAATCTGAATGGGGCGTAAGATGCGCCAGATCAAGCAGAGCCTTTTCGGGTACGGCAGCAAACGCTTGCTGTCGGTCAGAAAGCTCGATAAGCTGATATCCAAAAAAGAGATGGGACGCGAGGTGATGGAAGTAAAATCCGCCGTCCCAATTTGATGGGCGAAGGGTGGTAACGCTCACAGTTCGTGGCGTGTATTCAGGAATGAAACCGTGGAACGCCAGAGCCGATTGTGCACTGACGTAGGATCCCGGCACCAAGGCATTTGCAATCAGGAAGGGATGTGGAACTACATTCTGATAGGGGGGAGCCAGAGTATATAAGCCGCGGCGCAGTTGAAGAATTCGCCCGGATGCTAACCAGCGAGAGAGTTGACGGCGTACATCGGCCGGATCGACATTCCCCGAAAGAAGCAGGCTGGTTTCAAATAGTGGTAGATCACCGACAAGAGCCAGAAGCTCACCAAATTTCATGCAATTATTATGCCATATATGGCAATTTGCTGCAATGATAATTCGAAATTATGCTCTCTAATTGACGAAATACCTGTTCGACCGAAAAATATTATCGCAATTGCCCAGATTTGGCTTTGGATCTGCTCTGGGCTTCACATATTACAGTTTGCCCGATGTTCAAAACATATTTACCAGTCACCGAGACGGTTACGCCAAGAACCTTGCGGCAATCACGAGCAACGACCTGGGTCAGTAATTCCAAATCCCTGACTTCATTTGATCCGATGAAGGAGGTTATATATTCGTTCAGGCTGTAAACCTCCAACAAGCGCTGTCCGGGAAGATACGTGATGGTCAGCGTACTCCCTGTAATCGGGTTTGCAGTCTTAGGGCAAAGTGGAGGAACCTGGACCTCGTGAATTTGTTTTGTCAGTTTGGATATTTTGGGATTGTTAATGGTTTTGAGAATCATATTTTCCCTTTTTCCGGGGATTTCATACCGGGCGGTGGGTAGTGACACTTTTTTATTCGAGCTGTGGATTGCGGAGTGATTGGATCCGCGATCTTAAGTATGGGATCTAAAATCATAGCATAGGATTATGGACTTTATCGACGGTAGGAAGAATTTCGCGGATATATGATAAAGACGATAATAAATGGTAATAGAGTATCCCTGCCCTGGTGCGTAAAGAAAATAGATTAATCATGCCCTTCACAGATGAAAGGTGGCAGGAGCGTTTCAAAGCTTAAGGGGACTAAGACCATCGCGTTTATCAGTTTCGGATTTAGGCAGGAATGGCGCATTTTCAGCCAAATTTGAAGCGTGACCGGTGAAAAACAGTACAAATGTCTATGACATTAACCGCAATTCCCTATTGCAAAATGAATACAAAGCCCTTACAATAATGAAAGGTAAGTGAGTTTTTTCACCAATTTCTAAGCGGATTTTTATGCGGGTTTATAGGTGGGCCTTTTAGCGGTTTGCTCCTTTGTTCGAACAAAATAATTAATTCCTGATACTGACTCTGGCAAGGGCGAAAGATCCCCGGGAGGCGGTTTTCTCTTACCCCTAGAAGCATGATTTTTTTTGCAACATGAAAATGGGAGAGACATAGGAACCGGAGGCAGCAAATGGGCGTAACAGATCAAACAGCGAGGGCCGCAACCTTTCCAGTGTCCGGCCAAAAGTTCAAGAAGCTGAATCTTGGACCAGATCAAACAGATCGACGATGCGCTCGATTCTATCGGCGATTACGGCGAGGTCCGTCTTATTTTGCAGCACGGAGAGTTGAGATATATCAACAAAGTTGAAAGCCAGAAGGCCTGGAAGACCTTTGATCCGCGTGACTGACAGGGTTAGTCTCATGGACAATCACGGTCAGACCTAAAAAAGTATCAGCAAGTTCGACCTTGGCAAGGGCGAAAGAATCCCGGAGGTCATGACAGCTCACAAGAGCTTTGTCATGGCCTCTTTTTTATTGGTAAAAAGGCCGGCCCAGGGCCGAAGAGCACCGGGAAAAGCAAAATTCCAATTTAGCGGTTCGCAGTACCTCATACAGGCATGGAAGGTTTTGGTCAATGAGTCTGCAATGGTATGCGCTGCCCAGCAAGCCGAGCACGGAAGAGCCTTTATGGCGGGGAGTTCACGCGCTCGGGCTTGAAGTCTTGCACCCGCAAAGCGAACGACCGCTGGGCGCGTCCGGATCGCAGAAGCTTTGTCCAGGTTTTCCCGGTACCACGTTCACGAATATGCACCTGCCCGGCTTTGGGCCTACGGCATTGATGCCTATGCTTCGTTCCGAGCAGCCGTTATGGGTCTTGCCGAAACCGTTAGAAAAGGCCTGGTTCTGCGGGCATTGCTCGCCGGATAGAACCAGAAAAAAAACGGACACTGGCTGTCAGTCCGGAAAGACTGACCGCCGGTGTCAGTATCAAAACGACCATGAAAGTCCGAAGCCCTGGGGGAATGTCGGAGGGGCGGAGCGTGCTCAGCAAGAGATTGAAATGATGCCAGAGAAGTTGAAATTAGGCCTTTTGCTTGATTCGTTCCAGGTGCCCGCGTGGGTATACAAGGCGATTCAGCAAGTTGCGAATGGATGCTCGGGAGAATTCAAACTGGTAATTTTGAATGCCGACCATGACCGGAGTCGATACACAAATCGAAGCTAGTGGGCCTATTCCATTTTCAATCGAGTTGACGAGAAATTATTTACCAAGGAACCCAATCCCTTTGAATTGAAAAGCGTTCTCGAACTGCTGCCCGAGGCGCCCGTGATGAATGCAGCGCCGGTACGGGGAGCTAATTCCTGCTCGCTCAACGAGACAGACCATAAGAGATATCAGAGAATATCAGCTGGACATATTGATCAGATTCGGGTTCGATGGCCTGCAATACGAAGCCTTGAACCTGGCAAAATATGGAACCTGGTTTTACTGCCATGGTGACGATAGAAAAATGAAACGGGTGGCCGCCGGGATTTTTGGAGGTGGCAGAAAATTGGCCCGAGACAGGTTCTGCCCTGATTGCCGCCGGAGGAAATTCCTTTTCCAGGCGCGTATTGCAGCGTGGCTATTATTTTACCTATCCCATATCGCCGGCCCGCCACAGAAGTTATTACTTTTGGGCAACGACCTCTTTTTTGCAGCGGCAAATTGAATTCCTTTATCAATATGGGGAAGAGAAATTCCGGCAGAAAACAGAGAAATTCAACACGGATCCAACTCCCGGAAACCAAAATAGCGCGGCGCCCTCGAACTCTCGGGGTCATAATTTCCATTTTCAAAATAATCGCCAGGCTTTTTACGGAAGGCCTGAAACGCTTTTTTTACCTGGATCAATGGTTCTTATTGTTCAGTCTTGAGAAGGACGCGGCAGGGGAATTCAGTACCTTTAATAGGCTGGCGCCACCAAAGGGCAATTTCTGGGCTGATCCGCATGTGATCCGGGAAAATGGAACTTATTACATATTCATCGAAGAGTTTTCACACGTTGATCACAAGGGGCACATATCGGTTATCGAAATGGATGAAGTCCGGGAATTGGAAAGCGCCGGTCAAGATCCTGGAGAAGGACTACCACTTATCGTATCCGTTTATTTTCAATTGGGGGGGCAAGTATTACATGATCCCGGAATCAGGGGAAAATAGAACGATCGATATGTACGAGTGTGTTGATTTCCCGTACAAGTGGGAATTCAAGCAAAACCTGATGAAGAACATCACCGCCGTGGATACAACACTTGTGCAGTACTGCTCGAAATGGTGGCTATTCACGGCAGTCACCGAAAATGAGGCTGCCGCACCTCACGTCGAATTGTTCCTCTACTATGCGGATGATCCCTTTAGTGGACAATGGAAGGCACATCCCCAAAACCCGATCGTCTCCGATGTCAAGAGCGCCAGGCCTGCGGGAGATTTGTTCATCAAAGATGGAAAATTATTCAGGCCATCACAGGATTGCTCGAAGGCGTATGGATATGGTTTTGACCTCAATGAAATAGAGGTCCTTTCCGAAACCGAGTACTGCGAAAGAAAGGTCCTATCGGTCAGGCCAGAGTGGGACAAAAAGATACTGGGGACACACACGTATGCAAAGCAGGAAAACTTGACGGTTATCGATGCTTTCAGCCGCCGCTTCAAGTGGGCGAAAACAGCCTGAACGCTATTTATGGCGGATCCCCATTCCCTTGTGATGATTCCGCCAACCTCAACCAAAATGGAAATACAAATCACGAACATACAAATCAGGAGGGTTTCATGAAAATATTGGTCACGGGCGGCGCGGGCTTTATTGGGTCGCATGTTGTGGATGTCTTGATCGAGGCTGGGCATCATGTTTCCATCGTAGACAACTTGTGGGAACGCGGGGGAGGAAAGTTGGAGAACATCAACCCCAATGCCGTCTTTTACAAGATCGATATCCGTGAACCGGCCCTGTCCGAAGTCTTCCGAAAAGAGCAGCCCGAAGTCATATTCCATTTGGCGGCCCAGCCCAGCGTCAAGATTTCGACCGAAGATCCGGCCCACGATGCAAGTGTCAATATCCTGGGTTTGATCAATCTGCTGCAAAACGCAACACGGTTTGGCGTGCGCAAGATTATCTTTTCATCCTCTGGAGCCACCTACGGCAACGTCGAAAAGATGCCTGTCGATGAAAATACTACACAGCATCCCAAATCGCCCTATGGCACGACCAAAATGGCCAGCGAATTTTATCTTCGGTTCTGGAAGAATATGTACGGGTTGGAATTTACCATCCTGCGCTATGGCAATGTTTACGGTCCCCGGCAAGACTCTCTGGGAGAGGCAGGAGTGATTGCCATTTTTTCCCGACAAATCATCATCAACGAAACCGTCCGCATCGATTGGGATGGTGAGCAGCAAAAAGATTATGTGTATGTGGGAGATGTGGCCAGGGCGAATCTGTTAGCGCTGACTGCCGGGGATGGGGAAGCCTACTGCATTGCTTCCGGCAAAGGCACCTCCGTCAATGCCCTGTACCAGGGGTTGGCAAATGAAATCGGTCATGAGGTTGAAATCAGGCGGACACCTAAACGCCCCGGCGATATATACCTAAGCTATTTCGATTGCAGCAAGGCCCGTCGCGAATTGGGCTGGGAACCAGAGGTCGACCTACACAAAGGCCTGAATTTGACCGTGAATAGCTTCAGGGATTTGCTACTTCCTTTAGATACTGTGTAATTACATTTCCGAGACGCCGGCAGTATGAGTTGGCAACAGCAGACTCACGATCCGTTGCTTGAGCCTAGACCTGGTGCTTAACCGTGCGAAAAATTACCTTCATTGCATCCCTTATCCTGATATTCTTCATTCCCTCGGAAGATAGTATATCCACAGCCAGCCTGGGTCGATTGCCCGGCTCATGGGGATTATCGTTGCGGGGCTCTGGCTGGCAACCATCGTAATAGAAGGCAGATTTCGAAAACCCGAGCTTTTTCACGCGCTTGGTGTTGTTGTTCTTTTTATGGAATATTGTGACCGTGTTTTGGAGCTCTGACATAGCATAGCACAATTTCGCGTGTCGAAACCTATGCCCAGATCTTTCTTTTGTTGCTGATCTATTGGGACCTTTTCCAAAAGCCGGAGCAGCTGATGGCGGGACTCCAGGCCTATGTGTTGGGCGCCTATGTACTTATTGGAAGCACAATCTATAACTACGCAGCGGGCAATATAGCAGTCCAATACGAAGGGCGTTACAGTGCGACAGGAGTGAATGCCAACGATGTTGCCCTGATGCTAATCCTCGGGCTGCCTATTGGTTTGCCGATTGCCATGGAGTTATTCTTCGGCGCAAGCAGGAGCCTAAGAGGAACCGTGCTTCAAGCAATCGATTTGTTGTATGTACCCCTGTCTATCTTTACCATTGTCCTCACCGGAAGCCGTACCTCGATTATTGCGGTCCTTCCATTCGGCATTTTCCTGATTGGAACACAACGGATCAAACTTAAGCAAAAAATCCTCTTTCTTGCGATGCTGGCCGTCTGTTTATTAATGTTGCTCCCCTTCATCCCGCAGACCGTGATCGATCGGATCGGTACGGTCGGCAGCTCAATCAGCGAGGCAGACCTGGGCGGGCGCGTTACCATGTGGCGGCTTAGTATTGCGGTGCTGACCCAGCACCCAATATTCGGGGTTGGCAGCGGCGCCATTGATGGCATGATCGGTGGGGCTGTGCATAATACGTTTATATCCGTGGTCACTGAAACGGGTTTCATCGGCTTCGTATTATTTCTGTCCATCCTTGGATATGTTGTTTTTGAGATGGCTGTGCTGCCAAAGGGAACATCTCCACTATGGTTAACAATTTTTCTGACATGGGCGATCGGGGTTTTCTCCCTGTCCTGGGAATTCAGAAAAGCCACCTGGATCATACTGATTTTTATTGTCCTCGAAGCCAGCTTCGCGAATAAGACAGCCGAACCGGAAGGCCATATGAGTTTCTCTGATGGCCTCCGCCGGGCTCTGGGGACAAGCAAATCTGTGTCGCAACCGAAGGTGATCTGATCAAGGCGAAGCACCCCAAAGCTCCACTTGATCAGTTCTTTGTTGACGGAAACATGAAAAACATTGTCGATCCTTTCCCTGCTAACGGTCCTTGCGGTTTTGCTGGCCTGTACCATCAGCAATCCTGCGGTCACCGTCGACGCCCAACCAGGGCTGTCCACCCAACGCAACCTGCGAGACGGTCGTGCCAACGGATCCGCCTCCGACCGGCACGGCGACGCTGACGGTTACCCCTGCTCCGACTGCTACTGTCCTTCTGACTGTTACCCCCGCTCCCGGGAGCCGGTATTATTACGTCTCCACCGGAGGCAACGATGCTCATGCCGGAACGAAAGAATTGCCTTTTCAGAGCATCGGCCAGGCGGCCAAAGTGGCGAGGGCAGGGGATGTGGTACTCATCGGAGCCGGCATCTACGACGAAGATGTCAGCCCATTACATTCGGGGGAACCTGATAAATACGTCACTTATCAAAATGAGGGCGGATGGCGAGGTTGTCATTGATGCGCAAGACGGCCAGCGGGCGGCCTGCATTGAAATCGACAATAAAAGTTATCTGCAGTTCATCGGTCTGACTGTACGTGGGGCAAACTCATCTCAAACCTGGCCGCGTGCGGGGATCTCGATGACGGACGGGACCAATCATATCGTCCTGGACAACATCACTGCCTACAATAACTATTTCGGCATCATGGCCCATGGAAAGAATAACCCTGTGAGTTTTGTCACGGTGAAGAATAGCAAAACCTTTGGGCCTGTTGGAAATATCGGCAATACCCATTATGGAATTTTCTTCTATCAGAAAGTATATGACTCAAACATTATCAACAATCATGTTGCCTACACCCTGCCTGAAACCCTGAGCTACGGCATTGAGATCGCGACTGATGATCCGGGCAGCCAGGCCAACGGACCGCGCCGAATTGTCGTAACCGGGAACGAAGTCGATCACAACGAATCCCAGGGCATCCATACATGGAATGCAGTAGGGGTGGAAATTGGCGGCAATTACCTGCACGATAACGGTGCAACGGGGATACAGGTTGAGGACGGTTCAGAGAATATTGTCGTAGAAAACAATCTCAGCGAAAACAACGCTCAGAAGTATGAATTTGAGACGGGGGCCTGGATAGACGACTCGAAAAACGTGGTAGTGCGTAACAACATACTGAGGAATAATAAGATTGGCCTTACTATCACGGGTTCGGATCGGGTGGTTGTTCATGACAATTATGTCTACCTCAACAACCGGGGAGCCGAAAATCTCGATAATGCTGCCGGGTTAATCGTGGATGATTCAGCAACAAACATATCCGTGGCGCAGAACACATTTTACAAAAACGGCGCAAGCGGCATGCCGCACGGAGGGGTTAATTTTGGCCTGTTCCACCCGTCCTGCGCGGGTATCAATTTTAAAAATAATATCGTAGCTGAAACGGCGAACATCCTGGACTTATCGCAAGAACTCTTGCTCAGGCTTTGTGTCCGATTTCAATGACTTTTCCAATACACGTCCACTGGCCATTGGGTGGAATCAGAGTCAGATTGACTGGGCGGGCTATCTGGCAACCAGCGGACAGGATGCACATTCACTTACCAGCGAGCCGCTTTTCGTGAACCCTGCGGCATTCGATTTCTCACTACAGCCCGCGAGTCCGCTCATTGGCAAAGGGGTGATCCTGGCCCGGACAACCGATGCCGGCAGCGGCAGCCAGGTGATCGTGACGGACGCGAGCTACTTTAGCGATGGTTTCGGGATCGGCAGCGGCGACACCGTTGTAATCGGCAGCAACCACGCGAAGATCGTATCCATCGATTACCTTAATCAAACGATTGGCATTGACCGAGTCCTCAACTGGGGAAAGAACGATCCGGTCAGCTTCCCCTTTGCCGGGGCCGCTCCCGACCTGGGCGCCAGCAATATACCCTGACAGAAAGATTATTGTAGTGGGCAAATTGGAGAATAGCCAGCAATGAACTTGCGGGAAAAAGCGATCAACGGCGTAGTGTGGTCAGCCACCCAAACATGGGGAGTGCGCGTCATTTCCTTCGTGGTAATGGTGGCGCTGGCCAGGCTGGTCGCCCCTGAGGCCTTTGGCCTGGTGGCTTACGCAAGCGTGTTCATTGCATTTGCTCAGATTTTCGTTGACCAGGGCTTCAGTGATGCAATCGTACAGTTTTCTCAACTTAGTCGCGACCACCTCGATACGGCATTTTGGATCAGCCTGCTGACCGGCGGGCTCTTAACCATTTTCAGTGTTTTTGCGTCAGGTGGGATCGCAGGTCTTTTTCGTGAGCCACAACTCGCATCGGTTATCCGATGGCTGTCGCCCATTTTCGTCCTGAGTGCGTTGAGCAGCGTCCAGCAGGCAATTTTGCGCCGCAAGCTGGCCTTTAAAGTCCTGACTGTCCGTTCGCTTACGGCCAATTTGGTGAGCGGCGTCATCGCCGTGATCATGGCCTTCAGAGGATTTGGCGTATGGAGCCTGGTGGCGAAGCTGCTTGTATCTGCCATTGTTAACGTTGTGATGTTGTGGCAGGTCAGTGATTGGCGGCCAGGCTTCCGGTTGTCAATAGCGCGATTTAAGGAGCTGTTCGTATTTGGGATCAATATTGCCGGCGGAAACTTTGTCGATTTTTTGAGCGTGCATTCCGACGATTTTCTCATCGGCTACTTTCTGGGTCCGGTCGCATTGGGTTTCTATACGCTCGCTTACAACCTGCTTATTGTGACGACAGACCTGCTGATCTCGGTACCGAACGCGGTCGCCTATCCAGTGCTCTCCAGTATTCAGGCAGATTCTGCCGGTGTCAAGCGGGCATTTGACCAGGTGGTCCGGATGCAAAGTATTGTGGCTTTTCCCATATTCCTGGGAATCGCGGCGCTGTCATCCGAGCTGATCATTCAGCTTTACGGCACTCAATGGACGGCCAGTATTCCGGTGTTGCAGCTGCTCATGTTGATCGGAATTGTGCGATCCGCTACTTATATTTATAGCAGCGTTTTCAGAGCGGCCGGCAAACCTTCATGGCGTTTTGGGATCTTGACCTTGACTGCTGCCATGAATGTTGTCGGATTTGCGCTGGTTGTCCGTCTGGGCATTGTTGCCGTAGCTGCTTCTTACGTTATTGTCAGCTACTTGTTGATGCCTCTTTATATCCTGATGATCCGAAACCTTATTGGCATCTCAATCCGTTCGCACTTGGGCCAATATGGACCCACGGCAGTAAGTTCGTTCGTCATGCTTGGTGTTGTGTACCTGTTCAAATTCGTTATCGGCGAGCAAATGTTGCTGCCTCTGCGTTTGGGCTTCCTGGTATTGGCCGGAGCCGTAAGTTATCTGGTGACGCTTCGGCTGACCTATCCACCGACATATAAGCAAATGGTGGGGGTTGCCCAATCAGCATGGGTCGGATTTTTATCCCGGTAGACATAAAACACCGGGAAGACATTCATAAAAAAGAACAGTGAACGGGTTTGTAAACCCAGCGAAACCGATCCTCAAAAAGTTTCATTATCTTGTCCTTGTTCCCTCAGAGAAAACATGCTCAAAAACCAGGCAGCACTTCCAGCGATAACCAAACTCTGCAAAATCCTGAAAATGGAAAGAATCGACTATTGCCACTGGAAAAGCAATGCTGCCATTGACAGGTCAGCCAGCGGCGATAACGATCTTGATTTGCTGGTAAGCCGGGCGCACGCCCAGCGGTTTACAGAGCTTCTGTACCGTCTGGGTTTTAAAGAAGCACAAGTTGGTGAAGAAGAACGATTACCGGGCATCCGGGACTTTTATGGTTATGACGAAACAGCCGCCCGCCTGGTGCATGTCCATGCACACTTTCAGTTGGTGCTGGGACATGACCTGACAAAGAACTATCATCTTCCCATAGAACGCTCGTATTTGGATTCTGCAGTCCAGGGGGAGCTGTTCAGGATTCCCGCTCCGGAATTCGAACTCGCAGTCTTGGTTATTCGGATGATATTAAAGCATTCGACATGGGACGCGATCCTCATGAGGCATGGGAACCTATCTGCCTCCGAGCGACATGAACTGGAATTTCTGCTGTGCCCAAGAAATGTAGAGAAGGCGGGCGCCGTATTGGAGAAGCACCTACCCTGTATAGATCGCGGTTTGTTTCAAGCCTGCGTGCAGGCGCTGCAACCGGGATGTTCCCTATGGAAGCGTATCAGGGCGGGTCAACAACTGCAAAGCAAATTGGAATCTTGTGCCCGCCGGCCCCGGATTGCTGATGTGCGCCTCAAATTATGGAGACGCCTGGAACAACCCATTTTGTATCGTTTGCATTTACGAAGCTTTAAAAAACGCATGGCCAGTGGTGGGATGCTCATCGCCATCCTGGGAGGGGACGGATCCGGCAAGACGACAGCCGTCGACGAGCTGCGCCGAAGGCTGGATGAAGAATTCGATGTCATTAAGGTCCATATGGGGAAACCGGCATGGTCAGCAACGACAATCATCGTCCGGGCAATTCTGAAAATCGGACGATCACTTGGCCTATATCCCTTCGTAAAGGAAGGCACGGAGCCCAGCCTGGATACCAATTCGCCATCGTTTCCAGGGTATCCCTGGCTGATCCGCGAGGTCTGCACTGCCCGCGATCGTTATTTGAGCTACAGGCAGGCGAGGCGTTTCGCGACAAACGGCGGCCTGGTCATTTGCGATCGCTTTCCCCTTCCGCAAATAAAGATCATGGATGGCGCCCAGGTCGGGCGGGTTACCGAGGGGATCAAAACCAATAGCCTGATCAAATTCCTGGCAGCGGTTGAGAGCCGATATTATCGGCAGATCATGCTGCCGGATCTACTGGTTGTCTTACGGGTTGATCCTGAAGTCTGTGTGCAACGAAAAACTGATGAAACACCTGATTCTGTCCGCTCGCGTTCGCAGGAGATATGGAATCTTGATTGGTGCGAAACGCGGGCTCATGTTATTGACGCCAGCCGATCAAAGCAGCAGGTGCTGTCTGACGTGTTGAGCCTGGTGTGGTCCAACCTATGAATAACGTTCCTCAGCGGCAATGGAAAGCGGCTCGAAAAGGCACGAGTGGTGGAGATCGTAGGCCCGGCAGGAGCAGGGAAGACGACGCTCTACCAGACGCTGGATTGCCGTCCCGAAATCCGTCCGTCTGGGAAATTTTCCAGATGTGAGGAAGACAGCGGATGCGCCCTTCTTTATTTTGAATGGCCTTCAACTGATCCCGAGACTGCTGCCGTTATATCGATCAGACAGTCGACAACTCACCCGGCGGGAATTTGCCTGGATGACCATTCTGTATGGCTGGCCGGCTCTCCTACGGCAGGGATCGAACGAGGACAAGAAAGTAACCGTTTTAGATCAAGGTCCCGTTTATCTACTGGCCGAAATGCGGGTGTTTGGGCCTGAATATCTCAGGCAAAAGCAGGCCGGAAAGCTCTGGCAGGATCTATTTAGGCGTTGGGTAGCGGCTCTCGATATGATTGTCTGGCTGGATGCGGCCGATGATGTTTTGCTTGACCGGATTCGGACGCGGATGCAGGAGCACATTGTCAAGGAAGAGCCGGCGACAGTGGTCTATGAGTTTCTGGAACGCTATCGTACCGAATATGAGTTTATTGTCTCCGTTTTGACTGCCCAAAAGGCCGACCTCAAAATTCTCCGGTTCGACACTGAAAGGCAGCAGACAGAGGAAATTATGGATCAATTCCTGACTGAATTAAGTTGCGGATGAGGGGAACATGAAACCATCAAAGGAACGTCTGGCAATACTTCTGCCCGGCTTGTATGACGGCGGCGCCGAGCGCACTCTTCTCAACCTGGCGGAGGGGATGGCTGCACGGGGTTTTGCAGTTGACCTGGTTCTGAGTCGGGCCGAGGGGCCTTACATGGCTGAAATACAGAATTCGGTCCGTGTGATAGATCTGAAGGCGCCCCGCGTCCTGCTATGCCTGCCTGCCCTGGTCAAGTACCTTCGAAGTGAACGCCCGGTGGCTTTGCTTTCCACGCTCTATGCCAACATCCCTGCGGTATGGGCAAGGCGAATAACAGGTATCCCTCAACGTGTGGTGCTAAATGAACAGAATACGCTTAGCAGCGTATCCGGTGGTGAGAACGATGTGCGTTGGAAGCTCTATCCTGAATTGGCCAAATGGTTTTACCCATGGGCAGACGCCGTCACCGCTGTTTCAAGGGGTGTGGCGGATGATCTGGCCCTGGCAGCAAGGCTTCCACCAAGTCTCATTAAGGTTATTTACAATCCCATCGTAACTGTTGAGTTGCAGAAAAAATCTTCGTCCGTTTTGGAGCATCCATGGTTCAAGCCCGGTGAACCTCCCGTGGTGCTTGGCGTGGGCCGCCTGACAGGGCAAAAAGCCTTCAGCGTATTGATCGAGGCCTTCGCCCGGGTAAGGAAATCTCAACCGGCCCGATTGGTCATTCTCGGTGAAGGCGAGGAACGGCCGATGTTGGAGGCCCTGATACGGCAATTGGGGGTGGAACAAGATGTGGATCTGCCAGGCTTCGTTTCCAATCCGTACACTTACATGGCCCATGCCGCACTTTTTGTGCTTTCGTCCAGATGGGAAGGCTTGCCCACTGTTCTTGTAGAAGCGATGTCTCTACGAACGCCAGTGATTGCAACAGATTGTCCCAGTGGCCCACGGGAAATCCTGAGGGACGGTCAGTACGGTCAGCTGGTAGCGGTGGATGACCCCAACGCGCTAGCGCTGGCGATCCAGAACTCGCTGGCAAACCGTGGGGTCTGCCCGCTCGAGGAAAGCTGGAAAGCCTTTGGGCTGGATTTTGTAACCGACCAATACCTCAGCTTGCTGCTGGATCGTCGCCAGGTGCAGGGCAATCTCCTGGAAATTCTCTATCCTGATGTGCGTACCGGCGTGTGAGCTGTTCACCCGAATGCAAGAACCGCCTAGAGAAGCAATAATCAGTGAATTCACCTTATAGCCCCATGAGACCCGATACTTTTTCAGATACCTTGAGACCGCGAATATTAATCTCAGGCCATCTTCCGCCTCCTATGAGCGGGATCGGCACTTATTATCAGACACTCCTGGGTTCATCCCTGCCGAAGCGTGTGGGCCTGCAATTCATAGATACAAGCTCACGCGTACGCCCGGGGTCTGAAACAGGGAGTTGGTCTGTTTCGAACCTGATATCCGCCATGCTTGATTGCGTTCGTTTTACCAGGGCCGTCCTGGAATATCGCCCGGAAATCTGTCATATCGCCACTGCCTTTGGGCTGTCTTTTGTCAAACATAGTGTGTGCATTGCAGCGGCGCGGTTACTTGGCAGCAAAGTGCTATTGCACCCACACTGCAGTTTCGACTTTCTCTATGAACGGCAAGGTAAGGTTTGGCAATGGTTCGTTCGTAAAGTCGTCGGCCTCTGCTCCGCCGTGGCCGTCTTGTCCAGCGAATGGAACAAATTGCTGGAGGTTGTGCCAGGGTGCCAGCTATATTACCTGCCCAATGCGATTGACCTCGCGAGCTATGTGGATGTGGGGCGGGAAAAGATGGAATCGAAAGACGATAGGCCATCCGTGGACATACTTTATCTGGGCCATTTAGGCCGGGCAAAGGGCAGCTTTGATCTCATCTGCGCGGCCAAATCAATCCTGGAGCAAGAGCAGGGAGTTGTCTTTGACCTTGTGGGGCAGGAACATTCCGCCGGGGAAATGAAGCAACTAAATGGCCAGGTTGCAGAGGCCGGTCTTGAGCAGTTTATTCATATTCAGCCGGCGGTCTCGAGCGCGGAAAAAAACAAGCTTTTCAGAGCGGCCGATATATTTGTTTACCCGTCCTACCATGAAGGTATGCCAATGGCAGTTATTGAGGCCATGGCTTGCGGGCTGCCGATTATTGCCACGCAGGTTGGAGGATTGCCCGATCTTGTCTGCCCCGGCCTGAATGGATTGCTTGTGCCGCCCGGCCAGCCAGATCAGTTGGCGAATGCAATCCACCAACTTGTTGCAGATCCGCAATTGAGGCGTTCCATGCAGACGGCTAGTTTTCGGATGGCGCAGGAAAATTTTGACATTGAGAAGCTTGTGTCCCGGCTGCTGGACGTCTATCACACGTTATTGGTGCCGCCCCAAAGAAACCCAGTTCACGCTCTATAAGGCTTCGATGCAAAAAAATATGCTTTCCACCACGGTATTCGTCCAGGAGGAACAGTAGTGCGCATCCTGTCTGATGGCGCAATGCTACGCGCCGGAAAATGTCAGTGCTGCGGTTCTGATCACGGAACTCGCCACCGACCTGGTGAAGCGCGGTCATAGCGTTACCGTAATAACGGGCGCGCCCAACTATCCGTATGGCATCGTCTTCGAAGGATATCGAAACCATCCCTATTCCGTTGAAACCCTGGATGGCGTGCGTGTGATCCGGACCTGGAGTTATATTTCCCCTTCGAGAAAATTCTGGTCGCGACTCCTTCATTACGGTACCTATAGCGCGACATCTTTTTATGGTGGATTGTTCGCGGGCGCCCCGGACGTGATCGTGAGTTTTTCCCCGCCGCTGCCTCTCGGTTTCTCGGCGTGGTTACTCAGCCGCATCTGGCGCATACCCTGGTTGCTGCAAATCGAAGACCTGTTTCCCGATGCCGCGGTTGCCGCAGGGGTGATGACAAATAAGAGCGTCATCAACTTCTTTCTTGGCATGGAAAATTTCCTTTATCGAAAGGCCCGGCATATCTCGGTCATTTCGAAAAGTTTTCGCCAAACCCTGCTTTCAAAAGGGGTTCCCGCCTCAAAGATCGAGGTTATCCCGGTTTGGGCCGACCCCGATGAAGTGCGACCCCTGCAAAAAGAAAATGGCTTCCGCCACAAGCACGGCCTTAATGGCAAATTTGTTGTCCTGTATGCGGGAAATATCGGGTTGACATCCTGCCTTGAAGATGTGCTGGCCGCCGCAGAAATCTTGAGAAATCGAAATGATATCCGGATCGTATTCGTTGGGGAGGGCGTCAAGAAAGAAGCTCTCGAGGCCGAATCGCGGGCCAGGAACCTGGATAACGTTCTCTTCCTGCCCTATCAACCAAGGGAAGAGTTTGCTGAAATGCTTGCGGCCGCCGACATGGGCCTTGTGACTCTCAACCCGGGCGCAGGTTTCTCATCCCTGCCAAGCAAAACATTCAATGTAATGGCCAGTGGGCGCCCAATCCTGGCGGTGACGCCGCAGACAGGCGAGGTTGCGCGTCTTATCCGGGTTGCGGGCTGCGGATGGAATGTCCTGCCAAGCTCGCCCCGAAAACTGGCAGGCACCATCATCGAGTTGAAAGGCCAGGGTTCCCTGCTTACTCAGATGGGTAAGAATGGGCGTTGTTATCTTGAAAGGCATTACGCGCGCAGCCGCTGTGTTGATGCTTACGAAAAGATGTTGACAACCCTTTTTGAACAAACTCGGGTCAAGACAACTCCTGTCAGGGAGGTCCTATGAATGCTGAAGTCTTTGCAGAGTGGCTCCGCCGCCAGGGGCGCAAGGTCTATCGTACGGCCAGCAGTTACTGGTATGATGCGGGCCCGCGTGTGCTACAGGCGTTCCCCTATCACTGGCTGATCACCCCCAGCGAGGACGAGATCCGCGGCCTGATGTTGGGCCACGGAATTATCGCATTACGTTATTCGACACCCCTTGATTTCCCCAATGGCAAGGTTAGTTACCACATTGTTTTACATAACCCCTACTGTCTTGAAATGTTGAAATCACAGACGCGCAACGGCGTAAAGCGCGGGCTAGACCATTTCAAGGTGGAGCAAATCTCATTTGAGCGGCTCGCAACCGAGGGGTGGACTCTGCAACAGGATACCCTGGCCCGCCAGGACCGGTTGCGAAGCATGACGCAGGAAGAATGGGAAAAACTATGTCGTGCGGCGCACGGCTTGCCGGGATTTGAAGCCTGGGCGGCGACCTCCGGCTGTGAACTTGCGGGCGCAGTGATCATCTGCCGAATTGATGATGTAATAGGCGTGCCTTATGCAATGAGCCACAGCCGCTTCCTGGGCAACCATGTGAACAACGCCTTGTTCTTTTCGGTAAGCGGTGAGATGTTAAAGCGCGATAACGTAAGCGGAATATTCTTTACTGTGCAATCTCTGGATGCACCGGCCAACGTTGATGAATTCAAGTTTCGCATGGGTTTGCAGCCCAAAGTGGTGCGGCAGCGTGTAGATTTTCACCCGCTCCTGGCCCCGTTAGCTTCGCCGGCGATCCATGAGATTTCCCGAAAGCTGCTTCAGCGCGATCCGTCCAATCCGATGATCGCAAAAGCGGAAGGGATGCTGCGTTTCCATGTGGAAGGCAGGCGCGTCATCACAGAACAGATCTGGCCGGAATGCCTGGCAACGCAGAAATAACGATTTGCAGATAGACCCCGTTAACATACTTGCTTTTAGATCCGTTACCAGTTTTAGTAATAGAGGAGTGGAGAATGTCAGATTTCATGGTTGTCAACTTCCATGTGTTCCAAAGTTTTCAATAGGCCTTGCGGACCCGATCCGAGCAGACTTTGGTCGGCCGCGTCAAACGCCTTTTAGCGGTCCCCTGGAACCTGTACGTCAAGAAGTGGCTGAAACAGGCCTATTACACCTCCCTTCGGTGGGGTGGAGCCTCCGCCGCCCAACTGGCAGCGAAGGAATTAACTCCAGCCGTTCCATACGCCAAAGGCGAGGTGGTGCGGGTGCGGTCACGCGAGGAAATTCTCGCCACTTTGGATCCTTTCAAGGAGTTAAAGGGTTGCGCCTTTCTTCCGGCCATGTATCAATACTGTGGGACGGAGCAGCGCGTGTTCAGGTCGATGCAGCATTTCATGGATGAGCGGGATTACAAACTCAAGAAGGTACGGGGTGTCATCCTGCTTGAAAATGTAATATGTAATGGAACTCCGGCATTCGGCGAGTGTGATCGCTGTTGTTTCCTGTTTTGGCGGGAGGAATGGCTTGAAAGGGTTAGCGGATAAACACGGGTAAAGCTTGAAAAACAAGGGAGGACGAATGCTTCGTTATACATCTAATCTTAAAAATTCAAAAGATCTGGAAATCCAATCTTTGACCGCTAATTCTCTTGACAGCATGATAAACGAGGCCGTCAAACGTATCTTCGATTTTATCGTCGCGTTGATTGGCCTATGCCTGCTCTCACCCTTCCTGCTGATCATTTCCATTCTAATCAAACGCGATTCCCCAGGGCCCGTATTTTACTGGGGGCCGCGCATCGGGCGACATGGCCGTATGTTCAAGATGCTCAAGTTCCGCACCATGTACGAAACTCCTCAAAAGCTATCGCGGCCCCCGCGTTACCTGCAAAGATGACGACCGTATCACGCCGTTGGGTAAATGGCTCCGTGAAACCAAGCTGAACGAGCTTCCGCAACTCTGGAACGTGTTGATTGGCGACATGAGCCTGGTTGGCCCGCGTCCTGAAGATCCGTCGATTTCCAAGACCTGGCCGGTACAGATGGCCCGCGAACTTCTCTCCGTTCGTCCCGGAATCACAAGCCCGGCGAGCGTCGTATATCGGGATGAAGAGAGCATGCTCCACGCCGGAGAGGTCATGCGAAAATATTTGCATGAGTTAAGCCCCGATAAAATGCGGCTTGACCAACTCTATATACGTTATCGCTCACTTTGGCTCGATATCGACGTCATCCTGTGGACGGTCTTGGTACTGATCCCGAAAATCAAAAGCTATTCCCCGCCCGAGCAACTCCTATACGTCGGCCCTATTACCCGGTTGATACAACGCTATCTCAGCTGGTTTGTGTTGGATTCCCTGGTTGTATTTGTGTCCATCAGCCTCACGGCAGCAGCCGTGAACTTGTTCACCCTATTGGATTTCGGGTGGCTGCGCAGCCTGGAAATGGCACTGGGATTTGCCATGCTGTACAACATAGCCGGGGTTGCCCTAAATACAAACCGGATCAACTGGCCTAAAGCCACTTCCTGGGAGTCGGGCCGTCTCTGGATCAGTTGGTTGGTCGCTACGGCAACCGTACTTGGCACCCACTTCTATCTGGGGTTTACCGAGTCTTCGTACTTATGGCGTAATTCTTGGCGCTGTGCTCCTGTCCCTCCCTGGCATCGTATTTATGCGTTACCGAGGGCGGTTGACCGGCGGTCTTTGGAGCCGGATATCCACTTATCGATTGAATTCGCAGGCCATTCGCGAGCGCGTGTTAATCGTGGGTTCAGGGCGGACCGCGGAGCAGATCGCCTGGCTATTGGATCATCCAACCTATTCGGGAAAATTCCGGGTTGTCGGCTTTATCGATGATGACCTGCGATCGCAAGGAATGAAGATCTATGGATCGAAGGTGATCGGCCGGATCAGCGATGTTCAGAAAATCGTGAAAGAGCAGGATGTGGGTCTGATCATATTGGCTGATTATCAAATGGCGTCGCACAAATATCGGGAATTTCGGAAGATCGCCAGCTTCAAACCGGCCAGGGTTGTGGTAGCGCCCGATATCTTCGGATCCTTGAACGGTTTGATCGGGGTATCGGCGGATGATGATGCAGCCGGTAACCTGAACGATTTTCAATGCCAACATTGTCTGGCTCGATACGCAGTACAGAATAATACCGGGATAGATGAGACTGAGAATCTCGGGAAGCAGCATCTGGCGCATAGCTGGCCAGGAGCCGGCTCAAGAGTTTTTACAAAGGTTCGCAGGGGGCCTTATCAGAAAGCCGGAGACGGGCGTGAGACAGATCATGAAGGATATTCAAACGAACAAGAAAGTCCTTGTAACAGGCGCCGGGGGATTTATCGGAAGCCAGCTGGTGGAAAAACTGGTTGACCAGGGCGCCTCGGTCCGTGCATTTGTCCACTACAACTCACGCGCAGACCCCGGGCTGCTCCGCCTGGCTTCGACCCGAGACCCTTGCCAGGTTGAGCTTGTCGGCTGGAGACCTGCGTGACCCGGATGCGGTGCGCAAGGCGGTGGAGGGCTGCCAATATGTATTCCACCTGGGCGCCCTGATCTCCATCCCCTATTCTTATCTTCATCCCATCGAAGTAGCCGAGACGAACTTGATCGGGACGTTGAATGTCCTGATGGCGTGCCGAGATCTTGGGGTGGAGCGGTTGATCCATACCTCCACCAGCGAGGTCTATGGGACGGCCCTGCGGAACCCAATGGATGAGACCCATCCTTTGCAGGGCCAATCCCCTTATTCCGCAAGCAAGATAGGGGCGGACAAACTGGCCGAGAGTTTCTACTGCACCTATGGATTGCCGGTTGTAACCGTCCGGCCCTTTAATACATATGGGCCGCGCCAATCGGCCCGCGCGGTAATCCCCACAATCATCACCCAGGCCCTGGCAGGTTGCAGCATCTGTTTGGGCAGCCTGCAGGCCGTTCGCGATTTTACCTACGTGGACGATACGGTAAATGGATTCCTTTGTGCGGCCGTGGCAGATAATGTGGAAGGCTGCACTTTCAATCTGGGTACGGGGACGGAGATCAGCATTGGGTGCGTGGCAGACAAGATCATCCAAAAGATGGGCGCCACGATAGAGGTCGGGTTGATGCGGCGCGGCTGCGCCCGCAGAAGTCTGAAGTGATGCGCCTGATATCCGACAATTCCCTGGCGCGCGAACGACTGGGCTGGGAGCCATCGGTTTGCCTGGATGAAGGCCTGGATCAAACCATTCTATGGATAAAAGAAAACCTGGATCGTTATCGGGTGGGCGTTTATGAATTCTAAGGAGCGGAGGTAAAGAATGAAAGCCGTTATTCTGGCAGGTGGGAAAGGCAGCCGTCTTGCCCCGTTATACCACAGATCCTGCCGAAACCGTTGATGCCGATCGGCGATATGCCAATCCTCGAAGTCATGCTGCATCGGATCAAGGCGGCAGGGATCGAGCAGGTCGTGTTAACCGTCGGCCATTTATCAGAATTACTGCGCGCATTCTTTAAAGATGGAAGCCAGCTCGGTCTAGATATCACCTACAGTTATGAGCAGTGTCCGCTGGGTACGGCAGGCCCGATCGCGCTGGTCGATGGATTGGATGAAACTTTTCTCGTCTCGAACGGCGATGTGCTCACTACTTTGGATCTGACGGAGCTTATCCGTTTTCATCAGGAGCAAAAAGCAATCGCAACCATTGCCGCCCATCACCGACAGTCCAAGATCGACCTGGGCGTTATCCAACGAGATGGAGGATTACCAGATCACGGGCTATATCGAAAAACCGGTTTACGATTTCCTGGTCAGCATGGGGATCTACGTATTCGAACCGAAAGTCCTTTCTTACATTCCCACGAAACGAGTATCTCGATTTTCCTGATTTGGTAAAGAAACTGATCGCGGCCGGCGAAAGGGTCGTCGCCTACGAATTCAATGGCTACTGGGAGGATCTTGGCCGGGCTGATGACTACGAGCGCGCCTCCCAGGATTTTGAAAAAATGCGCTCGCAATTCCTGCCTGAGGCTTGTGGAGGATAAACCATGGAATGGAAAATACCGCTCTCTGATCTTGATTTTGGCCCGGAAGAACAGGCGGCTGTGGATGACGTCCTGCAGCAGCAAATGGCTGACCATGGGTTCGGTCACACAGGAATTTGAGCAGGCCTTCGCAGACTACGTCGGCGTGAAGTATGCCATTGCCGTAACCAATGCAACAGCCGCACTGCACCTGGCCTGTGTGGTGGCCGGTTTAGGTGCCAGGGGATGAAGCGATTGTCCCGTCCCTGACATTTGTAGCCACCGCCAATGCGGTTCGATATACGGGCGCCATGCCCGTGTTCGCTGATATTGCCGGCGAGAACGACTTGAATATTTCGTATCAATCCATTGAGCGGGCCATCACGGAGCGGACACGCGCCATCCTGGTAATGCACTATGGCGGTTATGCCTGCGATATGCCCAGCATCCTGGAATTGGCGCGCGAACACAACTTGAAAGTGATCGAAGATGCGGCCCATGCGGTTGGCTCCGATCTCGATGGGCGAAAATTGGGTACCTGGGGCGATATGGGCTGCTTTAGCTTTTTCTCGAACAAGAACATGACCACGGGGGAAGGGGGGATGCTCATTACGGACAATGAGACTTATTCACAAAGATTGCATCTGCTTCGTTCGCATGGAATGACCAGCCTTACCTGGGACCGCCATAAGGGGCATGCGTGGAGCTACGATGTTGTTGACCTGGGCTACAACTATCGCATTGACGAAATTCGCTCGGCATTGGGGAAAGTTCAACTTGGAAAATTGCCCGCAAACAACGAACGGCGCCGCCATCTCACAGAAATTTATCGGGATGCGCTTGCAGGAATTGGCGCCGCAGATCACCGTTCCGTTCGCGCAACATGCCGGGGTTTCAGCCGCACATTTGATGCCCGTGCTTTTGCCCGCCGGGACAAATCGGTCGGACTTCATGGAAAGCATGAAGGCGCAGGGGATCCAGACCAGCATTCACTATCCGCCCATTCATACGTTTTCCGCCTATCGACGGTGGCAAAGGAAGACCTTCCCTGCCCAACACGGAAGATATTGCGGCAAGGGAAGTCACCTTGCCCTTGTATCCTGCCATGTCTGAGGAAGATGTCTTTGCGGTTGTGCAGGCGATCGCACACGCGCTGATCCCTGCCTGAAAGGCAAATCCCGGTTGGGGGAATGATTTGGTTCGAGCTCACGCCCGATTTCTAAAAGAAGGAACAACCCATGGAAATAGAAGATCTAATTTTGCTTTTGTGGCGCAACGTGCGATTCCTTGTCCTGGGGCTTGTACTCGGAGCGATGGTTGGGATTGTCGCTGCCAAAATCGAGACCCCCGTCTACGAGTCAACAACGAAGGTTCTGATCAGCCGGACCCGCGAGCAAAGCAATGCGGATATGCTGCCGCTGAGCGATGACCAGTTGGTGGCGATCAACCTTCAGCTGGCAAAAGCCCAGCCGGTCCTGGATGAGGCTTCCAGGCAATTGGGAACCAAGATCGATCCGGATAGCATCCAGGTAAGTGCCATTCCCAACAGCCTGATGATCCAGATCAAAGTGGAGGATACAGACCCGAAGCGGGCAGCGACCACCGCCAATTTGCTGGTCCAGATACTGATCGAGCAAAACGAAACGCTTCTTTCGGGACGATATGCGGCTTTTGAAGATGCCATCAATTCGCAGATCGACCAGGTGCAGGTAGAAATTGCCGACCTGCAAACGGAGATCAAACAGCTCAATGATGCAAGCATCCAGGAACAGTTGAAGCAGGTAAACCAACAAATCGATCAGCTAAAGACCCAGATATCAACTCTTGCAGCAGGAAATCGCCGGCTTCCCGGATGTCCCTTCGCCAACAGACCGTGCTTTGATCGCCCAAAAGCAGGCCCAGTTGGCTCAGTTGAATTCCCTGATGAACAGCTATGGGCAGATCCAGACCAATCTCACTTATACCGGGAAACCCGGACAATGCGGTACCAGCCGTGACAATCCGATTATTGGCAACCCTGCAATCAACGCTGGCACTCTATCAACAGATGCATCTCAACTTGATCAGCAATCGGGAATCGGTCGATTTGGCACGTATGCAAAGCATAAAAAATGTTGTGCAAATCGTGACTGCTTTACCGCCCAAAATTCCGACGCGCCCGATGCCGACCCTCTACTTCTTATTCGGAAGCATTGTAGGACTGGCGCTGGCTGTGACTGCCATCCTGGTGCTCGATCACTTTGATGACTCTCTGAGGGCTGCGGGTCAAACGGAAAAATCGCTGGCCATCCCGGTTCTGGGGTCTGTTTTTGATGCACAGCAAGCCGAAGGTGGGCTGGTTGCCCTATCTGCTCCTTTTTCGGCAGCAGCGCAGGCCTTCCGCGCTCTGGGAGCGAGCATAGAGATCGTAGGCGCGGAGAAAAACATCCGCACTCTGATGGTGGTAAACGCAGGCCCCAGGGATGACAGGACAAAGATCGCTGCAAACCTGGCCATCGTCAATGCCCAACAGGGAAAACAAGTGATCCTCATTGATGGGGATATTCGTAATCCCCGCTTGCACGAGCTCTTTGGGATGGAGAATCAAAAAGGGCTGGCGGAGCTCATCAATGACAGGATGAACATAAAAAGCGCCTGTCGTGCCGTGGCGGGTGTGGAAGGAATGATGTTAATCACAGGGGGCGTAACGGGAGCAGACTCGACGGAATGGCTGGACGCCAAAAAAATGGCGCAGTTGTTCCTCGAGCTGGAGAAACAAAGCGATCTGGTGATATTGGAAGGCCCTTCCGTAGAAATAGCGGATGCCCAGGTTTTTGCGTCCCAGGTGGATGCCGTTTTACTGGCAATTAACTCCGGGCATACACCTGCAGATTCTGCCCTGGATACGCTGCATAAGTTTCGTTTGATCGGCGCCAATGTTTTAGGCGCTGTAATAAATCGCAAGGTTCAAGCTCGCATCGACCTGAAAAATATTTTGCCATTGTCAAAGTTCACACTACACAGAAAAGGGAAGGATATTTATGAAGAGAATAGCGAAGCCGAAAAAACGCCCGTTACTCTATCTTGATCACTCATATATCAGCTCTCGAATTTGGCCATTTCCAAGAAAAAACAATTCATATCAACCCATGCTCGTTATTCTCGACATAACTAATCAAGATTTTGCGGAGGGAAGATGAACACTCAACTCAAGATTCGCCTGGCAAACACATTCCTTTGGAGGAAGGTCATGAATACTAAAACTGCCAAAACTCTGTCCGCTCTCAGCCTTCGGGCCATCTATTGCTTAATGATCCTGTCCATGCTCTTGACCGCTGTTGGGATTCAGCCGGCCTTTGCGGCCTCGCCTTACACCATCAGCGGCAACGCCGGGGTGGCGGGAGCAACCATCACCTGGAATGGCAGCGGCAGCGATTCTGACGGCTCGATGACCGCTGACAGCTCGGGGAACTACTCGTTCCAGGTCACATATTCTTGGTTGGGCGGTGGGATGGCACGGTAACGCCTTCCAAGACTGGCTATACCTTCTCGCCTTCCAGCAGAAGTTACAACACTGACTTCCGACCAGACCAACCAGAATTACACTGCCACGCCGGTCACGTACACCATCAGCGGCAGCACCGGGTCGGCCGGGGCGAAGCGCAACCATCACCTACACCGGCGGCTCGACCACCGCGAACAGCTCGGGAAGCTACTCGTTCACCGTCTCATGCGGCTGGTCTGGCACGGTCACACCCTCCAAGACCGGCTATACCTTTTCGCCTGTCAATCGAAGTTACACCAACGTCACATCCAATCAGACCAACCAGAACTACACCGCCACGTTGAGCGGGTCCACCATCTCTGGTAATGTGGGTGTTGGCAGCGCAACCATCACCTACACTGGCGGTTCAACCACCTCGAACAGCTCAGGGGATTACTCATTCTTCGTCTCACTGGGCTGGTCCGGCACGGTCACACCCTCCAAGACCGGTTTTACCTTTTGCGCCGGCCAGCAAGACTTATACCAATGTAACTGCAAATCAGACGGCGCAAAATTACACCGCCAGACCGACCGCTTCACCTTTGGGTCCATGGGTGATGCACACAACGACACCATACTTTGCTGCTACCGTCGATCAACTTGCAACCCTCAATCCAGCGCTTGTCATGGTGAACGGTGATTTGGAAGATAATGGGTTTTCTTCAACCGAAATGAACCCGTTGTTGGCGTATCTGAAAACCGACAACCTGTATAATAAAACTTTTATGATTAGAGGCAATCACGATGACAAAATCGATGGCAGCGCAGCCGGGTGGGAAAGCTATTTTGAAACCTCCCCGAATATACCAACGCGGCCGGCATATGTAGTCAATAAAGTAGCGTCTCAATTCTTCTTCGGACAATCTAACCTACAGCTTCGATTATGGAAACTCCATTTTTATTGGACTGGATGTCCCGGGAGATATTTACTTGTTGACCCAGGCCGAAGTGGACTTCCTGGATGCCCGCCTGACCTATGCAGAAGGCGCCGGGTTGACCCACGCTTTTATTTACTTCCACGGGCCTGAATATTGTGTGGAACTGGAACCATTGTACGAGCTCAACAAGGAATGACAATGTCCCTTACCCCTCCAGCGTTGATGAATGTGATCAATAACCATCCGATTGTGTCTGCCACCTTCCACGGGCACGAACATGTCATGACCTGGACGCATATGGATAACACCCGGGTGTCCGACCTAACCCGCAGCTATGAGGAATTTGTTACCTCCCCAGCCGGGGCCTCGTCGTATACCGAATGAAGTCTATCCGGATCGAGTGGATTATGTATATCCGGATATGGCGCCGGATGACCAGGCCTTTGCGACCATCAGCGTCAATGGCCTCTCGTTCACGGTCAACTTTTACGAAACTGGCATAACCGACCCCGTCTGGAGCCATACCTTTTCGAAAATAAATACACCCCCGACCATCAGCGACATTACGGACAAAACCACCAATGAGGATACCGCCACCGGCGATATCCCCTTCACGGTGGGTGATGCGGAGCTCAATCCGGCTTACCTGACCGTCACGGCCAGCTCTTCGAATACCGACCCTTGTGCCGAACGAAAACATTTCCCTGGGCGGCAGCGGCGCAAACCGCACGATTAACATCACTGCCCGCCGCCAACCAGAGCGGCAGCGCCACCATCACGGTTTCGGTGAATGATGGCAATGTAACCGTCAGCGACACCTTCGTGCTGACGGTCAATGCAGTAAATGATGCGCCCGTTGCCGACGCCCAATCTGTCAGCATGTCCTGGAACTCGTCATTAAATATTGTCCTGACCGGCTCGGATGTGGAGGACAGCCCCTTAACCTACAGCATTGTGGATAACCCGGCGCATGGCAGCCTGAGCGGCAGCGATGCAAACCAGACTTACACCCCCACCGCAAATTACTCGGGGCCAGACAGCTTCACCTTCAAGGTCAATGATGGAACAGCTAGATAGCGCGCCTGCCACGGTGAGCATCAACGTGACCGCCTATATTATTTCTGGAAACGTGGGGGTTGCCGGTGCGACTCTCAGTTACACAGATGGCGGGCCCAAGACGGTTACGGCGGATGGCTCCGGCCTCTACAGCTTCCAGGTTCCCGCTGGCTGGTCTGGCACGGTCACGCCTTCCAAGGCAGGTATTACTGTTCTCGCCTGCCAGCATGGGCTATGACAATGTGCAGGCCGATCAGACTGGGCAAAACTATTCCACCGATGGCGTCAAGGTCACCATTTCCGGATACGCCGGGGTTGCAGGCGCCATTCTCAGCTACACGGATGGCGTCCCTAAGACAGCCACGGCGGATGACGCCGGCCTGTATAGCTTTGATGTCCCCTATGGCTGGTCTGGCACGGTCACGCCTTCCTTAGCAGGATACTGGCTTTATGCCCGCCTCTCGTACTTATGCCAATGTGATTGTAAACCAGGATTCCCAGGATTACAGCACAACGACCAGCCGGGTCTACTATGTCGATAAGACGAATCCGGCATGCACAGATACCGGTCAAGTTGGCTCGATGGCAGTTCCATTCTGCACGATCGCCAGAGGCGCGAACTTTGCAACTGCCGGCCAGATCGTGCAGGTTCTCCACGGCACCTATGCAGAGACGGTCTATCCCGCGAACTATAGCGGCACTGCCGGGAATCCGATTACTTACCTGGCTGACCCCGGTGTTACGGTGACTGGACAGCCAGGCACCACTACCACCAGTTACCCAGGTTTCGCGTTGTCAGGGAGAAGCTACATCGTGATCAATGGCTTCACCTTCGATCACACCACGCAACAAGGCATCTACGTCGACGCTTCGAACCACATCACCATCACGAATAACCACGTTACGTACGCTGGCGTTAGTGCGCCATTCCACCCGTATACGCAGGGCATTTATACCAGGAATACCACCTACTCCACGATCTCCGGCAATACCACGGATCACAACACGTGTATTGGTATTCGCGTGGTGGGTGGCGACGCAAGCGGTAACGGCTATAACACTATCAGTAACAACATTTCGACTGAAAATTTCTCGGTAATCGAGACCGATGCGGCCGGGATCGAGCTGACCGGCAGCAGCTATAACACGGTGATCAATAACTTAGTTTATAGCAACGAGGACTCCGGCATCAATCTGTATTACTGGGACACCACCAGTAAGGGTTCCAGTAACAATATCGTCGTCGGAAACCTCAGCTACGAAAACGGCGACCACGGTATTGATAACTATCAATCGCCCAACAACACGATCATTGGCAATACGATCCAGGGCAACGGCACCACCGGGATGAACTTTGAAGGGAATACCGGGAAAGGTTCGTACGGTTCAACCATCGAAAACAACATCCTCTCCCAAAACGGGACGACTCCTCCGGCCGGTTCCTGGGGCGGCAACATGCGCTTCGACTCGGAATCAACAGCCGGGGCGATCGTTGATTACAACCTCTTCTACCGCACGGCCGCTACGGTTCAGATCATCTGGAATAACCAAAATTACACCTCTCTGGCGGCATTCCGGGCTGCGGTGCCCGCCCAGGAAGTGCATGGGCTGGAAGGGAATCCGCTCTTTGTGAATCCGGTCGCGCCAGTCCTGCGGACGACCCAGCCTTATGTCGGCCTTGGAATTTTCGGCAATTACTACCCCAGCGCCGGGTCGCCGGAGATCGACAGCGCCAACTCGAACGCTCCCAGCGAACCACTATAGCGATGTCGCAGGCAACAGCCGTATCGATGACCCGGCCACCCCGAACACGGGCGCCGGCGTGCGGACCTATGATGATCGCGGCGCTTATGAGTATCTACCCGCCGGGCCGTCATTGCCCATGGTCACGACCCAGGATGTCACCGATATTACAGGGACAACTGCCACCTGTAACGGAACAATCACCGCAACAGGTTTGCCCAATCCCACTCAGCATGGCGTGCGTCTGGGGATTATTGGTCAATCCCACGCTACTGGACAGCAAAACTGTGGATGGTCCGGTCAGTGCGCCAGGCGCCTTCACCAGCCGCATCACCGGCCTTACTCCAGGCACGCTCTATCATGTCCGTGCTTATGCCACCAATGATGTTGGCACCGTGTATGGGGGTGATGTCACTTTCACGACTTTGCTCACGCCTGCGGTCACCACGCAGGCAGTCACGAATATAACTGAGCACCACAGCCATCGGGCATGGAACCGTTACCGCGCTGGGTATACCCAACCCGACCCAACATGGTGTCGTCTGGGGCACATCAGCTAATCCCACCACCGCGGACAGCAAAACCACAGATGGCGCCAGTCAGCGCACTCGGGGCATTTTCCAGCACCATGACCGGCCTGACTCCGGGTACGCTTTATCATGTTCGTGCTTACGCCACCAACGACGGCAGGCACGGGGTATGGTGAGGATGTCACTTTCACTTCTCTTATTGCGCCCACCGTTACCACCCAGGCTGTCACAAATATTTTACCCACAACCGCCACCGGCAACGGGAACATTACCTCTTTGGGCATCCCCAATCCGACCCAGCATGGCGTCGTGTGGGCCCTCACGGCGAATCCGACTACAGCGAACAGCAAAACCACGGACGGTCTGGTCAGCGCCACTGGCGCCTTCACCAGCAGCATCACCGGTTTGACCCCCAATACGCTGTATCACGTCCGCGCCTATGCCACCAATACAGCCGGCACAGCCTACGGTGAGGATGTCACTTTCACGACCCTGCTGGCTCCTACCGTCACCACCCAGGCCGTCACGAACATGGCCACGACCACAGCGACCGGCAACGGTACGATCACGGTCCTGGGTTCATCCAACCCAACTGAACATGGCGTCGTCTGGGCCACCACGTCGAATCCGACCACGGCAAATAGCAAAACCACGGATGGCCCAGTCAGCGCGACCGGCCCCTTCACCAGCGCCATGACCGGCCTGACACCCGGCACGCTGTATCATGTCCGCGCTTATGCCACAAATGCGGGCGGCACATCTTACGGTAATGATGTCACTTTCACTTCTTTGATTGCGCCGACCGTCACCACCCAGACCGTCACGAACATTACGCAGACAACGGCCATGGGGAATGGCACTATCGTAAGTCTGGGTGTGCCCAATCCGACCCAGTTCGGCGTGGTCTGGGATACGGCGATCAATCCCACGGTCGCGTTGACTACGAAGACCGCGCAAGGCCCTGCCAGCGTCACCGGCGCCTTCACCAGCAACATCACCGGCCTGGCCCTTGGCCAGACGTATCACCTCCGGGCGTATGCCACCAATGCGGTCGGCACCTCCTACGGTGAGGATGTCAGCTTTACCACGCTCGCGTCGATCTTCACCACGACCACTCCGGCTACAAACGCCCGGACCGGCGCTGATGTGAGCGGAACTGGAACTGGTCATCTGGGTGAACCCCGGCAACATCACCGCTGCTGACAGCATTTATGCAACTGTCACGCTCAGTGGCGCCACTTCTCATTACCTGGAAGGCACCAATTATGGCTTTGCCATTCCTGCCAATGCCACCATCAACGGCATCCAGGTGACCATCGGACGCTACGAAAGCGGCCAGTCCACCGGCAACGATGTCCGCGACAGCGTTGTCAGCCTGGTGAAAGCAGGTGCTGCTTATCGGCAGCAATAAAGCCGCAACCTCAACAGAATGGCCGTTAGCCAACACCGTTGCCTCGTACGGTGCCAATAATGATCTGTGGGGGACCACCTGGACGGCTGCAGATATCAATGACAGCAACTTCGGCGTGGCGCTTTCCGCGAACAGCACCAACAATCGCATTGCCTATGTCGATTACATGCAGATCGCGGTCACCTACACGGTCAGCGTGGTCAGCTCTACCACGAGCGTGAACTGCGGCGCGGGCACCCCGGTCGATTGCGTATGGTTCGGGCATTACCTGTGTCGCCACCGTTGTACGCGGTTCCGGCTCCTTCACCCCCAGCGGGAATGTTAGTTGGACCACGAGCGGCAGCGGCAGCTTTACCACCAGCTCTTGCTCTCTCTCGGGCGGCGATGGAACTGCTACCTGCTCCGTGACCTATACGCCCAGCTTTGTGGGCAGCGGTTCACATTTGATCACGGCTACCTACGCCGGGAGATGCAAGCTTCTACGCCAGCAACGGCAGCCAGACCGTCACCGTCAATAAGATAGCTGCTTCGGTAACGCCGAATGCCGCCAGCAAGGCTTTGGGCGAGACTGACCCGGCGCTAACCGGCACACTCACCGGCTTCCTGCCTGCCGATGGCGTGACTGCAACCTACAGCCGCGCTCGCGGGCGAGACCGTTGAAGGCAGCCCCTACACTATCAGCGCGACGCTCAGCCCGGCGGGTGTGCTTGGAAACTACAATATCACCTACAACACGGCGAACTTCACTATCACCGCGCCGGTGGAATACACGCTGACGATCAACAAAGTAGGAAATGGCACAGTCACTCCGGATAAAGTGGCACCGTATCACCTGAACGACGTGGTGCAGTTGACGCAAGTGGCCGATACAGGCTGGACGTTCTCAGCGCTGGAGCGGTGCACTGCACGGGCTCGGGAGCATGCTCGGTGACGATGGATGCGAACAAGAGCGTCACGGCTACCTTCACGCAGAACGCACATAGGGCAATATCTATGACGATGCGGATGCGGCCTGGACGTATACGGGTGACTGGAATACTTCGAGGACCTCGACAGGTCCCTACCTGCGGACACGCTGCACTATTCGAAGACTGGTGGGGAATCTGACCCAGATTAGCATAACGAGGCCGGCAGATCAAGCTTACTGTACTTGACCAGGTCCGAGCTCGGGGAGTGTGGATGTGTATGTGGATGGGGTGAAGATAACGACCATCAACCAGTACAGCGCTGAATTGGGCTGGCAGAGGGGCATGGACGAGCGATCTATTGCTGCCGGCGGGGAATCACACTTGCGTCTATTCAAGCCAGTGGCGACTGCATGGTACGGTCGAAGCGCTTGCGGGTGTAAGTGCGACGCTCGGTGGTTCTATCGGAGGGGCAAGTATACGACGACCCGAATGCGGCCATGAGCTACTTACGGTAGCATGGTTCACGATACCTGGGTGTGAGCAGGGCCGTATGCGGGCACGCTGGCACTATGCCACGACGGTGGGGAATTCAGCCCAAGATAATCTTTACTGGGCGAATGATCAAGTTGAGCTATTTAGCCAGGCAGCGATATTGGGGATAGTGGATGTATATGTGGACGGTGTCAAAATTAGACCTGGACCAGCACAGTGGCCAATTGGTATGGGAGAGGCCTGGACGAGAGACCTGCTGCCGGGGGATCACAGCTTGCGGATCGTTAAAAACGGAGCGGTGGCAGCATGGCGGCGGTGGATGCCATCGAGTGGTGATCGCACACTCAGGATCTCTGGCGAACGGGATCTATGATGATGGAACCCGGCCATCAGGATTATGATAGGCAGATTGGAAGACCCTGGACGGGGCACAGGTCCATATCTGCGGTACGCTGAACTATTCGACAACCGGGCGGAGAATTCTGCTCAGGTTGACTCAGTGGTCAACAGATGAGACTGAACGTACTTAAGCAGCCCGAGTCCTGGGGATCGGTGGATGTGTATGTGGATGGGGTCAAATTGCGACGATCGATCAAAACATCCGCAGATTGGGACTGGAAGGAGACATGGACGAGCGAATTGCTGGCTGCGAGGGGATCACAGCTTGCGGATTATTTACGTCAGTGGTGGATGGCATCGGTGAGCGGATCTTGCAGGTTGTCCCGGTGATTCTGACTAGCGGAGACTATGACGATGCCGATGCGGCCATCAGCTATGAAGGTCGACTGGCTGACGATGGAGGGAGTGACCGGGCCTTATGGAGATACACTGGCACTATACATATGACCTGGGAGGCTCTGCCCAGGTGGCGTTTAAAGGTCAACAGATCAAGCTGACCTACGTACCGGGTTTCATTTCGGGTACTGTGGATGTATATGTGGATGGCGTCAAGGTTACCTGGGTCGAGCAGAACAACGCCAAGTGGGGCTGGAATGGGACCTGGATCAGTGATCCCTGTCTGCGAGCGCACATGTCTTGCGCATTGTTTATGCTAGCGGCGGAAGTATGGTTAGTTTCGATGCTTTCGAGGTTGTCCCAGTACTCTCAGCTGGTACCTATGACGATGCCGACAGTGCCATCAGCTATATCGGCAGTTGGCAGCTCCTAACAGGTACGAATTCCTATCTCAATACGTGGCGTTATTCCCCTAGCCTCGGGGGATTCTGCCCGGGTTGACTTTCTGGCCGGCAGATTAAGCTGACCTACATACCAGGCCCATCTTAGGTATCGCGGATATATATGTGGATGGGGTCAAACTTACAACCGTCAACCAGTACAGCACTGCATGGGACTGGAAGAAAACGTGGACGAGCGATGTGTTGGGGGCGGGGGATCATAGCCTGCGTCTGGTGCATGCACAGTAATGGGGCATTGATGAGCCTCGATGCCGTTACTGTAATTCCTTAGCTTCGTGGCGCCAGTTAATGAATATGACCACCTCCATCCCTGAAAAAATGGGGTGAAAACAGAAGGGATCTCCTGGTTTGCTCTTGTAAAAAGACCAGGAGATCTCTTCCCATCATTAAAGGAGAACCATCAATTGCGCAATAGCTATCGAGACGTCCTTCGGACGAAGAAAAGAAGTACCTGTCAAAAAAACATCCTAAACTTGAGCGTTTAGGCGGAGAAAAGTCAGTACAAATGCCTATAATATTAGATATATTTACTATTGAAAAAGATCACAAATGGCCTTACAATAATGCAAGGTAAGTGAATTTCTATATCTATTTAGATGTGAGTTTAAAGGCGGGTTTTTTTAGCGGTTTGCTCCTTACGGTCAATAAATTATACAGAATCAATGTACTGGCTCTGGCGTGGGTGAAAGATACCCGGGAGGCGGTTTTCTATTATCAAGGATAGGTCGATTTACTCTGTCCAGGATAATAGAAGATTAAAAAATCCGGGAGGTCATGACAGCTCATCCAGAGCGTTGTTATGACCTCTATATTTATTGGTGTGAATTATGGTCCGGTTATGGAGTGCTTCTAAAAAGGTACGGTTGCGAGTAATGAGACTTTGAAGCAAGAGAAAAGTCTTTTGTTGAAATTGCTCGAGAAGTGACCGCTCACGCTCGTATTACCAGCGTGATTTGGAAGAAAAAAACACGGTTCCAGCTGACAGTCCGGAAAGACTGAACCTGGAATTTGTATCAGATCGAGAATAAGCCCGAGATCCTGGGGAATGTCGGAAGGGCGGAGCGTATTCAATAAAGGTTCATATGCAACCCCAGAAGTTAAAATTAGGCCTATTCCTTGATTCTCTACCTGTCCCAGGTTGGTTAATTTGAACGCAAGCATTAAGCTCATTCGAGGAGGCAACCCCATGAACTTAGTTTCAGAGATGGAACGGATGGATCGCATCTCGATCTCCTACCCTGGTTATCAAGACAGCGCAGGGATGGAAGCCACGCGGGACCTCCCGCATCTGGCTAACGAATCCATAAAGCGCCTCATGGATATCCTGATTACGCTCCTGCTCGGCATTGCTTTCCTGCCTGTTTTTTTAGTGACAGCGCTGCTGGTGTGCCTGGATTCACCCGGCCCTATTCTGTATACCCAGCCGCGTTTGGGCAAGGATGGCCGCAAGATCCTCATCTACAAGTTCCGCAGTATGCGGGTCGATGCCGATCATATCCTGGCCGAGCATCTTGAGAATAACCCGGGTGCCCGGGGCGAATGGGAGCAAACCCAGAAATTACGTTCAGATCCTCGCATTACCCGTGTGGGTAAGTGGATCCGCGAATTCAGCCTGGATGAGCTTCCCCAACTGTTCAATATCCTGAAGGGGGATATGAGCCTGGTGGGGCCGCGCCCGATCCTGCCGGAGCAGGAAGTACAGTATGGGGCTGGAATTGACGTCTATCGTCAGGTGCGTCCGGGACTCACCGGCTTTTGGCAGGTCTCAGGCCGCAACCATACCACCTTCCTGCAGCGCACGCTTTACGATACCTACTATGTGCGCAACCGGTCGATTTGGCTGGATACCAGTATCTTGCTGCGCACCGTCTGGGTGGTTCTTAGCAGGGACGGGGCCTATTGACATAACCACATTGAAACCGGCCGCGCCGGTTTCTTTTTTTCATTCTGAGATAATAAATCTCCTTCTTCCGTATGGTGTAGAGCCCCTAATGAAAATGCGGCTGAAATTCCGTATATTCTCACTCATCTCAATTTTAAGCATTTTGATGGGTTCGGTGCATGTGAGCAGCGTTTCCGCCCAACCAGCCAGGCTGCTACCAACCGAACTGTGACCAACACCAATAGGTACGGGGCCGGCTCGTTGGGTCAGGCCTTATTTGATTCCCTTTCTGGAGATACGATTGACTTTGATCCGATGTTAGCGGGACAAACCATATATTACGATAGTTTTAATGTCACAAAAAATATCACGGTCGACGCTACAAACCTTAGTGCGCCTGTGACTATAAATGGCGGAGGGACCTCACGACTCTTTCAAATTGCATCCGGAAACACCTTGGAACTTAAGAACATTGCTCTTACAAATGGTTACTATAATGGGGATGGTGGAGCGATATCCAATTGGGGTACATTGAAACTCACCAGGTCTGTCATTTCCAACAGTACGGCTTTTGGTTTTGGCGGAGCAATCGACAATAGCGGTCAACTGATCGTAGTTGACAGTACTTTCTCAAACAATCACTCAATGGCGGGGGATGGCGGCGCAATTTTTAATTCGGGCACAGTTACCATTCAAAACAGCACCTTCGAAAATAATTACCCTTACGCGATATATAACGATTCAACACTTATTGTGACTAAGTAGTCGTTCGAAATAGATTATAAGACATGATACACTTTTGGCATGCGAACTGTGTATCAACTGAAACCGAAAGAATTGGCCGAAATTGAAAGAGCCATTCGGCAAGGAAAGCGATCCGAAGTGCGCCAGCGAGCCACAGTCATTCGGCTCTTGCACTTGGGACATAAGCCGGAAGCGGTAGCGGAGCAACAGATGGTGAGCGTACCCACCATCTACAACTGGCACAAACTTTGGCGCGAGAAGGGCATCGCAGGATTAGCCAACAAGCCGAGAAAAGGACGTCCGCCCAAGGCCACAGAGGCCTATTGCCAGAAACTGGAAGAAATGCTTGAGAAGGAACCTCCGCATTAGGGTATCGGTTTGCCATTTGGACGGCGGATCGGTTGCGGGCGCACCTGAACAAAGAAACCGGCATCTTGCTGAGTGAAAGTCGGTTTAGAGCTCTCCTGAAAAGGAGAGGCTATCGCTACAGACGTCCCAAACATGATTTGAGCCACTTGCAAGATCAGAAAGCCAAAAGGGAAGCCGAAAAATTGTTGAAAGAGATGAAAAAAAGAGCCTCCGAGACCATTTCAAGCTCTTCTTTGTGGACGAAGTAAGCCTGGATTTGGAACCTCCGCTGCATGCCTGTTGGATGAAGCAAGGTCAGCAAAAGATCATTCCGGCTTTGCAGCCAGGCTCCAAACAACATCGTCACATCCTGGGTGCCTATTGTTGGAATACCGATGAAATCGCTTGGCGAGTGACCGACTGGAAGAACAGCCGGGCTTTTATCGAGTTTCTCGAACACCTCTTAGTGGAGTGTTATCCAACCGGCCGCCTGGTTTTGGTGATGGATAATGTCTCCTATCATAAAAGTGCCGCTGTATTAGCCGCACTCAGTCTGTTCGAACATCGTCTCTTGGTGATTTGGCTGCCTCCTTACTGCCCGGAACTCAATCTCATCGAAAGATATTGGAGACACTTGAAAGACTTAGCCTGCGCAAACAAACTGCACAATTCAATCGAAGAGGTTGTGGCTTCGGCCGAATACATGCTTGCTCAGCAAAATAACACTTCCAGCAATTTCAGGCTCCTCTTCTCTAAAGACTTATGAACGACACTAACAGCACCTTCCATTATAGTGCCCCCGGCGCGATCCACACAACTGGAACATTAACCTTAAAAAATAGCACCATCGCCAACAGCGGCGGTTTTGGCATTGAGGCCTATGGCAACTACACTACGGGGTCCAATACAAGTACGTTAAGCATCGAAAACACGATCCTCGCAAATAATGGAGATAATGGAAATAGTGACTGTAATAACCAAGGCGCACTTATCCTGGCGTTCATCCATAATTTGGTCAGAAGAGGAAACTGCGGCACTCCCACTGTCTCAGCCGACCCCAAGTTGGGCGCGCTGGCAGATAACGGTGGCCCAACCCAGACCATGAGCCTCCTGCCTGGGTCTCCGGCCATTGATGCGGGGGACGATGCTACCTGCGAAACCGCGGATCAGCGTGGCATTACAAGACCACAGGGGCCGCATTGTGATATCGGGGCATTCGAAATCACCGGGCCGGTGGAATACACGCTGACGATCAACAAGGTAGGAAATGGCACAGTCACTCCGGATAAAGTGGCACCGTATCACCTGAACGACGTGGTGCAGTTGACGCAAGTGGCCGATACAGGCTGGACGTTCTCAGCCTGGAGCGGTGCATGCACGGGCTCGGGAGCCTGCTCCATTACGATGGATGCGAACAAGAGCGTCACGGCTACCTTCACGCAGAATGCACAAGTGACCCACACCGTAGCCGACTTCAATGGAGACGGGGCATCGGATATCGGGATCTTCCGTCCTTCAGAGACTGCCTGGTACATCCAAGGGATGCCGGGTGTGACGTGGGGTGCGGCCGACGATATTCTAGTTCCCGGTGATTACAATGGAGATGGGACGAGCGAGATTGCGGTGTTCCATCCGGCGGACGGTAAATGGTATATCAACGGACAGGAGCCAATTGGTTGGGGACAGGCAGGAGATATACCGGTGCCGGGGGATTACGATGGGGATGGAAAGACCGACATTGCGGTCTACCGACCGTCAGAAGGGGCCTGGTACATCATGGGTCAGCCCACATTCACGATCTGGGGAGTACCCGGAGATATACCCGTGCCAGGGGATTACGATGGGGACGGGAAGACGGATCTTGCGGTCTATCAGCCGGGCGAGTATTCACTTTGGTGGATCAAAGGACAGCCGTCGTATAAGATGTGGGGCAATGCGGAAGAGAAACCAATTCCGGCTGATTATAACGGTGACGGGAAGACAGAAATTGCGGTCGACGAATTGGGCCAGTAATTCTCTGTGGTGGATCAAGGGTGAGCCGACCTACAAGATGTGGGGGACGGCGGGAGAGACTCTAGTACCGGCGGATTACAACGGGGATGGCAAGACAGAAATTGCGGTCTACGTAGCCGGTGTCGAATTCTCTGTGGTGGATCATGGGTGAGCCGACATACAGCATGTGGGGCACAACGGGGGATATTCCTCTTACCATGAGATAAGAACTAGAGTCTGACAAGGCAACCCTGCCTTTCGCTGGAGCCCAAAGACTGCAAAGAAAAGATCAAGATTTGGCGTCCTTAACGAACCTGGAGTCTAAATAATCAAGTTGAGATTCATCCCTGTCCGCCCCTGAACACTCAGATACGATAGGCAAAAGATGAGCGCCGCCCGAGTTGATCGGGCGGCGCTTTTGGTTGAAACAAAACTTTGAGATGTTTGATTAATTAGCTGCCCATCTCCACGGCCAAAACGTCATAATAGGTACCGGCGCCGAAGCCATCAATCAGGATATGGTCGCCGGGCTTCAGACCCGGAAGTTCGCGCAAGAAGGCGATCATATTCGAAGCCGCGCTGACGTTGCCAAACTCGCTCACCACCCAGGGCATGGGCAGGACAATCCCTTCGTTATGCAGATGCTTTTCCACAAGTTTGTTGATCTTGTAATTGGCGTGATGTACGACCGCAACTGCCAATGTCTTGCCCGTCTCACCCAACTGTCCCAGCTTATCCTGATAGGCTTTGTAGGCCTCCATCACAACCTGGACACCGGTGCGAACAAAGAGCTTGACCATGCCCATGGGGCCGGTCATTGCGATGGAGGATCCGTCGTGGGGAACAGGCATCAGACCCGCGATGCGGATGTGATTCCCATTCATCTGCGTGACCTCGACGTTGGTGCCCTGCTCCACTTTTTGGACCGAGTGCGGATAATTCATCTGCACCTGAAGGACGCCATCGTCGTCGAAGGCTTCGCGAGACTTCCCGGCAAGAAACTTCATGGTGAGCCCAGGAATAACCCCAATAACACCGGCGGCATTCCCGAACAACTGCAGGGCGTTTGTATCGCGGGTCTTTGACATAAAGCGGCTAAGGCCTTCGATCCCACCGACGAGCACTTTCTTTCCACGTAAAAACTCAGCAATGTTTTGCGTGAGACCTTTATTTTCCGGAAGCTCGGGGTTGAGCGCCAGATGCAGACTACTTACCGAACCGTCACAAGCCTTATGGACCACCACTTTTAGTGCATCGGGAGAGATGCCTGCGGCGTCGGTAATACGATCGAGATAATCATCCGTGATCGGCGCGCTCATGCCGATCAGCACGGCATCGACGTCAGGTGGGTTCCAACCACAGGCATGCGCGGCCTCGCGCAGGAGACGTGCGCCAACTTCAACCTCCACCTCAATGTTCTGTTCTTTGGAGAGTTTGGCGATATGATGCCGACTTCGGAATCCCAACTCGGAGAGGTTTAGTTTTTCATTTTCCGGAACGGGTTGCCCCAGGCGCTGCTCCAGAAAACCAGACATCGCCTGGTTGTCGTAGCTTTCGCCCCAGGTGCCATAGGCTCCCCCGATCCCGATCTCCGTATTGCTAACGCGCATCAGACCAAACGGTACACCTTCCCCGACATGGATGGTTTCCTTTTCCACGCCGTCCTCATCATAAAAGGAGGTGGAAACTTTTTCAGTGGTAGACATTAGTCCCTGACCTTTCGTTACTGCTCTGTTTACTATTAAACCCTGAGGAAATAGAACCCGGGTTTACTAAGCGAAACACCCTGGCCTCAGGAAAGTTACACTAACCATATCACAATACGTTGCTTTTATTGTAACCCAGCGGTCGCGGTGAAACTCCAACAGCTTTCTCAAAATAATGTGAGACAAAGGCTGATTCAACCGCCATGGCAGGGCTGGAACCTGCCACTTGTTCGCAAAGTGCGCTAACAAAAGTGTAAACTTTGCGAGCCTGGCATTCTGTATCTACTGGTGGTGATACCGCTTCGCGTCACTCTTTTCGTCCCACGGCTTTCAGCCTGGGAGGTAGAGCATCTGCCAGTCGCAGGGAGTACACCTGCACCTTCGGAAAATCAATATGGACGGGGTGTTCTCCCCGTCCATATTGATTTTTCGGGTAAACAGTGGCGGGATGGTGAGTAGTTATGGCATTCTTAGCGGTTTTATTTGCTGCGACTGCAATCGTCATCGCGACTTTGGGAAAGCCCTGGTGATACTTCTTCGGCCATTTTCGCTCCGCAAGGGCAAAGTAACCTCAGTTCGGGATCAGGATTTTGGTATTTAGTCACCGAGACAAAACCGCGGCCTCCCTTCGCTACGCTTCGGGATCCACAGGACTCGCTTCGCTTGTCCACAGGATACGCTCCGCTATGCTTCGCGATCCCATAAAGGGGAGGAAGAGGATTCCGAATTTTGGGATGTCCACATCCCAAAATTCGGGGATCTTCGCGCCAGAGTCATTCGACCGTTACGCTTTTTGCAAGGTTCCGCGGCTGGTCTACATCCAGACCCCGGATGGTAGCGATATGATACGCCAGGAGCTGCAAGGGGAGGACCGTCACCACAGGGGAAAGCATCCAGGGAGATTTGGGGTACCCATAAGACGTGATCAGCCATGCCCTGGATGAGAGTATCACCATCCGTGGCAACCGCAATCACCGTCCCGCCGCGGGCCTTGGCCTGCTGGATCTGCGAGACCATCTTTTCATGCCAGGGATCCTGCGGAGCGAGACATACCACCGGCATGGCCTTATCAATCAGCGCGATCGGGCCATGTTTCATTTCACCGGCGGGATAGCCTTCGGCATGGATATAGGAGATCTCCTTGAGCTTCAGAGCGCCTTCGTAAGCGATGGGCATATTGATGCCGCGCCCGAGATAAAGACAATCACGAATATCCTTTAGATGAGATGCCAACCTTTTCGGCTTCAGGCTCCCGCTCGAGGGTGCGGCCCACCAGGTCAGGCAGAAGGCGCAAATCCGCCACAAGGGATTCGGCGAGTTTTTTCATCCAGTGTGCCCCGCAGATCGGCGAGCAGGACCGCGAGCATATATTGATCGACCAGGGGGGCGGTAAAGGCCTTGGTGGAAGCCACGCCGATCTCGGGCCCGGTTTGCATCGAGATGAATCCATCGGCAATGCGCATGGCCTGTGAGCCAAGGGCATTGACGATGCTCCACACCATCGCGCCTTTGCGGCGTCCCTCTTCCATGGCCGCCAGGGTATCGGCAGTCTCACCCGATTGACTGATGGCGAGCACAACGGTCTTGTCGTCAATGATCGGGTCGCTGTACCGGAACTCGGAGGCGATCACAACTTCCACCGGCAGGCGGGCTATTTTTTCGATCAGAACCTTGCCGACCATCCCGGCATAAGCCGCCGTGCCGCAGGCGGTGATATAAATCTTATCGATCTTTTGCGCGAGCGTCTTTGTCCAATTTGAGATCGGGAAGGCGAATCTCGCCGTGAGAAAAATCCACACGCCCGGCCATGGTATCGGTGACGGCTTGGGCCTGTTCGTGGATCTCCTTTTGCATGAAGTGGCGATATTCGCCCTTCTCGGCGGAGACAGGATCCCAGGATACGGAATGGACCTGGGGTTTGACTTCAACACCTTCCAGCGGTTTCGATATGCACCTTTTGGCAGGTTACCACCGCCATCTGGCGAGATTCCAAGAAGATCACCTTGCGAGTATGCTCAAGGATGGCCGGCGTGTCGCTGGCCAAGAAATTCTCGCCTTCCCCCAGGCCGATCACCACGCCACCTGCATTGCCGATGCGCGCGGCGACGATCTTATCGGGCTCATCGGCCGAGAGAAGCACCACCACATTGGCGCCTTGAATTTGCTGGAAGGTCTGGCGAGCGGCTTCCACCAAGCCCAGCCCGGTGGCCAGGTAATGTTCGACGAGAAGCACAATGGTTTCGGTATCGGTATCCGATTGAAACTCGACCCCTTCGGCCATCAATTCCTCCTTGAGCTCGAGGAAGTTTTCAACAATGCCATTCTGAACAACGACCACACGTTTCGTCTGGCCGAGATGCGGGTGCGCATTGCGAGCCGAGGGTGCACCGTGCGTGGCCCAGCGCGTATGACCAATCCCGGGCGCACCGCCAATCGGGGATTTGGCGACCATATCGACCAGTTGAGATAACTTGCCGGCATCTTTGCGAAGCTCGAGCCGGCCGGCATTTATGACTGCGAGACCGGCGGAGTCATAGCCGCGGTACTCCAGCTTTTTCAGGCCATTAAGGATGATCGGAGTCGCATCACGCGGCCCGATATATCCGACAATTCCACACATTGGGATCCTCCAGATTGATGATAGATGATTAGAGAATAGAAGAAGAAGAGAGCAGGAAGCAGACAAATAAAGTTGCGTGAAAAACAGCAGAGCAGCTCAAGGTCCTGACTTCTCACTATTCTCTAGATCTGTTCTCTATTCTCTTTGCTTGCCATGCTCCACGGTTTTACCTGCACCGTTGCCGGCCAGTCTTGTGGTGGAGAATCTACTGGAGGGAAAGAGAAACGGGTGATGGCACACCCGGAGGGCATCCGCTGATCTATCGATTTTCCCACCGGGATAAACCGGTGGTTAACTCCATCCTGCGATGGAGAACCCTTATCCTCGTCAACTCGCCCATCTCAAAACCAGGCGAGTTCAAGCGCTGTCTTTCCCGGAAATTTTATGCGTTTCCTCCTTTCATTTTTGTAGGTTCGAAGAATTGTATTATATCCTTTTTTATTATAAGCTGGTTGAAACGTTATCAGGTTCGCGAGCATTAAACAGGAAGGAAAATAAATCCATCCGCAGATTTCGCAGATTATGCAGATTAAGGCGCTGAAAATCGATCAAATCGGCATTTTTTTCAGAGCGTTCCTGCCAAAAACGGGACAAGCCGTCTCTTATTGCGGAGGCTTCGCATCGAAAATTCGGCCATTTTTCCGGGCGTATTTTGGGAGTTGGCGGCCAAAAACAAATGTCTCTTTTTTGTGAATAAATCGTCCCAACCGGGAGACAAAGCCTTCGCAGCGATTGACCCCGGCCTGCTGTGCAGGTATCATTAGAACGTATTAATGGACATATAGGTTTAAATTAAGATGAAACCAATCACTTTTATCCGTTCCGGTAGCAAAGGGCAAAGCTTTGTAGAGCTAAGCCTGGTGGCACTGCTATTAATGCTGCTGGTGGCAGGCATTGCCGAATTCGGCGTGCTTCTCAACCGGTATCTCAACCTGCTGGATGGAGCGCGGGAAGCTGCCCGGTACGGCGCCAACTACGATCCCTTTGCACCTTGCGCAAATCCGTTGGGAACCGTCGATTCTGATGGAATTTGTGCGGCCTATTATTCAAACGCCTCCAAGGAAGCTGAAGATGTGATCGCGCCAATCACCATGAATGCCACAACCAACGCGGATCCGGCGAAAAACGACGACATCGTTATCTCCATCTTCGTAGTGGCCAACGGCAATTTTTGTCGTTATCCTTCAGGCACGGAAAACGGATGGAGCTGGAGCCAAAATGTTGAGGGGCTCGGTTCGCCGAACCATATCTCAGCACAAAGTTCCGCCACCATCCAAAGCCAGCTGACTGCCTCTGCCGAAGTCAGTGCGCTGTTAGTAGAGATATTCTATAACTACAATCAAACGCTCAAGGCGCCGTTTTATGAGCAATTTTTCCCCGACCCGGTGCCGGTCTATATTTATGCGATCATGCCGTTGAAGACTGCAGCGCCGCCAAGCGGCCCTTGCTATGTCCCTTAACTTGCTGGTATGCAATGGCTACGAGCTTATCAAATGAGAATGCCGGTTGGAACTTATGATTAATAAAATGACAAACCAAAGTCGCCGAAACCGATCGCGGAAATCCCAGAGGGGGCAGGTCCTGATCATTGTGGTCTTTGCCGTGATTGGCCTTGTTGCGTTCGTGGGACTGGTAGTAGATACCGGCCTGGTCTTTATAGGTAACGGTAAACTGCGGCGGGCAACCGATGCGGCTGCGCTTGCTGCGGCTGCCGCGTATAGAAAACATCCGGAGTGGACGGACCTGCAACCGGTCGCCATGGAATACCTGACTTTAAACCAAATAAGCCAGGCCGGCGCCACGGTGCATCTAATTTGCGACCCCACCGACACGGAGTATGACTCGACCCAGTGCCTGCCGGCCAAGCGCCGGTTGGTGAAGGTTGATGCGACCTCCACGGTTAACCTGGCCTTCCTGCCGGTCATCGGAATCAGAAGCGTTACACTTAACGCAACGGCAACGTCCGAGGCTGCGTCGCTGGATATCGTGCTTGCCATCGACGTATCAGAGTCAATGACCCATAACGCAAGTTTTGGCGCCCTGATGAGGGACCCGGCTGAATGCAACGATGTGCCAAACCTGACTGACTTGTCGAACTGTCAGCCATTCAGGGATATACAGCAGGCAGCGATCAGTTTTGTTTCGGACCCAACTTATGGATTGTTCCCGGCAGACGGCAGCAACCAATATGACCGGGTCGCCGTTATCCCATTTGACCGGCTTGCACACTACAGCGGGAGCCATACGCCAACGGGCTACTATAATGATCCGCTGTATCTTAGCCAGCAGGCGAGCTTCACTCCTATTAACTACCGGCAAAAGATCATCAATGAGATTTCGGAACTACGAGTTTTCAATGCAAGCGGCGTCTCGCCTTCGGCAGCCACACACACGCCACCCTCAGGACCTCTATCGGATGGCACTTGTTTGGATGCTACAGGCGCCCTAACTTTTCCGCAGAACCCCAGCGACCCGAAAGCCCCATGCCGGAATTATGTAAACAATGATGGAACATCCACCCTCGCACCTAATTACCCAAAATGCTTCGAGCAACCGATTACAACAAACCCTCCCCATTGGCAGGGGTACTCACTTCCGGTTGGTACTCCGGGCCGCGAGGACATCTTCAGCCCCGGTGCAGGTTGTTTTACCCAAACGGATGCTACGGCTCCCTATCAGGGGCCTTTTGTCAGACCTTCGGATGGAATGCATTTCGAAAGAACTTTTCTTGACTTTGCATGCCCGCTAAACACCGATCCGAAATACTGCCCCGGAACCACCAATACGGGCGGAGCCTTCCTTTCATCGGGGGAGGAGTTCGTAAACCCGGCAGGATTCCGCCAGCAGTCACTGTGGGTGGTGATCCTATTGACAGACGGAAGCGCCGACCATACCAATAGTCCCTACTACTGCCCGAATGGGGACGGCGCCGCCTGTCAGGATCCCAGTGTGAAAACCTTCAACAGCGGCACGCGGCACTGCCTACCGTTCGATGATGCCTTATATGCGAACAACGGATTCTTATTTCCTACCTGCATGGATGCTCCGGCCGGAGGCACGGGAGGCATTCAATCCGGTGGTGTGCTCGACCCCGGCTATACCTATGATGCGGATGACTATGCGCGAGATATGGCTGACTTTGTGGCGCTCGGCCAGCAGGCACTCATTTACACCATCGGTTTTGGGACCGATATGCAGCATATCAACCCAATCAACCCGGCTTCTGCGGGAGAACAGCTATTGAACTATGCAGCCGACATCGGCGACGATGGAAAAATAGATACCGGCGCGGGACAAGCGAACACCGATTATTTCTATGCACCCAACGGCGCTGCTCTGCAGCAGGTCTTCAAGACCATCTCTGACCGCATCTCCACCCGCCTCACCCATTAAGGGGTCCTCTATGTATAAGCTTAAAGTTTTCCGACCCGTTCTTAACCCGCTCCGCGCGGCAAGGCAAAAGCCCAGCCCAGGCCCTGCTGGAATTCGCGCTTGCGCTACCGATCTTGCTGATCATGATCTTCGGGATCATAGATTTTGCCCTGTTGTTCCAGGCCTGGCTGAGCATAGAGAATATTTCGCGCCAGACGATCCGTTACGCGGTGACCGGCCAATACAACGATGCCTATTGTACTGATGCTTACTTAGGTGTACTCGGGGATTCCAGCAGTCCATATTATGACCCCCAGTACGACCATCAGGGAGACTGCCTGGGTGACAGCTACCAGGCCGAGCAGGATTATGCACGTATCCAATCCATCCACGATGCGTCGATGCAGTGGCAGGTTGGCATATTAAAGAATACTTCTGCCGGGATTGCGGAGAAGGGCTACCTGCATCTGACGCTGTGTTCCGACCATAAATCAAATCCATCCAGCCCGCCCGACTACACCTGGACAATTCCAGTAATGGCGAGCACGACCTACGCTGGATGTGTTGATAGTCATGGGGACTCGGTGGAAAACGCCGGTGAACCCGGGGATAATATTTACGTAATGGTGGATTTCAACCACCCGTTGATCACCCCCTTCCTCAGCCAGATCTGGCCGATGGTCCACCTTGCATCCTGGCGCCAGGGCGTGGTTGAAACTTTCCGAACCTCACGTTCCATAGCCGAGCCCCCCAATCCTCTCGGATATACCGACACCCCGACCAAGACATCAACCGTTACACCAACCAGCACTGATACACCCACCGCGACCCGAGACTCCGACACATCACGCCGACCGGCACCAATACGCCGACGAGTACGCCGACGACTACGGCGACCGCAGGGCCGTCCAACACGCCGACCCGCACGCCGACTATCACGCCCACCAAGACCATTACGCCTACAGGCACTAAGACGCCGACGATCACGCCCACTAAACCGACGAACACGCCTACCAAAACGCCGACGATCACGCCCACTAGACCGACGAACACGCCTACCAGGACGCCGACGCGCACGCCTACAAAGACGATCACGCCGACCAAGCCGTCGAATACACCGACACCTACCAAGCCTACGAAAACGCCGACACCTACCAAGCCTACGAGCACACCGACGCGGACGCCAACTCGTACGCCGACCCAAGGACCGACCAGCACGCCAACCAAAACGCCGACGCGCACGCCAAGCTCTACGCCGGTACCCGTGAATACCAATACCCCAACGCCGAATCAGCCGCCGACAACGGTACCCACTTCTCCGGGATGATCGAGTTGTTATAAAATAAAACAAAGAGGCCGCTAGCGGCCTCTTTGTCTATGTCTTAATGCCTGAGAGGGGCATCAATTGCGGCAATTTGCCCTACTCATCAAATTACAAATTCACCGGGAAATGTCTCCGCCGAGGAGCTGTTCGCCGGCTGCCCTTCAGGTGATTGATCAATGGAGCTGGTAGATCCTAACCTGAGTGTTGCTATAAACCAGATGCCAGGGATCGTCCGGAAGATCGAATTTAGCCAGCCCGGCCGCATCGTAGTACAGCCGCTCCAAAGCACCCACATAAATGTAGCGAACCTGATATTGATTGATCAACTGCATCGCCTCGTTAACGTCGGTGGTGTTATAGATGGTCTTCACGTCATCGATCCGTTGATCGATAAGCTCGCCGGGAAGGACCGAGCGCTGCTGTTTCTGATGCCAATCCCAGCCGATGACCGTCGGCAGCCCGGTATAGATCGAAACGCGTGAGCCCCAGCGATAAATCGGAGTATTGGCTTCCAAGATAGTTGGGATGCCGTGCACATTTTGTCGAAGCCAGAAAAGAGCCTGCCGATCGGGAGCCAAGTCGACCGGACGATTATCATCGGAATAGACGGATGTGCTCATATACTCGGTACCATCGAGGGTAACGGAGTGTGCTGTTATCGAAGCGGTCTTTAATGCGCATCGGAACCGCCGTAAGCGGATAGAGGAAACAGGCGGCCAGGAGCAATCCAAATACCCACCACCAGGGCACACCCCAACCATTTCCCTGTGTACGCACGCGGCGGATATGTGCAAATTGGGCGGCGATCTCGGGCGTCCAGGCAGATCCTTCTGGAAGCTCCATGTCGCCGGCGCCGTCAGCAGCTGCAGGGCGGCGTTCCGTCTTGAACCTGGCAGCCAATCCGGGCAAGACCGCGGCTGAGGCAACGGCCCAAAGCACCCAGACCTGAAAGTAGAATTTGAACACGGTGTTCATGCGGCTGATATCGCCTTTGAGCACGACTACCTCGACCAAGGCAGTCAGCATGAAGCCAATGCCGATGATCGATAAAACGAATTTACGGCGAGGGTCACTGCGCGGGCCAACCAGCAGAAGGGCAGCCAGGGCACTCAAGAGCAGAGCCAAACCGACAACGGGATCAATCAGAAGCACCAAAAGCAGCAAGATGAAGATAAACCAGCTGAGATTCACTGCCAGGCGGTAGCCCGGAGTGGGAAGGGCCAGGCGATCGAAGAGGCGGTCGCATACGCCGCAGACGGCGCCAAACCCTGAGATTCAGGCGCAGGGAGCGAACCAGCGCATTATGACCATGGCCAACCAGCAGCTCAACCATGAGATATGAAACGAGCACGAATAAGAAGAAACCATGGATCAATAGATACGCCCAAAGGGGGGTCCGCGAGCCGGTCCATAGCTCGGCCCCAAAATAAGAGCTGGCGGAGTTTTGATGGAAGGGAAGGAAGAATAGCCAGCCGCACGCCACAACCAAGCCGGTGCGCCAAGCGGCCGCCCAGACGCCCGGCCAGTTGAGCCGACCACGGCGCGTATATTCCCTTACCATCAGGGCGATGGCGATGACGAGGGTGTAGGTTGGAAAATCCCAAGTATTTGTGGGCCAGAGAACCCCGGTGGTCAGACCCAGAAACGATAATAAGAGGATTTCCTCCCCGTCGCGCCACCAGGGTCTGTGACTCGAGCTCAAAGCGGGGCGCGACGAGCCTTTGATCACCACCAAGGACAGGGCGAGCGCGAGAAGTGTATAGGGCAGCCCCATCATGTGAGCATGCAGGTCTGCAAACAGGAAGGTAAAGGACGGCATCTCATTGATCGGGCCCAACTCGTCGCCAACCTTGGGGATAAGGCGTGTGGCGTTCCAATACCACCAATCCGTATTGATCGGAAGCTTTTTCCCTGCAATCCATTGACCCAGCCCATCTGTAAATTGTGTCAGCGCCAGCAAGGGGGATGTGCTGCCATTACCGGGAGTGATCGAGCTGAGACCTCGAATGCCGTCCCAAAGCAATTTAACCTGGCCCAGATTTCCGATAACCACCACGAACAAGGCGCCGCAAACAGCGGCCAGCAGCGCGGTTTTCCCAATGCCCAGCCAGCGCCTGCGTGAGGAGCCACCAGATTTTTGCCAACCCGCAGTAAGGTTCAGAACGATCGAAAAGCTGCCCAGGGCGGTCATGGCGAAGAAGGTAGGCACTGCCAGGTTATAGGCTATATATGGAACTATACCGGTAAGATGAATAAGTGTGGCGACGAAAACAAATCCAAAATAATAATAGTTGATATAACCCCCGGCAAACCATGGGTCATAAGATGGAAAGTAGGGCGTCCGCACAATGGCGGTGAGGTAGGCCAGATCCATCGGCTTTTCGCCACCCAGGTAGGGATGCCAAAGATCGGGGTTATGCATTCGGATGACAAGCATGACCGCGAAGAAGGCCCAGAATAGGCCCTCCTCAAACAGCAGGAGCCGCCAGTGGGTTTGGACAAACCTTCGAAACTGAACGCGATGATCGCGATAAACCAAAACGGAAGCCGCAGCCAAGAGGGCCGCGACTATCAGCAGCGCCCACCAAGTGAAGGGCGCAAGGCGCAGGCTGGCAAGCAGCCAGCCTCCCCAGGCAACCAGCAGAAGGCCTATGGCTTTCCCAAATATATAACCGCGATCTGCGAGGCGACGAAATACCAACAGCGTGATCGGGAGAGCCAGAAACCCAATCAGTTCAAGCACGATAAACCAGGACAGCGGTGGAAGATGACTGCCCCAACTGTCCTCATTGACTTCCGCACTCGACCAGGTCGCGGCCTGTTGATAATCGGCCTGCTGCTCCGATGAGAGCAGCAAACCGTTCGGCGCGACAGTGGCCTCCAGGGGCGTGAGGCGTACCACCTGCGCCTTCAACCCCTGGGCCAGCGATTGACGCACCCGGTCGGGATTAAAAGCCGAGGTCTTCTTGAAGATCTGCACACGGGGGTGGTCATAGACACTGAACGATTCCTCGGCAACCTGATCAGGAAACTGAATTCCAAAGAGCGTGGGATAGGAAGTGAACTCGGCTATACGTTCAAAACCCAATTTGCCGCTGAAAAGAAGCTGGTAGTAGAGAATCGTCATTGGATAGCGCATCGGAAGGCGCGGGATCGAATTCGTAAAGACGGTTGCTCGAAAGGACCACATAATCGGCGGCAGTGAGATTGTCCACAAGCTTATTTAGCTTGTCCTGGTTGTCATCGTCATAGTTGGGCATCTCAACGGATTTAAAGAGCCCGCCATCACCATAAGAGTCTTTGCCATCCAAACCACCAATAGGCAACCAGTCGTCCCAGGCCTCGTTCGCCAAAGTCGAGCCGGCTGGAATGTTCTGGTAAATCCAGCGAGAGGCAGTTACACGGCTATTTGGCCGGCTATAGATCGAAGAAAATGCAAAGGCCCAGAGCAGCGCGCCGCCAATCACCAACACCGACACACCCAAGGCCAGGGGTTTCGTGAATTGTATGCGGTCCAGGGCCCGCCGCCATTGAAGAGGAGACGGCTCAGCTTTGACCTTAGAAACAAGCTGAGTTGCCGCCGCCTTCCGCCAAATCCAGAAAATAAGGTAAGCCGCAAACAAAGCCAGGAACGGGTAGATCGGCAAGAAGTAACGCATAAACTTGATAAAGGTGATGGCCTGATAAATGAGGGTAGCTGCCACAAAGACCAGGGGTAGCAGGTGCTCGAACTTCTTACGCCACACCAGCTCAAAAGCTGCCAATCCGAAACCGGCGAAGCCGGCCAACCCGAGCGGCAATCCCAAGCCCCAGACCACGATGTTATAAAGGGCAAAAGAAGCAGGGCGGTCCGTCCACTGCTGGACCCAGGGCAAATCGGTATTCCCGGTAACCGTGTTCTGCTGATCGAGCATGTCCTTCACCCAACGCGGATTGATGGACCAATTCCAGAAGCTGGGGCCGGCGAAGGCTATAGGCTGTGCAACGCGAAAAATGAAAGCTGCAAACAGCAAGACGGTGAGGAAGCGCACCAACACGGGTTCAAAAGCCGACCTTACATCACTGTTCCGGGAACGCCGATAATAATCGAGGCCGATGGCGGCCAGGATCGGCGCGCCCAGGGTCAAAACGCTGACTTTGGAAGCCAATCCGAGGCCAAACATTATGCCAGTCAGCGCGTAATCGACCCAACGGCCGTCCGCGACGGCGCGCAACAAGAAAAACATGGTCGCGACGATGAACAGGTTGGCGAAGGTATCTACAGTGTAGAAGTGCGAAAGCTGAATATTCAGGACTGAGAACGCAAGCAGCATGGCAGCCAATAAACCGACCCCCTTGCCATAGAGCCTTCGTCCTATCAGGAAGAGGATCGCGAGCGCCCCGAGATCGAAAATGCCTGAGACTGCACGGCCGACCAGGGTGATCGCGTCGTAGTTGTTCTTATTCAGCAGAATAGCGGTCCATTTGACGATATAGACCGGCAGGGTGCCGTAAACGAAAAGTCCCATATCAGGCAGGCTGTAGGGGCTGAGAGTTGAAGCGCCAGGGTCGAAATAATTATCCAGATTCTGGGGCCACTTGAGGTCATTGGTAGTGGTACTGAGAAAGCGCTCGTCAGGATGCAGGTGAGTGCCGCTGTCCCAATTCAGGTCCTGGAACCGGAACCAGGCAGCAAGAAGCAGAACAACCAGCACTGCCAGGTTCAAAATGCGCGGACGGTCGAAGGCAGCCATCAGCCTCTTGAGCCAAAGGCTCAGACTCTCAATACGTATGTCGATCGCGGTGGCTGCGCTTTTCAGGGGACCGTTCAGATTCTGATCTTGATTCATGGTTGGGCGGGGATCAATGCGGACGGGGGAACCGGCGTAAGGGGTTCATCATTATAACTCCAGAAGAATCTGAAGGGCCGAACCGCCGCCTTGTTGGAAGTAATCGATTTCGATCGGATGGTCGCCGGCTGCAAGGTCAAGTGTCGCATCAAAGTCGTTGGGCTGGCCGGGGGTCAGCCCTTCCCCGAGGACCGTACCGTCCAGGGTTAGGCGCGCGCCATCGTCTGCCTCAACCCGGAAATGATAGCTGCCAGGCTTGACCACGTGCAGGCTGCCAGTATATTGTGCGCTAAACTCGCCGTTCGGCACGATAGGCTGCTCATCGGGCCAAGCAAGCATCAAGAAGGGGGTAACCTGCCGGAAAAGGGGATCCCCTTCCCAGTTCATATTATTCCAATAGGTTCCCAGTAAGCCCTGCTGAGGTCCGGTGATGCGAAACAAAGCCTGGGGAGGCACAGGTACAGTTTCACCACCCGGTATCTGCCAAAGGAAACCGGCGTTATCCGCGAACGGGGCGTCAGCAACCACTCGCAGCCGGTAAATGCCCCGCCCCAGATAATGTTGTCCATCGATCAACTGGCCATCGAGAAACACCTGCAAGCCGCCCTGGCCCTGTAAGAAGTAATCGCCACCATGCTCCAAGCGAATGGCGCCGTCCCAAGTGACCTCTTTAAATAGCCTGTCGCTCGCGCTAAGTTGAACCTGGGATGCAACCCGCTGTTCCTGCCTACCATCCGCATAGGTAAGGACTTCGTTCAATCCCTGGAGGGCCGCAACCTGCTCCTTTGGCAACTTTATTCTCATGTAGAGCGGCTCATCCGGGCTCAGTTGCACCAGATCCATTTGCGCATTTGGGTAGAAGGAGGTGATATGGTCGCGCAGAGGCCAATAGTTGCTGTCAAGGAGGATCAGGACATTATGGCCGTCATCAGGGACCGGCAGATTCACTTCAGGCAAAATGGTTTTATAAGGAGGGTTGTCGAGAGTATTGATCCCTTTCTCAGATTTGTAGACGCCGTACAAAAGGAATCGCAAAGGAGAGAAATCGGAGAAGGTAGGTGAAAGGTAGACCGTCTCTCCGGCCTGGAGGGCAGCGATCGTCTCGTGGGCAACGCCGTTCTCGACGGGGTTAAAACCGCTCCTAACACCAGGCGATGAAGCCTGAGGACCAAAATAAACGCCAGACTCCCAAAGCGCTGCGCCAGCGAGCGCCATGAGGACAAGGCCTCCTGAGGCCCGCGCCGGCAGCTTTGCGGAGATAGCCGCAAGGGGATGCTCCTGTAGAAACCTGTAGGTTGCGCGCGCGATTTGATCCAACACATCTGCGGCAAGGATCACAACCGCGGGTAGAGCTGTTAACGCGCGATAAGACTGGGGAGATTCACTGTGGGAGCTAAGAAAACTGCCTGCCAGTCCGAGCACGAGCCAAAGCAGCAAAAGAATCCGCCGCTGGTCCCTCCAGGCGAGAATTGCGTAAGCCACTCCGATCGCAAAGAGGAGGCCGGTAATTGGATCTGTCATCGGTTCGCCCGGGAGGTTGTGTTTGCCCTGCAGGTCACCGGTCTGGTGAAAGAATTTTAGAATATCGCCAATGTTGCCTGTCAAAGGGGCAATGCTGCCTTGATCCTGAATATCCCGAAAAACACTGATTTGAGATACTCGATTAGTAAGGACAAAGGGATTGGTGAGATAAGTTACCATGATCGGGGCTACCGCAATGATCGCGGCGGCCGAGAGGATCGCCAACCCCAAGCCGATGCGGTTCAACGAAGCCTGCCAGCCCGAGGGGTCGGATAAGAGCCAGTAAATAACATACAAAATCAACGTCAGGATAGCGAGCCTGGCGCTCAAATAGGTATATACCGAAAGACCGGCCAAGAGGCCGCTAAGCGTGTAATCGAGGGCGCGTCGCTCGCGAAGGCCGCGGATCAAGAAATAAAAAGACAAGACCTGAAAGAGGGGTGGAGCGGTTTCATTCCAGCCCCAACGGCTAAAGCTGAGGTCCCAGCGGCTGACTGCCATTAACAACATTGCGCATAGACCGGTGAGGGGGCCGAAAAGCTGCCTGGCCAGAAGATAGACGGCCGGAATCGTAAGTATGGCCGGGATGAGAGACGCTACCTTTAGACCCATCCATGTGGCTCCGAGCAGCTTGAAAATGGCGGCCATATAATAGAGGTAACCGTTGGGGGTCTCGTACCAGCCTGTAGCGAAGGGTGAGACGCCGTTTCCCTCAAGGATATGGAGTGCGTCAAGGCCGCCATTGGTTTCGTCGACATAAATGCCGGGCGGTATCGTATCCAAGCGATAAGTGCGCAGAAAAATGGCAAGGATCAGTATGAGGACGAAGGCACCAAACTCCAACCAGCGGTTACGGCGAGAATCCTGCCATAGCGTCAGCCCCGTGGCAGCCCTTGGAGATGCCTTGCCGACTGCACCCACAGACAATGCACCGATCAGGATCAAAACCAAAGCCGTTATCCAAAGCAAGGGGGTGCCCGTCCACTGCGTGTAGTCAGGCCAAAGACGCTGGACAATAATGCCCGTTAGGGCAAGAGCGCCCAGCATATAGATCATCCCGAACAAACGTAAACGGGGTTTAGGGAAGGCTGCAAGTTTAGGAAACACCGGCTGCCCAGGCAGCCAGAGTTGAAGCCCTTGCAGGCCATAAGCCCCTGTGAACATAGCTGCCAAGAGCACCAGCCACGGCCAGAATTCCTGTTGGGCCCAAGGTCGACGAAGCAAATAGATGGCAACCGCCCCGATGGCGAGCGACCCGCCGAGCAGCAATAAACGCTGACGAGTGAGAAGATCGGTGGCAGACGGTTCGCGGGTGTGCTGTATCGCGCCGATGTGGGCGGCCTGATTTACCTGCGCATCTGTGTTCATGGCTGGGCGGGGGCGAGGTCGGCAGGTAGTGGAGGAGGCGTGACGATCAATACGGTGCTACCCGGATTCTGTGCGATCAGGCGGGCCAGATATCCGGGGCCGCACGGCTCGGGCAGAGCGAGTATGAAATCAGGCAGGACGAGAAGGCGAGGCGTTGACTCAGGCGATCTGTGTTTGCCTGTATCCACGTTATCACCGCAGAAAGTAACCGCGAAGAGGCTCCCCTGCGGGATGCCGCGCTCTTGTGCTGATACAAGCGCATCATAGTTCATCAACTTGAGATACCAATTGAGGTTGAAAGTGTCGTCCAGACCGGGGGAAACCACTAATAAGGGCTCCTTGCCAAGGTGATCGCCGACGACTGTCCCCAGCGAGCGAAACCAAGCGTTGCCCACTTCTTCCCCAGCGGAAACCCGGTCAAAATATACAAAAGTACCTGAAGAAGCGACGGCAACCGCAACCACACACACGCTCAATATTATAATCTTGCGCGGTACACCTCCGGCCTGGGCCGTATCAAGTAATTGCACCAGTACGTAGGCCGCGGCGAGCGCGATGAGGGTCGTTACCAGAATGAGACGCCGAAACGAAGGGTCGGAAGCGAAAACCGCTGGAACTCGCGGCAAGAGGCACCCCGAGCAGAATAAGGACACCAAAGTCGCGATGCCGGGGTGTGCGTAAAGCGTTGGCGGCGAGGATCAGGCCTGGCACGAGCAGTGCCACGTGAAAGGCACCCAGCCCAGGACCAGGCGTTGAGAACCAGGGATCGTCAGCCTTCATGAAGAGCTGATTGAGCTCAGATTTAGCCATCTGCCACCGATCGGGCCAATGTGAAAGAAGAGGGGCGGCGTCCAAATGTCCAGTCCTCAGGTCGGGCCCGAGGATGCCCAAAGGAAAAATCTGGCTGACCGGCATGTAGCTCAACAGAGCGAAAAAACCCAAGCCAAGCACGATAGGCAGCCACTTGATAAGGATCATCCGGGGTTGGACAAACGCCCGATAGAGCAGGAAAAGCGCTGCAATGAACGGGACAACGAGACTCGTGGCGTAAATGAACCAGCCCAAGGCAGTAAAGAACGCTGCCAATAGTGCGTCCATGATCCGGCCGTGATTGGCTGCCCGGACAACAAAAAACATACTAAGCAGAAATTGGAGTGGAGACAAGACGTGCTCTGCGGTAGCGTATCGAGAAATGGTCACATGCCAGGGTGAGGCGGCCAGGAGAAATGAGAAGATCAGGCCCAGGCGGCGATCTCCCAACTCTTCTCCGAGACGATACGCGATGTAGAGAGTCAAGGTACCAAGCGCGGCCGAGATCAGCCGTGTCACGGTAAGTGACACGCCAAATATCTTGAAACCGAGCGCTTCCACAACAGGCAGGGCCCCGGATTGCTCGTGCAGCAACAGATCGCCAACCATACCGAAGAACGGCTGGAGATGATGGGCCACAAGAGAAGAAGAGAGGGTTTCTAATAATGGAAGGGTTATCTCGGTATCGAGAATAGCAGCATGCTGGGCATATCCGTTTGGAACCTGAGCGAGGGCATAAAACCGCAGAACCAGACCCAGGACAAGGGGAATCAGAAACAAGAACTTGTTGACGTTTTCTTTTTGTCCGGCATCCTGCGGGGCAAGGGCCAGCAAGATAAGCCCGGCAAGCAGACCCGTCAGGGCTGCCAAAATGGGATTTTCGTAAACTGCACAAAACAGGCCGGCTGCCAACAGCCCCAGGATTTCCGCCAGCGCAAAATCCCTTTTGCGGATGTGGATGAGATTTTTGCCGAACAAAATCAAAAGATATCTAGCTGCAACGATTAGAGCTGCCGTGAGTACCAAGGGCACGGAAGGGATCACGAACCCCTTCCAAAGAACCTCCATCAAATGCCCAATGGCTCGCAACACCAGGATGGGGCCTGAGGCAAGCTCGAGAGTCCGATGCCCCAGCTTGTCTTCGAGGGCGAGCGCCGCAATGAACAGATATGAGGCTGCACCGGCGGCCACTGCAATCAGCGCCGGACGAAGAATGACGCCAACTCCGCCGAAGTTTTTTTGCAAACCCTTCGTCGTGGGAAGCATTAAATGTAGAGTGCTCAGACCAATTCTTCTCATAACCCTTCCTTGCGGTCCTGACCTCAAGGGAACTAAACAGCGGTGCTTGTTTTTTTCGAACGGGCATGCCCGCGCTTTGCCCGGTTTTCAAAATAGTTCAACGCATTGTCGGAATCAGCAATAGGGCGAGGCATTTCAAGGAAGAAAGACCCCATCGGGCGGTTGTTCACGGGTAGGTGTACTCGGGATGAGACACGTCTGCAATAGGGTACATCGCACGCCAAACTCCTACATTGAGGGTATCGAGGTTCCTCTTAATCCTATCTTCCAAGTCTGCTGCCCAGTGGGGGAACTCCCGTGTAGTGATATATAAATAACGCGCCCCGCGTGTCTGAGGATCGTTCTGCCAATCTACATAATGCCTAACGTTGGCGTAGCCGGCAACCAAGACGACCAAAGCCAGGAGCGCGCCAGCCAACCTAATCGATGAAACCGGCCATTTTCTATTCCCGGCCAGCTGACCGAAATCCGCAACAAACATTTCGAGGCCTACTCCCGCAAAATAAACGAGGGTCGGCATGTAGCCAATGCCGCGGGCCCCGTTGGGAGTATCAGCAGTTGTCAACTGGGTGAGCGCCCATCCTGATAGCAGCATGAGCCACCAGAGCCAGGTTTCAGGACGCCTGCGCGTTTTGCCATCCACGACGGTCAAGATCATTCCGATCAACGCCAAAAGGCCGGTGAACCCGTCTAATTGTGGCTGGCCCCCCGGAGAGTATTGAGGGGTGTTGTTAACGTTGCCATTCCAGGGACCCTGGAGATTATTGCTTAACTGATTCAGCATGGTGCCGACGGGATCTGTCTTAAAGCGCGGATCATTAAAAATCAGCACAACGTTGGTGCGGCCAGTGAATAGCTCCCAATGTGCAAGAGCATAAAGCCCCTCAGGAGCAAAAGCCGCCGCCTCCACAACAAAGAGAATTACATAACCAAGCAGCAATCTCTTAAATTGTTTGCGATAAAAGATCACCGCAACCGGAAAAAAAACGGCTACCGCCAAGCTGATGCCCCTACCGGCCGGATAGCCATACAATCCCAGCGCGCAAAATAAACCACAGGCAGCAAAATTAACCCAGGCCCACCAGGGTTTGCCAACCGTCGAGGCGATGGAACGCAGGGCCAGCAACAAGAAGAGCATCGCCATCAACATGTAGAAGCCAATATCTATACAATTCCAGCCGCTGCGCGAGAAGTTAAGGAACCATACGTCTGTGGCAAGCAATATGGAGGCCAGGAATGAAGATAATGACGACAGTTGGCGACGAAGCAGCCAATAGAACGGGATCAGAGCGAGGGCGCTTATCACGGCACTTGGCAGCCGCAGAGCCATCACATTGAAGCCAAAGATTGCCAAGAAACCAGCTTCCTTATATGCGCTCAAGGCCGGCTGATCCGTCCAATCCACACCAAAGAAACCATTATCGGGGGGGTGTCCGTAAAGGATCAGTGCGGCCGATTTGACGTTATCAGCCTCGTCTGCCAATACGGTGTCTGGAAAGCTACCCAAACGATAGAACCTGATGAAGAAAGCGGCCAGGACCAAAAGACACAGAATCAGCCATTCGGTACGGGAAGATATTGGTCCAACCCGACCCTGTGTCAATGGTTTTGTCTGAAGTTCACCCGTTTCATTCATAAGGCTCGCCAAGTACAGTCACTATCGTCGCGATCATTCGATTGCGGGTCAAGACCGGGGAGTATGAAAAATATTATATTTTACAAGTTGATTAAGTCAAGCAATTGTGTCTAACAAATAAGCAAAGTTGATGCTTCGGTTTCAGGATGCCGCCCGGCGGAGGCTGCCACAATCCCCATGCGGTCTCTGGCGGCATCCTTAGGGGAGATGGACAACATAGAAGGCGATCTCGTGAGGCGTGCTGCCTGCGTGAGTCTCGACGGCTGCCCCGGGGTAGAGTTCCTGCAAACGCTCGACCGCCGCCTGCTGCTCTGCACCCAAAATCAGCATCCTGGTTGAGCCCGGAGGCACTCCCCCAGACTCCACCTGCTGGGGCGTGAGATTGTCCACCAGACGCCCAGGTGCAAGGAAAGCAAACTCAACATCCTGAAATCCGTAATAAGAGGAAACGAGGTGTGCGTGAGTGGCTGCCGGTTGTTCGGCCAGGTAACGGGCGATGATAACCCGAGGAGCGGCTGTGGAGGCAGTTGCAGAAACGTAGAGATTCCAATTGTGCCAACCCAGACCAGCAAGCAAGAGCACAAGTGCCAATGATATAACGGGCGCCAGCCGGGCCTCAATGCCAAGAAAACTGTGATGAAAGAGTTGGTAGAGAAGATCAAGAGCAACAACTGCCAGGAGCACAACGGGCGGGAATAGGATCACGAGGCGCAGCCACAGAGGTGCATCGGCCGTCATCATGCTTACGACCAGTACCAGGATCACGGCCAAGGCTGCGGTGGGCGCCAACTTGCTCTTCAGTCCCATGAAGAAGCGATGGAGGAGATCATAGAGCTGATCAAGAGCAATGGATGCCAGCAGTACGCAAGGCGGGAGGAGGATTATCAGGCGAGGCCAGTAAGGTGGATTGACCGTAAGGAAACAACCGATCACAAGTCCCAAGCCGACCCAGGACAACAACAGCAGGCTTCCCAGGCGGCGCCAATGGAAGAGGGCATAGCCAAGACCGAGGGTGAACAGCACAGCGGTGAACGGATCGAGAAACGGGAGTTGGAGGGCGAATTGTGTGCCTTTATCGGGGAAATAGTAAAACATAAGCGCGGTGCGGTGCGCCTGCTCGAGCAACATGGCAGGAAGCGTATTTACATGGAACGCACCCTCGGTAAGCTGTATGTTCCTGGGTGTAAGGAAGAAAACCTGATTGGTGCGTTCTACAAAGGCAAATGGAGTTTGAGCGAAGGCCCAAAGCATCGGGCCGAGGGTCACCAGGATCGACAAACCCCACAATAGAACAAGACCCCAGCGCGGCTTGAGCCAACCCCGGTGGAAAACGATTAGGAAGAGCAGGACAATCGCGATAATGGGAAACACGAGTCGAGCGGAGTAATACAACAGCAGGCAGAAGGCGGAAAGCAGGCCGCTGGCAACGACAGCCCAGCCACGGTTCTGGCGCAAGCCCAAGAGCAGGAAATAGATGGCGAAGACGACAAAGACAACGGAATCGATGTAAACGGATTGACGGCTGGCGGCCAGGTCGGTATAGGAGATGGTCAGCAGGGCTGCGGCGAGGAGGCCGAGGCGCGGCTGGAATAGGTCACGGCCCAAGAGGTAGACACCGATAATAAGGAATAAGCCTTCCACGACCCCCGACATATTCAAACCGGCCAGGCCGGTTCCGAACAGCAGCATGCTGAACGCTGCGGGAGAATAACCGAGGAAAGGGATGGCAGCCCAACCGAAGGCGAATAAATGCTTCTGTTGTCCGGTTACCAGAGCACGCGCTTCCAATCCGACATGGGCGAAATCAGCGTCGACCTCATAAGGCAGGGTAGTCAGGTGATAAACCCGTGTGACAAGGGCGACCCCTAAGAGAATGGCAAGCCCGATCCAGCGCAGGCGTTCCGCTTTATCCACGTGGGGAAATACGAGATTTCTAAGGTGCAGCTGTGAGGCGAACAGCGCCAGGATGCCAGCCAGCCACAGGAATACTATAAGCGGGGTTTCGCCGCGTGTGCCGAAGAGGAAGATGGCAGCAAGAGCCAGGCAGGCGGCAATCAACAACCAGAGACGGGTAAAGCGATCAGGCCTAATAAAGCGGAACGGAGCAGCATCCTGCGGCGGCAATTCCAGCCGGGCATGATCGAATTGGTGCCGGAAGGTAGAAACCCCAAACAGGATGGCACCGGCTACAAGCAAAGCGCCGGCAAATACCTGCAGGACTGTGTTGGCCGGACTCTCAGGTTCAATCATGAGAAACACGGCCTGCCCCGCAGATGCAAACGCGAGACCGAGAAGCAGCAAATAAACTTTAGGATAGGCTATTGTTTCGGGGGATTTCTGTGGAGGCTGCACGTTTAAATCGGCTGTGTGATTCATAAGATCCAAGAATATATTCCCCTAATCATCATCATTTAAAGGTGGCCAATGTAGAGAGGATACAAAAGGATTATATTTTACAAGTTGATTAAGTCAAGCAATTATGTCTGACAAATCGGCAAAGTATTTTTTGGCTTCTTTGTGCGATCCCGCCGTTTCCCTGGGGGGTAGCTCTGGCCTAGGAAGGGGTCCGGCTTATTTATTCAGGTTAAGTCTTGTATCTTCAGGATATGGTTATAATTCCACTTTGGAAGCGTGTAAACCAGGGAGCCAGACTTGGGCCAATTGTTGGCGAGACTTTTTCCACAACCTATTCGCCGGAGAGGGATTCTCTTTGAATCCTTGATCTTCGTACTCATATACATCCTCATACTGACGGTCATCCCGGCAGAGGCACCGGCTCGGATGTTTGCCGAGAACCTGGCGATCCTGACGGCTTCGGCAACTGCTGCGCTGTTGATCTTTATCTCGATACCGGGCATGCCCGAACCCGTGCGGCGGCCGTGGTTGATATTGGGGTTTGCACAACTGGCCTGGCTAGCCGGTGCTTTTCTCATGGACTATACCCAGCCCCTGATCGAGGGATTTACAACCATCACCACCGCGGCAAATATTGTCAATTTAGCAGCCTGCGTCCTGGCTGGCTATGCCCTGCTCCTATTCCCGTTCAAGAGCAGGCACGCTCCAACCCGCTTCCGGTTCATCCTGGATGCGATCATTTCGTGCGGCGTGGTCTTAACTTTGGGGTTTCTGATATTGCTTCCTCCGTTGATCGGCACAGCGCAGAACCGACTCGATTCCCTGGTGGTTGCCGGTTACCCCATCGCAGATTGCATCCTGTTAATCCTTTTAGCCAATCTTTCCCTGGCTAATTGGGTCCCGCGCCTAACCGGGAGATTCCTTGGAGCGGCCTGGAGTGCATATCTAATCTCTGATTACTTACACAGCTCCCTTGTTCTCATAGGGAATTATCGGGCGGGGAGTTTCGTCAGCCTTGGATGGGTTTGCGGGTCACTGCTGATCGGGTTAGGCGCGGTGCTTGAAAAGGAAACGCGAACGGGCGAGGCGGAACATAAGCGAAGCCTGAAGAACAATGCATCGGCTCCATCCATACCTTCCCGCGCCTTTCGTACCAGCAGAATCGATCTGGGAATTCAATTCCAGAAGGTGCTGCCGATCGCGCTGGTGTTGGTGCTGGTATGGTATGTACTAACCAGTTGGCAACTGAACGGCAGATTCTCTGTGTTTGGGTTGTTAATGAGCGCCATTCTGGGGGCCATGGTTATCGTCCGTCTGGGAATCAGGGCAGGGGAGGCGGAGCTAAATCAATACTGGCAGTTGTTCAAGAACCTGGCCGATCCGAGTTTTATCTGCGACCCGGCCGGGAAGATCCTGTTGGGTAACCCGGCCTGTGCAGCTCTTATGGGTATGTCCGAAGAGAACGACGTGATCGGTCATTCATTATTCGAGATCTTCGAAGGACTCTCGGCAACAGAAGTGGGGCAGGCAGTCAAGGCCGACCAGATATTAAATGCCTCCTTGAAGAGAGGTGGAACCCTCCACCTGCTCTCACTCAGTCCGATTGAAACTGAAACCCGCAGGAAGCTTATCGCCGGCGTAGCACATGACCTAAGCGAACAGAAGCAGCAACGCGACGCAATCCAGCATGCCTATGACGAACTGCAGACCGTGTATAAAAGACTGGAAGACCTGAATACCCAGTTGGAGCAAAAAGTTGAAGAGCGGACAAGCACGCTGCAGCAGGCATATCGCCAACTGGAGGAACAAAACAGGGTCTTGCAGGACCTGGACCAGATCAAGAGCGATTTTGTGTCGATGGTATCTCACGAATTGAGAGCGCCGCTGACGAATTTGGGGGGCGGCCTCGAGCTGCTGCTTAGCCGAGAACATGACACCAGCGACCAGAAGACTCTAGTATTGATACAGGCTGAAATCCAACGGTTGACACGCTTTGTTGAAAATATCTTGAACGTCTCAGCGATGGAAGCCGGGAAGTTTGTCCTACACCCGATAAAACTGGCGCTACCCGCGATCGTAAACGAAGTGCGCAGCAGCTGGCATAACCTACCGGAATTTGAGCGGATCGAGGTAGACGTTCCCGAAGACCTACCTTTTGTTATTGCCGATGAAAATGCATTACGAAGCGTATTCGCCCACTTGATCGATAATGCCTTAAAGTATGCGCCGCAGAGCAAGGTAAGGATCTGTGCACAGGTGGAAGGCGATAAGGTTCGGGTGGAGGTCAGGGATTTTGGGCCGGGTATCCCAACCGAGAAGCAAAACTTGCTCTTCGAGCGCTTTCAGAGACTGGAGGCGAAAGATTCGCAGTCCGTTTATGGCTATGGACTTGGCCTTTACCTATCCCAGCATCTACTGCGCGCCATGAACAGCGAACTTCATTTTGAAGCCCCGAAGGATGGGGGAGCACGCTTTTTTCTCTATTTGAGTATACGAGAATGAAAAACAAGATCCTCTTGATCGATGACGATCCCACGCTGCTGGACCTGTTGAGCCAATTTTTCCAAGAGGCGGGCTACGAGGTTTTTTCCGCCCCTAACGGCACTCTGGGTTTGAAGCTCGCTTACAACGAACGACCTGACCTGGTCTTGCTGGATGTGATGATGCCCGGCATGGACGGCTGGGAAATCTGTGCACGCCTGCGGGAGATGACCGAAGTCCCCATTGTGATGGTGACGGCCAAGTCCAGCGAGGCCGACAAACTGCGCGGTTTCCGGCTGGGCATCGACGATTATGTAACCAAGCCCTTCAGCTTCGCGGAGCTTGTAGCTCGCGTCCAGGCTGTCCTGTCGCGGGCAACCCTGCCGGACCGCGACAGCGGTTACGCAATCCACGGCAACATCAAACTGGATATGAAGAAATATCAGGCCTTCATCGATGACCGGGAGGTGGAGTTAACTCCAACCGAATTCCGACTGCTGGAAGCCCTTGTTCGCCGGCGCGGCGAGGTAGCGGGTGAGCGTGAACTGATACAGGAAGTTTGGGGGAATTATCGCCAGGAGGATGCCTCGGTCGTCAGGCGATATATTCTGATGCTGCGTAAAAAAATCGAAAAGGATCCGTCGACCCCGTCCCTACTATTAACTGTGCGCGGTTTTGGTTACCGGTTGGGCACCGGGCCGCTGCGGCCGCCGGACGAGAAGTGAGTGATGGAACCACGGGGAAGATAAACACGTAAACGAAGGAGACACGTAGACAGGGAAAGAGGAAGAGATAACCGGAGCTGAACAGAGATGTCCAGAGATAAACGGAGATTGGGAAAGAGGGAAAACCGGAGACAAGGAAACACGGAAATGAGTGGGCGGGGAAATATCGAGGAGGCGGAAAGGACAAACCGCGGGCAAGACGTTCAGGGGTAATCCTAATTAATGGCCGCACCTATTTAGGGCGGAAGAGCAGGACTAGAATGCTCAAAATCATAAAAGGACCGTATGGAATTGCAAAGAACGCCTTATATTGGCGACGAAGGAGCATAACCACGACGATCAAGAGACTGACCAGGCCGCCGGCCAAAATTGTGAAGAGCAATCCCAGGATAATTACAGGCCAGCCGAGCAAGAGGCCTGTAATGCCCGCCAGGTTCACGTCTCCAAAACCAAGGGCTACTTCTTCGGTAGTTTCATTCCGTCTTTTGGACATATAGCGCACAAACAGCTCACCCAAATAATACAATGCCAACATAACGCCATATCCAGCCGCTCCACCGATCAGGGTGGGGAGAACGCCATGCAGATGAATCCCGATCCCTAAACCGATCAGGCCGCCGGCGATGCTCGTCATGTGCAAGATGAGCCGATATTCTATGTCTATGACCGCTATCAACGCCAAATAGATCAGCAAGATAAAAGCCAGGGGTAATTCCAGTTGTCGAGGGGGAAGGATTCTCAGGTAAACCATTATGGCGGGAATTAATACGAGGACAGCATAAGTCCGCCAAGACCTAGGTTTACCACAGGTCTTGCATTTCTTTAGGAGCAGATAATCGATCCAGGAAATTTCAGAATTGCAATTCCAACAAGCCGGTTGACCGAGTCTTCGAGTTCCGGGCAGGACATCCGCGAGATAATTAACGAGATAGCCACCCAACAGGCCCAGGACGATGATAGCCAATACAATTCCCATGAGGCGAATTATAGTGCAAAGTTTGAAAGTTCAAGGTTGAAGGTTCAAGGTTGAAGAGTGGAAGGTTAAAATTGAAGAGTAGATAATGGAGAGTAGAAAGTAGAGAGTAGAGAGTGGAAAGTGAGAAAGTGAGAAAGTGAGAAAGTGAAAGAAGGAGAGAGGGTAAGAGATAAAAGAGGAAAGGCAAAGCAAAGAAGATAGCGGAATACAGCCAGAGGAGGGCTCCAGGGGGGTTGCTTGGCGAATCAATTAAACTGACTTACAATCTTTGGGCTTCTGAAGCTTGGAGATGCCGTTACAGAGCAGGAGCGAAGCTTCGTTAGCTGAAACTTTCCCGGGAGATAGAAAGATGGATGAGTTCATTATCGAAGGAGGCGTTCCGCTGCGAGGCGAAATAACGCCTTCTGGAAACAAGAATGCCGCACTGCCACTGCTGGCCGCCTGTATTTTGACCGATGAACCGGTTGTGCTTCGAAACGTACCCCAAATCCGGGACGTCCTCGACATGCGGCGTTTGATTGAAAGCCTTGGCGTTCAATTCGAGAATCTGGGTACGAACGCATGGCGCATCAGCGCCCGGTCTGTGAGGCCGGCGGACCTCGACCCCGATCTATGCCGGCGGATCAGAGCCTCCATTTTGCTGGCCGGCCCGGTTACCGCGCGGTGTGGTAATTTGCTCCTACCGCCTCCGGGTGGGGACGTGATCGGACGCCGCCGCCTCGATACGCATATCCTGGCCTTACAAGCCCTGGGAGCTGAAGTAACCTATGAGCGGATCTTTGATTTTCGCTCCTCGGGACTTAAAGGCGCTGAATTGTTGCTGGACGAAGCGAGTGTCACCGCAACTGAAAATATCGTGATGGCCGCTGTGACTGCCAAGGGAGAAACGATCATTCACAACGCGGCTTCCGAGCCTCACGTGCAGGAGCTGTGTCACTTCCTAAACAGCCTGGGAGCAAAAATCAGTGATATCGGTTCAAATACCCTGCACATCATGGGCGTCCCCAGACTCCATGGTGGAGAGTTCACGATCGGCCCCGATTATCTCGAGGTGATAAGTTTTGCCGGAGCAGCAGCCGTAACCGGAGGTGAAATTCGGATCAAGAATGCCGGGGTAAGTTATTTGGAGATGATCACACAGGCATTTCGTCGAATTGGAATGCAATGGCAGGTGGAAGGGGACGACCTCATAGTCGCACCCGACCAACCGCTGGTGGTGGTTCCGGACCTGGACGGCGCCATTCCGGAGATCAAAACAAATGTGTGGCCGGCGTATCCGACGGACTTGATAAGCGTGGCGATCACGGTTGCCACCCAAGCCTCCGGTTCGGTGTTGTTCCATGACTGGATGTATTCGGGCCGTATGTACTTCACCGATAAGCTGGTGAGCATGGGAGCACGTATCATCTTGTGCGATCCGTACCGGTGCGTGGTGCAAGGCCGAACCCAGTTGTACAGTGAAAAACTCGAGAGTCCCGATATCCGTGCAGGCATGGCGCTTTTACTGGCTGCCCTGGCGGCCAAGGGATCATCCAAGATACGGAACATCAGCCAAATAGACCGCGGTTATGAAAACGTGGAGGGAAAGTTAAAGTCACTAGGGGCGAAGATCCAACGTCTTCGTCTTAAAGAATAGACCCCGAAAAACATTAGAATCAATAAGCCGGATGAGGTGGGTGAAACCTCATCCGGCTTATTCTTAGCTTTTATCTGAAACATCCAAGATATGCAAATCCATCCGCAGATTTTTCGGATACTTTTCAAAAGGCTGTGAATAGCATACCGAAACATCAACGGGACCGTAATTCGATATCCTTCGATCACGGCCCAACCAAACGAATGACGTCGGTACCAACCTGAATCGACCACTTATGGGTATTGTCCTTTATGCAGAAGCTGCCAAAAGACTTGGAGGTCGTCTTTCCAGTGATATAAGCGCCTGCATCGTAGCAACCGATCTTCGCATCAAAGACATTCGCGTTCCCATGAGGACCGATATTGAAAGAGCGACCACCACATTCTCCGAAAGGTGTTTTATTCAAATACAGGGAGAGGATAATAGAGCCGTTCGTCTCATTGACGATCAACAAATTCCTGATCACGGGGCCCGCGGCGCCGGGATCCATGGGCTTATAGGGAGCATCCGGGGCGCAAGGATCGCTGCCCGTACTCCCCGAGGCAGCAGTGGGGAGCGATGCGGTAGGAAAGGTTAGATCCAGGGTGGCTATTGGAGTGCCTAATGCTTCGAGTGTAGGGCTGGGTAGCTCAGTGGGGCTGGGAAGCGGTGTAGGTGGGACCTCGGTCGCGGTGGGTAGCGCAGCCTGAGTCATGGCCACCATGGTATTGGCAGCAGCAACGGCTGAGGCCTGGATCTGCGACGGATCAACAGTCGGGGTTGCCTGGGCGCAGGCGCTGCTCAAGAGCAGGATCAGGGCGGCTGCAACAAAAAGAATTTGCTTCATTTTTCACTTTCTCCGTTTCTTCTACTGGATTACTACTCTGTCCCTATATACGGTGATGACTAATTTTGGGAGCGGCCAAAAATGGAAAACCGCCGACCAATCTGCCTGCCTCCAGCGTATACCACATAAACGTAATTTCCTTCCGGGAGCCGGGCGAAAACGTTCCTGACATTATTGTATTCCAGAAAAGTCTGCAAACCCTTCCTGGTGGTGCACTGCAGGGTAATATCCACTTTTGCGCCGGAACGGTTCTGGATGCGGACTGGCTTGTAAACGGTGTTGGGCGGTAATTTGTCAATGCTAACGGAGCCGGCGGGTGTAGCCGTATCCGTTACGAGAATGGCATTCACCAGTAAGGGTGCTTCTGTTCCCGTTCCCGTTTCCGTGCTGACGAGGGTGGATGTAAAACTTGGAATCGGGTGTAAAGGTGTCAGTGGGAAACAGCGTTGGAGTTGACGAGGCTTCAATGAATAAAGTTGAGATTGTCGCAGTCGCAGCTTCCGGGGAAGCCCTTGGTACCGGCAGAGGTGTTGGCGAGGAAGGTTTGGACTTGGTCGGGCCAGGCAACGGTGGCAAACATGCTGCCAGTATTGCGCCTGAGGCAAGAGCCACAATGCCTGCGAGAACAACCCTTTTCATGTCTTTCCTAGGTGGAGGCTATAACCTCCATGAATTGCGAGACCGCATCGCGAAGCATGCGTTCGGGGAGGGCGCCCACCTGACGGTGAACGATCTTGCCTCCCGATACGAAGAGCATAGTGGGAATACCCTGCACGCCATACTTGCCGGCCCACTCGGGATTCTCATCCGTATTCACTTTGGCGACCACCAGCTTGCCAGAATATTCCCTGGCAAGTTTTTCGAGGATCGGTGCAACCATCTTACAGGGGCCGCACCAAGGCGCCCAAAAATCCACAATCACGGGTATAGGCGATTTCAGCACGGTCTGTTCAAAAGCCGAATCTGTCACATGAATAGGTTCTTCTAACATACTTCTACATCCTTTTGGGCAGCATAATCCGTCTACTTTATCAAAAGCGCAAAGAGTATATCATAAAACGTGCGTGGGCATTTCCTGCGGTAAGGCCGAGGCGCGCTAAAAGCATGTTGATCACGGAGTGTATAGCACCAGCACCCGGGCCTTCGAAAAAAAATAGGTAATTGGGGATCAGGCAATCAGGTGATTGGGAAGGGAAAGCACGAGGTCCGAAGTCTCCGGGCTGTGGGGCAAAATTGAGCCCACTGGATCCTCCAGCAGCAGGCTACATTCGGCCTTTGGCCGGGCAGGCGGCCAAATGACAATTTGCCCTATACCAGCCTCGAGTTTCAGCCTAGCCGTTTTCGTGAAGAACAGCGCTGAATGCTTCGTAAAGTGCGCCCGAGCCTTAGGCTTGCAAAGAGGGTGAGCATTTACCTGCATGATATAATCCCGCCTTATAGTCGAAAAGAGCCCCATTTAATTGGCCGGCTTTTGTCAGAATCTGAAATATCGACATAATTTCTTATCGGATCAGGCTTCAATCCCCAGATCCATCAAGGGACATTGAGAAGGATATAATGGCTGACCTCATTTCGCGCTGGCGTGAGGGATTATCAAAGACCAGCAAAAGCGCCTTTGGTCAACTGGCAGGTTTGCTGGGGACCACGGAGATCAAACAGAATACCTGGGATGAACTCGAAGCACTTTTGATCCAGGCTGATATGGGCATAGAGACTACCGGCGAAGTGATTTCGGCGTTAAAAGCTTCTGTTCGCGAGCAGGGCCTAATCCGCGCCGAGGAGCTCTACTCTGCCCTGCGAGTGGAGCTACGGGAAAGATTGATCACACCGCCAGCCCCGGATTGGCCGGTGAAGCCGGGCGCTCCGACAGTAATCCTTATTGTCGGCGTGAATGGTTCCGGTAAAACCACGACCATCGCCAAGCTTGGCCGGCGATTTATCGATCAGGGAAAGACGGTTCTTTTCGGCGCGGCCGATACGTTCCGGGCCGCGGCGGTAGATCAGCTTCAGGTTTGGGGTGAACGGCTCAAAGTTGAGGTTGTCGCGGGCGCTGCTGAAAGCGACCCGGGCGCGGTGGCGTACAATGCCGTTCAGGCAGGAATCGCTCGAAAAACAGACATTATCCTGATAGATACGGCCGGCCGATTGCATACGCGCTTCAATTTAATGGAAGAGTTGAAGAAGGTGTATCGTGTAGTTGGAAAGGCCATGATAGGCGCACCGCACGCCGTCTGGCTGGTCTTGGATGCCACTACCGGACAAAATGCGCTGCAGCAGGCCCGCGCCTTCAAACAAGCGGTTAATGTCAGCGGGGTGATCCTGGCGAAATTAGATTCTTCGGCCCGCGGTGGTATGGCCTTTGCCATACAACGGGAACTGGACCTTCCCATTTTGTTTGCCGGGCTTGGTGAGAAGCTTGAGGATTTGCAGCCATTCGACGCGGATGCCTTTGTGGATGGAATTTTGGGTCGGTAGGTCGAATCACCATGACACTCATAAGCACCGCGAAGAATAGGACACGGATGGCGCGGACGCGACGGATTTGCACGGTTTTTTTAGAATGAGAATCGCGGAGCCTGCCCATCTAGTAGTTTCTTGTGCGTCTGTGCCGGATAGAGCTATCTGGCATCTCAATAATGAACCGGATTTGAAATTTATCTCCTGGAGGAACCATGCAAGACTTACTCGATCGTTTGAACCATGCGCAAGATCTGACCACTCAACTCCTGGAGCGTCTTTGACTTCGCAGGCAAGGAAGCAAAGTTAGCGGAACTCGAAAAAGAAATTGAAAGGCCAGATCTTTGGAACGATTCCACTGCGGCCAAACTCACGATGAAAACGGTATCGGGTTTGCGCGAGCAGGTGGACTCCTGGCGTAAATTCCGCTCCCATTTACATGATCTGATCGAGTTGGCGCGGATGGACGATGAGTCACTGCGCAGCGACCTTGAAACGGAAACGGCTGCCCTTGAATCGGACCTAAACAAGCGGGCATTCACCACGATGCTCTCCGGTCCGTACGACAGCGGAAATGCGCTGCTTGCCATTCACGCCGGCGCAGGCGGCACCGATTCACAAGATTGGGCGGCCATGCTGGAACGGATGTATTTGCGCTGGGCAGAGGAACGCGGGTATCAGGCTGAGATCCTTGATCGAACCGACGGCGAAGAAGCCGGTTTGAAGAGTGTGACCATTGCGGTCAACGGTAATTATGCCTACGGGTACCTGCGTTCTGAAAAGGGCGTACACCGATTGGTGCGACTTTCACCCTTCGACGCCGCACATCGGCGGCATACATCATTTGCCCTGGTCGAAATCCTGCCGCAGGTGGCAATGGATGACGCCGAAGTTGAAATCAATGCGAATGATCTAAAGATGGACGTCTTTCGTTCGTCGGGGGCCGGTGGGCAGAACGTGCAGAAGAACGCGACCGCAGTGCGGCTGACCCATATTCCAACCGGAATCGTGGTCACCTGCCAGAATGAGCGTTCACAGCTTCAAAACCGCGAGAATGCCTTACGAGTGTTAAGGTCGCGTTTGCTTGAAATAAAACGCGCTGAAAAGGACCAGGAAATAGCGGTCTTGCGAGGAGAGTACACAAAAGCGGAGTGGGGGAGCCAAATCCGTTCCTACGTCCTGCATCCATATCAGATGGTGAAGGACCATCGGACTGAGTACGAGACCGGGAATACGCAGGCGGTCCTGGATGGCGAGCTCGACGGATTCATGGAAGCATATTTACGACAGTCTGCCACGTAAAGGAGAAGCGAATGTGGAAAAAAATCCGTGCCGCCATCTTTAACCGGGAAAACCTTTTAGCTTTGGTGCTGGCTTTGATCCTGGTGGCATTAGTCATCTTTACCATCGACACCTCTCCCACCTGGATATATCAAGGCTTCTAGGTGAAAAATCACCGGAGACCAGCCCCGCAAGTACAGCGAGGCGAGATGGCGGAGATGAAAAAAGATCATTTTTCGAACTTTCCCATTCAAAACTCTCTAAAATGACCATCCTGCAAATTGCTGTTTTGACTATTCTGGCCATCTTAATTGGTCAATTACCAAAGGGCCGGCAGTTGGCAATGCTGGCAATCAGCACCTTTGCAGTTTTCTGGCTTCAACCTGATCAACCGTTCGTCACTCTGATTTTCTGGCTGCCAGTAGCCACCCTGGGAATCACTTTACTTAGCTGGGCTTTGACGTCCGCACCGGAATCGCGGTCGTGGAGGCAGAACTGGCCGGCCGCGGCCGTTCTCATCTTTGTAGTCCTACTCGTGGATTTGAACCGGTTCTTTAAGCTGACCCAGATCTTCACCGCAGGGACGCCCATCATTGGGGAAGCTTTGGCGGCCCTTGCCGGCTTAGCCGCTGTCACCTGGCTACTCCTTCGCTGGCGGAACGCAAACCCATTGCTCCTGGCAGCCGGGCTGCTCAGCATCATCCTGATCTTTATTGTTCTCAAGACACCCAATCTAATCAATTCAGTGCATGGATACCTGGTAAGCCTGCGAGGAGCAGACCCGGCGGCCAAGACGATTCCGTTATCGTGGTTGGGGTTTTCCTACATCTCGTTCCGCCTTATGCATACCATCCGTGACAGGCAGTCAGGGCGGCTGCCCCCCGTCACACTTGTGGAGTACTTTAATTACGTGATCTTCTTCCCCTCGTTCACCGCGGGCCCCATCGACCGGGTGGAGCGATTTGTCAAAGAATTGAAGGCACCGCTACCACTGGCGAATGAGGATTGGATAGATGCAGGCACACGGCTGTTTGTTGGCTTGTTCAAGAAATTTGTGATCGCAGACCTGCTCGCCATCGTTTCATTGAATAACGTTCTTGTCACCCAGATAAAATCCGCAGGCTGGATGTGGGTCTTTTTATATGCCTATGCCTTTCGCATCTATTTTGATTTTAGCGGTTATACGGACATTGCCATAGGAATGGGACGGTTAATGGGTATCCGCCTACCCGAGAATTTCAACGCGCCTTACTTGAAACCGAACCTAACCCAATTCTGGAATTCGTGGCACATGAGCTTGACACAATGGTTCCGGGCTTATTATTTCAATCCGGTTACGCGCGCGATACGATCCGCGAAAATGAACCTGCCGGTTTGGATCATCCTTCTTTTTACCCAGGTGAGCACAATGGTCCTGATCGGTCTGTGGCATGGGGTGACCGCCGGATTTGCCATGTGGGGACTATGGCACGGCATCGGCCTCTTTGTCCAAAATCGCTGGAGTGAGTTTTTTCGGACGCGCATTCCAGCCTGGGCCCAAACTCGCTATGGCCAGTTGGCTGCCAACGCTCTCGGCGTTTTTCTTACGTTCAACTTCGTCGCGCTGGGTTGGTTGTTTTTCAACCTCTCCAGCCCGGCGATAGCCTGGGTCGCGATGAAGAAATTATTCGGATTGTAATTTCCCTGACAATATGACATTATTCAAAAATCGGGGATTTCTTATAATGTGACATTGTCGAGTAACTCAGGCCTTCTGGGAAGGCTACTGAGCCTGAGAATTTACTTCGGATCTACATAAAAGGGATGTCCATGAACAACGAAATGATGACTGTTTTGGAAGGATATATTTCATCGAAGATACTGAAACAACCCGGGCGAAAGATATCACCCGAGGAGCGGCTGATCTCGAGCGGATTGATCGACTCTTTCAGCCTGGTCGATCTGGCATTATTCGTCGAGGACACCTTCAAGGTGCATATCGATGACACTGAACTGAATGCGCAGACTTTCGACAACCTAAACCAGCTCACGGCCTTGATCGAGTCCAAGCAGGCAAAATGACAACTTTTTCTGAGCGGCTTTACGCTCAGCTGCAATCAGTCGCCAGAACGCGATTGCGCTCGTATTCCAGGATTCGCGCAGGAGCCGACCTGCCAATCACTTATCGCCAGTTAATGCGGGGGGCCCATGCCTATGCGCGTGCTTATCGTCGATGAAGGATTAAGGCCGGGCGAAGTAGTGATCCTCATCCTACAGCACGGCGAAGACCTGATCTATTCATTTTGGGGCGCAATCCTGTACGGTGCAATCCCCTCGATCATGCCTTTCCTGACCGAGAAACTTTCGCCCGAACGGTACCGTGCTGACCTGGCTGCCCTGCTTTCGGTCACCAAACCTGCCGCGATCGTGACTTATCCGGAATTCGAGAACGAGATAAGGACGGCGCTTAAAGACGGAGGATCCGGTTCGAGCCGTGATCGTAACAAATAAAATTGAACCGCCGTCTGAACCGGATTTCGCCACTTTACCCGGAATGGATCGCGCACCGGAAGACATCGTCCTTCTACAACATTCCTCCGGCACAACCGGGCTGCAAAAGGGGGTGGCTTTATCACACCAGGCGGTTTTCAACCAGCTGGAGGCCTATAGCAAAGCGCTCAGACTAAACTCAGAAGGATGTGATCGTTTCATGGCTGCCGCTTTATCATGACATGGGTTTGATCGCCGGATTCCTGATGCCAATCCTGATCAGGCATCCCGGTGGTCCTGAACTCGCCATTTGACTGGGTGCGCGCCCCGCACCGGCTGCTGCAAGCCGTCTCCCAGTATAAAGGCACGCTTACGTGGCTGCCCAATTTTGCATACAACTTCTGTGCCCAAAAGATCCGTGACCGGTATCTTGAAGGTGTGGATCTGTCCTCCTGGCGCGCAGTCATTAATTGTTCAGAGCCGGTCCATTGGGAAAGTCATAATACGTTTTATGAGCGGTTCAAAGGCTACGGCCTGAAGCTGGAAGCCCTGCAGACCTCGTATGCGATGGCAGAGAATGTGTTCGGCGTGACGCAATCAGATCTATCGGGCACGCCTAAAGTAGAGGAAATAGACCGGGAAGCGTTCATGTCTGAACGGGTTGCGCGCCTGCCGGTCACGGGACAACCCGCCATGAAGATGATGTCATCGGGGGCGCCGCTGGCCAACACGCGCATCCGTATCCTCGATGAACACGGGGTAGAGGTCCCCGAAAGGAAAATCGGGGAGATCGCCTTACAGAGCGATTGCATGTTAACAGGCTATTACAATCGTCCCGATGCCACAGCGAAGGCCCTGATAGACGGATGGTTCCTGACCGGGGATTACGGTTACATTTCAGGCGGAGAGGTGTTTGTCTCGGGCCGCAAAAAGGATATGATCATTGTGGGCGGGAGAAATGTATATCCGCAGGATCTGGAAGCGCTTTCCTACGAGGTGCCGGGCGTGCATGCCGGACGATCTGTGGCGTTCGGCGTCTTCAACGAGGAAGCCGGCACGGAAGACGTGGTCATTGTGGCCGAAGTTGATTCTGAAAATGCGGTGGAGCAACAGAACATCGCAGACTTGATCCGCGCACATGTCACCAAGAATTCGTCCATTGCGCTCCGGTATGTCAAGGTTGTGGGCCCGAAATGGATATTGAAGACCTCCAGCGGCAAGACGGCTCGAGCCGCGAATAAGGAAAAGTTCCTAAAAGAGTTGGAGACTCAAGATAATATCTAAATGAAGATGCCAGGGGCGTGGAAAGATAAAAAGATCCCCTCGAGACGAGGGGATTCTTGTTGTTCAAGCGCCAGTGGGAAGCCGTTTTTCCAATGTGCGATTAAGTATTTCTTCCTGTTCTGCGGAACTGGATTTCACGCGTTTTGTCCGCTGAGACTTTTCTTTTGATTTGGCGCGATCCTGCGCAGTTTGCCAGGCGATCTGCATGGCGGTCAATTCAATTTCGGCCTGCTTTTCGTCCGGCTTCCATCTGAGGCTCTTCATTTTTCTTGCTGCGCTTATTCCGTTTGACCTCGCGGACAGGCTTTTCTTCTTCCACGATCTCAGGCTGAAGGGCTTTCATACTCAGGCGTATCTGTCGTTTCTTGCGATCCACATTGATGACCACTGCCTCAACTTCATCGCCTTCCTTGACGACATCGGCGGCCGACTTGACATAGCCGCGGGCCAATTCGCTGATATGGATCATGCCGGGTCGTTCTGCGCCTATTTCAACGAAAGCGCCGTAGATTTCCAGGCGGACGACTTTTCCTTTGACAACCATTTCGGGTTGAAGGTCCTTCCATTCATACAGCATGGGTTGGATCATGGTCAGTTCGATGCGATCCTTGCGGGCTTTGCGCACCCAAACTTCCACGGTTTGGCCTTCCTTTACGACGTCTTCCACCTTGTTGACTGGATCCTTTTGCAATTGCGAGATATGCAGTACACCCGGAAGAGGCTGTCCCACATCAACCAGAGCCCCGGCAAGGGTGGTCTTAAGAATTTTACCTGTCAACCTGGTCTTGGGTTCGAGCGCGTTGACAAGTGTAGTATCAGTTGTAACCATAGTTATACTCCTGCAAATATTTGGGGGATAATGCCAACTCTTGATTATACCGGGCTGATGGGGATGCGTCAATGCGAAATTAGTTAGAATAATGTAAGGTTCTGTACATGTCAAAAATCAGGTATTGGAATTCAAGCGCTTTATCATAGACAACATGAAAGCTGTTTTCTTGACCTTTGGTTGGAAGTTGAGTATAGTTCAAATAAGTCAAGCCCCTTATTCGAAGAAAATTCCATTGACGATCAATTGAGCATTCTCCCTAACATCGCTGTCCTTTTGCCCGACCGTATTAGCATAAGGAAGAGAAGATGGTTATTAATAGAAGGTTCAAGATGACTCGATGATCCACGACCAACCATAAACAGGTTGATTAACGTTAACTGCCCCTTTGATATGCAAAGGGGCCTTCGGCAACCAGGAGAAACCATGACAAAGATCGCAGAAAAACAAAAGATGACATCGAAGCAGATTGCGGATATGAACAAGGAATATACATTCTATTCCTGGTCCGTACAGGGGCAGGTCGATCCGATCCCGGTCGTCAAGGCTGAAGGGGTTTATTTTTGGGATGCCGATGGAAAACGTTATCTCGACTTTGCCTCTCAATTGGTGAATACAAATGTCGGTCACCAGCATCCAAAAGTGGTTAAGGCGATCCAGGACCAAGCGGCGCGGTTGACGTTTGTTGCGCCGGGCATGGCATCTGAGCCGCGTGGTTTGCTGGGCAAGAAACTGGCCGAGATCACACCCGGCGACTTGAACAAGACCTTCTTTACATTGGGCGGCGCGGAAGCCAATGAAAACGCGATAAAGATCGCCAGATTCTATCACAGGGCGGAGCAAAATACTGGCACGGTATCGTTCTTATCACGGCGCAACCCATGGGGCGATTGCTTTGACCGGCGATTACCGGCGAGCTGCCTGTTGAGCCAGCGATGCCCGGAGTGGTGCATTTCCTCGACCCGTACTGCTACCGCTGCCCATTCGGTTGGACACGGGAGACCTGCCATAGGGAATGCATCAGCCACGTTGAAGAAGTCATACAGTACGAAGGGCCGGACCAGATCGCGGCAATCATCCTGGAAGGGGTAACCGGCACGAACGGCCTGATCGTGCCGCCTGATGATTACTGGCCGCGCATGCGCGAAATCTGCGATAAATACGGCATCCTGCTGATCTCGGATGAAGTGATGAGCGGCTGGGGGCGGACGGGCGAATGGTTCGCCGTTGATAATTGGAACGTCGTCCCGGATATCATTACGACTGCCAAGGGTATTACCTCCGGTTATGTACCGCTGGGAGCCGTCATCGTCCGGGAAAAGATCGCCAGGTTTTTTGACGATAAATACCTTTATGCGGGCCTGACCTACAACGGACATGCCCTGGCCTGCGCCGCGGCGCTGGCAACCATCGAAGCCTATGAGGAAGACCAGATTTTCGAGAATGCCAAGATGGTGGGCAAATACCTGGGCAAGCGCCTGGAAGAGTTGAAGGCCCGGCATGCATGCGTTGGCGACGTGCGTTATATCGGAATGTTCTCGGCACTCGAACTGGTCCGGGATCGCAAGACAAAAGAGCCAATGGATCTGGCTCCGCTCAAAAATTTCCTGGTTTCGAACGGCGTATATGTTTTCAATTTTAAGAATATCTTATTTGTGGTCCCGCCGTTGGTGATCACCGAGAAACAGTTGGAAGAGGGGCTTACCCTTCTCGATGAAGGCCTGACGGAACTTATGGATGTGAAAGCGAGTTGAAGGTTGAAAAGTGGAAAGGTGAGTGTAAAGGCAAGAAGAGATTGAGTGCTCAGGTTTCGACTTTCAAAGTGTGCTGGAGAAATAATGGATATCCTGAACTATATCAATGGCGAATGGGTAAAGCCCGACGTCAGGGAATTCGCGGAAGTTATCAATCCGGCGACGGGGGAGCTGATCGCAAGAACACCCCTGTGCGGCGGAGAGAGCGTGGAGGCTGCCGCCAAAAGCGCGAATGAAGCCTTCCCTGCCTGGCGGCGAACGCCCGTTCAAGACCGCGTTCAGTATTTGTTTGTCCTACGTGATCTGCTCAAAACCAATTTGGATGAGATCGCCCGGACCATTACCAACGAAGCCGGGAAGACCTTCGAAGAGTCCAGAGCGGAAATGGTGCGGGCCATCGAGAATGTGGAAGTGGCCTGCGGCATGCCGATGATGGCAAAGGGCGAGATCGTCGAGGATATCGCACCGGGCATCGATGAAATCATGCTGCGACAGCCACTCGGCGTATGTGCAACGATCGCTCCCTTCAATTTTCCCGGAATGATCCCTTTCTGGTACCTGCCTTATGCGGTGGCGTGCGGAAACACGTACATCGTAAAACCTTCTGAAAAGGTACCGATGACGATGCAATTGATCTTCAGATTGCTCGAAAAAGCCGGCTTTCCAAAGGGGGTCGTAAACCTGGTCAACGGCGCCAAGGAGGCAGTGGATGCAATTCTCGATCACCCTGCGTCCGCGCCGTGACCTTTGTCGGCTCCACTAAAACTGCAAAGTATCTTTATGCTCGAGCCTCCTCCAATGGAAAGCGTGTACAGGCGCAGGGGGGTGCGAAGAATCCGGTTATTGTCCTGCCGGACGCCGATATGGATATGGCTACCCGGATCATTGCGGATTCAGCGTTCGGCTGCGCCGGTCAACGCTGCCTGGCTGTCTCGCTGGCTGTGACGGTTGCAGAGGCGCGGAACACATTTACTGAGATGATTTGCGATGCGGCCTCGACACGGGTGGTTGGCTATGGCCTGGATGCAGGGTGTCCAAATGGGTCCCGTTATCAACCCGGCCAGCAAGGATCGCATCGAACAATTGATCGGAGCAGGGGCGGCGGAAGGAGCGTCGGTCCCGGTGGATGGACGCGGCGCGGTTGTGAAGGGGTATGAACGGGGTTTATTCATCAAACCGACCATCCTGGCAGGCGTGCAGGCAGGCGGCCAAATTGCAAAGACGGAAATCTTTGGACCGGTGTTAAGCCTGATGCATGTCAACACAATAGATGAAGCCATTGGGCTGGTCAATCAGGGGGCCTACGGCAACCAGGCGAGCCTGTTCACTTCCAGCGGTTCAGCGGCCCGAAAGTTTCGATATGAGGCGGAAGCCGGTAATATTGGGATCAACATTGGCGTGGCCGCGCCGATGGCGTACTTCCCCTTCAGCGGATGGAAAGAGTTATTCTTCGGCGATATGCATGGACAGGGCATGGACGCGGTGGAGTTCTTTACACAGAAAAAAGTCGTCGTGGAGCGGTGGCCCAAAGAATGGAGTCGGAAGTTCTAGAATGTAATCATTGGTGTTAGCCAGCTTAATCAGAGGAGAGAGCAATGGGAAGCTCATATGATCAGCGCGCTCGCCTATGCCGAGCGTTGGATGGACATTATCCAAAAGACCGAGCCTGTCCAACGATGAGGCGAAGACCATCATCGAGGAATCCAAGCAGAACTTCGCGGAGCATTTTAACCGCGGGTGGCTGGAGTATCGCAAATCCGTTACCGAGGCCGGCGACTGGGCTGCGGTAGAGTGGTCAGGCGCGGGCGCCACATTCCGGGACGTGCTGGGCCGTGAATACCTGGACTGCCTGGGTGGCTTTGGGATGATGAATCTGGGCTGGTCTCACCCGGAGGTGACGGAAGCGGTCAGAAAACAGCTGATGCATTCGCCCATGCCATCGCAGGAATTGATCGATCCATTACGCGGTGTGTTGGCGAACCTCATGGCGCAGATCACACCGGGGAATTTGAAATACTCCTTCTTTGCGGCATCGGGGACAGAAGCCATTGAAGGTTCCATCAAGTTGGCAAAAATGTATACGAAAAAGCCGGGATTTATCGTGGCCACCAAGGGCTTTCCATGGCAAGACCATGGGCGCACTTTCCATGATCGGCAAATCGGATTTTCGCGAACCGGCGGGGATTCTTTATGGCGGGCCCGTTTATCACGTCCCTTTTGGGGATGCAGAGGCAGTAGAGAAACAATTGGATGTCTGTAAGAAGGTTGGCGTGGGCATAGCGGCCGTCATGTTCGAACCGATCCAAGGGGAGGCCGGCGCGATTGTGCCGCCTGACGATTTTTGGCCGCGGGTGCGGGAAATAACCAAACAATACGGTGTATTGCTAATTGCGGATGAAGTTCAAACAGGCCTGGGCCGAACCGGAAAAATGTGGGGCCTGGATCATTGGAATGTAGTGCCGGATATCCTGGCCGTTGCAAAATCACTAGGCGGGGGCGTCATGCCGGTCAGCGCATTCTGTTCCACCGAGGAAATATGGCAAGTTATGATGCATCCGAATCCATTTGTGCACACGACAACAACGGGCGGCGGTGCGTTGGCTTGCGCGGCGGCCATTGCTTCGATCAAGGTTACGCTGCGTGACCGGCTATGGGAGCAGGCCGCGGCGAAGGGGGAGTATCTGATACCCAAATTGCAGAAATTGGCTACGCAATATCCGCAAATTTATGAGAAAATAACCGGCAAAGGCTTATTGATCGGCATGCACTTTCGTGATCCGGAAATTGGTTACAAGGTGGCCGCCGGACTTTTTAAGCGATCGATCCTGGTGGCCGGTACCCTGATCAGTTCACAAACTCTGCGCGTTGAGCCACCCTTGATTGTCAGTTATGAGCAGTTGGATACGCTGCTCGAACGCCTGGAAGACACCTTAAAGGATATTTGCAAGACATCATAAAACTGATAAATGAATGAATTCATCATCAAGGAGTTGTGTAAATGGCCGGTGAATTTGCGGTTGAGTTACGGGATGTCGTCAAGAAGTTTATGACGCCTGAAGGGAATGAGTTGGCCGCGGTCGATCACGTCACCATGCAGATCAAAAACGGCGAATTCTTCTCGATGCTCGGTTCTTCCGGCTGCGGAAAGACCACATCGCTCCGTCTGATTGCCGGGTTTGAATGGCCGACAGAGGGGGAGGTTTATATCGAGGGCAAATCGACTAGGACATACGCCTCCATATCAACGAAACGTCAATACCGTTTTTCAAAGTTATGCATTATTCCAGCACTTGACCGTCTATCAGAACGTAGCCTTCGGCCTTGAAATGGAAGGCGCGTCAAAAGAGGAAATCTCGAAACGCGTTGGCCGGGCGCTGGAGATGGTCCAGTTAACCGGCATGGACAGACGTCACCCCAAGCAGCTTTCAGGTGGGCAGCAACAGCGCGTTGCCCTGGCGCGGGCACTGGTAAAAGTCCCGCAAGTCCTTCTGCTCGACGAACCGCTCGGCGCTCTTGACCTGAAACTGCGAAAAGAAATGCAGCTTGAACTTAAAGTCCCTGCAACAGCAATTAGGGATCACCTTCATCTATGTTACGCACGACCAGGAAGAAGCGCTTACCATGTCGGACCGTATCGCGGTGATGAGCCATGGCAAGGTCCTGCAGATGGGGCCGGCAGTGGAAATTTACGAACGACCGACCAGCCGCTTTGTAGCAGATTTTATCGGTGAGACCAATTTTCTCGAGGGAAGAGTGAAATCGGTCAAAGGGGAACAGGCTGTCGTTACCATCCCGGCCTGGAAGCAAGAGTTAACTGGAATCACAACCGCCCACGGTTGCACGTGGGAGATGATGTGGCCGTATCCATTCGTCCTGAAAAGATCCAGCTGGTTGAGAAGCCCGTAACCAAGCAAAACACGCCTGGAAGGCGTGGTGGTCAGAAGCACCTATATCGGATCTGACACACACGTTTACCTGGATGTGCGCGGAGAGACAATCAAGGTATGGGATCAGAATCGTGTGTCCACTGTTGACCCGAATGCGTTTTATCAAAAGGGCGAGAAGGTATGGTTGACGCTTCTACCGGAAAACACCCTGGTGCTCCCCAAGTAATAGATGTGAGTTTGCGATGGCAAAGAGAATTCCTACCCTATCCCGTTTTCCGAGCTTGAACCCTTTTTGATCTTCATTAGAAAGGAAATCATGACAATCACCGAGGTCGCAGAAAATCGACAAGAAGAACTCCATACTAAAGACCATCCGCGAGAGCCGGGTCGCCCAGGGATTGGCGCTCATTGCGCCGGCAAATATCTATTTATTTCTTTTGATGGTTCTCCCATTGCTCCTGGTGGTCGTGCTGAGTTTCCTTTCAAGGGGAGAGTACGGCGACGTAGTTTTCATTTTCAATCATTACGAATTATACCCGCTTGCTCGATCCTCTTTATGGAAAAATCCTGTTTTACTCGCTGGGGGTCGGCATCGGAACGACCGTGTTTTCCATTCTGATAGGGTATCCCCTGGCGTATTATATTGCCCGGGCTCCGGCACGCCAGCGGTCTCTCCTGCTCTTCCTGATCCTGGTGCCATTCTGGACCAATTTCATCATCCGCATTTATGCCTGGATCATGATCCTGCGTGCCGGTGGATTTCTGGATGCCCTGCTGCAATGGGCGCACATCACTCAAAGGTCGCTCAACCTCCTATATACACCCACAGCGGTAATGATCGGAATGATCTATGAGTTTCTGCCCTTTATGATACTGCCGTTGTATTCCTCGTTGGAAAAGATCGAAATTCCCTTTTGGAGGCGGCAGCAGACCTGGGTGCTCCACCCTGGAAAGTATTCCTGCGGGTGACTTTACCCCTAAGCCTACCCGGCATCATTGCCGGAACAATCCTTGTTTTTATTCCGGCCATGGGCATGTTTGTCATCCCCGATTTGATGGGCGGGGCGAAAACAATTTTGATCGGCAACGTGATCCGCAATCAATTCCTGACAGCCCGCGACTGGCCCTTTGGCGCAGCCTCCTCCATGATCCTTATGGTCCTTACGATGGTGTTTACCTTGTATTACACCCGCAAAGCAGGCTTCAGTGAGGAGCTGCTGGTATGAGCGAAAAGAAATCGCCCATCTGGTTACGCATTTATTCTTTTTTCGCGTACCTCTATATTTATATCCCCATCTTAATCCTGATCGTTTTTTCATTTAATACAATGAAGCTGAACATCCGATGGGAGGGATTCACCTTATCCTGGTACAACGTGCTGTTTCGCGACCAGGATATCATCCAGGCCACACGGAATACGCTGATCATCGCCTTAATATCGACCCTGGTTGCCACGGTGGTAGGAACATTAGCGGCTTTAGCGATGCAGCGTTATCGTTTTCCCGGCTATGCTGCCTCCGAGACCTTGATGTATATACCGATCGTCATCCCGGAGGTGGTCATGGGCATTTCCCTGTTGGTGTTCTTCGTCATGATCAATTTAACGCTGGGCCTATTTACCATCACGCTGGCTCATATCGCATTCAATATACCTTTTGTCACGCTGGTCGTCCGGGCGCGCCTGCATGGATATGATAACGCCATCGATGAAGCCGCCATGGACCTGGGCGCAGATGAAATGAAGACCTTTTGGCGGGTGACTCTTCCGACGATCCTGCCGGGCGTGCTGTCTGGTGCGATGCTGGCTTTAACGTTATCCCTCGATGATTATGTCATCACATATTTCACGGCCGGCCCCGGATCCACAACACTTCCGTTAAGGGTTTTTTCGATGGTGCGATTTATGGTCACTCCGGAAGTGAATGCCTTATCCACATTATGGGTCCTGATTGTGTTTATCGTCCTGCTAATAGGTCAAATTGTCCAGAGTCGTAGAGCATAAGTACAACCATCAACTTTCAGAAGGAGGAAGAATGAAGATTTTCCGTCTCGTTAATTTAATGGCACTACTGGTATTGCTTCTGTCTGCGTGTGCGGGGCCCGCGCCGGCCGCGACAAACGGGTCCAAAACGACCGTTACATCCAAGACACTAAATTTGTATGCCTGGTCGGATTACGTTCCCCAACAAATGCTGGATGATTTCACCGCAAAATACGGCATAAAGGTCAATTATGATACCTATTCATCCAACGAGGAAATGCTTGCAAAATTACAAGCCGGAGCATCGGGGTATGATGTGAGCATTCCGAGCGACTATGCAGTTGATATCATGGTCAAACAGGGTATGCTGGAGAAATTAGACATGAGCCAGATCCCCAATTTTGCCAACCTCGACAAGCGTTTTACGAATCTATATTATGACCCGGGTAATCAATATTCCGTGCCGTATCAATGGGGGACGACAGCCCTGGTCTATGATAAGAAAAATGTGCCATTCGAGCCCAAGAGTTGGTCGGATCTATGGGATCCAAGATTCAAAGGCCGCCTGGTTGTTCTGGACGATGAGCGCGAGGTGACGGGCGTAGCCCTACAAGTCCTTGGGTTTGATAAAAATTCAACGGATCCCACAACAACTTAAAGCGGCCGAGCAGAAGCTGGTCGATCTGAAACCGAATATTCTATTATTCAACAGCGATGATCCCGAAACCTCTATAATCACTGGAGAGGCATGGGCAGGCCTTGTTTATAATGGCAATGCCACCCTTGCGTACCGCGAAGACCCGAACATCGCCTATATATGTCCAACGGAAGGCTGCGGACTTTGGTTCGATAACCTCGTCATTCCCAAGGGCGCACCGCATGCCGATGCGGCCATGGCTTTCCTTAATTTTGTGCTGGACAAACAAGAGAGCATCTTAATCACAAAGGAATTTCCGTATTCAAATCCCAATGAGGCGGCCCTGGCTCAGTTTAAGGCCAATGATGCGGATGCGTACAGTGCATACATGGCTTTTCCAGGGACAAATCCTCCCGCAGATTTCCTGGCACATGCCGTGTCAGTCCATGATGTTGGCGATGCGACGAAGCTTTATGATCAACTTTGGACAGATTTCAAAGGACAATAAGGCTATCGATCCTGCGCCTGATACACTACAGACAGTGGGTTAATCAGAAGGTAGGTATCTACTGGTGGTGATACCACTGAAGTGACATTGCTCGCATCGTAATCGTCCCAGGCTTTCAGCCTGGGACGAAAATTCCGCGCACGGTTCGCGGAAAACACCTGCGCCTTCGGCAAATAACAATGTGACGGTGAGTAGCTACAGAGTATGTGCAGGGCGTGCGGCCTGCACATACCTTTTTTGCATACTTTGCGAAAGGCTGCTAGTATATATAATAGTTTTGTAGATCATAAATGTCACAAAAACATGGAGAATAATGATGAATAAGCACGATATAGTTGACAATTATGATAAATCGTCATAAAATATGGTTGTGGATAGCGAAATTGTCACTTTGCAATCTGAGCGTCTGGATGACATCGACCTTTACCTACTTGAGGCTCTCCGCAAGGATGGGCGGGAGGCTTTTTCTCAAATTGCGGACCAACTCAAAGTCTCGCCGGGCATGATCAGACAACGCTATAACCGTCTCGTTGAAGAGGGTTATTTAAAAGTAGTTGCCATCACAAACCCGATCCAACGGGGCTTCAAAACCATGGCCCTCATCGGGGTCCACACCGATGGTCATCGAATGCTGGAGGTGGCAGATAAAGTCGCCAAACTTAGCGAGGTGGTTTATTTAGTTGTCGTGAGCGGACGGTATGACATCATGATCGAAGTCTTTTGCCGTGACCATGAGGACCTGTTGAAATTCATCACTGAAAAACTATACAGCATCGAAGGCGTCCGCGAAACAGAGACCTTCATGCATCTTAAGATCGTGAAGGAAGTTTATTTCTAAGACGCATTGTTAATCTGGGGCAGAGTTAGCTAGTAAATGCAGGATACACCTGAACTCCGGATACCGGCGAGTGAGGGTGAAAAACTAGTCTGCCCTCAGCAAGAAAGGGCGGCAGAGCCAATCGAAAGGATTTATGGAAGTCCTCTTCGGTGGGGGTAGTCGGCATCGGTAAAACGACGGCCGGGAATGCGATAAAGCGGCACTGGTCCGATGGGACCATATTGTTACGACATAACAATGGGCTGGACATAGACGAACCAAGCTCTCACGATCTACATATAAATATGGATACCACGCGGCCGATATTTGCCGTGTAAACTACCCTTTGGGTATAAAACGGAGAAATAATGATATGAAAGTATTACTCGTCGGTGTCGGTGGGGTTGGCGAGGCGATTGCCGCCATTGCCAAAGAACGCGCCTGGGTGGAACAGATCGTGCTGGCGGATTACAACCTGGAGAGGGCCATTGAAATCCAGAAGAAACTCGGCGATCCAAAACGCTTTCCTGCCGAGTACATGGATGCCAGCAATCAGAAGATGATCGAAGACCTGGCAAAAACTTACAAGGTGGACCTGATCATGAACGCGGTCGACCCGGTATTCAACCAGCAAATCTTTGATGCGGCTTTCAATGTGGGCGTCAAATACATGGATATGGCCATGACGCTTTCCACGCCGCATCCGACCGACCCATTCCATAAGACAGGCGTCAAGCTTGGCGACTATCAATTCGAGAGGGCAAAGGAGTGGGAGAAAAAGGGCCTGTTGGCGATCGTCGGTCTGGGGGTTGAACCCGGAATGGCGGATGTATTTGCCCGATATGCCCAGGATAAGCTCTTTGATGAGATAGAGGAGATCGGTATCCGCGACGGCGCAAATATCGAATATTGAAGGATATGAGTTTGCTCCCAATTTCTCGATCTGGACGACGATCGAAGAGTGCCTAAACCCGCCTGTGATCTGGGAGAAAGATAAAGGCTGGTTTACCACTCCGCCTTTCTCAGAACACGAGACGTTCGATTTCCCGGAGGGAATTGGGAAGGTCGATGTTGTCAATGTGGAGCATGAGGAAGTGCTGCTGGTGCCCCGCTGGGTGAAAGCAAAACGGGTTACGTTCAAATATGGATTGGGCGACCAATTCATCGGCGTGCTAAATACCCTGCATATGCTGGGTCTTGATAAGAAGGAAAAGATCAATGTCAAGGGCGTGCAAGTGGCACCGCGGGATGTGGTGGCAGCCGGCCTGCCGGACCCGGCACATTTGGGCGATAAGATGCAGCGGCAAAACCTGCGCCGGGACCTGGATCAAAGGCAAGAAAAACGGCAGCCGCGTGAGGTTTATCTATACCAGGTCGCGGACAATGCCCAGTGCATGAAACGCTGGGGTTGCCAGGCGGTCGTTGCGCAGACGGCGTTCAGCCCCGTCATCGGCTGGGACTTGATCGAGCACGGCCAATGGAAGGGAGTGGGTGTATTGGGACCGGAGGCGTTTGACCCCAAGCCGTTCATGGAAAAAATGGATGAATATGAATTCCCGTATGGGATCAAGGAAATGACATGCAGAGGCTGTTATTTAGGCTCGAAAGAGTGGATGAGTGTCGAGGGCGCTTATCCATTCTCATTTTGTGATATGGAGGGCACAAGCTATGTCAAAGGAATTGAAAGCAGAACAATGTTGTCAGCGCAGAGACCAAGAAAGTTAAAGCGTGAACTGACACTTCTTCCGCTTTTTGGGCTGATCTATTTCACAGTTTGCGGAGGATCGTTTGGGGCGGAACCCATGGTCAGTTTATCAGGACCAGGATTTGCCCTGCTGCTGCTGATACTAACTCCCCTGGTTTTCAGCATCCCGAATATGCTGATGGTGCGGGAAATGCAATCCATGATGCCGGCGGAAGGCGGATATTACCACTGGCTTAAGCAGGCATTCGGGCCGTTTGTGGGTTTTATGGGCGGATGGATGAACTGGGTTGTTTCCTGGGTGGATGTTTCCATCTATCCGGTATTGGCAGCCACCTATCTGGCATTCTTCATCCCGGCATTGAACGACGGGGTGACGATCGGCGGATTTTTCATCTCGGGCGTGTGCTTTCGTTCCTGGTTGCGATGGTCCTGATCTGGTCGATCAGCTATCTTAATATCCGAGGGGCGCGCCTGACCGGCTTGACGACAGACTGGCTCGGCGCTGGTCATGATGATACCCCTGCTGGTATTGTCCGTGATCGGCATTGCGGCCTGGATCAAGGGCGGAACAACAATCCATCTCCCGTTCCTGCCTTCCGGTGAAGCCCGTAACCATTAATTCGTTGATACCCGCATTAAGCACCGGTATCTATGTTGCCATGTGGAATTACATGGGTTGGGAATTACCGACTGCCGCAGGGGATGAGATCGTCAATCCCAAGAGAACCTATCCCCTTGCCATGGCGCTTGTCCTGGTGGCGACAATTGCTACATACAGCATCCCGATGGTCGCTGGTCTTTATGGTGGCGCAGGCGATAATGGCAAATATCAGATTTGGGGGCTGGATGCTTCTGATCAAAATGTGGGAATCATTGGTGATTTGGCACCAGCGGATGCGACCGACGCACAAAAAACAGAGGTGTCGGATAAATTGTCAGTTGGGGAGTTGAACCGACTGCCTCGACCGGCTGGTGGTTCCCCGATATTGGCCGTGTTGTATCTGATAAGTTGACCGGGCAGACCAACAGCCCGTTAGGAGCGGTGGTAGGCGGATTGGTGACTTTTGCAGCCGTCCTCTCGATGATCGGCTTGTTCATCGGCAACGGCCTGGGAGGCACGCGAATTCCCTTTGCCCTGGCAGCAGATGGGATGATGCCCAAGTTCATGGTTAAGGTGCATTCGAAACATGGAACGCCGTGGGTATCGATCCTGATCGTAGGAGTCATATACTCCGTCTTCTCTCTATCGGCATTCCAGGCCCTGGTAGTCATCGATGTGTTCCTAAATATGCTTGTGTTACTGGCATGTTTCTATGCCATGTGGGTGATGCGGTTCAAGGATCCAGATCGGCCGCGCCAGAAAGTTCCTGGCGGCTGGTTTGGCCTGACCTTGATCACGGTATTAATGACAAGCATCGTTGGCCTGGCTGTCGTGTCCAATTATCCTGGATGTGGGAATGAGCTCCATTTCCTGGGCCCTTTATGCCATGTTGGCAGGCGCCGTGTTGTACTTCCCAATACGGAAGATGGACCAAACCGGGTGTGCCGGATGTCGATCCATATACTGCGCCTGAAGATGCAGATTGAGATCCTTATCCAACCTGATCACAGCCGCGTCCATTGCCGAATTAAATCGGACGCGGCTTTTACCAATTATTATGACCGAATATCGTTATTGCTGTTTCTAAAATCCGTTCGTATAATTGGATAAACCTGGTATAGAAAAGGAGCAGCCATGCCCTACGGATATATCGGCAAGATACTGCACGTAGACCTGACCAAAGGTAATCTGTCGGATGTGGAACCTCCCGAGATCGTTCTATCGGAAATACCTGGGGGGAAGCGCCATGGGTATGGATTACATCCTGCGCGGGATGCCTGCCGGGGTCGACCCACTTGGCCCGGATAATATATTGACATTGATGGCAGGCGTGACGACGGGCGCGGCGATTTCAGGCCAGAGCCGTTTGAACGCCAATGCCAAGTCACCGATCAGCGGCGGAATTGGCGACTCACAAAGCGGGGGTTTTTTCCCGGCCGAGCTCAAGTTTGCCGGATTTGACGGCATTGTGATCAAAGGCAAGTCACCCAAACCCGTCTATCTGGCTATCATAGAGGGCAAGGCCGAATTACGAGATGCCGCTCATCTGATGGGCAAGATCACGGGCGAGGTGGACGATATCCTGCATAAAGAAGTTGACCCGAAGGCTGAGATCCTCCAACATGGTCCGGGCGCGGAGAACGGTGTTTTATTCTCGACCCTGGTCAGCATGTCCAACCGTCATAACGGACGCACCGGCATGGGGCTGGTGATGGCTTCGAAGAACTTAAAGGCGGTCGTGGTACGCGGCACCAGAAAGCCTGAGATTTTTGATCCAAAGGCCTGATCGCGCTCAATAAAACCGGACCGAAGCTCATCCCTCAGAACGGGGATATGGATGGCCTGGCGAAATATGGCACGGCATCGGTGGTGATGTTCAACAATGCCATCGGTACCCTGCCGACCCATAACTACAACGAAGGTCAATTTGAAGATCCCGAGCCGCTAAGCGGCGAAAAAATGGCGGAGACCATTTTGAAGACAACGCGATACTTGCTTTGCATGTGTTGTTCGCTGCAAGCGCGTTGTGGAAGTGACCGAAGGCCCGTACAAAGTGGCTCCCAAGTATGGCGGGCCTGAATACGAGACGATCGGAACATTCGGCTCGTATTGCGGCGTAAACGACCTGGCGGCGGTAGCGAAGGCAAGCCAGGTCTGCAATGAATATGGAGTGGATACCATAGCCTGCGGGGCGACGATCGCTTTTGCCATTGAATGTTACGAAAAGGGCATCATCACCAAGGAACAGACAGGCGGGCTTGAACTGAAATTCGGCGATGCCGAATTTAATGCTCAAGATACTCGATCAAATCGTCAATAATGAAGGTGCCGCTGGGCAAAGTACTTTCGCAGGGCTCAGAAAGGGCCGCGAAATTCTGGGGCAATGGGGCGGACGAGTGCCTGATCACCGTCAAGGGAGCCGAAATGCCGGCGCATATGCCGCAGGCCAAGCGGTCGCTGGGCTTGATCTATGCGGTCAATCCGTTCGGCGCCGATCACCAGTCAAGCGAACACGATCCATATTATGAAGAAGGCATGGGCGATTTCAATCTCGACCGCTTGAAATTGATCGGTCTAGGCAGTCCGCAACCTCTTTACAGCCTATCGGAGGAGAAAGTCCGTTTTGCGTATGAAACGGAGTTGTTCTATTCGATGATGGACTCGGCGGAATTATGCCAATTCGTGTTTGGCCCGACATGGACGTTATACGGCCCGAAAGAGACCGTCGAGATGATGCAGGCGGTTACAGGCTGGGACATTACCATGGAGGAACTGCTCGAAGTAGGCCGGCGACGCTTGAACCTTTTCCGCATCTTCAATGCACGGGAAGGTTTTGGGCGCAAGGACGACAAACTTCCCAAGAAATTCTTCAAGGCGCTGCAGGGAACGGGCCCGACAGCCGGCATTGCCCTGACCCACGAGGAAATCGACACGGCGATCGACCAATATTATAAGATGGCCGGCTGGACATCGGATGGCATACCGACACGCGAGACGATCGAAGCCCTCGATCTGGCCTGGGCATTGTAGATCAAACATCGTTTGTGGAGAGTGACTGATGGAATACAAATTGTTGATTGATGGTCAGTGGGTGGGGGACGGGCCCAGCATCGAAGTCAAGAATAAATATAACGGCAGAACTGTTGGTGTTCTACCCATCTGCCCGTCGCGAAGATCTCGATTCGGCGATCGCAGCCGCACGAACGCGCGAGGCAAGTGATGGCGGACATGCCTGCCTATAAACGCAGCGAAATTCTGCTGCGCACGGCGGCTCTGATCCGTGAACGGGCAGATGACCTGGCAAAGACCATTGCGGCTGAGGCGGGTAAGGCGCTCAAGTTTGCGCGGGCGGAAGTGGACCGCGCCCAAAGCACTTTTACCGTCGCGGCCGAAGAAGCCAAGCGGCTGCACGGAGAGACCATTCCATTGGATGCCGTCCCCGCAGGCGAAGGATATTTCGGTTTCTGGAACCGCCGTCCGGTAGGAGTGATCGCGGCTATCAGTCCCTTCAATTTTCCGCTCAACCTGGTCTCGCATAAAGTGGCACCAGCCATTGCCTCTGGCAATACACTGGTGCTCAAGCCCGCCACCTCCACACCGCTGGCTGCGGTGAAATTGTGCCAGATCTTGCAAGAGGCAGGACTGCCGGCGGGCGCCATCAACCTGGTAGTCGGTCCAGGCGGCACCGTGGGGGAATGGCTGGTCACCGACCCGCGGGTCGATAAGATCACTTTTACCGGCAGCCCCGACGTGGGCCGGCATATCCTTTCCGTGGCAGGGATCAAGAAAGTTACCCTTGAACTAGGCAATACTTCTCCCGTGGTCATTGCCCCAGATGCCGATCTGGATTTTGTTGCCAAACGTTGCGCAGTGGGGGCATATTACAATTCAGGCCAGGTATGCATATCGGTGCAACGAATTTACAGCCAGAAACAAGTTTATGAGCCTTTCTCCGAAAAATTCATTCATGCCACTGAAGCCATGGTGGTCGGCGATCCGCTGGATGAGCGGGTGGACGTGGGCCCGATGATCGATTCGAAGGAGGTGGACCGCATCGAAAGCTGGGTCAATGAAGCAAAGGCATCGGGCGCGAAGGTGCTGACGGGCGGCAAACGGGATGGAGTCGTTTACTATCCGACGGTGCTGGCGGACGTGACTCGCGGATATGAAGGTTATCAACGAAGAAGTATTTGCGCCCGTGGCTTCGGTGATTTCCTGTGATGACTTTGAGGAATCACTGCGCCAGGCGAATGACACCAAGTTTGGCCTGCAGGTGGGTGTGTTCACCAAGGATATCGACCGCGTTTTGAAGGCTGTTAAACGCCTCAACTTTGGCGGCGTTATCATCAATGATACCCCGGCATTCCGCGCGGACCATATGCCCTATGGAGGAAATCGCCAGAGCGGTTTGGGCAGAGAGGGCGTCCGCTTTGCGATGGAAGATATGACCAATATTCAGATGGTCGCAATACGAACAGGTCATAAGGAAATTCACCGGGATATAAAGAGAAAACCTGAGATGAACCCCGTAATACACCGGGGCGATACGGCAGAGATGGCCGGAGATAAGAGATATGCTTCGCGAGTTTGATATCGATGAATTTGTAATCCAGAACGCTAGGTTCAAAGATCATTTGATACGTGGCGCAATGGTTCAACCTAATGCAGAGACAGGCTCCAGCCTACTCTTTTTTGGGAGAAAGGAATTTGATGGCTACGCAACTTTTTGAAGAAAACCTAACTCATATGTCGCCGGTTTGGGGACGGATATTCAACTTTGTGGCCGAGCGGGCCGAAGGCTCTTATATCTACACCACGGATGGCAGGAAGCTGCTCGATTTCACCTGTGGCATCGGGGTGACCAATACCGGTCACTGCCATCCCAAAGTTGTGGAAGCCATCCGAGAGCAGGCGGGCTTATTCCTGCACGCACAAGCCAATATCGTCATCCATAAGCCCATGCTGCAATTGATCGAACAACTGCGGACTATCGTCCCGCCGGAGATCGACGGCTTCTTCTTCTCAAACTCGGGCGCGGAAGCCATCGAAGGGGCGGTCAAATTGGCAAAAGCAGCCACCGGCAAGCCAAACATCATTGTCTTTTCAGGGTCGTTCCACGGCCGGACCGCCGGAACCATGGCACTTACGACCTCGAAAACCATCTATCGCGCGGGCTTTGGACCTTTGCCTTCCGGTGTGTTTGTCTCTCCGTTCCCTTATGCTTTCAGGCTTGGCATGTCAGAAGAGCAGGCCTCTGCCTATGCACTGCAACAACTTGAGGACCTGCTGGCCTCCCAGACTGCACCGAAGGAAACCGCGGCGATCCTGATCGAATCGGTGCTTGGTGAAGGCGGTTATATTGTCCCACCAACTTCATTCATGAAGGGGCTGCGCCAGATCGCAGATAAGAACGGTATCTTATTGATCTTCGATGAAGTCCAATCGGGCTTTGGTCGGACAGGGAAATGGTTTGCATTGGAACACTTTGGCGTCGTGCCGGATATCATGACGGTGGCGAAAGGCATAGCCTCGGGCCTGCCGCTATCAGGCGTATTCAGCCGGCTAGACTTGATGAAGAAATGGGACGTGGGGTCGCACGGCGGCACATACGGCGGTAATGCGGTGGCCTGCGCAGCGGGCGTTGCCACGATCAAAGCCATGCGCGAAGAAAAGATGGTGGAGAATGCGGCAGAACGAGGCATTCAACTGATGACCGGCCTGCGAAAGCTGCAGGAAGAATATCCACAGATCGGCGATGTGCGGGGCAAGGGTCTGATGATCGGCACCGAGTTTGTGTCGGGCAACAGCCCCCAACAAGCCAAACCGATGGTCAAGGCGATCGTGCATGCTGCGGAGGAGAGCAACCTACTCCTGCTTACCTGCGGCACTTACGACAACACGATACGCTGGATCCCACCTTTGAATGTGACTGCCGGACAGATTGGCGACGGACTAAAGATCTTCGAAGAAGCATTGAAAGAATCCGTAAAATAAGATAAAGTAACCTGCAATTTAAAGCCCCTGACAAAAGCAACCCAATTCCTACTGCCCTTTACTTGTGCTCATTTATTGTGAGGAGGAGGCAATAATGGTGAAAAAGACTTTGGCTTTACTGGTTTTGTTTTTCCTTGTCGGTTGTTCTGCGCCGTCTACGGCGGCGAGCGTACCCGCAACACAGCAAATTCCGGCGGGTTCGACCGATACGCCTGCGGCGCCTCCGGCTCCAGCAACTGATACGCCTGTGGCACCCACGGCCGCATCAGGCGACGCGCCTTACCTGCCTAACCCGGCGTGGCAACCTGGGGCGCTTAACCCTGACGTTACGCAGGGCAGCATTCAAACAACCATCTGCGTCAGTGGATATACGTCAAAGATCAGGCCGCCCGTTTCCTATACCGACAAACTCAAGGTTCAACAGATCCAGCAATACGGCTATACCGATACGAACCCGGCGGATTATGAGGAAGACCACTTGATATCGCTCGAAATCGGCGGCGATCCAAAAGACCCGAAGAACCTATGGCCCCAGCCGCGGCACGCGACGCCCTATAATGCCTCCACAAAAGACACGCTTGAGAATACGCTCAAACAAAATGGTATGTTCCGGTCAACTTTCACTCGACACGGCTCAGCGAGCGATTGCGACCGACTGGGTTGCCGCTTATCACCAATACGTCGGTCAATCCATCATCGCCGTGACAGCGGAACCTACTGAACCATGAACAGGTGCGGATCAAGGCATCAGCAGTAGGACAGAGTGAAGTTTCTCTGGCTGCCAAACGGTTATGTTAAAGGGGACCCAGACGGGCCCCGTAAATACGCTGGAGGGAGACGGCGCGGAAAACGCGGAAAGAGATTTTTTCCATGTTTATTCTGCTAAAGATCCGCATTCATCAGAGTTTGTACCCGCGCTTGGCCCAAGTGCGGGTGTTTGCGTCCTATTTTCAAAACGTCAGGTGGCCGGTAAGTTCATAGGGTTTTCGAAATGATATAATGAGGGAGTCTTCTATAGAAAAGGAACGGCAAGTGCTATTAGCACTTGCCGTCTAATCGGATCATTGTTCAGGGATGGCCTACAAAAGCAAGTTAATCAATTTGGTCGGAAAAGACAACCATGTGAGCCACCGGTGGGCTACGACCCCACGACCTGACGATTACGAATCGTCTGCTCTACCAGCTGAGCTACGGTGGCTAATTTATCAAGCGGCGGGGATTATACAAGAATACCCATAAACCCGCAAGTTTTTATGCGAGACACATCGTCTATATAGTCTGGAGATTTACGAATGCTGCGCATTGCAATGCTTTCCTATCATACCTGCCCGCTCGCCATCCTGGGTGGAAAAGATACCGGTGGGATGAATGTCTATGTCCGCGACCTGACGCGCGAATTGGGCCGTTTGGGTATCCATGTAGATGTATTCACACGTTCACAGGACGAGCACGTACCGCATGTGGTCCATGAGCTGGGATATGGCAACCGCGTGGTCCATGTGGCGGCCGGGCCCGAGGTGCCGGTGGCCAAGCAGGACCTTCCGGATTATATACCGGAGTTCGTGGAAGGCATTAAGGCTTTTGCTGCGGAAAAAGGCATCCAATATGATCTCATCCACAGCCATTATTGGATGTCCGGGCTGGCGGCCGAAGCGCTATCGGATGCCTGGGGCGGAACGCCGATCGTGCATATGTTCCACACTTTGGGCGAAATGAAGAACCGGATCGCACGCTCCGATGAAGAACGCGAGAGTCCCGAACGCATTGCGGGCGAAAAACGAGTATTGGCAAGAGCGGACCGCGTGGTGGTTGCGACATTGGCCGAGCAAACCCAACTGCGTTTTCTATACAAAGCCAACGACCGTAAACTGGATATCATCCCACCCGGCGTGGATACAAGCCATTTCTATCCCATCCCTTCCGATGAGGCGAAACTGTTCCTGGGTTTGAAGCCGGATGATCGAATGGTTTTGTTTGTGGGGCGGATCGAGCCGCTCAAAGGGGTGGATACGCTCATCAAGGCGATGTCCTGCTTGAATTTGAAGGATCAATAGACGGCCCGGTGCATCTTGCGATCATCGGCGGCGAGCCGGATGCCAGCCCAGAGGAGATGTCGACTGGAGATGACGCGACTGCAAAAGTTATGTGATGAACTGGCGATGGGTCAGACGGTTGTGTTCCTTGGCAAGCGGGGACAGGATACACTGCCTTATTACTATTCAGCGGCTGAGGTGTTGGTGATGCCCTCGCATTATGAATCATTTGGCATGGTCGCATTGGAGGCGATGGCCTGTGGAACGCCGGTCATCGCCTCGGACGTGGGAGGGCTGGGTTTCCTGGTACAGGATGGCGAGACGGGCTACACGGTTCCCGATGGCGAGCCGGATAAACTTTGCGAAAAATTTTCGCTATTATTGGGCGACCATGAGCTTCGCCAGAAAATGGGACAGCGGGCCGAGGAAGTTGCCCAGTCTTACGATTGGGAGAAGATCGCCACGAAAATTGTGGATGTGTATGAGGGGTTGGTCAGAGTAAAACAGGTATAGATACGGTAAGCGTGACTACCCTTGACTATTGGGAAGAATCAGATAATGAGCGATTATCGAGAATCTATGGCTCTCGATTGGGGACCTTCGATCATCCGAACCAGGAACAAGGTCGAGCCGTCCATCTCCTGGGTGCGCATTTCAAATTGGTCCTTTAAACTCTTCACCAAGCGGGAGAGCTGGCGCTGGCCGTACGTGCGGGGATCAAAACCCGGGTCGAGCTGATATAGCGCATTGCCCATTAAGTCGAGGCGGGCCCAGCCATCTTCCTGGACGGCCATATCGAAGGCTTGCTCAAGAAGAGGCATGGGATCAGCTTCACTCTTTTGTTTTTGTTTGGAGTTGGATCGTCGTTGGGAGGAGCGGGCCTTAGCAGCTTTCGTTTCGGCTACCAAGTTTTCGGTATAAACAAAAACATCACAGGCATTGACGAAGGGCTTGGGGGTTTTCTTCTCACCGATCCCCATCACGAAGATGCCGGTTTCCCGGATGCGCGTAGCCAAGCGAGTATAATCGCTATCGGAGGAGACCAGGCAGAAACCATCCACCACGCCGGAATGCAAGATATCCATCGCGTCGATGATCATGGCGCTGTCGGTGGCATTCTTGCCAATGGTATAACGGAATTGTTGGATGGGCTGGAAGGCGTGGAAGTTCAGGGTCTCCTTCCAGGAATTCATATTGGTGGTCGTCCAATCCCCATAAATACGACGCACGGTAACCTGTCCATAGCGGGCGGCTTCCACCAACATTTGCGGAAACAGTCCCGCCTGGGCATTATCGCCATCAATCAGCATGGCAATTTTGTGGCGCGGAAGATTGGTTAGTTGGTCATCAGACATAGGTGTGATTATACTTTACCATCAGTTCGGCATACGGATTTTGGTATTTAGGCACAGAGCCCTATTCCGACCCTTCCCTAAAGAGGTTTGAGGGCGGACAGACATTAAAGATTTAACGCTAGGAGCGCAAAGAAAAGATCAAGATTTGGTGCCCTAAGCGGGATTTGGAGTCAAAATAATCAAGCTGAGATTCATCCATGTCGCCGGAAGCGCAGCGCCGTTGATTTTGGTTGCACAAAATGCTTCTTCACGGAATCGGGTTGACCATCCCAAGGCTATTCTCATCGGGGGGAAACAAGCCGATATCCTTGCAAGAATCCTTTCCCACGCGCTCTAGCAGAATATCATTGGAGGTAACGTCTATTTGGATCGGCGTGTCTTCTTTGAAGGTGGTATCTACCGTCAGTTTTTGGGTCACCTGATAGCCAGCAGACAGGGTGGGCAAGCACTTAGTTTTATCAGGATGGGCCCGTCCCTCATCCTTACCATTAAGCGTCGCACAAACATTTTCCAGATCGGCAGAACCGAGATTCTTGATCGTCACGTAGGCATTCGTCACCTCGCCCATACCGTGGCTTAGATCAATGCCGGTATTGCATCCCAGTAGGTCAACCTGGATTTTCACAAGAGCGGCCGTTTCAGTGGTGGTTGGAGTGATCGTGGGGCTGGGGGGTGTTTCGGTGAAAGTTGGTTCGATACCTGGGGTGACAGTGTCCACCAGCAGGGTGGGTGTAAGAGTTACGGAGGCAAGGGTAGCCGTAATCGGCGGCAGCAGGATAATTGGTGTGGGTGTGTATATGGATGGCGTGGACGATGAAAAAGGCGTAGGGGGTGTGTAAGGGAGAGGACGAACCGTCCAACCGCTGCAAGCAGTAAGCGTCAGCAACAGACAATTGAAAAGAAGACGTTTCATAACCACTTCGCCAGACCAACCAATTTTCAGTAAATCACGGTAGAGTGAGGATGGTTCCGATTTTTCGGGTGCGGGCGGTACGGGGCGCACAGCCTAAAAATCGGATATGCCTCGAAATCGTGATTTACTGAATTTTATCTCAAAGGCTGCAAATCTGATGACCAACCGGCAATTTGCGAATTATGACAAATGCAATGCATCAAACGGCAGCACTTGAAATTTAGAGCAAAGTGTGACACAATAAGGGCGATCCTGTCGTTGGGTGCCCCCCTCACCCAGCGGCGGGATCATCTTTTGTAACCAGTGGTGGCGACACCGCTTTGCGTGATACAGCCTTCCCAGGCTGTAGGTAAATACTCACTTCTTATAGCTGTCCGCTTTCTCCCCAGTTCTCCAATTCCTTTTGATATTCGATGCTCCGGTAGCGCTCAAATGAAAAATCCGCCGCGTAGGCTGGGAGGATCGGACCCGGCAATGTGGGCAGCCAGTAATTCTCCGGCCGCGCAGGCGGCCATGATCCCATAGCCAGAGGCGGCGCCGATCATGTACGCGCCATCAACAGGTAAAGGACCAGCCAGCAAACGGTTCTCTCGTGTCTTTATATAATATCCGCCATCCAATTGGGGACGTGGAATGTGGCCAAAGTATTCATTTAGCCGCGGCAGCATGGTGGATAGCCCACGCAAAACGATCTCTGGAAAAAGCTCATCCTGGGGAATGGGGAAAATAGGTTCTGCCAGATGTGTTTTGTATTCCCATACCATCAAAATAGTTTGGTTTTCACCTGTGCCATCGGGCCGGATATGAGCCCCCGCCGGAAATGACTTTGTCAGCCATTCTGCTTCGGGATCAGGAGCCAGTGCTGCTCGCTCGTCCGGGTTCCAGGGCAGAGATTGTGCATCGTCCCAAATCAGCAAGGGCGCATTGCGAGCAACCACACCCAGGTGATCTCTGAGCGCAATCTTAAGATGCAGCTCGGATTGAACTGGAATATCCACACCCAGCAATTTCCCAACATGTTTGATGTAGGGCCCCGCGGCATTGACAAAAGCCGCACAGCCGACTGTTTCGCCAGTGCTTAATTTGATCTCATTTATTTGATTGTTCTTTACAGTAATTGCCTCCACTTTTGCCGACTCGAAGCGCGCCCCAGCCCGCGAGCCTTTTCCAGGAGGAGCATGCCTAACTGTTGAGCACTCAACCAACCTGCGCGCCGCACGTGGAGGGCGGCAACGGCGGATTCAGTGACATATGGAAAGTATTTGCGAATCAGCCCATTGCCAAGCAAAAGGTCAGCGCCGTCAGGTGCGTCATGGAAACCTTCAGGGCTCACGGCCCGGTAGGGTGCAGATAGAGAGGAGTGAATGAGCAAGGGTCCGCCACCCAACTGTGCGGTTCGGGAAGATCGAGTTGTCCACTCCTGGACCTTGTTTTGGTCGGCGGTCAAATAAAGATAACCGCGGCGATTCATCCGAAAGATATTACCGCTCTCGTCTGCGAGCTGATCCATCAGATCTATGGAGCGATTCATCAACTTAAGGATCGCGGGGTCAGGCCACCAATTGCGATAGCATTCAGAACTTGAATTACTAGTTAATGTGATGGGAGGATGTTCATCGAGGAGCAGAATATTCTCAAGACCGGCCTTGCCGAGAAAATAGGCGGCAGCGATCCCCAGGATACCTGCACCGCAAATGACGACATCATAATCACGGGTCACTAAATATTTTTTTCTTTGATATAGGCCTGACGCGTATGGGATAAATGCTCGTTCTGATGTGTTTCGAGATGTCTAGACGATCATAATAATCTCGGTTGCTTGCATTTTTTGATGAAATCAGTTATTATTATCTTATCTTAAAGGAATTAAAGCGCCGAAAGAAGCAAAAAACGCTGATATAAAAGCCTTTAGAAACCAAGAGATTTCCACATTGTTGCCAAATCATTCAGGATTTAAATCGTATCATTTCCAGGGAAGCTAATGGTGAAATTTAGACAATAGGTCTATTTTTTTTAATCTTGGTGATAATTGGATTTCTATATTGATTTCCTAGTTTGATTTCATAGTGTAAATTCAATTTAATAATCGATAGGACGATCCTTCCATACCAAAAACCTATCTTATTATGTCAAAGGAACCGGAATGAGCAGCAGAATTCAAGAGTTAGCAGCGAGAATAAATATGTCAGCCGACGAGTTCGTCGGCGAGATGCGAAAACGGGGTTGCAGTGAACCTACCGCTTTGAAAATCTGGCGTGGGGCCTATGAGGATTTTGAGTCGTTCGAAGATAACGATATATTTTTGAGTAATCTTCGTAAGGCGGCTGATGTATTAAGGGTAAAAACCGGAATACTGCTGCCTAAATAAGGAAAAATCCTTTGTGGGGGCTACACAACGAAAAGTGGAGTCCAGCAAAAAAGGGCCTTCTACTAAGATTCCGAAACATAGAACGTATTTCTTGAAAACCTTTGCCAGCGCCAGGGCAAAGGATTTTTTTAAACAAAATCAGGCAGAAGGCAGGTAAGTTGTTTGAGGGGAAGACCAGCAGAAAAAAAGTCTAAAAGCAATTTAGGAGACACTCCGTTGGGGATTATCAGCACCATGAAGATCGCTTGTGCCAAAAACGATGAGTTTGGGGCTTGGGATTGGCGCCCCCGGAGAGGCTCGAACTCTCAACCACCAGATTCGAAGTCTGTTACTCTATCCATTGAGCTACGGGGGCGTATTCGGGATTATACACGAAATGGTCGTTTGACTTGCCCGCCATGAGCTTTGCAAGGTAGAATCAGCGTATCTTTTACCAAAGGAATTCCATGGCAGAAATACAAAGTTTTGGCGAGCGGGTGATCGAGAATCTGAAAAAGTCATTGTCGGCAAGCGCGATGCGGTTGAATTGATCGTCATTGGTCTCTTATGCCAGGGCATATTTTGATCGAAGATGTGCCCGGCGTAGGGAAGACAATGCTGGCCCGCAGCCTGGCCCGATCGCTGGACTGCACATTTAACCGAATCCAATTCACGCCCGATATGCTGCCAAGCGACGTTACGGGCGTTTCCATTTATAACCAGCAGAAGGGCGAATTTGAATTCCGCCCGGGGCCGATCATCGGCCAGATCATTCTGGCGGATGAAATCAATCGCGCCACTCCCAAGACCCAGGCAGCTCTGCTCGAGGCGATGGAGGAGCACCAGGTAACAGTGGATGGTGCGACCCATATCCTCCCCAAGCCTTTCATGGTGCTGGCCACACAAAACCCGATCGAATATGAGGGGACATTTCCCTTGCCGGAAGCACAACTCGACCGATTTCTTTTACGTGTTCGCCTGGGTTATCCCGATTTCAACGATGAAATCAAAATCCTGGATAGCCAGCAGCTCAGGCATCCGATTGAAACCCTTAAGGCGGTCGCCAAGTCAAAGATGTTTACAGGCTGCGGAAGAGATCAAGACGATATTCATTTCACCGATCGTCAAACGCTATATCGCTGAGCTGACCCGCCGGACCCGTCAAAGCGGCGATATTTACCTGGGTGCCAGCCCGCGCGGCACACTGCTTTATCGCGTGCTTCACAGGCCCGGGCGGCTTTGAGCGGGCGCGATTATGTCCTGCCGGATGATGTGAAAGACGTGGCCGTGCCGGTCCTGGGCCATCGCATCATTGTCAGCCCGGCAGCACGACTGCGGGAGTTGAGTGCGGACCGTATTGTTCAGGAGATCGTGCATACAACACCTGCGCCGGGAGGCGACTTTCAGCAGGCCGTTCCGGAGGAGAAGAAAGCGAAATGAATATTGGGCGGGTGCTGGTTGCCCTCCTGATATTAACCGGAGCGGCCGGGTCCTTGATCAACGGGGCAGCTTTTTATTCCCATTTGTTATATCTTGGCCTGATCCTGCTCATCGGTGCATGGGTGTGGGTGACGGTCGTGGCCCGTTCGCTGCACCTAAGCCGCGAGCCGGAGTCCTGGCGTGCCAGTGTGGGCGATATTTTCAAAGAACAATATGAGATATTAAACACAGCGCTTCCCGGCCTTTGGGTGGAGCTATACAATGAAATGCAAATGCCGGCTGCCGCAGGCTCACGCTTGTTAACCCATGTAAATCCGCACGAAAAACAGACTTATGTTGCTCGCACCTGGTTGACACGGCGGGCGGTTTCCCGATCGGCCCCACCATGCTGACTGTATCTGATCCGCTCGGTTTATTCCGTTTGACAGAAGCTTTCCGGCAGAAAGATCATTGGTGATCCTGCCGATGACCTTTCCAATCGCTTCATTCCTTTCCCCACCCGGGCTGCTTCCGGGAGGGCAGGTTATCCGCCGAAAATCAATGGATATAACACCGCATGCGGCAGGCGTCCGTGAATATGTCACCGGCGATCCGATGAAACGAATCCATTGGCCCACTTCGGCGCGGCGCGGGCAGTTGATGGTCAAGGAATTCGAACAAGATCCCCAAGCGGAAGTCTGGCTATTTCTGGACGCACAACAAAAGGTCCAAGCTCACAAATCGTTTGTGACGCCGGAGATACCGCTTGAAAATTTGCTATTTAGCCGCAGACCAAAATTGACACTTCCGCCATCCACGCTGGAATATGAGATCAGCATCGCGGCCTCACTGGCGCATTACTTCATCGAACAAAAACGGCAGTCGGTCTGGTCACAGAAGACCGAACCTATACGATGATCCCGGCCGAGCGAAGCGAGCGCCAGGAAAATAAAATCCTTGAGACACTTGCCTTCCTGCAGGGAAAAGGCGATCTATCCATCGCGGCATTGGTGGGCGCAGAAGCCCAGCGGCTGCCGCAGGGCTCAAGCGTGATTTTGCTGACCCCCACCACTTCGCTTGATCTATTGATCGTTGCTGATGATCTCCAGCGCCGCAACCTGCGGCCGGTTGTAATCCTGCTCGTCGCCGAGACATTCGATGGAAGCAAAGGCACCGATAAGGTAGCCCGCCAATTAATGGAGCAACAGGTTCCGGTTTGCCTGATCTATTGCGATGCAGATCTGGGTCAGGCATTATCCGGCTTTTCATCAAATAACATTTCCCCGGATGTGACATTATGGCAAAGACCGACATTATCACACTTGACTTGAATTTTCAGGGCAAGACGCAAACAATTGCTTCGTATTTGATCCGACATTCAACCGGCGTTGTGTTGATCGAAAGCGGACCAGGTTCGTCCCTTCCAGGATTGCAGGCCGGTTTGGCTGCCAATGGGCTCTCCGTGTCAGATGTCACCCATGTATTGTTAACCCATATCCACCTCGATCATGCCGGTGCGGCGGGATGGCTGGCACGACAGGGGGCCCAAATCTATGTCCATCCGGTCGGCGCGCCGCATATGTTGAATCCGGAAAAGCTGCTTGCCAGCGCCGCCCGGATTTATGGAGATCAGATGGAAAAACTGTGGGGTGAATTTCTTCCGGTTCCGGAGAACAGCTTAAAATCCCCAAGGATGGGGAAGAGATCGTCATAGGCAATTTGCATTTCATTCCCCTCGATACGCCCGGTCATGCCGAGCATCATTATGCTTATCTCTTCGAAGATATTTGCTTTAGCGGTGATGTCGGCGGAGTACGCATCCCCGGTTATCAATATCTGCGCCTGCCGATGCCTCCGCCAGAGCTGCATTTTGGAAAATGGCGTGAAAGCATTGCCCGCATGAAGAAGGAGAAATTCAAGCGAATTGCGCCAACGCATTTTGGGATTTTTGATGACCCGGAATGGCAGTTGAAGGCGGTTGAAAAAGATTTGGATGATCCGAGCGCTGGCTTGAAAGGGTGATGCATCCCAACCAGAGATAGAGACACTGCGCCGGCAGTTCACGGAATGGATGAACGAACAGGGCTCAAGCAGGGCTTGAGTGCGGACGTGGTAAGAGCTTATGAGTTGGCAAATCCGCCGGGTATGTCGGCAGATGGTTTGCAGAGATATTGGAATAAATACCGGCTTCGTGAATCTCTGACCCTTGTTTTAATCCTGACTTTTTCCAAGGCCTAAGAAGCGATGAATGAGGAAAATGATTGAATTGCTCGCCGAGCGAGCCAGGTTCATTTCTCTGCCAATACTGATTGACGGGGGAAAAGCCTTCATTATATCAGACAGATGTCACATTCAAGGGATGATGCTTGAAACATGGCAGAAATGCCTGTTAAAGATATACTAATTCATAGGAGATCACATGGATCATTTTCTAGCGATTTCGGACTTATCCTCTGCAGAAGTACAGGATTTACTCGATTTAGCCATCCGCTTGAAAAAAGAGTATTTTGAAAAAGGCAATCCGCCTTTGTTCAAAGGAAAAGTACTGGGCATGATCTTTCAGAAACCCAGCCTGCGGACACGCGTCTCATTCGATATGGCGATGCGTCATATGGGCGGCGATGCACTGTATCTCTCGCCCAATGAGATCGGCCTCGGCAAACGCGAATCCATTGCCGATATTGCACGTGTTCTATCCGGCTATGTTCAGGCATTGATGGCACGTGTGTTCGAACATGAACATGTATTAGAGTTGGCGAAATGGTCATCCATCCCGGTGGTGAACGGCCTGAGCGATTATAACCATCCCTGCCAGGGCATGGCCGACGCGTTGACCATTCAGGAGAAATTTGGAAAGAAAAAGGGCCTTAACGTCACTTATGTGGGTGACGGGAATAATGTGGCGGTTTCGCTGATGCATGTCTCGGCCAAGCTGGGCTGGAATTTCACGATTGCCAATCCGGAAGGTTATGATTTGAATCCGACTGCCATAGAGATTGCGAAGAGGATTGCCAAGGAAACAGGCAGCAAGCTAGCCTTTCTGAGTGACCCGCATGAGGCCGTTCGAGGCGCACAGGTCATCTATACCGATACATGGACCAGCATGGGCCAGGAAGAAGAAACTGCCCGGCGCGAGAAGGTTTTCCCGCCATATCAAGTGAACGCAAAGCTGGTCGGTGAGGCGGACAAGGATGTCATCGTGATGCACTGCCTGCCGGCACATCGCAACCAGGAATTAACCGATGATGTGGCGGATGGTCCGCATTCGGTTATCTTTCCGCAGGCGCACAACCGCCTGCACGCACAAAAGGCAATTCTGGCGCGGTTGTTCGGTGTAGCTTGAACATCTGAGACGGGATATGTGATTCGTGGATCAGAAACCATGATCATTGAAACCGTAACCTCAAATCCCAATTCAATAACAACTTATACACTTTTATCGATACGTAATGAGATATAGGTGAAAAATGGAATCCCAAGAATATATTCGACTCGAAGAAGAGTACGGCGCTCACAATTATCATCCTCTCGACGTGGTTATTACACGGGGGGAGGGCGTATGGGTTTACGATGTGGATGGCAACAAATATCTTGATTGTCTTTCCGCTTATTCCGCACTCAATCAAGGACATGTCCATCCAAAGATCCTTAATGCTTTGCTAGAACAAGGCAAAGAAACTGACGCTTACTTCCCGGGCATTTCGCAATGATCAACTGCCGTTATTTTACAAAGAGCTATCTGAAATGACCGGGTACGAAATGTCCCTGCCCATGAACAGCGGTGCAGAGGCGGTCGAGACGGCCATCAAACTGGCGCGGAAATGGGCATATCGAGTGAAAGGAGTGCCGCGCCACCAGGCGGAGATCATCACTGCAGCAGGAAATTTCCACGGGCGGACGACTACCATCATCTCATTCTCGACCGAACCGTCCTATCGTGATGATTTTGGGCCGTTCACTCCCGGATTTGTAACGGTGCCTTATGGCGACTGCGGCTGCAATCGAAAAAGCGATCAACAAAAATACAGCCGCTGTGCTGCTCGAACCGATCCAGGGTGAAGGCGGAGTGATCATCCCGCCCGCGGGATATCTCAAGAAGGTGGCGGAGATTTGCAGGAAGAATAATGTATTATTTATTGCCGATGAAATCCAGACCGGACTGGGGCGCACAGGGAAATTATTTGCCTGTGACCACGAAGGCGTTCGCCCCGACATCATGATCATCGGCAAAGCCCTGGCGGGCGGATTTTATCCGGTCTCTGCGATCCTCGCAGATAAACCCATCCTGGGCTTGTTTACACCCGGTGAGCACGGCTCGACGTTTGGCGGCAATCCCCTGGCAGCGGCGGTAGGACGCGCTGCCCTGGCTGTCATCCGTGATGAGAAGCTGGCTGAAAAAGCCGAGCAAATGGGGACTATTTCATGGAGCAACTGGCAGAGATCCCGAGCCCGCATGTAAAAGAGGTGCGCGGCAAAGGATTATTGATCGGCGTCGAATTGAAGCCCGAATCGGGCGGGGCGCGTCGTTTCTGCGAGGCACTGCAAAAGAAGGGCATCCTCGCAAAAGAAACGCATGAGAATGTCATCCGTTTTGCGCCACCGTTGATCATCGATAAAGATACGATTGATTGGGCGCTTCCCGCTATCAGGGAAGTATTCAATATAAAGTAAATTCAGATAATCGATGTTGTACCCTGGAGGGCTCATGAACATAGGAATACCAAAAGAAAGACGCCCCTTTGAGTTCCGCGTGGGGCTATCGCCGGCAGGTGTGGAGATACTCATTCAAAATGGACATAAGGTTTTCGTCGAGCATGAAGCGGGGTTGGGCGCGGGTTTCAGCGATACGGATTACGAAAAGGCGGGAGCAAGTCTGGTCTATTCGACAGAGGAGGTCTTTGGCCGGGCAGATTTGGTTCTCAAAGTCTCCCGCCCTTTGCAGGAAGAACTGGATTGGCTAAGACCCGGTACAATCCTGGCGGGTTTCCTGCATCTCGCCTCGGCCCAGCAGGATAAAGTTGATATCCTGTTAGAAAAGAAGATCACATCCATTGCTTACGAACAGATCAAAGCGGCGGATGGATCGCTGCCGGTTTTGCGGCCATTCAGCCAGATCGGTGGAGCGATGGCCGCGCAGATCGCTGCGCGATTGCTGCAGAACAATTGGGGCGGCAAGGGCATTTTGATGGGCGGCGTCCCCGGGGTTCCACCGGCTGAAGCGGTGGTATTGGGGGCAGGGATTGTTGGCTCCTATGCAACCCAGACCTTCCTTGGCATGGGCGCGCATGTAACGGTCGTAGACCATAACCTTGGCGCGCTCCAGCGTCTCTGGGATCGTTTCCCCTGCATTGTTTCGCTGCATTCCACAAAACGCAATATCGAACGTTCGGTTGCTTATGCGGATGTTGTGGTTGGGGCTGTATTGGATCCCGGGCAACGGGCACCGATACTCGTCACCCGTGAGATGGTTCAGTCGATGAAACCGCGATCCGTTATCATGGACGTCAGCATCGATGAAGGCGGGTGCGTTGAAACATCCCGCCCGACGACTCATGAACATCCGATTTATATCGAAGAAGGCATTCTGCATTATTGTGTGCCGAATATGCCGGGCGCGGTTGCCCGCACTGCCACACATGCATTTGTCAATTCGGCCATGCCATACATCACTGAGATCGCGGGGAATGGACTGGATGCAGTTTTGAATAATCCTTCCATCGAAGCGGCTGTGAACACCTATAACGGTGAGAACAGGCATTTGCCCCGGCTCACCGGTCGCAAGGAGAAATAAGATGGACTGGACTACTCAATATCAATCGCGGGTAGTAAGCGCCGAAGAAGCGGTAAGAGCGATCAAATCGGGAAACAGGGTTTTCATGACCGGCAATGTTTCAGTGCCGCAGAAACTGCTGCCGGCATTGGTGGAATATGCTCCAGAACTAAAGAATGTGGAAATTTGCCAGGCTTTGTCGGTGGGCCCGCGGATTACGTAAATCCGGAGATGGCCGGACATTTGCGGGTGAACACCATGTTCATCAGCGCCAATGTCCGGAAAGCTGTGCAGGAAGGTCGCGCTGATTTTACGCCGGTGTTTCTCTCAGAGTTTCCGTTACTGTTCAAGAATAAGGTGCTGCCCTTGGATGTGGCCCTCGTCCATGTTTCCCCCCGGATGAACATGGATTCTGCTCGTTGGGCGTGGAGGTGGGTCTGACAAAGTCTCCTGCCGAATCGGCCAAAATCATCATCGCTGAAGTCAATGAACAGATGCCGAGAACTTTGGGAGATCATTTATCCATGTCAGCCGCTTGAATTACATCGTTCCAGTCAATTATCCCGTCCCCGAATTCCTGATGGGCGGTGAAGGAAGGCGATGAGTCAGCCAGAAAATCGCCGGTCACATTGCCGGCTTGATCCCGGACGGCGCGACTTTGCAATTGGGGATCGGCGCCATCCCGGATGCGGTTTTGGGTTTTCTGGGCGAGAAGAGAGACCTTGGCATACACAGTGAGATGTTCTCGGATGGAGTTGTCCGCCTGGTGGATAAAGGCGTTATCACAAACACCCGCAAGACTTTGCACCCGGGGAAAATCGTGGTGGGTTTCATCCTTGGTTCAAGGCGTTGTACAAATGGGCCCACGATAATCCCCTGTGTGAATTTCACCGCCAGGAATATGTCAATGATCCTTTCGTGATCGCTCAGAACGAGAAAATGGTTGCCATCAATTCCGCAATCGAGGTGGATGTTACGGGCCAGGTATGTGCAGACAGCATCGGTCCCAAATTCTACAGCGGAGTGGGCGGGCAGGTCGATTTTATTTATGGCGCATCCCGTTCAAAAGGCGGCGTGCCGATCATCGCCCTGCCAAGCACAACCACTCTAAGAGATGGCACCAGCTGTCACGCATTGTGGCCATGATCAAACAGGGCGCGGGTGTTATTACCAGCCGCAACCATGTTCATTATGTTGTTACTGAATATGGGGTAGCTGATCTTTATGGGAAAACCATTTGCCAACGTGCCCGGCAACTGATCAATGTTGCCCATCCAGATTTCCGGAAGGATTTGGAGAAGCAAGCGGCCGCATTGAATTACATGTAAAAATCGTATTGGCTCATGGCTTTTCGCTTTCCGTTGGGCGGAAGGGGAAAAGAAAGTCCCGAAAAATGATGTTGCTGGATATATTGCCCAGTGCCTTCATTTTTTGGGCTTTCTTCCCAATAGATGAAAAGCCCAGACCGTGCCGGCTTTTTTATAACTTTCAAAGACAGACATGTTTCTTTTCATGATATATTTTAGAAGAATTTATCGAGCCAAATTACTAAAATTTTTAGAAAGGTCGTATGAATCGCAATGCAAAAATTGTTGCCACCATAGGCCCCGCCAGCCAGGAGCAACAGTGCTCGAGAAACTCGTTCAGGGTGGAATGGACGTTGCACGCATAAATTTCTCGCACGGCACACACGACGAGCATGCCAAATGTATCGCGACGATCCGCAAGGTTTCCGGAAAGATGGGAGTCGGAGTCGGAATATTGCAGGATTTGCAGGGCCCAAAGATTCGCGTAGGCAGCCTGAAGGCCCCACTTCAACTTTCCGAAGGAGAGATAGTGACTTTGTACGCCGCGAATACCACGCCTCCAGCCGGCAACGGACAACAAATCCCCGTGGACTTCCGTCAACTTTTTGATTCGGTCCGAACTTCCGAACGATTGCTTCTCGACGATGGCCGACTTGCCCTGGAGGTTGTATCGGTAAAGGAAACGCCCTGAGGCGAGGGTATTCGTTGGTGGGTTATTGACATCTCACAAAGGAATCAATCTGCCGGGCGTGCGCCTACGGATCGCCGGTTTCACCGAAAAAGATGAGGCTGACCTGGCTTTCGGCATATCCCAAAATGTAGATGCCGTGGCGATCTCCTTCGTTCGATCGGCTGAAGATGTAAAGAAGGTGCGTTCTGCCATGGAGAGATTATCGGATGGAAAACGGGTTCCCTATTTGATCGCCAAACTCGAAAAACCTGAAGCCCTCGATGACCTGGATGCCATTCTCGATGTAGTGGACGGTGTAATGGTGGCCCGCGGCGACCTTGGCGTGGAACTTCCACCGGAACGCGTGCCGGCCTTGCAAAAATACATTATCCAGGCTGCCAACCGGCGTGCCAAGCTGGTCATCACGGCAACACAAATGCTGGAATCGATGATCACGAATTTGCTGCCCACGCGGGCTGAAGCCTCAGATGTGGCCAACGCAATATTTGATGGAACGGACGCGGTGATGCTATCTGCTGAGACTGCGTCAGGAAAATATCCGGTCCAGGCGGTTCAAATGATGGATCGCATCGTTTGCGAAGCGGAAAGCCATTTTCTTGAATGGGGCAAGGAATTGGCGCCATCCAGGGATTCGATACGAGTGATGCGGCATCGATGGCGCGTGCAGCCCAGGTATTAGCCAACGACAAGAATGTTACGGCGGTGGCGTGCTTTACCACCCAGGGGCAGACCGCCTGGTTGATGTCGAAGATACGACCCCGAGCGCCTATTCTGGCTTTTACACCGGATCAAGAGACTTACCAACGATTGGCCTTTCTTGTGGGGCGTAAGACCGCAGCTTGTTCCATATGTAAATTCCATGGAAGATATGCTGCGTCTTGTGGATGATGCGTTGATGAAGACATTCCAGCCCGGGGATCAGGTGGTTCTGGTTTGTGGCTTTCCGGTGGGTGCAATGGTGGCTCCGAATATGGCTTTGTTGCACACCGTTGGCGAGAAAGAAAAATCGTAACAGCTGACAAATGCAGATTGTTTAAGAGGATGATTTAGGATAAGGGGCGGGGTGACCCGCCCTTATCCAAGATGGTGCATTGCTTCTGATGTGACATCTGGCAAGGTATTGAAGATAGAGATGTAGATGGGCGGAATTAGATAGTGGTGTAGCTGAGGAAGAGAAATCCGCTAGTTAGAAGCGGATTTCTCTTCGAGCCACAGGAATTGATATGGCTGCAACTGAAGGGAAAGCCGGTGGTCCTGTTTCTCGTACAGCTTGCCGGTCAATACTTCTTAAAAATCCCCGACTTCGGGGTCTAAGGGTTATTGCTTCTGTTGAGCCGCTGAGATTGTGCAGGACCCAGATGGTTTCTCCCCCAAATTCACGGCGAAAGGCAGCTATTCGGTCGTTTCTGTCATCCACCCAGCTAATTGCCCCCAAGCCAAAGGAGCGATGCTGTTTACGCACCGCAAGCATCTTTCGAATAGTGTTCCATAATGAGGTGGGATCGTGTTGCTGGTTGTCTACGTTCACAACCAGGGACCAAAGACATCGTCTTTGATGATGGGTGAAAACAGGTTCTCGGGCCAGAACCATCGGAAAAACCTGCATTCGATTTGGAATTCCACTGCATCGGCGTGCGCACGCCGTTTCGATCAGGAAGCCAAATATTGTCGCCCATGCCAATTTCGTCGCCATAGTAAATTATAGGAGAACCCGGCAGAGTGAAGAGCAAAGAGTAAATGAGTTCGATCTTGCGCCGGTCGTTGTCGAGCAGGGGTGCAAGGCGCCTTCGAATACCAAGATTGAGACGCATGCGCGGTTCCGGGGCATACTGGTCCCACATCCATTGCCGTTCTTCGGGCGAGACCATTTCGAGGGTGAGTTCGTCATGGTTGCGGAGGAAGGTGCACCATTGACAGTTCTCCGGAATGGGAGGTGTGCGCCTCAAGATGTCCACCAGGTCGTCTGGTCGGCCTTTCTTTATGGCCATGAAAATGCGAGGCATGATGGGGAAGTGAAAGGCAAGCTGGAATTCGTCGCCATCACCGAAATAGGGGCGGACAAATTCCGGCGTCTGGTTGGCTTCGCAAAGAAGAATCCGTCCCGGATAATTCTCATCCATATAGCTTCGCAGTTTTTTTAGATAAGCGTGGGTCTCAGGCAGGTTTTCGCAGCTTGTATCTTCACGTTCGAAGAGATAGGGCACAGCGTCTGCGCGGAAACCATCTATGCCCAGGTCGAGCCAGAAGCGTGCGGCAGCGAGCATCTCCTGCTGCACTTTGGGATTATCGTAATTCAGATCGGGTTGGCTGGCGTAAAAACGGTGCCAGTAATACTGACCCGCCATTTCGTCCCAGGTCCAGTTGGAAGGTTCGGTGTCGACGAAGATGATGCGGGCGTCCTTATATTTCCGGCCGTGTCGCTCCAGACATAGTAATCGCGATACGGCGTTTTACGATCCGATCTGGCAGCTTGAAACCAGGGATGCTCATCGGAGGTATGGTTCATGACCAGGTCCATGATGAGCCGCATGCCGCGCGAATGGGCCGCCGCGAGCAATCCTTTGAAATCATCAAGCGTGCCGAAGGCGCCGGCGATATTGCAATAATCGGCTATATCATATCCATCGTCCTTTAATGGTGAGGGGTAAATAGGCATCAGCCAGACGCAATCTATGCCAAGCTCTTTTAGATAGTCGAGTTTGAGGGTGAGACCTGTAAGTCACCCTGGCCGTCCCCATTGCTATCTTTGAAAGCGCGTACATAAACCTGATAAAAAATTGCGTTTTTGTACCAAAGAGGTTCATCCATAATGCTTTCGTCCTTTTGATGATCCCGTTCGACTGTTCGGCCGCCGGTTCTATGCATGGTTAATAGTTACTCACCCTTCTCCAAACGCTTTACAGCTGGGCAAGAATTCCAAAACGATACATGTGCAGGGCATATGCCCTGCAATGTCCCGTTTTCCGGAAACTTCATGTCAAGGCAGTGAGATACCAGGCTATTTCTCTCGCGATCCGTTCGTTGCTTGCCTGAATAGAAAGCTCTATGAAAACCGCAGCAGTCCAGCCGAACATTGGAGCCGCACTCGGGGACGGTTTTCCATTTTGGGAACTGTAATACTCGTGGATACCCGGATTTCCCATAATCATAGCCAGAGTGTTGTCCCTAATTCACGGGCAAAGTCGAATTCGCCAATTTTCTGCAGGGCTTCCACAAAGAAATAGTTTATGTTTGCCCAGACCGGGCCGCGCCACATGGCTTCATGGTTATAGGCCGCGTCATTTCGGGCGACGGTGGGGATACCATACTCACCCACAAACTCATCTGGATTTTGCAGATGCCGAATCAGGCGCTTCGCAATGGCTTTCGGCAATTTGCCCGTCCAGAGGGGATAAAGATTAAAGGGTGTCATGACGGGGATAGGGGTTCCTTGTATAGGGCTTGAAACAGTCCGGCGTCTTCATCCCAGAGCAGCTGGCGCATGCGTTTGACAAGCCAGCTGGAACGCCAGCGCCACTTACGGCTTCGGCGTTCTTGCCCAAGGCCTCCGCCATGGATGCCAGGCAATCCATTTGAATGCTCAGGTAGGTGTTTATGTCCGGCGATACAACCGGCATCCCGTGATCCCAAAGCGGACTATTATCCAACCCGAAGAGTAGGGATGAGTATACTGCGACAATCCATTCGCGTTGTTGTCGTTTCTTTCCAACCACCAGTCGTTGCAGCGCACGAGCGGTTCATAGATTTCCCCAAGAAAATCCAGATCCGGCTGGCTCTCGTGTAATTTGAGCGCTGCCCAAGTTAGAATGGGCGGTTTGGTCACAGGGGCATGAAAAGGGTGATCCAATTCGGTGATCAAACCCTCATCAAAAACAACGTCGGGGAGCATCCCATTCGGCAATTGGTGAGCCAACATGACGCGTAATTGGTCCCGGGCAAGTTCAATATCAACATAACGCAGAGCAAGAGCGTGTAGGGCACTATCCCATAGCCAAAGTCCAATGTAAAAGGCCTTGGTGGGCATCATGGCTTCATGGGTAATAAATCCCGATGGGTTGACAATATTATTGGCCATCACCCACCAGGCATAGGCATATTTTTCCCGATACCGTTCTGCAATAGGCGGAATTTTGTTGAACCAGCCCAACCACCGACCTTCGGCATCCCTCTTCAACTGCGAAAAGGCGGGAACTTGTGGATTGAAATCATCGATGGGACTGATGTGCACAATGAGAGCGCAGTCATCGCAGGGCTCGACGATGTGTTTGACATCAATTCCCTCCCCGGCGGTGGCTGATCCGGGTCTGCTACAACCGGACAGTTGCTGGCATAACCAAGCTTCCGTACGGCTCTCTCAGCTCACCGGCAGCTCCGCGGTGTTGCAGTACTCCTTCCTGACGCGGAAGCGAAGCCCACAGATCTTATCTGGCGGCAAGCCGAAGGCTAAGGTTTTAGGGTCTTGAAATACCAGCTGGAAGTCACCCAGGGAAGTGTGGAACTGAAGCCGCTCGGGAGAGGTCGTTACATCGAACTCCAGAGCGTCCCCATCGACATCCACGAAGCGGAGATCGTCAATGAACGGGGGCCGATGGAAATAGTCTTCCAAGCCCGGCTCCAATCCGAGCAGCCGCTCTGCCAATTTAATGTAGAGAATGTTCTTTCCCGGTATGTGAAAAACCAGGATGCGCGAACCACGGTCACTGAACGGGACGCGCGTGATATCGATTTGGTTCCTAAGCAACTCCAGGTAAGAGGAGGCAGTAACCCGAGCGTTCACCTGTGCCATAAAGCGTCCGCGAGAGAGTTTTTCTAGCCCTTTACCGCACCAGCCAGCATACCGCGGACAAAGTAGCGTTGGAGCGAGAAAAATACGATCATTGGAAGCACTATGGACAAAAAGGCTGCCGCTGTAAGCAGCTGCCAGCCGGCTCCCAGGGAGGTAACCATATTGCTGATCTGATACGTCATGACGGGTGTGGTACCACCAAGAAATACCAGTGCAACCAGCAAATCGTTCCAAACCCAGAGGAACTGGAAAATACCCAGAGAAGCGATGGCGGGCATGGATAGCGGGATCACCAATCTACGAAAGACGGTCCAATGTGAGGCACCGTCCAGGTAAGCTGATTCGAACAGGTCGCGGGGCAGGGATCCCAGGAAGTTGCGCATAAGATAAATCGCATAGGGGAGCCCAAAACCAGTATGGAAGAGCCAGACGCCCAGGAAGCTTCCGTTCAAATGCAGTTGAGCATAAATCCGAGAAATCGGCACCAGTGTCATCTGCAAAGGTACCACCTGCAGCCCGACGAGAACGGCAAACAGGACGAAGCGGCCCTTGAAATCCAACCAGGCAAAAGCATAACCGGCAAACGCGGCTAAAAGAATGGGCAGAATAGTGGCAGGGATCGTTACGATGAGGCTGTTGACAAAGGCGCGTCCCATCCCCCGCGGATTAAGGAGATCGCTGAGATTACAGTGAAGGTCCGTAGCTTGTGTCCCTTTTGCGCAATCGGCGGTATAGGTATTCGTGCCGCGATAACCCACCAGCGCATCAATGTAATTATTAAGGGTAAAACGAGGCTGGACCTCAATGCCCGATATTTGTTTGAGATAGCTTATGATATTGGCCGCAGCCTGAGCCGAAGGCAGAGGCGTGCTTTTCATATGCGGCTGGCCATTGATGTTTTTACGAAGGTCTGCCAAGAGAGTCAGGGATCGAGGAAATTGGTTGACGACCGCGGGATCGCTTAGATTTGCCTGCGGTATGGCTTTGCCATCCAAGCCATGACAGGCGGAGCACGATTGTTTGTATTCCTGCGAGCCCGTAGGCGGAGCAAGGATCGTCCACCACCCCGTGGTATTAATTGCCTGAAGCGGACGAAGGGAGGTGATCAAAAGACCCACGGTCGGTATTATCCAGATCAGGACTGTAAGGATAACAATGAAGTGGGTCGGTACCCTGTTGAGAAGCTTGTTGATGCTATCCCGGTTCATCGGATCGCCTCCTGCTCGATAAAGCGCGTAATATTCAAGTAAATGAACGGTATTATGACCACGATTAACACAACAGCGACCGCCGTCCCGTGCCCAACATTGAAGAAATTGTACATTTCGCGATACATGCGGACTGCGATCACGTCGGTGCCAAATTGCCCGCCAGACATTACGTAGACAATATCAAACACCTTGAGGGTATTGATCACCATGGTGGTTATCACCACTACAATAGTCGGATTAATGATCGGCACCATAATCTGCCAGAAGATGGTCCACTCGGTAGCGCCATCCACCCGGGCCGCCTCCAGGATCTCGATGGGAACTGATTTGATGGCTGCTGAAAGGATGGTCATACAAAACCCGGTCCAGATCCAAATGCCCACTATGATCAACGCCGCTGAATTGATGCCCGGCGTCTGGATAAAAGCGATAGGTTTTTGACCCAACGCTGACCAGGATCGAATTCAACAGGCCAATCTGTACCTGCTTCGTTCCAAAGTCGTAGACGAACTTCCAGATGACGCCGGCGCCCACAAACGAAATAGCCATAGGCATAAAAATAACTGCCTTGGCCAAGGCCTCATATTTTACGCGGTCAGACAGCACGGCAAACGCCAGGCCAATCCCCACTGAGCCCAAGACCATGAAGATAATCCATTTGAGAGTATTTCCGTATGAAGATTGCCAGAATGTGGACCAGAGAGAACCAAACGAGGATGTGTCAAGTTCGGAGGTTAGCGCGTAGTGATAGTTTTCAAAAATACCCCAGCAAGCTTTCCCAGCGACACAGGTGGTTGCCGCGGAGGCGGTGCCGTCCTTATTGAGAAAACTTAAACCAATAGTGTTGATCATGGGATAAACAATGAAAATGGTCATGATCACAAGCGAAGGGGCAAGGTAGAGCCATGGAGCCAGCTTGCCCTGTTTCATTACTTTGGGAACGGGTTGCGCGGCCATATATTCTCTCCTCTGAGACACGGCTGGGGATGCCTCCCTGGAGGCATCCTCAGCAAAAAACTGACGTTCTACTTGCCTAAAGATTGTTTCTGTGCAGCGGCAACGTTGGCGAGTTCAGTGTCAAGGTTAGCCGCCATTTACGTAGTCAACGATCGCTTTCCACTCGGCTGTACCGAAGCCTCCGGGGATACTATCACCGATGTCTGGCGTGAGGCCCGCAGGTGGTGTAAAAAGCATCGGCCAGTTTCTTCAAAGAGGGGTCAGTGAAATTGCCGGTTGCACCCTTATTTGGCGATAAACCGAAGTTTGCTGCAGCCCAATTTTTCCCACCTTCTGCGGAGGATAAATAAGTGACCAGGGCTTTGACAGCTGGTTTATCACTAAAGGCCATCATCCAGTCGGAGCCGCCCTGCAGACCCTTGGCACCGGGGATCACGAAGAAATCGTAATCGGTACCGTACTTATCGTTAGGATATTGGCCGAGGATCGTGCCGCTCGCAAAACCGGACTGCTTCACCATCATGGCCTCCGGTGGGTCAGAGAAGACCTTCAGAATGGCGTCGTTGAAGTTGGTCGAAAGCGTTCCCTTAGCTCCACCGACGGTATATTTGGCGTCTGAGGCCCATTTTCCATAGGTCTGATAAGCCTGCTTGACGCCCGGGTCGTTGTAGGGAACTGTGCCGTTGATGATGTTGTTGACATAGTCTGGACCCTGCTGGACAAGCAGAATATCCTGAATGAAATCGGAACCCGTCCAGCCGGTGGCATCACCGGATTCAAAGCCCATCGACCACGGAACCTTTCCATCGGCTACCATCTTCTCAACCAATGTATTTAGTTCATCCCAGGTGGTCGGCACGGTGTAACCCAAGGCCTGGAAGTTGGCGGGGCTGTACCAAATGATGGTCTTGAGATCGGTCTTCACCGGCAAGCCGCAGCCAAGTTCCGTTAATGACGCCCGGATTATGGCGCCCGGAATGTAGGCATCTTTGCTGGCTCCCAAGCTATCCATAGGCTTGAGCATGTCTTTATACTGCACGAGTTGAGTCACGTTCCAGAATGCGACATCTGGCGGGGTTCCGGCTTTCACACGTGTATCAAGAAGACCCTGGTCACGTGTCGATTCAGGCTTGAGGGTGATCCCGCAGGCATCCACAAGGGGTTTTAGGATTGTATTAAGGCTTGCCTCTTCCTGACCTGACCATTGATACAACATGCTGATGGTATCCCCTGACTTCGCACCAGCGCAATCAATTGGGCTGGCGGGCATGGCTTGTGTTGCGGCTGGCATGGCGGTTGCAGCGGGCATGGCCGGTGGCGGCCGGCATGGCGGTGGGCGGCACGGGGGCCTGGGTTGGTGTGGCTGCCGGCCCACAGGCTGCCAAGCAGCAAAGCAGCCAGCAGCATCAGGCCAAAAATCTTGCTAAAATTATTCATCTTTCTTCCTCCTGTATCAAATTAGTTAATGAGATAGAAAATCAGAGTACATACGTATCCTTGTGCCAGAAATCGATTTTATAAGCGACCACCTCCTCTCAATTAATTAATTCCTTTGCAGATAGTCGACATTACGAGCGGGGCATTCACATTGACAGCCTTTCGGAAAACGAACGAGAAGAAATTGTTGCAAATGTTGAATAGAACGAATCTAGACTACTTTAATAACACGTGTTACTAAAAATGAACAAAAAAAGTCAAATTGCATTGTGCAGCTTCTACCTGTCGATTCGCGGATAACCAATTCCGAATCGAGGAATACATTATTCTGATCCAAGACCCTCCTCGCGGGTCAAGCGGATCAGACGTTCGCCAGCAGTCCATCCCAACCCAAAGGCGGGGAGACGAATGGTGCGTGAGGGGTGGATCAAAATACTCGGCCAGAGGAATATCATCAAACCCGACGATTGCAATGTCCTCCGGAATACGGAGCCCGGCGCGCTTGATCGCCAGAATGGCGCCCATGGCAACGACATCACTGGCAATAAAAACGGCAGTTGGACGAGGTGATTCTTTTAAAGCTCAAGCATGGCGTGATAGCCGCTGGCCGGCGTATAATTTCCCTCCTTGATTAATCCATTCATTCGCACTCTGAGACCTGCGCGTCTGCAGCGCCTTGCTGGTAGCCGAGCCTGCGCTGCTGGGCAGAGGTATACGAAAGCGGCGCGTTGGTAATCATCCCAATTTGCTGATGCCCCAATTCGATAAGATGGCTTACGGCTGTCTCGGCACCCGCTGATGGCATTCACATCCACGAAGGGAAGATCGGTATCGGGCAATTGACCCAGGAGCATAACAGGTACGCCGTCCTGGTGAAGCCGAATAATCTCGTTATCGTCCTGGCGCGGACCAGAAAGAATGATGCCATCGACATGATTTTCATTGATCAGGCGTGAATAGCCTTCAGGGTCGCCAGGCTCAACCGGTTTGAGCAGCACATGAAATTTTTGCTGCATGGCCGCTTGTTCCACCCCCAGGATCACCTGGGGCAGAAAGGCATCTGCAAAAACCTGTTCGGGGGATTGATAAAGGACAAGCCCAAGCGTATCTGATTTCCCACTAACGAGCTTGCGACCCGCTGAATTTGGGATGGTAATTGAGTTGCTGGCAGCTTCCAACACACGCTGGCGCGTGCTTTCGCTGATACTAACGCCCTCGAGTCGGTTCAAAACAAACGAGACGGTAGTGCGCGAAACACCTGCCATTTTTGCTACGTCCTGACTAGTGGAACGCTTGGTTGGAGGCATTTTTGTCTTGGCGAACTAACACGTGTTACTAATTTAGTATATGGATTTCGGAACGCTTTGTCAAGTAGCAGTTTCCCGGCTGGCCATAATCAAACCGATCAAGATCAGCAGGCCTCCCAGCAGGAAAAGAGGCGTGATGGTTCTCTTTGAGAAAAAACCAGCCCAGCAGGCTACCGACAACGGGTTGGGCAAAGAATGTGAGCGAGGCGACGCTTGCATCCAGAAAGGCAAAGGCGGTATTCCATAGAACCATGGCAAGAGCCGTAGAAATGATGCCAAGGAACAGCACACCGGCCAAGATCCCGCGATTCAAGGGACCAACGGCTGACTTCGATGATTCCCAGAGGCCCGCAGGGATCACAATTGGCAGGCCCCCGAGAAACGCAATCAGGCTCACGGTAAGAACATCAGACTTGCGTGTAACAATCCGAATGAGAACCGAATAGAGCGCCCAGGTGAGAGCGGCCGCTAAGAATGAGAGATTACCCCAGAACATTGTTGGGTTGAGTTCGGCGGTGCGCGGATCAATTACCGCCACCACCCCCAACGGTAGAGACCAGGAGGGCTGCCAACCGCAAAATTAGTGATGCGCTCGCGGAGGATAATCCATGCAAAGACCAGCATAAAAGCAGGTGTGGCTGAGGTAACCAAAGAGCCATTTGCAGCGGTCGAGAGTTTGGTGCCCACGAATTGGAAACCAAGGGAGATGCCGTAGCCGATCAATCCGACACCGAAAACCCGCCAGAATTGATTGGGTTCGGTTTTTGTTGGCCGCGCAAAATGCGGACGACCCACAAAGTGAGGCTGCCCAGTAAAAGGCGGAAGGTTACAAGTGTAAAAGGTGGGATAACATCGAGCACAACTTTCGAGACGACATACATTCCGCCCCAAATAGCCGCGGCGCTCAGACCGCAAAGGATGCCAACGAAGGATTTATTCATGAGTAATTCAGACAATATCACGAAGTTTATTTGTATTCTGCCCGGCACTTGGTACGGCCTGCCCCAAGTCCGGAACTAGAGACCCTTCGCCTCAGTGATGGGCAGTGGTGGAAACGATCACTTGAGTGTCCCGATTATACTCACCGGGGAATTAGGCAAGGGCGAAATGCAACTTTTCACATATGCCTTCGTAAGTTAGTTATGGAGGATTGCCTCCGAGCTAAGAAACACAATTAAGGAGAAAGCACATGAAAACAGATCGTTCAAACACTGCAGCATTAGTAGGCGGGACGTTATTGATCGCCTTCGGCTTGATATCGCTTGCAGGCCAGTTATTTCGCAATATCGTGAATTGGTCGTATTTTATGGCCTTTCACCGTCATCATCTTCGGCGTGATTGTTCTTTGCAGGGATGTTCCTGGGCGGGAAACAAGTGTCCGGTTTGGCGATCCCCGGCAGTATCATCACCGGGATCGGGCTTCTGCTGCTCTTCCAGAACCTTACATCCTACTGGGAAAGCTGGTCTTACGGCTGGACTTTGATCATCATCTTCGTAGGCGCCGGTATCTACCTGGCAGGTTTATATGGAGACTGACGAGGGCCAGAAGAGGGCAGGAGCGAAGCTAATGCGTACGGGTTTTGTCCTGTTCGTGATCTTTGGGGCCTTCTTTGAAATGATATTCTCGATGGACCGATCCCTGGGCGTCCGCGGGTTGGTATTCCCGGCGCTTATGATCCTGCTGGGCGGCTATCTCATTGTGCGTCGACTCAACCTGGTGGGTGGAAATAAGCCTGATAGCGATATTCCTTCATCGCCCGTCGAGCCTCCGTCATCCAATCCAATAAGGGCGCCAAAATGCAACGAAGAATTTCTCTCTTTTTTCCGCTGGCGCTGATCGCGGCCGGGCTACTCTGGATCATGGTCCAGATGAACGTAATCCAGCCATCAAACTTTTGGGCACTGGCCTACCTGTGGCCGTTTTTGCTGATCGTGGCTGGGCTCGGATTAATCCTGCGATCTTTTTGGAAATATTCCACGATCATAATCGACTTATTGGTGGTCGGCGGGGCATTTCTCGCAGTAGTTTTTGCGCCCCAGTTTGGGTGGACGCATGCGCCCCATATCCATGATCAATGGCAACGGTTTTTTCGTAGGGACCGGCGAGCGCGGCTCCGGCAAGATAGTCAAGCAGCGCCGTGATGTTCAGGATTTTACAAGTATCCGGCTGTCTTATCCGGCTGAGGTATTTATCAGTCAGGGCGAGACTGAGTCACTTGACCATACAAACAGACGACAATGTTGCTACCTACGATCCGGACTCAGGTAGTTAATGGTGTTCTCGAGATCAATGGCCTACATGATCCCGTGTTTACGATAGCGCCTACTCAGACGCCGAAGATCACGATTGTCGTCAAAGACCTGGCCCAGGTTGACTTTCAATCCGCCGGAGAGCTTCAGTTCAAAGGGATTAAAGACTGACAACCTGAAAGTAACCATGGATGGAGCCGGCTCCCTTAAATTGGACGACCTTCAGCTCAAGTCTTTGGACTGCAATTTGAACGGAGCAGGTTCCGTGAGGGCCAGCGGCACGGCGGACACCGCCAATGTTCAGGTGCAGGGTTTCGGCAGCTTCGACGGAGCCGATTTGCACAGTAAGAACGCAACTGTAAATTTGAGCGGCCTGGGAAGCGCCACCGTATGGGCCGATAATCAGCTGAGCGCAGATGTCAGCGGCATGGGCTCCGTCAATTATTACGGGAATGCGCAGGTTAGCAAGTCGGTCGATGGCTTGGGGAACGTAAAATTCATGGGAAACAAATAAGCTTTAGAATTAGGATACGCTTAACGCTAACCAGATGATAATACCTGCCCCGTCCATCCTCAAAGACGGGGCAGGTTGGTTGCTTCAGGGCAGGATACTAACCTTGATCTCTCCTACGGTATTCGGCAAACGGCAACCCGGCTGGATCAGTAATTTTAAAGTATCGTAAGCGTTGTCTCCTGGGGGAAAATAGGCTACGTCACAACTCCTGGGATCATCCAGAGCCCCGCCATTTGTCGAGAACCAGGTGCAGTTTGCTCGACGGGAAGTGTAACCGGTTGAATCTCGGTGATCGAAGTAGCCGCAATGGTTACGATCTGCCTGGAAGCGACGGATATCGGCGGTCTGCCAGACCTGGAAACCATAAACCCGTTCAAGACCGGGATCCGCCCGCTCGAAAACCCAAGAGGCGAGAATGGATAAGACCCCAGCCACAAGACCAGAAATAAGCACAGGGAGTATGCCACGATGAAGGGTCTGGCTCCTGCCAACCGGAAGCGATAAAGAGCGAAAAGGTGGATAAGCGAGGCCGCGCAGAGTGCCAAAGTGAGGCTTTGCGCAAGGGGATAGGTACAAGGAATGAGTGTCAGCCTCGGCAATGCCCCAAAGATAAGCAATGAAACAACAATACTGAGCGCATCAGCAATGATCCCGAAGAGAAGCGGTCTGTCAATTTTCATGGTGTGTGCGATCCAAGCAGAAGCAGTCCGTTCGGCAGGTTCCATGGCGGCGACTTTTTGCCGGCGGCTGCGTATACTCATTAGTAATAACAGAATGTTATCGCAGATTGTTTTGATTGTCCTGTCGTCCTGGAGCACGGTCCGTAAAACATTATGCAGAGATGATCATTAAATTCATGGAGGTCGTAATGAGAGCACAACAACATGAACTGCGTCGTTCACGCAGTAACCGCATGATCGGAGGCGTATGCGGCGGGCTGGCTGAGTTTTTCGGAATTAGCTCATTTTGGTTCCGCATATCGTTTCTGATTTCCCTAATCCCGGGCGGAGTTCCCGGTCTGTTGCTTTACGCGATCCTGTGGATCGTTATCCCCGGTCAGTGAAATACCGTTTGCGGATATTACATGCCGAGGGATCGTTACAAATATTCAATCGAAGCTGCAACGATCTCCACGTGCCGGAGTCAAATTGGCGGCATAAAATCTCATGATATAATTTTGCAAAATTTTGGGCACACCTCACTCTAGCTAGCGTTGGAGGATGAGCATGGAAATCACTACAAAGGAATTTAAGCACTGTCATCTGGTCAAGGTAAACGGACGCGTCGATAGTTCCACTGCTCCCCAGTTTAGCCAGTCCCTGGATGCCCTCATCGGGAAAGGGATATATAAGCTTGTGATCGATATGGAAGCCCTTGAATACATGTCCAGCGCCGGTTTCCGTGCTTTGTTGTCGGCCCAGCGGAATTGTAAACGGTACAATCGGGGCGAGGTGATACTGGCATCGGTGCCCACTCGCATCCATGAAGCGCTCGAGTTGGCGGGGTTCACCGAACTGTTCAAGACCTTTCCGGAACCGCTCGAAGCAGTGGGCAGTTTTTAATAAATCCTGGACCCGCAACGTTATATACAAGTAAACGGAGGCCGCCCCTGTTCTGCGTGAGGCGGCTTTTGATTGCCGATGCCTGCAATGAAGTTCCCTGCCAGATTTGAGTATCTCGACGAAATCCGTGATTACGTCGGTCAAAAGGCGCGGGCAGCCGGGTTTGCCGATAAGGATGTTTATTCCATCCAGCTCGCCACAGATGAAGCAGCATCCAATATCATCGAGCATGCCTATGCAGGTGTCTCACGATGGCGAATTTGAGTTAACTTGTGAATTCGAGAAAAACAGACTGGTCATTACTTTGCTCGACCACGGAAAATCATTGGATCTGTCCAAGGTGGAAAAACCCGACGTGAAGGCCGATCTCTCCAAACGCAAAATTGGTGGGTTAGGTATTTATCTGATGCGCAAACTGATGGATGAGGTCCGCTACGAAGTCACAGAATCCGGGAATCTTTTGACGCTGATAAAGCTGAAGGATTAGAATGCGCTCCACAAACCGTTCTCCTGACCTATCGGATTGGCGTGAGATCGCCAATCTGGGAGAGCAATTAGTCAACACCGCTTCACTCCTCGAACAACGTGATCGGATCGTCTCCATGACCGGCCGCATGGTGCGCGGACAGGTTGATGTCTGGCTGCAAGAAAGCCTTTTCCGCCTGCCAGATTGGAATTCGGAGAGGCTGTTCCCGGTTCAGCCTAACAAAGAGGGCATGCGCCACGCGTTATCACGCAAGAAGACATATGTCAGACGGGCAAACAAGAGGGCGGGCACGCGGAAAACCTTTGCCGCCATTCCGATCGAAGACCAGGGGATTATCCTCGGCGTTCTGCAAATAACAAGATCAAGAGGGCCGAGTTTCGAAGAAGAAGAGCTCGAGCTGTTCAAGAGCATTGCCAGTGTAATTGCGGTTGGGTTGTACGCTTCACACCGTGTGGAGGTGGAGCGATTTCGCCTTGGGCAGCTCAACCTGGTCCGGGAAGTCAGCGCTCAAATTGCAAATGTCTTAAATGTCGACGAGCTTTCGCGGCGCGTTACCGAACTGATCCAAAAAACCTTTAACTATTATTATGTAGCGATTTTTACCCTTCAACCAGGAGCAACACGATTACGCTTCCGTTCCAGCGCCAGGGCGCCGCGCAAGGGCAGCAAAGAAAGGCCGCTGGCCCTTGAGGTTGAGCTAGGTGTGGGATTGATCGGGCGAGGCCGCGGCTTCGGGCGAACGGATCGTCGCTGCGGATGTGCGGCGGGACCCGCGTTTTCGATATATCAAGCCACTGCCCGAGACGCGTTCAGAAGTTGTCATACCCCTTAAACTGGAAGACCGTATCCTTGGTGTTCTCGATGTACAGTCGGATCGTTTGAATGCATTCCATCCGAACGATCTGCTATTGTTACAGGCCCTGACTGATAACATCACGCGGGCCGTGGAAGGGGCCAGGCTTTACAATGATGTTCGCCGCCGCGCCGATCAATTGTCCCTGGTGGCCGAGGTAAGTAAAAGCGTGACCTCCACGCTCGAGCTTGATGAAATGATGGATGAAGCGGCGACACTTATCCATGAGCGCTTTGGGTATCCTCACGTTTACCTGTTCACCGTACACCCCAACCGGCGGTTAATAGAATACGAAGCGGGCAGCGGTATCGCGGAAGCGGGCTCTGGAAGGCTACACCATCCCTCTTGACGATCCGGAAGGCATCATCCCGTGGGTGGCGCGTGAAGGAAAGACGATCCTGGCAAATGACGTGAGCAAGGAGTTGCGTTATCGGCCATCGCCTTTGCCGCCCAAAAATACGCGCTCTGAATTGTGCGTTCCGCTTTTGTTTGGCGAACGAGTGCAAGGGGTGCTGGACGTTCAGTCCGATAAGCTTAATGCTTTTACGGAAGATGACCGCATCATGTTCGAGACGGTGGCCGGGACCATGGCTGCATCCATTCGCAATGCCGACTTATATCGCTCAGAACAATGGCGGCGGCGGGTCGCGGATAGCCTGCGTGAGGTGGCTGGCTTGCTCTCCGAATATGTCGGCGTGGATGAATCGCTGGAAGCGATCCTGGTCGAGTTGGACAACAACCTGCCGGTGGACATTTCGGCCATATGGCTTTTAGAAGACGACGATCTTTTTCTGGCCGCGGTCCATGGCGCGGAAGCCGAGGCGATCGAACACGCAAGGTCTTCGTCGCCGGAAGCCTCCGCTGTGTTTGACCAACATCATGCAGTCCGAGGAACCGGTAATACGCAAACCATCCGATCCGTTGTGGCCTTCAGGGAAAGCCGCCGGGTTCGAGACCAATTACTCATCCCTGGCGGCGCCTCTGCGGGTTAACGATCAACCCGTGGGGATTATCGCACTTGCCCATCATGCTCCGGGCCGTTACGGTCACGAAGCGCAGGCGATGACCGCGACATTTGCAAGTTATGCGGCAGTGGCGATCCAGAATGCCCGCCTTTATGATTCTGCCCAGGAACAGGCGTATGCATCCGCGGCGTTATTACAGGTGGCGCAGGCGGTTGTAAGTCTGAGTGAGCTCGACGAAATTCTAAGCACGATCATTCGTATCATGCCAATTTTGGTGGGCGTGGAACGTTCAGCCTTATATCTTTGGGATGCGGCGCGTGAAGTATACATTCCAAGCCAGGAGTTTGGCCTCGCTACAGCGATGCCCGTCGGCACTCTTGGACATCGGAATTTGAAGCTGGAAAATTTCCGATGATGGATGCAGGCCCGGAACCTGGTCGCAGACGGTGATCGCCGTATTGAAACCCAAGGATACACCTGAAAACTGGACGAAATTGAACCCGATCAAAGAAAATGATGAGGCTCTTCTGGTTGGCGAACGACTTACTGATAGCCGTACCGCTATTGATCAAGTCGGATCTCTTTGGCGTTCTACTGGTCGAAGAATCCGAAGGCGCCCGGCGTTTCCGGGGTCCGCCGTCTTGAGATCATTAATGGCATTGCCCAGCAAATCGCCCTTGCGATACAAAACGATCGTCTGCAAAGTGAAATGGTTGTGCGAGAGCGTCTCGAAACTGAAATCCAACTGGCGCAGCAAATCCAACGGACGTTCATCCCGGAACAACTTCCGCAACCTCCGCGGCTGGGAATTGGCCGCGCGCTGGAAAACTGCCCGCCAGGTAGGCGGTGATTTCTACGATGTGATCGAGTTACCGAACCGTAAACTTGGGATCATCATTGCGGATGTGGCCGACAAAGGCGTTCCCGCAGCGCTTTTCATGGCACTCACACGGACACTCGTCCGCGCGGCTGCGATCGAGGCATCTTCACCTGCCGAAGCCCTGCAGCGTGTCAATGACCTTTTAATGCCCGATACACGCCAGGGCATGTTCGTGACCGGCGTCTATGCCGTGCTTGATCAGGAAACGGGTGAGTTCACTTATGCCAATGCGGGACACAATCCACCTTTTTGGATCCGCAACGACGGGCAAATAGAGAAATTAACCAGGACGGGGATTGCGCTGGGTGTAACAGAGGCCAATCTCATGACACAGAGAACAGTGCGGATTGCTTCCGGCGAAAGCGTTCTTCTCTATACCGATGGTGTGACTGAGGCCTTTTCACCCGGATGGAAGGCTGTTTGGCGAATCTCGATTGATGGAGGCCATTCGATCAAATACCGCACCTGCAGCGGAAGCATTATTAGACAAGGTGGACTCCTGCCTGGATGAATTTATCGGTCCACTACCGCTTTCAGACGATCTGACTTTGCTGGTCCTCAGGCGTAAATAGAGTTTACGGAGCTACCCGGCCCCTGGACTCGCACTACCGAGCTGGGCATCTCCAGATGCGTGCGTATTTCATACCGGGGGACTTAGATACGAGTTTACAATATTTTTACATCCCCACCACAGCGGCATTACTAGGTAAATCTATAATCACCAGATCACGAAATAAGTGAGCAAGGTCGATTTTTGGAGATGAAGTCTATTTACACTCCCTTTATCGCCAAGAATTGGATACCCTTTCGCGAGGTTTTAATAATCAAAATCATAAATCGAACCAAGGAGGTTCAAATGTCAATGATCGTGATTTGGTGTAAAAGGGTCTTGCTGGTTGCGGTGGCCGCCGCGCTGGGTCTCGGAGCTTTGCCGATAGCAAACGTCTTTGCTCTCAGCCCCTCAGATCTGGTAACGCCCACGCCCCCTGCTCAACAGCCAACGAGCCGTCTCGAGCGGGTCTGGTCCAGAGAACAAGCTATCTATACCAAGCTTGGAGACTTCTTTAATAACTCTGATCAGATGATATCGAAGGCCCAGGGTCTCATTAATAAGGCGAAAGCCAATGGCAAGGATACATCCGGGGTGCAAACAGCTTTGGATGCATTTAATGCAGCAACTAAACAGGCCGAACCGATCTATCAGAGCGCCGGTGGAATCATCTCCTCCCATCAGGGTTTCGATGGAAATGGGAACGTGATCGATCAGGCTCAGGGTTTGACCACAGTCAAGGACCTGGGGTCAAAGCTCATGGATATCCATCAATTGATGGGGGATCCGAGAAAGGCCCTGCGGGAGGCAATCAAAACATTCCGCGAGGCAAATAAGGGAACTACCACGCCTGCCCCCACGCAAAGCAACGGCTAGTCAGGGCCAAGTCGGGGACAAGATCAACCTTGTCCCCGCTTAATTTCGCCCCGCCTGATCGGCCATTGCCTGACTTGTATCTCGGTTGTATACTGACCCAAAAATATGACCATCCTACGAACCTATCCACTAAGGAGTAATCATGTTTACAACCGAAGGTAAGAAAATCATATTCACCGATAAAGCACCCAAGGCCATAGGACCTTATTCGCAGGCAATCCGCACGGAATCCCTGGTATTTACTGCCGGTCAGGCTGGGTTGGATCCGGCGACCGGCGAGCTGGTGGAGGGGGGCATCGAAGCCCAGACACGCCAGGTACTCACCAATCTCAAGAACGTTTTGGAAGCCGCCGATTCCGGCTTGAACTTTGCAGTCAAGACTACTGTCTTTCTGAAAGACATGAATGACTTTTCAAAGATGAATGCAATATATAGCGAGTTCTTTCCTGAAAATCCGCCGGCGCGAAGTACGATAGCTGCGGCCGGCCTGCCTAAAGGCGCGCTGGTTGAGATCGAAGTCGTAGCGCTGCTACGAGCTGCGCACGGCGATTGACCACTGTCCACCGGATTTAATGTCTTCAGAACTGATCCTGCTTGTGGATGATGAACCGGCAATCCTTCAAATTGTCGCGCATGTATTTGGAACGAGAAGGCTTTCATGTGCAGGAGGCTGCCGACGGCGAGGCTGCTCTTGAAGCAGTGAACCGGCTGCGTCCCGCCCTGGTGGTGTTGGATGTAATGCTTCCCAAATTGGATGGATTTGAGGTTTGTCGACGGCTGCGCGCCGCCAACAGCGATGTCGCCATCCTCATGCTGACCGCCCGGGATGAAGATATTGACAAAATCCTAGGCCTGGAACTTGGAGCGGATGATTACTTGACGAAGCCGTTCAACCCTCGAGAAATGGTGGCAAGGGTGAAGGCAATCCTACGGCGCGGCGATTCCAAAGCTCAAGGCGAAGGCAAGCCCATCCATCTTGCCGATCTGGAAATAGACCCCGACCGCCGTGAAGTACGCCTGGGCTCACAGGCACTCGAACTGCGAACCCAGGAATTTGATCTACTTTTTACTCTCGCCAGCCAGCCTGGCCGCGTCTTTACCCGTGAGCAGCTCTTGCAGCTTGCCTGGGGTTTCGATTTTTATGGCCAGACCCGGACTGTGGATGTCCACATTGCGCATCTTCGCAAAAAACTGGAAGGTGGGTCGATAAAAATCGAAACTGTCACGGGTGTTGGTTATAAATTGGTATCTTAAGACCAGCTCTCAAGCTCGATATAGCTCTCTGGAATGTTTTCATCTCTGCGTGCCCGACTTTGGCTTAGTTATGCCTTGCTCATCGTCACAGCTCTTGCGGTTGTGGCGTTTGTTTTGATTCTCTTCCTTCTTCGCAATCCACTCCTTTATCGCCAAACGTTCGTGGGCCTGAATGCGGCTGGACAGACTCTGGCCGCCCAGGCCGAGCCCGATCGATGAAATAGATGACTGTTGCAAAGGCATTCAATGTGAGAATGCTGCTGTTCAATCCTCAACGGCACTCTCATCAAGGATACTGGCCAGGGGCTGCCGGTATTGGTGCTGCCCCGTCCAGCTTTTAATTCCCCGGACTATGCCGACAGCTCGTGATGTGTCGGGCAAAGTCTGGTTATATTCGATACGGAAATTGCACGATGGCAACTGGCTGATGGTTGCCGCGCCGCGGCCCAAGGTGGCTCCGCTCCTGGCGCTATTGACCGATGAACTTTCGAGCTCCGCTGGTCGAAGGCGGCGTTGATCGCGCTGCTGCTCTCCCTAGTGCTGGCTTACGTTATTGCGCGATGGGTGGCCGACCCTTTGCAGCGGGTTATTGCGGCAGCACGAACAATCCCACAAGATGACATGCCGGCCGTTGCCGAGGGCGGCCCGCATGAGGTCCAGGAATTGATGCAGGCCTTCAATGCCATGCTGGCGCGAGTACAAGCGAGTCAAACCTCTCAGCGTGATTTCGTTGCCAACGTTTCACATGAATTGAAGACACCGCTTACATCCATTCAGGGATTTGCCCAGGCAATCATGGATGGAACGGCAGATACTCCAGAAGCACAGCAGCAGGCAGCAGAAGTAATCTACAATGAAGCGGGACGGATGCATCGCCTGGCTCTCGATCTTCTCGATCTGGCCCGCCTGGATGCAGGTACTGCAGATTTGAAGATGTCTCCGGTGGATATGGACACGCATTGTTAACCGGTGATCGTGGAAAAGTTCCGCCCCATGGCTGCAACGGCCGGGGTTAATCTGAAATTATCGCTCCCGGATAAGCTGCCAGATATTGATGGGGGATGGCGATCGGCTGGCACAGGTATTTACCAATCTTGTGGATAATGCCATTAAGTTCACGCCGCGTGGATGGGAAGGTCGACTATTTGGGCGACCCGTGACAAAGGTGAGATACAGGTTTCAGTGAGCGATACAGGAAAAGGGATACCGGCCGACGCGATTCCACATATCTTTGACCGTTTTTATCAGGCAGATACATCACGGACAGGCGGAGAGAAACACGGGGCAGGATCTGGGGTTGGCCATCGTGCATGAGATTGTGGTTGCCCACGGTGGTAGAATCAGCGTCCGAAGTGCCCAGGGACGCGGAACCGGGTTCATTGTCCACTTGCCGCTGATGCCTTCCAAATAAATCTGGGTCAACGTTTGGGAAAATAAGCACTCCATGCCTCCTTCCGTGTCAATTATTGTCCCATGTTACAATGAACAGGCGACCATCCACCTCCTGCTTAATGCTATCCTGGCGCAGACTTATCCGGTTTCAAAGATGGAGGTGGTGATCTCGGACGGATCCTCACAAGACAAAACCCTGGCTGTGATAGAGGATTTTCATAAGGAGCCATCCGGGCCTTGCACTGCGCGTCGTTGATAATAAACGGCGCACGCATTCCCTCAAGCTTGAATTTGGCGATTAACGCGGCAGCGCGGCGAGATTATCGTCCGCCTTGACGCCCATTCGATGCCGATCCCCGAATATGTGGAGCGTTGTGTGCAGGCGCTCGAAGAAGGAAAGGGCAGTTGTGTCGGCGGTGTGTGGATGATCCGCCCGGGCGGGAAGGGTTGGATCGCAGAATCCATTGCAGCCGCCGCTTCACATCCGTTGGGCGTTGGTGATGCGATGTATCGTCTCGAAGCAAAAGCCGGGGCGGTTGATACCGTTCCATTCGGGGCATTTCGGCGCAGAACTTATTGAAAAGATTGGCGGTTTTGACGAGACCTTGTTAACCAACGAAGATTATGAGTTCAACACCCGGGTACGCCGGAGCGGCGGAGTGGTTTGGCTGGAACCCGGAAATTCGCTCCACCTATATCGCCCGCGGCTACTTTGGCTGGAACTGGCGAAGCAGTATTGGCGATATGGGTTCTGGAAATTCAGAATGCTCTTCCCGTTACCCGGCGACCCTCCGTTGGCGACAGGCACTCCCGCCATTGTTCGTTTTGAGCATGGTTGTTTTATCTTGTTTTCCGTCTTTCGATAATCTGCACGAATCGTCATATTGGCCTGCTGAAATCATCTTTTATCTTCTTATGCTCATGGCTGCCGGGGATGCAGCTTGCGATACGCCAGCGCAAGCCGCTTCTCATCCCGGGTTTTATGCTGGCGATCATGACGATGCATTTCTCATGGGGCAGCGGATTTCTATGGAGTCTGGTTTCATTACCTTTCAAAAAACATGACTGATACTTTGCGTCCCGGCCTGCGTCTGCGGCCTAATGAACATCGTTTGCTTCTGTTGATCGGCGACTTGGTCGCATCCATTTCAGCAGCTTTTCTTTCGTTATTTATCTGGCAGCAATATTCCATCTACTCGTTAATCTCACTGGGGGTGAAACCAGAACGAGCCGAATTACTGGTAAGAATCCAGGTGCCCTTACTGGTTCTATTTACTCCCGCTGGGATGGCTTCTGCTTAATGACAGAACTTTACGACATCGCATGCTGCCGCCAATTGGGTGAGGACCGTCCGCGGAATTGCACTGGCGGCCTTCGTTGGGATCGTGATCTACTCCCTGATCTTCATATTTAACCGCGATCCGGCTTCTCTGCCTCGTATCGTCGTCGGTACTTTTATTATCCTCACATCTCTTCTGACTATTACCTGGCGTATTTTTTACATCAGACTGTATACGTCGACCGGCCTCCAGCGCCGGGTACTGATCGTAGGCGCCGGCAAGGCCGGCATTACCCTTGCCCGGGTGTACAGTGAGGCCAATCCCGCGGCCCTTTAGCCTGGTGGGTTTTATTGACGACGATGTCCAAAAAATCAACCAACTCTATGAGGGATATCCGGTTATCGGCGCGAGCAGGGATTTGCTCGCGATCATCGATCAATATCGCGTTTCAGATGTGGTCATGGCCATAACAGGAGATATCCAAGGCGGCACTTTCCAGACCATCCTGGATGTGCAGGAGCGTGGCGTGGAAGTGACGCGCATGCCCATCCTCTACGAAGAGATCACGCAGCGGGTCCCCATTCATCATCTTGAATCCGACTGGTTGATCCGTTCTTTTGTAGATCAATTGAAGGTAAGCGTTTTTTACGAGGTGGTAAAACGCCTACTCGATATTATCGGGGGGCTGGTGGGGTTGGCGATCTTCATTTTGATCTTTCCCTTTATGGCTCTCGCCATTCTGATCGACAGCGGCCTGCCAATCTTCTATTCACAGGACCGGTTGGGAAAAGGCGGACAACCTTTTACAATCTATAAATATCGCAGCATGTTTCACGATGCTGAAGCGGAACAATCGTATCTCCCGGCATCCAAACACGACCCACGGGTTACCCGCGTAGGGGATTTTATCAGGCGCCTGCATTTGGATGAGCTGCCGCAGTTCTGGAATGTTTTGCGAGGCGATATAAGCCTGGTAGGACCACGAGCCGAGCGCGCTCAGCTGGTGGCGGAATATCAGAAACAAATCCCGTTTTACCGGGCGCGTTTGCTTGTCAAACCCGGATTAACCGGATGGGCACAGATCAACTATGGCTATGTCGCAAGCGTCACCGAGACCGGCATTAAATTGGAATATGATCTCTACTATATTAAACATCGTTCATTAATGATGGATCTGACCATTGTTCTTCGGACGCTGGGAACCGTATTAAGCCGGAAGGGCAGATAAAGTGAAACAATATCTTGTCACAGGCGGAGCCGGGTTTATCGGATCGCATATCGTCCACGCATTGCTCGAGCAGGGGGCAGCCGTGCGGGTGCTGGATAATTTCTCAACCGGCAAGCGCGAGAACCTTGAAGGTCTGCACAACTCCGCAAAATGGAGGGCGGATCGAGATCCTGGAGGGGGACTTGCGCGATCCGCTCAAGGTGGCCGAGGCAGTACACGGGGTTGAAGTCATTTTTCATGAAGCGGCTTTTGTCTCTGTCCCAGAGTCGATGGAGAAGCCGCAAGAATGTTTTGACGTAAATATCGGCGGTACGATCAACTTGTTTGAAGCAGCGCGCAAAGCGGGCGTGCGTCGCGCAGTGATTGCCTCGAGCGCGGCGGTATACGGCGACTCTGAAACCTTGCCGCTTGAGGAAGGAACGGCGGCTCGACCCCTTTCCCCATATGCACTTTCCAAGCGCGTGGATGAAATGTTCGCTGAACTTTACACCCAATCTTTTCGACTCGAAGTTACGGCGCTGCGTTATTTCAATGTTTACGGCCCGCGCCAACGCCCCGACTCGATGTATGCCGCGGCCGTCCCTATTTTTATGAGCAGCCTGCGTGCAGGTCGTTCCGTAACAGTTTTTGGCGATGGCGGTCAAACACGTGACCTGATCTTTGTACGGCGACGTGGTTCGTGCCAATTTGATGGCCTCGGAGCACCCGGCCGCGGCCGGACAAATATTCAATATTTGCACCGGCCAGGAAACCCGTATATTGGATCTGCTTGAAGTGTTATACCAGCTGTTCCCCAATTCCCCGAAGCCGGTATTTGCCAAGCCGCGTGCAGGCGACATCTATAAGTCACTCGGGGGTCCCGGGAAGGCCGACCAGTATCATTGGTTTTAAGGCCGGGACTTCACTTGCAGAGGGCTTGAAAGAAACGGCAGCGTGGAAGCAATAAGACCTCGTCCTCATTTACGTAATCGCTATATCCTCTTCGGCGACCTGGCCCTAATCCTCGTTTCCGTGATGGGCAGCTTTGCGCTGCGCCTGGATGTGGCCCAATTGCCATTTTATTTCCCGGCAATGCTCATCATGTGCGGCGTGGCAATCCTTGTCAAGGTGCCGACGTATTATTTCTTCGGTTTATACCGGCGAATTTGGATCTATGCCAGCACTCATGAACTGCGGTTGATCACTGCGGCGGTTACAACGGCCTGCGTCCTGACCTCGGGTGTGATGCTTACTATTAATATCGGCCGGCTTGGTGATTCCGGGCATGCCCCGCTCGGCCCTCGGTATTGATTGGCTATTTTCGCTGGTTTTGATTGGCGGATCACGATTTGCCTTGCGGACTCTGGCAGAACAATCGGGGGCTCCCCGTAATGGAAAAACGCGCCGCGCGCTGGTCATCGGGGCAGGAGATGCCGGAGCCCTGGTGGCACGGGAGCTTCAAAGGTCTTCGCAACTTAACCTCACGCCTATCGGCTTCCTGGATGATGATCCGGGCAAACAGAAGCAGGAGATCTACGGGGTACCCGTAATTGGCTTTGTAAACGACCTGGCAGATGTATTGGAAAGCGAGCACGTGAACGAAGTCATCTTTGCCATCCCTTCTGCTCCCGGGCGCGTGGTGCGACTCGTTCATGAAACCTGCCGGTTGAAAGGCATCCCCTCGCGTACCATGCCGGGTATCTATGAATTGATTGGCGGGAAGGTCAGCGTCAGCCGCCTGCGAGAGGTGGATATCACCGACTTACTGCGCCGTGAACCGACGCGGATCAATGAGGAGATGATCGGAGAAGTATTAACCGGCAGACGTGTGCTGGTTACGGGCGCAGGAGGCTCCATCGGCCGCGAACTCTCGCGCCAGATCGCCCGCTGGAACCCGGCCGAATTGATCTTGCTGGGCCATGGGGAAAACAGCATCTTTGAGACATTGCTCGAGCTAAAAGAAGATTATCCCTCCCTTCAATTTCCAGGCAATCATTGCCGACGTCAAGGACAAAACCCGTTTGAGGGCGGTATTTCAGGACCATCAAATTCAGGTTGTATTCCATGCTGCGGCCCATAAGCACGTACCGTTAATGCAGGCGAACGTCGAAGAGGCCGTGTTGAATAATGTTCTCGGCACCCGCAATGTCGTCGAGATTTCGATCGAATTCGACGTCGAACGGTTGGTACTTGTTTCAACCGATAAAGCCGTCCGATCCGGTAAATGTTTACGGCGCGACGAAACGTTTGGCCGAGATGATCGTGCTCGATGCGGCGCATCGGACAAAGCGGGCTTTTTCAGTTGTCCGTTTTGGAAATGTGCTGGGGAGCCGCGGCAGTGTCATCCCCCTATTTAAACGGCAGATCGCCAATGGCGGCCCGGTGTTGATAACGCATCCCGATATGGAACGTTATTTTATGACCATTCCGGAAGCCGTCCATCTTGTTTTGCAGGCAGCTTCCATGGGATCGGGCGGCGAAGCTTTCTTATTGGATATGGGCCAACAGATTCGCATCCTGGATCTGGCCGAAGACCTCATCCGCTTATCGGGGCTCGAACCCGGCCGCGATATCGAGATCGAGTTTACCGGCATTCGTCCGGGCGAAAAGCTCAGTGAGGAACTTTGGGAAAAAGGGAAAAGCTATGAGAAGACAGCTCACCCGGATATCGTCCGTTCCGAACATGAAGATGCGCCAGCTCCCCAGGAATTGCAGGAAATCCTCGCCCGGCTCGAATCGCTGATCCTCGGAGGGCGCGCCAGAGGAGATCATTACCCTGCTCGACGAGACCATCCCCGGCGCGGCGATCAGCGAGACGCCTACACCCGACATTACTTCCATTGTTTGAATGTTTGCCCGCTTCGCATCTGATACCATGTTTATGAGATCATTGATACATACTGTCGTAACGCATGCCTGAAATTCCCCTTATCGAATGGAAATCCTTCGTCAAGGCCCACCCGGAAATGCATCTATTGCAAACAGGGGAATGGGGCGAATTAAAGGCTGCCTTTGGCTGGGAGGCAGTACGCATCATCAAAGGGGAGGTCGGCGCCCAGATTTTATTTCGGAAACTGCCTCTAGGGTTTACCGTAGGATATATACCAAAGCCCTGTTTGATAAATCAAAGCGTTAAGCGAAGATAAGCGCATTTTGGGGCGAAGTGGATCTTATCTGCAAGAAACATCGCGCTATATTTTGCAAGCTGGAACCTGATCAGTGGGAGACCGAAGACGTCGATATTCGCCGAGGAACACTGGCTCCTATCGCGATACAACATCCAGCCGCCTCGCACCATCGTAGTTGATATCAAGGGCGGCGAGGATGAGATCCTGGCACATATGAAGCAGAAATGCCGCTACAACATCAGGCTCGCAGAAAAAAAGGGAGTGACCGTCCGTGCCTGGGATGATCTTGCCAGGCTTTCACAGCATGATGCAAATAACCGGGGGACGCGATGGATTCGGCTGTGCATTCTGCAGAATATTATCAACGTGCTTATCAATTATTCCATCAGGCTGGAATGTGTGAATTGCTGGTGGCGGAATTCGATGGCAAGGCAATAGGCGGCGTTGATGGTATTCGCTCGCGGAGAGTCGCGCATGGTATGTTTATGGGGCATCCACGGATGAAGAACGCAACCGGATGCCAACATATCTCTGCAATGGGAAGCCATGCGCTGGGCCAAGGCCCGCGGCTGCCAGAGAATATGACTTGTGGGGAGTACCTGATGAAGATGAAGCCGAGCTCGAGGCCGATTTTGAGAACCGGAACGATGGTCTTATGGGGTGTCTATCGCTATAAACGCGGGTTTGGTGGAGAAATAAAGCGAGCTGCACAGGCATTGGATCGAGTCTATAACCCATGGTTGTATCAACTATATCTTAGGCGCATGGCAGGGCGAGAAAGCATATGATGCAAGCTTTTAGCGGAGGGGCCACAGAGTGGAATGGCATCATTTCGAAATTGCCCAATCCACATCTCCTGCAAACCTGGGAATGGGCGCAGGTCAAGGCTGCATATGGGTGGAAACCGATGCCTTATATTTGGAAGTCCGGATCCGGGGATCGCGAATCGATGGTCGCTGCGGCGATGATGTTAAAGCGCAGCGTGATCAACCGCGGTTTTGCGGCACGTCTATGTATCCTCTACGTGCCGAAGGGGCCGCTGCTGGATTGGTCGAACGAGGAAGAACGTAAGCAAGTCTTGAATGATCTGCAGGAATTCGCGAAAAAACAAGGGGCGATCTTCCTGAAGCTTGACCCGGATGTCGTTGTGGGAACCGGAGTACCCGAACAGGAAGATGCACACGAGGATAAGAACGGGCAGATCGTTATTTCTGCATTGAAGCACAACGGATGGCTTTTTTCATCAGATCAGATCCAATTCCGTAACACAGTCCAGATTGACCTCTCTGCCAGTCGAGAATGAAATGTTAGCACGTATGAAACAGAAAACCCGCTATAACATCCGTTTGGCTGAAAAGAAAGGTGTCGTGCTGCGCGTAGGCACTCTAGCAGATCTGCCTCTGCTCTACAAAATGTATGCCGAGACCTCGGTTCGCGATGGATTTGTGATCAGGGATGAAGGTTATTATCGGGCAGTTTGGGAAACTTTCATGCAAACCGGGGGAGAACACCGACCAGCCCTCTGCTGAGCCACTGATCGCCGAGGTTAATGGCGATCCAGTAGCTGCAATTTTTGTTTTCTATTTTGCCGGCCGGGCCTATTATATCTATGGCATGTCGATAGAGGCGCACCGAGAAAAGATGCCAAATTATCTTCTGCAATGGGAGGCGATGCGGCGTGCAAAGGCGCGAGGTTGTTCGGTTTACGATCTATGGGGCGCGCCGGATGAGTTCAATGAAAGCGATTCGATGTGGGGTGTCTTTCGCTTCAAGGAAGGCCTGGGGGGAAAGGTGGTACGGACGCTGGGCGCCTGGGATTATCCGGCCAGCAGGATTTGGTATAGGACCTATACCCAGCTGATCCCGCGGGTGCTGGATGTCATGAGAGCCCGGGGCCGGGCGCGTACCCAACAAGGCCTAGAGTAGAATTCACCAAGATTACATGGAACCAAGTGTTCTCTTATATGCACAATCTGCTTGGATCACGGTGAAAACATGATAGCCAGGATAAGATTTGCTCACTTACCAACACCGATTGAATCCCTGCCTCGCTTAACCGATGCCCTTGGCGGACCGAAACTGTTCGTTAAGCGGGATGACCAGACCGGGCTTGCCTTCGGCGGCAACAAGACCCGAAAGCTGGAGTTCCTCATCGCTGAAGCACAAGAGCAAGGCGCCGATATGTTGATCAGCGCGGGGGCAATCCAATCCAATCATTGCCGCCAGACGGCCGCTGCTGCAGCCAAATTTGGTTTCGAATGTATTCTGGTGCTGACGGGTCAGACTCCGGAACACGCCTCTGCGAATTTATTGCTGGATGGACTATTTGGTGCGAGGATCGTCACTGTTGCCGACCGCGCAGACCGTGATCGCATATTGAAAGAAACGTTCGATAAGGCGGTTGCCGAAGGGAAAAGACCCTACCTTGTCCCTTATGGTGGTTCGAGCACGACCGGTGTCATGGGCTATGCTTTTGCGATGGAAGAATTCATGAAACAGGGAATCCATGCAGATTGGATCGTCTTCGGCACATCATCCGGTGGGACGCATGCGGGCCTGGTGCTGGGCCAGCGTGTCTTTGGTTACCAGGGAAAAGTCCTGGGTATCAGCATCGACGAATCTGAAGATTGGCTTAAAGCTCATGTTTCCGCCCTGGCATCTGAAGCCAGTCAGCGGCTTGGAAAAAGAATTGAGTTCAGCCCTGAGCGATGTGCTGGCAAATGCCGAATACTGTAAAGCCGGTTACGGCGTCCTGACCGAGGCGGAGAGCGAAGCGGTCCGCATGTTTGCGAGATACGAGGGACTTCTGCTTGACCCAGTCTACACGGGACGCGCGGCGGCGGGTCTGATTGATCTGATCCGCAAAGGATTTTTCAAGAAGGATGAGACAGTTTTGTTCTGGCATACAGGCGGCCAACCCGCTTTATTTGCTGAGAACTATGCCAACGTTAATCTAATCCGCTTTTATTCAAGACAAGTCCGCGTAAGCGATGCGCCACTTCCAACATCGCAGCCGCTCGAACTATTTTGCTCGCGCAATAAGTCATTATACAATTCCGTCATCGTCGCCAGTTGAAAACCTCTTTCGGCAAGGTAGGGCAGAACTTTGGCGGTGATGGATACATCCAGCCTGTTATTATTCGGATCCTCATAAGTATGCATTTGCACGATATCGCCGTTCTGCGTGCGAGCAGCATAATTCAGGCCTTGATCGGTATTTGGCTGCTTCATATCCGATTGAATACAGGGTCGCGACCAGGCCTCGTTCCTGGCATAAAACCTGAAACGAGGGAGTTATGTCATCATAAGGGGGCCTGGCAAAATGCACAACAGGTTGCACCCCCAGAACTTGATGCAACATATCCATCCACTGATCGAAATCCGCGATCAGATTCTTCGACGACATAACTATCGGATCAACGTGATGGAACGTGTGGTAACCAATCTCATGCCCCTGCTGGTAAAGATGTTTCCAAATCCCCGGGCGGACGGTTTCGTCGATCACAATGGCATCGCCAATGGCGAAAAAAGTAAAATGAAAGCCAGGGTAGGGCGTAACCATATCGCTCAATTGCTGCAAGAACCTCAGGATGCCAGCAATCATCGAACGTCATGGCGATACGCGGGTATAGACGGCTGCCATGATAGATCGGCAGCGGGAAGGGCAGGGTCGAATCGGCGCAGTGCAGGATCGAGATTGCCCAAGAGCCGCGGCCAGCGACGGCCGCGCCACTTAATTTCAGAAAATCGCGTCGTGAAATCATAAGTTGGATTTAATCATAGGAAGATGAGAATTACCGGCAGAACTTAATCGATAATGGACCAGATCTCTGGTTAAATCCATGGAATTGTCATGCCATCTACCATCTATCCCAATGGACCAACTCCTCAAATCCCGGTTCCGTCCGCCTTTCTTCGGCGTAGCCGACAACTTATTTTCCTCTGCCGGGTAGCCAAATGACAGGGCGATCCGTAAATGTAATGTGGCTGGGAAGCCCAAGATTTCGCGTGCTTTCTCTGCTTCATAGATCGAAGCAGGGCAGGAACCGATGCCCAATTCCCAGGCAGCCAACTGCATGTAGGCCGCGGCCTGACCCGCATCGAACATTGTTTGGAATTTGCCGGTTGGTTCGGGGGTGAGAATTGCAACAGCCAATGCGGCGCCTGCGATATGTCCTGCCCACTCACCGCACGTCAGACAAGGCTTTGAGAATGGCCTTGTCCTGTATCGCGATGAACTGCCAGGTTTGTTCGTTTTTCGATGATTGGGAGCGTCGTCCTGCATTCAAAATGTGCATGGATCAGCTCTGTCGGGTAAAGGTTTATCCAGGAACTTGCGCACTGCGCGCTTGGTGCGGATCGCATCGGAAACATTCATTCTTCAACCTCAACTTTGTGTAGCGATAGAGACGGGAAGCATCATCTTCGGGCTGATAGTCGATTTCGGACTCTGCGTTCGAAATATCCCAGAAGCGCTTCTTGTTATTCGAGACACCGTAATAGATACCGAACTTTACATCGGCCAGAATGCTCTTCATCACCAATTGCACAAGGTCCCTGATGGCTCAGCCAGGTGCTTTCGTAGCGTGGATCCGCGCGGGGATCGTCGTCTTTAGTCACCGAGCCAATGCGGAGACAGATCGACTCGAGCCCATAGAGCTCATAATACATTCTGGCGATCGCTTCGCCCGCCGCCTTGGAGACGCCATAGAATCCATCCGGGCGGATCGGGTCCCTGGTCGTTATCAGATTTTGGATCTCTTCCTAATATGCAAACCTGGAGGAAAGCCCTCATAAGCGCCGGTGACATGGTTGGAACTTGCGAAAACGATGCGTTTAACACCATGAACCTGGCGGCCTCATAGATATTTTTCGTCCCGCCGATATTGTTAAGATAGACCGATTCCCAGTCCGCATCCATGCGCGGATCTCCAGCCAGATGAATAATGTAAGTCAGGGATGGGATCTGTTCAAATACTGTTTTGATTTGGTCGGGACGAGCAATATCTGCCTGAAAGATGTTCTTGTCCGCCTGAGCTGGAACAAGATCAAGGCCGTAAAGTTCAAACGAATCGGCGAGATGCTCCCATAAGATCCTGCCTATCAGACCCTTGCAGCCCGTGATCAATATTCTTTGAACTGACATTGAAGATCCTTTTTCGTATCCTGGAACACACATCAACCCAAAGCAGGTAAGTCAGGACAAAAAGACCTTGCCATCGATTCGCTCTCGGGAATGTAAGATTTCCCTTCAAGACCGCTTTGAAATATTACACCGAGTATAATTCATCCGATGGATAAGGCACCTACACTTTCGCCAATACCTTTTTTCCACGCTCTTTTTGATGTTCGTTGGCTGGGGCGGATTGGCAGTAATGATCTTCCTGTTGAATGAGCCGCCGCTGGTTTGGGCACGTTGGGCATTCTTTGCCTTGTGGTTCATCGCTCTCACGGGTACCGCCCTGCCGATCATGTATTTATTCAATCTGCGTTTTGTATCAGATCCACCGGTTGAGCCACATGCCATTGTACGTCAGGCGTTATGGGTCGGGGTCTATGGCTCCACTCTCGCATGGCTCCAGATCGGTCATCTCGTCACTCTGTGGGTATGGATGGGCCTGGCGGGCGGTTTGATCGCGATCGAATATCTTATTCGCTTGCGTGAACGATCTCGATTGGCGACCTCCATGCTCCTGATTACCCTATCCCGACCATCGAAAATGATGATCAACCTTCAGACCATCCCCTCGATTGAACAACTCTTGCAGAACTCGAAAACCGAGGAGCTGGTCTCGGTGTATGGCCGTCCGTTGACATTGGATGCCTTGCGATCAACTCTTGATGAACTCCGCGCTCGCCTCAAACTTGATCCTGGATCGGCTGTGCCTGACAATGAATTGATCTTAGCTGAGGCCCAATCTCATCTCTCTGCCTGGACAAAGCCGACTCTTCAGACCGTGATCAATGCCACAGGTGTGATCCTGCACACCAACCTGGGGCGGGCGCCTTTATCGAAAGCAACGATCCTGGCGATGACGGAAGCCTCCATGGGTTATTCCAATCTTGAATTTGACCTGGAACAGGGAAGCGCGGCTCCCGGCTTGAACCATGCTGAATCTGTTTTGCAAAAATTGACAGGTGTCGAAGCGGCGATAGTTGTCAATAATAATGCTTCGGCAGTATTATTGGTTCTCTCTGCGCTGGCCTCAAGAAAGCGCGTAGTCATTGCACGTTCCCAACTGGTTGAAATCGGCGGCGGATTCCGCGTGCCGGATGTGATGAAGCAATCAGGTGCGAAACTGGTCGAGGTAGGAACGACCAACAAGGTGCATTTATCCGATTATGAAGAGGAATTATCGAATGCCGGGCTAGTGATGTGTGCCCACCGCTCCAACTTCAAAATGATCGGCTTTACCGAAGAACCGGAACTGAAAGATATTGTGGATGCGGCTCATAAAGCAGGCGTGCTCGTCGTGGATGACCTGGGTTCGGGTGCGTTGATAGAGACAGCAAATTTCGGCCTGGCCCATGAACCGACCGTACAAGAATCGCTGGCTGCCGGCGTGGATGTGATTTGCTTCTCAGGAGATAAATTACTCGGCGGCCCGCAGGCCGGGATCATTATTGGCAGGGCAGAGTTGATTGCCAGGATCAAAAAACATCCCCTGGCGCGGGCGGTCCGGGCTGATAAAACCTGCCTGGCAGGGATCACCGCCACCTTGTTACATTATCTCAAAGATGAAGCTGTGCGCGAAATCCCGATCTGGAAGATGATCTCCATGCCGCTCGACGAGGTCAAAGCGCGGGCTGAGAATTGGGCGCGTGAGCTTGGAGCGGGCGTGGTGATCGAAGAGCGAGGCGACGGTAGGCGGCGGCAGCCTGCCGGGCGAGTCCTTGCCATCATATGTTCTTGCCTTAAGTGTGAAAAGTCCGGATAAATTTCTTAAGAAATTGCGCGGACAAAATCCGCCCGTCATTGCGCGGACCGAGAACGATAAAGATTCTTTTTGACCCGAGAACCATTTTGATTGAACAAGATCACTCGTTCCTATCCATTCTCCATTCGCTGTCATCGGAGTTGAAATGAAATCTGATCTCGATGCTCTAATGAAAGCTGCCAAGTCTGGATGCAATCCTTGTGCTCGGAAATGCGGAAAATAACCCGCCCATGTATTATTTTACCGGTGGCGGGCATGTGAGCAACGCGGCTCTATTCAAGAAACCCGGCCAGGAGCCAGTTCTTTATTGCAATGCGATGGAACGGGCCGAAGCCGCCAAAAGCGGCTTGCGGGTCATCCCATTGCGAACAGGGGCAACCGAAGCCTTAACAAAACAACCCGAAGGAAATTTTTGACGAACAAGAGCTTTACCTCAGGCAGGCTGGGGTTATATGGCAAGCTGGATGTCGGTGAATTCTTGGTGATGACCGGTGCCATTCGTGGCGATTTTCCCGAAATTGAATTGGTGGGTGAGCCATTGGAAGAATTCGATTTTCATGCGCGCCATGGAAACCAAAGGATCGAAGATGAAGTAGGCCGAATCCGCAAGATGGGCAAAATCACAACCGAGGTCGTCGGGATGGTGGCCTCCTACTTGACCCATTGTGAAGTGCGCGAGGATGAAGTTTTACTGAAAGAAGATGGAACTCCGCTGACGTGTCGCCGATGTGAAGAATAAGATTTCGTTGTGGCTCGCAGAGCGCGGCGCGGCGGAGGTGGAAGGCACGATCTTTGCCATCGGACGTGACGCAGGCGTCCCGCATTCGGTTGGCACGCCCGACTGACCCAATGCGTTTGGGACAGACCATCGTCTTCGATATTTTCCCGGCCGAAGCTGGCGGTGGATACTTCTATGATTTCACGCGCACCTGGAGTCTCGGCTATGCCACACCTGAAGCGCAAAAACTTTATGATGAAGTCAAAGGTGTTTACAATAAGGTCATCGATAACCTTGACCTAAATGCCGGTTTCAAAGAATATCAGAAGCTGGTCTGTGATGAATTTCATCAAAACGGACACAACACGCCCATGCATACCGAGGGAGTACTGGAGAATGGTTATGTCCATTCGCTTGGCCACGGCCTTGGCCTTAATGTCCACGAGCGGCCCTGGAGCAGGCATACCGCTTCGGATGATAACCTGCTGAGGACCGGGCGTAGTGTTTACGATCGAGCCAGGATTGTATTATCCGGAAAAAGGAATGGGTGTTCGGATTGAAGATTCTTATTGGGTCCGTCCCGATGGGAAGATGGAACTGCTTGCTGAATATCCATACGATTTTGTCCTGCCGATGAAGAAATGGAAGAAGAAGTAGAATTGGATATCATTTCCGTCAGAAAGCCCTTTTTCGCGATAATGATGAAATGACAAACCTTCCTTCTGCCCGAATCCTCGCTATTGAAACTTCCTGCGATGAAACCGCCTGCGCCGTCCTTGAAAATGGACGCGCCCTTTTGGGATCGACCGTTGCATCCCAAATGGATATTCATTCCCGTTATGGGGGCGTTTTTCCAGAGGTTGCCTCGCGCCAGCATATTCTTTCGATCGTACCAGTGGTTGAAGAAACGCTTACGAAAGCCCATATTACACTGAAAGATGTGGATGCGATTGCCGTTACACGCGGACCCGGGCTGGCCGGTTCACTGGTCGTCGGCGTGAATGCTGCCAAAGGATTGGCTTTGGGTACGGGGTTGCCCCTGGTTGGCGTAAACCATCTCGAAGGACATCTGTATTCCGCGTGGGTTTATAACGCCGGAGAAACCGCACCTGCGGAACCCCAGTTTCCGTTAATGGTGTTGCTGGTCTCGGGCGGACATACCGAACTTGACCTGATGACAGATCACCTTGAATATAAACATCTCGGTTCCACGTTGGATGATGCTGCAGGTGAAGCGTTTGACAAAGTCGCACGGCTGCTGGGGCTTGGCTATCCCGGCGGTCCGGCTATCCAGAAAGCCGCCGAGGAAGGGGACCCGAGCCGGTTTAATTTTCCGCGCGCCTGGCTGGAGGGAACCTGGAACTTCTCATTCAGCGGACTTAAAACGGCCGTCATGCGCGAAGTTAAGGAGTATCAATCCCAGGGCAGATCCCTGCCGATCCACGATATGGCTGCATCTTTTCAGGCAGCAGTGGTGGATGTATTATTCAACAAAACCATCGAAGCTGCACATGAATTTGGGGTGAAAGAGATCCTTGTGGCGGGCGGCGTTTCGGCCAACCGGGTGCTACGCCAGACATTCCAAAATCAGAAAGATTTCATAGTTCATATTCCGCCGCTATCCCTTTGTACCGATAACGCCGCCATGATTGCAGCAGCAGGTTATTATCGGTTTGCGCTTGGTCATAAATCTCCATTGGATATCGATATTCAACCCACCTGGCCGTTGTCTTTAGGATAAGCTGAAGAAGCAATAACCGGCCCATCCAAAAAAAAACCGCCCCGGGACAGCGAGTCCCGGGACGGTTTATTGAGGAGAATGCAACTACTCATTATATGCAGTATGATTAAATGCAAGCTGAAAATAGGGTAAAAAGAAAGTTAGAGCTTTCTATTGTTGTCATAATCTCTCCAGGCAAGGGCGGATTTAATTTCTGTCAAAGATATCGGGCCCACTCTCAGAATAGCGGGTTCCACTTTTGTGCAATCAACGACAGTGGAAGCAACTCCGCCCTGCGTTTTGCCCCCATCCAGAATCAATTCAATTCGACCATTCAATTGCGCAAAAACCTGTTCTGCCGTGGACGGACTTGGTGCGCCTGAAATATTCGCGGAGGTCACAGCCATCGGGCCTGCAGAACGGAGCAATGCACGGGCCGTGGGATTATCCGGTACACGAACACCGACTGTATCGTGGCAGAAACAGCTACAGGAAGCGTGGGCTTTTTTGGAACAACCAGGGTAAGTGGCCCCGGCCAGAAACGAGCAGCCAATCGCTCGAGCCATAGGCGGGCACGTGCCAGTGCAACCTTATCGAAGCTCCGCCGCATCGCCCAACAATACCGGAATGGCTTTTTCGACGGGACGGTCTTTGGCATCGTAGATTGATTCAACTGCTTTTCCGTCAAAGGCCAGCGCGCCGACTCCATAAACAGTATCTGTTGGGAAGGCAACCAACCCGCCGGCTCGTAATATCTGAAGCGTGAGGTCCATGGCTCCGGGCGAATTGGCCGAAAGGATCTGAGTTTTCATTTTGAATTAATGTGACGGCAATTGGATTTCCAGCAAACGATCGTGGCCGGTAAATCCTGGTGAAGGTGGATCGCGGCGGAGAAAAAAGCATCGTAGGCCAGGGACAAGACTGCCAACCCGCGCGTTGCTTCAATTTCGAGCAAGATCCTGCCACCGGAAGCCATCCAATCCGGCACCAAGCTTGAACAATTTCCGGAATGGATCCAGCCCATCTGCGCCTCCATCCAAGGCCAATGTGGGTTCACGTCCGTAGATGGGCAGATTGTAGAGTTTCTCGGTCGGAATATATGGAAGGTTTGCACAAATCAGATCAAAGTGCCGGTCAGTTGAAAGCGAATCAATATGCTGGGGGATCAAGATCGCATTGGACAAAATCGATTTGATGAGCAACATTGAAATTTGAGGGCGTTATGACGCGCCACCTGCAAGGCCGGCAATGAAATATCCGTGCCAACTACCCGAACATCCGGGATATGCATCGCGAAAGAGACGGCAATGCAGCCGGAGCCCGTCCCGATATCTGCAACCGTACGTCTTTCCGGGGAGGCTTGAAGCCACGCGATCGCACGTTCACGAGCAATTCGGTTTCAGGGCGCGGGATCAGGACCTCGGGGGTCAGATCAAAATCAAGCCCAAAGAACTCCCAATGACCGAGAACGTAGGGAAGAGGTTCGCCGAGCTCGAGTTGCTGGATCAGCCCATTTAATTTATCGGCCTGCTCGATATTAAGGGAAGAGACAGGATGCGCCAAAACCCAGGTACGAGGTTTCTCAAAGATGTGCGCCATGAGGACTTGTGCATCAAGTTGGGGTGTATCACTCAGAGGTGAAAGCCGGACTCCGGTTGAGTCGAGCAAATCCTGGATAACAACGACATGGATTAATCGTCGTCTGGGATCGAAGAGCCGGTTGCCGACAATCGTTCTGCTTCATCGCGAGTGGAAAGTTCTTCGATGAATTCATTGATCCCGCCGTCCATGACGGCCGGCAGGTTATAAATCGAGTGGCCGATGCGATGATCGGTTACGCGGTTTTGCGGATAATTGTAGGTACGGATCTTTTCTGAACGATCGCCGGAACCCACCTGGGAATGGCGGTCCGCTTCCAACTCTGCACGGCGCCTGGCCTGTTCGATCTCATACAGACGCGCACGCAGGATGGATAAGGCCCGCAGCTTATTCTGCAATTGTGAGCGTTCATCCTGGCAGGTAACGATCATGCCCGTGGGTTTGTGATAAAGACGTACTGCTGTGGAATTTTTTTGGACATTCTGGCCGCCGGCGCCGGAGGAGCGATAAACCTCGATCTCGATATCGCTTTCGGGAATTTCAATCTCTACATCATCCACTTCAGCCAGCACCACCACGGTCGCGGTGGAGGTGTGGATGCGCCCCTGGGCTTCCGTGGCAGGCACACGCTGCACCCGATGCACCCCAGATTCATATTTGAGTTTCGAATAGGCACCTTTACCCCGGATCTCGAGGATCACTTCCTTATAACCACCAATGCCGATGGCATTCTCCGACAAAATCTCGGCCTTCCAACGCTGGGTTTCGGCATAGCGGGTATACATACGAAAAAGGTCCGCGGCGAAGATGGCCGCTTCGTCTCCACCCGCTCCGGCCCGGATCTCCATAATGACATTTTTCTCATCACGCGGATCCTTTGGCACCAGCAAGGTCTTGATCTCTTTTTCCAGAACTTCGATCTTTGGATTTAGTTCGGCCACATCCGCTTCGGCCAGGGATTTAAGTTCGGGGTCGTTATCGGAACCAAGGATGGATTTTGCCTCTTCCAGGCTTTTCATCGCCTGGCGGTATTGCCGCGCCTTTTCCACGATGGCTTCCAAATCAACACGTTCCTTATTGATCTCGGCTGCGCGTTGATAATTGGAACCGACCTCCAACAGTTCCCTGCCCAGGTCTTCATAACGTTGTTCAATGCCAAGTAGTTTGTCGAGCATAAATTCCCTTTATTGCAGCCCCAACGGTAGAGCCGGGGCGAGACTGAAAGGACACGTCGGGGACGAAAAGAAATGCTGGCGACCCTCGTGTATCCTTCCTGGTTGTTTTATAGGCCAGTGCATTATACCAGCGACGCTCCAGCTTAACTTCCGGTGGCATGGATGTGAATACTGTCACACGGTCTGCAAAGCCAGGATCAGGTGCGGGCGGGGTTACCCAATTCGCGATCATTATCACAGGGCGGATCCCGAAGACGTTCGCTGCAGCAGGTGAACGAATTTGGGCGAATTCATCGGGTTTTACCCGATTAAATCGAATTAAACCGGACGGACCGGTTCCAACGCACAGAAATTGTGAGACAGCCTAGATCTTCACCAACAGGGATAGTACAAACGAAAGAATGATCACGAGCGTCAGGACGAAAAAGATTATCTGATTCGTACTGGGACGATTGGTTTTCTTGATTGTGTCTTGCCTTTAGCCATGATCAACGAACCTTTCTAATGTTTTTGGAAGGCGAAGTTTATGGCCCGCTCCAATTCTTCAATTGTAACCGGCTTGGTAACATAACCGTCGGCTCCCAATTTCATCGCTTTATCCACGGTAACATCAGCGGCTTCGGTCGAGAGCATGATCACCGGCAAATTTTTCCATTCGGCCCGGCGGCGCAGGAATTCGAGCAAATCAAGTCCACTGACTTCCGGCATGTTGATATCCAGGATCATTAAATCGGGCCGGCTGCCGGCCAACAAGGCCTGAGTTGCCGAACGGGCATTGAAAAAACCGGTCGCTTCGCAGTCGATAAGATTCAGCATCAATTGGATTGCCCGCGTCATTTCTTCGTCGTCATCCACGATCCAGATTTTTTTCATTCTTAACTCCACCCGCATTGTTTTCCCTACTCCAAATGTGCTTTGATGGCTTGTGCCGCGCTCTCCGGTACGACCGCCTTCAACTCTTCAAGGCTTGCTTCCCTAATCTTATCTATAGATCCAAAATGTTTCAAGAGGGATTTCCGGCGGGTCGGGCCAATACCCGGTATAGAATCCAATTGTGAAGCCATCCCCAGCTTCGTGCGCTTTTTGCGATGGGCGGTGATCCCGTAGCGATGCGCCTCGTCCCGGATACGCTGCACGAGGTACAGCCCTTGTGAATGCCGCGGCAATAGCAACGAATCAGGTTTGTTTGGGAAGAAAATCTCTTCGTGTTGTTTTGCCAGCCCCGCTACCGGCACTTTGCCGAACAGACTAAACTTCTCCAGCACAGTCACAGCCCGCCCCAATTGGCCCTTTCCACCATCAATAATGATCAGATCGGGCAGAAACGAAAAAGACGCATCGGGTTTGTACCCCGGTTGGCCGGCTTGATCCTGGGCGGACTGCCATCTCCGAAAGCGGCGGGTTAGCATTTCTTCCATTGAAGCGAAATCATCAGGCGCGCCAACCACACTTTCGATATTGAACTTGCGATATAAGCTTTTGTTGGGTACCCCTTGTTCGAAGACCACCATGGCGCCGATTATGGCCGTCCCTTGCGTGTTGGATATATCATAGCATTCAATACGATTTGGCGGAGTCGGCAGTTGAAATGCAGATTGCAGTTCGGCCAGGGCCAGCTCCTGTTTATGGGTGTCTGCCTGCCATTGGGTACGCAAAGCAGCAAGGGTTTCAGATGCGTTCTCGGCTGCCATTGCAACCAATTCGTGCGGCTGCCCGTCCTTTGGGACGAAGATCTCCACCTTCTCACCGCCGCGCCGCGAACGGAGCCATTGGCCGATGATCCGGGCTTCCTCGATTTCCTGGGGCAGCATCACCTGCTGGGGAATCGTGGCGGCTTCCGTATAAAACTGCTTGACGAATTGTCCCATTACCTCGCCATCGGCGGCGTCCTCGGTGCCTTCGAGGATGAAATATTCGCGTCCGATCAATTTGCCGCCGCGGATAAAGAAAATTTGCACGCAAGCCTCTCCATCAGAACGCGCCATTGCCAGAACGTCCGAATCCAGATAATCGGTCGCAAAGACGATCTTCTGCCGTTCGATGATGGATTCCATCGCTTTGAGCTGATCGCGAAGCGCGGCAGCTTTTTCGAAGCGCATGTCATCGGATGCTTTTTGCATTTCCGCTTGCAGACGGGTGACGATGTCTTCGCTATGGCCGCTGAGAAAGGCCATCAGATCGGAGATCATCTGGCGGTAGCCTGCCTGGTCAATGGCGCCAATGCAGGGGGCGGTGCAGAGCTTGATATCATAGTAAAGACAGGCCCGCTTGTCCTGTCCGGTAATGATCCGGTCGCAGGTCAGATAAGGAAAAATGCGGCGCAAGGACGTCAAGGGTCTGGTAAACCGCCCAGGCGGAGGTATAGGGGCCAAAATAGCGCGAACCATCTTCGACCATTTGCCGCGTTACCGTGACTTTTGGAAATGGATCGGCCCAATGGATTTTGATATAAGGATAGCGCTTGTCATCCTTGAGCCGGACATTATATTTGGGCCGATGTTTCTTGATCAGGTTCATCTCGAGGATCAATGCCTCGAGTTCGGAACCGACCAAAATCCATTCGATGTTCGCAATTTCGCGCACCAGCCGCCGTGTTTTCGCGTCATGACCGGCGTCTGCATGAAAATACGACCTGACGCGATTCTTTAGACTGATGGCTTTACCGACGTAAATGATCGTCCCGTCGGCATTTTTCATCAGGTAACAGCCTGGCTTGGCAGGGAGGGTAGCAAGGATACCCTGCAGCTTTTCGGAGATTTCCATACGCTAATAATTGTACTCGTATCCCAGGAGGACAATAGGTGTTTTTGGCTATTGAAGTCCGGGTATGGTTATGTTATAAACTTACTAAACCAACAAGGAGGCTCTTATGTCGGATCAAATGCCAAATGCTCCAATGATGCCCGCCGGCCCCACTTCTTTTTTTCAAACCTGGATCCCTGCGCTTACCAAACCCAATGAACAGACCTATGCCTCGATCGCGGCTTCGCCGAATGCAAAGGCAACAACTGCGTACTTATGGGTCTTTCTTAGCTCGCTTGTGGCATCCTTAATTACGCTTATCGTGCAGGGAGCGACCTTGCGAGAACGTTTGGCCGCCTCGGGGGTGGGTGCTGATCGGCTGGGCAGTGGTATTGGGGCTATATTAATAACCCTGCTCTGTGGAACCCCGATTTTTGCCGTTATAGGAACCCTGTTTTTTGCGATCGGCGTGGCCATCGTCCAATGGATCGCCAAAATGTTTGGCGGAAAGGGTACAAATGACCAGCTGGCCTATGCTTTTGCGTCAATCAGTGTGCCTTATTCCCTGATATCCAGCGTCTTTATCCTGCTTTCTGCAATCCCTTTTGTGGGTTTTTGTTTTCGAATAATCCTTGGGCTTGCAGGACTTTACATCATTGTTCTTGAGATTATGGCCGTCAAGGGCGTCAATCAATTTGGATGGGGACAGGCGATTGGCTCGCTCTTTATACCTATATTGGTGGTTGGGCTTCTATGCTGCTGCTTGCTTGCTGTCCTGGGCGCGGCAATGGGACCGATGATTGGGAACATATTCAGCACGATCAACCAGAGTTTAAATCCATAGAATCTTCTTGATTGGGCTCTTCCAAAGTTGATATAAAGACTACCTCCTGGAAACCCGAGGAGGTAGTCTTTTGTTGGACAAAAGTATTGGCGAGCTGTCTGAGTCCGTTGACCTTTAATATTTACGTACAATTTTATAACCTGCACCTCCAACAGTTCGAATAATAAGAGGGCAAAGGGGTTTATTTCAATCTTTTTGCGCAAGCGGTAGATCATGTTTTTTAGTTCAGTAGTATTCGCCGGCCTGCCATATCCCTATACTCTGAGAACTAGTTCCTCCGAAGATACTGTTCGGCCAGGGCCGTGTATTAGCACATAGATTAGACGCAATTCCAGATCGGTCAGGTGAATTGGGCTTCCATCATTTATGCCCACTGCTTTTTCCGCTGGGATCAACTTAACGTTTCCGACTTTGAGAGGATCAAGAACGTACACGGGAACGGATGAGGAGCGACGCAACCAGGCTTTTATCTTCGAATGGAAGAGCGAAGGGCTGATCGGTTTGTCAACGCACTCATCCACACCCGCAGCGTAAGCCCGGATAATGTATTCTTCCGGCTTGTTGTCCGTCAGCAACAAAACTGGAATCGCAGAATCTTTCCTGCGTATTTTGATCGTGTTCAATATGCCCGGTTCCTGATCATTATCATCGATGACGATCAATTTTGGGCCTTCTTTGACCCATCGTTGCAGGATATTATCCGGATTTGGCTTAATGGCCAAATCAATCTTGGGTTCATAGTAGCCTAGAGACCAAAGCGATTCGGTTGCAGGATTGTTACTTGCAACCAATACCTTAGGGTCGAACTTCAATGCACGGACTGCATAGGCTCTGTCCACCGATGAGTTTCTGATTTAACTTTTGATCCAGCCAACCCAATCATTGAGGCGGGCATGATGTTATTTTCCGGCCTATGCACTTAATCTGTATCGCCGTCGTTTCATGACGAATGCAAATAATAAACTAATACCTTCCGGATTAATGAAGGGTTCATGGTTTTGTGAATTTTTCGGGAGTGCCTATTTGCTTATCAGAATGAAAGTCCCTGCCTGGGTGACGTTAATTTCAAATGAACCATCAGCGGCCTTTTGGCCTGGAACTTCGACCCATTGATTGCCATTCCAGAGCAAGGCCGTCACGTTTGAGGTCTGCTGATTAGCTGGGATAGAGAAACTGAGGTTTATTGATGCACCACTCGGCAGCGGATTTACAAGACCACCATTACTTGAACATGTTAACGTTTAATCCTTCTATGAAGGAGGCGCCATCCGGCAGCTTTCCGGGCAAGCCCGCAGCCGCCTGGCTTTCGATCACGGACTGGTAATCGCATAGACTGCCAAATGCGATATTGATACCGGCCTCCGCCAGGCCAAAGTTGACAGAATTAGGGCACACAATATTAATGGTGCTGCCACCTGTGACCGGGATGACGCCATTTCCACCAGCTGGAGATATGCCCGTTTTCCTCTCAAAATCCAAATGGACCGTAAAAGTGAGAGGCGTAGCGGCGTTCCCGTGAGAGATCGGTTGCATGGCAAGTTATTAGGGTATCGCCAACCTGGAAGTGAGAGCCCGACGCTGGTGAACAATTCGCTACACCGGCACCATCTACCGCATCGAGTGTGACCGGGTTAGTATAGATTACATCGGCCCCATTGGTATGAAGCGTTGCATCAAGTACGTCGCCGTGGGCGGCAATGACAGGTGGAGTGGTGTCCTGGACGATCACATGGAAACTACCTGCAGCGGAGTTGCTCGCCAAGTCTGTTGCGGAACAGTTGATGGCGGTATTACCGAACAGGAATAGGCCGCCGGAGGCCGGTATACAGGCGACGGAAATACCTGCATCCAAATTATCAGTCACTGAAGCTGAGTAGATAACTGTTGCGCCGGTTGGAACAGTGGCCTCGACCACCATATCAGTTGGCAGAGCCAAGACCGGGCTGGTTTTATCGATATTTATGCCGGTCTGAGAATTGGCCGTGAAGTTGCCTGCCTTATCCAGGCAGGTGCAGACACAGTCGCTGATTGGCCCTGAGCCTTCGCTGTTGAGGGTCTGACTAATAGAAGCGGATACAGCACCAGATAAACCGTCGGTGCAGTTCCAATTTACCGTCACATCACCGTCGTTCCATCCGTTGCGCGTTGGCAGGGGTGCGACTGATATAAGGCGATGGATAGGGGCAGTCTTGTCTATTTTGATCGTAAGTCGAGTGCGGAATTGGAGAGACCGGCGTTGTTGGTTGCCGAACAAGTAATCAGGGTGCCGGCGGTCTCTGAAGTCAAAGTAGCCAGGTGTGCAACCAGTTGAAGACAAGATACCGGACTGTGGATCTTGAATCGTCCAACTGAGCGTTACATTGCTGGTATACCAACCATTGGCTGCCCAGAGTGCCAGTGATATTAGGGCTGATGGTCGGCGGTGTGTTGTCGAAGATCGTCGCAACGTTATAGCAGCCACCGACATTGCCGGTGCAGGTAGGGTTCGATTGGACATAGACCGTGCTATTAGTATCCTCGATGCCATAACGTTTATTGTTATTGAAACTACCCCCAATGACAAGAACTCTAGATCCGGCCTTGCCAACAGCCGTAATACCGGAGCCAATATTTCCCTGCAACGTGGCATCGCCTGTTCCGTTGCCGTTTGCGGTCACATTATTTAGAGTCAAAAGGTTATAGTTCGAAGCATCAATGCCGCTCTTGTCATTGTTGTTAGAGGTTACATTGGTCAAGGTTATGGTTGGGGCACTGAGCGTGGCTCCATTTGCGTGGCTGCCATTCTTTTTGAGAATCCGAGAAAGTGGTATCTGCAATGGTGATTGATCCGGTTCCGCCTGTGGAGGCAGTCAGACCGTTGCTCTGGTTGTTACCAGTATTGTTGCCGTCGAAGGAACTGCCATTCTGAACCGTTATATTCCCTGATGTAGATTGGAGAGACAGCGCGTATTGGCATTGTTGGCCTGGTTGCTGACATCCACATTGTCCAAGGAGAATGCTGCCAGACGTAGTGAAAACTGATACCGGAGTGGAACTGGCATTATCGAACGTTAAAGTTGGAAAGCGTTATATTTCCCACCCAGGGGGTTGTACTAGAACCGATGGTAATGGAATTAATGCCGAAATTGGTTTGACCCGCGAAGGTGTTGGCGCCATTCAAACCATTCCAGCCACCTTGTAACGTGAGATTAGAAGATTTGATAGTGGTGAAATCGCCGGTCCCGATGGATGACGTATTCAGGGTGAATGAACTTGCAGCGGAACTCGTAAAATAGATAATCCCGGCATGCGCATAGTTGCTCGCGTTGTTATTGATATCGTTCTGCAAAAGAGCAACAGAGCCGAAATTAGTCGTACAACCGGCACCACCGGGCAACACGCCCGCGGGGCACCACATCGGATCCGTTGATGCTATTATGTCAGCCGCTTGTTGTGAGGCCATGGGCACCTGTTCACCACTTGCATCAAGCACCACCACATCACTGCTACCGGAAACCTGAGTTGGAAGATAAGATGGATTTGCCTGGTTGCCGCTTGAGGCTTCGGTGGCCGGTACCTGGTCTGTAGGCGCCGCGTCTGTTGGCTCTGCAGGCGCTTGATCCGTCGTTGTTATATCCGATGGCCCAGGAGTTGGCGAATTATCTTGTGGTACTGGTGTAGAGTCTACCAGGCGCATCGGTCGCAACGACCGGTGGATTGCTCGCTGCATCGGTGTTAGCTGCAGGAGGCTCGGTAGCCGCATCTGTTGTCTGAGCCGGCGGTGGGTCGGTTGGAGTGCCATCGTCGGCCATGGCAACATGGAAATTCGTCAGACTAAGGCATACTACAAGGGCAAGAAATATAGATAAATAGGTTTTGCGTAATTTGCGTTGCATTGTACCCTCCGAATCCTCGGTGGTCGCGATATGACCAACCTAAACGAATGATCACAATCCTTACAGGTTTGTAAGGTAAATCCGGATAAATATACCCATATTGGGTAACAATGCAGTCGCAATTAGGATATGAAGGGTCGCAAAACGTGTTAATCCAGTCGCAACTCAATAGGAAATGAGTTCGAATGGATACTATTTCGTCTTTACCACTTGGAACCACTTAAGACGCTGATTTGCTTTTTCTATTCGGGGTTGAACTTGTAGCCTACGCTAGCGACCGTCTGAATAATAAGCGGATTCGCCGGGTCCATCTCGATTTTTTTTCGCAACCGGTAGATTGTGTTCTTTAAGACCGTATTATCGGCTTCCTGGCCATATCCCCAGACCCTCTGAATTATTTCTTCGGCAGAAACCGTTCGGCCCGGGCGGCCCATCAGAAGATAGAACAGGCGCAACTCGAGGTTGGTCAGGTGGATTGGAGCCCCATTGTCAATAATGACTGCTCTTTCCGAGGGAATCAAATTGACTCTCCCAACTTTGAGCGGATCCAGACGCGTACATGGGAACCGAGGAAGAACGGCGCAACCAGGCCTTTATCTTTGCATGGAACAGAGAAGGGCTGATGGGTTTGGCAACGCACTCATCCACGCCGGCTTCGTAAGCTTTCAGAATGTATTCCTCGGGTTTGTTCTGCGTCAGAAATAATACAGGAACGACGGATTCTTCGCGCAAGCTATTAATCATTGCCAAGAGCATTGGCTCTGACGAATTGATGTCAACTACAATCAAGTTGGGCACTTCTTCGGCCCAACGACGTAATATCTTTGCAGGGTTTGGTTCCATGACAACGTCGAAATTTTGCTCTTGCAGGCTGAAGGCCCAAAGAGGCCCGGTTGTCATACTATTACTCACCACCAATACTTTCGGAGTGAAACTCATCATCGAAAAATCTCTGACCTTGATTTATACAAATTCTTGCTTTCCCTTCTGAATAACCCAACTCGGTCGGGCGTAAATATACAGAGTAGCTCGATTATAACCGATAGAATTGGACCTTATTCCGACTGCATTGCCATATCTCGTTTATTATGTCCGACTTCAGGTTTGTTTATCATGTAAAATTAGCGAATGATGTCCTCCACTTCTTCTACCGAGCCCGTGGAAGTACAGATAGGTTCTTTGATAAGAAAACTTGGCTTAAAGCTTGCCACGGCGGAATCTTGCACGGGAGGGCTAATTGCCAACCGCATCACTGACATCCCCGGCTCTTCAGACTATTTCCTGGGTGGCATTGTGGCGTATGCGTATGAAGCGAAAGTGGCTCTATTGAATGTATCCTGGGATACGCTTAGAAAATATGGCGCGGTCAGCCGGGAGACGGTCCTTGAGATGGCGCAAGGGGCGTGCAAGGCTCTGGGGGCAGACCTGGCAATATCTGTCAGCGGTATTGCGGGGCCCGGCGGAGGATTACCTGATAAACCGGTAGGGACCACCTGGTTCGGTCTCGCTGCGCCCGATGGTGAATGGGCGTACTTGCATCATTTTAAAGGTGATCGTTTGCAAAACAAGTCATTTGCCGCCGATACTGCCCTGAATATATTGGCAGATTATTTGCGTGGAGGCGCACAATGAAGGTTGTGGTGATCATATCCGCAAACGGCGAGTGGAAAGCCGTAAAATCGCTTTTCCCTGATCCGAAGATCGAGGAATCCCCTTTTGGCGAGATCTTTAGCGTCAGCATGGAACAATGGGCGATTACTTTCTTTCACGGTGGTTGGGGCAAGGTCTCAGCCGCTGCCTCGGCTCAATATGTGGTCGATCAATTCCATCCCGATTTGATGGTAAACATCGGAACTTGCGGGGGGTTCCAGGATAGGATAGAACCGGGCACCATTATCCTGGTCGAAAGAACCATCATTTATGATATTGTGGAACAGATGACCGATGCGGCAGAGGCGATTGACAATTATTCGACAAAACTGGATTTGAACTGGCTGCCCCGTATTACACCTTCGCCGGTTTTGCGCGGCCTGCTCATCTCGGCGGACCGGGACATTGTAGTTGAAGATATTGCGATGCTTATCAGTAAATACGACGCGGTTGCTGCCGATTGGGAGTCGGGCGCAATTGCGTGGGTGGCACAGAAAAACAACCAGCGCCTGTTGATCTTACGAGGCGTCAGCGATCTGGTCGGTGGAGAAGGCGGCGAGGTGTACGGTGATTATGAATTGTTCATGGGACGCACCAAAGAGATCATGAGGCGACTGATGGACGTGCTGCCTAAATGGCTAAAAGGCATAGAAAAGGTTCAACTTGGATATCGGGTTTAAAGTTCTTAAATCACGATCTCGTGGAATTACCCCATTTTTGGGCCGTTTGCAGTACAGCGCGCAGCCCGAAAATTGGGAGGCTGCTTACTATGGTGTGATTTACTGCAATTAGCGGAAACAACAAACATCCTCCGAAACAGGATGTTTTTGTTTCGGCTATTTTGTGGGATCCAACACGCGGCCTCCGAACAGGATTTGTTTATTGACCGTATCGCGGATGATAAAGATAAATGGACGGTCAATCGTCAAGGTTACCCTCGACTGCAGGATGCTGGTGGTGGACATGATGACGGAGGTGGCTGCCGCGGCTTCAGTACCCTTTTCGTCCACGGTGACCAGGGCCCGATGAAGGACCTTGCTGATAAACAGATCGTGTTTACCCGTTATGCCGGAGAAGTCCGCGAGGTTGGGGTCGAATGCATTTGGCATTCCCAGGCTGGAGAGCCCTTGACCAAGGTCAAAGCCGGCTTCGAAGCTGAATTTCGGCAGCCCCAGTGAAAGAGCCGCCGGGTGCATACCTGCCAGGATCTCGTCAAGCTTCTGCGAATTGAGCTGACTCTCGAATTCGCTAAATTTCCCATCATCAGGAACAATAATATCCATAGCCGCCGTATCGCCGGAATAATTCAGCTCAACGGCTTGATAGCCATCCCCGGTAGAGTAGGGCAGTCCGGAGAAATCACCCGACATCATCTTAACCTTTGAATTTGAGCCATCCAACAAATGGAACTGCGCATCCTGTGTATTCGCCGGATCGAATTGGCGTTCCCAATCACCTTTGAAGTAAATGGCATTGACCAAGACCATTCTGGTCATAGAATCCAGGGCCCCTTCCGGAATTAGATCCCTGATCTTCTGGCGAGTTTGATCACTAACCCACCGATTAATATCGCTGCGAACCGCCTCAGACCGGTTGACAAAATCAGCCAACTGAACGGCAGCACCGTAGTTTCGGGCAATCAGATCGAGGTACCCTTGTTGAAAAGAAAGAGTCTGTTCGGCCCAAACAGCGTTGGCAATATCGAGCTGCAGCGGCTGGCCATTTTTCGAGACAGGCTGCCCCGCGTTAGTCAGACCAAGGTCGAGTTGATTGAAAGCCGGATGCAGGCGGTCCTGAGGAAGCGTGAAATGCAAGACATCCGCCATTTGGGAGCCGGTTGCTCCATTCGCGCCGGCATAAGTCATAGCCAAGGCAAGAGAAATGCTGTATGGTGAAAATACCAAATTGCCTGTCCCGGATCTTAGAGATTGGTAGAGATCCAGGGCAAAAGCATTGTTTCCAGCTACAAGTGACGAGAGATCATCCCGGGAAACATTTGGGTTCATGTCGCGAGACAGGCCTGATCGTGCCACTCTAATCGAAGCAGATGGAAGGCAGGCGGAGAGCGCCAGGATAGTCATGACGAGAATGCGTGGAATCTTTGCTACCAGTTTCATAAGAGCTCCCTTCGGTTTAGATCAAGACGTACTTCCATCCCATTTTGTTTCATCGAGAACCATTTCCATTGAGACCGCTTCCTCATCCTGGTTGTAGCTGGGAATCTCGGAAAACCCAACCTTCCTGTAAAATGCGATTGCCCTTGTCTGTTGAGGACTGGTTTGCAATCTGATACGGAGGTAGCCTTGACTACGGGCAAAGTCGAAGAGCAGCTTTATGAGTTGAAAGCCGATCCCCTTCCCATGATATGCCTCCAAGAGCCAAATGCGTTTTAGCTCGGCGGTGCGGTCATCTAATCTACGAATTGCTCCGGAACCAATGAGCTTTTCATCGTCCACGATCGCAAGAAAAAGACCGCGATCATCAAAATAATGCGCCTGCAGATTGTCCATATCGTCAAACTCATCGGAGGCTTCGAAGTGGCGGATGCTCTCTTCCAGGCCTCCGTCCCAGCCGAAGATGCCGAAGGCAACGGTCAGGATGACGCGTTTGGCTGCAGGGATCTCATCTTTGCGGATAGGCCGGATTTTGATCATTATGGAAGAAGCCTTGGTAAAATAGCTGCTTATTTATCCTTTGTCTGGTCCATGAAGGTGCTTGACCGGATGGATGATTTTCCATATCATAACGCCTTAGTTTGCGTACAGGCGGTAAGAAGAAATTCTCTCCTGTTATCATAATGAGAAGCAAAAAATCCCTTAGAAAAGGCAGGCTATTCAATTAATGGGTACGGAAGATGCTTTGGTAGAAAAACCGCGTGGATTGGAACAAAAATGGAGAGTGCTGATCACCGTCATGTTCGGCATCTTCATGGTCATTCTGGACTCAACGATCGTAAACATTGCGTTTCCAACGCTGCGCCTCGAGTTTGGCGCCAGTCTTGCCAACGCACAATGGGTGATAAGTATCTATGTGCTGGCTCTTGGTGTAACTACACCTATTTCCGGGTTTCTGGCGGACCGCTTTGATATCAAGCGAATCTATTTGATCGGACTGGCCATATTCACGTTGGGATCCTTCCTGTGCGGTATTGCCCCCTCCCTCGGGTTGCTCATTGCAGCCCGAGCGTTCCAAGGTATCGGTGGCGGCATCGCCCAACCCCTAGGGCCGGCTCAAATGTACCGTGCGTTCCCACCCAAAGAGCAGGGGACTGCCTTTGGGATCTTTGGAATCGCCCTGGTGGTTGCCCCGGCGCTGGGACCGATCCTGGGCGGGTGGCTCATTGACCTTCAGCTCTGGCGGGGGATCTTTTTCGTGAACGTGCCGATCGGAATTGTCGGTGTGATCCTGGGATCTCGCTTTTTGGTGGACTACAAGACCGGGCAAAAGCCACTCTTCGACCCATTGGGTCTGCTTACAGCCGTCCTGGGTTTTGGCGCCGTGCTCTACGCAGCCTCAGTGGCCGAGATTGACGGATGGACCGGATCGATCACGCTCTTAATCCTTGGTCTTGGCTTTGCAATCCTTATCGTCCACGCCCTCGTTGAATTGAGATTTGTCAAAGAGCCGATGATGAATTTGCGCCTCTTCGCCAACCCGACCTTTCTTAATGCAAGCCTGGTCGGTTATGTTGCAACGGTTGCCTTGTTCGGCGCAGAATTCCTTATGCCGATCTACCTGCAGAGTTTTCGAGGACATACCGCTCTGGAAGCGGGGATTATCTTGCTTGGCGTTGCAGCTACTTCCGCGATTGCCACGCCCTCCGCCGGCCGGCTGTACGATAAGATCGGGCCACGTATGATCATGGTGGTGGGGTTCATAATACTTTGTATCAATACATGGCAGCTTGCCGAGATCCAGGCGACTACCCCAATTTCCTACATTGTCTTTCTGTTGGCGTTGCGCGGTCTCGCCGTCGGCCTGACATTGCAAACCTCCTACGTCACCGCGCTCAGCAGCGTCCATCTTGACCAGCTCACTCGCGGCTCTTCTTTGTTGAACAGCACGCGTTTCGTTGTACAGGCGGTGGCCGTTGCCACGCTGGCAACCGTCCTGGTTGGATTCCTTTCACCGGACGTGAAAGCCCAACAGCAACAAATGCAAGACTCGCAAGTAGCCACGGCCCGCTTTGGTGTGTGTGAGACGCCAGGTGTCCCAACCCAGGATAATCTGCCGCCGGGCACATCGGACTCTTTGGCCGCGTTGCCAAGCCAATCTGCGCAAGCCGCTAAATCAAAAATCGTGGCAGGTCTCAAACTGGCTTGTGACCAGTCCCTGCAAGGGTTCGATGCAGCCTATCGGATCACTTTCTATGCTTCGGTGGGCGCTTTATTGCTGGCCGTTTTCCTGCCAGGTTGGCCCGGCAAATGGGCCGGACGTGGACTTCAACACAAGCGCCAACGCCCGGTGGACATTAGATCTGCGATTGACCTGTCGATATTAATCAAAAAGGGCACGATATCCGTGTCCTTTTTGATTTCAGGCCAAGCCTGCAAAATAATCAGTCTTGACGTGCGACGAATGAATGTTAAGGCGATGCAGCGTATCTTTGAACGAATCGACCATGCTCCTCGGACCGGAAATGTAAAACATGCAATTCCTAAAGTCCGGGACCGTAGATCGAATCAACTCAGGCGTAAGACGGCCAACCCAGCCAGTCCAATTGGGAGGAGCATTGCGCTTGTCGGTTATCGCATAAATGGTGCGGATCCCCAGCTCCTGCTGAGCTCGATCGAAGACATCCTTGTAGACAATATCGTTGCTCGAACGGTTGGCGTAAAACAAGGTGATGGGCCTGCGCTGACGAACATCCAGCAGGTATTTGATCATGCTCCGAAAAGGGGTAATGCCGATCCCTCCTGCGATAAATACGCATTTTTGCCAGGAACTGTAAGGCAATACAAATTCGCCGGCCAGTTGCGAAGCCACAATTTCGCTGTCTTTACCCAAAGAAAGCATAGATCTTCTTGAATGTGCTCGAGTTTTGATAGAACTTGATCCCAAGCCTGAGGTTATGTTCAGTGGGTGCGGAGGCAAGAGTAAAATATCGGCGGTTTCCCCGGCTGTCGGCATTGTCCGGAGCGAGGGTCCACTCCATATATTGCCCGGGCTTGAAGGTGAATTTGCGCGGGTTTGCGAAAACAAATTCGTAGGTGTCGGGCGAGATGCGGGTTATTTCCTTGAGCCTTAGGACCAGCCTTGTTTTTGGGCTCACGATATAGGAATATATATTCCCGATCAGGATAGCAAGCTCGGGTGTAACGTAGAATGAGCCCAGATGAAATTGCGGGGCGAAAAGAAACCCGACCAGGACGCCATAATAAATGCGCCTGGATCTTGTGGGTGGAGTTGTGAGCGGCTCCGTGAGGATAATGGAGGCAAAGAACAATATCGGTGAAGACAGAATTACATTCTGAACGGTTGCGATAAAGTCGTTACTGAATATGGCTGTTACCAAAACAATTGCCAGGGCCGTGAATATGAAACTTAATACGAGATCGAACCTCCCAATTTTACGAACCACCAGCAGCCCGCCAATGAGCACAAAAGGAGCCATCCAGGCGTTTCCAACCCACCAACTGGCGGATTGATTGATGGTGAAATATGTCAGCGCGACGGCGAAGGCAACCGGATTAAATAGATGTTTCCCGTTGATGGCAAAAATATACTTCGAAGCCATGGCCCACAAAGCCGCCCAGCCAAAGAACCAAAGGTCGTTGAGCGACTTAATTGGGGTAAGAATGAGGGCCAGGATCAGGGCCGATATATACACGGATTCGACGTTGGCCGGCACGCCGAAGGCTGCCGCAAAGACGCGATTTACGATCACACAGACTGCCAGCAAAAATGCGATCGAGACAAGCAAGGCGAAGGGGTCGTAAGAAAGCGTCCCCACGACGCTCATGAAGAAGGCAATGACAAGCAGCGATATCAAATAGTACAGGACCAGCCGGTACATCGTGATGCGATTGAGCCAGTCATCTATCCACTTAATCATTCAGCACATGCCTTTCAAACCCCGTGGTGAAGGTTGCTTGTTTATCCTGATCGATCATATATCCTTCGAACCCCTGCAATCCCTCGATGAACCGGATGCCTTCGCGCCCCATTGCAAACGCCGCGGTCGCAAATCGGTCGGCATCGAAAATGTTGGGCCCTATAACCGTCAGGCTCAGTATATCGGTGGGGGGCTGGATCTGCATTTTTCGGATTGTAGATATGCACGCCGCGAATATACGTTCCCGAGGTAGCAATGCCGCAGCCGCTGAAGGAGAGTACCTTGACAATTTCGTCCATGTTGAACGGGTTTCTGATACCGACACGCCAATTTTGTCCCCGGCTGTTCTTCCCGAAGACCTGGATATCACCGCCTGCTTCGACATAGAAATTCTCGAAGCCCTTTTTGCATAGAATATCCGCGGCATTTTGAATCGCCCAGCCTTTTACCAAGCCCGAGGGATCAACGAAACCTTTGTACTCGATATCAAAATATCCGTCGGTTCCAGTCGCGTTTGTTCGGCCAACTCGAAAACAGTCTTCATTTCTTCGCTGGCCTGCTGCAAATCGAGGCTGTGATTGTTGATCTGTGAGATTTCGCTGTTTTCCTTGTAGGTGCTGAATTTCTCGTCCACATGTTGAAAATAACTGAAAACAGTCTCGAATAACGCCTCGGTGGCCGAGGCGTCAATGACTTCCAATGTAACCGGCATTCCCATCAGGATTCTGGTTTGTTTCACGATCAGTTTTTGCCGAGTTCAAGCGCGTTTTGGAGGGACATCATAAAAGCTTCGCTTGTCAGGGTGGCGCCGGAAATGACATCCACATTTGCGCTTTGTGCCTGAACCGCCTCCTGCTCAAGATACGGGACGGCAACGTTATTGATCTCAACCGACGTGCGGCGATCGCTTGGAAATTCCAGGAACTGAACGTTGGCTATCTTTCCGCTCTGAATCGTGGCCTGGACTTGCACAAGACCATAATAAGCATCGACTTCGGGGCCCTTGAAAGTCCCATCCTTTAAAGAGACCCTGGCCAGCCGTTGTCACCGTAGGCTGAGTTTGGGGTGTATCCGTGGGAAGCGGGGGAGCAGCCAGCGGCAGCGAAGTCGGTGGAAGCGGAGCTGTCGCCAGCGGAGAAGTCGAATCCTGGGTTGCAGCGACGATCGGAGTTGCGGGGAGCGAGGTCAGGCTTGCATCAGGATTCGTCAACCTTTCGTGGATGACATAGGCAATGAAAGCAAACACGACGAAACCTGATAAAAAGAACTTCTTAATCGGCCTGTCCCAGATTGAATCCTTGTTGTGATCGGTGTCTTTGCATTAAGGTTTCCTTTGATCGTTGCTCGAGTCCGAATGGTTGAAAAAAATATTAGCATGCATAGATGACAGCCAGATGAAAATGATTTAGAGAACGGCACGGGGCGCCGAAGCCCGGTTCGAGACGAGTAACAGCCTTCTGGAACCATCGTTAATTACCATTCATGCAGTAGTTAGTTCACCACGCTCCCCTGGGAAGGCGAAATTTCCCTTTGAAGAAATTGGAGAAAACCATGAAAATCACTTCACTTGAACACCTACTGGCTGATGAATTGAGAGATATTTACAGCGCCGAGAACCAGATGATCAAAGCACTGCCCAAAATGGCCAAGGCGGCCGCCTCGGACGACCTGCGCAGCACCTTGGAAAACCATCTTCAGCAAACACAAATGCATGCCCAGCGACTTGAAGAGATCTGCAATGACCTCAAGATCAAGCCAAAGGGTAAGAAATGCGTGGGAATGGAAGGAATTATCGAGGAGGGAAAGGAAATGATCCAGGCTGAAGCGGAACCGGAGCCATTGGAGGCTGCGTTGATAGGCAGCGCACAAAGGGTAGAACATTACGAGATCGCTGCCTACGGCACGGCTCGGGCACATGCGCGGCAGCTGGGTTTCATGAAAGTTGCGGATGTGCTCGGCCAGACTCTCGAAGAGGAAAAGCAGGCCGATCGCCGACTAACCGTACTGGCTGAAAACAAGATCAATGTCCAAGCTTCCATGAGCAAAATGGGCGCCCACCCGAAGGAACAGAGCGATTATCCGACTGCCGGTTAGTACCACCCATTTGGTATCACCCAGAATGAGAAAAAAGGCTCTCTGCGAAAATTCCCGGGAGAGCCTTTTGATTTAAAGGTGAGCAACGCAGAATCGAGGAAGAATGAGATCTAGAGATCCAGCACCGAATCCTCGGAACCATAAGGATTGGGAATATAGGCATCGGCCTCAGGATCGTTGTCCCAGCGGTCACCGTCCAGTAGATAGCGGAATTGATATTTTCGCCCTGCGGGCAGGGTGACACTCAGACTAAAACTGCCCGCTTTTTGTTTGGTCATATTCTGGCCGACCCAATCGTTGAATTCGCCATACAACTGGACCTTTTCGCCCGCTATTTGAGCAGGTAATTTGAAGGTAACACGGCATTTCTTTTTGTCTTGAGAATATTTTTTGGTAATCATCGGACCCTCCAGGAGACGTTGCATCAACCATTCGCCAAGACAATAATAATATACTTCCGATTTCCGTTGCTTAAAAGCCGGTAAATAGTTTGTTAACCTTGAGCTGCTGGAAGAGTCGAGATGCCTTTCAATGACTTCCCAGCCGGGCACGTTCCTCTTCCGCTACGCTTTCATCGAGTTTCTTAAACAGCGGGCCCGGTTGATTTAGCTTGCGCCCGGGCGTTAGCTCGCTGGGTCTCCATTGGGAGGCTTGGATTTCCACGGGGCGACCCTTGTACCTCAGCACGTTATGTTCACCTAACGAGTCTTTGACGCTCTCTATATATTGCTCACCATAAGAGCGTGCCCTCGTAACCAAAGAATCCATGTAATCTCTCTGAGGTGAAGGGCAGAAAAGGTGCAAACAGTACCTTCAGTGAATCAATGGCTTTCAACGCGGTGAAGATCGTTTTCGCGGCGCCGTCCTTGTCGGTCTTAATGGCAGACCACGGAGCGTTTACGTCGAGGTAGACGTTTACAGCTGTGGCAAGTTTCATGGCTTCACCCAAAGCGGAACGCAGCCGCACTTCATCCAGCTCCTTGCCCACGGTGATGAATCCGTTCTCGATCACACTCAACAGGTTAAGGTCCGCGGGACGCAAATTCGATAGCCCCAGTCGCGCCGGGTCCCAAATCAGGAACAAATCCATCCCAATTCTTATAGCAAAATGACAGCACGCGGTTGGCCAGATTTCCCCAGGTTGCCACCAATTCGTTATTGTTGCGGGCCACAAACTCCCGCCAATCCCAGTCGCTATCCTTATTCTCGGGCATATTGACAGTCAGGTAATAACGGAGCGCATCAGGGTCGTAGCGATCCAGAAAATCGAGACCCCAAACGGCCCAGTTGCGCGAGCCGCTGATCTTTTTCCCTTCAAGGTTCATGAATTGGTTGGCGGGCACGTCGTAGGGCAGATTGAGTTTGATATTTTGCTCTTCGGCAAAGATCTCCATAAATTGTTCGCCAACTCCCATTAACTCGGCAGGCCACATGGAGGTGTGGAAGAAAATATTATCTTTGCCAATAAAATAGTACTGCCGAGCCTGTGGATTTGCCCACCATTCACGCCAGGCTTCTTTTCGAACGCCCAAGCCGGCTCCATTCAATCGCTGCAGAGAGATAGCCGATGACGGCCTCAAACCAGACGTAAAGCTTCTTGTCCTCCCAGCCTTTTTCATCCACCGGCACCGGTATACCCCAATCGAGATCACGGGTGATCGAGCGCGGCTTTAGTCCCTCAGACTCGATCTTCCGGAGGGACTCGCCGAGGACCGTCTCGCGCAAGTGTCGGAACGCGTGCGCGTAGAAAGGCTTTGACTTCAGGCTCCAATTTGGATAGGTCGAGATAAAAGTGCTCTGTGTCACGCAGTTCGAGTGCTCCGTCACCTGTCTTGGCGCGCGGGTTGATCAGTTTTTCGGGCTCCAGAACATTGCCACAGTTATCACATTGATCTGACCGTGCGCCCTCAAAGCCGCAGATGTAGCAGGTACCTTCTACATACCGGTCTGGCAGGAATTTATTGGCGGTGGGGGAGTACCATTGCTTGCTAAACTGTTTGAAAAGGAAACCGTTTTTCTTGAGGGCAAGGAAAATACTTTGCGAGACCTTGAAATGATTCTCGGTGTGGGTGGTTGTAAAAAGATCGTAGGAAATACCCGCTTTTTGGAACAGATTCAGGAAGCCATCATGATATTTTTTGTAGATCTCCTCCACCGGCTTCCCTTCTTTATCCGCGGCAATCACCACGGGCGTGCCGTGCGAGTCAGTGCCGCTAACCATCAGAACGTTGTCCCCTTTGAGCCGGTGATAACGCGCAACGATATCTCCAGGCAAGTGGGAGCCGGTGATGTTACCGACATGAATTTCGGCATTCGAATAAGGCCAGGCGATGGCGATCAAAATATTATCGGGCATAAGTACTCCATGATCGTAAAATAGGTCTTTGTAGATGAGTGTCCGTTAATTGCTGTCCGGTCGGCAAGTAGAAGTATCGGCAGCCAAGAATGCTTCCCGGACGGCTACTTTTCGGAACTCGAGTGCCGGCTATTGAAAAAAGAAAAGGCCGTCCGCAGGGTTGGGACAGCCTCTTATTCCGGTCAATACGAAACTAACGCTCATCCCAGGCGTGGTTTGGCGGCAACATTTGCATCATCCGGGAAATTCCTGTATTCATGAGGATAGTTTAAACCGACGGGAAAGGTTTGTCAATGGAAGACGGGAGAGAGCAGGCGGGTAGCAGGAAAGATACCCAATTGTAAGAAATCTGGTACTCTTCGGTGCTAGACTTAACGGTAATCTGCACAGACCCCCCCGTTATTCCTGAAAATCGATGATAGAGGCATTCATGGCGAAAAAGCAGGTTGTTAAGGCGAAGAAGGCCACAGCTAAGTTACCGGCCGCCAGGGGTAAATCTGGCAAAAATAAACTTCAACTGAAGCCCCCCGGCGCCAAACGCAAATTGAAGCATCTTTCGGATCAAGGGGTAAGCCAAATCCAAATGCTTTTGGACCTCTCTCCCGATGCCGTCGTGGTCATCGATCCACATACCCAGAACGGGTTGTGGCCGATCATCGATTGTAATTCAGCGGCCTGTCAGATGAATGGCTATCAACGCGAAGAGTTAGATCGGGAAGTCTATTGATATTTTAAATATCAACTCCGGCACACAAGCCGAACGTCAAGCCTATATGAAGGGTTTGAAAGAGGCCGGGACCGTCAGAATTGAAACCTTCCATCGAAACAAAAAAGGGACGATATTTCCGGTCGAGGTATCGACCGCGCTTGTCACGATTGATGGTCGTGAGTTGGTTATAGGTATTGACCGTGATATCACCAAGCGTAAGCAGGCAGAAGCGGCACTGCAAGAGAGCGAAAATGTTTTCCGAGGTTTCCTTGAGCAATCGGAAGATGCGATCATTTTGACAAATGAACAAGGTGCGGTGATCCAGTGGAGTAAAGGTGCGGAAAAAATCACCGGGTATTCTCATAACGAATCGATCGGTAAACTACTATGGGATGTTCAATTCCAGTTGGCGTTGAATGAGTTCAAGTCTTCGGAAACTTACCAGCGCTTAAAAACAGGTTTGCAGGCAGTTTTGCAAACCGGCCAGGGTTCAATTTTGAACCATTTATTGGAATTCGAGATCCAACGCCCAGATGGGACCCGCATAACAACTCAAATCCTGGCTTTCCCGATCCAGACGGATAAAGGCTTTATGGTTGGTAGCATTCTCCGGGACATCACTCTCCTGAAGCAAGCCGAGACCGGGCTTCTCCGTGAGAAGAAATTCCTTGAAGCGCTAAACCTGAATAGCCCGGCAGCAATAGTTGTACTTGATGACCGGGACAACATCGTTTCATGTAATCCGGCTTTTGAGCGATTATATGGCTATGGCTCTGCAGAAATAATCGGTAAAAACCTTGATTCTCTTATCGCAACCCAGGAAACAATCGGTGAAGCCAACAATTCTACGCGGCAATCCATGACCGGTCCGGTGCACCTTATCAGCAAACGTCACCGCAAAGATGGATCCTCTGTGGACGTGGAGATCTTTGCGGTTCCGATTTTGGTTGGCAATGTTACGGTTGCCACCCTGGGAATTTATCATGACATCTCGGAGCTTGTCCGTGCGCGGCAAGAGGCAGAACAGGCAAATCGCGCCAAAAGCGAATTCCTCGCCAATATGAGTTATGAGATCCGCACGCCAATGAACGGGGTCATAGGAATGCTGGAACTGGCACTGGATACACCATTAAATCCTGAGCAGGAGGATTATCTGCAAACTTCCCTGCAAAGTGCCGAAGCTCTGCTCGTGCTGTTGAACGATATTCTGGATTTTTCCAAGATCGAGGCAGGGAAGCTGGATCTCGAAACCATAGATTTCAATTTACGAAACACCGTCGAAGATGTAGCTTATACACTGGCCAAGCGCGCCCAGGAAAAGGGTCTTGAATTGGCATGCTTGGTTCATCCGGATCTAGCGTCAGATCTTCGAGGGGATCCCGGCCGTATTCGGCAATTATTGGTGAATCTGATCGGAAACGCGATCAAGTTCACCCATCAGGGAGAGATCGTCGTTCGCGCCGAGCCCATTCAACAGACCGAAATCGCACGCCAAGATCCACTTTTCGATCCAGGATACCGGCATTGGCATCCCGGTTGAGCGCCAAGCTGCCGTCTTTACCCGGTTCACTCAAGCCGATGGTTCCACGACCCGGAAATATGGAGGCTCAGGTTTAGGGCTCACGATATGTAAACAACTGGTCGATGCTATGAACGGAAAGATTGGCATGGAGAGCACGCCGGGGATTGGGAGCACATTCTGGTTTGAAATTGAATTCGAGAAACAACTTGCCGAAAAACGGGTAACGGCTCACCTTGACCCAGGCCCAGTGATCATGAGGGGCGCGCGTATTTTGGGCGTTGACGACAATCAGACAAACCGCACTGTGCTCTCCCGCATGATCGAAGGTTTTGGGTGCCGAATTGATACGGTTGCGGGTGGTGGCAAAGCCTTGGAGCTCTTACATACTGCCCAGCGGAGCGGGGATCCGTACCAGGTCATACTTCTTGATATGCAGATGCCGGGCATGGATGGCGAGCAAACCGCGCGCGCTATCAAGAGTGACCCCCTGATCAAAGATATCAAGATCATTATTTTGAGTTCCATGGGACAGCGGGGTGACGCACTACGGTTGGAGGCGTTAGGTTGTTCCGGTTATCTCCTTAAACCAGTCAAACAGCAAATGCTCTACGATGCATTGGTCGCCATATTGGGCGCGGACGCAAAGCAGGAAACAGCGATCGTCACTCGTCACCTTCTTTCCGAAAAGCGCAAGCAAGGTCTTCGGCTATTGCTCGCCGAGGATAATGCAATTAACCAGAAGCTTGCTCTGGTTCTGCTCCAAAAGGCCGGATATTCGGTGGACGCGGTCGAGAACGGTTTGCAGGCGGTTCAAAAGGCAAAGACTGAACGATATAATGCGATACTGATGGACGTCCAAATGCCGGAGGTGGATGGTTTCGAAGCTACCTATCAAATCAGGGACTGGGAGGAGACACGAGAACGCCACATCCCGATAATTGCCATGACAGCCAATGCGATGGCTGGGGACCGGGAAAAATGCCTTGAGGCAGGCATGGATGATTACATTTCGAAACCGCTTGAGCCCAAGGTCTTGTTCAATGTTCTTGATCGGTGGATACCCGGTACCGAGCTAATGTCTGATCATGCTGCAATTCTTGATGAAACCCAGGATTACAGTTCGATCCCGGCTCTTTCTACAATGACAGAAAGTATATTTCAGGCAGATGAGGGTCTCTTTGGTGAAGAAGGGAGTGGGGTTACCGCAGAGAAAACGGATTTTCCTTCGGCTTCAGGATTTCTTCCATCGCTCGATACACTCCCCATCGACCTGGATGCGGCTCTTTATCGTTTTGGCGACGATCGTGGTTTTATGATGGAAATGTGCAAGGAATTTATCGAAGGACTAAGCGATCGAATGGTTCAATTCCATGAGGCACTGCAAGCCGAAGACCCCAATACCCTTGGACGCCTGGCCCATAATCTGAAAGGTGTGGCGCTGAATTTCAACGCGGGTCCGCTGGCCGACATTGCCAGGCAACTCGAAGAACTGGGTAAACGCGAAGATCTTTCAGGTGCGTCAGCTCTTGTGCAAGACCTGGAAGGTTCGGTGAAGACCTTGCGGGTATATTTTTCGAATCTACCTTCATCACGTGAGGAGACCCTATGAATCGGATTCTGTTCATTGATGATGAGCCCATTAATCATCAGTTGGTTGCGCGGGCCCTCGAACCGCTCGGCTTTCAAATAGACTTTGCAAATAACGGGAATGAAGGCCTGGCGAAGGCTCGATACCCTCAAACCCGACGTAGTGATAACCGATGTCATGATGCCAGATATTAACGGTTATGAGGTGACGCGTCTTTTGAGGCGTGAGAACCAGTTCGCGCCAACGCCGATCTTGATTCTTACAGCCCAATCGGGTTTGCAGGACAAGCTCAAGGCGTTTGAGGCCGGGGCAGACGATTATCTGACCAAACCGTTTGAAGGTGCGGAATTGGCGGCTCGGATAACTGCACTGCTTAGAAGGATGGAAACGGCACGGGGAGCGCAGCCAGTGACGCCCGTTGCTGAAGGTCAATTGATCGCCATCCACAGTCTGCGAGGTGGAACCGGTTGTTCAACGCTGGGGGCCAACCTGGGTGTTGGGCTGGCAGCGCTTTGGCCGCGTTCAACGATCCTGCTGGACCTGACTATGACGGCAGGGCAGGTGGCGCTCATGCTGAACATGACCTTGCGCCGCACGTGGTCAGATATTGCTCACTTCAAACCAGGTGAAATTGACAAAGAGGCGATCGATTCCATTGTGAATTTACACGAAAGCGGATTGGCCATGATCGCCGCGCCTACTCTGCCTTCCGAGGCTGATGCTCTCAACGGGGAGGTCCTGGGGACCGCTTTACATCTCTTAAAGCAAAAATATGAGTACCTTCTGGCTGACCTCTCGCACGATTTTGGCGATATTGCCATCCAGGCCCTGGATACGGCCGATATCATCCTGATCGTAGCTACACCTGATATGGCCTCAATCAGGGCTGTATCAGCGGCCATGGACACATATGCCGCGCCTGGGGTATCCGACTGAAAAGCTGAAGCTGGTATTGAATGCCACCTTCCCCCATGCAGGTTTGCCGAAAGAAAAGATCGAAGCTCGCGTCTAGGGATATCCGCTGTTGCAACCATCCCCTATGTACAGGATGTGTTTGTGGAAGGGATTAATTTTGGGCGTCCCCCAGTTTTCCATAAACCACAGGAACCGATTTCGGGTCTGTTGGAGGACTTTGCCTTCTATTTGAGCAAGGATTCACACAAGAAATCGAAACCCCAGGAACCCACCGAGGCCTGGACACGTGTCTATAAGCGATATACCCAAAGACGAAAGTAAACGAGACGCGTGATCATGCCATCAGCATTAGCTGCAAGTGGGCATGATGACAATTGCCCCAAAATTCTATTTCTTCAAAAGATTCTTTAGCACCGAAAATGCTGAATCTTCGGAGTTCGGGCGATGACCGCAGTCCTTTACGTTCAGGTCCTGCCCGCAGATTGGGCACAACCCCTTGCAATCAGGTTTGCAGATCGGGTTGATCGGAACTTCGAGAAGAGCATAATCCCTAATTACCGGTTGAAGATCGATCTGGGCATCTTCGGGAATGATCAGCCCCGACTCGCTAACGGACTTTTCGCTGAACGCATACAACTCGGTCATCTCCCAGGCAAGTGGATGGCTGAAGGAAATAAGGCAGCGGGCGCACTCCAACGTAGTCTCAGCGGAAAAGTTTCCGGTGACCAGCAGTCCTTGCGGGGTACGATCGATGCTGACCAGGCCGTTCAGGCTTCGAAGTTCAAGGTCTTCGCCGACCTTTATTTTCTCGAATTCAAACGGGAAATCGTAAACCGAACCGACTTCCTCATGAATGATGAAGCCGACATTTAAACGAAATGGGTGACGTGGGTTAGTCATAAAAACCTTTATATTTGGATGTTTTCTTTTTTAGGCGGCGCTTCGCTTAGACGAGATCCTGTGATTATTTTCAGGCCAGGAGGGATCAAGATTCGGAGTTCTCATAGAGAAAGCCGAATGGCTCTGAACCTGGAGCTTCGACGAAACTAGACGTTTCTCTCGACGATAAACTTTGCGAGGTTTTCCAGTGCTTCGCGCTCGGGACTGGTCTCAAATCCTTCCAGGGTCCTGAGGGCAAGACCAACATGGGTTTTGGCTTCGTTGACCGCTTTCTGAACGGAATCTGTCTTACGAATGGATTCAACCAGCCTTGCCATTCGGTCCTGGTTCCCCCAGCCGCCATCCGATAGAGATTTGATATCTTCATCTGCAGGAAATGCCTCGGCATAATAGATCGCCGGCAATGTGACCAGGCCGTTCAGCAAATCATACCCTATCGGCTTTCCCATGATTGCCTGCTCGCCCGTGAAATCAAGGACATCATCCACGATTTGGAATGCGATGCCGGTCTCGTAGCCAAATTTCCTCATCAACTCGATCACGGATTTGCCTGCAGGACTAACCAACGCAGCCGCACCGGCTCGTCATCTCGAAGAGCGAGGCGGTCTTCGCATAAATGCGTTGATAGTAATTCTCGCGGTTGATCACACCCCGGCTTGAAAACATTTGGGTCAATTCACCATTAACGATGACGGCCAGCGTCTCGGCAAATGAATTCATCAATGGCCAGGTGATCGGTCTCTGCCGCCAACTTGGCTGCCCTCGCAAACAAAAAATCGCCGGTCAAAACCGTTGCCGCAGGCGACCAGCGCGCGTTGAGGGTTGGCATGCCCCGCCGTAAAAGGGCGCCATCGATCAGGTCGTCGTGTACAAGCGTGGCAGTGTGCAATAACTCCACAGCCGCACCCAACGTGATGAGTTTATCTTCAGGCGCGCCAAGCATATCCCCAACAAGCAGGCCGAGGCTTGGGCGAATGCGTTTGCCGCCTGCCGCCAGAATTTGTTCGAAAGCTGCCCGCAGGTCGGGATGGCGTTCGTCTGCTTGTGCATGCAGGCGGGCTTCCACAAGTTGAAGTTGCGCTTGAACCGGTGAGAGGAAAGTAACTGTATTCAAACGGTCTCTTCCCAGGCAAATAGCCGCGCGGCGTTTGTTGTGGTTACGTCGGCGACCTCCTGTGGGGTACGTGATTTGATTTCAGCAATTTTATCAGCAATATGAGTAACAAAGGCGGGTTCATTACGCTTTCCTCGATGGGGATGGGGTGCGAGGAAAGGAGCATCTGTTTCGATCAAAAGCGCCTCCAACGGCAGGGCGGCAATAACCCGACGACGGTTATCGGCGTTTTTATAAGTGATCGGGGCCGGTAACCCCGATTAAGAAACCAAGCTTAATTGCCTGTTGGGCAGTCTCAAGAGAACCGCTAAATGAGTGTAAAACGCCGGGTCGATCCACGAGCGGGTTCTTGCTTTCTCTCAAGGAGGTTACCCAATCATCCAAGGATATTGATCAAATCCTGCGCGCAAGCGCCCTGCTCAACATCGTCCTTTTCACGACAATGCAGCACGACAGGCAGGTGGAGTTCTGAAGCAAGAGCCAGTTGACGCCTGAGGATGTCAATTTGAGTATCGCGGGTGGATGAATTCCAATAATAATCAAGGCCGATCTCGCCAATCGCAACGACCTTCACCTGTTTACCAAGCAGGTCGAGTCCCGCCGTTGAACACCAACTCTTTTAGATCGGAAATTGTTTGTCCATTCCAAGTATCCGCATCATTAGGGTGGACTCCGACGGCGGCGTAAAGCATGGGGTGGGAGCCGGCCAACTTAACGGCCTCCCGGCTGGATGCCACAGATCAGACCCGGAATAAGTATGCGTGTAATCCCTGCCATTTGGGCGCGCCGAATTACCTGCTCGCGGTCGGCGTCGAACTTTTCAAGATCTAAATGACAATGGGTGTCGGTCAGCACATTTGAATCGTTCAACCGTTATTTTATGCCCGCGATCTTCAATCCGTCCTGCAAGATCGCCCGGACCTTCGCTTTATGCGTGGTTTCACAATATACACGCATGATAGGCTCGGTACCGCTGAAGCGGATCAATAGCCAGCCGCCGTCTTCAAGTTTGAATTGAAAGCCGTCAACGGTGACCAAGTTCTGTAACCTTCAACCCACCGATCGTTTTTGGATGTGAGGTCAAGGATCTTCTCTTCGCGTGCTTTGCGATCGCCTTTGAAGGGTGTGTCGATGCGGTCGTAGTAATGCGCGCCGACCTTGTCGAAAAGCAGTTTGAGCAACTCGGAGGGTTTCTTTCCCGTTTTCACCATAAAGTCAAGCATGAAAAGGCCGGCCAAAATGCCATCGCGCTCAGGGACATTTCCGCGAAAGGCGTATCCTCCGCTTTCTTCTCCGCCGATCATGGCATTGGTCTCGATCATCTTGGGGGCCACGTATTTGAACCCCACACCGGTTTCGTAAACCGGCACGTTATAGAGCTGGCCGAGTTTGTTGAGCATGGTGGTGGTTGAAAGGGTCTTGACAATCGCGCCGCGCTGGCCGCGGATCTCGAGCAAGATAATATGCCAACAGTCCGTAAACCCGCAACTGGTTTACGAATTCCCCAAATTCATCGCCCACCCCAAGGCGATCAGCATCACCGTCCGTTATGAGCAGGACATCGGCTTTGTTCTCGACAGTGGCTTTGAGGCCCACGTCGATGTTCGGGGGGATCGGCTCAGGCCGCTTCATTTCGAGGAAAAGACGGGTTACGGTCTTTATGGATCTCCACAACTTTTGTACTACCGCCGGCAAGCAAACCGGCAAACCAGCCCCCGCCATTACCCCACATGGAATCAACCATTACGGTTAGACCGGCCCGCTTAATCCCTTCGATGTCCACCAGCTTCTTGATATGCTCTGATATAGGCAGGAGCTGCGATTAAACTTGACGATGCTGCCGGCCTCGGCAGCCCCGGCAAAGTTTTCCCGTTTGATCTTATCCGGCGAGTCCGGGATAAGACTCTCGATCTTCTTCAAACCATCCGGGTCGATCGCACCCCCAAATTCGTTCCGCACCTTAAAGCCATTGTCCGTAGGAGGGTTATGTGAGGCAGTTATGTTGACAGCACCACAAGCCTTCCTATTTACAACTGAAAACGCGATTACCGGCGTTGGGGTTGCCCGGTCGGTAAGATAAACCTTTAAGCCGTTAGCCGCCAAGACTTCGGCGGCCGCTTCGGCAAAATATTCGCTGTCAAAGCGTTTATCGTATCCAACGACCACCCAATTTCCCTTTCTTCCCTTTTTCAACAAATAAGAGGCAAATCCCTGTGTGGCCCGGCGCACATTATTGAATGTGTAATCCTCGGCTATAACACCTCGCCAGCCGTCAGTGCCGAATTTTATGGGTTGGATCATTAGGACTCCTGAGTTGGAATTGAGTTCTATCCGCCGTGCTGAGGAAAACGCTTGCTTAGGCACCGGATAGTCACCTGGCTAGAATGTAAAATCTGCCAAGGTTAAAGCCAGATTATACGTTATTAGGTCTTAACATCAATGATCTCAATAAGGGCTCTTAAACCAGGAACTCCCAGCCTTGGAAGACCTCGAAGCTTCGAAGGCTTCAGGGCCCCTTTACCAGCAAGGAACTGAACAACAAATCAACTCCCGGATCACCGCTGTCTCCAGTACGGGCGATTAATCCTACGCCGCCTGAGGTGTACTCAGAGTCCAGCACCTGCAGCACCGGTTGATCGTTCAGGAGCAAAGTGAGTGTATCACCGGCGCATACGCCTCCAAGGCGGTTGACCTTTCCCTGGTTGATGGTATTTGGGTCAAGGGTTCCTTCGTCGAGAATGTCCGAGTTCCAATCGCTGTACTTATAGATTCCGTAGGTACCGTCCTGGCTCACTTCGAAAGAATATAAGCTGCCGGCATCTGTAACACGACAGGCAACCCCGTATTTTCCGTCATTGGGGCCGGCAGTCTGTTGGATGCCCACCTCAATGCTTGTATTATCGTATTTCTTTCCCAAGTAGACGATTTGGCCGCCATCCTGCTTGTTGATCAGAACATGATAATTGCCATTTTTGTATTCGAGCGTGTAACTTGAATTGCGTGATTTTTCCCAGCCGCTGGAGGGATCGGTGAAATCATCCTTAAGCAGAACTTTGTTAAAAGGTACAGGCGTATCAAACGGAGTTGGTGGAGGAGTTGGAGTATCTGTGGGGACCTGAGTAAATACTACGGCCGCTTCGGTTGGAAGGCTGCTAATCAGCGTTGATGTTTTAACGCTGCCGAAAACTGCGTATAAGATAAATGCCACGGCCCCTAAAATAACACAGGTCAGAGCAATCGGCAGAATAACACTCATAGCAGTTACCCCAACCGTAACCCCAGCAGTTACTTTCCCAACATTTCCAATCGTTTTGAGGACTTCATCTTCCGTTTGAATGGTCTGACCATAGTTAACCTGAAAGGAAGGGGCGGGTGAATGATCGCGCAGCTCTTCAGGTACGATCACTGTTGTTCCACAATAGGCACACTTGACTTCCTTTTCTGCGCCGGTTGTGCTAATCGGTGATCCACAGTTTGGGCATTGGAAACTCTGATTATCGGCCATCTCTTCTCCTAACTGTAATGAGTTCTATTATTTGATTGGATTTTAATGGATTAGGCCAGGACTGGCAAATTGTAGAAATAATCCTTAAGTCAGGGTATAAATTCCCTCCCGTCCGCAGGCGACGAGGCTTCACTTACCGATGTACTTAAATAGATGTGCAAAGAATAGCCTTAGGTGAGTTAACAGGGCCGGATTATTGGCCCTGATTCTTGGAACATCGCTTGAAAAGGCCAGCAGGATACTGATCACTACCGAAACGGCTATCAAGGTTATGCCAGTTGCAGCATAAAAAAAAGACCAACCAGATTTTTTGCGCAGTATCAAATATCCCTGCCAGAATCCGAAGACGCTGAGCAACGAAAGGGTTGGCGTAGCGTCCATAAAATATCGCATGGTTCCATAAAAAACGGTCAGGATCGTCAGGAGTTCCAGAACCAGTGACCCGGCAAGACCGATCAACAGCCATCTAAGAAGGTCGTTCTTATTCTCTTTTATTGCCCCTTCCGGAATTAGCTGTTTATGAGGACGTTGATTAAACTTATCGGTTATTAACTTCGCGACAGCAATCAGGGCAAAAATCGAAAAAGGAAACACATAGATCAAGCCCAAGATCCGCTCGGCATTATAGATCGTGTGATAATAGCTGTTGAAATTGGAGATAAAATCCCCGTTCCAGACCGGGCTGATGAACGGAAATAAGCGAGCCAGATTGGGCGGATTAAATATATACAGGTAAAGGTTCGGAATCATGTAAATCGGCGAAAAAAGAACGTTTTGTAATTTGTTCTGATTCAGCATCGTAATTTCATAACGGAACCCGAATTCGAAGATGGACCCAAAGCGCGCCTGGTTGTACCAGCATAATCCGATGGCTCCGGCAAGAAGTGGAACGCCAAAACCGGCGACCTTCTTGATCAGGTTCGGAATCTCTAAGGGTTTTGGCGCTTCCCCAAAAAAGCATCGACAAAACCATCAACCCAAGAAAGGTTATCGGAATGGCCATTGTTGCTCGAGAGCCCACGGCGAAAACCCAGAAGATACCCGCCAGTGCCAAGCGCCAAACCGAATAGGCCGGCCGATCCAAGGCGGTGAATACAAAGTACAGGCCTCCGACGAAAAAGAATTGATCAGCGACTATTGCGGCCTCATATATCCGGGGTATGCTTAGTATCCAGGGGATCGGATTAATGAAGGCTATTAATAAAATTCCAGACAAAACTAAGGGAAAAGGCAAATCCTGAAAGAATCGACGCCATACCCTAAGCAGAATCAGGGATTGAAAGATGAATAATCCCGAGATAAATATAAGGATTAACGCCTGATCTCCTATTTCACCGCCGTAAAAAATCTTTGACGCAAGCAGAAACAAGGCGGGGGCCGGTCCCCAATAAAGATAGATCCTGCCGTTGTATAAAGCCATATCCCAAATAGGCTTTAGGTTATCGGTTGTGAGCGACGCAACTTTTTGTCGAATGTCCGGATCATACGGATCTGAAAGTTGGAGTAAAGCGGGATCTGGTTGAACATTCAGGTAAAGATGCCCTTCTTGAAAGGATTGGGCAAGTTGGTCGTAGTAGTTGCTCGTCGCCGGCAAGGTGGACCATAGACCCGTGCTCGTAAACCATACATATGCAGCGATTACGAATATGCCGCAAAGAAGAAGTGCAAGGTATTGAAGCCGCTTTTGGATCATGGAAATATGATTATAAACGATGGATGCATTAGCCAAGGATGGTCAGCCAAGGAGGGTATAATCCCGGTAAATTTCAAGTTACCGTTATTGTCAGCTAAAGAAAATGACCTATGATATATCTTGATTATGCTGCTACTACGCCTGTAGACCAGCGTGTTTCCGAGGCGATGATGCCTTATTTTTCAGTCTCGTTCGGGAACCCGTCCTCGGTCCACCAATTTGGCCAGCAAGCCGAGGCCGCGGTAGATTCCGCGCGAGAAACCGTTGCGGCTGTCCTCCAATGCCGGCCCGAAGAGATAGTCTTTACTTCCTGCGGGTCCGAGTCCGATAACCTGGCTTTGCGCGGCGCGGTCCTGGCGGCCCGCGAAGCGACAGGCGCAAACCGGTTACTAACCTCCAAAGTGGAACATCATGCAGTCAGTAAAACTGCCGAGCAGCTGGAAAAATACTACGGCTTCCAGGTGGAGTGGTTGGATGTAGATGAGCAGGGGATGATCAAACCGGAAGTGATTGAAAAGGCGATCAGCGATAAGACAGCCATCGTCTCTGTTATGTACGCAAATAACGAGATCGGCACGATAAATCCCATTCGTGAAATTGCCTCGATATGCCATCGTCACAACGTGCTGTTTCATACGGATGCCGTGCAGGCAGCTGCCTATCTGCCCGTGGATGTCAACATGCTGGGAGTGGACCTGATGTCGCTGGGCGGGCATAAGTTCTATGGGCCCAAAGGCGTCGGTGCTCTTTATGTCCGGCGGGGGACGGCGATCATCCCATCCCAGACCGGTGGCGGACAGGAAGACGGCAGACGAGCAGGAACGCAGAACGTTCCATTCATCGTTGGGCTGGCCGAGGCGCTGCGCCTGGTAAACGTTGAACGCGAGGAACGCGCCTCGCACGTCAGGCCTTTGCGCGACAAAATTATCGGCGCCGTACTGGAAGCAATTCCCGATTCTCGCCTGACCGGCGCCCTGGATTGGCGCTTGCCTAATCATGCTTCATTTGCATTCAAGGATGTGGATGGCAACCTGCTGCTGACGCTGCTGGACGCGGCTGGTTTTGCCTGTTCGTCCGGATCAGCCTGCAAGACAGGCAATCCCGAACCGAGCGAGGTGATGGATGCAATCGGCTTGCCGCGCGAGTGGGGACTGGGGTCTTTGCGGATTACCCTCGGCGCCGGGACGACCGCCGATCACGTCGAGTCTTTCCTGGACACGCTGCCGGGGCTTATCGTAAAGGCGCGGAATCTTGCCCGCAACTAGAATTCTTTTTATTTATCGGTGGTGAGTTTATGGCCAAAGTCGTTGTTGCCATGTCTGGAGGAGTAGATTCTTCGGTTGCAGCAGCCTTGCTTAAGCAGCAAGGCTATGAGGTTGTGGGTATGATGCTGCGCTTGTGGTCGGAGCCGGGAAAAGAGGACTCCAATCGCTGTTGCACGCCGGATGCCATGGGGCTGGCCCGTCGTGTCGCCGCCAGGCTCGAAATCCCTTTCTATGTCATTGATGCAAAACAGATCTTTAGAGAAACGGTTGTACAGTATTTCCTGGATGGATATGCGCGAGGTGAAACACCCAATCCATGCCTGGTATGTAATCGTCAAATTCGCTGGAAATATCTGCTCGATCATGCCCTGGCCCTTGGCGCCGATTTTATGGCTACCGGACATTATGTGCGGTCATCCACTGATGATAGCGGAGCAAAGCAGCTTTTGCGGGCGGTAGATCGTTCCAAGGATCAGTCTTACGTTTTGCATGTCCTAAATCAAGAAAAGCTACAAAAAGCTTTGTTTCCCATCGGTGATTATCCCAAGCCGGAGATTCGGAAAATTGCAGAGTCATTTGGACTCCCGACCGCCTCCCGGCATGACAGCCAGGATCTGTGCTTCCTGGCCGGAGACGACTATCGCAACTTTCTCCAGCGTAATGCCGTCGGATTGTTTAGTCCCGGGGAGATCGTCTCAATCCGTGGGGAAGTAATCGGTAGACATACGGGTCTGGCAAATTACACTATCGGGCAGCGAAAAGGATTGGGTATCTCTTCTTCGGCGCCGCTCTACGTAGTCAACAAGGATGTGACTGCGAATACCCTGATAGTAGGTGAACTGGCGGAACTCGGTTCAAGCGAGTTGACCGCTGACGATGTAAATTGGATCTCAGGTGAGCCAAACCGTGGAGCATTCCACGCCGAGGTCAAAATACGGTACACTGCCAGGGAGGCCCCGGCGATGGTTTCGCCGCTTGAAAACGGGAGACGCGTTCAGAGTCCACTTTGACATGCCGCAGCGGGATATCACGGCGGGTCAGGCTGCGGTTTTCTATCAAGGAGAAGTAATGGTCGGCGGTGGAATTATCCAATAAAAAGATAAGCCCAAAATAAAGGACACTGATTATGAATTATCGTATCGAATCCTTGTTATCTGCCCGACTTTTTCTTTTTCCCCAACATGACCAGGGACGCCTTTATTTTCTTTCCAACATTACGGGCCATATCAGCCTGTATGTGCATGAATTTGGGTGGTTCAGTCCCTGAACCACTTCATTCCGCCTCACATCGCACTGCAAAACCCTGAATTGATCGGCGGTTATTCCTACTTTGTTTTTCCAAAAATCGGCAAAATCCTGGTAATGATCGATAATGACGGTGACGAGAATTATCAACCGATGTTGATCCCCTTAAAGGGCGGTTTCCCGGAACCGGCTTTCGAGAATTTTTTCGTCAATTACCGAGTGCACCTGGCCCTCTGCGATAAATCCAAGAGTATTGTTTATCTTTTGGCAGAGCGGCGAGATGCCGCGATTCAGGAAACATATCGCGGCGACCTCAGGACCGGTAAACTTACCAAAATCGCGGATAGCCCCTGGGGCATGATCCCCGTGGCACACAACAAAAATCATTCGATGGTTTTGCTGGCCGAAGGATATACCACCGGGGATACCACCCTTTACCTTGTGAAAGGAAAAGCACACGAGGTTGTCTACGGCAAACCGCTTGATCAGCGTGCTGATGGAGAGCCTATTCCTCTGAGTGGATTGGGTTCTGCAGAGTTTACATCGAGTGGCAAGGGTGCAATCGTATCAAGCGCCGTCTTCGAAGATACTTATAGCCTTGGTTATATCCGTTTCAGGAAGCCAGGAGAACTGGTCCCTGTTAAAGTCAGCGGGATCAAACATAAGGGATCAGGTGAAATGACCGGGATCGCTCATTTGTTTGACGAGCATTACCTGGTAACCTACAACATAGATGGCTGCTCCTGGGTTTATGAGGGAGTGTTCGATGAAACGACGCTAAAAATGGTCGTTAAGCATGTCCTGATCGGCAGGCGTCCGCTGGATAATGGTAAATTGGAACATATTGATTATGACCCGGATGGCGACGTTTACGCAGTCACGTTCTCCACGGCCACCTCTCCCACCCAAATCTATACAATCGCGGGTAAGACCCGCAATAAGATAGCATTGCATACAAACGAGAAGCTTCTGGGAATTCCTCAAAAAGATCTTTCGGCCGGCGAGGACGCCTCCTACATCTCCCACGATGGATTACGTGTTTCGGCGCGCTTATATCTTCCTGCCAAATCGCTTGGCTTCAAAGGTGCGCGTCCCCTTGTTTACTACATACACGGGGGACCGCAAGGGCAGGAGCGTCCAGATTTTGCCTGGTTCTCCATGCCGTTGATCCAATTCCTTACACTGCGCGGATTCGCGGTTTTCGTTCCAAACGTTCGCGGATCAACCGGATATGGGCTTTCCTATACCAAACATGTGGATCACGATTGGGGCGGTCAGGATCGGCTCGACCATGTCCATGCGATGACCAAGGTCCTGCCAAACGACAAGCGGCTAGACGTCAAGCGCGCAGCGGTAGTCGGGCGGTCTTATGGCGGTTATATGACGCTAACGCTGGCAGGCCGTCACCCCGATTTGTGGTCGGCCTCCTGCGATATGTTTGGTCCTTACGATCTGCTGACTTTTTCAGAACGGATTCCCGAAACCTGGAAACCCTATTTCAAAATTGCCCTGGGCGACCCCGACAAGCAAGATGGACGGGCTTTCCTGGAAGAACGCTCACCCCGACGATACCTGCATAACATGAGCGCGCCGATGCTTGTGATCCAGGGGCGTAACGACCCGCGTGTCGCCGCAGCCGAGTCAGAGGATCTTGTCCGTGAGCTCAAGGCCAGCGGCAAGAAAATTGAGCTGCTGGTCTTCGAGAATGAAGGCCATGACGTGCTGAAGTATGAGAACCGGGCCACCTGCTACAAGGCGATTGCGGACTTCTTTCAAGATCGCTTGCATCCATAAGAAAGACTGGTCCCTCCTATGACCCTGCCGTCCATCATTCTGGGCTTGATCTGCTCGCTCTTGATCGGAGCATTATTCCATGTGTGGCGTGATGGCGGACCGGGCAGATTATTGCTCTATTTTGTGCTTAGCACTGCCGGATTCGCGGCAGGCCAATGGTTGGGTCTTTGGAGCAATTGGGTTTTATTTGCAGTAGGCCCACTTGATCTGGGTTTGGCTGTGCCGGGCAGCATTGTTTTCCTGATCGTAGGATATTGGTTAAGCCAGGCAGATCTCCGCCGGCCCGCCAGCCACGACGATAGTGTATAATTTGGCGCTTGTTATCCTAGTTTGGAAGGCTAAATGATATGAATCTTGTCCCTTTTTTGGTTGACCTGTTCCTGCATCTCGATAAGCACCTTAGCGCCGTCATAACCCAATACGGGGCCTGGACCTATGGCTTTTTATTCCTGGTTATATTCATCGAAACAGGCCTGGTCGTTACGCCCTTCCTGCCGGGCGACTCGCTGATTTTTGCGGCTGGAACCTTTGCTGCGCTCGGATCCCTTAATATCTGGCTGCTTTTCCTGCTGCTCGCCATTGCCGCGGTGCTTGGAGATACAGCGAATTATTGGATCGGTCATTTCCTGGGCGAGCGGGCCTACCACATCAAGTGGATCAAGAAAGAGTATCTCGACCGAACGCACGGTTTCTTTGAGAAGTACGGCAACAAGACCATTTTCCTTGCACGCTTTGTGCCTATAGTCCGTACTTTTGCTCCTTTTGTCGCAGGCGTGGGGCGGATGTCGTATAAGGATTTTTTCTCCTATAACGTGTTTGGCGGAATTACCTGGGTTGCACTCTTTACATTCACGGGCTATTTTTTTGGAAACATTCCCTTCATCCGTGACCATTTCTCGCTGGTTGTGATTGCCATCGTATTAATCTCGCTGGTTCCAATGGTAATTGAAGCAGTGAAGGCGAGACGCGAAAGCAAACAGCCCAAGCCGGATCTTTCCGAGATCGCTTAACGAGAATAGCATCTTTCATAGAAACATGGACGGATCGAAGCCGATAGATTGGCTTCGATCTTATTGTTGTTCACGGACTGTTCAGCGAAATTGCGCGAGGGTCGTATGAAACGCGTGGCTTTTATTTTCGGCATGTTTATTGTCATCATAATAATCCTGGCAGATGCTCGACTCTTGGGACGGCTGGGTGCGATCTACGACTTTCCGTTTGGCGACAAGGTGGGGCATTTCCTATTATTTGGCCTTTTCAGCCTGGTGGTCAACCTGAGTGTCTTTGAAGCCCGATCTGTCCCTTCGACGGGAATGCAAGTCAAACAAGACCATAGACGTTCAGCTGTTATCACCAGCCTGATCATTGCCGTCTTCGTGGGATTGGAGGAATTTTCCCAGTCATGGTTCCCTTCCCGCACATTCAGCTTATTTGATCTTTCAGCCAGTTATCTCGGCATTGCGTTCTTCACCTGGCTGGCCCTACGATTAAAAAAGTAGGAGCAGGGTTCCTGCCCCTGCTCCTAAATCGTGTGACATTGTCAATGTTAGTTACGGATATACTCTTTTGATAGTCCTCGGGAACGGGATGGCCTCACGGATATGCTCGATACCGCACAGCCATCCAACAACTCGTTCCACGCCCATGCCGAATCCTGAGTGGGGTACCGAGCCATATTTCCGTAATTCGAGATACCATTTGAAGGCCTCTTCCGGCAGTTTTTGTTCGTGGATCCGCCTGAGCAAAAGGTCGTGATCCGAAATACGCTCGGAGCCACCACAGATTTCGCCATAACCCTCAGGGGCGAGCAAGTCGACCGACTTACAAACCTCCGGGCGGTCCGGCCAAGGCTCCATATAAAAGGCTTTTACTGCTGTTGGATAGCCATAAACAAAGACGGGTTTTTCGAAGCGATTAGTCAATTCTGTCTCGTGCGGCGCGCCGAAATCCATACCCCATTCAAATTTAAGTAATTCTTTGCGTTCCGGGTCGGTTTCATTCTTATTAAGTTCCAACAGGATCTCGGCTGCTTCATCGTAGGAGATTCGCGGAAATGGCGCTGATATTTTTTCCAGCCTGGATATGTCGCGTCCCAGCGACTTGAGCTCAGGGGCGCAATCATGAAGGACGCTCTGAACGATATGGGTAATAAGCCCTTCTTCAAGCTCCATCAGGCCGTCCAAATCGCAGAAAGCAACCTCGGGTTCGAGCATCCAGAATTCCGTCAGATGGCGGCGAGTTTTTGATTTTTCGGCGCGGAAAGTCGGGCCGAAGCAGTAGACTTTTCCAAATGAGAAAATGTTGGCTTCGTTGTAGAGCTGACCGGTCTGCGCCAGGTAAGCAGATCCTTCATCGAAATAGGCTGTTTCGAAAAGTGTAGTGGTTCCTTCAGCTGCTGCGGGCGTAAGGATGGGGGTGTCAAGATTGAAGAAGCCATGGCTATCAAGATATTCGCGTACGGCCGACATGACCTTTACACGGATACGAAGGATTGCCCATTGACTGGGCATTCGGATCCAGAGATGGCGATGGTCCAGTGCGAAATCAACGCCGTGGTCTTTAAGAGCCATCGGATAATCTGGATCAGCCGCCTGGACGATCTTAATATCCTTGATGCCCACCTCATATCCCCCCGGGATACCAGGGGCACGTTTATCCTCACGCACCGAGCCTGTGACGATGACTGAGGATTCCTGAGGCAGCCGCATGATCTGGTCGTAGAGTTTCTCATCCAGGTCGCCTTTAAACGCAACGCATTGGATGAACCCGCTTCCATCGCGAACCAACAGAAAGCACAATTTGCCTTTGTCGGTCCGGTTATAGACCCAGCCCTGCAGCTGGATTTCTTTCCCGACATATGTGGAGATTTGGTCAACTCGAACGACTTCCATATCCTGCTCCTCTACACTTGGAATACCCTCAAATGAGATCGAATGAAAATAGGCGCTTACTCCTTGCCCGTCTGCTTCCTAATTTGTAAGATGCAATTCCTTGAGTTGTTTCTCTTCCACAACGGAGGGCGCATCGGCCATTACATCGCGTCCCACCTGGTTTTTGGGGAAGGCAATGACTTCGCGAATATTAGGTTCATCTGCGAGCAGCATGACAAGCCGGTCAATTCCGGGGGCCAGGCCGCCATGCGGCGGCGCGCCGTATTCAAAAGCTTCGAGCATATGGCCAAACTTAGCCTGGATCTCTTCGTCTTTTAGCCCCAGCAATTGAAATACCCTGGTTTGGATATCGCGACGATGAATTCGGATGGAACCGGAGGCGAGCTCATAACCATTACAGACCATATCATAAGCGTCTGACAATACTGCTCCGGGATCGGTCTCGAACTTTTCCAGATCTTCCATTTTTGGCATCGTGAACGGATGGTGCTCGGCGTCCCAACGTTTTTCTTCCTCACTCCAGGCAAACATTGGAAAGTCAATGATCCAGGCAAATGCCATCGTGTCTTTATCAGCAAGTCCGAGTTTATCGCGGAAAATCAATCGCAGCCCACCCAGGACTTTATTTACAACCGATCGCTCGTCCGCTGCGAACAGGATCAAGTCACCCGGCTGGGCCCCCGTTAGTGATTTGAGGGCTTCAGCTTCTTCGGGCTTGACGAATTTTGAAGCACTGCCTTTCAAACCTTCCTGCGTCAAACCTAGAACAGCCAACCCTTTTGCCCCGAAGGATTTTGCGGCCTCCGTCAATTCATCCACTTCACGTCGCGAATATTCGGCGCAGCCCACGGCTACAATGCACTTAATCACGCCTCCGTGCTCCCAAGCGCCGATTCGAAATACCCGGAAGTCGCTTTTCGCGAAGATTTCACTTACGTCCCATAATTCCATCCCAAAACGGAGGTCGGGTTTATCGGATCCATATATGTTCAAGGCGTCATGATGCGAGAGTTTGGGCCACGGAGAGGCCAGTACCTTTTTTTGCGAGCGCCACTGCCGGGATCATGGCGGTGTAAAGTCCCTCGACGAGGGCCAGAACATCGTCGCGATGGACAAATGACATCTCGATGTCAAGTTGAGTGAATTCGGGCTGGCGGTCGCCGCGCAGATCTTCATCGCGGAAGCAGCGTGCAATCTGGAAGTACTTGATCCAGGCCGGCCACCATCAATAATTGTTTCAGTTGCTGGGGTGATTGGGGCAGGGCATAGAATTGTCCCGGGTAAACACGCGACGGCACAAGATAGTCACGCGCACCCTCAGGGGTGGCTTTGAAGAGAATCGGAGTTTCGATTTCGAGAAATCCGAATTTATCAAGATAATCACGCATAAACTTGACCACCCGGTGACGCAAGATCATATTGCGGGTCATGCGTTCGCGGCGCAGATCGAGATAACGATATTTGAGGCGTGTGTTCTCGTCGGCCTCCTGTTCCTCGCCGCTGACCATAAACGGCATGGTCTTGGCCGGGTTAAGAACATTGACCTCACTGGCAATGACCTCAATTTCGCCCGTCTCCATTTTTGGATTTTCCATTCCGGACGGTCGTTTTTGGACCTTGCCTGTGATTTGCAGCACCCATTCAAAGCGGACCTCAGACATCACCTTGAGCGTTTCCTTGGACAAATTGGGGTTTAGGGTAATCTGAACAATTCCATAACGATCGCGTAAATCAAAGAATATCACCCCGCCGTGATCCCGGCGCCGATGTACCCAGCCCGCCAGCGTCACTTCCTGGCCCGTGTGAGATGTTCTCAACTCGCCACAGGTATGAGTTCTATACATGCCGTACCTCCGGTTAATTTTTTCAACCGCTCTCCTTTTAATATAAGGAAGAGCGAATACGTACGCCGCAAAAAAAAGAAAGAGTTTCCGGGTCCGTGGCTCATCACCCGGCTGGATTTAGGCAAAATAAATCGCCCTTCGCTTGAAGCGTTGGGCGATTGGTTCGACTTGTTATTATTTATCAGCCTGCAGAACTTCGCCCAACGGCCAAGGAATGGTCGTCATTATTATTGCTGTTATTCTCGCTGGCGAAGCCGGGATTTAACTGCATGATTGCGATTATTATAGCACAACTAATTTTCTTTCATTTCTAATTTGGATTTAGAGACTCCGGTTTCTACTCTAAACAAGAGGTGAATGGTGAATAAAACGGAAATTGCCGGATAGGTTGTATCCATGTCTACAGGTTACGAAAGTTGTAAGATATAGCCCAAATGGGGGATGCGCGTAAGCAATTGAAGGATTTGTATACTAATGTACAAGGCGCTCCACTACATTCTGGAAAGGAGAAACAATATGAAACTCAGTAACTTGTACCTGCTCAGTACTCTAGTCGCGTTCATTTTTGCATTGGGCCTGCTTTTGGGACCCACGACTATTCTTACTATGTTTAAACTTTCGACTACAAATACAGATAAGCTTCTGGCTCAACTCATAGGAGCTTCGCTTGCGGGTTTTGGTTTGTTGAGCTGGTTCGCCCGAGGTTTCACCGATCAGCAAGCTCAAGATGGAGCCGCGATCACTCTTTTTGTTTTCAATTTGATCGCTTTCATTGTGTCGTTGCTGGCCGTGTTCGCCAAGGTCTGGGGTTCGGCTGGTTGGGTAGCGGTAGTCATCTTCTTGCTTTTCGGTCTTGGTTTCGGTTATTTCCAGTTCATCGGCCCAAAAGAATAATCCGTTATTAGTGGAACAATGCATCCGGGATCCCGGATGCATTGTTTTTTTGCTCTCGATCTGTATAACCCTTTAATAAACAATTTCAGAAGCCCACTCAGTTGGTCTCCGACATCCCCAAGGCCTGTGCAGCCGCAGTCGTATTCGTTGTTTGGGGCTCTACTTCAGAATCTCTTCACCGGCTGAATCCAACCTGGCCATTTCTTCTTCTGTCAATTTCCAACCCAGGGCACCTGCATTCTGAAGCGCCTGGTCGGCGTTCTTCGCACCCGGGATAGGCAGGGCACCCTTGCACATCACCCAATTCAGGGCGATTTGTGCATTGGACTTGCCGCCATGATCCTGTCCGATCTCAGTCATAAGCTTTAGCAGAGGTGGAAGCTTGTTGAGGACGTTCGAATATCGGGCAGCGCGGGTACCGGGAGGAGGATTTTCCGGCCCATACTTACCGCTCAACAATCCCATTTCCAGCGGGGAATAGGCGATCAACCGGATCCCAAGTTCTTTGCAGCGGGCAAGCAAGCCATTTTTCTCGACGAGCCGATTAAGTATGCTGTAGTGTACCTGGTTAGAGGCGAGGGGAATGTTGTGTCGCGCCAGGGTTGAATAAGCACGCAACATATAGGATTGATTAAAGTTCGAGACCCCCACCGTACGCGTTAATCCAGTTTCCACGCAGGAGACCATGCCTTCCATCATCGACTCCGGGCTGAAGAGAGGGGGTTGGCATGTGAATTTGATACAAGTCCACTGTATCCAGACCGAGACGCTCCAGGCTGCCTTTCAATGCAGAAGGGATGGAGTTTCTCGATAAACGCCATGGCAAAGGGAAAAATTTGGTGGCCACGAGCACAGGTTGATCGGTTCCCTTGAGGAATTGTCCCGTCAGCCTTTCGGAACGCCCTGAGCCATATACTTCGGCTGTGTCAATAAAACGAACTGCCCTCCGCGATCGAAACCTGAAACGCCTCCTGAATATCGGCATCGGTGTAGCCGCGTCCATATTGCCAGACTACCCGATCTCCCCATTGCCAGGCCCCCAACCCCATTTCGATTGCGTGTAGAAAGCGTGTCTCGTTGCTGACTGCGTTGATCAAGGTAGCCTCCGAATAATGATTATGATTGTATCTTAAACTTTTGCCAGCATCATAGCCAGCCTGATCGTTTCGCGATAAAATCAGTCCGCAAATTTAGTTGGAACTGATGGACCGCTAGGACCTCACGCCTGCCTCTCAGAGCAACGGGGAAGGAAGTGAGTGGCTGGCGCTCCCTGAGTTCCAGGGAGGTTCCCGTGGCTTCGCGTACGGATGTCAACTTGCCCGAGTTGTCAGTGGATTTGGCCCGACGATTGGGTTTGACTTTTACCAATTTATCTTTGCTTACCCGCGCTCTGACTCATCGCTCTTACATCAACGAGAACTCAAATGCTGTGGAAGATAATGAGCGGCTCGAATTTCTGGGTGATGCGGTCCTGGATTTTGTGGTTGGCGCCTGGGTTTATCATCACTGCCCCGAAATGGCAGAAGGCGACTTAACTCGGATGCGGTCAGCATTAGTCCGGAACGAGCAATTAGGCGAGTTTGCGCGGAGGTTGGATCTCGGCAGAGGAATGCGCATGGGGCGCGGTGAAGCCGCTTCCGGTGGGCGGGACCGCGATGGTTTGCTCGGTTCCACTTTCGAAGCCGTGATCGGCGCGCTTTACCTGGATTCGGGCCTGGATTCCGTGAATAGGTTCATGGAACCGCTGCTCGATAGCGTGCGGGAGCGGGTTATGCTTCGCTCCGAAATTTACGACCCAAAGAGTCGATTTCAGGAGTGGGCACAATCTGAAAAGCTTGGGACACCCAGATATGTGACGGTCGCTTCAAGCGGTCCGGACCATGCCAAGGTGTTCGAGGTCGAGGTCCGCATCCAGAATCAAACCTATGGACGGGGTAAGGGGTCGAATAAACAAGTAGCGGCCCAGATCGCGGCACAGACCGCCCTGGAAACACTTGGAATTCACTGACCGGAAATGTAAGTTGAAAATCAACATATTTAAATCAAATACTGCAGACCGCGAATCGTAGATCTCCTCATGCCTCTTCGTCTCAAATCCCTCGAGCTTCACGGATATAAAACCTTCGCATCCCGGACGGTCTTCGAGTTCGCGAGCGGAATCACGGCTATTGTCGGGCCCAACGGCTCCGGAAAGTCAAACATAGCCGATTCTCTGCGCTGGGTATTAGGAGAGCAATCCTATACACTTTTGCGCGGCAAGAAAACGGAAGACATGATCTTCTCAGGCTCAGAGCATCGTCCGCGGGCTGGAATGGTTTCGGCAGAGATCGTCTTCGATAATAATTCGAACTGGCTCCCCGTAGATTTTGCCGAGGTAGCCATGGCGCGCCGCGCCTATCGTGATGGTCATAATGAGTACTTGTTAAACGGCCAGCATGTCCGCCTGCGCGATATGAATGAACTACTGGCGGCGTCCGGGCTGGCGGAACGGACTTATACAATCCTGGGACAGGGGCTGGTAGATGCGTCGCTGGCCTTGAAAGCAGATGAACGCCGCCGCCTTTTCGAAGAAGCCGCCGGCGTTGGGCTTTATCGCGTCCGCCGTGAAGAAGCAATCAAGCGTTTGGAAAATACCCAACATAACCTGGAACGTGTCCAGGACATTATGGCCGAGCTCGAGCCACGTTTGAAGACTCTTGAACGGCAAGCGCGCCGCGCAAATGAGTTTGTAGCTGCCCAGGCCGATCTACGAGTGCTGCTGCGTGAGTGGTATGGCTATCACTGGCACCACGCCCAGCAGCAACTAATAGAGGCGCGCGAGACGTTGCACGACCAGGACCTCAAAGTTCAACAAGCCCGCGAAGCTCATCTGGAAGCGCAAAAAATATACGGCCAGTTCCGTGAAAGATTGAGCGGATTGCGGGCACAATTGAACGTCTGGCACCGAAACTCATCCGAGCTGCACAGCCAGCGAGAGACGATCAGCCGCGATCTGGCAGTCTTGGACGAGCGCCGCCGTTCGTTGACAGGTTTAATTGCCACTTTGGTCGCCGACTTGGAACGGGTTACCGGGGAAGAGAAGCTGGCAGCTGAGCGCATCGACGGAGCCTCGCTGGAGGCCGATCACTTGCAGGTTGAGTTGGAAGAAGCTCGGACACAACTTGAGAATGCCGAACAAGCCCTCCAGATTCGCGAGTCTGAACATGGCGCAACCGAGGAACAATTGATAGAGGGCCGGAACCGAGTGGCTACCCTCCACCTGCAAAAGTCCGAGACACAGGCCCGCCTGGATGAACTCGGTGTCCGTACGGAGGCTCATAAACAGAAAATTGAATCTCTCCAGGCAGCGATCCGTCTTGCGGAGGATGAGGTCAAGAGAACCGATCAAATCCATCGTGAAGCAGTATCTGGCCTTCAGAAATCGAAGGAGCGTTTGCAGCAAGCCGAGTCTAAGCTCGAATCAGGAAAAAGCGAATTAGAGACATTAGAGAATGAGCGCCGGTTCAAGCTTGAAGACCAGGCCGCTCACCAAAACCGACACTCCCGTTTGCAGGCTCAGCTCGAGGTCCTCGAACAGGCGGAACAATCCCTGGCTGGGTATGCGGAAGGCGCCCGCTTTCTGCTTGATGCAGCCCGGCAGTCCCGCCTCAGCGCCCGTGGCGCATTGAGCACGTCCCTGGATGTACCGGCCGAACTGGAGATCGCGATTGGGGCCGCGCTCGGCGATACTCTGGATGCGGTCTTGCTCGAAACAAGCCAAATCGAGGAAGCGCTTATTTTGCTTGAATCCGGCGATGCAGGACGGGCAGCATTATTACCCCTTGATACTCATTCCCAGTATCAGCTGACCCAGCCGGACGATGCAGATTACCTTGGCATCGCTGCTAATTTGGTCAATGCGCCCGCCGAACTTCGTTCGGCCGTGGACCTTCTGCTAGGCCATACGATGATCGTACGCACACGTTCGGCTGCCCGCCGTTTGGTCGCAAGCCTTCCGATCTATGGGCGCGTTGTGACCTTGCGAGGAGAAGTATTCCGGGGCGACGGTCTGGTTATCGCGGGTAAGTCCGCATCCGGATCGATCCTGAGCCGGCCCCGCCAGAAACGTGAGCTTTCTGAGGGGCTTGCCGAGCTTACCAGCCGGCTTGAAGCACTGAAATCCTCCATCGAAGAACTAACTAATAAGCTGATGCTAGCACAGCGTGAGCAATCTGCGCGCACGGAAGGCTTGGGCAACGCTCGCAAAGAATTCGAGCAGGCACAGTCGGCAGCGCAGGAAACCCTGGTTGCCTTCGAGGCGGCCCGCCGCCAACTTGAGTGGCAGAAAAGCCAAAACGAAGAACTTGGGAACGAAATAGCGAGCCTGGAAAAGGAAAGAGAACGCCAGGAGGGTCTGGCAATTGAAATAGAGGCAAAGGTGGTGGCGGCGCAGAATGAAATACGTATCTTGACCATTCAATTGAGCGGCCTCAGTTTAGATGAAACCCAAGATCAGGTTGCTTATTGGAAAACCCGACTGGCTGTCACGGAAAAATCGGTCAACGGGGCGAAGGAACGCAAGCTCGAATTGCAACAATCGGCTGATCGCATTGTCCTGCAGCGAGCGGATTTGCAGTCACGGCTGGACCAGACCGGCATTTCATTGAAAGAACTCGAAGAAGAGAAGCTGACTTTACGTGAGAGCGAAAGCGGACTGTATCAAAAGACGGAGGCGTTTCGCATACTCATTGAACCTGGGGAAAAGGATTTGGAAAGCGCCGAGGAGGAAGAGAACCGATTGCAGGAGGCGGAAGCCGCCGCCCAGAAAAATCTGTCTGGCGCTGAACATGGGTACGCACAAGTCCAGATCGATCAAATGCGCAGGCAGGAGGCGATGGATACTTTGCGCGAAAAGATCATGGATGATTTCGGACTGGTCTCCTTCGAATATGTTGAGAGTATGGAAGGACCGGTCCCCCTGCCTTTTGAAGGTCTTGTGGAAGAATTGCCTGTTGTCTCCGAGCTGGCTCCTGATCTGGAGGAGCAGCTCGGGCAACAGCGCGCGAGATTGCGCCGGATGGGGCCCATCAATGCAGAGGCCAAGAAAGAATTTGATTCCGAGTTTGAGCGTTATTCGTTCATGACCACCCAGGTCCAGGATTTGAGGCAGGCGGAGACAGATCTGCGCCAGGTAATCGTGGAGCTTGACGTATTGACGCGCCAGGAATTCTCTCGAACTTTCGAAGCCGTGGACAAACAGTTTAGGGCCATATTCACCCGCTTGTTCGGCGGGGGATCTGCGCATCTCTCACTGACAGACCCAGACAATTTAGTGGAGACAGGCATCGAGATTGATGCCCGGTTGCCCGGGCGCCGCGAGCAGGGACTATCCCTGCTGTCCGGCGGCGAACGAAGCCTGACTGCAATTGCACTGGTCTTTGCTCTTCTCAAGGTCTCACCGACCCCGGTTTGCGTTATGGACGAAGTGGACGCCATGCTGGACGAGGCAAACGTTGGCCGGTTCCGCGATCTGCTGGTGGACTTGAGCAAAGACACCCAGTTCATTGTGATCACGCACAACCGCAATACGGTTCAGGCTGCCGACGTAATTTATGGTGTGACGATGGGACGCGATTCTGCCAGCCAAATCATCAGCCTGAAGCTGGATGAAATCAGTGAAGAAATGCTCGGAACGAGCCGAGCCTAAATCAAAGCAGGAATATGGGGTGTCGGATGAGATCTATGAATGGAAGGGCAGCGGCGCTGACTACCTTCACGTCCATTATTCTGATGATGAGGCATGGTATCTCTTGGAAGGAATGCTTACGTTCAAGTTTGCCGATAAAGAGATCGAGGCCGCGGCAGGGACCACCGCCTTTGTGCCAGCCGGAGTCCCGCATACGTACTATAAGGCTCATGGTCCGGCACGCTATTTGATCACCCTGACGCCGCGACTACGGGAACTGATCTCTGCTTTGCAGGCGGCACCCAGGGAAAAGCACAACGCGATCATGCGCAAATTCGATTCCGAAATATCGGATTAGGTAATCTGATACCAACGCATATCGGTCCTGGTGACCAGAACTGGCTCTAACGGAAAGTGCTTCGCTGCAGGGAGTTGTTTTCTGTCTCGAAATGGTGCGATAATCAAGATGGAGCCTTCCCGCTGCCGATAGTAAATAAATCAATGAGGAAAACAACACCGTGAATATACCTACCAGCTATCCCGTAACCGCCGGAGATCTTAACATCTATCACGCGCGTTTGATCGCGGATCAGCAAATCACCTATGTGCTGGAATTTTCGGAAAGCCTGGATCTCGAGCGGCTTATGAATGCTCTGGACGTACTTCACCGGGCCCTGCCGATTCTGTCTTTCAACGTCAAAATCAAGGGCTCACATTATCAACGAGTACGGTGTCCGGATTACAAGCCGGTTATTGCCATCGCGAACCAGCCAGCGGACCCTGCGAAGGAAATTGTAAACTTCATCGGGAAACCCTGTGACCCTGAACGCGATTTTCCATTAAAGCTGCTATTAATTCGAAACAAGGGCGGGGATACATTGTGCTTCAAAATAGATCACATCCTATCGGATGCCGCCGGGCTGCGTTGTCTGCTGATGCTATTTGCGGAAGCTTATGACCTTGGAAAAATCACCCAATCCATCAACCAAGACCGTGGATTCGGACAAGTGTTACGCAGGTTTTCCCCCATTGCAATTTATAGGGCAACTCGCAAGGAGAGCCTGCCCAGACCCGGACCGGCGATTTTTCACGGTTCGTTTGACGCTGATTGCACATTTATTGAACACGTCTTCCTCGATCCGAGTCGATTTGAACGGTTGCACTCGGAAGCAAAACGATGCGGCGCCACACTGAATGATTACCTGGTCGCCGCACTGTATCAAGTCCTATTCAAGTATGTGACACCGGGATATCGGGCCGGCTATCCGGTGATGGTGCCGGTAGATATGAGACGGTACCTGCCGGAAGGGCAGCGCGATGTCATAGGCAACTTGTCCAGCGCCGTTTATCCCAGCCTGACCCCAAAGCCAAGCGAGACATTTAGAGATACGCTCGATCGGGTAAAAGCCAGCATGGATCATCTGAAGCAGGACAATCCAGGGCTCGGCGCCATGCTTTTAATGGCCGTAGGTTCGATGGGGGGAGGGGCGATGATGCACAAGAGTTATGAACAAGCCGCCGCGCACGGCTCTCGATTTATCAACTATACCAACTTTGGTGTAATTGAGGAGACCTCCATCGCTTTTGACGGCGCTTCGCTCAAACAGGTGTATGGAGTTGGACCGATCCAATACGTGCCCGGTTTTTTGATCACCTTATCCACCTACCAGAACAAGCTGCATTTTGTCGTGCAAGGAAAGGGCAATCAGCAATTTCAGTCCTTGATCCGTCAATTCTTAAACGAGCTACTTGGTTGCCTACCCTAACATTTCACCGCGGGCGTGAAGGGCGGGCACTCCGTTGGCAGGCAATTGGCCCGTCATTGCAAGCTTAGGAGAAACAGCCTTATGTTCCATTCGATACCACAATCCACACTTGACCGGATGAAATATCTTGAGCAAATTGATGTCAGAGATCGGGAAGACGGGACGCCTCGATTGCAGCGTCTGCGCCAGATCACACCCGATACAGGCAGATTCCTTGCCCTGCTGGCTGCAAATGCTCCAGAAGGCGATTTTCTCGAAATTGGCACCAGCGCCGGTTATTCCACTCTGTGGATAGCGATGGCCTGCGCAATGACCGGCCGAACCATGACGACTTTTGAGGTATTACCGGAAAAAGAAAAACTGGCGCGAGAGACTTTCAGGATCGCCCAAGTGGAGGGGATTGTAAAGTTGGTGGAAGCTGATGCCCGCGTTCACCTTTCCCAGTATCCCAATATCGCCTTCTGTTTCCTGGACGCCGAGAAAGAAGTGTACGGCGAATGTTACGAAGCAGTTATCCCCAGATTGGTTAAGGGCGGCTTGCTGGTCGCCGACAACGCCATCGATTTTCGGGAAACCCTGCAACCGATGCTGGATCGAGCGTTAACGGATCAGCGGGTTGACGCTCTGATCGTGCCTATTGGCAAAGGCGAACTCGTCTGTCGTAAAGTCTGAAAGCATTTATTGGCCCCATTGGCTTTGCCAATAAGATCTTGCGAAGCGCTTCAGCATGATATTATCCAAGATGGAGCGGCTGATAAGGCACCCTAGAGAAGGAGGTTAGTATGGAAAAGCAAAAAATCCGATTAACTCAAGAGAAAGAGACTCTATTGGTTCCTCTATACAGCAAAGCTATTGAGAGCCAACGATTGCATCCCATTATCGTTGACCCTAAAGCTGAAGAAATCCTCAAAGCCATTGAGTATGATTTCAGGGAGCTGCGGGTACCAAAACAAACGTCGGTAACGCTGGCGATGCGGGCGAGGAAGCTAGATTCTTACGTGCGTGATTATTTGGACCGCACCAAGCGGCCGCTCGTCTTGCATCTGGGCTGTGGATTGGACAGCCGTGTGCTTAAAGTCAAGCCGACAGGGGGAGAATGGTATGATCTCGACTACCCCGATGTCATTGATTTGCGGAAGAGATTCTACGATGAAACCAATCATTATCATATGATCCCGTCATCGGTGACAAACCATACTTGGCTGGATCAAGTGAAGGGAAATGGTTCGGCTTGCATCATAGCGGAGGGGCTGCTGATGTACTTGCACGAAGCGGAAGTCAAGCAGCTTTTTGCCGAACTACAGGAGCATCTGCCTGCGAGTGAGATTTCGTTCGATGCATATAGTCGCTTGACGGCCAGAAGTGCCAATAGTCATCCATCTATTAAGAAGACCAGGGCACGAATCCATTGGGGAATAGACGATGCGGCGCAGATCGAATCTTGGAGCGCGGGAGTCAAGCTGCTGGAAGAATGGTATTTTACCGAGTCAGAAGATATCCCCTTACTTGGATATTGGGATCGGTTTCTCTTCCGAATGATGGGTACCTTTCATGCTGCCAAGAAGGCGCACCGGATACTCCGTTTTCGTTTATAGCGAAGACATCATTTGACGACTGCCTTTTCTCAATATTGCCTCCACCGGACCGGCTCTGGCCAGTCAAGGAAAGGATTGTCCAAATAAGCAAAGGGTCAAACCACGCTGAATTGAATGCACGGAAATGGGATACCAGGGCGGAAACCTATGATAAAAAATGGTTCGACTACTTCAGGTATATGCAAAACCGCCTCATTGCTTTGTTGCCGTTGCACGAGAACCTTTGTTTTTTGGTATCGGCTGCGGGAGGGATGGGCAGTCCGCAGCGTGGCAACCCTCTTAGGACAACAGGGAGAATTTTATGGGCTCGATATTTGGCCCAACATGATCGAGAAAGCGAAAGAACAGTCGCATGATTTCCCATATGTGCATTTTGATCAGGGCAATGCTGAACAACTCCCTTTCCGCCTGATTTCTTTAATCTGATCATTTGCAGCAATTCATTCAATCATTATTTGCATCCTGCCAAGGCGTTGACTGAAATATCCCGCGTCCTGAAGCCGGGCGGAAGAATATATATCATGGATGTCACCACGGACGTTTTCATCTCGAAAATGTTGGATCCTATTATCAGGAGGAGAGAACCGGCGCACGTGAAGTTTTATAGCATACGGGAATACCGGTTCTTTTTCACAGGTGCGCATCTACGGCATATTGACACCGATGCGATGATGATGACTCTCTTGAAGGTACACATCGGAGAAAAATCTGCAGTTGTATAAAGCAGGTCAATTCGGGCAACACCGGTGCCTTCCCAGATGGATGGTACCTTGATACCTGTTTCATCTAGTCGCTTTTCCGTGCTGCTTCGGGATGCTTTACAGATGGTCCCAGTACAGTGCCAAGGGGGGAGGTGTCCATTACAATTGGAAGACGGCATAACCACCCCGGCTTGCGGTGCAGGCTTCAAACCGGATGTATGTGGGTTCAATCCATAACTTCTTATTGCTACGAGCTGGAAAGGCGCGACAATGTCCAATGAATCATCTCTTGCCAATGCAGTCATTTTGATAACCCGGGAAGGAATGGGATCCGCCGATGCAACACTGCAGCACAAGCTCCTTGATGCTTACTTAAATCTTTTGCTACAGAATGGAACCCTGCCGGCTGCCATTTGTTTCTATACGGAGGGTGTAAAGCTGGTCGTTGATGAATCCTCTCTTCTTGAGCACCTCACCGCGATCGAGAAGAGGGGTGTACGCCTTATCGTTTGCTCGACATGCCTTAACTACTTTGGGTTGACTGAAAAAGTACGGGTGGGAAATCGTGGGAGGTATGGCCGACATCCTTGAAGCTCAGACCAAAGCCGGCAAAGTAATCTCACTTTGAACGCACCGATTATGATGCACTATGATGTGGCAACGGCATAAGAATCCTCAGGCCCCACTGGATATAGTGCAGTAGATGAGCAGCAATAACGTCCAAGACAAAATTACCCTTTTATCCTGTGAAGGTCATTTATCGGTTATGGTTAATCATATCGAAGAAATACCCTCGGGTTTGATATACTGATCGGCAACTCGCACTATTCCGCCGCAAACAGCACAAAGTATGGCAGCTCAATCCCGTATGCCCCTTACGGACGTAGACTCGACGCGCGCGAATCGCACAATAGGTTGTTTTCACCAGGGGTTCTATGATTTTGAAAGGAGAGATGCCTCATGAAAATTGGAGTTGTTGGAGCAGGCATCAGCGGGCTTACTCTCACGGCTGCGCTGGGTTCCCGTGCCCCGGAGATACAAGTAGAAGTCTTTGAGCGCGACTCGGGTGTGGATAATCGCTTCCGGGGCTACGGCCTGCGCTTGAACGGCGATGGGGGATTACTGGTACTTAGATCATTGGGCCTTTATGAACAGTTAGCAAGACAGGGCATTATCCTCAAAAGCTTTTCTTTTTGCGACCAAAGCGGCAGGGTTTTGCTCGAATTGCCGGCCACCGGGAACCAGCAAGGCCCAACTCTGCATGTCAAACGTGAAGCCCTGAAAACCGTACTGCTGGGAGCTATCGGCGGTACGCCCATCCATTCAGGCATGCTCGCCACAGGCTTTCGGCAGAATGACCGCGGAGTGGAGGTTCAATTCAAGAACGGTCAAACAGCTTCAGTAGATTACTTGATTGCCTGCGACGGCGCCTCCTCGGCCATTCGCCGGCAGATGTTTGGCGATCAAAAGCGCTACCTGGAACTAACCTCAATCCTGGTCGACTCACCCCATCCAGTTCAACATCCATTATTGGAGGGCGGCTATTTCATGACGCTGGGCCGTAATGGCACCTCTGTCTCCTGCTCACGGCAACCCGTTGGCGTTCATCTATCCTATACGGTTCATGCGGCTGCAGAGGATGAGATCAGTGGGCTGCAGGCAGCCACCTTGCTGCGTCTAATACAGCACGAAACGATGTCCTGGCATAAGCCCATACCGGAGATAGTCGCAGGGGTCGACCCGGCGAGCGTGGTGGTGCGCGGCTACTATGACAACGAGCCGCTTAAACGAGTGCGCCAAGGGAGGGTCTGGCTGATCGGCGATGCTGCCCATACGATGGGCCCCGTACAAGAGCAAGGGGCCAACCTGGCTATGGTGGATGCCTTGAAGCTGGCCAAAGTTCTGGGTAATCTGACAGGCGATCCTGCAAAAGATGAAGCTAGGGCAGATGCGCTTGAAAGAGATATCGTGATCCGGGGTCGAAAAGCGATCCTTAAATCCCGCAATGCGTCGCAACGATTCCACACTACTAGCCATCTACAGCAAGGGCTTCGCAATCTGGGCTTTCAGGTGAGAAACATTTTTGTGGGGAAAGTTTCGAGAACTTAGAGACCCTGGATTCCGCACGAAATTGCGCAGGTCTGCCTTCAGGTGTTATTCCCTAATAGATTTCTCACGGTTGCTTGAGCGGAAACCAGGACTGGTTTTCATAATATTTCCCACTGCGCTTCATGCTCAATCCACACCTTGTCCCTATACTTACCTTTGGACCTCAATTTCAAAGGAGGCAAGACATGAGGATATATCCCCGACTGTTCCATCGCGAGAGAAAGTATTTGCAGCTTAATTCCAGGTTATGCATAGCTTGCTGGAATTGCATCGAAGCTTGCCCACGGCAGGTTTTTGGGAAAATTGACATGGGTTTCCACCGGCATGCTCGTCTCGAGAACCCGCAGAATTGCAACGGATGTAAGGCTTGCGTCCGACGTTTGCTCAAGTGGGGCGCTTAAGTATGCATAAGTGCTCAAACGATGTGATCCAGAGATCAACACAGGTGGCTTCCCCGAGGCTTAGCCTTGTTGAATTCATCTTGGTGGCTTTATGATCGCTTCCATACCTGCAAACTCATCGCTTGACCTTTACTCCACATCCCAAGGTGTGATACCGCGCCCTCCTGTTACATGCAGTGATCTGCGTATGGCCTCTGATAGAGGCGGGTATACGTCCGCTACGGCCGCGAGCAGCCCAAAACAGCCGGCAATCATCATATCGCCAAAGGGTACTGCGAAATATGGTTTCAACGTAGGTGCGGAACCCTCTTGAGCCAGAAACATGGAACGACGCGGGCCTGTGACTATTACATCGAACTCATCGTTCCCGAGCCTAAAAGGCTCCTGACCATAAATCAAAGCGCCGTGTCCCATGTCTTCGAAAACATCCTCATTTTTAAGCGAGCCGTCTGCCAGCCCGCGCAATAGCGACTCAAGTTTACCGAGGTCGATTTCGCCGGTGTGATGCTCGAAGACGCCCTCGATGCCCGTCGGTCCGAGCCTGAAAGCCAGGGTGTGAAAGTTGCCGACATTTACGATCAATTTCCGCTCCCGTTTCGCTACCACGGGGTCGTAGGTTGCGCCTAGCACGGCTGCCGGGGCAGTGTCCATCACGATAAACGGACAATCAAAACCATGCGCCGAGTGTGCCACAGATTGCAGGCGCGACATTCTTGCCGGGATCTCAGAGGAAAGATATGCAAATGCTGAGAGAGTATTCTTATCCTGAATCCTTCGATCCAGATAATCGAAGCGGAACTTCCGGTCTGAAATGCCTGGGGGGGCCGCACCATGATCAAAGACGGCTACGGCTACAGCATCCAGATCGCGAAGCGTAACCCCGAAGCCTTCAAAAACGCTGGCAATCGCCTCGAAATCAAAATCACGAAGTTCCAGGTGTAAGGTATCCGGAGCCAGGCGATCGGCTTGGGCCCCCGAAACAATTTTGATCCCTACTTCCTCCACTTTATCCAGTTCATCGTTAAGGGTACGCGCCGCGTCTTCGGTGGCATAGATGGGCAAACCTGCGCGTGCGTGACCTTCTGCAGCCCAGGCTGAAGGGCCTCCGCCCATCTGATGCCCGGTGAGCAGGACCGGGATTCCAGCACGTGTGGCTTCCTTGATGCGCCTATGGACTATCATGGTGGGTGAAGGCAGCACGAGCTTGAAACCGTTTTCGAGGTCGAGGCGGGAGTCGTAGAGAAAAATATCCTGCGTGCCGGTGCCTATATCAACAGTAAGAATTTTCAAGGCAGCTCCAATTGTATGATCGGAAATATGATATTTGTCTGTTGGAAAACCAGGCTGTCGGAGGTACTACACTTATAATGAGGGAGAGATATTCCCCAAAATCAATGAGGAGAATCATGATGAACAAGAATCCAATGAACCGTATAGGGTTAGCGGGCCTGGTCTTATGCCTGGTTTTATTGGCCTGCAGTTCTGCCCAGGCCATCACTCCGACAGCCCTGCCGACCAATACATCGCTTCCACCAACGGCCACCCTGGCTCCGACTGCCACGCTCGAACCTTCACCAACTCCAGACGTGGCTGCGACCCAAGCCTACGATGATTTTTATACGCTGGTACAGGGATATCACGATAAGGGGTATTTCTCCAGCCTGGATGGAAGTCAGACAGAGTTGGATGATTTTTCGGAAAGCTGGCCGCAGATTGGATGGTATGAGTGGTGGCCCAGCGATTTGACGGCCACCAACTTTGTATATAGCGGGCATTTCAAGTGGTCGGTTGCCAGCCAGACCCCTGAGGTTTCGGGTTGTGGAATAGCGTTCGGAATCCAGGACGATGGCAGCAATTATACATTTTTCCTGGATAAATCCAGGATTTTTGCCCAACAATACCTGGCAGGCTCCAATAGCACACGCGGGATTGGGAAAACCCGTGGAACCGGTCGCGTCAATATCGCCAGTCCATATGAGGCCGATTTTTCCATGGTCTTAAACCAAAATCATGTCTACGTGTATGTGGATAAAGCATTTGTAGGTGAATATACTCTTTCGGTAGACGCTAACATGGAGGGGAAGTTCGGTTATACCCTGCTTTCCGGCACCAACAAGGATTTCGGTACGAAATGCGAAATTACGAATGCCCGGTTATGGACGTTTAATAACTAATGTGCTTTTGAAGATCAATAAAAGGCTGCCCAACCGCGTACGGACTGATTGATTTTTACAAGTCCATACGCGGGTATGGATAGCTCCCAACTCTTCACGCCACCTGCAATGTTTTCGATTCCCCAATCCCTGATTACCAATTTACCAATTCTCATTCCCCATGTATAATCTTTTGAGTTGCCCCATTGGGGGCCTTTGTTGAGGTGCTATGGCATTACGCGGAAATTTACGCGATTTCACGGTCACACAGTTGCTCAACCTGATCAACCTGGCACGAAAGACCGGCACCCTGGTGGTGGATGGACCGTCGGAGCAGGCGCAGGTTTCTTTTCGCGATGGAAAATTGGCCTATGCCCGTATCGGTAAAGAAGATAATGGGCTGGCAGCTGTTTTGCATAAGGCAAACAAATTAAACGCCAATCAATATCGGACAATCGGTGAACGGGCCGGCAAAATGACCGATAAAGAGCTTGGACTGTTACTGATCAATGCGGGCTACGTCACCCAGGACGATATCCTGCTCAACCTTCAAATCTATTTTACGGATGTCATCCGCCGCCTCTTTCCCTGGGTGGAGGGCCTTTTCCGCTTCGAGAATGAGCTCCTACCGCCGGAAGATCGCATCAATGTGAAGCTCGACCTGGAGAATTTGATCATCGAAGGGTCGCGCCAGCTGCGTGAGTGGGAGCAATTACAGGACGAAATTCCCAGCCTCGACCTAGCCTTGAAATTCACCGACCATCCCATGACAAATATCAATCTCAGCGTAGAAGAGTGGCGCGTGGTCCGGTATATTGACCCAAAGAATACGATGAAGCAAATTGCATCGGCGGCGAAGTTGAATGACATGGAAGTCCGCCGCATCATTTATGGTTTGATCCAGGCGGGTTTAGTTGAAATGGTGCGTCCTACAACGGCCCCGCTCCAATTAATCCCAAGATGTTCCCAACCCAGGACAAGCAGGAACAAAGAACGCTGATTAATAAATTGATCGGACGAATCCAGAAATTGTAATCTTATCCGGGAAGGACTAAGAGGAATTATGCAAACGGTCAAAATGGTGGTGACGGGCCCTTTCAGCGCTGGCAAGACCCAGTTCATTCAGGCCGTCAGCGAAATTGAAGTGGTTGCGACCGAACGAAAGATAAGCACTAAAGCCGAGCGCGCCGTGAAAGATGCAACCACGGTTGCGATGGACTTTGGACGCATCACGGTGGATGAAGACCTGGTTTTGTACCTGTTCGGAACCCCCGGCCAGAAACGCTTTGATTTTATGTGGGAGATCTTATCTGAAGGCATGCTTGGTTTCATTGTGCTGGTGGATTCAACCCGCCCGGAAACTTTCCGCGAGGCGCGTTCCATCCTGGAAACATTCCGTGCTTATGCTCCGACCCCATATGTAGTGGCCGCCAATAAGCAGGATTTGGATGATGCCTGGGAATTGGATGACATGCGCCATGCACTCCGCCTGAGCGGGAAGACGAAGATCTTGCCCTGCATTGCGACCAATAAAAAACAAGTAAAGGCGGTACTGTTGGAGTTGCTCTACAGCATTTTGGAGGAGATGGAGTCTAATAAGTAAGATTTATCCCGACTGGAGCCCCGTCCTTCGCGGGCATCCATTTCGCTCGATGGGAGAAGATAGCGTTTTGCACGGCCTGGTTCTCCAAAATCCATTCGACCGATCATAAAGAATCGTTCGCTGTGGAAGGTTTTTCTTCCACATAAAAATCCTAAACGCCGAAAGCATTTGTTGTGCCTTCAATAACGACCGATCAGGGTATCGTTCATTACGAAGTCTTTGGTAAAGGTAAACCCGTCATTTTATTGCACGGCTGGCTTGGCTCCTGGGGGCTTTGGCAAGAGACCATGGCTTACCTGGGCACGTCCTATCGCACCTATGCGCTTGACTTCTGGGGCTTTGGGGAATCAGGCCGAAAGCGTGAAACTTATGATGTCCAGGATTTTGTCAGCCTGGTCGATCAATTCATGGAGCACCTGGGGATTGCCCGTGCGCCGTTGGTGGGACACAGCATGGGCGGGACGGTCAGCCTGGCTGTGGCCATCAAATACCCTGAACGGGTCAGCCAGGTGGTGGTAGCGGGTTCGCCGATTGTCGGCTCCTCACTCGCTCCGCTTCTCAAAATGGCCGGTGTGCGCCCGATCGCCTTCCTGCTTTTTAACCTAATGGGCCCATTCCGAGCATGGATGAAATATTTTTATTCCCGACATATTTGTACCGATCCACGCTTTCCGGACATGATGGACCACGATCTTTCCCGGACGACACTTGAGTCTTTCCTGCTCTCAATCGCCTCGCTTCGCCGCACAGACCTTCGCCCCTCCCTTAACCAGGTGAAAGTACCGGCGTTGGGTTTTTATGGCGATAAAGACCGGGTGGTCGATCCGCTTCAGTGGCAGTCCATGCAGAAGGGAATCCCACAGGCGCAAATCGAACTCTTTCCCAGTGCTGGGCATTTTATGATGCTCGAAGAGCCGGATGATTTCCGACAGAAGCTAAAGAAATTCCTCGACGAACCAGGGACCCCTGTATGACCGAATACTATTATCCCGAACGTATGGGGCGGATACTCCTGTTGGCAATGGAGGAAGTGCTGGGGCGCGAGGGGCTGAACCCCGTGCTTCGGAGCGCCTCCCTCGCAGCACTTATAGACCATTTTCCGCCTGCAATCTCTGATAAGACCTTTCCGTTCGAAACGGTCAGCCGTCTTTTGGAGTCGCTCGAGAAGGCCTTTGGTTCCCGGGCGGGACAGGGCCTTGCATTTAAGAGTAGGAAGGGCCTGCTTTCAATATGGTTTACGAGATTATGGCGGGCAACAGGGTATCACCGAACCCGCTTTTCGGCTTCTGCCCTTTCCGACCAGGCTTCGGGTAGGGGCGCAATCCCTGGCCGGTCTATTCAACAATCAAACCGACCAGCGCGTTCGGGTGGAGGAAAAAGAGGGAAAGTTGTTCTGGTCCATCGAACGTTGCCCGCTGTGCTGGCAAAGGGTGACCAGCCAGCCGGTTTGTCATCTTGCCGTGGGACTCTTGCAGGAATCCCTATCCTGGCTGAGCGGCGGCAAGATATTCAACGTTGAAGAGATTGCCTGTATCGCGATGGGGGACAAGGCCTGCACTTTCATGACGCCCATGCCAAATGAGATCGTTCCTATTTCATAGCTCTGGGTGTTCCCTTACGAAAGTGTTACGAAAATGCAGGGGCGGGTCAAACCCTTGCCCCTAGTTAATTTATAATAGAAATTAACGCATGCTCAAGATCATATTGAATGCCTCCAATCCGATCATGCCGTTCTGCGAGCCGGCACGCGATTTACGCATCCAGAATGTGCCACTCTGGCTTTGGCAGCGTAACCTGTTGGCTCCTTATGTCACCCGGGAGTTGGAGCTCAAGACCGGAATGCGCCTACCGGCTGTGCGTGAGCCAACTCTGGTGTATAGGGATAACCTGTTCTTCGACGAGGCTTATATCCGCGCTTTCATGGCTGCGGCCATTAAACGCAAACGACCTGTACGGGCCGCTTTTTCAGCAGATGATCCGGCCTTCAGGGAGCACGCATTACCGCTCTCTACATCCTTTACGCCGGCAGGGAATCTTTACCTGGCTGACCTGTGGTACTACCCCAACGGGCCCGTTGTCGATGTGGAGCCGCTTGTGATTGATCTTCAGGCCCGCGAGATAGGCTACTATCACGTCCCTACTTACATGGCCGACCAGAGCGGCGACCTGCTGTTCCAAGTGCCCTTGCGCTCGTTGGTCGCCATCAACTCCTGGGTGCATATCTTCATCGCCGACGTAGTATTTGGCCTGTTTGGACGGGGCGCGCGGTTCGAGAAGCGCCTGGGTGAGGACCTGGGCTTCAAGCTCGGTGTTTTGAGCAAGGCCGTCTACGAAGGACGCCAGTTACTAAGCTGCTCAGAACTGGTAAAAGTCGGCCGGAACTGCGTCATCGACCCGCATGCCGTGATCCATGGACCCACGACGATTGGCGACAACGTCAGCATCAATGCCGGGGCGGTGATCGAGAACTGTATTATCGGAAACAACGTCAATATCTCACAGGACGTTCAGCTGATGCTGTCGGTGGTGGGGGACGGGACATTCATGCCTTTCCGCTCGGCATTGTTCATGACCACCGTGATGGATAACAGCATGATCGCGCAAAATACGTGTTTGCAGATGTGCGTCGTCGGGCGCAATACCTTTATCGGTGCGGGTTCAACCTTTACGGATTACAACCTCGTCCCGGCGCCGCTGCGGGCGCGCGATGGGAATGGAAAACTGAGTGTTTCCAACCGCCCGGTGATGGGCAGCGCGGTAGGACATAACTGCCGCCTGGGCTCCGGGCTGATCGTCTATCCGTCGCGCACGATCGAATCGGATGTGGTGCTGGCTGCTTCAAAAGAACGACGCGTGATCGACCGCGACATACGATTTGCCGACAGCGATCATCATCATTTTAAATCGGCCCATCTGCACGAGGCTTTATATCATCGCCATAAGGACCAGGAGTTGAAATCCTGGTAGGCAAATTACCGGGATATCGGGAAAATTTCATGGTGGTATTTCAAACGCAGGTAATTTGATAAAAAGCCTGCTGAATTCCCAACCGTCTTAGGATTACCGCATTTGGTCGAAATCGAGCCTGAGAGCTATGCGTTCCGGTGCTCACAGATAGCCACTTTGTCCCCCGTGAGGATTCTCGTGTTTTGTGGTTGAATTACACCCATGGACAGCTTTGCATTTATTATCCATCCGATCGACCCGAAACGCGACGTCAGCCGTAAGTTTCCGCTTCTTGGCAGGGCGCTGACGGAAGGCCAGATCAATTTTTTCTCCACCTTTTTTCCGCCCATATATATTTCTGAAGTCGAGGGGCTTACCTCCAAGGCCTCGGGGAAACAAGTGCGAGGCTGGCTGCTGGCCTGCCCTTATACTCCCCAGCGCATGCTGGATCTGCCGGTGCGTACGGTTTATCGTAAAATTGTCCAGACCGGTCGTATGGCTGAAAAGCTGGGCGCGCAGATCCTTGGACTTGGTGCGTTCACGTCCGTTGTTGGCGATGCCGGTGTGACCATTGCCAGAGAATTAGGGGTCCCTGTGACGACCGGCGATGCCTATACCGTTTCGATCGCGGTGCAGGCGCTCAGGGCGGCGGCCGAAATAATGGAGATTCCGCTCGGAAATGCAAGGGCGGCTGTAGTCGGGGCCACTGGCGCTATCGGTCGGGTCTGCGCTGAACTATTGGCGGGCGAAGTTGGCCGTCTTACCCTGATCGGCAGGGATTATGCCCGACTTGAAGAATTGTGCGCCCGCCTGAAGCCGAGTGCACGGGCCGAACTAGTCCGTCAGCACGAAAATGGATTCCCTGGCCGAGGCGCAGTTGATCCTGACGGTCACCAGTGCACTGCATGATGTCATCGATCCGGGCGACTCTACAGCCCGGGAGTGTTGTTTGTGATGTGGCGCGTCCCCGCGACGTTTCTGCAATGGTCGCAGAGGCTAGAGATGATATATTAGTAATTGACGGCGGAATGGTGGACGTACCAGGCCCCGTGGATTTCCATTTTAATTTCGGTTTTCCTTCAGGCAAAGCATATGCCTGTATGGCCGAGACAATGGTCCTGGCATTGGAGGGCCGTTTTGAAGATTACACGGTTGGCAAGGATATAACGCTGGACAGAGTGAACGAGATCACAGCCCTGGCTGGCAAGCATGGGTTCAGCTTGAGCGGTTTCCGTTCGTTTGAGCGTGAAGTGACCCATGAACAAATAGAAGTTGTGCGCCGTAATGCCCGCCGGGCCAGCATTGCCGGTCGCGTTTAGGAGGCTCTATGAGTAAATCGCGCCTTTTGGTCGTTGAAGACGACGTGGATATTGCCAACATGCTCCGTATTTATTTCTCGGGCATGAACTACGAGGTTGACATCGCACACCGCGGCTTTGACGCGCTGGAGAAGACCAAACATGCCTTGCCTCACCTGATCGTGCTGGACATTATGCTGCCCGATATTGATGGGTACGAAGTCTGCCGCAACCTGCGAACGAGCACGCGCACCAGTCACATCCCCGTGATCTTTCTCACGCAGAAAGATGAACGCAGCGACAGACTGCAGGGCCTGGAGCTCGGCGCAGACGATTACATTACCAAACCTTTCGACATCGAAGAATTAAAACTGCGGGTGCAGGGCGCGATCCGGAGGTCCGAACGCGAGAGCCTTACGGATCCACGTTCGGGGCTACCGGCAGGGCGGCTGATCGAGGAACAGTTGCGGCGCATCATCCGCGAAAAAGATTGGGCGCTGCTTGATTTGCGCGTCAATGACTTTGATGCCTTCAAGGACGTTTATGGTTTTGTAGCCGGCGACGATGCGATGCGCTTTACGGCCATGCTTATTAGCGAAGTGGTGGATCTGCACGGCACCAGCGACGATTTCATCGGCCATGCCGGCAGTGATAACTTTATTATTATCACCAACAACCAAGCCGCTCCTCTTATTAAGCAGAACATCAAGGAACGATTTGCGGCTGAGGTGCTGACCCTTTACAACTTTACGGATCGCCAGCAGGGTTATATGGCGGTGATCAAGCCCAACGGTGTGACCGAAAAGGAGCCGTTTATGACCATGGCTGTGGGCATTATTTCGCCGAGCAAGCAGACCTTCGCAGATATTCGTGAGATCACCGAGCTGGCCGCCGAGGCCCGCCGCCAGGACAGTCTCGCGGCGGCCTAAGGGAGCCTTTACAGCATGTTTGCGAGTTTGAACCTGGGCATTGGATTGGTCATCGCTGGACTGGTGTTTGTAATACTGGTCTGGGGATTGGTCACTCTATTGCCGCGGGGTCAGAGTGTGGGACAAAGAAAAGCTCCCGTTGCTGTTGCCCAGACAAATCAATCCAGCGATGCAATCGTGGTCATCCAGCCCGGAGGGCGGGTGGACTATCTCAATGCGCGGGCGCGGGAATGGTTTGGCCTGCAGGAGAGCGACCTGCCCGATCTGGAACGGCTGCTGCGCCGGGTCCGTCCGCCCGACGATTTCTTGGAGGTGTGCGCCGTTCCGGGTCAAAAACGCTTGAGCCTTAATGGCCGGCAGGTGGAGGCCACCTCCTATCAGGTTCCGGGTGCTTATCCCCAAATGTTGGTTTCGCTACGCGGCATGGATTTTCTGCCCGCCTTGCAAGCGGGTGATAGGGAGGTGTCTTCTTCGATCCTGAAGATAGTGACCGATTTTGCCCAATCCGTCTCCTCCAGCCTCGATTTTGAACTGGTTGTACGTTCGATCCTGGATAATGTTTACCAGTTGGTTGCGGCAGATTTAATGGAAGTCAAGGCATGGGAGCAGGATAAACGGGTTTTCACGGCTTATCGCTACCAGGATGCGAATGGGTCAGGACGTAAACTCGTCAGCTCAATGCAGAGTCAATTCGGTGATTTCAGCGCAAGGCTGATCGAATCCCGGACGCCGCTTCTGGTTACTGACGCAAGGGCCGGTGCCGGGGCGCAGGGCGGGAGTACGTTTGCGACATTGACCTCCTATCTCGGTCTTCCCTTATTTGCGGGCGGTGAATTGGTCGGCGTTGTTGAAGCGGGGCAGACCAGAAGTTCCATTTTCACGGAGGGAGACTTCGATCTGCTGAAGCTGGTCGTCGGACAGGCCGGCGTCGCATTGAAAAATGCACTGATGTATGAACAGGAGCGCCGGCGTACGGTTGAGCTCTCAGGGCTGGCCAATCTGGCCCAGGCAGTCAGCGCCATCCGTGATCCCCAGGATCTATTCAGCCGACTCGTGGAAAGTGTTACCCCGCTTTTCGAGGCTGATATCCTTGGTTTCCTGCTCTATGATGAAAACAAACGCACGTTGGAAGGGCAGGTACCGTTCCTCGGCTTGCCGCCCCATATCGTACGGATCTATCGAACCTCCATCGCTGTGGGGAGCCCGGCGGAGGCTTTGCTTAAAGATCGTAAGCCCATCCTTACCCGGAATGCGGCCCTGGATGAAAACTGGGCCGTGCTTGGGTTGACGAATATTGCGGTTGCGGCCAGCCTGCGGGATTCCGCTCTGATGCCGCTGATCTCCGCCGGCCAGATGGTCGGCTATTTCCAGGTTTCGCATCACCGCAGTGGCGCTGCCGATTTCTCGGACTCAGAACTTCGTATGATGCATATCGTCAGCGACCAGGCGGCGGCGATCATAGAAAATGCGCTGCTCGTCAGGCAGAGTCGCGAGCGGACGCAGCGCGCCGACTCGCTACGGCGCATTTCAAGCCTATCCGCCTCAACGGCCACGCTGGATGAAGTCCTGAAATATTCGGTGCAGGAACTCGCCGGTCTTTTCCAGGCTGATTCGGCTTCCATCTTACTTCTCGATGAGGCGCGCGGCGACCTTCGCATCCACCCCGCCTCCCTCTATGGCTTTTCTGAAGAAGCAACGAGCTCGTTCCCCAGCCTTGTGATTGATGATCCGGAATTTCATGATACGGCCACCGGCAGCCAGCACGCATTTCGCCTGGGTCGTCTGAGCGTAAACCCCGGGCTGCTTTCCTTCTATGGTCCGCTCGTGACCGAGCTTGGCTTGGAGTCAGTGCTTATCGTTCCACTAAGCCTGCACGACAAACCCCTCGGCGAGCTGATGTTGGGCAGTCGCAAGGCCGATCTCTTTAATGATTACGATCTGCAGGTGGTGAAAAACGCGGCCGGACAAGTTGCCGCCGCTATCGAAAGCTCTCACCTTGTTTCACAGACCGACGAATCGCTGCGCCGCCGTGTCGCCCAGTTAACCTCTGTTGCACGCGTAAGCCGTGAGATGGGGGCCTCTCTTTCGATTGACGATTTGCTCAAAGTAATCCATCGTGAGACCCTTCGTTCTACGGGCGCGGACTGCGGCTCGATCATCCTGCTCGATACCGAGCATGCAGAGCAGGGGCTTCAAATCCTCCAATTTGAAGGCTGTCCCTCCGGTGGGGAGCTCACTGTGTTGAAACGCAGCGCCGTTGAGAATAACCAGGTTGTGCTAGTCCCGGATTTCAACCTGGAGAATTCAGCTCCGCCGCATGAGGGGATCCGTACTGCAGCGGTTGTGCCTATCTCGTTACGCGGCAAAGTGCTCGGGCTGATTGAGCTTCATGCTGCAACTCCGGGCGTCTTTGATGAGAACGCAGTCGAAACCACACAAACACTCGCCATCCAAGCCGCGATCTCCCTGAACAATGCCCGGCAGTATCATGAGGAGCGCGAACAAGCCGAGCTTTTGCGCCGCCGCGCAGAAACGTTGAATAAATTCTCCTCCGCCAGCTTTTCGCTCAGCCCTCAACAATCATTGGAAGAATCGCTCGCCTCGATCGCACAGGGCATTCAGGATTTCGACCCCTTTCCACGTGGTTCTGATAAGTCTCTACGAGCCGGAGACTGGCATGCTGCGTCGAGCGACCGGCGTCGGAATTGCTCCTCAGACTCTGGCCGAGCTGTTGGCCCACAAGCAGCCTCTTTCCAGCCTACAGCAATTGATGAAGCCGGATTTCAGAGTGGGACGTGCCTATTACATCCCTTCCGATAAGACGCCGGTATTGCCGGCAGACGTTCATTATGTTTATGCCGGCAAATACTCCGAGGCTCAGGTCAAACAGAACGCCTGGGACCCCGATGACTTTCTGCTGATCCCTCTCGAAGATGCCGAGGGTCATCCCCTTGGCCTGATTAGCCTGGATGACCCGAACAATGGACTACGTCCTGACCGAGCTACGTTGGATGCCCTCGAACTGTTCGCCGCACAGGCTGCACAGTTGATCAATAATCATCTCCAGTTCGGCGAGCTTCACCGGCGGATCGATTCGTTAAACTCCGGGCTGCAGCGCCAGCAAAAACTCCTGAAAGTTACGCAGAATGACCTGCCCGTCCTGCTCCGTAAAGACCTGGAGCAGACTATTTCCATGCATAATCTGGATCACCGTGCGCAACGTGTGCGCGCGGGCCTGGCCATCACAGAATCGGTCAGTCATCAATTAGATACCTCTTCGGCCCTGCTAGCCCTCGGCCGTGAGACTTTAACACAACTGGGGATGTCCGTTGCGCTTGTTGCAGAGAATAGCCCCGACGGGCCGCGCCTGTTGCATGTCCTGGGGAGCATCCCGCGGCCCAGCAACCCCGAAGCACTGTTCGGGCAGAGGAACCCTTTAAGGGCCGTCCTACAAAACGGTCAACCCATCCTGATCTCGAACCTGGAATATAACGACGATTGGCGCGATACGCCCCTGCTCGTGCAGATGCGCGCCAAAAGCGTTGTCTGCCTACCCGTACTGGTTGAGAACCGCCCGATCGCAGCCATGTTGGCTCTCAGCTCCGAACCCATGCCCGAGCTCACGGAGGAAGACCGACAGGTGTTTTTCCAGATTTCGCGGCAGACCTCGGTGGTCCTGCAAAATATTTCCCTCCTTAGCGAAACCCGCCGCCGCTTGCAGGAAGTGAACCTGCTGCTCGAGTTCAGCCGTAAATTAAGCGGGCTCGACCCGAATCAAATCGTAAGGGCCTTGCTTGATAGCGGCCGCCGCGTACTGCAATCCGCACATGCCGGGGCCGTGCTACTGTGGAATGAGCAAAGCCAGTCGCTTGAAGCCAACGCCGTAGGCGGTTATGCGGACAACGACAGCCTGATGCATATTACCTATCGGCGCGGTGAAGCCCTGCCAGGGAGCGTTTTTGCGGGCGGGAAGCCGCGGCGAGTGGACGAAGTGAATTTCTCGCGCGACTATGTTTTGACCTCAGATAACCTCGGATATTATCGCCAGGGAACAGGCGGGCGCTTACCCGTATCCAGTCTGTTGGTACCCATCATGGCGGGCGAGCAGGGCATTGGCCTGCTGGTGCTGGACAACTTCAATACGATCTCAGCGTTCCGGCCTGAAGATGAAGAGCTGATGGTATCACTCTCCCAACAGGTGGCTCTGTCGCTACAAAACGTACGCCTAGTACACGCCATGACCGAACGTGCAGGCCAGTTACAAGCCCTGAACGATGTCGCTACCTCCATGACATCCAGCCTGCGGTCTGATGAATTGGTGGTTGGGCTGCTCGAACAGTTGGTGCCCGTCCTGCCGTTTGATACGGCTACGTTATGGCTGCGCGACAAAGACCGGTTAACGGTTGCTGCAGCGCGCGGTTTCCCCGATACTGAAAAACGTCTCGGCCTAACCATTGCCGTGTCCGACAGCGCATTATTCAAGGAAATGGTCAAGAGCGGACAGCCAATCCTGGTCGGAGACGTGCGAGAAGATCTGCGCTTCCCATCCGTGGAGGCGCCCCGCCTTTCCTGGTTGGGTATCCCCATGACCGCAAAGGGCGAACTGATCGGCTTGATCGCTCTTGAGAAATGGCAGGCTCATTTCTATACGCGAGACCAGATACAGTTAGGCACCACCTTTGCCAGCCAGGCCGCCATCGCCCTCGAGAATGCCAACCTTTATGAAAACAGCCTCAGCCATGCCGACGAACTAAGCGAGCGTTCGCAACGCCTGGCCCTGCTCAATCGCTTCTCCTCCGCTTTGAGCGGGCTGTTGGATGCGGGCCAAATCCTTGACCTCACAGCAGAAGAGCTGCAGCGGGCATTGAATGTCACAAAGGTCTCTGCAGTCTCGTTTGAACGCGGCCAGGCCCGGTGTGTGTCTGCTTACCCCAGGTTGGGCCAGGCACTGCCCCTGGTACTGCCAGACGCGCCATTGTTTTCCCGCCTGCGCGAATCACATGGCGTCTTCATAACGGAGAGGTGAAGGGCGAGCTTGACTTGCTGCCGTTGAGAGACTTTATCGGCGAAGGTGTGAACGCGCTTCTGGCCGTGCCGTTAGTCAGTGGTCAGAACCTATTGGCCCTCCTTTTCCTTGAGATTGCCGGCGAGCGAAGGTTCACCGCGACCGAAGTGGAACTGGCGCGGACGATTGGCAACCAGGCCTCGATCGGCCTGGAAAATGCCCGCCTGTACCAGGCAACCGTACGCACCGCCGAACGCTTCGCGATCTTGAATCAGGCCAGCGCGGAGATCGGCGTCAGCCTGAACCCGGACGAAATTTACGCCTCTATTCACAGCGCGGCCGAGCGCCTGATGCCGGTGGATGCTTTTATCATCAGCCTATTGGATGAGGAAAAGCAGGAAGTGGAGAGCGTTTATTTGATGGACCTCGACCAGCGCTGGCCAAACATGCGCGTGCCATTGGGGGAGGGCCTGAGCAGCCGTGTGATCATGAACAGCGAGCCGCTGCTCATTAACAATGCCGAGAATGTCGAGATGCTGGGCGGCCTGACTGTCAGTGAACGAGGCGGGTCAGTTTCAACTCTGGCCGTGCCCATGGTCCTGGGCGGCAAGACGATCGGTATCCTCTCTGCACAAAGCTACCAGGTCAATGTTTATACAGAAGAAGACCTTCAAATCCTGAGCACGCTCGCCAACCAGGCGGGCGTTGCCATTCAGAATGGCCGCCTCTTCGGCGAGACCCAACGCCTGGCGCAGGAGCTTGAGCAGCGCGTCATCGAACGTACTGCCCAGCTGCGGCGTGAACAGCAGAATACCGAGACCTTACTGCGCATCCTGACCGAGGTTTCCTCGAGCCTCGACCTCGACCGCGCCCTGAACCGCACGCTTTCCCTGCTCAATGAAGCAGTGGGAGCAGACCAGGGCACGATCATGCTTCTCAATGCGGAAGATAACCTCTTGCACTATCGCGCCGGTTATGGCTATGTATCCGATCGGACCGGCAGCGATCGGGGGCTTGACTCTCAAAGTCGGTGAAGGTCTGGCGGGTTGGGTTGTTGAAAACCGCGAGGCAACGCTGGCGGCCGATCTTTACAAAGATCCGCGATGGGTGCGCTCCAGCACTACCTCAGGTCAGCACCGCAGCGCGATCGTCGCGCCCCTGTTGGTTTCGGAGGACGTGATCGGCGTGTTGTTGGTCTTCTCGCGTGTGGAAAATTACTTCACGCCTGACAGCCTCAACCTGGTAAAGGCTATTGCCGGACAGGTGGCAGTTGCCATCAATAATGCGCATTTATATGAGCTGATCCGCGACCAGGCCGAACGCCTCGGGCTGATGCTGCGCAAGGAGCAGGAGGAGGCCAGCCGCTCACATGCCATACTGGAAGCCGTGGCGGATGGTGTGTTGGTCACGGGTCCTGAGAACCGCATTACCTTCCTGAATTCCTCCGTTCAGGATATTCTCGGCATCAAAGCCCAGCCGGGTAATGGGGCAATCGCTGGACGACTTTGGCGGCTTGTTCGGCAAAGCCGCGACTGGCCTGGATGGAAACCATCCGACGCTGGTCTAAAATGCCGGGTTCCTACGAAACCCGGGGATACCTATGCCGAGCAATTAGAGCTAGGGGATGATCGGATCGTGCTCGTTCACCTGGCACCGGTGATGATGCAAAAGGAATTCCTCGGCACGGTCTCCATCTTCCGCGATATTACCCACGAGGTGGAAGTTGACCGCTTGAAGTCGGAGTTTGTGGCAACGGTGAGCCATGAGCTGCGCACGCCCATGACGGCCATCAAAGGGTACGTAGATATCCTGATGATGGGCGCGGCGGGGGCTATCAACGAGAACCAGTCCCACTTCCTGGATATCGTGAAGAACAATATCGACCGGTTGAACATCCTGGTCAGCGACTTGCTCGATATCTCCAGCATCGAAGCCGGCCGCGTCACCCTTACCCGTCAGCCGCTCGACATCCGTCAGATAGCCCGGAGCGCCATCGTCGAGTTCCAGCATCATTCGGAAGAAGATAAGAAGCCGATGACCTTCACGCTCGAAGTCCCAAAGGTTCTGCCTCGGGTCCATGGAGATGCGGAACGTCTCAGGCAGGTGATGCTCAACCTTTTGGATAATGCCTATCATTACACTCCAGAGAACGGCACGATCACGGTGCATCTGCACTCGTTGAATGGGAACGGCGCGGTGCAAGTGGACGTTGAAGATACGGGTGTGGGGATCGCTAAAGTCGACCAGGAGCGCGTCTTCGAGCGCTTCTACCGTGGCGAGCACCCTCTGGTGCTGGCTACACCGGGCACCGGGTTGGGCCTGGCGATAGTGCGGCAGTTGGTTGAAATGCATGACGGGCGCATCTGGCTGAAGAGCACCGGCGTTCCGGGTGAAGGCAGTACATTCTCCTTCACCATCCCGGTCTCGAGAGAAAAATCATGATCCACGTTTTACGCAGGGCCTTTTCCCTTCCGTAATAACGGCGCCGAAGATGACGGCGACCTTCCGGCTTGGGAATAGGTAAGAAACAAAAAATCTAACAGGCAAAAATCAAAGAAGAGACTCAATGGCGAAGATACTGATTGCTGAAGACGAACCCGATATCCGTGAACTTGTGGCCTTCACGCTGCGTTTTGGCGGCTACGAGGTGGTGGCGGCATCCAACGGCGAAGAGGCCGTGCATGCGGCCTCCCGAGAGCTTCCTGACTTGATCCTAATGGATGTGCGCATGCCGCGTATGACGGGTTACGATGCCTGCCGGCTGATGAAAGCCAGCGAAGAATTAAAGGATATCCCTGTTGTATTTCTCTCGGCGAAGGGCCAGGATGCCGAGATCCAATCGGGCCTGGAGGCGGGCGCAGAGGAGTACTTGCTCAAGCCTTTCTCGCCCGATCAGTTGACCACCCGCGTCCGAGCCATCCTTGCGAAATTTGGAAAATGAAACCCTCGCACCTTCCCTCATTTTCCCCTCGGAAAGGGGGAGGCTGGGAAGGGTTAGGGATTGAGCAAGACCTATGAGCGCCATCATTCTTAACAAAGCCATTATTCACTACGAAGCGCTGGGACGCGGCCGCCCCATCGTCTTCCTGCATGGCTGGGTGGGCTCCTGGCGCTATTGGATGTCTTCCATGCAGGTGGCATCCACCTCCTTCCGGGCCTATGCCCTCGACTTGTATGGTTACGGGGATACCACTCACGACCCCCTCAACTATTCTCTTGACAAACAGTCCGCCCTTCTGAGCGCCTTTCTGGATGAGTTGGGCATTGGCAAGATCGCCATCGTGGGACACAGTCTCGGCGCTCTGGTAGGGTTTTATTTTGCGGCCCAGCAGCCCTCCAGCGTGGACCGCATCATGGCGGTCAATTGCCCGCTAGATTTCAATTCGATCCATACACGGCTCAAAACCGCCACGGCTTCTGCCGAGCTCGTGGAGTGGCTCTCGAACCGGTCTCCCGAATCGCTGGATGCACTGTCCGACGCTTCCAAATCGGACCCGCGTGCCGTAATAGCTTCCATGAACAATTTTCAATCGGATAGCTTGCTGAGCCTATTCCGGACATCGGATGTGCCCTGCCTGCTGGTCTACGGCGAAAATGATGTGGCTATCCATGTGCCTGAAGTGGAAAGCACTGAATCCTTCGGACTGAATATGCACCAGATCGACCTGGAAGACTCGGGGCACTTCCCGATGTTGGATGACGCCGCCCGCTTCAATCGCCTGCTCACCGATTTCCTTGCCCTGGAATTCGGGCTTGAGCCCACGGGAGCTGCAGTTAAAAGAGGAGTGGAAACGTAGAGTGAGGTAAACTGGGCAAGATTAGGGCAGTTACCACACCAGTCTGCCGATTTCAACTCATATTATTAGGTATCCAACCAAGCTACGGGAACACCTTTATGCTTGTGTCCCAAGGACAGTATTACTTATCGGTTTGGATGGCTAAAGCAATAGAGTTATGATGGGAAATGCTCCCTCCTTGAATTCTTTTCCCACGAAAACAAAGATCGAAACATTCTCTCAGCGACTCTGGCGTTTGATCATTAGGCCGTCTCAAAAAACCACCGAACTCATACCAGCATCGTCAGGCGGCGGGCCATCATTTTGAACAGCATGTGGTACAAAGTGTTTCAGAAATTGATCAGGCAGAAACAAACGGATAAAAATAGGATCTTGGTGGCAGGCAACCGACCCATTGCGGTTGGTGCAAAAGTAAGGTCAGACGCGGAGGCAATATTGTGGGTGAATATTCCGGCACCTATGAAATCAAGCAGTCAGATCTGGACACCAACGGCCATGTGAACTACGCTGCTTATATCAATGCCGCGGGTGAGCTGCGCTATCGTTTCTTTGCCGCACACGGGTTTCCACCCGAGAGATTTTCCCAACTGGGCGCGGGGCCCATCTACACTGACATCCACGCCCGGTTCTTGCGGGAAGTACGTATGGGCGAAACCATGACCATCACCTATACCCTATCGGGACTTTCGCCAGAAGGGAGACGCTGGAAAGTCCATCATGATTTTCTGAAGTCCAACGGGAAAAAAGCTGTCAGCCTCGATATCGAGGGAGCCATACTTGATTTGACGGCACGCAAGCCGGTCACTCCAACGCTCGAATTATTGCAGACCTTCAACCTGGTCCCACGCTCACCGGAGTTTGAAATCCTGTCCGGGACGCGTTGGACTAAATGATCAGTGCATCCGCGCAGCTTACTGTATTCCCAAGACATCATTGTAGGCATGCTTTGTGCATCCTTAGATCTCCCCCAAGTGGGGGAGGCAATTACCCCCCAACTGATGGATGCGATTTGGGGATATAAAATATAAAATTAGTCCATGATCCTCATCTCAGCTGAGGATTTTACTAAGAATGTACTGCGCAGCATAAGAACAAGCCGTCCCGGGCGCAGGAGAAGACCGGGACAGCAATTTCAAATAGCTTGTGAAGACCGTTCGTTTCAGGGAAGCCGTCCCTGGCGACGATACTCCTCCTTTTCTCCCCCCTATTACGTGAAACGCCCTCCGTACAGAGGGCGTTTCACGTTTTGGAGGCTCTGATTCCTTTATTCTGAGAATTCAAAAATCGCTGCGGCTAGAGTTCGGGTGGGCCTCGGCTTGTCTGATATGAACAGCTTGTCCCGATTTTCTCTTCCCAATCCTCAATTACCTTATCTCCAGTCACCGTAAAGTCTGCTCAAAATTCGCCCCGGCGGGTTACAATAACAGATTACCGAAGTCCCCGAATGTAATCGAGGGCGATCGAAGAATGGAAAATGGCAATCATATCTTTCTGATAAGAAGGTGGAACCATGAAAAATATTTCCAGCAGATCTTTTCAAACCAGGGCGGTGCATGCAGGTGAGAGGGTCCGGGGTGCGGAATACACGCCGGTCACAACACCCATCTCGCCTGCAGTCGGCTATCTCTACGATAGCATGGATGATATGGATGCCATATTTGCCGGCAGGAAACCGGGTTACGTCTATGTGCGGTACAGCAGTCCCACGGTCGCGGCTTTCGAAGAGGCCGTTGCCAGCCTGGAAGGGGCGGAGGCCGCGCAGGCCTACTCGTCTGGCATGGCTGCCATCCATGCTGCCCTGCTCGGGAGCGGGGTCAAAGCGGGCGTGACGGTTGTAGCCGCTATGGACGTCTATGGAGCCACCTTCACCTTGCTGCGCGGCTTGCTCACTACGCTGGGTGTGACAGTGCGCATGGTTAACGTGACCGATCTGGCAGAGGCGGAATCTGCCCTCAAGGAAACGAAATCGGTCTGCTTGCTGGTTGAGACGATTTCCAATCCGCTGCTCAAAGTGGCGGATGTCCCGGCTCTCGCCGGGCTGGCACACCGCTACGGCGCGTCCCTGTTGGTGGATAATACCTTCGCTTCGCCTTACCTCTTCAATCCGCTTTTTTCAGGAGCCGATTACGCGATCCATAGCGCCACGAAATATATCTCCGGGCATGGAGATGTTCTGGCAGGCGTAGTCTGCACCTCCACTGCGAATAAAAAAGTCCTGTTTGAGCTGAACAAACTGGTTGGAGGAGTGCTGGGGTCGTTTGAAGCCTATCTGGCCCTGCGCGGCCTTAAGACTCTCCCGTTGCGAATGGCACAACAGTGCAGGAATGCGCAGCAAGTGGCCGAGTGGCTTCAGAAACAGCCGCGCATCAAGAAAGTCAATTATCCCGGCCTCTCCGATCATCCTCAACACTCCCTGGCCGAGACGCTGTTCGAGGGCCGCGGATACGGCGGGGTGGTTTCGTTTGAGCTGGACGGGGCCGATAAGGCAGAGGTTTATCGCTTCATGGAATCGCTGTCAGTCTTCCTGCCTGCCACCACGCTTGGCGACATCTATTCCCTTGTGCTTCATCCGGCTAGCTCTTCTCATCGCGGGCTTACCCCAGAGGAACGCGCACAAGTCGGGATTCCGGATGGGCTGCTTCGTTTATCAATGGGCATTGAATCGCCCGATGACCTTCTTTCTGATCTCCAATCAGCATTGGTAAAAATATAGCAATGGCCTATCCAACGCAGACCTTGCCTGATGGATATTTTCAGGTCGACGAAATTAACCTCGCAAAAAACAAAGGCCTTGCGATCCTGCTAAACGTTATAGGTTTCTTCCTCTTTGTTCTCACATTCATCTTACTGGTGCTGTTCGCGCGCTGGATACGTCCTGAGCTATTAACCGGATCACTTTCCCTCAATGGAGACTTGAGGACGTTAGGCAAAGCCTTGGTGTTGATTGTCCTGGTTGCCTTAAACCTGGTGCTGCATGAGCTCATCCATGGATTCTTCTTCCGGGTGTTCACCGGGAGCAAACCCATCTACGCCCTGCACCTGGCCTATGCCTATGCCGCCGCACCCGACTGGTTTATCCCTGTCCGCCAGTACTGGGTCATTGGGTTGGCGCCACTGGTGCTAATAGATGCGGTCGGCCTGTTGCTCATTTTCGTGGCGCCTGCGGGCTGGCTTATGACTATCATATTTCTGGTAACCCTGAATACCGGCGGGGCCATTGGCGACCTGCTGATCATTTCCCATCTGTTCCGTGTCATCACCGGCTGCCTTGATAAAGGATGCCGGAGATGGGGTCCGCTTTTTTGAACCCCGCCTGCCTTCTCCAAATCTTCGCTGAACCCTGCAAAAGTGAACTCGGACTGAACATGGCTGGGGTGATACAATCCTTTGTGATATCAACTGACACTGTAACCGCTTAGGAGCTTGATCAATGAGTAAAGAAGATGAACTACGTGATGTTCTAAATGAAACTGCCAAACAGGTCTCAGAACTTCAAGGCAACCCTCGTACCTGGCTGTCATGGATGGTCTATTTTCTGGAACAGCTCGAAGAACAGTCACAGAAGCAGTATCCGGATAAATCCTCTTTCAAAGAGATGTTATCGGCCATGCAAAGTGAAATTCGAAACCGATTGAAAACCGGTGGTTGGCATTAACATGTTTTTTCATATCTCATGTTCCATCCATATGTCGCAGGGTTAAGGTGTAATAGCAACTGGAAGGAGATCATTGCTAAAACGAAGAACTGGTTACAGATGGAATGCTGGCTTTGATTATTCGACGCGTATCTGTGGATGCATTCTGCGTTTATTGCTTAACACGGGTAATTTCTAAGGGCTTAACGTGGTCTTAAGACATTGAACCTCCAATATTCCGACTCGAGGAGAAGACTGGCATGGAAATCCTTCCCAATGTTCACCACATCCCTGATATTATTGCCAACCCATATTTGATAGTCGAGCCTGAAGGACTGACGTTGATAGACACCGGAATTCCAGGCAGTGCCAACAAAATCCTCAGATACATGAGCGATTTGGGACATTCGCCTCATGAGCTTAAAAGGATCATCATTACGCATTCCGACATGGACCACGTCGGCAGCTTGTATGCGCTTGGGCAAGCCAGCGGTGCCCGCACGTACGCGAGCGACATTGAGGCCCGGGCCATCGCTCTTGGAAAGGCATCCCGCCCGATCAAGCCTGTCAAATCGTTGCGCCGGATTATGTTTACATTCATCCGTTTATGGTTCAAGGCCCCTCCGGTTCAGATCGATGAACTGGTAAGCGACGGGCAGGTGCTGCCGGTTTTGGGCGGCCTGCGTGTAGTTGAAACACCAGGACATACGCCTGGTCATATTTCGCTTTATGCCCCGGCTTCGGGCTTGCTCTTCCCCGGCGACTCGATGGTATCAGATGAAAAAGGATTATATGGTTCGCGCCCGGCAAATACCTGGGATGAAGCCAAAGCCAATGAATCTGTCCGCAAGCAGGCGGCTCTCGGCGCAAGCACTGTTTGTCCCGGCCATGGGCCGGTGATCAAGGATGCGAAGGACAAGTTCCCCAAAATCTAGCTCTTAGAATCCTGCAATAATTAGGTCATGTACGAAATATAACCCAATACAGTTCTCAGAGGTTGACACTTCCTAAGTTTGGAGTATATTAGTCAGCATAATAATCATACGAACGGGGAGCCTGCTTACACCATGTGTTTTCGGTGCCAAAGCCACAGGCTGAGAGGAGCGTGCAACGCTCGACCCGCATTACCTGATCTGGTTAATACCAGCGGAGGGAACATAGACTTAAGTTAAGCCATCCTCCGCAGAGGATGGCTTTTTTTCATCCCACCCGCCCCGGTTCGATACCTGAGGTTAGGAATAAACGCTTATGTCCCGTGTTCTCATTTTTGCGAACGGCTTGCTGCCGGATGTCCAGAAGGCTCGCCTGCTGCTCCAGCCAGATGACTTTATACTCTGCGCAGATGGGGGGATGCGTCATGCGCTTGCTCTGGGCGTCCGACCCTGCGCTGCTCATTGGCGATTTTGACTCTCTCAGCGATGACGAAAGGAAGAAGGCCGAGAATGCAGGCGCAAAAATCGTTCGATATTCGCGTGACAAGAATGAGACTGATCTTGAACTGGCCCTTAATCACGCGCTGGAACTTAAGCCAGGCAATGTGGTTATTATCGCCGCACTAGGGGGGCGCCTGGATCAGACTCTGGGCAATATAGCACTGTTGACTGACCCGCGGCTGGCGGGTATAGATATACGGCTGGATGACGGCCTGGAGGAAGTTTTCTTTTGCCGCGACCGCTGCGAGCTTCAGGGAAAGGGCGGTGACGTTGTCTCACTCATACCCTGGCAAAACACGGTCGAAGGCATAAGCACGAAGGGGCTTAAGTGGCCGCTTGATAATGAGACGTTATATCCCGAAAAGACGCGAGGCATTAGCAATGAGTTAGTTGGCGGCACAGCCTCCGTCAGCTTGGCCGCACGGTCTGCTGCTCGTAATCCATCGCCGCGGTTAATCCCCCGACAATCTCAGATGGCTGAGATTTATGGAAACCGGAAGTCGTAGATCAATAATAGTCGTTGACAATTTGAAAGGACTACCATGAAACGTATCGTCTATTTTCTCCTTACTGTCTTGATTCTTTCCTCTTGCTCATCCAAACCATCCGGTCCGCAGACCCTTACCGTCATGACCCATGACTCCTTTGCCGCGACCGATACCGTGATCCAGGCTTTTGAACAGGCGAACAACGCCAAAGTAACTTTCATCAAAAGCGGGGATGCGGGAGCGACTCTCAACAAGGCCATTCTGTCCAAGGCCTCCCCGCTGGCTGATGTGCTCTATGGTGTGGATAATACGCTTCTCTCCCGGGCCCTTGCATCAGATATTTATCAGCCTTATGCCTCACCAAGCCTGAAAAACATTCCATCTGAATTTCAACTCGACTCAACCGATCGCGCCCTGCCCGTTGATTCTGGTTATGTCTGTGTGGTTTACGACAAGGCCTATTTCGGTACTCATAAACTGGCTGCCCCGCAAACCCTGGAAGACCTGATCAAGCCGGAATATAAGGGTCTCCTGGTAATGGAAAACCCGGCCACGTCTTCCCCGGGATTGGACTTTTTGCTGGCAACCGTTAAACACTTTGGCGATCCGAACTATCTCGATTACTGGAAGAAACTGCGCGACAATGGCCTGGCTGTGGTGGATGGATGGGAAACTGCCTACTATACCAACTTCAGCGGTCAGTCGGGTAATGGATCACAGTCTCTGGTTGTTTCGTATGCCACCGATCCTGCCTACGAGGTGATGAATTCCACAACGCCCCTTTCGGACGCCCCGGTAGCCGCAGTCATCGGTCCCGACACGTGTTTCCGGCAAATCGAATTTGTAGGTATTCTTAAAGGCACGAAGCAGCAGGCTCTCGCCGAAAAGTTCGTGGACTTCATGCTGGGCGCGAAATTCCAAGCCGATATGCCCGGACAAATGGCGGTTTATCCCGTCCTTTCGAATGTCACCCTGCCCGACGCTTTTATCAAATTTGCACAGGTACCGCCCCAGCCAGCGGTACTGCCCTACGACGAAATTGCGAAGAATCGCGATGCATGGATTGCCGCCTGGAGCAGCGCGGTCTTGAAATGATCGAATGTTTCTTATAACTCAACACGACCCACAACGAATTGCGGGCGCAGGATGCAAGGACGCGGCGATTTCATTTTCTGGGTGCTATCGCTCCTTCGTGGTTAAACCGGGTACTGCTCTGGTTTTTGCCGCTCTCGTTTCTCGCAGTATTCTTCTTCCTTCCTTTTTTTCGTATTCTCGCGTTCAGTTTTAGCCTTGACACGCTCAGTTCAAGCAACCTGCAGCTTGCTTTACACGTCTTAATTTTTACTTTTTACCAGGCAATTCTCTCTACGATCCTTACGCTTGCTATCGGGCTCCCAGCCGCCTATCTCTTTGCTCGCTTTGACTTTCGCGGGAAGACTTTGCTGCGTGCCTTGACCGCGGTACCGTTCATGCTGCCGACGGTGGTGGTGGCGGCGGGATTTAACGCGCTGCTTGGCCCACGCGGCTGGGTCAATCTCGGCCTCATGCAGACCCTGGGATTAACTTCGCCGCCGATACTGTTTGTGGGCACGCTGGGAGCGATCCTGTTGGCTCATGTCTTTTATAATACAACCATCGTCATACGTATCGCCGGAAACGCGTTATCCCGGCTTGATCCAAAATTGGAACAGGCCGCCCGGTCACTTGGGGCAAACTCCAGGCGTTTATGGTGGAACGTCAGTCTGCCCCTGCTTCTGCCATCCTTGCTGGCGGCCACGCTACTTGTCTTTCTTTTCGACTTCACCAGCTTCGGCGTGATCCTGCTGTTGGGCGGACCGACTTTCGCAACCCTGGAAACACAGATCTATATACAGGCCCTGCAGATGCTCAACCTGCCGGTGGCGGCCCTGCTGGCATTTATTCAATTGCTTTGTACCCTGGCCTTCGCCATACTTTATACGCGTGTTTCTACCCGTGCCACAGTCCAAACCGCGCCACGCTCTGCAGAAAGCAACCTGCACAGGCCAAATGCTGCACGCGAAAAGCTTTTCGTTTCGTTCATGCTCATCCTCCTGCTGACCTTCTTCATCCTGCCCATGCTCGCTCTCCCGCTTAGATCGGTTTCCCGCCTCGATGCAGATCGAGGCCAGCGGGGTCCGGTTCCAACCGGCCTTACAGACGAATACTATGCGGAGTTATTCATCAATCGCCAAAACTCAATATTCTATGTTCCACCGGTCCAAGCTGCTCTCAACTCGCTGGGTTACGCAGGCGCAACCGTGGTGTTGTCGCTTCTATTGGGTTTTCCGGCTGCCTGGGCCCTGGCTAAGCCAGGCCGTCTTGAAAAGGTGCTCGATCCCATTCTCATCATCCCACTTGGCAGTTCGGCGGTAACGCTTGGCCTGGGGTTCCTCCTCGCCTTTGGCCGGTGGCTCACTTTTCCGTGGCTGGTTCCCCTGGCGCATACGCTGGTGGCTCTGCCGTTCGTGATCAGAACGCTACAACCCGCAATAAACTCCATTCCCGATCGACTGCGCCAGGCTGCAGCTTCATTGGGCGCCTCGCCCTTGAGGGTTTGGCAAACGGTGGATTGGCCCATCCTACGGCGGGCCACTCTCACCGCCGCAATTTTTGGATTCACTATTTCATTAGGTGAATTTGGCGCAACAGCCGTGATTTCACGTCCCGACTATCCGACAATCCCAATTGCGATCTACAGGTTCCTCTCCCAGCCTGGCGCGTCGAATTACGGTCAGGCGATGGCAATGGCGACCGTCCTCATGGCGCTTACCACTCTGGGGATATTGCTGATCGAGAGGCTGCGCCTGCCTGGTGTGGGGGAATTTTGATGGCAGGCATTCGCCTCGGCCGGGCAGATGATAGATATTTTGGAAGTAATAGACGTTCATAAAACTTATGAGGACCAACTTCTTTTGCGCGGCATCACTTTTGCAGTACGGTCAGGCGAAACGATTTGTTTGCTGGGTGCGTCAGGCAGCGGTAAATCCACCCTGCTCCGGATAATCGCGGGCCTGGAGCTGCCTGATGCAGGACAGGTGTCGTGGGAGGGGCAAAACCTGGCTTCCACTCCGCCTCATCTCCGCGACTTTGGGCTGGTTTTCCAGGACTACGCGCTCTTCCCTCACCTCGACGTTTTTGATAATGTGGCGTTCGGGTTGAAAATGAAGGACTGGCACCGTGATACGGCTGAGAAGCGTGTTAGTGAAGTTCTGGGCCTTGTAGATATGAAGGGTTTGATCCATCGTAAAGTTACAGACCTATCGGGTGGGGAGCAGCAGCGCGTCGCGTTGGCACGTGCCCTGGCGCCTCGCCCCAGGCTGCTCATGTTCGACGAGCCGCTGGGGGCACTCGACCGTTCTCTTAGGGAGGATTTGCTCGATCAGTTGCGAAGCATACTGAAGACCACCGGCATTCCTGCCATCTATGTCACACACGATCAGGAAGAAGCGTTTACCATCGCAGACCGGGTTTTGATGTTGCGAGATGGCGAGATTGTGCGTGAAGGAACACCCTCTGAAGTATGGGCGCACCCGGGTTCCGTATGGGCGGCAGAATTTTTGGGACTGGGCAACGTGTTTGAGGGGGTGTGTAATTCGCGAGTTGGACAAGTCCAACGGTTGGAGCGTATCCACGGCAATCGGAACGTTTGATTTGAAGTGCAAGCACAAGCATAGGCTCGGAGACAAGGTACATTTGCTGGCGCGCCCCAGGCAAACCGAAGGAGGCAGCGTGATCCGCGGCCATGTGGCAGACGTGGTGTTTCAACAGGATCAGTTCAAGATCATTCTGGACAAGGGTCTATATTTCTATTCTCAAAGTATCCGGAAGGTCGGTGAGCCGGTTGAAGTAAAAGTCGCAGTGGAGTGCCTGGGATGAATGAATCTATAAAAGTGTTTAAGCTTGATCCGGCCGGCGAAGTGACGTGGGAATACGAGGGTTATGTCTTAACCCGCGAAGCGAATGCCGTAGTGCTCGAAGCTTTCTTCAACCGCCCGGATATGCCGTTCATGGATGTGGGACTCAAAGAGCATGACCGTTTTATTGAGACGTTTTATACGGATCGCTGGTACAACATATTTGAAATTTACGACCGCGATGACAAGAGTCTTAAGGGATGGTATTGCAACATAGGCCGGCCGGCCGTGTTGACCGAAGGCGCGATCTCCTACGTTGACCTGGCTTTGGATCTGTGGGTCTCAGCAAACGGGAAGCAAACGGTGCTGGATGAAGATGAATTCTCCCTGCTGGACCTGGATCCGGAGGATAGACAACAAGCCTTGGTGGCATTGGCTGATTTACAGCATGTGTTCAAAACAAAACAACCTCCGGTTTGACCGGAGGTTGTTGAATGCGACTCAGTTTAGATCCGCTTCCAGTGTTTGTTCCCGGAGTTTATTCGATGCCTAAGTACGCCTTGCGCACCATCTCATTTTCTTCGAGTTTGGCAGCAGCATCGGCGAGGATGATCTCACCCGTCTGAATCACATAACCGCGATTCGCGATGGAGAGCGCCATGAGCGCGTTTTGCTCCACCAACAAAATAGTGGTGCCTTCCTTGTTAATCTGCTGGATGGTATCAAAGATGCTCTCAACCAGGATAGGGGCCAGCCCCATGGAGGGTTCGTCCAGGAGCATCAGGCTGGGGTGAGCCATCAGCGCCCGCCCAATCGCGAGCATCTGTTGTTCACCGCCGGAAAGTGTCCCAGCTACCTGCTTCTGCCGCTCCTTCAAGCGGGGAAACGTGGTGAACACACGCTCTTGGTCCGCCCCTATGGTCTTGTTATCTAGGCGACTGTAGGCGCCAAGATCAAGATTTTCGCTGACTGTCAGGCGTGCAAAAATACCGCGTCCTTCGGGGACCATCACAACGCCTTTATAAACGATCTCATGGGCCTTCAGCTGTGTTAAGTCTGCGCCATCGAGCCGGATGGCGCCCTGACGTGGCTTCTGAAGACCGGAAATTGTTTGCAGGGTGGTAGTTTTACCGGCGCCATTAGCGCCGATCAGCGTGACAATCTCCCCTCGTTCCACGGTCAGAGAGATGCCCTTTAGAGCATGGATGTTTCCATAATACGTGTGAATGTTGGAGATCTCGAGCATCGGCATGGTTTATTCCTTGCTATATTCTTTGACGCCGGAAGCGGCGCGCCCCAAGTAGGCTTCGATCACTTTGGGATTGCGTTGAATCTCGACGGGCGTGCCTTCCGCGATCTTTGCGCCGTAATCCAGCACCGCGATCTGTTCGCTGATACCCATTACCACACGCATATCGTGCTCGATCAGCAGAATGGTTATCTGCAGTTCATCACGAAGTTGGCGGATAAAGTGCATCATCTCTCTCGTTTCATGGGGGTTCATACCGGCGGTTGGCTCATCCAGCAGCAGCAATTTGGGCTTGCTTGCCAGGGCGCGGGCAATTTCCAGCCGGCGCTGTGCCCCATATGGGAGGTTACGAGCCAATTGATCGCCCAGCCCCGAAAGGCCTACGAAATTCAACAGCCTGCGGGCCTCTTCCACTGCAAGCCTTTCCTCCTCTTTCAAGCGAGGTGTTCGCAATATGGCTTCTATCCAGTTTGTGTGTAGACGGCTGTGCTCACCGACCAGTATGTTCTCCAGGGTGCTCATGTTGGAGAACAGGCGAATGTTCTGGTAGGTGCGGGAAATTCCCATATGGGTAATTCGATCCGGGGTCAGCCCAACCAGAGAATCATCATAGAAGATAATCTCGCCTGAATCCGGTGTATAAAAACCGGTAATGCAATTGTAAAATGTAGTCTTACCGGCTCCATTGGGTCCTATGACGCTGAAGATGGAATGTTCGGGGATGACCAGATCAACCCCGTCCACCGCCATCAAGCCGCCAAAACGTTTAATGAGCTGGCGTGTTTCAAGTGCAATTGTCATGTTGAATTTCTCTTAGTATCAGTTTCTGGCGGATCCGAGTTCGCATTCTCTTTGGAAAGAACATCCAGTTTTCGCCTGGAGGAGGGGATCAAGCCGGCAGGGCGTATGATCATCATAACCACCAGGAGTGCGCCGAAAGCCAGGACGCGATAGTTTTCAAGCTCACGCAGGATTTCCGGCAGGCCTTTAAGTGTGAAGGCACCTGCGATCACACCCGGGATGCTGCCCATTCCACCAACGATCAACAACGACAGGACGTTGATCGAGACCATCAGGTTATGGTCCTCGGGGCCGGTGAACTGGTTACGAGCTGCGAACAATACGCCTCCCAACCCGGCAAAGGCGGCGCCAATAGCAAATGCCATCAGCTTGGTTGTCAGTATATTGATGCCCATGGCACGAGCAACTGTTTCGTCCTCGCGCATGGCTTCCCAGGCGCGCCCAATACGCGAATTCTGGAGCCTGTTGGTCACGAAGATAATCAACAGCACGGCTAACAGAATCATGTACACAAAGTCCACATCGCTCGCAAACGGTTTACCGAAGAGGGTCGGACCTCCGACGTTGCTTACCCCCTTGGGTCCTCCGGTGAATGGGGTAAGAATATCACTCTTGAGCAGGATGCCAATAATTTGACCGAAGCCGAGCGTGACGATCGCGAGATAATCGCCGCGCATCCTCAGTACGGGGATACCGAGTAAAACGCCTGCGATAGCCGCCAGCAAAATGCCGATGGGCACAGTAATCCAAAAGCTCCATAATAGGTGGTGGGGTTCCGGGGAAGTCAGCAGGGCAGTAGTATAGGCGCCGATCGCAAAGAATGCCACGTATCCAAGGTCTAATAATCCTGCCAGTCCCACCACGATATTCAAGCCCAGGCCTAAAAGCACATAAATGCCTATCGTTCCCAGCGTATAGTTCCAGTACTGTCCCAGAACAAGGGGCAGCAGCAGGATAACCAACATGATCGTCCCGTAGAAAATATAACGGCTTGACGGCTTGGCTCTGACTTTTGCCATGCCGGGGCGCTGCATGAAGGCAGACCAGTACCCATTCCAACGGGCCGCGAAGGCCTGGCGCCATGAGCCGCGAAGCACCCCGCGTGCCAGCAACCCGCCGAGCAACCCCATGACCGTCATAAAGCTCAAATGGAATAGGGCTGCCGGGATTGGCTTCAGGTTATATAAAATTTGGAGAATCGCATCAGGCAAAACCTGCGGCAAGTAAGCGCTCATTTTGATGCCTGCAGCATTCAGGCTGCCCACCAGACATACCAGAGCGGCCAACATTATCCCGTGAATGAAGCCGGCTAAGGTTGCCCTCAAAAGTACGGGTCCCCAAGCGTCAGCGCTTTCCTTATCTTTGCGACCACCACTAGCACCCGCCAGGATGCCCATTAATCGCCAGAAAGAGCATCAGGTTTGTCATTGCGGTGGTCAAACGCAGCCCGCTGGTAACAGAACTCAGGTTAATAACTTTGCCGATCAGGTCGGCTGCCGTGCCTGTAAAGCCAATCAAATATAGAAAAATCGTGACAAGGCCGAAAACGCTCCCGGCCTTCAGGCTGTTGCGGTAGTTGGTTTTCATCATACTTTATCCTCGCTCAGCACTTCGCCCAAGATGCCAGTGGGCCGGAAGATCAATACCAGCACCAGGATGCCAAAAGCGATTACATCTTTTAACTGGAAATTGAGGCCCAAGACAGCCGGGCCCAGCGCCTCGACGATCCCAAGGAACAAGCCGCCCAGCATGGCGCCAGGAATGTTCCCGATCCCTCCAAGCACTGCTGCCGTAAAGGCCTTGATGCCTGGGACGAAGCCGACAAAATAATACACGAGTCCCAGGTGGATCCCCCACATAACACCGGCAGCGCCAGCCAGAGCGCCGCTGATAATAAAAGTCTTGCTGATAACCCCATCCACATCGATCCCCATCAGGGATGCAACGGGTTTATTCTCGGCCACCGCGCGCATGGCCCGCCCCAGGCGTGTACGTTTGACCAGCAAATAAAGCCCGATCATGATCAGAACCGAAAGAACAAAAGTCAGAACACCGGTATAGGTTAATACTACCTGTCCCGGTACCCACGGGAATATTCCAGCCCGAGCCGCGCGCCAGTACAACCGGATTGGCATAATCACGACGCTGGGCCCCAAAAAGCAACTGCCCCGCGTTTTCCAGGAAAATGGAAGCCCCGATCGCAGAGATCAATGGAACCAGGCGTGGCGCGCCTCGCAGCGGTCGGTACGCAATTTTTTCCAACAAATAACCGCTCAGCGCCGCGATAGACATCCCGACTGCAAAAGCAAGGATAATTGAGATGACCGGATATGCGTCCAGAAATTTAAGTTGGGGATTGGAGGGCGTGGCCGCGGGGATGACCTTCAGAGCCTCGAATACAAAATAACCGCCGAAAGACCCAATCATCATGATATCGCCGTGCGCAAAATTAATCATGAAGAGAATGCCGTACACCAGCGTATATCCTATGGCAATGATAGCGTAGACACTACCCAGAATAACCCCCGCAAGCGCAAACTGCACCCATGTTTCAGGCCCATAGATACGATGAGCAAAAAACAGGTCGTAGACGCGCCAGATGAGATAACCTCCAAACAGTACACCCAGAATGATTTGAGCAATCTGATAGGTGCTCAAGCGCCTACGGGTATGAATCGGATTATTTTTCGGCATGAGCCCTCCGGCCTAGTCCACCTTTGAAATTATTTTCAATAAAATCGTTAGGTTATTAGGATTTGATCAGTACGACGGCGAAAAAAATGGCGGGGCAGGCTGCAGGGAGCCTGCCCCGCCACTAAATGGATCTGGCAGCTTTAAACCAGCGGTTTAAGCTGAAATTCTACTTGGGTGCTTCAGTCCACTTGCCATCCTTGACTACATCAAAGACCGGGCTCGAGGAGGCGCATTCACCAGTGGCGTCGCATGAGACCATGCCGGCAATACCTTGATAGTCCTTGAGGCCGCGTACAGCAGCAACCAGGGCGCCGCGGGGAACATAAAGGTTTCCATCAGAGCCTAAGATTGCAACATCTTTGATGACCTTGGCCAGAACTGCGCCGGCGTCGTAGGCTGTCCAGGTATACGGCGACAGTTTACCGGCATCCGTGCCGTAGGCGGTCTTGTAAGCCGCGTCAAATTTGGACTTGGCATCCGAAGCTGCCGGGATGAGCGAGGTGGCATAGGCACCTTCTCCATTGGCAGCCGTGCGGTCCAGGAAATCCTGGCCAAAGGTACCGTCATCGCCGAAGAATATCACGCCATCAAGGCCGGATTGCTTCATCTGATTAACGATCACCACGGCTTCCGCAGTATATCCACCATAGAAAATGGCCTGGGGCTTCTTCGAAGCAATATCGGCCAGGACCGCGCTGTAATCAGATTCTCCCGGAGTAATTGCCTGGAAAGCAACCACGGTTCCACCGAGCTGGGTGAAAGTATCGTTGACTACCTGAGCCAATCCCTGACCATACGCCTGACCATCGTGCATAATGGCCAGCTGCTTGATCTTCAGGGTGTTATATAAATAAGTAGCCGCATACTTTCCCTGGAATGCATCCGTGAAAACAAGCCGGTTGAAGACCTTCGAACCTTGCTTGGTGAGATCAGGATTAGTAGCTGACGGTGACATCATCGGCAGTCCGGCCTTCTCATAAATCGGTATAGCAGCCTTGGTGGCGCCAGAGAAGATATGGCCTTCAATTGCAACGATCGTGGGATCAGATACGAACTTGTTGGCAACAGCCGCGCCGCCTTCTGCGGTACCGCCATCATCCTGTGCCACCAATTCAAAACTGAAGCCCTTGAATTGGCCTGCATCGGTAATTGCGATTTTGGCGCCCTGGGAAATATCCTGGCCAAAGGCCGCATTGTCGCCGGTCATCGGGGCACCCATACCAATCTTAATGGTCTGACCCGGTTTGATAACGGCACAACCGAAGGCATCACTCTTGCAGACATCAGGTTGTGCAGAAGCCGATCCGCAGGCCGTAAGCAACATAGTCGCAATCATCAAGATCGCAATTATTGCAAATAGGCGTTTATTCATGTTCCTTCCTCCTCGGAAAATACATAAGTTGAAAACGATTTGATCCAATCTTTCTGGTGGACAAAACTCTCCGGTGTCGGCACCACCTCCTTCTTTTGATTGTAGACAAAGCCTACCCTATTAAGATAAAACCGCGAATCTCCCATTTGATGGATACTTCTCGCGGCTTGTATAAACAATAAAACTAATTTATGTCAAAAATATATTAATCTTTGATCATAAATTCATTTCGACAGGGGGTCTAGTGATTTTCTGCTTAAACTTACGTTATTATATCACCCCCCGGTACCCCGGTAATAGCGGTTCTCTCGGAGGATGATTATCCAAGGCTGATATATAATTCTCAGTTTGCTTGCGAACCAGCTCCCACCGAGGAAGAAGGCTATGTGGCGGCCCCAGCAAGTTGCTGCACTCGAAGCAGAAACTGGATTCAAAAGACAGGCAAATAGCTACGGCGATCCTGGTGAATTGAGGCAAGTGATTAAAACTAAACACCCCCCGCTAAGGCCGGGGGACGTTTAGTTCAAGTTCATGAATTCTTGGTTACAAAGACTGGGTAAGCAGAAGGCCGGTGCCAAAGATCTTGTCACCATTCTGATACAAATAATAGGCGCCCCCGATCACCGCACAGCAGAGGCATAGCACCACAATGACCACCACGGCGATAATGATCGGTGTATTGCTTTTTTTCGGTTCCTGGGGCATGGGTGCTGGGGCTGACGACATATCTTGGTTCATTTTCTCTTCTCCTTTTAGTTTCCGACTTGGATTTTGTGGAATTGGGTGTGCTTGACGACATAAAATTATGACTGTTTGCCTATAACTTCATATTTCCTCCAGAGGTGAGAATCGCATGCCGTCTTCAAACTGACTCGGTTTTGCTGGTTCGACGCGCCCACCACCATAACAGAAAGATGATCAGAATAGCTGCGAAAACTGCGATAGTGAGTGGGACGAGAATGGAAAGGAAGGAAACCGCGGTAGACAGGACATCCTCGGCAACGCTCACGGGGATATTTCCCGCACCGGCTGTGGTAGCAGTAACCAACGGACGCACAGCCGCCGATTTTGCCAGGTGAATGCTCCCTGCTACCAGCAGTCCGCAGGCCAGGGCCAGAACAGGGTTGATACCGTGAACTACATTTGTACTGGCCGCGAAGGCCACAGCGCCCGCCGCGGGTCTTACGAAGGTTTGGATCAAATCATTGATGTGATTAACCGCCGGAATCTTGTCAGCCAGCATTTCTATGATTAATAAAATTCCAAGCAAAATCAGAATCCATGGGTTGGCGAGCGCATCCCAGGGCGCGTTGAGTTTGATAAGGTCCGTGTAATGTGCGAGTACGCCTACCACGAGCAAGGGTATATAGGCGTTGAGACCGGCGCTAGCCGATAACCCAAAAGCGGAAAAGATGCTGAATAATGCTTCCACGAAAATGTGCTCTCCTAGCCGGTTATTCCAGGGAAACCACCCCAGGTATGTGTAAGATTAAACCGGAAAAGATCAATGCTTAATATAAGGAGAAAGGCTAAGGTTAACCCCGCCACGGCAGGCAGCCATAGCTGGCGAATATGATCGAAGGCATTATCCTGCTTCATTATCATGATCCAGACGATGCTGAAAACCATACTCAGGAGCGCAAGCACCCCTACAGTGCTAAGGATGGCAACAGGATACAGAATAATCGGGTTCTGGGTCAACATTCCGAAATCAAACAGAAGCACAATCCCGACCATCAGACCGAATCGCGGCCATTCCAAGCGTGCGCTTATCTTCGGGCATCCGCCAGATGCTCTGGTTATACAGCGGGAAGAGAACACTGGCCATGGCTATCCCCATTCCGCTTCCGGTAAAGACCCTGGCCGTATTGTCAGTCACGTATAGATTCGGAATATTGCTGAATGCCCCAGGGTAGGTTGTTTTCATCAATGCCAGGTAGGAATTTGATCCGTCAACGGCGAAAGACAGGAAGAAAAGGATCAGCACGGCCAGGATGCCTCGGTTTGGAAGTTTGCTGCGCTTGCGGCTGACGAAACCCTGAAATACAAGGCAAATGGCTGCGGCATTGAACTCGCCAGTGCAGCGAGCGCACAAAGGCATTTGTATGTTTCCGATGTGAAGTGAGTGCGAATCGAGGCGATGGCAAACTGCGTAACCTATGGCATCCAGCTTGCCCATCAGGCCTGGAGGAGCAATGTAAATCCATCCCGCAAGGGCGATCAAGGCTGCAATGGGAACAAACCATTTGATCAGAGTATGCAACAGAGAAACAGGCCTTTGTTCCAACATAGTTATGATTATATGGGCAATGTTTTGGAAATGCAAGAAAATGCCACGCCGAAGGGCCAGGGGAGGCAAAAAAACCAGAATGCCGTCCATAAGGACGGCACTCGTGGGCGCTGTGGCTTCCTAATTAATTGAGGAGGGATGCCACAGCGCTGAGTTTGATACTACTATCCATGTTGGACATCACCTCCTCCTTTCTATAGGATGGCATTTGATTGTGATCCTCCCTGCAATGGTGGAAGTATTACATATCTTGAATTGGATGTCAATAGCCCGAATTAGATTATAAGGAAACTGTAATCGAAGCGGGAATTGTGATAGTCTTTGAGAGACTCCGCAAGCCTTCCCCTGCTATTCTGGGGAAAGTCTATTCAGGAGGCCAGTGATGAAAAGAAATCCGAAAGTGCTCTGGATCACCGTCGTTGTTCTTGGTTGGCTGCTAGACTTCCTTTTCTGGCAGAAACCGATTGGGCTCAACTTCGCACTCTATACCCTGCTTTGCCTGATAGGCGGACTGTTTGTCCTAGGGATGGATCAGAACCAGCCCGCGCGAAGCACCTTGTGGCTGATTCTATTGGTCTTGTTTTTCGCAGCGGTTACCTTTGTCCGCGCAGAGCCAATGACGTTATTCCTTGGCATTGTTAGCACTTTATTCCTTATGAGCGTGCTGGCGATGACATTTCTCGGAGGCCGTTGGCTCCGGTACAGCCTGGCTGATTATGTAAGCGGCCTCTTCAAACTGGCTGGCGGAATGGTCGCGCGGCCAATCTCCTTCAGCGCTGAACTTAAACGTGAGCAGGCCGAGAGCGGCGTAGGGACGAAAAAATTCAATCCCTGGCCCATTCTGCGCGGCATTGTGATCGCATTACCAATCGTTGCGATCTTCGCCTCTTTGCTGGCCTCTGCGGATGTGATTTTCAGCCATCAGGTTGGCGTCTTCCTCAAGTTCTTTCGCTTCGAAAACTTGCCGCAGTATATTTTCCGCCTTGTTTATATCCTAGCCGGCGCGTATTTACTGGCGGGAGTTTTTCTCCATGCCTCTGTTCAAAGCAAAGATAAGAAATTGCTCGGTGAAGAAAAACCCCTGGTCAATCCCTTTTTGGGTTTTACAGAAACGACGGTTGTGCTGGGAAGCGTAGCACTCCTCTTTGCTGCATTTGTCGCCATCCAGTTTCGGTATTTTTTTGGGGGACAGGCCAATATCAATTTCGCAGGCTTCACTTATTCTGAGTATGCGCGGCGCGGCTTTGGGGAATTATTGGCTGTTGCCTTTTTTAGCTTGCTTATGATCCTCGCATTGAACGCCGCAGCTCAGCGAAAGAATGATAACCAGCGCCGTATCTTTTCTGGGTTGAGTGCCGCCGTTGTAGTCCTGGTAATGATCATGCTGGTATCGGCTTATCAGCGCCTGGTTCTCTACGAAGCTGCTTATGGTTTTTCGCGCCTGCGAACTTATACACATATAGCGTTGATTTGGATCGGAGTATTGTTAGGGGCGGTCATCATATTGGAACTCATCCATCGGGAACGTGCCTTTGCTGCTGCCGCGCTGTTTGCCACACTCGGATTTGCCGCCTCCTTAAGTCTGCTGAACGTGGATGGTTTTATAGTCCAAGAGAATGTGAATCGCGCTACGAAAGGGCAGGGGCTCGATGTAGCTTACCTCGTTTCGTTATCGGATGATTCGGTCCCGGTTCTTGTAAATGATTTCCGATCCACCGCCTTGCCGGGTTTAACACGCGACGGGATCGGGGCTGTATTGTTTTGTCGCCTGCAATCGGTAACCACGCGCAACGATGAGGATTGGCAGTCTTTCACCCTATCCAAATGGCAGGCGGAAACGGCAATGAAGGAGGTAAAGGCTCAGCTAGGGAAATATCGCGTTATTGATGAAAACTGGCCTTTGCAGATTCTTACCCCAGGCAGTGTATCGTACAACTGTCATGGCAGCGGAATTGATTAGATGAAGAAGCGCGCCGGAAGGCGCACTTCCTTTTATAATTATGCATTTAGCAATCACAGGTTGAAGAACTTTATATTTTGGGGTCGCCCGGCCTAGGGCGTGCATCCCCAAAAAAAGACTCCTTACACATTACTCTTCGGTTTGTTGAGTTCAATCAGGAGGCTTTTTCATGATTACTTATACTTTTCGCTTGAAGCCGGGAATGGACCTATTGGATGAAATTGGGCAATTTGTGGCAGGGAAGATGGTCAGTGCGGGCTGCGTACTCTGTTCTGTTGGCAGCCTCACCCACGCAACGCTGCGCCTGGCCAACCGTCAGCGCGCCTCGGATTATGAGGGCCACTTCGAAATCGTCTCATTGACGGGGACCGTTTCAGCCAACGGCTCCCACTTGCATATCTCGATATCGGATAACGAAGGGAAAACAATTGGGGGGCATCTTGAACCGGGCTGTAAGATCTACACTACCGCAGAGATCGTACTTGGCGTATTTGAAGATATTACCTTTAAACGGGAAGAACTGCAAAATGATTCGGGTTATGCAGAATTGGTAATTTATCCCCGCTGATATTCCAGGATCAACCTGTCCAACCCGGAAGGATGTTCAGAGCCGCGGCGTCTCCCCGGTAAGGTCTATTTTTCCAGCGCGCCCAAAAACTCTTCCTGATTCCGAACTGTTTCCTTCATCCCCAGCCTTTTCCCTAGCCGGGTCAACTGCGGTGGTTCAACGTAGGTTTGGGCAAGGATCTCTTCCTGCCCGAATACACTCCCCGCCGGGCCATCCAACAGAATCCGCCCTTTGGAAAGGGCGATCACGCGCTCGAAATTCTCTGCGCAAAAGTCAATATCATGAGTGATGGTTATGACCGTCTTTCCGCGCTTGCGCAATTCCCCAACGACGTGAGCGATGCGGGCGATATTGGCAGCATCCTGACCGGTTGTGGGTTCATCCAATATAACGCAGTCTGTGTCCATGGAGATGATGGACGCCAGCGCGACCATTTTGCGCCAGGTGGGGGACAAGTCATAGGGGTTGACATCTTTTTTGTCGCCCAATTCAACCAATAGAAGAGCGTCATTCACCAGACCTTCTATTTTTTGCGCCTCAAATCCAAAATTGTGGGGACCAAAGGCAATTTCTTCTCCCACCGTTCGGCAGAATAACTGCTCATCCGGGTTCTGAAAGACGTAACCGACCCGCCTGGCCAGCTTTGCTACTGTGACTTTTCGTGTATCCCAATCGCCGATCATTATGGAGCCTGAGGTAGGTTGCAGCAGTCCATTCAGATGTTTGACCAGCGTGGTTTTCCCGGAACCGTTCTGACCGACGATCGCCACTTGTTCGCCGCTTTGGATCGCCAGGGATACACCTTGCAGCGCCGTCACACCTGCGGGATAAGTAAAGTCGAGATCTTTAACTTCGATGTTCATGGGATATGTTTTTTGTATCCTTGAGCTGCCTCGTCCAAGGTCACAGGCAGCTCAAGGTCTTTGGGCCAAAAGCCGCGTTTTGCAGCCTCGCGGGCCGTGGATGTGTAGCGTGAAATCCCGAAACCTCGGCCTACCAACTCTCCCGAGGTTAAGACCTCTCTGGGTTTGCCATCCAACAGGACTTTGCCCTCATGGAGAGCAACAACCCGATCTGCAAATTCGGCCACCCATTCCACTTTATGTTCAGCCATCACCACTGTTATCCCGCGTCCGGCCAACGAGCGGATCACACCGAAGACATCTCGAGTTCCAATGGGGTCCATTTGCGAAGTTGGCTCATCCAGAACAAGCACCTTTGGCTCCATGACCAGGATCGAGGTCAATGCGACGCGTTGTTGTTGCCCTCCTGACAGGGAATATGGGGAGCGGTCGGCCAAATCGTGGATGCCGGTGAGCAGAAGGGCTTGTTCGACTCGTGATTTGATCTCGTCGCGTGGCACTCCAAGGTTCTCCAATCCGAATGCGATCTCTTCAAAGACAGTGTACTTTGCCCCGGATATTTGGTTGAAAGGGTTCTGGAAAACCAACCCGACGTTTAAGACCCATTCGCTCAACGTGGATGAACCCGTCTCGATACCGGCAACTTCAACTCTCCCGTCCAGTTGGCCTTTGAAGAAATGGGGGATAAAGCCCGCGATCGTATAACACAGCGTGGATTTGCCTGAGCCATTCGGGCCAATGATGGAAAGGAACTCACCTTCTTTGACCTGAAGGTCCACTTTCGAAAGTGCGGGAACATCGGTTAGCGGATATGTATACGTGACCTGCTTGAGGTTTACTACAGCCATATTGTTCTATTGCTCCCGAGGGCCTTGGGCCCGTCCGGCGGGCTTATCTAGATACCCAAATCCGGAGTGCGATGGTGGTCAGGGCGATCAAGACCAGGAGCCAGCGCAAGGCTTTGTTGAAGCCGTTATCCCTGATCTCCTGCAGGGATGTTTTTTGATGGGTGGACGTGAAACCGCGTGCCTCGATGGCGATGGCGCGCTCTTCCACTTCAACAAGCGAGCCGAACACCAACGGGCCAACAAGCGGCACCAGGGCGCCGATACGCTTGAAAAAACTTCCTTCTGTGTCCAGGCCGCGCGAACGTTGAGCGGAGATAATCGTCTGCGCTTTCGATTGCATCTGTGGGATGATTTGAATGGTTGAAATAATAACGTAGGCAAACTGACTAGGCAGGCCGCGGCGGGTCAGGTCACTCATCAGTTCGCTCGGATGAGTGGTCAGCAGAAAAATGGTAAATGAGGAGATCATGGCAAATATGCGTGAGGCGTTTTTAAAAGCAAAGGACAGGCTCTCTCTGGTAACATGCAGGAACCATATCTCAAAAATGATCGTCTTCCCATTGGGCTGGAATAGCGCTTGCATGATGAAGAGAAAGACTGTGGCGGGCAGGATCAGTCGGAGGGCCGTTCCAAAAAATTCCTGCTGAACTCTACCCAAAAGGCTCAACGGGACGATGACCAGCAAGATAACCAAATGCGGGGTCCAATACCACGGGCTTAAGAAGCTGATGAAGGTCAAACCAAAGGCCAGAAACAGCTTTGTCAATGGATTAAGATCGTGCAGCGGGCTATTACGCTTTATGTAAAAGGAAAGTCGTTCGTGCAAGTTGATCTCCCTCTCCCGATCCTTCTCGGGTGAGAGAAGTATCGGGACGAGGAAAGCAGGTTACTGGCTCACTAGTTTCGCTATCACCAAAATATAGAAGGCGATCACGACGATGACGACACCCACCGCAACATAAATTTGAGTACGAGTGATGCCTCCATCGGTCTGCACGTTCTCAGGCCGGGGGAAGCGTGCCAGGAAACGCGTAGAAAGCCCTTGAATGATGGCAAAGGCCAATAGGCTGGTGGAGATTTTGTCGAAGGGCTCCACGATATTATTGGTAATCAACACCGCCGGTAAGAGGCTTTGTCCGGTTTGGAGTAGATAGGCGGTAAGGAAGGAAGACCCGCTGGCCGTGATGCCGCCGTAGATATAAACCGAAATAGGCGTTGACACCAGCGCGGCGGTCAATGCCACCAGGAATCCGGCGATAGCCACTTTCCACCAGCTTTTGAAGAGTCCGCCTCGTGCACACCAACCGGCTACAAACCCGATGAAGAGCGCAACCGGCCACCATGGCAAGGCGTTAGGATCGATCAGCAGCCCCCAGATCGTGTTCGAGAGAGCGCCCGTCAGTGCGCCTGCCCACGGGCCACACAATGCAGCAACAAGAACGGTTCCGATCGAGTCAAGGTAGACCGGCAGCTTGAGCAGGGCCACGATCTCGCCGATCACCACGTTGATGGCAATGGCGACGGGTATTAATACCCAGGTCATTGTATTGAAATCTTTCTTGATCCAATCAACCAGCTTCATCTCTCATTCTCCTTTTCCAAATGAATCGGATAATAAAATGCATACATACTGAACGAAATGATGGAGCTGTTTTGATACTTTAGAGCAAACCTCCTACTCTGGAATGGCTTTACTCAAGTTTTCAACTCGTTCCAGAAATAATTCGATAAAATCCCTGGCTCGCACTCCCAGCGCAACCTTCATATTGGCCGGGCGTTTGGTCAGCTTGTAAAAATCCGCGTAGGTCTTGCCCATCGATACGCCGCCGGAAATATCCACGTCCACATAATGTTCTTCGTAATCACATAACTCGGGCGCAAATGTAAGCGCCAGAGCCAGCGGGTCGTTAATGATACAGCCTTCGATCTTCTGATACTCGTCGTGAAATTCCATGTAAAAGCGAGTGGAGTCCGCTACGAACCTGGAGATGGGAGATTTGATTGTTTGAAGACGCCTTACGTCTTCTTTCGTCAAAATGCATTGATAAGTAACATCCAATGGGACCAGGGTAATTGGCATACCGCTGTGGTAGACCATATGCGCGGCATGCGGGTCCACATATACGTTGAACTCAGCCAGTGGAGTGGTGTTGCCCTGATGTCTTATCGCGCCTCCCATAATGACAACCTCTTTAACTGCCTGAAGGATACGCGGCTCCTTACGGATAGCTATAGCGACATTGGTTAGCGGACCGATGCACACCAGTGTTATTTTGCCCGGTGCGGACATGATATTCTCGATCAGAAAGTCAACGCTGTGTTGAACGACAGGCTTTTTTTCCGGCGGAGCCAATATCGCGTAACCGACTCCGGTATTACCATGTGTTTCCGGTGCGAGCAGGGAGGGCTGAACCAGGGGCAACTCGAACCCACGTGAAACCGGGACATGGCTCGCGTCAGCAAGCGCCAACACTGAGAGGGCATTGGTCGTTGCCTGGTCAACTGAACAGTTTCCGTGTACCGCGCTCACGCCCTCTACTTTGAGTTCCGGTGAAGCCAGCGCAAGCAGGATCGCCAGAGAATCATCTATTCCGGGATCGGTGTCGAAGAGAATGTGTTTTTGATCCATGTTAATCAATAAAGACGGCCTTTAGAGTCGTCTAGGTGGAAATAAACCCTGGCCCTGCAACCGGGCAGGATTTCATCCTTTCTGTTCCAATAATCTTTGTACATCGCCTGTCGTGGGTAAAGAAGGCTGTGCGCCAAATTTTGTTACGGCCAGAGCGCCGCAGGCACAGGCATATTGTACGGCATCTTCAAGCGAAATTCCCTTCAATATTCCAACTGCCAATCCGCCGACGAACGCATCGCCCGCAGCCGTGGTATCTACAACTTTGACCTTGTAAGAGGGAATGTGTCTTGCACCAACTCTATTTACGATCAGAGCACCATTCTCGCCCAGCGTTACTATCAAATTTTGGGCTCCGCGCGCAACCAGTGAACGACTGGCCGCCTCGACGGAGCCAAGATCGCCGACCGGCATTCCGGTCAATAAGCCGAGCTCGGTTTCGTTAGGGAGAATAAAATCTGCCGCCATTAACAATTCATCTGGTATTGCACGCGCCGGCGCCGGGTTGAGCAAGATACGCAGCCCTTTTTCCTTTCCGAGACTTGCGGAGTGGATTACGGTTTCGATGGGGATCTCGAATTGAAGAAGGAGCAGGCTTGAATCTGCGAAAGTGTCGGGGGTAATGTCCGCGGGGCTGACCCTGGCGTTTGCGCCAGGCGAAAGCACAATGCTGTTTTGGCCTTGTGCGTCGACAACGATAACGGCTGTGCCGGTCGGCGTTGTTTCATCGCATATTACACGACTCACATCTACCTTATTTTGTTTGAGATTTTCAGTGAGTGCGGAACCGAAGGCATCGCGCCCGACGCGGCCGATCATTGCAACTTGGCCACCCAGCCGGGCTGCAGCTACGGCCTGATTGGCTCCTTTTCCGCCCGGGAAGATGACAAGGTCTTCGCCCTGAATCGTTTCGCCGGGAGCGGGGAAGCGCGGAGCGCGCACGACCAGGTCTGCATTGAGGCTTCCGACCACCAGGATATGGGCCATGTCTGTTTTGCCTAACATGGATGAACCAGGAAAGTTCTACCCCTCACCGTTGGATCTCGACCGGCGTTCCCACATCTGCCCAGTTGTATAACTGCAAGGATTCATCGATCCCCAGTACTACACATCCGAAGGAGATGGGCGTTCCAAGATAGCCTGACCACAAGCGATCTCCGCTCGGAAGAATTGGCAAGGCATGAATGCCGTCTTCCAGGCTGCCGGCATAGTAAATTCCCAGCCAGTTAGGCATCCAGATATTCCACGTTGCACCATAAGCATTCGGGATTTTATCAAGCACGCTGAACTTACCAACACGTGTCGAATTGCCCATTCCGGTGGAAGCCACGAAACTGTAGACAAGCTGGCCGTTATCGTAAGCGGACAAGTGTTGTTGAGAAATACTAACCAGGATGTATTTACCTCCCGAATAACTCTGCCCTGCATCCAGCGTAGTGGGAGAAGGGTTTTGCGCAATAGGTGCGGCAGCGCTTGAATCTTCCACAATCCTCATGGTAATTTGTGGAGAAGCGCCCGCGGTTGTGGGCTCACTGGCTGGCGGATCGCTCTGAGTGGGCGCCACCGTAGGGACGGGCGAAGGTGTATAGGTTGGCTTGGCTATCACTGCCACCGACCAGGAGAGGGGGCGTGCGGTGGGGGAAGGATCCCCAACGAGCGCGCTCGCAAGACCGGGGCTGATCGTGAGTCCTGCACAAAGTGTGAGGATGAGCAGAAGGCCGCCGATAAGAAGTGCCAACAGTAAGCTGCGCCGATATCCGGGTTTTGTCTGTGCTGAGTTGGGCATATGATATCTCTGTCTTGTGATTCTACAACAATTTTTGCCGATAGGTAACGATGTTTTTCAGTATGACAAATCACGTCCGGAAGGGAGGATAAATAGCACTCGCCTGAATTCGGCTGACTCGACTAAACTGAACTTAAGTCGATCCCCATGTCTGGCCAACGGGATAAACCATTTAAATATGACCTCACCAAGTTCTGAAACTCCGCATTCGATCCTGATCGTGGTTGACGAAGCGGCAAAGGCGGCACGGCTCAAGCCGGCCCTGGCGGCCGAAGGATATCAATTGCAGGTGGTGCTGTCGCTTACGCCGCCCCTGCCTGCCTTGAGCTCTGAACCAGATTTGGGCATTATCTGGTTCCCTTATTCCTCGCCTGAGGCTCTGCCCAAATTGGAGAGCATTATTCGGGAGATACAGGCACTAGGTAAGCTGGCGCCTTTACCTACCTTGTTGATCCTTGATCAGTATGGAACGCACTGGATTGAACCGAGCTTCAAGCTGGGTATTACCGATATATTAACCCGCCCGATCCACCCTTTGGTATTACGGCAGCGAGTTCAGCTTTTGCTTCAGGCCCGCCACACAGAGAGATTGATCGAGGAATTAAAAGAGCAGGGAGGCCGTCCTGCTCCAGCGCCAGCGAATGATCGCGGCCCTTGATTCGGCTCTGAAGGTGCTTCGGACTGAATCACCGGATGAAGCTGCTGATATTACCGATGCGCTGGATGTGACCCCACCGTTTTCCATTGGAGCTCATATTACTTTTGACCCCCGAGCAGCGCTGCCTGATCTTCGATTTGCACAGTTCCGGTTCGCGCCGGACTGTTGAATTAACAGTCGACCAGGCCGCCATTCTCACGTACTTTATCCACCATCCTCATCACGCCTTAAGCAACCGGGAAATTGCCCATGCAGTATTGGGCTATGAACACCTTGATGAAATACAATCCTGCAGCATCGTCCGTCCGCACGTACTGCGCCTGCGCCGCAAACTGGAGGAGGACGGGGATCGTCCAACCATTCTACGCACCATCCGTGGAGCAGGATATGTTTTTTCCCCGGATTGAGGTTTGTTCTTAATCTGCAATTCCTTTGTCTGAATGTTGAAATTAACGGGGATGTCTCGACAGGTATGATTACCCGGTAAGAATCATATTCCTGTGGAGGCAGCAATGTTTGATACTGGAAATACCGGCTTTATGCTGGTCGCGACCAGCCTGGTGATGTTGATGACGCCTGGGCTGGCATTTTTTTATGGGGGGTTGGTAGGGCGCAAAAATGTGCTCACTATCATGCTCCAGAGCTTCGTCTCTATGGGCTTGACGACCGTGGTCTGGTATGCCGTTGGCTACTCACTTGCCTTTAGCGGGAACCCCGGTGGAGTGATAGGCAACCTGGACCACGCTTTCCTCCGTGGCATTGACGTCACCTCAGCCTTCAGTAGTACAGCCCAAATTCCTTTGTTTGTTTTTATCGCATATCAGATGATGTTCGCCATCATTACCCCGGCTTTGATTACCGGGGCCTTCGCGAACCGCGTGCGTTTTACGGCATATTTAATCTTTTTGGTGGCCTGGCTGATCCTGGTCTATTTCCCCATGGTTCACATGATCTGGGGTGGTGGCTTGCTTCAGAAGTGGGGTGTACTGGATTTTGCAGGTGGAATCGTTGTACACAATATTGCCGGGATGGCGGCATTGGCATCTGTAATTTTTGTAGGTAAGCGTATGTTCCCCGATAAAGGTCCACATAGCATTCCGCTGGTGGCCTTAGGGACCGGTCTCCTTTGGTTCGGTTGGTACGGCTTCAATGCTGGCAGCGAGTTGAGAGTGGACGCTGTTACGGCTACGGCATTCCTTAACACAGATATCGCTGCTTCTTTCGCGGCCTTCGTTTGGATGATCATGGCCTGGATTTTTGAAAAGAAACCCAAGTTTTTGGGCCTGCTGACTGGCGCGGTAGCCGGTTTGGCTACCATTACCCCGGCGGCCGGTTATGTGACTCCCACGAGTGCAGTGATAATTGGTTGTGCAGCTGGGGTGGTTTGTTACTTCGCTATTTCATTGAGAAGTCGGATGAAGCTGGATGATGCCCTGGATGTTTGGGGAGTGCATGGCGTTGGAGGATTACTAGGCATCATTTCATTGGGCATCTTTGCAGAGTTGGCTGTAAACGCGACCGGCTCTAACGGCTTATTGCTTGGCAACACCACCTTCTTCCTGAAAGAGCTGGCCGCTGTTGCCGGCTCCTCTGTTTACGCCTTTGGTGCTTCGTACGCCATGCTGTGGGTCATTAATAAGTTCACCCCGGTCAAGGTAAGCCCTGAAGAGGAGGAGAACGGTTTAGACGAGGCCCTGCACGGTGAGACCGCCTATGAAATGATCTAAACCCGGCAAATACCCACTGATCCTTTGCCGGAGCCATCTGTTTCTCCGGCATTTTATTGTTAAGATATCTCTGCTGGCGACGGGCTTACCCATTTTCCGCGGCTCTCACCGAGACGCAAAAGGATCACACTTGCAAAAACGAGCAGGCTCCCGATCAATTGGACAACCGTCAATTGTTCATGAAAGATCAGATACGCCCAGATTGCCGTGAAGGCAGGCTCGAGTGCCCCGATCAGGTTTGCGATGGTTGCCGGTAAATAACCCAAACTCATCAGGTAGAGTCCGAAGCCGCCTACTGTTGGCCCGACGCCCAGGAACAGCAAAATCGCCCATCCGCTTACCGAAGTTCCCAGCCAGAGGAAATTTCCAAAAAGAGGCTTGCCTCCCGGCAACATTCATAACCAGGTTGAAAAGAAAGAGAAAGAATACAGCGCTGCTGAACCCATAAAGCATGGTCGTCCATGGATCTATGGATTTGTTCGAAGAAGTCTTGCCCATTAGTGTATAACAGGCAAAGAATAGTCCCGTAAGGAGGCCGAAGACAATTCCTGAAGCATTGACTTTCCATGCCGATGGATCGACGGCTCCTGAGACCAAAACAGTGCCGAGCAGGCTCAGAAGAATGGATGACAATTTGACGCCATTGATCTGTTCTTTGAGGATGAAATGCGCCAGGACTGCCGTCATTGCCGGGGAACTGAATGCCAGCACCGTTGCGATGGCCGCGCCATTGAATTGAACCGAGAAGGTCCACATGGAATTGAAGAGCGAAAGGGTCAGTCCGTAGAGGATGAAGAATGCCCAGAGCGAGCGATCAAGGCGAAAGCGATTTCGGCTGAATAAGGAAAATACAATGATCAGGCCAAGAGCCACAAAGCAATCACGCCAAAACGCGAGCACCAACGACGGTAAGCTATAAATCCGGTTCAGATAGCTGATCAGAATTCCTGTGAAAGAGAGGAAGACTGTTGCGCTGAGACCGATCAAATATCCCGTTGAAGAATTTCTGGCTTTTTCGTGCATACCTGCTCCTAAAAAAAAGAGCCCTGCACAGGCAGGGCGTCGGGTAGTGCCCCCATGGAGATTCGAACTCCAGTTTAAGCCTTGAGAGGGCTTCGTCCTGGGCCACTAGACGATGGGGGCTCATGTGGTTTCCACCGCAAGCGGGCGAGATTGTATCACCAGGCGTACAGACCGTCAATTCAAGGCGATTTTGATTGACTTTATAGCATGAAAGCGCATAAGGGTAATCACTTTTCACGTGCCGGGAGGAATATCACCCTTAGAAGCTTGAAGGAATGCTCTGATTTCCCGTTCTGGCTTCGCATTCTTTATTTGCAGGGATATAGGTTCATGAGTCTATTATTCTACTATGTAGACTATCAGCTCGCCGGGGCCATGCACACCGATGCTCAGAGTCATCTCGATATCGGCAGTACGTGATGGCCCTGTGACTAACGCATTTGAAGAAGCGGCTCGCACGACATCCAATCGCAGGGCCTCTTCGAGGGAGTTTACTATCTGAGACGAGCTAATCACTGCCAGATGGGTTTCGGGGAATAGGGACGTGCTCAAAGGCTGGCCTTTCCCTGATGAAATTACCAGTGTGCCGGTTTCGGCGATCGCTGCCGTGGCGCCCGTTATGCCCGCTTTTTTCGTTGGATCCGCTTCCAAGTGCAAACTTATACCTGATTGGGTCAATTGGATTTCGTCCAGGAAGGGAACCTTTTCCCAAATTAGCGCTGATGAAAGCTGGCGCTCCCTAAGGTGGGCTATCAGAGTACCTGTTAAACTCTCTGCAGATACACGATATGCGTGTCCTCCTACGGCCTCCAGTTCGCGGATAAATCTCACGACCAGATTCTCATTGAGCTTAATTTCTTCTTCCGGCTTTCCATCTTCGTGCTGATTTCCCGTAATCTTCTCCTGCCCAGCAGGTGGAAGGGACAGTTCAGCTTCTGGACGAAATCTCATCCGGAAAGTTTTTATTACCGGGCGAGGAAAATCCTTACTGGCGCCCCAGCCTGTGAAGCTGGGTAACCTTATCCATTCAGAAAACGGAGAGACAAGGTTGGCTCCCAACCCAGCCAATCTTTGTGCCATCGAGAATAACCTTGATGACGAGCCAACAACTCCATATAGGTGCAAACCGATCTTGCTTGGAGAGGAAAGGCCGATACCTTCGTTGGCCTTTTCGCCCTTCTTCTCTCCGGCTCTGACCCTTGTTAATAGCCTTGGCAGATCGATGTCGACCGGACAAGCATCTTTGCAAGAGCCGCATAGGGAAGATGCCTGGGCAAGCTGACCAAATTGTTCGGATCCCAACAGACCGGGCGAAACGATAGAGCCAATTGGCCCAGGATAAGGGGCAATTGAACCATCTTTGCCTACGTAGGCATGACCGCCCAACTCACGGAAAACGGGACAGGCATTCAAACATGCTCCGCAGCGAATGCAATACAGGGCTTCAAACATCTTTGAGGTGCGAAGACGCGAACGGCCGTTATCTACGATTACGAGATGTCTTTCGTTTGCGCCATCGATCTCGATCGTACGGCGTGGTGAATGGATAAGTTGCGTGTAGACACTAAGCTTTTGACCTGTTGCAGAGCGCGCCAAAAGCGAGAGCAAGAGCGCAAGATCATCCATAGTTGGGAGGAGCCGTTCCATGCCCATTAGGGCAATATGTACTCGAGGGACGGTCGTGATCATACGTCCATTGCCTTCATTTGTCACAATACAAATCGTCCCCGTCTCAGCCACGCCGAAATTAACACCGCTAATACCGATATCCGCCGCAAGAAATACTTCACGCAAGACTTTGCGGGCGGTTGCGGTCAGTGTTTGGATATCTTCCGTGTAGGGAATGCCAAGTTTATCGTGGAAAAGTCTACCCACGTCGTTACGCCGCAGATGGACGGCTGGGGTAATAATATGAGCGGGTTTTTCTCCACGGAGTTGCACGATGAACTCGCCCAAGTCGGTCTCGACCACGCGATGCCCCTGTGCTTCCAGTGCGTGATTGAGTTCGATCTCTTCGGAGATCATGGATTTGGATTTTGCAAATAAGATGGGATCTGCCGGTGCAGGCTTTTGGGCTTCAAGGTCCTTATTATGGTCACCGCGCCCTGGCCGGCTCTGCATTGAACTTTCAGAAATTTCCAGGACATTTTTCACGGCTTCCGCGGCATCGTTTGCAAAATGAACAACGATGCCGTTCTGGGTGGCCTTTGCCATGAATTTCTCGAGATATTGATCCAGGTGCGCAATTACCTCGGCCCGGACAGCATGGGCGCGCTGGCGCCGCTCACGCCAATCGGGAAGGGTGTCCCAGGCGGAGATGCGCGCTTTGACCCGCCTTTCAGCATTGGCGTCCAAAGCGGCCTGGAGGGATTCGTTTGCCAGGGAAAGGCGAATGCTCTGTCGGAATCTATTAGTGGTCACTTGATCCTTATGGGACCCTATGATTTAAGACTTCGGCTATATGGACGACCTTCTGCGATTTCTTCTGCCGATGCAATCCTCCCTGAATGTGCATCAGGCAGCCAGCATCGCAGACCACAAGTGTGGGGGAATGAGTGGTTTCGAGATTCTTGATCTTGCGTTTGAGCATTTCGGCAGATAATTCAGGCTGCTCAACAGAAAATATTCCCCCAAAACCGCAGCAATCCTGGGCCTCCGGTAATTCGCGTAGATCGGCCCCGCGTACATTTGCCAGCAGCGTGCGCGGCTGGCGGTCAATTCCAAGGCCGCGATGAAGATGGCAGGTAGGGTGGTAGGTCAACGGGCCCGACCAATATGCCCCAAAATCGGTGAGTCCCAAAATGTCAACGAGGTATTCGGTAAACTCATAAGTCCGGGCGGCCAGGGCCCTTGCACGCGGAAGCCATAGAGGGTCGTTTTCGAACAACTCAATATAATTGTGGCGAATCATGTGCGCGCACGAACCGGAAGGCATTACCACGTCTCCCGCGGTCAGATTCAAAGACGAGGATGGTATGTTTAGCGATCCGACATGCATCCTCCCTGAGTCCGGCGTTAAAAGTAGGTTGTCCGCAGCAAGTCTGGTCGCGCGGGAAGCCGACCTCAACGCCCGCGCGGCCGAGAAGCTCAACCATCGCTTCGCCGACCTCGGGGAAGAAGGTGTCTACCAGACAAGTGACAAAAAGCTGGGCTGTTCGCATGCCTACATTTTAGTCCAAAAGCCTGTGGTATGATTCTGCGCCTATGGAAATGTTCCGCACCAAGCTACCAGCCTCATTTGATTTGCCCCAGCGTCTCGAACGCCTGGGTGATCTCGTATACAACTTGTGGTGGACCTGGCATCCTGAAGCGGTACGGGCCATCGGCCGCCTTGATTATGACCTTTGGGAGAGAATTGGACACAATCCCATCCGTTTTCTTCGTGAGATTGGACGGGCGCGTCTCAATCAGGCGGCCCAGGACAAAGAATATCTGGCGATTTATGATCGCATCTTCGCCAGCTTTGACGCATACTCGTCGCTAGATAGATCCTGGGCGGTACTCGAGCATCCAGAACTGACCAATCGTCCGATCGCCTATTTCTCGATGGAATATGGATTGCATGAAACACTGCCGATATATTCGGGTGGCCTGGGTGTCCTCTCGGGAGACCACTTGAAAGAGGCCAGTGACCTGGGATTGCCCCTGGTGGGCGTGGGCCTTATGTATGCGGAAGGATATTTTACCCAGCGGATCAGCGAGGACGGCTGGCAGGAATCTGATAAACAATACACTGAAATACGAGGACCTGCCTGTATTGCCCGTGACCGCGGAAAACGGCGTTCGGATGACCGTAGAAGTTGAATTCCCAGACCGCGTCGTTTCATTACAGATCTGGGAAGTGCGGGTTGGCCGTGTGCCTCTGTATTTGCTCGATTCGAATGTGGCTTCAAATTCGGAGGCAGATAGAAAACTTTCAGCGCGGCTCTACTGGTCTGACCTAGACCGCCGTATCATGCAAGAGGTGCTGTTGGGAGTGGGCGGCGTGCGCGCCTTACGCGCCATGGGGTATAACCCCTCCGTCTGGCATATGAACGAGGGACATGCAGCCTTCCTCACCCTGGAAAGGGCACGCGAGCTAGTGGAGGCGGGCCACACTTATTTGCAGGCCATCGAGAAGACTCAGTCTGGCAATATCTTTACAACGCACACACCCGTTCCCGCCGGGAATGACGAGTTCCCACGGTGGCTCGTCGATAAGTATCTATCCGCGATGTGGCCACAGCTGAAATTGGACCGCGAACAGTTCTTCGATATTGCCCGTCATCAAATAGCCGTCAGACGAGACTTTCAGCATGGGGATACTTGCTTTGCGCAATTCAATGGGGCGGAATGGCGTCTCTGAACTGCACGGACAGGTAGCCAGAAAAATGTGGCATTTCCTTTGGCCTGACCGGGCTGAAGAAGCGGTGCCGATCACTCATGTGACCAACGGAGTTCATACCACAAATTGGATGGCACGTCGCTTACGTAATTTGTTTGATAAATATCTTGGTGCGGACTGGCTCGAGCACCTGGACGAGCCTGAATTATGGGCCAAGGTGGATGTTATTCCCGATGATGAATTATGGGCAGTCCGCACACACCTCAAAAGGAAACTGGCCTTCTACATGCGTGAGCGCGTACGCGACCGCTGGACTGCGGGTGGCTATCATCCAGTGCAAGTGGTCTCTTCCGGTATATTGATCAATCCTTACGCGCTGACGATTGGCTTTGCCCGGCGCTTCGCCACCTATAAGCGCGCCGGCCTCATCCTTTCGGACTTTGAACGCTTGCTCGAGATCATAAACCGACCGAACAAGCCCGTGCAGATCATATTTGCCGGGAAGGCTCATCCCGCGGATGAACCGGGCAAACAGCTGATCCAACAGGTTTACCGGCAGATCAAGCGCGCTGAAACGGGCGGGCGCCTGGTCTTCCTTGAAGATTACGACATGAATCTGGCGCGCTATCTGGTGCAGGGCGTAGACGTTTGGATGAATACCCCGCGCCGCCCGATGGAAGCCAGCGGCACCTCGGGTATGAAGGCTGCAATCAATGGCGCGCTGAATTTCTCAGTCCTGGATGGCTGGTGGCGTGAAGTGTATGACGGTGAGAACGGCTGGGCGATCGGCGAGGATCAGGACAGCGATTCATCCCAGGCGCAGGATGAAAGGGATGCCGAGGACCTGTATAACATATTGGAGAATGAGATCATCCCGCTCTATTACGAGCGCGATTCAAAGGAAATATCACATGCGTGGCTTTCCCGAATGAAATGTTCGTTGAAAACCATCATTCCGCAATTCAGCACGCGGCGCATGGTGAAAGAATATGTAGAAAGGTTATATGTCCCGGCTTTATAGCAGCTATGTTTGATTTTCTCTTCTCCTCTTCGGCCTGGCTGGGAGCCCTAATGATCTTCGGGCTGCGTATCACTGATATGTCACTGGATACGCTGCGGATGCTTTTCATGATGCGGGGTCGTAAGGGCCTGGTCTGGACGATAGGCTTGTTCCAGGCCGCGGTTTATGTCCTGGCAATCACCAAAGTGCTCTCCAATTTGACCAACCCTCTGACGGTACTCGGCTACGCTGCCGGGTTTGCTTCCGGCAATGTAATTGGTATGATCATCGAAGAACGGCTTGCGATCGGCCATATTAATTTGCAGATAATCAGCCAGCGCCATGGTGTGGCCTTGGCCAAGGCTCTCCGTAAGGCGGGCTACGGTGTAACCGAGACATCGGCACGCGGCAAAGACGGCTCGGTGCGTGTCCTGAGCGCCAGTATTTTGCGAAAAGACCTGGCGCATGCCAGGCAAGTTGTCCACGAGACTGATGAAGATGCGTTTATGACCTCTGAGGACGTGAGGCCCATACGGCGCGGATTCTGGCGCGCGTAACCATCCACCATTCTCGACTCCAAAAGGATGAATCGCAGACAATGTCTTCAAGTCCTGTCCCTGAAATCAGTGTCGAAGAGTTGGCGAAGAAATTGCAGACGCACGATCAGTTTGTCTTGCTGGATGTACGCGAGGCCTGGGAATTGGAGCTGGCGAGAATAATTGATAGCCGACTTGAAGGTGTAGCCATGAGCCGCCTGGCGAACGAAGGCGTAGAAGCTCTGCCAGAGGCTGCAAAATCGCACGAGGCCGAGATTTACGTTCTATGCCATCACGGTGTCCGCAGTGCTGACGTAACAGGCTGGCTTGTCTCGCAGGGCTGGATGAATGTCTCCAGCGTCAGAGGCGGCATCGATGAGTATGCTGGAAGGATTGATAGTTCTGTGGGGCATTATTAGCTCTAAAACTGCACGGACCTTGGAATAGCACGGTAATGCCATTAAACAGCGTGGTTGAGGGGCCAACGAACAGCTCTCAACCACGGGTTATATATTACTGTAGAGCTTTATACTATTTGTTGTAGACGAACTGGCCGTTCTTATAAAAAGGCTGGTTATCCGCTAATATTTCCGAATCTTTGCGCAGGTCGCAGATCATATCCCAGTGTATGGCAGATTTGTTTTTCGAGCCGGTTTCAGGGTAACCCGCGCCGAGCGCCATGTGGAAAGAACCACCGATCTTTTCATCGAAGAGAATATTACCGGTGAAACGGTTAATGTCTTTGTTGGTTCCGATCGCGAACTCGCCAATGTAACGCGAACCCGTATCGGATTCGAGCATTCGCAATAAGTAATCCTGATTTTTCTCGGCTTTGGCGGTTTCTACGCGCCCATTGCTGAAGGTAAGCTCTGCGCCTTCCACGGCCACCCCGCCATAAATGGCGGGATAGGTATATCTCACCCAGCCGTTGACCGATTCTTCAACAGGGCCGGTGAATATTTCACCATCTGGCATGTTGAAGACGCCAATTGAATTCTCGAATTTGCGCCCTTTAATGGATAGAGTCAGATCCACATTGGGACCCCGCAAAATGATCTGGGTCTTGTTCGAGAGAAAATCAATCGCCTTTTGTTGTTCGGTGGCGGTGCTGTTCCAGTAAGCGATCGGATCGTCTTCATTCGCGTGGACTGCACCAAAGACAAAGTCCTCGTATTCCTTCAGACTCATATTGGCATTCTGTGCATAACCATCAGTGGGGTAGAGGGTAGTGACCCACTTGAACTTACCTTCTGCGCCGCGGCGCATCTGAGCCTCTGTGATCGAGCCTAGGGCTTTTTCTCTGCGTTGAGCCTTCAGCGGGTCAATATTGGTCGTGCCGCGAGTGTTGGTGGCTGAATGTATGCGGATGCGACCTTCGAACTGATCGTAGGCCAGCTTGTAGAAAGTTGGCACAAAATCCAGTTGTGTTTCCTTCGCATAGGCAAGATAGGTTTCGTCCTGGCTGAACGGCATCATTCCGGGCAGGGCGATCATCGGATGAGGGATCCCGCCCCGTTCCAGGATTTGGACGAAGACTTCCCGGACCAGCGGTTCGGCGGCAACGGTCGCTTCGATCAGTATACGATCGCCAGGCTCTACACGCGCAGAGTGCTCAACCAGGATTTTTGCATATCTCTGAACACGAAGGTCAGCCACAGACATATCCCTTTCTTGGATTAATGGGCCAGATTATAACATGGGGAGTTAAGGTATACTCGCTTAGCGGATAGATAAAAGTTTGAAGATTTGGCGAACATAAATTATCTGAAAAGGTCGTAGGGTAGGTTACTTGCGAAAGGCTTTGCCCCAAGCATCTATGGGCAGGTTTTGCTTTCGCTTCCCCCTCAGGAAAAATCAAAAATTGGCTCCCAGCTTAGGCTCTTTTCTCTCGGTATTTCCGCCCATCCTGAAGAAGGATGGGGGCGACTTCCTCAATAAAAAAAATGTTCGATTATCCCATTTGGCTTGCGCCTCGCTTCAAAAACCTACTTTCTAACGCTCGTCTCTCTACTCTCTAATCTATGAAACAACTCCTGCAAAATCTGCGCGATGGCAAGACTGCCGTCGAAGAAGTCCCCATCCCAACCCCGCGTGCCGGAATGGCGCTGGTCAAAACAACGGCGAGCCTTGTGTCTGCCGGCACCGAACGCATGGTGGTCGAATTTGCCGAGAAATCCCTGGTCGGCAAGGCGCGCTCGCGTCCCGACCTCGTAAAACAAGTTCTTGAAAAGGCAAGCCGTGAAGGTTTGATCAACACGGTGCAGTCTGCCTTTGACCGGCTGGATCAGCCCATGGCGCTCGGCTATTCCTCAGCCGGGACCATCGTTGCCCTCGGTCCGAATATGCAGGGTTTTAGGGTCGGCCAGCGTGTAGCCTGTGCTGGCGGCGGCTATGCTGTCCACGCTGAATATGCGGTTGTACCAAGCAACCTTCTAACCCCCCTTCCAAAAAATGTGGATTTCGAGTCGGCTGCCTTTGCAACGCTTGGTGCGATCGCCCTGCACGGTTTTCGTTTAGCCGAGCCGCAGGTGGGGGAGCGCTTAGTGGTTATCGGCTTGGGTTTGTTAGGATTGTTGGCAGCTCAAATCGCTTCTGCTGCAGGCTGCGAGGTCTTCGGCATAGACACAGATATCAAGCGGGTCGCCCTCGCTTCTTCGCTTGGGCTGCGAGCGATGGTGCGTTCAAAAGCGGTGGACTCAGCAATGGCTTTTACGGCCAATCGCGGTTTCGATGTGGTTCTGATCTGTGCCGATACGCCCTCCAATGACCCGGTGGAGTTGGCCGCAGCGCTTGCCAGGGATCGTGCACGCATTGTGGCGACCGGCGCGGTGGGCCTCGATATTCCTCGTAAGGTTTACTATGAAAAGGAGCTATCGTTCATCAATTCGCGTTCCTATGGTCCCGGTCGCTATGATTCCTCCTATGAAGAGCAAGGCAGGGATTACCCCATCGGTTACGTACGCTGGACGGAGGGGCGAAATATCGAAGCAGTCGTCGAATTGATGGCGACGGGCAAACTGAAAGTAAAACCACTGATCTCTCATCGGTTCCCAATCGAAGAAGCAGCCGAGGCTTACGAAGTCATAACAGGTAAGAAAAGAGAGCCGTTCCTGGGCGTACTGTTGACATATCCTAATGTTGACTGGAAAGCAGGAAGCCAGATCGTATACTTTACTCCTTCAAAAAGGACGACTGCGGTCGTCAAGTTAGGTGTACTCGGCGCTGGCAACTTTGCCAATGCCGTTTTGCTGCCTGCCATCCAGAAGGCGGGAAACATAGATTTTGTCGGCATCGCATCTTCGGGGGGACTCCATGCCCAGCATTCGGGCAGGAAATTCGGGTTCAAATATGCAACTTCGTCGAGCGAAGAGATCATCAATGATCCGGAAATCAACACTGTCGCTATCCTGACCCGTCACAATACACATGCAGATTTAGCCATCAGCGTCCTAAAGGCAGGCAAAAATGTTTTCGTCGAAAAACCACTGGCCCTCAGGGCTATAGAACTCAACAGGATCGAGAAATCCTTGCGCATGGCAGGTTGTGGCTTACTCACAGTGGGCTTCAATCGAAGGTTTGCACCACTGGCTCTCTCTCTTTCTTCGTTCCTCGAACATCGAAGCGAACCTCTACATATCCATTATCGGGTCAACGCCAGTTACCTCCCGTTGAATCATTGGACTCAGGACCCCTCCCTTGGTGGCGGACGCATCATCGGCGAAGCCTGTCATTTTATTGACTTCATCACCTACCTCGTTGGTGCTGTTCCGATCAGCGTAAGCGCGCACGCCTTGCCCGATAATGGTAAATATCGCGAAGATAATGTATCCATGACCTTCACTTTTCCCGACGGCTCGCTGGGAGTAGTGGATTATCTTGCCAATGGGGACAAAGCCTTCCCGAAGGAACGCGTGGAGGTGTTTAGTGGCGGGAAGATCGCGGTTCTGGATGATTTTCGCTCGTTGGAGTTGGTCGAAGACGGGAACCGTAAAACAATCAAGAGGGCACAGGATAAAGGCTGGAAGGATGAATGGATCGCCTTTGCCAAGTCCATCCGCGAGGGGGGCGCAGCGCCGATTCCCTACGAACAATTGCTCGGCGTGACCGCATCTACGTTTGCTGCAGTAGAGTCGCTGCGAAAAAATCAATCTGTACAGATCAAATGAATTACCTTGAGGAACTACGCCGACTGGTTGGTCACCGCCCGCTTCTCATGGTTGGGGCAACGGTCTTAATTCTGGATCGTGAAAATCGTTTGCTTCTGTTGAAACGCGTGGATAATCTGTGCTGGGGGCCACCTGGCGGTTCGTTGGAACTGGGCGAAGTGGTCGAATTGGCAGCCAAACGCGAAACACTTGAAGAGACCGGTTTGGAAGTCAGAAACATGACTCTGCTGAATGTATTCTCCGGTCCGGATCAGTTTTATCGCTATCCAAATGGGGATGAGGTTAACGTTGTTGCGGTTGTTTATCTCTGTAAGGACTTCCAGGGAGAGGTCCGATTAAGCGATGAACATACAGAATCGCGCTGGTTCATGCTTTCCGAAATCCCGGTAGATTTAAGCCCGCCTATAAAGCCTATAATCGAATACTTCCAGCGTTCATCCTCCGTGTTTGAGCCCTGACCGGCCTCTCATGTTCCGCCAAACGGCTTTATTTCTTCTTGATGTTTTTCGCACTCCCAGTGGTTAACGACCTCCATGCCCTCACAACTCACCATTAGCTTCAAGGCCCTCTCCCAGCTTGGCTTCGAACCCCTTGCTCTGAACGCGTTGTATAAATTTGGGCTATGGACTGGGCACTACAAAAGGATAGAAGGTACAAAAGCAGAGAAGTTGCAATCGTCCCCTACTCTCACCCCGCTTTTCTCTCTACCCTCTCGCAAAGAGCTGCTGCAGATTCTCGGGAAGGAGGGTAAGGCCGTACTTCTGAAAGAGGCCGATGAGATCGTTGCCGGGTAGAGTCCGGCTGTTCGGCGGGCAGGCGGTCCCATTGGAGATTACCTTCAAGGAGCCTCTCAAGCATTGGACGGATTACGTATCCCATCCTCGGCTGCTTGCCAGTCTCTATTCGCGGGTGCCCGACGTGAAATTTTTATGGGAACCAGCCCGCTTCGGTTGGGGCTTTGTCCTGGGCCGCGCATATTACCTCAGCGGGAAAGAAAAATACGCTGAAGCTTTTTGGAAGTATTTCGAGTGTTTTACGGATGGCAATCCTGCCTACCTGGGTCCCCATTGGATGAACGGGCAGGAAGTTGCGATCCGCCTCATGGCCTTTGTTTGGGCAGCTCAGATATTCGAAGGGGCAGAAGCATCAAGTCCCGCTCGACAGACCCGCCTTACTGAGTCTTTGGCTGTTCACGCGGCGCGGATACCGCCGACTCTTATTTATGCACGGTCACAGGAAAATAATCATCTTATCCTTGAGGCCGCGGCACTCTATACAGCGGGGACGGCGCTGGACCAGCCCAAATGGCGCGAGCTTGGTTGGTTGTGGCTAAATCGCGGGCTTCAACGTCAGATCAGTTCGTATGGCGAGTATATTCAGCATAGCACCAACTATCACCGGCTGATGCTTCAAACTGTATTGTGGGTGGATGCGATTTTGCGCAAACAGCGCAGACAGTGGCCGTCAGCAACCCATGAGGCGGTGATCCGCGCCTCGCACTGGCTATTTTCAATGATCGACCCTACATCGGGGCGGGTGCCGAACCTGGGTGCCAATGATGGCGCCCTGCTGCTGCCTTTGAGCGTGGCTGAGTTCAACGACTTCCGCCCGTCTGTGCAGGCCGCCGCCCGTGCTTTTTTGCGGACCGGATTGCCCCCGGGAGTGTGGGATGAGATGTCTGTTTGGCTTGGTCTATCTCCATCCATGCGGACGGCCGACTCAGACGCCTACATGACAGAACATCTCCGGGCCAGGAATTCATGGGGATATCTGAGGGCCTCACACTTTAAGTCTCGCCTTTCACACATGGATCAGCTGCATTTCGATCTATGGTGGCGCGGACTAAACATCGCGCAGGATGCAGGCACATATCTCTATAATGCGGAACCGCCCTGGGATAACACGCTTGTATCGACGCGGGTTCATAATACAGTGATGGTAGATGGCCGCGATCAAATGACTACGCGGCGGCCGTTTCCTCAATCTTGATTGGTTCCCTGCTTATTCAAGAAGCCTGATCGAAACCGACGAAAACATTCTTGGCCGTGTTATTGCATATCACAAAGGTTATCGCAGGCTAGGCATTCGCCATGAACGAGTGGCAACGGTGTTCACGGATGAGCGATGGGTGCTAAAAGATAATATGATCTTCACCGCTCCGGGTGAGCATGTCTTTCGGTTGCAGTGGCTGCTGATGGACGCCGAATGGGAACCGGAGACGCGGAAGATTGGGTATGGGATCCGATTAAATTCGCCACACGGCTGGGTGACGGTACTCATCACGCCCGGACCTGCGACTCTCCAACAGTGATTTCAAACTTACTATAGTCCGTGCGGGCGAACGGATCTACGGTAAGGGCCAGCCGCTCCCCTTTGAAGGTTGGGTCTCGCGTACCTACGGAGTAAAAATCCCTGCCTTATCAGTGGCTCTTGAAGTGACCTCTGCCAAAAGTTTCTCAATTGTCAGTGAATTTGTATTTCCTAAATAGCTCGACAACGCCACATTCGAGGAGATTGACCGCCTGTCTAAGCTTTTGACATTTTCAGGATACCAATATCGCTTGTTTGGTGCGCCGGCCATCCCATGGAAGAAAACACAAAGAGGGTGGGATAGGGTTGTGCGCAGTCCATCCAGTACTCAAAATGTAAATAAGGTATCATGCACATACTCATCATCCATCAAGCTTTTGCCTCTTTCGATGAACCGGGAGGGACGCGACATTATGAGTTTGCACGCCTGCTGGCGGCACACGGACACAAGATAACGGTCATCGCCAGTCCCGTCAGTTACATTACGGGAGAACAGACCTTAACCAGCGTCTCCAAAATGTCTCAAAAAGAAGCAGGAGGGGAAACGGAGGGTGATGTTCTTATTCTGCGGGCCAAAGTCTTTACCGCTCATCACAAGTCGTTCTACCATCGCGTTGTTGCGTTTATCTCGTTTATGTTGTCCTCCTTTTGGATTGGTCTGGGTGTGAAGAATGTGGATCTCGTGTGGGGTACTTCTCCACCAATCTTCCAGGGGGTGACCGCCTGGATATTAGCGCGGTTAAAGGGAGCCAAGTTCCTGTTCGAGGTACGGGATCTCTGGCCGCAATTCGCAGTTGCCGTTGGAGTCCTAAAGAGCCCCGTAATCATCGGACTCTCTGAGTGGCTTGAGCGATTCCTATACCGCCGTGCCGATCAGATCATTGTTAATAGCCCTGGGTTCGTTAACCATGTGAAAGCTCTTGGCGCGCGACGAGTGGAACTAATCCCGAATGGGTCTGACCCTGCCATGTTCGATCCCACCGATCCGGGGACGGATTTCCGCCGTGAACACGGTCTTGAAGGCAAGTTTGTTGCACTCTATGCTGGCGCACATGGCATGTCCAATGACCTGGACGTAGTTTTGGATGCTGCGAAACTATTACAAGCAAAGTGCTTCTGCGTCAAATATCCAGATCGTGTTGCTTGGCGACGGCAAAGAAAAGCCTGTCTTGCATAAGCAGGCCCAGGACAATAGCTTGACCAATGTAACCTTCGTGCCTTCAGTACCCAAGCAGGATGTTCCTGCTGTGCTTGCAGGAGCTGATGCCGGGATCGCTATCTTGAAACCGCTCGATGAGTATAAGACTACATACCCGAACAAAGTATTCGATTATATGGCAGCCGGGCGACCCGTGGCATTGGCAATAGACGGGGTCATCCGCCAGGTGGTTGAGGATGCTCGCTGTGGGATATTTGTGGAGCCTGGGCAGGCTGTTGCACTTGCCGATGCCCTTATTCAGTTGGCTGGTGATCCGCAAAAAAGTCGGGCAATGGGTATGAATGGACGCAGATACCTGGAAGAGAACTTCAGCCGCGAGAAAATAGCCAAGAGACTGATAGGCTTGTTCGAAGATTTAATCAGGCGTAATTGAATGCCAGTACCTGGGTTTTACGTCTTTTGACCATATTCCTGGGTATAACGTTTATGAAGTTTCTCGAGATCTTCCGTCCCGATCTCATCCGGTTGACCGAGTTGTAATGCAAGCCAGCTTGTGTGTGCCACATCCTCGACCATGACAGCTGCCTTGACCGCGCTTTGGGGGTCCGGGCCTACCGTAAAGACTCCATGATTCTTGAGAAGGATTGCCGGAGAGTTTCCAATGGACTCGATGACTACTTTGCCTATCTGCTCTCCGCCGATCAGTGCAAAGCCCCCGCAGGGGATAGGCCCGCCAAATTCGTCCGCCTGGGCGGTCAGGTAAACAGGAATAGGCTTATTTACAGCGGCGAAAGCGGTCGCGTAAGCAGAGTGTGTATGGACAATTCCGCCCACGTCGGGTCTATGGCGATAGATGTACAAATGGCTGGCGGTGTCTGACGATGGCTTAAGGGTTCCCTCGACTATTTTGCCGTCCAGGTCAAGGATTACCATATGTTCCGGGCGCAGTTGTTCATACCGGATGCCTGACGGCTTGATGATCACATACCCGCTATCGGCATCGCGCGCGCTGACATTGCCACTGGTCCAGGCTACCAAATGATTCTTCGGCAATTCAAGGTGAAGTTGGTAAAGCTGCTCACGCAAAGTTTCAAGCATTATTGGGTGTCTCCCGGGAATTGCTATCGCCTTTAGGAACAGAGCAATAGGGCCACGTCTATTTGCTCTGATTCTGGTTAGAAGAGTTATTTGTCTGTGATGTCAATGACGTGACTTATAAAGTTTCGTTGTTGTTTCGATTCGACACTGACAAGGACATACAAGCCTTTTGCAGTCGCTGGGACAATCACATCAGTTTTCCACTCCGCGATATCACCTGCAGGAGTTATGGGCGCATCGGCGAGATCGGGGCTCTCATAGAAACCGTAGATGATGCCATCTTCGCCGATAACGGGCGGGTTTCCGATGTGAACATAGCTAGGATAGGCGCCCGGATTTTTTGTTTGCCAAGAGAACTCCAAACCCGTATCTGTTCGCTTAACATCCGGGAGGGTGAGAACACAACTGTTAATTGCCTGTATACCTGCATCGGGTTTAACGATCAAATCTTTGATGGGATCGCCGATCGGATATTTCAGGTCCTTGGCAACATCGTCCAGATTTAATTCCATCGTTGCGTTGGTGGGTGTCGCTGCCACGTAATAATAGAATGGACCGGTAACATAACCATAGTCAATGCTAAGTTTGGATCCGGGAGCCGCTGCCACACCCTTGCATTCCACATAAAGAAGCTGGGTTTTTGGGGCGGCTTTTGTCCCCCCGGTATAGCCTCTCATCTGGAAGCCCGGAGCCAGGCGGTTGCCACCTGTGCTTACGAAAACCGTATCGCAGTTTGTAGTCTTGCCATCGCTTGTATGGAGCACCGCCGGTTTACCTTCTACGGCCTGCATCAGGCTCCAATCGGTTGTCTCGTTTCGAATAGTAATATCAATATGCAGGTCTCCTGCATCGTTCTTGCCCATATTCGTCACCATGCCGTTCCAACCCTTGGCCGCGGCCGACGTTGGAGCAACATCCGGGGCCGGTGTAACGATGTATGCGCAGGCAAAGAGAAGCACCGGGCTTACTAAAAGCAGAATTATGTTCTTTTTAGTCCTCATCGCACTTTCCTCTCCACGAGAACGAAATGCAGAATAACTTAAGGCAAACCGACTAATGTATAAGCGTTCGGTTTTTGGGGGATCGATTATGGGGCCGGGGCAAAACCGGGAATGAGCACGGTTAACTCACCCGTTATATACCAATATTCGGGAGGAGCATCTGTTCCTCCGTCCACGGCTTGTACGGTCTTCTCAAGTCCCTTATAAGAGACGGTTGTGTAGTAGGTAAAGCATGCCTCACAGGGATTATGAGATGTGGAATACATGTTGTCTGTGAACCATCCATAGTTGTCAATATCCAAAAGCAATTTATCCACTTCGGCCGGTGTCGCCTGTTTCTCAATTTTCTGGACACCGTTATCACCCGTTATTTTTCCGTCGGGATACAGAGCATATAATTCGTCGACGCAATTATGCCCGCCATTGCGCTCATAGACCAGCACCGCACCAGTTTTCATAAGACTTGCGGCCTCAGCCTGCCTGAAGGGCTTACGCTGGCAGGCTGAGGAGACGAGAGAGACCTCGGCAGATTTATTAAAAGAGTTCTGGATAAAGGGTATTACCAGAAGCGCCAACACAACAACTACCACCGCTCCGATGCCAAATGATAGAAGCTGCCGTCTGCGTGATTCGGCTGTGGGCGGCGCTTTCGAACGACCGGTAAGTTGACGGGCATTTAGATTTACCAACAGGCTCTGGACGCCGATGAATACGAGGGTAAGCACACCGATTGCAATACTCGTCCACCAGGAGCTGAGCTGCCCATTGAATTGGATCAAAGTCTGGATCAGGCCGGTAATCAGTACGCCGAACAGGCTGCCGAACACGTACCCGGCGCCACCTGTCAACATCGTACCGCCGATCACCACCGCGGCAATGACAGTCATTTCAAAGCCATTGGATGCATGCGAGCCATGGCCGGACCCCACATAAATGCTGTAAGCAATCCCCGCCAAAGCGGAACAAAATCCGTTTAAGGTGTAAACCAGTACTTTGGTCCGATCGACGGGCAAACCCATCAATTTCGCCGATTGTTCATTGGCCCCATTATTTCCGCCGATGGAATACACTGTACGGCCAAAGCGTGTATAGTGAGCCAGATAAATCGCCAGCACAAGGATGCCACGCTGAGAACAACCAGGGTCGTAATGTAGTCGCCCCTTTTAGTGACAATGTCACTCAACCCCGGGATCAGGATCTTTGTGCCCGCCAAAAGTTTGTAAACCGGATCGTAGATACGAATCTCGGCATCGCTGATGATGTAACACATTCCGCGGGCAAACCACATACCGGCCAGAGTAGCGATAAAAGGCTGTACTTTCATGTAAGTGATGAGACCGCCCATAATGGCGCCCAAGACTGAACCCATAACCAGCATGAGCAGCATAACTGTCCAGGGATTCCAGCCTGCGCGCAGCAAAGCGGCTGAAGCCGTAGTGGTTAGCGCGATGACTCCACTTACCGAAAGATCAATCCCGCCGGAAATAACTACAAAGGTCTCGCCTATTGTGCTGATCAAAAGGAAAGGCGTGGTGATGAATAAGGTAAAAAACACCTGTCCATCACGCATACCCGGATATACGAGTGCACCCAGGGCATAGGCGATAGAGAACAGCACAATGGTTGCAGATACCGGAAGGAATCTGCGATACTTGGAAAAATTGACGCTCAGACTCTGCATCATGACTTAGACTCCTTCAGCCGGCCCGGGCCGGTAATTTTTCGAAGAAAGTCCTGCACTTGTCGAGAATATAGAAGGATGACAATGATGACCACCAGGGCTTTGACGGCTATGATCGCGTTTGCCGGGACGCCGAGCGCTAACGTGGATGTGGTCGTAGCCTGAATAACCAGAGCGCCGATGGCACTGGCAAGCAGTGAGAATCTCCCCCCTGTTCCCAGTAAGGTTCCGCCGATGATAACGGCCAGAATTGCGTCCAGTTCGAAGTACAAACCGACTTGATTTGCATCTGACGTTCTAATGCTTGAAACGGCTACCAAGCCTGCTATTCCCGCGCAAACGCCGCAAAAGACGTAAGCAAACAGTTTAATTTTCTTTTCGTCGATGCCGCTAAAAAAACTGGAGCGAGAATTGATGCCCACCGACTCGATAAACAATCCGAGGGAGGTTCTGCGGGTGATCAGCCAGGCAATCGCGAACACAAAGGCCGCGATATATAGAGCAAAGGGAAGCAGAAAAACCCATCCATTTCCGATTTCGAGGAACGTGTTATTGTAGATGATAATCTTGATAGCGTTCGTCACGAGCTGGGCAATCCCGCGGCCGGCAATCATCAGGATGAGTGTAGCGACCATGGGCTCAATTTTTCCGTAGGCGACCAGGATCCCATTCCATAAGCCACAGATGCCGGCAATGACCAGCGGCACCAGGAAAACTGCCAACAAGGGTGAAGCGCTGTAAGTGGGGTCAGCTTCTTTCGTTACATCAGCCAATTTCAGACCGATAAGATTGGGATTCAGCATGATACAAGCCGTCGATGCTGCAATCGCCATAACAGCACCCACGGAGAGGTCCACCCCTCCAGTGGCAATGACCAATGTCATACCCATTGCCAGGACTATAGTAGGAGCACTATTTCGCAGAACGTCGATCAGATTGCCGTAGAGATGTCCCTCTTTGATCTCCAGGTGAAAAAAACCAGGAATCACGATGAGGTCGAAGAGCAGAATAAGACCCAAGGCCACGGTCGGAAATAAGAGCCTGCTCTCGGTAACCTTCCTCAAATCGAAAAAGGATTTGGACTGTTTCATGATTTTTCACTCCCGGCGATTGCTTGCATGATTTTCCGTTCGCCTACTTCACCGCTAAACTCGGTGATCTTTTCCTTGTCTCGTAGTACCACAATTCGATGGCTCGTGCGTAATACTTCATCCAGTTCGGAGGAAATGAAAATGCAAGACTTGCCTTCCTCTGCCAGCGAAAGCACGAGTTTTTGGATTTCTGCCTTGGTGCCGACATCGATACCCCGGGTCGGCTCATCCAGGATGAGGAGCCGTGGGTTCGTTGCCAGCCAGCGAGCGAGGATCACCTTTTGTTGATTGCCGCCGCTTAGATTTTTTACCGGCTGATCGGCTGAGGGCGTACTGATATTCAGCAGTTTAATATACTTATCCGCAATCTCATATTGTTCTGCCGAACTCAGACGCTTGAACCACCCCAGGCTTGCTTGCATCGCCAGGATGATATTTTCTCTCACCGTTAAGTCAGGTACGATCCCTTCTACCTTCCGGTCCTCCGGACAAAGGGCCACACCACGTTCGATCGAGTCGAAGGGAGAGTAATTCCTAATTGTTTTACCATCCATATTGATCGAACCGCTATCGGGCCTTTGAATACCGAATAAGAGCTCTGCTATTTCGGTGCGTCCTGAACCCAGCAAGCCGGCTATACCAACGACTTCGCCGGCATGCAATGCCAGGTCAAATGGTTCGATGGAACCTGCACGGCCAAGCCCTTTGGCTTCAAGCAGACTCATCACTTTTTATATGATGGCTGCTTTCAAGCTTGAGTTTTGTCATGTCTTCAAGCTCATCCAGAGTTCGGCCGATCATTTTCGTGATCAATTCCAGGTGGGACAAATCTGCGGGAGCGTACGTTCCAACTAATTTTCCATTTCTGAGAATGGTAATCCGGTCCGCAACCTCATAAACCTGGTCTAGAAAATGGGTGATGAAGATGATAGCCATTCCCTCGCTCTTCAATTTTTTCATCACGCCAAAGAGTTGCTGAGTTTCATGAGCAGAAAGGCTGGATGTCGGTTCGTCCAGGATCAGGATCTTCGCTGACGAAATCTCGAGCGCTCGTGCGATGGCTGCCATCTGCTGGATGGCAACTGAACATGAGCCCAAGGTTTGGGTCACGTCCAGGTCGATATCCAACCCCATGAGTATTTGTTTTGCTTGTATATTCATTGTCTTCCAATCGATGCTTCCACATTTCATGGGTTCGCGACCGATCAGAATATTTTCAGCTATCGTTAAATTTGGACAAAGATTGACTTCCTGATAAACCGTGCTGATACCTATTTCCTGGGCATGCTGAGGCGATTTAATAACGACTGCCTTTCCATCAAAATTGATGATCACCTTTATCCGGTCTCTCGACACCGGTCAAGACCTTGATGAGCGTGGACTTGCCGGCACCATTTTCTCCTACCAGGGCATGGATTTCTCCCTTTTTGAGGTTGAAATCTACATTTTCAAGTGCTTGCACACCGGGAAAGGATTTGTGGATACCCTCCATGGTTAAGAGAGTGTTGTCAGGCTTTGCCATAAATCACCTCGAAATTATTGCAATTTGCAGTCAGTGGTAGGCGGGAGGAGGAGCGGCATATGCCGCTCCTCCCTTTACCGTATTATCAATTCATTCAACCAACCACTTTGGAAATAATTGAATCTTTTCCTCGCGGTCTAGTACTTGCGGGTCGCCAGAATTGCGTTGAGGGCATCTGCACCCTGGGCTGCGAAGAATTCGCCTTCCTTTGAAGGAACCCATGTCGGCACGGTCGTATCGCCGTTCATAGCTTTGACGGCAGCGTCGTAGACCTGGGGGGCAAGCAGCGGGTTGCACTCGATATCAGCGCCCATCTGTCCGGAGATCAGGTACTTGAAACCATCGGCGGTTGCATCGAAACCGATAACCTGGATATCCTTGCCTGGAACGAGGCCGGCTTCTGTGATCGCCTGGATGGCGCCGATAGCTTCCTCGTCATTGTGGGCAAATACACCCTGGATGTCGGTGCTCTTCTTCAAGAAGGCAGCCATAACAGCCTTGGAGTCCGGGACGCCCCAGTTACCGGTCTGTGAATCGGTGATCGTAATTCCGCAATCACCCATCTTCTCGCGGAAACCCTTGGCGCGGTCAATCGCCGCGGAAGCGCCCACGGCGCCTGAAATCTCGACTACATTCTTCTTCGTGCTGTTCTTGAGCAGGTCGCACATGGCAGCAGCGCCTTCATGGCCTTCATTAATGAAGTCAGAGCCGATGTAGGTGTAATAATTGGTGGGAGCTGCATCGATACGGCGATCTTCAAGAATGACGATCTTGCCATTCGCGGCTGCTTCCTTCAATACATCGTCATAACCAGTCACATCAAGAGCGGCGAGGACGATCACGTTCACGGAGGGATCCTGATTGAACTGGTGGAAGGCTGAAACCTGGTTCTCGATCTTGTTCTGAGCATCGTAGAATTTCAGGGTGAGGCCTTCCTGGGTAGCGGTATCTTTGAAGGAAGATGTATTGGCGGCGCGCCAGCCACTTTCAGAACCGGTCTGGATAAAGCCGACCGTCAGGTCCTTGAGGGTGCAATTGGGCGCGCATTTTGCCACGGGGATCACATAGCCGGCCGAAGTTGTAACGGCAGCGGGAGCAGCAGGGGCGGTCGTAGCGGCCGGGGCAGCAGGGGCAGCGGTATCAGCCGGAGCGGGGGCAGCCGGGGTTGGGGTAGTTGCCGGTGCACAAGCAGTGAGCGCCATAGCAGCCACGAAGAAAATAGTTATTACTCGAAATACTAGCTTGGACATTTCAGTCTCCTTTTGTGTTACTCATATGGTGAAATTAACTTGCTTCGAACTCTAATTTCTCTTCTCACGATTCGTTTTCTTTTTGTATCGGTTCCGACAAACACCTCCTTTCATTGATTATCTGAAGAAATCCGAAATTCCAGCCGCAGAATCATCCGGTATTTTGTGATTTGCTGTACTTCAGGATACCGGTGATATGTTCGATAACTCACACGGGATGACGGCTGATGAAGGTTACTGCTGGAAGATTCTGGCTGGCTTCCCTCATTGCTGCCTCCGGTATTCAGTGCGGAGCTGCTTCATGCGTTTCATCACGTCATTGGCACCGCGCCCGAAGTAATCATGTAAGGCCGAATACTCGTCATAGATCTTGTCGTACACTCGCTGTGCGAGTGGATTCGGTTTGAAAGTTTCTTTTTTCAATCGTGCCATCCTGGGCGCAGCCTCGAAGATGGTATCGTAGCCTCCAGCTGACTTTCCGGCCGCCACCGCGCCAAACATGGCTGAGCCAAGGGCCGGGGTCTGTTTGGAAGCAGTGACTTTCAATTCCCGGCCGGTAATGTCTGCATAGATCTGCATCAGCAATTTGTTTTTTTCCGGCAGACCGCCGCAAGTTACAAGCTCATTGACCGGGACAGAATTCTTTTCGAAAGACTCGATGATCGCCCGGGTACCAAATGCGGTGGCTTCGATCAGGGCGCGATAGATCTCCGGTGCTTTCGTAGCGAGGGTTGCGCCCAAAAGCATACCGGTCAGATCAACATCGACCAATATTGAGCGGTTGCCATTCCACCAATCAAGTGCAACCAACCCGGATTCGCCCGGTTTCAGACGTGCGGCTTCCTGCTCGAGCAGGGCGTGTATATCCTTCTTCTGTTTCTTGGCGGTTGCGTGATATTCGGGCGGGACGGCATTGTTCACAAACCAGGCAAAGATATCGCCAACACCCGATTGGCCGGCTTCGAACCCGAATAACCCAGGGATAATTCCGTCTTCTACGTAGCCGCAAATACCTGGAACACATTGTTCTTTTGCGCCCAAAATCATATGACAAGTGCTCGTGCCCATGATCGCTACCATGCGGCCTGTTTCAGTCACGGCAGCCGCAGGAACGGAGACATGCGCGTCCACGTTAGCAACCGCGACGGCCATACCTGGCCTCAGCCCGGTCCACTTTGCAGCCTGGGCTGTGAGGCTGCCTGCCCGATCGCCTATAGGCAGGATCTGTCGCGACATCTTCTCGTCGACCACATGTTCCAATCGAGGATCGAGAGCAGCGAAATAGCCGTCGCGCGGAAAGCCTTCGCGCTTCGACCACATTGCCTTGTAACCGGCGGTGCAGGAGTTGCGAGTTTCCACTCCGGTTAATTGCCATACCACCCAGTCGGCAGCTTCAATCATACGGCCGGCTGCGTTATAGATCTCAGGCGCCTCGTCAAGTATTTGAAGCGTCTTCGAAAAGAACCACTCGGAGGAAATTTTTCCTCCGTAACGATCAAGCCAGGCTTCACCCATTTCTCGAGCCGTCTTGTTGATTTTGTCGGCTTCAGGTTGCGCTGCATGGTGCTTCCACAACTTGACCCACGAATGTGGATGGCGGCGATATTCAGGGAGTACACACAGAGGGGTACCATCTGCCAGGGTGGGGAGCATCGTGCAGGCCGTAAAATCAATGCCCAAACCGATAACATCTGAGGGGTCTACGCCCGACTCTCGCAGAACAGCCGGGATCGTGCGTTTAAAGGTCCGGAGATAATCTTCTGGATCCTGCAGAGCCCAGTCCGGCTCCAATCTCACCGGCTTGCCCTCCACCGGAAGTGTCTCATCAATCACACCGTGAGAATATTGATATACGGAGGTAGACAATTCCTTTCCGTTTGCTGTGTCGACCAGAACAGCCCGCCCGGACTCGGTTCCAAAATCCACTCCAATGGCAAATTTTCGTCTTGACATAATTCCTCTGCTTAGATCGCGCGTCCTTCATGCGAAATCTGGACGATTACTTTCAAACCTTCCCTGCGTTGTGCAGTTGCAAACGCCTCCGAGATACTTTCGAGGGGGAAGCGATGTGTGATCAGTGCCTGAACATCAACCCGATGTCTCTCCACCAATTGGATGGCACGCGGATAGGTGAACTTCATTCGACGGTCGAACAGGAGCGTGAGGCCTTTACGCCGCGCAACCGAGGCTGTAAACGCGGTCCGGTCAACATTCGGGATGCCAACCAATACCACTCGTCCTCCCGGTTTGACTGCCATTAAAGCGTCTTCAACGGCTTGATTCTCTCCGGCGCACTCAAAAGCCACATCTACTGCCTCACCTGGTGTCCATTTTCTTGCACCGAACTTCTGCGCCGCTTCCAGACGATGCTGAAGTGGTTCAGTGGCGAGAACTTCCGCTGCCCCGGCGGCTTGAGCTACCTGTATAACCAATAAACCAATTGGGCCGCATCCAAAAACGCCAACCCGCATACCGGTCCGAATCTTTCCAAGGTCTACCGAATGAATGGCGACCCCTAATGGTTCCAACAAGCAGCCTTCGGCATCGCTGATGGTCTCGGGTAGGGGATGCAGGCATTGTCTTGGCCATGCCATCCATTCGCGCAAGGCCCCATCCTCTTCGCCATGTCCTGCGAAACGTACAAAATTACACAGATGCGGGTTGCCCTGTCTGCAAGGCTCACAATCGCCACAGGGTATGGCCGGATCCACGGCCACCCGCAGACCGTCTTCTGTCACACCTGAGAATTCGTGCCCAAGCACGAGGGGTTTATTCAAGTGCGAGTCGCCAATCCCGGCTTCGTTGAACCAGTGCAGATCGGAGCCACACAGTCCAACCGCCGTGACCCGGATCAACGCCTCTGGGGGCCGCGGGCTTGGAACAGGCTCCTCGACCAGGCGTATTTCTCCGATTGAAAACAAACGCGCAACCTTCATGCCATTTCCAATGCTGTGCTAGCGACTCATCTGGTCGAGGCGGTAGTACACCTCATTCCAGCGCAATTCTTTCTTGAATTCGGTCAGCTTTGTATCGTTGTTAATCAGCAGGAATTCAACACCTGCCATATCGGCAAAATCTTCGAGATATTCTGACGTCAGTGATTGGCTGAAACCGGTATGATGCGCACCCCCGGCCATGATCCAGGCGGTAGCCGCCGATTTCAAATCGGGTCTTGGTTTCCAGACCGTTCTGGCAACCGGCAGTTTTTGGAGGGGTTCATCCGCCGGTACCACGTCAACTTCGTTGACGATCAAGCGGAATCTCTCGCCAAGCTCTATCATTGAAGCGTTAAGAGCCGGGCCGCAAGGGGTATCGAACACCAAACGAACCGGGTTGGCCTTGCCTCCGATGGACAGTGGATGGATCTCGGCGGAGGGTTTACCTTCGGCGATTGATTCGCATACTTCCAGCATATGCGCCCCCAACACCTTCATATTGTTTTCCTGGAAATGGTAGGTGTAATCTTCCATGAATGAAGTTCCACCCTTTAAGCCCACTCCCATAACTTTCATCGCCCTGACGAGGGCGGCAGTTTTCCAATCACCCTCGGCGCCGAATCCGTAACCGTCAGCCATCAATCTTTGAACCGCAATACCGGGCAGCTGTACCAAACCGTGTAAATCTTCAAAAGTATCAGTAAAAGCCTTAAAACCGCCTTCTTGTAGGAATCTGCGCAGCCCCAATTCGATACGAGCCGCATTCCTCAGAGCCTGCCGATCCTCGCCTTCGCATTGCAGTGATTTGGCTATGGAGTACTGATCGTCATATTCAGTTGTCAGAGCATTTATATCGGCGTCGATAACGTCATCAATGTACCTGGTCAGTTCCCCAACGCCATAGCCGTTGACTGAATAGCCAAATTGAATTTGGGCTCCGACTTTATCGCCTTCCGTAACCGCAACATCCCTCATATTGTCACCGAAGCGGGCTACACGGGCGCCCTGGGAATCAAGCCAGGCACAGGCTGCTCTTTGCCATATACCAATCTTTGCCCGCACGTCTTCATCCTGCCAATGGCCGACAACAACTTTGCGCCTCAGCTTCATCCGGGTTCCGATAAAACCGAATTCCCGGTCTCCGTGGGCGGACTGGTTAAGATTCATGAAATCCATGTCAATCGTCGACCACGGGATCTTAGAATTAAACTGCGTATGCAGGTGGAGGAATGGCTTCTTTAACGCGGCCAAACCCGCAATCCACATCTTTGCAGGAGAGAAGGTATGCATCCAAATAATCAAACCAACGCATTTTTTATCGCTATTTGCCTGCTGGCATAGGTCAAGGATTGCCTCGGGCGTCGTTACAATTGGCTTGAATACAACCGGGGCAGGGATTTGGCCCGAATTGGAAAGCCCCTTTGAAATTTCCATTGCGTCTGCGGCTACCTGTTTGAGGGTTTCTTCACCATACAAATGCTGACTTCCGGTGACAAACCAAACCTCGAATTGTTTGTAGTCGAACATCGATTTTGCCTCTTTATCCAGGAGCCTAGTGAGATTAGGCAGTTTGACTGCCTACTTGACAGCCCGACTGCTTTCGCGGATGATCAATTCTGGTTGCAATAAGGAAATGGATGGGACAAGAACATCCTGGCCCTGTTGTGATTCATTTGTCTGATTAATTAATTGGTCAATTTGGTTTACTGCCAAAACGCCGGCTTCTTGCAGCCCCTGGCGCATTGTGGTCAAGGGCGGCCAGAAGTGGGCACCTTCCGGAATCTTATCCACGCCCACAATTGACAGATCTTCGGGGATTCGCCTGCCTTCAAGATGAGCGGCGTGAAGGACGCCACAAGCCATTTGATCATTGCTTGCGAATATTGCGTCAACACGAGGTTCTTGTTCGAGTAATTGATGGTAGGCCAGTTCTCCGCTCTCTGCGCTCCAATCACCGACCGCAACGAGCATTTCGTTGTCATTCATGCCATGAGCTCTTAGAACATCACGCCAGCCTGCCTGTCTTTGCTGGGCTTCCCACCAACTCAAAGGTCCTGTTATGATCCCAATATTCTTCGCACCGCCGTCGATAAGATGCTGTGTTGCGAGACTCCCAATCGCATGATTATCTATTCCAACTGCAAACAAAGAAACAGGCTTTTCCATGCCACCGACGAAGACAAGGGGAACGTCAAAATTCTGTCTGAGTTTGTGGGCCCAGGTTCTGTTGTTTCCAATTTCAGGGATGGCCCAGATTATGCCGTCCACCTGGTGGGCGAGCAGGCTATTGATCTGGTATTCGACATCATCAGTCTCCGGGTCGTGGATAAGTTGCAAGAATATCGAATAGCCCAATTCGGCGGCACGCCCCTCGATGCCGGTTATCGTACGAGATGGCCCGTAGTACTTCAAACCGTAGGCAACCACCCCAAGCATATGACTACGACCTCGAATCAGGCTCCGCGCCAAAATGTTCGGAGCATAGCCGGTTTCTTTTATTACTCGCTTTACACGTTCGAGTGTTTCTGGCGATACATCTGGATGATTATTCAATACACGCGATACAGTCTGCATGGAGACCCCGGCATTGGCAGCTATATCCTTTATTGTGACGCGTTTCGTCAATTTCATCCAATCTCCATCTAATTACTCGGTTTGCCTGGTTGCTACCGCAAAAAACCAGCGAACTTGGTTTCCCTTGACGGGAAAGGCTACAGATATGGAAAATCTTGTCGAAATCGCGTATTTTGTTGTTGTTACCGTTACCGGTAACGTTACCGTTATCGTTCACAGCCATATTAGCACAAGATTAACTGAAATGCAAGAGGGTTATTAATAGTGTTTTGAAAGAAAATCTATTTGGAGGATAGCGTTGGAAATAGCTATAGACGATTTCGCTTATAGCTGATTTCCGGTGATAGATTAAAGGCAGCTGAAATTGCCAGATGCAACGCCCTATGATACCTGGCTTAAAACGTCCAATGCCGCTGCATAAACAAGCTCCAGCGAACGTAGAATATCATCCAATCGTTCTGGTACCTGCCAGCGAAAATGTGCAAGATTATCCATGCCGACGACAATAGATGCTGTAGGGATGCCGCGTACTTGTCCTACCGTGAACAGGCCTGCAGATTCCATCTCCACTGTCTTCACTCCCTCGGATTGATATTGCCGAATTTCATCCACCGTTTCTCGATAGGGAGCATCTGTCGTCCATGTTGTACCCACCGTACATGTTCCACCCCGAGCGCCGATAGCCTTTACTATGATGTCTACCAATTGCGCATCTGCGGCAATCGTTTTGGATGGGGGCAAATAGTGATACGATGCGCCTTCATCGCGAATGGCTTGGTTAATTACGATGATGTCGCCGGGTTTAAGTTCGGGCTGGAGCGTACCGCCCCATGTCATAAGGATCATGCGGCGGACCCCCATGGCTGCAAATTCTTCGGCAAGCTCCACGGTCATCGGCGAACCCCCGCCAAACCCGGTCATGATTCCAACCTTGCCTTTCGGCCTTTTCAACGCGAACAGGTCGCCATTCATTCCACCTGCCCGATAGACCGGAATGCGCCAGCGCAAACGCCAAGGCAGTCCTCGTTCAAGACAGAACAATACACCTTGAGGAGAAGATAGACTGGGCATTCTCCCCACCTGCCTGCGATAGTCGACGATTTCCTTTGCGCCATACAAGGGCGTTAAGCTTATGTTTATCAGGATAATTTGGAAAACTCATGCAGACCTCCTGCTGACAAGATGCGATGTCGGCGGTCATCTTGCGTGACCAGGATAATAGATTGTACAACTTCAGCACATAATGCTGCCCATGCCGCCCCACGCGGACCAGCCAACGGTTCCCACCAAATCGTCAGAATCACTAACACGAGGATTCCCAGCGTCAAAGCAGCCTGCGACAACAGCTTCTTGCCTTTTTGCAAGAAATGCAAGGCCGAGGAATGTATTGATCGTATATGGAATGAGCATCCAGGCAAGGATTTGAAGAATGGGAACAGATGAAATGTATTCGAAGCCAAACAAAATGGCGACGAGCGGTTTGGACAGCAATGATAATATGAGCGAAGCGGTTATAGCCCCACCTAATAGCAGTAACCACGGAAGGCGGAAGGTCTCTGATAATCTCGATTTATCTTCAGCATAAACTTGTGCCATTAACGGATAGATTGCTGTAAACACTGCCACATGACCAATCTTGGCAGCTTCAACAATTCGGGCCGCGGCTGAGAACCATCCTGTGAGCGCTGCACCGCCGAGCACCGGAAGTATGAGCAGGCTTAAACGCTGATAAAGGATGGCAAGCAGGCTGAGCAGAGCAATCGGCGCGCTGGCTTTCAGCAATGACCAAAGATGTTTTGCCGGGAAATGCCATGATAGGTGGAAACCCGGGAATTGATTTGAACAGAGAAGACCGGCAAATCCTGCCCCAAGGAATTGCACCAATAAGAGCAGGATGGCAAGCGTGACAAGGTTTCCGCCCTTCCAAACCAGCCATAAAGCAACCCCGACCTGCAGGACGATCAATATTAGGTTAAGAACGGTATAAGAGCCCATGCGCTGTTTGCCGCGTAACGCAGTACTGAAAACCGTGTAAAATGCGAGTGGCAGGAGCGACAGACTATAGATTTGCAGTGCAACAGCGGCGTCCGGGCTTACATTCGGCATGAATGATGAGGCCGGTAGGATAATTACAATCAATATGATGGAGAGTACAATTTGGATAATTAGTGCGGGAGAAAGCCAATCAAGCTCATCCGTTGCAGCAATATTCCGGATCAGCAGCATATCTGTGCCAAAAGTGGTTAGCACATTTCCGATCAGAATTAACGCCGCGATGAAGGCATATTCTCCAAAAGCCGCACTTCCCAGCCGCCGTGCGAGGAGAATGGTGAAGAACGCCATGCCGGCTTGTGTCCCGATACGGGCGGCGATCAGCCAGAGACTATTCACGCCGAGTCGGGTAATTATTTTCATTTATCAGAGGGGCGATATCGGAACGTAACGATAAAGAAATCACCCCATCCCTGCCAGGGGGCACGAGTCGATAATCTGTCGTCCAGCCAAGCCAAAGTTCCGTAGAGATGAGGGTAAAGTTTGGCAAAATTCTTGCTCTCAGCCGTTGGAGTTATAACCGACAGTCCCTCGATCGCAAGGCAATCATAGTCTGGCCCAAACCAGGCCATTACCTGCTTGGGTTTGAAGTAATATACGGTAAAGTAAAGCCCTTCCAGGTGAGCGCGCGTCCCGTTTTTGGAAAAGCGGCGAAAAGCGATCTGCGGATGGAAGCGGAAAAACTCAGCCATCTCCCACAAACAGACGGGTGGCATTAATACCCAGGTAATCAGGCCATTGGGCTTGAGGACACTGGGTATTTGTTGAATGATAGACCTGAGATCAGGAACACAGTTGAGGCCACCAAGGTTGGAGAAGATGGCATCGAAGGGCGCACCCTGGATTTTATCAAGTTCAGTGAACGAACATTTCTGGATCGAGATGCGATCGTTCAATCTTAAACGCTCCATCTTATCCCGTGCCCGTTCGAGCATGCCGGTTGCGATATCTGTGGCATGTACGTAAAAACCACGCCGCGCAAGTTCCACCGCGTCAACTCCTGTGCCCGCATTGAGTTCTAATATTCTTGCACCAGGTTCAAGGAAGCGCATCAAGTGTGCGTATACTTTGTTTCTCATGCGCGTCTGGTTGGGGTGGTCTTCTGCAAACGCATCATATTTTTCTGCAGTACGTGAGAAAGCTTCGGCAATGGTGTCGAAAGAGTGGCCGTTCATCCCTGATGTCCTTTGGCCAATTTCCGTAATTTCATGTCGGCCCGGGCTATGCCCAGCAAGTGATAAGGTGAGCGGAAGAGCTTCTTTATATTCCGCTCTTGCCAGGCGCGGCGCAGACGAAATTCGTGATGCACACGCCCATGCAGAACACGATAAAACTCAGTGGGGAATGGCCCATGATAGAGCATTTCAAGGTCTTCGGAATCTACCCAATTTTGTTTGTCCCCAAGCTCAAGCTTTACACGCTCAAAGAATTTTGTGCCGGGCAAGGGGTAGGAGACGGAAATCCCAATATCGTCCGGCATACATTCTCGCACCATTTGTAAAGTTTGCTGAATATCATCCCACTCTTCGCCAGGATATCCAAATTGAAGGAAGAAACCAACCTCAATTCCATGTTTGTGGAGAAGCTGCGCGGCAGCATGGATATCTGCCACCTGGTCGCCTTTGTCCATGGCATCCAGGATTTTTTGCGAGCCCGATTCCGCCCCGATCCAGACTGTTTTGCACCCAGCTTCTTTTAGCGCCGCGGCAACTTTTTCGCTTACCAGATCGGCGCGTTGCAGACACTTGAAGGGCACCACCGCGTCTGCCTGCCTGACCAATGCCGAGAATTTTTCCATCCAACCGGGCTTAAGTCCAAGTATGTCATCCGCGAACCAGATGTGATCGGGGTGATAAGTATCTTTCAACCATTTTAGTTCGGCCGCGACATTTTCGGCCGAGCGCAAATTGTAGCGCTGTCCCCAAATGGGTTTGGCGCACCAATTGCAGTGATATGGACAGCCGCGCGTTGTGACCATATTCATCGAGTAATAGCCGTGCCGTTCCTCCCATATTTTCCGATAACGCGGAATGTCAACTAACTCCCAGGCGGGGAAGGGAAGTGCGTCGAGATTACGCATGTCAGGTCTTCGCGAGGCAAGCTGTGTTTTAGATGAGGTCAGGCCGATGATCTGCTCAGGAGCTTGTTCTGAGCGGCCCGTCAGGGAAGCCATGAGCTCGCCAAGAGTCTCCTCTCCTTCTCCAAGGAGAACAAAGTCGGCGCCGCGTTCGAGGTACAAGCTGCTGTGGTCGGTCATATCTGCGCCGCCAACGATAATCACACAGCCTCGTGTTTTGGCCATGTCCATCATCCTGAAGGCAGCCGTGCGCATCCGAAGCAGGCACATTTTAGACAAGTAATTGAAGTTATCTTCATATATTATCGCAAACTTCGGATGATGTTCCTCCAGCGCCTGTTCCCATTCATCCTCTGACTCGGCCAGCATCGCATCGAACAGAGCAACATCATAACCGCGCTCACGCAGATAGCTCGCAGCATACAATGTCCCCAGGGGCGGGTAAGGCTGCATCGCATCCCAGAGCTTTGGATCAAAACGCAGGTAATAGGACTGTCCGAATAATACGTCGCTCATCTCATTTTGCTTTCACCGCAGACCCAGCTTTGCCAGGCGCTGCCGGTAGGCTTCTTTTGTTTGCAAACCATGATGGTTGAAATTTCCCTGACAAATATCCGGGGTAAACCGGGTTTCCACCCCGTACCCTGCCTGGTGCGTAAAGCGTTTAATCTTTCGATTCATTTCCCAGGCCTCGAGACGGTCTCCGAACGCGCCGCGCAAGGTCATTTCGCCCATTGCCTTTAGAATGGACCGACCAGGCGCTGCATTGGGGCTCAGGGGAGGAGCACCCGAAGCGTTGGGCAGGAACGAATTCGTCCACGCGTTAGCATCACGCATCCGGGCATAAACTTCCGGGCCGACTAGTGGTATTGTCTGGCATAGTTCACGGGCGGAATATATATCTCGCTGTTGCCATTCAAGAAGGTGATCGGCAATGATCAAATTGGGGCAAAGGGTATTACCCATTAATGCAGTCAGGCGACCCAGGAGCAGGGCAAAAGCCCTGGCCAGCCAGATCCGTCCACGGGCCGCCACCAGAACGTAATCAATATCGGCATTCTCGTCACAATTTAGAAGGGCAAGTGAGCCGGTCAGCCCGACCATACGAATAAACGGCAGTGCGCCAAGGATATGTCCGAACCGGACCGCGCGTCGGAATACAGAAAGGGACGCCGCCTCCCGCTGTTGACGGATCGTCACCACTGTTTCGCGCCCTGCAAGAAAATAGAAGCCGTCACATGTCTCGAAACGTTCGTCATGGCTGTTTAGTGCATCTGCCAAATCGGATAAATTCACCGGCAGAGGCAAATAACGATGAAGCTCTTCGATGCTCAGGGGAAAATCAAATAAATCCGAATATGCCAGGGCCTCAATCACGGCGCGTTCAATCGATGCGAGAGGAGGAAAAGCCAAATGCCGGGTCAAATCGAGAGACACAAGAAATCCTTAAGCAGTTGCCAGGCCGGGAGTTTGAGAAAAAGGCGAGGTTTGTTTTGCGAGTACTTCCAATGCAGCAGCCCAAAGCCCCCAAGCCAGCCACTGCCACAATCGTCCGGGAACAAGAAGCCAGGTGTAATAATCAAAAAGGCCCACGATGGTTATAGCAAGCAGCAACGCTGCCGCAGTCGAGGTCAAAGGGTTTGATAACAAAGGACTTTCGACGCCTGAAAAAAATTACGAACGGGGAAAAAATAAGAACGAGATAAAATGCGGCGCCCAGCAGACCCGTTTCCAGCGCTGCATCGAAGATGGCAAAATGGGGCGGTTCATAGGTGACGGGGAAACCGGGATAGTAAGCCTTCAGTGCGTTCGGGGAAGCACCGAGACCGACTCCGAAAAAGGGATGATCGACCAATATGGGCAGGGTTGAATTGATCAGCAGGATACGCTCCCCGATCGACTGCTGTTCGACGGAAGGAGTATTAAATGAATTATTCGCCCCCAGGCGCACGCCGAAGAATCTTGCATAGGCGATCAAAAAAGGAGCCAGCAGAAATATGCAGATCAAGACCAGCCAGCCTAATCGCTTCACAGATTTCTGGTTATGGCCGATCAGACCCACCACGGCAATGAAGATCAATCCACCCACAAAGGCAAGCCAAGCCGCACGTGAGAAAGTTACAACCAGGGCCGGAAAAGCAGGAACAACAGCAGTGAGTAAGGGGAAGGGCTTAGGAACGTGAAAAAACGCGCCCAGTATGATCAACAGCCCGAATGCCAGACAACCGCCCAGGATATTGGGGTGATCGCTTAGTCCGTAGGCGCGTAACAGCCGGACGCCGTTGGCAACCACAACGCTTACACCAGACGAGGCTGCATTAAGATATTGCTCACCCAGGTTCTGCAAGCCCACTGAGCGCTGGGCGATAAATTGGGCAAGGGCTACAAAGGACTGGATCAGGATCTGCAAACCGACCGGGATTATGACCCAGCTCACTGAACGAATTTCGTTTACGATGTAAATGTAAAACCAAAATAAAGCGATCAAACGTATTGAGTGATAGACGGAAAGAAGTGGGTCATAACTGGAGGCAACGGAAATCCAGCCTGACAGTATGATGCCGACCAGTGGGATCCAGATGTGACGGGGCCCCATGCTGAGCTTTCGAGGGGTAAGGAGTGAGGAAATGAGCCAGATTGCCAATGTTGCCAGCATGGCGACATCAGCGGCAAAAAGCAGGAAGTCAGTGTAATCAGACGGAAGTGGCGGGACCGGCCGCGAAAGCAGTACGATGCGAGCCCGTACTGGGATGAGGATGACCGTAACTGCGAATGATAATCGTGCGGCAACGGGCAATGCGCCCGGAATAGCTTGAAGGAAGGATTGTCTTGAAATATCACGCATGTAAAATATCTTGTTATGATGTTAAACGTCAAGATTGAAACAATCGGATTTATGTGATTATGATATCTCGGAGTGGTCATGCCGGTCAATATCGCGGTCAATGGTAGGTTTGAAGGACGGCGTGTTACAGGGGTGGAAAGGTACGCGTCGGAAATTCTACGTTGCCTTGGAACCCGGGTCAGGGTCGTCAGGCCGCGCCACAGGGTGGGGGGGCTGTGCGGCCATCTGTGGGAACAGCTTGTACTGCCTTTCCTGGTTTCGAAAAATGAAGTCCTCTGGTCTCCGGCTAACACCGGACCCCTGGCTCTGCTCAATCAAATAGCCACTATCCACGACCTCAGTCCTCTGGAACACCCTGAATGGTTCCGGACGGATTTTGCTGGATGGTATCGTTTATTTCTCCCTTTGTTAGCCAGGCGCGTAAGCCAGGTATTGGTCCCCTCTCAATATGTTCAACGAAAGATCCTGGCCCGCTTCGGCGTAAAAAATGTGTTTGTCACCTCGGCTGGCGTGGACGGAGGTTTCTTTCATCCCAGGGCACAGCAAGATAAATTTGAATTGCCCGAAAGATATATATTATTCCTTGGCTCACTGGAACCCCGTAAGAATCTGCCTGCCTTATTGGACGCCTGGAATAAGATAAGCAAAGATTGCGCAAATACCTGGTTGATCATTGCGGGCGACGCAGGACGCGTATTCCAAAACGTAAGCATCCCCTCGTTCGGGGAGCGAACCCGCTTTCTGGGTTACATTCCCGAGGCGCAGTTGCCGGGATTGTACGCAGGGGCGACTTTATTCGTGCTGCCATCCCTCGATGAGGGATTTGGGCTTCCGGCGCTGGAGGCTATGTCTTGCGGAACTCCCGTTATCACATCCAATGCCGGGGCGCTGCCTGAGACCGTGGGTGATGCGGCTCTCATGATAGATCCTTTAAGCGTGGATGAGATTGGAGATGCGATGAGGTCCTTATTATCTTCTGATCGTTTGCGCTCCGAACTACGGCAGAAGGGACTGGAACACGTGCGTGCATTTACCTGGGAACGAGCCACAGAACGAATCTGGGATGTGTTGTCAAATGAAGCCTGATCCTCATAAGATTGCCGTGGTTTTTGATGCTCTCTCGGCATACTCGGGAGCAGAGCGGGTGCTGGAGGCCGTATTGGAACTATACCCCGAGGCGCCAATCTATACTCTGGTGCATAGCCCGGCCGGATTTACCAATACCGCCATCGCCAAGCATAAGGTGCATACTTCATGGATCCAAAATATGCCTGGAAGTGCCGTTTATTATCGCGATTATTTGCCGTTTATGCCTCTGACAGTCGAGCAGTTCGACCTGCGCGGTTATGATCTGGTGCTCTCTTTCAGCTACGCGGTGGCGCATGGCGTGGTTTGCAGGCCCGATCAGCTCCATATTAGTTACACCTTTGCTCCTCTCCGGTACGCATGGCAAAACTCTCATGAATATTTCCGGCATGGGCCCGTTTCTCCGCTCTCGAAATTGATCCTGCATTATTTGCGTTTGTGGGATCAGAGCGCGGTTTCGCACGTGGATCATTTGATAGCCATCTCTCATTGGACGGCTGCGTGTATTTGGCGAGCATACCGGCGTGAATCTGAAGTAATTTATCCGCCAGTCGAGCTGGACCGCTTTAAACCCCTATCGCCGCGGGGAGATTATTATGTAGCCTTTTCCCGGCTTGTTCGTCACAAAAGAATGGAAATTATTGTGGAGGCATTTTCGAGATTGGGATTACCGCTGGTTGTGATAGGCGAAGGACCCGAGCGAAAGAGACTGGAGACCCTGGCTGCTCCAAACGTAAAACTGGTCGGTTGGCAAAGCGACCAGGCTTCCGCTGAGCTGGTCGGACGGGCACGAGCGCTCGTTCATGCGGCGGAGGAAGATTTTGGATTGGTCATGGCAGAGGCCCAGGCAGCCGGTTGTCCTGTAATTGCCTATGGTAGTGGATCTGCCCCTGAAATTATCCTCGATGGACAGACTGGCTTACTGTTCCATGAGCAAACCGTAGAATCGTTGATGGCTTCGGTAAAGTGCTTTGAGAAAGACCCAGAGTCATCTGAGCCTGGGAAGACCATTAAGAATGCGAATCGCTTCAGCAAGGGTAGTTTCCAAGAGAAGTTTGAACGGATGGTAGAACGACAGTGGGCTAGCTTCCTTCGAGTTCCAAAAACAAGATAGAGCTACTCTCATTACTGCGAAATTCATTTGCCCCTTTGCGTCCGCAGAGGGGGTTATTTGCGTACTAATAAGAGTTACTTCCATCCTGTAAAGATATGAAAATTGTTAGTTGGGCTCGCAGCGTGGAGATGCTAGAATGAAGCGGCCGTTATTGTACTTGTCAAATCAAGATGGAGTGAGCCTTTCCCGGTGCACTATTTCCCATGGGTTAAGGCCGAGATTGTCAACTTGGGGCATACCTCGCAACTCTAACATCCCCCTGCTGGATATTACAGCGAGTTTTGCACGAGAAAGCATCATCCGCGATAAAAACCTCATTAAGGAGAAGGCTGTATATGGTTAATCCCAGATCACTTTCCCGGCGAGATTTTCTGAAAATTACAGGTTTAACCATCGCGAGTACGGCATTCTCAGCCTGCAGCCCGCTGCTCCCAAAACCCCAGGGAGCGGGCGGAGAAGGTATTCAATTAGTTTATCAGGATTTTAATGACCAGTGGTTTCCCCCGATGGCCGGGCAGCTGCTCCAACAGTTCCACACTGCGCATCCTGATATCAGTGTTTATTACATTCCCGATCCGGTTAACGTGGTTGAACAGATGCCGATCGATATGCAGGCAGGCACGGCGGCCGATCTTTTCCAGGGCTGTTGTGCTCATTTCCCCACCTGGGCTCAGAAAGGTTACACGCTCGACCTTCGCCCTTATGTTGAAAAAGATCTTGACCCGGCGACGATCAAAGACTGGGATCCCGCGCAGTACCGGGGTCTTTTCACACGCGACGGTCAGCAATTCGGACTCCCAAAGTATCACGGTTCACTCGCGCTTTATTACAACAAGACCCTTTTTGACCGTTACCAGGTTCCTTACCCGACTGGCGATTGGAATCACGACGACTATCGTCAAGCTATGCGGCAGCTGACTCGCGACCGTGATCGCGACGGAAAAATCGACCTTTGGGGAAGCATGGTGGATGTCTATTGGGACCGGATACAAGTTCATGTAAATGGATGGGGCGGTCATTTTGTAGACCCCGTTGACCCGGCACATTGCTTAATGGGCGAGCCTGAGGCTTTGGCCGCGCTGGAATGGTTGCGCGCCTGCATATGGGATGACCACTGCATGGCCACGCTTCCTGATGTGGACCGGATGACCACACGACAGGCCTTTATTTCAGGGAAGATTGCCATGGTAGAGGATGGGTCGTGGGCGTTGAAGGATATTCTCTCCGGCGCCGATTTCCGTATCGGGGTCGCGCCTTTTCCGTCGGGTCCGGCTCGGAAGGTCACCCTGGCGACAACTGACGGATTTGGTATTTTCTCCGGCACGAAGCATCCTGAAGCGGCGTGGGAACTGATGAAATTCCTCATCAGTAAAGAATATGGTCGGGCTATGGCCCGTGCCGATTTTCTCCAGCCCGCCCGCGTCTCTCTGGTCGGAGACTGGATTAGGTATATCCAGGACCAGTTCCCTGTAGAGACTCATGAAGTAGACCTGGCTGCATTCGCGGAAGGGCAGGTTAAAGGTTACTCGGCAGTTGCTGAGATATTTGCCAATATGGGGGATGCAATGCGGATCGCCCAGGATGCATGGGATCAAATCCTCACTTTGGGGCAGAAGCCTACAGAGAGCATGGTGGCGGCCTCCCAACAGATCCAGGAGCTGCAAAAATAAGATACCAGATGGCATCCATTCATCCACTCTCCCATCTCCGCACACGTATTTTGATTTGGTCGTTTGTTCCGACCACCTTGATCCTGTTTGCTGTCGCGGTCACGATCTATTTCGCCTACCAACGTGTGACCGAGGAGCTTGTCGTTGGCCGGAACCAACAGTTGATCCGGCTTTCGGCGGGGGAATTATCAGGTGACCTTAACGCCTATGTAAATACACTTAACACGCTCACACGCTCATCGGATTTCTATTCAGATGATCTGGTCAGACAGTCTCTCGCACTCGGGCAGATTTCGAACCAGCTTGCAATTTTTGACGGTGGTTTCCTGGTTCTGGATCGCTTTGGAAAAGTTGTTGCCGCGCCGCGGACTGAACTTACCTTTGTGGGACAGGATTGGTCCGAGCGCGGATTTGTTCGTCAAATCATCCGGAATGGAGAACCGGCCTTCTCCGATATCTTCGCTACGGCCTCCTCAGACTCTACGTTTATTGGTTTGGGCGTTCCCATCCTTAACGCGCAGGGCGAATTCCACGGAATGCTGGTAGGATTATTTCGGTTGCGAGCAAACAGTGCCAGCGGGTTCTATGGCGGCATCGTTAAACTTCGCCTGGGTGAGAACGGTAGTACTTATCTGGTTGATGGCGCCGGTCGTGTTATCTATCACCCCGACGAAAGTCGAATTGGCGTAGATATGAGCGGACAGCCGGCCGTGCAACAGGTATTAAAGGGACAGGTTGGGTATCTGCGGACGGGAAATCCTGAAAATCGTGACATCCTCGCTACCTATTCGCCTGTGCCCGGCACATCATGGGGATTAATTAACGAAGAGGATTGGACAGGCCTGCTGACGACAAGCCGAGGTTTTGGGCAGTTCTTATACCTGTTATTGGGCATGGGTGTCATTCTCCCAACGGTCGTCGTTCTTTTCGGCGTTAAGCGCATTACAGACCCTATCGCCCAGATGATTTCGGCGGCCAAGGAGATCGCAGGGGGCAAATATGGGCAGCAAATTTCGGTGAGTACGGGTGATGAGTTGGAAGAGCTGGGGAATCAATTTAACCAGATGTCTGTCAAGCTTTCAGAATCCTATGCACAACTTGAAAAGCGTGTTGCCGGCGCGTACTCGAGAACTGGCTGCCCTCAATGCGATCGCTGAGGTAGCAAGTCGATCTTTGAACCTGGATGAAATCTTGAACGATGCTCTGGATAAGATTCTGGAGGTCCTGGAAATGGACGTGGGGAGCGCATATACGCTCGATGATGAGGGGCGAAATTTGAAACTTCTCGAAGAGCGTGGCCTGTTTGGCGAATTTATCGATCGCGTAAACCCGCGCCCCTTGAAAGGTAGTGTAATCGAACAGAGCTGCATATGAGGGACACCCGGTCATTTGGCGAATGGAGGATTACCCCGAAATTGCATTGAAGCCGTGGTTGGAAAAAGAGGGAATAAAACAAATAATTTGTGTTCCATTGATGGTAAAGGGGAAGCTGGTCGGCGCCTTGCTTTTCGGCGCACGGCGGGCAAGACCCATCTCCACCGAGGAACTGTCGCTTCTCGGCTCGTGTGGCCAACAGATCGGAGTCGCGGTTGAGAATGCGCGCCTATACCGTCAGGCGGAGGAGACCGCAGCAGTAGCAGAGCGCACTCGCCTGGCACGCGAGTTCCATGATTCGGTCACACAAACCCTTTTCTCCGCCAGTCTTATTGCCGAGGTGCTCCCCGACCTGTGGAAAATGAATGAGGCCGAAGGTTGGCGGAGGCTTGAAGAACTGCGCCAGCTCACCCGTGGGGCCCTGGCCGAGATGCGTACCTTGCTGGTCGAGCTTCGTCCAAATGCCTTGATCCAGATACCGCTGCCTGACCTGCTCCGGCAGTTATGTGAGTCATTGATCGGCCGCGCCCGCCTTCCTATCCAATTGAGCATCGAGGGACAGCGCAAGCTTCCACCCGAGGTACAAGTCAGCCTGTATCGAATTACCCAGGAAGCCCTCAATAATGTCGTCAAGCATTCCAAAGCTACACAGGCTGTCGTCACGTTGAGATTCAATGGGGTAATACACCTTTCTATTGCAGATAATGGTTGTGGTTTTGAAGTCGGCAAGGTTCCTCCCGACCACCTTGGCCTGAAAATCATGTGCGAGAGGGCCGACGCCATCGGTGCAAAGCTTTCTGTTTACAGCGAGCCGGGGGAAGGTACACAGATTTCAGTTACATGGAAGGAGAAAGATGAAAAAGGAGACATACCATGACGGAAAATGAAAGAATTCGTGTCATGATTGTGGATGACCACGCTGTGGTGCGCAGCGGGCTGGGAACGTTCCTTTCGGTCATTCCCGACCTCGAATTGGTTGGCGAGGCCGAGGGAGGTGATGAAGCGGTTGTCCGTTCTGGCCTGCTCAAACCAGATGTAATCTTAATGGACCTGATGATGCCGGGCACAAACGGCGTTTCAGCCACACGGCTGATCAGGGAGAAATATCCGTCCATTCAAATCATTGCACTGACCAGTTTTCAGGAAGACACCTTGGTGCAAGATGCGCTTCAGGCCGGTGCGATCGGTTATCTCATGAAGAATGTTTCGGCCCGTGAATTGGCGGCTGCCATTCGCTCTGCCCATTCTGGGAAGATGACCCTTTCGCCCGAGGCGGCGCAGGCCCTCGTACATGCCGGCGAAAATAACCGGGAGATCGACAAATTAACCGAGCGCGAGCTGGAGGTCCTCAGGTTCATGGTGGATGGCTTGAATAACGCGGAAATCGCTGAACGCCTCGTGGTCAGCCTTTCCACGGTCAAATATCATATCAGTAACATCCTTGCCAAATTTTGTGTCGATAACCGCGTGGCCGCGGTGACGATGGCTATCCAGAAAAAATTGTTATAGTCGCTGTCAGGGGTTGGACGCCCCGCATTTGACGAATTCAATAAGTCACAAAATGGTGATTAGAAGCTCTATTTTGGAGTTTTCTGGCGTATAGTGCGGCCCACAGACAGAAAATTAGCTGAAATCGCGATTTGAGCAAATAAACCTATCCACTTGACCAGGGGGAATACTCAACCGTGGGAGAGGGTCATTTACCCGCTTAAAACCTATACTGCTAGCAGGTGAATGAATGAAGCAGATATTGTTAGCAGATGATAATCACGATTTACTCTCCGCACTCCGGTTATTGCTGGAGACGCGTTTTGAATTAAAGCTGATCGTCGAGGGCGTGTGACATGGAACATGTCCTGGCACAAGTGGAGGATTCGCGCCCCGATTGCCTGATCCTCGATTGGGAGTTGCCCGGTCGCCCTCTGCGTGGGCGTATTGGGGTGCTTCGAAGCATGATGCCTGGCCTCAAGATCATAGTGACCAGCACCCGGCCTGAATCAAAGCAAGAGGCACTTTTGGAGGGGGCGGATGAGTTCATCTGCAAGATCGATCCCCCGGCCAAAATTCTTGAGGCGGTCCAGAAGTGCTATCAAGGAGAGGAGTAAGCCATGAAAGTCATACTCTTATCTTTGGCCATATTAATCTCCCTGTTTGTTCTAATAACGGGCGGATTGGCGGCTATCAACCATAACACCTACATCGTCGGCGGCGAATATGTTGTCCACGAAGGCGAAATAGTGCACGGGAATCTTGAGCTGTTTTTTGCACAAGTTAAGCTCGAAAAAGATGCACGTGTGGACGGCGCCATCGTGTCAATCAGCAGCGTGGTGGATGTGCACGGTACGGTTACCGGGAAAATCTCATCGCTCGAAAGCGAGGTTAACCTGGAGCAATCGGCACAGGTAAAGGCTGTTCCCAGCGATACCGGCGTATTCCCGCTGGTCATTCTCCTACCCGAGATGGCTCGTTGGAACCTTTCCTTCGGTGATTAGACAATTGAAATAAATCTGCTATCCGATAGCCCTAATCAATTTTTTTGTCTCCAACAACTTAAGTCCTGAAGGAGCGTATATCCACACGAAAGGTTAACCGGCCTGCTCTCCCGACCAGGATAAAAACTATCCTGTAGAAGGGGGATGCAATTGGCCATAGGGTATATGCTCATGATAGGCAACAGAGTGAGGATGAAAAGATCATGAAGATCACGAGATTTTTCACACTAGTTTCTCTCGTAATAGTTATTGTGCTAAGCTCAGCTCTAACCGCTTGTGGTAGCGCCACTCCTGCAGTCGCCACTCCCCAAGTGCTTGCGACCGTTAAGGCAGATGACGCCATCGTCTCTGAGGGACGGGTGGAGCCCATCCACTATGCGGAAATCGCCTTGAATGCCAGCGGGTTGGTCAGTGATGTGTTGAGCAAGGAAGGCGATCAGGTTACGGCGGGCCAGGTGATCGCCCGTTTCAAAACAGACCAGGCTCAAACTTTGGAAACCGCCCAGGCTAATGCTCTCCAGCAATTGACCGCCGCCTACCAGGCTGCACGCGATGCACAGTTCAAGCTGGATAACTTCGACGTCCCTGCCGATTTTTCAGGGATGACAGCGATTCAGGCAGCACAGACAACCCTTGAGAATTTAAACGCGGCCCGCGATGCCTTCGAGCCATATAAAAATCTCAGCGATTTGAAATTGCAGCATGGCAATCAATTGATAGATACAGGGGTCTACAAAAACACTGCAAAAATGTACAAGAAGCGCTTGGATGTGGCCTGGGAAAAATATCGCAAGGCCGTCCAATGGCTGGATCTGGAATCCTCCCTGGAAACCGCCGAGACCCAGCTCGCCCAGGCGCAGAAAGACTATGACAGCCTGCAGGACCCGTCGTTTGCGGAAGATACTGCCGGCGCCCGCGCTGCTCTGGCCGATGCCGAAGTGCGCGCCCCGTTTGCCGGCACGCTGACCAATCTGGATCTCAAGGTGGGTGAGTTTGCCGCTTCCGGTACAGCCGGTCCTGACCATCGCTGACCTCGCCGGTTGGGTGGTGAAGACCACCGACCTGACGGAAATCGACGTGGTCAATCTCAGCGAAGGCCAGCCGGTGGATATCACGCTGGATGCCATCCCGAACCAGACCCTGAAGGGCAACGTCCTTTCGATCAGCCAGAATTACACTGAACGACAGGGCGATATCGTCTACAAAGTCACCGTCTTACTAACAGACAATGATCCTGCTCTGCGCTGGGGAATGACCGCCAAAGTGAATTTCATCAAATAGTTTTCCCTCTCTTTGTTGTTCTCCCCCGGCCTAAGATTTTCAGGACATTGAGTCCGGGCGGTGGCCGAGCTAAAGGAGAACCAATGGAGTCAACATGTTCAACCTTCCATTCTTAAAGAACAACAAGCCGCAGGCCAAGATCGATGAGAGTCCTTTGATGATCGACCTGCGCGAGGTAAACAAATATTACAAAACCGCCGCAGGTGATTATCAAGCCCTTAAGGACATTGAATTGCAGATCAACCCCGGTGAGTTTGTCAGCATCATTGGGAAATCCGGGAGTGGTAAAAGCACCTTGCTGAACATGATCAGCGGCATTGATCATCCCACCACCGGTGAAGTGTGGGTTCACGGCACACCCATCCATGAGCTTAACGAAGACCAAATGGCAAGGTGGCGCGGTGAGAACATGGGGATTCTCTTTCAGTTCTTCCAGCTGTTGCCGGCCTTAAGCCTTTTGCAGAATGTGATCCTGCCGATGGATCTGGCAGGTAAATATAAGCCCCGCGAGCGGCGCAAGCGCGCGGAGCAGTTATTGGATATCGTGGGCCTGGCAGATCATCAACACAAACTGCCGAGCATGGTGTCGGGTGGACAGCAGCAGCGTGCGGCCATTGCCCGCGCATTAGCCAATGATCCGCCTTTGATCGTGGCCGATGAGCCTACCGGTAACCTTGACTCCAAAACTGCAGAATCCGTGTTTGCCCTCTTCAATGACCTGGTGGCGCAGGGCAAGACCGTCATTATTGTGACCCATGACAGCAGCCTGGCTAAGCGAGCTCATCGTACCGCGCTGATCGCGGACGGCGAAATTGTGAATGAATATGTGGCAAAAGCCCTGCCCAATCTCAGCGCCGATCAACTGCTCTACGCCACACGCACCTTCAGGCCTCTTCATTATGAGGCCGGCGCGATGATCCTGATTGAGGGCAAGGATAACAACGCATTTTATATCGTATCCAGGGGCACAGTCGAGGTGATACTGCAGCGTCCAGATCAATCAGATGTGGTTACGTTGCAGCTGGGGCCCGGCAAATACTTTGGGGAAATGGCATTTTTTCATGGGCGGAGGAATTGAGCCTCTGTACGCGCCTCCGAAAGCGGGCCGGTCGAAGTCCTGGCAATTAGCTATGATCAGCTCAACGGATTGTTGAGCGAGTCGGAGGTTACGCGTGAGGCGCTGCATCAAGCCGCGGACCGCCACGAACAGGAAAATCTGGAGAAGCGAGGGGCGAAGGTCTAAGATGGGCGTCATCTGGCATAAGATCTGGTTTGACCTGTGGCATAACAAGACCCGCACCTTGCTGGCAGTGCTGAGCATTGCGGCCGGCGTATTCGCCGTGGGCGCGATCTTCGGAATGTCCGATTTGCTTATAACGAACATGGATCAATCTCACCGGTCTGTGCAGCCGCCTCACATCAATATCGTTCTGGCCGAGACGGTTGATCGGGATACGCTCCTCAACCTCAAGGATGTGCCGGGGGTGGAAGGGATTGAGCCATATAACAATGTAAGCGTGCTCTACAAGCTTCATCCCCAGGATACCCAATGGCGGCAGGGTGTAATTCACATGCGAGGCGACTGGGAAAATCAAAAATACGAACTGGTCCAACTGCGCGAGGGACACTGGCCCGCTCAGAAAAACGAAATCGGCGTGGAGCGCATGGCGGCCCAATTCCTTGATGTAGGGATCGGGGATACCGATCACATTCAAGATCGGAAATGAACAGCGGACGCTGCCGATTACCAGTTTGATCCGTCATCCTTTTGTTCCCCCACCCCAATTTGAGGATCTTGCCTTCTTTTTCATGAACGGCGAAGGGCTGGAGCGCTTTGAAATTCCCAACGACCAGTATGACAGTTTTTTTGTGCGGGTCACGCCCTATAGTTCAGACCATGCAAAAGAGGTTGCGACCGCGATAAAAGACAAATTGGCCAAGCAGAATATACGCGTGGCAGCTTTTGTCTATCAGGACCCCGATAAGCATTGGGGGCGAACATTCATGGATGGCTTCACACTGGTGCAGCAAATGTTGGCGCTGATCTGCGTGATCATGAGCGCAATCCTGGTCTATAACACTCTGACGAATCTCATTACCCAGCAGACTAATCAGATCGGCGTAATCAAGGCAATTGGCGGCAGGACGCCGACCATTGTCGGAATTTATCTTGTCAGTGCATTCGTATATGGCCTGCTTGCCCTTGTAATCGCTTTGCCCCTGGGGGCGATAGCTGCGTTCAGCGTTACACGGATCTTCCTGAACATGTTCAACATAGACTATAACCAGTTTCAGTTCTCGAACCAGGCACTGGTCTACCAGGTGTTATGCGCTTTGGCGGCTCCATTGCTGGCTGGCCTGCCTCCTGTGCTTCAAGGCGCAAGGATAACCGTACGGGAGGCAATTGCCAGTTACGGTTTGGGCGGCGGTTATGGTTCAGGTTGGCTCGATCGTCTAGTGGAGGGTATTGGACAGCGGTGGCTGCCTTCACACTATGCCACGGCCCTCGGCAATATGTTTCGACGCAAAGGGCGGCTGCTCCTCACTCAATTGGTGTTGATAACGGCCGGCGCCGCCTTCTTAATGGTTATGAGCCTGAACTCTTCCCTCTCCTTTACCTTGGATAATATCTTCGCACGCGAACGATACGACACGATGATCCAGTTCCGGGAGAACCAGAGGGCAGGGCAGGTCATTGCGTTGGCAACTCCTGTACCGGGAGTTGAGAAGTCCGAGCTTCATCTCGTCCAGGCGGCGTCCATGTTTGTATCAGGCCAATTGGTTAAGGAGGCCGGAATTGGCACGAATATCGAAGGCATCCCTGCGGAGAGTGATTTTTTCAAACCGCTCATCGTCGCCGGTCGATGGATCACGCCCGGTGACGGACGTGCGGTTGTCCTCACCCGTGACACAGCGCAGAAAAATCATATCCAGGTGGGTGATATCGTGACTCTGAACCTGGGTGAACTCGGCAAGGACCAGTGGCAGGTGATCGGACTCTATGACCCGGTGTTTGCGGGAGGTTTTTCCTCAGACACCATATATGCACCCCTGGACTCCTTATATAAAGCGACAAAAAAATACGGCCAGGGCACTCTCCTCTACTTAAGGACAACTTCTCATTCAGCGGAATTTATAACCGCCATGACTACGCAGCTCAAAAACTTGTATGAGAATCACGGTCTCAAGGTCGTGCAAAGCCAGACACAGCCCGACCTGCGCCGGACTGATGATTTTCAATTCGAGATAGTGATCTGGATGATGCTTTCCCTGTCCATCATTGTTGCCATTGTTGGGGGGATTGCGTTGATGGGCGTGCTCTCGATCGGAGTTATTGAACGCACCAAAGAGATCGGCGTCCTGCGTGCGGTAGGCGCCCGCTCTCGCACTATCCTGGGCATCTTCATCATGGAAGGCATTCTACAAGGAATGCTCAGTTGGCTGGTGGCCATACCTATTTCATACCTGGCCGGCCCACTGGTTGCTAATGCCTTGGGGAATGCTATGTTTGGGGCGAGCCTGGATTATCAATACAATTGGCTGGCCGTGGGGATTTGGCTGGCTGTAATCCTGTCGGTTTCAGCGGTTGCTTCTATTCTTCCAGCCCGCAGCGCAACCCGCATCAGCATACGCGACAGTCTGGCCTATGCGTGAGCAATCAGCCTAAAGTTGCCCTGGAAGTTGGGCTCATTGCAGGATGGCTTTCCAAAGGATCAAGCGGAAGGGTCCTTTTCTGAAAAGGGCAGCTTCGTGCACGAAGGTTTTGTTCGAATTTAGAGGAAGGTAGTAAGGGACAATCGATGAAGAATACACGGATCTATTTTCTTGCGATTATGTTTGCCCTGTTCTTGGCAGCCGCGGCAGGCTGCAGCTCGATCGCTCCAACTCCCACAGCAACGCCAACGCCGGCGCCTACTGCACTCCCACCGGTGCCGGTCGAACCGCTTGACGTTGTACGCAGCCTTACGGTCCAGGGCCTCAAGCGGACTTATTTCCTTCATATCCCGCCCGGTCTGAACGATCAGCAATCTGTGTCTCTGGTCTTCGTTTTCCACGGCTTTCAAGAGAGCAGCGATTATGCTCGAATTTATTCGGGTTTGGATAATATCTCCAACGCGAACGGCTTTGTTGTAATCTATCCAGAGGGAACCGGGGATAGCAGTGGGCGTTCATGGAATGCGGGCGAATGCTGCGGATATGCCAGGCAGAACAACATTGATGAATCTGCCTTTGTCCGCTCGATGATTCAGGACGTGGGTACGATTGTTCATGTTGATACCAAACGCATATACGCCGCAGGGTTCTCCAACGGCGCGCTGCTCTCTTATCGCCTCGCCTGCGAGATGTCCGATACCTTCGCGGCTGTTGCTCCGGTAGCCGGAGTTCTTGTATATAGCCCTTGCCAGCCGGAGCAACCAGTTTCCGTGATCGATGTACACGGGATGACTGATACGGTCGTACCTTTTAAAGGCGGTGGTGTGAATCCGGGTACCGGCCAGCCGTTTCCTCCCGTGGAACAGAGTGTCGCGGCCTGGGCAAAACTGGATGGATGTACTGATTCCGGAAAAGTGGAACATAATGGGCTTGTGACGCGGACAGCATATGGGCAGTGTGCGCCGGGCGCGGCCGTCGAGCTTTATACCGTTAGCGGAAATGGTCATAACTGGCCTTCACCATACGCTGTGCCGATCTCCCAGATTATCTGGGAATTCTTTGCTGCTCATCCGAAGCAGTGATGCCCGTCAAATCTCCCCGAGGGCACTCATGTTACCGGGGTATCAAACCCGCTCAGCCATCTGACGAGAACATTGGTTTTCTTTTTTAGCGGCGATGTTTTTCGATAACACTAATCAATAGGAGTAGTTCATGAAAATATTGATCCTTGGAGCCGGAGTCATTGGAACGGTTTATGCCTGGCAGTTATCTGAGGCCGGGCATGATATCTCGGTCCTGGTCCGTTCAGACAAAAAGGATTTTTTGGCAAAAGAAGGGTTTGAAATCCACTACACCGATGAACGCCGAAAACCCAAGACCACAGGAGATATTCACTTTCTTCCAAAGGTTGTAGACGATTGGTCGCCTCAGGATGGCTACAAGCTGCTCATTGTCTGCGTGAGGGCAAATCAACTTGAAGAACTTTTGCCAAAAATAGCGGAGAAGGTCGGGAATACAGATGTGCTTTTCTTTCAAAATAATTGGTGCGGCGACCAGGTTATCAATCGTTTCCTGCCGGCCGCCCAGTATCTATTTGGTTTCTCACGGCTGGTAGGTGGGTGGAGAAATGCGAATCAAGTTAAAATGTGTACTCTTCGATACGCCTGGCCTGGTTACCATGCTCGGTGAAAAAGGGGGCCAGCAAACAGCTAGACTTCGAAATCTAGTAGAACTCTTTCGACAGGCAAACTTGAAACCGGAAGTCAGCCGCGACATCCTTGGCTGGCTCGCGACGCATTATGTGGAATTCCTTGGCGCGGTGGGCGCCATCCTCGAGGCAGGGTCTGCCAAAAAATTCTCGGAGGATAAAGATTTGGTGCGAGCAGCGATCCTGGCGACCCGGGAGGGTCTGGATATATGCCGGGCGCGTGGAATTGATGTTGGCCGCGCAGCTCCAATAAATCTTCGGTTGTATTCCCTCCCGATATGGCTGCTTATGCCCCTGGCTCAGATGAATTATAGAATGCCAAACATTCAACAATTTCTGGACGAGAATATCGCCACGGGCATGGTCGAACTTACCCACCAATACTATGATGTCCTGGGTGAAGGCAAAAAGTTAGGGGTAGCAATGCCCTCATTAAACGGTTTTGAGAGATCTTTTGCACAATACAGGGCCAACACATAAGAGGTGACTTGATTTTTCGCTCAGATCCCACTGTTCCTGGATGCAAGCAGGTTGAGTGCTCAAACATTTCAGTATTTTTTGAGCAATTGGACAAGTTCAAACTATTCAACCGTTTTCTTGCGAATCTGACAGTATCAAAGTAGGCAGGCCTTCCTTTAATCAATATACGGGGGGATAATAACCGCGGCATGCGGCTGACCAAGGCGAAATCATGGGAATCAAAACGGCTATAACCAAGGTTTTCAACGAGAAATTTGGCTATCCCGCATCGTATCTGGCGCGGGCTCCGGGACGGGTCAATTTGCTTGGCGAACATATGGACTATAACGACGGATTTGTCCTCCCGACCGCAATAGACCGGGCTTCATCCCGAAATCTATACCTGCCACGCCTCTCAAGGAGCCGGCCTAGTATAGACTTGTCCTCGATGTTCATTTTGCTCATTTTAATTGTGTCAATCAACCAATCATAAGCAGGAAAATAGGCATCCTGCTGCTCCCAGAATTGGTTTCGACAACATCCAAATTAATAGCGACTTTGTTCTGCTTCCCAATTCGGAGACTATGAACCAAAAGATGAAAGTTTTCTGGGCGGGAGTTCGCGCGGTCTTCCCACTCTTGATCGGCGTATTTCCGTTTGGACTGATCTACGGAACGCTGGCCCTCGGAGCGGGTCTCTCTCCAACCGCGGCGCAAATGATGTCGTCGATCGTGTTTGCCGGTTCATCCCAATTTGTAGCGGCACAGCTCGTCCATGATGCTGCGCCTGGAATTGTGATCGTTCTGACAATTGCAATCGTCAATCTGCGTCACATGTTATACAGCGCTTCGATTGCTCCTTATCTTGAAAACCTTTCGCCCCGCTGGAAAGGCCTGCTGGCCTATCTTCTTACGGACGAAGCCTATGCAACGACGGTCATTCATTTCGAGCGGGAAGGTTTGACCCCCACCGGCCACTGGTTCTTCCTTGGAGCGGGATTCTCCTTATGGTTTACTTGGCAAGCCAGCAGCGCCCTCGGTATCCTGCTCGGAACGGCCATCCCAACCTCCTGGCCCCTGGATTTTGCTTTACCGTTGACGTTTATTGCGATGGTAATTCCGGTACTAAAGGACCGCCCCGTGATAGCCTCGGCCGCGTCGGCCGGGTTGGTCGCTCTACTGGCCTACGATCTGCCATACAAACTTGGTTTGATCCTCGCTGCGTTGGTGGGGATTTTCGTGGGTACATTCCTGGAGAGACGAAAATGAATATATGGGTGGTGATGCTTATCGGCGGCTTGTTGACATTTGGAATGAGGCTGTCATTTATTTATCTATTTGGCCGTTTTGAGATACCCGATATGGTGCGGCGGGCGCTACGCTTTGTGCCTCCGGCGGTTCTATCGGCCATCATCCTTCCCCAGTTGTTCATGCCCTCCGGCTCTTTGGATCGTCAGCCTGGGGAATCATCGCTGGCTGGCCGGTGCTGTGGCAGTGCTGGTAGCATGGTGGACGAAGAATACCCTATTGACGATATTGGCGGGTATGGCCGCTCTCCTGCTTCTGCAATTTGCCTTTTAAACTCAGAGCCTCCAGGTTACCTGGAGGCTCTGAGTTTAGTGACTATGGTTCTGTTCGTGCACATGACCGTGTGAAACTTCTTCCTCCGTCGCGGGCCGCAGCCCGGCGATCTTTACGTCAAAATGCAGCTCCTTGCCGGCCAGTGGATGGTTCATGTTTAGCCTGATGTTATCGTCGCTAACCGTGTCGATGCGGGCAAACATGGGATGACCTGATTGGTCGCGCAGTTCCAGTTCCGTCCCTGTTTCAAGCGGGACATCGGTCGGAAACGCGTCGCGGGGCACATCCATGAAGGCTTCCATATCTACTTCGCCATAAGCGTCTTTAGCAGTGACTACTACCTGCTTTTGATCACCGACCAACATGTCGTATAGCTCATGTTCCAGGCCGGGGATGATATGCCCCATGCCTTGAATGAACTGCAGGGGCTCACCGCCTTCGGAAGAGTCAACAACTTTTCCATCCACGTGCAAGGTGTAATCCATGGAGACCACCTGGCCGTCATTTACTTTAATTGTCCTGTCATCCTGGCTCCTGTTCTCAGGCATGATATAGGACGCCGGAGAATGCGCCGATTGTACCACTCTTGATTTTGGGGTTTTCTATCCAGCTAAACGTAAGAGACGTTGACTTGATTCCCGCCATTTTCCTTGGCGCGTCGCACGGCCTGCCGCGCCTGCTCGATCAATGGTTCGACTTCTGTCGCGGCGCTGATCCGCTGTGCGGACGCGATCCCCGCACTTACGCCGACGTTCAGGATCATCTTTTTGCTCACGATTTGCGTGGATCGAACGCCTTTGATGATACGTTCGGCGATCTTCTCCGCGTCTCCGCCTATTACACCCGGTAAGGCGATGATGATCTCGTCCCCACTCCACCGGCCAATACAGTCATAAGGACGGCTCTTCTCACGGACGGTTTGTGTGACTACTTTCAATACTTCATCGCCGGTGTCGGACCCGTAGGCATCATTCAATACTTTGAAATGATCAATGTCCAGTGCAATCAAACTAAGCGGCGAAGAGGCACGCCGTGCACGTTCGAGCTCCCCCTCAGCCATGCGATAGAACGCTCCGCGATTCATCAGCCCGGTCAGGGGATCATACAAAGCCAGACTATCAATTTGTTTGCGGGCTTGCGAAAGATGATCACCCAGCGAGAGAAATCGCTGCGCGATCATGATGCGGGCCCTTAATTCGCTGAGGGTGAATGGCTTGAGCAGGGTATCGTCGAAATCAGCAGATTCATTGTCTTTGGATGTAAGCACAAGGAAATAGACGGGGGGTTGCACGGATTCACGGATACGCCGGATCAACCCCTGCTTATCGAAATCCTCGGCGTCGCCGTCGGCGATCACAAAACGGATCTGACCCGCTCCAATGGATTTCAAGGCCTCTTCCATGCTCGCGGCGGAGATCATCTCGTGCCCACTTTTTTCCAATGCGTTCTGGATCGAGGAGCGTATTCTCGGTTCGCTTTCCACGACAAGGACTTTCATAAGCTCTCCCAAGCCTTAATTATACCTTGTGTTGACAAACACTAGCTCCCATAGTAATATTTGCGGCGCTCTCGTCACGCCGAGGTAGCTCAGTGGAAGAGCAGGGGACTCATAAGCCCTTGGTCGGGAGTCCAAATCTCCCCCTCGGCACTAACCCGCCTCACGTGGCGGGTTTTCTTCAGAGGATTTCGCCTACTATGATTAAGGATTTAGTGATTGCTGATAACCTTTTCAGCATAACGACTCTGGATCAAGTCCAGAGTCGTTGTGCTGAACAATGCATTTTGAGCTGGATTTGGCTTACAGCTTGGTGGGGATGATCAAGAGCATCGTACAGAGCATGTAGATCGAGGCATATTTGTAAAGCCGCAAATTCGTTTTGTCCGACGGACGCAGTACAACTGTGGCCGCCAGGAAAAGCAGAACCGCGCTCAGGATGATGATCAGCGCCAGGATACCTTCGGCCACGCCGATCCATATCGATGCAATGCTCATCGCCAGGGCGGCAATGATGCTTGAGACGGCAATCACCACGCGGGTGAACCCGATCCCATAGGTTGAAGGGAAGGTTGGTATTCCGGCAGCTTTGTAATCTTCGAAGAATTTCAAGCTGAATGTCAAAGTGTGTGTAGGGATCCAGAACAGGATGGCGGCCGCCAGCAGGATGCCGATCGGGTCTATGCTCCCGGTCGCCAGCACCCGCCCGGAAAGCACGGGCATTGCTCCAGCGATCCCGCCCCAAACGATGGACCAACAGGTCCGCCGCTTAAGGACGATGCTATAAACAAACACATCGAAAAATAATCCCGCGAACACCACAATTCCATAGCCAAGGTTTAGCAGCAACGCCCACCCCACCCCAATCGTCGAAACCAGGAGTCCCAGCATTAGGACTTCCCCGATGCCAAGCTTTCCGTTAGTTGTAGGGCGCATGTGGGTGCGTTTCATTCTTGCATCTATATCGCGATCCCACCACATGTTGAGAATGGTTGAACCGCTGATTGCCAGGAACAAGCTGGGGATCATCTGAATGAAATTTCCCCATCGAATGACAGCGTGCGCGCTTAAGTAACCTGCCAGGCCGGTCATGAGCAGAAGACCGGTTTGCAAAGATTTCGTGAGCGACCAATACAGTCGAATTTTCGATTTGACGGCAACAATAAAATTAGGGGAGACAGCGGTAGTGGACATGGTTACTCCATGGAACGGCAGGTGATATCGCAATATTTAGAAATCAGTCAATTGCTCGCAGGGGAAAATCTTATGGAAGCTATTGTATTCTGCAAATCTAAGTAAGGGATAAGTCGCGTCGAGACAGGTCATCCGGCGATTCTCTGCGGAGGATGAGGCGTGCGTTGCCTTCGTCCAGCCAGACCACTGCAGGACGGCGTGCTCCATTGTAATTGCTCGACATACTCAAGTGATATGCTCCGCTGACAGGGATGGCGATCAGTTCGCCCTCTTCCACTTTTGGCATCAGCAAGTCCTCAATGATGATGTCGCCCGACTCACAATAGGGGCCCGCAATGGAAACATGTTCGTTCATTTCGCGGCTCAATCCGGCTGCGGGCAAACAGGAATATCTTGAGCCATAAAGCGCATGCCGAGGGTTATCGGCCAGGCCGCCATCGGTCAGCGCCCAAATCCGGTTACCGCGACGTTTCACTGTGCCGATCTGATAGATGGCAACTCCTGCGCGGGCTATCAGGCTGCGTCCGGGCTCGAGATGTAATACCGGCAAAGGCAACCCGTTTTCTTTGCATTTTTCCGTGACTTTCTCGGCGATCACACAGACATAATCCTCAATCACAGGCTGTGGCAGTTCGTCTTCGTGATACGCCGTACCCCATCCGCCGCCTGGACAGAAATGCCAGGGTTCATCGAATCCGATTTCTTTCACGAGGTCGAGTGCCAGTCCGATGGCAGTGATTAGCGGGCTCGGATCGCGGAAGTTCGAGCCCTGGTGAAAATGCAAACCCGTCAACGGTAGCTTCGACGATCTGCAGATATGTGCAGCTTCCCTGATTTCGCCTGGAGTCATGCCGAACTTGCTATCATGCTGACCTGTCTGGGTGTGAACATGATGAGTTTCAACAGCCAGGCCGGGCTGCAGGCGAAGCCATAAGTTCGGAAATATCCTACGGAGGGGATGGAGAGGATCGTTAAAACGGGGATCGGAGAACAAGCCGGCAATCCGGTTCAACTCTGTCAGGTTGTCAACGACAATAGTGCCGGCATATCCCAAGCCTGAACTTAGATCTGCCGGTGACTTGTTGACCCCATGCATCAATATTCTCTCGCGCGGCACACCACCGCTCTTTGCGATCCCGATCTCAACTTCGCCCGTGCAGTCCACCCATAAATTTTGCTGATGGGCCCACTCGGCAATGGCCTTGCATAAAAAAGCCTTGCCCGCGTAGGTTATGCCGGACAAAGCAGGATAATGCGCATCCAAAACTGCTTTTGTAAGCCTCGGCGGAGGCGTCCATGGTAGCGCGGTCATAGACATATAACGGTGTCCCATATTCGTCTGCCAGGGACGCGAGCGTATGTCCTGCGAGAGTCAGGGAATCTTTTCGGATGCGGGTAGAATCTGGGAAGAGTGCGAGCCGATCTTTGATCAGCGTTGGGGCGATCCTATTGGTCGCCAAAGAATAAATTCCACCAGACCTGCCAGTTGGACTCGGGGGTTGGCGTAGGCGTGGGTTCTGCGGATTGGATGGGGTTTGTGCCCGGTTGCCCAAGGGGAACTACGGGCTGGTCGCCGGGTTGGACGTAATGTCCCTCGCTGCGCGCCCAATCCTGGACAGCTTGATCGGAGCCCGCATAAGCTACCTGGGTTTCCAGAGCCATTTGCGTCTGTACTGCCTGAGTAGCCTGGATGCTTACGATCCCCGCTTGCTTTTTCAAACGGTTGAGGTCCTCGAGCCGCGCGTTGAAATCCATCACCATCAAGATGAGCACAAGGATGCCCACGAAAATAACGACACGACGGGGGTTGATCGGCCAACGATCCATCCCCATATCTTACCCGTTGTCCGAATGGTTGGCAAGAAGTGAACCCTCTGTTACAATTGTGCCCCGCAGAGCGTAGTACCCTCCGCCGTGTCCATCTTTTACCTGGAAGGGCTTGATAAAAATGAAAGTATTGCTCATTAAGGATGTTTACAAATTGGGGCGCGCTGGCGACGTAAAGAAAGTCGCCGATGGCTATGGCCGAAATTTCCTGCTTACACAGAGGTTGGCCGTTCTGGCTACACCGGGCGCAATGAAAACCGCCGAAAAGATCCGTTCACAGGGCGAAGTCAAACGGGCGGCCCTCAACAGCGAGCTCAAAGATCTTGCCGACCACGTTAACGGCGTTTTGCTGAACTTCACCGCCAAGGCCGGAGAAACGGGTAAACTCTACGGATCGATCACAACGCAAGATGTGGCGGCCGCCATTCAAGAGCAGACCCACTATGAACTAAAGCGCCAACAGATCGACATGCAGCCTATCCGCGAGGTAGGCGAATTCAAGGCTCACGTTCGACTGACCATTGACCTGGTGCCTGAGGTTAAGATCACAGTGCACCGCGAGGGAGAAGTCGAAGCGGCTCCCGAGGGTAAGACCGAAGAAAAACCCAAGAAGGGCCAAAGCAGGAAGAAAGCGGAAGAAACGCCTGCCGAAGAAATGCCGGCGGCCAGTGAAAGTCCGGCCAAGGCCGAGTAATTCAAACCATCACCGGCTCGAAGGGGCCGGTGATGTTATGTTAGAATAAAATCATGGATGAATCAATTGGTGCAAAGCTCAAGCACGCACGTGAGCTGCGCCGTCTAACCCTGCAGCAGGTCTCCGAAACAACGAAAGTTCGACCTCATTATCTGCAAGCTCTGGAAAACGATGACCTGTCTGCCATTTCTTCGGCCGCACAGGCTCGTGGCTTTCTGCGTATTTACGCGGACTTTCTCGGTCTGGACACAGCCGAACTTGTGCCGGTCAGGGGAGTAGCTGAACCTGTGCCCTTATCTCAGCCTCCAATGCCTTCCGCTGATACTTCACCGACCCTTGAGCAGCAAAGAGTTTCAAAAAGCAAGCCTGAACGTTCAGGACTGTTGGGGAATTTGCTTAACCGTTTCACGCGTCGTACGGAAGAGGATACGGCCGTTTCAGAGCAAATACCTGAGGTGTCAGCGCCCGTAGTGATCCCTGCTGCTCCCGAGCTCGAAACCTTTCGTTCCGGCACGAGTGACTGAGGAGTTACCTGTGGTGCCTGAATCACCGGTTGTAGAACCTGTGATAGAGCCAAAAACCGCAAACTCTGAGTCGGCTCCGGCTATCAATTCAACGCCCACGGTAAAAGCGGCAAGAAAGACAGCTTCGCGGCCTCGTAAACCTTCAGCCAGGTTGGATAAGCCGGACGATGTAAAAAAAAAGGTCAGCGGGTAGCTTCAACTGAGGATGGTTTGCCGGCGCAGCGGCCCACTGTTCTTCCGGAGCCCCTGCAAGTTTCTCAACATGAAGATGCTTCGATCGCGAACGTCCCTTCTCCAGGCATCGAACTGACGAAGTCCGAAGAACCTCAAAACCCTGAAACGATCTCACAAGAAATAAAAAACGAAACGGAACCGGTTCAAGTTCCTGACAATCTACAGACGCGGGCGCCTTTATGGCGTGCTGTATTGGCGGGCTTGGTTGGGATGTTCAATCGATTGAAGAACCGGCCTGCAGACTTACTATCGGATGCCAAAGATACAGATGTCTCTGAGACTCAAGGGGAGTCAGGTTTGCCCGTCATTTCGAACGCGAGAGATTTCAACCCGCAGCCGATAGAAGAGGTCGAGGCAGCTGTTACCTCCGAAGGAATTTTCAAAGAAATAGGCGCGGCAATTAAGGAAACGGCGGGAATTGTTGAGCCTCACCTATGAGGAGATCGAGCGCCAGACCCGGGTGCGCGCCGTATTTCTGGAAGCGCTGGAGAATGGTGCGTTGGAGGAATTGCCTTCGCCGGTGCAGACTCGCGGCATTCTTGCCAATTACGCTGTATTTCTCGACCTGGATGCCGATACCATCCTCTTGCGTTTCGCGGATGGGCTGCAGGCGCGTTATCGTGAGAAGCGGCCAGATAAACCGTCGCGCGCCAGGGCGCCGATGACGGTGAATACCAAGTTGCCGCCGCTTCGCGTGCTTTATTGCCAGCGATCTGCTTTTTGGCGGTGGTATGGCGATCATGCTTTTGCTTTTTGCGGTGTGGGGCATAGGGCGTGTAATGACCGTCCGCTCCACGACTCTTCCTCAGGCAACTTCGCCTTCCATCTCTGACGTATTGGCCGGGACGGGTCTGCCGACCTTCTCGCAGGAGGTAACGCTCGTCCCTGCGCAAGACACCTCCCAGGCTTCCACACCGGAGGTCACCGAGACGTTTGTATTGGCAACATTGGGTCCGGATGTTAATGTGCAGGTCACTCTATCTTCAAGCCAGCAAACGTTCATGCGGGTGATCGTGGACGGCAAAGTACAATTCGATGGACGGACGGACGCTGGACACGGATTATCCGTATCAGGCGAAGGACCAAATCGAAATATTAGTTGGGAATGCGGCAGGGCTAAGGGTCACGTATAATGGGCGGGATCTTCGGCTTAATGGGTAATTTTGGCGAAGTTATAGATCGTGTCTATACTGCAAAGGGCGTGGTTACGCCCACCTCTACACCTGCGCCGACCTCGACCCCCACCCGACATGTAACGGGAACACCGACACAAACACCTGACGCCAACGCCTTCGGTTACCCCTACTTCCAAAACCGGAGGATAAATTTGTCTAGCGAATACTTTTCATCTCGTTTCGCTTGGCTGCGCCAAAAATACGGTTGATTTAGATTCCATGGCGCAATTATTGTCCCGCGATGGATATCGCGCGGTTGATGATCCGGCCAAGGCGAAGGTTCTGATCGTCAATACTTGTGGTTTTATCGGTCCCGCCAAGCAGGAATTGATCGATGTGTTACGTGAGTTTGCCGCGGGTAAGCGTGATGGTCAAATCCTGATCGCGGCCGGCTGTCTCACTCAGCGCTACGGGGTCGAAATCGCAAAACAGGTGCCAGGAATCGACGGGATGCTGGGCACGCGCCGTTGGATGGATATCGTTCAGGTTGTGCATGAGCTTCGCAACGGAACACATCCCGAACCTCTTTATCATCTGCCCACAGAGGCCGCCACGGTTGGTACCGATGAAGATGGAACCTTCCGCGCCAGTGTGGCCGGAGGCTCAGCCTATCGTAAAAATTGCCGATGGCTGTCGCCGTCCCTGCGCATTCTGTGCCATCCCATTGATCAAAGGTACGGCGGTCAGCCGGCCGATTGCCACGATCATCTCGGAAGCGCGTCGGCTTGCGGGATTTGGGGGTTCGCGAGTTGATCCTCATCGCGCAGGATACCACTGATTACGGCCACGACCTGGGGATCAAGGATGGCCTGGCGGTTTTGCTCGAACAACTGACGGAGTCCGTGCCTGATATGGATTGGATCCGGATCATGTATGCCTATCCGGGTTATGTCACCGACCGCCTGATCGAAGTCATGGCAACGCGCAAACAGGTCTTGCCCTATTTGGATATGCCGCTTCAACACGCTCATCCCCGGACCCTTTATCGCATGCGACGCCCGTCGAATATCGAATGGGTGCATAAGACCCTCGGCAAAATGCGTTCGGCGATTTCAAATCTTGCCATCCGCACTACATTTATCGTCGGTTATCCCGGCGAGACGGATGAAGAGTTCCAGGCTTTGCTTGATTTTGTGGACTGAGATCCGCTTCGACCGTGTGGGGGCGTTCCAATTCTCCTTTGAGCCCGGGACGACATCTGAAGCCGCTGGGCGATACTGTTCCGTCTGAGGTAAAGCAGGAACGTTACGAACGACTGATGGAACTCCAGCAGAACATCTCGCTTCAGGTTAATCAATCTTATGTTGGAAAAAGCTTTGGATGTTTTGATCGAAGGCTGCGATAACGGGCTTGCGATCGGCCGTTCCTATCGCGACGCGCCGGAGATCGATGGGTTGGTGATCATCGAAGCCAAGGCAGAGATCGGTGAGATCATTCCGGTCAAGATTTCGGGAGCCATGGCATATGATCTGGCAGGGATGCCAGTTCGGGTAAGTCGAGCGACAAAGTATCAAGAAATTGGAAAATCTACCGGCCTTGCCTCGATGATCAAATGTGACAACAAATCCCGGTTTCAAAAGACGACCCCTGAATTGAATAAAGTAAATGAGTGCCCTTTATGTGAAGGGCGCTCATTTTTTATGCTGCTCTTGCAAAAGCTGTTGCGAGCAAGATTAGGACGCGAGAACCAGGCTGGCTCGCAGCAAGATTTTCTCACGTCGTTGCAAAGCCGCCAGTTCTTCCTGGGTTTGATCTTATCTTTTCTCATTAATGCGCGGCGTATGGCGGGCAGAACGTCCCAGGTATGGATGGCGCTGACAACGATCAGGATGACGACCAATAGTGTTTGGTCAGGATCGCCAGGGACCATTGATTGCTGGTGGAGAGAAATCCGTTGTAATGGACGTTGACGCTCATTTGGAATAAGCCGGTTACGACCAATAGACTGATGCTGAACCATGCGATCGGTTCGAGCCGCTTATGGATGGCCTCGATGAAGACCAACTGGTCAACCGGTTTAAGTGTGCGTGTGGCAGCCGGCATGATCAGCAACTGAAATAGATACAAGGCTGCCGATCCAGGTTACAACGGCCAGCATATGGAGCCAGAAGGTCAATGCAATTGCCCAGGAGGGGACGGTTGGCATTCTTTAGGGTGTAGTAGTGGTGCTGAGTGTGGGTGTTTCGGTAGGTGCTTCTGTAGTAGGTGCTTCCGTCGCGGCGCCCGTCGGTGCAACACTTCCGGTAGGTGTTTCAGTTGGGGCTTCCGTCGCGGGATAGCACTGCTGGAAAGCCTGATTTGCGCCCTTGGCGGCGGCAGCATCCAGGTTTCCGATGGCCTGGGCAGTCTGATATTGTTGATAAGCATCGCAATATTGGCCCTGCTTACCAGATCGTCCCCGTAGCGCATCAGGGAAATCTGATAGCGTTGAGCCGAAGTCATGGTTCCATCCCACAAAGATGGCCAGCCGCTCGCCACCTGCGCCCAATAGCTCACCGATTGATGCCAATCAACCCCGAAGAAACTGGCAGCCTGGATGTAAGCCCGAGCGCCATCACGCAAGCCGTTGGCATCCCGGTCGAGGGGTGCAAAGCGTTCGGCCAGGGTCAATTCGTAGATGCCGCCTTCGAGGTTGCCTTGCTGCTGGATCAGATTCACGCCGTAGTTTCGGAGTGTATAGTAATACATCCCATCGACTTGAGAGGTATTGTAATTCGGGTCTTCTTTTCGAAGCTGATCGAGCTCGGTCAAGGCGTTCGCCCAATCTCCGGCCGCGATCAATTGTTGCGCGGTCGCGAACAGGCTTTGTTCCCCGCGCATATCGGGCGTCGAAGTAGGGGCCGGGGTGGGGGTGGTGGTCGGAATCGTCATCTGGACCAGCACTTTGGCCAATTCGTTTTGAACTCCTGGAAACGATGGGTCATTCTGGATAATATAATTCGAGACGTTGTTTGGCCGCGTCATAACGGCCGAATTGTTCATCCACCAGCGCGTATTGATATTGTTCGGGCGAGTTGGCTGCTTATAGCCTGTGAGGCTCGTATCTGTCCGGACTTTGATCCCGCTTCCATAGCCCCCCAACCCGGCAAGGAAAAGCAAAATAACAACTCCCAGGATGCTGATAAGGATGGAGCCGCCAGCGTGGAGCCTTTTCTTTACAGGTTTGATGGGTTGAGTATCATCTTCTTTGATGGGTTGCAAGGGTTGTGTATTGCCGGTTTGTTCAGACATGGACGCAATTATACCGCTTCATTACAGGTTAAAAAGCATGCGGACTTCGCGCCAGATAAGCGGCAATGCACGCCAAGCCCGCCCACGAGAAGCCCGCCAAGTGTTTTTGGCAAGGTGGATAAGGGCAGAACTGTTATTACAACCAAAGTAACGATGCCGGCTATCACGGCCGAACCCACTGCTCGTAATGCTGTATTTCCAACCTGCAATATCCCGGGAAAGCGGCGGTTCATAATGATGAGCAGCACGATGGCCTGGGTCGTGAATGTCAAAGCGGCAGATAAGGGAATCCCGGCCAGACCAATGATCCGGGAAAGGATCAAGGAAAGAACAACAAATGCCACGGCCTGAATGAATGCGGCGACCAGCGGCGTCCGCGTATTTTGGTTCGCATAAAATGAGCGCACTGCAACTTCCAGCCAGGTATCGCCAACCAGCCCGATCAGGAACGCCCAGGTGCAGGCAGTCAAAAGATCCAAACGGGCGTTGTCATAGCCAAAAAAACTCTGTGCCAGAGGCCGAACGGCCAATGCCAGCAACACTGCCGCCGGCAGGCAGAGGGCCAGCATCACTCGCAAAGCCCGGTTGACTGTTTTTGTAAAGTCGTCGGTTTGGCCCCGGTTGATGAACTCGGCCAGGGATGGCAGTAACGCCACGGCCATGGCCGTGCCGATAATGGTTTCTGGAACCTGTTCGATAGTCCAGCCCAAATTGAGCGCGCCTACGCCGACCGTATTAAAATGCGAAGCCAGGTTATCGCGGGCTACAAAATAGGCCTGAATGCAGGCCATGGTAAGAACGCGTGGCCCCAGAAGGATCATTACCCGTTGAACGCCGGCGCTTTTCAATTCCAGCACCGGCACCCAATGGAACTGATAACGGATCAGTCCCGGCACCTGGATCAGTAAATGCAGGATCGCACCGAGGATCACGCCATAAACCAATCCGTACAAACCCAACCCAAAGCCCGGGAGCTGAATCGGCCCAAGATGGAGCCCGGTACTCGGGCTGAGGATCATAACGCCAAAAATTTGTCCCAGGTTATATAGAATGGGCGCCAGTGCAGGCAGGAAAAAATGTTGGTTTGCTTGCAGGCTGGCCATCACCAGTCCGCTGATCGAGAAAATGAGTATGGCGACCAGGTCGAGGCGCATCAAGGAGGCGGTCAAGATCTGCTTAGCCGGCGTGAAAACCGGGAGCGATCACATAATGCACCAGCGGTTGGGTCAACGGGATGATGATCAGTGGAAACACCGCCGGTGATGACAAACGCCAGATTGATGATCCTCGAGAACAAATCCCAGGCTTCGCGGCGGCCTTGTTTGTCGAGATATTCGGTTAGTACCGGTATGAAGGCCATTCCTAATGCGCCTCCGGAGAGCAGGGCGGAAAGATAATCAGGGATGTTGTTTGCCGCGCCGAAAATACCCATTCCTTCCAAGCCCACGATCTTGTTAAAAAGCAGGGTTTTGCCGAAGGCTAAAACTTTATCCAGGGCAAAGAAGAAGCTGAGCAATAGCGAGGTGCGGGTGAGAAATGATAATTTATTCATGGAAGGTATTGAAGCCAAAGATAAGACGTACAAATTACAGTCTTTTTTGGGGCGATGCGCACACCGTAGTGGATGCGCGCATCAAAAACGATGCCCGACTCAATATCGGTTGCTGAACTAAAGCTATTAGAAAGTGCCTTTATATTGTCCGCCATCGACTCACCATCATCACCCGGTGATATAGGAAGCTGCAGGCGAGAGCAGGAAGACTGCCGCATTGGCAAATTCTTCGGGTCGGCCGATCCGGCCAAAGACACTGTTCGTGGCGTCCTTGGCATGCTTCTTCTTCGACCGTCGTTCCATTCTTTTCGGCGCGGAATTTGTGAAGTTCCCGTATGCGGTCTGTGTCGATCGTGGCCGGCAGGATCGAATTGAAGCGGATGCCTTCACTGCCAAGTTCCAGCGCCAGGCTTTTCGTTAATCCGATGGTTGCAAGCCGGATGCTGTTTGACAGCACCAGGTTGGCCAGCGGCTGTTTGACCGAATAGGAGGTCATGGTCAAAACGCTGGCTGCGTTAGATTTTTTCAGATATGGGCAGCGCAGCGCGGATCAGCCGGACATGGCTAAGAAAGATAAATTAACCGCCTTTTCCCATGCGGCTTCATCGAACGATTCAAAAGCGCCCGCCGGCGGACCGCCGGCATTTGTAACAAGCAGGTCAAGTCCCCCAAGGTCATGCACGGCCTGTGATACCAATTTGTCCGGCACCGCCGGATCGCTCACATCTCCAGCTAAAGCCGATGACCTTTGCTCCGGTTTCTTTGCTGATACTTTTTGCGGCTGCATTTGATGTTTTTCTCATCGCGGCTGTTGATGGCAACCCTGCAGCCTTCTTTTGCAAGAAGCAGCGCGGTTGCATATGCCAACCCGCGGGATGCCCCGTTACCAGGGCGCGTTTATCTCTAAGTCCCAGATCCATTCTTTCTCCATTCTGGTAGATATAGGAGCAAGCCTGTAAGGGATCATGACCGGTTGCCACATTACTTTATACCTACGAAATTAATTCGATTTTCTGATCAATGATGTCCCCATCCTTCCCAATTCGCTTCCACCCATTTTGCCACACTTTGCAGGGACCGTTCAACCTGCAAGGCATCTGAGTTGACCATGGCGCAGGCGATGACGGCCTCCTGCCACATATCCTGATGGTCCATTTCTGCCACAGAGATGTTGAACTCCCTGTGAAGGCGAGCAGACCAGCGGCTTGAGCCTCCCACGTTTTTCTTTTAAGGAAGCACAGGTGGGGAGGTGGAGATGAATAGTAAGGGTACCGAGCATTGATCAAATCCCGATTTACGTTTTACTATTTACCATTTACAATCCCACACATGTCTGACATCGAAACCGCCTACAACACTGCCCTCGACTATCTCTATTCGTTTGTGGATTATAGCCTGAAACATTCGTCCGAGCTTGCCAAGGCCGATTTTAACCTTGACCGCATGCGGGCGTTGATGGCTGAACTGGGAAATCCACACGATCAATATCCCGATCATCCACGTGGCTGGGACAAAGGGGAAAGGTTCCGTCAGTGCCTTGTGTGCTTCGGCCTTGCAAGCTGCCGGATACCGGGTTGGTTTATATACTTCGCCTCATCTTGTTGGATTATTGTGAGCGGATCCAGATCAATGGTCAGCCCATCTCGCACTCAGAATTGGTTGAATTGGTTGAACAAGTTCAGACCGGCCGTTGCAAAAATACCGAAACTGACTACTTTTGAGATCACAACCGCGCTTGGCTTTCTATACTTTGCCCAACAAAAAGTCGACGCGGCGGTCTTTGAAGTTGGCCTGGGCGGCCGGTTGGATGCTACCAATGTGGTCACTCCCAAGGTTTCCGTGATCACCTCGCTATCTTATGATCATATGGCGGTTTTGGGAAATACGCTTGCCCAGATTGCGGGCGAGAAGGCTGGGATCATCAAGCCGGGCATGCCGGTGGTGTCTGCACCGCAGAAAGAGGAAGCGCTGGAAGTTTTGGATGCGGATTGCGAAGGAAAGAAATGCGCCCTTTACATTGATCGGGCGGGACCTTACCTTTAAGTCCATTGGATCATTCGCTCGATGGGCAGACGCTGCGAACTGATCGATAAAGCTTAGATCTTCAACCCTCAAACTTGCAAATGCCTTTGCTTGGAATCCACCAGGTGGAGAATGCCGCAACAGCCTATGCTGCACTTAAGTGCCAGCGGTTTGAATATTTCGGATAAGGCCATCCAAAAAGGCTTTGCGGAGGTAAAATGGCCTGCCCGCTTTGAAGTGGTCCGACGCGAGCCGCCTGTGATTTTCGACTCGGCACATAACCAGGATTCTTTTGCTCGCTTACGGCAGGCGCTCGACGATTATTTTCCCGAACATGCCGGTCTATCTTATATTTGGGGCCTCGGAAGATAAAAATATTCCCGGTATGTTCCTGGAAATAAAGCCCAAAGTAAAGCGGATGTTTGTGACAAAATCCACCCATCCCCGCGCCCTGGAACCCGAGAAAATCCAGGAGTTGGCCCGGCAGGCCGGGATTCCGAACGAAGTGGTGACACGGTCGAAGCTGCCTTGGCCTGGCGTTGGAGATGTCGGAAAAAGATGGTAGCATTGTATTATCTGCAGGCAGCATGTTCGTGACTGCCGAAGTGATGGCAGCATGGAACAAAAGACTTGATGACAGAGAGTAGAAATTAGTGGATGAATCACCAAACTGACTGGAACGAAGAAGAAGATAATTTCAACCTGGCGCTTTCTCAACGCACCGAAGAACTCTACCGTGTGCCAAATCAGGAACCCGACGAAGACGGCCTGATCGAAGCGGCGGTTTTGCCGCTGCGCGATCTGGTTGTATTTCCGCGCATGGTCTCGCCGATATTTGTGGGACGTGAAGCCTCTCTGCTGGCGGTTCAGGAAGCCCAGGTCAAAAACCAAACCGTGATCGGTCTGGTGCAAAAGGATCCCGAACTCGAAGATCCCAAACCGGCGGATTTTTTGCCGATTGGGATCGAGATGGCGGTCGGACGTTTGCTCTCGATGCCGGATGGCTCATCCAGCGCGCTTGTCCAGGGACGCCGCCGCGTCGAGATCGTGGACTTTCATCCGGACTCGGCCCTTTCTAAAGGTCCGCGCCCGCCCGATCTTTGAAGCACAGACGGCCGACCGGCAAACTCAGGCGTTGATGCGTTCGGTGCTTGATCTCTTCGACCGCTGCGTTCAGCTGGATCGTTCGATTCCCGAAGAAGCACATTTATTTGCAATGAACATATCCGAACCGGGCTGGCTGGCGGATATGATCGCCACCTCGCTTTCGCTCAAATATGAGGCCAAATTAAGCCTTCTGACATTACTCGACCCGCGCGGACGACTTGCAGGCTGTCAACAAGATCCTGGCGCAGGAAGTGGATGTGCTGGAGCTGGAGGATGAAATCCATTCGCGCGTGCAGAATGAAGTGGATAAAAGTCAGCGTGAGTTTTATCTGCGCGAGCAAATGCGCCAGATCCAGAATGAATTGGGCGAAGGCGATATATTCACGCGCGATGCAACCGAGCTGAAGCAAAAGATCGAAGCCGCCAACCTGCCTGAAGAGCCGAAAGCCGTTGCCATGAAGGAACTTGAACGGCTCAATCAGATGCCGCCGATGGCGCCGGAAGTCGGGATCATCCGCACTTATATTGATTGGATCATTGATCTGCCGTGGGTGTACGTCTACGCCGGATAATCTGGATGTCAAACACGCAGCCAGGATCTTGGAGCGCGACCATTACGGACTTAAAGAAAGCCAAGGAACGGATCCTCGAATATATTGCGGTGCGCTCTCTCAAGCCAAAGAAGGAACGCCAGCCTATTTTATGTTTCGTCGGTCCGCCAGGCACCGGCAAGACCTCCCTGGGACGTTCGATCGCCGAGGCGCTTGGTCGCAAGTTTGTGCGCGTTTCCCTGGGCGGTATCCGGGACGAGGCAGAAATCCGCGGCCACCGGCGAACATATATCGGCGCCTTGCCCGGCCGCGTTCTCCAGACCATGAAACGGGCAGGAACTGCCAATCCGCTCTTTATGCTGGATGAGATCGACAAACTCTATTCTGATTTCCGTGGCGACCCGGCCTCTGCCATGCTCGAAGTGCTGGACCCCGAACAAAATAATGCTTTCAGTGATCATTATCTTGAAATGCCCTTTGATCTTTCCAGGGTTATGTTCGTAACGACCGCGAATTATCTCGGCCCGATCCCGCCGGCTTTGCTCGACCGCATGGAGGTCATCGAGTTTCCCGGTTATATCGAAGAGGAGAAACTCGAGATCGCCAATCGCTATTTGATCCCGCGCCAGATCGAAGAGAACGGTATCTCCGATATCGGTCTGACTTTCGAGCCGGCCGCCTTGCAGCGAATCATCCGCGAATATACATTTGAAGCCGGCGTCCGTAACCTGGAGCGCGAGATCGGGCGCATTAGCCGCAAGGTGGCGCGGCTCAAAGCCGAAGATAAGAAATATCCCATTGATCATCACCGCGGAGCTCATCGAAAAGTTCCTCGATCCGCCTCAATATATTCCGCCTGAGATGGAAAAGCAGGATGAGGTCGGCGTGGTTCAGTCGCTGGCATGGACGGAAAACGGCGGCGAGATCATGGCCGTGGAAGTTGCGGTGTTGGAAGGCAAAGGTTCCTTGCAGATGACCGGCCAGCTCGGCGAAGTCATGCAAGAGTCGGGCCAGGCGGCGCTTGACCTACATCAAATCGCGTGCTGTGTCGCTCGGCGTCGATATGGAAGTCTTCGAGCGCATGGACATCCATCTGCACATGCCCGAAGGCGCGATCCCGAAGGACGGCCCTTCGGCAGGGATCACCATTGCGACTGCAATGATCTCTGCGCTAACAGGGCGGCCCGTTTATCGTCATTGTCGGTATGACAGGTGAGATCACTCTGCGCGGACGGGTCCTGCCGATCGGCGGCGTTCGCGAAAAGGTTTTGGCAGCCTATCGCGCTGGGCTCAAAGTGGTGATTTTGCCTGAGAAGAATCTAAAGGATCTGCATGATGTTCCCAAGGCGGTGCGGTCCGAGTTGAAAGATCATTCCGGTGATCCATATGGATCAGGTTCTGGAAGTGGCAATTGCGCCTGATGCCGTTATCGAACCTCCCAGGCCGCGGAAGAGAAATGAAGAGCCCGCGGAAAGTCAGGCGGATGACTAAAAAATACCGCCTGTGGCTGGTACCTCCGATTAATGGTAAAAGCAGGGTAAGCGCCGATTAGAGGTTTTGCGCCACAGGAGGACGACCCATGACATCCTTGAGCGGCAAAGTCGTTGTCGTAACTGGCGCCTCATCGGGGTTTGGTGCGGCGGCCGCGAAATTGTTTGCCAAAAATGGATGCAGGGTCGTTTTGGCGGCGCGGCGGCTGGACCGGGTTCAAGAGATTGCGGCCGAGATCCGCAGCAAGCGAGGCAACGCCCTGGCGCTTGCGGTGGATGTAAGTCAGCCGGTACAAATTGGGGCAATGGTCGCTTCGGCCCTTGATGCTTATGGTCAAATTGATATTCTTTTTAACAATGCAGGGTTTGGTCACCTGGACTGGCTGGAAAGATTAGACCCAATCAGCGATATTCAGGCACAGATTACGGTTGATTTGCTGGGTGTGATCTGGGCCTCCCGTATGGTACTGCCTCACATGTACAAGCGGCGAAGTGGTCACATCATCAACATGTGTTCGATGGCCGGTTGGGCGGCGCCGCCGCTCTACAGCATTTATTCGGCTGCCAAGTTTGGCGTGCGCGGATTTAGCGAAGGCTTACGGCGTGAATCGACGCCCTTTGGGGTTAAGGTTTCTGTTATGTATCCCGGAAGTGCAGATACCGAGTTTGCGTCACATGTCGGTCAAAATTCGGCCAAGCAGAGATTTAAGACTCCCGATTGGCTGAAACTCAGTGCGGACGACATTGCCCGATCTGTGGTTGGCTTGGCCCGGCGGCCGCGGAATCAACTGGTTTTACCCTGGTGGATGGCTTTCACCAAATTCTTGAATTCCCACTTTAACGGCATATCAGATTTGTCCAGGCCAGTGCTTTTAATCGGTATCACGATATTCAATAATCCGGTTTACCTCGTAATCACCAACGGAGACATCATGACCTCAATACGTCTCGAAGCACTTCGCACTACCCTGGCCCAGGCCGGCCTGGATGCCGTCATGGTCAACGCGGGGCCGAGCCTCACTTATCTAACGGGACTTCATTTCCATTTGAGTGAACGTCCGGTTGTGCTTTTGATAGCGCGGGATCAACCTCCGGTTATTGTGCTCCCGGAGCTGGAAATGCCGAAGATGGGATTATTGCCTTATGAAGTCACCGCCCTCGCGTATGGAGAAAACCCATCCGATTGGGGAGCAGTTTTTCGCAAAGCGGTGATGTCTTTGGGCCTGGATGGCAAGAAGATTGGCGTTGAGCCTCGACAGCTGCGCCTGCTTGAATTTCAGTATGTTCGTGATGGCGCACCTGAAGCAGATTTTCCGGACGCATCCGATGCATTAAGTTCCCTACGTTTGCGCAAGGATACGACTGAGATAAAGGCCATCAGGGGGGCAGTAAAAGTCGCTCAAGACGCGCTTCAAGCCACTCTGCCCGCCATCAAGATTGGTATGACGGAAAAGGAAATTCAGGCAGAGTTGACGGTGCAATTGCTCAGGCACGGTTCCGGACCTGAATTGCCGTTCTCGCCAATTGTTTCTTCGGGGCCGAATTCCGCCAATCCACATGCTTCGCCTTCTGATAGGAGGCTCCAGCACGGTGATTTACTCGTCGTGGATTGGGGCGCGACGGTGGATGGCTATATCTCCGACCTCACACGCACATTTGCAGTGGGTGAAGTCGAATCGGAATTCAAAGAGGATAGCGGAGATCGTTCTTAAGGCTAATGCGGCTGGCCGTTCCGCCGGTCGCCCTGGGGTTCCGTGCGCCAATGTGGACAAGGCCGCGCGTAATGTGATTGAGCAGACCGGATATGGTACTTATTTTACGCATCGTACGGGGCACGGAATTGGCATGGAAGATCATGAGCAGCCATATATGCGCGGCGACAATGCGCAAATGTTATATCCGGGCATGGCCTATACCGTGGAGCCGGGTATTTATCTGCCGCACCGTGGGGGCGTTCGCATCGAAGACAACGTGGTGGTCACAAAGGATGGCGTGGAAGTACTGAGCGATTTTCCGCGAGAACTAGGGGTTGTAGGCTAAGAAACAAAACCTATGAAACGACCTCTGCCAAAGGCGAATGATCACGATTTCGAAAAACCGCGATCACCCAGATCAGAAGATATATGTTTATTCCAAATTCACTTGCGCCGCGTAAAAAGTCAAGAGCGGCAGTCAGGCCTGTTGGTAGGATGTTAGCTGTGATGAGCGCCGCGAGCAAGAAAACGGCCACATAAACGCCGGCAGGCAAAAATACCCAGTAATTCAGAACTTTATCAGGCAATCGATTTTGTGCCTTCAAATAGAGCATTGGCGGGATCAAGATCATAGCCATGTGGATGTGTGAATGCCATGCGAACACACAGGTCGCGGCCAATATACCGAAGAGAGCGATTTCAAATGTCTTTGATTGGAAGTCGATACGACGCCCGCTAAGGTAGATAGAGGCCAGTAGGGTCGAAATTAACCCCAAACCGATAATGATCCACCCAAATACGGGCGAGGTGATGGCACTTAAGTGCAGACCGACCATGCGCCAGTTCATCATTATTTCCACATCATTCGTAGGAAGGCCGCCTACGTACCCGACCCAAAGTCCGATTAGCTTCTGCATGCCATTAAATCCGATCAAAGCAAGTGAGATGCTTAATAAAACGGCCGCGGTGGTTGCCAAGCCAGCAAGGGCCTTGTAGGCCCGCTGGATCAACAAAAAGAGGACAATTAAAATCAGGGTCTGAGGTTTTAATAGTAGCCCGCCCAACCATAAACCAGCTTTAAAAGGTCTGCGTGCGAGCATGGCTCGCATAAATTCACCCAGGCAAATCATAAGTCCTGCGTTGACTTGTCCGGTAAATATATTAGTGAAGACGGGCACCGATATCGCCATCATCAAGGCGAAACGCACAGACAGGGGCCGGTGTGCCCATTGGTTCGAAAGATAATAGAGATACCAGAAGATGGCGATCAGATTCAAGGTTGTCCAAATCCAGAAACTCGGGGAAACATCCAACCGGGCGAATGCTTGAAATGGGATGATGAATATTGGCAAAAAAGGGATCGGCGTGGTTGCAATTAGATGCGGAAATATACTATGTTGGATTTCTCCGAGCTGTTGCAAGTTATAACCTGCTGCGTAGCCCCCCGTGTTTACGGCCCGTCCTGCACTCCAGAAGGCGCAAAAATCAATTGCAAGATGACCACAGGTAGTGTGCCAAAACACATCGAAGCCGATCTGGATGATATAGAAAATCAATAGGGCAGCCAGCGCTAGATTCTGCCAGCTGGTCGAGGTCAAATGTTGGAAAGGTAATTTTCTGGTTGGGTGCATAGGCTGATTTTAACTTGAAAGAATGACCTTTGATACAATCAAGATGATTACAGATACGGACCTCACTGCCCCTTAGTGAAGGATTCGAAAGAGCTCGGAGAGATATTATTTGGAAAAACGAGTTCGGTTATCGTTGAGTGCAGGAATGATGCAGCCGGTAGTAGGAATTTGGCTGTGAAGGAGACGGACATATGATGAGTTACTGCGAGTACGTCCGAGACCACCCCGAGGATGAATATAACCGGCTTTATCATGACCTGGAATACGGGTATCCTCTGAAAGAAGAGGGTCTTCTGTTTGAGAGGTTCGTGCTTGAGATCAACCAGGCTGGGTTATCCTGGATAACCATATTAAAAAAGAAGGATAACTTTCTTCGCGCTTATCAAGCTTTCGATATAGACAAAATCGCTGCCTTTGGCGAAAAGGAAGTTAATCGTTTGCTCCTGGACGGAGGGATCATCCGTAACCGGCTGAAGATAAATGCAGCAATCGAGAACGCGCGACGGATCAGAGCCCTGCGCCCTGAGTTTGTTTCGTTCAAGGACTGGCTGGATGCCCATCATCCCCGTCCTTTGGATGATTGGGCTAAGATCTTTAAGGCGAATTTTGTTTTTACCGGCCGCGAGATCGTGCGTGAATTTCTCGTCAGCACCGGCTATCTGCCTGGTGCTCATGATCAGGCCTGCCCCATTTACGAAAAAGTTGCCTCTCTCAATCCTCCGTGGGCTATAATGAAATAGCCCCTTTTCTCGTGGGAAACGAGATGCTCTCATCCCTCCACAATAATTCTTTTTGCTGATTTCTTAATTCAAAGGTTCCCATGACCCAGATCATCACAACTGCCGAACCATTCCTATTGCCCGGTTCGAAGACCGGTTGTCTTCTCATTCATGGTTTTACCGGTGCCCCAAAGGAAATGCGCTGGATGGGAGATTATCTCTCGCAACAGGGTTACAGTGTCCTGGGCATTCGCCTGGCCGGGCACGCAACCCGCCCGGAAGATATGATCCGTTCGCGTTGGACCGATTGGACGGCTTCTGTAGAAGATGGCTATCATCTTCTGCGCGGCCTTGCGGATCACATCTATCTCATCGGACTCTCGATGGGTGGCGTCCTGGCTTTGCTTATGTCCACCCGGCTTAATGCCAGAGGTGTAGTCGCAATCTCAACGCCGCACCAATTGGCGGATGACTGGCGGTTGAATTACCTTGAATTCCTGAGCATATTGCAGACTTATATGCCAAAATCAAAGGGACCTCCTGGCTCGGGTTGGGTGGATCAGGAAGCAAGGCAGGAGCACATCTCCTATCCCCAGAACCCAGTTCGGTCGATAGCAGAGTTGAGAAAATTGACAGCCGAAATGCGTGCGTCCTTACACGATGTGAAGGCGCCGGTTCTTCTGATCCATTCCAGGGATGATAGATATGTTTTGCCGGAGAACGTGGAATTTATCTACAGGGAGTTGATCCATGTAGAGGATAAGACAAAACTTTATCTAGCGGGCAGCGGCCATGTGGTCACACGTGATGCGGCGCGCTTCCAGGCGTTCCAGGCCGTGGCAGAATTTATTCATAGGCTGGAGTCGGAAGCGAGATGAGTCGTTCACTGCTTTGGCTGAGTGCAGCCTTGTTTACCTGGGGAATCGGCGAGAGTATGTTTCTCTTATTCCAACCCATTTATCTGCAGCAATTAGGGGCGGACCCCATCCAAATCGGCGCGATCCTTGGCGGTTTCGGGGCGGTCATGACGATGACGCATATCCCTGCTGGTTATCTCTCGGACCGCATCGGCCGTCGCCCCATGCTTCTTGCCTCGTGGGTATTAGGCATTGGCGCGGCCCTGGTAATGGCTCTTGCCAATAACCTTTTCGTCTTTATTATCGGAATGGCGCTCTATGGCTTCACTGCCTTTGTAGTGTCCCCTCTCGACAGTTATGTAACAGCAGCACGCGGTAATTGGTCGGTGGCGCGAGCCATTACGCTGATTTCCATGACCTTTAATGCGGGTGCAGTGCTCGGTCCGATCACCGGCGGCTGGGTCGGCGATCACTATGGTTTACGTACGGTATATTTTATGTCGACGGGGGTCTTTGTTATTTCAACGATCCTCATGTTGTTCATAGCGCCTCAGCCCCGTGATCATCATGATCCCGAAAATCCTCCGGCCAGTCTCCTGGGCAATAGACGCTACCTGGGCCTGCTTGCCATCTTGTTTGCAGTCGCTTTTGCCACCTATGTACCTCAACCCCTTACGCCGAATTTCCTTCGAAATCAGCGGGGCTTATCGCTCAGTGTCATTGGTCAGCTTGGCTCGATCGGCAGTCTTGGTAATACCGTCCTGAATTTTTTACTCGGCCAGCTAACGGCGCGTACTGGCTTTATACTGGGTCAGGTTGGTGTGGCAGCGTTTGCTTTGCTTTTATGGCGCGGCTCGGGTTTTGGATGGTTTGCGTTGGGTTATTTTCTGCTCGGCGGTTTTCGCGTACTGCGTGGCCTGGGCGTTGCTCAAGTGCGGCCTTACGTGCATGATTCGCAAATGGGTCTGGCTTATGGTATCGCCGAAACAGTAGGCTCCGCCACAGTCCTGCTGGCACCACCGCTGGCCGGGTATCTATACGAGCGGGATCCCGCGCTGATGTATCCGGTGGGTCTGGTTATGATTGCGGTGGGGCTCGTCATATGCTCTGATCTTTACACCCCGCTCACACATACTCCCGCCTGACCATATAGAGCTCGCTCCGGACCTCTAAAGGGTTTCTGACATGTTGGAAATTGTTTCTTTCACTCTTGGACCGGTTAAGACAAACGCCTACCTTTTGGCAGATTCTGAATCCCACGAGGCGGCAGCAATAGATCCCGCGTGGGATGGTCATCTTATCCTCGCGGAGGCCCGAAAACGTGGCTGGCGGATTGCCCACCTCTGGTATACCCATGCGCACTTCGACCATATCGGAGGCGCCGGCGCGATTGCCGATGGACTCAATCCACTCCCTTTGGTAGCTCTGCACCCCGCTGACCACATCCTTTGGCGTTCGGAGGGAGGGGCTCCGTTATTTGGTTTTAGGATTGATCCGGGCCCCGAACCGACGATAGATCTGTTCCAAGGTCAGACACTTCGCCTGGGCAGCGTTGAAATTGAAGTCCGTTTCACGCCCGGTCATACCCCCGGCCACTGCATTTTCTATGTCCCTTCCGTGAAGGTCTGCTTCTGTGGCGATTTGATCTTCCAAAATAGTGTAGGCCGCACCGACCTGCCTGGCAGTGATTCAAATTCTTTGGTCAACAGTATTAAGTCGCAAGTATTTACGCTTCCTGACGAAACGCGTCTCCTTCCAGGCCATGGACCCGAAACTACGGTAGGGCAGGAAAAGAAATTTAATCCCTTCGTGGGTAATTTGCCGTTGGCATAAATAGATATGAATTCTGAAGAGACATATCAAGGACGCTACGCGGCCCTGCGGTCGCGTAACTTTACCTTAATTTGGTCGGGACTGATCGTGTCCAATGTGGGCACCTGGATGCAGAATGTCGCCAATGGGTGGTTGGTGCTGCAATTGACGAATTCCCCATTCTGGCTTGGTTTGCTTGGGTTGAGTTTTGCCTTGCCCATGATCATTCTTCCGCCTTTCGCGGGTGCGGTCGTGGATCGTGTTCATCGCGTCCGGTTACTGTACTTTACCCAGAGCATGCAAATGTTGACAGCCCTCTTGCTGGCGGCATTGACCTGGCTTGGAACTATACAAGTTTGGCACATTTTGCTGGCCTCGTTTATTGGGGCCGCCTTGCTGGCATTCGATAACCCTGCCCGCCAGGCACTCATCCCCGACCTGGTGCATCCCCGTGACCTGCTTAATGCATTGTCGCTGAATTCAGCCACGTATACGGGCGCAGCGTTGGTGGGACCTGCCCTAGCCGGTGCAATGATTGCACCTCTCGG
>CAVUHJ010000002.1:0-127837 GCA_963741325.1 uncultured Chloroflexia bacterium
TATATAATAGCAACAGGGGAGACTTGACGGTCACGATCTCGGCGGGGTCGAAGACCCTAGCAGAGCGGAGCGCCCGAGTTTGTGCTGGATTATCGCGCTTCTAAATAGCGCACATATTTGGGCTGTGGATTTCATCGACTAGGTGTTGTCATGACAAGAAATTCGGCGGTAACCTTTCGAAAACTAATGTTGATCTCGGGGTCAACATCCCTGATGTTTATCGGAATGGCCATTATGGCCACAATACTCCTAATGCTAGGTAAGAGGTGGCTTGCCTGATCTTCTTGGCGGCGGGTTGTTCGTTTTTGGAAGTGTAATATTTTGCGCCGGCTGGCTTATGCCCGGGATATTCGTGATTCTCTGGCAACCCTTGGTATGCTCTTGCTTGGTTACGAGGGGCCAATCCCTTCTCTTCTTCAGATGTGCCTTTGGAACAACTGTCCACGTCGAAGAGAGCATGGATCATGCATCGTATCGTTGTTGTCGTCTGGTTTCATGGTGTTCTTCATGGTCAACCTTGCCGTTGCGGTTCTACGGCGATGATCGCATCGCGCGGCACAACAGCGGGCAAAGTGACCGCTTCCTCGGCGGCGTGTTAGCCACGATCCAAGACACGGGCGGAACACCGAAACGGAGTTTGAATGTTTACGCGTTTGAAGGTTCCACGTTTACGGCTAACGCGTTGTCACAGATACAGATGGCTAGGCAGTTTTCATCCTGCCACAAGGCTCGTATTGTCGATGATCGGAAGTCGGAAGCTTTTAACGATGTAAGCGCCGAAAACAAAGAAAAGGTGGAACGGTAAATTCGAAAATATATAGACCTTGGAAAAAGCAAAGAATGAGGAGTATATAATCGCAATCGGGAGAACTAGCGGTCGTATCTTGGCGGGGTCGAAGTACTTCGCGAGAGCAAATGGTTGGCCGCCAGTCTCAACTTCACACATTGAAGGGAGATTTTCAAAATGAAAATCCATTACCGCTCTTTGCTCCGATTGGTTTTGTCATCTATTTTTCTATTGAGCGCCTGCTCTACTGTAGCGCCCAACCTTGATACGGTTTCCCCTACCTCAGCCTTCATTCCCTGTGCGGTTCCTGCGTCTACGCTGACAGCAGGCGACGGTCCCTATTGGCCTACCCAGGACTCGCGGACCTCAACACCCGAACAGCAAGGCATGGATTCCGAATTATTGGCGAAAATGATGGAAGAGATTAAATGCCAAACAGATCAACATACATAGTGTAATTATCGTACGCCATGGTTCTATTGTAGAGGAAACCTACTTTCAGCCTTATAGTGTCTACAGGGCGGTACAGGTCTATTCGATCACGAAGAGCATCGTTTCGGCTCTGGTAGGCATCGCTATAGAACAGGGTTCAATCGACAGCGTGAATCACAAAGTCTGGGATTATTTTCCCGACCTGAAACTAGCGGATAACGACACACGAAAGCAAGCTATCACGATCGAACATCTGCTAACCATGTCGTCGGGTTTGGAATGGTCTGACGACGTAAATCTGGGGAAATATCTTGCAGCCCCGATTCGGTCAAATATGTGCTCGACCGGCCCATGAAAGCCGCCCCCGGCGAGCAATTCAATTACAACACTGGCGCAATCACTATTCTCTCCGCCATCCTGAACAAGACTACAGGGCAAAGTCCACTGGAGTTTGCCAATGCCAACTGTTCGGGCCTCTTGGATCTCGGGTGTCTATTGGGAGACCACTTCAACTGGCCTGGAACAGGGAGGATCCGGCATCCAGATGGTACCTACGGACCTGGCAAAGTTTGGTTATCTATACCTGCGGAACGGCGTTTGGAATGGGAAGCAAATTGTTCCGGCAAGCTGGGTGAAGACATCGCTCGAAAAGCACATCGATCCGCATATGCAAAACGAAATGCGCGCCGGTTACGGCTATCTGTGGTGGGTACAGACGTTTGGAGCAAGTGCAGCTCAAGGGTATGGCGGTCAGTACATTCTACTAATGCCAGATAAAGATCTGAGAGGTGGTATTCACTTCCGATCTCAAGCCTGAAGATTTCAATATACCAGCCGGCCTGTTTGAGAACTATATCCTTCCGGCGATTAAATCAATCACCCCTTGCCTGCCAACCCAACGAGCGCGGCACGCCTGGAAGCGCTTTGCAAAGCCGCATCCCAACCTTAGTACCTTAGAATTGGTATAAACAGCCGCCAAGAAGAGTATTTGAAGACTTACGATAGTAGCGATTAGAATTCTGTACCCGCCCAGCGGTCGTTTCTCGATGGGTCGAAGACCATCGCCGAGCAGGGACCGCAAACGTCAAGGTTCGTTGACTAACCGCGCTGCCGTAGATATGTACTCTTTCAAGTCCGAGAGGAGTGCATCAACTACGGCGGCGCCGCCGTCTCGAAGGTTGCGTTCCATGTTCACGGCTCTTTCAAGAAGACCGATATAGTCTTGCGCTTCTTTAATTGTTTTCTTCAATCAAGCTTATCCATGTCGGCCTTTACTTTGTGGACTTATAAGGTAAGTGCAAGGTAGGAAGAGGCTTTCTCCTGTTTCGCCTGTTTGTCTCTGCGTTCATACCTGCTAGTATTGCAAATATCCGTGTGTCCGGCCATGCATGCGACCCCGCTGAGGTCCGCCTGGGGTCCAAAAGATCAAGAATAAATAGCACCGCAGATCGTGAAGGAAGAGAAGCTCCTAACTCCTGCTTCTTCGCCGTGCTTCAAGAGCATTTTATCAAGAGCCTGCGCGGTCATCTCAAAATGGCTGTATACCCCAGTTTTTGTACTTATATCGTGTTATTTTCCAACCAGCTCAGCTGCGCAACCTATAGGTTAAGCAAAATCGCTCTGGACTTACTTGAATATAGAATTGACCAGTTGCATTATCGTTGGTGATTATCGGTTTAAAGCTCGCCGTCTACATCCTTTGTAATCTTGCCCAATACAATGTCAGCGCTGATTGACCTTGGTATGTAGCAGGGTTGTATATCTATTCCTACCAGATACATTCCAAAATCAATATGTGTGGGCATCTGCGCCGACGGCAAAGGAAGCGAGGTAAGCAGCATCAATTCACAACCCGTCTTGAAGGCATAATCAGTGTCATTGACACGGATATAGAATTGACCAATACCGTTACCATTTGCTAATATTGAATTGAGAGTACCTGACACGTCTTTTAACCTCTCCCAATAACAAGAGTTTGTTCCTGCTTGACCTTCATAAAGGCCGGCGCTAATATCTTTTCCAACAATGTAGGTTCCGGGTCGAATAAGATTTGGATTAGTGGTAGGCAACAATGTAGCAGTGGGTAGTGGTTCATTTGTAGGCAATAATGTAGCAGTGGGTAGTGGTTTATCTGTAGGATGAAGTGCAAATGTGGGAATTGGTTGCGTGCCTGGTATTTGTGCCATTGCTGTCTGTGTTCCCGCAATGGCTGTCTGAATTGGCTGCTGTGATGGAGATGTCGTTTGCTCTGTTAAAGAACAAGCAAATAATAGGATTGAGATAGACAAGAAAAGCATTACCCCGCGTTTCATATATTTTCTCCCTTCTAGGTATTTGTGGCAATTTAACACGAAACGCCACTACAATAGATTACTTCTAAGTTTGTCGCTCCTCCCTCAATATATCTTAGCACGCCAAACCTCGAATAACAGTTACACGTTCCTTGCAACCCGCTCAATCAAGTTCTAATCTCCACTCAGTGGTATAAAGTCGCTCATTGTCGTTTCAAGGTCAAGCGCAGGGTTCAAATACTTTTGCGAAGCCCGATCCCTTCCGATAGTAGAATTGGATCGATCCACCCTAAAGAGTTCCACCATTCGGAGAATAATATGGATCTCAAAGACAAGATCGTCGTAGTGACGGGGTCAACTCGCGGGTATGGTTACGCCATTGCCGAGTCCATGCTGGAAGCGGGGGCCATCGTCGTTATCACGGGCCGCAGCCAGGAGGCCCTCGGACGGGCATTAAGCGTTCTGGAGGATAAGGGGCGCGTGGCCGGATTCCTGTTGGACGTCCGCCAGGAGGAACAGGCCTACGCGCTGGTCCGGGATGTGCTCAAAATACTGGATCACATCGACGTTTGGGTCAACAACGCGGGCTACTCCAACGCCGCCGGCCTGATGTTGGAGATGGACCCGCAGGAAGCCCTGGATATGTTCCTGTCGAACGATCTCGGCGTCCTCTATTGCACACAGGCGGTCATGCAGCACATGCTTCCCCGCAAAGAAGGACTGCTTGTAAACATCTATGGCAACGGCAGTTTCCTGCGCCCCGCCTCCCCCACCGGTCTCTACGGCGCGACCAAAGCCTGGATCACGTCCTTCACTCGCAGCCTTGCGAAGGAACTCAAAGGCAGCGGCGTGCAGATCCTTGGCTTCAGCCCGGGGATGCTGCTCACCGACATGCTCACCAGCCCGGTCGTGGTCGGCGAGCAAGGCAGGGAGATGCTGAAAAACTTCAGCTTCGTCCTGCGCTTCCTGGGGAAGCCCGCCAAATACGCCGCGGATGAATTGGTAAAAACCATCGCCAAAGATCGCAAGGAATTTGCCGAAGTCCGGCTCTTCAAGCCGTGGACTCCGCTGCTCGGGTTGCTGCGCGTCCGTTGGGAGGACCTGACCAAAACCGGCAAAGCGCCTGAGTTCGAGCTGCACTATCGGGAACCGTATCATTTCGGGGATCAGGTGATCGGGAAGGCGGAACCATGATTTTTGTGATTGAATGAGGGCTAACATTACAGGCGCAAGGTTCACATTTCCAGTTCTGTGATATTCGTCCCTGCCCAACTTTCCCTCACCCTAGCCCTCTCCCGGCGGGAGAGGGGACTTCCTTCCTCCAAATAGGTACAACTTTGCGTTGTAATACTAAGTAGCGGGGGATTTTCGATTTTTAGTTTTCTAATCTTAGATCGAGAAGGCGGGGATAGTATTTCCACCAATCTTTCAATTAGGAACGATCCTGTCCGCATTAGCTCCTATACTGGTAACACTATGCCAAACTTTAGGAGCAGAGACATGACAAACGAAAATGACGGTCGGACAGATTTTGATTTCTTCATCGGGGAATGGATCGGGCACAACCGGCGGCTGAGAGAACGTCTTAAGGGATCCACTTCCTGGGAGGAGTTCGAAGGGCACTCGGTTGCCCGAAAGTTACTCGGAGGCCTGGGGCACATGGACGAAGTGACTATGGAGCGAGATTCAGGCCGCCTAGAGGGCTATACCTTGCGCCTCTATAATCCCAAAACGCAGCAGTGGAGCCTGTATTGGGCAGACAATGTCAATGTTGTGCTGCAGCTGCCCATGGTCGGCGCCTTCAAGGATGGCCGCGGAGAATTCTATGCCCAGGAACCCTTCGAGGGCAGAAGCATCTACAGCCGCTTCATCTGGTCCAAAAATACCCCAAGCTCCTGCCGCTGGGAACAGGCTTTTTCAGAAGATGGCGGCAAAACCTGGGAGACGAACTGGGTCACGGATTTTACGAGAAAGTAGCCCGGCCGCCCGCTGGAGCCAGTCAGGCCGCGGGATCCCGGATACCAAGAATGAACAGAAACAGTTTTCCCAGAGAGGTACTGAAAGAAAAAACCTGCTCTCCCATTGTGGAGCTCAGGCAATACACACTGCACCCCGGCCAGCGGGATGTTCTGATCGAGTTGTTCGACCGCGAGTTCATCGAGCCCCAGGAAGCGCTTGGGATGAAAGTTATCGGCCAGTTCCGCGATCTTGATGATCCCGATCGCTTTGTCTGGCTGCGAGGTTACCAGGGCATGCCTTCACGCGCAGAGGGCCTGAACTCGTTCTATGGCGGGCCGGTGTGGAAAGCGCATCGCGAGGCAGCTAACGCCACCATGATCGATTCCGATAACGTGCTGCTGCTGCGCCCCGCTCGAAAAGGGTCGGGGTTCGCGCTCGAGAACAGCCTGCGCCCTCCGCCTGGCAGCACTGATATTCCGGAGGGGATCATCACCGCCGCGATCTACGCCCTGCAGGTGCCGGGGGAGGAGTTCGTCAGCTTCTTCGAGCGCAGCGTTGAGCCGGCCCTGCTGGATGCCGGCGTCCCTGTCCTCGCCTGCTTTCTAACAGAAGACAGCCCTAATAACTACCCCGCCCTGCCGGTGCGTGAAGGTGAGCAGGTCTTTGTATGGTTCGCCTCGTTCCAGGATAAAGCGGCTTATGCGGTTTACGAGGCGCACCTGGCCGCTTCGCAGGAATGGCGCGGCGAGGTGTCCAGGGCGCTGGCCCGCCGGATCAAAGGCAGCCCGCAAGTCCTGAGGCTGTCGCCCAGCGCGCGCTCCCAGCTGCGCGCTTGATGGGCTGCCGGGGATTTCCCGGCCTCACACTTTTCCCCTTCCGCTCCCGGCAAAAAAGTCGCTTGCTCCTTTGGCGGAAGGGGAAAAAGAATCCCATGGAGAAGGTAACTGCTCAGGCTCAGTAGCCTTCGCAGAAGAAGATCCCGAAAAAATGATGTGCGTAGGGGCGTACGCCCCTACGCACATCATTTTTTCGGTTCTCTCCTCACAGGCCTGAGCATTTACTAGAGAAGACCATCTGCACCTTCGCATTTTTTCAAAGAAATGTGACGGGAAGAACACAATCCCAAATCGGCCCGTTCGAAAGGCAGAGCCCGCAAGTAGATGCGGAAAGGAAAAGCCGATTCGTGTATACTGGCTGGCATGTATCACCCCACGACGCGCGTGCTGGCTGTGCTGGAGTTACTGCAATCGCATCGCCGTATGACGGGTACGGAGCTGGCGCAGCGGGTGGAAGTAAACGTGCGCACGCTCCGGCGTTATATCACCATGCTGCAGGACCTTGGCATTCCCATCGTGGCGGGCCGCGGGCGCTATGGAGCCTATGAACTGATCGCGGGCTTCAAGCTGCCGCCTATGATGTTCACCAACGATGAGGCGCTGGCGCTGGCGATCGGGTTGCTGGCCGCCAAGCGTTTGGGTCTGAACGAGACCACACATACCATCGAAAGCGCGCGGGCCAAACTGGAACGCGTGCTACCCGTGGAGCTGAAAGAAAGGGTGCGGGCGCTGACCGAAACCATCCTGCTTGACCTGGATGCGAGTGACACGCCTTCCTCCACCGAGATCATGCTCACCCTGAGCAGCGCCGCCCAGTTCAAACGCCGCGTGCACCTGCGCTATCATTCCCGGCAGAATGAGGAGACCGAGCGCGATGTCGACCCGTATGGGCTGGTCCATCATCAGGGCGGATGGTATGTTGTGGGACACTGTCACCTGCGGAACGATCTGCGGTCGTTCCGGTTGGACCGCATACTGGCTGCAGAGTTCGAGCGAGACTCCGTTCGAGCGTCCCCCGCATTTCGATGCGCTGGCTTACCTGGTGCAGACGATGGCCACCCTGCCGCGCAAATTCGCTTTCGAAGTCCTGTTGAAGACGGAACTGGTGAAAGCGCAGCGTGAGATCATGGAGATGCTCGGCGTGCTGGAGCAACGCGAGGAGGGCGTGCTGTTACGCGGCGGCGCAGATGACCTCGATTGGGTGGCACGGGAGCTGGCGAAGCTGTCGTTCGACTTCGTGATACATGAACCGGAGGGCCTGCGCGCCGCCCTGCGCAAACGCGCCGCCGAGCTGACAAACCTGGCCGAGCAGGGATAGAACGCGGATAGCAATGGCAGGCAGGAGACCTGGCGGTCGGGTCTCGGCTGGGTTAAATACCCTCGCCGAGCGCGGCTCCCAATCAAGAATAGGAGCGAAAATGGAATGCAGACCTTATTATCTAAATAACCCGTTGGGGAAGTGAACCATGTCTGAAGATCGAATGGGAAATCCCAAAATCCCGGAACGGATGAATGCCATACGCTTACATAAGGCCATTGGCCCAGAGGGATTGGTTTTCGAGCAAATTGAGATCCCCAAGCCGGAAGCCGGTGAAGTCCTGGTACGCGTCCATGCGTGTGCGATCACTCGCGACGAGCTTGATTGGCCTGTTAACCGCCTACCGGCCATTCCTTCATACGAATTCTCAGGAGAAGTGTCCGCAGCCGGTCCCGATGTGAATGACATTTCAATTGGCGAGCCTGTGTACGCCCTCAGCTCATTCAGCCGAGACGGTGCGGCTGCTGAGTATATGATTATTTCGAAAGAATTTCTCGCTCCAAAACCCAAGACTATCGACCATATCCATGCGGCAACCATCCCGTTAGCCGCCCTTACGGCCTGGCAGGGGCTTTTTGAACATGGACAATTGGCCAAAGGCCAGCGTGTGCTTATCCATGGGGCAGTTGGCGGTGTGGGTAATTTCGCGGCCCAGCTTGCCCGTCACCACGGCGCGTACGTGATTGGAACGGTCTCAACGATGAATATGGAAGCTGCGCGCAAACAGGGAATCGATGAAATCATCGACCATACCGCAACGCGGTTCGAGGAGGTTGTGGGGAAGGTGGATCTTGTCTTCGACACCGTTGGTGGAGACCTCCTGGATCGCTCACTCTCCGTCTTACGTCCGGGAGGCAGGCTTGTGGCCGTCGCCTCCGAACCATCCCAAGAGCGGGCCGTAGCACTCGGAATAAAAAGCATCTACTTCGTTGTCAAGCCCAACGGCAAACAACTGGTTGAACTTGCGACTCTGGTGGATACTGGCAAACTCCGGCCTGCCATAGATAAGGTCTTCCCCTTTGCCCAGGCCCGCGAGGCATTTGAACGCAGCCTAACCGCTCATGCCGGTGGCAAGATCGTTCTTCAGATCGTTGACCTGTAGATACATTGCCATATTACTCAATTTGTGCTGACCCAGCAAGTTCAGGAGTACGTCGTGAAATCAAAGTGCTTCGCGATCGCCGAGCAGGTGAGGTGTGAGCAGATATACAAAGACCTCGGAGGTTTTGAAAACCTCCGAGGTCTCTTCTTACATCTTCTCCACCGGGAACTGGATCTCGTTCACCGTGCTCGGGTCATTCTGGTCACCCTGCTTCTCCGGCATCTTGAGATTTAACTCCCGCGGCGGGCCGACGACCTTATAGCCGTTCTTGTCGATCCATTTGGCGATGGCATCGTAGGCCTCGCCGATGGTGGCGAACGAGCCGGCATGGACCACACTCGCCATCGTCTCGACCCCGGGCAGACTGTAAATGGTGATGCGTCCATGGGGACGCACCCCATCGGCAACCGGCATGCATACTTCGACGTCCCAATCACGCTCCTTGAATTCGGGGTCGTGATAGATGGCCATCGGCGTCCCGACCATGCGGGCCTTCTCTGCATCCAGGTATCCGGTAAGCTCGTCCCAGAGCGAACCCTGATCGGGCGCAGTGGGCACCACCCCGCGCACCGAAGCGACCTTCATCGCCTCGATCTTCTTGATCACTACATCGTATTTAGACATGGAATTCTCCTGTTCGATTTGTCTCAGCCAGACTTCCACGCGCTCCAGGCGTTCCGCTTCCTCCTCCACCCGCTGCCTGATCTCCGCCTGGCGGAGTTTCAGCATCCCGCGCATCTGCTCGGCGGACAGGTCGCCTTCGAGGAGACGGCCGATCTCCTCCAGCGAGAAGCCCAGGTCCTTGAGCGCCAGGATGCGGTGCAGGCGGGGCAGTTGGTTGAATTCGTAATAGCGGTAGCCGGTGAAGCGGTCCACTTCGACGGGCTTGAGCAGGCCCATCTCATCGTAGTACCGCAGCGTCTTGACCGATACACGGCTGAGTTTGGAAAAGTCTCCGATCCGGATCATCTGAAGGCTGCCTCCATGTCCAATTTTATACACCCTCCATCAAGAGGAGAGTCAAGCCCTGTCTCTCAAAACAGACCTCGGAGGTTTTGAAAACCTCCGAGGTCTTTCAAAGATCAGATGAATATTACCGCCTTTTCAGCGGAACATTCTATTAGTGTGCGGATGCCAGGAGCTTGACGGCGAGAAGCAAAGCTTTTCCCTCGACGATAAGCTTCAGGGCCTTGGCCTTGTCCACCTGCTGGTTATTGAACTCGGCGCCTTCGAGCAGCGCGATCATCTGCGAAGCGATCGCATCGCGCTTGCTGTTGATCGAGGTCAACTGGTTCTCGAGTTTGGTATAGGTCGCATCCCCCGCATCGTTGCTCTCCAGGGCACGCGTCGAAACCTGGATGGAGGCCAGTCCCAGCTCGCCGACCGGCGCATTGATCTGCTTGTATAGCTGGGCCAATTGCATCGTGATGCCGCGCCCGTTCCGCAAGCGCGGAGGGCACCGCCCAACCTTCAAGCTCTTCGAAGAGCACGCGGCCGTCGTGGGCGTAATCATCTTTGAGACCCACCAGGGCCAGCATGGTCGGGCGCACGTCGGTATGGTCCGACCAGGTCTCGCTATCCACGCCCGCCTGCTGCACACCCGGGCCCACCATACCGAGCCAGGTGGTCGTAATGTCAGGTGTAATATCGCCATGGTTCCAGGCAAAGCCGAATTCCTCCTGGTCACACGGTGAGCTGCAGTTCGCCGCGCCATGGAAGATGAAGTAATCGGGCCTTGCAAACCACGTGAAGGTGGCTGTCCGCGCCGGGTCGGCCGTGACCATGTGCAGCAGGTCCATTTCCACCGGGTCCGCCATCCCAAGGGTCAGGTTATCGGTGGCTCCGGTATAGAAATTGGTGGCCGTCAGCTGCGCCGTGGCGCGCTCGAACGCCCGCGTCGTCGCATCGGTCCGCGCCGGGTTCCCCGTGAGATAAACCGTGGGCGCATCGTCCGAATGGACATTGAACGGGGTCGTGATGCTCTGCTGCGTGGCAAGCAGCCCGGTCATGTTCAGGTTCAACTCGCCCACATTATCTGACGGGCAGACCGCGACCGTTGCGCTGGGGCAGTTGACATGGCTGTACGTGCAGGCCGTGTTCACGCCATCACAGGAGTTGCTCGGCGTGCCGCCCACAAAATGGTCGTTCTCATCGGCGGTGAAGATGAACAATGTATTGCTCGAATTGATACCGTCGTTCGACAGGCGCGTGAAGAACTTGTCGAAGGCGTCATCGTAGGCCTTGAGCGCCGCTACGAAGCCTGCTTCACCTGGGCCATAAGCCGGCCCCGAGGGATGGCTGTCGTGAGCGTCTGAAATGTAGGCAAAAGTCACCGGCACGCCGTGCTCCTGCATCGCAGCCACATAGGATAACGAGACCGTGGCGGCCATCCCATCGAAGCCGGGGAAGCCGATATGACCCGTGGCGTCCTGGATCACGTTGCCGTTCAGGTCTGTGAGGGGCCCGCTGGGGCTGATCTGCGGGTTTACATATTTGGCGCCGAAGAGACCGTTGAAGCCGGTGTAGCCGCCGGGTTCGTCCGGCAGTTGGTCGGCTTTGCCGTTGTTGGCGGAGGAACACAATGCATCACCTGCCGCGCAGTGGATACCAATGCCGACGAAATCTGCGAAAGCCTGCCCGGGATTGGAGGCCACTTCGGCGGCTTCGGGCGAGCCTGCGCCAAAGACGGTCGGGATGTCGATGCCGGTGTTTTCCAGGATCGTGTTTGCCACCGAAACCGAGCCGAAATTGCAGCCTGCGCGGGTAAACGGGACCCAGGGAGCCGGCGCGTTATGACCGTCTGCGGTCAGCATGTTGTATTGGGTATCGGTCGGCGAGGCAGGGTTGGACGGATCGAAGAGCGGAGCCGTCCAATAGGCAAACGACACTCCCGTATTGCTGTTGCCGTTCGGCAGGAAATAACGGAAGCTGTTGCTGACCGGAACGCCGTGCCGGTCGCCGTACACGCCGGTCAGTGTGGTCAGGATATCCGTGGCGGTGTGCGAGATGAGCGGCGTATGGTGATTGGCGAGCAGTACCCCGTTGTTCTCGATGAAGTTGAGCAGGTGGGGCATTTGCTCGAGGTCGGAAGGAACGTTCGGATTGTCGCGCGTGAAATGGGTATTATCAAACTGGATCTCGATCACATGGCTGATCTGCCCGTGGGCTGAGTTAAGCACGCAGTTATTATTGGCGGCAAAAACAGGACTGGAGGGAGTAAACACGAATGACATGGCAATTAATACGGCCAACAGGCCTCGCAGATACGACTGAAAAACCTGTCCACTACGATATAAAGTTTTGAGCATAATGGGTTTCTCCTGGGGAGGTCTCAATTCATACGCGGCATCGACAGCAGGGGCAGGTGCGTCGCTGCATACCAGTAACGGCATACCGATAAATTTGCCCAAAACCTCCTTGGTCGAAATTACCCCCGTAAAGATACCGATAAGAACGAAATAAGGTATCTACCCAACCCTTCGTCCCACGCTTTCAGCCTGGCAGGTAGAACACCTGCATCTGCGAGGACTAAAGATTCCTGAAAGGCGGGAAGATAAATTGTGAGGCATGGTGAGTAGATACGAAATAAGTATAGACCAATCTTTTGAGCGTTTCAAGGCTTCTAGGACAAACGGGCTACCCCTACAACAGACCTCGGAGGTCTTTCATGCCCAACGGTAATGGGGCGACTCTCCCTGGGCCTCGCAAGGGCTCGTGAGCCGTGGCACCCTACCTGAAATGATGATAGACAAGTCCTTGATGAGTTGCCCCTACGATATCCCGAGATCAGGTTAATCTCGAATACCACCCGTCCCACGCTTTCAGCCTGGGATCTAGCCCGCCTCTCGGAATATCGAATATGGGCGGAAGAACACCCGCCCATATTCATTTCCGGAAACCAGTAACAGACGATAGATCAGCTACATTCATTTTCCGGGGATACCGGCAACGGGACGGTGATACAATCTAAAATCCTCACTCCCCCTTCTTCTTATTCAACAACGCCGACACCGTCTCCCAACGCTGCCGGAACGATGTGCCGTAGACCACGCCCATGATCGCCGTGGCCAGCTCATAATGCCCGTTCTCGCGCAAAATGGTCGCAACGTCCCACTTGAACGGCGGGTTGCCCAGCGCGTACCCGGTGGGCCGCGTGAACTGCATCAGGCCTTCCTGTCCATGGATGCGCCCAAAGCCGGAATCCTTCACGCCGCCGAACGGCAGCATGGGGATGCCGAACTGTGCCATGCAGTCATTGACGATGACCGAAGCCGCTTGTATCTGGTCGGCTACCTTCTTGGCGCGCTTTTCATCCCGGCTCCATACCGAGCCGCACAGTCCGTAGGCATTATCGTTAGCCATGCTGTATCGCCTCGGCCTCATCCTTGACTTTCATGATCGGCAGCAAAGGGCCGAACGTCTCTTCCCTCATCAGCAGCATGGAATGATCCACGTCGACCACGACCATTGGGGCGTAGAACATCCCTTGTTCCTTGCCGCCCGTCAGCATGATGGCGCCCCGGGCCAGGGCATCCTCCAGGTGCCGGTCTATGATCTTCACTTGGCGCGGGTCAGTGACCGGCCCCATGGAATAGGTGGTATTGAGGTCCGTACTGTAGCCGGTCATGAATTTCCTCGCGTACTTAACGGCCAACTTCACGAACTCATCGTACTTCGACTCCACTACGTATACGCGCTCCACCGCCATGCAGGTTTGCCCTGCATTAAAGAAAGCGCCCCACACACCCCATTGGGCCGCTGCCTCGAGATCTGCATCTTCCAGCACGATCATCGCGTCTTTCCCGCCCAACTCCAACACCACCGGTGTGAGCGATTCTGCCGCGGTTTGCATGATCTTCCTGCCGGTCGCCGTGGAGCCTGTCATAAAGATGAAATCGGGCCTGGCCTGGGTCAGCGCCGCGCCCACTTTCCCGTCGCCGTGTACCACGCGTACGAAAGGAGCCAGCTCCGGCACCTGCCCGATCAACCGTTCGATCAGCACGCCTGTTGCCGCCGTGACCTCTGACGGTTTCACGACGACGGTATTGCCGGCCAGCAGGGCTGCCAGCAAAGGAGGGATCGTCAAAGTCAATGGATAGTTCCAGGGAGCGATCACCGCCACCACCCCGTGCGGCTTGTACTCGACAAAACACTTTTTCAAAAAATATAACCCGGACGAGACGCGTTTCCTCTTCAGCCATTTTGGCGCTTGCGCGCAGTATTGGGCCAGCATATCCACGCTGATGAATAATTCGATCAGCGCATCCTGCCGGCTCTTCCCGCAGTCCTGGTTGATGACCTCCGTGATCTCGTCGCGCTTGTCGATCAACAGGGCCTGGAATTTGCGCAGAATACGGACGCGCTCCTTGACGGATTTGGCACTCCATTCCGGGAAGGCGCAGCGCATCTCGTCGACGGCTTTTTGGACCGCCTCGGGCGTGGTCATCTCCACTTCACCGAACGAACTGCCTGTAGCAGGGTTTGTAAAAACCAGCGTTTCCGTATTCATTTTGGTTTTTTCCTTTCCAGGAAAATCTTCACATTCGCAGGCCTGCTCAGACCAATAAGCGGTTATTTTACATCAGCTTTCAAGAATCTTCGAAGCAGACCGCGACTCCCCTTTCCACTAGAGTTGAAGGGCGGACAGGGGGGTAAAGATTTAACGCGAAGAGCGCAAGGAAAAGATCAAGATCTAGTATCCCCAGCGGGAAGGTACAACTAATATTCGCGTAACTTTCCCGTCGAAGCAGGCCCCCGGTACCCAACTCTCTCCCCGGCAGAGCCTCAAAGTAGCCTGAAACATTAAACTCTGAACTTGAAACCTTGAACATTAAACCTTCAACCTCCCTAATTGCCTAGATTAAAATTGTGTAAAATCGGCTATACTTAATAAACCAACATAAGGAGGCCCAAATGAATTTACGTTGTTTTTACTGTCAAACTCCTTTCACTTTGAGCACCGATGAGAAGGTCGCCGCCCTCCGGAAAATGCACGCCGAAGACCTGCATCACTACGATGCCCACTGCCCGCGCTGTGGTCGGGCCAACCCGGTCTCCAGGGAACGCCTCGAAATGTTCACTCCCGGCTGGGAAGCGGCAATAAAGGCCCCGATGGCCATGGGTGCAGCTGGCGGCTCCATGCCCGCCGCCCCGGCATCATCCTTCTCATCTACTCCCGCTCCAATGATGGAAAGAGTTCGAACCAAAGACCGCGCCCGCCCCGGCCATGAAGGAACCTGCGGCGCCTTCCCGGCAGAGACACGCCCCGGCGGCCAAGAAAGCCGCCCGGAAAGCCGCCGCCCCGAAGCGCAAAGCTGCCGTCAAGAAGGCTGCTGCCAAGCCGAAGAAGAAGACCGCTGCCAAGGCCAAACCCAAGAAATCCGCCGCCAAATCGAAGGCTAAGAAGACCACCAAGGCAAAGGCCAAGAAGAGATAGACCGCCGCAGCTTGTATGACCATTCGAGCCGTCTTCTTTGACCTGGGGGGTGTCATCGTTAGAACAGAATATCAGGCGCCCCGCGAACTACTTGCGGAGCGCCTGAATATGACCTACGAAGACCTGAGCCGGGTCGTCTTCGAAAGCGAATCCGCCGCAAGGCCTCCATCGGCGCCATCACCACCGACGAGCATTGGACCGCCGTCGCCCGACGGCTGGGCCGCCCCGCCTCTGAGGCCACCAGACCTCCGCGAAGGCTTCTTCGCCGGTGACGTGATTGACCGGGGGCTGCTGGACTTTATCCGTAAGCTGCGTCCGCGTTACAAAACCGGCGTCATTTCCAATGCCTGGCCCGACATGCGCGAATACATGGTCGAAAATAAATTCGACGACGCCTTCGATGCGATAGTTATCTCGGCAGAGGTCGGCGTGATGAAGCCCGAGCTGAAGATCTACAGGATTGCACTGGGGCAGATGGGGGTCCGGCCCGGTGAATCCGTCTTCGTGGACGATATGCCCGCCAACGTCGAAGGCGCCCGCCAGTTGGGGATGCAGGGCATCCTCTTCCGAAGCCCCGAGCAAACGCTTAAGAATTGAAAGAAATACTGAAATGAGCAAAGGGCTCTTAATGTGCCCTGGAAGCGCTTAAACCGGATATTGAGTTATGGCCTCCAAATAAGAGATCAGGATTGAACACAATTAAAAGAAGCACGAACCCCATCATTAAAAATCTCGGCGCAGGATTGATCCTGCGCCGTTCTTCTCCTGCGGACGCCGAAGCTCTGGCAGAGTTCTGCGGCCTTATCCACAGCGATGTACCCGGCAAATCGGATGATCTTATCGCGGCCTGGACGCGCGACCTGCTCACCCGGCCTCATCCCACATTTCACGCAAATGACTTTACCGTCATAGAAGAAACCGCAACAGGGCGAATCGTCTCGACCCTCAACCTGATCTCCCAAACCTGGACTTATGATGGCATTCCCTTCAAGGTGGGCCGGCCGGAATTGGTTGGCACTCTCCCGGAATTTCGCAACCGGGGCCTCATCCGCCTGCAGTTCGACGAGATCCACCGCTGGAGCGCGGAGCGCGGCGAGCTGGTTCAGGCGATCACGGGCATCCCTTTTTATTACCGGTTGTTCGGCTACGAAATGGCCCTCGATCTGGACGGAGCGCGCTCCGGTTCCGAGATGAATTTGCCGTTGCTCAAGGCCGGTGAAAGTGAGCCTTATGTTTTTCGCCCCGCGGGCGAGGCCGATATTCCGTTCATGACGGAAGTCTATGACTGCTCCTGCAGGCGTTATCCCGTGGCCTGTGCCCGGGACGCAGCCCTCTGGCGCTATGAATTATTTGGGCGCAGCAAACTCGTTGCGTCGGTCTTCCTCATCATCGAGAAGTTGAACGGTGAGCCGGTGGGACTGTTGAGGCATCTGCCCGATCTGGGGAAAAGCGGAATAACCTGCATGACTCTACGAGCTCAAACCGGGCAGCTCATGGCTGGAGGTAACGCCCAGCCCTGATCCGTTATCTATGGAAGACCGGCGGGGAATATTCGCGCATTCAGGGACGCAGCTGCCCGGCCTTCACCTTTGCCCTCGGCGAATCGCATCCCGTTTATGAGGCCTTCAAGGAACGCCTGCCGCACATCCGGCCCTCCTATGCATGGTACCTGCGCGTAGCGGACCTGCCCGGGTTTATCAAACACATCGCGCCCGCTCTTGAAAAACGGCTTGCACTCTCCATCGCAGCGGGTTACAGCGGCGAGAAATGCGTGAGCTTTTATCGTGATGGTCTGCGCCTTACGTTTAATAATGGAAGGCTGCTTGGCGTCGAGCCGTGGAAGCCCGGCCCTAAAGAACTGGAAGGGCATATCGCCTTCCCGGGCCTCACCTTTTTGCAATTACTGTTCGGCTATCGCAGCCTGGAAGAACTCGCGTAAATCCTTCGCCGATTGCTGGTGGGATTCGAATGAGACGCGCGCACTCTTCAATGCCTTGTTCCCTAAAAATCCTTCGCAGCTATATCCCGTTTCATAAAGCAAGATCATGTTGCAAAGCCTGAACCGGCATTACATCTGCACCCATCCGCAGCTTCAACCGCGCCGCGCGCCTGTTCCTGATCATGACGCATCATCAACGGCGTGATCTTGAGCGGCTGGCAGTTGTTCTTCAATTTCTACATGCTGCAGAGCGGCTTCACCCTTGAATTTCTGGGCCTGGTCAACTCCATGCCTTCGGCGGCGGGGCTCGATCTTCGGCCTGCTGGTGGGCCGCATCTCCGACCGCATCGGGCGCAAGCCTTCGCATCATCATCGGGATCGGGTTTTCCAGCCTGTTCATGCTGGCAGCAGATCACGTTCCGTCAACCGGTGATCATCGCCGCTTCGGCCTTCCTCACCGGCGGTATTCAATATGCTCTTCATCGTCAGCCAGGCGCCGCTGATGATGAAATTATCGCATTCGGAGAACCGCACCATGCTCTTCAGCCTCAATTATCGGCCTGCAAACAATATCCGGCGCGGTCGGCAGTCTGTTCGCCGGGCAGATGCCGGGCCTCTTCGGCGTCCTGCTCCATGTCCAGGCGCACAGCGCCACGGCCTATCAGGCGGTGCTTGATCGTAAGCGTCCTGCTCGGGACGACCTCTCTGATCCCGATCTGGATGATGAAAGAGCCGCCATGCCCTTTCATCGCCGGAACCGCCAACAGCCGCCAGCACTGCCACGGACATCCCAGACACAAGGCCGCGCTGCGATCCCCCTGCCGCGCCAAAAACTTTCGCCCGCCTTCGTTGCCTTGACCGCCAGGATGACCGTCCCGCAGATCCTGATCGGCTTCGGCGCGGCCATCCTGATCCCTTATATGAACGTGTTCTACAAGGTCCGTTTCAACATCAGCGATTCTGATCTGGGACTGCTTTTCAGCCTTTCCTCCTTGTTGATCGGCATCGGCAGCATCATGGCGCCCTGGTTGTCCTCGCGTCTGGGAGGCAAAGTCCGCGCCGTGGTGGTAACCCAATTTGGCAGCCTGGTCTTCCTGCTGATGACCGGCTTCGCGCCGTTCTTGTGGCTCTCGTCTGCCGGCTATCTCCTGCGCACGGCGCCTGATGAACATGTCTTCGCCTTTGTACTCCGCCTTTTGCATGGAGCGCACCCCCGAACACCAGCAGGGATTGGTCAACAGCATCCTGAACCTGTCGTGGAACATCGGCTGGGCGGTGGGGCCTTTTATCTCCGGTATCGTACAGCAACGCTATGGCTTCACATCCGCTGTTCATCGCCACTTCCGTCCTGTATTTCGTGGCGGTTGCAATGATCTGGATCATTCTTCAAGGATACGGAAAATACACGCGCCTTGCCACAGGCAGTCGTGCAAAGCCCCGAATTTTTGAATGAATCAAAGTGGAACCGGAGTGAGTAGATTTCACCGGTCCCTAACATCGGATATTGTCAGAATCTATGGATCTGAAGTCATACCGCTTCGTTTAGCATCATATTCCAAGTAGAGAGGCAAGAAAAACAGCAAAGCTGTTGTAAAATTACACTGTGGATTTAAATCACGAGGAGATGGCTCTGATCCAGCGTGTGGCCCAAGGCGATCAGCAGGCCTTCCTGGCCTTATATGATCGCTACTCCGCTCGGGTGCATGCGCTGGCCTTATACATCCTCGGCGAGCCCATGCTGGCCGAAGAGGTCACACAGGATACCTTCATCAAGTTCTGGGGCCGCGCCCGTATGTATGTTTCTGAACGCGGTTCATTTCTCGTCTGGCTGATGACCATCGCACGCCGCACCGCCCTGGACCGGCTGCGGCTGGAAGGACGTCGGCCCCTGCTTTCGGATGGGCGTGACCCGGACACCGTTTGGCCCATACTGCCCGACGAAAGCCACGACCCCGACGAAGCCCGTTGGCGGAGCCTTTATTTTGCCGTCCAGGCCCTGCCCGACGATCAGCGGCAGGTGATCAACCTGGCCTACTATCAGGGCATGAGCCAGAGCGAAATGGCCGCCGAACTGGGTTGGCCGCTTGGCACGGTAAAGACCCGCATGCGGGCCGCCATGGAAGCCCTGCGCCATGATTGGGCCAGGGACGAATGAGATTAATCCAAAATGAGCCTGTTGAACGTATTTAGAGATAGAGAAAGAACGAATGACTGAAAACCACCTTATCTATAAAGAGAATTTAGCTGCTTATGCACTGGGCGCGCTGGATGCCGGAAGAAGCTTCCGCCTTGGAGGCCCATTTGCGCACCTGCGACTCGTGCCGCGCAGAACTGGCGGAATATCAACACGTCAGCGCCGGGCTTCTAACGGCCCTGCCTCCTCAGGCCCCCGCGTCCAGCCTGAAGCGGAGCCTGCAAAACACTTGCAGAGCCAGGTAAAGCCGGCCCGTCCGCAGCTGAAATGGTCCTTGAATCAGATGGCTGATCGCTGCGGCCTTTGTGCTGCTCCTCGGGCTGAATATTGTTTCGGTCTTCCAGGTGTATACCCTCAAACAGGAACAAACGGAATGGATGGCCAGTATGGTTCGCAGCAGTCTGCCATCGCCATGCTCGCTTACCCCAGCACACAGTCGGTTGCGTTTCGACCAGGCCGGGATCTCCGGCAGCCTGCTGGTCGACAAGAAACGGAATCTGCTTGGCCGTCTTCGCCTGGCATCTGCCTCCCGCTCCTGCAGGCAAGACCTATCAGATGTGGTTGATCGATCCGCAAGGGGGACCGCACCAGCGGAGGATTCCTGATACCCGAAACTGACCAGCCGTTCGTCATGGCTGTCATAAAATCTCCTCAACCTCTGACCGGGTTCACCGGCCTGGGCGTAACCCTCGAGCCGGCGGGAGGCAGCCCCAAGCCCACCGGCGCCAAGGTGCTGCGCGTGGACTTTTGATCATAAAAGAGACCGTCACAATATGCGTGACGGTCTCTCTATGTTATTGAGGTTTAGTTTGCGGGGAAATTATTTCTCCAACAAGACCAAATCATTTTTCTGCCAAGAGTTTTTCCAGATCCATTTCCATATCTTTACGAGCGCGGATGGCGATCGGCGCTCTAAGGAAACGGCGGAGTGTTACCTCATCCTTATCACGCTGGTAATAGTCGCGGAATACCTCGATCACGCCCAACGGCTTCGCCTGTAAATGGTTCCAGCACTCACCGCATCGCCGGCTTCAACCGTTCCCTCGCGGATCACACGGCAATACAACCCGGGCGTTCGGCCCGCCGGTATTTCTTTACAAAATGTGGGTCGCCCATGCGCGCCGCCAGCGTGGCGCAGGGGATGCGCGGCGCAGTGACTTCGAGCATCACTGATCCGATATGAAAGCGGTCCCCAATATTGAACTGGGCGCTTTCCAGATCGCTGAGGGTCAAATTATCGCCAAACGTTCCCGGGCCCGAGTTCCTTGCCCAATTCTTTCGACCACCATTCGTAATCGGGCGTGCCATAGAGATAAACAGCCTGGTCCGGTCCCGCCATGATCTTTGGGGCTGCCGATGAAATCTTCCTTGATGCCCAGGGCGCATGATTTGCACCGGTCCCGGCGTTGGAAGTTTATAGATTCCCGTCGTTTCCGGTTTATCTTCTGTTCTGCTGGGTGCGTGGCTTGCCCAATATTTACGCTGAGTAATTGCATGATTTATTCTACCTTTGTAAAACCTCAAATCTTTACCTATAAGTGCATGGCTGATCTTGTGGCTGGCAGGATTATACCTTTCTCTCCGTATGAGACTTTTATTAACCTCCCCCTTCGTCCGGTTGCCAAGCCGTCCAAACGGGGGCAAAATTGTCTGACAGGGTATAAAGTTCAGGCAGCAGAGACTTCTCGTCTGCTCTCTATTTATCTACTCTCTACTATTTACTTCTACTTCCAGGAGATTTATTTATGTGGCACGGTGGTGGTTGGTTTAGTTATATGCGTTCGGGCGACCAGAAGCCCAACGGTAACGCGTGAATTGCTCTTGCGCGTGCTGGCTTATGCGCGTCCTTATTGGAGTCAGATTGGCGGGATGCTGGTCATGATCCTGCTCAGCACGGGGATAAGCCTGGTCTCGCCGCTTATCTTCCGCACGATGATCGACCAGGTGCTGCCGCAGAAAGACATGAGCAGGCTGGTCATGCTGGCGATCGCCCTCCTGCTCCTGCCCATCTTCAGCGGCCTGATTGGCGTCGTCCAGCGGCAGTTGAACGCGGCCGTCGGCGAAGGCGTGATCTTCGACCTGCGCGTGGCTCTCTTCGCGCGCCTGCAGCGCATGAGCCTGCGTTTCTTCACCAACACCAAGATCCGGCGAGCTGATGAGCCGCCTCAACAACGACGTGGTCGGCGCGCAGAATGCCATCAGCAACACCATCGTCAATATCATCACCAATATCATCGAGGCGGTCGCCCTCCTGGCCGTGATGCTCACCCTCGAATGGCGCCTGACCATCGTCAGCGTGCTGATCCTGCCGCTGTTCATCCTCGCCGCGCAGAAGTTGGGGATCACGCTGCGCGACACCGCCCGCGAAGCCATGGAATTGAACGCCAAGATGAACGCCCACATGAACGAGACGCTCAACATCGGCGGTGCGCTGCTGGTCAAGTTGTTTGGCCGCACCAACGAAGAAACAGATCGCTTCCGCGAGCGTTCGGCGGATGTGCGCGATATCGGCATCCGCCGTGCGGTGATCGGCTCGATCTTCTTTATGATCCTTGGCCTGGTCAGCGCCGTGGGCACGGCATTGGTCTATGGGCTGGGCGGATATTTCGTGATCACCGGCTCGTTCACCATCGGCACCATCGTGGCTTTCGGCTCCTATCTCGGCCAGCTCTACGGCGCGCTGCAGGGACTGGCCAGCGCGCCGGTGGATTTCTCCACTTCGATGGTCAGCTTCGAGCGCGTCTTCGAAGTGCTCGACCTGCCGCACGACATCATCGAAAGCCAAAGATGCGCTGCCTCTGATGGACGTCAAAGGCGAATTGGTCTTTGATAACGTCAGGTTCAGTTACAAGGTGGACGAGAGCAAGCTCTTGAAGGATGTCAAACGCTACGGGCGCATGGAAGACGTGGGAGCCGTGTTCTCGTCAGGGAAAAGGCGGAGAACGGAGCAAATGGCAGCGAACCTGAGGCGGAGACGGAAGTCTATACCTCGCAGGCGCGCGAGGTGGCGTTGGAATCCATTTCCTTCCGCGCCGCAGCCCGGTCAGCTGGTCGCCCTGGTCGGACCTTCCGGCGCGGGCAAGACCACCCTCACGTATCTCATCCCGCGGCTTTACGATCCGACCGCCGGGCGCATTTTGATCGATGGCCACGACCTGCGCGACGTGACCTCGACTCACTCGCCACGGCCATCGGCATGGTGACGCAGGAGACCTATCTTTTCCACGACACGATCCGCACCAACCTGATCTATGCGCGGCCCGAAGCCCGGCAGGACGAAGTGGAGGCCGCGGCCCGCGCCGCGAACATTCACCATTTCATCATGGACCTGCCTGATCGTTACGATACGATCGTGGGCGAACGCGGCTATCGCTTGAGCGGCGGCGAGAAACAACGCATCGCACTGGCGCGCGTCATTCTGAAGGACCCGCGCATCCTGGTGCTGGACGAGGCCACCAGCAGCTGGACAGCGAATCCGAAGCGCTGATCCAGGATGCATTGAAGCGCGTGATGGCGGGCCGCACCAGCATCGTCATCGCCCACCGCCTGAGCACGATCCTGGCCGCCGATCTGATCCTGGTGATGGATCGAGGCCAGATCGTCGAACGAGGCACACACGAGCGAATTGCTCGCACAGGGCGGGCTGTACAGCCAGTTGTATGAGACGCAGTTCAATAGGGAGAGGGTGTAAGCCCCTTTTTTCCGTAAATTGAGCTAACGTATCTACACACCTTTCGTCCCACGCTTTCAGCCTGGCAGGCTGCGCGAAGAACACCTTTTGCAGGGAGATCGCCTGCACCTCCGGTCTGCGAGGACTAGAGATTTCGCGCAGGAACTACACCTGCACCTTCGGAAAATGAATAGGGGCGGGGCAGAACACCCCGCCCCTATTCATTTTTCGAGGAAACCATCAACGGAGCGGTACGTAGTTACGAGCAGGCCGTTTTGTGGAAGTTATTCCCGGGGGCGGATGCAAATCTGCCCCTTTTGCTTAGACTTGGTATTTATTTCTTCCTTAAGCATTCACAGCAAAAATTAATAATCAAAGAGTAGCATTGCCGCCGTTGCATGGAGGCAATATGAAACGTTTGACTCTTTTCTCAATCTTGATTGTATCTGCACTGGTCCTTTCGGCCTGTGGCCTGCATACGGGCCTGGGCAGCCTGCTGAACCCCGGCAAAACCTCAGCCAACGGCACGCCCTCGAAACATGTTAAAGCGACACATACGCCGCCCGCCCCGGATACTATAAGCATCACCAAAAAGGAATTCGTTCCCGGGAGCATGACGGTGAAAGTCGGGACCACGGTAACCTGGACGAATTCCAGCAGCGCCGCGCAGACGGTCACTTCCGATACCGCCAATCTCTTCGACAGCGGCTCGCTCGAAGCAGGGGCTAAATACACCTACACCTTTACTCAGGCGGGCACATTCCCCTACCACTCCACAAATACCCCAACGCTCACCGGCACGATTATCGTAACACCCTGATATTTTATATCTACTGGGTGATACCGCTTTGCGTCACCCTTTCGTCCAACGCTTTCAGCCTGGCATACTGCGCGAAGAACACCTTTTGCAGGGAGATCGCGCGCACCTGCAGTTTGCGAGGACTAGAAATTCCGAAGAATGACTATGGACGGGGGAGAACACCCCGTCCATAGTCATTCTTCGGGGAAACCAATAACAGAACGGTTAGTAGTTACGATATTTTTTGATGCTCTGAATCCCTCCTGAAATCAGGAGGGATTTTTGTGGTTATGCCACACTGCGAACCCGGGCCGGATACGTTCGGCAGCTAACTCTATTTTTCTAACTCTCCATTAATCATAAGGCAGTTCATTATCCGCGTTGATTGCGTTCTCCTCCTTAAGGATAAGTATCTGCTCATAGCTTGCACCAAAGTTGCCTGAAAAAAGGGATGTGTGCAGGGCATGCGCCCTGCACACATCCCTTTTTTCAGGATTTCTTCTACCCAGGCTTTCAGCCTGGGTAGAAGCTACAAGTAGTTAATAAGACGAATGCAAAAAACGATCAAAGGAGAGAGAACATGATACCCAAATATCTGCTCTTCACAGCACTGGCCGTCCTCACGATCATCACCAGCGCTTGTGGCTCGCGGGCCCCTGCTTATCAATCGCCGCCGGGAGGCGGACCCGTAGTAGCCGCGGTAGATACTTCAACACCCACCACCGAGGCAATACCCACCCAGGCGCCCGTTGCTCAGGCCACGGCTTCCGCGACTCCTTCGGGGCTTGCAACGATAAACGTCAGCCAGAATGACCAGCTGGGCCCATTTCTGGTCGACGATAAAGGCATGACGTTATATCTGTATAAAAGGGATACCCCAAACGCCTCCAATTGCAATGATAACTGTGCCGCGACCTGGCCCCCACTGCTCACCACGGGGAACGCAGCCGTGGGCGCCGGTGCGGATGCCGGTAAGCTGGGCACCGTCACTCGCATCGACGGCGCCATGCAGGTGACCTATAATGGTTGGCCGCTCTACCACTACTCCGAAGACATACAGCCTGGCGATACCATGGGCCTGGGCGTCGGCTCTGTCTGGTACATGATTTCACCTACAGGCGATACACTGAAATAGTTATCGCTATCCACCTTCCTTAGCATTTACTGGTGGGGATACCGCTGGAAGTGACACTGGTGGTGCTACCGCTTCGCGTCCACAGGATCGCTGTGCTGATGCTTCGCATTCGCGTCAGCCTTGCGTCTCACACTTTCAGCTTGGGCTAGAGACTCCGAGCAGGGAGTTCACCTTTTGCAGGGAGATCGCCTGCACCTACGGCCTTCGAAAAACGAATATGGGCGGGGCGTTCTCCCCGGCCCATATTCATTTTTCGGTTAATCCAGTAACGGAGCGGCCAGTAGCTACCTTCTTTGCCTGAAACATCCGGACTCTTGTTAAGGACGGTTCGTGCTGCAAGACCTATATATTTTTCTAACCTTCAATTAATGATTACGCAATCCGGGCGTTGGGTTGAGTGCGTACCTCTCCTTGAAGACCGATCAACGAGGAGATCGATCAAAAACCGAATTAATCATAGGAGAGAGTTATGAGATCCAAATACCTTATATTTACTTTGCTCGCGATACTGACGATGATAGCCAGTGCCTGTGGCCCACAAGCTACTCCGACTCAGGCGCCTCCTACAGTAGCAGCGCCTACCCAGGCGCCCGCAGCCACCCAGGCCTCCGCCGCGGCCCCCACCGGCCCCGCGACCGTGGACGTTGCCCAGAACGACAAGTTTGGTTCGATCCTGGTTGACGATAAGGGCATGTCGTTATATCTGTTCACAAATGATACGCCCAACACCTCCACCTGCTATGACAAGTGCGCCACCTTCTGGCCTCCTTTGCTCACGGCTGGCAGCGCGGTGGCTGGCACCGGCGTCGATGCCAGCAAGTTTGGCACCACGACACGCAAAGATGGAACCACCCAGGTTACTTATAACAGCTGGCCCCTCTATTATTTTTCCAAGGACAAGCAGGCCGGCGATGTAGCCGGTCAGGGCGTCACCAACAACTGGTATGTTGTGTCACCTACCGGTGATGCCATAAAATCGGCCGCACAAGCCTCGGCCACCCAGGCCCCGGCTGCATCGGCTCCCTCCGGGCCGGCCATGGTTAACGTGGGCAAGAACGACAAACTGGGCTCAATCCTGGTTGACGATAAGGGCATGACCTTGTATTTATACACAAAGGATACGCCCAATGCCCCTACTTGCTATGACAAGTGCGCCACGGCCTGGCCCCCACTGCTTACTACCGGCAACGCAGTTGCCGGCGCGGGTCTGGATGCCAGCAAGTTCGGTACTGCCGCTCGCACCGATGGCACCACACAGGTTACCTATAACGGCTGGCCGCTTTATTATTTCGCCAAGGATACACAAGCCGGTGATGTAGCGAGGCCAGGGCGTTGCAAGCGTTTGGTATGTGGTTTCACCCACAGGGGATCCAATGAAATAGTTTGGAGTTCGGGTCTATGTTTTCAGGTTCCTCCTCGTCCTCGTGGAGGAACCTTTGTTTAAATAGTAAATTCGTATCTACTGGTGGTGATATCGCTGGAAGTGACACTGCTTCGCATTCGCGTCACCTTTCGTGCATCTTCGCTACACTCGACTTGCAGCCTGGGATCAGAGATTCCGACAAATGAATATGGGCGGGGAAGAACATCCCCGCCCATATTCATTTGTCGGGCAAACAACGGGACAGTAAGTGGTTACATTTGCTTAATAGTAAATTCCAGCATCCCGAAACGCCGGTCGCCGCGACCTGGACTCGACTTGCACATGCTAAAAGCTTATCTGATTGCTAGGTTTACCGCCTCTATACCGGCGCCATCAAAATAAGAGTGAATTTATGGCCTTTGTCCTCTTCCAAAATTCTTGCCCCATGACATCCTTCTGATTATACTTGGCGCATGACACCGACAAAAATTGGACGTTACGAGATCAGGGCCGAGTTGGGACGCGGTGGCATGGCTACCGTCTATCGCGCTTACGATCCAAGCTTCGATCGTGAGGTCGCCATTAAAGTACTGCCGCGCGAACTTCAGCATGACCCTCAGTTTCACGATCGTTTCAAGCGTGAGATCAAAACGATTGCATCCCTGGAACATCCCGCGATTGTGCCGGTCTATGATGTGGGAGAAGATGACGGCGTCCCATATTTCGTCATGCGCTACATGACAGGCGGGTCGCTGTCGAACTGGATAGAAAAAGGGAAGTTCTCCCTTCAGGATGCAGCCCGTATCATTGAAAGGCTGGCTTCGGCCCTGGCGTATGCACACAAGAACGGCATCGTCCATCGCGATCTTAAGCCTGATAACATCCTGTTCGATAATATCGGCGATCCCTATATCTCCGATTTTGGTGTGGCCAAGTTCACCGAGGCCTCTACGAATCTGACCGGCAGCGGCATCATCGGCACGCCCGCCTATATGAGCCCGGAACAGGCCCAGGGTGAGCCGGTTGATAATCGCAGCGATATCTACGGACTCGGCGTCATCATCTTCCAGATGTTGAGCGGCAAACAGCCTTACCACGCAACGACGCCCATGGGCGTTGCGGTCAAACACATTACCGAGCCCGTCCCGGAGATACTGAAGGTGAATCCGGGGCTGCCCGAGGCAACCGATGCCATCATCAAGACCGCCATGGCAAAGAACAAGGATAATCGCTATCCCACCGCGACCGCCCTGTCCCAGGCCATGAATCAGGCTGCATTCGGGAATGAAAAGAAATCTTCATCCCCGTCGCGTGCAGGCGCCCCCGCCTCGCGTGGCAGCAGGATTGGCTTTTTTATTGGAGGTGCGGTCGTTATCGTGGCCGCGCTGGCCGCAGTCTTCTTCTTTAGAAATGCGCTGTTTCATCCGGCCATCCCGGTACCAACTGCAACCAAACTGATCACTGCTCCCATAATAGCCGCCACAAGAACATCAACTCAGGTTCCTGTGCCCTCCGCAACCGCCACACTCCTCCCCGCAACTGCGACATCTGCCCCCACCGATGCCTCTGTTTCTGCTGTGGCCGCGGCGGTTCCGGTCTGCCAGCCGGGGGTTGTCTCACCGCTGCCCACGCCGGCCATCCAATTGTTCAACAGGGGTTGCACCAAAAAGGTGCCTTATTCGGTCCTTACCATTCCCCAGGGTTCAACCTTCACCTCACTCAGCCCTGCCCTGACCTGCACAAGCTCAGGTCAGTCTGGGGACAAGATGCAGATATCCTGCCAGGCCCAGAATCCATATTCGTACGACCTTAAAGTTTGCAGCCCGCCTCCTACAGCGATCGCAGGTGTGAACTCGGGGCAGTGTCAGCAGGGAACAAATTACGATGCAGCCAACCAGTGTTGCGCCGCGCCCCAACAAGACGCAGGTTGCGTCGTTTACCACGTTGATCTAAAGACCTGCTCGGGTTGAGCAGCGGGATAAACCAGTACCAATCAGGCATCCTCGGATGCCTGATTTTTTTTATCTTCCGGTAGTGATACTGGAAGCGATTCCGGTTCGCACGCGCTCTGCCTCACGCCCTTGTCCCAGGCTTTCAGCCTGGGACAAGAGATCCCGAAAAATGAATATGGGCGGGAAGAACACCTCGCCCATATTCATTTTCCGGGAAGGCGAGCAACAGGACGCTGAGTAGAGATCTAATATCTATTCTCTATTCTTTCAAATTCAAACAAAATGCGGGTGATACAATAATTGCATGGGTACGCTCTATCTTGTTGCAACCCCCATCGGCAACCTCGAAGACCTCTCAACTCGCGCCCTGCGGGTTTTGCGCCAGGCCAGCCTGATCGCCGCCGAGGATACCCGTCAGACCAAAAAACTTCTCAACCATTTTGACATTCATACGCCCATTACCAGTTATTTCGAGCACAATAAACTGAGCAAACTGGAGACCATCCTTAGCCACATTAAATGAAGGCGATGTAGCTCTCGTTTCCGATGCCGGCACTCCCGCCCTTAACGACCCCGGCTATGAACTGGTGCGCGCTGCATTGAGTATCGGGCATCGCGTCAGCCCTGTGCCTGGCCCCGCTTCTCCGATCGCGGCCCTCACTGCCTCCGGTCTTCCCACCGATGCCTTTCTCTACCTTGGCTACCTGCCGCGGAGATCGGCCGAAAGAAAAAAAGCCATAAGCCAGGTTGCCGACTTGCCTTATACATTGATCTTTCTCGAAACACCCCATCGCCTTCTGGATTCATTGGAAGATTTGGAAACGATCCTGGGCGCTCGTCAGATCGCCCTGGCCCGCGAACTGACCAAGCTCCACGAGGAGATCTGGCGCGGAAGGTTGGATGAGGCGCGCCGGTATTTCAGCTCGCCGCGCGGTGAATTTGTGCTGGTGATCGAAGGGAAGCAGAAAGAGCAAAAGGAAAGGTGGGCGGAAGATAGGTTATTGTCCGCCATCCGCCGGGAGTTAAAAGCCGGTGAAACGCCATCGCACCTGGCCGCCAAGCTCACCGAAGAATCAGGCTGGCCGCGCCGCGAAATTTACAAACTGACTGCGCAGCAAGACTAATTACGCGCTGCGAATTTTTGATTTCCCGTTAATCGAGCCAAGGAGTCTGCCATTCTCCGCCCCCTTTCGGTTCTCATCCTCTTATCTGTAATCATTGCCGGATGTGGGAAAACAACCCCGGCTCCCACTCCGTCCCTGCCCCTAACTCCCAGCGCTGCGCCCGCGGCTGCTTCCCTGCCTTCTCCGGTACCCGGAACCTTATACGTCGACCCGGCCAAAGACCTTGGCCCGATCAGCCCGTATTTGTTTGGCTCCAATTATGGTCCCTGGACTGCAGTGCCTTTCAGTATGCTTCAGAGCGCCTTTGACTTCAGGGGTTACCATCCTGCGCTTTCCGGCTGGTTCGTGGGGAGATCAAAACGATGTCCAGCCTTATCAAGTTGACACGTTTATGGGCATCCTGCAAAAAATGGGCGGGACTGCTCTCATCAATGTCCGCCTGGAAGACGGCACGCCCGAGAAGGCCGCCGCGCTGGTGCATTACGTCAATATCGAAAGGAAATATAACGTCCGTTATTGGGCGATAGGGAATGAGCCGACCCTGTATAGTATCGCCCTGCACACGGATTATGATACGCCGCAGTTCAACAAAGACTGGCGCGCGATAGCCCTGGCCATGAAAGCGGTAGACCCATCCATTAAGTTGGTGGGGCCCGAGCTTCATCAATTTACCGACCAGCCGGGCCAGAACCCCAAAGATTCCGCCGGCCGCGATTGGATGACCGAGTTCCTTAAAGCCAATGGCGACCTCGTTGATGTTGTATCGTTCCACCGCTATCCTTTCCCGATAAGCAACACGGCTCCGCCTGCCACCATAGCAGACCTTCATCAGAACCTGGGTCAATGGGATAAGATCATTATCTATCTACGCAGCCTCATCCGTCAGACTACGGGCCGTGACCTGCCCATTGCCGTCACAGAATTCAATTCCCATTACAGCACGGTGACCAATGGTGAGGCCACCCCCGATTCACAATACAATGCCATCTGGCTGGCCGACGTTCTGGGACGGTTGATACGCGCTGACGTGTTTATGGCGAATCAATGGATGCTGAGCTCCCTTGCCGGTCAAGGCGGCTGGGGGCTGATCGCGTCCGGAGATTTGCGTCCCAGTTATTACGTCTATCAAATGTATAAGATGTTTGGCAGTGAACAGGTTTATTCATCGTCGGACGACCCCGACTTGAGCATCTACGCCGCCAAACGCGCTGATGGCATCCTGACCGTTATCGTCATCAATCTTTCACTCGTCGAAAAGACAAAACCCATCCAGGTCAAGGGCCTTGCCACACCCCAGGCAGAAGCCTGGTTATTCGATCCAACGCACAAGGCGGAAGATATGGGTTCCGTGGATCTGTCGAATCCCCTTGATATTCCTCCTCAATCGATGACACTTTTCACAATCCAACCTTGAACCCCTTTTGGAAAAGATCCATAACTTCTGGTGGTGATAGCTGGAGTCATGCTTCGCATCGCGTCACTCTTGTCCCAGCTTTCAGCCTGGACTAGACTTGATGAATTGGCATAGCCTATCATCGCAAACAACGGACCGAGTTCGATCTTTGACCCAATTTTGTCCTGCCTTGTGAACTGCAATCGAGTAACGCCAAGTGGTCTTGCCCAGTATTGGTCAGATAATTTCATCGCCATTCTGTGATATAGTGAATTAGACGAAGTAGTTACCTCTGGGTTGTGAATTGGGGGACAGGTCAGAGCTGAGACACAAAGAAGATTTCGTGAAACAAAGCACTTCCCGACTTACCTTTCTTTAAGGAAATCGTCTATTGACACATTATTTCGATTATGAAATAATGTAACTGGTTACTGTAACCGGTTACACAAAATACATGACTAGCATTTATGACCCGTCGATCATCGTCCATTACCATTCGTGAAGTTGCCAAGCAAGCCGGTGTATCCGTGGCTACGGTAAGTCGCTATATTAATCGCAATGCTCCGGTCTCCGATAAGGTTTCCGGTCGGCTTGAGCAGGTAATGACCGAACTGAAATACGCCCCGCACGCGGCTGCCCGTAACCTGGCCTCCCGCAAAACCCGGGTCATCGGTCTTATGTTGACCAATATCCATAACGATTTTTATGTGCCGCTTTTGAACGGGGTTGAATCGGTTATCCGTGAAAAGGATTACAACCTGCTGGTGGCAACCTATCAATCTGATCGCACTCAGTAATAAACGCCCTCCAATTGGTCCACACAACACCGACGGTCTCATTGTCTATGCAGATAGCTTGAGCGACGACGAAATGGCCTCTTTGCATGCCAGCGGCTTCCCGATGGTGCTTATCCATCGTACCCCTCCAGCCTCTTTGCCCATCCCCTGTGTCACCATCGAAAACAAGGCTGCCACCTATAAATTGGTCGAGCACTTGATCGTGCATCACCAAAAACGGCACATTTTGTTCATGCGCGGCCGCGCCCACCAGGAAGATTCCTATTGGCGTGAAACAGGCTATAAGTCCGCACTGGAAACGCATGGGATCCCCTTCGATCCCAAATTGGCAATTGCCGGAGAGTTCGAACGCGAAGTCGCTTACCAATCTTTGACCCAGTTCCTGGCAAACCCGGAGCACGTCGTCTTCGACGCGGTATTCGCGGGGAATGACGATGCCGCCATCGGCGTCATTAAGGCCCTCCAGGAAAACGGCTATCGTATCCCTGAAGATATTTCTGTGGTGGGGTTTGATGATTTGCGTCTTTCAGGCTTTCTCACTCCGCCGTTGACGACCGTCCGCGCCCCAACCGAGGAAGTGGGCCGTATTGCCACAGAGCAGTTGTTCCGCCTGATCGACGACCAGCAATTATCCGGCATGTCAGTTCTTCCCACCGAAATCATCATCCGCCAATCATGTGGTTGTCACGTTTAACATGATCTATTGACCTGTTCTTAAAGGAGGTGAAGTCCCCCCACTAAACCCTTGTTCCGTCGTTCCGTAGTTTGAAAAAATCCGAATTCTAGCAAGAGGAGAAATCTCACCATGAATAAGAAACTGTTCGTTTTGACCGCGTTGATCATCTCTGCTTCGATGATCCTCTCGGCTTGCGGTGCGCCTGCTACTGCAACTCAGGCCCCCTGCAGCTCCGGCTACCCAAGCCCCTGCAGCCACCGCAGCTCCCGCCGCGACTGACACGCCCGCTGGGCCCACCGCAGTTCCGGTCCCCCCGACCGCCACCGCCTTCCCCGTCGCGGCCTGCCAGAGCGGTAAGACTTGTGTGCGCTGGTACATTGGCCTGGGCACCGGCACCACTGCAATTCAGATCCCGATTGAGCAGGAAGTCGTTGACGATTACAATGCCTCGCAGGACAAGATCCAGTTGATCCTCGAAATCGTCCCCAATGCTTCAGCAGTTGACGTGCTCAATACTGAGATCGCCTCCGGCAACGGCCCCGATATTGTTGGTCCCGTGGGCTTCACGGGTTCGAACGCCTTCCATGGCCAGTGGCTTGACCTGAAGAGCTACGTCGCCAAGATCGACACCAGTGTCTTCAATAAGAATTTGCTCCCACTGTTCGAGACCTCTGAAGGCACCGTCGGCCTGCCGTTCGCTGTGTATCCCTCGGCCATTTTCTACAATAAGGCCATCTTCGACAGCGCCGGCTACAACTATCCGCCCGCCAAATACGGCGATAAGTACAAGATGCCCGATGGCACGATGGTTGATTGGAATTGGGACACGGTCGCGAAAGTCGCCCAGGCCCTCACCACCGACAAGAGCCGGCAATAACTCCACCGCAAGCCGGCTTCGACAAGAACAACATCGTGAACTACGGTTTCACCTGGGGCTTCGAGAACCATGTGAACTATGTTGGTTCCTTCTTTGCGTGGCGGCTCTTTGGTCGCCGCTGATGGCAAGACTGCCCAGCTCCCGGATGCCTGGAAAGCTGCCTGGCAGTGGACCTGGAACGGTCTCTGGGGTCCTAACCCTTACATTCCAAACAATAACTACGAGCAGAGCCTCAATAATGGCGCCAATCCCTTCGATGGCAACCATGTGGCGATGATCGATAACCCTGTTTGGTATACCTGCTGCATGAGCCACGTCACCACCGACGGCTCCGATAAATCCCCGGCTGACTGGGAAATCGGCGCCATGCCTGACTATAACGGCAAGGTCGGTGGCCGCATCGATGCAGATACCTTCCGCATCTGGAAAGGCACGAAGAATCCGCAGGCAGCTTTCGATGTCATGTATTATCTCGAGACCACCGGCGTCCAGAAGCTGATCATCGGCTCCGCAGACAAACCGGCTCCTTACGGCGCCATCCCTGCCATCACCGCAGACTTCCCCGCCTGGCTCGCCGCCAAGAAAGTTACCTTCCCGGCTGTTCAGAACTGGCAGCTGATCTCCGACGGCCTGAACTACCCCGATGTACCGAGCGCCGAGACCTATACGCCCAGTTACACCGAAGGTTGGGCACGCGGCAAGACCTTCTACAGCCTGTTGATCTCCCAGCCGATTGACCTCGCAAAAGAGGAAGCGACTTTCCTCTCCGACATGCAGGCGATCTTCGATAAACAACAGTAAAGTATTCAGATCGTAAATAGGCGGGCCAGTCATACTGGCCCGCCTGTTTACTGTCTGCCACGGATTTTGTCATTCTGAGTGCAGCGAAGAGTATAATTTTAGATGGAAGCGAAGGATTTTCGCTTCGTTCAACATGACACAACCATTTTATGAATATGCATTAAGGAGTGCACGGTTATGGAGACTCTAACCAAACTTCCAAAATTAGCCTCCAATGAATCGCTACGCGATATGGGCCCCCTGGCCAGGCGCGAGTATCGCAACGGGGTGCTGTTCATTTCGCCCTGGATCATTGGTTTCCTGGCCTTCACGCTGATTCCCATGCTGGCGACGCTCGCGTTCTCCTTCATGAACCTCAAGCTTACCGATAATCCTTTTGATGCCTCGAAGTTTGTTGGCCTCAAGAACTACATCACGATGTTCAAGGACTCACAGATTTGGAACATGCGGCCCGATTCGACCCCGGGCGCCTTGTGGGTGACCATCCGTTATGGGCTGATCGCACTTCCGGTGGGGATATTGGTGCCCATGGGAATTGCCCTCCTGATGAATAACGCCGATCTCAAAGGGCATTCTTTCTTCCGCTCCTGTTCTATATGCCCTATATCGTCCCCTTTATTGCCGCCATCTTCCTGTGGGCGGGTGTGCTCAACCCTCAATTCGGTTGGGTGAACGGCATCCTGTTGGCGTTGGGAGTGCCCAGGGGCAGCCTTCCGGGTTGGGCCAATGATATCAATTGGGTCTATCCCGCCTATGTGCTCTTCGGCATTTGGGGCATTGGCAACGCGATGTTGACCATGGTGGCAGGCATGCAGGCCGTGCCTACCGATCTTTACGACGCCGCCAAAGTGGACGGCGCCGGGCCGGTTGCCATATTTACAAATATCACCTTCCCGATGATCTCACCTGTGGTGTTCTATAACCTGATTTTGATCGTCGTGGGCCTGTTCCAGTATTTTCTTGTGCCGCTGGCTTTGAACCAGGGCACCGGTTTCCCCGGGGGGGCAACGATCTTCTATAATCTATATTTGTATAAAACATTCTTCGTGTTTGGGAACATGTCCTACGGTTCGACGCTGGCCTGGACGCTGTTTATCATAATCCTGATCGTTACGGTCGCCCTGTTCGCGACTGCCCGTTACTGGGTTTATTATGCGGGCGAAAAGCAATAAAGGAGGCCGGAATGACTGCTAACGCATCCATCCAAAAGAAATCGAATATAAGAGTCGGCTTCCGGCCTGAGTTGGACCAGATTCATGAAAAAGGCGAACCCGGTATTTGTCACGGTGTTCACGATAGCTTTACTGGCACTTTTCCTGATGCCGTTCCTGTATATGATCTTCACTTCCCTGAAGAATCAAACACAAGTTGCTACTACGGGCGCGCCGATCTGGCCGGCGAAGTATCCCACCTATATTTATACCGGCGAGAATAAGGACACCTATACGCTAAAGGTTAATAAGTCGGGGTTCCCGGTTGATCAAGTCATCAACATGAATGATTATGCCGGCAAGTCACTGGAAGTTTACAAGGTTCCACATGCCGGATGGGACAACCAAGGACATGGCCCTGATCAAGGGCTACCAGAAGAGCAGCATCTTCATTGACCCGGCCAAACCCGCCGCCGACCCGATCGTCTGGACTGGTTACTATCAATCCCTGGGCCGCAACTGGGTTTTCGCGCCCCAATGGAGCAACTATGTGGAAATGTGGAAGGATGTCAACTACCCACGCGTGCTGTGGAACACCTTCTTCTATGCATTCATGACCACGATCGGGGTGTTGGTCTCCTGCATCCCGGTAGCCTATGGTTTCTCACGCTTCCGTTTCCCCGATCGCGATCTCCTGTTCGTGGTTTTGCTCGCGGTCATTTTCCTGCCCACCACCGTCACGATCATCCCGACCTTTACGTTCTTCACCAAGATCGGCTGGGTGGGATCCTGGCTGCCGTTGATCGTACCTTCATTCTTTGCCAACGCCTACGACACCTTCCTGCTCAGGCAGTTCTTCATGACGCTGCCGCGTGAGTTGGACGAGGCGGCCATGATCGACGGCGCCAGCCCGCTGCGGGTTTTATGGTCGGTGATCATCCCACAATCCTATCCTGTCATCGTCGCCGTCACGGTCTTCCATCTCGTGTGGGCATGGAACGATTACTTCGGCCCTCTCGTCTACCTTTCCAGCAGAATGGATTTGCAGCCGATCTCCGTGGCCCTGCAGCGCTTCAACACCTTGTTCGGCTCTCGCCCGGAATTGATCCAGGCGGGCTCTCTGCTTACGCTCCTTTTCCCGCTGATCCTGTTCTTTATCGCCCAGCGCTTCTTCGTCCAGGGCATTGTCATCACCGGCGTGGACAAGTAAGGACAAAAGTTAACCCGAATGGCCGTATCTACGGTGGCGATGCCGCTTCGCATGAACTTTTCGCCCCACGCTATCAGCCTGGGCTAGAGCACTGAAAGCACCGGCACTTCCGGAAAATGAATATGTACGGGGGAGAACACCCGTACATATTCATTTTCCGGTCAAACTTGAAGCGGGGCGGTGACTAGTTACGAATGGCCTGCGCAGGCTTACGCACCAGATCTTCGCCATGAAGGAAGGTCTTTTCTAAAAAGCCCTTTCGGGGCTGTTAATTGGGCGAATTAATAATTCCAACAAATGTAGAGCGAGATAATATCTCGCTCTACTACTCAAAAAGGATCAACGGTTCTCTGCTATGAGCTATCCCCCACTGTCCAACATTCCCTGGCAGGAACGACCCGAAGGCTGTTCCGACGTCGTCTGGCGATATTCGGCCAATCCGGTAATACCTCGCAACCTGATCCCCTCGTCGAATAGTATTTTCAATAGCGCGGTTGTGCCTTTCCAGGGGAAGTTTGCAGGCGTCTTCCGCTGCGACAACAAGAAACGCGAGATGAACCTGCATCGCGGCTTCAGCGAGGATGGCATCACACTGGAGCCTGGAGGATGACCCGATTGATTGGGAATGCGATGATCCCGAAATAGGCCGTTACCAATATCGTTACGATCCGCGTGTGGTCTGGCTGGAGGACCGTTATTACGTCACCTGGTGCAACGGTTACCACGGTCCGACAATAGGCATCGGCTTCACTTTTGATTTCAAGAAATTCACCTTCCTCGAAAATGCCCTGCTGCCGTTCAACCGTAACGGCGTATTATTCCCCAGCAAGATCAAAGACCGCTATGTCATGCTCAGCCGTCCGAGCGATAACGGTCATACCCCGTTCGGCGATATCTATCTCAGCCGAGCCCCGATCTGATCCACTGGGGCGAGCACCGCTTCGTGATGGGGGTCAAAGGAGGCTGGCAAAGCACGAAGGTCGGCGCCGGGCCGATCCCCATTGAAACTCCCGAAGGGTGGTTATTGTTCTATCATGGGGTGCTGACCTCCTGCAACGGATTTGTCTACAGCTTCGGAGCGGCCTTGCTCGACCTGGATCAACCCTGGAAGGTGATCTATCGCGGCGGCCCTTATTTGCTTTCGCCTCAGACCTATTATGAGTGCGTGGGCGATGTGCCGAATGTGGCTTTCCCCTGTGCCGCCTTATACGACCAGCCCACCGGACGGATCGCCATTTACTATGGCGGCGCCGATACGGTGACCGCCCTGGCGTTTGCCAAGCTCGACGAGGTGCTCGATTTCGTAAAGACGACCTCGGAACTCTAACCCTGCAAAAGGCGCCCGTTACCCCTCACGAGGGTACATTCCGGGCATATTTACAAGGCCTTTTGATAATAACTTTTGCTTGTGTTTTGCACCAGTTCTCAACCAGGTATCGGCGCGGCTGTCTATGGTTTCTCCCTTATGAATCACGATCTCAGGCAATCCATCGAACAGGAATTGACCGGTAATATCCTCCCTTTTTGGGTGGATCATACGCCCGATCCCATCCACGGCGGCTTTTACGGTGCATTAAGCAATGACCTGAAGGTTGACGATCATTCGCCGCGCTCGGCCGTGCTCTATGGCCGCATCCTCTGGACATTTGCGCTGGCTTACCGGAAATATCGGCTCCCGGAATATCTATCCACGGCGCAGCGCGCCTATGACTACTTGCGGCAGTATTTCTGGGATGCGAAATACGAGGGGGTCTATTGGACAGTCAATGCTCGTGGGGAACCCGTTGAAACGCGCAAACATACCTATGCCCAGGCATTTTCAATTTATGGTCTCAGCGAATATTATTCGGCCGCCGGTGAGACCGGCGCCCTGGACCTGGCGCGCCGGATCTTCGAATTAGCTGGAGGCCAATGCCCACGAGCCCGTCCATGGCGGGTATATCGAAAGCCGCGGCCGCGATTGGAACTCCGCTTCGGATCAACGCCTCAGCGCCCTCGAGCCGGATTGCGACAAATCCATGAATACGCTTCTGCATCTGCTGGAAGCCTATGGCAACCTGCTGCGCGTGTGGGATGAGCCGCGGCTGCGCGCCCGCATCGAGCGAGCTGCTGGAAGTTTTCCTGGATCGCATCCTTGACCCGCAAACAAACCACTTCCGCTTGTTTTTTCACAACGATTGGACCTGGCCTCGTCAGGAGCATTTTTCGTACGGGCATGATATCGAGGGCAGTTGGCTGCTGCTCGAAGCAGCACAGGGTTTAGGCAATGCGGACCTGGTGCAGCGTACCCGCTCCCTGGCCGTGCAAATGGCCCAGGCGGTATATAGCGAGTCTCTACAGCCGGATGGACGTCTTCTATCTGAATCATCGGGCGGCCCGCAGAGCGCAGACCTGGCCTGGTGGGTGCATGCCGAGGCAGTGGTCGGCTTCTATAACGCCTTTCAGCTTTCCGGCCAGGGACATTTTGCCGATGCATCTGCCCGCGTGTGGGATTTCATTGAGAAGCACTTTAGCGATCATCAGTATGGCGACTGGTTCAAGACGCTCGATCCTTCGGGCAAGCCTTATCCGCATTCTCCAAAAGTCGGGCCCTGGGAATGCCCGTACCATCACAGCCGGGCCTGTTTTGAAATGTTGAAGCGGCTGCCCTGACGCTTCAAGGTTTGCGCAATGCCTGTTGAGCACTGCGCCCGGCAATAAGGAACCAATATGCCCCAACCTTTTATTCTCGGTGTCAACTACTGGCCGCGCCGCAAGGCAATGTATTGGTGGAGGGACTTCGATGCCGGCGAGGTGCGCGAAGAATTTGCGATCCTGCGCGAGCTTGGCCTGAATGTCGTTCGATTGTTCTTATTATGGGACGATTTTCAGCCCCAGCCCGATTCGGTTGATAAGGTGGCTCTTGCCAATCTCATCACGGTGGCGGATATTGCAGCCCAGAACGGATTGGGCCTGGACGTGACTTTTTTCACCGGCCATATGAGCGGGCCCAACTGGAGTCCTCGCTGGCTGCTGGGCGGTCCGCTCCCCGGGCATGACGGAGAGATCCGTGACGTCGTCAGCAACGGTAAATTGGTTCACGACGGCTATCGCAATATGTTCCACGACCCCATGGCGCTTTCCGCCGAGCGGCTGCTCCTGCAAACCGTGGTGGGCGCGCTTAAAGATCATCCGGCCGTTTGGATGTGGAACCTGGGTAATGAACCTGATTTGTTTGCCTGGCCCAAGGACTACAAGGCAGGCCGTGAATGGGTCAGGCAAATGGTCAGGCTCATCCACGATATTGACCCTTTACACCCGGTAACCTGCGGTCTCCATGGAGGCAACGTCCAACGCGATAACGGCTTGCGGGTCGATCAGGTCTATGCCGAAACAGATGTGGCCGTGATGCATGCCTACCCCATCTACGTGCCCTGGGCGCGCGATCCGCTCGACCCTGATTTTGTGCCTTTCAGCTGCGCTCTCACGGCTGCCCTGGCGGGTAAACCGGTTCTAATGGAAGAGTTTGGCGGTTGTACAGCCCAACCGGGTGAGGCAAGCCATATTATGAAATGGGAATCACACGGACAGTCACGCGAAATATTCATGTCGTCCGAGGAAGACCTGGCCGAATTCCTGCGCCTGACGCTTCCCAGGCTGCAGGATAGCGGCGCCACGGGCGCACTGATCTGGTGCTATGCAGACTATATTCCGGAACTATGGGGTTTGCCGCCCTGCGATGAAGCACAGCACGAGCGTTTCTTTGGGCTGGTCCGGCCCGATGGCTCGCTCAAGCCGCACGCCAGGGTCATCCAGGAATTCGCGGCGGCCCATCCCGTTGTGAAACCGATCCCTGATTATGCCAGGCTGACCGTAAACGCCGATGAGCTCTATGCGGACCCTGACAGACATCTGGTTGATCTGTACACTCGCTATCTGGAGAATGTGAAAGCTCTTAACCGTTGAGTGTGACAGACTTCCAGGCTCCATGTGAAAAGTCTGCGGCACTTTTCGAAAATTCATAAAGGAGATTGACGTGTCTCGCATCGACGACCTTGTAAAGCAAATGTCATTGGACGAAAAGATCTCCCTGCTCGCCGGAGCGGATCTATGGCATACCGTTTCGATACCGAGGCTGGGGATCCCCTTCATCACGGTCACCGACGGCCCAAACGGCGCGCGCGGGGAACGCGGCAATATGGGGCCCACCTCCGCCCTTTTTCCGGTGGGCATGGCCCTCGGCGCCACCTGGAACACCGAGCTCGTGGAGAAGGTGGGTGCAGCCCTGGCTGCAGAATTAAAAGCCAAAGGCGCTCATATCCTGCTCGCGCCGACGGTAAATATTCACCGCACACCGCTGGCCGGTCGCAACTTCGAATGCTATTCAGAGGACCCCTATTTGAGCGGCAAAATGGCTACCGCTTACATCCGGGGCATTCAGGATAACGGCACGGGGGCATGCATCAAGCATTTCGTATGCAACGACCAGGAATTTGAACGGATGTCCATCAGCTCGAAGGTCGAGGAACGCCCGCTGCGCGAGCTGTATCTCGAACCGTTCCGACTTGCGATCCGCGACGCAAAGCCCTGGGCCGTCATGTCCAGCTACAACAAGGTCAACGGCGTCTTTGCGAGTGAGAATAATTACACGCTCAAGACCATTCTTAAAGGCGAATGGGGCTTCGATGGCCTGGTGATGTCGGATTGGTTCGGAACCTATTCCGCGGATGTCCCCGCCGGGGGGCTCGACCTGGAAATGCCCGGCCCTGCGCGTTGGATGGAACCTGGAATTGTCCGTAAAGCGCTGGATACCGGCGACTTGACGATGGATCAACTGGACGACAAGGTGCTCCGGATCTTGCGGATCGTTGAACGCGCCGGAGCCTTCGAAAACCCCGAACCTCATGAAGAACGGGCAGAGAATAAGCCGGCACAGCGCGCCTTCATGCGCGAGGCCGCCCGCGAAACGATCGTGCTCCTGACCAACAAAAATGATTTCCTGCCCATTAACCCGGCCAAATTCAAGACCATTGCCGTCATCGGCGAGCTCGCAAAGAGCGCAAATGTGATGGGCGGCGGCAGCTCGCGCGTCACCCCGCATTATGTGGTTTCCCCATTGGACGGGATCCTCGCTCATGTGGGCAAGTCTGCCAGGGTGGAGTATGAGGTGGGGTGCTACATCCACAAAAACACGCCGGTCCTGGATGCCGATAACTTAACCAGCGAAGACGGCAAGCCGGGTCTCACCCTGCGGATCTACAATAATCCTGATTTCTCGGGTAAGCCCGGTTTTGAAGAAGTTACCGACCGCTGTAACCTGGATTGGTGGGGCAACTCCACGCCTAACATCAATCAGGCCAACTTCAGCGTCAGCCTGACGGGGACATTTACGGCGCAGGTCAGCGGGATGCATACGTTCGGCCTGCTCGCCGTGGGACAAAGCCGGCTTTTCATTAACGAAAAGATCCTGGTTGACAACTGGGACCCAAATGAGTCCGGACGCGAAAAAACGGCTCAAATACAGCTTGCAGCGGGCGAGAAGGCGGCGATCAGGGTAATGTATGCGCTGCCAGGGGAACAGCCAGTGGCGCTCCCTGCGCATCAGCCATATGCCGCCTGCCTCGGTCGACCCGATGGCAGATGCCCTGGCTCTTGCCAAACGGGCGGAGCTTGTCATCGTCGTCGCCGGGTTGACCAGTGAATGGGAATCCGAAGGTTTCGACCGCGTGGACATGAACCTTCCCGGCGCACAGAACGAATTGATCGAGAAAATTGCGGCGGTAAATCCCAATACGGTTGTGGTGGTTAATGCCGGCTCGCCTGTTACGATGCCCTGGGCCGATAAAGTGGCCGCCATCTTGGAGCAGTGGTACAACAGCCAGGAATGCGGCAACGCTCTTGCAGATATTCTATTCGGGGATGTCTCTCCTTCAGGAAAATTGCCCACTACCTTCCCGGCCCGCTATGAAGACAACCCGGCTTTCATTAATTACCCGGGCGAAAACGGTGAAGTGCTCTATGGAGAGGGCCTCTTCGTGGGTTACCGTTATTATGATGCAAAAAAACTTGAGCCGCTGTTCCCGTTCGGGCACGGTCTTTCCTACACCACCTTTGAATACAGCAATATAAAACTGAGCAGTCACCAGTTCACAGAGGCCGAGGGCCTGGATGTCTCTTTCGACTTGCGCAACACCGGCAAGCGCTCCGGCAAAGAGGTGGTGCAGCTCTATGTGCGGGATGTGCGTTCGCTGCTTGTCCGTCCCGAAAAGGAATTGAAATCTTTTGCAAAGGTCGAGCTGGCTCCCGGCAAAAGCAGAACCGTCAGTTTTCATCTGGACCGCGAGGCCTTCTGGTATTACAACCCGGCCAAAAACGGCTGGGTTGTGGAGGCCGGTGACTTTGAGATCCTGATTGGCGCCTCCAGCCATGACCTGCGTCTGCGCGCCGCCGCGACCCTGCTTCCCCTCCTCGGCCGGCGGTACCCGCTTGAATATCGGGATGCCCCTGCGTGCGATACTCGATGATGAAGCCGGGAAGACGATTTTGACCAAGCACTTTGGGGCCTGGATGCATTCGCCCGATCTTGCGATGGCCCTTGACCTGACCGTTGAACAGATCGCCCGGTTGGTCCCGCAAGTTCTAACCCCGGAAAAGCTGGAAGCCCTGGCCGATGATCTTGCCAAAGCTTGATTTTTGGCGTTATGAGGTTTCGGCAGGCTGACTTTGTGCATGGTCTGGATAGGAAATTTATTTTAGAGATATCCGTGGTTGGTTTAAAAAATATCGTTATTAAGGATTTGCTTCATGAAATACGGTTACTTCGACGACGCCCGGCGTGAATATGTCATTACCCGCCCCGATACTCCCCTGCCATGGATCAACTACCTTGGCTCTGAGGAATATTTTGCCCTGATTTCCAATACGGCTGGCGGTTATTCTTTTTACAAGGATGCCCGCTTGCGGCGCATTACGCGTTATCGTTACAACAATGCGCCCTCCGATCTGGGCGGGCGCTATATCTATGTGCGTGATAACGAGGACGGGGAATATTGGTCCCCATCCTGGCAGCCAACCCAGGTCGAATTTGCAGGATTATTCCTGCCGCCACGGGATGGGCTATACCATCATCGGCTCCACTTACAACGGCATCCGGGCCGAGACGCGTTACTTTGTCCCAATGGGCGAGAACCTCGAGATCTGGCAGATGACGGTTACGAATCAGCGCGCCAGCTGCGGTCGACCTTTCCGTCTTCTCCGCCGTTGAGTTTTGTCTATGGGATGCCTCGGACGATTCGACCAACTTCCAGCGCAACTTCTCCACCGGACAGGTGGAAGTGGAAGACGGCTGTGATCTATCACAAGACCGAATATCGTGAACGCCGCGACCATTTTGCTTATTTTGCCTGCTCTGAAAAGCCCTCAGGGTTCGATACACAGCGCGAAGCCTTCCTGGGCCCCTACCGCAGCTGGGATCGTCCCATCGTCCTCGAACAGGGGCAGTCCGCCAGATTCAATCGCTCATGGCTGGCAGCCGATTGGGTCGCACTGTATCAAGGTTGCCCTCCAGCCCGGCGAACAGAAGCAGATCATCTTCCTGTTGGGTTATTACGAGAATCCCAGGGATCAAAAATTCGACCCACCCGAATCGCAGACGATCAACAAGCGTGGGGTAAAACCGGTTATCGCAAAATATCTTGATAAGACCAATACGGATTTGGCCTTTGACTCGCTCAAAGCGTATTGGGATCAATTGCTCGGCGTCCTGCAGGTGCAGACCCCTGACGAACATGTCAACCGCATGGTAAATATCTGGAATGCCTACCAGTGCATGGTGACGTTCAACATATCGCGGTCGGCCTCCTTGTTCGAGTCGGGCATCGGCCGCGGGCTTGGATTCCGCGACTCGAACCAGGACCTGCTGGGTTTCGTGCAAATGGTCCCGGCCCGGGCGCGCCAGCGCATTCTCGACCTGGCTTCCACCCAACTCCCCAGCGGCGGTGCGTATCCATCAGTACCAGCCGATGACCACGCCGCGGGAACGATGCCATCGGGTCGAACTTTAACGACGATCCGCACTGGTTGGTCCTGGCGGTTGCCGCCTACATTCGCGAGACGGGCGATTGGGATATTCTGGATGAGCTTGTCCCCTATGAAAATCAACCCGGGAGCGAGACGCCCCTCTACGAACACTTGCAGCGTTCCATCCAATATGCCCTCGACCGGATCGGGCCGCATGGTCTGCCGCTGATCGGCCGCGCCGACTGGAACGACTGCCTCAACCTGAACTGCTTCTCCGACACACCCGGGGAAAGCTTCCAGACCACCACGAACAGGGACGGCAATGTAGCCGAGAGTATATTTATCGCGGGCCTGTTTGTAATATCAACTCGTGAAATGGCGCAGATTACGGAGCGTTACGGCAAAGCCGGTTCCGATGCCCGGTCCAGCGCGGCCTGTTATTTGAAACTATCGGAGGACATGATCGCGCTGCATCTATGAGTACGGCTGGGACGGAGAATGGTTCCTGCGCGCGTACGATGCACTTGGGCAAAAGGTTGGTTCGGCGGAGTGCGAAGAGGGACAGATTTATGTCGAGCCTCAGGGTTTCTGCGTTATGGCAGGCGTCGGCCTCGATAATGGCTATGCCCGGAAGGCGCTCGACTCGGTGAATACGAACGGCTTGCTACAAAACACGGAATAATGATCCTCCAGCCGGCTTACTCAAAATATTATCTGAACCTCGGGGAGATTTCTTCCTATCCACCGGGCTATAAGGAAAACGGCAGCATCTTCTGCCATAACAACCCCTGGGTCATGATCGCAGAAGCACAGGTTGGGAACGCCGACCGCGCCCTTGATTATTATTTACGCATCAATCCCTCGGCCCGCGAAGGGCTTACCGAGCTGCATCGCTGCGAGCCCTACGTCTATGCCCAGACCATCGCAGGCCGCGATGCACCCACCCATGGGGAAGCGAAGAATTCCTGGCTCACAGGCACCGCAGCCTGGAATTATGTGGCCATTACCCAATGGATCCTCGGCATTCGCCCGGACTGGGACAGCCTGCAAATTTCACCGGTCATCCCTGCAGATTGGCAGGGGTTTACGGCCCGGCGCGAGTTCCGCGGCGTGACCTATCATATCTCGGTGAAGCGCAGCGGCCCGGGAAACAGCGTAAAGTTGAGCGTCGATGGAAAGTCCATGGAAGGGAATACGGTGCCCGCGCCGCAGGACGGAAAGAAGTCGGTCGTCGTCGAGGCCATCTTAAGCTAAGGCCATGAAATGGACTCCTCGCGATAGGTTGGCCGTGAAGTTTTTGCGTCGTCGCAAGTGTCGTTACCTTCGTGGATTTTGATGTTTCAAGAGATTTTCCCGTTAAAAAACGGATAGAGCCACAAACCTCTGTTTAATGTTTAGCTTTTGAACCAGAATTTTAATTCCTGACCCGCCCGATAAATATACCTTTGACAAAGGAGATCAACCTGATAAGTCCAATGAATAAGCTAGCCTGCCCAAACTTGTTACAGTGAGTTTCGGTCAGCTTTGTGGAAGAATAGGATATACCGATAATGGAAAAGACTTCCCTGAAAATTGGCATAAACCTGGGGGGCTGGATCTCACAGTATCCGGCTTACGACCATGGACACTTCAAGACCTTCATCTCTGCAGCCGATATTAAGCGCATTGCGGATTGGGGCATGGACCATGTGCGCCTGCCCGTGGATTACCCGCTGCTTGAGGACGACGATCATCCCGGCGTCTACAAGCAGAGCGGCTTCGATTACATCGAATCGTGTTTGGAGTGGTGCGCAGGCGAACGGGCTGCGGGTCATTCTTGACCTGCACAAAGCGCCCGGCTTTGCCTTCGATGCCCTTGATAAAAGCTCTCTGTTCAAGAACCCCGTCATGCAGGATCGCTTTCTCGGGTTATGGGAGGCGATCACCCGGCGCTTCCTCGGCCGCATGGATGATTCCCTGGCAGTTGAACTGCTCAACGAGATCGTCCTGCCGGACAGCGCCCCATGGAATGAACTGGTCAAACAGAGTAATGGCCCGCATCCGCTCGGTCGACCCGCAGCGGCTGGTGCTGGTGGGCGGCAACCACTATAACGCGGCCGATCAGCTTCAAAATCTGGAGCCTATCGCCGATCCCAATATTTTGTATACGTTCCATTTCTATCTCCCGCTGAGCGTCACTCATCAGAAGGCGCCCTGGGTGCCGAGCTTGGCCGAATACAACCAGCGGCTTGAATATCCGGGCCGGCAGGCTCCGGGTTTGGCGGCGATCATGGAGAAATATCCCAACGACACCCATATGTTGAGAAGTGAACTGGGGGCGCAGTTCGACAAGAGTTATCTCCTTTCCAAGCTCCAGCCCGCTTTGGATTTCTCGCAGCGCATGGGGCAGCCGGTCTATTGCGGGGAATTCGGCGTTTACGAGAGGGCGCCCATGTCCACGCGTGTGAACTGGACCCGTGATTTCACCGCCTTGCTCGATGAATTTGGCATCGGACGGGCTTATTGGACATATAAGGCCCTGGATTTCGGCCTGCTGGATAAAGACGGCCGGGTGGTGAACCAGAAGCTCGTTGAGCTTGCATCCAAAACGAGGGCATAGTCATGCGTTTCGGCTATTTCGATAACGAAAATCGCGAGTACGTGATCACCGACCCGCGTACACCGGTCAAATGGATCAACTATATCGGCACGCGCCAGTTTGGCGGCTTCGTGGATCACACAGGCGGCGCGCTGGTTTGCAAGGACGATCCAACCTTCAACCGCATAACAAAATATATCCAGCAGCTGCCCTCCTCGGAATTCAAAGGCGAGACCTTGTATTTGCGGATCCATCATGAAGGATGGGTACCGTATCTTCTCGCCCTTCTTCGTGCCCGACGCTCGATCCGTACGATCGGTTTGAATGTCAGTATCGGCCTGGGTTATACGCGCATCGTCTCCGAGTTTTACGGTTTGCGCACGGAAGCCACGATCTTCGTGCCGCGCAATGGGACCTGCGAATTACGCGATATACAGATCACGAATATTTCACCCGCCCCGCTCGAGGTGGATGCCATCCCGGTCGTTGAATATACACATCCCAATGCCCTCATGCAGTTCACCAATGCAGATTGGGTCCCACAGACCATGGTGAGCAAATGTGTGGCCTGACGGCGAGTATAAGATCATGGTCCAATATCCCTTTATGTTCCGGGATATACGCATAAACTACCTGGCCTCCAACCTGCCGGCCTCCTCTTATGAGACCGACCGGAAGCGTTTCCTCGGAGCCAATGAATACGGAACCTTTCAGGCCCCGCTCAGTCTTCTTCAACCCGAATTGAGCAGCACCGATTCCCTGCGCGCCGACAACATCTCTGCGCCGCTGCATCATTTGGGGATCATCCCTGCCGGGTGAGACCCGCCGCTTCATAACTCAGTTGGGCCAGGCCGGCGACCTCGATGCCGCCCGCGCCGATATCGAGCGTTTCCGCCGCCCGGAAGCGGTTGACGAGGAGCTGGAAAAGATGAGCGCGTTCTGGGACGGGTATCTTTCAGCCTTCCAGGTTGAGACGCCCGATCCATCCATGAACTCCATGCTCAACATTCACAACCCGCGCCAGTGTTACGTCACCCGCACCTGGTCGCGTTATCTCTCCTATTATCAGCTCGGGCTGGGCGCACGCGGCATTGGTATCCGCGATTCCTCGCAGGACGTGATGGCCGTATTGGCCTCCGCTCCCGAAGAAGGAAAAGACTTCATCCGTACGCTGCTGTCCTTTCAAAAGCGGGACGGTTCGGCTCTGCATCAATTTAATCCGCTCACCCTCGAAGGCAGCATCGGCGACTCGGCGGAAATGGAAGACCGTCCGCATTATTACAGCGATGATCATCTTTGGAGCATCGCTGGCGGTTACTGCCTATATGAAAGAAACAGGCGACCTGGCTTTTCTTGACGAGACGATACCTTTCTATGACAAGGATAAACAGGGCAATGTCCTGGAAAGCGGCAGCTGTCATGGAACATCTCGAGGGCGGCCTGGCTTTCACAAGCCAGGATGTTGGCAAACATGGCTTACCTTTGCTCGGCTTTGCAGATTGGAACGACACGGTGAATCTGCCGAAAGGCGCCGAGTCGCTTTTCACCGCCAATTTATACGGCAAAGGCCCTGCTCGAAATGATCGCGCTGATGGAACACCTGGGCGATAAAAACAAGGCGCGGAATATCGCGCGGCTTACGACCAAATGAAGTCACGGGTCGAGGCCGTTGCCTGGGATGGCGAATGGTATCTCCGTTACTTCGATGCGGAAGGCAAGCCGCTGGGTTCGCATAAAAACGCTTATGGGCAGATCTATTTGAACGGGCAATCGTGGGCGGTGATCTCGGGTTTCGCTTCAGCCGCAGCACGGCATTCAGGCCATGGATTCGGTTTACAAAAAGCTGAATACAAAATACGGCATAAAGCTGAGCGCCCCCGGGTTTCAATGGGTTCGATCCGAAACTGGGCGGCGTAACCACCTACCCGCCCGGCACAAAAGAGAACGGCGGGATCTTCCTGCATCCCAACCCCTGGGCCATGATCGCCGAAACTTTGCTCGGCAATGGCGACCGGGCTTATCAATATTATGCCCAGATCAACCCGGCGGCCCGCAACGAGATGATCGAGGTTTACGAGTGCGAGCCTTACGTTTATGCCCAGAACGTCCTGGGTGATGAACATCCGCAGTTCGGGCTGGCGCGCAACTCATGGCTGTCGGGCACGGCGGCCTGGTGCTACCAGGCCGCTACGCAGTGGATCCTGGGCATCCGTCCCGAATATGACGGCTTGCGCGTTGACCCGTGCATCCCATCGGCCTGGAACGGCTTTTCGGTGACGCGCAAGTTCCGCGGCCGGCTCTTTCACATCATCGTCCATAACCCGCAGGGCGTTTGCAAAGGCGTTCATCAAAATGACGATAGATGAAAAGATCTTCGCCGGAAACTTGATACCGTTGGACTTGGAAGACGGTGAGCATCGTGTTGAAGTATGGCTGGGTAAATAAAGCCGCGCATCCTTTTGGAAATTCGCATCGTAGGCGCAAATGGATAATTCGCCTTCCAAAAAGTCCAGCGTAGGTGCAAATTCGTTAATCTTGCCTTACGCCAAGCATTCCACGAGTCTATGACGAAAAATGCACAGAGTCAAATATTCCTTGATCATAAGAAACCCGGAGGTCGGATGGACGAACAATTGCTTGAGATTCGAGACTATGAAGGCGAGGGCTATCAACCCCTGGTTGATTTTGGCGCCTGGCGCGTGGCGATCCTGCGCTTCCTGGATGGCTTGCAGCCAGAGCGCCAGGGTACCATGGAACGTCACATGGAGACCGATGAAGTCTTTGTGCTGACGAAGGGCAAAGGTATGTTGATCATGGGTGGCAATGCGGCTCAGATAACGGCATTTATCCGCAGACCATGGAGATCGGAAAAATATATAATATCAAGCGCAATGCCTGGCACACGGTTCTGCTCAGCCGCGATGCCTCGGTGGTGATCGTGGAAAACCGTGACACCGACAAGCACAACTCGGAATATGCCGATCTTTCGACGGACCAGCGCCAGTTGATCGTGGACATAGCCCGGCGCGAACAGTTTCAATAAGCCGCGCTGTTGTCTACAGTTGAGATCTCCCGGCTTAGAAAAGGAAATAACTGCCATGATTTTTGATCTTCCGCTCGAACAACTCCAAAAATATCTTCCGGCTCGTGTTGAACCCGCCGATTTCGATGACTTTTGGTCAAAGACCCTCGCAGATGCCCGTCAGCTATCCATTGGATGCGGTTTTCGAGCCGGTCAAGACCTCGCTTGAAGCTCATTGAAGCCTACGATGTAACCTTTCGCGGCTTTGGCGGACAGCCGATCAAGGGCTGGTTCCTGCTTCCCCGCCAGCGTTCCGCGGCTTTGCCCTGCGTGGTTGAATTTATCGGCTATGGCGGCGGGCGCGGTAATCCGTTGGATTGGCTGATGTGGCCGAATATCGGTTATGCCCTGCTCGTCATGGATACACGCGGCCAGGGCAGCACCTGGCGGACCGGTGACACTCCGGATATCGAAGTGGAACCCGGCAACCCGCAGTATCCCGGCTTCATGACCCGCGGCATCCTGCATCCTGAGACGTATTACTATCGCCGCGTATTTACCGATGCCGTCCGCGCAGTGGAAGCGGCCCGTACACATCCCGCAGTGGATGCCCGGCGTGTGGCCGTAACCGGCGGCTCACAGGGCGGGGGGATCACGCTGGCCGCGGCGGGCCTCGTCCCCGATCTCGCCGCTGCGCTGCCGGACGTGCCTTTCCTCTGCCATTTCCGGCGCGCCACCGAACTTGTAGATACCTATCCTTACCAGGAACTCAGTAATTACTGCCAGCTTCACCGCGACAAGATCGAGACTGTGTTTACTACATTATCTTATTTTGATGGGATGAATTTTGCCGTCCGCGCAAAATCACCGGCGCTGTTTTCGGTGGGGTTGATGGATCAGACCTGCCCGCCTTCAACGGTCTTTGGCGCCTACAACCACTACGCCGGGACCAAACAGATCAAGGTCTGGCCTTATAACCATCACGAAGGCGGCGAGACCTTCCAGACCCTCGAGAAGATCAACTTTCTTGCCCGGCTCTGGAACTAAGACAGTCTATCTGACCCGAACATGCCTCGAAATCTATATCTGAACAAGTAGATGCCTGCCGAACATCGATATTTGCTTCGGCACGGCATCAGTTATTCTACTCTGCTCAGAATTACTATCGACTCTATCTCTATTCTCTAATTATCTGAAATTACGGCAGCGGATGCCAGATCAATGAAAGGCCGATAGCCAGTATGGCCAGCAGCGCGCCGATGGCCGTAAAGATCACGCTGATTTCCGTGGTCTCATGCTTGGTGATCAAATAGGTGGGCAGCTGCTGGAAAACTTTCTCAAGCTCGCCAGCGCTTTCAGCGGAGTAATAATTTCCGCCGGTCATATCGGCAACTTGTTTGAGGGTCTGCTCGTCGATCCCACGGCGGAAGCCTCCAAGCCTCCGCCGCCAAACCCGCCTCCAAACCCTCCACCGCCTCCAAAACCTCCGCCTCCGCCAAACCAAAGGGCTCATTGCCCTGGAACTGCTGGCCGCAAAACGGGAATTCGCCTCCATTGGCTGTCCCAAAACCGATGGTATAAACTTTTACGCCGCGGTCCACGGCTTGCTGGGCTGCATCCAGCGGCAGCGGGCCTGTGTTGCTGACCCCATCGGTAAGCAGGACAATGATATCCGGGGCATACGCGCCTTTAGGACAGGCTGTCGGCTCGATGCCCGGGGAACCATCCGTTATGCTGGGCGCAACATTTTTGTCTACTTCAGCAATTGCATCCAGCGATTTAAGCAGGCCGCTGCCGATCGCCGTCCGGCGTCCCCACAAGCAGGCTTTCGATGGCGGATTGGAGCGCTTCTCCATCGGTTGTGGGCGGCTGGATCAGTTCCGCAAAACTTGAGAAGGCCACAATGCCGATCTGTGTATTGGATTTTTGATTCTTGACGAAGGACAGGGCGGCATTCTCGGCCGCCAGCATGCGGTTGGGTTGAACGTCGGTCGAGCACATGCTTCTGGATACATCGATGGCAAGGACAATCGTGGTCTGGCCCGGCGGGTATGGTCACGATCGACACCGGCCGTGCAAGCGCGACGATCAAGCTGGTCAGTGCCAGCAGGAATAAAGCCAGCGGCAGGTAACGCCGCAGCCATGATTGCTGGGGCCGCGCCTCACGCACCAGGGCCAGGCTGGAATAGCGTACCGCAAAACGCCGCCGTCGTCGCAGCATCAAGAATATACGCGACGATGATCAAGGGGATCAACCCCAATAAGTAAAGGGAATAGGGCCAGAGAAAAGTCATGCTGCTACCTCCAGGCGCCCTCTAAAAAGCACATCCACGATCACGGCAACCGGCTGAACCACAGGAGTGAAAATAGACCGGCGATCAGCAGGACCAGCACGCTCGCTCCTGCAAAAATGGAAGTGACTTCAGTCTTTTCGGGTTTGACGACCAGTTGCGGATCCAGGTTATCGTAGATCTTGAGCAGCGCCTCCTTGGAATCCGCATTGTAATACGTGCCGCCTGTAATTTGTGCGATTTGTTGCAGAGTCGCTTCGTCGAGCTTGGTGTGAACGGTGAAACCATTGACATGCAGGTTTACCCCTGCTGCGCTCCCAATGCCCACCGTATAAATACGCACGCCTGCCTTTGCGGCTGCTTGCGCAGCAGCGAGCGGATCGGGGTTCTCATTGTTCTCACCGTCAGTGAGCAGGACGATCACCGCAGACTTATAGGCTCCTTGCGGCACGGGGACTGGCGTGGGGGTCGGCCCGGTGTGAGTGAGCTGTAGAATTGGGGGTTCTGCTGCCCCAGGCTGGCAATCGTGTTAAGGGATGCGAGCATCCCATTCGCCAGCGAGGTGCCGCGCTGCGGCGTCAGCCGGTTGATGGCAGCCAGGATGGCATCCTGATCGTTGGTCGGAGCTTGTACCGAAAAGCCGCTGTCGCTGAAGGCCACAATGCCGATCTGGACGCTGGGAGGCTGGTGTTGGACAAAGTCTCGCGCCGCGGCCTTGGCCGCTTCCATGCGGGTGGGCTGGAAATCGGTCGCAGCCATGCTGCCCGAAACATCGAAAGCCAGGATCACCGTGCCTTCGATACGCGGCAGGCTGATCTCGGTCTGCGGCCGCGCCAGGGCCAGCATCAGGATCGAGAGACCCACCAGGAAAAGGATGGGAGGGATGTGGCGGCGCGCTCCGATCCTGCCTCCGGAGGATGATTGCACCAGCCCGAGGCTGCCATACTTTTCAGCGAGTTCGCCTCCTGCGCCGCTGCAAGACCAGATAGAACGCGATAAGCAGCGGGATCAACACGAGGGCAAATAAAAGCATGGTTGGCCAGATGAATGTCATAAGCCTTACTTCCGTCGTTGCTGCCGCAGTTTGGCAAAACGCACGATGGCGCGGACGAGGTCTTCCTCGGTCGAAAGGGAAAGCGCATCCACTCCGGCATGCTTGAAATTCTCATTCACGATGGCTTCGCGGCGCCGCGCCGCCTCTGCAAACCGGCTCCGGATTTTTTTATCGTGGGTATCCACGTAGATCTGTTCGCCGGTCTCCGCGTCTTCCATGATGACCGGGCCGATATCCGGCAGTTCCATTTCGCGCGGATCCCACAATCGGATCGCCAGCACCTCGTGACGCTGGTTGAGCAGGCTCAACGGTCCTTCCCACCCCGGCACGCCGATAAAATCGGAGATGACGAAGACCAACTGACCGGCTCTTGATGGAGTTCAGGGCCGTTTTCGAGCAGGGGCGTCAGGTCGGTGAACGGTGCTTTCGTCAAGCGCGGCTGTTTGAGCATGTCATCGATGAGCCGCAGTACCTGGTTTCGCCCGCTGCGCGCCGGGATCGTGAGTTCAATCCGGCTGTCATAGAACATGGCTCCCACGCGGTTCCCATGCCGTGTCAGCACGCGCGCCATGGTTGTGACGAAATCAATAAGTATGGTGCGCTTCAGGTTCATTCCCTGCACGGTACCGAAGTCCATGGACGGGCTGAGGTCGAGCAGGAACCAGGCGGTGATTTCGCGGTCTTCCACGTACTTGCGGACGTACGGCGAATTCATCCGCGCCGTGACGTTCCAATCAATATAACGAACATCGTCCTCGGGTTGATATTCGCGCAGGTCTGCAAAATCCACGCCGTAGCCGTAGAAAAGGCTGCGGTAATCGCCCTGCAACAGGCCGTCCAACCGGCGGATGACCTGCCAGTCCAGGCGCTGCAGGATCCGTTCAGGCGTTGACGTGGCGGTTGACATGCTCATGCAGGGGCACCACGGGGATCGGTATGCGATCCAGGATCTTCCTTAAGATATCGTCGGCGGTCAGGTTGTCCGAGAGCGCTTCATACGACAGCACCAGGCGGTGACGCATAACGTCGAACGCCATGTCCAGCACGTCCTGCGGCAGCACATAGTCGCGGCCGCGCACGAAAGCCAGCGCCCGGGCCGTGAGGATCAGGTTGATCGAAGCGCGTGGGCTGGCGCCGAACATGATGTAATGCTCCAGGTCGGGCAGCCCAACTTCTTTCGGTTTGCGGGTGGCGGTCACCATGCGCACCGCGTATTCGATCAATGCCGGGTCGGCAATAGATCTGGTCCACCTCTTTTTGCAATCCCAGCAGTTGATCGGTGGTGATCACCTTCTGTACCGCCTGGAGCATGCCCGTCATCCGTTCGACGATGACGAATTCTTCGGTCGTGCTGGGATAACCCACCAGTACTTTGAGCATAAAGCGGTCCACCTGTGCTTCAGGCAAGGCATAGGTCCCTTCGGTCTCGATTGGGTTCTGCGTGGCAAGCACCAGGAAAGGATTGGGCACCTTGAAGGTCTCCCGCCCGATCGTCACTTGGTGCTCCTGCATCACTTCAAGCAGCGCGCTCTGCACCTTGGCGGGGGCGCGGTTGATCTCATCCGCCAGCAGCAGGTTGGTAAAGACCGGGCCCAGCGAAGTATTGAACTCGCCCGTCTTCTGATTGTAGATGCGGGTCCCCACCAGGTCCGCCGGGACAAGGTCGGGCGTGAATTGGATGCGCTTGAACTCGCCGCCGATCGCTTCGGCTACGGTCTTGATCGCCATGGTCTTGGCCAGCCCCGGCACACCTTCGACCAGGATGTGTCCGCGGGCCAGCAGGGCGACGATCATCTGTTCCAGCAGATGATCCTGCCCGACGATGATCTTTTTCACTTCATATAGAACGCGTTCCATGGGTTTCCGGTTTTCGGGATTCAATTCCTGATCCATTATGGTCTCCTTCAACGAATAATTTTTGTACCTACTTACCCTTTCGTCCCACGCTTTCAGCCTGGCAGAGAAAAACACCTTCTTAACCTGCACACTGCGAGGACAAAGGTGCCCAAAAAATGGACGTGTGCCGGGCGTGCGCCCGGCACACGTCCATTTTTTGGGATACTTTACGAAAGGCTGTAACTAGATACTAATTTTCATCGGACTCTTTCGATATTTACAAAGACCGCCTTCTCGAGGTGCAGTAGTTCGGTCGAAGTTAATAAGGGGGTGAGCCAAAGGCTCCGCCGGCCACGGTGATCGGCACGGCAAACCCGATACCGATAAAGAAATTCTGGTCCGTCGGGTTCACGATCCCGGTGACGATGCCGATCACCTCGCCATTACGGTCGAGCAGGGGGCCGCCTGAATTGCCGGGGTTCACGGCTGCGTCTATTTGTATCAGGCCTTTGAGCACTTGCTTGCTGGTCGCGGGCTGGAACGAACGATCGAAACCGGAAATAACGCCTGCGCTCATGGAGCCGTACAGGCCAAAGGGATTGCCGACAACATAGGCTTCGTCTCCGACCTGCACGGCATTCGGGTCTCCCAGCACGGCGGGTACGATCTGCGCCGGCGGCTGGTCCGGGCTCAGGACGGCGATGTCATTTTCGGGCTGGGAGGTTGTCACCTTTGCCTCCGACTTGCTGCCGTCTGCAAAGGTCACCTGGATGTCTGTGGCATTCGCCACCACGTGCAGGCTGGTGAGGATGTCTCCAGCATCGTCGATGATGACGCCGCTGCCCAGGCCGTTCTCAGTTGTATCGTGGGTTTGGATGAGGATTAAGGAGGGCCGTATCAGCTGGTAGACAATTTCCGAGAAGGCCGGCGGAGGCGTGGCGGAAGCCATCGCCTGGGCAATGGTGTTATTCAGTTCTTTCGGGGTCAGTTGATGCGGCCCGGGAAAGAGTACGTTGTAAAGCACGAGCCCTGCCAATGCGGCCAAAACCCCGGCCGCGAACGGTGCTGCCCGCCTGACCCCTGCCCTCAGATTCTCCCAGCGTCGTCGCCAGGCCTCTGAACGGGGATGAATAGCTTCGTCCTTTTTATCGATCATTAAAACGCCTATGATATTTGGTTTTTATGCTCACGAATAGGGATAGCTTCCGATGGGACAGAGCCAACTATAAAATATAATCCTAAGACTAAAATGAGACAATGCTGAGAGAATTACTACCTTTGATGGATTTGCCCGGTATCCTCTTACCCGTTCTATCTGTTGAGCCACGATCTGTTGGGGCACGATACCCACAGGGTACGCTTCGCTTATCATGCCCCATTCCAAATGTTTCAACCGCTGCTTGCAGGGTTTATCTCCACTAGATTCCTACGTGGAAACACCCTCTGGTGGATTTCTCGGGAAGCCAACAATGTAGATTCTGCTGTTCACCGCGAGGCATTCCCCTATCCCCTCAGGGTTGAGGGCAAGCGGGCCAAAGCAATCCTTGGCCCGCGTAGATGGACTTCCTCATCTGATCTGGCGACAGAACCACCAAGCCTAGGCACACTGGAATGAATTAGTTAGTTTTGTCTTTTCTATTTTATTGAAAGAAATCCGCCTGCACTGCTTGCACTGTGTTCTATCGGTGCGCTCTTTCAGTGCGAGAATCCGTCAATCCGTCTCGCCCCGGTATTATTCCGGGGGTAATCCGTGTTCCATTCTTTTCTTCCACAGATTATTTGTGTGCGCACACAAGTGTGGTTTAATAATCCCCATGACCCTGAAATCGTCCCTCCGGTCAACGGTTTATCAAACCGAAAAAGTCTCCCAGAGTTTGCGTTTTGCAGCACTGCCCGCGCCTCAAGCGTGGCTGGCCGGTCTTGCTCGGCATCTCCTTCCCCAAGAGCGGCACCCACCTGCTCGATCAGATCCTGCTGGGCTTCTCGAAAGTCGCGCCTTTTGCGCCGCCGCCTGCACTCCTTCTTCGCGGGCTATGAGGGCGAGAGCGGGCGCAAGCGTTCACTTACCGAGACCCTCGCCTGGGTGAATTCGCTTCGCCCGCGCGACGTCAGTTCCGCGCATTTATTTGCCTGGCCAGAAGTCGTCAGCCTCGTCGCCGGGCCTGCCTTCGTGCCTTACTTCATATATCGTGACCCGCGTGACGTGGCGGTCTCGCACGTCTTCTACGTCACGGATATGGAACCGAGACCACGTGCATCACGCCTATTACCAATCGCTTCCCGATTTCGACTCGCGATTGCGCGCCAGCATCCTGGGCCGGGCTGACCTTTCGGCTGCAGAGCAGGCTGCCGGCGTGGAATTCCCCGATCTCGCGGGCGCTTTGCCCCATACCTGGGTTGGCTGGACCAGCCCAGCGTCATGAAGATCCGATTTGAAGACCTGGTGAACGATCGGATGCGCTGCCTCAATCTTGATTCTCGACCATCTATTGGCCCGCATCGGTACCAGCGAGCCTCGTCGCGGACCGTGCGCAGATCCTCGCCTGCCTGGAGGCCTCCATCAACCCGGGTCGTTCCCCAACCTTTCGCTCCGGCAAGACCGGGGAATGGAGGAAATATTTTACCGGCGAGCATAAGAGGATCTTTAAGGATGTGGCGGGGCCGTTGTTGCTGCAGTTGGGATATGAGAAGGATAACAATTGGTAGAACGCAGTCAATTCACCTTCCACGGAGGCCAAGACAAGTCCGAAACCATCTATTTATTGGGTTGATCTCATCCGGGTCATAGCCATTTATCTGGTGGTGATGATCCATGTTTCGGGGCAATTGACCAACGTATGGGGGAAAATACCGCCCGTCCAGTGGATGATCGCCGATATTTACGGCGCGGTTGCGCGCATCTCGGTCCCGTTGTTTTTTATGATCAGCGGTTATTTGCTTCTTCCCAGGTCCGAAAGCCTGCGCAGTTTCTTCACGAAACGGATGACGAAAGTCCTGATCCCGTTTATCGCATGGTCATTCATCTACTTGTTCTGGTTCTGCGGCAGTCACGCCAAGGCCTGCACGACGAGATTTTGTGACCCGGTTATTATTGGTGACCGGCACTTATTATCACCTGTGGTTCTTATACACCCTGATCAGTATCTATCTAATACTCCCGTTCTTGCGCCTGGCGTTCAAGCCGGAAGCCGACAAAAAAGTGTTCTGGTATTTAATGGGTCTCTGGCTGATTTTTCAGCCGGTATTGACCATCGCCAGGCAGGTCTGGAATTTCAATATCAACATCAGCCCGCCTTTGGCCACCGGGTTTTTATGCTTCTTTATGTTGGGTTATCTGCTGGGTGAAATGACGCTTTCGCGCTCCCGGGTCATTTTATCGATCGTGCTTTGGATATTGGGCGCAGCTGCAACAGCGGTCGGCGCCTATCTTCTCACCCTGCGCTCCGGCGCATACAATGGCGTTTTTTACGACTTTGTAAGTCTGAATGTCATTGTTGCCTCCGCGTGCTGCATTTCTTCTCCTCGAGGCGCATAGCGGAAGACCAGGGTCTTTCGCCTCTCCCTGGGTCCAGGTCTCTCACGAGATCTCTGGCCACGGCCAGTTTTGGAATATACCTGATTCACATTCTCGTGATCGAGATACTTGGTGCCGGAATTCCCTTCCTGCACATAAACTCTTTCATGGGCTATGCTGCTGTGGAGCGTGCCGCTGGTCACCACGCTCGTATTTTTCCTTTCCTTCCTGCTTGTGCGTGGGATGCAAAAAATTCCCCTCGTCAAACTGATCGTCCCCTGACGCAGGACTCGGAGCATCCATCGGGAACATCATCAATGAAATCTGACTTCGATAGCCAATTATTTGCTGCCTCGCGCCAGGGATATCCTTTTCCTGCTGGTATTCGCGGCCGCCATGGCCGCAGGCTGGCGCACCTTGAACAACGATGGCGACCTGCCCCGCCATCTTCTGATGGGCCGCGTGATCGTAGAGACGCACTCCATCCCCAGGCAGGAAATGTTCTCGTATGTCTATGAAGGCCGTCCATATGTTGCGCATGAGTGGTTGGCGGACGTAATTTTCTATCTTTCCTACCTGGCCCTCGGTCTTAAAGGGGTGGTGCTCCTTACCGCGCTCCTGATCGCAGGCTGCATTTTATGTTTTGTATTCTGCTTTATCTTCGGAATTCAGAGAGCGCATCCTGATGATGGTTATTGATCCTGTGGGGCGTCGCGAATACATTCCCATTTTGGGTTGCCCGGCCGCTCCTGTTCTCCATATTTTTGCTTGCCGTCTGGCTGGTTCTCACGGATCGGATCAGCCGCGGCAGGAAGGTGAATTTCTGGATACTGCCCGGTTTGATGGTCCTATGGGGCAATATCCATGCCGAATTCGTGGCCGGTTTTTTGGTTTTGCTCGCTTATATGGCCGGCTGGTTCTGGGACTATTTGTTCAATCGTGAAAACCTCGATCGACAGGTGATCAAGAAACTGGCCGGTACTTTTGCGGTTTCATTGGTCGCCAGCCTGGTCAACCCGTTCGGGTGGAATACCTGGAAGACCATCCTCAGCTACATGGGGAACAAATATTTAATGTCCACCATATTTGGAGACCAGGCCGCCCGATTTTTCCAGCCCGTCCTTCCTGGTTGAGCTCCTGTTGATCATCGCTTCCATCCTCATATTCTCCCTTAAAAAGGGAAGCATCCGCAGCGGGCAGGCCTTTTTGATCGCGGGCTTTACGGTGCTGGCAATGACCTCCGCGCGCAACATGCATCTTTACGGAGTAGTGGCTCCCTTTGTCCTGGTGGGACCCGCGGTGGAAATCGCAGATCTGGCCTTCCTGAAGAGAGCCGCCTCGGCCATGCTGCAAATCGAGAAACAACTGAAAGGGTTTGTCTGGCCCGCAGCCACCGTGCTCATAACTTTTGCTTTACTGGTTTCCGGAAAATTGGGTGGGGACTACTTTATCGATCCCAAACTTTTCCCCGTGGATGCGGTCCAGTGGCTGCAGGACAATCCCGCAGTCGGGCCGCATGTTCAATAACTTCATCTGGGGTGGGTATATCGTATGGCGCTTGTGGCCGGAGCAAAAGGATTTTATAGACAGCCAGTCCGATCTCACCGGGGAGGCGACAAAACTGTACCTGACCGTCGATGAGCTGGATACGGGCTGGCAGGATGTTCTTCAGCAGTATGATGTCCAATGGGTTATCATGCCGGTCAACTCCGCGCTGGGCAATGAGCTTGCCAAAGATGGATGGAGGACTTTATATAAAGATTCAACCTCCATCATCCTGCGGCAGGAATAGGAAGGTTTTTTTCTGCGAAATCAGCAAAATCTGCGGATAATCTTTGGATTGCTGCCATAAGACATGATCAACTACGATGTCATCATCCTTGGCGGAGGTCCTGCGGGACTCTCCACCGCCCTGCATCTGGCTCAACTCGCCCCCAGCCTCATCCCGCGCATCGTGATCCTCGAAAAGGCCCATTATCCCCGACCCAAGTTGTGCGCAGGCGGGTTGCTCGCCGACGCAGAGGTGATCCTCCAGCGCCTGGGCCTGGACGTCAGCGAAGTTCCGCACGTGGATGCCGCCTGCAGCGCATTTGGATTTCGCCGGCAAAGGGTTGAACCTTTCGCTGCCCGGCAACCATACCCTGCGTGTTATACGCCGCGATGAGTTTGACAATTGGCTGGCGAAAAAGGCGGCGGGCCGGGGAATTGAGATCAAGGAAGGGGTAACTGTCCTGGACGTGCAGCCGCGTGAGGACTGCGTAATAGTTGAAACAGATATGGGGACCTTCACATCCCAGGCTGTTGTGGGCGCCGACGGATCGAACGGCGTGACACGCCGCCGCATCCTGCCGGACGAAGCCGTCCACACGGCCCGTGTGCTGGAGGTGTTAACTCAGCCTTACGCCACCTCCAAAAACTCGGAGGTGAGCGGTGGAGAGAGGGGCCGGGAGGACGCAGCCTACTTCGACTTCTTTTGCGTGCCGGATGGCATCGCGGGCTATACCTGGGACTTCCCCACCCAGCTTCATGGTCAGCCCGATGCGCTGTTGGGGGGTATATGATACGAACCTCCTGGCAGGTATGCAGCGTCCGGCGTTGAAACAGCCGTTGGTCGAAGAAATGGCGCGGCACGGCTTGGACCTCAACGCTGTCGAGCTGAAAGGCTATCCGATCCGTTGGTTCAGCCCCAAAAATCGCATGTCTGTGCCGCGCGTCATCCTGGCGGGTGATGCGGTCGGAGCAGACCCGGTCTTTGGCGAAGGCATCAGCATCGCGTTGGGCTATGGCGCACTTGCCGCTCGCGAGCTCAGCGAATCGTTCAGCCGTGGAGATTTTTCCTTTTCCCGATACAAGTCTCGAGTAATGACGAGCGCCCTCGGTCACGCACTCCTCACTCGTTGGGCGATTGCACAGATCCTGTATCGCCTGCGTTGGGCCTGGTTTCAAAGATTCTTCTGGCGTGGCCTTAAACCGTTTGTGGCCTTGGTTTCCTCGATCCTCGTGATCAACTGGGCCAAAAGAATGAACTAGAATTGTATTTACCTCAACAAGGTTACATACGAGAGACTTCCGATTTTTTGGATATGGGGCGGGGTAAACACCCCGCCCCATATCCAAAAAATCGGGGATTCTTCTAATTTGACATTTTCGAGGTAGTTACGAAATCGCAATTCGGGAGTGAACTGTTGAAGAGAACGTGGGTAATAGCTGCCGGGATCGTTTCAGGAATTATTGTCGCGGCGTTGGCGATCTTTGCCTACCAGCTCGGGTTCGATAAAAATCCGAACTGGGGTCCGGGGCGGACCTTCGTTCTGGCAATTGGTATCTTGATCGTCGTTGGCGCCAGCTTCTTTTCGCTGATCACATCCAGGTCAGGGCGCACCTATTTCCTGGCAGGGTTGGTGGTTCTCTTCGTCCTTGCGGTCTATGGTTGGTTTATAAGTGTTGGCTACTGGACGACCTGGCCGAAAACTACCAACTACTACGACATGCTCGCAACTTCTTTCCAACATAACCAGCTTGCGCTTCAGATCAAGCCCGATCCCATCCTGTTGGCCATGCCCGATCCTTATGATATTTATGCACGCGAAGCGCAGACCAAACTCACCTACCTTTTCGATGGGTCGTTTTACAAAGGGAAGTTCTATTTATATTGGGGGCCTGTCCCTGCGCTTTTGCTGCTGCCTTTCAAATTCGTGGTCCGGGGTGAGATCGGCGATCAATTCCTCGTCTTTGCGTTCGCCTGCGGGTTATTTATCTTTCTGTCGCTGTTGCTGCTCGAGGTCTGGAGGCGATTCTTCGAGGGCCTGCCGGCCTGGACCCTCCTGGTTGGCATTCTGCTCGCCGGGCTGATCACACCAGCCACCTGGCTCCTGAACCAGCCTCAAATCTACGAAGCCTCCATCGTAGGCGGACAGTTCTTTTTGATCGGGGGAGTTTACTTTGCTTTCGCGGCTTTGGGATCGCAAGCACCTTCGGCCTGGCGATTGGTATTGACCGGGGTTTTTCTGGCCCTCGCAGTTGGGTGCCGAAACGTCCTGGCCCTGCCGGTGATATTCATAACATTGATGACCGCTCTCGGCGTCCTTCTATATTATGGTGTATCTGCCGCACGCACACGGACGGCGGTTAGCCTGGGCTGGCTCCTGTTGCCGTTGGCCGTCGGCGCCGGGCTGCTTGGATGGTACAACTGGGCTCGTTTTGGTTCAGTCCTGGAGTCCGGGCTCCGTTTTCAGCTCAGCGGCATAAATTACCGGCAGTACTACAACGACCTCTTCTCGATCCAGTATGTCCTCCTGAACCTGCGCTACTATTTATTTATCCCGGTTAAGTTCATCCACGCTTTCCCATTTATCAAACCGATCCCAACTTATTCGTGGCCCGCCCCGTCCATACCGGTTCCGATATTCTATTACGCAAAAGAGAGAGTCACAGGATTGGTTTACAGCGACCCCTTCCTGGTATTCGCTTTGGTCGCCATCGCAATTTCCGGTCCATGGATAAACCGCAAACTGCATAATAAGGCAGCCCCCGAAGATAATCCGGCCCGGAAGGGCCTGCCATGGCTCTCGATCAGCCTGCTCGGGATCGCGGCCATTTCTTTCGTTACACTTATGCTCTACTATTATTGTACGATGCGGTTTGTTGAGGATTTTATTCCGGCCCTTACCCTGCTTGCCGTGCTGGGTTTTTGGCAGGGTTACAGCCTCCTGCCACACAGATGGTATTGGCAATGGATGTATGGCTTCATCTCGTTGGGTCTTGCCGCCTTTACTATTTCAGCGGGCCTGCTGCTCGGAATTTCAAGTTATACCGAGCGTTTCCGCTACTTGAACCCCGCTTTATTCAACTCCATGGTCAAGCTCTTTGCCCGTTGATAGATCACCACTTACCATCCCCCACAGTTGAGCTTTTGCTACTCACAATCAGTGCTTCACGAAAGGGTACCCGATTTTCGTGATCTACTGACAATAGGTTTTTTCTGTCCGGAAGGAGTAATGTTTGACACGAATGGCATCGCGTACTTGATCGAGCAGCTTTTTAGGTTTCGCCTCATCATGTTGACGGTTCGGGGAATGCCGCAAGGATGTTGTTTTCTTAACGCTGCAAATTCTACATGGCGTATGCTAAAATCGACGAATTCGTTTATCTTATTTGAATTTATCACGGCCTATTTACTCATATCATTTTAGGCGTTCAGGCGGTGGCAGTCTATAGTCCCTTAGAACGTGAAATGACGGCTGAGCACCTAGCTAGGCGGCCAGAACATACAGAGAGGAGACCACGATGAGAAACGAGCAGGAGGCACCTGAGACGAAAGGTATTACGGTGAAGCTACTAGCAGCGCTTGACCTTGGCCTTGAAATCGAGGGCATGGCAGGGCGCCAATTTCGAATGCGAATGGTGACTATCGAACCTGGAGGGGTCTTCGGCCCAATTCACGACCATAAAGACAGGCCGGGCATGGTCTACATACTGCAAGGAACGATCACTGACCATCGAAATGGAGTGGCTAAGGAGTATGGGCCGGGAGTGGGCTGGCCCGAGGATAAGGACACCACGCACTGGCTTGAGAATAGAGGAACGACGCCGGCGGTGGAGATCTCAGTCGATATAGTCAGGCAAGAGTAAGCTCAGGCTCGATATTTACCCCGGTCGCCGCCTGATGCTGGGGATGGCTGGGCGATGCTGGTGGTGACACCGCTGCGCGTCGCCTGAGGCTCGCTCGCCCAATCTGCGGCACTTAGGGCAGGCAGTTTTCTACACCTTTTCATTTTTCTGGCTGGACGGTCCCCGCCCCAGCACAGGTACTCCGCCAAGAGCATGCGGGGCTTACGCAAACCGTCCGGCAGACGGAGCGAAAGGAGGCAAGGCCGTGATCCTTCCCAAAGTTCGCGACCCCAAATTCATCACAGTTCGCCGCGGCGGCACTCTGCAAGACTCCGACCACCGGCTTCTCGCCGAGTGGGCAGCCGACTGCGCGGAGCACGTGCTGCCTCTGTTCGAGGCGGCACAGCCTGCTGACGCGCGACCGCGCCAGGCAATCGAGCTGGCACGAGCCTGGGTACGGGGCGAGATCAAGATGTCTCAAGCCCGCACGGCAGCCGGCCATGCGCAAGCCGCTGCACGGGATCTGTCCGGCGCCGCGAGGCATGCGGCGTATGCTGCCGGGCAGGCCGCGGCGGTAGCTCATGTCGCCGCACACGAGCTGGGTGCTGCGGCCTACGCGATCAAGGCCGCGCGTGCAGCTGCATCCAAAGGTGAGGCGGAGAGTGCTGGCCGGCTCGAGTGCCAGTGGCAGCGCGAACAGCTGCCGGAGGCGATTCGCGAGCTTGTTCTGGACGACCAGCGGCTCAGAAACGATATCTGCTGGTCGGTGTTCGACTGCTGACAGGCCGTCAGCGCACGCCGGCACTGCCCAACACAGCGTGCAACGGACGGCTGGAGCTCGGCGCGTTTTTCAAGCAGTTTTCCTGGCACAAAGCTGATTCCGTCACAGCGGTTTGATCCCGTCCCGCCTACCAGCGGGTAACGTACACCGTTATTCATATAAGATAAAACGCCCTTTAACCCAGGGCGTTTTATCATTGCCATATCGTGATCTCGATTTTAAAATAGAAGCTGACGTATTGATCCCGAAGCGTAGCGGAGGAAGGCTGGGGTGGCGTCCCCATGAGTAGATACTGGATTTTAGCGTAGGGCAATCTTTTAATTGGCCCTCTCAGGGCTTGACGCGCCTGATAAACCCGGGCGTATTCAATTCACGTTCCAGCAGATAGGTAAAATACCCCTGCATCAGGCTCTCGGCCTCCGTCTGTACCTCGGGGCTGGGGCGCGCCCGCGACGCCTCCGCATAACTTGAGCGTTGGAAGTGGCGCAGATATTTGAGCGCATCCACGGAAATGCGCGTCAGGTTGGGCAGTCCCCGTCCGCAGTTTGGACAGATGACTCCTCCCGCAGAGAACGAAAAGAACTGGTCCTCGGCCAGGATATCACGCCCGCAGTTGGCGCATTGGACAAGTTGGGGACGGAATCCCAGGTAGTCGAGCAGGCGCATCTCATAATAGCGGATGACCAGCCAGGGGTCCGACCTTGGAAGCCAGGCGCGCCAGCGTATCCGTCAACAGGCGGAATATGGGCGAGTTCTCCGTCCCATCGTCGTAGGTCAACCGGTCGAGCAATTCGATCACGTACGAGGCGTGGCCCATCAATAACAGGTCCTCGCCCAGCGGCAGATAGGCTTCGATCGTATCGGCCTGCGTGACGAGCAGCAGGTCACGGCCTTTGGCAAGTTGCAGCTTGACGTGCGTGAAAGGTTCCAAATGTCCGGCTTTGCGCGAAGTGACCTTGCGCGCCCCTTTTACGAGCGCGCGTGTCTTGCCGAGTTGGCGTGTATACAGGCTCAGGATGCGGTCGGCTTCGCCATAATCGGTATGGCGCAAAACCACGGCCTCAACTCGAAAGGAATGCCCGCCTTCCCTCATTTTTGAACGTGCTTCGGAAGAAAAGCCTCGGGAAGCAATTCCCCCACAGTGATCTCCTGCACCAGCCTGCCCTTCCCATCCGCGATCAGGACGATCGTATCCAGTCCGAACTCAGACAGCACCTGGCGGCAGGCGCCGCACGGCGAACCGCCGTTATCTGTAACGACCGCGATTACATCGAAATCGCGCTCGCCCTCTGAGACCGCTTTGAAGACCGCCACCCGTTCAGCGCAGATACCCGTTGGATAGGCCGCGTTTTCGATGTTTACGCCCGTGTAGACGCGGCCGCTCTTCGTCCGCAGCGCCGCCCCGACGGGGTAATTCGAATAAGGCGCGTAAGCCTGCCGCCGCGCCTCGTTCGCAAGCTCGATCAATTGTTTGTAATCCTCTTTAGATTTGAACCATAAAAGGAGCCCTTCAACGCAAAGCGTTAAGTCTGCGGGTCAATTCTTTTTTGTTTTCCGTTCTAGTTTCTTAATGGCGCGCGCCGGCACGCCCACCACCAGGGTATCGGCGGCTACATCCTTCGTCACCACGGCTCCCGCACCGGTCTTCGCGCCGTCGCCGATCTTCAGCGGAGCCACAAGCATGGTGTCTGAGCCGATGAAAACATCCGAGCCGATCTCGGTTGGATTCTTCTTCTCGCCGTCGTAATTGCAGGTGATCGTCCCGGCGCCGATATTCGTGTTCGCGCCGATGGTGGCATTCCCAATGATATGAAAAATGTCCCACCTTGACTCCCGGCGCCAGGTACGAATCTTTAACCTCGCCAAAATTGCCCATGTGGACATGGTTCCCGAGATGCGCGCCTTTGCGCAGCCGGGCGAACGGGCCCATATCGATATCGTCTTCCAGCACCGCGCCCTCCATCACGGAGGCCAGCACCTTGCACCGGTTCCCGATTTTTGAATCACGGATGATCGTATTGGGTCCCAGGATATTCCCTTCCCCGATCACGGTCTTGCCATGGATATAGGTGTTCGGCATGATGACGGTATCTTTGCCGATCGTTACGCCGGCCTCGATATAAGTGGAGGCCGGGTCTGTCATGCTGACGCCGTTCAACATGTGTGCACGGTTGATGCGCTGGCGCATGGCGGCTTCCGCCTCCGCCAGGTGCACGCGGGTATTGATGCCGATGGTCTCGATCAGGTCATCGTGTACGACGGCTTGAACGGCCAGATGGTCCTTTACTGCCAGCTCCACGACATCGGTCAGATAATACTCCCCTTTTTGCGGGTTTTTTTGAATGCGCGGCAGCGCCTCCCACAGCCACTCGGACCTGAAGCAGTACGCGCCTACATTGAGTTCGCGGATGTTAAGTTGCTCGGGCGTGGCGACGTATTCTTCAACAATGGCTTCCACATTTCCCTGCGGCCCGCGCACGATCCGTCCAAAGCCGCGCGGATCATCTGACATGACGGTCAGCAGGCTGAAGGGTCCGGGGTTGTCCTGTTGGGTTTCGACAGAGTCGCTTATAGGTCTCGCCTTGCAGCAGGGGCATATCTGCATATAGGACGATCACATAATCCGATTTCCCTTTGAGCAGGTCCTTCGCCTGCAAGGCGGCATGCGCCGTTCCCAATTGCGGCTCCTGCACGACGCAGTCGGCGGTATCACCCACAAAAGATTTCACTTGTTCCGCGCCGTGTCCCACGATCACAACCGGCTTCTCGGTGGATACGGCCTTCACGGCTTCAAGCACATACCAGAGCATGGGTTTTCCACACAGGGGATGCAGCACCTTGGGCAGATCCGACTTCATGCGCGTGCCCTGCCCGGCTGCAAGTAAGATGGCGGCAACTTTCATGGTTGGCTCCTATAACAAAACAGGTCTGCCAGCACTTGATCTTTAGTGCTCGCGCAAGACCTGTTGAGAGAAAAATTCCCGCCTGCGCGGGTCTCCGGATCATAGCTGGGGCGCCTGGATTCGAACCAAGATCCACAAATTCAAAGTCTGGTGTGCTGCCCTTGCACCACGCCCCAAAAAATGAGCGGGCAAATTGTATCACACTGAAATGACACAGTGCAAGCAGTGAGCCTTGCCATATTAAATCAGATGAAGAGATACCTGCCGCAGCCTATTACGACGCGAAGGATGCTCCTCGCACTGACCCCGTTATTTCTTTTGATCGGGCGTCAGGCCCAGCTTGCGTGCTTCTTCATAGAGATATGACTTCCGAATTGGTGGCTTTATTCGCATTCTGTTCTGCCGCCTGATTCCAGAATGCATCGATCTCTTCTTGTTTGATTTTCTTTTTGCCGGCCTCGTTGAGCAGGGCTTCCATTTCCGGTGCGGCCGGATGGTCTTCAGATCGCCGGTCTTTCCTTTTTTCTTGGGCGCGGGTGGAGGACGGTATGGGCAGCTTAAGCTCCGCGGTTACCCCCATGGATCGCAGCGATTTGCCCACTTCATTTCTGACTTTGAGCATGGCCTCGACGATATCGAAGATGTTTTCACGGCTGGCAATTCCGTTACCTGCCAGCAGCAGTGAATAAGAAGGGTCCACCGGTATCAGCAGCAGGTCATGATCGCCGCCCGGGAAAATAAAATACTGGTTCAAGGCTTCCTGACGGTTGAACTTCGCAACCTTCAAGCCCGCGCTGAAGATGGCGGTCAGGGCGGAGACCAGGGAGACTTCCCGGCTGCTGTCATGCAGGTCTCCGGCGCGCGCCACGACCAGCCCCCGGTCACTGATAAGAAATACGGCGCTGGCCTTGGTATCCTGCCTGAAGTTGGCAAGCAGGTCCGAAACGCGGGAACGCTTCGCTTCCGTTTTTGCATCTGTTACGCTGGGGAATATGGTGCGGACGAGGCCGAGGCTGCGCTCGACCATGTCCAGGAAATCCGCCAGCGGGATGGGCTTATCGAAGATGGCAACCGCACCGGCATTGAGCATTTCATCGCGGGCTTTGCTGTCGGTCATGCCGGTGATCCAGATGACCTTGACGTCCGGATGCCTGATGCGCACCTTATGCATGAGCTCGACGCCCGTCATGCCGGGCAGCAGGTAATCGGCAACCAGCAGGTCGATGCGATGCCGGCTGACTTCCAAGCAGCGCCTCTTCGCCCGAAGGAGCCTCAATGATCTCGAGCCCCTCGTTCTTCAAAGTGTCGAGCGTTGAATGGAGCAGGCGAAGGATATCGCGCTGGTCATCAACAAGCAAGATCGTGGATGCCATATTTCTATTGGATACAGGGTCACAGTTCAGATTATACAGGAATTGTTCGGCAAAATGGCAGGCCGCAAAATGACCCGGCTTTAACTCACGGAATTCGGGTTCCTGCTCCGAGCAAATTTGCTGTGCGATCGGGCAGCGCGGATGGAAACGGCAGCCGCTGGGAGGTTTCAAGGACTGGGTACGTCGCCTTTCAGGATCATGCGTTTGCGTTTCAATTTCGGGTCCGCGACCGGGATGGCCGACATGAGCGCCTGGGTGTATGGATGCAGGGGCGAGCGATACAACTCGTCACGGTCGGCCAGCTCCGCCATTTTTCCAAGATACATCACGGCCACCCGGTCGGAGATATGCTCCACGACACTCAGGTTATGGGCGATGAACAGATAGGTCAGGCCAAATTCCTGCTGCAGGTCCTTCAGGATATTGAGCACCTGCGATTGGATCGACACATCCAGGGCTGAAACCGGCTCATCGCATACGATGAATTTTGGCCGCAGAGCCAGAGCGCGGGCGATGCCGATGCGCTGGCGCTGACCGCCGGAAAACTCATGCGGGAAACGGCGCGCATGATAAGTCTCAAGGCCCACCCTCTTGAGCGTTTCAAGCATGATGTCCACACGCTCTTTCGGTGCGCCGATATGATGGATATGCAGCCCTTCCATCACCGATTCGCCGATCGGCACACGTGGATCCAGGGAGGCGTACGGGTCCTGGAAGATGATCTGCATATCGCGGCGGATCGCCATCAACTCGTTGCTCTTGAGCTTGAAGATATCCTTGCCGTTGTAGATGGCGGAACCCGCCGTCGGCTCGATCAGGCGCAGCATGGTGCGGCCGACCGTGGTCTTGCCGCAGCCCGACTCACCCACCATGCCCAGCGTCTCCCCTTTTTTAATCGTGAAACTTACATCGTCCACGGCCAGCACCTGGGCCACCACACGCTGCATGACGCCTGCCCGCACGGGAAAATATTTTTTTAAGTGCTCAACCTGTACCAGGTCTTCGTTTGAATTCATATTCTGAGCCATCAGGGACTCCCGATCTAGGATTAGCGTGCCTTGAGCGGCGCGCGGTGACCTTCGGCGTTCTGATACAGCCAGCAGCGGACAAGATGCTCGGGTTTGGCTTCGATCAGGTCGGGCTGGATCTCGGTGCAGATCTTCAAACCATATTTGACCCGCGCCGCACAGCGCGACGCAAAACGACAGCCGGCCGGCGGATCGATCAGGTTGGGGACCGAGCCGGGGATCACATCCAGCCGTTCTTTGATCTTTCCCAGGATGGGGATCGAACCGATCAGGCCTTGTGTATATGGATGCAGCGGATGATCAAAAAGCTCGGTTGATTCAGCTTGCTCCACGATTTCCCCTGCATACATCACCGCCACACGCTCGGCAGTTTCGGCGATCACTCCCAGGTCGTGTGTAATCAGGATGACCGAGGTGCCCATCTTCTCGCGCATCTCCAGCACCAGGTCGAGGATTTGCGCCTGGATGGTCACATCCAGGGCGGTCGTGGGTTCATCGGCGATCAACAATTCGGGGACGCAGGCCAGCGCCATGGCGATCATCACACGCTGGGCCATGCCGCCCGAAAGTTCATGAGGGAAGGCCTGCGCCCGTCGTTCTGCATCGGGGATGCCCACCATCTTAAGCAGGTCCACGGCGCGTTTCTGGCCGGCTTCCTTGCCGAAATCCTGGTGGATGCTTAACACCTCGGCAATTTGATCTCCCACTCGGAAAACCGGGTTGAGCGCGGTCTGGGGCTGCTGGAAGATCATGGAGATGCGGTTGCCGCGCACTTTCATCATCTCGGTCTCGGACAATTTGAGCAGGTCCACGCCGTCCAGCAAAACTTCGCCTTCCAGCACCTTGCCGGGCTTGGATACCAGCCGCATGATGGAAAGGGAAGCCACACTTTTACCGCACCCCGATTCACCCACCAACCCAAGGATCTCACCGGGATAGACGACGAAATCCACGCCATCCACGGCATGGACCACCCCATCTTCAGTGAAGAAGTGTGTCTTGAGGTTTTTCACTTCCAGTAAGGGTTTCTTATCGGTCTTCGCCACAGCCAACTCCTCGGTTCTGGATTGGCCTGATTATACTGCCACTTGTCAGGATGCTAATCCTCTATTTTGGATTAATTTTGTATCTATTCCCGGAAAGACCGACTACGCCGAAACGACACGAATTGCAACGCTTATGCTTGCAGGTTCCCATCGAAAGGGAGAGCAAGGCGTATATAATAGGAACGGGGAGACCTACGATCATATTTCTGTGGGGACAGCCCGCCTGCGCTGTGCGAACGCCAAGCGGGACTTTTTGTACAAAGATCAGGATGTATTCATGACAAACAATGATCAAGGCAATAAAGACATCAAGTCAAAAAGACCGGCATGGAGGTTTTATATCCTGTGGGTATTGGCCAACGGAATAGGACCGATCATCGGTGTGTTCGTATTCTTTTTCCTTGCGGCTTCTTTGGGATTGCTCGGCTCACGGTTACCCGGACAACAAACAAATTTAGACTCTGGCTGGAAAATGATCACTGAGTACTCCCTGGCATCTCACTGCTTTTCGGCGGCAATCATCGGAGCCATGCAATGGCTTGTGCTCCGCAAGCACATCACGAATTCAAGGTTTTGGTTTGCCACAAGTGCGATAGCCATGGTTACTGGCATTGCCGCCAGCAGTGTGATGTCAATGTTCTTCCCATTGCATCAAATGTCAAGCCTGTTGATATCCTGGTTCCTCTTTGGCAGCGTAAGCGGTGTTTTGCAGTGGGTCATGCTGCGGAAGCAGCTGCATTACTCGGGCTTATGGATATTCGTAAATGTTATCGCAGGGGGGATCGCTGGTGTTTTCTTGCCGGATTTAGGAATTACCGGAGGAAGTATTGGCTGGGCCCTGACCGGGATATTTACCGCGGGAATACTGTTCTTATTATTCCAAAGGACGAAGAGGGGCTCCGTCTCTCAAAGCGCAGCCTAAGGATTTTTCTCCGGCCAAGCCAAAGCCGGTTCTAAGGATAGAAAGGATTCTCAGCATGGAAACTTCCAGTGCATCTGGTCAATCAACTGCTGCTCCCAAGAGGCCTGCGAGAGGTGATGCGGCAGCATCCCTTGTTCTTCTTCTTTCTCATGGCGTACGCGTTCTCCTGGATCATATTGATCCCCTTCATACTCCAGGAATGGGGCATGCTGCCCAAGGTTTTCACATTCGCCTTCGTGCTCAACCCGTTCGTGGGACCGGCCCTGGCTGCCATTATCATGACAGGCATCACCGAAGGCAAAGCAGGCGTGCTGAGCTTGCTGCGCCGCTGCCTTACAGTGGCGCGCCGGCTGGCAGTGGTATCTGTTCATCCTGCTTGGCATTCCGGCGCTGTTCCTGCTGGGGATCAGTGTGCTGCCGGGAGCGCTGGCAAGTTTTCAAGGTCTTCCGCGTGCCTTCCTGATAGTTTATCTGGTGAACTTTGTGATCATCTTCTTTTTGGGCGGGCCGCTGGGCGAGGAGATCGGCTGGCGCGGCTTTGCGCTGCCCCGCATGCAACTACGCTATGGCCCGCTGTGGGGAACCCTGCTCTTGGGCGTCTTGTGGGTCTTCTGGCATCTGCCGCATTTCCTGACGTCGGCTCAACGAGGAGGACCGGGCACCAGCTTCGCCACCTTCCTCACAAACTTCCCCATATTCTTTCTGATGGTTATCGCCATGGCCATCATCTTTACGTGGGTCTTCAATCACACCCGGGGGAGCCTGTTCATGGCCATCCTGCTGCATGCCAGCATTAATACATTCAGTATCGTGGTCCCGCTCTTCGCTGCCCCCATTGTGACCAGCACCGACCTGCCTATCCTCATCGGTGTTGCAGCGGCCGCGCTTGCTGATCATCATCCTGACACGCGGTCGGCTGGGCTACCCGGCAAGCCACGAATAGCCACTGAGGGCGGTTCGATGCCTACCGTCCCCTCGATCGATGTGATTTCACCGTGCACATCCTGGCGGGGACACCCGGGACTGCTGCGCGAAGTGCTGGGCCAGCGCTATTTTTGGAGCTGTACAACGAAAGTGCACAGCTCCAAAAACAGTTTCATCTGTTGACGGATAGGCTCCCGGTCGTTGGATCCCCTACTTTTCGTGTTCGTGTTTCTCGGCCGCGTCCGCCTCCGCCTTATTCTTGTGGAGCGTGCCGTCCGGATGGTTTGGGGGTGAATAGACGGTATACAGCCTTAGCTTCTTGGTCTTCGAGGTATTGATCACATTGTGGTAGGTGCCGGCCGGAATGATCACTGCGTCATTCTCACGGGCGAGGTGTTCTTCCGAATTGTTGAGAATGAACTTTGCCTTCCCCTCTTCTATGCGGAAGAATTGATCGACCTTCTCATGCACCTCGTTACCGATCTCCTCTCCCGGCTTAAGGCACATGACCACCAACTGGCAGTATTTTCCCGTATATAGCACCTTCCGGAAATTTTTATTCTTCAACGTCTGTTTTTCGATCGGACCAAAAAAGCCTGTCATGGGCGCCTCCCGAGTGTATCAATTTGTATCTTTATCGATATAGGACCATTATACGGCGCGCCCAATCTGTTTGCTATCCTCAAAAGCAATGAATCTTTCCGGAATGATCCGTTTTTTTGATGGCGCGTGATCTTCGCGAAGAACCTACAGCGCCAACTTGCGCGGTTGTGCGATCACCAGGTGCTTTTACTGCTTCAAACAGGCCCGGATAGCCTCCACCTGAATAGATTTGGGAATGGGAAAGGGGGTCATCTGCCCCCCCTTAATTGGGGTCACCCGCCCCTGCATGCTCCGAGGGGAAAAGCATATACTGAAACTGTAAGAAGATAAATCAGACCTAATATTCTTAATATCAGACATCCAAAGGAGATTGAAAATGGTTAACGTAGTAACAACCCGCAAGGGGGCCGTAGTCCAGGAGCCCTCCGTCGTAAGCATGTTTTTGAACCATCCGCTCGCTGCATGGCTGTGGCTGCCCGTCCGCGTCTGGCTGGGCTGGCAGTGGCTGGTCGCCGGTTGGGAAAAGGTAACCAACCCGGCCTGGATGCAAAGTGGTGTTGCCCTGAAGGGCTTCCTGGCGGGCGCCGCCAGCGCGGTCAGTGCCAGCGGCAAGCCGGTGATCCACTACACCTGGTACAGCGACTTCCTTAAACTGCTCGTCTCCAGCGGATCGTATGTCTGGATGGGCAAGCTGGTCAGCGTCGGCGAAACCCTGGTCGGCATTGCGCTGATCCTGGGCGTGTTCACCGGTTTTGCGGCCTTCTTCGGCGGCTTTATGAACTTCAATTATCTGATGGCCGGCGCGGTGAGTGTCAACCCCATGTTCCTGGTCCTGTCAGTCACCCTGCTCCTGGCCTGGAAGATCTCCGGCTACATCGGCCTGGATTACTTCCTGGTGCCTCGCGTCGGTGCGCTGTGGAGCGACCGGAGAGCCAACAAGGCCATGCGCGAAGGTATTGCCCAGGTCTAGGCTCGCTACACTCTCTCTCGATCACCAAAGGGACGCTGACAATCAGCGTCCCTTTTCGTATCTACTTAACATCAGTCAGCAAAACGATTATGGTGTTTAGTCACAGAAACCCCTACCCCGGCTGATTCGCGATCCTCCAAAGAAGAAGAGGATATCTGAAATTTGGGATGTGAACGGGAAAGCGCCGTTCACATCCCAAATTTCAGGGGATCATTATACAAGGAGAGGGCGAAAGTCTATTATTCGTGTTTCATGCGCTCAGCCAGATTGTGTTTGATGGCATAAGTCGCAAGTTCGATGCGGTTAGCCAACCCCAGCTTTTCCAGGATCGAGCTGACATAATTCCGGGCGGTCTTTTCGCTTAGGTTCAGGCTCGCCGCGATCTCTGCGTTGGTCTTGCCCTGACTGACCTCGTAGAGGACTTCAAGCTCCCGCTCGCTCAGGGCGCGGAATGCATCTTCATCGGCCTTGTGTTCGGTTTCGCGCACGCGGGCGAGCAGGCGGGTGGTTGTGGCGGCGTCCAGCACCGATCCGCCGCCTGCGGCCGCGCGGATCCCGCGCAGAACCTCCTCGTTCCCCACCTCTTTCAGGATATACCCTACGGCCCCCGCCCGGATCGCGCCGATGACCAGTTCTTCATCGGCAAAGGAGGTCAGCATGACCACTTTGGTATCCGGATATCGGGCCGCGATCTGGCGGGCAGCTTCCAGCCCGCTGTCTCCTGGTAAGCGGATATCCATCAGCACCACCTGCGGGTGGGTGCCCTCCACCATTCGAAGCGCGGCGGCGGTCGAGTCGCCCTCCCCGACGACCTCCATATCAGCCTGATCGTCGATCAGGGTCTTCAAGCCCAGGCGCACCAGGGCATGATCGTCCACCAGCCCAACCCGTATCTTTGTCATTTGCCCGCCTCCCAGGGGATGTCGAGGATAACCGAGGTGCCCTTTTCCATCGGACGGACTTGAAGCCTGCCGTGCAGCAGGGCGGCGCGGTCGCGCATGTTATGCAGCCCATGCCCTTCCACAACCTGCTGCGGGAGGCCCGCGCCATCATCCTGGATGGCAAGCATCAGGCGGCGGTCCACCTGACGAGCTTGGATGCGGATATGCCGGGCCCGGGCGTGGCGAACGCTGTTCGCCAGGGCCTCCTGGACGATGGCCAGGATATGCGCGCTCCGTTCGGGAGAATATTCCTGCGAGGAGGGCAGATCAAGATCGAGGTCGATCTTCACCAGCGAGCCGAAACGCGGATCGGCCGCCAGGTCTCTCAAGGCTTGTTCCAGAGGTACTGCGCCGGGTTTGGAAGTGTACAGCTCTCCCAGGTTCTGTCGCAGGTCAACGATCGCATCGTCCAGCACACCCACCGCGGTCGCCAGGCGGCCCTCCAGGGGAGATTCCGCCGCGGCCAAATTTTGAGCCGACCGGACCAGCAGGCCGGCCGTATATACTTTTTGGATCGCGCCATCATGCAGCTCACGACCGATCCGTTCGCGTTCATTCGCCAGGATCTGCTGCTCTTCGATCGCCTCGATCTGGCGCGCCGTTTCCACATCGAAGATCTCCAGCGCCCGGATGGTGAATATCGCGATCACCAACCCGATCAGGGATCGGACGATGGGAGGCGTGATGATAAACACCCGGCTGAAGGTATCTGCGTTCAGCCAGTTCCCCGGAAAGAAGCTTACCGGAGGGACGAGCAGGCCGGTCGCCACGGCGTATACCGCCAGGCTGATGCCCGCCATCCGCAGGGATCGGACGATGTGCGGCACATTCATGGGCAGGATGCGTTGATAGATGTGCTTGCGCAAAGCATAAGCCGACAACAATCCGCCCGGAAGGCCAATGAAGTAGCGCGCCAGGGCATTCGTTGTGTTATGCCAAGCCTGAAAATCCTTGATACCGCTGCGCAGCGGGAAGAAAGTTACGAAAAACCAGGTTGCCAGCAAGCCCGCCGCGGTAATGTGCAGCCACTCCGGGTGCTCCAGCGGTTCGAGTAATGCAACCCCAAACTCAAAAAGGCACGCAAAGGAAATCCCCAACAGCAATAGATGAAGGTAATGCAAGGCCGTAATGAAATCAGGGCTGAGATACTCGGCCTGCAGTGGGATAAACAGATCTCCCCATTCCACAAACGCATGGACGAAACCAAAAGCAGCCAGCCAGGTGAGGCTGCGCGCCAGGTCGAGGTGCGAGGAATGGCGCGATTGCAGCGCGATCGCAAGGCCAAGCACAAAAAACGCCAGTCCATAAACGAACTGGACGATGATCGTGTTGACCGAGATCAGGTTTCGAATGAATTCGACCACAGACAGGGATTATAAGATAGAAATTATGGCATAGCGGACGACTGAAGTAAAAGGCTGTTGCCTGGTGGCGATAGAAATGCTCAAGAAAAAGAATAAAATTCATCCCTATGGTGGCTTCGATAATTCACTATTGGACGATCAGGGTAATCTTGAACAGCAGCGAAGGCGCCATACAGGGCGGGACTGAATTCCGGCAGAATGGATTCCCAACCGCGGTCAGTACGGCTTCTCCCAGACCGTCTGCTTCGTAGATCCCCTGGGCTCCGCGGATCACCATCACATTTTTTACCCTGCTTAGCACGGCTTGATTATCAATATCTACCGTCCAGTCAAATATATCTGTACCAAGGTTGAGCAGGAAACTCTCGCCGGGATGAAGGTAGATAGTCTTACCATTATCTTCCCGAGTAATATCATTGGTTGAGGCGGCGCCTTGAGTTGACCCGTCCTCCGTAGCCGAAATGGTGGGCGGTAAGAGAATCGCCGGACAGTTGCATATCACGGGAGTACCACCGGCTATTCCTCCCTGAGCTGGCACCGGTGGAAAGACGCCGCTGGGACAGGGACATACAACCGAGGAAGTGCCGGTCGCAGTCACTATAGAAACAGGCGTATCACTTATAACAGTAACGGCGGTGGGCGTCTGAGTACCTTGAGATATGACCTGTCCGGGCGCACAGGCAGTCAAGGTTAAGAGAAACAGTAAGATCAGTGGGGATTTCATCTCTTGGCTCCTTTCGAGGATATTTATAAAGACGTCTTCCTGCCGATTAGGTTCCAATTGGTGATGGCGTGTGTCTCCGACCAGCGTCCTTGTGCGACCGCCGGTCTCAACTGCCAAAGTCGGAGGCAGTTGGTCCGGCAATAACCCGTATTCTAAGAGAGCAAAGCGTATATAATAACCACAGGGAGACTTAAGGTCACATCTCGGCGGAGACAGAGCGGGAGGTCTGCAAAACCAAATATGAAAGCCACAATACCCTCCTTGTGTAAAAAAATAATATTCCTTCTCATGACCGTCTTGCTCGCATCCTGTATTTCAATTGATTCGAGTCCGCAAGTTACCCCTCAACCAGATTTTGTGACCGCAACGTTAGCGCCCACAAACGCGGGGTTTACACCGGCAACATCCCTCCCAGGCCCTGAAGCTACCTCTGAAACGCCTGTCGCCTCCGCACTTACAGCAGCGCCGTCTTCAGATTGCAAAGACGGCGCTGTGCTTTTGCGTGATGTGACCATCCAGGATGATACGCAGGTAAAAGCGGGCGAGAAATTTATTAAGACATGGGAATTCCAAAACACAGGCACCTGCGCCTGGGTCAACTACACTGTGAAATTTTCAGAGGGCGATAAAATAAACGCGCCCCTCTCTGCTCCGATGCCTGCGGCTGTTCCGAATGAGAAAGTGCAAGTCTCCATGGAGTTGACCGCCCCGGCAGCCGATGGAAGGTACGCAGGTTATTTCACATTGCTCAATTCAAAGGGCGAAATCATTCCGATCGGCGCGGAAAAAACATTCTGGGTGAAATTCACTGTAGGCGCTTATGCAATTGTCCCTCCTGCCACGGGGGCCAAGCCGGCCCAACCAGGAAATGGAGGCGGCGCCAACTGCAACCACAGCCAGAATGCGGGTTATGTGAGCCAGATCCTATCCTTAATTAACGCGGCACGGGCAAACGCCGGTTTGCAAGCCTTGACCGTCGACGGAGAGATTGCGGCCTTTGCGCAATACCATGCCGAAGATATGGCTTTCAACAACTTTCTGAGCCATGATGGTTCAGACGGGTCATTTAGCGACAGAATGATGCACTACGACACGACGCACTCCGGGGACGGAATATATGGCGAGATCCTTGCCATTGGCACACCGCAAAATGCAATGGACCAATGGCGGAGGGATGAGCATTGGAATTTTGTTCTCAGCAGCAATACCCTGGTCGGGGCCGGATATGCCTATAGTTCATGCAGTGATTTTGGCGGATATTTTACGGTGGATTTTGGCGGGTAAGGGGATACTCGCACAGTTTGATAAGATGTGCAGATGATCGGATTATTGTACAAACTAAAAAGAATCCCAGGGCGTTTAGTGCTCCCCTTTTGGCTTGTCGCTTCGATGCTCTTGCTAAACGCATGCGCACGCTTCGGCTCACCATCCGCAGATGATTGGATTTCTCTCGGAGCCCCACCCTCCGGAGCAGCGCGCGTTGCCGCTGTAGTCGGAAACACCATTTGGGTGGAATTGAAAGACGGCGCACTCTTCAATACAACTGTCGTGTCCAATTGTGAACCTGGAACCGCTCTGTTGGCCTTGGAGGCCCATGACAGAGGCGCCCGACGAGTCAAAGTCGGCGGTTCCGCCGCTCCGAAGTTCTGATTGCAGCGCATTGGATACACACAGTCCGGCCGTCAATCCGCCCGGCAGCATCATTGAATAGACCTCTTGCAAAAGTAGGCTAGCGTCAGGAAGTGAGTTCTCTGTTGTAGATCGCCGCGATCAGGTTGAAGCGTAGTGCAAAGCGTTTGCGGCGATTGCGATAGCGCTCACTCAAAATGCGGAAGATTTTCAGTCGACGAATGATATTTTCGATCAGAATGCGCTTTTGTGACAACACTCGATTACTGGCTTTCTGTTCCTGACTCAACGGATGCAGTTTGCTTTTCTTGGCAGGTGTCCGGCTATTGGAATGTAGTTCGGCCAATCCTTGGTACCCGGCATCGGCCAATAGACAGGTCTGTTGGGAGAAGACGCAACGACTGTTCTTGAATAACTGAAAATCATGGGTGTTGCCGTTCCCAAAGTCCGTAGCCAGGATAACTTCTGTGTTCCAGTCTGCGATTAACTGTGCTTTCTGGGTATGACGCTTCTTTTTGCCGCTGTAATGCCTGCCTTGTCTTTTTTTGGACGCTCAATCGGCTGTTCGGTGACGTCGACCAACACAATTTCAATCACGGTGTCGCTCGGTGCAAGTGCTTTTTTGCCCGGTAGGTGAAATTGCTTGGACTGCATGAGCACCTCTTCCACTTTCTTGATTGTGCGACAGACGGTCGCTTCACTGACACCATAGGTCAACCCAATATGAAATTCAGTACGATATTCGCGCCAGTACATCAAGGTCATCAACAACTGATCGGCTCGACTTAATTTCGGCGGCCTCCCAAAGTCACGCAGCCCCGCTTCCACCACTTCCAGCATTTTCTCAAAGGTGCAGCGCTGGACCCCCGTGGACCTTTTGAAATCCTCTTCTTTCAGACCTTGTACGCTTTCGTATCGCATGCGCCTATTATGGCACATCTATCACTTATGCAAGAGGTCTAATGTGTTTACGTGACCACGCCTGCCGGCGAGACGTATTGGTACTCGTATTTCGCACTCATGTCCGATGGATCGGTAATGTTCCTCGAGGACAACCGCTTCGGCATACCATGGATATTCACCGGCCCTTAATCATCAGTTTGAACGCATCCAGCGTCTACAACCCGCGATACTGGTCCAGATAATTAGCTTCCAATATATTGCAGTCGGAAAACGCGCTGAAAGCAGTGGTGGGGCCAGCCCCTCTGATTGTGATCTTGCTTCGCATCCTATTGGAGAGGGGAGTTCTGTTTCATCCCGTTTTAGTCAAATTGATCCGAGAATGGCTTTTGATGCAGAAGAGCCGCCTCGTTCGGTTTGGTTAGCTTGGCTGGCTTCGTTCGCCTCGCTACGGACGCGCCTCATGCCGAGCAAAACGCTCGGCATCTTCAACCTTGGCGAGTACGATATCGTCATCATGCGGTCGATGGGTGGGAGGCACATACGTGTAGCGGATCGCCCCGTTGGGGCAGCCATCTACGCATTTCTTGCAGCCCTTGCACGCCTCCGCATGATCGACGCGCGCATGACGATGATTGAAAAAGATTATTTTCCCAAGAACGCCGTTTGGGCATGACTCCACACATTTCCAGCAGGCCTGACATTTGCTGCGGTTGAGTTCAATGTACTTCGTGGTTGTGTGACTCCGTGAGTGCGAGCGTGCGTGTCGCATGGCTTTGGCCGTTCCTTTCCTTCGTTGACCTGACAGTCTGCCATCGGCGCAATCGCACCTCTCGCAGAGGTCCGTAGAGGTCACACCTGACTCTTGATCAGGCGCGTTAATTGACTCCATATCCAGGGGAGATGCAGGTACAAATGTACACCAAGGGTGAGGCACATTGCAACCCCCGCGATCCCGTGGATCCGATGATACATAAACTGGATATGGGTGGCATCCCGCGCAGCAGTGTGCTCCATGATTGCGGAGAAAACAACCATCCCCAGGAGTGCAAAAAGGAGAAAGTCTATCATCAGATGTGTTCGGGGCTTCACACCCTTAATCATCATCGGGCCTTCCTTTTTGATCGGGATTCGCCGGCTTCCATGAATCCGGCACAAAAGAGCTCTTTCATTGCATGGTACAACTCTGCATCTGATAATCCGAAGGACTTCAAGCGTGGGTTGTCAAAGAGGTTAATAGCCACTTCCAGGAATACGGCTTTAACTAGTGGTCGGTTCAGCCCGGGCCGCAGCCGTGCCTTGCGATCTGTGGCGGCAAAAAGATGCTCAAATAAGCCGCTCAGCGTGGCAACCCGCACCTCCTGGACCGAACTGTAAACATCGGGGTAGAGGCGCTTCAACTCATCCATTCGAGCAAACGCGTCGTCTGCGTGGCAGGGCGCTTAAGCCCTCCCCAATTTGATTCAAGATCTTCTCCCCATCTTCATGCGGGTTATGTTTCAGGTCCGCCAGGCCTTTTTCAAACACCTGCTCTACACGGAGGAACGTTTCGCGAACCAACCCCTTTTTATCTTCGAAGTGGCGATAGACGGTGACGCGCGTCACGCCCGCACGGTAGGCAACTTCATTTAGACTGGTCTTGGCGATCCCTCTCTCCGAGAACAACGCCAGCGTAGAGAGCAGGATCTTTTCACTGGTCTGGTCTTCGGGTTTGTTCATGTTACAATAGTATCATATTTTGTATCATCTGTCAAATCTGGGGCGCACGAACCTACAAACCACGTATGTTGAAGGCTCTCCCCAACCTGCCTGTGGATAAAACAGAACAGGCGTGCTACAATTTACGATTAACTACTCACCCCCCGTTGCTCGATTCCCCGGAAAATGAATATGGGCAGGGGAGAACACCCGCCCATATTCATTTTCCGAAGGTGCAGGTGTACTCCTTGCGCGGGATCTCTTTTCCCATTCCGTGATAACGGAAGGGGAAAAGCTAAAGGTACGTGAGTAGATACATTTACGAATTATTTTTTACCGTTAGGAGTCACCCATGGACAAAACCACACGCACCCATCTCGATAACCTTTGGTCTCAAGATAGAGAACTGCAGAACAAAGCCTTTACCTATATTCTAAAAGTCACGGACAAGCCGGTGGACTGGGCTTACGAGGCCTGGGACGAGCTTCTGCAGAGGCTGAGCAGCAAAGACAACCACGACCGCGCCATTGCGGCTCAGGTTCTCTGTAACCTTGCCAAAAGCGACCCGAAGAATCGGATGTTAAAGGATTTCAAAGCCCTGCTCGTGGTAACAAAGGATGAGAGGTTCGTCACCGCGCGGCATTGTATGCAGGCGCTGTGGAAAGTCGGCGTGGCAGGGATACATCAGCGACAGACATATCTGGATGGACTGGAACATCGCTTCAACGAGTGCATCGCGGAGAAGAACTGCACGCTCATCCGCTACGACATTCTGCGGAGCTTTCGGAATGTGTTTGATGAGGTGAAGGACGAGAAAATAAGGGCGAAGGCGCTTGAATTGATTCAAACCGAGGACGATCTGAAGTATCGCAAGAAATATACAACGCTGTGGAAAATGCAATAGGGAATGAGAAACCCAAATCATTGACCGGTACGAGCGAGTACTGCTGTTATAGGCCAAATTATTTTATACGAATCCGGAAAAACTCCACTCTCGGCTCCAGCCGATAACTGTCGAAGGCGTTCAGTTTGTTCTGGTGAACTTGGGACATCAGGAAATAGCGCATGGGTAGTTGTGCCGGCAATATATGCGTCACTGTTACCAGTAAATTCAGTATATGGTACAAAGGCAAGAAAAGCCGTAAACCCGTCTTGATCCTTTGAGCTACCAGAACTCATCATCGCCGGATCAAGGTTATTTTAATATCGACTGTGCAGGATTCGATGTAGTAATTACTTGAGCCGTGTCAACTGCAGAAAGAAACTGGGCATATTTTGTCGAAGATTGCGTTTGACCTACCGATACTGGCATTTCTGAAGGTTGTTGGACGAATGTAAAAAAGACAGATATACCGTCATAATCGGTCAACTGATAAAAATATGGAACGGACCGAATCGGGAGTTTAGATAAGAGTATAGATGTCTCCGTTGGCGTAAGCATATCGCCCTTGGGATATAGTGCGTTAACCGCACTAACAACCGGAATATCGGTCAGCGTCCAAAGTATCGTTGGATCCGCTCCTTGAAAAAGCGTATCTAAATAACTATCAGGTAATTCATACGGTCTCCAAGCCGTTGCGATATCAGTCTCCGTTGATTTTAAGTCCCATCGCCAGAGGATTATCGGTCAGTTCTTCCTTCGGATCCACTTTATGTCGCCGGATGTTTTGTCTATATCCCATGCGGCAGCATGGAGCACTGGATCGGTCGATCCGTACGGAAGTACGGCCGAAACGTCTGACGAGGAGAATCTCCACTGTTCACCACTCTGCAATGTGATTTGGAATTCTCCGTTGGGAAGCAAAACCAGATTATCCGTCAGATGCTGCCCGCCCTGATCAATATAATAATTGCCCGTTGTTGCATCTTTGATAAGGCCCAACTGTATTTGTCTAAGATTAGTATTCAATTTATCAACAATTGCCTGCATCTGCTGTCCGGATATCGGCTGTACTGCCGGCGTAGGCGTCGCCGAAGGGATTTCGGTTGGTGAGGGCGTGGGCGAGGCAGCAGCTGCAGTTTGGGTTAGCAGCTCGGAAGCTGCCTGAGCCACAGCCGTCGCTATGTTATCCACCTTCGGCGAAGCCGGCCCCGTGGCGCAGGCAGCAAGGAAGATTACGAAAGCGATCATACAATAAATAGATTTCATTTCGCCTCCCAATGGGTGGTCATCGGAATTATACAACCCCCGATTGGCGCGCCTCGTTCGGTCAGCGCCGCCTGGCCCGGAGCTTTGATAAATTCAACATGATTTCATTGTATACTATCGAAAGCAACTTGTTTTGATGGCCTTCCACTTGACAATGTGTTTTGACCTATTATGCGATGATGTCAACAGCAAAATCGAAGCCTTCTCTCCACAATTTACCCGCACGCTTGAGCACTTTTGTGGGGCGGGACCACGAGATCGCCGAAGTCAAAAGGCAGCTCTCGACCCAACGCTTGCTGACGCTCACGGGCCCCGGTGGTGCTGGTAAGACTCGTCTGGCCTTACAGGTAGCCGCTGGATTGTTGGCAGAGTTCGAAGATGGCGTGTGGTTCGCCGAACTCGCGTCTCTTGCCGACCCCGTGTTCGTGCCGCAGGCCCTGGCCTCCATTGTGGGTGTTTCTGAACAGCCGGGGCGTGCCTTGATTGGCGCGCTCACGGATCATTTTTTACATCTCCATTCCCTGGTTCTGCTCGACAACTGCGAGCATCTCATCGGCGCATGTGCGCAGCTCGCAGACACGCTTTTGAAAGCGTGTCCCGATTTATGGATTCTAGCCACAAGTCGCGAAATATTAGATATCCCGGGCGAAGCGGTTTTTGTCGTCCCGCCTCTTTCGCTGCCAAAACCTCAGCCTCGGCGGAATCCTGCAAGCGGCCCAGACGCTGTGCCGGCCTATGACGGATCTGAAGCGGTTCGTCTCTTTGTGGAACGGGCGGCGATCGTTTCGCCCTCCTTTGAGCTCACCGCCGACAATGGCATATGGGTGGCGGAAATTTGCCATCGTTTGGATGGCATGCCGCTCGCCATCGAATTGGCGGCCGCGCGTGTGCGGGCTCTATCGGTGCAGCAGATTGCCGGGTATCTCGATGACCGGTTCCACCTCCTCACTGGCGGGAGTCGCACTGCGCCGCCTAGGCACCAGACGTTGGCGGCCGCACTGGATTGGAGTTATGCGCTGCTCTCGGAAGTGGAACAAAAAGTTCTGCATCGCCTATCGGTTTTTGCGGGCGGCTGGATGTTGGAAGCTGCTGAAGCCGTTTGCGCGGGCGATGGGGTCGAGGCGGCTGAAGTGTTGGATGCGTTGTCGCATCTCATCGACAAATCCCTGGTCGTGGCCGACAGGCACGACGATGAGATCCGGTATCACCTTTTGGAAACCATTCGCCAGTATGGACGCGAGAAGCTCGTGCAGGCGGGTGAGGGCGATGGGATACGAGATAAGCACCTGAGCTACTATCTCCAATGGGCCGAGAAAGCCAGGGAGTACCTTGGCCGGCCAGAGCAATTTGCCTGGATAAACCGTTTTGAGGCCGAGCACGATAATATACGAGCCGCGCTCGAATGGAGCCTGGTCAGAGGCGACGGAGCGCTTGAAGTAATGCGGCTGACCTCTGCCACCAGCGATTTCTGGCAGCTGCGCGGCTATCTCACCGAAGGGCGAATGTGGCTTTCGGCCGCGCTTGCACATAAAGGAGCGCAGCAAAGCACCCTTACTCGTGCTCAAGCTCTCTACCATACCAGCATGCTTGCTTTCTATCAGAGCGATTACGCGGTGGTGCGGACGTTGGCTGAGCAGAGTCTGGCGATCTCGAGGGACCTGGGCGCTGCCGGTCGGTGGGGAGTCGCCAATGCTTTGGAGATGCTGGCGGAAGTTGCTACTGAAACAGGTGATTATTCCGCGGCCCCCGCGCTGTATGAGCAAGCCCTGGCCATATTCAAAGAATTAGAGGATTGGGCTGGCGTCGCAGTTGTGCTTAAGATGCTGGGCTGGGGGGCGATGCGCACCGGCGATTATGAGCAGGCACAATCGCGATTCGAGCAAGCTCTGGTTGCCTGCCGCCAGTCCGGGGATTTGCACCAAATCATCTCGGCCCTGGCCGGTTTGGGAGAGTTGGCGATACGCCGCGGCCAGTATGACCGGGCCGGCGACTTGCTCAGAGAGAGTCTGGAGAGCAGCCGGCGTTCGGGTGAAAAATGGAGCATTGCCATTGCGCTCGGCTCACTGGGGTGGGCGGCCTTGCTTCAAGGCGATTTCAAGGAAATGAGGAGATTGCTGGGTGAAAGCCTGAATGTCCGCATGCAAACCAGCGATAGAGGCGGCATTGCCTGGTGTTTGGAAAAACTCGCGGAAGCGGATAACCTGCAATCTCGCTTTCGGCCCGCCGCGATTATTTTTGGAGCGGCCTCTGCCTTGCGCTCCTCGGTGGGGTCCGTTATGGATGCCGCGGATCGGCCGGCTTATGAGCGTACGATTTCCATAATTCGAACGAACCTCGGCGAAGAGACGTTCACGGCAGCCTGGGAGGAGGGCCGCGCGTTGACGGTGGAGGTAGCCGTTGATTATGCTTTATCCGAACCGGTACTGCCCGCTGCTCAATCAGCGCAGGCGGTGAAGGAAGAATTCGGCGGGCTGACCAGGCGTGAGCGCGAAGTGGCGGTGCTGATTGCCCAGGGCAATTCCAATCGCGAGATCGCCCGCGCCATGACCGTCGGCGTGAAGACCGTCGAAACATATGTGACGCGCATGCTCGGTAAACTCGGGTTTAACTCGCGCGTGCAGATAGCCACCTGGACGATTCAGAAGGGGCTCATTGAAAGGAGTCAAAATGAACCAGGCTGAACGCAGCGCAAAGATCGAAGAGTACGGACGCGGATTCGATTTGTTTACCGCCGCACTGGCCGAGCTCCCGCGTGAGGCCTGGGAGTTCAGGCCCGCGCCTGGCGAGTGGAGCGTCCATGAAGTCATTGTACACATGGCAGATAGTGAGTCTATCGGCGCGTTGCGCGTCCGTACATTGATTGCCGAACCGGGCAGTACCCTGATGCCGTATGATGAGGCCAAATGGGCCGAGGCGCTCAACTACCTGAACCAGAACGCGGACGACGCCCTGCAAAGCTTCAGACTGACGCGGCAGACGACCTATCGCCTGCTTCAGAATTTGCCGGACCCGGTATTCACCCATTCGGTGATCCACCCCGTGTTCGATGAACCTTATACGTTCGATCAATGGCTCGGCATTTACACGGCTCATGTGCCCGAGCATGTGGGACAATTAAAGAATAACTATCGGGCATGGAAAGAACAAAAGAAGTAATTCCTTCTCTTCCGCATCCGGAAAAAACAACCAAAGCATCTCAAATAATCATTCCGAGGACAGCAAGCCGCGCGAAATAGGCGCGGCTTTTTTTGCGTGACATCGGAAACAGTGCCTCAGGAAAATGTAGGGGGTATGCAACGTGCATTTGTAGTGTTTTCCCTGACGACAGGCGGCGGCTAAGGACGTAAGATGTGTCCAACATTCGGCCGGGCTTTCCGGCAAACAAAAAGGAGAAAAAACTCATGTCCGCCATCCGTGCCACAATCATGTCCCTAGTATTGGTACTCGTTGTTACTGCAGCCGTCTACTTCGCCGCGGTTCCACTGCCTGCGATGGCTGCGAAGCCTGCTGCGAGCTGCCCAGTGCCAGGCGTCAGCGCTTTCTCGCTCAGCAATGAGGCTTTGTGGAATATCCTGAACGGGCGCTATCAGCGCCGCATCGACCTGCCCCGCTAAACCAAGTTTGCAGGCCCCAAATCTGGACGTTCGTGCTTAAGAGATGCTTTCACGGTTTCTCCTCCAAAAAGCACACGTCAGCCCGCACCAGAGATGCTCTGGTGCGGGCCTTTTATATCTTGTACAGCAGATGGAATGAAGAACCCCCATGGAATATTGTAGGGGTGTGTGCGGGGCGATTGTAGTGTTTTCCCTGACGACATTTGGCCGCAGAACGCGTAAATTAGAGCTAAGTCCTTGCGGCGAAGGCAATTTCAAGCAAGCGTCACCATTGAGATGTAAGACACAGCATCTATCCCTGAAAGGAGAACTTTCAAATGCCACTCTTTTTGGATATTCACCAGCATGTGCCCGGATTGACGGCTGAAGCCGTTGCCGGGGCTCATGAGAAAGACCTTCAAGCCCAGTCTAAACACGGCGTGAAATACTTGAAATACTGGTTCGATGAAAGCACCGGTAAAGTCTTTTGTCTGGCGGAGGCTCCGAGTAAAGAGGCGGCCGCAGCAGTCCATCGCGAGGCGCACGGTCTTCTCGCCGATGAGATTATCGAAGTGCAGGAAGGCGCCTAAGATCTCGTGCCGAACTTGCCCCAGCCATCCGCCGCTGGCTGGGGCAAGCAACAAGCCGCATCACTTTTTGGGGGAGAAAAATACCAAACCGTCCTTTATGACGTAGTTTTAACACACAGCGGAAGGGGAAAACCACCGCTTTTTCTTTTAGCGAAACGAACGCCAGGAGAAGCCTTGGCGAAAGCGTCCAAGAATAGACCTCGTCCCCGGTCGTCTTCGGCGCGCCTCGCGGCCCTCTGATTGTGACCCTGCTTGGCATCCAAAGTAAGCAGTAACTCCATAATAACGCCAATCTATGACAACTCAGTTTCTATAAACTTCCTAATTCTCTCATCTGTAAGTTCAACAACAACATTTGGCACACGCTTTCTAAATAATCTTGTCAGTTCAACATAAAGCCACTCTGCATCCTCCCAAAGAGTTGGCTCATCTGCCCTATAAATGTCAATAACTTCTTTAAAAAAGCGCCAATAACTAAACAAGGTGGATGAATAATAAACATAAACTAGTTGCTTATCCAAGATTCTTTTACGGAGAAGAAATCCTATAATTTCATAATGATCTAAGAAGAAGGTTGCATATGCGATAAATTGGTTTTGGTCTTTCCTGTTTAATTGCCCCTCAATTTTCTTCTTGACGATTTTTGCAAACCTCAAGCGCCGATCCAGAAACTCATCGCTGCTGAATTCACCTGAGTACTTCATCAGAGTATCAATACCTCGACCGATTGCTGCCCGTCTCGCCTCTATCCAAATCGCTATAATCGCGACAAATGCAGCAAGTACAGTCGCCCAAGCACCAATGGCGCCATAATCAATTTCCATTTTACACTCCCTATTTTATGATTTGACAATTTCATATTACACCCACCTTGCTCAAATCGTCCACCCCCTTCCCTCTGAGAGCGATTCTGGAAGAGATACCGCTTCGCGTCCAACTGGAGAGGCGAGCCTGTTTCATCCCATTTGAGGCGCTAATCGCAACCGAGAATAGCGCTTAAGGCAGCAGAGCTCGCCTCGTTCTGTCAGCTTTGCTTGCTCCAACCACAAGCAACGAAATATGTTCATCGGGGCTATGGTCGAGGGCGGGATCAACCCGGGCCGTAAACCACCGCGGGGCACTTACATACTGGTGCGACGATGTTCAAGTCGGCATTCCCGGATTTATAAACGAAGCCGGGCTTTCCACCCGCCGAGCGGGGCCAACCAGCAAATGCATAAACAGCAGCAGTATAACGGTGATAATAGTACCTTGACAGACATAGTACTTTGTTGTATATTGTACCTATGGATAAGTCAATGCCCCCCAACAAGATCTCTTCCGACCTGCTGCGTGGCCATACCGATACGATGATTTTACGGCTCTTATCTGAAGCGGATCGTTATGGCTACGAAATCGTCAAGCTGATTGCCGAGTGCTCGGGCGGCGAGTATGAATTAAAGGAAGCCACCATGTACTCCTGCGTCCGGCGGCTTGAGGCGGACGGTGATATCGAGTGGTACTGGGGCGATGAATCGCAGGGCGGACGGCGTAAGTATTTTCGGATTACCAAAAAAGGTAGGGCCACTTACGCCAGCAACAAAGGCAATTGGGAGTATGCAAAGCGCGTGCTCGATAAATTATTGTAAGGAGATGTGATGGTATGAACGAGAAATTAAACCAATATTTGAACGGCGTTTTTGCGCCTTACGATGGAGTAAAAAGCGTCGCCGAACTAAAGGCTGACCTGCTCTCCGATTTACAGGAGCGGTTCAATGAACTCAAAGCCGAAGGCAAGGACGATGAAACCGCTTTTGAGATGACCATTGACAGCATTGGCGACATCGAACAAACGGTACAGGAGGTTGCTAACCTCTCCCGCTCGCTGGAGCGACAGTTGTTGATCAACTTCAGCGCGAGCGACTTGCCAAAGAGCGACTTCGCGGGCGTTACCGCACATAAAGGAAAATTTGAAGCCAGCGCGCTGCGCGGCTCCGACTTTTCGGGCGCGGACTTGACCGGCAGCTCGTTTAAGGCCAGCGATGTGCGCGAAGTCAATTTTGACGGTGCAAATCTGACAGACTGCAACTTTTACGCTCTTGACCTTACGGATGCGAGCTTCAACAAAACCATTCTTGTACGCACCGAATTCAGCACGTCAGATCTGACCCGGGCAAAATTCACCGATATAAAACTGATCGACGTAAAGCTGACCATGACCGACCTTAGAAAGACGATCTTTGAAAACTGCATCTTTAACGGCGTGGACTTTAAACAATGTGACCTGCGAGGGATGTACCTGGACGGACTGACCTTTATTGGCGTCAAGTTTGGCGATGCGGCGCTGAGCGAAATTACGTTTAAGGGTGCGACACTTAAAAATGTGTCCTTTACACCGCCGTTTTCTCTGACCAAGAAATACTACAATGCCATCAAGACCATTAGGTTTGAGGGCGCGACGATGGATAAGCTGACCTACGCCTCGCTCAAAGGCCTGGGAGCCGATTTGTCAAAGGTTACCGTTATCTAAGGATTAACAATGATGCAAAACTTATCAATTCAAAGTAAAGGACTGCAAAAGTCCTACCAGCAGCTTCATGTTCTAAAGGGCGTGGATTTCGAGGTGGAAAAAGGCAGTATTTTCGCCCTGCTCGGCTCCAACGGCGCGGGCAAGACAACGATTATCAAAATCCTCTCCACGCTGCTGAAACCGGACGGCGGGACCGCCTTCGTAAACGGATTCGAGGTTGTGTCAAAGGACGACGATGTGCGGCAGTCGATCAGCCTGACCGGGCAATTCGCCGCCGTAGATGAGATTTTGACCGGTCGGGAAAATCTGGTCATGATTGCCAGGCTGCGGCACCTCCATGATCCGCGTCAGGTTGCCGACGATTTGCTGAAACGCTTCGGCCTGACCGATGCCGCCGACCGCAGGGTGTCCACTTATTCGGGCGGTATGCGCCGCAGGCTCGACATCGCCATGAGCCTTGTCGGGAAACCGCAGGTCATTTTCCTCGACGAGCCGACCAACGGGCTTGACCCCGAGGCGCGCATCGAGGTTTGGAAGACTGTCAAAGAGCTTGCTAATAACGGCACGACGGTATTCCTGACCACGCAGTATTTGGACGAGGCCGAGCAGCTTGCCGATCAGAATTGCCATTCTGCATGAGGGCAGGATTATCGCCAACGGCACACTCGCGGAGCTGAAAAAACTGTTCCCGCCTGCAAAGGTGGAATATATTGAAAAACAGCCGACATTGGAGGAGATATTCCTCGCAATCATCGGCAAAAAGGAGGAAAAGTAAATGGAAACGATAAAGAAACACTTTTTCAGCGATATGGGCGTGATGCTTGGACGTTCCATGCGCCATATTTTCCGCAGCATGGACACCATCATCACGGTCACCATCACGCCGATCGCGATGATGCTGCTGTTCGTCTATGTGTTAGGCGGCGCAATCCAAACCGGTACGGATAACTATGTGAATTACCTGCTGCCCGGCATCCTGCTGATTGCGATTGCAAGCGGCATCGCCTATACGGCTTACCGTCTGTTTATGGATATGCAAAGCGGCATCTTCGAACGGTTCCACTCCATGCCGATTGCGCGTTCCACCGTGCTGTGGGGGCACGTGCTGACCTCGCTGGTATCCAACGCGATTTCGGTTGTCGTCATCATTCTCGTAGCGCTCATTATGGGCTTCCGCTCGTCGGCAGGGGTACTGTCATGGCTTGCCGTAGCCGGTATCCTCGCGCTGTTTACGCTGGCCCTGACATGGATCGCGGCGATTGCCGGACTGTCCGCAAAATCGGTGGACGGTGCAGGCGCCTTTGCCTATCCGATTATCTTCCTGCCCTTTATCAGCTCGGCGTTCGTGCCGACCGCATCGATGCCGCCGGTCGTTCGCGCCTTTGCCGAAAACCAGCCGGTGACCTCGATCGTGGACGCCATCCGTGCGTTGTTGTCAAGCCAGCCGGTTGGTAATGATATATGGATTGCTCTTGCGTGGTGTGTCGGGATTATGCTCGTGGCTTATATCTTTGCGATGAGGGCGTATAAAAAGCGGGTGTAAAGAAAGAACAATTTTTTCTATATTGAACATCAGTGAAGGCTGCTGCATCGGCTCTACAGGGATCACAGTAGAAACAGTGGAAACAGCAGCCGAAATGCAGTCAATTGCTCCAACATTTGAGATCGAATCATCTGGCCGAGCCAGCCTCAGCGCTTCCGCCAGCACCGCAACAGCTTTCTCGTATTCTTCCAGTGAAATATGTTCATCGGGCGTATGGTCGAGAGCGGAATCGCCGGGGCCGTAAACCACCGCGGGGCACTTCCATACCGGCGCGACCAGGTTCAAGTCGGCGGTGCCGGACTTATACACGAAGCTGGGCGTCCCACCTTCTGAGCGAATGGCGCTGAGCAGGGCGCGCACCAGCGGCGTATTCTTCTCACAGGCCCAGGCAGGGACGGCATAGCCGCGCCGTTCTACTACTCGCACCGGCCGCGATCTCGCTCAACTTGGTATACCAATCCTCCGGCGATACATCCAGAGGCAAACGGGTGCCGATGTGCAGCTTTGCCCATTGCTCGAAGCCGTCCGCACCGGACTCGAGGCCTCGCAGCGTGGGCAGGATCTTATCAAAGGCCCGGGGTTTATTCCCATTGAATGAATCCGCGTAGGCTTTGACCGCCAGCCACAATTCAACTGCGTCCTCGCAAGCCGTCTGCTCGCCGCTGGAGGAATGGGCCTGCGCGCGCTTGACCGACAACCTGCGCCCAGGCGCTGCCTTTATACCCAAGCGAGATCCTGTCCCAGCGGTTGGGTTCACCCACGATGGCAAGGTCCGGCTTGTAGCGTGAAACCACATAACGCGCCCCATCCGAATCACGTTCTTCTTCCACCGCACCGATCACGACCATCTGCCACCCGCCACCAAGCCGACTTGCGCGACCGCATCTACAAAACACGCCAGCGGGCCTTTGGCATCCACGGAGCCGCGACCATACAGGTTCCCCTCTTCCACGCGGACAGGGATCTCTCCCGGCACCGTGTCTATGTGCCCGAGCAATACGATCTGCCTGGGGCCCGTTCCCATCAGGCCCACTGCGTTACCGGCTTCATCCACAAATGCATCCGAGTAATGCAGCGCCTTCATGCGCTCCACCAGCCAGTCAGCCGCATCGCGCTCGCTCCCCGAAGGACTGAAGTGCTCCACGAGGCCGGTCAGCGTGGCGGCATCATTCATCTTTGAGGTCCGTGCTGAGCACATCGCGCAGCGTGTCCACGAGATGGTCGAGCTGTTCATAGGTAATGACCAGCGGCGGCAGGAGGCGGATCACCGTCAGACCGGCGTTCAAGGCCAGGATATGCCGCGCCTGCAGTTCTTTGATATACGGTTGAACCTTTTGTTTCAGCTCGATGCCGACCATCAATCCCAAGCCCGCGCACTTCGCGGATCAGCGGCGAGTTGATCTCGGATAATTTGTCCATGAGGTAGGCGCCTTTTTCGGCGGCCTGGCCGGGCAGGTCCTCTTCTTCGATGACTTCCAGGGCAGCCACCGCCGCGGCGCAGGAAAGCGGGTTGCCGCCGAAGGTGGACCCATGCACACCCGGGACGAGGTTCTTGATCTTCGGGCCGATCAAGACCGCACCGATGGGCACCCCGCCCGCCAGCGACTTGGCGCAGCACAGCATGTCCGGCGTAACGCCGGTATGCTGCACCGCAAACAATTTCCCGGTGCGGCCAAACCCGCTCTGGACTTCATCCACGATCAGCAGCGCCTCATGCGCATCACAGATGCGGCGGGCCGCCTCGATATACGCTTTATCCGCCGGGTACACTCCGCCTTCGCCCTGCACCACTTCGACGATAAACGCGGCGGTCTCATCGGTAACGGCCTTCTCCAGCGCGGCGATATTGTTATACGGCACGTGGCTGAAGCCGGGGACAAGCGGCTCGAAGCCTTCACGATATTTTTTGTTATAGGTGGCCGAAAGCGAACCCAGCGTGCGACCGTGGAAGGCGCGCATGGTCGCAACGATACCGGCGCGCCCGGTGGAGATGCGCGCAAATTTGATGGCAGCTTCGATCAACTCGGTGCCGGAGTTGCAGAAGAAGACCCGGTCCAGCCCCGGCACGAGCGTCCCCATTTTTTGGACTAGCGCCGCGCGTTTATCATTGTAAAAACTCTCGAACAGGGTGACCAGCCTAGTGGCCTGTTCCGCCAGCGCGGCAGCTACCTTGGGATGCGCATGTCCCAGGTTCGCCACGCCGTGCCCGGAATTACAATCCAGGTATTCGACCCCGTCAATATCCCACAGCAAGGCTCCCTGCCCGCGCACGAAGATGATGGGCTGCTTGGTATACAGCCCCGAGGCGAAGTGCGACTCGGCCTCGATGATTTCAGTTGCCGTTAAAGTTTTCATTGGATCACTGTTCCTTTACCTGATAATGCGTTCACGATTGGGTTTTGAATGCGACCATCCGCGATGATCACCCGCTTCACTCCGCCCTTGAGAGCTTCTTCTGCGCCGAGCACCTTTTTCTTCATCCGGCCCTGCGCCGCTTCGAGCGCGGCCGGAAGCTGGCTTTGCGAAAGCTGAGGGATCACCGTGCTCTCGTCGGGGAAATTTTTCATCAGCCCCGGCACGGCAGTGAGCAAGACCAGCGTCTCGGCCTGCAGGGCCGAAGCGATACTGGCGGCAGCCCGGTCGGCATCGATATTCAAGGCCTCGCCCTTCTGGCTGACCGCCATCGGCGCGATGACCGGCAGATAGCCGTTCTCCAGCAATATCTTGAGCAGTGCGGTGTCCACTTTCTCAACCTTGCCGGTGTAATCATCGCGTATTATTTTGCGTTTGCCGTTCTCGACGCTCTGGATGGAGTCCTTGCGCGCCGCCTGCATCAAACGGCCGTCGAGGCCGCTCAGGCCAAAGGCGTTTACGCCCAGCATTTGCAGTTGTTCCACCAATAAGGTATTGACCTTGCCTTTAACCGCCATGGCGAAGATCTCCAGGGTCTTGCGGTCGGTGTAGCGCGAGGTATAACCGGACGGTGACGTGATGAAGCGCGGCGGCGTGCCCAATGCTTCGCCCAGGGCGCTGGCTTCGGCCGAGCCGCCGTGCACGAACACCAGCCTGTTGCCCTGTTTGAGAAGCTCCGCGGCGTCGGCGCAGACAGCGGAGAAATCAACACCTTCCGTCCCGCCGAGTTTCACTACTGTAATGGTAGTTTGAATTGACATAGGTTATTCCGGATTAATACCTCGAGTTTATTGAAAAAAGATTTAACGCCGAGTCGCGAAGGCGCAAAGATTCTTTTATTTTCTAACTTGGCAACTTAGCGTCTTCACGTTAAGGCTAGATTCTTATGAACGTTCCAAGGTTCCTGTCATTGCGAACGTAGTGAAGCAATCTCAAATTTCCATGCAAATTTACAATAAGATTCTGGTTTGAGATTGCTTCGTCGCTAGGAAACGCTCCTCGCAATGACGCATCACATTTATATCGGGTGCAGACCCGCAAAGCCCAGGCCGGTCGTTTCGTCCAGGCCGAGCATCAGATTCATGCACTGCACCGCGGAGCCGGCCGCGCCTTTCATCAGGTTATCGATGGCGCACAGCGCGACCACATGGCCGGTGGCCTCGTCCAGCTCGAAACCCAGGTCCGCATAGTTGCTCCCGGATAACACTTTAGGCTCCGGCACGCGGTAGATGCCGCGCTGTTCCTTGACCACGCGGACGAACGGGTTTTCATCTGCCACGGCCCGGTAGGCTTTCCACAGGTCCTTGTTCGTCACGCCGGGCTTTACCCTGGCATGCGCGCTCGCCAAAACGCCGCGAACCAGGTCCACGGCGGTCATAGTGAGAGTGACATCCTTCAGGCCCAATTCCTGGATGACTTCCGCTGTATGACGATGACCGAAGGCCGAGAAGGTGCGGATCACGTTGGCGCGCTCTGCATGGTGCGAACCGGCATTGCCTTCCGCTCCCGATTCCGAGGAGCCGACTTTCACTTCGATGATGACCGGCGCAGATGGGTCGATAAGCCCGGCCTTAACCAGCGGCAGCAGCGCCAGATTGCTGGCGGTCGCGTTGCAGCCTACACCGCTCACGTAACAGGCACTTGATAGATCGGCGCGGTGCAGTTCCGGCAGGCCGTACACGAATTTGCTCAACCATTCCGGTGCGGCATGCGGGGCGCCGTACCACTGCTCGTAATCGGCCGGGCTTCGTAGGCGGAAATCGGCGGACAGGTCAACGATCTTGCCGGCCAGCGAGGCATAATTTGCAATCTGCTTCTGCGCCTGCCCATGCGGCAGGGCCAGGAACAACACATCCACCGGCTCGATCTGCCCGGGGTCGCTGAACTTGAGCTTGGTCTGCTTGCGCAGGTTCGGATGCACCTGGTAGACGTATTCGCCCAGGTGCGATTGCGAAGTGGCCTGCCTGACTTCGACCTGCGGGTGGCTGAGCAGCAGGCGGAGCAATTCGCCGCCGCCGTAGCCGGACCCGCCTACTATGGAAACACTGACCATGCTGAACTCCTTGGTCTTGCTGAGTTTAGGTAAACCGTAGCGGCGAGAGGATGCCGCTACGGGCAGTGATACGGTCGCGATACCGATTCGCATGAGCTTTTCCCTTCCGTTATCACGGAGAGGACGAAAAGGAATTCCGGTATTCTTTCAGAAGCAACAGGTAATAACGTTAGATTGATCAAAGGATGTACGATTTTTGAGAATGAAAGAAATCCTTTTATTCTCCGAAATGGAGTGTTCTTTAATGAAGGACAGATATTCATTGTGCGCTGGTACTCCGCGACTTCGAGCACGTAGCTCACGATCTCGTCGGCGATATCCACGCCGCTGATGGGCTGGGCGGTATGGAACTCCATGGTGTGGTTGAGCTCGTTCACCACCAATCCCTTCTCAGGATGTTCCACCAGGTCGATAGCCAGCACGCCGCCGCCCACCGCTGCCGCAGCCTTGAGGCACAGGGCTTCGATCTCCGGCGTGAGCGGGCACAGCTCGCCTTCGCCGCCCCGGGCGGTGTTGGTGATCCAGTGCTCCGACTTGCGATAGATGGCGGTCAGCACGCGGTCGCCGACCACGATGGCGCGGATGTCACGTCCGGGCTTGGCGATGTATTCCTGGATGTAAAACACCGAGTGCTGCACCGAGCCCGAGCATGGACTTATGCTCCAGGATGGCCTCTGCGGCATCGCGATCATTGACCTTCGCTAACAGCCTGCCCCAGGACCCGACCACCGGCTTGAGCACCACCGGGTAGCCAAAGGTTTCGATGGCCGCCAGTGCCGCCTCGGGCGTGAACGCAACCACGTTGTGAGGCTGAGGCACACCCGCCGCGGGCCAGCATGGCGGAAGTGGTGAGCTTGTCGCCGCAGATCTCGGCCACCGCCGCGGTATTCACGGTGGGCACGTCGAAGGCGTTCAGGACGCGCAGGGCGTTCAGCCCGCTGGTGAAACTGATGCTGCGCTCCAGCACGGCATCGAACGCCCGCCACGGCTGCGGGTTATCCAGGTCGAAAGAGATCGTCCGGTCGTCGAGACGCTCGTAATCGATGCCGCGCTTTTCCAGCGCGGCAAAGATCCATTTTTCTTCCACGCGCACGCGCGAATAGAGCACGCCGATATGCAGGCGGTTCCGCATGCGGTTACTCGCCCCAGTCCTCTTGCTCCATGGGAGCCGGTTGGACGGCAGCGGGCTGCAGGGAGACGACCTCCAGGTCCACTCCGCAATCGGGGCAGACGATGATCTCGCCCACTTCGGTGTTCTCTGCCAGGTTGATCTCGGCCGCGCATTCGATACAGGAAACGTTGTTGTTCATTCTTTTCTCCTTGGTTTGATTATTTTTGAAACACTATCGTATTCATTTGTCATTGCGAGCCGGTTGAGTAGGCGGCGTTCTTCCGCCGTAAAGTGTGCAATCTCGCTTTATTCAGGATATCTCTTGTCTAAACAGTGGATTGCCACGCCGCCAAGAGCAAGAACGGCGGCTCGCAATGACCCGCAAATTCATTTCTTCATTAATTCTTTTGCATTTTGGATCTGCTTTCTTACGGACTCTCGGAGCCGTGCCTCCGATGACGTTCCTGCGTTCAACGGACTTCATCGGGTCAAGGACTGCGTATACATCTGCTTCGAACGCGGGACAGATGGCCTGATACCGTTCGATGGGTAACAACTCGAGTCCCAAGCCTTCGTCCGAGGCGGCACGGACGACTTTGCCCACCAATGTATGCGCTTCGCGAAACGGGACTCCCTTGCCCACCAGGTAATCTGCCAGGTCGGTTGCCATCATGAACGAATCGATGGCGGAGCGCATACGTTCCGGGCCAAGCGTTAAGGTTTGCAGCGCGCCCGCCAGCACCGGCAGGGTGCTCCCTACTATGTCGTAAGCCGCGAAGACCAGCGCCTTATCCTCCTGCAAGTCCTTGTCATACGTGGAGGGCAGTGCTTTCAGCACGGATAGCATCCCCACCAACTGGCCGATGAGCACACCGGCTTTGCCGCGCGTCAGCTCGAACACATCGGGATTCTTTTTCTGGGGCATCAGGCTCGACCCGGTTGAAAAGGAGTCGGAGAGCTCGAAGAAGCCGAACTCCGTGCTGGTAAACAGGATGACCTGCTCGGCCAGCTTGCTCAAATGCACGCCGATCAGCGCGGCGCAGAACAGGAACTCTGCGGCAAAGTCGCGGTCTGAAACGGCATCCAGGCTGTTGGGAGAAGGCATACTAAAATGAAGCGCCTCCGCCAACGCAGTGCGGTCAACGGGGATGGGCGTACCGGCCAGCGCACCCGACCCCAGGGGCAGCACGGAAACTCGCTTGGCTAATTCGGCAAGCCGCTCGCGGTCACGTTCGAGCGGCCAGAAGTGTGAGAGCCACCAGTGAGCCAGCAGGATGGGTTGTGCGCGTTGCAGGTGTGTATAGCCCGGCATGAGAGTCTCGCCCGCCGCTTCGGCGCAGCCGATCAGCACCGATTGCAGATCCGCCAACTCGGTTTGGATGCCGGGCAGGGACTGCAGCATCCAAAGCCGGAAGTCAGTGGCAACCTGGTCGTTGCGGCTGCGCCCGGTATGTAATTTACCGGCTGCCGGGCCGATCAATTCCGTGAGGCGCCGCTCGACCGCGCTATGGATGTCTTCGTCATCGGGGGCAAAAGGAAACGTCCCGTTCGAAAGCTCGTCCAAAATAGAGTGCAGGCCGCTGTTGATCTGAGCGTGCTCGTCGTCGAGCAGCACGCCCGCCTTTTGCAGGGCCTGCGCCCAGGCCAGGCTGCCTTCCACATCCTGCACAGCCAGGCGCCAGTCCACCGGCAGCGACGAGTTCAACTGCCGGGCCGAGGGGTCCAGCTTTTCGTCGAAGCGCCCGCCCCACATCTTGCTCATGCCTTCTCCTTCAGTCACGTTTGAACCGTGAGTAATCGGGTTTGGGCATGTCCATGCCGGAGACGGGCAGCCCGTTGAGAGCGCGTACCTTCATCGATAAACCGAATAAACGAATAAATCCTTCCGCGTGACTCTGGTCGTAGACATCCTCCTGGCCAAAGGTTGCAAAATCTTCGCGATATAAACTGAACGGCGACTTGCGCCCGGCGGCGATGATATTGCCTTTGTAGAGCTTGAGCCGCACGGTGCCGGTAACGGGACCCTGGGTTGAATCCACAAACGCATCGATGGCCTCGCGCAGCGGCGTGAACCACAAGCCGTTATAGGTCAGCTCGGCATATTTGACCGCCACCATCTCCTTGAAATGCATGGTCTCGCGGTCGAGGATCAACGACTTCAAGTTCGCGATGGGCATGGAACAAGATCGTTCCGCCGGGTGTCTCGTAAACACCATGAGACTTCATCCCCACCAGGCGGTTCTCCACCAGGTCGACGCGGCCGATGCCGTGCGTGCCGCCGATGGCGTTGAGCCTTTCGACGATCTTGGCGGGCGACAACTTTTCATCGTTCACCGCCACGGGGCGTGCCGCTCTCGAATTCGATCGTGACGTACTGCGGCTTCATCCGGGGCATTCTCAGGGGAAGTGCTGATCTGATACATGGATTCTTCCGGCTCGTTCCACGGGTCTTCCAACAGCCCGCCTTCATGCGAAATATGCCACAGGTTCGAATCGCGGCTGTAGATGGACTTGATGGTGGCGGTGACCGGTACGTTATGCTTGGCGGCAAAGGCGATGGCGTCTTCGCGCGAGCGTATCTCCCATTCGCGCCAGGGAGCGATGATCTTCAAGCGCGGGTCGAGCGCCATGACGGTCAGCTCGAAGCGCACCTGGTCGTTGCCTTTGCCGGTCGCGCCGTGAGCGACGGCATCCGCGCCCACCTGATGAGCCACGTCCACCAGGTGCTTGGCGATCAGCGGCCGCGCCACCGAAGTGCCCAGCAGGTATTTGTGTTCATAGATGCCCCCGGCTTTGAGCATGCGGAACAGGTAATCTGCCGCGAACTCCTCCTTGAGGTCCTTGATCACGCACTGGCTGGCCCCGCTCTTCATGGCTTTCTGCTCGAGGCCGCGCAGGTCTTCGTCGCCCTGGCCCACGTCGGCGCAAAAGCAGACGACCTCACAGGCATAATTCTCCTTGAGCCAGGGCACGATCACAGACGTATCCAATCCTCCGGAATAGGCCAGGACGATCTTCTTCACTTGCGGTTTTGGTTTGGTTTTCATAACAGCTCCTTGAAGCAAAATAAAACAGCCCTCCGAGAAGGAGGGCTGTTTGGGTTCACCGGCAGGTGCGCTTTTGTATTGCCTGCCTATTCCATCATCCGAACCAAAAAAGATCCAACCTTCTCACGGAGAAGTGGATGCGGACGACGGGTACGCGGGCTCACAAAAAGCCTTAACATATTGGGCGGTATTCTACCACCCACCGCAAATATGTCAATGCTGTTTTGGAAAATCTTTTTTGAAATTCTAAACTGATTGGCTGCTCTTTTGGCAGCCGAATCCCGATCCGCATTTAGAGTTGGGCTGTTTATGTTTGCATAGATGATCCTGTCAGCCTCAGAGAGTCTCTTAAGTCTTTGCTGCCTTCTATTTTGAACGCGGATTTCACAGACAAATAAGGATTTTTTTTCAAGATTTTCCGCGTAAATCCGTTAAATCCGTGTTATCCGTGTACAAATCGCCTCATCAGGCCATTACCTTTGCCTGGGCCAATACATAATCCACCATCTTCTCCGGGATGTTGACTCCGGTGGTGGTGATGCTGTTGCGGAACTCCATGGTGTGATTGATCTCATTGATGGTCAGGCCGTTCTCGGTCTCGAACAAGTCGAGCGCCAGCAGTCCGCCTCCCATGGCCTGTGCGCCGCGCTGGCACAGGTCGGCGATCTCGTCCGTGACCGGGCAGTTGGTGGCAACCCCGCCGCGGGCCGTGTTGGTGATCCAGCTTTCCGAGGAACGGTAGATGGCGCAGATGGTCTCATCGCCGATCACGAAGGCGCGGATATCGCGCCCGGGCTTGTTGATATATTCCTGGATGTAAAAGACCTGGTGGTTGACGCCCAGCGCGGCTTTATGTTCGATGAAAGCCTGGGCTGCCGAGCGGTCGTCCACTTTGGCCAGCAGCCGCCCCCACGACCCGATCACCGGTTTGAGCACGCAGGGGTAGCCCACCTGGTCCATGGCGGCCATGGCGGAATCCTCGTCGAAGGCCATCAGCACGCGCGGCGTCGGGATGTTGTTCCTGACCAGGATCTGGCTGGTGACGTATTTGTCGCCGCAGCGTTCGGCGATCACGGACGGGTTGATCACGGGCACGCCCTGCGCTTCGAAGATCCGGGAGATATACAGGCCTCGCGAATAGGAGATGGACCGTTCGAAAAGCACATCAACCTCCCAGGAGGGTTTTGAGATATCGAAGTACGTCTCGCCGTCCAGGATCCGGACGATCTCCACCTTGGGGCGGCGCGCTAATTCTTCCAGCAGGAGTTTCTCCTCGGGGCGCAGGCGGGTCATAAGAAAACCAATACGGGTCATGCGTTATTTCCTTTCGGGGATATTTTCGAGCGCGCGATAGCACACGCTCTGTCACTTGCTCGGTGCTCAGTGTGCCGCCCAGGTCCGGTGTGACGGCTCTGCTGCGCAATGCAGTCCAGGACGGCCTGGCGCAGCCGCCGGGCGCTGGCGGCTTCGCCGATATGGTCGAGCATCATCGCGGCAGAGAGGAAGGTCGCCATCGGGTTGGCCTTATGCTTTCCAACAAGGTCCGGCGCGCTGCCGTGCACCGGCTCGAAGACAGCAGCCTGCGAGCCGATATTCCCGGAACAGGCCACGCCCAGTCCTCCGACCAGCATGGAGGCCTCATCGCTCAGGATGTCGCCAAACAGGTTGGTCGTGACGATCACCTCGAACTGCTCGGGTGCGCGCACCAATTCCATGGCGCAGGTATCCACCAGCATTTCCTCGGTCTGGATCTCGGGATATTCACTGGCGACTTCCAGGGCTGCCCGGCGGAACAGGCCGCAGGTCTGGCGCAGGACATTGGCCTTATGCACGATGGTGACTTTATGCCGGCCCTCGGCGCGCGCCAGTTCGAAGGCCTTGCGGGCAATCCTTTCGGAGGCCCGGCGGGTGATGATCATTTCACCGATCGCGCGGTTGCCGTTGTCTTCGACCCGCTCCACGCCGCTGTACAGATCCTCGGTGTTCTCACGCACGATCACCAGGTCGATCCCGGGCCGCGAGGCGGGATGGTCGAACGAACGGCAGGGACGCACATTGGCATACAAGTCCAAGTGTCTGCCGCATGCGCACGACCGGTGAAAAATAGCCGGGGATATCCGGCGGTGTGGTCACCGCCCCGAACAAGGCGGCATCCGACTGCAAGGATCGCATCCAGCGTGGATTCGGGCAAGGGCGTGCCGTGCTTCTTATAGGCGCCGAAGCCGATATCGCCGTGCTCGAATTCAATTTGCAGGTCGAGCGCCTGCAGCACTTTTTCCGCCTGGGCAATGACCTCCGGCCCAATGCCGTCGCCGGGCAGCAGGCAGATGCGGTAGCTCATAACAGGTCCTCGATCTCATGCTCTTTGAGAAAGTTGACGATGCCGCCTGCCTCGGCGATCTTTATCACAAAGGCCGGCAGGGGCTGCGCTTGATAGGTGTGATCCTTGGTGTGATTGATGATGCGGCCGTTGGCGAGGTCGACCTCCACTTCGTCGCCTTCCTCGATATCGGCGGAGGCTTCGGGGCATTCCAGGATCGGCAGGCCGATGTTGATGGCATTGCGAAAGAAGATGCGCGCAAAGGAAGGTGCGATCACGCATAAGGCCTGTGAGCCTTTGATGGCGATCGGCGCATGTTCACGCGAGGAGCCGCAGCCGAAGTTCTGCCCGCCAACCACCACGTCACCCGCTTTGACATTTTTGGCATACTCCGGTTTGATCTCGCAGAAGACATTCTTTGCAAGCTCGAGCGGGTCGATGGTGATGTTGTACCGGCCGGGGATGATCTCGTCCGTGTTGAGGTTCTCTCCAAATTTCCAGGCTTTTCCCATGTCAGGCCTCCTCGAAAGTAGGGTCGTGGGTCGGTGATCTTGCCGGTCAGCGCTGTGGCAGCCGCGGTGGCCGGGCTGGCCAGGTAGATCTCCGATAGCGGGCTGCCCATGCGTCCGATGAAGTTGCGGTTCATGGTGGTGAGGGCCCGCTCGCCGGCCGCCAGGATCCCGCCGTGACGGCCGATGCACGCGCCGCAGCCTGAGCCGGTGACCGTGCAGCCCGCATCCATCAGGATCTCGATCAGCCCGTTCTGCAGGGCCTTCTTGTAGATGCGCGCGCTGGCCGGGGTGACGATGACGCGTGTATACGGGTGGACTTTTTTCCCTTTGAGCATGTTCGCCACGATCTCCAGGTCTTCATAACGGGCATTGGTGCAGGTGCCGATATAGACCTCCTGCACCTCCAGCCCGGTCACCTCGTCCAGCGGCTTGACGTTGTCCACATCCGGGTGGCAGGAGACCTGCGGCGCAAGCTCGGAAACATCGAGTTCCAGCACACGCTCGTAATGCGGGTTCACCGGCAGGATCATTTCGAACGGACCTTGAGCCGGTGTCTCCTTTTCAAGGTAGTCGAGCGTGACCTGGTCGGCGGCGATCAATCCGCATTTCGCGCCGATCTCGGTGGACATGTTCGGAAAAATAATGCGCTCATGCACCGGCAGGTTATCGATGTAGTCCCCGCCGAATTCCACGGAACGATAGGTGGCGCCGTCCATGCCCAGCAGGCCGGCGATATGGATCATCACATCCTTGGCATAAACTCCCGGCTGGGTCTTGCCATGCAGTTCCACCCGCAGGGTCTCCGGCACCTTGAACCAGCATTTCCCGGTCACCCAGGCCACGCCGATCTCGGTGGAGCCCAGTCCGGTGCCAAAGGCGCCCATGGCTCCGTAGGTATTGGAATGCGAGTCGGCGCCGATGACGATGGACCCGGGCGTGACAAAGCCTTCCTCGATCATCACCTGGTGGCATACACCCTGCTTGAACAGGTAGGGCAGTTCCTGTTCTTTTACGAATTCCATGATCTTCTTATGGTTCTCGGCTGCCAGTATATTCGGCGCCGGATAGGCATGATCGAAATGGATCACGATGCGCTCCTTATCCAGGATCGGCTTGCCGATCTCCTTAAAGGCCTTGATGGCAAGCGGGGTGGTATTGTCGTGGCTCATGATGTAATCCACGTCCACCAGCACGATCTCACCGGCATGCACGTCATGCCCGGCTTTGCGGGAAAGGATCTCTTCAATCAAAGTACCCATAATCTCTCCTTCTTTCGATTTGGTCTGTCCAACTGGCAAATCTATAAACTGGACACGGATCAACGCGGATAAACGCGGATTTTTCGGGAAGGCCAAAGCGAGAAAAATCCATTCCGCCTTTGCGGATGGCCTTGATGCATAGAAACCGCCAAGCACGCAGAAAAAAATTGGCCTTCATCTTTGTTTATCTCTGTTCATCTCCGGTGAATTTCCACTACCGGAGGAACACTCTCCCATAAGCCATGCGGAAGCCTCATTTCGATCACTCAGCCTTCCCGTTGTATTTTTTCAGCACCATGCGTGTCTCGGTGCGTTTCACCCCGACCACCGTGCGGATCTCTTCGATCAGGTTGTTCAAGCGCCATCACGTTCTCCACGTTCACAAAAGCGTTGATGTCATAATCGCCCGTGAGCTCGTAGACGTAGTTCACATTCTTGAACCCGCGCAGCCGGCGCACCACCGACGTGGTGTATACATGGGATTCCACTTCCAGCATCACCATGGCGCTGATATCATGCGGGATCACATCGATCTCCCGCCCGGTCACGCGTTCGGCGATCTCGATGATGTCCGTGTCGAACAACTGCTTGCGCTCATCGCCCAGGTTTTTGATGCGCGTGACGATCACTTCCAGTTCCGCCGGGCTGACCTCGATGCCGTATTCATCCAGCCGGGCAGCCACGGCGCTCTTGCCGGTATATTTATCGATCACGATCTTGCGCTCCCGGCCCAGGATGGCCGGGTCGAACGGCTCATAGGTACGCGGGTCCTTGAGCACCCCGTTGCTGTGGACGCCGCTTTTGTGCGTAAAGGCGTTCTGTCCGGTGATGGGTTTATTGGGAGCCATGAAGAACCCGGAGACCTTTTCGAGATAGCCCGAAATATCCATCAAAGGCTGGATGTTGTACTTCTGATCGCCCTCCAGGTTATGAAAGGCAACGATGGTTTCCGCCAGGTCGGGGATGCCCGTCCGCTCGCCGAGGCCGTTCACCGTGGTATGGATGCAGTCCGCGCCGCCGCGGATGCCCGCCATGGCATTCGCCAGCGCCAGGCCGTAATCGTTGTGGCAGTGCAGGTCTATCTTGCAATCCGACAAGCGCTCACGCAGGGCGCACACCCGCTCGAACATGCTGTGCGGCTGCATGATCCCCAGCGTGTCTGCGAAGCTGATGCGGTCCGCCCCGGCCTCGATGGCTGCGTTGCAGACCTTCACCAGGAATTCGAAATCGGTGCGGGTGGCATCCTCCGGCGTATAACGCACCTTCAGGCCCAGGCTGCGGGCATAGGCGATGTGGTCGCAGATGATCTCGATCGCCTGTTCCTGCGTTTTATGCAGCTTGGCATCCAGGTGGATTTTCGAGGTGGCATAAAAGATGGCGACCCTGTCCGCCCCGCAGTCTTTGGCCTTATCGATGCCGGACGCGTGCGGCGATGGAATGTGCCACGATCTCCGCTTTGAGCCCCAGCCCGGCGATGCGTTGGATGGCCTTGGCCACGCTCGGCGAAACGGACGGGTCGCCCGCTTCGATCATGTCCACGCCCACACTGGTCGAGCATCCGCGCAATCTCGACCTTTTCATCGATGGTAAAGTTGACATAAGGCGTTTGTTCGCCTTCGCGCAGGGTGGTATCCAGGATTTCGACCATGATACAGGCTCCTTTTCTTAAACAAAAAAACGCGCTCTCCGATATCGGAGAGCGCGTTGGTAATAGAAAATAGACGTGAAGCGTTAGCTTATGTCTTTCTGATTAACCAGCGCAGGCCCACAGATTCCGACTATCGAAGATTCCGGACGTGGGCAGGCGCTTAGCGTTGGCCTCAAAAACAAATGCAGGATTCATCTTGCTCATATTGGGCAGGTTTATACTCTTATATGTGTGAATTGTCAACAAATAGCTACCTTAAATCTTTTTCTTTGGTGCCACTCTCGTAAAAAATGTAAGCTCCTGTCCACTTGACCAGGAGCAAAACTCCTCAACGGGCGGGGAAGTTCTGTATTAACTCACCTTAAGCAAAATGTATTGCAGGTCCCAGTAATCCAGGAGAAGCGTCTATGGGTGGTCATAGACGTAGAAAATGTAATCTTGAGACGTTGTTTTGACTCCCAAATCGTTTAGTAACCTGAGAAGTTGTGCGCGATGATCCGTACCATGATTGGCTACATGGAGAAGCACCTGCCACAGTATAAGATCTTTGTCTTCTCCCTCTGCGAACGGTTTTTCGAATAACATATCGTCCCGCAGTTTTGCCAGATAATCGCGCATATTTTGCTCAACGTTATCCCAGCGTGCACGAATGGTTTTCCGATCGTCAAAGTCAGCGGGGTTAGGCGATTTTGGGATTTCGACGCCTCGCAATCCGCTAAACCATGTATCATCAACGCTCATGAGATGAACAATTTGGTTTCGGACAGACCCATGAGAGTAGCCTGCATTTTGCGTGAACTGTTCCTGGGATAGTGAAGTGATATAGGTATCCCATATGTTGCGATTTTCAGTGAAGTGATAGTCGTAGAAATGGCGAAAGGCATTTGCATTCATATCGTTACTTACTCCTCTCCAGGCGGCGAAAAACATTCTAGCACAAGTGTTCGAATTAAGTCAAGTATCTATTCACAGCCTTTTGTAGAAGTATGCGAAGCAGTATCACCACCAGTAAATACGAAGTCAAAATATATGCTATTCAGGGGGTCTGCGGCATTTTTACCCCACAAAAGTCTTTACACGATCTTCATAATCGCTTTATGCCTGCTTCAAGGGAGGAACCTATACTGATGTCATAAAACAGCAAACCCGATAGGAGATCATCCATGAACAAGACTTTGAGCACGATCCTGATCGTCATCGCCATCCTCGCTTTAGCGGGCGGCATCTTTTTCTTCGGAACCATGTACGCCCGCGCCTCCGTCTTTGGCCCGGGCATGATGGCATTTGCACCTGGCACCAGCACAGGTGTGCCAGTATATGGTACGAACAATAACAATTCTTATGGTCCAGGGACGGCTGGCGGTTATGGCATAGGGCCTGGCATGATGGGTACAGGCCGCGGCGGTTACGGCATGGGACCCGGGCATGATGAATGGCTACGGCTTGAATAACGGGACGGCTTCCAACGCCACTCCCCTTACGGTTGACCAGGCTAAGCAGGCTGCGGGGAAATATATCCAATCCCTCAACATTCAAGGATTCGAAATCGGAGAGGTCATGATCTTCGATAATAATGCCTATGTGGTCGTGAAGGAAAGCGACACGGGTTTGGGCGCGTTCGAACTATTGGTAGACCCGGTCTCGCAGATCGCCTACCCGGAATATGGCCCCAACATGATGTGGAACCTCAAGTATGGCGGCCTCAACCACAGTGGAATGATGTTTGGCATAGGTGCGGCTGGGCGGCATGGCATGATGGAACGGTTCGAATTACCAATCTACGACCCCGGCGGATGTCTCGCCGGATATGACCGTAACAAAAGACCAGGCCATCAAGAACGCCCAGGCTTATCTCGACCAATATCAGCCCGGAACCATCGCCGCTAATGACCCCATGCAGTTCTACGGATATTACACCCTCGACTTCTCGAAAGTTGGCAAGGTCACCGGAATGTTAAGTGTCAATGGTTTTAGTGGACAGGTCTTCCTCCACACCTGGCATGGAACTTTTATCGAAGAATCCAAGTAACCGGTTCGCACTTGCGCTGATGATCAGACTGGTCGCGCGCGTCAGTTTCATCTGGACTGAAGTTCGCACGAAGTATACCTGCACCTTCGGTGTCCGGGGAACCGAAGGGACAGTAGTATACCTACAGTCACTATCGGACATTAACCTTAAGGCAATCGAGCAGCTCTCATGGCAAAAATCCTTGTGATAGACGACGAACCCTCCATTGTAAATCTCGTAACCGCCTACCTCAAACCGGAAGGCTACGAGGTGCACACTGCCATTGACGGGCAATCGGGTCTCAAAGCCGCGCGCGCTTTCAAGCCCGACCTGGTTATCCTGGATATCATGCTGCCCGGCATGGACGGGTTGGAGCTGCTCTCACGCTTGCGCCGCGAATCAGAAGTGTACGTGATCCTGCTCACGGCCAAAACCGAGGAGACCGATAAGATCGTGGGCCTCTCGGTGGGAGCGGACGATTACGTGACCAAACCCTTCAGCCCCCGCGAGCTGACGGCGCGCGTCAAAGCGGCGCTCCGGCGCATCCAAACCCCCGCCGCTTCAGGCTCCGGGATGAGCGTATTGTCTTTCCGCCATCTGCGGATGGATACCGGCGCGCGCAAGGTCAGCGTGGATGAGAAGCCGGTTGATCTGACCGCCGTCGAGTTCGATCTGCTGAAGGCGCTCGCGGAAAACCGTGGGCGAGTGGTAACACGCGAACAACTGCTGGAAAAAGTCTGGGGTGGGGAGTATTTCGGCGAGATGCGCGTGGTGGACGTGCACCTGGGCCACGTGCGCCAGAAGCTTGGACGTGATGATCTGATCGTCACCGTACGCGGCGTTGGCTATCGCTTCGAAGATGAACCCCTTTAGCTATTCCGAGGAATTATGACCGATTACTTCCGTCGTCACTTGGGCGCAAAGCTCTTACTCTCCTACCTGGTCGTCATCGTGGTGGGTGCTGTGGTGTTGGTCGCTGCCAGCCAGTTCATCCTGCCCGCCTCCTTCAATCGCCATATGGGCGGGATGCTGGGGAGCCCGAACGGTGGGATGATGGGCTTGGGAAGGCAGGGGTCTGGCGGGCAAGGGTTGGGCAGCGGGCAGGGCTTTGGCAGCCCCACCACAATGGCCCAGCTCTACAACGATTATCGCGCCGGCTTCAACGAGGCTCTCACCTATGGTGCACTGGCGGCTTTGGTTGTGGCCGTGGCTCTCGGATTGTTTTTCAGCCGTAGTGTGATCGCGCCCGTGGCTGCCATGTCACTTGCCACACAGCGCATTGCCGACGGGCGCTATGATGAACGCCTGCAGGTGCACGGTGAGGATGAGCTTGCCCAGCTGGCCCTGCGCTTTAATCAAATGGCCGAAAAGCTCGACCAGGTCGAAGCGATGCGCCGCCGCCTCATCGCAGACGTCAGCCACGAGCTGCGCACCCCGTTGACCGCCATCAAAGGCTCGATGGAAGGATTGATGGACGGCGTGCTGCCCGCCGCCGATGAAACCTATCAACAGATCCACAGCGAGGCGGACCGGCTCAATCGCCTGGTGGACGACCTGCAGGAACTCAGCCGTGTGGAAGCTCGCGCTTATGAGTTGGACCTCCGCCCCGTGGAGGTTGCATCTCTCGCGCGGAGCGTAGCCAAACGCCTCACGCCTCAAGCTCAAACAAAGCGCATCTCTCTTGACCTTGAACTGCCTCCCGACCTGCCGCGTATCCTCGCCGACGAAGACCGCCTCATGCAGGTGCTGACCAACCTGACCGGCAATGCGCTGCAGTACACCCCCGAAGGCGGCCGCGTCGACCATTTCTGCGAAACGGATCAATGGCGAAGTTGAAATTGCAGTCCGCGATACGGGCATCGGCATTCCCTCCGAGCACCTGGCGCACATCTTCGACCGCTTCTACCGCGTGGACAAATCCCGCTCACGTCAAGCCGGCGGCGGGAGCGGCATCGGCCTGACGATTGCCCGCGCGCTGGTCGAAGCGCAGGGCGGGCGCATCCGGGCCGAGTCGGCGGGCGAAGGGCAGGGAAGCACGTTCACGTTTACGCTGCCCATCGCAAAATAAAGCAGTGTTTGTTAAATCACAAAACTGAGGGTTGTAAATCAAATCGGGATTTGCTAAAATGAGCCCGCCAAGGTAGGTGCTCTTCGTAAAATATTTATTTTTTGATCCCTTAAGGCCGTCTGTGTCATAACAGATGGCTTTTTGGAAAATCGGGTCAATTGGTTGTTGTTAACCGCTATCTTATCAATTTCTTTCGGGAAAACCATATCAGGAGAGAGAACCGTGAAGCGAAGAACCGCTCTTGCCCCATTCGTTAAACTCTTTCTTGTCATACTCTTAGCCTCCCTCGGGCTTCAAGCCGCCGCAGGGGCCGGGATGGCCGCGTCTGTTCAGCCGCAGCCCTCGCTGTCCGTGCCGCTCCAATGCTCGAACAGCATCACGGGCCAATACTGCGACATCCGCGTGGTGCTGCTGATCGATGATACCGGCAGCATGCGCTTTAACGACCCATCTTCTATGCGGGACCAGGGCGCCAAGAACCTGGTGGATATCCTCGTCGCAGGAGTATTACCAGGTCGCGCGTGGACGCGAAGACCGTTGACCCAACCGTGGTGCTGCCCGATATCAAAGTGGCGGTGCTCCATTTCAGTCACTGCATCTCCACGGATCCCCTGGACCACTGCAGCTCGGACGTGAAATACAACTCCGGCTGGCTGCCTATAACACAAAAAGACCAGCTTTACACGGCCATCGATTGGCTGAAGACCCAGCCGAATTATTATCGCGTAAGCCAATACACGCATTTCATCGAGCCCTTCCAGGCGGCGAGCGACCTGTTCAACGACCCGGCTGCCGGCTCGAGCAACAGCTGCGTCCATCGCATGATGCTCCTGTTAACCGATGGGACACCGGAGGACATCCACGGTCCGCTGGCCGAGCCTGCCCTGGGGAATGAAATGCAGCAGGTGAAAACCAGCCTGCAGGGCTTCCTGTCGCAGTCGGAAAACAGCCTGTACGTAACCGCCTTCAAGATCGTCCCCAAATACTGGCAGGCCACGCAGCCCTATTGGCAGGACATTGCCGGAGACCCGGGCACGTGTCGCTGGAAAGCTCACTGGACGGGGTGACCAGCCGCATGGAAAAGATCGTGACCTCCATCATCGGCGCGGTGAGCAATACCATCCCTCCCGACTCGAGCGACCCGCGGCTGTATAAGGTGCGAGGTGCTGCACCATGTCAACTCGCTGCGCCTCACCTACTATAAGCTCGACCCGACCGCCAGCCTCACGCTGACCGACCCCCAGGGGAAGGCGGTTGTCCCGGATAACACTACCGTCACGCAGAGCGGCAAGGGGACCGCCATCGAAGTCTGGACGCTGATCGATCCGCTGGCCGGCATCTACCAGGTTAAAACCTCTTCAATTGACGGGACCATCACCACCATCCCGCGCTACGCCGTGAGCGCGCAGCTTGAAGCGCCCACCGAGGCGAACCCGCTGCCCGAGTTTACGCAGGGCACAGATCCAGCTCAGCCTGCTGGACAGCCAGGGTGCGCCGGTGCTGCCGACCGACGACCCCGGCGATACATTGAATTTGGAAGCCAGGCTTACCAACGCGGGTCAAAGCCTGCCGCTGCCGCTCACCGTGAGCGGCGATCAGTACCAGGCGAGCTGGATGCCGCTGTCTACCGATGCGGTCCAGCTGCATGTAAGCCTTGAACTGAAAGACGCAAATAACAACTCACTCTGGAAATGCAGCGGTGACACAGGCAACCTGCCGGTTGACCAGGTATCGGTATTGGCCGAACCTCCGAGTGAATGCACGCCTGTCAATACAACGCTGAGCGTGCCTCTGCAAGTGGTCAATGTGCGGACAGGCCAAAGCACAGGGATCGGCTTGCCGATTCAATGGCAGGTGGCATCAGTTACTCAGCCCGGCGGAAAAGCAGTCCCTTCCTCGGTGGATGTGGTGGACGCCGCGACGGGTGTATACCAGCTGACCCTCAAGCCGGTCATACCGGAGAATATCCAATCGCATGTGACTGCCAGTGTCCTCCTAAACGGCCAACCCTTGGCGGCGTGGTCGTACGATCAGAACATCCCGATCAGCGTCTGCACTCCGCAGCCGACGCCGCCGCCCGTGCCCGAACAGCTGCAGCGGGCAATGGGATTATCTGTTCTGGGCGCTGTTGATCCTGCTGCTGCTCCTGCTGTTGACCGGGCTGGTCCTCCGTAAAGAGGAACGCAAAGAGCAGAAGAGAAATTTACATTCATCGTTCTGGATGCTCCTGATCCTGATCCTGCTGCTGATCGGGCTGTGGCGGTTCTTGTGCTTCGATGTCTCGCTCTGGCCGCTCTTGATCCTGCTCCTCATCCTGCTGTTGTTCGTGCTGCTGGTGCGAGTCCTCTCCGGGGATGACGATGACAGGTCACGCCGCTTGGAGCTGGATCCTCGTGATCCTGTTGGTCCTCCTGATGCTGCTCTGGCTGATATTCTTCAGCGGCTTTTGGATTTACCTTGCCATGCTGCTGCTCGTCCTGCTGATCATGCTGCTGGTGATCTGGCTGCTCGCGCGCGCACAGGAATGAAGATGAACCCGTGCCCTTCTGGCTGTTGCTGAGACTGTTGGTCCTGCTCGTGTCGTCTGGGTTGGTCTTCTTTGGCGGTTTCCCCGGCTGGCTGGCAGTGGTCCTGGCGCTGATCTGGCTGGTGGTCCTGCTTTGGTTGTGGCTCATGTACGAGGAGAGGGATTGGAGAACATCCACCAACTCATGGCTTTTGATCTTCGTCTTCCTCGTGCTGGTGGTCATCTGGTTGGTCTATTTCAGCACCTATTGGCTGTACCTGACCGGGCTGCTGGTCTTCCTGCTGTTGATCGGGCTGGCTGCATGGACTCTCTATCGCTACAGCAATCCCCTGTGGGGCGTGATCGGCATCGTCGATCGGAGGAACCGCCTGCTGTGGAGCGCCTCGCTGGCTGACCCTGAAAGATCGGTGGCAGGTCGTACTATGATTGGAAGTTCAAAGAACGGATCGGCGGCGTAAAGCGTCTCCGCATCCACTCCTGGGACAGGCGCAGGCATTGGCTGGTATTGAGAGTCACATTGATCGAGGGCAAGCGCACCTTCAAGCGCAGCCTCGAGCACTGGCAGGACTGCGAGCTGGAAGACGGCTTCCGCATCATCTGGCTGGAGAAGGCTCCCCGAACCGAAACGGCCTCCGCAGCGCAAGCCTCGCAAACCGGCTCCGGGGACGGGCGGTAAAAAGCGTGCCCAAAGCTACGACATCGCAGAGGTCGAAGGCATCGGCCCTGCCTATGCCGCGCGGCTGAGGAAATTAGGCATCCATACGACCGACGAACTGCTGAAGGTGGCCGATTCCCGCAAAGGCCGGCAGGTGCTTTCCGAAAAGAGCGGCTTCTCCGTCGAGCGGATCCTGGAATGGGTGAACCGCGCCGACCTGATGCGCGTGCCTGGCGTCGGTTCGGAATACAGCGACCTGCTCGAAGCGGGCGGCGTGGATACGGTGAAAGAGCTTCGCCGTCGCAACGCTGAAAACCTCTATAACACGCTCCGCAGGGTCAACCAGAGGAAGAAGCTGGTTCGTCGCCTGCCCGACCTGGAAGAGGTACAGGCCTGGATCGCCTCCGCCAGGAAGATGAAAACGCTCGTAACGTATTGAAATAAGACACTTACTAAAGATGTTTTGGGAGTTCTACGCCTTTTCAAAAACGAGCAAAGCGGGTCCTGATCTCAATTTTGGGATGTGGACGGTGCTTTCCCGTTCACATCCCAAAATTAGGAATCCTCTCCTCCCCTAAAGGGGAGGTGGGGTGGGGTCTCTGTGACTAAATACCAAAATCCTTATCTCGAGCTAATGTTAAATAGAAACAGGCTTCGGTGTGAAGAACAACCACCGAAGCCTGTTCTTATTTCAGAAAAAAAATACTATTTCTTCGTTCTTTCTTCAAAAAAAATCCGCGTAAATCCGTCTCGTCCCTGTTTTTCCGCGTTCTATTCTCCGCCGTTCACTGCCACCCTCACATCATAATACCGGGTGTTCAACCGCTGTTTGTTCGCCGCTCTGCTCCGACTTTTTCTTTACCACATTCGTCAGGGCGCTCAGGCCGCGTGCAAGCGCGCTCAAATCATCATCGCTCAGGTTAACCAGCCAGCGCTGCCACTGTTTCTCGCGCTCGCTTGCGACGTCCTTCACCGATCTCTGCGCCCTGCTCGCTGAGAGTCACCACCGTCTGGCGTCGATCGGTCTCATGCTCCGTGCGGACCACGAGGCCGCGCGCCACCAGTTGCTGCACCAGGATACTGGCCGTGGGGTTCCCAACGCCCAGCATGCGCGCCAGCTGGCTGACGGTCATGGCCTTGTTCGCCGCCAGGATGATCACAGCCCTGGCCTGCGCAAACGTCAGTTCGAGCATCAGCCAGTGCGAGACCGCATTGAACTGCATGATCACGAACAAATCCATATAGGCCTGCACGATCGCGCCGACGAGTTGGGGCCGGCTTTGCGCCGTATTTTTCACGGGTTTCATTTCGGCTCCTCCGCTTTCAGGACCAGGCCGCGCGAGCCATCCACCCTGATCCATTGTCCATCTTGCAGCTGCCGCGTGCCGTTTACCGTGCCCATCACCGCCGGTACGCCGTATTCACGGGCCACGATCGCGGCATGCGAAGCAGAGCCTCCGGTATCCACGACCACCGCCGCCGCATGCTGGAAAAGCGGCGTCCAGGCCGGGTTGGTGACCGGGGCCACCAGCACATCCCCTTGCCGCAATTTTCCGAACTCGGAAGCATCCAGTATGATCCGCACCGGGCCGCTTGCCATGCCCGGGCTGCCCGATGAACCGCTTAAAAGCACATCCTGCTCCCTGCCCTTCCGCGGAGCGAGGGCCAGCAAGCGCGGGTCCACCATCGGCGTATCCCCCAGCGATTTGCGCTTGGCTTTGCGGCGTGAAACAAGCTCTCTGATCCGGTCAATGGTATGGGAAGGCAGCGGCCACGTGTCGCCTACCGATTTAAGCTCTTCCAGCCGCAAATGAAATACATCCGCTGCCGTCTCGAGCGCGCCGGCCTTTTCCAGGCGCTGACCGAGTTCGAGGGCCATGTGCCGGATGGGCGGCTGGGATAACGTCAAATAGAAATGGGTGTCCTCGCGGATTTGAAAAAGTGCACGCGCATTGCCCAGCGACTTCAGGAACAGGTTGCGGAGGGCCTTCGTGCCCAGCATCGAATGTGCCAGTAACTCGTCCCGTGCCCGCTGCCAGGCTCCGTTATTTTGCTCCTGCTTTGGCCCCACGCTCACCAGCACTTTCAAAATCCCGAGCACGATCTCGGGTTGATCCTTCCAGGCCGGTTCTGAAATCGTGAGCACCGTCTCGCGGTGGCCGTATCGATCCAGGAAATTATCGAGGTCCTTCAGAAAAGCCTGCCCTGCCGGTGAGCCCTTTAGGACCGATCCTAATTCGCGCACCTCATTCCGGGCAAATGCCTCTCTCAGCCCCGCGTCAAACCGGGCCTGCCTGGCCAACGCCTCCAGCGCCAGGTTGGTTTCCGTCGTCTTGGTCTGTACGCCCGAGACCAACTCGCTAAAGGCTAGCCCCGCGGCCCGCCAGCTTAAGCAGCATCCATAACAGTCCCAATCCCAGGAGCGCCTGGGGCAGATACAGCTCGCGGACCTTCATGCCGCGCGGGATCAGGCCCAGCGCCTCATGCAGCGCCTCGATATTCTGCGCCCAGGTCAGCGATCCCGGGTTCAGCCCATCGAGTTCGTTCACCCCGGTTATATACTCACGCAATAACGGGTCGGCTTCCCAGCGTGACGGGTCATAATGGCGCGTCCGCCACAGGGCAAGCAGGGGATTGATGATCACCAGCGGCGACGGATAGAATTTGGGTGGTTGGAAGCGCACCACCACGCCCTCCTCCTCAAACAAGGCCTCGTCCGGGTTCGGCGCATCCTTGCCGATCATGGCGGTCAGCAGATTGCCGATACTGCGTTCCACTGCGCCTGTAAAAGTCGTCACGTCCAGCGGATAGGGACGCACCGGCCACATCTCCGCCAGCATGGGGACGATCAGCCGCATCGCTCCGGTGACTTTCAGAGGCCTCGGCAAAGCAGTGATCGGCCGCGCCTGCAGGATAAAGAACTTCCCGGTTGTACGGGTTTCCTTGATCCATGCCCATTCGATATCCTGGTATTTGCGGTAAAACGTCTCGATCTTGACCCCCAACTGCGCAAGCTTTTTGATCTCTGATTTGGGTAGGGCCGCCTCGCCCACCGCTGAATGATCCGACGTGACTTGCTCGGTACCGCCCCCGGCTTTGGCGCGCACGATCACCTCCCGCCTGCCGGAAGTCTGTTCCTTGATGCGCTTTGTGCGCTTCTCGACCACGTAATGATCCGGCGTGACCGCGCCGCTCACCACGGCTTCGCCCAGCCCCGGGTTCGCGTCGATCACCACCACGTTCAGCAGGCCGCTGACCGGGTCCGCGGTGAACATCACACCGGCTGCATCGGCCGGGACCATGCGCTGCACCACCACCGCCAGTTTAACGGACGCCTGGTCTACATTTTGGTGAGCACGGTAGAGGATTGCGCGCTCCGACCACAGCGACGCCCAACAACCGCGCACCGCTTCGAGCAGCGCGGGTTCGCCGATAACATTCAGGAAGGTTTCCTGTTGTCCGGCGAAGGCGGCTTCAGGCAGGTCTTCCGCGGTCGCACTCGAACGGACCGCGACCCCGTCACCGCCCAGCCGCTGATAAGCCTTCATGACCTCATCGGTTATCTCTGGCGGAAGCGGGACATGCTCGAATAGGTCGCGGATGTCCTGGCTGATCTTTGCCAGCGCTTCGGGCTGGTCGGGTTGGAGGGCAGCGACGAAAGCCTCCAGGCGGGAACGCAGGTCCTTGTCCTGCAAAAGCAGGTCATAAGCGGCTGTGGTAATGACAAAGCCGGCCGGTATGTCGAACCCTCCGCGTGATAACTCGCCCAGGTTCGCGCCTTTTCCACCTGCCAGCAGCAGATCGTTGTGCCCAAAACGGGAAAGCGGCGCGACGAGAGGGCGGCGAAGGCGATCGGATAGATTTGCAAGAGACATGCTTCACTCCGAAGATTTAATATGAGATGGAACGACTTGCTTATATTGATTTATATTACCAAAATGGTTTGATTTTGTCAAACTATTTTATTATGAGAATATAAATTGATAGCCTCGGCAAGGAAAATGAAAACGGTCGTAAAGTATTGAAATAAGATACTTGCTTATAACGAATAGGCTTCGGCGTGAGGTTCAACCACCGAAGTCTGTTATCTTAGAAAAAACAATTATCATGAAGATGAGTAGATGTGGTCGGGATTATAGGAATGGTGTAAAGATGGGGTTAAATAAGGGGAGGGCTAGGGGCGGGCTCCAGCGTGCATTTCATATCACACCCGATTATTGTGATGAACATACGCCAGCTCTTATTGCTAATTATCGGCCCCTGCGCACTATGTTAGCCCGTTCATGTCAACTCGAGTTGCTATTTTTCGATAAAGATTCGGTCAAACAATGGGCTGGAGATATCTGCTCCAGAATAACCATCATATATTTCATAATATAACTGAGATGAACTAATTACACCAGGAATTGTTCCAGAAAGTTTTATAACATCTCCTTCTATATCTACTTCGATTATTCCATCAGAAATTTTCTTCTCTGACGCGCCGTTTAATTCACTAACGCTAACTTGCATTCCTTGTTCGATCGGCATGGCTTTTGAAGTACCACTAGACTTAAAATGCGCTGCCCATAAACAATAATCTGCCCCGGCTAACCATCCTAGCGATGCTCCTGTATTCTTGTCATTATCAGTGTCAATGCAAATTTTCCACATATACTCAATACTACCTGTGACCACGCCGCTTTCTTTATCAAAAGTTAATTCTGTAGGCACATCTTTCAAATAGAAAATAGCAGTTACTGAATCGTTTTTCACATCTATTCTAACGTCCATAGGGTCAAATACTGGATTGCTCATGTCACCGTAAGGAGCGGGAAAAGTAGATAATGGAGCAGGTGTTCCAGTAGGAATTAAAGTTGCTGTAGAAAGAGGGGTATTTGTAGGCGCAATTGTAGAAGTGGGCAGTGTAGTTCGCGCAAGAGTGGCCGTTGCTGGAACACCACATGCAGAGAGAATCAGGACCAATGCTGCAATAGTCAGTATGTATTTATTCATTCTTTTAATCTCCTTGAGGGCTAGCTGCTTTAGCAACCGTCTACTGCGCGGTTTGGTAGACCACTTTTGAACTTAATCTTACATCATAATGGTAGCTTATAGCTGTATCTCGAAAGACGCCTGGCATAAGCCTGGATTTGATCCCCGCTCTCAATCCCAGTTCAAGGAAGTCTGTTGCGAGCCGGCTCGGTCACGTGAGAGTGATCGAACCACGCAGCACCAGGGCCTTGTGATGATCCGACCTGTTCCTGGCACGGTATAATGTTTTTTGAGTCGAAAACAAACACACATCCCAAGGGTCATCCGGGAGGCAGAGTGGAGAGTTCTTTTCCAACCTCGGGCCCGGTTTAATTTCCGGGGCAGCCGATGATGACCCTTCCGGGATCTCAACCTACTCTGTGGCCGGGGCAACTTTCGGCTATCTGCCTCTATGGATGGCGCTCTTTTCTTATCCATTGACAGCTGCATTGCAATTGATGTGCGCGGTTTTGGGCATGGGTAACCGGGCGGGGCCTGGCGGGCGTGATACGACTTCTTGCTGACGATCCTACAGAGCCGCCGCGCGAGAGTCTGTAAAGCGACCCGTTTACAACTTTAGAGAATCTGTTATGCTTGAGACGCGCCTAACTACCTCGCTGCGCAATTGCCGCGAGCATAGGGCACTGGTTCCATTATGCATGAGTATTGAGGTGGTGGGATGAGATTGCCAAAGCATGTCGGCGTGATTCCAGATGGAAATCGAAGATGGGCGCAAGCCAGACGTCTGGCCAAAGGCAAAGGATACGCGAACGGGTTGGACTGGCTTTGACCTTCCTTAAGCTGGCCCAAACAGCCGGGATCAAGGAGCTGACGGTCTACGGGTTTACCATGGAGAACAACAGGAGACCACCGGTACAGAGAAAAGCGTTTACAGACGCCTGCATTCGTGCAGTGGATCTTCTTTCCAGAGAGGATGCGGAGCTGTTGGTAGTTGGGAATACGGATTCACGCTTCTTCCCGAAAGAATTGCTTCCTTACACTTCCGAGCGAAGGACCTTCGGCGATGGAGGCATAAAGGTTAATTTTCTGGTGAACTATGGATGGGAATGGGACTTGGACAAGTTGAAAACGGCCGATCCCACGCGCACAAATATCATGGATCACGTGCAATCTTCTAGATTTCCAGGATAGATCTCATTATTCGCTGGGGAGGCAGGAGCAGGTTGAGCGGTTTTCTGCCCGTGCAGTCTATTTACGCCGACATTTATGTTGTGGATGAATTTTGGCCGGATTTCGAACCGGAGCATTTTTTCCGGGCTCTGAAGTGGTACACAAAACAGGATATTACGCTTGGCGGCTAGGGCTATCGTTGAGGCACAGGGCCCTACAGAGCTATATATATTCATGTGTATTATACGAATGTCAAAAGAACCGATTTTCGCCCGATTGAGAGCTTACGAAGGCATGAGGACATACCGCGAACGTGCTCGGCTGTGTATGTTGGTATTTCGTTCTACGGAAGCTAAGGAACATGATCGTGGATTTTGACAGGTGAGGTCAAACGGTATCATTAAAGCGTAAACGCGGCTGGCTGTAAATTTCAAATGACATATGGATAAATCAAACACCGAGTTGAAAACAAACACGACATCCCAAGCGGCATCCGGGAGGAAGGGTTGGAGAGTTCTTTTCCAACCTCGGGCCCGGTTTAATTACCGGCGCCGCCGATGATGACCCTTCCGGGATCTCCACCTACTCCGTCGCCGGGGCAGCCTTCGGCTATCTGCCGCTGTGGATGGCGCTCTTTTCTTTTCCATTAACGGCTGCACTGCAATTGATGTGCGCACGTCTCGGCCTGGTGACCGGGCGAGGCCTGGCGGGCGTCATACGCCGTTATTATCCGCGCTGGGTGCTGTGGGGAGCTTGCTCGCTGTTGATCGTGGCGAATGTGTTCAACATCGGCGCCGACCTGGGCGGGATGGCGGCAGCCACAGCCCTGGTCACGGGGGTCAAGTCATTTTACTGGACGCCCATTTTTACGGCGGTGATCATTCTGGTGCTGATTTTCTCCTCCTACCGGCTCATCGCAAAGATCTTCAAATGGCTGACGCTCGTGCTCTTTTCTTATATTCTGACGGCTTTTCTGGCTCAACCCGATTGGGGCGCGGTCCTGCATGCCACCTTTATTCCGCAGGTTTTATGGTCCAGCGCGTTCCTTGCGGCTTTTGTCGGGATCCTCGGCACGACCATCAGCCCCTATCTTTTCTTCTGGCAGGCCTCCCAGGAAGTCGATGAAGAGAGAGCACAGGGCAAGACGACGGTCGCCAGACGCAAAGGCGCAACGGATGAGGAATTGCGTATTGCCCGGACCGACGTTCTGGTCGGGATGTTCTTTTCCAACCTGGTGATGTACTTCATCATCCTGACGACTGCCGCCACATTACATGCTCACGGCAGTACCGATATCCAGACCGCACAACAAGCGGCGCTGGCTTTGCGTCCACTGGCCGGCCCGTGGGCTTATCTTCTCTTCACGATCGGCATCATCGGTACGGGCATGCTGGCCGTTCCGGTCCTGGCAGGCTCCGCCGCCTACGCCATCACCGAAGCGGAGAAATGGCGTGGAAGCCTGGAATCCCGGCCCAATGTAGGCGAAGCGATTTTATGCCGTCGTGGCGGTTTCGATGCTCCTGGGGCTGGCTCTTGGATTTTGTCGGGTTCAACGCGGTCAGGATGCTTTTTTATTCGGCGGTTCTCAACGGTGTTCTGGCCCCGCCCCTGATCGTCCTGGTCACGCTGCTGACGAGCAACCCCAAAGTCATGGGCAAGCGTGTCAGTCCGCCTCTCCTGCGTTATTTGGGTTGGGCCACGGCAGCCATCATGGCCATCGCAGCCATTGGAATGTTCTTAACGCTGTAAGGAATCCGAGGGCCTCGCCGTCCCAATCTACAATCATCAATCTACAGGGTACTGCGTAATTATCTAAACCAACGCCCTGATTTTTGCCCTACAAATGATCAAAACCAGTTTAGACATTTATGCAAGAAGCAGTAAAATCAAAAATCCTTCCGCCCGTTCTTTCTCAGCCACTTGTTGTACTCCTTGTAATCCGGCAGTATCTTTTCCACCTTCTTCCAAAATCGTTTCGAGTGATTATGGACGGCAGTGTGTACCAGTTCATGGATGATCACAGAGTCAACCACATCGATCGGGGTCAGGATCAAGCGCCATGAGAAGCTAAGGTTACCGGTCGGGCTGCACGAGCCCCAGCGTGTCCGGGCCGAGCTGATGCGGATCTTCCCATATTGAAAATCGTATCTTGCGGCGAACAGGGCTGCGTGCTCGCCTATGATCTGCCGGGCCTGCTTCCGATACCAATCCTGAAATGCCTGTCCGGCATTCCCCTGCGCCCCCTCTGCAAGTTTGAAATTACCATCCAGCCACAAAGGCTTCTTCTGGCCTTTTACTATTTCGAGCGCATAGGGCTGACCCAGGTAAAGGAAGGTCTCACCCGGGATGTATTGTTTGGCCGGGGAGGTAACCACGACACGCGCCTGCGCCTGCTTTTTCTCGATCCACAATGCGTGGCTGTCCACAAACTCACGGATCGTTTTCTCGGGAGTCCGGAGAGGCGTGCGGACGATCAACGAACCGTCGTTCTCGACGATCAACGTCAGAGTCCTGCGTTTACTGCGAATGAGCTGGTTGATCTCAACCGGCATTTTTATATCTTCGTTTCTGCTGTACATTAACTGGTGTCATTGCGAGCCGCCGTTCTTGTTTTTGGCGGCGTGGCAATCTCAGAATGCATTCAAGTACGAGATTGCTTCGTCGGGAAGAGCACCCTTCTCGCAATGACAACCAATGGATGCAAGTTATTTCCTATCCTTGTGCGCAACATCGATGGCAGCTTTCAAATGCTCCCAGGGAGTTTCGCTGGGCACCGTGCAGTCCGCCGCCAGCATGAAGCGCTCGGGCGCCTCTGCCAGGACATCTGTTGCGGCCTTGCGGACCGCATCCAGGCTGCCGGTGGCGATCGTGCCTTTGCGTTCCAGCCCGCCCATGAAGGGCCGCCCGAACATCTGCGAGGCTTCTTTGGGGCTCATGGTCCGTTCGCCCAGCTTCAGGCTGCAGTTGACCATCTGGCCGGGATAATCCAGGAAGGGCGTCAGGTCGTCGTACCCGCCGTTGTAGTCGCAGACGTGCAGGATGTTGAACGGATCGTTCTTGATCTCGGCCCACACCGTCAGGTCGGTGGGCTTGATGTACTTCTGGAAGATGTCGGTGCCCTTGAAACGGAAGGCTTCGCCGCCCTGGGTGGACACATAGAACCCGTCCACACCGGCGCTGCTTGCAGGCGCGCACCAGGGTCACGACGTTTTCGGTCAGGATCTCCAGTCCCTTTTTCACGGCCTCGGGATTTTCCTTCAGATGCGCGGCCAGGTCGTCGGCGGAGGCCAGCTGCCCCGCCCACATGAACGGCGAATAAACGGTCATGATCACCAGGGCTTCGGCTTTGGCCGCCTTGACCAGTCCCTCGACCACATGCAGGGTCGGCTCGAAGATCGACCTCGGAATAACGCGGAGCCTGGGCCCAGTCCTGCGGCTTGCGGATGGAGGGACAAAGGCGCGGGGTTTGTTCGTATTGGATCTTGACGAAATCCATGCCGGTGGCGCGGAAGAATTCGAGGTGTTTGTCGATGGCCGGCTGGCCCTGGTGATAGGCCGGGTCGAAATGCAGGAAGAAGGCCGCCGGGACGTAATCCGGCGGCGTGCTGCTGTTGACCAGGTTCAATACGGCATCGCGTTTGTTCATCGTCATCATCCCTTTCAAAAGGAAGAATTCAAAATCCTTAATGCTGACAAGTATACTGGCCCGTGCCCAGGTGGTCGCCGGGTGATGCTATTCAGACGGTTCCAACGCCTGAAAGATTTCATTGGCCCGGAAGATGCGATTGCGGGCATAGCCGGTTGTCTCCCTGAGGATTCCTGCCTGCATCCAATTTTTCGATATACTCGCCGGCGCTCTTGAAGGGGATATTCAGTCCGTTGGCCAGTTGACGATTTGTGAAAATAGGGCGGGCAAAAAGAAAATCAATCACCAATGCCATGCGCTTCGGGTTCCGGTCGGCTGGACAATGGCCTCATACTTCTCACGAAGGCCCTGCAGGCGCGACATGCGAACGATGCTATCCTGGGCCTGTGCGCCTATGCCTCTGAAGAAGAACAGCAGCCATTCCTCCCATTGGCCGCGCTGCGATACGGCCAGAAGTCGATCATAGTATTCCTGGCGATAATGTTCGAAATAGGCGCTCAAATTGAGCAGAGGCTGGGGCAACAATTCCCATTCGTACAATAACAACGAGATCAGCAAACGTCCTACCCGCCCGTTGCCATCCAGGAAGGGGTGGATGGCCTCGAACTGGTAATGGATCATGCCGCGCGTGCCAGAGGCGGGATGTCGGTATCCGTGTGAATGAATTTTTCCAGGGCATTCAATGCAGGCTGCATTTCATCCACCGGGGGAGGCACATACGTCGCGGTGGCGAGCGTACTGCCGGCCGGTCCGATCCAGTTTTGGGTACTGCGGAATTCCCCGGGAGCCAGATTTCCTCCACGCACTTCTTCCAAAAGTTTTGCATGGATCTCCCGGATCAAACGCAGACTGACCGGTAATTTTTTAACCGATCCAATCCATAATCCAGGGCCCGCACATAATTAAATACTTCCTTTACATCATTCCCTTCTTCAAGAAAGGAAAGTTGGGAAGACTCATAGTTATAAAGGTCCACCAGTGAGGCGCGTGTTCCTTCGATGCGCGAAGATAGAACAGCCTCGCGGCGCATAAAGGGCTGGATCAGGATGCGCGGAAAAGGATAGTTGCCGGCCAGGGTGGCAAGTTTACTCAGCTCACGCTCTGCCTCGGACAGGGCACGGACCAGTGACTCGGACCAGTTCAATTCTGGGGGGAGTGGCGAGGGCAGAAAAGCCCAATAGCCCGTTTTGGCTCGAACAACTTTTCCAACTTCGGAATTACGAAAATCCTTTGGATCCATGAATCCGACCTGCTTTTGGAGGGGTAAATATAGTTTATCCATATTTACGTTTGACGTCAAATACGTAAATATGGAATATTTATATTTTCACGGTCAATCGGCAAGCCATCGAACTGTACGCAAACTGGATAAAGGCTTTCGAATCCTTCTTGACTACAGAACATTTGTTCTATATAATGATTGTACTTGTTTAGCGTGCAAAAGGATTATTTTGTAAAGGGTCGAAGGTCTTGAAAAAACAGGTGAAAAGACTCTTGTCAAAGGGGTGAGGAAATTGTACACTGGGGGAGTGAGCAAACGACGGAACAAAAAACCTGAGGTCGACACGAAGGATAAACGGATCGCCGAACTGGAGCAGCAGTTGGCGCAGGCTTTGGCGGTCATTCAGAAACTGCAGAAGCAGGTGGAGCTTTTGCAGGCGGAAGTGGAAGAATTGAGACGGGCGGGGAAGCGTCAGGCGACGCCGTTTGCTCGCAGGCATTGGGTGGAGAGGCCGAAGAAGACCGGGACGCAAAGCGGGGCAAGGCCGATTTGTACATCGGGCCAAGCCGAGTCTGAAGGAAGTGAATGAGACGAAGACAGCCAGCCTGCCGAGTTGCCCGGAGTGTGGGGGAAAGCTGCGAGCAAGGCGGAAGCATGAGCAGTTTATGATGGATCTTCCGGAAGTGCAGCCGGTGATCACCCGCTTCGTGACCTATAGTGGCTACTGTGGTCATTGCCATAAACGAATGCGTTCGTGGCATCCGGATCAGATTTCTCAAGCGAGCGGAGCGGCAGGGGTGGTGGTGGGACCGCGGGCCAAAGCGCTGGCGGCCGATCTGAAGCACCGACTGGGAGCATCGTACGCCAAGGTGGGTGAAGCGCTGAAGGATGCCTTCGGATTGCGGGTAAGCCGCAGCGGCTGGTGCCAGGCGGATCAACGGTTGGCTCAGCACGGCCCGGCCGGTGTATGCAGAACTGCTCAAGATCATTCGAAAGTGTAGTGTGGTGCATGCCGATGAAACCGGTTGGCGAATTGGAACGCTGGCTGCCTGGTTGTGGGTCTTTACCAACCGGAACGAGTGTATGCCATCCGGGATAACCGCAGCAGCGAGGTGGTGATGGATATTTTGGGCCGCGAGTTCCCAGGCATCCTGGCTTCGGACTGTTACGTGGCCTATGACCAACAGCGATTGAGAACCTGGCTGAAACAAAAATGCGTCGGGCACTTGCTGCGGGAACTGAAGGAGATGCAGGAGAACAAAAGCGGACGAGCTCTGCACTTCGCCCGCCAAGTGACGATCGTTTTGCAGGAGGCTTTGGCACTCAAAGCGCAGAAATCCAGCCTGGATCCATTCTCCTTCTTCCAGCAGGCCCAGGATTTGGAGACCCGTCTGGATCTTCATGGCACCCCAACGCAGGTTGACCGATCGCGACAATGCCCGTTTTGCCAAACGTTTGCGCAAACACCGCACCCATCTATTGCGCTTCTTGTATGTCGATGCGTTGGAAGCCACCAATAACCAGGCCGAGCGCATGCTACGACCGGCAGTGATCACCCGCAAAACCAATGGCTGCAACCGCACCCGATCCGGGGCCAATACCCATGCCATTTTGTCGAGCGTCTTGGTCACCTGTCGTCAACATTCGATTCCGATCCTGGATTATTTCGTCCAGTTGCAACGATTTGGCGGACACCCCTGCCTCTCGCATCCACCATTTCCACCCATCCCCTTTCGCCTTCTCTACCTACCATTACACGCTAAACAAGTACGCACCCATTATAGAACGGATATTCTATTTGTCAAGATGAGAATGGATTGATTTACGAACTCACGAGGCCACCCTACGGATAATTCATTTGCGCCCAAACCAGCGGCGAACAAAAGCAACATACTCAAGATATTCCTTGCCAAACTTGTTCTCCAGATACTTCTCCTCAGGAGCAATCAATACATAGTGGCAAGCAATGATCCGGGTATCAGGAACACCAGGATCCACAGGATATTCAAAGCCAGGGCAACGCCTGATAATGCAATCACGATGCCTAGGTAGAGTGGATTTCTGGAAATGGAGAAAACACCTGTATTAACCGGCTTCCCTGTCGGACGACCGGGGTCTGTAGGCTGGCCATAACGCGCCAACTCGCCAGCCAAAACGATGAAGCCTATGCCGGCAATAATAAGAACGGTCCCGGTCGGATGCGGGCCTGTCTAAGGATTCCTTCAGGTAATAAAAGGAAATACCCATTGTATGGCGAGGCTTATAAGAAGTGGAATCCCAGAAACCACTGCGGAAATCTCCCAGCCGCTTCTATGTGCCAAATCCATGTTCATCGTAGGTGTTATCCGTACGGTGACGAAAGGAGACTTGTCGCCGACAAACCGGGTATTGCCCGAATGGATCGGTAAAAGCGCCCTCCAGATGGGTTCCCCATGGCCTTTGATGATCCTGGATGTGGGCGAGACTTCCGGTTGCGCCCGCTTCCAAAGCGCGTTTGATGACCGCGTCGGGGTTATTGCAGAACAGCTCGACCCTGACTGTAGTCGTGCCTATATCGCCAGGGCTGTTCCAGGCATTCCTGGATGGCTCGGCGAGGAAAAAAGGCGTACCCATCGAGTTCCATGCCAGCTACGGAACCCAGGCTCCATAATACCCTGGCCCCAAGTGCACGCTTATACCATTCAACCGCCGCCGGCGTATCAGGGGCGCCGAGCATTTTTAGTGAAATGATCGGTCCTTGACTTTGGGATGTCACTCTGATCTCCTTGTTCCATCATTTCACGATCGGTTGGTGAGTACCCGATCAAAAATAGCCGTGTCTTATTGTGAGGGTGAACAGCAATAACCTTTCGTTGCTGCCTTCAGATCAT
>CAVUHJ010000003.1:0-56443 GCA_963741325.1 uncultured Chloroflexia bacterium
TATGAAACGACCGGATTTCGAGCGTGGCGCTCACAGCTGCATCGATCTCATCTTTGATCGAATGGTATTGTGCCGTCAAATCCACCAGCGGGATCATTCATGCGCCTCCTTCCGGGGCGACAACTTGCCCCTGCTTCCGATAGGCATCCCCGCAGCTTTGACAGACCGCCCTCTCGACTCCGTCTTGTTCCATGAACTTTATTTGTTCGCCGCACTGGCACATCCACCCGCGCACCCGCGCCGGCGAACCATAGACCAGCGCATAATCCGGCACGTCGTGGGTAACCACCGATCCTGCCCCTACAAAACAATACCGTCCAAGCGTTGTCCCGCACATGTATGGTTGCATTCGCGCCGATGGATGCGCCCTTTCTGACCAGCGTGGTTTGATACTCATTTTTACGGTTGACGTGGCTGCGCGGGTTGATCACGTTGGTAAAGACCATCGAAGGCCCCAGGAACGCATCCTCTTCCACGATCACGCCCGTATAGAGCGATACGTTGTTCTGTATCTTGACGTTATTGCCGATCGTCACCTCTGGCGATACCAGCACGTTTTGCCCGATATTGCAGCGCTCTCCGATCCGGGCCCGCGTCATCACGTGGCTGAAATGCCAGATCTTGGTTCCTGCGCCGATCTCCGCGCCTTCATCGATATAACTGGATTCATGTACAAAATAATCAGTCATGGCCGCCTTATTTCTGCAAATAGGGATGTGCGAATTCATCTTTCGGCGAGATCTCAGCCGTTCGGATGGCATGCGTCAAAGCGATGGATGGCCGCGCCTCTGCGATCCCAAAACCGCGGCCCGCCAGCGTCTCCTCATATACGCGCGTATGCAGGTCGGTAAAACCCTCGGAGAATTCGATCTCCTTGCCGTCCACGGTGATCGAACGATAGGTCGTCTTCCCGCCGGCTTTCGCCGGGAAAGGCAGGTCCTGCGCATCCACCGAAAGGAACCAGCGCACGCGTGCATGTTCCAGCTCGATAAAGCCGGACATGCGGTGCGTTGTCCGAGGCATATACCTTGATGTCCGAAGCGCCGCCAAAAAGCCATAACAGCAGGTCGAAGAAATGCACGCCGATATTGGTGGCCACACCTCCCGATTTATCCTGCTGCCCTTTCCATGAAACGTGGTACCACGGCCCGCGGCTGGTAACGTAGGTAAGCGTCACCTCGCGCTGGCCGCTCTGGTTTTGCAGCGACTGTTTGAGTTTGATCAACTCCGGGTGCACGCGCAGCTGCAGGATGGTATGGATGCGGTGTTTTGTCTCTGCTTCCAATTCTTCCAACGCCTCGAAATTCCACGGGTTGATCACCAGCGGCTTTTCGCAGATCGCATCCGCCCCCACCCGCAGCGCCAGCCGGCAGTGGGCATCGTGCAGGTAATTGGGCGAGCAGATGGAAACATATTGCACACGGCCTTCTTCCGGGCCGCGGCGCAATTTTTCAAGGTGGCGGTCGAAGCGCTCGATCTCGGTAAAGAACTTCACATCGAAGGAATACTGGTCGAGTACTCCCACCGAGTCTTTCGGGTCCACGGCCGCGACCAGCCGGTTGCCGGTATCTCGGATCGCTCGCAAATGACGTGGGGCAATATAACCGCCGGCGCCGATCACGGCAAAATTCTTTGACATTTGGATTGTTTTTCCACTATCTGCTTACTCGCGGGCATCGCATTCGGCGATCCGGAAACCCTCGCCCTCCGCCTTCAGCACGATTTTCTTCGGGGCCTCGTCGATCCCGATCCCGCCTTCGATACACGTCAATCGCAGGATGTCCATCATCGCATCGCTGCCGTCCAGGTACACCTGCTTAATTCCTTGTTGTTTTAATTCGTCCACCAGTTTTTTGGCCTTGCCCCGAACGTTGCTGTACACCTTGAGAAAATCCCTTGCATAGAACAGGGCGCGTTGGGTGAACACCGCCATGCCTTCCGAGGTCAGGTCGTATTTCAAGCGGGTGCGGTCCAGGTGCGATACCTTCACCCAACCCCGTTGCACCAGCCGTTTGATATACCAGTTCACACTGCCCACCGCGATCCCCAGCCGGTCCGAAAGCCCCGCCTGCGTGACCATTGAATCCTGCGCGATTTCGTTTAAGAGCGTGTATTCGTGTTGTTTTATTTCAGGCATGGTTGAGCATTCATTTTTTGAATTCTCGCATAGATACTCCCCAATGTCAAGAGCCAACCTTTCAACTCATTAAATCCCACCTGGCATTCGACCCTATTCGAATTCGCAACAAAAATCCAGCCACTTACTATAGATGTTAAGAAAATGATTTGGAACAAATTATGCAAATTGAGGAGCAGCGAGTGGCTGGGTGTAGACACCCATGAGCCGCAGGATCTCATCGGTCTGAGAAGCGAGAACGGACATGGCTTTTTCCACAGACTGGATCAGTTGGACGAAGTCTGCGAAGTAACGGTTATGAGTAGCCTTCGTCTTCACCTTCTTCCATAGATATTCAATGGGATTATAGTCTGGTGAGTAAGACGGTAGTTGGTAAACAATCAGACGTTTTTTGTGCACTTTGAAGAACTCACGCGTGGACTTGCTGGTATGGTATTTGGCTCCATCCTGGATCAGGATGACTGAACCCGAGTATTGAGAAAGAAGATACTTGAGAAAGGTTTGATAACTATCGCTGTCGAAACGGGCTTCCATGCCTTGATACAGCAAACGTCCACTGAAGAACTCGATCAAGCCAAAGACCTTGTAGCCTTTGCGGATGCCCGTGGTTTTGACCAGAGGCGTTTGTCCCACAGGTGCCCAAGTATAGGACAGGGAACCCCACAGGGCAAAACTGGCTTCATCGCCAAAGAATACCGGCACCCCCAATTTCTTCGCTCGGCTCAGGATTTTAGGCCATTCTTCCTTCATCCAGCACCTGCGAGTGTCTTCATCCAAATGGTCGGAGACAAATTGCGCTTTTTGCCTAGAGAACCCCAAGTTGCGTAACAGTTCACATACATAGAAACGGTTATATAACACATGGAACTTCTGATAGATCAAATCTTGGATCAGCACACTGGTCCAACAACCGGTCGAATAGCCAGCCTTCTCCGGTCCAGCTTTGACCCAGTCACACAACTGACGCTTCTGCGTTTTCGTCAGGCGTGCTGGACGACCAGAAGACGTTCCATACCCAATACTCTTCCAACGCTCACTGAAAAAGGCGTTCAGCCAGTTATAGACGGTCTGCTCGCAAACATTCCAACGGGTCACGATCAATGCCAAGCTGGCTCTTTCGCCAATCATCCGCAAGACCGAGAGACGCCGGACTGCGCGTACATCGCCTCGCACATAGGCTTTGTTCAATTCTTCCTGCATTCGCTTGACAATCATCTTGGAAAAAGTTATTCTAAACATGGGACGTCTCCTTTTGCTTGGGTTGCTAGCCTTTTGCTTAAGGATAAGGCGTCCCTCTCTTTTTTCAAAGCCCAATTTTCCAAACCTTTTTCTTAAGATCTAGTTTGCCCCTTTTCCCCTCGCGTAAGCTATCTTTAGACGATTTTCTTCCCCCCACGACAACACCCGCGCCCAAATACAATGGTCAAGTTTCCTGCACTGTCTCTTATCTCATTCTTCGAAACCTTGGAACTTCTATTCTCTGCTTTCCACCTTTCATCTTCCCCTTTCTACTTTCCACCTTCTATTCTCATATCTCTTTCCGTGTTTCCATGTTTCCGTGTTTATGCATCACCCCTTTCCGCGCTTGCGTCTCCCCTGTTTACATTTTTACGTGCCTACCTGTTTACGTGTTTACGCTTCTCCTAATCCGTTTCCCCACAAAGCCAGCATGCTCAACGCATACAGCCGCTTGCCGTGATCCGCTCGCCTCTGGCTGTGTTCATTGATCAGCGCTTCCACTGCCGGGCGATTGAACCACCTGTTCAGCGGACTGCCCGTGTCGAGCAGTAACCCGCGTGACCAATCCGCCAGCGGTCCACGGAACCAGGCCCCCAGCGGGATTCCAAATCCCTGCTTCCGATGCGATCTGACCGAGTCCGGTAAATAGTCCGCAAAAGCCTTCTTCAACAGATACTTACCCGCTCTTCCTCTGACTTTGAGTGAGTCGGGCAATCGTGCCGCCCACTCCACGATTTCATGATCGAGGAACGGTGACCGTCCTTCCAGCGACGCAGCCATCGTCATGCGGTCAGCCTTAACCAGCAGGTCGCCTGGCAAATAAGTGTGGAGGTCTGTATAAAGCGTTCGGTCGAGGAAGGAGCCTTCGGTTTTATCGAACTCCTCAGCCAGGTACGCTTCGGCATTGTCTGCGCAGAACTTATTCCAGTACTCTTCCTTCCAAAGGGCTTGTCTCTGCCAGGGGGCAAAATATGAACCCCATCGCAGGATGCTGGCCCGCGGCATCAATTCGTGGAAGTTGTTCGAGTCGTTTGAGTCCGTTGACGAGGCTCTGTCCAACCGGGCGGTTTGACCCGTCCGGCAGCCCATGCACAAGCGCCGGTATCAGGTTGTGCGTCAGCACCCGAGGCGACTTCATGTATAAGTTGGCTAACGGATCGAGCCAGTAACGTTGATAGCCTGCGAAGTCCTCATCGCCGCCGTCCCCGTTCAAAGCAACCGTTACATACTGCCGGGTTAAGGTCGAAAGGTGATACAGCGGGATGGCCGATGCATCTGCAAAGGGTTCGCCAAAGTGTAGCGCCTATCTTTTCGAGTGTCGCCGGGAGGTCGCCGTAGGTGAGGGTGAATTCCTGATGATCGGTGGCATACTTTTGCGCCACGGCCCGCGCATAAGGCAGCTCGGAAAACTCTTCTTCTTCGAAGCCGACCGAAAATGTTTTCACCGGCGCGCTGCTCAATTCGGCCATCAACGCCACAACAATGCTCGAGTTTATGCCTCCGCTCAAGTGCGCACCCAGCGGTACTTCACTCATGAGACGCATTTTCACAGCCTCGCGTAATCTCCCGCGCAGCTCTTCCGCCAGGTCCGATTCATTCCCGCTCAGTTTGGGCATATATGAATAATCCCAATAGCGGTTGACCTTCGCCTCGCCGTTTTCCCAAACCAGCGTATGCGCAGCCGGAAGTTTATATATTCCCTTATAGGCCGTGCGCGGCTCAGGCACATATTGCAAACTCAGATACAGATCGATCGCTTCCAGGTCGATTTCAGGTCGGACCGGCAAAGCTTGGAGCAATCCGTTCAATTCAGAGCAAAAATACAGTTCCCCATTTTGAATAGTGTAATAGATCGGCTTCTTCCCCAGGCGGTCACGCGCGATCAACAGGCGTCGCTTGCGCATATCCCATAAGGCAAAGGCAAACATGCCGCGCAATCGCCCGACGCACGGCATCGCCTTCGTCTTCGTAATAGTGGAGGATGCACTCGGTATCGGTTTTTGTCTTGAGGCGATGTCCCCGCTTCTCCAGGTCGATTCGCATTTCTGGGTAGTTGTAGATCTCTCCGTTGAGTACCACCCACAGCGAATCATCTTCGTTCGAGATCGGTTGGTCGCCGCCTTTCACGTCAATGATGGCTAGGCGGCGTATGGCAAGACCCACGCCCTCGCTAGTGTAGAAGCCGTCGCTGTCCGGCCCGCGGTGACGGATGGCCTCGTTCATCACCTGTAAGATCTCGCGATCGCCGACTCGGCTGTTCGAGTACGACAGTCCGCAAATACCGCACATTATTTCTTCGCCTTTTCTAAGATGGCCTGGTACTCTTCAGCGGTTCGAGTCCACGAAAAGGACTGCTCGACCCTTGGCCGCGCCGCACTTCCCATCTTCTCCCGCATCTCTGTCCGGGTCAGGAACGGTCTCAGCGCTTCTCTAAGGGCGGCTGCATCCTCAACCGGCACGAGTGCGCCGGTTTCCCCGTTCACCACTAATTCTTCATTACCGGCAATGTTGGTGGCGACCACCGGCAGGCCGCTCGCCATGGCTTCAAGCACCGCATTGGGCATTCCTTCGTGCCGGGACGGAAAAAGGAAAAGATTGGAATCGGCATACTGCTTTTTGAGTTGCTCTGCTGTCTGCCAACCCAGGAAATGCACGCGGTCTTGCAGGCCATGTGCTTGGATCATGGCTTGTAAGCGCAGGGCAATTGTGGTCCGTCTCCTGCAATACGCCATTCCCACTCCAGGTCTTTAAGTCCGGCCAGGGCCAGAAGCCCAAGATCATATCCTTTTTGATAGACCACCCGCCCCACCGATAATATCCTCGGTGGGGACCAGGCATGGCGTGCCCGCGAAAATTTCTCAAGGTCCACACCGTTCGGCACGATGGGAATGTTGATGGTCGAGTCGAAGGCTGTGGCAAGATCGCGCAAGCCTGTGCTGTTGGCTACAACCGCCGAGGCCTTCCGCCAGATCACGTGCAAAAAGGGAACGGCTAATTTGTGATATAGCCAAAAATCATATGGCCTGAAGCCCGGCACATCGCCGCCCCGCAGCGAGACCACATAGGGGATCCCTAAAAATATTTTCAACAGCCAGGCCACTGCGCCGGACGGCAGTCCGAAAAAAGCAAGCGTTACATCTGGTTTGAAGTCGCCTGCCAGGCTGAAGGCTCGCAGGGCAGCACCGACGATAAAGGAAGATTGTTCCATGGCGGTCGAACGGTCGCTGTACCGGCGAAAAGCCGGCCCGCGCAGGATTCTGACCCCTGCGCATAATTCCTCCCGCGGCAGATTCCCGAACTGTGAGGTCACTACGAGTACCTCGTTCCCCATTTGGACCAGCAGCCGCGCAATATTTGCGCTGGCATTACCTGCGCCGCCGCCCACGGGTGGATACTCGCTATTGATCAATAGAATTTTCATGTTTGATTTCAGTATCCGCGAAGCAGGTTGGCAATATTTTCTTATCCGAAATTATGATTCTCTGCCTTAAGGCACATTTAGATGCCCAGGGTTCCCCAAATATACCCCTTTATATTATCTTCAAGGCTTTTCGAGCGAAGGTGGAAAATCCGTGCAGGGCTTGGCCCTCGGGACAAAAACCTGAATATTGGAAAATGTCAGGGTCAGGACGGGTTTATATTGACAAAGCAGAGGCTGGGCAACCAGGCGGGTCCAGACATTGCTCTCTTCTATGAAATCGCCTGTTTCCACACCCAGGTTTTGTTTATGAGCCACGATCGCCGCAAACCGATGGTTTGCCAGGTCCGCATAGAACTTGTTGAGATAGGGCTTGTTGCCGGAGATCGCCATTTCCATCAACGAAACTACTTCATCCTCAGGTACCACTGGGACGTTGGGGACCAGCCCAAAGGTCAGCAATTGGCGTTCATAAATGAAAAGCACCTCGCCCGATTTACTGTAGGTTTGCACGGTCTCGCGTAATACGGATAGATCCTCGGCGGCATGTGCTTTGTTATATGTGAACGGCGGGGAAACCCGCGAGATGGAGAACCCGATCGGGACGATTAACATAAGGGCGATGACCGGCCAGGTCACCGTCTCGAACCGAGGCAGGGCGGTTGTCTCCGTTTCGACGCGCTGACCGAAGAAATAAGCACCCAATCAAAGCCAGCAGGACCATATAAGCATCCATGTTGTGCAGGTCGCCGCCGCCCCCGATCTTCGTACTGACTACCAGTCCACCGCCCAGCAAAATAAACAACATTGCAGCAGCTCCAAACCAGCGCAGCGGATGCAGGTTATTCAAGTGCTTACGAATTGACAGGTAGAGCAGCAAAAAAAGAGGCAGTGAAACGATCAATGTTCCGGGGATGATCCCGATGGGATTCGTATCGCTCGGGAACCACCGGTACCAGAGCAGGGACGACGTCAGACTGGAACCAAAGGCGCTCAGGTCTGTGTTGCCCGATATGGCGATATAGAAGGCTTCTCCGAGCAATGCAGTCCCGAGCCCAACGACTCCCCATAACACAGGTTTGGCGATATAACGCCAGAACTGTCCGGCGCGTGAGTATGGTTCTTCGAGCAGGTACAACGTGATGGCCAGGATGGCCGGGACCGGAAACCAATTGATCCGGCTCATCCCCGCCCAGAACGACGAAACGATGATGGCCGCCAGCGAACGCCATGGATGCTTCGTTGAAACGCCCAGCAGGATGATAATGACGCAGATCTGCAAATGGTAATAGACTGCGCCCTGGAATAAATACAAAAAGAACCAGCCGCCTACTACCAGGGCGGTCGTCCATTCCTGAAGTTTCAGGCGGCGGACGAACACCCAGCTGGTCAGCGCCGGTGATTCCAAGCCATAAAAGCACCTGCCAAAGCCGGTCGGCCCACAGCGGCAGTCCGTGGATAAGGAAGGGGATCGCCAAAAGGAAATACCGGGTCCCGTGCCAGACCGAGAGCGGCAAGCTAACGCCGTAAAGTGGATTTGCTGAACGGCAGTGATCCATAATAAAAGCGGCTGGCTTCCGACCATCCTACCGAAAATGGATAAGCGGTGACCGGAAGAAAAGTAGCGTAAGTTTGCGAGACCACCCCCACCAGCAGTAACGAAAACGCGAAGGATAAGGGCCAGGAGAAACCTGTGACCAGCTTAAGCCCGGCCGCCTGTCCCAACGCCAACCACCAATAAAGCCACATTAAGCGAAAGAAAGCTTCTCCTCCATTACCGAAGAAATCGGCTCTCGCATACCAAAGGATCGGAAACGGCAGGAGCACCAGCAACAACCCGAAGCCAATCTGCCCAAAAACGGAGTTCCACCGTTTGAATTCAAACCTCTCCCAGAAGGAGTGAGCTTCCTCGCGCATCAATACCATGTACAGCCCGGCTCCCGCGTTAATGGCGAAAACGACCATTAGAAGGACCCATTTATAACGCGTACGGATCTTTAAGAGGGCTTGTGTTTGCTGCTGGGTTTGATAAATTGCCAGCAGGCTTATGCCCACTCCAATCGCGCAATAGGTCTTAAAGAAGGTCTTGAAATTTGCAGTCATGATGATTTCTTCACAAGTACGGATTTTACTTCGAACCTAAAACAGGTTATTTCTCACTGGTGGCAACTTCTCGGCTGGCAGCCAGAGCAGCCATGATACTCGGCAGGTAAAATGCGCCGATCAGGCTGGCGGCAATATAGAAGGCGCGGAACAACACGGCAATTGTCAGGCTGACAGGTGTGCTCAAACCGCCGACTGATGAAAACAGGAACGTCTGTGAAAGTTCTTGCACGCCAAGCCCGTTGATCGAGATCGGGATCAGTGTCACAAAATAGGCCAGGCTCCACAAACCGGCTATTAGCCAGAATCCGACGTGGCCCCCCAGGCCTTCGATCAATATATACAACATCAAGAAATTACAGAGCATATGGCCCCATGTGCAGCCAAGCGCTGCGAGCAGGGCCCAGGGCCGGCGGAGCCATATCGAAAACGTTTGAAGGGTCCGCTTTATAAAATCGGTCGCTTTTGTAAACAGCGTTGACCAGATAAAGGACTGGGTCACTCCGTGTCCGAGAATATGCAGGGTCGGGATCAAACCCAAGGGCACTGTAAAGCACACACCGAGCATGCCAACAATTCGGTCGGCAGCCAGGGATGCCAGGCTGACTGCCCGGTCATACCCCAATTGCATCGCGCCCGCCAGGCGGAGGACATCCCCGCCGATGGTGGTCGGCAGAAAATTATTGGCAAATAGCCCGGTAAATGTTAGAGCCATTGAATCGGAAAATGATATCTTCACATTTCCGGAGCGCATAAGGATGTACCAGCGAAGCAGCGACAAAGAATCTGGAAATGAGGATCAAGAGCAGGCCGAGTCCGATTCGTCGTGAGAGAGACCTGCTTGAATGCGGAGACGACCTCATCCCAGCCCCCTTCTTTTACCAGGAGAAAGATCAACCCAATGGCGATGAGCGTACCCAGAAGACGCAGCAGGAACTGGCGTTTGTTCAGGAACCATTCAGTCATTGGCCGCTCTTCTGCAGAATGGTTTCGCGGACCGTATAAGTGAGCTTCTTTTGAGACTCGTGATAGGTGCGGGCTAGCAGTTCGGCCATCAGGCCCATGAGCATGGACTGGAATCCAAGGATCAGGGTCATGATCGCCAAAATGAAGAGCGGCGAGTCAAAAACGCCAACATTCTGAAAAGTACGGCGCGATGAACAGGTAGATCATCATCACAAAACTGCTGAAGATCAGTCCCAGCCCTGCCCCGCCAAACAAGCGCATCGGTTTGATGGAATAACTCAACAGGAATTTGACGGTGATCAGGTCAAGCACGACTTTGAAAGTCCGATCCAGTCCGTAATGGGCCTTGCCAAACCGGCGCGGGTGATGATGGACCGGTATTTCGGTAATGCTCGCCCCGATGGAATGCGCGAAAACCGGGATAAAGCGGTGCATTTCTCCATACAATCTGAAGCCTTCCAGGACTTCGCTGCGATAGGCCTTTAAGCGAGCAGCCATAATCATGCAGATGGACCCCGGTCACCCATGAAATGAGACTGTTCGCAATCACGGACGGCAGGGTACGGGTAATGGCATTATCTTTGCGGATTTTACGCCATCCACTGACCATGTCGTAGCCTTCATCCAACTTGGCGAGCAGCAAGGGGATATCAGCCGGGTCGTTTTGCAGGTCGGCATCCATCAGGATGATGATCTCACCCTCGGAATAATCAAGCCCTGCTGTAATGGCGGCCGTCTGGCCAAAGTTGCGCCGGAAGACAACCACGCGTACATGGGCCGGGTCTTTCTCTGCAAACTGTTTCAGGATCTCCCGGCTTTTATCGGTACTGCCGTCATCCACAAAGATGACTTCCCAGGTCGCGGGATGGACGCCATCGCCTGATTAATCTCATCGAAGAGCAGGGGCAGGCTCGTTCTTCGTTAAAAACCGTGATGATAAGCGAAAGATTCATTGTCCTTTTTCCCAGGGCCCCTGGGGTATACGATTGCGCTGACGCATGCTGCCAATGCCATACATATTGGTCGCCAAACAAGCCCATATATTCGATTTGGTCCTTCCCGGAAAAATCATTTACGGTCATGGAAGCCTGGTCAAGGCGGATCTGATCAATCACGAGCCAGCCAGACTGGTGTTGATCGACAATGGAAAATATGTCGCTCTTGGGAGTTTGGCTGGTGACCCGGTAGTTCATTTGGAACCGCGGCTCCCCTTCCCAGGTGGCATAAAGTCCGTAGATGGTGGAGACCAGCACGTCGCCCGCTTGTGAATGATCCAACCATGAATGCTTGGACGAGCGACATATCATGGTAATAATCTTCGGAAATCGGCATATCAGGATTATTGGACATCCACCGGCAGCAGGATCTGTTGAGGGTTCAGCACCGCTGCTCCCAAAAGCACCATCAGTAGTATTTTGGAGACGCTGCCTCTGATGGATAAAAGCGCCTGCAGCAGTCTCCAGACCAGCATACAGCCCGATGGCGGCCAGGAGAATATACCAAAGCTCAGTCGTGCTGAGATGCCGTGTATGAAAAAAAGTCTTCGAAAATAAGAGAAAGAATCCCAAAAAACTGCCGTACAGGCTGAGCAGGAAGAGCGGGATGAAATTCGCCCGCCGGAGTCAAAACGCATAGGAGCAGGGTCGCCAGCAGACCGATTACGGGAATGATGACGATGACGATTGAAATACCATTGTTGTTGTGGGTTGGGAAAGAAGTATGCGATTGGAAAAGGATTGAATTTCGGAATCAGTGAAACTAATCCACTCTGCCGCTCTACCACTTTATATCCGGCTATAAGTATACCGCCGCTGATCAGCGCCAGAATGAGTAAATTGAGTCTGTTCCTCAGGTTGAACCTCCGCGATGAAAAAAATCCCGAAAACGAAATATGCGATCAAAACGAGGCGGAATGTGGAGAGCGAATCGATAGATAACGCATAAATCGGTGGGATGATCAGGGCCAGGCCCAATGCCAGCATCCCGGGCTTGACAAAGATTTTCCAGTCGCGACGGAAGACAAAACCATCCGGGAATTCCTTCGATGAACGAGACCATCCCAAGGATGATCAGGTAGAAATAAAAAGGATAATACGCATACTCACGCACAACTCGCGCAAAGGTAATGATCCATGGGCTGGTCGCATACAGCAGGCACGACAGCACCGCAATCGGGCGGTTTATTTTCCGCGTTAGAAAATAGAGCGGTACGATCGCCAGCACATTGAACAGGACTCCCGACCATGCGCGCAGCCCAAAGTTGGTTCCCGAATATGCGCATTGCAAAGGAGACCGGCAGCGTGACCACCCATAGACTCCGCTGGTACACGGAACTCAGCGCCGCTCCCTCGACGATCTGTTTGGCGGCAATAAGGTGGTAATACTCATCTACGGCGGGGAATAAATTGGCTAAATTGAAAACACGCAGCAGCAGGGCCAGGATAATGGCGCTGAGCAGGAGCGATTCCGTCCAAGGCATCGAGCTTGATCGGGTTTGCGGCAAATGATTGGCTGATTACCTTGGCCAGCTCGGCCCGCTTTGTCCAAATAGAAGTATGAATGCCAGAGCCAGGATGACAAAGTTGAGGACCCCTAAAAGTCAGTACCAAGTATGCTCGATGCATAAAAAGGAACATGGAACGAATGGATATAGGTATTTTTCTTCGACGAGAGAGCTAACAGTTTCTTTCTGCCCATCCCACGAAATGACCGCTGTCCCCCCTCGCAAGGAACTTTGGAAAACCAGTTGGTTAGTTTCTCCGGTTTTGCCTGTCCACGAAAGATCGTTATGGGAAGGATTCTGCGAGCACCAATTGGTCGCCTTGCTTTTTCCACCCTTGATACTTGATGGCGTCGTACGAAACATCGCCTAAAGAGGTATTGAACCAGATTAAGGCGGTTTCACCAGGCGCTTCCGTTGCAGGCACGGAAATCTGGAGGCTGTGTGACGGCAGAAGCAGGGTGATATATCGTGTTGAGGAGCGCCATGCCTCCGTGCCCCCAAAAAACGCAGCGGCGCCAATAAGAATGCTCGAGCCGATCAGCACAGATCGCTGCAATAGGGAAAGCGCGGCAAAGTTTGTTCGTGCCCATCGCAGCAGCAGGAAATAGCCTAGTGGATGCCAGCAAGCTCGCAATGATTATGATCAGCAGCAGCTGCTTGCTTTCGGCGGGAAATTTATCTATTAACCAATATCCGTTAACGAATAAGCCAAACCCTATTCCCAGAATGATTCCCGGTCCAATAAGCCAGGCATTCCTCTCAATATCCTGCTTCATAAATAATTCCTAAATAAGTGCAGATGAATGCCGCAATTTTTCTCGATAAGGGTCTTGTCGTTTGGCCATCTCCGTCTCGTCGGGCACGATTACGTCCATTACTCCGGGGTAGCACATTGCCCTGGTGCAAGTGCAGGTGCTCCGGAATCTCCGTTAAGACCTTCGTCTTCTTCAAACGCTCAAGGTCAGAATCCACCATCATGGTTACCAATTCTTTGAAACCAACGGTCGGCTCCCAACCAAGTTGTTTTTTGGCTTTGAGTGGTGCCGAAACCAGCAAGTCTACCTCTGCAGGCCGATAATAAGTCTCATCCACCTGTACATAGTCATGGTAATCCAGGCCGATGTGAGCAAAAGCGATCTCGCAGAACTCTCGCACCGAATGGGTTTCACCGGTGCCAACCACGAAATTCTCAGACTCCGCCTGTTGGAGCATAAGCCACATTGCCTTGACATAATCTCCCGCAAAGCCCCAGTCTCTGCGGGATTCCAGGTTCCCCAGGCGCAGTTCCTTCGCCAGCCCCATTTTAATCCGAGCCACCCCGTTCGAGATCTTGCGTGTTACGAATTCAAAACCGCGTCGAGGGCTCTCGTGGTTGAACAGGATGCCCGAGACGGCGAACAATCCAAACGATTCGCGGTAGTTCACCGTGATCCAATGTCCGTACACTTTTGCAACACCATATGGGCTGCGTGGATAAAAAGGCGTCACCTCGGTCTGTGGCACCTCGACCACCTTTCCGAACATTTCACTCGATGAGGCTTGATAGAATTTGATCTTCGTGTTGACAAATCGGATCGCCTCCAGCATGCGCGTTACCCCTAAGGCAGTGACATCGCCTGTGAACGCGGGTTGGTTCCAGGAGGTCGGCACAAACGACTGGGCTGCCAGGTTATAGACCTCGCTCGGTTTGTATTCTTCGAACATGGAAAGTAACGAGCCCTGATCAGTCAGGTCGCCTTGAATGACGACGATGTCATCCAGCAGATGTTGTATCCGTTCATAGGTCACCGTGCTGGCACGGCGCGCCATCCCGATAACACGATAACCCTTTGAAAGCAGCAGTTCAGCCAGATAGGAACCGTCCTGACCGGTAATTCCGGTGATAAGTGCAGTGGGCATTCGTTTCTCCTTGTCCCAAAATTCAGTTACTGAATTATAAACTCTATACTAGGCTCGTCAAGCGCCAGCTTTTTTGGTCCGCCACCGGTCCCAAAGCCAGCCACCTAAAAAGATCGCCGCCGCTAATAGAATGCTAATGCCAAGCACCACTAGGATGGGAAGATGGATGCCGATCAAATAATAGCGTGCCAGGTACCATTGGCCATACAGCAGCACACACAGGATTTCTAGTGCGGCGATTCGCGGCAACCATGGCTCCCGCTGTTCACGCCACCGCAGCCAGGCATAGCCGGCAACAAGCGCCTCAAATCCAAAGAAGATCAGGCGATAGCGCGGGTTATCCCACTGGTCTCCGCCCGCGCGGATCGCACAGACCAGGATCCACAGCCAGGAAAAAAACGAAAGCCATATCCACAGCCTGCGCTCGCGGCCGGGCGGGGTTCGCCACGCGGCAAACGGGGCATAGAGCAGCAGCGGCAGGATTAGATACCACCCCGGCCGCGCGGAAGACGCCGATGATGTGCCAGGTCAACGTGGTGGGCGCAAAAAAAGCGGGAGGCAAAACCGGCTGTGCAATGCCGTAACCAACCACGAACAGGAATTGCATGAGCGGGTTCATTTTCGAGAACACGTTCTGGATCTGGCCTGAGCCGCGTTCCAGCAGATAGATCACCCATTTGACCGAGGCCCGGAACCAATTTAATATGATCCCGATTGGCGACCCGCCGCTGAAATCATGTTGGTTGCTCAGGCTCCATGCCAAGAACAATAAGCCGATCAGGAATACGCATCCCACAACTGCCAAAATCGGCCACGGCAAACGTTTACGTTCTCCCCTGAGCCATAACCAGCCACCGAATAATACTAATGAGGACCAGCGCCATCGCAGGTGAGACGAGCAGCAGTCCTGCGATACCTATTGCGATCCACCACCATCCCCGTCGCTGCCCTTGGTCCAGCCACTCCGCGAATCCCCAAAAGGCCATGGCGATGAAGGTTAACAGGAAAGGTTCGCGCATCTGCGCGCCGCCCGTCAGCACCGATTCGGGATACAGGCTGAAAAGCCATCCGGAAACCAGGGCCAGCCTCTCATCCCATAGGAGCCGCGTGGCCTTATAAAAGAAAGGGCACGCCCAGGGCTGCGGTCAGCGCGGCCAGCAGGATGATCAACAGTGGACGATGGACGTCCGGCGAGAGATAACGGTAGGTCAGTGCACTGAACGCAAGCAGGCCGCCATATTGGTCGGTATAAAAGCTTTTATCGAATGCCGTCCACAATGGCTTACCGGAGCTCGCCAGATCCCAGGCCTGGTCATCGCGCCGGTGAGCATCGGTGAAAACATAGCCCGCCTTGTCATCGGGTACATCATGGCCGTTCAGCGGCAGTGCGATATAAACGGCAATTCCCGCCGCAAGACGTAGCAGGAGGGCCAGCCCTGTCATCCAGGCCAGGACTTTTCCTCCGCCCGCCCACCGCCAGCTCGCGACAAGCGCGATAAATCCCAGTAGGAATAAGGCTGAAAAGCCCAGCCACCCAATCCAGTACGCACCCGGTTGAAGCGTCGCAAGGCCCGCCCCGGGGATAATTGAGGCAGGGATTATCAATAGAAAGTCTTTCGGAAAAAGATATTTGGCTTTCATTCCATTCCATGCACTGCGTTTTTGGCCCTCGCAAGCCAGGTATATTTTTCAATTTTGCGCCGCGTCTCGGCTGCCAAAAGGCTCCGGCGCTTTTGATCGGCCAACAAACCTTCGATCGCCTGCTTCCAGTCGGCTGCTTGGCCGGGCTGGCAGAACACTGCACTCGTTTCATCAAGTATCTCGCGGATCACGGGCAGGTCCGCAGTAACGATCGCCCGCCCTGCAGCCATGTACTCAAACATCTTCATCGGGTTGATGACTTCCGCGATGTCCTGCCCGCTGCTCGAAGAGATCGAGCTGCCATAGGGCATGAGCAAAATATCGGCCGCCGCCTGCACCAGCGGCAACCGGCTGTTTTCGATAAAGCCGGTCAGCGTCACATTCGAGGCGCGCACAGAATTCAATTTTATACGCCATTCTGCAACCGCCTCTGGCGTTCCGCCCGCCCACAGGAAATTCACCTTGGGCAGTGCCCGTGCCAGTTCGAAGAGCAGGTCCATGCCCCGGCCTGCATAGAAGTGACCTGTGAAGCCGACGGTCAGACCCTCGTTGAGACTTAACTGTCTGCGCGCCTCTGCCGGCTCCGGCAGATTTGCATATCGCTCGAGATCCACTCCATTCGGGGCTACCTGCACTGATTCCGGCGGGAACCGGAGGCCTGCCGAATTCTCAAGCGCTTTTCGTAACGCCTGGGTGGTGACCAGCAGCCGCTTGCGCCCCTCTCGAGTCCAAAAACGGCGCAGCCACCAGGCGCCAAAGTGACCCGCCGTATCTGCATGCATCTCAAGGATTACAGGATAGTGGCGCCAGAGTCCCATTGCCGCGGACTGTGGCAGCCAGGTATAGATTAGGTCGGCCTTAAATTTCTGCGCGGCAGTTTGAGCATACCATATGAAATCGAGACGTCTTAGAGGTCGATTCGAAGGCAGCCATTCGATTTGAAATGGATGGCTCAATCCGTAGTGTCCGGCCAGGTCATCCCAGGGTGCGGGCTGTGTTTCAGCCGGCGCAAAGACGCACAGCTCGTGGCCGAGTTGGGTCAAAGCATCGCACATCTTCATGGCTTGTATCGAGTTCGCCGTCAAAGACGGGATGCGCGAATTGGTAATGACGGCGATCTTCATGCCGCCGCCTGTTTTCTCAATTCGCGGCCGCCGCGCCAAACGATAACTCCGACCGAGAGGATGTAATAGAACGACAGCAGCGCGGCCTCCATCACGTAGCCGTAACGCGGCACTAACAGGAAGGAGAGGCCCACTTTCAGCAGGCCCGCGAACAGTGTGGCCCACAAGGGGTAGGTTGGCAGTCCAAATGAAAGCAGCAGCGGTCGGTTCCAGAATAATGTGTAATTGAAGACCAGGCCAACCAGCAGAGCGATCAACGCCGGATAAGCCGCGACGTATTGCTCCCCATAGATCCAAAGCAGCCATTGACCGAAGAAGATCAATCCGAGAGCCAGGGCAAAGTTATAGGCGAATGCCAGGGTGGTGACTTTTCGCAGAAAATCGCGTAAACGCGGCCAGGCTTTTTGAACGATCAGCCGGTTGAGCTCGGGGTAGACGGTGAGGATCAGAGGGTCGGCAGGCACCGCCAGGAAGCCGATAATGGTATAGGCGATCTTATATAGGCCTACGGCTTCGGTGTTCAGGAAAAATCCGACCCACAGGGGCTCGCTTTCGCGGAAGACCAGGATGGCGGTCGCGCTCAAATTGGAGCTGATGGCGAATCGGAATAACTCGCGGAACGATGGCAGGACGGAAAGCGGTGTTTTCGTCCATCCTCGTCCCAGCACGCGCTGCAGTTGAGTCTGGGCAGCTATGAAGAGGCCCAGCCCAAGCACTGCCTTGCCGACCAAATAGGCCATCAATATCGTGACGAGGTTTGCTTTTAATATGAAAGCGGCAGCCACGATCAGTACCGAGACGATGCTTTGAATTAAATTGATCGTTCCTCGTAGTTTGACTTTATCCGTGATTTGAAGGATGCCTGTGGAAGTCTCGGCATTGAAGTTTGCGAGCAGGCCCAGGCTGTAAATGATGAACATCCATTCCACGCCCGGTGTTTTGGCGATGAACCGTGTGGCAAGGCCTGCCGTAAGTGCCACAAAAACAAAGGCCATTCCTGAAACAGTCGCCTCGCCTACTGCGGCGGCCTTGATAAGCGCCGCAGCCCTTCGCTCCTCGCCTTTCTCAAGATATTCGCCACCGTAGCGGACGACCAGTTCGCTCATCCTGAATGAGAAGAAGCCGTTGACCGTTGAGGCATAGCCCATCACGATCACCACCAAGCCAAAGTCGGATGCCCCCAATAATCGGGCCGCCAATATACCTTGAACAAAACTCAGAACTAAGCTGATGGAATTGCTGCTAAACAAATGGGCGCTGTTGCGGATGACCTTGCTGAACAGCTCATCCTGGCGCAATCTCTCGAGGAGACTCATGGTATCTGCTCACCACCCGTTTTTCATTTTCACGGCATCCGAATTTTGGAAGTGGGCGGAAGAACACCGCCCACTTCCAAAATTCGAGATAGTTCGTCCCAGGCTGAAAGCCTGGGACGAAAGTGCCTGTAGATACGTTCTCATGGGGTCAATATTCCGCTCACCCACGAGCGTTCGGCGGCATACCATTCGACGATTTTTTTCACGCCCTCACGCAGGCCCACCCGCGGCGTCCAGCCCAGCAGTTGGCCCGCCTTCGAGACGTCGGCCCAATTGGAAAACATGTCGGCAAGATTGGGCGGACCGTATTGCACTTCGGCTTTTTTCCCGATGAGTTCCTCGAGCAATTTGATCAATCCATTAATAGTGATGACTTCGTGCCCGCCCAGGTTGATGATCTCATAACCCAACGGTTTCAAAGCCAGGATCGTCCCCCGCACAATATCGTCTAAATAGGTAAAGCCCCGCGACTGTTCCCCATCGCCGTTCACCCGCACCGGCCTGCCTTCGTTGATCCATTGGCAAAAACGGAACATCGCCAGGTCGGGTCGTCCTGCCGGCCCGTAGACCGTGAAGTACCGTACCACGCTCACATCCAGGCCATACAGGGAATGATAGGCATGCGCCAGCACTTCCGCCGCTTTCTTGCTGGCGGCATAGGGTTGGAGTGGCTCGCTGCTTGAAGCGGATTCGGGCGTTGGATACGGTGGATTTGCGCCGTAGATGCTCGAAGTCGACGCCAGAAGGAATTTCCCGATCCCTGTCCGGCGGCTCAACTCGAGCAGGTTCAATGTGCCGGTTACATTTGTTTCATAATAAAGCCACGGGTTTTCCACGCTGGCGCGGACTCCGCCCGCGCCGCCAGGTGGATGATGGCATCGAACTTTTCTCTGTTGAGTTGCTCAACTTCCTTTTTGAGCGATATATCGATCTTGCGGAACGTAAAGCCCGGCAGCTCTTGAAGTCCCAGCAGGCGGTGTTCCTTGATCCGGACATCATAGGCGTCATTGATATTATCGATACCCGTGACCGTGTTCCCTTCTTGCACCAGCATTTCTGACGTCCGTGCGCCTATGAAGCCTGCCGCGCCGGTGACCAGGTAATGGGCCATTAGAGTCTGACCACCTTCGGGTTATCCGCGGCGATCTTTCCCATCGCATTGCGGCTGTCGAAGATGAATTTCGCCTCCGCCAGGATGGCTGGGTAATCATACGATTTGTGATCCGTCACGATCACCACCGCATCCGCTTCTCTCACCGACTTCATCACGTCCTTCACCGTCTCCATCTTCCACCCTTCCTTCTCATGATGGATCTGCTTCACATACGGATCGTGATAGCTCACCTCCGCCCCCTTCTTCTTCAGCAGCGCGATCACATCCAATGCCGGCGACTCGCGCACGTCGTCGATGTCCGGCTTATACGCCGCTCCCAGCACCAGCACCTTCGAGCCTTTCAACACCTTCCCCCGGTCGTTCATCGCATCCAGCACCCGCGTCACCACATAGCGCGGCATGTTGGTGTTGATCTCCGACGCCAGCTCGATGAAACGCGCATTGTAATTGAATTCCTTCATCTTCCACGACAGGTACAGCGGGTCGATCGGGATGCAGTGTCCTCCCAGTCCCGGCCCCGGCGTGAACTTCATGAACCCAAAAGGCTTCGTGGCCGCCGCATTGATCACCTCCCATACGTCCACCCCCAGCCGTTCGCACATGATCGCCAGCTCGTTCACCAGCCCGATGTTGATCATCCGGTACGTGTTCTCCAGCAGTTTGGCCATTTCCGCCGCTTCCGCCGATGACACCGGCACCACCGTTTTGATCGCTCCCCCGTACCAGGCGCTCGCCACTTCCACACATGCTTTCGTGATGCCCCCCACCACTTTCGGCGTGTTATACGTTGTCCAATCCTCGCGCCCCGGGTCCACCCGCTCCGGCGAAAAGCAGATGAATAGGTCTTCTCCCGCTTTCAATCCCGATTTTTCCGTTAGCATCGGCAGCATCAATTCGCGCGTCGTGCGCGGATACGTCGTCGATTCCAGCACCACCACCATCCCCGCATGTACGTACTTCGCCAGCTCCTCGGTCGCCGATATGATGAACGACATATCCGGGTCGCCGGTGTGCCGTAGCGGTGTCGGCACACAGATGCTCACCGCATCCATTTCCTTCAGCGCCGCAAAGTCAGCCGTCATGTTCAACTTGCCGGCCTTGTGCAGCCGGGCCACGCTTTCGGTCGGCACGTCCTGAATGTAGGAAACGTTCTTGTTGAAGGTCTCCACTTTGCGCGGGTCGGGGTCGATCCCCAGCACGTTGAATCCTGCCTCGGCAAACACCACCGCTAACGGCATTCCCACATAGCCCATCCCCAGGATTCCGATCTTCGCAGTTTTATCTTGTAGTTTCTTGATGAGAGTTTCTTTGATGTTCATTCTTTTGTTTTCCCTTACCGATTTTTTTAAATACCGATTTTCGAATGCCCCCGTCACTTATCGAATTTCGAATATCGCCTTCTCGTCTTCGTCTAGAACAAATTTAGTTGCTTGGGTTCTTCCTGGGGCGGTTCCTGGTCTTTGCTCGCCGCGGGTGTGCTGCGGCCCAATCCTTTACGCGCTTCTTCGAGCAATTGGGGCAGCTTGGCAAAATCTGCCAGGATGGCCGGCTTAAGCGATGCTTGATGCAGGGCTGCGGCCGGGTGGAACATCGCGATCACATAGCGTTCCCCGATCTTCCGCATTTGTCCGTGTACCGTGCTGATCTTGGCGCCGGCCATGAACTTTGCCATCGAAAAACGTCCGAGTGTAATGATAATGCTGGGGTTGATGGCATTGATCTGTCTTTCCAAATACTCATTGCAGGCCGTCAGCTCCTCCGGTTGCGGATCGCGGTTGGCAGGCGGACGGCATTTTACCACATTGGTGATCCATACATCCGTCCGCTTCAAACCGGCTTGGGCCAAAAGTTGGTCCAGGAATTGTCCGGCCGCACCCACAAACGGACGACCCTGCTCATTTTCATAAAAGCCGGGTCCCTCCCCGATGAACATGATCTCCGAATTGGCGGGTCCCTCACCGGGAACCGCCTTCTTGCGCGAATGATGGAGTTCGCACTTCTCGCACACGACTACTTCTTTGGCAACTTGTGCCAGGGATTCTTCGACGTTCATTCCGTCTCCAAAGGTTCCAGGGTCATTAAGATTGCATCCTCGCCGTTGTCTTTGTAATACTTTGCGCGTCTGCCGGTCATTTCAAAACCGAATTTGCGGTACATCGCTTGTGCGGCCTCATTGCTTTCACGTACTTCGAGAAAGGCACGTCGTACTCCGGCAGCGGAGGCATCCTTGAGCGCCGTGGTTAAGATCTGGGCTCCAATGCCCTGCCTGCGAAAATCGGGATGTGTTGCGATCGTGGCAATATGCAGTTCATCCACAATCATCCATGAAACGATCATGGCCGCCACGCGTTTATCCTCTGTCTCTGCTACAAAACAACGCGCCACCCGGTTATCCGACACCTCATAATGAAAGGAATGCTCTGGCCACGGCAAAGTAAAGGAAAGCTGGTCGATCTGGGAGACCACCGGCACATCCTGGGGCGTCATTTTTCGGATGATGACTTTCATGCCGGTATCGGGTTGGCAAGATGCAGGTAGATCGGCGCGAGCGAAGCGGGTTCGTCTACTTCGCCGTTCTGCCAGCGCGTCCAGGCCAGTTCGGCAAGGACCGATGGGCGTCGAACGCACAAAGTCGGTGACGCCAGCACTACATTGACCTTTTTGCGCGCCAGGCGCTGGCGGTCTTCTGCCGTTAATTCACCGGCCACCAACGTTGGCTTGTCGATTGAATCGGCCAGTTCGTCAACCGTCATGATCTGCGCCTCACCGGACGACTTCCAGCCGGTCTTGGCGAATTTATAGCGGCCCACTGCCAGGCGTCCGCGACCGGCTTGTAATACCGCTGCCAATGGCAGGCGCGCCGGAGGCAGTCCGCACGCAAGCACATCCAAAGTCGGGATGCCGATGATCGGTACATGGCGGGCAAGCGCCAGTCCCTTGATAAAAGCCAGCCCGGCCCGTAATGCCGTAAACGAACCAGGGCCGATCGCCGCACCCAGCGCCTGAACCTCTTCCATGGATGTCCCTGTGCGTCTCAACAATTCGGCTAATGCGGGGGCCAACTCCACTGTGTGATGCTGATGGCTGTGCCAGAGTAACTCAGCTTTAAGCTGTGCACTGTTGTATAAAGCGAGACCGATTTGTGCGGTGGAGGTATCAACAGCCAGCAGCATTATGCAACTCCAAATAACACCTGTTGCAGTTCGGCCAATATATGGTCGTACCGCTCGCCTTTGGCTTTGAAGCGCATTTGGCGTTGCTCTTCCCCGATGAGGTCAAGGTGGATCCGCAGTTCTTCGTCAGGCAAAACGGACGAGATCCTTTCCGGCCACTCAACGATCAACGCGCCCTCCACCAACATCCTGTCGATGTCCAGCTCCGCGGCTTCGGGCCCCGAATTCAAGCCGGTAGGCATCCATGTGAAAAAGCTGGCCGCCATCGGGTCGCCGGTATTCATTGACGAGGATAAAGGTCGGGCTGGAAACTGCATCAAGTGAACCCCAGCCTTGTGCCGTCCCCTGCACGAGCGTGGTTTTGCCTGCGCCAAGGTCGCCTTGCAAACAGATTAGATCGCCCGGACTGAAGCAAACCCCCAAGCCGCATGCCGATGCGGCGGGTTTGTTCTGGACTGCGGCTGAAGAATTCGAAAGTGTGTTCATCCAGAATGGGCACGCAGGCATTATACGTCAGCGAATAGCGGACGACAAGTGACGAGTCTCACGGACAAAAAGTAACCCGGTAGGGCAGGATGCTATCTTGCCAGCATACGTATCCTAGGATGTAGCGCAAGATGCCATCTTGCGTCATTTAACCAAGCCGCCAAGAGTCGCAAGGCATAAGCGGATCCCATAAACGAGAATAGGTTCGTCAAAGGAAACTTTCAACTATTGTCAACTTCCCACTTTCCCCCTGGATTACACCGCCTCTAATACTTCAGCCTTCTCTGCTTCTAGCCCGAGTCTCGTCCCCAATGTACGCGCAATTCGCCGTGCCGAATCGGGCCGCGCCGCCCGGCGCGTATTCTCGATGACTTGCTCCCGTTCATTCGGACGACTGATCCAGCGTGTCAAAGCTCGCACAACCAACGGGGGCTTCGGCGCCCAGACCCCCGTGCCGGTTTCCAGCACGTAAGTGACGTTGCCGTCTTCCTGGCCGGGTAGCTTTGAAAAAAGGATGATCGGCAGGTTGGCATTCAGCGCTTCGGCGATTGTTCCCGGGCCGGCTTTCGTGACAATAAAGTCTGCAGCCCGCATAAAGTCCGGCATGTCGCGCCTGAAACCGTAAATAAAGGTTGGATTTTCCCAGGCTTCGGATTCAAGTGCTGCTTTGAGCTTCTCATTCCGCCCGCAAACCGTGACCATGCCCAGGTCAAGTCCCGAATTCGTCGATGGCCCGCGCCGTGCGCGCCAGCGGGCCCATCCCATCTCCGCCCCCGGCCAGCAGAACGATCGGCTTGTTCAAAGGCCAGCCCAAGTTTTTTGCGCAGGGCTCGTTTATTTCCCGTCGGCCTGCAGTATCGGTCTGCCACCGGCAGCCCAACGACCTCGATCTTTTCCGCAGGCATGTGACAGGCCAATGCACGCTCGCGCGCCGCGTCGGTCGGGACAAAAATACGGTCGGAACGCGCATCGAACCACAACGCGTGTGTTGTAACCAGGTCGGTTGCTACAGTATAGAAAGGAGGGCGGTTGCTGCCGAGCGCCCTGAGCGCAAAAGCATTGGCGATCGGGTGGACCGTGACGATTAAGTCTGCCGGGATGGTCTCGAATCAGCTTCCGGGCAGGCCTCGCGCGCACCCGGCCAAAGCGTGGCCATGATCATGCGCACCCTCGCCCGTCCATCGGTGGCATAGAAGGAAGCTTCCCATAGACCTCGGGCCTTCACCATCTCCGGATAAAGTTCGGGCACTCTCCGGAAGAGACCCGCCGCATAATCCTTGAAGAAATCCACCATCTCCACGGTAATGAATCCGCATATTCAAGCTCCAGGGCCTCAATAATAGCCTCTGCTGCGGAGCGATGTCCGCCGCCGGTATCGGAGAAATAGAACACAATGTGCGGCTTATTATGATGATCGTTGTTCATCTTTTTTTGTGAGGTTCGCTTTCAGCCGCCTTGCCAGCTCGCGCCGGGTTAGCAGGATGCGATGGCCGCATCCTTGGCATTCGAGACCGATATCCGCGCCAAGCCGGACAACCGTCCACTCATAGGAGCCGCAGGGATGCGGTTTGCGCAAACGGAGCAGGTCCTTAAGCTGAAGGTCGGGAAGCATATTTCGATATTGGTGCCCGGTATTCGATAGGCAGTCTTCAGGGAAAAGCAAAAGGCTGATTTAAGAGATTATACCTCTCCGGAACCTCTTGTTTACCCTATCACAATCCGGCCTCCTATACTTTACGGGAACACGCCACAAATCTGTAAATTTCGACCAATTTCTCCCAGATCTGAAAGCTGTGGACGATAAGTTTGTTCCGTTAAAGCTGGGGAGCCAACAATATATGATAAACTTTCTTAGCTCTTGAAATACTTTTGGAGGGAACCTGTTATGTCAGCTCGAGAAACCTATTCCATCGAAATTGCCGGATTGAAACGAGAACTGCGCCTGTTTCAGATCAAGCCCGGGTTACGGATCGCGATTCTGAATATTCTGGGTGATACGGAGTTGGTCCAGGCTTGTGCTCATCAGCTCGGCAAACAGCTCAACGACCTGAGCTTCGATGTCCTCGTAACGGCGGAGGCCAAGTCCATTCCACTGGCCTACGCACTCTCATTGGAAATGAAGAAGCCCTACGTGATCCTTCGTAAAACATATAAACCATATATGGGTGATGCGCTGAGAGCCGAAACCCTATCCATTACCACAGGCGAACCGCAAATCTTGGTCTTGGATGAGAAAGACCGTGCATCTGCTAAAAGGCCGGAAAGTCCTTATCGTGGACGATGTGATCAGCACCGGCTCTACGCTTCAAGGTATGCGTATGGTGATCGAGAAGGCCGGCGCGACTGTCGTCAAAGAAGCCGCCATCTTAACCGAGGGCGAGCGCTCCAAATGGGAACAGATCGTTTCTCTGGGTCATCTCCCGCTTTTCACCGATTGAACCTGTAACGGCCTCGTAGAGGCGGAGCGCTGCTCCGCCCAGTCTCTGCTCCAATTCTCGAATATCGAATATCGCTTTCTCATTTCCCATCCACCCTTTACCCGATTCCCTAATACCTGATCCCCAATCTACCAATTCCCCATTACCTGATCGCCTGATCCCGAATCACCCGCCCTTTTTTGATCAACTTTTGCTTTTGTTCGCGCCCCATCTTCTTGATGGCGCGTTCTCGTTTCAACGCGCTGGACTTATCCGGTTGAGGCTCATGGTAAACCAGCTTCACGGGCAACCGTATACGCGTATACCGCGCCCCCCGGCCCGCATTGTGGGTTTTGACCCGCCGCTCGAGATCGGTGGTCCAACCCGTGTAGAACGTGCCGTCGGAACATTCAACGATATAGCAATAACACGACATACTGTCTGCTTAATCCACAATCGACAGCGGGACTGTATAGACGCTAATGACATTCATCTCAGCTACCGGAGGTTGATTAACATCCAACTATTGCACTATAAAGGCAGTTTTACTTGTTTTCAAAGAAGATCGTTATCCGTAACGTCCGTGCACTATCTTCCGTGATCTATTTTCCATCTCCTTTAATTACTTCTTCTTTTTGTTCCGGTCGATGATCCTGCTCCCGAAAAGAGTTAAAAGGATTTGCTCGCCCAACTCAGGGAGTTCCAGCGGGTCGCCGCCCTCTTTTATCCATTCAGCCAGGCCTCGTTCAGTTAACCATCTTTCGCGCGCCTCGAAGGCTTGTTGCAGGCGGTCTCTCAGGCTCTTCTCATCGCCCTTCTCAACATCGTCCCGCAGATCCTTGAGTGATGAGATCATCATGTCCAGTCCATGAGTGACAACGGAACGGTTGGCAAGCGCAGCCACACTTAAAGATACCGGGTCGTCATAATAAGCCAGTCCTCCCGTTACCCCTGCGAACGGACGACCTGCAAGTTTGCGGGCTTCCAGCCAACCGGGCCCGTCAACCGTGGCATCCAGCAAAGCCGCCGCAGTGAGCTGCGGCAGTATGTGCGCGGTTGTCATCAATCCGTCGGACTCAGCCAGGTCTGCCAGCATGGGTTTGGCTCCCAGTAACCGGACCAGGTTCGTTGCCAACTGTTCCACTTCAGCAGGTGTGCCCGGAGGCGTATCCACGATCATGACCGTATTTTTGAACAAGTCGGGGCGCGCAGCTTTGAATCCCATTTCAGGCGTGGCCAGCGCCTCCATTGTCACGGACGGCACAAGTCCAATATAGAAACGGTCGGCAGGAATGTGGGCCTTTGTCCACTCCAGCATCGGGCTTTTTAACGGGGCGGTATCCATGACTACGGCGTTCTTCTTTAGGTGAAAGCCGATTTTTTGGATCGTTGCCTTCAGTTCCCCCAATGGCAGGCACAGCAAAACGATGTCTGCCTCGCTCACCGCCGCCGTTAACCCCTTGATTTGATCTACCACTCCCAGGCTTTCCGCCGCCTTTGCAACTCCGGCATCCTTGTCGAAGCCAACGCGGTGGAGCGATATTTTCTTATCTTGCAGCGCCATCCCGATGGAACCGCCGATTTGCCCAAGCCCGATAATGGTGATCTGTGTAGGCATAAGCATTCCTTTTAGTTAATAACTGATGTTCCGCGCTCCAGCCTGGGAATTAAGAAACCTGCCTATCCATGCAGTTGTCCAGGGTGGGGCATATTGCCTAACATGAATTAGCTCGACTATATCTCATTTGTAAAGAGGGCTCCAAAAATCGAACACCCTTAATAATGTAACATGGTCAAATTAATGAGATAGGAAGTGCTGGGATTATACTATTCTTGAAAATAAGGATTCAATTTGTTATAATAGAACGAAATTTCTATTATTTACGGGTATCCTCCCGCCTCCCCCAGGCTCTTTTACGTTTCTCGCGCACTCAAGGTATTCGTTCCAAAATAAACAAAAAGATCGCTCAAAATTCGATGCCTTGCCGCGAGCTAATTTTGTTCCTCGTCTTAAATTGCGAGGGCCGCGGACGCCGACCGCGGCCCTCTCTTGAAAGGAGGAGAAGAGAAATCACCTTACGACACCAATGCTATCATCTCTATCCAAATCCTACTTGACGCAAAACCTACGCTTACCATACGATTGTCCGACATCTAACAAACCTGTAAAGGGTTTCAGGCTTTTCTAGGAGCTTAAATGGTCAAAGAACAACCTACGTTGTCAGATCTTGCTGTCGAAGTTGAAAATCTGGGACGGATTTACAAGATCCGTGGCAGCAAGCAGGAAAAGAACATCCGCAAAGAACTGGTTGCCCTGCAGGATGTTTCCTTGCAGGTTAAGAAAGGCGAATTATTTGGATTACTGGGGCCCAACGGCGCTGGCAAGACAACCCTGATCAAAATATTGACTACCCTTCTGGCTCCTACCTCGGGCCGGGCCTGTGTCGCCGGTCGTGACGTGGTTAAGGAGCCGGAAAAAGTTCGGCCGCTGATTAACATGGTTTCCGGTGGAGAATCATCGGGCTATGGCTTGTTGACCGTCCGCGAGAATTTGTGGATGTTTTCGCAGTTCTATGGGCTGCCTTCCAAGCTGGCCAACGAGCGCATCGAGGCTCTCTTGAAAATTGTAGGGCTTGCAGATCGCATGCATACCAAGTCGTCCGATCTTTCAACGGGCTTGCGCCAGAAGATGAACATCGTGCGCGGTTTTCTCACAGACCCTCAGGTGCTTTTCCTCGACGAGCCGACCCTCGGCCTCGATGTTGGCGCTTCGCGCGATGCTCGCAAACTGATCCGCAGCTGGCTGAAAGAAGACGAGTCGCGTACCCTGCTTCTGACTACCCATTATATGGTCGAAGCCGATGAGCTTTGTGACCGCGTGGCGATCATCAACCAGGGACGCGTGCTGGCCTGCGATAGGCCTGAAGTCCTCAAGCAGCAGTTACAGCGCGATGCATTGTTCGAGATCACTGTTGGAAAGTTGAATGGTCTAAAAGAATCCGGCCTGCAGGTCCTTCCCGGTGTCAGGAAAGTTGTCCACCAGGAGTCCGGAGAATTGAACGTGCTGAAATTCATGCTGAACGAGGAAGCCGCCCTGGCCGGGGTCATCAACAAGCTCACCGAGTCCGATGTAAGGATCGTGCGCCTCGATAAGCATGAGCCCACTTTGGAAGATGTCTTTGTTAATCTCGTGGGTCGCAGCATGGATGAAGTGGAGAGCGAAGGTTCGAATGCCGCAGATTAATCCCCTTGCCGCTCTGAAGGTGGAGAAGGCCACCGGCTGGAGGTTGTTTCTCAAGACCGTCCTCGCCCGCGCCTACCCGCGTATTATTGGGCAGCAGCGCGAAAAATCGTGGGTGTTCTTTGATATCTTTCTGCCTATGCTGGCGGTCTCCTCGTATGTGTTCGTATACCGCGCCATCCACGCGCCGGAGGAATATGTCGGCTTTGTGGTCATCGGCGGCGCAATGACAGCTTTCTGGATGAACATCATGTGGAGCATGTCGAGCCAGCTTTACTGGGAGAAGGAACAGGGTAACCTGGCTCTGTATATCATGGCGCCCAATAGCATGATGGCGGTCTTGCTCGGCATGGCAGTTGGCGGCATGTTTGCCACCCTGCTGCGCTCGGTGGCGATTATCCTGCTCGGGAGCTTGCTCTTCCACGTGCAGTACACCATAGGTAACTTGGTCACAGTTGTTTGCCGTCTTTACTGCCGCCATGACCGCCTTGTATGGAATGGGAATGATGAGTGCCTCGTTATTCCTGTTGTTAAGCCGGGAAGCCGATCATCTCGCACAGTTGGCGACGGAACCGGTTTTTCTGGTGTCCGGTTTTTACTTTCCGATCAAGTCTTTCAATTTCTGGATCGCGGCAGCCGCCTCGATCATCCCTCTGACCTTGGGTCTGGATGCTATGCGCCAGTTGGTCTTCGCTTCCGGCCCTGCCCTCGGCTTCCTGGATGTCCGGGTCGAATTAACCGTCCTGCTCGGCCTCTGCCTGGTTTTTCTATTCGGGGCCAGGGCCTTGCTGGGCTACATGGAACGTCTGGCGATCCGCGAAGGGCGCCTGACGGAGAGTCGCCGTTGATCGGCGGAGGAAACCATCATGGGACATTCTGAAACTCTAAGGTCTTTCAAGATAGCCACCTGGCTCGGCTGGCAGATCGAATCCAACTGGACCGACCCGTTCTTGTTCGCGGTCTATTCCATCGTCAAGCCGCTGGCCACCGCCGGCATTTTGGTCGTGATGTACAGCATCATCACCAATGGCAACTTCAATACGCCGATCTTCCCTTACATCTATTTTGGGAATGCCTTCTATATCTATGTCGGAGCCGTGATGTCCGGCATCTCATGGGCCGTGATTGATGACCGTGAGCATTACAAGACCCTCAAATATATGTATATTGCGCCCATCCGCATCCCGTTCTACTGGCTCGGGCGCGGTGTGGCCCGCTTTCTCAGCGGCTCGATCGCAGTTCTGATTACCATTTCTTTCGGTGTGCTCTTCCTGCATGTGCCGCTTGACCTTGCCCGGGTGAATTGGCCGCTGTTCATTGTTTCGCTTATCCTGGGCATTGCCATGCTTTCGATGTTGGGTCTGATCCTGGCCAGTATCACACTGCTGGTAGCCCATCACTTCTTTTTAATAGGCGAGGCGGTCGCCAGCGCCCTGTATCTGTTCAGCGGCGCGATCTTTCCCCTGGATGTGCTTCCCGCTTGGTTAAGGCCGGTCGGGTTTGCCATCCCGATCACCTACTGGCTCGAGCTCATGCGTCGTTCGTTGGCTGGCAATGTGGCCCAGGCCTTTCCAACGCTTGCGCGCTTCAGTGACCTGCAGTTGCTGGGCATCCTGCTCGGCTTGAGCCTGATCTTCGGCTTCATCTCGATATTTATCTTCCGCTTCTGCGATTATCGAGCCCGCGAACGCGGCCTGATAGACTTCGTGACAAATTATTGACCTTCGAAAAAGATCTCTACCGCATCGCCTCCATTGGTGCACAATATATCGTGCCCATGGCTGAAAGGTTTATCTCTGGTGTATCCGAATCTCAAAACATCTCCTGAAAGAGTTCTTCGTTGATTTTTAGCCATTCTCGGAAACCTTTGCCTGGTTGACGGATTTATCCATTGTAGGCGCACTAAAAACGAAAAAGGTAAGCCTCGTCATTCTTGCTTTTCTCAAAAATATCCGCCTGCCTGTGTTTTTTCGGCGTTCAAATCTGTATAGTCCATGTAATCCGTGTTCCGTTCTTCATTTGCTAAACCTCTTAAGTCGAGCGACTAAATGGACAAATCCCCCATCCTGATCGGCAGTATCCATACCTCCCGGCTCGGAGAAGTTTGGGTTGCCCTTTCTGAGCATGGATTGGTGACCGTGGAATTCGGCGTTTCCCGCGCAAGTTTTGAAGCGACCGTCCGCAAACAAACCCGCCGCGAAGTAGCATCTACGTCCGCTGCAAAGGACTCACGACGCCTGGCGCAGGCGACTCGCCAGATCAAGGAATATGTGGACGGTAAACGCCGCGTCTTCGATCTAGCGATTGACTGGTCGATACTCACCTCTGACTTTCAACGTGACGCGCTGCACGCCGTCTTTTCCATCCCCTACGGACAGACCCGCACCTACGCGCAGGTGGCGGCGCAGATTGGGCATCCGGACGCGCCTCGCGCCGTGGGCCGCGCGAACGCCACCAATCCGATGCCGCTCGTGATCCCGTGCCACCGGGTCATTGGTGCCGATGGCAAACTCCATGGTTATGGCGGCGTAGGCGGCCTCAAGACCAAGGCATGGCTATTAAAACTGGAAAGCTCTTAGCCGCCTGACAGTTTGCCCCGAAAGGCCACGCCAAAGTTATCTTTGGTCTGATTAGCTCGACAATGTTAGCTTAGAACGTAAATCCTGCGCAAGTCCGTCAAGTCCGTGCCGTCTCGCCTATTTGCTGTGGCAAATCATGTAAATTTACCGTGGTAATCCGTCGTCTCTATTTATCGCCATTGCCAAAGGAGCCTCTTTTGAAACCCAAACATTGGTTTGTATTTATTCTTCTTGGCGGTATTTGGAGTTCGTCCTTCCTCTGGATCAAGATCGCCGTCCAGGAAGTTGGCCCAATTACGTTGGTCGCCTTCCGTGTTTTATTCGGATTGCTCTTTACAGTCATAGTGGTTCTTTTTCAACGCCCTCAATTGCCTCGTACCTTTAAGGAATGGTTCCCCATTCTTTTGCTCGGCATCAGCAATGTTGCCATCCCCTTCTTCCTGATCTCCTGGGGTGAGCAGGCCATCGATTCGGCCGTGGCTGCCATTCTGGACTCCACGGTGCCTCTCTTTACCATTGTCATCGCACACCTTGCCCTGCATGACGACAAAATGACGGTTCAAAAAGTGGTCGGCTTGCTTGTCGGCTTTGCAGGCGTCGTCATCCTGATGAGCAAGGACATCGGCCAGTCTGCCGGCCCCTTGCTGGGCCAGGCGGCGGTCGTGCTGGCCTGCGCTTTTTACGCCGGCAGTTCGGTCTATGCGCGCCGGTCCACCGAGAATATGCCGGGCATCCTGCGCAGCGCCGGCCCGCTCATCTCCTCCACTGTGGTAATGTGGCTGGCGACCTTCATGATTGAGAAGCCTGTCAGGATACCGCAGCTGCCCATAACCTGGATCGCCCTGGTTTGGCTCGGCGTTCTCGGCTCAGGCTTCGCCTTCATCCTGAATTATTATCTGATCCACGAGATCGGCCCGACCCGCACAACCATGGTCACTTATATTTTCCCCTTGGGAGGCGTGATTCTGGGCGTTACCTTCCTCGGCGAAAAACTGAGTTGGCAGTTGCTGGCAGGTGCAGTCTTTATTATCGCCAGCCTGGCAATTGCCAATTGGCAGACCAGGAACCCTCATCCCGAAGCCCCCGAGATCACCTGATACCCCCGTGTTTTCTCCTCATTTAATAGAACCTACAGCGCCAGGAACCTTTTTTCCTCGTCCACTTTCCACTTTCTACCTTGTAACCTTCTAACCTTCAATATCCCAACTTTCAACTTTAAACCTCTCACCTTCAACTCCCCCAGACTTCGGTGTATACTCGTCGCAGTCCATCCCAAGGAGGATTGATTATGAAACGCGCGGTCAGCATTAGTATTGGTTCATCAAAGCGCAACAAAGCTGTAGAGGTGACCCTGCTCGGCGAGAAGGTCAGCATCGAACGGATCGGCACCGACGGTGATATGGAAGCCGCCGCGCTGAAATACAAGGAGCTCGACGGCAAAGTGGACGCCTTTGGCGTGGGCGGCGCAGACCTGGGGTTGATGGTGGACAACAAATGGTATCCGCTTTATTCGGTCCGGCCCATGGTCCGCTATATCAAACAAACCCCTGTCGTGGATGGGGTCGGCCTCAAGAACACATTGGAGAATAAGTCGGCGGCCTTTCTTGCGGCAAAATTGGGCGACTATATAAACAAGCTGGGCAAGAAGGTCTTCGTGGTGAGCGGCGCAGACCGCTGGGGGATGTCGAAAAGCTTTCATGGATGCAGGTTATGAATGTACTTTTGGCGATATCATGTTCGGGCTGGGCATGTCGATCCCGCTCCACACGGCCGGCCAGCTTAAGACCCTGGCAGGCATTCTCATGCCGATAGTTGGACGGGTGCCGTTTGAGTGGGTCTATCCGACCGGCGAAAAACAGGAGAAGCGCATCCCGAAATATCAGGAGTATTATCATTCGGCCACGGTTATAGCCGGCGATTGCCACTATGTCAAGCGTCACCTGCCTGACGATATGCAGGGCAAGGTCATCGTAACGAACACTACCACCCCTGAAGACGTGGCCTTGTTCAAGCAATGTGGCATAAAATACCTGGTGACGACCACGCCCGTGTTGGACGGACGCTCGTTCGGGACAAACATGATGGAAGCCGCCCTGGTGGCAGTCTCCGGCAAGGGCCGGCCCCTTACCCATGATGAATATGATGAGCTGCTCACCAAGCTCAAGCTTGAGCCGCAGTTGCAGCAGTTAAATTGATGTCATTGTCAGCAATGCTGACGAAAGAATGACAGGAGGATAATTTATGGATGCAGTTGTTACCGCCGGGGGGATCCCCCAGCCTGACGAAGCCTTATATTCATATTCAAAGGGCGAATCCAAAGCCCTGATTGATGTCGCCGGCAAACCCATGATCCAGTGGGTTCTCGATGCGCTCGGCGAAGCCCAGACGATTGACCGCGTGGTTCTCATCGGCCTCACAGACAAATCGGATCTAACCTGCAAGAAGCCGCTGACCTACATTTCCAACCAGGGCAAGATGCTCGATAACCTGAAGGCCGGCACCGCCAAGGTGTTGGAGCTAAATCCAAAGGCGAAATATGTGCTGTTTGTTTCCTCCGACATCCCCGGCATTAAAGCCGAAATGGTGGACTGGGTTGTAAATACCTGCCTCGAGACGAAAGACGACCTGTATTACAACGTCATTCGCCGCGAGGATATGGAGACAACGCTTCCCCACCTCCAAACGGACTTATACGCCTCTCAAGGATATGCAAGTCTGCGGAGGCGATATGAACATGGCGCGTGCTGCCATTGTCAATCAGAACTCCGAGTTCTGGAGCAGGCTGATCGAGGCCCGCAAGAGCCCTGCCTGCGCAGGCTGCCATGATCGGCATGGATATCATCTTCAAGTTCATCTTCCGGCAGTTGACCATAGATGACGTCATCAAGCGCGTGGCTGATAAATTGGGTCTGAAAGGCCGCGCCATCGTCTGTCCCTACCCCGAGATCGGCATGGACGTGGATAAACCCCACCAGCTTGAGATCATGCGCGCCGATCTTGCCAGACACCCTCGCTCTTCCGCATCGACCGGCAAGTCCCCCTCGAAAAGTAAGACTGCCATGAAGCCCGCTGCCAAAGCAAAGTCCAGGCCTGCAAAGAGACCCGCCGCGGGCAAAATCAAAGCAAAGGCAAAGGCAGCCTCCAAGGCGAAAAGATAGCGGATCCTCGTTATCACCTTCATGAACTAATAAGGTCCTTGCTTAATCCTGAACTGACCTCAGCGTAAAATAGCCGAGTGTCCTTCGTATTAGTGCCGAAAGCGTGGAACATATGGGTTTGCAAGCGGTCTTCCATGCTGGTAGGCTCTTTCTCTGCCATTGCGCCTTGGCGTCAATCTATTGACTCAATAAATTTGCCGACAACTTCAATTTATTCCGTCAAACATAATGAATCTAAAATCCATCCTTCAACTCGATGCCCGCCTCTCCGGTGATCTGCGCGTGGCCGAAAAGCCCGGCACGCTTCGCAGCCTGGCGGTGGTCTTTGCACATTCCGGTGACTCATGGTTCTGGGGCGCCGGTCTGCTCGTGGTGTGGGGTTTCAGCAATTCATTCTGGAAGCAATGGGCCATCGTGATACTGGCCGGGATATCCCTCCTGGCTGTGCTGGTCATGAGCCTCAAATTTATCATCCGGCGCAAGCGGCCCGAGGGCGAATGGGGTGCCATCTATCGCAACACAGACCCGCACTCTTTCCCTTCCGGTCATGCCGCGCGTGCCTTCCTCATCGCCGTGCTGGCCTCCGGCATGGGATTGGGCTGGCCCGTATTGATCCTGTGGATTTGGGCGCCGGTGGTATCACTCGCGCGCGTGGCAATGGGTGTTCATTATTTTTCCGATGTAGTGGCGGGGTTTTTCGTCGGTATCGTTTTGGGCGCCGTCTTCTTACAAATGCACCAGCCGTTTCTGATGTGGCTGGCAGCTCTTATTAAAATCCCCCTGTGGTAGATGCAAAAGGATTGTGATGTCTCAGGCTCACTGCGGGCGTAGTCGCCTGTTGAATTGATTAATAATCAGGTCTAACCCTTCGTAATTTTTTCCCCGAAAATCCGTGTAAATCCATCTAATCCCCAAAATCCGTGTTCTATTTTCTCCTATTGATCCGCATTATATTCCTTGACAAGAATATTCACTTTGGGGTATATTTGTGCTTATGAATGCTGTAACCTTTAGCGCTCTTGCCGAGCCAAACCGTTTACGTATTATTGAGTTGCTGCGCGACAACCCCTACCCCGTGGGAGAAATTGCCAGGCGGCTTGTTCTTCGCCAGCCGCAAGTCTCCAAGCATCTGCGCGTGCTGAGTGAGGCCGGGCTGGTGGCTGTCCATCCCCAGGCCCAACAGCGGATCTATCAACTGCAGCCCAAACCGTTCGAGGAGCTCGATTCCTGGCTGGGAACCTTCCGGCGTATCTGGGAGACGCGCTTGGATAACCTCGACGAATACATGCAGGAGTTAAAAGGAAAACAAAAGCGCGAGCATAAATAGCATTCAGCAGGTGCTGCTCGTTGTTAAGTCAAGTCGTGTTCAAATTTAAGAATAATAAGAAGGAGTACCTATGGCCGGAACTACAGACAATGTAAAAAAGGAAGACCTCGTCGTGACTCGCATCATCGATGCCCCGCTCGAGATGGTATGGAAAGCCTGGACCCTCCCCGAGCACGTCATGCGCTGGTGGGGCCCAAAAGACTACGTCTCACCCACCTGCAAAATTGACCTTCGCGAAGGCGGCAAATATATCTTTTGCATGCGCGCGCCGAAAGATCAAGGGGGACAGGATTCATATACTGCCGGGATCTTTACGAAGATCGTACCCATGGAACGCCTTGAATTTACTCAAAGTCTGAGCGACAAAGATGGCAATGAAATTGACCCCGCTCAGATCGGCATGCCGCCGGATTTTCCGAAGCATATGCGCACCTCGATCGTCTTTAAGGCCAAAGCCAACATGACGGAACTGACCATCCGGGTCTCCAATGCGCCTGTGGGCCAGATGTACGTCTATGCCCTGGCTGGCTGGCACCAGTCAATCGACAAGTTGGCTGAGAGCCTGGCGAAGGCCTAGTCGTTTTTCAGGTATGTAAATCTCAAGAAACCACCCGGCGTTATGCCAAATTATCCGTATCGTTTTATAAATAAGGAGAAAAAAATGAAAAAAATTACCCCCTTCCTGTGGTTCGATGACCAGGCCGAAGAGGCCATGAATTTCTATGTCTCGATCTTTAAAAATTCAAAGGTTCTCGGCGTTTCGCGGTACGGAGAAGCAGGCCCTGGGCCGAAAGGCACTGTAATGACTGCCACCTTCCAGCTCAATGGCCAGGAATTCACTGCATTGAACGGCGGCCCGCAGTTCAAATTTACCGAGGCCATATCGTTCTACGTTGACTGTGAGACGCAGGCGGAAGTAGACGAGCTGTGGGAGAAACTCTCTGAAGGTGGAGAACCGGGACAATGCGGCTGGCTCAAGGACAAATTTGGCCTGTGGTGGCAGATCATCCCTTCGGCCTTAACCGAGATGTTGCAGGACAAGGATCCCGAAAAATCAAAAAGAGTTATGGAAGCCATGCTTCAGATGAGCAAAATTGACGTCCCGACTTTAAAGAAAGCATATGCCCAAGTCTGATCCCACACCTGCCTCCAACCCGCGCTCTCCGATTTTCCGCTCCATCCTTAACATCGCCACATATAGATGCGCCGGCCTGCTTCACAGGCCGGCGCGTTCCGCTTACCAATGTAGTAGCGGCTTTAGTCGCTCTTTGTTCTTCAATTCTTTTGCCTTTTTGCTCTTTTGCTTCTTTGCGTTAAATCTTTTTCTTTACCTGCCTCTGCGAAATCTGCGGACGAATCTTTGCTCTTCTGTTCTTCTGCTCCTCTGTTCATCTTCGCCTCTTGCTCTTTTGCTTATTTGCCCCTCACCGTCTCCAAATGCTCCTCAATATGCTCCAGGCCTCGCTCGACCCAGATTTGCAGCGTCAGCCCGCCGCCCTGCGTTTGATGTCGTGACACGCGCGACCATCCTTCCACTGGCATCCCGCGCAGCAGCTTCACCTGTTCCTGGACGCTCCTCGAAAATTCATCCAAAAGTTCACGCAGCGATTCCTTCCGGTCGTAATTTGCTGCCATATATCCCTCACCGTCAAAGTTCGGGAATTCCGGGTTATCCTCCGCCAGTGTCTGCCGCACACGCAGCCCATAGACCAGCCGGTCCACATCCCGTGCATGTACCGCTACCTGGTGCACGTTCCAGCCGCCCTCCTCGATGGGCGCGTACGGGTCCTTCACCGCTAACACTGTCTTCTGGAACTCCTGCACCGCTGCTTCCAGTCTATCCATCATCTTCTTTCGATATTCAGTCAGTTCTTTCATTACGCCTCCACATTGACGATTTGACCTGTCACCGATGAGCCGCATAGACATAACACGGCTCCGATCAAGTCCCGCGGCATGCCTGGCTCCGACTGTTGAAGCGCATCCAGCCCGCTTCCCACCGCGTGGACCTGTATCCCGAACGGTAATAGTTCAGCCGCCGCCGCGCGGGTCAGCTCCAACAGTCCATGCATGCTGGCCCGGTAAGCGGCTTTATCATGCGCCTCTTGCGCTTCGGCTCCGTCTAGCGATATCAAATTCATGATCACGCCCGAACCCTGCGCTCTCATCACACGCCCCACGGACTGCATCGCCAGGAATGCGCCGGTGAGGTTGACGTCCAGTACCCGGTGCCAGTCCCATTCGTCCATATCCAGCAGCGGACTCCTCGGCTCGACCGCCGCGTGGTTGATCAGGATATCGATCCGGCCGAAATCGTCTTCCACTTGCTTGATAATGGATTGGATGGCAACCTTTTTCACGATGTCTTCCGTGTAGGCTCTGATCTTTCCTCCGCCCTGATCAACCAATTCATCGAGATTGATGGGCGAAACGTCATTGACCGCCACAAAGGCTCCAAGCCGTGCAAATGCCTCGGCCAGTGCGCGGCCTTTGCCTTTCCCGGCGCCCGTAATTAAAAGCACTTTGCCTTGGAGTTCATAGGTCATTGGGCATCGGCCCCGCACACCGGTATGGTGTCCGGATTCTAGTTTTGCGTTCAAAGCCAGCCCAAAATAAGGCGAGGGGTCATAAGTGTTGTTGATGTCCAATTCATTCATGAATTTCCCGTTATTATCTTTGACCACCGACAGATGCAGGTGCACACCCACCGGACTATTCGGGTCGCCCGAATAGTCTCCCTGGCGGCCCAGCAAAGTGCCAGCCTCGATCTGCTTCTCAGACGTACCGGGCGGGAATTCTGATGAGATGAACGAATTCCCGTTTGGGTCGGCCATATGGGTGTAGTAGACCCAGATCTGTCGGTCCGGTTCCAGCGGGTCGTTCGGTACCCGCACGATGACGCTCGACTTCCAATCCGGCAGGCGCGTCAGGTAACCGGGGTAGGCGGCGATGACCGTCGTCACGTCGATGTCCGTTCCGGCGAAGATGTCAATGCCCTGGTGGCGGTGGCCAAGTTGGAACGAGTCGTCCCATAGATAACCGACCACGCCCGTGGTTGGAAAGATAAAGGGAGCACTCCCGCACCGGGAGCCGGCTTTGATTACGATTTCCGGCCGGGAGCTGGGGTCTTTGATCCAGGCAAAGACTTGTGCCGCCCGCACGCTTGAGGGACGAAAGGTCAGGTAAAAGTAAAGCCCGGCCGCCAGCAGGACGACGACCAGGATCACCCAAGGAAGGTTTTTAGGCATCTGCCAAATTATACCTGTACGAAAATAATACTGTATCTTGCATGAAGTTACGAAAAAAAAGGATGGGCGCAAGACGTACGTCCTGTGGGCATCCCTTTTTTCGGCCGCTTAGTCCTAGGCTTTCAGCCTGGGACCAAGTCGTGGATAAGTACAAAAATCCTATGGATTGACCCTTGAAAACAGATCAAAAAATTGATATTATACAGATGTTGATAATTTAGAGTAGCAAAGCCCAAATAGAAGACTAGGAGCTAGTTATGGGGGCAAATCCTGGTCTTTCTTTGAAAAGGAGGTGATCAGGATTTAGGCTGTTTGCAGAACATATTTATTCCCTCAGGGTTCTTTATCGGTTGATCGAATTATTTACTTTAGAGAGGATAATATGAAACTTAAAAAGGTTCTTTCTTTTTTATCAACCCTGGTTGTGCTGGTAAGCCTGACCGGCCTCGCACCGTTCGCCACTCAGGTCGCGGCCGCCCAGCCTCCCACCGGTGGTCGATCACTGTGCGACGATAACTCCGCCCTTTGCACAGAGACGGCAGAGGCCACTAACTACGAAGGCCAGTACACCGGTCATGATGAGCCGTCTTTATTGTTCTATTCCGATAAACCCGGCTCAGGCAACTCAAGCGTTTATCGCCTTACCCTGCCTAACGATCCGCCAACCTTACCCAAGCAGGATGGCACCGGTGGCACGTTTAACTTCCAGCTGCACCCCGCTTTTTGGTTCGGTATGGCGATGTGCGATAGCCAATCCTATCCCGAGTTCACCAACAACCTGCAAGGCCGACAGCGATACCAACATTTTCGACAACGGCGATCCGTCGAGCTCTGACTATATCGGCCACCATCCGGGTGCTGCTTTCATGGAAATGCAGTTCTACCCGCCGGGCTGGGTGGCCTGGCCCGCGGGCAATAGCTGTGATCCGACCAAGTGGTGCGCTGCCCTCAATATTGACAGCCTGTCACAGAGCCTCACCCAGAACAATAATGACGCCTGCAACAATGTGGCCGGGGCTGAATACGTGAACTTCGCCTTCATCACCAAGAGCGGAGTCGCTCATGCACCTGCCGACCCAACCACTGTATTCCAGCCGCCTTTCGCCGCCATCACCCCCAATCCCGCCACGGACCTCTTCATGAACTCGGGCGACAACCTGACCGTGGATTTGCACGATACCCCGGCCGGATTCCAGGTTGATCATCAATGACCTGACCACCCACCAGATCCGGTTCGATGACGGCCAGCATCGCCAACGGATTTGCCCAGGTCAAGTTCGATCCGACCGCCTCTACCTGCACGAGCATCCCGTATGCGTTCCACCCGATGTATGCCACCTCCAGCGAGCATACCCGGTGCCGTGGGCGGCGCACAGCTACAACGTCGCCTTCTCGGATGAGATCGGCCACTTCGAATACTGCAACGCTGCCGATCCGAACACGGGAGAATGTGCGACGGCGGGCGTTACCGATCCGAGTGGTTCCGACGGAGACGAAGCCCCCTGTTTCAATGCAAGCGACTCCACCCGCATCCAGATTGGTGGCTGTATTGGCACCGACATGGACTTTGATGGTCCCGGAGTATGGGCTAACCTGGCCTGGGACGTTGAGCAAGCCCGGGCAGGATCGCAAAGTCCATCCCAGTCCCATCATTTTCAGCAGTCCGCTCTTCAGGTCTTCCGATGGTCATGGCGGATACTCAGCAGAATTTCGGCCAGTGACGGGAAATCTGCAGAACTTCAGCCGGGTCGCCTTCGAAGCCGACCTGCCGCGCATTGAAGTCTTTGGCGCTCCGAACAACTGCGATCGGACGACCGGCGCCGGCTGTGTGAATCCACCTAACGGCGCTACGTTCTACCCGATCTTCTCGACCCGCGGTGGTTTCGGCGGGTGCCTGTGGCAGTTGGGCGGTGCCAATATCCCCGGCACCACATAACACCTTTGGCGGCACCTCCACAGCCGAGTACGGACCCTTGCTGCTGTCGACTTACGCCATCAGCGAACACCGCCGGCTTCATCAACCGCTACAACAACTTCAGGCAGATCTTGTCCCAACAATCCCTGCCAGGCGGGTCCGGGAGGTTATTGATACGTAGCGGCTAGCGTTTCGACGAAGTAATTTGACACATCAGTCCTATAAAAAATGGACGGCAGGAAGTGATCCCTGCCGTCCATTTCTATTTTTTCTCACCTTACCCTGGTTCGCAATATCCCTGCCCGGCCCGGCGAGTGTAGGGCGACTCCCCAGACTTAATCCGTCATTATTTCAGCCAACGACCCACAGTTCCCATTTCCTTGCCAGGCAAAGGGAAATCACCCCAATTTATGCCTGAAATCATTCCTAAAATTCACGTTATCTGGGTTTTATGGCCTGCCGCATCGAAAACAAAAAGGTGTTTATGGGGTTGTTTTTGGAGGCGCCTGAGTAAGATCTACGGTTGGAACGGAAAACGGCTTGCCGGGGCCTGTATTCATGTCCTGGCACATAACGAGCTTGATCATTCATTCCGGCGTGGTAGAGATAGTTCCTACCCTGCCGCGGACAGTGAGATCTGATAACCGTTCACCGAATCATTGGGCATCAGCACTTGCCCTGCTTTCCGGCTGCATCCTGAAGATAGATCTATCCCGCTAATCTGGGTTACGTTGACTACGGCGATCTGGTCGATACCAATCTTCAAGCGCGTCGCGAGATCCTGTTTTGCCAGGTCTAAGTATCTTTCATCGGCGGGAGCGGGGGTAGCATTGGCCTGGGTACCTTGAGTTTGTTCGGGCAGGATCGATGTGGAGTTTGCTGCCTCAGGTGGATTCGGATTTAGGTGGGCGGAAGGCGAGCAGCTTGCAGTCACCAGTCCAATTAGAACCAGGGTTAAGAAAATTCTCATTTTTCACCTCAATTCTATGTTGCGCCAACCATAAGCGACTGCCCTGGCGCAGAATACGGCAGTCATTTCCCTGACGCCTTCTAACGGCAAAAAAGTTCCCCCCGCTCTCTTATAAAAAGCTTATGTTTTGCTATTCTTATTCCTACAGATGCAGACTAATATAAGGGAAATCAAATCTAGCTCACTGCCCAACATGGTATCCCCGAAAGAAGGATATTCGCAGGGCGAACGATCAATAATAAAGGAGAAACAAAAATGACTTTCTATGCTTATCCCTTCCCCCATCGTATGGCTCGCCGTTGGATGGCAGCCGCCGAACATGGACAAACCGCACGCTATCTGGCCGTTAACATTCGCGACGAAGAGGATGCCTTTGTTCTCGACGGCTCTTGTCCCCGGTATGAAATCTGATGATGTAAACATCCAGGTGCTTGAGGATGTCGTCCGCATCGAAGGAAAATTTCCGGAAGATGAGAACGAATACCTCATGCAGGAACTGCCCGGCGGCTCTTTCAGGCGTGAACTGCGCCTCCCGGCCCTGCTCGAGGCCGACAAAGTTGAAGCCAAGATCTCCGACGGCGTCCTGACCCTGCGCCTCCCCAAGGCCGAGTCAGCCCGCCCCAAGACCATCAAGGTCGCGGTCAAGTAACGGTAACCCATTAGATTTTGACCGGTTCATTACTGACGATCCACTGCTGATCAATCCATCGCTGAACGGTCTACCGCTGGTCGAGAGCTAAGCTCTCGACCAGCTCTTTTTAATCTCTCAGTGCGGCCTTGCGTCTCGCCCGGATGCACTACAGTGCTTATCCCTGGCGAATCTCTTAATAGACTATGTCCTCACCCCCTAGTCGCACGCGCCTGTTCCCGCAGTACCCCGGCTGTGATCACCTATACAGGCATGTTTGACTGTATAGGAAAAACCTCCTATTGATTTGCCCTTGAAATTAGCTAGACAAATTGATATGATACATATGTCGACCAATTAAGTCGCAATACCCGAAAAGCAAACCGGTATCCGGTTGGGGGGTAGATCATGGGCCTATACGTAAAGGAGGTGATGCAAGATCAGGATGTTGTAATACATATTTATTCCCTAATGGTTTCTTATTGGTTCGCATTTTCTACTACCTTAGAGAGGAAAATATGAAACTGAAAAAGGCTTTTAGCTGGTTTTCAACATTCGTACTCTTCATCAGCATGATAGGCGTATTACCGGTCAGCGCCGCGCCTGTTCGAGATGGGGGTTCCACATTTACACGTCAGATCAGCAGTTCCGCGGTCACATCTTTCCCATCAGGCGGCAGTCAGGGTCAGGATGTCAGCGGCCCGCAAATAGTAGAGATCCCGCCCGACATCCGGAATGAGGGTGCGGGTCCCCAGAACAATGCAAGTCCCAATAACTCCAACTTCCCCCATGTCGGTCGCAGCAGGAGCCATGAGGATTTCCATGGATTCACACGATCCGCTCAGGTCGCCGCGCGTGGATGGCAGCAAGGTGATATCCAGGAACCCGGGGTTAGGTGTTTCCTTCGACGGCCTCGATCATCGCGATCAGCGTCTCGCGAATGGCGGCAATCAGTTCTCTCTTGAGCCGCCGGATCAGGGTCTGTGCGCAGGTAACGGGTTTGTGTTGGAGACTGTCAACGATGTCATGCGCGTCTTCGACACACACGGCTCGCCGCTGACCGGTGTGATCGACCTGAATACTTTTTACGGTTATCCCGCAGCCATCGACCGAACAACTGGCGCGAAGCGGCCCGTTCATCACAGATCCTTCTTGCTACTTTGACCCGGATACCCAGCACTGGTTCCACGTCGTCCTGACGCTCGATACGGACCCGGCTTCCGGCGATTTCCTCGGTACGAATCATCTTGACCTCGCCGTTAGCGCCACCTCCGATCCCACCGGCAGTTGGGTCGTCTACCGCCTGCCAGTGCAGGATAACGGCACGGATGGCACGCCGGATCATGGTTGCAGCCTTGGTTTCTGCCTGGGCGACTACCCGCATATGGGCGCAGACAAAAACGGCTTCTATCTCACCACGAATGAGTATTCGTTCTTCGGGCCTGAGTTCCATGCCGCACAGATCTACGCCTTCTCCAAGGGTGCGTTGGCGTCTAACGCCTCCACGGTCACCGTTGTGCAGTTCGACACGGTCGGTTCAGTGAACTCCGCCAATGGAACTCAACCCGGGTTCACGGTCTGGCCTGCTGAAGCGCCGGCTGGCAACAACAGCACACAGTCTCATGGCACTGAGTTCTTCCTCAGTTCCAATGCCGGCGAGGAAGCAAGCGGCATACCCGGCGGCGGATTCTCTAACGAGTTGGTTGTCTGGGCGCTGACAAATACCAGGTCCCTGACCTCGTCTTCACCGAGCCTGAATCTGAGCAACGATGTCATGCGTTCCGAGGTCTACGGTATTCCGCCTCTGTCAGATCAAAAAGCCGGCGATTTCCCGTTGGGCCAATGTATCAACGATACAACGATCGTGACCCCGTTTGGCACCGGCTGCTGGAATTTCTTCTTCACCACCGAGCCCGCGCACAACGAGGTTGAATCGCACATCGACAGCAACGATACACGCATGCAGCAAGTGACATATGTTAATGGCAATCTCTGGGGCGCTCTGGATACCGTCGTTAAAGTCGGCGGCCAGGATCGTGCCGGAATTGCCTATTTCGTTGTAAGCCCCCAGGTCGGTAATTTCATGGCGGCGTCAATGGTCGTGTGGTCAGCCAGGGATATGTCGCAGTGAAGGACAATAATGTGACCTATCCCGCCATTACGCTTCTGCCCAACGGCAGCGGTGTGATGGCCTTCACCCTCCTGGGTAAGAATTACTACCCGAGCGCGGCATATACTTCAATTGACGCGCGACAACGGCGCAGGCGATATACATGTAGCCGCCGCCGGGCAGGGCCCGGATGATGGGTTCACCGAGCTACAAGGCCTTAGTAGGTGATCCTCCGCGCACACGCTGGGGCGATTATGGCGCGGCAGTGTCCGATGGCAACAATATCTGGATCGCCAGTGAGTACATTGCGCAGACTTGTACGCTTGCGCAATACCTCAGTGGAGCGATCGGGAGCTGCGGAGGCACGCGCACCAGCCTGGCCAACTGGGGTACCCATATCAGCAACGTAAGACCGTAGCCTTTACCGTCTCGAATTTTCTAAAACGATGCCGGACGTCGGTTGCATCACGCCGATGTCCGGCATTCTTATATAAGGTTATTGGCCTGGTCGCAGCGAGTCGATCATTGCCTCGTAGATCTTTCCCGAGCTGCGGTCCTTCGTTATCAACATCACCCCGTGCGTTGAGCTGCCCGTCGACGGCAACATGAACGTTGCACTGTAGGTGAAAGAAGAGTTGTCGGCGCAAACTTCGGCGGTCTGATTGTATTTATTCGTCCGTGATGTGCAGTACTGGTTCCCAATCCTGAACTCGTTGTTTGGGCCGTTCGGGTTGGCGGTCTGCAGTTTGATCGTGGCGCCTTGCGGCGACGTGAACGTTGCCTCCCCCGATTGTTCCGTTACTGCCCAGTCGGACGGATAATCGACGGCCACCCCCAGGCTGGCGCTGCTGTAAGTCTTCCAGTTCTCAGTCGAAAGGGGTGTCGGAGTGGGCCCCAAATTGCTGGCGTTTCCCTGAACGGGCGTGAGCAGGATCGGAGGCGAATTCACGGTCATGACCAGCGGGGGCGCCGATGAAGTCGTGCTTGTCGGTCGGCGCCTCTTCAGTAAACCGGCCTTCCGTAGCGATGCTCGCAATGCCGGGGTTTCCGGGAGGGACTACACTCTTTGGGCTTTCCTTATTAGGGGCTGACGAACAGCCTGCGAGCATGCCCCCCAGTAGTATCAAAGTCAGCAAATACTTCATTTTTCACCTCAAATTTTTCTCTCATAGCTGCTTTGCGCCGACAATTAGCTCAATAAATTGACCGCCCCGGCGCGCGATACGGCAGTCATTTCCCTGACGCACCCAGCTACAAAAAAGTTCCTCCCGCCCTATCCACATTTTTCCTTATTTCCATCTTTCCTCGTATCCATCTTTCCCTGTCTCCGGGAAGTCGCGGCAGTATGAGGCAACGGAGCTTCGGAATAGCAGGGCCTTAAAAAATATTCTCCCATCTCCGTTTATTTCCCGTAATCTCCTAATAAACTCTATCCTTACCTTGAGCTCGCAACCCTTGGGGGTCCCGCAACGAAGAGGCAGTACGTGTACTGCGACGATAGGGGCAGTATAATTCCGGCATTCTTATTACCGGAGCAATTACGTGCGTGTAAAACTTCTCCTGCTCGTCATCCTTCTGGCCTCCATTCTCAGTGCCTGCGGATTCGGCACAAATGTTACGCCCACCCCAGATGTAACTCCCACACCGATTCCCCTCCCCACCTTTACGCCTACACCCGTTACCCCGCTGGCCATCCTCGTGATGCCGGCGGATCTCGACCAGGCTACCTCGGATGCCTACCAGAAGGTGGTCTACGATCTCGCACAGGCCTCCGGGCTTCGGTTTCAAGTGCGCAATACCCTGACTCGCTGCCGAGATGGATCCGGGCCTGCAGGTTGCCGTCATACTCCCGCCCGATCCGGGCATCGCGGACCTTGCCAAGGCTGCGCCCAAAGTCCAGTTCTTAGCCATCAACCTTCCGGGCGTTACTGCCGGGGGCAACATCAGTGTGCTGGGTGCCAGTAACCAGGTGGATGTTGCTGCCTTTATCGGGGGCTACACCGCCGCCATGATCAGCACCGACTTCCATACCGGAATGTTGGTCCCCCAGGGCAGCACAGACGCTCAACGCGCCATGGTCGCTTTTCAAAATGGACAATCCTACTATTGCGGTATCTGCCAGCCTTTCTATTATTCACCGATAGCCTACCCGCAGTTCGTGCAAATTCCCTCCGCGGAAACGAAAGCGAATTACCCGGCTTATGCCAATATTCTCCTCGGCGAGAAGAAGGTCTACACCCTTTATCTCTTTCCGGATATCGCCATCAAAGAACTGACCGATTATCTCGGCACCGCCGGTACACAGATCATCGGCACCACCCTGCCCAACCCCAAGCCTGCCGGCTGGGTTATGACCATTCGCCCGGACGAGACCAAAGCCATCCAGAGCGCCTGGCCCAATCTCGTTGCCGGTAAAGGCGGGTTAAACGTTCTGTCCCCGCTTGGCTTGGAGGACGTGGATCCGAATCTCCTCAGTCCCGGCAAAGAACGCCTCGTGCAGCAAGTCCTCGATGAGCTGCAAGCCGGCCGCATCTACACTGGCGCCGGCCAGTAATACACATTCCTGCTGATTTTGTTGGCATAAAGGATGTCTAAAGATTTCTGTCATTGCGAGCGCTAATCGCGATCCTCGGAGAACAGAGGGCTTCCCTCGAAGAACAGAGGGCTTAGCAATCCCATCTAGTCACGCAAATCCCCGGCCCGGATTCTGGGTTGAATTTCACTTCGCTTTGACCTTCCTAAAAATTCCGCACTCGTCCGCGATCTCTTGCCCCGGTGCATTTTTGGAGTTCTTCTTCGTATTCCTTTGCCGTCGCGCCCCGGTGTACTAACGGGGAGTCCTTTGTGGCGCAAACTCTTCAGAAAAGAGTCTTGTTTATCTCCGGTGAATTTCCTCTTATGGAAAACACTTTCAAAGACAGCATACCCGCTACTGCCTCGCCACATCAGATTCACAGTCATGCGAATATTCACAAACAATGCGATAAAATAAACGTATCTGGTGGGCAACAAAAATCGATAAGCATTAAGCTACGGAACTCCTATCCCAACAACGAGGTGTCCTACGATGCTCAAATTGGGTACGCCAGACCTAACCCGGTTTCATCCATGAGTCTCATCCTCGATAATCGCACCCAGACCGTCGTCCAGGTTGCCGTTTCCACTACCCTGTTTGTCGTCATGTTTATCGCCTGGCGCACACAGAAGACCTATCCCGGCTTCGGCCGCTGGACTCTCGACAAGGTTCCCAGCGCCCTCGGTTGGCTGCTCATCAGCCTGCGCGGGCAAATCCCCGATTGGGCGTCCGTGCCCTTGGCCAATGCCCTCCTTCTGATTTCGCCGATCTTAACCTATGAAGGGATCCGTCAATTCCGCGGGAAATCTTACCGTGACCTTTTCAACTATTTGCTGCTGGTTCTCCTTCTCGGTGCGTTCAGCTATTTCACCTGGGCGCGACCTGATGTAAACGCCCGTGTCCAGATAATCGCGGTTTGTGCATTGATAATTTTCGCGCGCTGCGGGCTCGAATTGTTTCTCAAGGCTCCGCGCAACCTGCGCTCCAGTTATTGGCTGACCGCGGGCATGTTTATGCTGTACGTCCTGGTATTACTGGTACGGGTTGTGACTTCAAAGTCCTTGCCCAATTTGAGGGATCCGTTCCAGGCCGACGTATGGGAAAGCATCTTGTTCATGGCAACCACTGTCGCCAGCATCGGCTGGACCTTCGGCTGTTTTATGATGACCAACGAGCGTCTTACCCTCGAATTAGGTTTGGCGGAGGCAGAGATGCGCCAGATGGCGGCCACCGATTTTCTGACCGGCGCCTTGAACCGCCGTTCCTTTTCCGAAATGAGCCAGCGCGAGTACGAGCGGGCCCGTCGTTACGGCGGAGTGTTTGCCTTATTGATCCTGGATATTGACCATTTCAAAAAAGTCAACGATACCTATGGTCATCTTGCCGGCGACGTGATGCTGCAAGAAATAGTAAGAACCTTGCGCGCGAATTTGCGCGCAGTCGACATATTAGCCCGCTGGGGCGGCGAAGAATTTGCCATCCTGCTGCCCGATATTGATGATAACGGCTGCCAGCGCACCGCCGAAAGGTTGCTCAGCGCGGTAGCCGGGCTGCGTGTGCCGAGCGAAGAGAAACACATGCAGGCCACCATCAGCATAGGCGGCGCCCTCTGGCTTGCGCCCGACGAGACTATAGAGGCCGTGCTTCGTCGCGCAGACACGGCCCTCTACCAGGCCAAACAGCGCGGCCGTAATTGCGTGGTCATATAACGAAGTGCTATCTGGAGGCTCGCCGAGTTGAAAATCCACCAGCGCCTTCGGTCGCCGGCTTCGGCGTGCAGGAACACCACCTGCACCTTCGGTCATATCGTCGAAGTGGCCGATTGTTCGCTTGACGCTCAGTCAGCGGCTTCGGCGAACTCTTGTCGCCGAAGTGGGCAAGGCTCGCTTGAGGCTCGCTTGCCCGAAGGCTTCATGTTGCGGCGCGGCTCGACGCTGCCGCAGGTGATCCGGGGTGAGATTGCAAAATTTTGCATCATTTACGGGGTTTCCCGCCGGGTTCAACTCAGGTTCGACCCCTCCCGCGATCGGTTGCGAACAATTCAATTCAGGTTCAATTCCTTCTCCCAGCGGAGGAATCCGGTTCAATTCAGGTTCAAATCCTCCCGCGGATGTGGTCGCCCAAATTTGCCTCCGTAATCGGGCGAAGTGATAAGGTTTCAACCTATTCGTTCCGCGTAACGAAAGAGGAACGAATAATTTTTCAGGCAAGGGGAGTCGATAGGGATGATTCAGCGAAGCGGGGTAACAATCGACAACAAGGTTGGAGGACATGAGCAGATGCCTTTCAAGATACATTCATTAGTATCTACTCACTCAACTCTAGCTTTTCCCATTCCGTTATAACGGAATGGGAAAAGAGATTCCGAAAAATGAATATGGGCGGGGAAGAACACCCGCCCATATTCATTTTTCGGGAAAACCAACAAAGGGAGGGTAAGTAGTTGCATTCATTATATAGAACAAATGTTCTGGAGTCAAGCAAAGAAGATGTGCGTGGGGTATCTTCTTACATCAGGGTTCACAGAGTTTGGGAAAAAAGGGGATCAGGTGATCGGGTAATTAGGGATGTCCGAACCATGATTTTTGTGATTGAACGAGGACTATGAGAAAGGGATGAAGCAGATTTTTGATTTCAGATTGACGATTTTAGATTGAGGACGAAGACCCTCGTCTAGCGGGGCCTGCTACCGACCGGGTTGCCAGTGGTTCAGCGACGTCAGCTGTATCTGCCTTGCAAGCTCATAAGCAATAGGTTCACCATACCCACGGTATAAGTTTTTTCGTCCGCACCCGGTATGTTGGATACGCATCGGGAAACAGTTCGAGCATGATCTTCTCCTCTGTGCGGATGCGTAAGATAAAAGTGGGGGAGGCAACAATGAAGACAACGATTCCCCAAATGCTGCCCGTCAGCGCGGTACCAATTGCCATCAGAATGAGGCCTGTGTAGATGGGATGGCGAACGTAGGCGTAAGGACCTGTGGTCACGAGCTCGTGGTGTTCTTTGACGGCCGGGCGAGAGCTCCAATTGCGCCCGAGATACAACCTGGCCCAAATGGCAATACCTACGCCGATGACGGAAAGCGCAGCAGCAGCCCAATCGAGGACGGTGGATTGCGGGAAGATGCCGCGCGAAAAAATTAGCCCGAAATTCGTAAAGTGCGCCTTGCCTGTCGCAACGCGCGCCGCAACGAATACTAGGATTACCACCACCGCTACCAGGCGCAGCACCCAGAATTGCTGCCATATGTTTCCATTTCCCCCGCGGATATCCCGCTTGGTGTTAAATGCCGAGACGGCCCACACAATAAGGAATGCCGCCCAACATCCGAGAATGACAGCTTCATATGTGATCATTTTGCGACGCTGGAGTGCTACCGGCGCAACGGTGTCAACTGTATCTGCTTTGCAAGATTGTAGGCGGTCGGAAGATCGCTGTCATTCTCGACGAACACGCGGCCGACCACGAGCACCGAATTGTTCGACGAAGAAATCTGTGTCGTTCCCTTCGGCACGGCTCCTTTCCAGGCGGGGCCGGTGATGAGGTAGTCGCCAGCCTCGGTTCCCGTGGTGCGTTTGCCGACGTAGGCGAAATTAATGTTTTTCGCCGGGTCGGTGAACTGCACGCTGTAGTAGCGGCCGGCCATCTCTGGCACATGCAACACCTGCGCTCCTTTGCTCAAATCGAGCCAGCCGACCGTGTAGAGCGTGTCACGGTTCGTGCCGACATTCATCAACTTTGAGCTTCCGGGCGGAAGCGGCGTGAAGGGGTCTGCAAAAAGTTTTTGAGGTTGCGTATACAGCGTATTGATCGGGACGGGGCCGTCGCCGAACCCTTGAGAGAGGGCCGCTCTCTTGTATATGAGCAGCATCAGGCGGGGCAACAAGTAGGTTACGAGAAGCCATGTCGCCACACAGATCACGCTGAATATGAGTAAATGTTCGTATGTCATAGGCATCATGTTGTTTTGACGACCGGCGGCACCTTGTACTCGCGGTTAAGGATTGCCGCGCCTGGTATGTACACGCGTAGCCAGAGTATGAAATTACCCGAGGGCGCCGGAAGCCAGTTTGACTCATGGCCTGCCGGGGCGGTGTTCTGGATATAAACATCGACGGAGCCGTCGGCATTCGGCACAAGACCTGAATGGTCGCCCACGTTATACCGCTTGAGCGGATTCGGCACATAGTGATTTTTCGCATCGCCCATGGTGAGCGACCAGAAGGCGTCGTTGGGCGGGAGCTGTCCTGCCGGAAAGTGCATGACGTAGCCCTGCGCTCCGGAGAGCGTCCGGCCCGCGCCATCCGCATTCGCGAACCAGTACATCGATTCGGCGGGGACGTTTATCGGGCCGACAAACACCAACGCTTGCGTGGCCCGAAAGAACATACCGTTGCCGGGCTCGCCGCATCCGTACATGGTGGTCCAGCCGTTTGTTTTTATTACCGCGCCTTTAAGCCTACCGTATACCTGGACTGTGACAACCGCGAGCCCGAAGCCGATGAGGACGCCTTGTATCACGTCGCTCCGCACCGTCCTCGAACTCAAATTGGTAAAGAAGAACAACCGGATGAGAAACGCGACGCATACCACGCCGACAATGGTTATAAAGTAAGTGTAGGTTTTGCTCATATTATTTATCTATTTGTATCTACCTTGACAATGTTAGATTATTCAAAAGGTATCCGATTTTTGGGATATGGGGTGGGGTAAACACCCACCCCATATTCATTTTTCAGGAAAACGAGCAACGGGGGGGGTGAGTAGTTACATCTATTTTATCTATTTTATCGCTTTTGGCTTAGGGGCGTGAGCCGTATTTGCTTTGCGAGCCCGTAAGCGGTTGGGAGATCGCTGTCTCTGTACACGAGGATGCGGCCCAGCACGAGTACTGAGTTGTTGGGCGAGGAGACCTGCTTCATCCCCTGCGGCACGGTCCCTTGCCAGCCAGGGCCGGTGATGACATAGGCGTTCGTGAGAATCTGGAATGTGATGAATGCCAGCACGCCGCCCGCGATAATGCCCTGGACGATGTCTGCGACGATGGTTCTTCTAAACATACCGGTGTACCTCCTTTCGCAAGCATGGATTGGTTTCATACTTTGATTGTATCTGCTCACGCACTTTTAGCTTTTCCCCTTCCGTTATCACGGAAGGGAAAAGAGATTCCGAAAAATGAATATGGGCGGGGAGAACACCCGCCCATATTCAATTTTCGGAAAAACCAACAATGGGAGGGTGAGTAGTTACCTTTGATTCTTTTATTGACCCCGTTGGAAGCAGCAAGTGAAACACAAAGCAAATGGAATAGGTATGGCCCATATTCGAGTGTCTACTGGTGGTGATACCGCTTTGCGTCACTTTTTCGTCCCACGCTTTCAGCCTGGGACTAGAGATTCCGCGCAGGCAGAACACCTGCACCTTCGAAAATGAACATGGGCGGGGAAGAACACCCGCTCATGTTCATTTTTCGGCAAATCCAGCAACACAGCGGTGAGTAGATACACATTCGACATGGATCTCATCGCGACGCTACGTTGACTTACCCGCTTTTCGAGCGCTATTTCGGGGGCGCGTTTGGCCCTGCTTGCGCGCTGCCCGCCTGCCATCTGGTCTTTCCGGGACCGTCCTATCGCGATCCCCGGCGGCTTGGGCCTTCTCACGCCGCGATGCCTCGTAAGCATCGACCGCCTGCTTGATTTGTCGCCGTTTCGCCTCCGGATATATCTGGAGGAACAAAGCCACGACTGCCCCCGTCCATAGGGACCAACCGAGGGCGTGGAGCAGGTCCGCCAGGAGTCCGAGCAGCCCGCTCGGCCCCAACGTTAGGAGCAAGTATCCCCCCACATGAGCGGCCAGACCGACCACCAGGCTGACGGCAAGGCTTTGGTATAGAAGGCGCTGCCCTGAAATGTATTGTCCTTTCAGCTCCGGCAGGTGCTCCTCCATCCAGTCCCGCACCGCTTCATTACCGACCCGCTCCGCTTCATCACTGATCATGGATGCAAAGTTCTTCAGTTCCTGATTTTCGGCCATTGTCGAACCTCCTGACATAAGTCCATTCATTCTCGCGCTTGCCAAGCTCTCACAGAATCGCTCTTGCAAATCATTGATTCGTAGTATCTACTCACTCAGCTTTAGCTTTTCCCCTTAGCAGGAAGAAGAACTACGCCTGCACCTGCGGCCGTTATCACAGAATGGGAGTAGAAATTCCGGAAAATGAATATGGGCGGGGGGGAACACCCGCCCATATTCATTTTCCGGGGAAATCCGCAACGGAGGGGTGTGTAGTTACGATGCGTACAAAGTAATTGAAGTGCGACGAGGAAAATTATTACAAGCCCACAAAGTAACGATCATCGATCTGCTTGTGGCCTAATACGTATTATGATATGTGAAAATCAGGAGTGGGGAACTGAATGAGAATGCTGGATGCGTCGCACATGATTACAGGCTGTTGAAAAAGACGGCGTTACGCGTCAGCGGACGAAGGGACAGGCGGGATAGGATCGAACCGGTGAGCATGAAAATGCCGAAGCGGTGAAAATGAATCCTCAAGCCTCTGCCATCCCGACATGCAATGGCGCGAAGGAACTTTATATAGGGTTGCCGGCATAAGGCAAATCATGAGCCCATGAATTGCGCAGATCACCGAAACAATAACGATAATGACCAAGTACATCGGATGGGAAGCCAATCACGGTGATCCATCAGCTGCTGCATCTGCCGACGCGATATGTTGAAGTGTTTCTGCATTTTAGCTCACTGCTTTCTTCACGAGCTCAGCGATCTTTGCTTCCTCAGCGACTGTCAGCTTCATCAACGCGAAGCTGGTTGCCCACATGTAGCCTTCGTCGAGTTTCGCATCGGGCTGGAAGCCAAAAGTTGCATACCGCACGTTGAACTTCCCCGCAGCCTGAAAGAAGCAAATGACCTTGCCATCCTTGTCCGCATAGGCGGGCATCCCATACCAGGTTTTCGGCATGAGGGCTGGCGCGGTGGCTGTGATGATCTCATGGATCCGTTTCGCCATGGAACGATCAGGTTCTTTCATCTCTGCGATCGCCGCAAGCACGGCTTTTTCCGCTTCTTCCTTGTTCGCAGCCGCCTTCCTCTCTTTGAGGGTCTCCTTCATGGCCGCTATTTCTTCAGCCGAAATAATCCCTTGTTCGCCTTAGGCTTAGGTGGTGCGCTTGGCAGACTTTTTCGTATCTGTCTTTGGGCTCATATAAATCTCCTTATCTGACTTGGGGTTGTTTTGACACCTTGCATTGAAATCGATTTAGTTTTATAATAAAGATACTTCATAATAAAGATAATGTCAAGGGTATATTCTATGACGAAATCAACAAAGACAGATTTGAAGAAACGGGCCCTGATGGCGGTGAGGGATTATGGCGTTCATTTGACGCTGTTCCGAAACGCCATGAATGAATGGGCGGGGCTCAACGCAACCGATATGGAATGTCTCAGGCTTCTATTCCTCAAAGGCATTGCCACACCTTCTGAACTTGCCAGGCATACGGGTCTCACTTCTGGTGCGACGACCGCCATGCTTGATCGGCTCGAAAAGGCAGGCTTAATTGAGCGACGACCTAATCCTGATGATCGCCGCGGAACTCTGATCGTTCCCGCAAAATCGAGTGCCGAAAAAGCCGCGTCATGGTTTGAATCGGCGAGAAAGGCACAAGACGAATTGATTTCAAGTTACTCGGAAAGAGAACTGGAAATCATTGCGGATGTCTTTGAACGATTTACAAAACTATGGGACCAGGAACGCGAGAAGATACAAAGAGATCATTAAGAAGAGCGGATTGCGCCGCATCAGCGGCCATCGTACTCCTTTTGAAGCGCGATGCGCGGGGTCCTTGGTTGCTTCTGAACAGATGACTTGTGGATTGCTTTCTATCATTAGACATTATGAGATACAAACTCAAGAGCGCGGAAACGATAGAGGATGCTGGATGCGTCTCACATTGTGCACTTTGCAACTCAAGATTAGCCTCAGGCAGTTTCTGTGGCCCAACAGGTCTTGGACTTTCGAAGCTGGAGGGAGAAACTATATAGCCTATAGCAGCTCCCCAACAGGGTGGTTTTAAATATGTCGACCTTATTAGAGTAACCGCATCATAATCCTCAATAAACAACACAACTGTAAGCGCTTCCGAGCAGTTATTGCGCTAGAATCGGTGTTGATAGAGAAGATCGGGCGGCGGACCATTGAACCATAGGCGGCTGGCAGTTCAGTTGCGGGGTCAATCCCATCCTTTGGGGAAAGGAAATAACGAAACATGGAAATCAGAGAGACTGGCATCCCGATCAAGTATAGGCTTTACGCGTGTATATTTGTTGCGACATTTCTTGCCTGGGCAGTTCCCCGCATCGTTTACCGACTTACACAGCCAAAACAGATCACTTTTACATTTACGTTTGATGGATCGGCGTAGCGTCCATACTGACAGTGGGACTTACGCTACTCGCTCTAGCCGGGAACTTCTTCGGGATTTTGCATCTTATTTGCTCAATGGATTGCGCTGCGACGGTATATAGGCTCTGCCTGGAAATGGATAGGAAGCCAGGTGTTCGTTTGGATGGTGGGCGGTGTTATTGGCTTTGTAATCATCATTATCCAATCTTTCACACACCCTTATTCGGAATACGACATGTGGTTTACCGGGAACACCTTGTTCCGGGTGGGTAGTATGGCTTGTTCATCAGCATCTGCGTGGGAATCCTTCAGCAGGTCTTTCTGCAAAAAGCGTACAGGCATACCATTTTGGTGGGCAATAGCCGGGCTGTTTGGCGTTTTCAGCGGCTCCTTTCTGGAGGGCGTCGAACGGAGCAGCTTCGGTTCACTATGTAACGATTGACCCGATTTATTCCGCCATGCTATCGGGCCTGGTTTTTGGAGGGATTGCCGGCCTTCCCGCGGCTTTTGTTCAGGCCCCTGGAAAAGTCAAACAAGGGGGCAGTGACCGAACACGAAGGCACATCTGAGCCTCAACGCCTTGAGCCTTGACCCTTCGCTCATCGGGTGAGGATTATTTAGCCACAACAGGGAGACCTGACGGTCGCGTTCAGCAGTGCCAAAGGCTATTTTTGATTTCAGATTTACGATTTTAGATTGAGGATGCCAAGACGATCAATAATATG
>CAVUHJ010000004.1:0-1395811 GCA_963741325.1 uncultured Chloroflexia bacterium
ATTTTTACCCCAAAAAATCTTTACCCGATCTTCATAATTGCTTTATACCTGCTTCAAGGGGGAGCCTATACTGACATCATAAAACAGCTACTTGTGAATAATCAATAGGAGATCAACCATGAACAAAACTTTGAGCACGATCCTGATCGTTATCGCCGTCCTCGCACTGGCGGGCGGCATCTTTTTCTCGGCCATGTACGCCCCGCTTCTACCTTTGGCCCAGGCATGATGATTTGACCTGGCATCAGCACAGGTTTGCGCTTATGGCTCGAACAATAACAATGGATATGGTCCCGGGATGCCCGGCGGTACGGCATGGGTCTGGCATGATGGGTACAGGACGCGGTGGTTACGGCATGGACACGGACATGATGAGTGGCTACGGCTGGAATAACGGAACCACTTCCAACGTCACACCTCTCACCGTTGACCAGGCAAAACAGGCCGCCCAGAAATACATCCAATCCCTCAACATTCAGGGGCTGGAGATCGCCGAAGTCATGGTCTTCGATAACAATGCCTATGTCGCCGTCAAGGAAAGCGGCACAGGCCTGGGTGCCTTCGAGCTGCTGGTGGACCCTGCCTCCCAGGTTGCTTATCCCGAATATGGTCCCAACATGATGTGGAATTTGAAGTATGGTGGTATGAACCATGTGGAATGACATGCACTGGCAGTGCAGGTGCGGCATGGTGGCATGGCATGATGAGCGGCTGGAATTACCAAACCACAACTCCCGCCGACGTCTCGGCGGATATGCCGGTGACAAAGGACCAGGCCATCAAGAATGCACAGGCTTACCTCGATCAGAACCAGCCCGGCACCATCGCCGCCGATGACCCATGCAGTTCTACGGCTATTACACCCTCGACTTCTCGAAGGATGGCAAGGTCGTTGGAATGTTGAGCGTCAATGGCTACAACGGACAGATCTTCCTGCACACCTGGCACGGACATTCATCGAAGAATCCAGATAGCCGGATACCGTTCATACCTATGGAACGCGCCGATGATCTACGTCATCGGCGCGTTCTCGTTGTTCCGGGTTTGAAGTTACAATGTTACCCATCACCATCTTATAATCGTTAAGCGAGCATCTGTCATGGCTAAGATCCTGGTAATCGACGACGAACCCTCCATCTTAAATCTCGTCACGGCCTATCTCAAGCCCGAAGGCTATGAGGTGCATACCGCCATGGAGGACCATCGGGTCTCAAGGCGGCGCGCGCCTTCAAGCCCGACCTCGTCATTCTGACATCATGCTGCCCGGCATGGACGGCTTGGAGCTGCTCTCCCGCCTGCGCCGCGAATCGCAAGTGTATGTGATCCTGCTCACGGCAAAAACGGAGGAGACCGATAAGATCGTCGGCCTCTCGGTGGGAGCGGACGATTACATGACCAAGCCTTTCAGCCCGCGCGAATTGACCGCGCGCGTCAAGGCGGCCCTGCGGCGCATCCAAACCGGCGACGGGCCGGGGCACCGGAATGAGCGTGTTGTCTTTCCGTCACCTGCGCATGGATACCGGTGCGCGCACGGTCAGTGTGGATGAAAACCCGGTCGACCTGACGGCCATCGAGTTCGATCTGCTGAAGGCGCTCGCCGAAAATCGCGGGCGCGTTGTATCGCGCGAACAATTGCTCGAAAAGGTCTGGGGCGGTGTTTACTTCGGCGAGATGCGCGTGGTGGATGTGCATCTCGGCCATATCCGCCAGAAACTTGGCCGCGAAGACCTGATCGTCACCGTGCGCGGCGTGGGCTATCGCTTCGAAGACGAACCGCTTTAGCTATTGTGAGGAATGATGACCGACTATTTCCGCAGTCATTTGGGTGCAAAACTATTACTTTCTTATATTGCCATTATCGTCGTGGGCATGGTGGTGTTGGTCGTTGCCAGCCAGTTCATCCTGCCGGCCTCCTTCAATCGCCATATGGCGGGCATGTGGGATCCCGAATGGCGGGATGACAGGCTGGAAGGCAGGGGCCTGGCGGGCATGGGTTGGGCAGCGGTCAGGGCTTTGGCGGCCCAGGCACAATGGCTCAGCTTTTCAGCGATTACCGCGCCGGCTTCAACGAAGCCCTCACCTATGCCGTGCTGGCGGCCATGCTGGTGGCTGTCGTTCTCAGCGTGTTTTTCAGCCGCAGTGTGCTTGCGCCGGTGCGCTGCCATGTCGCTTGCCACCCAGCGCATTGCCGATGGACATTATGATGAACGCCTGCAGGTGAAGGGCGCGGATGAGCTTGCCCAGCTGGCCACGCGCTTCAACCAGATGGCTGAAAAACTCGATCAGGTCGAAGCGATGCGCCGCCGTCTCATCGGCGATGTAAGCCACGAGCTGCGCACGCCGCTCACCGCCATCAAAGGCTCGATGGAGGGCTTGATGGACGGCGTCCTGCCCGCCACCGATGAGACCTATCAACAGATCCATGCCGAAGCGGACCGGCTCAATCGCCTGGTGGACGACCTGCAGGAACTCAGCCGCGTGGAAGCCCGCGCCTATGAGTTGGACATTCGCTCCGTGGATGTTTCATCCCTCGTGCGGAGCGTGACCAAACGACTCGCGCCTCAGGCTCGAAACAAAGCATCATCTCTCTGGATCTTGAACTGGCTCCCGACCTGCCGCCTGTTCTCGCCGACGAGGACCGCGCTCGTGCAGGTGCTGACCAATCTCACAGGCAATGCCCTGCAGTACACTCCCGAAGGCGGCAGGGTGACCATTATCTGCGAAACGGATCGATGGCGAAGTTCAATTTGCAGTCCGCGATACCGGCATCGGCATTCCACCCGAACATCTGGCGCATATCTTCGACCGCTTCTACCGCGTGGACAAATCGCGCTCACGTCAAGCCGGCGGCGGGAGCGGCATCGGCCTGACGATTGCCCGCGCGCTGGTCGAAGCGCAGGGCGGGCGCATCTGGGCCGAGTCGGCGGGCGAAGGGCAGGGAAGCACATTCACCTTCACACTGCCAATCGCAAAATAAAGCAGTGTTTGTTGAATCGCAGAATTGAGTGTTGTAAAACATATCGGGGTTTGTTAAAATGAAACGCCAAGGTAGGTGTCTTCTAATACATTTATTTTTTGTCCCTAAGGCCGTCTGTATCAAAACAGATGGCTTTTTGGAAAATCGGGTCAATTGGGTGTTGTTAACCGCTGTCTTATCAATTTCTTTCGGGAAAACAATCAGGAGAGAGAACCGTGAAACGAAAAACCGCTCTTTCCCATTTGTTAAACTTTTTCTTGTCATACTTTTAGCCTCGCTGGGCTTCAGGCCGCCGCAGGGGCCGGGCTGGCCGCGTCTGTTCAGCCAGCAGCCCTCGCAGTCCGTGCCGCTCCAATGCTCGAACAGCGTCTCAGATCAATACTGCGATATCCGCGTCGTGCTGCTGATCGATGATACCGGCAGCATGCGCTTCAACGACCCATCTTCATGCGGGACCAGGGCGCCAAGAACCTGGTGGATATCCTGGCGCAGGAGTATTACCAGATCGCGCGTGGATGCGCAGGCCCTCGACCCAACCGTCGTCCTGCCGGATATCAAAGTGGCGGTCCTGCATTTCAGCCACTGCATCTCCACCGACCCCCAGGACCACTGCGGCACGGATGTGAAATACAACTCCGGCTGGCTGCCCATCACACAAAAGCAGGAGCTTTACTCGGCCATCGATTGGCTGAATACCCAGCCGAATTATTATCGCGTCAAACAATATACGCATTTCATCCAGCCCTTCCAGGCTGCCAGCGACCTGTTCAAGGACCCGGCTGCCGACTCAACCAATCCCTGCGTCCGCCGCATGATGATGCTGCTGACCGATGGCACTCCGGAGGACATCCACGGTCCGCTGGGCGAACCTGCGCTGGGGCAGGAAATGGGGCAGGTGAAATCCATCCTGCAGGGCTTTCCTATCGCAGCCGGGGAACAGCCTGTATGTAACCGCCTTCAAGATCCTGCCCAAATACTGGCTGCCCACGCAGCCTTATTGGCAGGATATTGCCGGAGCCGCCGGGAACGTCTCGCTGGAAAGCTCCCTGGATGGGGTGACGAGCCGGATGGAAAAGATCGTCACCTCCATCATCGGCGTGGTGAGCAATACCATCCCTCCCGACTCGAACAACCCGCGGCTGTATAAGATCCAGGTGCTGCACCATGTCAGCTCGCTGCGCCTCACTTACTATAAGCTCGACCCGACCGCCAGCCTCACGCTCACCGACCCCCAGGGCAAGCCGGTTATCCCGGATGGCACGACGGTTACACAGACCGGCAAGGGCACCGCCATCGAAGTATGGACGTTGATCCAATCCGCTCGCCGGCATCTATCAGGTAAAAACAACTTCAATGGAAGGGATCATCACCACCATCCCGCTTTACGCCGTCAGCGCCCAGCTTAAGCGCCTACCGAGGCGAACCCGCTGCTCCAGTTCACGGAGGGGCGATCCAGCTCAACCTGCTCGACAGCCAGGGCGCGCCGGTGCTGCCACAGACGACCCGGGCGATACATTGAATGTGCAGGCCAGTCTCACCCAGGCGGGTCAGAGCCAGCCGCTGGCGCTGACACCGAACGGCGATCAATACCAGTCCGGTTGGATGCCGTTGACTGCCGATGCGGCCCAGCTGCATGTAACCCTCGAGCTGACGGATGCGAACAAGAATTCGATCTGGAAATGCACCGGCGATGCAGGCGACCTGCCGGTCGACCCGGTTTCGGTAAAAGCCGAACCTCCGACTGCATGCACGCCTGTCAATACTTCGCTGAGCGTGCCTCTTCAATTGATCAACCTGCGGACAGGCCAAAATACTGCCATCGGTCTGCCGGTCCAATGGCAGGTGACATCCGTTACCCAGCCCGGTGGCAGAGCGTTGATTCCTCGGTGGATGTGGTGGACGCCGAGATCGGGTCTATACAGCTGACCCTCAAGCCGGTCATACCGGAGAATATCCGATCTCATGTGACCGCCAGGTCATCGCTAAACGGCGAGCCTGTGGCGGCTGGTCGTTCGATCAGAACATCCCGATCAGCGGTCTGCACTCCGCAGCCAACGCCGCCGCCCCTGCCCGGCGGAGGCAGCTGTGGCGGGTCGTGGAATTATCTGCTGTGGGCGCTGCTGGTCTTGCTGCTGCTCCTGCTCTTGATCAGGCTTCTTCCTCCATAAAGAGGAACGCAAAGAGAAGAGAAATATTCATTCTCCTTCTGGCTGCTCCTGATTCTTATTTTGCTGTTGATCGTGTTGTGGCTGATCTTGTGCTTCGGCGTCTCGCTTATGGCCGCTGCTTGATCCTGCTCCTCATCCTGCTGTTGTTCGTGTTCCTGGTGCGGTTCGTCTCCGGGGATGACGATGACAGGTCACGCCGCTGGAAATGGATCCTCGTTATCCTGCTGTTCTTCCTGTTGCTGCTCTGGTTGATCTTCTTCAGCGGCTATTGGATCTATCTCGTCCTGATGCTGCTCATCCTGTTGATCGTGCTGCTGGTGATCTGGCTGCTCTCACGCTCACAGGAATGAAGATGAACCCGTCCCGTTCTGGCTGCTCCTGAGATTGCTGGTCCTGCTGCTGTCGATCTGTGCCTGGTCTTTTTGGCGAGCTTCCCCGGCTGGCTGGTATTGGTCCTGGCGCTGATCTGGCTGGTGGTCCTGCTTTGGTTGTGGTTCATTTATCAGGAAAGGGATTGGCGAACATCCACTGGATCATGGCTGCTGATCTTCGTGTTCCTCGTGTTGGTATCGATCTGGTTGATCTATTTCAACGCCTGGTGGCTGTACCTGGCCGGGCTGCTGGTCTTCCTGCTGTTGATCGGGTTGTTGCATGGACGCTCTATCGCTACAGCAATCCTTTGTGGGGCGTGATCGCCATCGTCGATCGGAGGAAACAGCTGCTGTGGAGTGCCCCGCTGGCTGACCCCGAAAGATCGGAAGGCAGGTCGTACTACGATTGGAAATTCAAAGAACCGGTCGGCACCGTAAAACGTCTCCGCATCCACTCCTGGGACAGGCGCAGGCATGGGCTTGTTATTGAGAGTGACATCGATCGAAGGCAAGCTCACCTTCAAGCGCAGCCTCGAGCGCTGGCAGGACTGCGAGCTGGAAGACGGCTTCAGGATCATCTGGCTGGAGAAGGCTCCCCGAACCGAAACGGCCTCCGCAGCGCAAGCCTCGCAAACCGGCTCCGGGGACAGGTGGTAAAAAGCGTGTCCAAAGCTACAACATCGAAGAGATCGAAGGCATCGGCCCGGCTTATGCCGCCCGGCTGAGGAAACTAGGCATCCACACCACCGATGACCTGCTGAAGGTAGCCGATTCCCGCAAAGGCCGGCAGGAGCTTGCCGAAAAGAGCGGCTTCTCCGTCGAACGGATCCTGGAATGGGTGAACCGCGCCGACCTGATGCGCGTGCCGGGCGTCGGATCGGAATACAGCGACCTGCTCGAAGCGGGCGGCGTCGATACGGTGAAGGAGCTTCGCCGCCGCAACGCTGAAAACCTCTATGACGCGCTGCGCAAGGTCAATCAAAGGAAGAAGCTGGTTCGCCGCCTGCCCGACCTTGGAAGAGGTGCAGGCCTGGATCGCCTCCGCCAGGAAGATGAAAACGATCGTAACCTATTGAGACCAATATTTCACCCATTGTGATTTGTAGGGGCGACTCTCAGGCTCCATCCATCATCACTTCAGCCAGTGAGCCACGGCACGCAATAACCTTGTCCGGCCCAGGGCGAGTCGCCACTTGTCATTTCACCCATTGTGATCTGTAGGGGGAATCATCAGGCTCCATCCATCATTACTTCAGCCAGGGAGCCACCGCCCACAATAACCTTGTCCGGCCCAGGCGCGAGTCGCCCAATTCGTTCGGCCATTCACCGCCACCCATCACATCATAATACCGGATGTACAACCGCCGTCTGTTCGCCGCTCTTCTCCGACTCTTTCTTTATCACATTCGTCAGGGCGCTCAGGCCGCGTGCAAGCGCGCTCAAATCATCATCGCTCAGGTTAACCAGCCAGCGCTGCCACTGTTTCTCACGCTCCTTGCGACGTCCTTCACCGATCTCTGCGCCCTGCTCACTGAGAGTCACCACCGTCTGGCGTCGATCGGTCTCATGCTCCGTGCGAACGACGAGGCCGCGCGCCACCAGCTGCTGCACCAGGGTACTGGCCGTGGGATTCCCAACCCCCAGCATGCGCGCCAGCTGGCTGACGGTCATGGCTTTGTTCGCCGCCAGCACGATCACAGCCCTGGCCTGCGCAAACGTCAGTTCGAGCATCAGCCAGTGCGAGACCGCATTGAACTGCATGATCACGAACAAATCCATATAGGCCTGCACGATCGCCCCGACGAGCTGGGGACGGCTTTGCGCCGTATTTTTTACGGATTTCATTTCGGCTCCTCCGCTTTCAGGACCAGTCCGCGCGAGCCATCCACCCTGATCCATTGTCCATCTTGCAACTGCCGCGTGCCGTTTACCGTGCCCATCACCGCCGGTACGCCGTATTCGCGGGCCACGATCGCGGCATGTGAAGCCGAGCCTCCGGTATCCACCACCACGGCCGCCGCATGCTGGAAAAGCGGCGTCCAGGCCGGGTTGGTGACCGGGGCCACCAGCACATCCCCCTGCTGCAATTTTCCAAACTCGGAAGCATCCAGTATGATCCGCACCGGGCCGCTTGCCACTCCCGGGCTGCCCGATGAACCGCTTAAAAGGACATCCTGCTCCCTGCCCTTCCGTGGAGCGAGGGCCAGCAAGCGCGGGTCCACCATCGGCGTGTCCGCCAGCGATTCGCGCTTGGCCTTGCGGCGTGAAACAAGCCCTCTGATCCGGTCAATGGTATGGGACGGTAGCGGCCATTTGTCGCCTACCAATTCAAGCTCTTCCAGCCGCAAATGAAATACATCCGCTGCGGTCTCGAGCGCGCCGGCTTTTTCCAGGCGCTGGCCGAGTTCGAGGGCTATGTGCCGGATGGGCGGCTGGGATAACGTCACATAAAAATGGGTGTCCTCACGGATTTGATAAAGTAAACGCGCATTGCCCAACGACTTCAGGAACAGGTTGCGGAGGGCCTTCGTGCCTAGCATCGAATGTGCCAGTAACTCGTCCCGTGCCCGCTGCCAGGCTCCGCTGCTTTGCTCCTGCTTTGGCCCCACGCTCACCAGCACTTTCAAAATCCCGAGCACGATCTCGGGTTGATCCTTCCAGGCCGGTTCTGAAATCATGAGCACCGTCTCGCGGTGGCCGTATCGATCCAGGAAATTATCGAGGTCCTTCAGAAAAGCCTGCCCTGCCGGTGAGCCCTTTAAAACTGATCCTAATTCGCGCACCTCATTCCGGGCAAATGCCTCTCTCAGCCCCGCGTCAAACCGGGCCTGCCTGGCCAACGTCTCAAGCGCCAGGTTGGTTTCCGTTGTCTTGGTCTGTACACCCGAGACCAACTCGCTAAAGCTAGCCCCGCGGCCCGCCAGCTTAAGCAGCATCCATAACAGTCCCAATCCCAGGAGCGCCTGGGGCAGATACAACTCGCGGACCTTCATGCCGCGCGGGATCAGGCCCAGCGCCTCATGCAGCGCCTCGATATTCTGCGTCCAGGTGAGCGACGCCGGGTTCAAGCCATCGAGTTCGTTCACCCCGGTTATATACTCGCGCAATAACGGGTCGGCTTCCCAGTGTGACGGGTCAAAATGGCGCGTCCGCCACAGAGCCAGCAGGGGATTGAGGATCACCAGTGGCGACGGATAGAATACGGGGGGTTGGAAGCGCACCACCACGCCCTCCTCCTCAAACAAGGCCTCGTCGGGGTTCGGCGCATCCTTGCCGATCATGGCGGTTAGCAGATCCCCAATGCTGCGCTCCACTGCGCCTGTAAAAGTCGTCACGTCCAGCGGATAGGGACGCACGGGCCACATCTCCGCCAGCATGGGAACGATCAGCCTCATCGCTCCGGTGACTTTCAGAGGCCTCGGCAAAGCCGTGATCGGCCGCGCCTGCAGGATAAAGAACTTCCCGGTTGTACGGCTTTCTTTGATCCACGCCCATTCGATATCCTGATATTTGCGGTAAAACGTCTCGATCTTGACCCCCAACTGCGCAAGTTTTTTTATCTCTAATTCGGGTAAGGCCGCCTCGCCCAGCGCTGAGTGATCCGACATGACCTGCTCGGTACCGCCCCCTGCTTTGGCGCGCACGATCACCTCCCGCCTGCCGGAAGTCTGTTCCTTGATGCGCTTTGTGCGCTTCTCGACCACGTAGTGGTCCGGTGTGACCGCGCCGCTCACCACCGCTTCGCCCAGCCCCGGGTTCGCGTCGATCACCACCACGCTCTGCAGGCCGCTGACCGGGTCCGCCGTGAACATCACACCGGCTGCATCGGCCGGGACCATGCGCTGTACCACCACCGCCAGTTTAACGGACGCCTGGTCTACGTTTTGGTGAGCGCGGTAGAGGATGGCGCGCTCCGACCATAACGACGCCCAACAACCGCGCACCGCTGCGAGCAGCGCGGGTTCGCCGATAACATTCAAGAAGGTTTCCTGTTGTCCGGCAAAGGCGGCTTCAGGCAGGTCTTCCGCCGTCGCACTCGAACGGACCGCGACCCCGTCACCGCCCAGCCGCTGGTAAGCCTTCATAACCTCATCGGTTATCTCTGGCGGAAGCGGGACGCGCTCAAATAGGTCGCGGATGTCCTGGCTGATCTTTGCCAGCGCTGCGGGCTGGTCGGGTTGGAGGGCAGGGACGAAAGCCTCCAGGCGGGAATGCAGGTCCTTGTCTTGCAAGAGCAGGTCATACGCGGCCGTGGTAATGACAAACCCGGCCGGTATGTCGAATCCTCCACGTGATAACTCGCCCAGGTTCGCGCCTTTTCCACCTGCCAGCAGCAGATCGTTGTGTCCAAACCGGGAAAGCGGCGCGACGAGAGGGCGCCGAAGGCGATCGGATAGATTTGCAAGAGACATGCTTCACTCCGAAGATTTAATATGAGCTAAAACAACTTTCTTATATTGATTTATATTACCAAAATGGTTTGATTTTGTCAAACTATTTTATTATGAGAATATAAATTGATAGCATCCGCCAGGAAAATAAACACGGTTATTAAGTATTGAAATAAATACTTGTCGAATAAAGAAAGGCTTCGGTGTAAAGTTCAACCAATGAAGCCTGTTATTCCATAAAAACCAACGTCACGAAGAGGAGGGTATACGGCCGGGATTATAGGAATGATGGAAAGTGCTGTCAAAATACGTAAGGGAGGAGCTAGGGATGGGCTCCTGTGTGCATTTCATGTCACACCTGCCTCTAAACAGAGTGATCACTTGTATCATAGTTGGAACGCATGTGGGGGCGCGTTAAGTCGGTGAGTAAGACAAAAGTGGATAGTGAAAGAGATCTGCTGTTAGTTGTGCCTTTTAATTTATGGAATTGAGTATGAACTCAACTCGAAAATCGATCGGCGTGCCGTTATGATAGCATTTCTTGGTTACGACCCCAACGGCATTACAAAAGAAGCGAATTGGGTATCTGACGCAGTGTAAAAAACAATTCTAAAACAGCCCTGACATTCTCGCTCCTTTGGCGATGAGGACAATTTTACGGCACGAAAGAAAACCCCCGAGATTCAATCTCAGAGGTTTGCAAGTAGAAATATAACAGAATCATTGAGCGCCACGTGCACAACGAAAACCAACGAGGTTGTTCGAAAACGAGGGATCAGTCGATATGTTCGAATTGCGGTAAGCAGCTCGAACATAGGCACCATAATTGTTCCAGGAGCCACCCCGCAACACAAAACCCATACCAGGAAATTCTGCGCCCGATGAGTTTGGGTTAACACTAAGGGGTTAGAACTTGGGGAGCTCTGATAATAGGTGGGGTTAAACCAATCCGCCGTCCATTGCCAAACATCGCCCGCCATGTCGAACGCACCATAAGGGCTTGCTCCGTTAGGGTATTTGCCAACTTCCGTTGTATCGCCAACTTTGTTGTTGTAGTTTAACAAGTCTGTGTTTGGCGTATTATTGCCCCATGGATAGACACGTCCATCCATACCACGTGCAGCTTTTTCCCATTGGGCTTCAGTGGGCAATTGGCTGCCAACCCACTGGCAATAAGTATTTGCCATATTCCAAGATACATTTATCACGGGATAATTGTCAAATTGAGAATTGCCATAATAGCTTGAACGAGTAGCAGAACTTACATCAAAAGGTCGTTTGCACAAACCTGCGCTCACGCACTTGGCATACATTGCATTAGTCACATCGGTTTGGTCAATCCAGAAAGAATCAAGATACACAGTATGTTGCGGTTTTTCCTCGGCTTGCGCATTAGGATCTGAGTCTGTTGAACCCATTAGAAAATTACCAGCGGGCACATAAATCAAATTCATGCCATCTTTTTCAGAAATCATAGTTGAAATAGGTGTTGGCGGCGGAGCAAATGTATCGGCTACAAGATGTGGCTGTGAAGTCGCGAACAAATTTGCAAAATAATTGATACCGTACAAACCAAGAATTAGGATAAGTAACACAGTGGCGCTAAGCAGAATGCCGAGCAAACGAAAATCAAATTTCGACGCAGGCTTCTTATCTTGCGCATTTTTCTTTTCAACCACGGTTACAGGTTTTGTGTAAGTCGAATTATCAGACCAGCCTGCAGGTGTTGGTTTTGATTCTTCGCTCGGCGAAGGTGGAGTTGGAATAGGCTTATCACGCGGCGTTACGCTTGTCAACCGCTTATAGAAATTCTCTTTTGGAAGCGAGCCGTCTCTAACATCCACAAATTGTTTCGCTTGAACGATTAACCAGTTTTCCCCATCTAATAACAATGTGAAAATGGGTTTTTTCTTTTCTCTAGCGCGAGTTACCTCATTTTGAACCATATCTGATTCGTATGAGTTATTGCTAAGCACAACAATGACCCCATCGCTCATATCCAAATTTGTTGTGACCACCCTTGGCCATTCGGAGCCATAGTGAATACGGTCGTCAATCCAAATCTTAAAGCCTTCTTTTGCGAGGGCTTCCGCAAGATTGTGGACGTATGATAAATCTTTATGACTGTAGCTAATGAATATGTGACCCATTGTGATAGTCAGAAATCGGTGTTTGGGGATAGATGCTTCTGTTCTTGTTTTGCCTGAGGATGGCCAGTTGCCTACCGAAGCCTAGTGCTCTATGCTAACATTGATGTAGTCGATGTACTTCTTGACCTTCTTGCGGAAGAGATCGCTCCGTCCCTTTCGAGTACTGATGTTGTCCAGTCCTGACCAACCACCAGCGGTTGAAAGAACATTCACGAAAAACCACCTTCTTCGAGCCCCACCTTAGAGGGGTTTTGTAACGACATAGCCTTGATACTCAAGCAAAACTTGGCACAGGGCGAGGAACTCCGGCATTTCGAGGTCGTTCTTTGCGTCGTTGGTTCGCCAACTGCAGATTTTGAAATTAGCGGACCCCGTTCCATCTCCCACATGGTCTACTGTTGGTAGCAAAGCAAAACGATGCTTATAATGGCGCCCATGTTCTTTTGATTCGTCATTGTCATATTGACTTATTATTGACCAATCGAGCTTCTCGCCTGTATAAGAATCACAGCCTTTACTCTCCAGGACTGCTAAATGAATAGCAACTCGATAGGCCTCGCCGTTAGCTGTGTCGTTACCACGCTGCCGGTCGCGCTTTAGCTGAGCCCGGGCTTTGCGACGGAGCCAACGCTCATAGGCTTCTTGCTGTACTTGGCCCAATAAGAAAGGGGGAAGTTCGTATCTCTTTGGCATAATAAGATTGGCCCACCTGCTAACTGTTAACTTTAGTTTCCTTTGACAAAGGCATTAAATCTATATAATCCTCAAATTATACTACCCCCTCCTTTTACGTCTAGCGTCGAATTATCAGGCAATGTGAATGATCGAGAGCTCTAATGGCGCATGGTCTTCGCGAAGCATACGATCCCCGCTCTTGCTCTAAGGGGACCCTAAACCCTGCGTCCTTCAGGGTTAGGGCCGACCTGCGCCGTTCCCAGACCGCCAGGTCTCCTGAGGTAAGTATGCGATCAAAACTTTCTCAGAGCCCGAGCGGCGGTTGGTTTATAACGTCCCATTCCGATAGCTTATTATCCGCACCTAATACTGTCGCCAAAAATCACTTAATTTGCGCCCATGTTTTTTTGGCCTGTCCTTAAAGAAGAACTGGAACAATTCTTGGAACCAGACCCTGTGTCCGATGTTTGTGTACCAACGCATGGCGTCCCGCAGCCTTGCGTCCCGGTGAAGGAATAGTCTTTTCAACGCACGGGGTCGCAGTTGCATGATCGCTTCGATCAACTTGACATACAGGATCACTCTCCACGGCTTTAGGTGCTTCATCCCCAGCACCTGATGTTTGTAATCCCATTTCTCCTGATCCACTTGAACGAGCTCCTTGTCCCTGACCTCCTTGAAAAAAGGGGTCCACCTGTGCGGCGTCACGTACAGGAGCTGGATCTGATCAGGATCGTAAGAGAGCAGTTGCCGTAGGCTGCGGTAAAAGTCCCGCGTTCGTTCCTCGCCAAATCCCACGACATAGGTGGCCATCGAAAGGATATCGTGCTTTCTCAGCAATTGAATGGCTTCGCGATCCTTGCTGGTTGAGCTCCCTTTATTGATCCGTTTCAAGACAGCTTCGTCATAATTCTCAATGCCGAGCAGTAGCCGCTCGAAACCTGCCTTTTTGTACAGATGTAGGAACTTTGCATCTCGCACGATGCTGTCAGCACGGATTGAACCGACCAGGATCAACTTCAGGTTTTTGTAGATCAGGGCTTCCAAAAAGTCCCTCCATGCACGCTGGTCGGCTGCCGGGTTTTCATCCGCAAAATTGATCACCTCCACACCATATTTTTTGTTGAGCATTTCGATCTCATCGGCAAGCAGCTGCGGATCTCTGTGCCGCCACTTCCTCCAGAACAATCTTTGTCCACAGTAACTACAGGAATGGGGACATCCCCGCGAAAACTGAATGACGACCGCCTTTCGCTTGCCCCAATAGGTGTAATGAGTTCCACCCATCAATTCCCAACCGACACGAAGTGCGTCCAGGTTCTCAATGACAGGCGCCGCAGGAGTTCGCGTTGGACTGCCATTTGATCGGATCGCAATTCCCCTAACTTGCTCCAGCGGGGATCCGCTTTGGATGGCTTCGACCAGGTTCACGATGATCTCTTCACCTTCACCACATACAATGCAGTAGATTTGTGGATCGGTCTCCAGAATCTCGCGCCAGTGATAAGTTGGAAACACTCCTCCGAGAATGATTCGGGCCGAATTATCTTCCTTGTGTATCAGCCTGCTGATTCTGGAAATGACAGGCTGTGCAGAGGTCGAGCCGGAATGCCCGAACATGACCAACTCGGGATCATACTTCAGGGTTTCCGCGAGAATTTCATCGCTTCTCATCGGAGCATAGTCGGCATCAAGCAACCGCACCTCATGACCCCGGTCGACCAGCGGCCCACCGATAGAGAGCAACCCCAGCGGAGGCAGATGTTCCCCGGCCAGCCGGCTGCCGATCGATGAATGAGGTGGATTGATTAACAGAATCCGCATATCTAACCTACCGGGTTACGTTGATTCTCCGTCGGGCGGCGTTCAAGAGAACGACCGAGCCGCCGAATTTTTAATGCCGTTGTCATGCTGACGGTTATATCTGGGCAGAGCCCAATGCTTTGAATTGTTTACTAAGGAAGAACAGCACAATCAATCCGCCGATTCCGAACAACGTGTCCACACCTCTCCAGAAGAGGGGAATTTCTCGTATGGCACCGAACACAACCGCAAATGGAAGTACTGCGATACATGCAAACATGCCGTAATTGATTACCCACGGGATCTGGCGCGTATCCCATATGGCCATGATGAAGGGGATGGAAATGATATAGTGACCGAATGCAAGCCAGTCGTATCCATAGGCGAGGAATGGATATTTATCGTAGGTCTCTTCAATAGCCTGCTGAACAAGGGACAGCCATTGCGCCATGGACGGCCAGATCGAATCAAGGATGGACCCCGGCAGAAAGAGCGGGCTGAGCAATCGCAGTCCCTCCCTTGGGAAGATGGCAGTCGTCCCGGCAAGGATCAATGCGGTTGAAAAGAGGATTAACCAGATGCGAGTAACAGTGAGTGTGCGTTGTGTGCCCATGCCCCTATGATGCTTCGTTCTATCTGCAAAATCCCCTCGCTTAACTGTCAGAGTCTATCAAAAAGGGCATGTGCTCCATGGTTTGGAATACAGACTGCTGAAGTCTAATTCCTGTACATTGTCAAGTTCGATATTCTTTTTGTCTGTTGCCACAGCGGGCATTGGCGACACTGGATCTCAGCTTTACCCCGACTTTTTCAACAGTCTGTAAGATTGTGTGAACTATATTCGCCCGCTTCCCCTCCTCCTCCGGCGTCCCTGATGGCACATGGTCTCCTGAGGTTGATTATGCGCCACCGTGTGGATGAGTTCATGGATGATCACAAAGTCAACCACCTCCACCGGCGCGGAGCCAACAGGCGAAGCGTCCGTTGAAGGCGGCGTTGGACGGTGTGATGGGCCGAGCGGCCGCGGGAACGATTCTCAAGCACTATGCCTTGTAGCGTAACAAGACAATTCCATTCTTAAATGCCTTTTGTTCGATAAGTCTAAATTCGTCCTGGCAGCGCCCTTGAAGAGCGGCTTGCCTTTCCCAAGAATGATCGGCACAAGCACGAGCGAATATTCATCAATCAGCCCGAGATTCGCGAGTTGTTGGACGATAGAGCCGCTGCCGAGAATGGTAATATTCTCCTTTTTCTTGAGAGTCTGTATTTCGTCCCGGTCTATCTGATGCAAAACTCTGGTGTTCTTCCAGTTAGGCTCGTCTTCAGCGCTCTTGAGCCGTCTTGAGAAGACGATCTTTGGGCTGTTGTTCATTACTTCAGCCATGTGCGGGTCCGATTGCCTTGCGGCATGCGTGGGCCACCAGCTTTTCATCAGGTTGTAGGTCTCATAGCCGAACATCAGCGTGTCCTGTGAAAGGTCGGCGTGTTCCTGGGCGTACCTGTTCCATTCGTCGTCATGCACGGCTTGAAACCAATCGATCTCTCCGTTGGGCCCGGCGAACAGGCCGTCAATGGTTACGTGGTTGAATACTGATATTTTCGTCATTGCGATGATTCTCCATGGTTACTCTGGCAAGGTAAGCGGTGGGCCGTGCCTAATATAACCCCTTCCTTGCACGGTATAATGTTTTTTGAGTTGAAAACAACCACACATCCCAATGGTCATCCGGCAGGCAGGGTTGGAGAGTTCTTTTCCAACCTCGGACCCGGTTTAATTACCGGGGCCGCCGATGATGACCCTTCCGGGATCTCAACGTACTCTGTCGCCGGGGCAGCCTTCGGCTATCTGCCTCTGTGGATGGCGCTCTTTTCTTATCCATTAGCGGCTGCATTGCAATTGCCGTGAGCATAGGTCGCTAGTTCCATTATGCATGAGTATTGAGGTGGTGGGATGAGATTGCCAAAGCATGTCGGCGTGATTCCAGATGGAAATCGAAGATGGGCGCAAGCCAGACGTCTGGCCAAAGGCAAGGGATACGCGAACGGGTTGGACCCGGCTTTGACCTTCCTTAAGCTAGCCCAAACAGCCGGAATTAAGGAGCTGACGGTCTACGGGTTTACCATGGAGAACAACAGGAGACCACCGGTACAGAGAAAAGCGTTTACAGACGCCTGCATTCGAGCAGTGGATCTTCTTTCCGGGGAGGATGCCGAGCTGCTGGTAGTTGGGAATACGGATTCACGCTTCTTTCCGAAAGAATTGCTTCCTTACACTTCCGAGCGAAGGACCTTCGGCGATGGAGGCATAAAGGTCAATTTTCTGGTGAACTATGGATGGGAATGGGACTTGAACAGGTTGAAAACGGCCGATCCCACGCACACAAATATCATGGATCACGTGCAATCTTCTGAGATTTCCAGGATAGATCTCATTATTCGCTGGGGAGGCAGGAGCAGGTTGAGCGGTTTTCTGCCCGTGCAGTCCATTTACGCCGACATTTATGTTGTGGATGAATTTTGGCCGGATTTCGAACCGGAGCATTTTTTCCGGGCTCTGAAGTGGTATACAAAACAGGATATTACGCTTGGCGGCTAGGACTATCGTTGAGTGTACAGGGCCCTGCAGAGCTATATATAGTCATGTGTATTATGCGAATGTCAAAAGAAACGATTTTCGCCCGATTGAGAGCTTACGAAGGCATGAGGACATACCGCCAACGCGCTCGGCTATGTATGTTGGTATTCCGTTCTACCGAAGCTAAGGAACATGATCGTGGATTTTGACAGGTGAGGTCAAACGGTATCATTAAAGCGTAAACGCAGCCGGCTGCAAATTTCAAATGACATATGGATAAATCAGACACCGGGTCGAAAACAAACACACATCCCAAGGGCCATCCGGCAGGCAGGGTTGGAGAGTTCTTTTCCGACCTCGGACCCGGTTTAATTACCGGGGCCGCCGATGATGACCCCTCCGGGATCTCAACCTACTCGGTCGCCGGGGCAGCCTTCGGCTATCTGCCTCTGTGGATGGCGCTCTTTTCTTATCCATTGACGGCTGCATTGCAGTTGATGTGCGCGCGTCTGGGCATGGTAACGGGGCGAGGCCTGGCGGGCGTCATACGCCGTTATTATCCACGCTGGGTGCTGTGGGGAGCCTGCCTGTTATTGGTCGTGGCAAATGTGTTTAACATCGGCGCCGACCTGGGCGGCATGGCTGCCGCCACGGCCCTGGTCACCGGAACCAAATCATTTTACTGGACGCCCATTTTTACAGCGCTGATCATTTTGGTGCTCATTTTCTCCTCGTACCGGCTCATCGCAAAAATCTTCAAATGGCTGACGTTCGTACTCTTTTCTTATGTTCTGACAGCTTTTCTGTCCCAACCGGATTGGGGCGCGGTCCTGCATGCGACCTTTATTCCGCAGGTTATATGGTCCAGCGCGTTCCTTGCCGCTTTTGTCGGGATCCTTGGCACGACCATCAGCCCCTATCTTTTCTTCTGGCAAGCCTCCCAGGAAGTCGATGAAGAAAGGGCCCAGGGGAAGACGACGGTCGCCAGCCGCAAAGGCGCAACCGATGAGGAATTGCGTATTGGACGGACTGACGTTCTGGTCGGGATGCTTTTCTCCAATTTGGTGATGTATTTCATCATATTGACGACTGCTGCAACATTACATGCTCACGGCAGTACCGATATCCAAACCGCACAGCAAGCGGCGCTGGCTTTGCGTCCATTGGCCGGCCCGTGGGCTTCTCTTCTCTTCACAATCGGCATCATCGGTACAGGGATGCTGGCCGTTCCGGTTCTGGCAGGCTCCGCCGCGTACGCCATCGTCGAAGCGGAGAAATGGCGTGGAAGTTTGGAATCCCGGCCCAATTTAGGCAGGCGATTTTATGCCATCGTGGCTGTTTCGATGCTCCTGGGCCTGGCTTTGGACTTTGTGGGGTTCAACGCCGTCAGGATGCTTTTTTATTCAGCGGTTCTCAACGGTGTTCTGGCCCCTCCCCTGATCGTCCTGGTCACGCTGCTGACGAGCAACCCCAAAGTCATGGGTAAACGTGTCAGTCCGCCTCTATTACGTTATTTGGGTTGGGGAACCGCAGCGATCATGGCTATCGCAGCCATTGGAATGTTCTTAACGCTGTAAGGTATTCGGCGTCAGGATAGCCTTACGGCCCAGTGGTCGGTCTGCAGCGAGCAGGCTTCCATCACTAAGCCACCGCTTGCCGGAACATCGGCAGCACGGCCAGGAAGAACTTGCCCAGCTCCCGAACCAGGCGGAACAAAGGGAGCTTCCCTTTGACCGGGTCCAGGTGCTGGAACTGCATCTCGGTGTAATGCACCCCGGGCTGCCCGGCGAGAGCGGCATACAGTCGCCTCGACTCGCCAACCGGGATCACCTGGTCGCCGCGGTCGTGCAGCAGGGCAATCAGCGGGGCATGGATATCCTTAAGGTAATTGATCGGGGATAAAAGAGCGAGGCGTTCCCGCATAAGGACAGGCAGGCGGTTGAGCACTCTCTCGGTATCGTCTACATCCGGCGAAGCGAGCAGTGCATACACGGCCCGCCCATCCGGCGATAGGCCGCGTCCGTCGGGATGCCCGCCCTCACCGGCAAACGCATTTCGAAGCTGTGCCGCTTCGCCTGGTTCCAGCCAGCCGGTAACGGAATGAACGAAGACCTTGCGGGTCAGTTGGTCGACTCGCCATGGCTTACGCCCGTCTCCGTCGGAGCGCGTAGAGCTGGCAATGTCGCCCGCGAACGTCCGCATGGAGGAAAAGGGGGCATAGGCGCCAATGAAACCCACTCGATCGCGTATGAGGGGCGTGGCCGCGGCCATCAGTGCAAAGGAACCTCCCACACAAGTGCCGATCAGCCCGCTCCTGGCCGGGTCGATATAGGGCTGTTCGATCAGCCAGTGATAGGCCAGGGAGATATTCTCAATGTCCTCCGGGTCGAGCCGAAAGTCCCGCATCGCCGGCGACCAGTAAAGCAGCGCCGCGAAACCTGCGCGGGCCAGCGCTTTCCCCAGGATGGGTACCTGCGGATGATCGACGCCGAAAGGAACGACGCCGAGGCACACCACGATGCCGGGGTGTGGGCCGCCTGCAGAGGGTTGGTAGAGATCGCCTGTGGCCTGACCCGAATGCGTTGGATACCTTACCTTCTGAACCACCGGCGGCTTCGTCACCCAATCAACAGGCCGGGATGGCAGCATCGGAAAGACCTTGAGGAAGAAGACCACGGCCCTGCCTACTGCGCGGACCGGCTCTGTGGCACGGGAGAAGGCATGAGATATATTTGGCATGGAGGCGATCAATCCTAGCGACGGACTTGCTCGCCAGTTGAGCGTTTTCATTTTAGCATACAGCCTATACTCCCCGTGTCAGGCAGCGATTTCGCTATTGTTGATTCCCTTGCGAAACAGCAGCCAAAATCTGTTGTGAGTCTATCGTTGTCCCATACATCAAAGGCCACGTTCTTTGCTTTAATTGCTCTTGAAGCATTTGCCGGTTTTCGTCATCCGTGGTCTCGATAAGGTCCCTTGCAATGATCAGGCGATACCCCTTCGAAAAGCCGCCGCAAATGCTTGCCATCACGCACCCGTCGCCAAATATCCCCGTCATAATGACATAGCGGACGTGCATATCTTCCAACGCCTGGACGAAGTCTTCATTCGTGAAAGCATCGTAGGAATTTTTCGCAAAGACCAGCGCACCTTCTGTGGGAATCTGATAAAAGTGCTCTGCGCGGCCGGAGTTATCTTGAGACCAGTAGCGTGCAACTTCGTCGTTCCTGTAGAGTTCGTTGATGTTCTCTGGAAGGTAGGCTTCCTGCCATGGGACAGTGGTTGTCAGGATGACCTTACCGCCGAGTCCTTGGTAGGAAGTGATGAAATTTGACAGGGCGGGAACCATCTGCCGTATCTTGTTATAGTAGATATGGCGTATGGGGTCTTCAAACTCCTGATGAGCGCAAGAGTTAATAACATCAATTACCAGGAGCACACTGTTATCCGGTGTAAGGTTGGGAATAATCATAATGATCTCCTCTGATGGCGCATGGTCTTCGCCGAGCACAGCGTCCCCGTTCCGTTTCTTGGGGATCGAATCCCTGTACTTGTTCTCTGCGGAATCCGTGCAAGGTATGGCTCTCCCTTACTTGGCTGGAAAGAGCTTAAACACGCAAGGCTCTACGTATACAAAGGGGAAAGAAACGCGTTTTTACCGGTTTTTCCCCTTTGTGTTCCTCACCTGCACTTGCGCCAGGTGCAAGTGTCGTGACCTTTGTGTTGAAAAAGATTTTCCCTTTATAACGTTCTTCATATTCCCCAATCTACAATCATCAATCTAAAATCAAAATCCTTCCCGCCCGTTCTTTCTCAGCCATTTGTTGTATTGCTTATAATCCGGCAGGATCTTTTCCACCTTCTTCCAAAATCGTTTCGAGTGATTATGAACCACCGTATGGACCAGTTCATGGATGATCACAGAGTCAACCACATCGATCGGGGTCAGGATCAACCGCCATGAGAAGCTAAGGTTCCCGGTCGGGCTGCAGGAGCCCCAGCGCGTCCGGGCCGAGCTGATGCGGATCTTCCCATATTGAAAATCGTATCTTGCGGCGAACAGGGCCACGTGCTGGCTGATGATCTGCCGGGCCTGCTTCCGATACCAATCCTGAAATGCCTGTTCGGCATTCCCCTGCGCTTCCTCTGCAAGCTTGAAATTACCGTCCAGCCACAAAGGCTTCTTCTGGCCCTTTACTATTTCGAGCGCATAAGGCTGGCCCAGGTAAAGGAAGGTCTCACCCGGAATGTATTGTTTGGCCGGGGTATTAACCACAACTCGTGCCTGCGCCTGCTTCTTCTCGATCCACAAGGCATGGCTGTCCACGAACTCACGGATCGTTTTCTCTAGAGTGCGGAGAGGAGCGCGCACGATCAACGAACCGTCGTTCTCGACGATTAACGTAAAAGTCCTGCGTTTACTGCGAATGAGCTGGTTGATCTCAACCGGCATTTTTATGTCTTCGTCTTCTGTCATTGCGACCGCAGGTCCGCCGTTCTTTGCGGAGAGCGCGCTCTCCCCGACGACATCGTACTCGTAGAGTAAGCAATCTCGTACTTACATAGCATTCTGAGATTGCCACGCCGCTAAAAACAAGAACGGCGGCTCGCAATGACAATGAATGGATGCAAGTTAATTCCTATGCCCGTGAGCAATATCAATGGCAGCCTTCAAATTCTCCCACGGAGTTTCACTGGATACCGTGCAGTCCGCGGCCAGGATAAACCTCTCGGGCGCCTCTGCCAGGATATCTGTTGCGGCCTTGCGGATCGCTTCCACACTGCCGGTCGCGATCGTGCCTTTGCGTTCCAGTCCGCCCATGAACGGTCGCCCGAAGAGCTGCGAGGCTTCTTGGGGGCTCATGGTTCGCTCGCCCACCTTCAGACTGCTGCTCACTATTTGGCCGGGATAATCCAGGAAGGGAGTCAGGTCATCGTAGCCACCGTTGTAGTCACAGACATGCAGGATGTTGAATGGACCGTCCTGTATCTCGGCCCACACCGCCAGGTCGGTGGGCTTGATGTACTTCTTAAAGATCTCGGTACCCTTAAACGAAAAGCCTCACCACCCTGGGTGGATACATAAAACCCGTCCACACCCAGGCGCTTGCAAGCGCGCACCAGGGTCAGGACGTTTTCGGTCAGGATCTCCAATCCTTTTTTCACGGCCTCGGGGTTTTCCCTCAGATGCGCGGCCAGGATATCGGCGTTAGCCAGCTGACCCGCCCACATAAAGGGAGAGTAAACCGTCATGATCACCAGGGCTTCGGCCTTGGCCGCTTTGACCAGTCCCTCCACCGTATGCAGGGTCGGTTCGAAGAAGTGCTCGGAATAACGCGGGGCCGAGGCCCAGTCCTGTGGTTTACGGATGGGAGATAAAGGCGTCGTGACTTGTTCGTATTGGATCTTGACGAAATCCATGCCCGTGGCGCGAAAAAATTCGAGGTGCTTATCGATCGCCGGTTTACCCTGGTGAAAGGCCCCGTCGAAATGAAGGAAGAAGGCCGCCGGGACGTAACCCGACGGCGTGGTGCTGTTGATCAGGTTCAATAGGGCGTCGCGTTTGTTCATCGTCATCTATCCCTTTCAAAAGGAAGAACTCAAAATCCTTAATGCTGACAAGTATACTGGCCCGTGCCCAGGTGGTCGCCGGGTAATGCTATTCAGACGGTTCCAACGCCCGAAAGATTTCATTGGCCCGGAAGATGCGATTGCGGGCATACCCGGTTGTCTCCTTGAGGATCCCTGCCTGGATCAATTTTTCGATATACTCGCCGGCGCTCTTGAAGGGAATATTCAGCCCGGAGGCCAATTGACGATTTGTGAAAATAGGTCGGGCAAAGAGAAAATCAATTACCAACGCCATGCGCTTCGGGTTCCGGTCGGCTTGCACTATGGCCTCATACTTCTCACGGAGGCCCTGAAGGCGCGACATACGTACGATGCTATCCCCGGCTTGGGCGCCGATACCCCTGAAGAAGAACAGCAGCCATTCCTCCCATTTACCGCGCTGAGATACGCCCAGGAGTCGATCATAGTATTCCTGGCGATAATGTTCGAAGTAGGCGCTCAAATTGAGCAGAGGCTGGGGCAACAAATCCCATTCGTACAATAACAACGAGATCAGCAAACGTCCGACCCGCCCATTGCCGTCCAGGAAAGGGTGGATGGCCTCGAACTGGTAATGAATCATTGCAGCGCGTGCAAGGGGTGGAATGTCGGCATCCGTGTGAATGAATTTTTCCAGAGCATTCAATGCAAGCTGCATTACATCCACCGGGGGAGGCACATACGTCGCGGTGGCGAGCGTACTGCCTGCAGGTCCAATCCAGTTTTGTGTACTGCGGAATTCCCCCGGAGCCAGATTCCCTCCGCGCACTTCTTCCAGGAGTTTTGCATGGATCTCCCGGATCAAACGCAAACTCACCGGTAATTCTTTTATACGATCCAATCCATAATCCAGGGCCCGCACATAATTAAATACTTCCTTTACGTCATTCTCTTCTTCAAGAAAGGAAAGTTGGGACGTCTCATAGTTATAAAGGTCCACCAGTGAGGCGCGTGTTCCTTCGATGCGCGAAGATAGAACAGCCTCGCGGCGCATAAAGGGCTGGATCAGGATACGCGGAAAAGGATAGTTGCCGGCCAGGGTGGCAAGTTTACTCAGCTCACGCTCTGCCTCGGACAGGGCACGGACCAGTGACTCGGACCAGTTCAATTCTGGGGGGAGTGGCGAGGGCAGAAAAGCCCAATAGCCCGTTTTGGCTCGAACAACCTTTCCAACTTCGGAATTGCGAAAATCCTTTGGATCCATGAATCTGACCTGCTTTTGGAGGGGTAAATATAGTTTATCCATATTTACGTTTGACGTCAAATACGTAAATATGGAATATTCATATTTTCAAGGTCAAACCGGAAGCTTTTAATCTTTTTAGGAACCAAAAGGTCTGCCTCTGGTTCCTGCGATCAGCTATGCTCTTGTATTTTATGTGTTTGGCCCGGCAAGAAAGTAAATCGTTCCCGCCATTGTGATCACCAGCAGCACCAGCGCAACGTTATGAATGATGCGCGGTATGTCATTTGCGTCTTTCCTGATGCTCATGAAAGCGCCGGTAGCGAACAATGCTGCCACGCATAACCCTGCGAGGATGATCGGCATAATGATGAGCGCCCGGGGTTCCAGGTCCGTGAGTATTTTGTATAGTTGCACCGCGCTGAGGACCACTGTCCCGAGGGCAATCAATTTATGAACATTGAAGAGCAAGCCATTGTATGGTTTGCCGGAACTTCTCAGCCAGAAGCCGAAAAGCACCGTCAGGAGCAAAAAGGATTCCGGGTGTAATAAATCTTGATGCAAATTCCATGTGAATATCCCCGCCGTTTCGGCGAAAACAAAAATTAATGAATGGATCACTTGCCCGTTGCAGGTGTGGAGTGCACATCATAGGCATAGCCTGTGAAAACTGAAACGGGCAGTAGGGCCACGATCATGAGCAGGGAAAAGCCCTCGATGCTCTGCAGATAATCATTGAAGAAGTATCCCACTGGAAATTGACCCAAAAGCCATCCTATGAAAATGACCAGCGGCCAGGGCCAGAGCTTTCCCACGAAACGCAGCAGGCCCACGGCGGACATTCCGCCCAACGGCTTATTGATCCGGGTTCCGGCAAAACCCCCAACGATGCCGATCAAAGGTGGGAAGAAGCCCCCGCCAGCCAACAGCAGGAAAACCGATAAAAGGATCAGAACGCCGCCCCCGTTTTTACGCTGCACAAAGACCGCCGACCAGATCATGACCATGAGGCTGAGGATCGCTGTCAGGATGCCGGCCGCCAGGAGGTTAGGCAGGATCGTCATGGCGGGTTCACAGGCATTCCATACTTTTTCAGGCATGCAGGGTGTTCCCATTGAGGCAAACATAAAGGTTGGAGGCCGGGTATTTCCCTGCAGGGTTTCAAAATAACCGTGTTCCAATCCGGCAATCCCGGCCAGGATGCCGAAGGACGAAGCAACTATTCTTGTGGCTTTTCTCATTTTTCCTTCCTAATGTCATCTGCAAAACCGGAGACAAAAGTAAGGAAGAACATCACCAAACTGGCCAACAGAAGAGACCAACAAATATACAGTCGTTGCTCCGGGTCGCTCACGCCAGGAACAAACCCGGCAATGGCAATTTCGAGAGCCGCGAGGAACAGCAGCAAACCCGCCGCCAGGGAGGCAGACCACAATTTGGCCAGCACTCGCCGTACATTTTCAGGGAGGACCTTCTCCCACCAGGTTAACGGTTTGTCGATGCGGGTCGAGACAAGCCAGGTTGGGATAAAGAATACGATTTGCCCAACCCCGCCGCCAACCAGGAACAGCAGGACAAAGAGACCGATGAAAATGGAGGGACCCTGCTTCTTGTGAACAAAGCCGACCGACCAAACCATGATGGCGAGGCTGACGAGGATTGCCAGTATGCCGGTGAGGAGAAAGTTGGGGACGAGGGTAAAGGCTTCCTCCGTCCCATGAACCCACATCCGGTTTGCCGGACCAATTGCCTGGATGATCAGCCCATTGGTTGGGGTATTTCCCTGAAGGGTCTCGAAGAAGCCGTGATTCAGGCCCGATATTCCAAGGCCGATCCCGAGGGTGGATACGACGATCCTTGTCGCGCAATTCATCAGTACTCCTTTGAAATTCACCGTGTCAACTGTAAAAACCTGCGGGCGAGTTGGAAGTACCAGATCATGTAACCGACCAGCGATAAGAACAGCAGCAGCGTCCCGATGCCCGGGACGAAAAAACCACAGGCCACGACATTGGTAACGATGCCCACATAAGCGGTTGGTTTGCTGAAAAGTTTGCTCCGCAGCATGAGCACGGAGCTGATCAACAACGAAATGCCGCCCAGCAGCGTATTCAGGAACCAGCCGGTCCCATTGAAGAGAGCCAGCAGGGCATCCCCCGCCGCAAGATATTCAACCCTGGTCATTGCAACGCTCGCGGCCTCATAGGCCTTGCTCAACGAAAACAATTCGACAATGGGCCGGGCAGTGATGATCAGCACAACTGCGATCAACCCCAGCGCCAATGCCACCAATGCATAGGATTCATTGACTGGTTTGAGCGAAACATACAGAGCAAGAAAGAGCAGGATGCTGAACAGGTTGCCCACCAGCAGAAAGAGATCGAGAGAGATCATCCCGCCCAACGGATTGGTGTGCAGCATAAGAAAGATGCTCTCCACCGTTGCGTTTCCGGGTGCGTAGGGCCAGATGAAATAAGCGACAATACCCAAGAAAATGACAGCCTCTGAAACAATGGCTGCGATCCCGGCCATTTTATATAGGTCTTTCCAGCGCGCATCAATGGTTTCGACGTCCATAACCCGATTCGGTTGCACTTGCGGCACTCCTATTCTCTTTTCTTTTTGAAGTCTTCTCTCAGGCAGTTTTGAAAAACGTGATCAGCTCCCGGCTGACTCTCTCGTAATCGGGCCCCACCCAGTAGAAATGCCCCGTGAGACCGCTCTCGCACAACTTCGAGCCGGCGATGTGCGCCAGCGACCACTCCGCGTGACTGAAAGGCACGGACTTGTCCTCCCGGCTGTGGATGATCAAAGTAGGTGCTGTTACACATTGTAGCAGTTCTCCTCCAACGCTATGCGCCAGGTCGCTTATAGCCCCGGCCCGGGAAGACCGCCCCTGATAGAAGCGGCAAATCGCCACGATATCTTGCGGCGTCAGCTGGCTAACGACCTCATCCGGGTCGTGGGTCGAGAAGAGTGCCATGGTTTGCCGGGCCATCCCCGCAGGTGACATACGGCTGACGAGACCCAGCATGCTCCAATACATTCCGTGCATCGGCCCATAGAACGATTTCTGGCTCTGATAAGCCGGCTCGTTGACCCGGTCTTCCGGCCTCGTGATCGCCTCCATCAATGCCAGGCGGCGCAGCCGCCCCGGGTGATTGGCAGCCAGTGCCACGCCGGTTGGCCCACCGCCGGAGATGGCCATCACGGAACAGGTCTCCGCCTTCAGGCAATCTAACAATGCGACCATCGCCTCGGCGGCTTGCGCAGCAGAGGGCCCCACTTTCAATGGCGTGCGACCGTAACCCGGGCGTGAGGGCGTGAGCACGGAAAAACCAGCCTCAAGCAGCGGCGCGGTTCCGTCAACGGAAAAGCAGTTTGACGAGGTACCGTGAGAGACTAATATCACCGGTCCGTTTCCTCGCCAGGTATATTCAACCGGTCCACTGGATGTATTTGCAATCCGGCCTTCTGGTTTTACATTCATTCTCATGCTCCCTTTCTTGTGAATTTCATGCCGGGACGTTAGGATGCTGTTACGCGCTTTTGGAATGGCTGGCAGAGTAGGCCTGCCCACGACCGCGTTGAATGAATAGCCCCGTCATGTAGGTAGAGGCGAAGATCAAAACAAAGGGTATCCAGGTTCCCAGGAGGCTGGCGAACATATCGAAACTGCGGAGGATCAGCAGGGCAACTACGAAGAGATCCATCCCCATTACAAAAGCCAGGAAGATAATGGCTGTTCGAAGAGCTGAGGTGAAGTTGAATTTGCGGAAGTAGACCAGCGACACCCCTGCGAAGAAGATCGGTGCGGCGATAGCGTGGACAATCAGACGCGGTTTGCGGAGAAGCGACCGCCATGCCGATCCCCATGGTCGCGGCGCACAGCGCCCAACCGGCAAAGGCATGTGCAAGCAGGATGATGTTCTTGTTATATTTCATAGGATTATGTTCCACCTCTCATAAACATACGAAGGTCAAGCATATAAGTATCAAAACCGCCCGGATAAGCCAGCTTCGATATCTGGAACTTTCAACCTTCGACCTTCAACCTTGAACCCCAAAACGTGGTAAAAATAGGTCAAGTGATTTATGACGGTTCCAGGCCCTCATTCAGGACAACCAATCCGCTCCGCCGGTGAGCCGCTCGATCGCGCTCAGGCCGCAATGCTAATGGTGCATGGCCGCGGCGCGCAGGCAGAGGATATCCTGTCGCTGGCTGGCCAGTTCGCCCAGCCGGGGTTTTCCTATCTCGCACCCCAGGCGGCGGGTAACGCCTGGTACCCCAACCGCTTCCTCGAGCCCATTCCCAGCAACGAACCCTGGCTTTCCTCTGCCCTTGCTTTTGTGGACGAGGTCCTTGGCGCGATCATCCAGGCCGGCATCCCGCCTGAACGCATTATGCTGCTGGGTTTTTCACAGGGCGCCTGCCTCACGCTTGAATTTACAGCGCGCCATGCGCAGCGTTATGGAGGTTTGGTGGGGCTGAGCGGCGCATTGATCGGCCCGGACGATACGCCGCGCGACTATAAGGGCTCGCTGGCAGGCACGCCCGTCTTCCTAGGATGCAGCGACGTGGATTTTCACGTGCCCAAGGAACGGGTAGACCAGTCTGCCGATGTGCTTCGCAGGTTGGGAGGCATCGTGACCGAACGCCTGTATCCGAATTTGGACCACAGCGTTAACCAGGATGAGATCGCCTTTGTTCGCGGATTGATGCAGGAGCTTATTGCAGGTTCATGACCTGAGCTCCCCCTTTTTATAAAGAAGGTATTACAAGCTGCCGGGTACTTACAATCCGTACGCTTTCAGGAACTCCTTCCAGGCGATATATTTTTTGGCGTATATTACATATGCCTTGCTTAATCGCTGGAATGCTCTCCTGGCCTCTCTTGTCAATTCCGGGGCTTCCTGTCCGGATTTAAGAGGAAATAATGTATAGTATTGCTTGGCCTTTTCTTGCGCGTTGGCCAATTGCCTGGATGCCGAAAGATAATCCTTGTACACAGTCTTTAGAAGATAGCTTTCCATTTTTACCGCCTTTCGATAAAACCATTCCTTTCGATAAAATAGGCTTCATAATATGGCGCTTTTTCGTTTGGTGACCCATCCCCTGAGCAACGCCGCCTATTTTCACGGTGATTTTAGCCCCTGAAACCTCGCCCTGACCCTTACATATCCCTAACTGTCAAATGAGCAAGGTCGGCAGATGAGCAGTGGAAAGATTGGCCTGAATATCCGGCTGATGGGCGCGCCCGAGGTCCAGCTTGGCCCGGGAGGCGGTGCGGCCCTGCCCTTGAACCATCTTAAGGCGCGGGCGCTTTTGTTTTACCTGGCCGCCGCCGGGCAGGCTCAGACGCGTGACCACCTGGCAACCCTGCTGTGGAGCGAATCCGGGGGCAGTGAGGCGCACCATTCGCTGCGCACCAGCCTCTATCATCTGCGCCAGGCCCTTCAAGCCGGCGGCGCGGACTCGGCCCTGGTCATAGACGGGGAAATGCTCGGGCTGCGTATCGATGCTTATGAGTGCGACGTGCTCGAGTTCCGCCGGCTGCTGGTTAAAGCGGATGAACCCTCCCTGGCCGAGGCCGCGGCCTTGTACCGGGGACCGTTTTTACAGGGATTCAGCCTGGGCGACGCGCCGCTATTCGAAGATTGGGTGCAGGTGGAGCAGACCCGGCTGGGCCAGTCCTGCCTGGAGGCCCTCGAGCGTCTATCTACTGCCGCGGAATCTCACGAGGATTGGGCGTTGGCCCTGCGCCACGCTCAGCAAATGATCGGCATCGACCCCCTGTCAGAGGCTGCCCAGCAGCGCTGCATCCGTTCGCACTTGCGGCTGGGAGAAATCGGTCAGGCTCTGCGCCAGTACCGGCAGTTCGAGGATCAGCTGCGCGAGGAACTGGGCCTGACTCCTTCCCCGGAAACTCAGGCGCTGCTTTCCGAAGTGCTGCACCGGCAGCGTAGGGACACGCCTCTCGATAGCTTGTCTGAGCGCCCTTCCAGACTTTTACCCCATTCACTACCTTTTATCGGGCGCGATCAGCTGCTCGAGCAGATACTGGCTGCCAGCCAGGAAGTGCAGGCGGGCCGTGGCATGACGGTGCTGTTGCAAGGCGAGGGCGGCATCGGCAAAAGCCGGCTGCTCGATGAATTGGCCACCCGCCTGGCAGCCGGGCCTGCCCCCTGGATCCTTTTACAAGGGGCCTGCTCGCCTTTCGACGACCTGCTTTCTCATGGCCCGTTTCTCGAAGCCCTGCAAAACGGGATGCAGGGCGACCTGACCGAGTTGCTGGCGGAGTCGAATACCTCCGTCCCCGATGCAAGGGGCCGATTCTTTTGGAACGTTCTCCAGACCGTCCGCTCGCTCTCTCGCACTGCGCCTGTTCTGCTTGCCATAGACGATCTGCAGTGGGCGAACAGCTCAACCTTGAATCTCTTCGGATTCCTCGCCATGCGGCTCCACCATTTGCCGGTGATGCTGGTGGGCACCGTTCAACAGGCGGAAGCCATACCGGCCTTGCAACGGCTCATCACGCTGGGACGTCGCCGCGGCGAGCTTCACCTGTTCCCCCTCACGCCGCTGACCCTGGAAGCTGTCACGGGGCTCCTGCACACGTTCGGCTTGAACCCGGCCTCGGTGGAGACGTTGGCCGAATGGCTGCATCTAAAATCCGCGGGGAACCCCTTCCTGCTTACCGAAATACTCGCACAACTGCGCACCGAGGCTATCCTCCAACCCGCGAAGGAGGCCTGGCAGTTGGACGCCACTCGCTGGCTGCGCTGGCGCACGGCATTTACACTGCCCGAGACCGCTCACGACCTGGTCACCTGGCGCCTGGCTAACCTCTCCCCGGATGCGAGAATTCTGCTGGACATACTCGCCGTTGCAGGGCAGCCGCTGCCGGTGGCCGTTCTGAGCAAAGTCCCGGGCATCCGGGCAGAGTCGCTCCCGGGGCTTGTGGATGAATTGGGCACGCGCGGACTCATTGTCGAGCCGCCGGGCGCCATGCTGGCGTTGCCGCATCACCTGCTGCGCGAGACCCTGCTCCAGCACTTGAGCAACTTGAGACGCCGGACGATCCATCAGAATTTGGCCGAGGTGCTGGACGACGAGTCCGCTGAGCACGACGAAGATACACTGCGTCAGCTCGCGCTGCATGCCGTTACCGGGGAAGACGTTGACCGCGCCCGTCGCTTCGGCTTGCGAGTCCTGGCCGACCTTCCGCAGGAATATACCGGGGCCGAGACGGTGGATTTTGTACATCACCTCTACGATCTGCTGTCTCCCAGCGCCTCCGTGGATGAAATGGTGGGGCTGACCCGCGCCCTGGGCACGCTGCACCAATCGCTCGGCCATCTCGAGGTTGCAGCCCACTGGCATGCACAAAACCTGGAATGGGCGCAGAAGACCGGGGACCCCGCCGCTCAAGCCGATGCCCATTTTGAAATGGGTGAACTGGCGCTCATGAGCAACGACTACCAGCTCGCCGCCCGGGCGGCTCAGGATGGACTGGCTTTGATCAAGCCCGAGGAGCCTGAGGGCGACTCTGCCTCTGCACCGTTTCAACCACTGATAGGGAGAGGCCATCGCCTGCTGGGCGCCGCGTTAGCCATGGAAGGCAGCGACCTCGCCGCGGCAGAGCAGCACCTGCGTGCAGCGGCCTTCGAGCACCGTCGCAGTGGGAACCAGGGCGACCTTTGCGCGGCCCTGTTCGAACTCGGGAACATCGCCGCCCAGCGCGGGGAACTGGGGCGTGCCCTCGAACTCTACGAGGAATCCGCGCGTGCCGCGGAGAGTGGCCGCATCCATTATTACTTTGCGCTGGCGCGCAACAACTATGCGTATCACAGCTTGCTGCTGGGCGAGATCGATGCGGCCCAGGCCTCCGCTGCCCAGGGCATGAAGGTCGCCGAGGCCTACGACCTGCTGGCAGCCCTGCTCCATCTGTACAGCACGCAGGGCGAGATCCATCTTTATCTCGGCGAATGGGACCTTGCGGAAGAATCATTCCGGCGCGGCCTGGCGCTGGCTGAGGAATTAGGCAGCCTCGAACGACAGGCGGGTTACCGGGGTGGGCTGGCTCTGGCCGCTCGCGGCCGCAAGGATCCCGACTCCGCGATCCATTTGCTCGAGGAGGCCCTGGCGCTGATCGCCGAACAGGGCTACCTGCATCTGCGCACGCGCCTTCAACTCTGGCTGGCCCAGGTCCAACTCGAAAAGGGCTGCTTTGCCGACTCTGAAAAGCCGCTCGAAGAGGCTCTTGCGATCGCGCGCGACCACCAGCGTACGTTGCTGCTCGTACAAGGCGAACGCCTGCGCGCCAGCCTGCTGGCCGCAAATGGTGATTGGCAGGCCGCCGAGGCTCTTTTTGCCGAGACATTAAAAAGCGCCTCCGCTCTCGGGCTGCCCCTGGAAATTGCGGGTGTACAGGCCGCCTGGGGCAGGGCCGCGCTCAACCAGCAACCTGCGTCCGATGAAGGTCACGCCCTGATCGCTTCGGCCCGCGCGATCCTGGTTGCGCATAAGGCCGCCGCCGAGCTGGCCCTGCTGCCCGAGTCCTGACTTAACCTTTTATTCCAGGTTTTTCAGCCTGAGGACAAAGAATTCCGAAATATAACTCACCCCGAATCTCATAATTCCTCGGGAAAACAGGATGGGGTCGGCGGAAAACGCCGACCCCATCCTGTTTTCCCGATTTTCTCCCCTCTCCTTTTAGGATGCGAAGCACGCGAAGCGGTATCACTACCAGTGGCAGCGGCCGGGGATGAGGTTGTCATCAGATTCAAAATATGCGCAAGATTAAATTTGGGGTTAAATCTTGTCTCGGACACCTGGAAGGCCGCGATTAATTACTCGGCAGTGACGCTGCGTTGACGCCCATAGTTTATGATAATAAAAGTATTCATCCCATTCATAGACTATGGAATCGTTCGACTATATCTCCTATGCCCAGGAAGTGATCTTTGCTCCTGGTTCGCTTGCCCGCCTGGGCGCAGGCCGTGGAACGCTTTGGGTGGCGGCGGTTGTTGCTTTGTACCAATCGCTCCGTCCGGGCCAGCGGCCACGCGGCCTCGGTCGAGTCCGTTCTGGGGGATCGCCTGGTCCATGTATTCGACCAGGTACAACCCCACGTTCAGGATCATCAGGTAAGCGAAGTCCTTTCCCTTGCTGTTGAGAATAATATAGATGCGGTTATCGGGCTCGGGGGTGGCAGCCCGATCGGCATGGCCAAAGCGGTCGCGTTTGCTCTCGAGGAAAAAAAGAGCGGGCCTCCGGGCAGCGGTTTATCCCCGCTGGCCCAGCCCCTTATCCCCGTTGTGGCCATCCCGACCACGTATGCCGGGTCTGAAATGACCGCCGTCTACGGGAGGACGGAAACACATGAGTCCCTTACACGCAAAGTGACCGTCAGCGACCCAAGGATCGCGCCCAAGCTGGTGTTGTACGATCCCGAGCTGACCCTGGACCTGCCCCCGGAAATGACGGCATCCACCGGCATCAACGCACTGGCCCACTGCATCGAAGCGCTGTACTCCGTCACGCGCAATCCCCTATCGTCCGCCGCCGCGTTGAGCGGAGTCCGCCACATCCACGGCGCGCTGCTGCGCTGTTACACCGATGGGAGCGACCTCGAAGCGCGCAGCGAGATGCTGCTCGGCGCTCACCTGGCAGGTTTGTCGCTCGCCAGTATAAAACTGGGATTGCACCACGGCATCTGCCACGTATTGGGCGGCACGGCCAATGTCCCGCATGGCATCGCGAACAGCATCATGCTCCCGCATGTCATGCGCTTTAATGCGGACGCGACCGCCGCGCAGTTGCTGCCTGCCGCCGAAGCCATGGGAATCTCTGTAAATGGGGCCGGCCGCGTTGCAGTGATCAATTCCGCCGCGCAGAGCATCTTCGATCTCGTGGGTCAAATGCACCTGCCGCAGCGTTTGCGTGACGTGGGTGTGAAAGAAGGCGACCTGCCGCTGCTCGCCGGGCTGGGTTTTCAGAACCGCACTGTTCAAAACAATCCCAAGCCAATAGCCGATGCAAGTCAGATCGAAACGCTCCTGAGAGAAGCCTGGTAGAGGAGGTGCTTAATAAGCAGAACTTGCAGCGCTTATCCCCCGAATCATTAGCGGTAAACCAATCATCTACCTCAGAGAGAAGGAGAAAAAATGTCCCCCGTCAATTCCATGGATTACAGCGGTAAAGATACCGTTCTCGATGTCATCAGGAAGGAAAGCAGTGATTTCTTCAAGCTCGTGGACGACCCCAAGAACTGGAAAGTGCAGACACGCTGCACTGAATGGGAAGTCCGCGACCTGGTGGGCCACATGATCGATGTGACCGAAGGCTATCTCCTACGCTGGGATAAAGCCCGCAAGAAAGAATCGATAGACACGGTGGGTCTGCTGGTCATGAGCCGGGACCTCAATTCGCATGCCCAGGCGCTGCGCAGTCTCAGCCGCGAGGAAGCCATCAACCGCCTCAAGGGTGACTACAGCAAAATGATGGACATCTTCAGCAAGCTGACGGCCGAGGAGTGGGGCAGCTTCATGGTCACCCATCCCTTCATGGGCGCATTGCCCACCCTTTTCTATCCTGCTTTCCACGTGATGGACTACGGCGTCCATACCTGGGATATGCGTTACGGCCTGGGCGAGAAGACCCGCAAGCTCGACGAGCGCACCGCAGGCGTGCTGGTGCCTTACATGCTGTTCGCACTGCTCCCCTCAACCGTGGATGCCAATTCGGCTAAGGGAGTGGATGTCAAGTATGGCATTGAGATCTCCGGCGAGTGGGGCGGCAAATGGATCGCGACCGTGAAGGATGGCAAGTTCGAAGCCAAGCCCGAAACCGGCAATTTCGAGAGCGTGGATACCATCTTCAGCTTCGACCCGTCCGACTTCGTGCTCACCGCATTCCAGCGTTATCCCGGAGGCTCTGCCCGCGGCGACTACGAGAAAATAGCCAAGATCCGCAATTTGTTCTTCACCATCTGATCCGGCCGTTCCAGGGATGCGCAGCCAAACCGCGCATCCCTTTCAATAAGAGCCGTTTCTTCCATCTGAGTTCGGGATAAGAAACTGTAGGGGCGACTCGTCAGGCTATATCCGTCATTGTTTCAGGCAAGGAACCACGCTTTGCCATAGCTTTGTCAGGCCCAGGGAGAGTCGCCCAATTTATGCCGCCGAATTATTACTCCGAATTCACGTTATTTAGTCAGAGTCTGGACCTAAGCTAAAAAAGTATCACTTTAAGAGAGCGTTTTCAGATCAGGAAAAATCTCTGATGACTCCGAATTTCAAAACACTCTCTATGGAGAAATGCCATGACCACCATCCAAACCCAGGGCGTGCATCACATCACCTTTGTCGGCTCGAACCGGCAGGCGACCATTGACTTCTATCAGGGCGTGCTCGGCATGCCGCTGGTCTTCGAGCAACCCAACCTGGACGTGCCCGATGAGACCCATCTCTACTTTGACCCCGGCGATGGGCGCCTGATCACTTTCTTTGTGCGGCCCACGCGAGTCAATGACCCCGCTCCCAATCCCCAGAATATTGGCAACCTGCATCACCTGGCGTTCACGGTCTCGCGTGCCACCTATACCCAGGTCGCGGGCCGGCTGAAGGAGCTGGGTATCGAGAATACCGGAAACATCGATCGCGGTTTCATGGACTCGATCTACTTCCGTGACCCGAACGGACAGCTGCTTGAGATGGCTTGTTTCAAGTTCGTCCCGCCGGAAGGGCATACGCTCGCCGATGTGCTCGGCGTGGCCCACCGGCTGCGAGTGGAGGCCGGGGATTACGCCATCACAGACAAGCACCTGGCAGATGCCATTGCCGAATTAACGAGGCAAAGAGTTCTCATCACCAGCTAAAACCCGGCCCGTAAATGGAGGAAAATGTTTTTATTTCGGGGTGCGCAGCTTCACGACCCTCCTTAAGTTTACGGATAGCTCTTGAGTGTTGCATATATGATGGCTTCTGCCGATAGCGACCCGCGCCGTTCCGGTACGATTTGGATGGTGGACCTGGATGAACCTTCACCCGTCATCGCGCCTCTGCTGCCCGCGACATTTTGCCGCGTCGGCCCGGAAGCTGCCTCTGCACTGGTCGCAGCTGGTGGCAAGGATGGTTCAGCGGAAATACTAAAGAGGTTCGAGAACGGGCGGCGTTGTTATGCGGCGTGGGTGGAAGGGAAGCTGGCAGCCTATGGCTGGGTAAGCCCGGATGAAGAATACATAGGCGAATTGAGTTTGCGCCTCAGGTTAGTGCCGGGCGAGGCCTATATCTGGGATTGCGTCACCGTGCCGGCCTTCCGCCGGCAGCATTTATACAGCGCCTTGCTGGTTTACATCAACAAGGTGCTGCGCGCCGAGGGCTTGTGCCGTGTTTGGATTGGCGCCGACCAGGATAATCTGGCGTCGCAGCGCGGCATCGCTAACGCCGGATTCCATCATGTAGCCGACCTGGTGATATCGCGCGTCCTGGCGCTGCGGTTGGTCTGGGTGCAGGGAGAGCCTGGTGTACCCGCTCCCATCATTGCCGAGGCCCGCCGCGCATTCCTCGACGACCGTGACAAGGTTTGGCTGCGAGCAGTATCCCCAAGCGCGCCACGCTAGTTCAGGGATGAGAAAATTTCGGATTTCTCTCCCTATTCATTCATAGCCGCATTACCCGCGACCTGATGCTAGATGGTAATAAACCTCATTCCAACGCAGTTCCTTTTTGAAATCCGATAATTTAGTCTCATTGTCGATTAGCAGGAATTCGATATCCGCCATTTCGGCAAAGTCTTCAAGATGTTCTTTGGTCACCGATTGGCTGAAACTGGTGTGGTGGGCGCCGCCGGCCAGGATCCAGGCCGCGGCCGCCGTTTTGAGATCGGGCTTTGGCACCCAGACCGCCCTTGCCACCGGCAGCTTGGGCAGAGGCTGATCGGGTTGCACCACATCCACTTCATTGACCACCATCCTGAATCGGTTTCCCATATCAAGTATGGTTGCATTGATCGCCGGTCCATCCCGAATGTCGAACACCAGCCGCGGCGGGTCAGCCTTGCCGCCGATCGAGAGCGGATGGATTTCCAAAGATGGTTTCTTCCAGGCTACCGATTCGCAGACTTCCAGCATGTGTGCGCCGAGCACTTTCGGTTTGGGTTTATTGAAATCATAGGTGTAATCTTCCATGAAGGACGTGCCCCCCGCCAACCCACTGCTCATGACCTTCATCGTCCGGACCAAAGCCGCCGTCTTCCAGTCGCCTTCTGCGCCGAAGCCATAACCCTCGGCCATCAGGCGCTGCACTGCCAGGCCCGGCAATTGAGTCAGTCCGTGCAGGTCTTCGAAGGTGGTGGTGAAGGCTTTGAAACCTCCATTTTCCAGGAAGGTTCTCATCCCAATTTCGATGCGCGCCGCCTCGCATAGCGCCTGGCGTTGCTTGCCGCCCTGGCGCAGCGAATCGACCAGCACATATTGATCTTCATATTCGGCCACCAGCTTATCGACCGCTGAGTCTTCCACTTCGTTTACGGATTCGACGAGATCTCCCAAGCCATAACCGTTCACCGAATAACCGAAGCGGATTTGCGCCTCGACCTTGTCGCCCTCGGTCACAGCGACCTCGCGCATGTTGTCGCCGAAACGGGCGATCTTCGCTCCCTGAAGGTCGTGCCACGCGCAGGCTGCGCGTGCCCAAATACCCAGCTTGTCCAGCACATCCTCATCCTGCCAGAAACCGACAATAACCTTGCGTTTGAGGCGCATCCGGCTGCCGATGAAACCGAACTCGCGGTCGCCGTGGGCCGATTGGTTGAGGTTCATGTAATCCATGTCGATGGACGACCAGGGTAGGTCCCGGTTGAATTGAGTATGCAGATGGGCAAAGGGTTTCTGCAGGGCATTCAAACCCGCGATCCACATCTTGGCGGGTGAAAAAGTGTGCATCCAGGTGATCAAACCAATGCAGTTCCTGCTATTGTTTGCCTCCAGGCATAGCCCGTAGATGGCCTCTGGTGTGGTCACCACCGGTTTGAAAACAACCTTGATGGGGATCTGTTTCGCCCTGGACAATCCTTCTGCGATGATTCGTGAATGGTCCGCCACCTCTTTAACGCGGCATCCCCGTAAAGATGCTGGCTTCCGGTAACAAACCAGGCTTCATATTCTTTCAGGTCGGTCATTGTTAACACTCCTCGAGAAAAATGGGTTAATCGATTCCATAAAGATGGCGGGCGATGATGTGGTCCTGATATTCCGGGGCCAGCTCACAAAAGTAACCGCTCCAGCCCCAGACGCGCACGATCAGATTCCTATGGTTCTCCGGATGCGCCCTGGCGTCCAATAAAGTAGCCAGGCTCAGGCTGTTGAGTTGGAATTGCTGGCAGCCCAACTGGGCGAAAGCGCGCACCAGCATGGCCGTCTTGCGGATCGCTTCGGGGTTTTGGAAAACAGAGTCTGAAAGTTCCATCGTGATCGGCCCGCCGTTACAGACCCGGCGGTAGTCGATCTTGGCGAAGGATTGCAGCGTGCTGAATGGCCCCCGCACGATCACACCGGGCGAAGGGGCCAGGTTGGCGCTAAACGGCTGGCCGCGCAAGCGGCCGTCGGCCGTCGCACCGACCACAGGTTCGCGCATTCCAGGGTGGTTGGTTGCGAGCCAGATATAGTACATGGCAGAGCCGGTGCCAGGCCGCAGGATGCCATTCCGTGGAGTCCTTCCATGGTCTTCACAGGCTTCTGCCAGGTCATCGAATAGTTTTACAAGAAGTGCATCCGCTGCCGGGTCGTTATTCCCAACCTTGGGTCCCTGCTCTTGCAGCTTTCCGCGCAGGCTTTCATACCCGCTGAAGTTTGCATCCAGCGCAGAGAGCAGCTCGTCCGGCGCGATGCTTTTCTCTTCGAGGATGAATTTCTCCACGGCAGCCAGGGCATCGGCCGCGTTGGCCGAACCTGCACCGTGAATGCCAAAGTTGTTGTATTTCAACCCTTCGGATACATCCCGGCCCTGCTCGAGACAGCCTTGCATAAAGACGGAATAATAAGGAGCAGGGGGCAGCAGCAAACGTGAATAGGCCTCTGCCAGATGATTGACTTGTTCGCGGATATGACCAAGTACCCGGTCGAGGATTCGGTCGAGATCATCTTTGGCCGCCAGCCCCTCGCGCACCGCCTGGTCGACCGCAGCCGGGAATGACACAGCCCCAATATTGACAACCTCCATGCCGCGGCCAGGGATAATGAACTCCCAGCAGGCTGCAACGACATAATCGCGGGCGTCTTCAAGGCTGTAGCCATGTGCCACCAGGGCGGGGATCACCACATCGTCGTTGCTGTACTGGGGGAACCCTAACCCAATCCGCGTAAGCTCGGTGGCAAGGCTAAGCAGGTCAAGATCGGTCTGAGCGGAAATGCGCAGATTGATCTTCGGGTCGATCATCGCCACGTCACGGGCCACACGCAGGACCATGTGCGTGAGCTCGTTCACAGCCGAATTCCCCTCCGGGGTGATGCCGCCGAGGGTAAGCGTCTGGCCGTTATCCCCTTGCTGCACGCCGGGATATAGATCGCTGTCCTTGTTCAGCGAGATGAAGAACTCAGCCAGCAGATCTTCGGCTGTCTCCAAAGATAAACGTCCCGCCTCAAGGTCGGCTTCGAGATAAGGCCGCATATACTGGTCGAAACGCCCCAAACCAACATGATAGTTTCCGCCGAGCCATACTACGGCATGACAGAGCCTCAGCGATTGCAGCGCTTCATGGAAAGTGCAGGCGGGTTGAGCCGGAACCTTCTCCAGGATCTCGACCAGATCATCGCGTCCCAGCGCGCGCGCCTCGTTTGCATAGCGGGCGGCCAGTTCCAGCACGGCATCGATGGTTTCTATGGCGCTGTCCAGAAACTCAACAGCTTGCAGGATCATGCGCCAGCCGCTTTCGGGTCGCCAGGGCCGCCTGCTTGCGTCCCGATAAGCCTTGCGCCAGGAGCAGGCTCCAGTCCGCGCAGATATTGCTGATCGGACCCAGCTCATGCAGCGTTCGACCCGCGGTCAGCCGGTCCCAATCCTCGGGGCGGTAGATCGGCGCCACGGCAGGTACTGTGCGGGTGAATACGATGCGCTCGTTCGGAGCGATCGTTATCCGCTCCGCCTCGCACTGGCGTCGAATAAGACGGGCCACGCGCCGCGGCCAGGATAACCCCTCGGCTTCACACTCTGCCAGAATATCGATCGCCGCCGCTTGTCGGACGGACTTGTGCTCGCCAGCCCGCACGCGTCTCTTCAAGTCTTCCATTTGCTCGTTCATCCAACCACCACCTTTACACCGCATTCCTCAAAGGGCATCGTGTTGATATTCAGCAGACGCGTTTCATCGTAATCCGGCTTGAATTCCATACCGGCATATCCGTATTTCGATCCGGCGGCCTGGTTATAGGGCAGGAGACCCACATATAACAGGCCGGGCAATCCGCGTACGGTCCGGGCAATGGCGGCCAGGTTCTCATTGCTGTCCGTCACCCCGGGCACAAGCGGCACCCTGATCACGAACGGTTTGCTCGAGGCGCTCAGGGTTTGCAGGTTGGCTAAGATCAGGTCGTTATCGCGGCCGGTGTAACGCCGGTGTGCGGCGCTGTCGATCAACTTGAGATCGAAATAGATCAGGTGGGACCGATCGATGAGTCGTTGAAAATCCTGCTTGTCCCCATAGCCGGAGGTGTCGAGCAGAATATGCACACCGTCGAGCAGATCCATTACCTCGGCTGCGAAATCCGCCTGTAAGAGCGGTTCGCCGCCGGAAAAAGTAATGCCTCCCTCGTTGGCCCGCAAGAGTTCGGCTTGCTCATTCAACCGAGCGGCTAATTCCGTTGCCGTGTATTTCCTGCCGGCCACCCGTTCTCCCGCCGGGCTGCGGATGACCTGCGGCTTCATTGACTGCCCTTCAGGGTTATGGCACCACGTACACGATAATGGACAACCTTTCATGAACACAGTCGTGCGGATGCCGGGCCCGTCGTGAATTGTGAACTCCTTGATATCAAAAACGATTCCCGAGGTCACGCTGTTCTACTCCGAAAACCGTGGGCCGTCTTTTTCAATGCAGTTGTTCCTCAAGACTTCCTAAGCTCAAAGATAAGTTCTCTCGCCCGGCTCGCAGCAGATGCCGCATCGGGAGCATAGAGGTCTGCCCCAATGTCTCTCGCGTAGCTTTCCGTAATGGGTGCGCCGCCAACCATCACTTTCACTTTTCCGCGCAAGCCGGCCTCTTCCAGGGAGTGGATCATGTCCTTCATGCGCAGCATGGTCGTCGTCAATAATGCCGAACAGGCCAGGAGGTCGGGTTGATATTCTTGTACTGCCTGGACGTATTTTTCCGGGGAGACATCCGCGCCCAGGTCGATCACTTCAAAACCGGCGCCTTCCAGCATCATTCCGACCAGGTTCTTACCGATATCGTGCACATCTCCTTCCACGGTTCCGATCACTACTTTGCCAACCGCCTGCACGTTGGCTGCCACCAGGTGAGGGCGCAGCAGCGCCAGGCCGCTTTTCATTGCCCGCGCCGCGATCAGCATTTCGGGCACGAAGAACTCGCCTGACTCAAACATTTGGCCGACCTCCGACATCGCGCTGATCAGGCCTTCCTTGAGGATTTGTTCGGGAGGCACGTTCTCCGTGATTGCTTGTGCAACCAGCTCCTGTGTACGCGGCATGTCGCCGTCGATCACGCTTTGATGTAGATCGCTAAGAATACTCATGAGTTTGCTCCTGATTGTTTCGATAACCCGGCTGACTTTGAACCAGGTCTATGAATGCCAGCATATTTTCCAGGGGAACATCCCCTTCCACGTCATGCGCCGGGGCAAAGATGTAGCCGCCCTCCCGGCCCATTTCCAGCAGCCGGCCGGTCTCCGCCCGCACGTCCGCTACGCTGCCGTAGGGTAATGTCTTTTGTGTGGATAACCCGCCGTGAAATACCAACTGGCCGCGGTACCTCTGCGCAAGAGCCGCCACATCCATCACCTCGGGCTGGAACGGATTAAAGCAGTTCAGACCGATGGCGATGAGGTCGTCGAACAATTCATCGACATCCCCGCACGAGTGGATGAATACGTATTTGTTCCCCGCATGGACGGCGCGATACATGCGCTTTAGCGCCGGGTGGATGAATTCGTGCCACAACTTTGGCCCCATCTGCAGGCCGCGCTGCTGGCCCCAGTCGTCCCCAAAATATACAGCATCGATATCGGATTTCAAGGCCTCCTTCACCTGGGCAATGTTGTAATCCGCGATGGCATTCAAGAGTTCATGCACAAAGGCAGGATGGTCATAGAAGTCCATTAACAGGTTTTGCATCCCCCGCAGGGTCCAGGCGCGCTCATACAACGAAAACCCGATTTGGAAAACGCGGAAGCGATCCGGGTACCGCCTGATGGACTGGGGAATATCGCCAAAGAACTTTGGGTCGAGCGGATCGGGGAATTCATAATGCTCCAGAGTCGGCTCCCGCAGCAGGCACCCCTCGACGTTACCAATATCTTTATCGATGCTGCGGTCCCAGACCACCCCAAAAACATCCTTCACACGATTTTTTCCCAGGTCGGTAAAAAATCCGATGTCGCTGCCCAGCTTGAGGATATGGTTCTGCAGCGCATCCTCCAGCTCGGCTGTCCCATAGTGCACCTGTAATTTCTCCCTGGCCTCCCTGGTAAACCCGCATGACCACGGTATATAAGGCGGCTTCTTTCCCTCCAACAAGCCGTGGATCACTTCACGCTTCGTCATCATGCCCGCTTTGGAGCCGGATGACCTGTATTACGATAAACATGCGTATCTCTCCTATAAGACAGAACGGTAAGGGGTCTGTCTGATGGTATTGATCAGCGCCCAGAAATTCTCCAGGGGCGTATCCAACTGCAGGTTATGTGTCGGCCCGATAAGCAGGCCGCCGCCGCGCCCCAGTGTCCGCAGGCGGAGCAGGACTTCATTCTTCACATCCTCAGGCGTACCGAATGGGATCGTCTGCTGGATATCCATCGATCCCCAGAAACATAGGCGGTCGCCGTGCTCGTTTTTCAGCCGGATCGGATCCATCGCCAGCGGCTGGATGGGATTCAACACATCCACACCGATCTCTATTAATTCCGGGATGATCGGATAAACAACCCCATCGGTATGATAGGCGATTTTGACCCGGGGATTGATCGCGCGTAAGGAGCCAATCAAATCGGCCATGCGCGGCTTGAGATAAGCGCGCCACATCTTTGGCGACATTAACATTGTTGTCTGGCCGCCCACATCGTCGCCCAACCAGATCATGTCGACGCCCATCCGCACAAGTCTCTGCGTGACTGACTTGTGGTAGCGGAACGGGAAGTCCAGCACGCAGTTGGCCCTCCCGGGGTCGGTCGCCATATCGATCATCAGCTGCTCGTAGCCGCGCAGCGCCCAGGCGCATTCAAAGATCGTCGTCGGGGTAACGCCGACGATCCAGTATTCATCCTTAAAGTCGCGCAGTGTCCTTTCGGCATCTTCGTACAGTTCGGTTGCGATCCGGGTCCGGAGGCGAAAAGACATCCAGGGCTCGATCCTCCGCCAGGGGATGTCCACGAGGTTCGGTGTATTTTCCCTTGCCGAAACGCGTCTGATATTCGATCGTTTTCCAGGTAACCCCCCATTCATCCTGATAACTCTCCAGGTCCTGATAACCTTCTTGATAATAGCCGTTCACCCAGCCCACCGAAGTGAGCAGCATATCCTCATCCAGGGTGCGCTCGAGCTCATAGGTATTGCCGCCGCCGTGCGGATTGTGCAGCCCCTGGCCTCTAAGTTTCAAATCCGCCTCGAGGCGCGCGGCGAATTCAGGTGTGAAACTTACCTGCATCGGGCAGCGGTCCGGTTCCTGATGATTAAGCGCGGTCAGCACGCGGTCGCGATGTTTCATTGTGACTTGCTCCATTTAATAATCTCGCTAAAGTCGCCCACGGTAAGCCTTCAACCTCCATACCTGCCATATTCCAGGGCGGTATCGAACGCAGCAACGATATTCTCCGGCGGGACCAGGGCCTGAATGTTATGGACTGCCGCAAACACAAAGCCTCCGCCCGGCGCCAGGTCATCAATGCGGCGCTTCACTTCATCAACCACATCCTGAGGCTTGCCAAAAGGCAGCACCCGCTGTGTGTCCACGCCTCCGCCCCAGAAGACGATATCGCGGCCGAACTGGGCTTTAAGCTCTTTCGTATCCATGCCCCTGGCAGAGACCTGGATCGGATTGAGGATATCGAAACCGATCTCGATCAGGTCGGGGATCAGGTCACGGGTGGCTCCGCAGCTATGATAGAACAGCTTGGCGTCAGTCTTCTTCTTGATGGCTTCCACCAAACGCTTTTGCTTCGGCTTGATCACCTTCCGGTATAACTCCGGTCTGATCAACCAGCCGTTTTGTCCGGCAATGTCGTCCCAGTACGTAAAGACCTGGATATAGGGTCCGACCTGCTCCAGATAGTTGTTACAAGACTCAATGTAAATATCGGTGATCGTTTCCATCAGCCGGTCGGCAAAAGCCGGTTCACTAAGCAGCGCCATCATAAAATTCTGCAAGCCCATCACCCGCGCCGGCTGTTCAAAGATGCCGCCGCCGATCACAGCACTGCCTACCAGGGCATACTCGCTGTTTTCATATAAAAACTTTGCCCGTTTGCCCAGTTCTGCATTTACCTCCGCCGGGTCGGGACGCGGCCAGGCATAGGCATCCAGTGCGTCCATCGTGGCTTCCTTGATCGGGAAGTCCACCCAGTCGAAATAATAACCGCGGGTTTTCGGCATATGCAGCTTCGAGCCCCACCGGTCGATGAAGGCGTAATGGTTGCCTTCCTCGAAAATATCCACCGCACTGGTTGTTGCAGCCGGTAATTGCACCATACGGAAGTCCACACCGAAGCGCTGCAGCATGGCATCACTGACGTAGGGCAGCTGCTGGACATAATCCAGCATCCTGGTCTCCTCATCCGGTAGCTCGAGATGCCGGTTTAACTCAAGGTAAACCTGTTTACAGATGGAGGTAACGATCGTTCCGCCCAGGTCTATCGGTACGCGATCGGGTTCTTTATGATTAAGGGCTTGTATGACCCTTGCGCGGGAGTTCATTTTTTCCTCATTCCCTGGCCGAAGCGTTTTTGGACAATGTACGCAAGGCAACCAATGCAATGATTATAGAACCATAAACGCGCTGAGTCCAGTTGACATCCCCTGCAGGCCGCGTCCCATCTTAAAGAGTAAGAGCAGGGAGATCTACAAATCTGCTGCCAGGCTGATGCTTTCCCTTGCGGTTTCCCTCAGCTGTTCCATGGCACGCATTGGCGGGAGGCCAAAGAGATTTTATATTCCCGATTGAAGTGCCGGGCGTCGTGATATCCGACCCGGTAAGCTGCGCTGGTTGCATCGAGGCCTTCACTGAGCGAAAGCCTCGATGCAGGTAATTAAGCATCAGACTAATTGCTTCCCTTTTTGCGCCGCCGATCTAACGCGGAGCCGATGGCGAGGCCTACGCCGATCCCAACGATCATTCCCAGGGCGGGGTTACCAGCAGCATTTCCGATGATCAATCCCAGGATGGCGCCAAAGACCAATCCGAGCGCGGCTTTGACAATAGGCCTATGCTTGAATTCGTCCCGCAAATTGTAGGCATTTCTCTTTTGGTTGTTCATATGTAACTCCTTTTTTCAAATAAACTTCAGATTGTGCCCTTCCTTATCACTCTCTATCCAGTGTCAAGTTTTCATGGCATCGAATAGATTGTAAATTAGTAGCGAAAGAATAGCCCTGCCCTAAGGAGGAGTTCTCAACTGGTCAAGTGGATAGGTGGAAATTTGTCGATCTGGAGGGCAATTACCTGCGTTTTTAGGTGGTGATGAGATAGATGAATTTATCTACAAGGGCATACCACCGGATATTGAAGCTGACACGGACGATCGCTGACCTGGCGGGAAGTGATTCGGGCTGTATTAGATCGAGATCGAGCATGATACGCTCTCCAGGATTTCGCCATGCGAACATTGGTTTAACTAAATCTTTGACGGAGGTTAGCTTGCAAGGCAAGAGAGGCAATGATAATAAAACCATAAATACACCAAGCCCATTTGGCGCTCCATCCGCGGGCCGCGATTCCCGGGTAAGGCAGTGCTATAAATGGCGGTGCTGTGACCCTGCCGTTTCTGTGATATTGATTGTTATGTTATACAATTGGGTCGGATCGAGGTACCATAAAAGGCTTTTTCAGAAGTTTATTTTTGTCCACTCTATTGGTCTGCTCGCTGGGATGTCAGCCAGGGGTGGATTCATCAATCCCCGCAAGGACAACCCCGGGGCCCAATGTGACGGTCCTGGGGCAGCGCGACTATCATGTTCAGCAACAATTGACGCTTGTAAATGAAGGACCCGGTCAGCCGGAGCAGCAGGATCTTTGGGTGGCATTGATCCGGGATTTTCCTCCTTATCAGCAGGTGCAGTCAATGGAGGTTTCTCCCAAAAATTATAAGATCGTGGTTGACGAATATGGCAATCATTATGCTGAGTTTGATTTCTCCGGGCAGCCTGCTGGCACGACCCAGACGGTAACGATCGATTATCGGGTGACTGTGAACGAATTGGCATACGATTTATCAACCTGCCAGGGGGATTTGCCGGATGAGTTCAACCAACCGGAACTGCATATCGAATCCGCAAATCCCCAAATCATAGCTCTCGCAGACAGACTGTCGCAAGGCAAAGGTACTGTTTGCCAGAGGCTTCGGGCGTTTTATGATTACATCGGCAATACATTGGTTTACACCTACAACGGGGCGAATTGGGGAGCGCAGGCGGCGCTCGGTCCAATGGGGGCTGACTGCACGGAATATTCCGATCTGCTGGTGGCGCTTGCCAGGGCGCAAGGCATTCCGGCGCGCTATTTCGAAGGATTGCTGTATCTGGACCAGGGGACGGATGCCCTTGCGAAAACTGAGCATGCCTGGCCGGATGTGTACATGCCCTCCGATGGCTGGGTTGCATTGGACCCCACTTTGGGGCGTCCTCTCGTCAACCGCGACCGTTATTTTGCCCACTACACCCCAGATCACATTATTGTCACGCTGGGGGTGAACCCGTCTGTGCTGCGAGGAGGTGACTACTGGACGCATCTCTACTGGCCCGGCAACAGTACCGCCATAAAGGTAACTGGAGATTGGAAGATCGAGCTCATCGACAAAAAGGGACAATAGAAATAATTTCCCCTCGCATCAGTCCTCGCCTGTAGAGGCAGAACCGTGATGAGGGGAGATGGATTACCAGGGAAAAAAGGTGTATTAACCAACGCGGGCCAGGTTATTCTCCACGCTTACGCAAATAAGTGTGCATGATCACCGATAGTACGATGATTAAACCATAGATAAAATTGGTCCAGAATCCTGTCAAACCAATGGCAACGGTTGCAGCTGCGATGGCGCCGATGATGAAAGCTCCCAGGAAAGTTCCCAGGATCGTCCCCACGCCGCCCAAGACGGAGGTGCCGCCCAGGAAGACGGAAGCCAGGGTTTGGAGCAAAAAACCGCCTCCCAGGGTGGGCCAGAAATAAGCCACGTAGAAACTGGCAAGCATGCCGGCAAAGGCAGAGACCACGCCGACCAACATGAAAACCTGGATACGGACGCGCCCGGTATTGATGCCCATCAGTTCGGCGCTGCTGATATTGTCTCCGATCAAGTAGACATGCGCGCCAAACTTGTGCCGGTTCAGCAGCACCCAGCCCAGGATCGTGACCACGATCAACCAAAACATTTGCATGGGAAAGTATGGGCCGATCTTGCCGACAAATAGGTTATAAAATAAGGTCTCTTTGATATATTCGAGGGAGAAATTTGCCCCTTGTGTAAGCACCAGGGCCGCACCACTCCATAGGAATTGTGTACCGATGGTGACAACCAGTGAAGGAATGCCGAACTTAACGATGATAAACCCATTCAGCCAGCCGATGATCGCTCCGGTCACTAGGGCGGCCACAATTGCCAGGAACACCTGGATGGTCGTATTATGGATAAAGGTTGTGGCACCATAGGTAAAGTTGAACGACACCATGCCCATGGCCATGATGGATGGGAACGAGAGATCCATCTCCTGGGCGATCACCACAATGGTTAGGGGAATGGCCATGATGGCAAAGAAGGGGGTGGAAGACATGAAGGCAGAGTAGATTTCTGGAGCTAAGAAGGTCCTTGGGGCAGAAGCGATAAATACGATCCACAGGGTTACAAAGACACCCAGGATTCCAAGTTGGGCGCTGTTCGAGCGGATAAATCTTCTGAGAGTGAAGGGCGGCTTATAGTGCTGGTTGACTTCTGGTGTTACCGACTTTTCTTGAGTACTCATTACATCCATCCTCATTGATAAGTTAACTGAGCCTGCCGGTTTCCGCAACGCGGACCATTTTATCCATCAACTCGTTCAGGCTAATATGCTTGGTTTGGAATTCACCGGCAACCTTGCCACGGTCGATCACCACTACACGGTCGGCAACATTATGGACATGTAGGATGTTATGGTCGATAAAAATGGCGGATTTACCGGCTTGCTTGATGCCGTTAACGAAGCTGATCAATTTGGCTGATTCTTTGAGGGACAGGCCCATGGTAGGCTCATCCAGAACGACGATATCCGCGTTGAAGAATAGGGCGCGCACGATCGCGACACCCTGCTTCTCACCACCCGAATATTTTCCAACGGTCAAATCCGGGCTGACAGCGTGCGAGGTAAAGCCCATGGATTGGGTCATCAGCCGGTGAGTTTCATCTTTCATTTTTTGAATATCCAGGAAACCCATCGAGGTGGTAAGTTCGCGTCCCAGGAAGATATTGCGCCACAGCGTCTGCAATTCAGCCAGTGCCCGCTCCTGGTAAACGGTTTCCAAGCCTAACTCTCTGGCTTTAGGAACCGTTAGATGATCCACTTTCTTGCCGTTGAAATATATCTCGCCAGACGTGGGCTGGTGATAGCCCGTGATGATCTTGATCAACGTGGATTTGCCAGCGCCATTATCTCCCAGCAGGCCGACCACTTCGTTCCGGCCTAAATGAAAGTTGATATCCTCGAGCGCCTGGACCTCTCCAAAGGATTTGGATACGTGCTTAAGTTCGAGCCGGTATTCTTCCATAGGACTGTCTCCAATTGCGGTGCGGGATAGAGCTGTTTACGTGAATTATATCTACGATAATGGCATCTAAGGAACGGCATCAGCCGTTGAAATACAAACTACTCACGACAGAGGTTGGTACCACTATTCTGAAAGGCAAGGGCTAAATGGCAAAGTCCTTCGGGCGCCATTTAGCCCTTGCGTGGTTTCCTATTGCTGATCCAGATAAAGAAAAGCCTCAGCAAATTGGTTTGTGCGGTTGCGCTTTAGCGTTCCTGTGCCTTGATCAACGGAACGAGTGCATCGAGATTGCTTTTGTTGACAAAACCCGCACCCGTATCGATTTGCAGGCCGCCAAAATGATATACCTTGGTCAGGCAGATCTGCAGAACGCCGAAATAACCTTGCAGATACTGCTGCTGATCGATCACCAGTTGCAGCCAGCCGCCCTGGATCGCGGTAACGGCATTGCCAGAGATATCGAAGCCGGCGGCAAAGATATCACCGGGTTTCTTGTTGGCAGCTTGCAGGAAGGTCTGGATGGTGCCCGTCAGGTTGCCATGATCGGTGATGACCATCTTAATTTCAGGGTGGGCGGACATGATACCGGTGAAGACCGGCACGCCGGCGGATGCATTCGCATTGGTGGCGTCATCGATCTCCTGGTAGACCACTTTCAATCCGGCTTTTTCAAGGGCATCTTGTACACCTTGGGTGCGCTCACCGCGGCCGGCCTGTGCTTTCAAACCCCAAAGGAAGGCCGTGTCGCCTGATTTCAAGCCTGATTCTTTGACGGCTTCCTGGCCCAGTGAATATCCTGCATGGTAGAGAATGGCGCCGGCATAACCAAAACCATTGGCAGCGTATTTAGCTTGCGCCAGCGGCAGCTGGGTGTTCATGCTGGTTACGATAATGCCCGAGCTCTCAGCGGCATCGATCAGCGGGATCAAAGGCTGTGTCGCCGGGGTGACCCATGATGGCAATGCCATCGGGCTTGGTGGCGGCGGCCTGCTGGAACTGGGTGGTCATCTTTGAAGGATCCCAATCCGACCAGACGTACTGCACATCCGCGCCGGTATCCTTGGCGGCCTGGATAGCGCCGTTATAGACGACCTGCTCGAAGCCTCCACCGGGTGTTCCGCCGGGGAAGAAGACGATTTTGACGCCGGAGCACCAATTGGTTCCAGCAGCAGGAGCGCCGCCTTGAGTGGCAGCCGGTGCGGCTGTATTGGCTGGCGCGGCCGTATTGGCGGGGGCGGCTGTATTGGCCGGGGCAGCCGTATTAGCCGCAGGCGCAGCCGGGGTTGCACAGGCGGACAACAAAAAAGCAGCGACCAACAGAATGGTCATTCCTTTTAATACGTGCTTGGACATCTTGAACTCCTTTTGTACGTACTCAAAATGTGACTTTACTTGAACCTTGTTTCTCTTCTCAAATTCCTGTTATTTTTTTGCGGCGCTGGCAAGCACCTCCTTTCATTCATCTGTTCCAGAGTTGGCAGCAAAATCGAAATGCACCGCGTCCGAAATACGTACCCTATACCCGCTAAGGATTGATCGTACTGGCACGTACGATCAATTCGGGCGCGCTAAATGTCACCTCTTCTTCCACCGGCGTTTTCCCCTCGCGATGACTTTCGATCATTCTGTGTAGATTTCGAACTGCGATCTTTCCAACATCGATGAGATGTTGGTACACTGTGGTCAGCGGAGGGCTAAAAAAAGCCGATTCGGGCATGTTATCAAACCCGACAATGGCTAAGTCCTGAGGGACACGCCGGCCCGATGCAGAGACCGCACGCATGGCCCCCAGGGCGATTTGATCGCTGGATGCAAATACTGCATCGATATCCGGTTCTTGCAGCAGGAGCTGCTCCATGGCCTGCTCGCCATTTGCTGCCGACCAATGACTCTCAACCACGAGGGACCGGGAGGGTTCCAGGCCGGCCTGCTCCATTGTGTTTTTCCATCCAAGGTATCGCTCACGCGCTTCCCACCACTTGTGGGGCCCTGCAATGATCCCTACTTTACGCCGTCCTTGGTCGATCAAGTGCCGGGTGGCCTGCCTGCCTCCATTTTGGTTATCAACCGAGACTATCGCAAATCCCGGTTGGGTTGCCATGTTGAGAAAGACCATCGGTGGTAATTGCTTTAATCGATCGCTCTTGATCCAGCTCCGGTTATCTCCCACTTCCGGGGCGGCCCAAACGATCCCATCTACCCGATGGGCTATGAAATCGTTCATAACTCGTTCATGACTGGATCCATCGGGCTCGGATATGAGGTTGAGAAACAGGGAATATCCAAGTTGAGAAGCCTGCTGCTCAATGCCGACCAGAGTGCGTGACGGGCCGAAATACTCGATCCCCCAGGCTACTACTGCCAAAGTATTGGTGCGTTGATGGACCAGGCTGCGCGCCAGGAAATTAGGCCTGTATCCGAGTTTATCGATTGCTGCTTGAACACGTTGGCGGGTTATCTCTTTAATTTCGCCCTGATTATTGACAACCCTCGAGACAGTCTTTGCCGAAACGCCGGCTAGTTTCGCAACATCATGCAACGTCACGTGTAAAGGACCGTTTGCTTCACGAAGAACTTTTACTTCGTCTGAAGAGACGCTCATTATGTTATGAAACTCCTGAGCAAATCAACTACAAGTCCAGCGTTGACGTTACCGTTGACGACAACGTTGTCATCCCTATCTTATAGCCATCTATCCTCTAAGTCAATAGCCAATTCATGATTTCAATTTGGGATTTAATGAAAAAATAAAAGCAAAAACCTCTTATTTATCCGTTTTTTTTCAGCTAACTTTCCCCTCTGCTATCACAAACGCATATCTTGGTGGGAACAAAAAACAGAAGGTGTTCCTATAGCTGGGCTAGACGTTTTTGCAGTGACGTCGGGAGGAATGGCTGATCGAGGCTGTCGTAAAGCTCCCACACCTCCTCATGAATCACTTTCTCGCCAGGCTCAAGCTTCGTCACCGGCCCTAGCGTTTCAAGCTCTACAAACTTGTCATTGCAGTACGTCTCGGCATTGCAGCCGCCATCCGGATACTGCGCCGAGCGGTCTGATACAGTTCGCTTGATGAACAATACACCCTCCAGCCAATAGCCGATAAAACCGTGCATATTGTAGTAACCGATCTTGCAGGGCGGTAGAGCCGGCTTAGCCTTGAGCAGGATGAAATCGTCATCAAGATGCAGGCGCGCATCGTGCAGCTGCGTATAAGGCCACAACACCAACTGGCGGTTGGACAACAACCCGGCCGGGTCCGTATTCCCCACCGGCTGCGGCAGGATCACCACCCCTCCCTGCTTGCACATGGTCAGGCCCCAGGGAGCGAACTCAACTGCCCACGGGCCATCGTTGCGCATTTCGTGCCGGATCGTCCCGCCCGCCCGCCCCGCAGCCAGGTGGATCTCCATGGACTTGGCAATCCCGGTATGAGGCTCGGTGGCGGCGCTCAGGCGAATGCCATCGGCCAAGGTCTCGATCGTCACTCCCGGGTCCGGGACGTAGGTGCGCGGCAGGGCCTCCGGCGAATGCCACAAGCGATGCCCGCCCATGAACTGGAACTTCCCATATGCCGTATCCACTTCAGCTCCCGGAAGTTCCGCCAGCAAATTCAATTCCGATTTCCCCAAAAACAAACGTGCGATGCGCGGGCCGACATCCGTCAGGTAGTCCAGCCGCAGAAATCCATTGTCCAGCGTTCGCGTGGGGTGACCACAAAAATCATTCATCAGGCCCTCTATTCATAACTCGGTTTGCAGGCAGAAGCATCGCTGCCTGTGTAGTTCCACGCCATTATAGTCCCCAACCTTGCTTTGTTCCCGTAACTACTCACTGTCGCGTTGTTGTTTGCCCGGAAAATGAATATGGGCGGGGAAGAACACCCCGCCCATATTCATTTTCCGGTATCTCTAGTCCTCGCAGACCGGAGGTGCAGGCGATCTCCCTGCCAGGCCGAAAGCGTTGAACGAAAGAGCGATGCGAAGCAGTATCACCACCAGTAGAAACTTGTTCCCTATAACGCGGCAGGGCAAAGCCGCCGTGAACGTGTTGACCTGCCCGAATCACAAAATTGCTGATGCGCGGCCGGACCACCTATTTCTTGCGCAAACAAGGCTGCATCTTACTCAAAAACCGGGGACCTTGCCCATGGACGGTCTGAACTGCGGCCGTGCAGAGAACCTGGAAATCTTTGAAAAATCCGTGAGACTCCGCAAAATCCGTGTGCAAAAATCCGAATGTTTAAGATGTTTGTTTTTCCGGTGAGCTGTGACGCGCTTACACTATCCCCCTAACCAAGCCCATCAAAAACGCAACCTGCGCCGGTACTAACGAAACGCGTTAGCGCGGCGCAACGTTGAGCTTGATGGCCGTGCGGACCTTGTCCTCGATCTCTACATCCACAAATTCGGGGACGCAGACCACTTCGATTCCGTCATCCTTGAGATAGCCGGTGGCCAGTACGAGGGCCTTAACGGCCTGGTTCACGGCTCCGGCCCCGATGGCCTGAACTTCTGCATGCTTTTGCTCGCGGATGACGCCTGCAATCGCCCCAGCGACAGCAGAGGTGCGGGAGTTGGCGGAAACTTTGATTATGTCCATGTTTGCCTTCCACGCAAGGGTACGAGGGGCTTGTTTATATAAGATTGTACAAGATTTAAGAGAGGGATTTCAAGCAGTACCGTGGTTGGATGAGAGAGTTCTAAAGTTTCCGACTCATAAGATTCTTGGGTTAAAAAGCGGTCGAAGAAGCCCTATTTGACGATTTGGTATACTTGCCGGAATTCATCCAAGGAGAAGAACATGTCCACACCTCCCCGCTGGGATATGAGCAACATTTATCCATCTCTCGAATCAGAAGAATTCGAAGCAGCCGTGAAAGATTATAAAAAGCAGGTCGCCAGCCTGAAAAATTTCTTCGATAAAAAAATAGAGCAAGACCGGCCCAAAGACACAAAGCCAAGGAACTGGCGCCGCTGGTGGGCGAGGCCATCAACCGCCTCAACAAGATCCAGACACTTTCGGGTACCATCGGGCCGTTCATTTACGCATACATCACCACCGACTCGCGCAATAAAGCCGCCATGAAGGCGCTCTCCGAGTTCGAGCAGGCCAGCCTGCCAACGGACAAACTGATCGTGCAGCTTCAGAAGCTGGCTGGGCAAGATCGAGGGCAAGCTCGATAAGGTCACCGCCAGGGACAAAGCGGCAGCCGCGCATGCCTTCCTTCTAAAGGAATGGGCGGAGCAAAGCAAGTACCAGATGAGCGACGAGCAGGAAGGACTGGCCTCCGAGCTCAGCCTGAGCGGAGGCAACGCCTTCGGCAAACTGCAAGGGACGGTGACCTCGCAGCTCTCCGTGGATTTCGAGCTGGACGGCAAGACCCAGAAGCTGCCCATGCCGGCGCTGATCAACCTGCGCTCGCACCCCGACGAGGCCACACGACACCGCGCTTACGATGCGGAGAACCAGGCTTGGGAGACGGTCAAGGAAACACTGGCGGCCTGCCTGAACGGGGTAAAGGGCGAGGCGAACACATTGAACAAACGACGCGGCCGCAAGGATGCCGTCGCATCCGCGCTGGAGGCGGCGCGCATCGACCGCAAGACGCTGGATAGCCATGCTGGGCGCCATCGAAGACGCCTTCCCGATGTTCCGCAGATATTTCAACGCCAAGGCAAAAAAACTGGGGAAGGAAAAGCTGGCCTGGTGGGACATCTTTGCACCGCTCGGCAAGACGGATAAGATCTATTCCTTCGAGGAAGCCCGCGATTTTATCCTCGAGAACTTCGGCAAATTCTCGCCCGACCTGCGCGGCTTCGCCCAGCGCGCCTTCGATAACAACTGGATCGACGCCGAACAACGCGACGGCAAACGCGGCGGCGCGTTCTGCATGGGCATCGCCAGGGTGAAGGAAAGCCGCGTGCTGTGCAACTTCGACGGCTCATTCGACCAGGTGAGCACCATCGCACACGAACTGGGACACGGCTTCCATAACCACTGCGCCTACACGGCCGGCAAGACCGAGCTGCAGCAGTTCACGCCCATGACGCTGGCCGAGACGGCCTCCACCATGTGCGAGACGATCGTGACCGAAGCGGTGCTGGCCAACACGAAAGACCCGCAGGAGGAGCTGGCAGTGCTCGAGGCGCAGATCCAGGGCGCGGCGCAGACCTGCGTGGATATTTATTCGCGCTACCTGTTCGAGAAGGAAGTCTTCGAGCGCCGCGAACAGGCCGAGCTATCCGCCGACGATTTCAACGACATCATGGAACGCGCCCAGAAGGCCACCTATGGGGACGGGCTGGACGAGCGTTATTTGCAGAAGTTCATGTGGACCTGGAAGCCGCACTATTATTCCCCGGGGCTTATCGTTCTATAACTTCCCCTATGCCTTCGGTCTGTTGTTCGCCACCGGCCTGTATGCCATCTACAAGCAGCGCGGCGCGGCCTTCGTGGAAGATTACAAGAATCTGCTGGCCTCCACCGGCGAGGCCACTGCGGCGGACCTGGCCAAACGCTTTGGCATCGATATCCGCAAGCGCAAGTTCTGGGCAGGACAGCCTGGCGATCGTCGGAAAGAGGATCGACAGGTTCTGCGAAATTTGATATTTGACTTCTATGATTTGGAATTTTGAACGCGGATGTTCAGGATTTTCACGGATGGATATGCTGAAAAAAAAGCAAGGATTCGATCCGCAGATTTCGCAGACGAGTTTTGTGAAAAACAATTAACACAAAGGCGCAAAGATTCTTAAGTTCTTTCGCTTAAAATGCTATCCCAGTGGAGTGTTAAGCCTAATTGTTTGTATTGCACTTAGCCAGCCCATAGGGCTTCCATGAACTGACGCAAAGTGGTGTCACCATCAGCAGGGGCTTCAGCCCCGGCGGACACCACCAAGAATCGGTATAGACATTCACGAACTGGGTAAAATAAAGTCTGAGGTCTGTTCGATGTAGTCTTATTTATCCATAACGAGGAGAACAACATGGTAACAGATCAGGAATTTCACGATTTGCGCAATCGCGTGATACGGCTCGAGGGTCAGGTTGCATTCTTATACGAGCATCTCGGCATAACCTTCGTGCCGGAGACACAGCTGACTGACGACCCAAGGATCATCGAACAGCTCAAAAAGGGGAACCTGATCGAGGCGATCAAGATCCACCGCGAGCTCAACAACACCAGCCTGGTGGAGGCGAAGCAGGCGGTCGAAGAAATGCAGGGCAGGCTCGGACTGTAGAATTTGCGTTAAGACTTGAGCGCTGTCCGCGTTACCCCCTGGTCCGCAAGCGAGCCCCCAACAGAGCCAATCCTTTTGCGGCTGATGTCAGAGGAGAAATTAAGCGCGTATTCCTGGTCGAATGCTCCGGGGGATGTTTATAGCGCACATTCCCACTCATACAACAAGGTGATCTATGTAGTCCGCGGTTCGATCACCTTCGGCCTGCCGCAACAGGATCGCAAGTTGCTGCTCAAGGCAGGAGACAGGTTAAATCTGCCAGCGGAGACCGTGCACGATGCACTTGTAGGTGACGATGGGGTTACCTGCCTCGAAGCGCACAGATAAACGAATAACCTCCGAGGTCTGAATTCGACCTCGGAGGTTTCAATTAACAACGTCCAACCGCGCGGCTGCCTGGACTTGATCACATGGCCGGTGCAGCCATAGCTCTACCAAACGAAAGGCACCAGACGATAGCGCACCTTCTGTCGATATGCCTCATAGCCTTTTAGGTTTGCCAGCAGGAATTTCTCTTCCTCGATCAATCGGACCACCACGACCAGTATCAGCGGCAGGGGAAAAGGGATGGCTACCCAGGAACCCAAAGCCAGCGGTGAAAAAAGAAGTAACAGGATGGCTCCCGAATACATAGGGTGCCGCACCGCGGCATAGGGTCCCGTGGTGATCACTTTTTGCTCATCCGATACTTCAATAACAGCGCTGGTATAGCTGTTTTCCTTGAAAACCAGGAAAACGATAAAAAAGCCAAGCACCACGAACCCGTTGGAGATCCAGCTCAAGACGGGCGGCACAACCGACCAGTGAAAACGAAAATCCAGGCCGGGGACAATGAACATGCCGATGAAAAACAGGCTGGCCAGGCTCTGAATAACCTTCTGAACCTTCTGGGTCTCGGCGGTTGGCCCGGCCTGTACGCGACTAGCCAATAGTTTCTGATCGTATTTGACTAAGTACGCGGTGATGAGAGCAACGCTCACCGTCCAGACGGCCAGAAAGACCCAGGCCTGCCAGAATCCAAATGAGCCCGCCGATAAAAAGAGGGCCAGGCCCAGGCACAGTACCAAAAAGACCAGCCCCAAAAACGATTTAACGATCAAGTTGCTCATTTATTGCTCCTTCAGCTACTTGCTCATCTTTTGCTATAAGCGCGCACCGGCCTTTTTGCAGATTGCATCCTCCCTTTTGGCCAGAAGGCTTAGGCAGCCTTCCGCGTTGTGCGGCGAGGACTTGTCGGTTTGTTTTTCTGAGTGGTTTTGGGTCGCTGGTGCAGAGGCTGATACACCCCAACTTTTCCACCGCCGGGGAGCTTGACCCGGGTGAGTTTCCCCCAACTCAGGCTTTGGATGGGGTCGCAGGAAACATTTTTCTTCTTCATGGCCGCCATAAATACCTGGATGTCCTTACACATAAAATAGAACTCGTGAATATTATTCTTCGCGGACGGATGGATCGCCAGCTCTGCCGGGGGCAGTCCGAAGATCAGCCACCCTTCGCCGATATCCACATGCGAAAGCCCCATAATATCGCGTAGGAACTCGCGGTCCGCCTCAGGTTTCCTGCTGTAGATGATCGAGTGTGCACCGATGATCAATTTATTCATTGTCATTTTTGGATCCTTTCCGCGTACTGATAAAACGGTGTATTCGGGCTCAAATCCCGTATGGCTGTGATTCTACCCCTCCACCCTCGCATGTTATTGGTGATTGAAATCAAACTGTCGCTGTTATATAATGTCTTTCAGGCGATGGGCGGTCCATCGCCAAACATTTTATGGAGCGAAGGAGATTATTGGTATGAGCGCAACAGATATTGTCAAAGCCGGACTGGCTGCCGTCGAGGCTGGCGATTTCAAAAAGTTGGACGGCCTGCTTGCCGACGACATGGTATTCGCCGGTCCCGTGCCCGAGCCATTGGGCAAGCGTGAGTTCGTGGGCGTACAAATGGCAATGCTCGCGGCCATGCCCGATTGGAATTTCAATGCCGCGGACTACAAGGAAAATGGCGATGTGGTCGCTGTGAACCTGCAGATCACCGGGACACAGACCGGCGAGCTCAGCCTGCCGATGCCCGGCATACCGAAGCTGCCGGCGAGCGGCAAGAAGGTGTCTCTGCCTAAAGAACCAAGCACCTTCACCGTGAAAAACGGCAAGATTTCCCGCCTGGATGTGGCCTCCACGCCTGGGGGCGGCGTGATGGGTGTCTTATCTCAATTGGGCGTGAAGATGCCGTAGTAGTGACGAAGAAAAAGCATACGGGTCGATCCGTTGCGTGATCCTTAACAAAAAAACCTCCGAGGAAGCCCCGGAGGTTTTTGATAACAAGCCGTTTATGAACCGGAAGACCAGCCGCGCAGCTGCATGGCCTTGACCACACGGTCAATGGCGACCATATAGGCCGCGTCGCGCATGTAGACGCCTTCCTTCACGGACATCTCGAGCACATGGTTGAAGGCAATCGTCATCTGGTTATCGAGGCGGGTCAAAACTTCTTCCTTCGTCCAATAATAGTTCATATCGTTCTGGACGGATTCGAAGTAGGAGGTGGTCACGCCGCCTGCATTGCACAGGAAGTCGGGGATGTCGAAGATATTCTTCGATTTGAAGAACTCATCCGCTTCGGGCGTAACGCCGCCGTTGGCGCCTTCGGCAACGATCTTGACGCGGGACGACATCTTCTTGACGGTCTCGCCATTGACATGGCCTTCGATGGCGGCCGGGATGAGCACATCCGCTTCCTTGGTGATCCAGGCTTCGCCGTCTTCGACAAGGTAGCCGGCTTTTTCGGCGGCTTTCTTGTTGATCGTGCCGTACTCGTCCACGATGGTGAGCAGGAAGCGGGGATCGACGCCATCTTTGTGGCTGTAGGTGTAGGACTTCTTGTCATTGCGGTCCCAGCAGGAAACAGCACGCGACCTTGCCGCCCAGCATTTCGATGAAAGCCGATGGCAGCATACTGCGCCACGTTGCCGAAGCCTTCGATGGTGGCGACGGATTTCTTGCCGTCCATCTTCAGGTGCTTCATGGCTTCGCGCACGGTGTAGATCACGCCATAGCCGGTGGCTTCGGTGCGGCCGAGAGAGCCGCCGTCACCCAGGGGCTTGCCGGTGAACACGCCGGGCGTGAACTGGCCGACGAGCTTGGAATATTCGTCCATCATCCAGCCCATCATCTGGGGGGTGGTGCCAACATCGGGTGCGGGCACGTCATTGCGCGGGCCGATGTTCTTCCACATCACGTCCACCCAACCGCGGCACAGGCGTTCCTTCTCATGCACGGAAAGCGTGGAGGGATCCACGATGACGCCGCCCTTGCCGCCGCCCAGGGGGATGTCGGCGACGGCGCACTTCCAGGTCATCCAGGTTGCCAGGGCGCGGACGGTGTCCATGGTCTCATTGGCTGCAAAGCGAATGCCGCCTTTGTTTGGGCCGCGGGCATCGTTGTGCTGAACGCGATAGCCCTGGAAGATGCGCGTGGTGCCGTTGTCCATGCGCACCGGGATGCGGAAGGAGTATTCGCGCATCGGCCAGCGCAAGACTTCGGAGACGACGGGATCAAGCTTGAGCAGTTTGGCAACATGGTCGAATTGCTTCTGAGCCATCTCAAAGGCATTTAGAGGTTCGGGCATTTTCTTCTCCTGCAGGGGGCGGAGCAACTGCATCAAGTTGTTTAGTCATATTCTTCTCCTAGTATCATAGTTTGGTGAGAATATAAGCGGGCACCCCGGACGGGTGCCCGCTTGTGAACGGACTCTTACAGCACAAGCAGTTCATATCAATAAAATCCCAGAACAGTTATGAGCTTAACGTTACCCGACTTATTAACCCCCGTCAATATGAAAGGTATCACAAATAGTGCATGTACTTCGTGAACACATTATTGCAATAATTGTCGTTCCAACTCTGCCCGCACCACCTGTGGATTGGCTTTTCCGGCTGCTTTCTTCATAACTTGTCCAAACAAGAAGTTTGCTATCCCCACCTTACCGGCCTTATAACTGGCAACTTCCTTCGGATTCTCGCTCAGAGCTTGCTCTAACCAAGTCTGAAATGAAGGATTCATCCGAGACCTGCTTGAGGCCGCGGGCTTCGACGATCTCCGCCGCGATCTTTGCCCGATGAAAACATCTCGGCCAGCACTTCCTTCCCGCTCTGACTGGTTGATCTGTCCGTCGGATACAATCTTCACCAACCCGGCCAGCGCCTCCGGCGTGATCTTCAACCGGCTGAAGTGAGGTATCCGGCCTGGTTCATCAACGAGAACAGATCGCCGAGCATCCAATTGGCACGATTGCCTGCGCCGGCGCCAGGATCGACAGCCTTCTCAAAATAATTGGCTAGTCTCCTGGTCCTGCGGTGAGACGCCAGGCGTTGTAACCGTTGAGCCCATATTCGCTCATGAAGCGGATATATTTGGCGTGCGGCAGCTCGGGCAGTTCTTCAGACATACGCTCCACCCATGCGTTTTCGACCACCAGCGGAGGCAGGTCGGGCTCGGGGAAATAACGATAATCGTGCGCGTCCTCTTTGCTGCGCTGGGAATAGGTGGCGCCGCGCGCCTCGGACCAACCCAGCGTTTCCTGCTCCACCGTCCCGCCCTCTGAAAGGATCTTACTCTGCCGTTCGATTTCGTAAGCGATCGAACGGTCCATGGCGCGGAACGAGTTCAAATTCTTGACTTCGGTGCGTATGCCAAGTTCCGTGGTCCCTTTTGGCCGCACCGAGATATTCGCTTCGAAGCGGATCACGCCCTTCTCCATGTCGCCGCTGTTGGCGCCCAGGTAGCGCAGGACGGCCCGCAAGGCTTCGCCATAGGCATGCGCGGCCTCGGCCGAATGCAGGTCGGGTTCGGAGACGATCTCGAGCAGGGGCACACCGGCGCGGTTCAAGTCCACAAGCGAGTAGGAGTTTCCATCGCGCTCGACGTGGGTCAATTTGCCGGTATCTTCCTCCAGGTGCACGCGGCGGACGCGGATGACCTGCTCGCCTTCGGAGGTGTGGATGGCGAGTTTGCCGTTCACCGCCAGCGGATCTTCATACTGGGAGATCTGATAGCCCTTGGGCAGGTCGGGATAGAAATAATTCTTGCGCGCAAAGATGCTGGTGGGGTTGACCGTGCAATCGAGCGCCAGCGCCACGCGGATGGCAATCTCGACCGCCATTCTGATTGACGACCGGCAGCGTGCCCGGCATGCCCGAGCAGACCGGGCAGACGGCGGTGTTCGGCGCGGCGAGGGTGCTGTCCACCACCTCGCAGGAGCAGAACATCTTCGATTTCGTTAGAAGCTCAGCGTGGACTTCAAGGCCAATGACAGGTTCAAATTCCATGAGGGGACTCGGGTTGAGTGATGGGATGTGAGATATGGAAAGTGAGTAGGAGTTCTTACGACATGGTATTCTACCAAACTTTGAATTCCGTATCCACGCGGAACCAGAAATAAAAGACCGGGCTCTTCGCCCGGTCTTTCTCAATTCTGATCGTCGTCGGCGCTCTCATCGTCGCCGTCGTCGAACTCATATTCGACGTGGTCGCGATCGAGGCACACCCACAACAGCAACACATGTCCATCCGAGGTCTCGACGTTGCGGGCCGCCAGGATCGGCGCGGTCTGCTCGAGGCCCATATCGTTGCGGTAATGCAGGTGAATATGCTCTTTATGGTTCCACGCCCGATGGCAGCGTTCCACCAGCGCGTTCCCGTTCATCGTGCGCAGGCGCGTAAGCGCGGGGACGAGGATATGCGGGCTTTCGTTCAGTCCCATTGCCCAGCCATCGTTTACCTGTTCAAAGATTGGCGGCGGGCCTTCGATAATTGTTATCTTCTCATCCATGGTTTACCTTCATACTTTCCTTGTTGCGCGACATCATACCATAAAAAGCAACGACGGTTCCTGAGCAGGAGATGAGCAAAATGACAGTTTAGAAAGGGGGGAGCGACAATTTTGTAGGGGCAAAGTGCCCCTACTGCCGTGACCCTGCTACAAACTCACAATCTCTCAGACCAGCCCCCCGGGCCGCGGTCCCATGACAACTCCATTCCTCCGGCTCTTGCTATAGCGGCTGATTTTCCTTATACTATTGTCAGCGAGTTTTTGACCCTAAATAATATTAAATCTGTATAATCTGGCAGATTTGCGGGTGGATTGAGTTTCTTTCCCGTTAAGTACTGGAGAACCAGGGTCGAGCTAAAAAAGGAACCTCAAATGGAAAACCCATTCGCGCTAATCATCGAAGATGACCGGGATATTGCTGCCTTGTTCAGGCATGTGCTCGATCTGGCGGGGTACCGCACAGACATCGCTGCGAACGGTGCCCTCGCAGTCGAGCGTCTCTCCGGCGCCCTGCCCGATATTGTCCTGCTTGATCTAACCCTGCCAGGGCTTTCCGGAGCCGAGATACTTCAAATGATGAAGACGGACCCGCGCCTGAAGGCCATACCCGTCGTGGTGGTTACGGGCCATTCGGAGCTTGCCAAGAGCCTGCCCGTAGAACCGGACCTGGTTATCCTGAAACCGGTCAGCCCGAACCAGCTCGTCGACCTGGTGCAGCGCCTGCGCCGCACCGGCAAGAAGATGGACCTGACCCCCTTCGGGAAAACACCCTGGGGCAAGATCACGGGTCTTTACAACCGTTCGTTCTTTGAGATACGCCTGGATCATGCCCTCAAGAGCCTGAAAGGAAAGTGGCAGGTTCTGTTCGCGGTGGTCCTGGTGGGCCCGAGCCAGGTTCATGGGACCGACAAGGTTTTGCGAAAGAGATATGGTCAGCCGTCCGTGCGCCAGATTGCAGAGGCATTAAAAGGAAGCGTGCGCCCCACCGACACCATCGCCATCTTCGAACAGGATCATTTCTTCATCCTGATAGAGGATATCCCCAATGGCGAGATACCAAAAATGATCGCAGCCCGCATACAGGAGAGATTAAATAAACGGCCGGACCTGGAGAATGAAGAGAAGTTGCCGGCCAGCATTGGCGTGCTGCTTTGCGACGACCGCTACGAGAATCTCTATGATATCCAGCGCGACATCAAGGCCGTGTACTCCTCCGCATTTGCGGAAGGTCAAACCGGCATCCTGGTCTTCGATCACGGCAGCATCAGTCAGCTTCGTAAACCCCTTCAGCATCAAAAAGACAACCAGCCAAAAAACTGATCTATCAGAGGACCTCGGCGGGGATACGGTTAATTTTTGCAGTTCTTAGCCGTTAGGTTTAAGGGACCATCCTCGGCGATGCAAATGTAACGTAATGAAAAGTCTTATATACCCCGTAATCCTCGCTGTTACTGGCCTTTCGCTCAGTTGCATATCGGCCTTTGCAAACCAGTTGGGCTTCGCACACGATATGGATTGGGGAAGCGGCCGAATTATCCTCCTGACCGTTGGCATCTCGATATTAGGGATGTCCTTGTTTGCCTCATACTTTAAGCGGCAAGATGTATATGTTCCAACAACCTCCAGTTTGCTCCTTGTTCTAGCGGTATATATCTTCATCGTTACCGCCGGCCAATGGACAAGCATACCCGGGTCAAGTCAATATTATGATGAACTTGCCACAGCTTTTCGGAGCGGTCACCTTTATCTCAATGTGCAGCCTCCAGCAGCGCTTCTAGCTCTTCCCGATCCCTATGACCCGCAGGCTCGCAAGAACGATCCTGCGCTTGCAGCATTCATAGAAGACCATGCCTGGGACTTTTCGTTATACCACGGAAGGTTTTATATGTACTGGGGACCAGCCCCAGCCCTCGTCCTCTCATTCGTCAAATTCATTTATGCTGGGCCCATCGGAGATCAGGTTCTGTCTTTCATTTTCAGCTGGGCAGCCCTCATTTTTCAGACTCTATTGCTGGTCAGGATTTGGCTTCGGTTTTTTTCACAACTGCCAGTATGGACTATTTCGCTGGGCATTACGACCTCGGGCCTAATCGTCCCGATAATTTGGATGCTTAATATGCCGAGGATCTACCAGGCGGCAATCTTCAGCTGTCAGTTCTTTCTTATAGGCGGTCTCTATTTTGCTTACACCGCTTTGGAGGCGGAAACGATCCACACTGGAAAACTATGGATTGCCGGCATATTCTCGGCAATGGCGATTGCATCCCGAGCTACTCTGCTTGGCAGCGTATTATTCCTTATAGTCACTGTTCTTATTATGCTTGTTAGGCAGTTTCACCAATCAAAGGATCGAATGGGACTGTTTCCTAACCTTGCAGCCATCGTTATTCCAATGGCGATAACCCTAATTGCCCTGGGTTGGTACAATATAGCCCGTTTTGGTTCCGTTTTAGAGTTTGGTCTTAGATATCAGCTAACTTTGTCAAATCTCAATAAGATCTATGATCAAGTATTCTCCTCTAAATATATCTTTCCAAATCTCTACAACTATCTGCTCCTGCCTTTTCAAATACAGGCGCGTTTCCCGTTCATAAAGGCTCAAGCTGGCGTGGTGCCTCCATTTCTTGATGGTTTAAGACTCGCCAACTACCAAACGGAAGCGATTACTGGAATCCTGTTCAGCGCACCTTTTTTGCTGTTTATTTTCTGGCCCGCGATTTCGCTCACAGATCGGTTCACTACAACAGGTAGAAAGAACCAATCATCGAACCGGGCAGTCGAAGATCCTGGTGCACTCTATCGGTGGATCTCGGCGAGTTTGTTAGGTGCTTCGATAATTTCGTTCTCGATACTCCAGATCACCTTTTACATAACCATGCGATATATGGCGGACTTCACATTTACTATGGCGCCGCTGGCAGTGATGGGATTCTGGCAAGGATTTTATAATTTGAAACCCGGTGTGAAACGAACATTATTTTCTGTGGGTGGTATTGTCTTGTCATGGCTATCAATTGGGATAAGTGCGCTGCTCGTAATAGGTTACTCCAAAGAACTCCAAAATACATTTTTTAGCTTTTTTCGGCATATATCCGGCTTCTTTCGATAGTTTGTCGAACCGTGAATTTGTGTTGCCTTAAATGGATAAAGTCAAGCTATGGAGAGATCAAGGAGAGCGGGTTAAGCGATGATTACAAGTCATCGTCTATTTGACCGGCGATCCAATGGAAAGGGAAAAGATGAATGCCGATTAAGAGATTATCTTTATTGGATGTTCGAGAATATCTTTTATCAGATGGGGATAATACAAGCATAAAAGCGATCCTGAGGATCGTTTTTTGGGTCGCTCTCATTCTCTTAATATTATGGGTGATTTATTTCATCGTCGTTACGATCTCCATTCCCTACCAGATCGAATACCGTGAAGGCGCTGCCCCAGTAATGACCGAGTTCTTCTTAAAGGGGAGAATCCCTTTTCGTTAGAAAATCAACCCTTGGGAATGAATAATTACGGGTTTGTGTACAGTTTGTTCGTGTTGCCGTTTGCCGCTTTGTTCGGTAATACGCTTCTCGTGCACCGAATCGTAACTTTCTTCTTCATTATCCTTTCTTCTCTCCTTGTTTTTCAAACGACCTCCAGAGTGAATAGTGATCGCTTTTTCGCAGTTGCGGGGGCCGCCTTTGTTATGATGGGTCTGGCGGCCAGGGGCGGAAATGGCGCATTCCCGTCTGCCATGGGGGAGTTCTTATTCTTGGCGGGGATTCTTATTCCATTCAATCGTTCTTTTGACCGGCAGGCTCTGGTTTTGAGTGCCGTGGTTTGCGTAATTGCGTATTATACGAAACCATATTTCGTGCTTTCATTCGGCATCGTAGCCAGCTACCTGTTTGTTTTTGTATCCAAAAGGAAGGGGCTGTTTTACAGCCTCTTGTTCGTTATTATGTTTGTTCTTTCGTTTCTTTTGGTTCGTCTTTTTTATCAGTTTTATTTCATTGACACATTTGTTAGCAATCTAACCAATACTTCAATAAACACATTTAGCGCTATGACCAGGCAGATGCTTGAATTCGGCAGGGAGTTCTACCTCATCCTTATTTTATGTGGAACCCTGTTGTTTCTGAATATTGGAATGCTCCATTCAAGAAAAGTTTCGTTCAGACGATTCTTTGGTTACTTCGATTTTCTGTCCTTGGATCGATCTCTTGTTTCTCAACCTATAAACTACCTCTTGTATTTTTTTGTATTTTCCTCGTTGACGTTTATCCTGGTTCTTGGCCGGAATCCCGGCACCTATATGCATTACCTTTATCAGATCATGCTTCCTCCGTTTTTTCTTTTGCTTTTTCAAAGCCTCAAACCTTCTAGCCGCTTGACCTTTAATTTCCTTTTCACTGCTCCTGCTCAATATGATATTGTTTAGCCAGTTGCGTTTCAGCCCGGGATTTTTGCAGCAAAAGGATTCAAAGGATTGGGCTGCGCTATTTCAATCCATAGGGAGTTCAAAACATATTTTGAACAACCCTCTCATAACTTCAGAGATGATCAGGCGTCGGATTCCGCTGGTCAATTCCGGCCAGACAGAGATTTATTATTATATAGGTTCCTATCCAGATAATATATTAATAGGTCCAAATTACCAAATACTTAGAAGCAACGGCGGACAGTATCGAAACTCCATTCGCCATTCCGTGCTTGATGCAGGATACGAAAAAATTTTCCTGACAAAAGGATCTGGATTTCCCTTGCTTGTGCCGGACGCCATAAGTCGACATTATTCTCTAGCCGATACTATTACCGTTGACATGCCCCAAGTCGGTCAAAGTTGGACGGTGGAGATTTGGGAGCCTATAACCAAATAAAACGGCAATGCAATGCGATATATTGATAATTGTGTCGCTTGTTCAGGCCCGCTCCGAGCTTGCTGCTTTGATAAGCCAACCGCACATTTAGATTTTCCATCTCAACCTCGCTGCCCGCATTTGCGGAAGGTCAAACCGGCATCCTGACCTTCGATCACGGCAGCATCAGTCAGCTTCATAAACCCCTTCAGCATCAAAAAGACAACCGGCCAAAGAACTGATCTATTACATGATCGGGTCTGATAGCGCAGGGTCTTCGCGAAGCATATGATCCCCGCTCTGGCTCTAAGGGGACCCTAAGCTAGACTTTATCCATTTGAACATTAACAAAAAGCAGGGTAAGCTAAGGCAAACACTCAGCCATGAGGTAGCCTATGCCGACCCTGCAGGCAGAATATAACACGATCCTTGGAGCCTTTACGAGGTTGTTCTCGAAACGTATTTGGGAACATGCGCAGATCTTGCTCATTGGTGCAATCCTGTCTCCTGCGGAACGCACGGTCACAGCGGCTTTGCAAGTCATGGGCTTGAGTGGCGAAAAACATTTTGAGAATTATCATCGTGTCCTCAATCGTGTGCGATGGTCGAGCCTGGAGGCTAGCCATATCTTGTTGGGATTGTTGATAAACGCCTTTGCCCTGGACGGTCCGGTGGTCATGGGATTGGACGATACGATAGAACGTCGTCGGGGAGTCAAGATCAAAGCGAAAGGAATTTACAGAGATCCCGTCCGCTCCAGTCATGGACACTTCGTCAAGGCCAGTGGCTTGCGTTGGCTGAGTCTGATGTTGTTGGCGCCCGTGCCGTGGGCCAAACGCGTCTGGGCGCTGCCGTTTCTCACTGTTCTGGCGCCTTCGGAAAGGTACTACAAAGGGAAGGGACGAAAGCATAAGAAACTCACCGAGTGGGCACGGCAGCTGGTCTTGCAGGCTCGTCGCTGGTTGCCTAAACGCCTGTTGGTAGTCGTCGCCGATAGCGGATTTGCCGTGATTGAGCTGCTGTGGCAACTGCGCCAACTGAAAAATCCGATTTGCATGATTACCCGTTTGCGTCTGGATGCCGCCTTGTATGAACCCGTCCCAACCCCACCGGCCAAACGGGGTCGGCCGCGCAAGAAGGGCAAGCGCTTGCCGACCTTGGAAAAAGTCGCCGCAGACCAACATACGCGTTGGAAGCAACTGATCGTGCAGGAATGGTATGGAGAGAAAAAACGCAGCGTTGAAATCACTTCCCACACGGCCATCTGGTTTCATACCGGACAGCCGCCTCTGCCCGTCCGCTGGGTGATCGTACGCGATCCAAAGACACACCTTCAAGACACAGGCTCTCTTATGCACCGACGTAAACATTTCTGCAGAGCAAATCATCCAATGGTTCGTGCGCCGCTGGCAAGTCGAAGTCACTTTTCATGAGGTGCGCACTCATTTGGGTGTTGAGACTCAAAGACAATGGGCCGATCTCTCCATCCTGCGAAGTACGCCCGCCTTGCTCAGCTTGTTTTCCATAGTGACTTTACTCGCCAAGGTCCATGCCCAAAAACAAAAACTGCCCATCCAACAGGCCGCATGGTATATCAAGAAGCTGCCCACTTTTTCGGACGCTTTGAACATTGTGAAGGAAACACTCTACTCTCATCCTTATTTTCGAACATCGCTGTTTTATAATGAAGTCCGAAAAACGCCTCGGGCTCGCCCGACTTATAGCCTTTCTCGCTCTACTCATACCTTTATGCAAGTTCCATTTGGATAAAGTCTAGCTAAGAACCTATCCGAAAACTAAATATTGAAATACAAGGCGTCATCCGTTATAAGAGTGTTACGACACATTCCCAAAAACGGAGAGACGCCTTGCCCAAGCATGGTAACACAAAGCCGAAGAACGTGAGTTATGGAAAAGTGCCGGAAAGAATGTGGCAAAGGATAGAACAGCTTTTGCCGATCTACCATAATCGAACCGGTCGACCGAGAGCGGAGAATCGTTTGGTTTTGAATGCCATCTGGTTTGTGTTGTGGAGTGGCAGTCAATGGAAGGCGATTGAACGGCATTGGTTTGGAGTATCGAGCAGTGTCATTCATGAGCGGTTTCAAACCTGGGGCCGACAGGGTGTGTTTGAGAAGATTCTCAAAGCGATGTTGCGTTTTTACCATCGGCAAGGTCGGATCCACTGGAAGTGGCAATCGGTAGACAGTAAAGCGGTGGCCTCCCCGTTGGGAGGGGCAGACACGGGTAAAAACCCGACCGATCGAGCCAAATTGGGCAGCAAAATTCATATCCTGGTCGATCAACATGGCTTGCCACTCTCCATTTTTGTGACCGGCGCCAACGAAAACGATAAATGGTTTGTCGAGGCACTCGTCTTGTCTATTTTGCTTGAACGGCCCACTACTCGTCAACATTTTTGTGCGGACAAAGCCTATGACAGTTGGGATGTTCATTTGTTTGTGAAGCAACACCACTACCTTCCTCACATCAAGCATCGTCGACGCGTGAATGATCCTCCCGAAAAATGTCCAATCCCAGGTGAATATAGCTATCCGGCTCGCCGTTGGGTGGTGGAACGAACCCTCAGTTGGCTGGTCAAGCGTAGAAGCATTCGAACCCGCTGGTGCAAGAAACCCGAAAATTGGTTATCCTTCCTTCAGCTCGCTTGTGCTCACATTGCTTTCAATCAAGCAGTTTTCGGATAAGTCTAAGCCCTGCGTCCTTCAAGCTTAGGGCCGACCTGCGCCGCTCCCGCGACCGTAGGTCTCCCTAAGGAATGCATGATATTTTGCTCGCTGCAAAATCATCTTTGCATGTACAATTATCTCAATTAATGGTGGGTGTTTGTTTGGGACGATTGCTTCAGCTGGTGTTTAATCTTTTATCCCCAGGTAGTTGCTTGGGGTCCGTCTGCAGGCTGCGCTGCACTCCGCTACTGTCTTGATTTCCGTTTACCTGGGATGTTGCCAGATCCAATGGATAACAAATCTATGGATAAGGTTATAGTTCTTGGCGCTGGCTATGGAGCCCTGGCAGTTGTCAAAGCCCTGGCCAAAGAGGGGATTAATGTTACCCTCCTTTTCACGAACTCGGATGACCATGCTCGTTTTTCCAGGTTTGTTACAAAGCGAGTCAGAAGCCCCGATCCTATTGACAACAGCGCAAAGCTTCTTGATATTTTAATGGATCCGAAACAAAACGGGGATAAACAGCTATTGATTCCTACTCTCGACGAGTATGTCATTTTTATTTCTCAAAATAGGACGGAACTTAAAAAGAGATATGTCTTTACCGTACAGGATTGGGGGGTTACAAGTAGGATCATTAACAAAAACCTGTTGTATTGTCATGCCGTAGAGTTGGGTATCCCCACACCAAAGTATTTCATTCCAAATTCCGTCCGATTCCTGGAAGAGCGTCGAAATAGGTTTTTTTATCCATGCATTCTGAAACCAACTGATACGCATTTATTTGATCGGATTTATGGCAGGAAGAACTTTATGGTTTACGATTACGGGGAATTAGTAGATAGGTTTATTGATATCCAACGCCATAATCTGAATGTAATGATTTCCGAAATCATCCCTGGCGAGGACTCTTCAATTTTTAGTTACCGTTCCTATATTGACAGCCAGGGAGACCTATTGGCTGAGATGTGTACTCAAAAATTGCGGCAATATCCCCCTTGTTTTGGACAAGGCTCGCTTGTAAGGACAGTCCCCATGATGGCGGAGATCCGGGGTCAGGCCCTTAGGCTTCTCAGATGCCTTTCTTATCGCGGAGAGTCTTCCACTGAATTCAGATTGGACTATAGAGATAACCAATACAAATTGATGGAAATAAATGTCAGGCCGGTTGTGACCGAATGGCTTTTTGTGAAGGCGGGCATCAATTTTCCATATCTAACCTACTTGGACTTGATTGAGAACACTAGAAATTCACCACAGCATTATTGTCATGAACTTTATTGGATTCATAATTACTGGGAATTGGTGAATTTCATTCGACATTTGATGACCGGAAATCTCAAACTTGGAGAATTTCTTAGGCCCTATTGGAAAAAGAAAGTATTCGCCGTTCCATTTTCTGATGATCCTGTACATTTCTTGATCGAAACCTATTTCAACATTAAAAGGGCTTTTAAAAAGGTAAAAAGGCGAAGTCTTTTGTGACAGCCAGGTCACATAATAGGGTTTTGGAAAGCATTGCAAATTCAATCCCGGCTAAATCGCCCTGATTGTTTACGAAGACTAATTGCTTAAGCGAAGGCGATAGCCGATTCCAAGATCAACCCTGATGGTGCAGTGTCTTCGCAAAGCATATAATCCCCGCTCTGGTCTCTAAGGGGACCCTAAGCCCTGCGTCCTTAAGGGTTAGCGGCGACCTGCGCCATTCCGCGATCGTAGGTATCCTTAAGAGAATGCATGATATCGTGCCGGCAAAAGAATATTTTTGCATGTACAATTATCTTAATTAATGATGGGTGTTTTTTTTGAGTTGATTGCTTCTTGAAACGAACAAGGGAGAGCAAATCATGCAGTATAAACGCATGAGATATGGTACTGTGGTCTTGGCTTTCAGTATGATTATTCTCGTGTCATTTGCCTGCAAGGCGGTAAGTTCCCCAACTCAATCTTCGCCACCACCCCTTACCCAGGGAGTGCCAGTTACCCAGATAGTACCCGTTACGCAAATCATTCCAGTTACACAAATAGTGCCCGCTACAATGGAATTGCTGCCAGGCATTGGAACTTCACTAAAGCCTGAAATCATTCTTCAACGATTAGGCGTTACTTTTCTTGGTCAAGATGGTCACAATGTCATCGGTAGTGGCTGCCCCGGCAATGACGGCAAAGGAACAATCGTTGATTATCATCTTATTGTGAGCAAGCTGGAACAAAACAAGAAGGTGCAACGAATAATAGTTACTGGAGATAATTCAACTCTCACCTGGGAGTTGCCTTGCAGTAATGCTTGGGCCCTTTCAGCACAGAACCTGGGGAATGGAAATTTGCAGATATTTATCGCTCCGTCTCTGCCGTCAAAAGTTTACACGGTAATGGTCTTTTACGAAGACAGTTCATTTGCAGTTGGAATGGATATCGCACCTTAAAAAATAAGAAATTCTGGCGCATGAAATAGGCGCAACAGGTGAGCCGCGATGTCACCAAGGCGAAAGCCATATGCCAATGTGACTTCAACCTCCAGGTTTGAGGCTCAAGTCCCGGGCAAGGAGCGTTTGGCGACATACTTCAAACAGCGCACAGTCAATCGGGAAATGTAGCCTTAGTTTAGATATTTTCATATCGCTCATCGTTGTTCTGCGTCTTACGAAGGAGAATGCTATGAAATCAAGAATCTCGTTTAGTTTGATAATGATGTTGGCCGCGCTGGTTTTGTCGCTTATTCCGGCGGCCACGGTAACTGCGCGACCTGCCCTGGCCCTAAGCACCTGCGATGCAGCCCAGTTTGTCACGGATGTGACCATCCCGGATAATTCCCTGATCGCCCAAGGCAAAACGTTCGTCAAGACGTGGCGTCTCAAAAACACGGGGGTATGCCAATGGACTACCTCCTACACTCTCGTCTTTGCGAGTGGGGACAAAATGGGAGGCCCTAACTCGGTAGCGTTTCCGAAAGCGGTTTCCCCGGGACAAACCGTAGACCTATCGGTTACCCTGACGGCGCCAAATGTGACCGGAACCCTCAGAGGTAATTGGCAATTAAAGAATGCTTCGGGAGGGGTATTCGGGATCGGCACAAGCCATGCGAATCCATTCTGGGTGCAGATCAAAGTTACTTCACCCACACAGAATATCACAGCCTATGATTTCGTAGACAACATGTGTTCTGCATCGTGGTCTTACGATGGGGGACCGATTCCATGCCCGATCAACACGAATAAACTATTATTTGGATATGTTAAAGCCATCGCTAACCCTGTCCTTGAAGATGGCACTACCTCTCCGGTTCATGGTCTGTTGACCATTCCGCAAAGCCAATATAACGGCTTGATACGCGGCTCGTACCCGGTGACCGATATTTTCCGCGGCGATCGCTTCCAGGCTTTGATAGGATGCCAGTTTAATGCCGTGAATTGTTTTGTGACCTATGAACTTCAGTATCAGAAAGGCGATTCGTTATTCACCCTTTGGAAAACGAAAGAAAAATATGATGGCCTGATGACGCAAGCCGACGTAGACCTTACGCAGATCGCCGGCATCAAGAATGCCCGGCTGGTTCTGACGATCTTAGCGAACGGCCCATCTGATGGCGACCAACCACTCTGGGTGGCCCCGCGTATCGTCCGCGCTGCGGCTGGACCTGTGACCACTCCGATCCCACCTACCGCGGTTGTTCCAACGGTTGCGCCGACATCTGCTTCGGCGTGCAATCGAGCTCAATTTGTATCGGATGTGACGGTACCGGACGGGACGGTTTTTGCGCCGAACGCCGCCTTTACAAAGACATGGCGATTGAAGAATGTGGGAACCTGTACCTGGACGACAGCATACAGTCTCGTCTTTGTCAGCGGCAACAGGATGGGCAGCCCGGATACGCTCCTGCCTCTTACGGTGGCCCCTGGCCAGACAGCAGACCTAAGCATTAACTTAACGGCCCCAAGTATCGCTGGATCCTATCGCGGTTACTGGCAACTAAAGAATGCCAGCGGCGCCCTGTTCGGGATCGGCACAGATGCAAACGGACCTTTCTTCGTGGATATCAAAGTCGCCGGCACAACGACCACCACGCCGACTCCTACAGGTGTGCCTGCCACGGGAACGCCAACGCAGGCATCTGTCACACCCACACCCGTCCAGGGGCTGGCGATCCCACACCTGGTAGCCGGCCAGGCGTTCGACATGATGTATATACACATGCTGGATGCCGATCAGGGTTGGGGCATTGGTGGACTTGCCCAGGCTCAGGATCATGTTTTTCGAACTCAGACCGGGGGTAAGACCTGGCACGACGTCACCCCGCCACAGCCGGCCCCTGCTGCAGGAGAGGCCGTTGCGGCCCTGGGATATTTCGCAGATGCTTCCAATGGCTGGGTAGCCTATGGCCCCCCGGCCGGCTTACCCATTGTCCCGCTCTCCATCCTGGTATGGTTCACCCATGATGGCGGCGCTTCGTGGATGAGCGGGGTAATCAATGCCCCAGGGACCTCCGGTGGATTCTTTAGCCCCTGGTACCTGAACTTTGCCGACAGCCAGCACGGCTGGCTGCTGGTGCTGCTTGGGGGAGGGATAAGTCATGTCTACGTGGCGCTCTACTCCACCAGCGATGGTGGGACGACCTGGACGGACATTCTGGACCCCTATATGGCGAGCAGCATCCAGGCCTTTACGAAGACCGGTATGATCTTTATGGATGCGCATACCGGCTGGCTCACACTCGATGCTGACGGAACTGACACTGTCCCACATACCTTCATCACCCGAGATGCGGGTGTGACCTGGACGCGTCTTAACCTGCCGGCTCCATCCGGTACGACCGGCTGGTTCGACAATAATTATTGCGGGACGTACTCGCCGGTCGCCTTCTCCACCCAGTCTGCGCTCTTTACCATGAAGTGTCGGGAAAATACCAATCCTACAGTGGAGCATGATTACCTGTACTCAACGGGCGACGGTGGCCAAACCTGGCAATCAGTTCCCCTGCCATCCGCCTTCAGGGTAGCTGACCCACCATCCGGCGGATTGTTTTTCACCGATGCTCTCACCGGCCTGGCACTGGGCCGTTGGATTTACCTCACGCAGGACGGCGGGAAGACCTGGTCGACGGTGAAGCAGGTTAACTGGGATGGACAGTTTAATTTTCTAACCTTCAAAACCGGCTGGGCAGTTGCTCGCGACGCCGGGCAAATCGCTCTGGTTAATACGGTTGATGGAGGCAGATCCTGGCAGGAGATCAAGCCGGTTGTAGCTCCTTGAGATCGATCCAGGTACTAATTGATCCTCGGACCGGGCGGGCGCCGGGCTATTCCTTAATCGTATCTACTTACAGGCGTTTTCCTCTCTGTCTTTCGTGTTTCAAAAATCTCTGAATTTTTGTAGTGTAGAAAGAATTTGGAACGGTGCAAAACCTTTTTTTTCAAATTGATTAATACAATCCGGTTATATAATTTCCAGTTGTGTTATTAATTTGTTGATTACAGTCTAATAGAAGGGTCTCTTTATGAATGGGTTGTGTGACTGATTCCTGATATCCAAAATGTATGTCAATAGGACTGGAATCTCTAACCGCCAGGTTCGAGGTTCAACTCTAATGTAAAATTTACAATAACATGGATAAATCTGGTCACGATCTGATCGAAAAGGGGTTACGTGGCGATACTTTAACTAGCCTTGTAGATGGGTGGTCATTTAGGGTTGAGGAGGTTTCTGCTAACGTGTATAAGATTGAGGGCACAGATATGATGGGCCACAAAATCTCAAATTATGGCACGAATCCCGACGAAGTGCTTGGTAAAAGCGTGAAGTATGCTAATCGTATATTGTCCCGAGTGGAATTCGTCAATAAGATTAAGGCTGAGATAACCAAGATCTTAAAACTTTAGTTCAAAATTGTACATCAATAGGATATGAACCTCTAACCGCTAGGCGAACAACTGCTGTCCAAATCAAAGTCAATTCGTTTCTGGGTTGGCTGTGAGCCCTTATGATGGCGCACGGTCTTTGCGAACCATCCTAAGCCCTGCATCACTTCAGGGTTAGGGCTACTCCCGCCGCTGCCCCTTAGCAATACTGTTCGCCAAAAGTAGCGCGCATAGATGTGATTATCAGAAAGGGGTTTTCTTATGAACTTGTCCACGGCTGGCCTCAGTCTCGCTGCCGATTCAGCGATTGATCTCCACCTGCATACTACCTACAGTGATGGCGCCTGGACGCCCGAGCAGTTGCTGGATTACCTGGTGCGAGAGCAGTTTGGCCTGGCGGCCATCACCGATCATGATCGGGCGGATACCGTCGCTGCGCTCCAACAGTTGGCGCTGGACAAACACCAGCCCGTACTCGTCGGCGTCGAAATGACCACGCTGTGGAAAGATGAAATGTCGGGGAAGGACGAATTGTCGGGGCAGGACAACATGACGGACCTCCTCTGCTTTGGGTTTGATCCACCCCCGAATGCCTTGAACGACTTGGCCCAGGACCTGTTGCGCCGCCAACGGGAGAACACCCGTGAAGTCTATGAGAATCTGGGGCGGAAAGGGTACACATTTCCTGAAGAACCCGACGCGTTGGCGGCCCTCTTGGAACAACCCAGCCCACAGCAGCCCCATGCACTGGCCGCCCTCCTAAAAAAACATGGCTATGGCACAGGCCAACCGTCGGCGGGGAGAATCGTTCTGGAGGCGGGCTGTATGTTTGCGATGAACGATTTGGCCGCGGTGGTGGATGCCGCTCACCGGAGTGGTGCAGTGTGCCTCATCGCCCACCCCGGACACAAAGACGGGTTTGTGACCTATGATGTTCAAATGTTGGATAAACTCCGCCAGGATATTCCGATTGACGGCCTGGAGGTCTATACTCCGAAGCATACGCCGGACCAGGCAGCGATGTATCTGGAATATGCTCAGGGACACCACTTACTGATTAGTTCGGGTTCAGACTCGCATCGCCCGGACAAGCCGCCCATCAAATACCGGGCTGAATTGAGCCGTGGCCTTCTGGAACGGGTAGTGCATCCAGATAGCGTAACAGGCTCCTAAGTCAGCAGGCCGCGTTGTCGCCCGGAAAGTTGGTTCATGACATTATTTTGGAACATGAATTAGTTTAATGGTTAAATAACCCTCGGCCAGGAGCACCCAAATAGAATCAATTTGCCTCCGGCTCTTATGCTGGAGGCAGGTTTCACCGATACTTTTGGCATGGTATTCAGGCCTGTGCCAAAACCCCGCCTCTCGGCGGGGTTGACTTCTTGTTACAAAACTACATGGACGGCGGTTTGACACCAAGTTGTTCAAGGATCGCCATCAGGCCGCCACCTGGCGTTTGTTGGACCGCCCAGGAAGTGACCCTATCGCTTTTGACGGTTGCTTGGCCATATTCTTGTGCTGCGGCAAAGGACTTGTTCGTGGCGGGGATCACGCCCATATGCATGCCTGTCAGGTCAAAATCACCGCTATTTGTTCCTTTAAGTTTGGCAGAGGTATGCGCCGTTTCCCCATCCGTGCATTCCACCCGGAAATGATACTCCAGATTTGGGAAAGCCTTTTTCAAACTCATGCTTATTCCCAACCATCCTTCACTGTTGATAGCTTCAGGCACAGCCCCACTGAATTGAAAGTCATAGGAAAGGTATAACTTGGCCTTCTCGAAATCACCTTTCTGGATGGAATCCATAAGGGCTTGAACAGTTGCTTTCGAATCCATGATATTTCTCCTCCACTTCTAATATACAGATACTACTTGCCGGGCCAAGGTTTTAATGGACGCTTCCTGTGGAACATCCTCCGATTCCCCCGATAATAGACACAATGTCTAGGTTAAGCCTGTATCAGTGTAACACGCTAATGAGACAAAATACGTGGCAATAAGAATCCCGCCATAGCAGCGTTCTTCATCACGCAGGGCTTTGGGCATTGCCGTACTTTGCAACCCTGATGGCGCAGCGTCTTCGCGAAGTACACTGGTAGCGCCCCAAATGCGCAATTCAAAATACCCGTTTCTTCTTAACCATATTATTGTTGAGCCTTTGGGGGATCGCGAAGAATACATCCCCGTTCTTGCCTTTGGGGGACAACGTCCCCGCCCTTTCGCTTGGGGAGCCATTTGGCCAGAGGGAGTCTAACTCGGTTCGAGGTTCCCCTGTGCCTGCGCCCCGGCGGACTGGATGCCCCAACGGGGTGCAGGCAATTCCTCGGCGAGGAGCTATGCAGGAAAACGATTGCCTTTAGTATCAAGCGCCAAGGGCAATTTCCATTAAAATCCAGGGATATGCAGCTTCCCGAGATTTATCCAAAACCCCATGGTCGCGACTCGTCCTCCAACGTTGGTTTGAACAAGTTCAGATGGTTCAATCTCCTCAGTGCCGTAGATGCCGCTATATCTACTGCCTCGGACAACAGGCATTATCCTCAAACAGGCAAATACCATGGATAAAGATGAATCTAAAGCCGTTGCTCTCATAGTGGCCCACCCTGACGATGAAACCTTATGGGCAGGCGGAACCGTTCTCAGCCATCCCTCATGGAACTGGTGTATAGTTACTCTTTGCAGGGCTAGTGATGGAGACCGCGCCCCCAGGTTCTTTCAGGCGCAACAAGTTCTCGGCGCCATCGGTAAAATGGGTGATTTGGACGATGGTCCGGAACAAAAGCCTCTGGACGAAACCGAGGTTCAAAAAACGATCCTAAAACTGTTGCCGCAGCGGCATTTTGATCTGATCATTTCCCATAATCCGACCGGAGAGTATACAAGACATATCAGGCATGAAGAGATAGGTAGAGCGGTGATAACACTTTGGCATACGGGGCAGCTATCCACTGATGAACTCTGGACTTTTGCTTATGAAGATGGTGGTAAACGCTACCTCCCAAGGCCAATAGAAACCGCGCCGATCTACCACCTCTTACCCGAACAGACCTGGCGAAAGAAATATGGAATAATCACAAAGACCTATGGCTTTGGTCAGGATAGTTTTGAAGCAGAAACCACACCGCGGGCAGAATCGTTCTGGCAGTTTTCCAGTTCGTCCGATGCAAAAGAATGGCTTGATCATGGTGGAGGTACGGTATGAAAGTGCTTGTCTTATATGAGTATCCGCCGCCTCCGGCTGGTCTTGCAACCCAGGGAGATCTCCTTTACCAGGGGCTGCTGGAAACCGGTGTCAACGCCCATGCAGTTAATCTCACATCGTCCGAGGAGAAGGAATGGTATTATCGCTGGTTTAAGCCGGATATTGTTGTCGGCGTCGGTTATTGGGGGTATACACCCGATCTTATCCTCCATCCACAACGCCACGGGGTTCAGCCTGTGCCTTGGCTGGTTGCCGATGGTTATATTGCCAACTATCATGAAGTCCTTAATGCACTTCCGCTGATCCTGGTGACGTCTAACTGGGTGAAGGAGGTGTATGTCCGTGATGGGATTCGTGCTGACAATATTGAAGTGCTGCCGGTCGGCTGCAACACGGGTTTATTTTCACCGCATGACAAAAATGATGAGCGCATAGTCGCGGTTCGCGAAGCCCTCGGTATTTCCCCGGATCAGTTAATGATTCTAACGGTTGGCGGCGATGCCGCATCCAAAGGCGCGCAGGAGGTCATGCAGGCCCTGGCCATGATTGACGGTCAGGTCCCCGCCTGGAGATATGTTTGCAAAGTCTGGCCTCAGCCGCGGACGGAGGCTCAGAATCTCGCTGATCTGGAATTAGCCGCCCAACTGGGTATTGAAAAGAAGGTGACCTACCTGACCCAAACGACTTCACACAATTTCATGCCGTATCTTATCGGTGCGTGTGATATTTATGCAGCGCCTTCGCGCCTGGAAGGGTTTGGAATGCCACAAGTGGAGGCCGGCGCCTGTGAAAAACCAGTCCTCGGGATCAAAGCCATGGGGATGCTCGATACGCTGGTACATAATAAGACCGCATTCCTGGCAGGGGTAGCCCGGGAAATCGTTGTACGCGAAGAGATTCTGGGCGCCGAATCGGGATTTGAAGACAAACACAAGGTGGAATTTGAAACGCCGCGGACGGTGGATTATCGTGCAAGCATTCAAGATATTGCCGGCTACCTGACGAACCTGATGACGGATCCGGCCTTGCGCGAAAAAATGGGCAAAGCCGCCAGAGCGCATGTCGTTCAACACTTCGACTACCGCGTCGTCGCGAAACAATTTGTTGAGATTATCCAGAACAAATTCGGGATCAATTGACGTATGGATGCCATCAAGAAACAACAGATCGATGCCGCACGGCAGGCAGCGCTCGCTGTGTTATTGCATAATGCCCATGGCCCATACCAGGGACTTCCACGAACTGCAGGCTGGGGTTACCCCGAACCCTATACCAGGGACCTGATGATTTCGATATTGGGGATTATCGTTTCGGATGATCAGCAGCTCCTCGCAGTGATTCGAAATGTTCTGGAAACTTTGGCAAAGAACCAGACAAAGCACGGTCATATCCCTTCGCTGGTACATGAAAAAGAAGACAGGGGATCGAGTGATACGACTCCCCTTTTTCTCCTGGCGGTTGGTATTTACAGGAAGGCAACCGGGGAACATCGTTTCCTTCAGCCTGCGGTCCGGAAGGCCTTGACCTGGATGGAGTATCAGAGTCCTTCGGACCGATACCTGGTTGCACAGCAGCCGACCAGCGACTGGCGCGACGAACAATGGGTGATCGGCTGCGGTCTATTTGTGAATACCATTGTATACAGCGGCCTCCGCCTTTTGGGCCGGCATGAATGGGCAGACGGGTTGCGTGAGGAGATAGGCGGGTATACCATCACCGGCGGTCGAATGAACCGGCACGTCCCTGAGGGCTTTGCGATAAAAAATAAACCCTACTATGCTCTCTGGTCCTACAAAATTTACAGCAGTGAACGGTTCGATCTGTTGGGTAACAGCCTGGCCATTCTCTCCGGAATAGCCTCGCCATCGCACGCCAGGAAAATGATTGCCTGGATCGAAGCAGAGTGCGTCGCTATGAGACAAAACGGTGAATTGGCCGTTGACCTGCCGCCCAACTTCTTTCGTTTTATCCAGCCGGAAGACCCCGACTGGCTCCCCCGCTATGAAAAATTCAACATGCCCGGAGAATATCATAATGGCGGCATTTGGCCTTTCATCTGTGGGTTTTATATTGCAGCCCTCGTTGCAGCCAAACGGTTCAAGCTTGCAGAAGAAAAACTTTCCGTTCTTACGGAGCTCTTAAAGAATTCTCAAAATCCAAGCCTGTCTTTTGGTTTCAATGAATGGTTTAAGTCCCAGGATGGCCGGCCTATGGGGCAGGACTGGCAGACCTGGTCAGCGGCCCTCTATCTTTACGCGGCAAAATGTGTCGAAGAAAGAAGGACACCCTTTTTTGAGGAGATGCGGATAAATCGCGCCAAATCCAAATCGCGACCATGAAAATATAGCTCGTCACGGGGCTCGTGGCATGTCTCCTTTTTGCCGGACGGGACAGCAAGTGAAAGAGGCGGAAGTTTCGGGTACACTACTTTGAGTTGAGCCGCTATGGACAAGAGCCCGCCCTCACCCTCAATGCCAGGTCTGCTTTTGCAGAACCCCGCTATAACGCCCGATCCGTATGGAAACCAGTTCGGAGATTAATATGGACATGAAAAACATTCCGTTTGGTACCACGCAATGGTCACAAATAGCCCCCACGAAACATAAAGGTGAATCGGGGATGGCCTATTGGCGCACGCAGCAATTTGATAATATTCGGGTCCGCATGGTTGAATACAGCCCCGGCTACCTTGCCGATCATTGGTGCAGCAAAGGTCATATTCTATTATGCCTGGAAGGTGAGCTGCATACCGAGCTTGCCGACGGCAGGAAGTTTGTCCTGACTCCGGGCGTCAGCTATCAGGTAGCCGACAACGCCGAACCGCATCGCTCATTCACCTCCACCGGTGTTAAGCTCTTCATAGTTGACTGATAAGTAGGACATGACTTTCCCGCCACAAGGAACATGCAATGAGCGAAAATACCTGGCAGCAAATCACGATTGAAAATGAAAACGAAACAAATCGTCTTGAAAGATTAGTTAGCAAGCTGACCGACCAGGAACTGTCCCTTCCAATGGACGCCGGATGGACGGTTTCTTCCGTATTGGCTCACCTGGCCTTTTGGGATATCAGAGCCATGAAACTGATAAATCTATGGAAACAAAGCGATGTTGAATACTCAGCCCTGGATACGGATATCATCAACGAAGTAACCAGGGAAATTTTCATTGAAATGCCGCCTCGGATTGCAGCAAATATTGCAGTCGAAAAGGCGCGCATCCTTGATCAAATACTAAAAGAGCTCGAACCTGAATTTATCGAGAAGATCAGGACGGTTGGGAAGAACGTTCGGTTGGAAAGATATATACATCGTCGCTTGCATCTGGATGAAATTGAGAAGGCGCTAAAAACCGGATAAATGCCTCACTGCCGCAGCACCCTCTTTTCTCCCCTAAATACGCGATTCAAAGCATCGTTCTCCAACCCTTTAACTTATGGCGTATTTGGGGGAGATGGACGTTAGTCCAGAGGGGGCCTAATCGTTATCGCCAGATTCAATGCTGCCCTTCCGTTCAAGGTAAAATTGTTCTAATTACAGTTCTAAGCCTGAACATACCCGGATTGGAGTGACTTTCATATCAAGCTAATCCTGGCCTGGCTCGTCCAGGCAGTGGCGTTTGGCCGATGCCCCCTCAAAGATGATCGGTCTTTGTAAGGCTATATGATCAGCGATTTGTTTATTCAGTTATTAGAGAGATTATTCGAGCTTTTAAGGCTCGTCGAGCAGCGCCAATTTGAACGCGTGGAGGGTCTGATCGAACCCATCCTTCTGGATATGCAGGATATTCACAACGATTATCTTGATAACCTCACTCACGCCAAGGACTATATACGCTCCGTCGAAATCGACGAGGCCATCAAATTTCTTGAGATCGAGAGGGTGGAATGGCGGCCGCTGAGAACGGTCATGCAGGCGCTGGTGGGACAGCTTGCGCTCAATGAACAACTTCAAAAATATCAACGACTGTTAAAGGCCATGGAAAACTATTTCAACCCGCGCTCCTCGCGTCCCGCCATGTTTGAGCTCATCAACATCCTTTCGACGGTAAGGGCCAACCAGGATGTACCGACAAATACATACACAAAACAGATCCCGGATCTCATGGAAGATATTGAGTATGTGATGTCAGAGCTTGAAATCCTCCTGGGAGAACATTCTGCAGGAATACAGCCGTGTTTTTGGTGCGGGTGAAACCGGCCGACCATAAACCGATCAAGCCCATCGAATTTGTCTTTGAATACCCGTATCTGCTTATACCCTGTTTGATAAATTCCTCAAGAAAATGAAGGTGCTGCGGATTCTTCCCAGCACCTTCATTTTTCGAGATCTCTTTCCACTTCCGCGTCACGTTCAGGTTGCGACATGGATGAATCTCAGCTTGATTTTTTAGACTCCAAATTCGCTTAGGGCGCCAAATCTTGATCTTTTCCTTGCGTTCTAGCTGGTCGGCGATATCCCGACCGTAGCGTTAAGCTTTAAGCCTGTCCGCCCTCAAACCATGTCATGGAAGGGGATGCATTCTTTAGATAGTCTCCCCAATTTGCAGAATCGTTAGCTTATCATAAATGTATGGTAATTCTCTTGCGTATTCAATAATAGTAACTATAATACTAATTATCTCTGATAAAGAGAAACTCAAACGAAAGGAGAATATACCACCATGTTATTCGCACCGAAAGAGAAGGGTCAAGGTTTAGTTGAATATGCGCTTATCCTCGTTCTAGTAGCCATTGTTGTTATCGCAGCCCTGATGATTTTGGGCCCGATCATCGGCAACACATTCAGCACCATCAACTCCAGCCTCAACGGCACCGGAGGATAATCTCAAAACAAGCTTTTCTTGGCCGCGGGACCCCATTCCAATGGGGTCCTGTTTTTTTATTTAAAGCCACCCTATAAATTAACCACCACATATGGCGGTTAATCCAATTAACAATCTGCATTTTGGTTCATGTGCTAACCGTAAGGGCCATTCATCCATTGTGATTTGTAGGGGCGACCCGTCAGGCTCTACCGTTACTATTTCAGCCCAGGAACTATGATTCGCAATAACCTTGTCAGCCCAGGGCGGGTCGCCCAAATTTATATCTCCGAATCATTCCCCCGAATTCGCAGTTACGACTTCAGTCGGTTAATTTCCTGGAAACCCGGGCATGTAGTTTCCGAAGGCGCAAGTCTTCGGCCTGCCAGGCAGAAAATGGAAACTAACTTAAGCTGGATGTTATCCTCATCGCCTTGTTCACAAGTCAAGTTACGTGAATGGTATGTTCATAGTACCAGCCTCTTAAGCTGCTGGCCTCGCGCCTCTGCTCCATCTCGCGTGCGTTCTTATTCGCAGGAACAAATGGTTTTTAACGACGCGCGCGATGATTGCAAAATCGTTGCCCTAACATAAGTGTTAAGGAATTTTCTTGTCAATTCAAAAATTATAACTATAATAAGTATCAAGCTCTGATGACAGAGTCAGAGAAATTCTAACGAAAGGAGAATACACTACCATGTTATTCGCACCGAAGGAAAAAGGACAGGGTTTGGTTGAATATGCGCTCATTCTCGTTTTAGTAGCCATCGTTGTTATTGCAGCACTGATGATCTTAGGCCCGATCATCGGCAACACGTTCAGCACCATCAACTCCAGCCTTAACGGCACCGGAGGCTAGTTTCAAAACGAGCTTTACTGGTTGTGGGACCCCATCGAATGATGGGGTCCCTTTTTTTGTTAAATGTCATTTCATAATTTGGCCGCCATATATGGTGGTTGATCTTACGATCAACCTGCATTTTGGTTATCAAGATAACTTCAGTTTTGTCGATGTACTCAATTGGATAGATGGAAGGATTGAATTCCTTGGCTGCTCACCGTCCCCTGAGTGGGTTAGGCACGGACCTCACGACCCCACTCCGTTTGTCCCTTCCAAGGGGACATCTTAAACTTTGGCAAAAGGGGGCTTTGCTACTTTGGGCGGGCAATCCAGATTACTCCTTGACATAACTAGACAAGCTATGATATAAACCGGCCAATTAACTTACAACTGAATATTGCACGAATGCTCTTATCCAGAGAGGCAGAGGGACCGGCCCTGTGAAGCCTCGACAACCTGGCGCAAGCCAAGGTGCCAATTCCGGCAGAATGATCTGGAAGATGAGAGGCTGCTTTTTTTTATTAAATTAGCCCAGCCCCTTCATTTTCGGAAGGGGCTTTCTGTTTTCTGGCAGTCTGTGCAATCAGCATTATCTTTGACAAAAAGGACAGATTCAACTGAGTTCAAATCAGCGCACTTACAACTAAATATTAACTGAACGTTCTTATCCAGAGAGGTGGAGGGTCCGGCCCTTTGAAGCCTCGACAACCTGACGAAAGTCAAGGTGCCAATTCCGGCAGAGCACGATCTGGAAGATGAGAGGCTTTCCCCGAGCTATTCTAGACCTCTTCATCTAAGAAGAGGTCTTTTGTTTTCAAAGCAGTTGGACGGAACGGTCATCAAGAGGAGCATGGCCTATGTGTAATGGACAATAGAAATAGTTCGCTCAACCGTCAAAACCGCGTCGCTACCCGCCAGTCATTTCATATTTATCAATATCATTCACAAGGAGAAAAGATCATGTCCACCCCTGAAACAAAACGCAAGTATGGTTTCGCCACCCGCCAGTTGCACTCCGGGTATTCCCCCGACCCTACTACCGGCAGCCGGGCGGTCCCGCTCTACCAGACCACAAGCTATCAGTTCAAGAGCACCGAGCATGCCGCCAACTTGTTCGCTCTCAAGGAACTGGGCAACATATACACCCGCATCATGAACCCCACCACCGATGTGCTCGAACAGCGTTTGGCCGATCTGGAAGGCGGGGTTGGCGCCCTTGCTGTGAGCTCCGGGCATGCCGCCCAGGCCCTGACGATTTTCACCCTGTGTTGCGCCGGCGATCATATCGTCAGCAGCAGCCGCCTATATGGCGGTACCTACAACCAGTTCAATTACACCTTCCCGCGCATCGGCATTGATGTCACCCTCGTTGACCCCACAGACCCAAAGAACTTCGAGAAGGCCATCCGTCCCAACACGAAAATTATTTACGGAGAGACGCTCGGCAATCCCGACCTCGCGGTTTTTCCCTTCGAGGAAGTCTCCGCCGTTGCCAAGAAATACAAGATCCCGCTGGTGATTGATAACACCTTCGCCACCCCCTACCTGTTCCGGCCCTTCGAGTGGGGTGCGAATATCATCACCCATTCCACGACCAAGTTCATCGGCGGGCATGGCACCACAATTGGCGGCGCCATCGTCGATGGCGGCAATTTCGACTGGCACAACGAGCGCTTCCCCAACTTCACTACGCCCGACCCTTCCTACCATGGCCTAGTCTATGCTGATTTGCCTGCTGCGGGACTGCCTTCCTTCATTATCAAGGCGCGGGTCCAGGTTTTGCGCGACTACGGTTCCTGCCAGGCTCCTTTTAATAGTTGGCAGACCATCCAGGGCATTGAAACCCTCAGCCTGCGCCTCGAGCGCCACGTTCAAAATGCCCAGTCTGCCGCTGAATTTCTCGAGAAGCACCCGAAAGTCAGCTGGGTCATGTATCCCGGCCTCAAGAGTCATCCCGATTACGAACGTGCCAGGAAATACTTCCCCAAAGGTCCCGGCGCGATCCTGGGATTCGGTATCAAGGGTGGCGCGGAAGCCGGAAAGAAATTCATCGAAAGTCTGAAGCTCTTCAGCCACCTCGCCAACGTGGGAGATGCCAGGAGCCTCGCCATCCATCCCGCTACCACCACCCACAGCCAGTTGAGCGAGCAGGAACAAGTGTCCGCCGGCGTCACCCCCGACTTTGTCCGCCTGTCCATCGGCCTCGAAGACATAGACGACATCCTATGGGATCTGGATCAGGCTCTTTCGAACTAAATCTCCGCCGTCTTACCCCGTTGGGGCACGATATATCGTGCCCATTCCTTACGGGGTTTATCTCCGGACACTGGTACTCGTTCTTTCTCTTGGAGTAATTCCGCCGTCCCGTCCCCGTAGGGGCACGATATATCGTGCCCATTACTTAAAAGGTTCTCCTTCGTGTTCCTTAGTGGCCTTTGTGGTAAGAGCTTTTAGAAAGTTTCTCTGTTTATCTCCGGATATCTCCGTTTATCTCCGGTGAATCTCTACACACTGCATTCCAACTCTTGCAAAAGGAGTACTTATGCCAGTCCGTATTCCGGAAACACTTCCCGCCCGCGCCGTCCTCGAAAGCGAAAATATCTTCGTGATGGGGGAAGAACGCGCCCGTCATCAGGATATCCGTCCACTGCGCGTCGCCATCCTGAACCTCATGCCCACCAAGATCGCCACGGAAACGCAGCTCCTTCGCCTGCTGGGGAATTCTCCCCTGCAGGTGGAGGTAACCCTTCTGCACACCGCTTCCCACGAGTCGGCCAATACGCCGGAAGCACACCTGATCGATCATTACAAATCTTTTGCCCAGGTCCGTCGTCAGAAATTCGATGGTCTGATCGTCACCGGCGCGCCCGTGGAACAAATGGAGTTCGAGGACGTGGACTATTGGCCGGAGCTTACGGACATCCTGGACTGGGCCGACTCCAATGTGTTTGCTTCCCTGAACATCTGTTGGGGAGCGCAGGCTGCCTTGTATCACCGCTACCGCGTCCCAAAATATCCGCTGCCTCAGAAGATGTTCGGCATCTTCCCGCACCGGGTGCTGGAACCTTACAACAAGCTGGTGCGCGGCTTCGACGATGTCTTCCCGGCCCCCCACTCGCGTCACACCGAGATCCGCCGCTCAGACCTCGAGCGCGTCCCCGACCTCGTGATCCTGGCCGAATCTGACCAGGCCGGCATCTACATTGTAGCTACCAGGGATGGGCGTCACACCTTCGTTACCGGGCATTCTGAATACGATCCACTTACCCTTAAGGGCGAATATGACCGCGATCTTGGCAAAGGCCTTCCCATCCAAATCCCGGCCGGATATTTCCCGGGCGACGATCCCTCACAGCCGCCGCTTGTGAGCTGGCGCAGTCACGCCAACTTGCTGTATGCCAACTGGTTGAACTACTTCGTTTATCAGGTTACCCCCTATAAAATCCGCCAAATTCCCGGCAGCCCCACCGACAAGGATTTCTGACCTATCCGCAGACCGCAGTCCGAAGAATGTCCGAAAAATGAATATGGGCGGGGGGAGAACACCCCGCCCATATTCATTTTTCGGAATCCCCTCTATTTACGGATAATGTCTTAGCCGGATTTTATCCAAATGGAAGTTCCACAAAGAGTTGAGTAGAGCGAGAACAGCCTCGCAAACGCTCCAGGGATCATGATATATTCTGCTAGGCTGCCTCTTGACGAAGAATTTGCCTTAGCTTACCCTGCTTCTTGTTTAAGGAAAGGAAGAAAGCTTTTGATCAACTTGACCCCCTTTTTACTATTTGACGGCAACTGTGCCGAAGCCATGACGTTTTACAAATCTTGTCTTGGCGGAGAGTTAATCCTTACGAAGGTCAGCGACACGCCTATGAAGGACCAGGTGCCGCCAGAGAAGCGCAATAGGATTATCAATGCTCATCTAAAAAGTGGTGCAATTGAGTTTACTGCCACAGACTGGCTGCACGCCACAAGAACACCGAAACAGGGCAATACCGTCTGCATGTACATTAACGGCGGACAATATGGCGAGCTGAGGGCCATTTTCGACAAGCTCTCGGCAGGGGCAGATCAGAGACCTTCTGGATGACTTACGAGATCTGCCGTTTGGGAGCTATGGACATCTCGCCGATAAATACGGTGTCCATTGGTTCTTCCAGGGAGATAAAAAGGCGGAATAAAGATATAAGGAGATAAAAAGAATATGTTACAAACTACACCGTTTCTTTTATTTGATGGTAATTGTGCCGAAGCCATGACGTTTTACCACAAGTGTTTGGGGGGAGAATTAACACTGACAAAGCTTGGCGATACCCCTATGAAAGCCCAATTCCCCCTGGAGAAACATAACAGGATCATTAATGCTCAACTCAAAAGCGGTGCAATAGAGATTTCAGCCACAGACTGGATGGCATCCCCGGCATTTGAGCCAATACTGGGCAATATGTCTGCAATATTTGTTATCGGTGGAACATATGACGAGCTGAAAACAGTCTTTGATAAGCTTGCAGAGGGAGCAGACAAAAAATGGTTCCAGGAATTGCATGATCTGCCATTTGGAACGTATGGGCAGTTTTTTGATAGATATGGTGTTCAGTGGATCTTCAAGGGGGATAAAAAAGCGGACTAAAAGGAGTTTCAAATGAGCAAAGTTGTAGTCTTCACGAATCTGACCCTAGACGGGATCATGCAGGCGCCCGCAAGACCCGAGCAGGACCCCCGTGGAGGCTTCCAGTATGGCGGCTGGGGGGTTGAATTGGGACCGCGTTTGTCCTATACTGCTAATGGCTTGTCCGGTTCTCTGAGAGAAATCCTCCAAGGTTTCATTTAACGATATAAACACAAGAAGGAGAGATAAACATGGCTACATTTGTAATGTTTGGCAAATACTCATTGGATGCCGTCAAGGCCATCAGCCCAAAACGCTCCACGCAAGCCCAGGCTTTGGTCAAGAAGTATGGCGGAGAGATCAAGGCCGGGTATGCCCTGCTCGGAGCTGTCGACGTCGTCGTGGTTGTAGAATTGCCCGATAACGATCACGCCATGCAGCTCTCGGCGGCGATGACGAAACTGCTGGGCATCTCCTTTACCACCTCACCGGCAGTGACCTTTGAGCAGTTCGACCAGTTGATGGGCTAGCTCAAATTAAAGCACGACAGCCGCCATCCAATAGCCCGTCTCAACGGGTTACTTTGGCGCGGAACTCTTTACAGGTCATCTCAAAAATAGGTCTTGTCATTGCGAGAAGGTCGTTCTTCCCGACGAAGCAATCTCAGAAATGCAAGCAAGATCATTTTTGAGACAGGTTCTAGTTATTTCTCTTTATCAAATCCGCGTAAATCCGTCTCGTCCGCGTTTCTCCGCGTTCTATTCTTTGCCTCGCTTAAAACTGTCAGGTAGCTAGTTCTTTCCCCTGTTTCCGTGTCCCCGCTCTTCCTCTTTTTTTTCTCTTTCTGCAAAATCTGCACATCTGCGGATAGCTCTATTGCTCTGTTTTCCCCGCACTGGTTTTCAAGAACTCTTTCAAGTCGCCTTGCATTGCGTCCAGCGCTTCCAGCCTGGCCCGGTAAATTTTTTCCTGGCCGTGTATGGTCAGGTTGACCAGTCCGGCCAGCCGCAGCTCTTTCATGTGATGGGTGACGGTGGGCGCGCGTAAATTCAATCGGCGTGACAGTTCGGAAGGCGTTAGCTCCTCCTGGTTAAGATAGCAAAGGATTTTTAGCCGGGTGGGGTCGGCCAGCGCCTTGAGTGCGATCAGCAGTCCGTCCGGCACCAGCTCCCCGGGGATGGCGGACATAGTCGACGGCCTGACGCCAAAAATGAACATCTTCTTTTCTTTACCGATCTCCCCCAGGGACACGAGCGGCGTCATCCAGTAAGCAGGGACCAGTACCAGTTCTTTGCCGAACTCCTCTGTAAACCGTACGCCCTGCGAAAGCTCAGGGATCAGGTCGGAAACGCTTAATTGCCCGGCCAGCTGCTTTGCATGTTCCAGGCCCAGCTCCAGCACGGGTCCGACCCGCTTCTCTTCCTGTTCGAAAAAAGCCTGGTAGTAAGACTGCAGGGCCGACAGGAGGATTTCCCCAAAGGCATCCGGTCGCGCCCACCAGTTCAGGAATTTGATGACCGCCTGTTCATCAACGGGATGCCGGTAATTGGTCAGGAGCGGGATCAGGGTAGCCACGTCCCCTTTGTCCCAACTCCGTCTTCCGGCGATCTCAAGCAGACATTTGGATTCGGGTTTGATCCCCGCGTCCAGATCGAACATCACCCTGCCGCGTTTGGCGGGCTCGATCTGTTGAAGCGCATACAGCACCGTGATGGCATTCTTTGGCGCAGGCAGCCCGTACAGCCAGCTGAGTGGGAAATCTGTAAAAGTTAAGGCATCCTCAAGGAAAGTCCGCTCGGTGGCAGGGATACGCGAGCGGATCTTGGCTGCCCATGAGGGCCGCAGGTCATAATGTTCGGGTTCGTGCAAGACATACAGGCTGACGAAAAACTCATAAGCCGTGCCGACATCCCATGAAAGGGTCGTGTCGGCGCCGGGTGGATCAGGCTCCGTCATGCATGTTCCTTGCTGGTCTTCATCTCAATATCCTGTTCGGCCAATTTTTTACCCATTCTAATCAACAAGTTCCCTACCCACAAGCCCAGGTTCTTGCGCGGGGCAGAGTTTGCGACAAATTGGGCGGACTGTTCCTGGTTCAGCTCATCGTTCATGGCCTTCCGGTATTTTCCCGTTTTTGGGGCTGGCACCTGGAGAAATGGATTCATCATAACAACCTCCTTATCACTAGATTAGATAGATATCTAATTAGATGTAAAACTAATTACATCCTAGTCTAATTAAATAGTTTTGTCAAGCCCTGAAACCGACACCATTGTAGGGGCACTTCTACCGCTTCGCCTGGTGCATTTCCGCACTGGATAATCTTGTTACGGCTGGTTCCGCTTTGGTCACATTAAGTCTCTTTCCTTGTTTCATTGTCTACCTTTCCCCGTTTTATCCGCGGCAGGCGTTTTTTTGATCGGCTCCATGAATGATAGAATCAAGCCATCCCGCTTTTTTATAAGTTGCCCCGATAAAATTGTATTAAATCGTGTAGAGATTGTCAGCGCCCTATTCGACCCTATTCGAATTCGCAACGATTTTTTTGCTTGAAACCCCGAAGAAAAGAATATGACCAAACGTTCCCCCGCCGGTGGCATGCGCGCCTTCCTCACGATCTGGTTCGGCCAGCTGGTCTCTCTCATCGGCTCACAGCTAACCGGCTTTGCGCTCGGAGTGTGGGTCTACGATCAGACCCGGTCGGTGCTGTGGCTGGCGCTGACGCAGATAGCCCTTCAGGCGCCTTATATAATCCTTTCACCGCTGGCCGGCGTATTGGTCGACCGCTGGAACCGGCGCACCGCCATGATCCTCAGCGACTTTGGCGCCGGCTTCGCGGTGCTGGCGACCGCCGTGCTGTATCTAACAGGCCATCTCCAGCCGTGGATGGTTATCCCGCTCAACTTTGTGATGTCAACCTTTAATTCATTGATGTGGCCGGCTTATACCTCCTCGGTCACCATGCTGGTTCCCAGGGAACAATATGGACGCGCCAATGGTTTCGTGCAATTGGGTGAAGCCCTGCCTCAAGTCGCCGGGCCGGCTCTGGCCGGAGCCTTGTACGTGATTATCCATTTGGGCAACCTGGCGCTGATTGATTTTGCGACCTACATCTTTTCGGTTGTTATGATGCTCTCTTTCGTGCGCATCCCGAATCCTCCGCGTTCGGAAGATGGTCGGAAGGCGAAAGGCTCCATCTGGCAGGAGATGAGGTTTGGTTGGGATTACATCGCGGCCCGCAAAGGGCTCTTGTCCCTGCTGATGTTCTTCCTCGGCCTGAACTTCATAGGCGGCATCATGGGGCCGCTCTTTGTTCCACTGATTCTTGATAACTGGAAGGCCGATGTGCTCGGTTATTTGAGCACCATCCTGGGTGTCGGGATGTTACTGGGGACATTGGTGATGAGTGCCTGGGGCGGGAGCAAACGCAAGGTTTATACGTCTATTGGGGGCGGGCCTTGTCGGATCGCTATTTCTCTCCGGTATTGGGTTGCGCACCTCGATTCCCCTGCTGGCCGTGTGCGGCTTTGGCTTTTATTTCACTATACCGCTGCTGGATGCTTCCAGTCAGGCTATCTGGCAGTCGAAGGTCGCGCCCGACGTGCAGGGACGCGTGTTTGCAGTGCGTCGCACCATTGCCTGGTCAAGCCAGATCATCGCCCCGCTTTTGGCTGCACCCCTGGCTGACTATGTCTTCAAGCCCGCCATGGCTCCTGGGGGCGTATTGGCGTCCCTGCTTGGTTCGATCGTCGGTGTCGGGTCGAACCACGGCATCGGGGTATTATTCAGTTTCCTTGGCTTGTTAAACATAATAATATGCATCGTGGCGTTTGCCAGCCCAAGCATTCGTAATGTGGAGTTGGACCTGCCCGATCACGTCGCGATCACCGAGCCTGAAACACCTCAGGTTTGGGTTGAACCCGCAGATTAGAAACCGCCCTTGAATTGCGGCTGCGAAGCTTTCCCCTACTACCCTAACTTCTCCAACGCAGTGACCAGCTTATCCAATACATCGAACCCACCCTGCCAGAACTTTGCCGAGCGAAGGTCGATGCCCGCCTCGGAAAGGATCTTCGCCGGGGCTTCCGACCCGCCCGCCGACAAGATCTTAAGATACTTCGGCTTGAACGATTCGCCTTCCTCTTTGAATTGCTGATAGAGAGATAGCACCAGCAGTTGACCGAAGGCGTAGGCATACACATAGAATGGCGTGTGATAGATATGCGGGATTTCAACCCACTCCCACTTGAAATCCTCGGTCAATTCGAGCGAGTCGCCGAACTGCTCTTTGAGAGTTCTCATAATAGGCTGCCGAGAGCTCGTCCACCGAGGCATTCTTCTGCACCAGCGCATGCGCCTGCTTTTCGAATATCGCAAAATAGGCCTGGCGCAGGATGGTGGCGAAGGCATCGCCCACCTGCTTGAACAGGATCTCCTTGCGGACCGCCTCATCGCTTTCTTCGGCCAGCAGCTTATCGGTCAGCGTCATTTCGCCAAAGGTGGAGGCGGTCTCGGCCAGCGGCAGGCATGCCTGGAATGTGAAGATGCCGTGTCCCTCCGCCAGCATCGAATGGACGGCGTGCCCGAGTTCGTGGGCCATTGTGGCCACGTCTACGCGCGCGGCCCTGGTAATTCAGCAGGACATAAGGCGTCGTTTCGGGCAGGACCGAAGCGCAGAACGCGCCGCTGTCTTTCCCTTTGCGGATCTCGCTGTCCAGGTGATCCTGGTCGAACACTCGCCGCGCCAGCTCTGCAAATTTCGGGTCAAAGGCCGCAAACGCATCGAAGACCATTTGGGCGGCGGTATCGAATGCATATTGTTTCTGCGGCTTCGACCACCGGCGCATAAATATCGTAGCGGCGAAGTTTTTCGACACCCAGTTGTTTCGCTTTTAGTTTGAAATATCGCTGGAAGATCCCGGCATTCTTCCGGGTGACCTCCAGCAGCGTGTCCACGGCTTCATCCGGAATGTCATTGGCCAGGTTGCGTGCCGAGATCGCACTCGAAAACTTGCGCAGCGACAGGTTCTCGTTGTGCCAGTCCCGTACCAGCGTCTGGTACATCTGGCCGAGGATCGGGCCATCCTGGTTGAAGACCCGCAATTGTTCCTGATAACTGCGCGCTCGCAGGTCCGGGTCGGGACTGTAGCGATAAGCCTGCAGTTCGCCAAGCGTCAATTCTTTGATTTCGCCATCGACCTCGAGCTTGAAGAGGTAGCGATTCGTGATCGAGTCGTAGAGCGTGACCAGGGCGCTGACCCCGGTTACATTTTTGAGATTGACTGATCTTCTCTTCTGCTTCGCTCAATGTGTGTGATTTAAAAAGGCGCATCTGCTCGAGATAATAGCGATAGTCGCCTGCCACATTCATCAGGCGCGCTGGCGTTTTGCTCATCCAATTCTTTCCACCACAGGCTGAAGAACAACGTGCGGTTTTGTATCTCCGCGGCGAATTGGTCCAGGCGCGCTACCAGGGTTTGGGCGGCCTGGTCCTGTGTATCCGCCGCGAAGGAAAGACTTGCAAAAGCATACAGCTTGTTGACGATGCGGCTCGTTGCTTCGGAGGCGCGTACGATCTCGAGGAATTGCTCCGCGTCTATTTCGGGTTTCAGCTTGCCACGCACGCCCTCGAAAGACGTTACCTGCTCCTCCACTTGATCGAAGGCGGCTTCCAGCTCCGGACTCGTGTTCCCGGGGAACAGGTCGGCTAGGTCCCAATGTGTTTGTGTATAAGTCATAATGGCCTCATAAGAAATTGCGCGGAACGCAGCCTGCGCTCCGCGCAAATTATACGGTATTTATCGCCTGGCTTTATGGCTTAAGGTGTGACCGCAAAGTGATTCTTCAAGGTGTAGTGGATGTAGTTCTGCCACAGCGGATTGATATCCGCCTCGGCGATAGTCATGATCTGAAAAGGTCTGAATGATCACGCGGCCCTGATAGCAGGTGGCAAGTACCGCTCCGTCATTTGAGTTCCTCGATGTGGTGCCGGCCAACAAGGTGGCATCGCCGCCGCTCCCAAGTTTGATCCTGTCTCCTGCCTGGTTGCCCCAGTACAGGTTGTAGTGCAGGAGCGGAAGCACGGTATTGGGTTCGTTGAAGACGGCGTGTTCGGGAGTCCACCAGTAGATCGAACTATCCAAAGGCATATCTTTCTGATAGCGAATTCCGCAAGTGCCGAAGATTTTGCTGATTGGCCCGTTCGCCTCCCGGTCGAGATACCACACCTCCGCGATCAGGGCGGCCTTGTCGCGCGTCAGACGGGTATTGATCACATCCCAGAACTCGCCGGAAATCTTATCCTTGTCTTCTGCGTCGACGATGATCAGGTCGTATTTGATGCCCGAGTCCAGGTACTCCATGAAGTGCCCGCTGTAGGAACCGGTCTGGGTGTATTTCAAACCCATCGAATCCAGAGCATCCTGGACCCACATGCCGATGCCGCGCTCATCCGTATTCTCGTAAACCAGGATCTTTGCCGATTTGATACGTGCTTCCACATCCTGTGTGGGCGTAGCCTGCACCTGCACCGGCAGCGGCTCGGTCGGCGGGTTGGTTGGCTGCCACCGTGGGCGGTGGCTCTGTTGGTTGAACCGGCTGTTGTTGCGGTTGCAGGTTCTGCGCAGCCTGCGTCATTTGTAAGGATTGGGCGGTGGCCTGCAGTTCCAGCACGGCTTTCGTCGTGTCGAAAGCAGGTGCAGAAGTGGGCGCTACCCCGGTCGCCGAGCATGCCAACGCAGTCAATACCACCGCCAGGAAAAGAATCTTTATTCCCCTCGATCCAAATAGTTGGTGCATTTTGCCCTCCCTTGCTCAGGATGATGGTATAAAAACCTGCAGCCCCTCCGGCTACAGGTTGAAACGCACATGCATAATATCGCCATCCTTGACCGGATATTCCTTGCCTTCCAGCCGCAGTTTGCCTTTGGCTTTGGCCTCGGTCATGCCGCCCAGTGAAACCAGGTCCTCATAGGCCACAACTTCCGCCCGGACAAAGCCGCGCTGCAGGTCGGTATGGATTGCCCCGGCGGCCTCGACCGCGGACGCCCCGCGCTGGACGGTCCAGGCTCGCACTTCATCTTCGCCTACCGTGAAGAAGGATTGCAGTTGCAGCAGATCGTACGACAATTTGATCATCCGGCTCAAACCCAATTCCTCGATGCCGTATTCTTTCATGAACATGGCGGCATCCTCCGGGCTGAGTTGGGCGATCTCCATTTCGAGTTTGCCCATCAGGCACACGGAGGGGTGATCGAGTTCGATGGAGGGAGCCGGGCTGCCTTCACCCAGGTTGAAGACCGTCAGGATCGGTTTGCGCGTCAGCAGACCGAAGGAGGCCAGCTCACGCGCCTCTTCGGCGTTGAAGTCCAGCTTGCGCAGGGGTGTGCCTTCGTTCAAGGCCTCGATGCAGGCGGTTGAACAGCACCGTCTGGCGCTCGTTGATCGTTTTATCCGTGCCGCCCTTCTTGCGTTCCTCCGTAAGGCGTTCCAGCTTTCGCTCGACGGCGATCAGATCGTTGAGCAGAAGCTCCCCCAGCATGGACTCGGCGTCGCGTTTTGCGTCCACGCTTCCGGCTGGGTGCGGTACGTTGTCATCGTCAAAGGCGCGGACGACGAGCAGAAAGCCGTCCATTTGAGTGAGTTGGTTCAACAGCTGGCCCGAAATGCCGCTCTTGGCCACGCCGCCTTCGAGCCCGGCGATATCCGCATAGGTCACTTTGGCATAGATGGTCTTCTTTGGCTTGAACATCGCCGAGAGCTTATCCACCCTGGGGTCGGGCACGTCCACCACCGCCGTATGGACTTCGATGCGGCCGGCGCTGGCGGTGGTCGGCGTATTGCCGCGTGTGAGGGCATTGAAGATGGTTGTCTTTCCTGATTGGGGCAGTCCAATGATTCCGAGTTTCATCTTGACCTTGTTGGTTCGGGTTGGTTATACTTCAAGTGTGAGCCGAAGTGGCGGAACAGGCAGACGCGCACGACTCAAAATCGTGTTCCTTCGGGATTGTGGGTTCAATTCCCACCTTCGGCATTATAACATCTGACTGCGGGCATCACCCGCTTTCACGCTATCCGCGCGAGACTGCCTGTCAAGCACTTCTCGCGCTTTGCTTTTTTATAATGGGTTTCTGTCTGCGGAATAGTTGCAATATTATTCTGAAGTGAATCATGTCACTGGCGGAGGTCCTGATGTCCTCGACGACGAACGATATACTGGCAGTTATCATGGGCGGCGGACGCGGCGCCCGTCTCTATCCTCTGACGAAAATGCGCTCGAAACCTGCGGTGCCGATCGCAGGCCAATATCGTCTGATCGATATCCCCATCAGCAACTGCATCAACTCCGAAATCTACCGGGTTGCGATCCTGACCCAGTTCAATTCGGTCTCTCTCCATCGCCATATTACCCAGACCTATAATTTCGATGCCTTCCATCCGGGCTGGGTGCAGATCTGGGCGGCGGAGCAGACGCTCACCTCCGCCACCTGGTATCAGGGCACGGCCGATGCGGTCCGCAAGCAGCTGTTCGAGATCCAATCCACGGGCGCGGAGCATGTCATGATCCTGGCGGGAGACCATCTTTATCGCATGAACTACGCCAAGATGGCGGAGTTCCATTGGAAGAACGATGCCGACATAACGGTTGCCGTCCATCCGGTGCCGCGCGAAGAAGCCACCCGCCTGGGCATCCTGAAATGCGAATCGGACGGCCACATCTCGGACTTCGTGGAAAAACCCCAGGACCGGGAGACCCAGGACAGGTTCATCAGCCGCGACGATCCTGAGCGTCCCTTCCTCGGTTCCATGGGCATCTATCTGTTCAAGACCAAGGTCTTGATCGATATGCTCACGTATCATCCCAGCCACGATGACTTTGGCATCAATATCATTCCGGAGGCCGTCCATTCACACCAGGTTTACGGTTATAGTTTTGACGACTACTGGCGGGACATCGGGACCATTCGCGCCTTCTATGAAATCAACCTGGAGATGGCGTCTGCGCAGCCCGCCGTTTAATTTCTCCGACCCCAAATTCCCGATCTATACCCATGCCCGTTACCTGCCGGGCAGCGTTGTGGATGACAGCCGCTTGAACAACGTCCTCTGTGCGACGGCTGCCGGGTTCAAAAGGCGGAGATCACCCACTCGGTGGTTGGGATCCGCAGCCAGGTCGCCGCCGGGGCGCATGATCAAGGACAGCATCATCATGGGCGCCGATTATTATGATCCCGGAAAACGCCCTCTTCCATTCCAATCGGCGTCGGGCCCCAATTGCGACATTGAGGGCGCGATCATCGACAAGAACGTTCGCATCGGCGAAGGCGTGATCATCCGCCCGTTTCCGCGCGGCACCGACCTCGACCGCGAAAACTGGTTTGTCCGGGATGGGATCGTGGTCCTCCCGAAAAATGCGGAGATCCCTGCCGGCACACGGATCACTCCGGAAGGATAACCTTCGAATCAGAGCCAGCCTGTTTGGACTCTCCGAGTTCATTAAAGGCTGTTAATATTTTTGTGAAGTTTTTTACTTGACATTCCAATTCCAACCGAATACACTCAGTTTTGGTTGGGGAGTAGCCGCCTGGCTTCCTCAGGATGGATTGTCGTCATACCATTGGTAGAAATGCCATCGGCAACCCATGCGCTCTCAAGCGTTGGCAAGACCACCACGAATATTCGTGGTGGTCTTTTTCTTCCAAGATTACTAACGTTCATCCCGGAGATTTGCATGGCCGCTGAACTTAAAGTTGGAAATATCGGGACCATAGAACAAAAAGCCTGGCATGCGCTGAACACCGAGGAAGTGCTGCGCGATCTGAAAGTGCATGACGACGGCCTGACCTCGGAAGAGGCCGCGCAGCGATTGCAGCGTTACGGCCACAACCAATTGGAGCAGGCTGCGCGGCCCGGCTTCCTGGCGGTCTTGTGGGAACAGCTGAATAGTTTTGTGGTGCATCCTTCTGATCGTGGCTTCGATCGTTTCCGCCCTGCTCGGTGAATGGATCGATGCCTCCGCCATCCTGGCGATCGTGGTGTTGAACACGGTGCTGGGCATCGTCCAGGAGCGGCGCGCCGAAGAGGCGCTGGCCGCCTTAAAGCGGCTGGCCGCACCCGAGGCGCATGTGCTGCGCGGAGGGCGGCGGGTCTCCGTCGCGGCCCGGAACCTGGTCCCCGGCGATATCGTATTCCTCGAAGCGGGCAATTACGTCCCTGCCGACGTGCGCCTGCTGGAGGCGGTGAACCTGCGGATCGAGGAGGCCTCGCTCACCGGCGAGTCACTGCCGGTGCAGAAGAACGCCGCCAGCGTGCTGGATAAGAACGTCCCGCTCGGCGACCGCAGGAACACGGCTTTCATGGGCACGCTGGTGTCTTATGGCCGCGGGCGGGGCGTGGTCACCAGCACGGGCATGCATACCCAGCTGGGACTGATCGCCTCGCATGCTGCAAAATGTCGATGCGGAAGTAACGCCCTTGCAGCGCCGGCTCGACCAGTTGGGCCGCACGCTCAGCATCGGCACGCTCTTCCTGGTGGCGGTTGTCTTCGTGGCGGCCCTGATCAACTACACCGACATCCGCGGCTTGTTCACAGCGCCGCTTTCCTATCTTCAACGGGAACGTAAAGGAAATTACGGATGTCTTCATCATCGCGGTCAGCCTGGCGATCGCCGCCGTGCCGGAGGGGCTGCCGGCGGTCGTGACCATCAGCCTGGCGCTCGGCATGCGCGAGATGATCCGCCGCCATGCGCTCATCCGCAAACTGGCTTCGGTGGAGACGCTCGGCTCGGCCACCGTCATCTGCTCCGATAAGACCGGTACGCTCACGCAGAACGAAATGACCGTCACGCGCCTGTGGGCTGACGGGATGTTGATGGAGATCACCGGCACGGGGTATGCGCCGCACGGCGAGTTCAAGCTAAAGGACAGGTGATCGAGATCGACGATTATCCCGGCGCACAGACCGCCCTCTGGCTGGGCGTGCTCAACAACGACGCCGAACTGGAGATCCTGGCAAGGATGCAGCCGACCAGACTTATCGCGTCATCGGCGACCCCACCGAAGGCGCGCTGCTGGTGGCCGCCGCCAAGGCCGGGGCTTATCACGTGGAGATGAACAAGGCCTATCCGCGCGAGAACGAGGTGCCGTTCGACTCCGAGCGCAAACGCATGATCACCATCCACGACGTGAAGAACCCGAAGCCCGAGGATGCCTCCCCGTTCCACGACAAGAAGGCGCGCAACTGGGATGTGATCGCCGTCAAAGGCGCGCCGGATGTGGTGCTCGGAACTGTGCACCCATTACCAGACGATCAACGACGTACCCAAACGATTGACGCCCAAGAAACGCAAGGAGATCATGGCCGGCCAACGATGCCATGACCGAGGACGCCCTGCGCGTGCTCGGCCTGGCATACCGGGTGGAGCGGGACGTGCCGGATGACCCCGATCAGATCAAAACCGAAAACCTGGAAAAGGACCTGGTCTTTGCCGGCCTGCTGGGCATGATCGACCCGCCGCGCGAAGAGGTGAAGCCCGCGCTCGAAAAAGCGCGCCGGGCGGGCATCCGCACCGTGATGATCACCGGCGATTATCCCAATACGGCGCGCGCCATTGCCGAGTCGATCGGCCTGCTGCAGCGCGGGCGCAAGGTGGCGACCGGCGCGGAGCTCGACGCGATGAGCGCCGCCAAGCTCAAACGTGAGATCGAAAAGACGGACGTCTTTGCGCGCGTCTCGCCGGAGCACAAGCTGCGCATCGTGGATGCCCTGCAGGCCAACCATGAAGTGGTGGCGATGACGGGCGACGGCGTCAACGACGCGCCCGCCATCAAGCGCGCCGATATCGGCGTGGCGATGGGCATCACCGGCACCGACGTGGCCAAGGAGACCGCCGACATGGTGCTGACCGACGATAACTACGCCAGCATCGTGGCGGCGGTGGAGCAGGGACGCATCATCTATGGCAACATCCGCAAGTTCGTGTTCTTCCTGCTCTCCTCCAACGTGGCCGAGATCATGGTCATCTTCCTGGCCACGCTGGCCGGCCTGCCCACGCCGCTGACGGCCATCCAGCTGCTGTGGCTCAACCTCATCACCGACGGCGCGCCGGCCCTGGCGCTGGCCATGGAAAAAGGCGACCCGGACATCATGACTGCACAAGCCGCGCGCCAGGACACGAACCGATCATCAACCGGACGATGGGGCTGGGCATTGGGATCCAGACCGTCACGCAGACCAGCGCGGTCCTGCTGGCGTTCGGCCTGGGGCTGGTCTGGGTCCTGGGAGCCATGCGGGCCTGCCGCCCGGCGCGAACCCGTTGGCTATGTCCTGCATTACGACTGGCGCGGCGTGGACGTTCAGACCGCGGAGACCATGGCCTTCGTCACGCTTTCATTGTGCGAGCTCTTCCGCGCCTACACGGTCCGTTCGGAATATGCTTCGATCTTTACGATCGGCGTCTTCTCCAACCGCAGCATGCAGTTGGCAGTGGGCGCATCGATCGCCTTGCTCCTGCTGGTCTGCGGCGTGCCCTTCCTGCAGGCGATCTTCAACACGCATTTCCTTTCACTGAATGAATGGGTGATCGTGGTGGGATTGGCGCTCATCCCGGCGGCCTCGGAGGAGATCACTAAATTGTTTCTGCGGATGAAAGACAGATAATCGCAAATTCACCGGAGATAAACCCTGTAAGTGCGTCGTGGCAAAACGGCGGAGATTGCCCGGAGAACTGAGACTGCAAGAGCGTATGCCTGTGCAAGATTCTTTTTTTCAAACTTCTCCACTCTCTGCTCTCTGATGGCTCAATGCCTCTTTAATATGAAAGTCTTTCTGTGGATGGGGGAATATCCCAGTTGCTCCAACGCCAGGCGATGGGCAAGGCGTGCCGTAGCCTTTGTGTTTCCCCAGCCCGTAGCCGGGAACCTGCAAGTCCATCTCGCGCATGCAGGGCATCGCGGGCTGTCTTCGCCAAGCACGGAGGCGGCCGCGATGCTCAGGCAGAGCGCGTCGCCTTTGACGAGCGAGGTCTGGGAATATCGAGCTGCAGGCAGCTCCAGCCGGAAATCGGTGAGCAGATATTCGGGCCACAGGGACAGGTCCTGCAGGGCGCGCAGGGCGGCCAGGCGGGTGGCCCGCACGATGCCGTCCGAATCGATCTCTTCTGACGAGGCAAAGGCAACGCTCCAGGCCAGGGCCAACTGCTTGATCCGCACGGCGGCGGATTCACGCTCGAGCGGGGTCATCTGCTTTGAGTCGCGCACGCCGCTTAATGGGGCACTCTTGCGACTTCGAGGCGCCGGGAGCAGATGAAGGTCGTTTGGGAGGATGACCGCGCCGACGGCAACCGGCCCGGCCAGAGCGCCGCGGCCGGCTTCGTCCAGGCCGGCGATGTGACGGAAGCCGCCGTGCCAGAGATCCTTTTCGAAGGCGAGGCTGGGATCAGTGCGCATCGTATCTTCCCCGCCGCGCATTGGCACGGATGAGGAAAATGTCGCCGATCAGGCGCAGCGCATCGGGCACGGTGCTGACCTTGCTCTCGGAACGGTAATACCAATCGATGGGGATCTCGACCACGCGATAACCGAGCCGGCAGGCAATGAACAGCAGCTCGATATCGAAGGACCAGCCGTTCAGGGTCTGGCGGTTGAACAGGTGCTCGGCGGCCTCGGCGCGGAAGCATTTGAACCCGCACTGGGTATCCTGCAGCCCGGGCAGGATCAACATGCGGATGACGAAGTTGATCAGACGCCCACCGAAGTGGCGATAGAAAGGCTCGTCATAACGGACGGAGTCCGGCGCTTCGCGTGAGCCGATGGCGATGTCGAAATCGGAGCGGGCCGGGGGCAGGAATTTATTCACTTCCTCGATGGGCATCGAGAGGTCGGCGTCGCACATGAAGCGGTATTCGCCGCGCGCCTCGAGCATGCCGCGGCGCACAGCCAGCCCCTTGCCGCGGCCGGCTTCCTGGAGCACACGCAGGTTGGTATGCCGATCGGCAAAGCCCTGGGCCATCTCGAGGGTATGGTCGCTGCTGCCGTTCTCGACCACCAGCACCTCGGCTTCATAACTCTGCTGGCTAAGAAAAGCGAACACCTGCTCCAACGACCGGGGCAGGCGGTTCTCCTCGTTATGGGCAGGGATGATGATGGAGAGCAGGGGCAGGGACAAGGCGTTTAACGGGTTGTGGCGAAGATGAAATATCCGAAACCCCACAAGTATACAACATTCGACCAGGAACATCGCGGCCAGCAGTATCCACTGCCTGGAGCTGATGGCGGGTTTTTTCGCAGGCTTCGCCAACCGCTGAGAGGGGCTTGGCTCGCGCAAGTTTTCCAGGGACGCTGTCCTCGGCTTTCTCATCGAAGGCAAAACTCAGGTCGTTCGGGATCGAACGGTTTGGCTTCGTCCGCGGCGTGGAAGATGGCCCGGGCGCGGGAAGGCTCAGGCGGCTCGAGCGCTGAGGCTCCATCGGAAGGCACTTCCGGCTCCAGCGGCTGGGAGGCGACCGGCGAGGCCGCCGGCAGAGCTTCCTTGGGCCGCGGGGTGATGATACGGTCCGCCAGGTCGTAGACCAGCTCCGTTTTCAGGACGGGCCGCGCCTGCAGCAGGGAAGCGGCAAACTGCTTGACGCCATCACTCATCACCACGCGCACCGCCGGTCTCAACGAGTCGATGTGCATGCCCGGGTTGGTTGCCATCAGCACCGGTTCCACCGGACCGGGCAAGATCACGCCCTGCCGTTCGATGAATACCTGCAGGGCACGCGCCAGCCGCGAGGTCTGGGTCAGCAGGTTGATCGCTTCGGGATAGGAACGTCCATTCTTGGCGACGTTCCACTGGTCGCCCTTGGCTTCATAAAACCCGCTGAGGGGGGTCACCCGGATGACGTAGACGCCGGGCGCGCCGATCAGGATGAGCGGTTCGACGATCTGGCTGTTGTGGAGCGTGAGGTTGCGGATGAGGGTGAAGCCTTTTTCCAGCACGGTCTCGAGCTGGGCAACGACGATCTTCTGGGCCTGGAGCTCGGGGTACCAGTTGAATCCGAACTCCAGCGTGCCCTGAATGCGCTGCAGCAGGGCCGATCTCACCCTTTTCGTTTTGAAGCGGAGTTTTATCGATGATTTTCATGGCGGAAATTCACCAGAGACAACCGGAGATAAACAGAGATGAGCGGAGATAAACAAAGATAAGTGATTGTTTCAAAAAGCCTTCTGCCGAGATGGGTCAGAGCGATGATGCTTGCCTTCGTTCAACACCCTGCCGGCCAAAGGCATGTGAAAAACTAGAAGGCGGGGACGCCCTCCAACTCATCATGGTCTTCCTGGGCCGCGGTGGTCAGAACTTGTTTTTCGTCGTTACCCACCAGGTTTACCGGCTTGCCGACTTCGAAGGTGCTGGCCAGGTATTCCTTGCGCTGGCCGGTGACGAAGTGTTTGCCCTGTTTGAGGCGTTCGAGCAGTGTCTTGCGGTCCAACAGGACGCGGTCGGAAAAAGTTGCGCCGCGCCGCTCGTAAGCGCGTACGATGTCGATCTTTCCACTCTTATAGCGCACTGCTTCGATGACGCCGTCATATTTGGGCATAGGCCCTCCGCGCAGATTCTACTGCTTCTTGTATAAATCTCCAAGCGGGTTTTTTATCCCATTTTTTGTGGGAATAAATGACCAGCCCAGAACCTGTAACACAAAATATCATAAACTCATCAGGGGGATCAGCCGTGTCAGGTGCATGACAAAAAAGGAGAGCAGAGAGTAGAGGATAAGGGATCGGGTGATCAGGGACCAGGTGATCGGGGATCAGGTAATCAGGGATCAGGTGATCTGGGGATCAGGTGATCGGGGATTGGGTAATCAGGGATCAGGTAATCAGGGATCAGGTGATCGGGAAACGGGTAATCGGTGGCCGGCGAGGCGCCCAGGGCGGAGGGATTAATCGCAAAAAAGGGCAGATTTACGGCAGCGCGCGCCGGGTTCGAACTCTAATTCGACCCCTCCCGGTTGACCTGAGCCGCCGGTTCTTCGGTCGCGATCCCAGATGGTCGGGCACGAACCGACCACTTTGGTCAGGCGAGAACCGACCACTTTGGTCAGGCGAGAGCCAACCACTTTAGGAAGAGGAATTCGCGGGGTTTGGGGGAGGACAAGAGGATCCCTATTAAGTTGCATTGGCGGTCTGTAAGATCCAGATTTTTCCTAAATAATTTTGAGTAGAAAATCCTTAGTTTTTTCGAGGGTCGAATGGGGCGGGAAATTATGGATTTTAGATTGCTGATTTTAGATTGTAGATTTACGATCTGATGCTTGTAAGTCATGGAAGCTCCAGTGGAAATGTCGTTACATTCATTAGTATCTGCTTACAGAGACCCCACCCCGGCCTCCCTCCGCTGCGCTCCGGGATGCTCCGCGATCCCCTAAAGGGGAGGGAGAGAATTCCGAATTTTTGGATGTGGTCTGGAGAGCACCGCCCACATCCAAAAATTCGGAGATTTTGAAGAAGGTGTGAGTAGATACATTCATTATACAGAACAAATGTTCTGTGTCAAGTAAAGGTTTGTGCGTGGCGTATCGTGGAGCACACAGTTTGGGAAAAAAGGGGTGATTGGGGATTGAGTATCCTTCGGCGACGCCTGTCGCCGAAGTGGGCGATGTTCGCCTGAGGCTCACTCGCCCGAAGGTGATTAGGCAACCTAGATGAGGAATTGGTAGATTGCCGAACGATATTCGATAGGCGTTATTCGAGCGAGCGTCAGGCAAGCATCGCCAGAAGATGCGAGGAATGAGGTTGGAACAAGGAGGATTCACTCATACTTCTGTCCCCCTCCCGGGCCAGCGGTTTGGTTTTATGATGGCGATCCTGGCAGGCAGCAATGGTGAATTTCTGCCTTGCGCAGCGGGACTAAAGTCCCTTCTTAGTTCATGAAAGCCCTGTCGGGCTAACAAGCGGACCAAAATATTGGCATTGAGATTACGTTAGTTTATTGGTAGAAAGGACGAAGGCATGGCTCATTTTCGCAGGTATGCTCTACTGGTATTTTTATTGATCGGGGTGCTGGCGTGCAGTTTGGTCGGCGCTCCTGCCACGCCGATGGCAACGGTTGAGGCCTCGCCCACAGTCGGGGCAACCGATACACCGGCTTTCACCGCAACGGTCGAAGCATCCAATACGCCTGCACCGACGGAGGCTGCATCACCTTCAAAGACGCCGGATACGCTCTCGCAGTCCATGCCCATGCCTTTCACGAATTTGATGGGTGTTTCGCAATACTTCAACCCGGTGGGCCAACCGGTGGCGACGTGGAATGGGATCCCGATCATGCCGCAGGCAACCGCGGGGCAGGAGTTTATACTAGGACAGGTCTACAGCTTCAAGGCGGCAGCCACGATTGCACAAGGGGTGAGCTTCTATCAGGCAAAAATACCCGCTCTCGGCTTTTCGCTCAACGGTAGTGGACCTGGCACCGGCAGCGCGGGGACGGGGAGCAACGCGCAGCACAACAGTTCCTTTGAATTCTATAAAGGTACTCAAATCCTGCTGATCTACATCAACTCTTATGATAGCGACCCCAATACGATCTTCGTTGTGATATCAACGCAATAATAGAAACACTGTATCTGCTGGTGTCGATACCGCTTCGCGTCACCCTTTCGTCCCACGCTTTCAGCCTGGCAGGTAGAACACCTGCATCTGCGAGGACTAGAGATTCCGGAAAATGAATATGGACGGGGGAGAACACCCCGTCCATATTCATTTTCCGGCTAAACAGTGGCGGGACGGTGGGTAGTTACCCGCCGACAATGAAAGGCATCCGTGACGACCTGGACAGAGCAATTCGAAGCTTACTGGTTTTTGAATAAAGAATGTCACAAGCACCTGCTCCAAAACACGGGATTGCTTCGCAGCTTCGAAACGCTTCGCCGAAGTGCTTCGCAAAAGCGCTCGCCCTTGAAGAACACAAGGATCTCCGACAATGACAGATAGATTGAATTTGATTTTTCAAATATCAATAGGCAAGCCATGCTGAGTCACGAGCTGGGGAAGTGAAATGTGCCTATTGCGGGGATGCAATCGGTTTATCCCCCGGTTAAAATGAAGCAGGCAGGAGTCGCTTTGGTAAAACTTGATGAGCACTATGTCGATCCGCGCCTGGTGGAGTTATACGATACCGAGAACTCCCGGGGTGCCGACACTGATTTCTATCTGGGTCTGGCGGCAGAGCTGGAGGCTCACCGCATTCTTGATCTGGGCTGCGGAACCGGCCTACTCACGCGCGAACTGGCAATCCCCGGCCGCCAGGTAACCGGAGTCGACCCGGCTCCGGCAATGCTGGCCTTTGCCCGCCGGCAACCCGGCGCCGAGCGAGTACAGTGGGTCGAAGGCGATGCAAGCGCTGTGGGCACACCTGAAGCCGACCTGCTGGTCATGACGGGCAACGTGGCCCAGGTGTTCCTCGACGACCGTGATTGGCTGACCACGCTTGCGGCGATCCACGCCGCCTTACGCCCGGGCGGTTATCTCGCTTTCGAGAGTCGCAACCCGGAGGATCGGGCCTGGGAGCAGTGGAACCGGGCCGAGACCTATGAAGAGTTCGACTCACCTAACGGCCCAATGGAGAGTTGGCTGGAGCTGGTGAGCGCGGGTGAGGGTCGAGTTCGCTTTGAGGGTCATAACGTCTTTAGGTCCACTGGAGAAGTGCTGGTAGTCAGGAGCGAGCTGCGTTTCCGCAGCCTTGAAGAGCTAACCCGCAGCTTGACTGACGCCGGGTTTACCCTTGAGCATGTTTACGGGGACTGGAAGAAAGGGCCACTGCTCAGCAGCAGTCGTGTCATGGTCTTCGTCGCACGGCGTGACGAGGAATGATTTTCGATTTCAGATTTAGGATTTTAGATTGAGAACGAGGTCGGCCTCTGCGTTTCGGGGTTCCCCTAAAACTAAGAAGGGGGATGTTATCCCCAAAAACAGGAACGGGAATGTATGTGGCACTAAATCCCACGCCGAGCAAAAGCGAAAGGATGCGGGAAGCGATGCGTCACACACGTGCTGAAGTGATCAGACGAGCGGTCCATGAGTTCAAGCTCCTGGACCGGCTGGTCTCCAAACTTACGAACGAGGAATGGAAACGGCTGCTGCTCAGGCCCGAGACCAAGGACCCATGGACCATCAAGGATGCGCTGGTCCACGTTACTTACCGGAAGTCTAATATGGTCCGGTCGATCAGGAAACAGCGCAGGCCGGACGATGAGCGCGGCTTAGCCCCAGACGAGTTAAATCACCTCGTGTATCTTCGTTGGCGCAGCCGTCCTCCGAAGGAGGTCCTGGCCTGGCACAGGCAGGTTCAGAAGGACATCCTTGCCGCCCTCAAAGAGGCGCCTTCAGCCTGGTTCAGCGGCGGAAGGCGAGGTGCGGACTGGCCCTACCACCTGGATGGTCACTCGGCGTTCCATCGAGTGAGGGATATCGAGCAGGCGCTGGGGAAGGACAAGGGGTGAGTGCCGCAAAGGCGGAGGGGATTTTAGATTTTAGACTTCAGATTTCAGATTTATGATTTTCGATTGAGAACGAGGAGACGTTGCGGTCAGATCTCGGTTACGAAGTACTGTGTAAATGTATTTGACGAAATAGAATTTGTGTTCTAAAATAAAACGTATTTACTAGTAGAGATACCGCTTTGCGTCACAGAGACCCCACCCCAACCCTCCCTCCGCTGCGCTCCGGGATTCTCACCTTAGCGATCCCCTAAAAGGGGAGGGAGAGGATTCCGAATTTTGGGATGTGAACGGGAGAGCACCGTTCACATCCCAAAATTCGGAGATTTTTCAGGAGGTTCGTTTTATGAATGCACTTTCTGAATCAACGTTTATGGAATTCATCCTGTACAACAACTGGGCCAACCAACAGGTGCTGCAGGCTTGCCAGAATTTGAGCGAGGATCAGCTCGCAGAAGTGATCCCGGGCGCGTATGGCACGATCCGCGACACGCTGGAACACCTTATCCGGAGTGAGGAATACTATCTCCAATTATTAACCGGCAGCCGTCCTCAGGCGCCATTCAAATGGGGCAAGCGACCAAGCCTGGACGCAATGAGCGCCTACAATGCTCAGGTTGGAAAGGCACTGGTGGATATGGCTCAGCGTACACTGCCAAGCGATGAAGTCGCTGAGGAAGACAACGGCAAGGTGTTCCATTACCATGCCCTGGCAGTGTTCATCCAAATTATCAACCACGGCGTTGAGCATCGCACAAACATCACGACCATGCTTAATCAAGGTAAACAAACACCGCCCGGTGTGGATGGCTGGGGTTATTTGTCCGCTCATCCTGAGCGGTTTGATGTAAAGTGAGGCTATGAACCTTCCGTGGCCCAAGAGGGTGTTTTTTACGCTCTTAATTCACCACAGATGAACACAGATGAACCCCGTAAGTAAGCCGGGGCGAGACGGCACTGATAAACTGCCATATTTTATAAAGACCTTGTAAAAATTGCCCCAAAATCCTTTTTATCGGTGTTGATCCGCAATTTAAAAGGATGACTTCTCGTGCCTAAAAGCCCACTACCCATAGAAAAGATCCTTGACCCTGCTTCCAGAAACGCCGCGGCGCATCGCCGAACTTACAGCCGGGCTGACAACAGCTCAACTGCAGGCCGCTCCGAGCCCCGGTGAGTGGTCCGCTAATGAGGTGCTGGCCCATCTGCGCTCTTGTGCCGATGTTTGGGGCGGCTGCATCGCTGCGATCCTCGACCAGGATAAGCCAACGCTGCGGGCTGTCGACCCCCGTACGTGGATCAAGGGAACGGACTATCTCGAACAGAAATTTAGACCCTCGCTGCAGGCCTTTACTGCGCAGCGTGCCGAGCTATTGGCAGTATTGGAAACGTTGAGGCCCGAAGGCTGGTCACGTACGGCAACAGTAACCGGGGCGGGAAAGGCGCTCATACGGACGGTGCAGTTTTATGCGCAGTGGATGGCACGCCATGAACGGACCCACGTGAAACAGATAATGCGCATTGCGAGCACGATGCGTGAGTCCGAAAAATGAATATGGACAGGGGAGAACACCCCGCCCATATTCATTTTTCGGGGAAACCAGTAACAGAACGGTGAGTAGTTACCGTCGCGCCTAACTCAAGGTCCGACCAAGGAGCAAAGAGCCATGAGACGAGGATCCACAACATTTCAGATATGCCCGGCTGCGCGGCCTCTGCCATAGGCCGTCATGCTGACCATCGACATCGACATAGCCCGCCGCTTCATCCTGGGCAAGCAGGGCTTGTGGCCCGGGCGGCGCTGGCGCGGCCTCAAGGGCACGGAGCAGGCCATGCGCGCGATGGAGTACCTGCAACTCGACCCGCTGCAAATCGTCGCCCGCAGCCAGGACATCACAGCTGCACAGCCGCGTGCTCGATTACACGCCCGGCATGTGGGAGGAGGCGGCCTACCGGAAGCGCAAGTTCTTTGACTGGGGCGGCTGGCTGGCAATCCGACCGATGGACGAGCTGCCGCACTGGCGCGTGGTCGATGCGCCGCGAGCGCGATCATGGGCCCGATACCGACCGGCGAATTCAGAAAATGGCCCGCGAGCACGCCGAGGCCATCGCCGAAATGCGGACCATTTTGCGCGAGCGGGGCGTCGTGAGCAACCGCGACTTCGAGATGGCGACGCGGACACGGACGCAAAGCTATCGCGGCCGCAAGGACAGCGCGCTGGCCTTGTATTATCTGTGGCGCACCGGCGAAGTGATGACGCACCACCGCGAGAACTTCGAGCGCGTTTACGCCCTCACGGAAGCGGTCGCGCCTGCGCAGCTCATTCGCGAAAGCGACGAAGCCGAGGCAGACCGCTTCATCATCAAAAAGGAGGTCAGCTTTTCGGGACTGTCGCGGCTCCAGCGCACGGCGGATGCGTTCTTCCGCGGCGTGCCATTTAGCAAAGCCAGGCAGATACGCGAGAGCGCTGTTGGCTGACGGCGACATCATCGAGGTGCAGGTTGAAGGCTGGAAGGCGGTGCACTACGCGCTCGGCAGCGACGCCAAGGTGCTGCGCGATTTGAGCGCAGGGCGCGTGCCGAAGGCGTGGACGCCGCTGGAGACGACCACGACGGAAGAGGCCGTCTTCCTGGCACCGCTCGATCACGTCAGCGCGCGCGGGCGGGCCAAAGTTTTATTCGGCTTCGACTATGTGTGGGAGGTGTACAAGCAGGAGCACCAGCGCAAGTTCGGCTACTACACGCTGCCGGTCTTGTGGGGCGACCGGCTCGTGGCGCGCTTCGACAGCAAACTCGACCGGACGACCAACACATTCGTCATCCTGGGCTTGTGGTTGGAGGACAAGGCCCTCGGCAAAGACGAGGCATTTGCGGAGGCATTGGCCCGCGGGTTCGCGCGGTTCGTCACTTTTCTCGGTGTAAACAAGCTGGATGCAAAGGCGATCCGCGAGCCGCTGCTGCGGCGACGCATAGGCGCTTCATGAGCTTCCCTATCGGCGTTATTTAGTGATCTGTCCCCCAGTGATAACAACTCTTGCGACAGCGACCCCAGCACGATCTTCGTGGTGATCTCAACGCAATAATGTGGACGTCGCCTGTCTTCTGTTCAAGGTAAAATGGTAGCCGAACTGGATTTGAGCCTGAATGCGCTCGATTATGGCTCCCCATACGATGAGTTTATAGCAAGACTATCTATTCGCTTGCTCTTCCACTCACGCCTAGAAAATCTGAAATAAAAGGAGATCGCTGCCTGGCACGTGCCAGTTGGAGATCCCGTCTGCAGGATGGGTATATGGCTTGCTGCAACGGGCAGTTCAGGGTGAAGTATTACTAGCCGGACGGGATGAGGATGAACTAGCTCGGGAACTGCTTTTAGCTGTCCGATAGCATGCGGGCTAGGCTCTTAGTCCCATCGATCAACGTCACAGCCACAATTTGGCCGCTGCTTTCCAGGTTCAGTTCTATGTCTCCCTCAACTGGGTACTTGGTTAATAAATCAGTCAACTGGTCAGCGAATTGCTGCGCCGACTTTGGCCGGCTGCTGGAGTCAAACTTTAAACAGGATTTCGCGAACGCAATCCATTGGCTGGCTCCACGTTTGATGACAGCATCAGCATCCAGGATGAAGATAGAGGGATTATAGAAAACGTCATGTTCCTTCATATGATTGCGAACATTAGGAATCTTGAACTTCCTCACCTCCCCGACCAGACTGGCCGAGAGGAAGCCAGCCACCAACATGCCAAGTGAATAGATGTCCGCCGCATAAGTAATTGGCTCACGCATGATCTGTTCGGGTGCAGACCAATTCGGCGTCCAACCAGGCGCACGCCCACCAGCCTGAAGATTAAAACCATCTATCAGCATCGGCCCATTCTCTGTCAGCAGGATATTACTTGGCTTTAAATCGCCGTGGATCCTGCCGCGGCCATGAAGTCTCGCCACCTCTGTTGCAACCTTCGCAATCACGTGCCCAATGGACTGGCGTGACAGTACAACAGAAACCTCATCTGCCAACAGAGCGTTCTGATCCATGTGTTCGAAACAATACTTTTCAAGGCTTGAATAATAGGAGGAGAACGACGTCTTGTTCAAATCGCCTATTTGAAACTGCGCTCGCGGGAAATTCTTGTTGATCACCTCGAATGTATAGGGGTGCCATTCAACCCACTCATTCGAGGATGTCTTGCCGACCGAATATGCCCGTCCATCGGAAATCGAAATACCCAGGAACCTATTCAATCCGCCAAAGGAGACTGCCTGGCCCTCGTCTTGTGTGGTGGGGTCATCCTTGTCAAATCCCAGGTCGGTTACGTCCTCATCCTCGGGTTCAAGCGGCTGAGGGGACTTGGGCCGCGGCGACGTACCCTGACTAAAAGGGGAGGCCTCTCCGGCAAGGGGCCTCTTTGCACTTCTCAGCACTCTCCACAGAAGGGATGTTGTCAATTGTGAGAGGCGGCTGGTTGTCACATACATCTCCTGAGTAGAGCTGTCCTGCATCCCGACATCAAATATCTGGTAACCGCCCCATGAACTGGCCGCGTGTTTTTCCAGCGCAAACCGGAAGCTGTTCAATATCTCGTCGGCGGTGTTGTCCGGCCAACGAGTAGACACTTGGCTGGCCAGGGCGTCGAATTGCGGCTGTAGATCCCGGGAGCGCTTGACATTCAAGACCAGCGGCAGATTGTCCTCGCTTTTTCCGATGCAAATCAGAAGATCCAATTCCCTATTTTAATTCTGCGTGCGATTTCGTGAGCAAGGTCGACTGGAATTGTTTTCCCTGCTCCAGTTCTTGCCGGTGTCGTTCCAGAAAAACGTGCAAGGCCGCAGTGACCTTGGCGGACAGGTCATCTCTTGATGTGAATGTGCTCCAGACGGCCTCCTTCCCGACCAGCTCTTTGAATTTTGCCAGTTCCTCTGCCTTCTTGGTCTCGATGTTTGAAACCAACCAAGGAGTCTTATCATCTACGACAAAAGCCAGTATCGGTATTTTGTTCTTTCTGGCTGTCCGGTATTCAAGCTCGGTAAGGCTGTATTGTTGCCCCTCTGGAACATATCCGTAGCGGTGAGCCATAATCAGTATTACCAGATCGCACTGTTTCAGCCGATCTAGCGAAACGGTGACTGCATCGCGCTCGTCGGCGGTCCAGAACAACATGTCGTCGGTGTATCCGAAGAGACGGTGTATGGCTTGGAAAGCGGCATCGCGGTACTCTTTCAGATCATCAAAGGTGGAGGAAACAAAAACTTCTGACCTTGTACCCATTATCTTCAGTCCTGCGTCCACGGGGCAGTGCGGTGTCGATCAGGTCATCGTCTTCAAGCGGCAGTATCCTCATTCTAGGCCTTGGTGCTACTCCCTCGTGAGGATAGGGGCATGCGCCCAATGAAGCATCATAAGGTCCGTGTTCTGGGCAAAATGCTTCTTGCATAGTAGGTACCTCCGTGATCGGATCTAATTGAATGACCGGCTTTCCCTATGCGCGGCGTGGCGCTCCCGCTTGCTCCAGCGCGCCGAAAAAATCCATTGTTGTAACAAACCTGTCTGGGGGGGACTTACTGATCGCCCATTGCAAGACCTCGATCACAGATAACGGTATATCAGGGTTGTTCTCTATGGATGATGGAACCGGGGAGTGCGTATGCTGAAAGGCAAGCCGGTGGTAACGGGTGGAGCCGTGTGCGCTGCCATCATCCCGATACGGCCAGGCTCCCCCGCTAAGCATTTCGTAAAATAAAATACCCAACGCGTAAATATCGGTCCAGGCGCCTACTTCACCTTTGTTAAACTGCTCAGGCGCCATATAGGGGAGAGTGCCATTGCCATCTGCAGCGTCTCCCTTATACTTTGACAAGCCAAAGTCGGTCAGAAATACTTCTCGATCGGCACTCAGAAGAATATTGGACGATTTGACATCGCAATGAAATACTCCAGCACCGTGTGCGTATTGAAGCGCCCAGCAGACTGGGCGGAGAATGTCGGCTGTTTCTGAAAACATTATCGGCCGGGCCAGATCCGATATATGTTGCCGGAGGCTTATGCCATCCACCCAGGCCATCGCCAGATATGCTAGGTCTCCATCTTCGCCGAGCTCAAATGCTCGCACAATATTCGGATGCGATAGCAGCTCCCGCTGAATCACAGTCTGTCTCTGAAGTGACTGGTAAAACGCCGGATTCTTAGCGGCGCGCAAATCCAACACCTTGATCGCTACGTACATTGCGCGGTAGTGGATCCCAGCCTTGATAGATATCGGCGACGTTTCCCGAGTGCACTCGGTTGCTCAGAAGAAAACGATTGCTTACAACATGATCCGTAAGGTTTTTCATCGCCTGGGTTAAATTTCCTCTCCTAGTGCAGGTAAATTGATTACGGAGAAATTTGGTGGGTATTATATATTAGACTTATAAGCATTATGATCGAAGGATGCTGACATACGAAGAGCTAAAAATCAACGCAAGGCGATTTCTGTCTCTGACTGGATTAACGCCAGAAGAATTCGAGGATTTGCTGCTGCTTATCAGCGAGCCTACCAGAAAAAGTATGCGGTGTCAAAGACGATAGCAGGAAAGGCGAGGAAAAGGCAAGCCGGTGGAGGTCGCAAAGGGTCACTGGAGGGCATCGAACAGAAACTATTGTTTGCATTGGTGTATCAGAAAGGCTATCCACTTCAGGCTATCCAAGGCGAACTGTTTGGGATCAGTCAAGGGCGGGCCAATGAATGGATCCATCGTTTACTGCCGATCTTGAAACAAGCCTTGGAAGATCTGGGAGTTCTGCCGGAACGAGACCCGAAGAAGTTCAAGGCGAAAGAGAAAGATCGGAAAAATTCCGCTGCTTCGATCATTGATGGAACCGAAAGGCGTCGCCAGAGACCGAAAAAGGCTCAAAAACAGGCTTTGCATTACAGCGGCAAGAAGAAAATCCATAGCGACAAGAATATAGTGATTGCAACGGTTAAGACCAAACGAATATCCTTTCTCAGCCAAACCTATCCTGGGAAAACGCATGACAAGAAAGTTGCAGACACAGAAGACATTTCATACCCGCAGCACATGACGTTATATAAAGACACAGGTTTTCAAGGCTATGAACCTAAAGTAGGTAAACTGTATCAGCCGAAAAAAAGCCGCGTAAGAAGGAACTGACCGCCAAAGAGAAACAGAGCAATCGTAAACTGGCACAAATCCGCGTCAAAGTGGAACATGCAATTTCAGGCATCAAGCGCTCTCGGATTGTGAAAGATGTCCTGCGTAATACGAAAGATAACTTTTCCGACTTGGTCATGGTGATTGCTTGTGGACTACATAATTACCGTGTCGATCATCGAAAGAAACCTCTAAAATTATGACCCGAAATCTTATTACGGATATTACCTAGGACAGGAAGTGAAGCTCCGGCTGAACTGGGGAGTGGCCAGAAATGTGATCGGGCGCGGCTCCGGTCTACAAACCGAATATTACTCCAGAGGGTTGCTCGCCTACGTGTAGGCGTCGCTTGGCAGTCGGATGGGAAAACTATCTGCTGATGGCGCATTGCCTACGCGCGCACCGCTCTGGAATCCCTCCGCCTTCGGCCTGCTTCGCGATCCCCTAAATCTGATGCTAGAAATTATCTCTGAGAATTTTTCGATCTTCTGTCGGATTTAGGGGAGGCTCTTGTCGCAAACCCCGTTCCTATGCCATAATGGGCATCAGGCGACCAGGAGCCTGAAATGTACCCATGAGACCGACCAGCCATAAAAGGAGGAGCCATGAACACGCGGGACAAGCGGATCAAAGGATTGGGTGAAGTATCCATCCGTGTCAGCAACCTTGACGATATGCACAGGTTTTACGAAGATGTGGTTGGCCTCGAAGTGCTCAGAAGGGAGGAGAATTTCGTTTTCTTCAAGATCGCCGAAGGCTATGGCGGTCACTCTCAGAATCTCGCCCTCTTTGATGCGACCGACCAGAGCTTCCTGGAAACCAAATCACCAAAATTAAGCGCCGAACAAACGACGCTGCACCATATTGCGCTCAACATAGCCCTGGAAGATTACGAGAGCGAGAAGAGACGCCTTGAGGGATTGGGGCTAAGCGTCCTTGCGACTGAGCACGAATGGATCCATGTCCGCTCGTTGTACTTCTCGGACCCGGAAGGGAATCTGTTGGAGTTCGTCTGCTATGATGAGAGCGTACGTTAGGATAGTGTGGGGTACACTTCCTCGATGTCTCATCCAGCCGTCTTCACCTATACATTCATAGTCCCCAAGAGCGCCATTGACGAGTATGGGCATGTAAACAACGTTATCTATGTGCAGTGGATGCAGGATGCCGCCATCCGCCACGGGGAGTCATTCACCGAATATAAACTTCCTGAAAATACGGGTTGGTTTGCGCGCGAACATCGGATTGAATATCTCACGCCTGCTTACGAGGGAGAGGAAATTGAGGTCCGCACATGGCTGGTGGAAATGAGGCGGGTGCGGGCGCAACGGAAATACGAATTTGTCCGCAAGGCAGATGGGAAGGTCATTGCCAAGGGGGAAACGCAATGGATCTATGTTGACCTGACCACGGGCAAGCCCATCGCCATCCCGGCCGAGATTCTGGCTGTGTTCCCGGTCGTGGCAGAGTAGACCCCCTCCGCCCTCCGGGCACCTCCCCCACTGAAAGAGCACAGTGCAGGCAAATCCGACATGAAAATTTTGTTTGAGAATTTTTTTCGTTCTCTTGTCGGATTTGGGGGAGGAAGCACAGGGGTGCGTTGGGTTCGAAAATGTGGGTCTATAGGACTTTAGCCCCTCTGACCTGCCTCGCGATCCCCCATTGAAAGAGCACACCGATAGAACGCAGTGCAGGCAAATCCGATGCCAAAAATTATGGTTGAGAATTTTTTGGTCTAGTATCGGATTTAGGGGAGGACGGACAGGAGTTGCTCCCTCCGGCTGCTTTGCGATCCCCCACTAAAAGAACGCCTTGTGGAACGCAGTGCAAGCAAATCCGACGTTAAAAATTATGGCTGAGAATTTTTGATCTGGTGTCGGATTTGGGGGAGGAAGGACAGGAGGCCTTGGGGTTGGAAATAAAAAAAGCCGCCTGATGCAGGCGGCCGGGGCAAATTATTCGAATGGACCGGGCAGTCAACGCCCCCACAAAAATCCGTTTCCTGAACCGCCGCCGGCGCCGCTCGAGCCGTATTGGTCGATCAGGAGATCAAAGACTTGAGTATCACCGGGATCCATTTTTATGATCTCGAAGCCTACATCGTACAACCTGGTGTCAATAGGATCCGGCTGGCTCCAGCGACTTCGGGCACTGAATACCATGGATGGTTTCCTGGAGAGTTCGGGTGGCAAATCGATCCGGAAGGAAAACTCCGAGTTGAGTGGGATCGGCTTCAAGGCTTCCAGCCTGAAGCCGTCGCGGCTGAGGTCGGCGAGGTCCCCTACCAGCTCTCCTGTTCGATTATCCATGAAGCGCATATAGAGGGAGCAAGACCGTCGCTCGCGTTTTCGTCGATTGCTGTGTGGTGTACTCATAAGCAGGCTACTCTCTGATAGTATATCGCCGGGGAGTGAGGATTTCAAGACCACCCCGGACTAATGGATGGCCTTCTCAAGGCCCCGTGTTAAGGCGTTTTGTTCACGGATGTCACACTGAAAGAGGCGGATTTAACAGATTTTTTTGTCCTTTTACCGGGGGATCGGCGTTGTTTGCATGATCCATCTACGAATAGCAAGTTCTGTCAAGCGACCTTGAGAAAACCACAGGCACTGATGGCCGCCCGGCGACCTCTGCCCGGCTCTGAAGATATGCGCGAGAACCGTTGGCCTGCTGCCCCCAGTTCACTGCCTGTGCTAACAATTGTCAAGCAGCTCCCACCGCGATCCTTGTGAGAATATTCCTAAAATTGCAATTTCTGTAGATAGTCGTATACTACTGCGTAGTGCATATATCTCTAAGCTGGTTTTGATCATTTGTAGGGTAAAAATTAGTGAGCTGGTTTAGATACTGAAAAAACACAGTACGCGTATTTACGCAGTACTCTGTAAAATTATCCAACCGGGCCAAGCGATAACTGATTTTCTCCTTTCGATTGAACCATTTTCGGGCAGCCTGGTTAGAGATTTAGACTCTATCCGTAAAATGGAGAAATTCGCTTTTTGGGTGTGCGCAGCTACGCTGCGCACACCCAAAAAGCGGTCCCTCCTGGGTTTTACGGATAGGCTCTTATTCACAGGGAGATAGTCATGTCTTCAGAGTTCATTTCAACACTGATCAGCAGCCTGGTTCCAATTCTTATTACCCTATTTTTTGCCTGGTTAAGCAATAGAAACGACCAGGCACAACGAAAGAACATAATTGAAGATGCCAAAAGTCGGATTGATTTGATCAACGAATACGTTGCTTCTCAGAGCCTCGTAATCAATGATCCAGATAAGCTTGGAGAAATCAAGAAAACAGCCGCGAATGAACTTTATGAAATCAAGACATTTCTAGATAATAAATTACAGAGTTTGGAAAAGACCTCCAAGAGATCCGGCGAACCTTTACAACACTTTTTCCTCCTATACAAGATGAATACATTTTGGGCAAGATTCTTGCGTGTTGTATTCTTCATAACGCTAATATTTTCTGTGCTCTGGTCAACCACTTTGGTTGCCTTTGGCGGTAACAATACTAATACGATGGTCGAAAACTATATCATCGAGTTTATTGCAATATTGCCAGCTATTTTGATCGCCTTACTCTTCCGATGGCTGGCAATAAGATCTGACAAACCGTTGAACCCAACCAAGTAGGCAGAACAGCTGCACTGTATGGTAACGGTCCTGGCCGAGGACACTGGCTGAACCTGCAGATTCTGTCTGAACCGTGTCACACCAGGTCGATTTGGGCAGGGGCCCACGCAGCAGGGCTGTTTCTTTGGCATTCCATTCTATGAATTTATAGTATCTACTGGTAGTAATACCGCTTCACGTCACGGAGACCCTACCCCGGCCTCCCTTCGCTCCGCTCCCGGATCCGCAGGCTACGCGGCCCGCTTCGCTTGTCCACAGGATTCGCTGCGCTCATCCACGGGACCCGCTGCGCTTGTGCTTCGCGATCCCCTAAAGGGGAGGGAGAGAAGTCCGAATTTTGGGATGTGGATAGATACCAAGATTCCAGTCCTGGGCAAGGAGCTTTCGGTGACCCAGGGTTGGAAATAAAAAAGCCGCCTTTGGACAAGGCGGCTTTTCATCATAGGCTTTCCAGGTTTATGGCTGGCTGATCTTGGCCCAGTCAAATTCGACCGTGGCCGGCAGGTTGATAAAAGATGAAACCGAGACGCCAATATTGCCTGTGCGCAAAACATACTGGTTGTCATCCAACGTTTTCACCTTGTAGTTGTTGATGTACAGGGTCAGCGTGCGGCCCTTGCAGGTAATCCCCAGCTCATTGGTTTCCTTACCCTGCTTGATCTTAGTATATCCGCCGTCGGCCAGCAGCCCATAGACCACGATGTTATTGGTCTTTACGCTGGCGTAATAGATCTTGTAAAGGCCGTTGTTGGCAATGTTAAATTCATACCAGCCCTGGTCCGGACTGTAACGGCAGATAAGGCTGATATTGTTGTCGTTGGTGCCCCGATTCGTTGCGCTGACGTCCAGGCGGACGTCGTCGTAGGTCTGCGCTTTATAGATATCATAGACCCATTGGCCCCGATCCTGCAGGTCAAAGACCAGAAAACCGTCCTTGATATCCACAGACATGTTCCCAAAGTCGCCGTCGGACAGGGTGGAGTTACCGCCCTTTGCCACCTTTGAGCCATCCACGACAAAGCGGGTCCAGTCATTGAGGCTGCCGTTGAAATCCTCCTGGAAATATTTCTGGTTGGCAGCAGTGGGTTCTACAATCTGTTGGGTGGGGGGCACGACCACAGTTGGCTGGGCCGGAACAGCCGTCGGCTGAACCTGACTTGTGCCCCCGTTGAACAGTCCGCAGGCGAGCATCAGGACCATGATGATTAAATAGAAAAGCGGTTTGAGTACTGTGAGCTTCATGCTATTTTCTCCTTCCCCGAATGGGCCCTTCCATTTGTTTGGATGACGATTTAAAAAATGCAGAATGGTCGCGTGAAATATAGCACAAACATATTTGTGCTGCAATGTCCGGATACCAGCCAATGATGAAAGGTTGCAAAGAAGGGAAAATGGTTTGGCAGCATAAATTAGGGCGACTCTCCCCGTGCTTGAGAAGGAGATCGCAGGCCGTGGTTCTCTGGCTGAAATAATGATGGATATAGCCTGACAAGTCGCCCCTACAATGAACGCAATGGTTGGAATGCACAGGGCGACGGTCCGTGGGCCGGGCAAGGATGATATTCTTGCTGCGGGGCCCGTTCCTGTGCCATAATGGACATAATGCGTACAGGAATATGCGCTGTGGGTATTGCAGTGGTGGGAGAAGAAGGAACCAGCAACAGGACGGTGAGTAGATACGATTATTTCATGATTCAGATATCCAATACGGAGTTCTTCTGATTCGTAGGGATTAGGGACATAACCGTCGGCCTGGGGGTCGTTTTCCCAACGATTGTCATCCAGAAGATAGCGAAATCGATATTTATGGCCGGCCTGCAGGGTGATGCTCAACGAGAAACCGCCGTTTTTCAGCCTGGTCATCTTTTGTCCAACCCAATTGTCGAAGTCGGCGAAAAGCCGCGCGGTTTGACTGTTTATTTCGACCGGTAATTTGAATGTTACCCGGCACTTTTTTCCATCTTGTGAATATTTCCTGGTTATCATGGAGCCTCCCAAAAAACAGGTCGCAATAAAGAGTATAGTGCGTTTCCATCATTAACGGATTAAGAAATAATAAAAACCTGTTTAATAATGGGCCGCGCCGTGGCTTTTCCATCTGCGGAATCCGGAGTACGTGGTCCGAATTTTTGTATAATACTAATCTGATGACGATTATCAAGTAAGGGGTAGAAGAATATCAGATGTAATGGATTGGCCTTTGATTAGAATGATATAGACAAAAGACATGGAACCAAATCAGAAGGAGAAAATACCATGAACGATCAAAACCCAAACCAGACCCCCGACCCGAATACACCTCCGCCCGTTTATCGGGACTGGCGCGAGCAGCGGCGCGCAGAGCACCGGGCCCGCCATGAGGCGCGCTGGCAGAGACACACCGGCCGCCGCTCCGGATGGATCGCAGGCACGATCCTGATCCTGCTGGGCGTGGCCTTCCTGCTTGAAAATATGGGCATCCATTTCCTGGCGAACTGGTGGGCGCTGTTTATCCTGATCCCGGCGTTCTGGGCTTATGTCGCCGCCTGGGACCTCTATCAGGATAACGGTCACATGACGAGGGGCGGGGCCTCTTCGCTGGTGGTGGGGATCTTGTTAACCCTGCTGTCGTTCGCCTTCCTTATAGACGTGGCAGCCAACCTGCTCTGGCCGGTGCTGCTCATTGCGGGAGGCGCGGCTTTAATACTGGCGGGGCTGTTCCCCTCATAGGTCAGGCTGGAACCATGATTGGAATGATTTGCCGGTGGGCGATGATTCCAGCCGGCTAAACATGCAGTTGAAATGCGGGCCGCAAACATGACCTGAGATCAATCATAGTTCTCATTTAATCAGGGAAATCATGGACGGGATTGGGACGATTGGGTCCCGCGCTCCACCTTCGGCCTGCGCAGTACCCTGTAATAATGTCTCTTACGGCCAGGTATGGCTGGGAGCGGCAGCGTTGTCGGCGGCCACCTGGTCATGTACGGCCGGCGTCACGCAAACGTGATCGCTGGAGAAGGCCGCCCGCCAAACGAAACCTGAGGCGCAGGTGTCCGGTCCGTAGGTGCTGGTTACCAGGCGCGAGGCGGCAGCGGCATTATCAGAAGCAGCCTGGCTGCGGACATCCGGGGTTACGCAGACATCATCCCCCGAAGCGGCTTCGCGCCATACGAAACCGGAAACACAGGTATGCGGGCCGTAGGCCCCGGAAACCCAGCGCGAGGCAGCCGCAGCATTATCGGCTGCTGCTTGCGAATGCACAGCGGGTGTAACGCAAACATGATCGTTGGAAAACGCCTCCCGCCAGACAAAGCCTGATTTACAGGTGTCCGGTCCGTAGACGGCGGTTGCTTTACGCGAAGCGGCCGCGGCGTTATCCGCATCGGCCTGCGATTTGGAGGCCGGCGTGACGCAAACCTTATCGCTTGACCTTATCAATCTGTAAACATATCCATCCATGCAAGTCCCGCTGGGGGGGAGCGGTGTAGGTGGAGCCGCAATGATCGCGACAGAGGCGGATACGCAAGAGGGGGTGACCACACTGCCGGATATCCAGGCATGGCCTCCGTCTCCGGCAGGGAAGTCGATAAACCACCATGTGCCATCATTGCTCTTGCCTGCAATATTCGCCGTGCCTCCTGCCGTCAGAGCGCCCACCACATCATAGACGGTCCCGGGCCCCTTGCGGACATTCGCTGCGGAGTTTGCAGTAACCAGGGGCGTACAAGGAGTGGCCGAAGGAGGAAGGGTTGCCGTGATTTGTTCAATTGTGGAGGTAGCTGCAACCAAGGCAGTTGTGGCCGATCCAGCTGAAACATCGCTTGCCGACGTTATCCCGGCCGCATTCGAGACTTGAGTTGTTGGCCGATTGTTTTGAGCCACCGGCAAATTGCAATTGATCATAGCCAGACAAAGAACCAAAAATGAAAAGAATATGGGTTTCCTGTTCATCGTTGCGCATCTCCTCTGCACGTGCGATCTGCGTGCATTATGCAGCGGATACGTTATCGCATCAATAACCCCTTTTGGTGAGGCGGGGGAGGTAGAGACATGCATTGCCTGCCGCGAGCGTTAGCTTGTGAGGAGCAAAATAAAAAACGATGATTCCGACCGTAATCGACAGTTTATCCGAGTTATGCTACACTCATCAAATTCATCAAGCCTATTTGTTTAGAATTGTCGCTCAAAGCTTACATGGACTGAACTTATACCATTTACTTTTTTAGAGGGACCCCATGCCGCAAAATACTTTTATTGGTCGGAAAAACGAGCTGCAACTCCTGGAACAATTCCTGGGGAAGGCCGCTGAGGGACAGCTGCAAGTCGCCTTCATCGCCGGCGAGGCGGGTGCTGGAAAATCCTCCCTGGTGGAGGAATTTATTCGCGACCGGGAAGAAGCAGATCCCACACTCATCAGCTGTATAGGCGAATGTAATGCACAGACCGGCGCAGGCGATCCGTATCTGCCCTTTCGCCAGATATTGACATCCCTTACTTCAGAGCCCGAAGAAGAAAAATCATTGGCTGAAGTTGCCAAAGCAAAAAATACGACGCGACTTAAAGAGTTCGTGCGCGTCTCGAGCCAGACGCTGATCATGCTCGGGCCGGACCTGATCGGTATCTTCGTTCCCGGCGCATCCTTGCTGGCCCGCCTTCCGAGCCTGATTGCCATGAACAGCAATCTCGCGGTTAAGCTTTCAGAGCGGGTAGGCAAAAAAACGGAGCCTGAGGCTGCCAAGATCAACCCGGCCCTCGACCAGGAAAAGATATTCGAGCAATACGCGGCTGTGCTGAAGGCGCTGTCGAAAGACCGGACGCTTATCCTGGTGCTTGATGATCTTCAATGGGCGGACAGCGGTTCCCTAAATCTGTTATTCCATCTCGCGCGTGAACTCAAAGACTCCCGCATTCTGCTGCTGGGCACCTATCGCCCTGACGATATAGCGCTCGGACGTGACGGTGGGCGCCATCCCTTCGAGTCGATCCTTAATGAACTCAAACGCTACCACGGCGATATTGTGGTGGACCTTTCACGAACCGCTTCAAAGGATGGACGTGCCTTTACCGACGCGCTGATCGATTCCGAACCGAACCGCCTGGACGGCGCATTCCGCGAACGGTTGTTTGCGCGTACGGATGGGCATCCGCTATTTACCGTTGAGCTGCTGCGCAATCTGCAGGAACGCGGCAACCTCGTGAAAGATCAGGAAGGCCGCTGGATTCAAGCATCCAACGTGGACTGGGGGGCATTACCCGCACGCGTGGAGGGCGTGATCGGGGAAAGGATCGCACGGTTGCCCGAGGCCATGCACGAGACACTGACCGTCGCAAGCGTGATGGGCTATGAATTCACGGCGCAGGTGGTTGCGCGCGTCCAGAAGGTGCAGGAGCGTGAGCTGGTGAAGGACTTATCCCGTGAGCTGGAGAAACGTTACCGGCTGGTGTTCGAACAGGGTGAAATAAAGATCGGCAAACAGTTCCTGTCCATGTATCACTTTTCACACGCATTGACCCAGCAATATCTCTATGATGAGCTGGGTGCGGGCGAACGCCGCATGCTGCACGGAGAAATTGCAGAGACCCTGGAAGCCCTATCCATTGATCAACCCGGTTTGCTGGCCTTGCAGCTGGCCCGCCATTATGACGAAGCGGGGAATGCTGAGAAGGCAGTTTCCTATTGGACCCTGGCGGGGGACGCGGCTTTCCTGGTCTATGCACAAAATGAGGCCATCACAGCCTACACGCGTGCATTGGAGCTGGGCAAAGAGATTGCTATCAATTCAGACCAACTCCACCATCTGTATGCCCGCAACGGACGTGCGCTGGAATTGAATGGGCAGTTTGAGCAGGCTTTGCAAAACTACGACGAAATGCTCGTGGCTGCCCGGGGCTGCCGGGACCGCAAGATGGAATTGGATGCCATGGTGGCAACAAGCACGCTGTATTCCACTCCCACCTCCGTGGTGAATGCCGCCAAAGGGCAGGCCTTGTCGGAGGAAACACTCAAGCTGGCCAAAGAATTGGGAGACCAGGCCATTGAATGCAAGGCGCTGTGGAATTTGCTGCTGGCGAATTTACAGGAGAGCAAGGCAGACCAGGCCATAGACTACGGTGAGAGGTCCTTGAGTCTCGCACGTTCCTTGAACCTCAGCGAACAGATCCCCTACACGCTCAGCGACCTGGGCTGGGCCTACAACGTGGCGTGCCGATTCGAAGAGGCCGAAGCGCGGCTAGTAGAGGGCGCCGGTTTGTGGCGGGAGCTGGGCAACATGACCATGCTGGCGAATAACTTGAATGCCTTGCTCCTGAATCTCGTTTGGCGCGGAAAATATGAGAAAGCCCTCGGTATTGCAGAGGAGAATCTTCAGATCAGCCGGAGTACAGGGAATATCTGGGCTCAAGGTTGGCCGCATCATTTGCAGGGCCAGATCTGGTTCGAATACGGAGAGATCGACAAAGCTTTGGCTGAGCTGGAGGCGAGTATTCGCCTGGCGCAGGAAGCGAATACACCGGCGTTCGCAGCCTGGTATGGCGCGATCCTTTGCGGCGCATACCTCGAGATCGGGGCCGTTCAAAAAGGGATGGAATTGTATCGGACCACCCGCGTCCCAAACCAGGATGTTCCCAAGTTCCCAGGTCAGACTGCAACGCTAGTGGCCTACGCTCTCGCCGAGATCGCAACCGGGCAGCTGGATGTGGCCGCCTCCACTCTCGACGCAGGCAGCCTCACCAATTCCATCTGGGACTATACGCTGAAACTGGCCCAATGCAGGCTTGCCCTCGCCCGTAAAGATCATGCCCAAGTCATAGCGATCGGGGACGCGGTCATCGAAAAAAGCCGGCAGTTCGGACTCGGCCAATACGTGGCCCAGGCGCTCTTCCTGAAAGGCAAGGCGCATATGATGAATGGCGAACTCGACCCGGCCAGGAGCGCATTCGAACAAGCGCAGCTGGCTGCCGAGGCAATCGGCTCCCGGCGTCTATTGTGGCAGATCCTGGCAGCGGCCGCCGAGATCGAACCTGATAATGAGAAGTCTGCAGGGATGAAGGCACAGGCGCGTAAAACCGTCCAATTCATTGCCGATCATATAACAAGTGATGAATTGCGAGCTGATTTCATGGGATTAGAGGAAGTTAAGGCGTTAATTTAAGCAGACCTCCGAGGTCTTTAGCCCCTACGGGCTGCTTCGCGAAGACCTCGCAGGTCTGGCTGCGAAAAATAAAAACAGCCATCCCGAGGGTAATCGACGGTTTATCATAGACATGCTACACTACCAAATTCAAGCAAGCCTTTTTGTTTTAGAACTGTTGCTCAAAACTCACCTAGACTGAACTTATACCATTTACTTTTTTAGAGGAAACCCATGCCACAAAATACTTTTATTGGTCGAAAAGCCGAACTGGAACTCCTGGAAGAGTTCCTGAAGAAAGCCGCTGATGGAAAGCTGCAAGTTGCTTTCATCGCCGGTGAGGCAGGTGCTGGAAAATCCTCCCTGGTGGAGGAATTTATTCGCACCCGGGAGGAAGCAGATCCCAAACTCATCACAGCTATCGGCGAATGTAACGCACAGACCGGCGCAGGCGATCCGTATCTGCTCTTTCGCCAGATATTGACATCCCTGACAACAGAACCTGTCGAAGAAAAATCAGCAGCCGAGATTGCCAAAGCAAAAAATACAACCCGGCTTAAAGAATTCGTGCGCGTCTCGAGCCAGACGTTGATCATGCTCGGGCCCGATCTGATCGGTATTTTCGTTCCGGGCGGCTCCTTGATCACCCGCCTGGCGAGTTTGGCGGCCATGAACAGCAATCTCGCGGTTAAGCTTTCAGAGCGGGTGGGCAAAAAAGCGGACGCGGAGCCGGGGAAGGTCAACCCCGCCCTCGACCAGGCAAAGATATTCGAGCAATACGCGGCCGTGCTGAAGGCGCTGTCAAAAGACCACACGCTCATTCTTGTACTGGATGATCTGCAGTGGGCGGACAGCGGTTCATTGAATCTTTTATTCCATCTCGCGCGCGAACTCAAAGACAGCCGCATCCTGCTGCTTGGCACCTATCGCCCGGACGATGTGGCGCTCGGCCGCGACGGCGCACGCCATCCCTTTGAGCCGATCCTTAATGAACTCAAACGCTACTACGGCGATATCGTGGTTGATCTTTCACGTGCCGATGCAGACGAAGGGCGCGTCTTTACGGATGCGCTGATCGATTCCGAACCGAACCACCTGGACGGCGCATTCCGCGAACGGTTGTTTACGCTTACGGATGGGCATCCGCTATTTACCATTGAGCTGCTGCGCAACCTGCAGGAACGCGGCAACCTGGTCAAGGATCAAGAGGGAACTGGATCCAGGGGTCAACAGTGGATTGGGGCACTCTGCCTGCACGCGTGGAAGGCGTGATCGGGGAACGGATAGCACGCCTGCCCGAAGCCATGCATGAGACGCTCACCGTCGCAAGCGTGATGGGGTATGAATTCACGGCACAGGTGGTTGCGCGTGTTCAGAAGGCGCAGGAACGTGAGCTGGTGAAGGACCTTTCACATGAATTGGAGAAGCGCTATCGTCTTGTGTTCGAACAGGGCGAAACAAAAATTGGAAAACAGTTTCTCTCCATTTATCGCTTTTCACATGCATTGACCCAGCAATATCTTTATGATGAAGTGGGCACAGGGGAACGGCGCATGTTACACGGAGAAATTGCCGAAACCCTGGAGGAAATATCTGCCGATCAAAGCAACCAATTTGCTTTGCAACTGGCGCGCCATTATGACGAAGCCGGAAATGCGGAAAAGGCCGTTTCCTATTGGACCCAGGCGGGGGATGCCGCTTATCTGGTCTACGCACAGAATGAAGCCATCGCGGCTTACACCCGCGCGCTTCAACTCGGCAAAGAGATTGCCATAAGCTCTGAACAGTTCCACCATCTTTATACGCGCCGTGGGCGCGCAATGGAATTGAGCGGGCAATTTGAGCAGGCATTAAAGAATTACGATGAAATGCAGGCGACCGCTCGCGATCGCCAGGACCGTAGAATGGAATTGGATGCCAAGCTGACGGCCAGCACACTGTATTCCACTCCCACTGCTGTGATGGATACGGACAAGGGGCAGGCCTTGTCGGAGGAAACACTCAAACTGGCCAAAGAATTGGGGGATCAGGCCAGCGAGTGCAGGGCGCTATGGAATTTGCTCCTGGCGAATATGCACGGAGGTAACGTAGACCAGGCTATAGAATACGGGGAGAGGTCCTTAAGTCTCGCACGTTCCCTGAACCTGCGCGAACAGATGGCCTACACACTCACCGACCTGGGCCGAGCTTTCAATGGGGCGTGCCGTTTCGAAGAGGCCGAAGCGCGGCTAATAGAGGGTGCTGGCTTGTGGCGCGAGTTGGGCAATATGACCATGCTGAACGATAATCTGAACACCTGGCTGCTTAATCTCATGTGGTCTGGAAAATATGAGAAAGCCCTTGGCATTGCGCAGGAAAGTCTTGAGACCAGCCGCGCAACGAAGAATATCTGGGCTCAAGGCTGGCCGCATCAATTGCAGGGCCAGATCTGGTTCGAATACGGAGAGATCGACAAAGCTTTGGCTGAGCTGGAGGCGAGTGTACGTCTCGCAGTGGAAGCCAATACGCCTCTCCACATAACGTGGTATAGCGCTAACCTGGCTTGGGCATACATCCAGATCGGAGCCGTTCAAAAAGGGCTGGATTTGTATCATGCCACCCGTGTTCCGAACTCAAGACATGTCCGCGTCCGTGGTTTGGACCCCAAGGGCGGTAGTTTACGCTCTGTGCGAAATTGCAGCTGGGCAGCTCGATCTGGCCGCCTCCATTGTTAATTCCCGCCGCCTCACGAATTCCATTTGGGACTATGGGCTGGAACTGGCCCAATGCAAGCTTGCTCTGGCTCGAAAAGATCAGGCACAAGCCATTGCCATTGCAGATGCCTTCGTCGGGAATATCCGCCAATTCAAAGTCGGCCAATATTTGCCTGAGGCACTTTTCCTGCAAGGCCAGGCTCATTTAATGAATGGCGAACATGATGCAGCAAAAAGCGCCTTCGAACAAGCCCGCCTGGCGGCCGAGGCCATGGGCTCACGGCGTCTGTCCTGGCAAATCCTGGCGGCGGCAGCCGAGATCGAACCTGACCCTGAGAAGTCTGCGGGGATGAAGGCACAGGCGCGCGAAATCATTCAGTTCATTGCCGATCACATAACAGGAGATGAATTGCGGGCTGGCTTTATGGGATTAGAGGGCGTACGGGCGTTAGTCAATTAAGCGGACCTCCGAGGTTTTACCGCGAGGAAACCCGGGACCTTTGCTTCTTATTAAAGGTTTATCAATCGTTATTCGTATCTACTCACTCACCTTTAGCTTGTCCCCTTAGCAGGGCGAACGCCTGCACCTTCGGCCGTTATCACGGAATGGGAAAAGAGATTCCGTGCAGGGAGTACACCTGCACCTTCGAAAAATGAATATAGGCGGGGAAGAACACCCGCCATATTCATTTTTCGGAAAAACCAACAATGGGAGGGTGAGTAGTTACCGTTATTCAATAAAATAGCCCTCCCGACTTTCGGGAGGGCAGGCAAACCAAACCTTCTGGAATTATCTTTGACTCTATCTCTTTTTGAATAATCCTTGAACCAATACACGTGTCCCACCTGGCGGAACTGTAGGAGATAAGTAATTATTTGTGCCTGATTTTAATTCCAGTTTACTTGTTTGGATCGACCTTTGCACCTTTTTCTCGAATTTTTTCTGGTCATAATTGCCTACATTAATGGATGGGTGCTGCGAATAACGCGGAAGATAATATCCATATAAATCACTGAATTTAAGTATTTCATTTTCGTTAGCCTGGATTAATCGTACGTGGCTCAATCTCCACTTCCTATACGTTGCCTGTTCTCCGTAGGCATATATTTGGTATGCCCTGTTGCTCATAATCGCATCCGATTTCACATATTCAACAAATTGTTTTTTCTCAATGAAGGATGGGCTGTTGAAATATTTATCCCAGCTTTGATTCCAGTTATCCTCCTGCTCCTCACGAAAGAAGATCTCTGCCAACCCGGCCCAACACAGATCGTTGCCTGCCTTCGTGCCTTCCGTAAAGGTGGTTCTGGCCTTTTCAATATCCGGTCTACAACCCTGCCCATTTAGATACATCCTTGCCATTATCCAGTAGGCTGAAATCGAGCCCGATTCTGCCGATTTTATGTACAGATTAAGAGCCTCACTCTTATCTTCGATAGTATTGCCTAACCCATAGGAATAAGCATTTGCCGAATGGAACACGACTTTCCAAGCCGAGAGAGGTTGTGTCGCCATCTGGAGAAATTTCAAATCCTGGTTCGTGGCGGGTACAGGTATCACCCCCAAAATACTTTCCGCCTCTCTTACCACCTCAATTGCCTGTTGAACGGAGACCTGGAAAAATTCCCTGTTATCAGCCAAGCGGTTATTTTCCAGCTGGGCATGGACAAATATCTCTGCCGCATTGCATTCTTTGAAATAGGATGAATAGGCCACAAGGAAGGGTGTAGCGATCCCTGTAGCAGATGATAATTCTCTTGCTTGTTCGTCAGGACTGTTTTGCGATTTACCGATTTTGACAATCCCGTTAAGTGAGGCATTTATTAGTATATAAACATAGCCCGCAGTTGAATCCATAAGTAATCCCTCTATCTGTCTGTTTGATTATAAGGCAGTTTTAGGAACCGCAATATTACAATATGGTAAGGCCAAAAATATCAGGCTTCTGATAAGGCAGCATCTACGCGAAGTCCCTGAAAGAACAGCATAAGTACATTGCAATAACGCAAATAATTAAACCGGCGATCCATACGAGGATCGCCGGTTTATCGTGTCGGGTTGCCCGGATTTGCCGCGTGCGTCCTCGTAGAGGAAACCCGGGACATCTTGCTCCCAAAGCACGGATTCAATTTCCGATGAAAGAAGCCTTTTCTAAAGGAGAGCAGGGGTCATAGAGACCATCCGACAAGAATTCAACTACGCGAAGTATTGCGTGACATCTTGGAATAGAAAATAGACGGCGCCCCTCGGAAATAAGGCCTTAGATCGGGTGGGGGTCGTTGCCTTTTGCCTCTGAAGGCTCTATAATGATTTTATTGGAAGCCTATTGCACCATTTTTCCATTCGTATATTTGACCCACCAGCGGGTAATCACAACCGTTGGACGCACCAGGTAGTAAGGTCAGTTTCCACGCTGATGCTGTCAACCGATCCTCCCGGTGAGCGATCTCCAATCGATCTTATCGATGGCGATCAACTCGTCGACAAACTAAAAGAATTGTCACCAGGTGTTGCAACGCAACATATCACGACGGAGAAAGTCGTTCTCGATCCTGAATGGTTTGAAGGCATCCAGGCACGGGCTGCCTATCGCAGGCTGCGCCTGCGCCGGTAAGCCAGACTGTTTAACGCAAAGATCAACATATCAGGAGGAAACATGAATCCACAAATTCTTCAAGGTAAAGTGGCATTTATTACTGGTGCGGCAAAAGGGCTAGGAATGGCCTGTGCTGTCGCAATGGCAGAAGCTGGCGCGGATGTTATATTGGGATTGAGAGAAATATCTACTGGAAAAGAAGTAAGTGAAAAAATACGAAAATTAGGGCGCGATATATTATCTGTAAAGATGGATATTTCAAGAATCCCTGAAATCAGCGAAGCGGTACAAGAAGGCATGGATCATTTTCATCATATCGATATACTGGTAAATAATGCGGGAATCGGGGCTCCCAATAGGGCGGAAGATGTAAATGAAAAAGATTTTGATGACACACTCAACGTGAATTTGAAGGGAACTTTTTTCACTGCCCAGGCAGTGGGAAGAGAAATGATAAAACAACGATATGGTCGGATAATAAATATTAGTTCTCAAGCAGGATTTGTTGCTTTGGAGACAGAATCAGTATATTGCATGACAAAGGCTGCTATTTCGCATTTGACGAAGTGCCTGGCTTTAGAATGGGCAAAATACAACATTACTGTCAATGCTGTGGCGCCAACCTTTACAAGAACTCCAGGGACGAAGAAATGGCTGGAAAATGAAGAATTCTATCAATCAGTAATAAAGAGAATTCCGTTAGGACGAGTAGGTATTCCTGAAGAAGTTGCTGCGCCGGTTGTTTTCCTGGCATCTCCTCAGGCTTCATTAATAACCGGAGCAACGTTGATGATCGATGGCGGATGGACAATTCAATGATAATAATAAATATTTGCGCCCAAGACCGACTTAACCGGACTGTCTTCGGCATGGTATGCTGACGCTATCTACCGAGCTGTGAGCAAGATCGTTTTTGAGACAGGCAAGAATTCAACCATGCGAAGTATAGCCTGCCATCCTCGATTAGAAAACAGGTAGTGTGTTCATAGAAAAAGCGAGCATCGTAGAGGCCTAAAGTAACATACTCATCTTCTAGGTGAAAATGCTCGTATAATGTCTTTGTGCCGGTTTGGCGGGGAAGATGTAGTTGCGTAGTCTGACAAAAATTGATAAGAGTAGAGGGCAATGTGGAAGCTTCTTCCGGCAGTAATTCAAACTCGATCATCGCTTTAGCCGCTTTGTTGATCATCCTTTGTCTTTGTGGGTTGATTTGCGTTTTGATCATAGGGGCTGGACTTCTGGTCAGATCAAATTATTTGAAAGACCAACCATCTGCCTCTAAAATAGATGATCACAATGTACCCATGAATTTAATACCCGTTGGCGATTTCATTATGGGGCGGGATGTTTATTACGATGAAGCACCTGTGCATACCGTTTTTTTGAATTCATACTACTATGGACTTGTATGAAGTGACCAATGCTGAATATAAGACCTGTGTCAACGATGGAGTGTGTGCCTCTCCATATCCCCGCGTTCATATACCCATCCTTCCTATTATGATAACCCGAAGTTCGAACACTACCCTGTCATCTACGTGACGTGGCAACAGTCCGATAATTTTTGTCAGTGGCGGGGAGGACGCCTACCTACGGAAGCCGAATGGGAAAAAGCCGCGCGAGGAGGAAGTGATTTTCGTCCATTTCCTTGGGGGAAAGAGCTCGATTGCACCAGGGCCAATTATGACCTGTGTGACACCGGTGACGCTGTCGAAGTAGGCAGTTATCCAGGCGGAGTAAGCCCATATGGCCTTTATGACATGATGGGAAATGTTTGGGAATGGGTATCAGATTGGTATTCCGATTCGTATTATGAGATCGCTTCGGAAGTAAATCCGCTCGGCCCAGCAACAGGAACTCTAAAAGTCCAACGTGGCGGCGCATTCAACCAGTACACCAACGAAATCAGTGTGTCTTATCGTGGCCAGGACAATCCAGTAAATGCAACAGGTGCGGTCGGTTTCCGTTGTGCTCAATCAGCGCCAAAGATAATAAACCAAATCCGGGACCAATCGCCCTCTCAAGGTTTTTCTTTGCTACGCTCACCATGACGTCCTTGCTTGGATGAGATATCTGGAATAAGGAAATGAATTCTGCCCGCTGCCTACCGATGTCTTGCCCTTCGAAAGCAAGATATATCTTGGCATTCGTCAATTCAACGGAGACAAGATTCCATTCTTGAATGACTATGGTCTAGCTAATACAAAACACCGCCATACCCGAAAGTTATGGCGGTGTTTGGCTATCTGTCGGGGTGCCGGGATTTGAACCCGGGACCTCTTGCTCCCAAAGCAAGCGCGCTACCAACTGCGCTACACCCCGATGTGTTCTTTTGCTGGTAATTTACCCCTGTGATCCTGGCGCTGGGTTTCGATACGACGGGAAAGCACACGTCGGCTCAACCACGCTCGCAATGACAAACAACCTTTGGTTTGGCTGCTCCCGAAAGCGCCGTACGGTAGATACCGTAGCTGGACGAGTATAATGCGAAGGATTACCCCCCGTCAAGCATAGGACTTAGATGACTCGTCTCCGTATTTGCCTGTTTCTTGTATTCCTTCTTGCAATTTCAGCCTGCTCGCCTTCCAATCAGCCGGGCCCAACAGCCACACAGCTGCCTCCAAGCTCTACGCCGCTGCCTTCTGCGACAGCCAAACCTACCGTGATCCCAACAGCTACGCCGCTCACCTGTCTCACCCAGCCGGGGCGCGTGGGCACGGGTTCTGTGGATACGACAAAACCTCCGCAGCCGTTCCTGATCTATCTCCCGCCCTGCTACGATGTTCAAACAACCGAGAAGTACCCGGTGCTTTATCTGCTTCACGGGCAGACTTACGTAGACGACGAATGGGTGCGGCTCGGCGCACCGCAGGCGGCGGATGCACTTATTCACTCGGGCCAGGCGGTTCCCTTCATTATGGTGTTCCCCGATGACCGCTACTGGAACGTGGCGGCAGGCGCGGGTTTCGGCGACCGGTTGATCAATTATCTTATTCCCTATGTTGACCAGAACTTTCGCACCCTGGCCGATCGCGATCACCGCGCTTTAGGGGGGCTGTCACGCGGCGGGGGTTGGACGGTGCAACTCGGGTTGACCAACTACAATCTGTTTGGCGAGCTCGGTTTACACTCCCCCGCCATCTCCACGGTGGACACGCCCTATGTGAAGAATTGGGTGCGCTCTGTCCCGTCCGATTCGTGGCCGCGGGTGTGGATCGACGCGGGCGACCGGGATTCGGAGCTCGGTTCGATCGTGCAGTTCGAGCAACTGCTCAGCACGTACGGCATCGCGCATGAATGGCATTTGTATACCGGGGACCACAGCGAGGCTTACTGGGGCGCGCACGTCGCGGAGTATTTGCAGTGGTATGCAGATGGGTGGAGTGTGGACAGTGGTCAGGGTCCCAGCCTGACGCCGGGACCGTAGAGGGTATTCGTTGACACGGAGATAACCAGAGATAAACCCCGTAAGTGCATCGGGGCGAAACGGCGGAGATAAGCGGAGATAAAAAAGGATTTTTTTCGAACTCTCCTATTCAAAATATTCGTTAACGCCGAGACCGTAAAGGGCGTTTGTTAATAAATTAACCGGGGATAGTACAGATGTCCGCCTTCCGTTTGCAAAGGTAGAAGGCTCCTGCCATACCAAAGTGTCAGGGGGCTTGTTAAGCTTCCACTGTTATAATTTCAGCATGGCACTGACACAAAAAGAAGTCCAACATATTTCCAAGCTGGCGCGCCTGGAACTGACGGGCGAACAGGAAACGCTGTATCGCGAACAGCTTTCGGCGATCCTCGATTACATCGCGAAGCTGCGCGAGCTGGATACAACCGACGTCCCGCCTACGTACGGCGGCGGGCTGCCACAGATGACGCTGCGTGCGGACGAGGTGCGTCCGGGTCTGGCTACGGAAGAGCTGCTTAAGAACGCGCCGGAGGCTGAGGACAAGCAATTCAAGATCCCGCCGGTGTTTGAATAACACGCGAAATCAACCGGAACGTTTCTGAAGAGCTCTCACCACAAAGGGCTCAAAGGAACACGAAGGGGTACCTTGTAAAAACCTCGGAACCATTGCTTTAGGGAAATAAATAAAAACTTCTTGCAGCAAAACATGACTGATCTCACCGCTCTCACTCTCACTGAAATGCAGGCCGGCCTGAACAAAGGCGAGTACTCCAGCCGCGAGCTCGTGCAGGCCACGCTGGACCGCATGTCGAAGCTCGAGCCCTCACTACATGCCTTTTTGCACGTTGCAGGCGAGTCCGCATTGAAGCAGGCGGATGAAGCCGATAAGACACGGAAATCGACCGGGGCGCAACATGCAGGGGCGCAATATATTGCGCCCCTACTGGGCATTCCGATCGCGATCAAAGATGTGCTGACGGTTGCCGGGCTGCCGTGCACCTGCGGCTCGAAGATATTGGAGGGCTTTGTTCCGCCCTTCACCGCAACGTCGGTAAAACGATTATTGGAAGCCGGCATCATTGTCATCGGCAAGACCAACATGGATGAGTTCGCCATGGGCTCATCCACGGAACACTCCGCCTATGGTGTGACCCATAACCCCTGGGACCTGGCAGCGTGTACCCGGCGGCTCGTCGGGGGGCAGCGCGGCCGCGGTGGCGGCGCGCTACGTGCCTGCATCGCTTGGGACCGATACGGGTGGGAGCGTCCGCCAGCCCGCCTCACTGTGCGGGGTGACGGGACTCAAGACGACGTACGGCCGCGTCTCACGCTATGGACTGGTGGCCTTTGGCTCTTCGCTCGATACGGTGGGCGCCTTTGGCCGGACGGCGGAAGACGTGGCCGCGATCTTTTCCGTCATGGCGGGGCACGACCCGCTGGATGCAACGTCGGTGAATACGCCGGTCCCGCAGATCCAATTCGACAAGGGAGCGGTGCGCGGGCTAAAGATCGGGGTGCCAAAAGAATATTTTATAAAGGGCATCCAGCCCGAGGTCGAAGAAAAGACGCGTGCTGCCATTGAGGTGTTGAGGGGCCTGGGCGCGGAAGTCCGCGAGATCAGCCTGCCGCATACCGAATATGCACTGCCTGTCTATTACATACTGGCTCCGGCCGAAGCCTCGGCCAACCTGGCGCGCTATGACGGCGTCCGCTATGGGCCGCGCGAAGAAGCGAATAACCTGTGGGAGGTCTTTTCCCGCACGCGCGGGCGGCGCTTCGGGCCGGAGGTGGCGCGCCGTATCATGATCGGAACGTATGCCCTGTCGGCAGGGTATTACGATGCTTATTACGGCCAGGCGCAGAAGGTGCGCACGCTCATCAAGCGCGACTTTGAATCCGCGTTCCAGGAGGTGGATGTGATCGCAGCCCCCACGGCGCCCAACACAGCTTTCAAGATCGGCGAACATGTGAACGACCCGCTTGCGATGTATTTGGAGGATGTGTTCACTTTGCCGGCGAACCTGGCGGGTGTGCCGGGGATCTCGCTTAACGCGGGCTTTGATTCAAATCATTTGCCGGTGGGTTTGCAATTGATCGCACCGTATTTCCGGGAGGATCTGCTGCTGCGGGTCGCCTACGCCTATCAGCAAGTGACAGACTGGCATAAGAGTGAACCGAAGCTATAAGAGGTGTGTCTAAGGTTGAAATTCACCAGAGATGAACCCGAAAGGGCATCGGGGCGAAACGGCGGAGATGAGCAGAGATAGACAGAGATAAGAAGGATTTTTGGGAACTTTCCATTCGAAATGTACGTTTCATTATCATCGATTGCTTAATGATGTCATATGGGGATGTCTAAAAGGTCGTTTTCATGGATGACCAGCGGGATAACGGTGTGTACCATCCATTCGTTGATCACCGCCGGTTTATTGTAAGGAGGCAAAATGCGTTACCACTATCGGACTTCCTTACTGGTATTCGTTTTATTGTCAGGTATCCTTGCCTGTGTGCTGCCAGGCGTGCCCCAGGCGGACCAGAATGCGATAGGCACTTCGCTTGCGGTGACTTTGAATGCGATCATTGAAGCGACGCAAAGCGCTTTACCGGCGGCTTCTTCTCCGACTATCCAGGCATCGCCTTCGCCGAACGGGGCGGTAACTCTTGAGCCCGTCAAGCCAGACTTCCACGGAAACGGCCACACCCACGCTGTACTTTACACCCACACCCTTCCTGCCGCAGATCAGTGTTTCAGTTGCGACCAACTGCCGCGTCGGTCCGGGAAAGATCTACGATCAGGTCGGCGCGCTACCGGTGGGAAAGACGGTCCAGGTGTACGCCCGCGATCCTTCGGGGATGTACTGGTATATTAAAAACCCGGATTCGAGCGGTGAATATTGCTGGGTGTGGGGCGAGTATGCCACTGTGACAGGCCTTACCTACATCCTGCCCATGTATACCCCTCCACCGACACCGACCGCGACGGCTACGCCGGCTCCAGATTTCGATGCTTCTTATTCGGGAATGGTTGTTTGCACCGGCTGGTGGCCGGAGATCCGATTAAAGAATACCGGCCTGGTCACGTTCAGGTCGGTCGGCATAAGCCTGAAGGATACGGTTACCTCGAACTCCAATTACAGTTCCACGGACGGTTTTGTCGATAACCCAGACTGCACAACGTCGAGCAGCAGAAAAACGCTGTTGGCGGGCAAGGCTGTCAACGTCAGCGCGCCGGGATTCACCTATGACCCCACCGGGCACAAGCTGCGCGCCAGCTATTACACTTTGCTCGGATACCGGACAAAGCGGTATGTGCGTTACTGACACGATCACTTTTACGCCATAGGTTTCGGATTTACCGGAGATAAACAAAAATCTCTCCGAAGAGCTCTTACCACAAAGGGCTCAAAGGAACACGAAGGAAAATTCTGTAAGTACGCAGAGGCGAGACAGAAGAGACAACCGGAGATAAACTGAGATATACGAGATAGCCGGAGATAAACAAAGACTTTTCTGAAAAGCTCTTACCACAAAGAGCACCCCGTAAGTGCATTGGGGCGGGACGGCGGAAATCTTTTAAGGTTTCTGTTAGAAAACGTGCGCACCGGTGGCAACCTTTCTGATTTGAAAGCCCGCTTGACGCTGTGTTATATTTCCCGTAAGATGAACGGACATATCATCCTTTGACGGTCAAAGGCAACCCATGAATATATTCCTAACGGGCGGGGCAGGATATATCGGTTCTGCCACTGCCGAAGCCCTGCTCAAGGCGGGGCACTCTGTCACAGTGTACGACTCGCTGGTTACGGGGCACCAGGCCGCGGTGCCGAAGGGCGCGCGCTTTATCGAGGCCGCGCTGGAAGACCACCGCTCCCTGTCGAAGGCACTGACCACCCAACCGTTCGATGCGGTCCTGCACTTCGCGGCGTTCATCGAGGCGGGCAAATCGATGAAGGACCCCGGGCGCTTCTATTTTAATAACCTGAGCAATTCGCTATCGCTGATCGAGATGTCAGTGCTGGCCGGCGTGAAACGATTCGTGCTTTCGTCCACGGCTGCGGTATACCAATCGAGCGATGAGCCGCTGACGGAAAAGTCGCCGCTCGGCCCGACGAACGTCTATGGGCACACCAAGCTCATGGTGGAGCAAAGCCTGGAGTGGTACCGCCGGATCCACGGCCTGCACTTTGCGGCACTGCGATACTTCAACGCGAGCGGGGCCCTGCCCGGGCGGGGCGAGGCGCACCAACCCGAATCGCATCTCATCCCGCTGGTACTGCGGGTCGCGTTGGGACAGAGCAAATCGGCTTCCATCTTCGGCGAGGATTATCCGACCCCCGACGGCACCTGCATCCGCGATTACGTCCATATTGCGGACCTGGTGGCTGCACATTTGCTGGCGCTCGAGGCTCTCGGCGCGTCCGACCGGTTGGTCTATAACCTGGGGAGCGGACGGGGCTTCTCGGTACGCGAGGTGATCGAGACGGCCAGGAAAGTCACGGGACACCCGATCCCAGCCGTGGTATTGGCTCGTCGGGCGGGCGATCCGTCACGGCTGGTGGCATCATCTGAAAGGATACGCACCGAATTAGGCTGGGAACCCCGGCACGCCGACCTTCAGGATATCATTTCGAGCGCCTGGGATTGGCATAAATCGCATCCAAAAGGATATTAGAGCAAATGACTTTTATTGTTGTGCTGGTTGGCTGGATCTTTTCGCTTTGCCTGCATGAGTTCTCGCACGCGCTGGTAGCTTATTACGGCGGCGATACCACCGTCCGTGAAAAGGGCTATCTCACTTTCAACCCGCTCAAGTACACTCACCCGGTCTATTCGCTGCTCCTGCCTTTGTTATTCCTGGTGCTGGGCGGCATCGGCCTGCCCGGCGGTGCGGTCTACATTGAGACGTGGCGCCTGCGCAGCCGCGGATGGATCAGCGCGGTGTCGCTGGCTGGGCCAACCGCGAACCTGGTGCTGGCTATCGTGCTCGGCCTGGTGCTGCGCTTCGCGCCGGTTACAGCCGGCGGCATCTGGCCGGGGTTGGGCTTCCTGGCCTTCTTGCAGGTATCGGCTCTCGTGCTGAACCTGATCCCGCTGCCGCCCTTCGACGGTTTCGGCGCGATCGAGCCTTACCTGCCCATGAACCTGCGCGCCAGCCTGGAGCAAACCCGAGGGATGTTATCCATTGCTCTCTTCTTCGTGCTCTGGTATGTCCCCTTCATCAATAGTGCATTCTGGGGCCTGGTCGGTTTGATCGCTCAGCTCGCGGGCGTGCCGCTCCAACTTGCGCAGATAGGATTTAGTAGTTTCCAATTTTGGGTCAGGTGAAGGGCAGGGCGAGACATAAATTTTTTCGGGCAAGAATTTTGTCTCGGGCTTTCAGCCTGGAAAAAAGGTTCGAATAAAAAAGATCTGCGCCGGGCATATGCCCGGCGCAGATCCTTTTTTATTCGGGCAATTCAAGCCGGGGAGGGGAGAGGATGGAGACAAATATAGGGATAACGCCCCGCCCATGCTCATTTTCCGGTCAAACCGACAACCGGATCAGAGGTAGATGCAATCTTTTCTTTTCTGATCAGGCCGGATTTCAAAAAAGTCATGACAACGATGAACATAAGGACGAGGCCGACCAGGCACAGGCCAGCCATCATCAAGGGCGTATCCAGGTTTAGGTCTAGAGAGGGAACGTTGAGAGTCTGCTGGACGGCGTGCAAGACATCCACGTAGAAATTGTCACGGGTGGGTTTGATGAGGTAAAAGGGATCACCCGGCTTGCCGATGAACGGACTTAATCTCCAGGTCATCTGCGTCCCTACAAAGCCGTAGAGGACCATCCATAACCCCAGGATGCGTCGCCCCACGTGCTTGATCGCATCTTCGCGTGTTGATTCGACCAGGGTCATGCCGCGCCATAAAAAGTAGACCCCGATCAATGCACTGATGCCGACGAAGAGCACCGCCAGCAACTGAAAGAACGGATAGTTATTGGAGGTCAACACGAAGAACAGCGTAATGGGGGCCAAGCCCAACATCAGGAAGGCGGTCACCGCAATTCCGGATAAGACGACGGTGAGCACCTGGATCATCCGTAGAGGAGTACCCAGTAAGGCCAGTGAAAAGAAGTAGAGGGCTGGCAGGCAAAAGGCCATGCTGGAGAGGAAGAGAATGGGAATTTTGATCGCAGATGAAACCGCCTGCAGGGGGCTTTTGTAAATTCCGATCGTGAAGCCGTACGCCATCAGGAATATGAAAGAAGCAATGCTCAAGGTGATCGCTTTCGACTTCACTTGCTGGTCGTCGCGGATGCTCTTAAAAAAATCATCAGGGTTTCTCAGGAAATCGGGCAGGATGGTGAAGATGGCTTTCATGGCATTCTCCTTCGAATTGGATTTTCCCGATTATGGCGAATGAAGACTTGCAGGCCCCTCCGAAAGCTATCAAGGATAATCAAAGAGCGCCGATAGGAGAGTATTCAAAATTCGCGTTGAGGAGAGATAACCGGAGATGAACCCCGTGGCGGAAAAAGCGTAGACAGGGAAACAGGTAAACACGTAGAGACAGAAACAGGGAAAAATGTAGACGCGGAAGTACGGAAACACGGATTATAAGAAGGGGAATCCTCAGTGGAGCACTATCTTTACAAAATAGATGAATTTAGGTATAATAATAGTGAATTATTTCACATATGGATATTTCCAACTTTCCTCGGCTCGGGATAAGGAATTTGCAGTAAAAAGCGACTAAAGTCGCGACTACGAGCCTCGTCCCGAACCCAGATTACTCAGAGGCGAATATGAACACACAAACACTTCCCCATGTAGTGATCGTCGGCGCAGGCTTCGGAGGCTTGCAGGCCGCTCAAAAACTGGCGAAAGACCCGGTCCGCATTACGCTGATCGACAGGCAAAACTATCATCTCTTCCAACCTTTGCTCTACCAGGTCGCCATTGCGGGGTTGGTCCCGTCCCAGATCGCCTACCCGCTGAGGACGATTTTCCGGCATCAGAAGAACCTAACCTTCCAGATGGGAGAAGTGACAGCAGTTGATTTCGATTCCCGCTACGTCAAGATGAACGGCTCGGTGATCGCTTACGATTATTTGATCCTGGCTGTGGGCGGGCAGACCAATTTCTTCGGCATGCAAGCCATAGAACAGAACGGTTTCCAGCTGAAGGGCATCGAAAGCGCCGTGGCCACCCGCAACCATCTATTTGGGATGTTCGAGAAAGCCAGCCGTGAGGCCGATGCCGATAAGCGCCGCGCCCTGTTGACCTTCGTGGTCGTCGGCGGCGGACCCACCGGAGTCGAGACTGCCGGCGCGCTGGCCGAGCTGATCAGCCATGTGTTGACCAAAGATTATCCGCAAATGGACCTAAACGAGGTGCGTGTTTTGCTGCTGGAGGCCGCCGATCATTTGATGGGACCCTATCCGCAGGAGCTGCGCAAGGCTACTTTTGACCTGCTGTCCGGCAAGCACGTGGAAATACGCCTCGATACAAAAGTGACAAATTATGATGGCAGCCGGGTTACACTGGGCGATGGCAAGCAGATTGAAACCCAGACGCTCATCTGGACGGCGGGCGTGCGCGCGGCCGACCTGGCGGGCCGGCTGGGAGTTAAGCAGGCGGCATCAGGCCAGGTCCCGACCGAGGCAACCCTGCAGCTGCCGGGCCACCCCGAGGTCTTCGTCATCGGCGACGCGGCGCACCCCATGCAGGAAAACAGCCAGCCGCTGCCCATGCTGGCGACAGTCGCGCAGCAGCAGGCAAAAGCCACCGTTCTTAACATTGGAAGAATGCTCAAGGGAAGGAAAACTGAAGCCTTTGTTTACAAGGACCCCGGCCTGCTGGCGACAATTGGGCGCAATGCCGCGGTGGCGCACATCGGGGGCCTATCGTTCAGCGGCTTCATTGCCTGGATGATCTGGGTGGCGCTGCATATTTACCGGATCATCGGCTTCCGCAACCGGCTGGTAGTGCTGATCAACTGGGCCTGGGATTATGTTTTCTATGAAAGCCAGGTGAGGCTGATCACCGAGGAATAGGCACGCCGTATCTACTCGCGCAGCTTTAGCTTCAACGGGGAGGTGAGTAGTTACAGCACGCCCGACCGGGTGAGCGCAAGGATCGTAAATATGCCAAAGGCATTGACCAGAAAATGCATGAGCATGCCCGGAAATATGGAATTGGATTTCTGGTACAGATAGGAAAATATATAGCCCAGAAGGAAGGTGGGGACAAGCACGGATATCTGGAGGTGAGCGGCCGCAAAGATGGCGGAACTTAATATGGCTGCCTTTTGGTAGCCATAGCGCTGGCGGAAACCGGCGAAGAGGAAACCGCGAAAAAAGGACTCTTCCACAAAGGGGGCGATGATGACGGCTGTGAAAATAAAGGCATAGGGTGAGGCCAGTTCACTCAGAAGCTTTTGAATTTCGTCCGCCTGAATGTCCTTGCCGAACATCACGAATAAGTTGTTGTTGATAAGGGTAACCACGTAAGAGGCCAACACCAGGCTGACACCGATCACAATAAAACGCGAGTCGAACTTCCGGTAGCCGAGGAGACCGAAGCTTGCGTGCCTGAGGGACAGGATGATCAGAGCCGGGAATATATACACCAGCTCGAGAAACACTACGATAATAGAGCCATATACTTTCGGCGGCTTGGATACCAGGACCGTCAGAGCCAACGCGACCTGGATGATCACCAATAATCCGACACCTATCCAGGCATCATCCAATGACCAGGGCAGGGTTGTATCTGTATTTTCTTTGGGCGGCGGCGCGTCGTCTACTGTGGGTATTGTCATTCGGCTTTCATCTCGCGATACAGGAGCCACTGACCTTTGCGGTCGTCCACATTCTTCATAGCGCGGTCATAGGTGAGGTCGAAGACCTGGCCGGTATCAACCCGCACCCGGAAGAAGAAGCGGCCCACGTTCAACGAGCCTCGGCCGGAGGCGACTTCGGCGTGGGCGGGGCGCATGTTACGCGCAGCCCGTCCGCGGCGGGTAAAGTCGGTCCACTCAGAAAGTTTTTGCGACGACAAGGTATTTCCGGTCTTCCCACACGAAGCCATCGGGACAGGGCGGCGATTTTTCGTAGGCGGGCGGGGAACTGAAGAAGACTTCTATGGGTTGGTCCAGGAAGCGAAGAGGCTGGAGTTCAGACGCATTCAAGAGGGTTTTACTTTCGTATTGACAGTGCTGATACTGCTTTACAGTACCTCGGTTCCGCGCTTTCGGCCTGGGACGAAGAATTTCAGGCGGGGGCGGTGGGTAGCTACGACTTTTGCTTCAATTATCCTGCCCGCCTTCGATCTCAAGATGGAAGTGGTGCAAAAAACGATGGAAGATCGGGGCGATCAGAACGCCCACGGCAACGAGGAAGACCATGCCGGAGAACAAGGCATAGAAAGAAGCAAACAACTTGCCGGCTGTGGTTTGCAGAGGGGCTACGGGCCCCATGCCTCCCAGGATCATGGAGGCATTCAATAATGAATTGATCCATGACAGGCCTTCGAGATAGTGATAACCCAGGATCCCGATCCCGAGTGAAGCCAGGATGATGCCGGTGGCCAGGGCTGCAAAACGAAGCATGCGTTTCAAAAAATCGCGGGTGCTCGCGAGCTGCTCATGGCGGTGTTCAAAATTATTAAACATCTCAGCCTCTATCTACCTTGAAAATGTCACATTATTCAAGGGATGTCCGATTTTTGGGATCTGGGGCAGGGTGGAACACCTGCCCCAGATCCCAAAAATCGGGGATTTCTTCTAATGTGACATGGTCGAGCTACTTACACCTTCTCCCCACGCTTTCAGCCCGGGGAGAAAATACAGCCTTGATCATACCAGATCGTATCTGCTCATCCTTTCGCCCCAGGCTTCCAGCCTGGGGCGAAAGATACCGAAAAAAGAATGAATGTGTGCGGGGCATGTCCCCGCACACATTCATTCTTTTTTCGGTTACAGTACAAATACGAATTACTTCCAATCCCAGAACCAGAAGGCCAGGCCTTTAAATTCGCCCCACTTTTCAAAGCGCTTTTCCACTTGTTTGGCCGTGACAGGCTTGCCCCGGTACCACTCCAGAGAGACCATCTTCATTGCATAGGAATCGATCGGGATGAAATCAGAGCGACCAAGGATCATCAACAGGTTGGCCGCTGCGTAGGGCCCCACACCCGCGATCTTCATCAACTCTTTGCGCAATTCGAGGGTGGGCAGGGTGGACGTCTTGTACAACTCGAGGTCCAAGTCACCGGAAGCCACGCGCGCAGCCAGTTCATGGATGTACGGCGCCCGATAACCGACACGGTTCACTGCGCGCAGGACATCGGGACTGGAAGCCGCAATGCGAGCGGGGGCGGGGAAGGACTTAAATTCGGTCCCAGCCAATGCATCGCCGAAGGAGGCGATCAGATTGAGGTTCATGCGTTTGGTCGCTGCCCACAGCGTGTTTGTGGTCAATATGGTTTTCAGGACGTCTTCGAAGAAAGTCGGTGAGCGCAGGACGCGGCCACGCGCCAGTTTTTGGGCATGTCTTAGTTTCGGTTCTTTGCCAATGGTCTTGTAGAAGGTTTTGAAGTCCTGGTCCAGGCCGAACATCCAGGTTACTTTTTGGGCAATCTCGTTTTGCTCGGCCTTGCTCAGCCGTCCAGCTACAGTAATATTGACGCCCTTCGGCGCTTCCGAAATGTGGTGATCCACCACACGGCCATTCGAAAGACAGCCTGTGTAGAACAAAACCCGGTCGGTTTCGTTAAAACGAAAAGGTGCAAGCTGCACCCATCCATGTGAATTGACCACTGACAAGAAGTTAAAAGGCTGGCGGGCAGATAAGCTGAGTTCCATGTTGCTTTTCCTGTGTTTTCGCCAATCTTAGCACAAATGAGCGGAATTTGAAACATACTTTATTAATGGTATTGAGTATGAATTATATGCACCCTAGAGTTCAGCACGGTTCGATCCGCATAGATGACCAGGAGGCCTGATCGGTGACAGATCAATATAAGTCGCTGCGGACAATGGTAATGGCTATTTTGGTGATGCTGCTGATCCAGTATGAGCTTGGCATCACCGTGATCATGTCGGACCCCCCATCCATCTCCCCGTTCAATTTTTCGATTGCGGCTTTCCGGGGAGCGCTCGACCAGGTTGGAGGCGTGGCGTATCTCCATGCGCTGATGGGAGGTATTCTATTAGCGGTCTCCCTTGTAAACCTGGTGATGGCGCTCAGGTCGGGGCTTAGGAGTGTTCAGGTGTTCGGAGTTTTAAGCTTTATCGGAATCGTTGTCGCTGCCGGAGGCGGCTTTCTCTTCGTCCTTTCCGGTTTTCAGAACGACAATGCCTCGCACGCCATGGCTACGAATTTCATCCTGTCTTTCGCCTTCCTTTTCCTTGAACTTTATAATATGAAATTGGATACAAGAGCAAAAGCCCATTAAGGTGGGTCTGCCTCTGACGGCGGCGCGGCTTCGCGAGGGCAAATTAACCATTTGCCCTACATTTCTGGGGGCACTTCAATATCAGAGCTGTGAATAAATGTAAACGTTTTAGTTTCTTCTGCGCCCGGGGAAAAGCACGAACTCGGTAAGGACGACCGCCATAATGATCAGCGTGAAGAAGTCAAAGAATAGAATTAATCCCCACCAACGCGGGAGCCCAACCAAGAGGGCGGCTGTCGCCAGGCAGGCCATGGTGGCACAAGCCTGAGCCGCGCTGCGCCGAAATTCGTTCAGCGGCCGGTTCGCACGCAGCCAGAGGCCCGCACCCAGCGCTACACATAGGAGGCTTGTAAAGAAAAACAAGCCGAACGAGACGGCCCCATTCAGCCCCAGCAGACTGAAGACCAGAATGCCGCAGGAGCCTTGACGCGAGGACAGGTCGCTGTAACGCGATTGTACGATGTTCACCAGGATCAGCCTCCCGAATATTATTTCTGAGGGATCCACCGTCCAGCGAAGAGTCTGGGTTTCGTGGGCCGCGAGCGAAAGGGTCTGGCTTAACTGCTGCTGGCCGCCGGCGTGGCTGATCTCTGCCGTCACTACGGGACTGGTGGCCTCATCCAGCGTATTGGTGATCGAGGTGCTGATCGTGCCCGATTCGGAGGGCGACAACATGAGAGGACAACTCACGGCGAGACCTGCATCGCCGATCTGTGGTGTATAGGTGTTGGCCTCCAATTCGCCCCACAGCACGCCTCCGGAGAGGGACATCTCCAGCAGAACGCCGGAAAGGAAGATCAACCCGCCGAGCAGGGAAAGGGCGAAGCGTTTCATACAGGCAATTCTAGCCCTGTCTGCGGTGAAGCAGCCAGAATGAAATGCTTTGAAGAACGATCACAACCAGGATGGCAACCGTGAAAGCGGGGAACAGCCCCGCCGGTTGAAGCATAATGGCAAGGACAAAAAAGAAACTTGCAAAGGAGAACAACCCCATCAGCAGGCCGCGCAGCACATTGACCGTCGCGTCCAACCCGTATTGGTGATGTGCAAAGGCTGCCAGGGTGGCGGTGAAGATCGGAAAGGGAGAGACCAGCCCGGTGAGGCGCGGCCCAAAGGCCGGCGCCAGGCCCGTTATCAATACCACAAACACCGTGGCAATCGTCATGCGCAGGGGGATATCCCAACGGGCAGGCAGGCTCTCTGCCAGGACTGCCGAGTTCGCGGTGCGAGGCAGCAACCGGATCGCAAGGGTGAAAGCTGCGAACACGAAGAGACAAAGCGGCACGAGCGGTATGATCAATTGTTGGAGCGCGGCGGTGATCACTGCAAATACAAGCACAGAGGCAGCCAACGTCGGCAGCCATTTCCAATGCGGAGCCAGGCGCGCATAACACAACACAAAGGCTGCCTGCGAGAAGCCACCAGCCAGTGTCCCCGCGGCGGCGGTGGCTGCGAAGGCGGGGCCATGCGTGAGCGCCAGGAAGAAAGTGATGGGGCCGGTTGTAAGTGGCAGAGCCACAAGCCAGCCGCTGATGGAATGTCCCCAGCGGCGACCGGCCAGGCTGGCTGTGCCGATGAGTGCGGGCGTGATTATGAGTTTGAGCAGCAGGGTATTCATAAGCAAAAGCCCCCAAAGTCCTCGAGACCATCAGGGGCTTATCTTAACGTATTGTATCAGTTAGTGCTATGGGGCTTTACGAAGGTGGGGCACTGCGAAAAAAAGCATAGGCAGCCTTTGGAAATCCATGTTTCACCACGGATAAACACAGATAAAAAAGGATTTTGGAACGATCTTCGCAAAGTTTATATCAAGTATCGCCGTTTATATGTGATGAATTAAAGGCTTAAGAACTTGACAAGAAAACCACTAACCCGGTCGTAGGGCGATCTTTACCACCTGGGGCTGGGCCAAGCGAAAGTAATCCTCCATTTTCATGAAGATGGAACGGTCCAGGCGGCCGGCGTTGAAAACCACTTCCTCATTCTCCCGGATCAGAGGGTCGGCCAGGAGGATAAGTCCGTCATTAAATGAAAAGGGCGGGATCGAGCCGATCACGCAGCCGGTCAGCTGCTCGGCTTTTTCTCGCGCCGCAATCGCGATACCGCTTGCGTTGAAATGCGCCTTGATCCCATCCAAGTCGACGCGGCAATCGCCGGGGACGTTGGCGAGGCAATAAATATTTTCTTTTTTATTCAGCCTGACCTGCACCACAATGGACTTGATGGCCTGCTGGATGCGGTTGCCTCGCACCCGGCTGATGACTTCGGTATGGCCTTCCGGCTCATGCTCGATAACCCGGTAGACGGCGCCTTTACCATCGAGCAATGCACGCAGACGTTCGTGGATATCCAAAGGGTCGCTGCTCATAATGTGAAGGAAGCCGCTACTTTTTGTATTTCGGTGATCATCTCGTTCACCTTGGGGAGGCTGGCGTCATCCACCCACAACAAAAGGGGATCGTCTTTTAGCTTGATAGTCAGCAAGGACTTTCCCTTGTTGTTGGGTTCAAGTTGGAAACCTTTAATATGCGTGATGTGAAACCGTTTGCTGCCATCAATAAAAAAGCATTCCAGGATTTCACCATCGAATACCAGGATGGTCGGATCCGGTTCAGCCAGTTTGATCTTGATCATAGGTCCATACCCTTTGAATTATTTGGCTGCATAGACGGTATAGCCGCGGGCCGGGGCGAAGAAGGGCCCGCGTCCGTCGGAGCCGGTGGATTGATTATCGGGACGCGAACGATCATTTTTGCCCCACCAGGCTACCGGCTCAAATGCGGTATTCGGCCATTGGGTGGTCACCCACATGCCGCGCCAATCGTCGCCGCGGTTATTGAGCACATAGATCAGCCCCGGCTTATCCGCGTAGCCGGTACGCTGCATGATGTAAAGGTCGTCGTCGAGGTACAGGGTCTGCGCCGCGCCCCCGGCGTATTTTTCGTGAGCCTGGACGAGGGCGGCAATGCCGTTGGGCGTATCGGTGAGGGCGAGGTTGTAGTTGAAGTAGTCATGCCAGAATACGCAGGGATAGCCCTCGTGAGTCAGGATGTAGCTGTAGGCGAGCAGCTTGTCGTTGACGATGGGGCGGCCCTCGCCGCGCAGGTCGTGGTTCTCAACGAAGGTGACAACGAGCTGCGGCTGTTTCTGCAGGACGGTCTCCCAGGTGGCCAGGTTACGCAGGCTGAAACCGTATTGATCGCAGAGCGCTTTCAGCATTTCGCGCAAGGGGAAGTCGAAGGCGTCCACCGGGTTGCTGTTGGAGAAATTGGCGAGATCCACCCAGTTCTCGATGGCGCGGGCGTTATCCCAAAATTCAGCCACGCCGTAGATCGTGAAAGGCTGGCCGGCGCGCAGGTAACGATATTCCTGTATGGCCGTGATGGTGTTGGCGCCGTAGCCTTTGACAAAGTCATAACGGAAGCCGTCGAAGCCGACCCTCTCGATCAGCCAGCGCGCCAGCTTCAGCAATTCGGCATAGACGTAGGGATCGCGATGCGAGAGATCGGGCATGTCGCCGAAGGCCATCTCGTCCCAGGACTCGTACATATTCGGGTGGAAACACTGCCAGTTGCGCGGGAACTTCCTGCTCTTGGGATCGAAGTGGGTCCAGCGCGTTTGACCGGTGATCGGGTTGACTTCCTGCGCATCCGCGCCGGAGTTGTGGTTGATGACAATGTCGGCAATGACCGAGAGACCCGTCTGGTGCGCTTCCTTGATAAGCGCCAGGAGCTCTTTCTTGGTCCCGAACCAGGTTGGGACCGTGCCTTTCTGGTCGAACTCGCCGAGATCGTAATAATCATAGGGGTCATAGCCCATCGAGGGGCCGCCCAGATTCGCGGCTTTGTGGACCGGCGGGAGCCACAACGCGGTAAACCCGGCCTTTGCCAGCCCAGGGATTTCCTGACGGATCGTGTTCCACCACTGGAATTCCTTGCCCTCTTCACGCGGACAATCCCAGTAAAAAGATTGCAGCATGACGCCCATAGTTCTCTCTCCTATAGATGATGGCTAATTGTAATGGAAAAAGAAAGGACTGGCTCTGGGGCGCCAGTCCTGTAATGTTTTATGGGATGCCATTAGACTTCTTGATTCGTGCTTCTTTGCGTTTGCGTTCTTTAGATCGCTCTTCGATCAGATCTTTTGTCAAAGGGGGCAGGTCTTTAAGTAAACCGCGCCCCTGCCTGACCGGATCCTGCGGGGCAGGGACGATGGACAGCACGCCGCCATAATCCACAATCACCACCCGGGCGCCCGGGACAAGGTGATATTTCTTTCGTAATTCAGCAGGGATCACCACCCAGCCTTTATTCGAGATCGTCAAAGCCATGGAAATCTCCTTGCTTATATTTTTGGTAAAAAAAGTAAAACAATATTCTCTCGGCCAAGTAATGGTTCGCAAGTCTTTATACTTGTTTTATGCTTTTCGGGGGCTAAGCCCCCGAAAGAGCAACTTAGTTATGTCTAATTTTTTTTAGACCGACTACTTAGTTTGGGGCTTAGCCTTCTTCCTCTTTTCCAGCCACTTCAATGCCTCGCGGGCGCTGAGGGGCTGGAGCGGGGTGGCAGCCACGAAATCACGAACGCCCTGAGGATCGACGCGGGTGTACTGGCGCAGCGCCCAGCCAATGGCTTTGTTGATAAAGAATTCCTTCGAGCCCAGGTTCTCGCGGATGAGGTCACAGAGCAGTGCGAAATCGGTGTCCTCTTTATAGCCAAGCTGGAAAAGAAGGGTGGCGCGGCGCAGCCAGAAGTTGTCGGACCTGCGCCACTTTGCCAGGTATTTCTTTCGCACCTGCGGGTAGCGCTTGAAATGAACGCCCAGGGTACCGGCGGAAATAGTATCCACGGTGTCCCACCACGATTTGGTGACGAGCAGATATTCCAGCGTTTCGATGAACCCCGGCGGGAGCTGCTGCTTCGAACTTTTCCAGCAGGCCGTTGGCGGCATATTGGAATTCACGCTGGGGCAGCGCCCAAAGGTCGCGCAGGATCGGGTCCAGGTCGGTGATAGGCGGCAGGCCATGCTCGTGAATATGCTGTTTGAGCAATTTCCCCATCTCGGGTACTTTGATGCCCAGATATTCGAACTGGTCGCGCATGTAGCGCTTCATGGGCCCGGCCTGTTTGGGGTCGGCGTGGGCGGTGAAAAGAACGCGGATGGATTTGGCGTAGGCGTGCATTGAAGTTCCTCCCTGAAAAACAGAATGCGGTTCCTAGTTTCGTGTGCTGGCAACGCTCGACAGGAAATAGGTCTGCGCGGGCAGGAGCAGATGCCTTCGCCGCCCGTATGTATAGAACGTGGTACAGGACGAACGCGGCAGGCGCTTGATGGAAGCCGAATCGTACAACTGAATGGACCTGTCTGTGATAGTCTCGATGACCGTCCAATGGTCGTGGTAGCCGTTCAGACCAAGGATCACCGCCCGACCGGGTGTCCCATCCAGGAAATTTTGGATGGACTTCCAGAAAGTATCCAGGTCAGGGGTGGGGACACCGCGCCACGGGATCCACACGTTGGAAATACGCTCGCCCACCACTTGTTCCAGGATCAACAGCATCTGCCGGTGGATGACCCCGCCGATCAGCAGCTTTGATAAAAGCCGCTTGCGGGAGAGAAAATACACAACGTCATTAAATAATTCCTGGGCCTGTTCATTGGAAGAATGGTTAATGAACCTTTCGGCATTCACAATGCTGTACAAGCCGCACAGTGAATCAAGGCCTCCCTGTTGAAAGGGCGGCAAAGCGGGAGATGGCCTGGTGTAGATGTACATACTCGATCTTTTGACCTCAGTATTCTGTATGATCACCGAATAATCTAAAACAGGGCAGCGGGTTTTCCATAAACAAAAGACAAGCCTGGCACGACCTTCAGCGCCAACTGTCCGGTGGCTAAATGAGCAGCTACCATCTCGGAGCCTTCCATATTTGGGTGGGCGCCGGAAAATCCTGATTCTTATGTAGATCTGGGTTCACCAGATATGGTTGTTTTTGAAAAAATGACGCTTAGAATGCCATAGGTGCTATTTTGGGAGCAACCCAGGGGTAGGTGGTCATTATTATAAAGAACATTTGTTCTATAGTCAAGGAGACCCAATGGGCCAGGTAGAGCCCCATTGTATCGGAAAATAAAAAGGACTGCCAGCACTGTGGCAATTCTGTAATAAATCAGGGATTGGGGAGAAATGGTAAATATAATTCAGCTGCGAATGGCCTCTTTCAAGGCGGCGTAAGATTGAAGCAGGGCTTCTTCTTCCCGGGCAAGCAGCGGACTGCCGGCCGGCTTGCCGGCATTCACCCAAAGATCGGAATACAGCATGCCCTGGGCGCGCTGGCGGGCGGCAGCCTGAACTTTTGCAGGCTCAACTCCATATGCCTCGGCATATAAACCAGCGAGCGCATCCACCAATTCCTGATTCTCGGCATTCCCAAACAGCTTACGATGAACAATCCACCAATTAATCTCCAACTTTGCGGCGCGAGTCACGTCGAATTCCTCGCGGTGGACGTTCTTGATGAACCGGTAGAAGCGCGTGATGTAGGCTTCTGTCCCGGGCAGGTCGTTCTCCGGGAAGGGTGCAAAGGCGATCTCGGCGCGGGCGATAAGGTATGCGCCATAAACTGCCTGCAGCCATGAAAGACCAAAGGTCTCTTTCACGAGGCCCACCGAAACGCGCAGGAGTTTCAGCCAGTCCTTTTGATAATAGGCAACGTAATTCTCCTTCTCGTAGTGGGCAATTTTAGGCGGATCGAAGTTACGCATGGGGTTATCGGCTCTCATCTGGCAATTCTCCTCATAATGCTAAATTTACCTGGGGTATTTAGAAATGGGACGCGGACTATACGCGGACGTACGCGGATTTCTCGGAAAAACTAGAGCAAAAAAAGATTCGTTCTGCGTTCGTTCGGAGGTCCTTATGAAGACTGTCAGGCAGCTAGTTAGTAAATACAAATTTTTATTTTTTGGCGCTTGCAAATGCTAAATAACCGATCGGGATGGCTTGATAAAACAGGCCTAATAAGCCAGTGGCAATGACTCCGGCCCAGGTCAGCAGGCTTGAACCGAGAAAAATGGCATAGGCGTATATGGAAAGCGGCAGATAGAACAGGAGGCCGGTTATGACCCCGGGAGCGTATCCCCTGGTTCTTACGCAACCCGCAACATGCATCAAGGCATTGAAGAACAATAAGCCCGCTATGGACATACTGAAGATTGGCAACGCCTTTCCGACGATAACGGCGACCAAACACAGCAGCAGCTGCAGTCCATTTATGACCACGGCCATACGCACGGTGACGAAGCGCGAAAAACGGGGGTTGAAACGCTTCATCAGGTCCATGAAGCCGCCCGGGTAGAAGTACTCTTCCACCATGTGCACGATCGAGGCTGCCAGGAAACCACCGAATATCCAATCCATAGTTTTACTCCAAGTCAAAGTGATAAGTGTTTGCTCTTAAGTTTCAGACTTATTCAATGCTTTTCGGGGGCCGCTCCTCCGGAGTTCCCGAAGAGCAAGAGCGGGGATTTTATGCAGCGCGAAGCCCCCGACATGCGGGTAGGATCAGCTCAAACCCGCCCTGTAGCAGGCTGGTCAGCAGACGATAAACGCCGAGCGCCGCGAGTGTGATGGCCGATATAAGGATCAGAGCATGCCTGCCGCGCGGCCCGAGAAAACTCGTGGTACCAAAAAGCAGGATGGTACCCGCCAACATGGTTACCATGGTTACGTAGAAGGCAACGATCAAGACGGCGGCGTTCGCCGGACCCTGATGCCATGCAACCAGAAAGGCCGGGCCCAACACCAGAACTCCAGCCCAGATAGGGATTGGGGTTGAGCAAGTTGATGCCGGCTGCCTGGAACAAAGTACGCGGCGCCGGCCCTTTTTGTTCAGAATCTGTTGGGGCCTTTTGCCGCCACTGACGATAACCGGCCCAGGCAAGATAGAGGAGAAGCACGCCGCCGGCAGCCTGCAGGATGCGGCCCATGGCGTCAGGCAGGCGGTTAAGGACAAGCAGGACAAACAGCGCGATCGGCCCATCACTCAATAGGGGCGCGAGAGCCGCAGGCAGAGTCCGCTTCCAGCCCCTCTGTGCCACACTGGATAGCAGAAAGGCTTGCAATGGACCGGGTTGAATGGCTGCGGCGAAAGCAAACCCGCATCCGATCAATAAATTCTCCAACATTTCTTCCATCCCTTCGCCAAATGCCTTGAAGGACGATGATAAGCCCATCCCTAAACTCCAGCAGGAGTTTTTTTTAACTACTTTGACAATATCACAATAGAAGAAATCCGGAAAACTGGATGTGCGCAGGGCATACGCCCTGCGCACATCCAGTTTTCCGGGAACTTGTTGTCAAGGCGTTGCGTGGATGATGCTATTTGAGGAATTTTACCGCGAGAAATAAAAAGACCGGCAGGGGGATGCCGGTCTTAATGGGCTGATCACTTCTTTTTCTTCGCGGCCTTCTTTGCGGGCGCCGCCTTCTTTTTCTTCGTGGGCGGAGCCTTCTTCGTCGCTGGTTTCTTTCCAGGCTTCTTCGCCGCTGATTTCGCCGCCTCCGGCTTGCTCGCCATTATGAATTTGTCCGCCGTCCAGGCGGCGTTGATGGATACCGCCTCCTCGCCGGGCTTCACTTCCACCACCACGTCGCCTTTGGTGGAAGCGCGCTTGCGGATGGCGGCCGCGTCGAGCCGCGTAGACTTCGGCGCGCCTTTGCTCAAGTGGATCGTTGCCATGTGGCTTGGCTTGTCGGTAACGACCCCGGCCAGCCTCACCTTGTTGGGCAGGTCCCAGGCTCTCACGCCCTTTCCATAACGCCCCTGTGAGGGGAATTCTTTTTGTTCGATCCGTTTGGCTTTCCCATCGCTGGTTAATAAGAAGACCTCGCCTTCGACCGGGCAGGATCTCCATGCCGATCACTTCGTCCTGGTCGTCCAGCTTGATGCCGTTCACTCCCGCAGCAACCAGTCCCATCGGGCGCACGTCTTCTTCGCTGAAGCGGATCGCCATGCCCTGCGCGGTAACAAGCAGGACATCCTTCTTCGTGCCATCCGTCAGCCCGATCCAACCGAGCCGGTCGCCCTCATTCACCTTTGACCAGCGTGAATGTTTGGGAGGAAGGGCCAGGCAATTCGCTGATCAGGCTTTTTTTGAGCATGCCGAAACGGGTGGTTGTGATAACGCAGGTCTCGGCGGGGAAATCTGATCTTCTGGCAGGCAGGGCAAAGACGGCCGCCAGTGTGTCATTCTCCGTCAGCGGCGAGACCTTGTAGAACATCGGGCCTTCCGTCAGTTTTTCCGATTCGGGGATCACATGTACGGCTATCGCGGCGGCCTTTCCTGCTTTGGAAACGAAATAGATCGTATCGGTGGTGGAGGCCTTCACCAGCCAGCGCGGCGCATCGTTGCCGGAATGTTTCGGCTGCTTGTCCTCATGCGTGCGCGCCACCTGGCCATCGGCCGTGACGCCGATCCACACCGACTGGTCGGGCAGCAGGTCGGTGGCGGTCAGCATTTTTGCGGTCTTGGCGCCTTTCTTTAAATTCACGATTTGCGTCCGGCGGCGGTCGCCATACGCTTCCTTCACCTTCAACAACTCATCGGCTACCACCCCGCGCATCCGTTTGGGCGATTTCAAAAGTCCTTCCAGGTCCCTGATCAGCCCGGTCATTTCCTTGTATTCGGTCTCGATCTTTTTGCGTTCCAGCGCGGCCAGGCGGCGCAGCTGCAGGTCGAGGATGGCGTTGGCCTGAAGCTCGCTCAGCTTGAAGCGCTTCATCAGTTTTGCGCGCGCCGATTTCCACATCGGGCGCGTTGCGGATGAGGTTGATGACCTCGTCCAGATTCTTGAGTGCGACCAGATAGCCTTCAAGGATATGAGCGCGTGCCTTTGCCTTTTCCAGGTCGAACTCGGCGCGTCTTTTTATGACCGTCAGCCGGTGCTCGATATAAACGCGTAACGCTTCCTTGAGGGTGAGCGTGCGCGGCTCGCCGTCCACCAACGCCAGCAGGTTAATGCTGAAGGTGGACTGCATGGGCGTGCGCTTGTAGAGCTCGCGCAGCACCGTTTCAGGCTCCACATTTTTCGTAAGCTCGATGACGATGCGCATGCCCTGGCGGTCGGATTCATCGCGCAGGTCGGACAGACCGTCCAGATGGCCTTCACGCGCCAGCTCGGCGATACGCTCGATCAAACTGGATTTGTTGACCTGGTACGGCAGCTCGGTGACGATGATGCGGCTCTTGCCGCGTTCCATCTCCTCGGTGTGGACATTGGCCTGTACCGTGACGCGGCCGCGGCCCGACCCGTACGCGGCCTCGATGTCCTCATCGCCTTTCTCCTGGATGATGACACCACCGGTTGGGAAGTCGGGGCCCTGCACGTATTCCATCAACTGATCCACGTCGATATCGTCGAGTTTTTCCCAGCGGTCGAGCATGTAAACCAGCGCGTCCACGATTTCACCGAGGTTGTGAGGCGGGATGGAGGTAGCCATGCCGACCGCGATGCCGGTCGCGCCGTTGACGAGCAGGTTGGGGATCGCTGCCGGTAAGACGCTCGGCTCGGTCAGCGTGTCGTCGAAATTGGGAATGAAGTCGACCGTGTTCTTATTGAGGTCGGCCAGGATATCCAGAGCGGGCGCAGCCAGGCGCGCCTCGGTATAACGCATGGCGGCGGGCGGGTCGCCGTCCACCGAGCCGAAGTTGCCCTGCCCATCCACGAGCATAGTACGCATGGAGAAATCCTGCGCCAGGCGGGCCATCGTTTCGTAAACGGCCGCGTCGCCATGTGGATGATATTTGCCGAGCACCTCGCCGACGATACGTGCGGACTTTTTGTAGGGCGTGTCTGCGCGGATGCCCATGTCGTACATGGCATACAGGATACGGCGCTGAACGGGTTTGAGACCATCGCGGGCATCGGGCAGGGCGCGCGACACGATGACCGACATGGCGTAATCCAGATACGCCTGCTGCATCTCGCTATCGATATCTATCTTGCGGACTAATCCAAGTTCCATACGGGTTCCTTTTTGAACCGCAACGTGTGAAAGCCGCCGGGAAAATAAATTTCAACCCTTGCGCTTGGTAACTATGCGGTGAATTTCCTTTTTGCTGAAAGAATGTTCTATTGGCGGGCTTATCTTACGGGTAAAGCGAAAAAGCGTCAAGATAGTTTTCAGGCTTTATTTCCTTAAATTCCTGATTGACTTTTTCTCAAAAAAAGATACAATGTAATTAACTCCATGTAAGTAATTATTACACTGTGTAAATAACAGCCCATGAAACCTCAGGTGTACGGCCATGATTAAACAGCGCACCATAACAGCCACAGAAATGCGCGGGATCAACCGTTCTGCAATCCTGGAGATCGTCCGGCGACAAAGCCCTATCGCGCGGACGACAATCGCCAAGCAGTTGGATGTCAGCCTGCCTACCGTCATGCGGATCGTGGATAAGCTGATAGAGGAAGGGTTTGTCCGTCCACAAGGCGAGACCGAGTGGAGCGGTGGGCGCCGGCGACCCCTCCTGGAGTTCAATGCTGAGGGAAATGTAGTGGTAGGGGTTGATATGGGCGGCACGAAACTCTACGGTGCGATCTCTGAAATAGGCGGCCACATTATTGATGAAGTGACCATGGAGCGGGAGGGGGCATCTGGAGAGGCCTGTTATGACCTGCTTACGAAACTGATTGACGACCTGTTAGCTCGTCCCGGACTTCAAGACCGATGTGTGCGCGGCATCGGAGTGGGCGCGCCCGGGATAACGCACCACCAGGAGGGGATCGTAAAGTGGGCCTACGCATTAAACTGGAAAGACTTCCCTCTCAAGGCCAGGTTGAACGAACGCTATAAACTGCCCATCACGGTGGATAACGATGTAAACCTGGCGGCATTGGGGGAACTTTGGTTCGGCGCCGGACAAAATGTGCAAAACATGGTTTTGATCACCATTGGAGCCGGCATAGGGGCGGGCATCATCATTGATGGGACGCTCTACAGGGGGTTCAGCGAAGCCTCCGGTGAGATCGGTCATATGATCCCCGGACGCGAGTTCCTTGGGAAAAGTTTTATTGATTTTGGGGCGCTCGAAAGCGTTGCGTCTGCCACCGGCATGGTGAAAAGGGCGCGTGAATTTACAAAGTCTGCAAACAATCTGTCCAGTGAAGAAATCTTTGAGGCAGCCCGGGAAGGCCGGCAGTGGGCCCGGGACATTATTGACGAGACCGTGGATTATTTGACGATCGCCATAGCCAACCTGTCTGTTTCGTTTGACCCGGAGCTGATTGTGCTGGGCGGCCCCATTACACCTTTTGCGGATATGCTGGCAGAGTCCATCGCAAAACGCGAAAAAGGGACGATCCCCTCACTCCCCAGGTTGGAAATTTCAAACCTGGGTTTGCGGGCAACGGTCATGGGAGCCATTGTAACGGTGCTGCACAATACATCCAATTTCTACGTAGTGCATAAGTTATCCTGAGAAGGAGGTGACAGAAGGGTATAGATAAAGAGGAACCGGTTAAGAGGAAGATAGATTTCAGTCTGTCAAAAGGAGAAGAAACCATGCGTTCTTTGTACAAGATCACCCTTTTCGTCCTGGCCCTGCTGTTCTTAGTCGGAACGGTGGGCTGCGCCCCCAAAGCAGCCGCAGGACCCGTAACAATCCATGTGATGAGCATGGACCAGGCTGGTTTAAAGCCGGCCGAGATCGATCAGATCGCCCGCGATTTCGAAGCCAAGAATCCTGATATCAAGGTCTCGATGGAATATGTGGGCTACGATAATGTCCATGATAAGATCGTGACCGGCATGGCTGCCAAGCCGCCGGCTTACGATGCCGCCATGATTGACGTCATCTGGCCGGATGAGTTCATCAAAAACGGATATTTGCTGGATGTAACCAACCGCGTTACCCCCGAAATGAAATCCGGAATGTTCCCGGCTTCCTGGAACGGAATTACGCGCAACGGCAAGATCTACGGCATGCCCTGGTTGATGGATGTAAAATATTTCATGTACAACAAGGATATGCTGCAGAAAGCCGGTATTGCCGCCCCACCCAAAACCTGGGAGGAACTGGTTGACCAGGCAAAAATCATCAAGCAAAAGGGTATTGCTGAATTCCCTGTCATCTGGTCCTGGAACCAAAAGGAAGGCGTCGTCTGTGATTTCGCGGTATTGCTCTTTGGTAACGGCGGAGCGTTCGTGGATGCAAGCGGCAAGCCAGCCTTCAACAACGACCAGGGTGTTCAAACATTGACCTGGATGAAGCAAACCATTGACGATGGTTTAACCAACCCGAGCTCGGTGGCTTCTGATGAAAACGCTGTCGAAGCAGATTTCCTGGCTGGCAAGAGCGCTTTCGCTGTAAACTGGCTGTTCCAGTATAGTGATTCGAACGATGCCACCAAGTCGCAGATCGTTGGTCAGGCAGCTTTCGCCCCCATGCCCGTATTCAAAGCCGGTGCAGATGCAGGCATCAAAGGCTCCAGTGTGGATGGGTCAAGCTCCTTTGCCATTATGGCAACCACTCCCTACGCGGACCAGACCTGGAAGTTCCTAACTTACCTGGCCAGCAATGAAGTGCAGACCAAGTACTCTGCGGAAATGCTGCCGGTCTGGCAGGCCGATTTCCAGGGCGATGCCCTGGCCAAGCTGGAAGGCGCCACCGCCACCAACCCCGTCACGGTACCGGCCTTCCTAGCCCAGTTCCCTTATGCCAATGAACGGCCAACTGTGCCTTATTACAATGAGGCTTCCGCAGCACTCCAACTGGCCATTCAGAATGCTCTGACCGGTGTGAAGTCCCCGAAAGATGCTCTTGATGAAGCGGCCGCCAAGTGGGTTGAGCTCGCCAAATAGTAAATAAGAAAATGCAAAGGGGTGGGTTTGCGCCCTTGCACAAACCCACCCTACTTTATTGAAGTTATGGTTGCAAACTCACAGTCCCGTCCTAAAAGACAGCTTACTCTGCGACAACAGGATGCGCGTACAGCCTGGTTGCTGCTCATCCCCAGCCTGCTGGTGATCGTGGGGGTTACCCTGTGGCCGGTCATTTCCACCTTTATCCTGAGTTTCTTCAACGCGCCGACCGGCATCAATCAAGTCCGCACCTTTGTAGGCCTGGGTAACTATATTGGAATGCTCACAGACCAGACCTTTTGGGAGACGATTGGCAGGACTGCCTACTTTACAGTTGTTTCGGTGGGGTTGGAGCTGGCGATCGGTTTGGCAGTTGCCCAGTTGATCCATTCACATCCCTGGGGCTGGCAGTTCCTGCGCTTCAGCCTGATCATCCCCTGGGCGGTGCCGACCATCGTCAACGGCGCCATGTGGCGATGGATATACAGTGCGGATTTCGGCGCTTTGAACGGCCTGTTGATGCAGCTGGGATTGATCAAACATTACGTTGCCTGGTTATCTTTGCCGGATATGGCCATGAACCTGGTGATCGTTGCCGATTTGTGGCATACCATGCCATTCGTGGCTTTGGTCTTACAGGCTGCCCTGGCAACGCTGCCGGAAGACCTGGATGAGGCCGCCGCCGTGGATGGCGCCAATGCCTGGCAGCGGTTCTGGAAGATCAGGGTGCCGCTGCTGCGCCCGGCCATTCTGGTGGCTTTGATCGTCCGTACGGTGGATGCCTTCCGCGTGTTCGATATCGTTTACATCATCACCAGCGGTGGACCGGCCTACAAAACCCTGACCATCACCTATTTGACTTATCTGAACGCATTTTCGTTTGGGAAGCAGGGAACCGGTGCGGCGTTATCTTTCCTGATCTCCGCGATCACGATCGTCATGGCTTTTGTTTATATCCGCATCTTATATCGCCCTGAGGAATCCTGATCATGACTTATCGAAAATTTTTCCGCAGGTTGTTCTTATTTCTTGCCACCCTGCCCGTGTTCTTCTTCATATTCTTTCCGATCCTGTGGCTTTTTAGCGCGAGTCTTTCTACGCAGGTGGAGTTATTTTCCGTACCCATCCATTGGATCCCGCAGCACCCCACCTTCCAAAACTATCTCGATATCTTCTTTCCGAGCCTGGCAGTCTCGTCAGTGCCACGCACCTTTGCAGTGGCCTTATTGAACTCCATCAAGATCGCTTCTTCGGTGACGATCATTTGCATCTTTATAGGGAGCCTGGCGGCCTACGCATTAACGCGGATCCCCTTCGGGTTCAACCGTACCATTCAGCTGGGTGTGCTCGCTACGCGTATGATCCCGGAAGTATCGCTCATCCTGCCGCTCTTTATTATTGCTTCGAGCCTGCAGTTGATCAACAAACCGATTGTACTGATCATTACTTATATGAGCTTTGCCCTGCCGTATGCCATCTGGTTAATGGCGGCATATTTTCAGACGGTGCCGGTTGAGCTGGAAGATGCTGCGCGCCTGGACGGCTGTTCGCGCCTGGGCATCTTATTCCGGGTAGTAATGCCGATCTCCGTACCGGGGCTGGTCTCCACAGCTATGTTCGTGTTCCTGTTGGCCTGGGATGAGTTCTTTTTTGCCCTGATCTTCACCAGCACCTTGGCTGCCAAGACCGTTCCCGTAGCGATTGCTGAGTTTGTCGGTCGCTATGTTGTGAACGTCAATGGCATGATGGCGGGGGGCATCCTTGCAGCTGTCCCGCCGGTCCTGATCGCATTAATCTTTCAACGATATATAGTGAGCGGCATGACGGCCGGCGCTGTGAAAGGGTAACAAGGTCCCGCCGATTCAAACGAAAAGCCCCTCGCCGATCTCGGCAAGGGGCTTTGGATTTTTAGATTACATTCCCGTATTTTCTCACCCCGTACGTCCCAGGCTTTCAGCCTGGCATGCTGCGCGAAGAACACCTTTTGCAGGGGGACCGCCTGCACTTACGGTCTGCGAGGACGAGAAATCTCGAAGAAACCATCAACCCAGCGGTTACCTTTCCTACTTCATGCTGACGGCGGCTTCCGCCACTTCTTCCTGTTTCTTGAACTGGCTCATGTACAGGTTGTAGTAGAAACCCTGCTTATTCATCAGTTCACTATGCTTGCCACGTTCGATGATCGTGCCGTTATCGATGACCAGGATCATATCGGCGTTGACGATGGTGCTCAGCCGGTGAGCGATGACGATGGAGGTGCGGCCCTTAAGCAGGATGTCGAAGGCGTTCTGGATGAGGCGCTCCGTACGTGTATCAACCGAGGAAGTCGCTTCGTCCAGGATCAGGATGCGAGGATCTGCCAGGGCGGCGCGGGCGATCGATAGCAACTGCCGCTGTCCCTGCGAGAGACCTGAGCCGCGTTCGCCTAGAACGGTTTGATACTTTTGCGGCAGGCGTTCTATGAACGCATCGGCGCGGGCCAGTTTGATGGCGGCCATAACCTCGTCATCCGTGGCGTCGGGACGACCAAAGCGCACGTTCTCCATCACAGTGGTGCTGAACAGGAACGTATCCTGCAGCACGATGCCGATCTGCCGGCGAATGGATTCGGCGGTTACATCGCGCACGTCCACGCCGTCGATCTTGATGGAGCCGGTGGTTACATCATAGAAGCGCGGCAGCAGATTGATAATGGTGGTCTTGCCCGCGCCGGTGGGTCCGACGATGGCGATGGTTTGTCCGGGCTGAGCCAGGAAGGAGACATCTTTCAACACGGGCACACCATCTTCGTATTGGTGCGAGACGTGATCGAATTCCACCTTGCCTGCGATCTTCGGCATGTCTTTCGCGCCGATCTTATTTTGCACGGCTGGGACTTCGTCGAGCAGGCCAAAGATGCGCTCGGCTCCTGCAATGGCATTTTGGATGTTGCCCCATAAAATCGCGATCTGCTGGATGGGCTGGTTGAAGCGCTGGACATAGGCCAGGAAGGTTACGATCAAACCGAAGGTAACCACCGTGCCCAGCAAAGTCTGTCCATTGAACAGGTACCAACCGCCGACACCCGTCACGATGGCTAGGGCTATATAGCCGAGAGCTTCCAAAGTCGGTGAGAGTGCAGCAGTGAACGATACGGCGCGGACGTTGGCATCGCGGTTGGCCGCATTGACGCCCTTGAAGTTTTCGATGTTCTCATCGGCGCGGTTGAAGGCCTGTACTTCGCGTACCGCCGCGATGCTTTCCTGCAATTCGGCGTTGACGTTCCCGATCTCGGTGCGGGTTTTGCGATAGGCTTTGCGCGCCTGGTCGGAGAAGTAGACCGTGGCAAGGAACATGATCGGCGAAACAGCCAGCGAGAGCAGGGCAAACGGCAGGTTGCTGGTAAACATATTGTAGGCAACCCAGATCAAAAGCAGGACGCCGCTGAATACATTGACCAATGCAAACGAGATGGCCTGTTCGATCGCGGAAGTGTCGTTGGTGATGCGGCTCATCAAGTCGCCGGCTTCGTTCACCGAATAATAGCTAAGCGAGAGCTGGTGCAGCCGCTCGAACACATCCACGCGCAGGGCACGAAGTACGTGCTGGCCCGACCACGACATGGTAAAGAACGTGAGACCCGTGAGCACAGAACCTATGACGAAGAGCGCAATCAGGATCAGGATCAGGCGCACCAAACCGGCGACGCGGTCGATATTGGTCATGTCGGCCAGGGCCGGCGAGACGAAGCCGCCCAGGTGATAGGCGCTGGCAACGAGCCACTGCGTTCCTTTGAGTTTGGCGGGGTCAGATACGAGCCAGCAACTGGCTGCCGATGCCTGGGCTTCCGTGCTGATGGAAGTGGAAAAGGTGCCGAAGCCACTGTTCGCGCCAAGCGGTACGAGGAAACAATCCGTAGCCTGGCCCGTTAGTTCGGGGCTGGTGACCTGCGTCCAGGTTGCAATTGCCACGAAGATGACGGCCAGAAGGGCGGCCAACCCGAAGCGTCCGAAGTAACCGCCGAGCCGCAGGAGCGTACTGCTCAACTTGCGCGGCTTGAGGGTTTCCTGATTAAGCATGTTGCCGAAACGGCCGGGACCACCCATCATAGGTTATCTCTCCTCCAGCGCATGCCCGTGTTCCTGTTCATACGCCAATATTTGCGAATTGTAAATTTCTGCATAGATCGGTTCATTTTCCATTAAGTCAGCGTGCTTGCCCTGGGCGACGACCCTGCCCTTATCTAGCACGAGGATTTTGTCGGCACTCATTACCGTGCTGATACGCTGGGCAATGACAAAAGAGGTGCGGTTCTCCATCAGCTTGTCGAGCGCGGCCTGGATGAGTGATTCAGTCTGCAGGTCCACGCTGGAGGTGGAGTCGTCGAGGATCAGGATGCGCGGGTCGAGCAGCAGGGCGCGTGCGATGGCGACACGCTGCTTCTGCCCGCCGCTGAGCGTTGTGCCGCGCTCGCCGACATGCGTGTTGTAGCCATCCGGGAACGACATAATGAAATCATGGGCCTGGGCGGCTTTGGCCGCGGCAATAACGTCTTCCTCGCTGGCATCCGGGCGGCCAAAGGCAATGTTGTCATGGACGGTCCCGCTGAACAACGTGGTTTCCTGCAGGACGATGCCAATCTGTTTACGCAGAGAGTTGACTTTGATATCACGCAGGTCGTGGCCGTCCACCGTGATCCTGCCCTGGGTGGGGTCATAGAAGCGCGGCAGTAAATTGATAATGGTACTTTTGCCGGAACCGGTGGCGCCCAGCAGCGCGATCCGTTCACCGGGCCTTGCCTCGAACGTCACGTCGCTCAAGACCGGCTCGCCGCCGGTGAAATAGCGGAAAGTCACGTTTTCAAACCTAACCTCGCCCTTCACAGATGGGAGTTCGATGGCATCCGGCTTGTCCACGATGTCGGACTTGGCGTCCAGGATCTCGAAAATGCGGTCCGCGGAGGCGGCAGCTTGTCCGAACTGGGTAATGATGAAACCAAGCTGGGCAACCGGGAAGAACAGGTAGATCAGATAGAGCGAGAATTCCTGCCATTCGCCGAGGGTCAGCGTGGCGGTGATGATCTGCTTGCCGCCCACATAGAGGATGGCAGCCTGCCCCAGGTTGGCGACCAGGAAGATCATCGGGAAAAGGAAGGTGAACAATTTCGAGACAGAGATCGCCTGTCCCATCAGGTTGTCCGCGGCGGCGCGGAATTTGGCCTGTTCCTGTTTCTCACGGGTGAAAGCTTGAATGACCTTGATGCCTGCCAGGTTTTCCTGCAGAATGGTATTCAACGCGGAAAGCTTGATCTGCACTTTCGTGAACAAAGGTTGCGCGGCATTGCCGAAGATCAGGAACAGCACCAGGGCAACCGGCAGGATCGGCATGGCGGTCCAGGCCAGGGGTACATTGGTCGAGAATAGAATGATGACAGTGCCCACCAGCAGGATGATGGCTCCAACCAGCTGCAATAAGCCCTGTCCTATAAAGAGCCGCAGCTTTTCAACGTCGTCCGTAGCCCGGATCATCAACTGGCCGGTCTGGTTCTTGTCGTGATAGGAGAACGAGAGGCCCTGGATCTTTGCATAAAGGTCATTGCGCAGGTCATAAGCCACAGACTGCGAGTTTTTCTCGGCCCAATAGGCCTGCAGGAAGGCAAAGACCCCGCGGAACGCGGCAAGGATAAAAATGGCAACAATGGCTCCTGATTAATGCCTGCGGGGCATTGGCCAGGTTGGCGTTTAGCTGCGCAACCAGCTGGTCTTTCGTCCAGACGGCCGGGTAACTAAGCGCAGAAAGTATCTTTGGCAGGGCCTGCGCCATGAACGTGGATGGGATCTGTTTTAAGGCTTGCAAGACCTGGGTAGAAACATAACCGCTCGTGACCGCGTCGAGGATGCGGCGGATCATGCTGGGCACCGCCAACTGCGCCAGTGTAGCGACGACCAGGAAGAGATAAGGCAGCACTGCCTGGCGTCCGGAATGGGCGAGATATCTAACGGCACGTTCTACGGAATGGGTGCCGGAGCGGCCTTTGCGGCCTGCCCGGGAAATGGGTCTGGATGCAGTTGCTTGCATAAAGTTCCTTTCGAGATGGGGACAGCTAATTCGAGATAAGATGAATAGAGAGTAGAGAGCAGAATAGTGAGTGGTTGTTCGGGGGGGTAATCGGAAGACGTAAGAGGAAAACCGATATTCGAACAGCGATCACAGCAGATCGAGAACCGTGATCATATTAGGTAGCAGTATATTATTCGCCTGTGAATTGAATGTGAAGACATTACGGAGATATCAACGAGTTTCTATGCCGGCTGCTTGGCTATGACCAGCTTGCGCGCGGCTTCGGTAAGGATCACCAGGGCGTCCGCGATCTTCTGGCGGTCTCTCTCCTCAAGCGTTTCCTCGAGCCTGTCCATCCAGCGGTAGCGTTCACTCATGCCGCTTTCAAGCAGGGCCCGCCCTTTGGGCGAGAGTTGGATCTGCTTGGCGCGGCGGTCGCGAGGGTCTTCGGTGCGCTCGATCAGCCCGGCCTGGACAAGGTTATCGACATGCTGGCTGGCCGCTGCCGAGGTAATCTCGAACCGCTCGCTGATCTCTGAAATTCCGGAGTTACCGCGGTAAAACAGCTGCATCAGGATACTGAACTGCGGCATGGATAAGCCGGTCGCTTTTGCATGGTGGGCCCAGCCGCGCATGGAATAATGGGTGGACACGTCCATCCAGGAACGAAGGGCTTTCGATAATTGGACACGTTCAGTCATAGTTAAGCCTTCTTGTTAGTTAAGCTTGCTTAAATTTATAATATTGTATACAATTTGTCAAGATTAATGAGGGTAAGAGGATTATTAGAATCCTAAGGGGAACCGAAAGGCACGTTAAAGAGTGAAAAGCACGATGGCGATCATTGCCGCGATAATCCCTACCCACTGCGTGCGGGAGAGACGCTCTTTAAGGAAGAGCCACGCCAATATCACGGTCGAGCCGGGGTAAAGCGAGCTGAGCACAGCCGCGACATCCAACCGCCCGGCCTGCCCGGCGAGCACAAAGAATAAATTGCCCCCGATATCGAGAATGCCATACAAGAGGATCATCGTCCAGGCAGTCTTTACAACCGTCCAGGTTTCACGACGGACGGCTATGTAGAGGACAAGGATGAGAACGCCGCCGATGCGTGAGGCAACCATGGGCCACAACGTAGCGGCACGCGTAGCGGTATGGATCAGCACAAAGTACAGGCCAAAGCCCACTCCTGCCAGAAGGGGAATGCGCAAGTCAGCAAGATGTGACAGAAGGTCTTTGACGCCATCCTCACTCCGCGAGATCAGCCAGACTGCCGCAAGCGCAAAGCCGAAGCCGATAAAAGTCAGCACGGTGGGAAGGCTCTCTGTAAATGAGCCGATGATGACAGGCAGGATTGCCGCCAGTAAGGCCGAGACGGGCGCTGCTATGCTCATCAGGCCTTTTGTCATGGAGTGATAGAGCAGCAACAAACCCGTTGTGCCAAAGGCGCCGGCTACCAGGGCGATCAGCCAGATTTGCCATGCAGGGACAGGCTGCCAGGCGACCAATGCAGCAACCAGAATAATAATGGTACCGATGACCTCGCCATAAAAGACCGCCTGGTATGCGCCGGTTCTTCGGCTGGCCAGCCCGCCTGTGAAGTCCCCTGCGCCCCACGAGATCGCGGAGGTAAGGCCGAACAATATGGATAACAAATCAGTCCCTTTCCAAGTAGTTCTCTCAGTAAATAAGTCGCGGGGTCTGCGCCACGGCACTCCCTCACCCTACCCTCTGGTAGAGACACTGGTGGTGCTACCGCTTCGCGTCCAAAGGATCGCTGCGCTGATGCTTCGCATCCCAAAGGGAGAGGCGATGTTGACGGATTGATCTAACGCCGTCATGCCTTTCCGGCAGCGCGAGCTCTATCCAATACTTTCTGTGCGTTCTTCACGAGCGGCATGTCAATCATCTTTCCATCCATCGCATAGGCCCCCGCCCCCCTGGATTGGCTTGCTTCGAACATTTCAACGATCCGCCGCGCGTGCGCAATCGCTTCGGCGTCCGGAGTGAAAGCCGATTGTACCGGCTCGACCTGAGCAGGATGGATGATCTGCTTGCCGGTGAAGCCCAGCCGTGCGCCGAACTCAGATTCGGCGCGCAGGGAATCAAGGTCCTTGAAATCAATCGTAACAATGTCAATGGCCTGCAGGCCGAAAGCGGCCGCGGCTGTGAGGGCGGCCTGCCGTGCATACAGCAACTCGGTTGCGTCGCGGGTACGCGTCGCACCGACCGAAGCGGCAAAGTCTTCACCGCCAAAGATGATCGCGTCCAGGCGCGGATGCGAGGCTATTTCTTTCAGGTTGAGAATGCCCCTGGCAGTCTCCACGTCAACCAGCAGGCGGATCGAGTTAAGTGGCCAGCCCTGTTTTAGTTCGGCGGCTTCGATAATCCGACTCGCCCATCGGATCTGTTCCAGCTCTTCCAGCTTGGGGATAAGGATCCCATCGGGATGGTAAGGCAGAACAGCCTGAATATCATCCTGCTCCAGGCCGGACCCCACCGCGTTGATGCGCGCCAGTTTTTCCGATGCGCCAAACTCCAATTCCCGGAGCGCTTTTGCGATTACGGCACGGGCTTCCGCCTTTTTGTTGAAAGCCACTCCGTCTTCCATGTCCATGCAGATACAGTCCACGCCAAGCGTGAGAGCCTTTTCGATCTTATGCCGGTCATCGCCCGGCATGTATAACAATGCGCGTCGTGAGTGCATACGCTCTCCTTTGAGAGTTGAAGGTTGAAGATTGACTTCGGCGATTCATATCGTCGAAGTGGGCAATGGTCAGAAGAGCACCGACCACTTTGGCCGGGCAATCGCCAACCACTTTGGTGGCTTGAAGCCACCTTGCCCAAAGGCTGAAGGAGGTGACATTCTAACGCTTAAGGAACAGTGCCGTCCGTTCCATTTCGATCACGATGGTGCTGTCTACTTTCCGTCCCCAATGCTTGAGCCGAACGATACCCACTTCCGGCCGGGATTTGGAGAGGCGCTTCTCGATCACCTCGCTCTCGGCATAGATGGTGTCGCCATGGAAAACCGGATTAGGGCTCACGACATGGTCGTAGCCAAGCGTTGCGACGATGGTCCCTTCCGTCAACTCGGGGACGCTCAGGCCGACGACCAGCCCCATGATAAAAATGCCGTTGACAATACGTTGGCCAAACTCGGTCTTACCGGCAAAGTCCTCATTGATATGAAGAGGCTGGGTATTCATGGTAAGCGTGGAGAAGAGCACATTGTCCATCTCGGTCACCGTCCGCCCGAGACTATGCTTAAAATGCTGGCCCACTTCAAGCTCTTCAAAAAATTTTCCGGTCATGGGATCTCCTTGCGAAGATAATCATTGGTTAGAACTGGTCTTAAAAATACCTTGGGTGGCAACTCGGAGATTGTCTACTCTACGAGTAGGATGTCGGCCGCCGGGGCACAACGTGTTGTTCCCCTACAACTCCTTTGCAATGGCACTACCCTGGGTGCATGGGCTAAACAGCAAGCAAAATAAGTGGGCATGCTCATTCATCTTCACCGGCGATCTCGACCAGGAGCTGTTCGCGCTCCACGGTTTGTCCCTGCTTTACGGGCAGGGCTTTGATCTTGCCGTCTTTCGGGGCTTGAATACGGATCTCCATCTTCATGGCTTCCAGCATGAGCAGGGTCTGGCCTTTTTTGACGGAGTCACCCAGGCTGACGTTCACGGCTCTTACCTGGCCCGGCATCGGAGCGACCAATTCTGAGGCGTGCTCGCGCCCGGCTTGACTGGCCTTCAGTCCGGACGATTTTGTCAGCAGGAACGTCTGTCCGTTGACGGTTACCCAGCGCTGCGCTCCGAGAGATGAAACATAGGCTGTCACGCGTATATCGTCAATGAGCAGATCCAGCATTCCATGTTCGGCGCGCAGGACCTCGACATGGGAGGTGCTATCACCTAGACTGGCGAGATAGCCTTTCCCTGAAGGGCTGAGATCAAGCGTTTGACTGTCGAAGGTGATTTTCATATAATCTTTACGATCCAAGACTAGCGACAAATAATAACAATATAGGCTTCGGGTCCGCGTTGGTTTAAGAATTTCCTATTCTGAATCCACTCGGGTTTTTCCACGGGCTGTATGGGTCCGGCTCATTATGACTGGAGACCCCCGGCCCAGTTCCCGGGAGCGTTATATCGGCGAGTGAGGCGGCGACCAGAGCTTCGAACGACGGTTTGGAAGGCGGAGACCAGTTCATTTTTGTCTCCACCCAGCGAGTGGTCACCTCGCCATTTTGAAAATCAGGGTGGGCCAGGATGGCGCCCAGAAAGTCAATATTGGTTTCAACGCCGTGGATCACAAACTCTTTCAGGGCGGCCCGCATACGCCGCAGCGCGGTTCCGCGGTCCTCGGCGTGGACGATCAGCTTCGCCAGGAGGGGATCATAGTAATGGGTCACTTCGCTGCCCGCCCCAAAGCCCGAATCGAGGCGAATGCCCGGGCCGCGCGGTTCGATGACCTGCAGGAGTCTTCCGGTGCTGGGCAGGAAATCCTCCGCGGGCCGCTCGGCATAGATACGGCACTCAAGAGCATGACCTCTTTGGGTAAAGTGATCTTGTGCAAAGGGAAAGGGCTCACCCGCCGCAATGCGGATCTGCCATTGGACCAGGTCGAGGCCGACAACGGATTCTGTGACGGGATGTTCCACCTGCAGGCGGGTGTTCATCTCGAGAAAGAAGTAAGAAGAGAGAACGGGGTCAAAAATGAACTCGACGGTTCCGGCATTGGTATACCCCACCGATTTGGCGGCCGCGACCGCGTCGGCTCCCATCCGACTGCGCAGTTCCGGAGTAAGCAAAAGCGATGGGGTCTCTTCGACGATCTTTTGATGGCGGCGCTGCACCGAGCATTCGCGCTCGAAGAGGTGGACGAGATTCCCATGTCCATCGCCAAGCACCTGAAACTCGATGTGATGCGCGTTGGCAAGAAATTTTTCGATGAGCAACCGGTCGTCGCCAAAGGCATTCATGGCTTCCCGGCGCGCCGCTTCGAGAGATTCTCCCAGTTCACTTTCCTGATTGACAATGCGCATGCCCTTGCCCCCACCGCCCGCGGCCGCCTTGATCAAAACAGGATAGCCGATATCGTCGGCGGCCTGCTTGAATTCTTTTGCGGTGATGAGACCTTCACGGCCGGGAATCGTCGGCAGGCCGGCCTGCTGCATGCGTCTCTTTGCCTGGGCCTTGTCACCCATTGCGCGGATGGCAGCAGCGGGAGGGCCGATAAAGGTGAGACCGGCGCGGGTCACGGCTTCGGCGAAGGCGGCGTTCTCAGAGAGAAACCCGTAACCGGGATGGATGGCTTCTGCACCTGTCTGCTGCGCAGCGGCAATGATCTTTTCGATGTTGAGATACGACTCTGTTTGGCGCAGAGGCGCCCAACAGGACCGATCCATCTGCAACGGAAACATGCAGGGCATTTTTGTCGGCCTCTGAATAAACAGCCACCGTGCGGATGCCCATTTCCTTGCAGGCCCGCATGATACGGATGGCGATCTCGCCGCGATTGGCGATCAGGATGCTGGAGAACATCGGGTTACTTCACGCGCCTCAATTGCGTCTCCACTGCCTTGGCTTCGCCACCCTCAGGGCTGATATTGTAGGCCGTGATGGTCAGGTGGTCGTGATCGACCAATTCGAGCTCGGTGCGCCAACCCCAGTCGGGCCCGCCAACAGGGTCGGGGTAGCTGCCCAACACAAAAAAGCCGTTCTCCTTTTGGTTCCCGATGGAAAACATATTGGCGGTATTGTTATGAAAGGTATCCACCCAGCTGGCTTCGTATTGATTCAGTGTAGTGTTGAAACCGAAGGTGAAAAGCCCGTGCACGGGTTCGTCATCGATCGAGCTTTGGTATAGATAAAGCGCAAAGCGGCCCTCCAGGATCAACTGGATGCTGCCCTGTGTTTGGGATTCAATCGGCTCGCCGTTTGGCTCCAGCCAGGTGCGGGTCTTGCCTGCCCAACCCCCGACGAGCTGGGCAAGGAAATGATGCGGGCTGCCGGATACTTTAGACTGTTCGAAGGTCATGGTTGCATCCTGTTGACATAGTGGGTTGAGAGCAGAAAATAGAAAGGAGAAAGTGGAAAGTAGATTAAGGGAGTGGAATCTCAGCGTCGACGATAAAGCTTGCAGATTGTGAGGAGAGATCATACGCTGCTTGTTCTTCGCGGATCCCCTGCTGGCGCTGGCGGGGAGTGAGCACGATTAATATTTTGATTATTTCTGTCAGCAGACCGATGCGGTGGTTCATAACCTCATCTTTCAGAGTGGGCCGGGACTTGTAATACCAATCCCGCGCTTCGTGGGCGGAACCCAACGAATATTCAAAAAAACGGGCGCGGTCTTTGCCTGTCGAACGGGAATAACCTTCTGCAATGTTCGCGGATATCGAACAAACCGCGCGATAAAGTTGATCGGCAAGCCCGCGAGTTAACGGGGATTTGTCCAAGGTGAGCGCGTCTTGCCAGGCAATGTCGGCAACAAAAAGGCCCAGGCGATAGATCTCGAGCTTCCAGAGCGAATCGTCTTTGATCTCCGCCGGAACACCTATCAGCCATTCATCGTACTTCATAACGCTCCTCCACTTTCCACTCCCTACTTTCTATCTTCCTACATTCTAAAGACGCCAAAATTATGGTCTTCCGCGGGGGCGTTCAACACGACGGACAACGCCAGCCCCAGGACCTGCCTTGTATCGATCGGGTCGATCACGCCGTCATCCCAGAGGCGCGCGGTCGAATAATACGGGTTGCCTTCATGCTCGTATTTTTCAAGGATGGGGCGCTTGAACTCGTCCGCTTCTTCCTTAGCCAGGATCGGTTTACCCTCACGCGCAAGCTGTTCCTGTTTGATGGTCAGCAGCACATTTGCGGCTTGTTCGCCGCCCATGACGCTGATACGAGCGTTCGGCCACATCCACAGGAAGCGCGGCGCGTAGGCGCGGCCGTTCATAGCATAGTTGCCGGCTCCGAATGACCCGCCGATGACGACAGTCAGCTTGGGCACACGGGTATTCGCCACGGCATGCACCATCTTGGCGCCATCCTTGGCAATGCCGCCGGCTTCGTATTCGCGCCCGACCATGAAGCCGGTGATATTCTGCAGGAACAGCAGCGGGATGCCGCGCTGGTCGCACAGCTCGATGAAATGAGTCCCTTTCAGCGCGGACTCGCTGAACAGCACGCCATTATTGGCGATGATGCCCACCGGGTAGCCCTGTATGTGCGCAAAGCCGCAGACCAGGGTTGTACCATAGCGGGCTTTAAATTCGCGGAACTTGCTGCCATCCACCAGGCGGGCGATGATCTCGCGCACGTCATAGGTCTCGCGGAAGGTGGCCGGCAGGATGCCGTACAAATCTTCAGATGGGTATAGAGGCTCCTCGGGTGAAACCGCCTCGAGCGCGGAAAGAAACGTCTTATGTCCCACAGGTTGTAGAGTTTCAACGATGTCGCGCAGGATCTGGATGGCGTGGTCATCATCTTCCGCGTAATGATCTGCAACGCCGCTGAGCCGGGTATGGACATCAGCGCCGCCCAATTCTTCGGCGGTGACGTCTTCGCCTGTGGCGGCTTTTACGAGAGGCGGGCCGGCGAGGAAGATCGTGCCCGTGCCTTTGACGATGACGGCTTCGTCGCTCATGGCGGGGACGTAGGCGCCGCCGGCAGTGCAGTAGCCCATCACGGCCGCGATCTGCGGGATCTTGCTGGCGCTCATGCGGGCCTGGTTATAAAAGATGCGGCCAAAGTGAAATGCATCCGGGAAGACTTCATCCTGCATCGGCAAAAATGCGCCGCCCGAATCGACCAGATACAAACAGGGCAGATAATTCTCTTCGGCGATCTGCTGGGCGCGCAGGTGCTTTTTCACCGTCAGAGGAAAATAGGATCCGCCCTTGACCGTGGCATCGTTGGCAACGATCAGTACCTGGCGCCCGCTGACACGTCCGATGCCGGTAACCAGGCCGGCACCCGGGGCGGCCTGCGATTTTCCGTCTGTCCCGCCTGACGACCCTTCATCGTACATATCCCAGGCGGCGAGGGCGGAAAGCTCGAGGAACGGGGAGCCGGGGTCGAGCAGGCGGTCGATGCGATCGCGCACGAACAGCTTGCCCTGCCCCTCCTGGCGCTTGCGATATTTTTCCCCGCCGCCCTGGCGGGCCAGCGCGAGCCGGTCTTTCAGCTCTTGCGCGAGGGCGCGGTGGAACCCGGCATTGGCTTTGAATTCAGAGGAGCCTGCGCGGAGGTTGGACGATAGGATTTCCATGCGGCGAGTTTACTGCTTCTTGCATAAATTTCCAAGCTTGTTTTCAACATTTCCCGGGTGAAAAAAAGTTCAAGGTTCAAGGTTTAAAGTTCAAGGTTGAAGGTTCCCTTCGGCGCCTCGGGTCGCCGAAGTGGGCGATGGTCGGGAGAGCACCGACCACTTCGGTCGCTGGAAGCTCACTCGCCCGAAGGTTTCAGGTAATCAGGCAATTAGGCGATCAGGTGATCGGGATGTCCGAACCATGATTTTTGTGATTGAGTGAGGACTATGATGGAGGTTGGGCAATGGCGCACATAATAACAGCAGGAGACCTGCGGTCACATCTCGGCGGGGTTGGAAACCCTCGCCGAGCGTTTGAGGGCGGACAGACATCAAAGATTTAACGCTAAGGGCGCAAAGAACGCAAAGAAAAATCAAGATTTGGTACCCTTAGCGAGCGTGGACTCTAAATAATCAAACTGAGATTCATCCCTGTCCGCCCCTGAAGCGCCGAGCGGGGGCGTTGTGGCAAATCCGGAACTCGTTAGAAGCGGTACAATTGTTTCGATGACTTATCCCAGGGCTTTTTTTCGCGCTCTGACTGTTTTGTTCCTGCTGGCCGCGGTGTTGGCCGGCTCCTTCGCACCGTCTTTGGTGTCCGTAAAGGCCGCGTCTATACACTCCTCTATGCAGCAAACAGTCGCCCCTTCAGACACTCCCACCGAGATATCAACAGATACTCCAACTGATACTCCAACTGATACTCCGACTCCCAGCTCCACGCCCACAAGAACTTCTACTGCCACCTCTACGAGAATACCAACCTCCACTCCGACCCATACACCTAACCCCGCCTGCTCGCTACCAACTCCTGCGGCCTACTCATCTCTCTCGCTGCTCATCAACGAAGTCGGCTGGGCGGGCACGATATCTTCCTCGGCCGATCAATGGGTCGAAATTCACAATCCCGGCCCGTGCCCAATCAGCCTCAAGGGCTGGTACTTGCAGGACCGAATTCTCAGGCTCAATCAAGTTCACTATCAATTTGGATGCGTCGCAATCTATTGAAGCCGACGGTTACTTTGTGCTAGGGAAGACATCAATGTGTTTAAAGCAAACGCGGTCATTAATCAGGCAAGCGCCAGCTTAGATCTCTCCACTTCTGCCGGGGAGCTTGACTTGTTTGGCCCAGGAAATCGAACCTGTAGATCTTGCAAATATGGCGCCCATTCATGGCCTGCCGGTATTTATTCTAATCGTTCCAGCATGGAGCGCAGCGGAGTTGTCACGGATGTACGCACCTCCTGGGTCACCTACGCCGGGCCGACCACGAACATAACAGATAGTGGAACTAATTCTGTACGCGGCACACCCGGGCGCGCAAATTGGGCGTATTCGGTGACCATCACACCCTCTCCCTTTTATACCGCCACGAAGAAACCGACGCCCAGGCCGCCCACGCCGTTCGCGCATGTGGTTATCAACGAGTTCCTGCCGCGCCCCGGCTTCGACTGGAACAACGACGGCGCGATCAATGTGTATGATGAATTCATCGAGATCGAGAACCTGGGGCCGATCAGCGTTAATTTAAACGGATGGAAATTGGACAATGTATCGGGCGGCTCGCATTTTTACAGCCTGCCATCCAAGACGCTTACGTCGGGGCAACGCGCCCTTTACTATGGCCTGGTGAGCAATATCCCGCTTTACGACAGCGGCGGAACCGTGCGCCTGATCAATTCCAATGGCGTGGTGGTGGACGCGCGCGGCTACGGTGTGATCAAGGATGCCGACCAATCTCACTGCCGAATCCCGGACGGCGACGGTTATTGGAGGTTCCCCTGCTTCCCAACGCCGGGCACCGAGAATGTGCTGACGGGTTCGGTCCCGGTGCTGCCGCCGGCTGTGGCAAGCCAGCAGCCCCCGGCTTGTTTATTGGCCGATACCGTGCCGGATGCGTTCCGCGAGGCGGTGTGCAGCGCCTTTGGCGACAACATTGTAAATGGCGGCTATTGGAATGAACTGGCCGGGCAGGATAGCTTCCCGGTGCAGGACATTTACAATAAATGGCTGACGATCATAGAATAAAAAAGGTAACTGCCTATAGCTTCTCTCCAGGCTTTCAGCCTGGAGAGAAGAATTCTGTTTTCGGGAACTTCGTGTCAAGGCGGTGAGTAGATGCAAAAAAAAAGGTCACTTGGGGGTGACCCTCTTTCGGTTTCGCTATGTTGATCAATCCTGACCGGCGCGGGCCACTTCCTCGGCCTCGAAGAGCACCTCTTCATTGCCGGTGAGCTTCTCTTCCACTTTTTGGACAATCAAGTTAAGGTGTCCCGAATGGGCCACATAGTCCATGTCATCGGCGGGGATGGTCAGCACGGGGCAGAGCACGAAGTCCGAGATCCACGTTTCGTAGAGGTCGTTCAGGCTCTGCAGGTATTCGGGGGCAATGGTGCGCTCGTAGGCGCGGCCGCGGCTGGAGATGCGCCTGCCCAGGGTGGGAACCGAGGCGCGCACGAAGATCATCAGGTCGGGCGGCGGGAGAAGCTGCACGGCCGTCTCATACAATTCGCGGTAGGTGAGGTAATCGCGCGGCTGGATGAAGCCCTGCATGAACAGGTTCTTGGCAAAGATCTCGGCATCTTCATACACGCTGCGGTCCTGGATCACCGACCCCGGCTGCTGCGACAGCTCATAATGGGCGCGCAGGCGGCGCGTCAAAAAGAAGACCTGTGAATGGAAGGCCCAGGCCTGCATATCGGCATAAAAATCGGCCAGGTAGGGATTTTCGGATACGGGCTCGTAGAAGGGCTGCCAGCCGAGCCTGTCGGACAGCTTGGCCACCAGCGTGGATTTGCCTACACCGATATTTCCAGCGACGGCTATAAACTTCTTCATCTTTTGTCTCTCCGTCACAATGGGGAGGCCGAGCGGCCGCCCCAGCCAGCCTAGGGAATCTGCCCGGCCAGTTCCTTGTCGATGACCTGCTTGAAAACGTCAATCGGCTGCGCGCCGATGACGGCCAGGCCGTTGATAAAGAAGGTGGGCGTGGAATTGACGCCGGTCTTGGTCGCAAAATCGCTGTTGGCCTGGACGTATGCCTGGTAGGTATGGTTCGTCAGGCAGGTATTGAACTTGGTCATATCGAGGTTGAGCTGCTGGGCGTACTGTTTGTAAACGTCGTCGCCCAGGTTTTCACTGCTGAACAGTTTATCGTGATAGGGCCAGAACGCGTTTTGTTCGTTGGCGCATTGGGCAGCCTCGGCAGCCGCGAAGGCGTTGGGATGGATGCTGCTCAGCGGGAAATCGCGGTACACGAGGCGGATCTTGCCGGGATAGGCCGCCATCAGAGGCTGATAGGTTTCCTGCTGCCATTGGCGGCAGTACGGGCATTGGAAATCGCTGAACTCGACGACGGTGATCGGCGCATTCGCCGGGCCGATGCTGGGGAAACCGGCAGTGGGGATGGGGTAACGGACATACTGCGGGGCGGGCGTATCCCCGGGGGCTGCCGACCACCGCGCCCGAAGGCGGGTTGGCCGCCACCGTTTGCGCGGCGGAGGCGCGTCCCCAGGCCAGGTAACCGATAAGGATGCCCAGGGAGAAGGCCAGCACCACCAGCACCGCGTAAAAATGAGTGGCTTTGAAGGTGAAGGTCTCTGGCTGTACGACTACAATAGGTTCGGAGGGTTCGGAAGGTTCGGGAGGTAATTCTTCAACTATTAATGGATTTTTTTCTGGTTGGCATGTTGCGGCATTATAACATGTGGAACCAATTGTCAATTGGGACGTATATCCTAATGGAGATAAGAAAATAATGACCCATAAACATGCAATCCCCTGGTATTTGTGGCCGTTCGCGGCGCTGTGGCAGTTGATCGCGACCATCGTCGGTATGACGGGCCGCTTCGTGGCGATGGTGCTCGGACTGGTATTCATACTGGTCGGCGTGATCGTCAGCCTGACTGTGATCGGCGCGATCGTCGGCATCCCGATGGCGGTCATCGGGCTGTTGTTGTTCCTGAAAGGGATTTTCTAGAAAATCGGTAACCAGCCCAAGTTGCCGCCTTGATCGATCACGACTGAAGATTTAACGCAATGGTAGGGAAAGAGCCTACCACTTAGACGCAGAGTCGCAAAGAACGCAAAGAGAAAATCAAGATTTGGCACTCTTAGCAGGTTTAGGTTTCAAGAAATCAGTCTGACAAAAAAAACGGGACTCTGTCGAATGGACAGAGTCCCGCAACTGGGCTAACTCGTTTTGAGATTAGCCTCCTGTGCCGTTGAGGCTGGCGTTAATGGTGCTGAAGGTGTTCCCGATGATCGGGCCGAGGATCATGAGCGCTGCGATAACAACGATGGCAACCAAAACAAGGATGAGCGCATACTCGACCAAACCCTGACCTTTTTCCTGTGGGGCGAATAACATGGCAGTGTAGTCTCCTTTCGGTTGAATTTCCCTGAAACCTCAGAGATTGATTAATATTATAGTTATTCTACCCGATTTGACAAGGTAAATTAACGAATCTGTTAGGTTAACGATTTTTAATCCTCGCCAGGGTAAAGGGAAAACCGGGCCTTTTTTTCGGTTACACGTGAAACCAGCGGGGGGGTAGCGGCTCGTCGGGGACGATCCGCAGCCAATTCCAGCGCTTGATCTTCGCTAAAGGCCCTCTTTACCGCCCTTTGAGTTGAGCCAGTCCCTTCCCGAGCAGCCCGCCCAACACCCCTAAAATGCCGGCAATCAGGGGAGCCAAAAGCAAATGGAAGAATGCTGCTCCGAAAAAATCTTCCATCACAAAGGCACTGAAATCTTTCAGCCCGCTCCGGGCAAAGTCTTCATAGTCCCCTTCTGCCATGAAAACCTGCTCCTGCCGGGCGGTCCCCCGGAAAATATAGAACGTGAGCAAAAGAACTATCAACCAAACCACCGAACTCAGCATGGCGCTCACCAGCGCGGCAAGGATTCCATCCCGCATGCTCCTGGAGCGATACGCCATGACCAGGCTGGATAAAAAGTATAGAACAAAGACCAAGCCAAACTCGATGATCCCCCAAGCGGTGTTGTCCCCGGGGAGGACGGCATACTCCAGTAATATTTCGCCTGCGAATACAGCGGCGGCGAGCAGGCCAAACAGCGTGATCAAGCCAAGGATTTCCGGGCCAAGCCGTGAAAAGCCCAGGTACCCCACCAAGCCATAAATGAACAGGACCAGAAGGGCTCCGCCAACGCTAAGAAGATTTGTGGTTGGAACAAGAAGCCAGCCCAGGAGGACCAAGGCTATTCCAAGCAGGACAGCCCAGAGGAATCCCTTTTGGACGATGGAAGGGGCAAGATCTTTATTGAGTGACATCTATGAGAGTTTTCTCCTTCGAGGCAACATAAGGTTGACCAAGCATCGGGCGCAATAAAGATAGCTGGTTCGATGGAGGCAATGCGTAAATTTCCAAAAGATTCGTCATGTTGAAGTTCCCTTATCAACCCGCCTGGAGGCTCGCATCTTAAAGGCGACGAATTTTTGGGTTTTGCTCCAGCAACTCTACCAAAGTTTCCACCAGGGTTTTCTTTGTGTAAACAAAAAGAATGCCTGGTCAGGGTCTTTTACTATTTCAAGTTCAGACAATATGCAAACAAGGTCTTTACCAGACATCCCGACTGCACCAATAGCGACTTCATTGTGTAAGGCTTCTGCTTGAACAGCAATAACGGAAAATTTTTGTCGTGTTTTTTTCTCTGTATAGATTGCGCAAAATGGCAAGTCCATTTCGTAGAGTTTGCCTCCTGCTTCGATGCTGCAAAACATGGCTCTATTCTTGTCCACATCATCTTTTGTCGCCAATCGTCCCGAAAATACAGGCATATTTTTCCAAGTATTTATTGTTATGGGATAAGTGAAATTTTTTTGCATAGGAATCCTCTAAAGTTATTCGAGTTTATCACTTGCGAAATGCCCAATCAGGTGTTTATCGGCCATTCGTTGGATGGACGCCATGCCTAGAATTCCTTATCGAATGGATGTACTTATCAATAACGCATAACAGCCTGCGGTTCAATTGCTGCCTGAGGCGGTCTACCGCAACCGCTTTTGGGGTCGCATAACGGTTTGTGCAAACGCTGTATCAGGCTTTTTTGCCTGCTGTGCGTCCGGGCTAGGGGCGTATTGTTGGCCCCAAGACCAGGGCATAGATGACTGTCAGGATGACCCCCGAGACGATCCACCACCAACTCCGCTGGAAGGTCAAGCCGGGCGCCAACACCTGCCGTTTTCGATCCAATAACTGCATCATCCACAGCAAACCGGAGGTGGCGCCTAAACTGGAGGCTGTGGCGGATGTCACCACAATTATCAAGCCATGCGGATTAAGCAGACCAATCGCGACGGACACCACTGCTCCGGTCAGATAAGAGGTCAGAGCCAACCGGCGCGCGTACCGGATACGCGCCCTGCCCAGGCCGCTGATCCGTTGATCGATCTCGCGAACGGCGACCTTGATCAGGAGGTAGTAACCGGCCACACCGACGAGCGTCAGACCGATCCGCCAGAGCCACTCGGGCGCGGCCTGGTAGAAAAGGCCGTCGCGGCCTGTTCCAAAATCGCCAATGCCGGTGATGCCGGAGAATAATAAGTAGCCGGTGGCAGACATGAAGCCGATGCTTCCCAGGAGCCATATGAAATAGTAGGCGGAGGAGGCGCGCGGCGCCTGACGGTGGAGGATAAGGAAGCTGAGGATGCCAGTCAACAAACTGACGAGCGGCCCGGCGAGCGCGACAAGCCTGATGCTTGCATCGCTCATGCCGGTGTAGTTACAGTTAACATAGAACGCGCCCACTTCCGTGGGATGGCTTCCAAGCATGAGGCAGGCCAGGGTATGCCCAATATGCTCATGTAAACCCACAGCGGCAATATAGGCCAGAGTGGAGATGGCAATGAGCGTCGGCCGATCGGGGGTTGATGGGGGTTCATTCATTGTCATTTGGATAATCTCCTGATAACTCTAAACGAGAGTGACCACTTAGTTGTTTCACAGCTATCAGTTCGATGGACGCAATGTGTAATTTGCCTTATGAGCTATTAGTAAAGCTTGACTTTCACTAACACGCGAGAGAATCCCTTAAAGTGTGGTCGAATGCCCGCATTTGTCCGGTGCACGTTATGTTAGAGCCAGCTTTTCTCAGCTTAGACTCCAAAGAAACTGAGACTCGGCGCGTTTCACAAGCCACTGGTTCGTGCTCGCAGCCAATGGGAAATCAATGGGATAGACTTGCAATGCGAGACTTGCGGTGGTCGGCATACCAAGATTGACCCAACGCACAATATCCTCCACGAGACGCTCTTTCTCTGCAAGACTGCCATAGGAGATAAGATAATCGTCTTTCGCAATCACCAAAGAGCCACCCAGCTTATCCCAAAGCCCAAAGTAGTGCTCTTCATATGGCTTATCCTTCGTCTTTCTGGTTTTAAAAGCTTGAAAGTGAGGTTCTATTATTCCCAGAAAGGATCGTACGCCTAATGTTCTCCATACAAAATCATCTTTTCCTTTGCCTCCCCACCAAAAATGCGTTCTTGACCGTTCCTGGTTCTCCAGCGCCGCCCATTCAGGCATCGTTTCCAGATAGATCGGCTCCAGACTATCAATGTGATACTTACCCACCATCTGTACAAAACCGCATTGCATCGATTCGGTCGACTCAAAATGTTCCCCCACTTTTTTTAGAATGAATAGAGTGTCTCCCCCACCTTCGCTTTTGATAACAACTAATAATAGCCCATCTTGCTTGATTTGTTGATAGAAATGCTGTGGCAGATCATACGTGCCTGCAGTAAAGATAGCACGGTCATAGGGAGCGCCAAGAGCATAGCCATCTCCGCCGTCAGCTTCGATAATACTGACTCCCCCAATCCCCAATGTTTTCATGGTTTCTGAAGCCTGCTTGGCCAGCTCGGGGATAATTTCAAGGCTATAAACATGCCCGCCCGGGCCAACGATGTTTCCTATCAAAGCAGCGTTCCAACCACTTCCGGCACCAAGTTCAAAGACCCGCTGACCTGGCTCCAATCGCAATATATCCAGCATGCGTAGCACAAACGATGGTTCCGAAATAGTTGAAAGAATATTTTCGTCGTCATCACCAAAGAGGATAAGTGGGCGATCGGCGTAGAGCATTGCCAAATGCTCATTTAGATTATCTGCGTTGATTTCGTGCCATTCTTTGGTCCCCCATTCGCGATAACGAGAAACAAAAGCATGTCTTGGCGTCTCCAAATATGCTTTTTCTGTAGCCTGGCTTAACGGGTTTTGGTAGTGTATCCGTCGGGCCTGATCGAGAAGTTGACTTTGGTATTTTTGAATAGATACCTGAATCGATTCCATAGTTTCTCCTCGCTGAATAGATAGGCCGGCTAACCAGGTGCTCAGTCGCCCTTAGTCCGCTGGACACAATGCGCAATGTCTCCTTATGAATTTGTCCTAATGGTTAGAAATAAATATTACAATAAAACCTTTTTCACTAGAAAGGCTTTTTACCTTTCCTTGTTTCTTGTAAAAAAGAATTCCTCGATGAGTTTATCAAACCCATAAGCGATTTGCAAAGACTGAATATCTTTCTCTGCAATAAAACGCAATGCCGCTCCTTCGCCTAGCACGATGTTTTCAAGTGGCTCGCTTGTTATGCCTATAAAAACATGTTGCTCAATTTGAATATGGTTTTTTCCAAAACGTTCATACATTTTCCAAAATAATAATGGTGTATTGAGTTCCGTTTCTTCCTGCAGCTCACGCATAGCCGCCTTAATTGGCACTTCATTGGGCTCCACCTTTCCACCTGGCAAAGTCCACTGATTGGCAAAAGGAAGGTTTGGTCTGTTTTCACGCAATTGAATTAAGACCTCGCCTTTCAAATTCTCAATGATTATTGCGACAGTGGGAATACCGCCCATGCTATTACTCCGTCCATATTGCAACCGAGACCAACTGTATACTTTTTGAGATAAGCCACCAGACTAGTTTTTCAACGCCATTGATATTCCAAACGGCTTACAGATTATATTGTCATTGTCCAAAATTGATTTGTGCAAAAGACGATCGATAACAGGTCTTCGGCAGATCAACGCCTTCTACAGCGCAATACCCCATCGTGCCCCATATTAGAGATAGGCAGCCCTGATGTTGGAAACAGATTCACCTAGGCTGCAAACGTGGCGCAACTACATAATCGTCTCCCTGTGCTGTGGGAGAAGAGATTTTTTCGGGGACGGCTAAACCATCCCCGTAAAGTATGATGGTCCGTCAAACCCTGGCGGAATTAAACCCCTGCACCCTGCGGAATCGCCTTCAACAAGATGCGATATTACAGACGCGGAGGTCTATAGACCTTTGAGGGTCAGACCCAGGGTCAGGAAGACAAAGGCTGCGACAAGCAAGATGACGCCGACCAGGCCCAGCCAGGCAGCCGCGACCAGATTAAAGTGGCTCAGGATGTAGACGACAAGGCCCACGGCAGCGGCGACGATGCTGATATAGAATGTGCTTTTCTTAGGCGGATTGAGTTTCATTGTTCCCTCCAGATCGCTGTTAACTCATCTTTCCCGGCTGTTCTGCCAGAAATCCAATCAAAACTCCGGCTTCCTGAAGAAGCGAGAGACAGTCTTAGAATAGCACACCCTGCGGTTTTTTCAAGTATGAAACTGCAGATTGACACGGCTGGGCTAAAAAGATCAGGCTTGCGGGCGTCCTCATCACTAAAAATTAATGCAAACAATATGTTTTCTACACCCGAGATGAGATCGCCTTTGTTATACTTTTGCCCCGGCAAAAAAACAAGGTATCTACTCACCCCCTTCGTCCCACGCTTTCAGCCTGGTACTAGGAATCCCGAAAAATGAATATGGACGGGGGAGAACACCCCGTCCATATTCATTTTTCGGGCAAACTTGAAACGGGGCGGAGAGTAGACACAAAACAAGGAGATCAAATGAAAAGACTTATCGTGATACCCATTTTAAGCATTCTTGCGCTCGCATTGACGGCCTGCGGCGCACCCACAGCTCCAGCCCAGTCCGATTTGACAAATGGATCGTCGGGGGCCAATACGGGCTCCTCAGGTTCTTCGAATCCGGCGCAGGTCAATGGAACGCCGGCGACAGGCCCAACCGGCCTGCAGCTTGCGGCCGGTATATTAAAGCTGGATGGGACTTCCAACGCTGTGACCGCACAGGAAGCATCCCAACTCCTGCCACTATGGCAATCGCTTCAGCAAGGTCAGGGCACAAGCTTTCCGCAGGGCACTCCCGGTGCGCGTCCTGACCCGGGGATGATGCAACAGATGATGCAGCAGACGAACGCCCAGGTTACATTGATCCAGAAGGCCATGACACCTGCACAGATCCAGGCGATCACCGCCATGAATTTAAGCAGGCAGGATATCTTCACAGCTTTTCAACAAGCCGGGATCTCGATGGGTGGGTCTGGCCAGGGCGGAGGGTTCGCACCTAATGGAGGCACCTTTACCCCGCGGCAAGGAACCCCACAAGCCGGAGGAACTCCCGGTGCATTTCAAAGAAGCGGCGGTTTTGGGGGCGGGCGCCAGGGATTTGGAAACTTCATACCGCCGAGCGTGGTCGACGGGATCGTTCAGTACCTGCAGAAAAAGGCAGGCTCGTGATATCCAGCCGTTTGGGTTCACCGAAGAATCCTACCCGGGCCGCCTCCGGCGTTTGAGGTAGAGGGCGGGTTTCAAACCCGCCCCTACCTTCCCCGGGGCGCCTTTGGATTCTTCGGGATCCTCTATAGAAGAGAGGAGAATTCCGTATTTTGCAAAAGACAGTAGAGATATATCGGTTTATCACTCTTAAATAAAGAGACCGCCCGCGGGCGGTCTCTTTATTGTGAATCCATCTTCGGCGTATCCATCTTGGGCAGCGGGTGATTCTGGCGGATAAATATGGCGAAGACGCGAGAGCGGAGCCTCGTGAAGAATCTGCGGAGGATGGGCAGGCGCAGCACCAAGGAGATCAGGATAACCAGGCCATAGAGCAGCGGCCGGATAACGTCGCCTTGAAGACGGAAGATATCGCCTTTTATGGACAGGGCGTAATGTAAAACCACAATGGGCGCAATAAGATAAACGACCTGATGCAGGCGTTTCCAATTCTTCCCGAGCCGCACTTTCCATATATCGAAGGAAGTGATCCCCAAGGGGATGAGAAGTAAGAAAGCCGCGGCGCCATACAGGATATAGGGCCTTTGAATGACGGTTTGGATGAGCAGACTCCAGGCCAGGCCGTAGTCCAGGTTTATGAAGATGAGTATGTGGAGCGTGGCATACATCAGAGCATACAAGCCGAGGGCGCGGCGGCGCTTGAGCAGCTCACGCCAGCCAAAGAGGGTATTGAGCGGCGTGCAGGCCAGCATGATCACGAGCAATGTGAGAGCGTGGCGGCCCGTACGCTGCTCCAAAGCCTGGATCGGATTGGCGGTCAGATTATTAGTGAATAGATCGTAGGCCAACTCGACCAGGACCGACCAGGCATAGACGTGCATGGCGATCTGGAGCGGAGTATAGGGGAGCTTCTTGATGATGCGATCGAATATGGTCATGATAAATCTTATAAATGCTGCTGGCGTGGAAAACGGAATCCGGTTGGATGCACGGATTCCGTTTTGTCCTGAGACCCGTTGCCAGCGTGTTCTTCTGGAACTAGTAATTCAGTTTCAGATCCATTCCTTTGTAAAGGTCTGCGACCTGGTCGCCATAGCCGTTGAACATCAAGGTCGGGCGGCGGGTCAGCTCACCGATCCGCCGTTCGGAAGCCTGCGACCAGCGCGGATGCGGCACATTGGGGTTGACATTGGCATAGAACCCGTATTCGTCGGAGGCGATGTCCTTCCAGAATGTCTCGGGCTGTGTGTCCACCAGCTCGATCTTGACGATGGCCTTGATGCCCTTGAACCCGTACTTCCAAGGCACCACCAGGCGAATGGGCGCGCCATCCTGGGCCGGGAGAGGGTCGCCATACAGGCCGGTGACGAGCAGGGTCAGGTTGTTCATGGCTTCATCGAGCCGCAGCCCTTCCTTATAAGGCCACGGGTAAAAGCCATCGGCCTCGGCGGGTAATTGCTTGGTATCCATCAAGGTTGTGAAGGCGACATACTTTGCATCCGAGGTGGGCTCGACTGCTTTCAGCAGGCTTGCCAGAGGGAATCCCTGCCAGGGGATCACCATGCTCCAGGCTTCGACACAGCGCAGCCGGTAGATGCGGTCTTCCTGCGGGAACATTTTCAGCAGGTCATCTATAGCGAAGGTCTTGGGCTTATTGACCATCCCGCCCACCTCCACACTCCAGGGGCGGGGCTTGAAGTTTGCCGACAGCGGAGCGACCGCGTCTTTGGCAGTACTGAACTCGTAGTAGTTGTTGTAATTGGTAATGTCATCGTACGAGTTGAGCGGCGCTCCCAGCTCGTCGGTCTTGCCCGCGAAGGCCGCGAGGTTGCCAGGAGTAGGAGACCCCTGGCTGTTACTGGCGGTGGGCGCACAGGCAGCCAACAGCGCGCTGCCAGTGAGAATGCCGGCTGCCTTGAGGAAGTCACGCCGATTCTGGTACAAGGACTTGGGCGTGATCTCGGACGAAAGAACCGGGACGGATTTGTATTTGTCTTCCATATTTACCTCACAAGTTTTTTAAGGATAAGCTTCGGCCAATAAAGTCTTTATGTTTGATTCAATCTCGTCATATGCGCCCTCGCCGATGTGAACATAACGGAGGCGGCCGCGTTTGTCAATCAGGTACAGGGATGGCCAATACATGTTGTGATAGGCATTCCAGGTCTCCCCATCGTTATCCTGCGCAACCGGATATGCGATGCCATCCTGAGCCACGGCGTTTTTCAGGTTGTTCAGGTCGGCTTCCTGGCTGAATTCGGGATAATGGTTCCCGATAATCACGAAACCCTGATCCTTATAGGCAGCGTACCAGCTCTTTAGGTAAGGCATAACATGCTGGCAGTTGATACATTCGAACGTCCACATTTCAAGCCCCACCACTTTGCCACGCAGGTCGGCGAGGCGCAGAGGCGATTCGGTGTTCAACCAGACGGAATTGGTCAATTCCGGGGCCGGACCCAGATCGGGCAAAGAGGCGGTTTGAAGTTTGGGGAGAGTCACGTTTGCGTTTCCGGAGGGTAAACGAGCACAGGCTGTTAACCCAAGGAGCACTGCAATTAACCAGATTTGTCTCATCTTCAGCCTCCTTGATGGCCCTATTGTAAAAAATCTTTCTTACGAAAGGCTTACGGGAGGCTGAGAGTTTTGTTAACCCGGCTCCAAGGCCGGCAAGGCTGTGCGCAAAGACCTGGCGCAAGTGTACGGAGCCGCAAAGAAAATTATTAATACGTCACGAAAAGTGGGAGGGGACCCGCAGGAGTTAAGGCAAAGTGAAGGTAAATCGGCTCCCGCGCCCGGGGATACTTTCAACAGTAATGTCTCCGCCGTGCGCCCGCACAAGACTGCGGGAGATGGCGAGGCCAAGCCCGGCTCCGCCGGTATTCCGGCTGCGCGACTTCTCGCCGCGATAAAAGCGGTCGAAGACTTTCGGCAGATCATCAGTGCGGATGCCCTCGCCAGTATCACTCACGCTCACTTCCACACCATGAGCAGTGCGCCGGGCCGTCAGTTCTATCCGACCCCCGCCGGGCGTATGCCGCAGCGCATTGCTCAATAAATTGTTGAGGACGCGGCCAATCCGCATGGTATCCATGCGCACCGGGTCGACATCAGCATCGGCATGCCCCGAAATGGTTATAGCACGGCGCGCGGCCAGCTCGGAAAAACTTTCCAGCGTATCGGAGATGAGATCGGCCAGGGACGAATCTGCCAGGTCGAGAGGCAGGCCGCCTGCGTCTAACTGGGCCATCTCGAAGAGCTCATCGATGAGGTCCGAAAGCGACCGGACGTCGCGCTGGGCGGTGAGCAGATAGCGCGTGACCTCCTGCGGGGTTTCAACCATCCCATCGGCCAGCGCCTCCAGAATGGCACGGATCGAGGCGAGCGGGGTCTGCAGATCGTGGCTCACCCAGGCGATGAGATCGGTACGCATGCGCTCAAGCTCGCGCTGTTTTTGGTCGGCCGCCTGCAGCTGTGCGGCCATTTGATTGAAGGATGCGGCCAAGGCAGCCACTTCATCATTCCCGCTTACGGTCACCCGGCTTTGCAGGTTGCCCTTCGCCAGTTGTTCGGCCACTCCCTTCACGGCGTGAATGCGGTCGGTGATGGTACTGGAGAGGAAATACCCAAGCACCATGGCCATGCCGCTTGCGAAGACCAGCAGGACGATGGACAGCAGCAGGTCATGCTCGCTCGCGAACATCATACGCGCGGAAAACAAAACGTTGAAGAATGTCAGCATGCTGGAGAGGGCATAACCTGCCAGCAGCGTCCATCGTAAGGTTGGGGAAAAAGTAAGCCAGCCGAGCCGGTATGCGCCGTAGCCCGCCAGACTGGAGATGAGGGCCGTGATGGCAAGGAACATTGCCATAAGCCCTAATACGGGCAGCGGGGGCGACATGATCACCTGGAATATCCCCAGGGAAATCGCGAGGATCAGGAACACGCCCAGCGCATAACGGGGAAAGATCGGGATATCGGAAAGGAACGTCTTCATGATTCGAACTTATATCCTACGCCCCAAACCGTAAGGATGCGCCGGGGGGCCGAGGGGTCGGCTTCAATTTTTTCGCGCAGACGCCGGACATGGACGGTGACCGTCCCCGGATCGATGTATTCGGTGCCACCCCAAATACGTTCCAGCAGCTGGTCGCGCGTGTATACCTGACGCGGATGGGAAGCCAGCAAATAAAGCATGTCGAATTCTTTGGCTGTCAGCATGATCTCTTCGCCGGCCCTTAACACGGTACGGCTGCGCGGATCAATAGTCAGGTTTTCGAAGCTGAGCGGCTGGGCAGCCCCGGCTTCAGCCTGCTCGCGGCCGGTGCGGCGCAGCACGGCGCGTACACGGCTGACCAGCTCCTGGGGGCTGAACGGCTTAACGACGTAATCGTCGGCGCCCATTTCCAGGCCGGCGATGCGGTCTACTTCTTCGCGGCGCGCGGTCAGCAGGATGATCGGCAGATCGGAACGGTCGCGCAGCCAGCGGGTGAGAGATAACCCGTCTACTTCGGGAAGCATGATATCAATGATGGCGAGCTCGGGGGTTTGTTCTTCCGCCAGGGTCATGGCGGTCTTGCCATCGGCGGCATGCCGGGTGTGGAACCCGGCGCGCTGGAGGTAGAGGGAGACAACCTCGGCTATGCTCGGCTCATCCTCCACGATCAAGATCGACTTTTTTTCCATCGCGTGTCAATCATACCCTAATGTCAAAAGGACAATTCCTTACGAGTCTCTTACGTTTTTGAGATCTAGTTCATAAATTCTTAAGACTCTGGCAGGGAATTCGTAAGGGAAAGTTGTTACGATATCGTTATCAAACCCTAAGGAGAACCGGATGAAGACCCGATATATTTTGTTCAGCGTTACACTTCTCACCAGCATGATCATGGCGGCCTGCGGAACCGGCGCCGCTTCCACGCCGGACGCCATGATGTCGCACACGACCGAAACACCAGACGCCATGATGACGCATGCCACAAATACACCGGATGCCATGATGGCCCATTCGACTGCAACTCCGGACGCCATGATGTCGCAGGCGACCGAAACACCAGACGCCATGATGACACATGCCACAAATACACCCGATGCCATGATGGCCCATTCGACTGCAACTCCGGACGCCATGATGCCGCAGGAAACGGCGATGCCGGGTGCATCAGGCTCATCAACGGAAATGGCTGATTGGCTGGGCACCTCGCTGGTTGACGCTCGAACGGGGAAGAGTTTTAAGTTTAGCGACTTTACCGGGAAAGTGATCCTGGTGGAGACCATGGCTGTTTGGTGCACTAACTGCTTTGCGCAGCAGCAGCAAATCCAAAGCCTGCATGGATTGATAGGCAGCAACACAGATTTCGTCAGTGTCTCATTGGATATCGACCCCAATGAAACACCGGATATCCTGACGAAGTATGTGAACACCAACAGCGGCTTTAATTGGATGTATGCGATCGCTCCCGCCGCTCTGGCCCGCGAGTTCGGCCAGACCTATGGCGATCAGTTCCTGAACCCGCCTTCCACACCTATCCTTATCATTGACCGCCACGGGGTGGCGCACACTCTGCCATTTGGTCTTAAGACTGCACAGGATCTCATGCAGACCATCCAGCCGTATCTTGACGATCATATGTAGATGGAATTGGTATCTACTGGTGGCGATACCGCTTCGCGTCCACGGGATCCTGTGCTGATGCTTCGCATTTGCGTCAGCCTGTGGTCCATCTTCGCTACGCTGGGACTGTCAGCCTGGGACCTTCGGAAAAATGAATATGGACGGGGGAGAACACCCCGTCCATATTCATTTTTCGGGGAAACCAGTAACGGGACGGTGAGTAGTTACTGGAATTGAATAGCCCGGTGGAGAGAAATGTTTCGGCCGGGCTAATTTGCTTATGGAAATAATCCTTACATCGCTTACCATCGGATTATTATCGACGACCAGCCCCTGTGTCCTGCCCCTTTATCCCGGCTTCCTGGCATATATTGCCGGAGGACATGAGCAATTGGAGAACAAGGCCGGGCGGTATTTCCTGGGGGCGTTCGTATTGGCAGGAGTCCTGACCATGATGTTAGCCCTGGGCGGCGTCATCGCCCTTCTTTCCATTTCAGTCGGAAGGGCGCTTTCGATCATTATCCCCGCGGCCGACCTGGTCATCATTCTGCTCGGCATATTGCTTCTATTAAACATTAACCCCTTCAAGAAATTGCCCCAGGTCCGCATACCCATCCTGTCGCATCCTTTCATCAATGCTTTTGTATATGGCCTGCTTTATGGACCCATTGCGTTGCCCTGTTCGGGTCCGCTCCTGGTCAGCGTTTTTGCACTATCCCTGACCGTTGAGGAGGCTTTGAGCAAGCTGAATATATTTTTCTGGTTCGGGATTGGCTTTGGCCTGCCTTTACTTTTGCTTTCATTCGTATCGGGGGCGTCCGCGCGCTGGATCACGCGGCAGTTTGCTCAACGTGCACATGCGATCAACTTTATCAGCGGAATTCTCCTGGTCGGAGTGGGGATCTACGACCTGGTCTCCAACTGGTCCCTGCTTCGACTCTTTTTCTAAAACAAGCCTTCCGCCGCTGCCTCTTGAAACCACCTCTGCCAGCCGGCAACAACGTTTCAAATTGTGATACCCCTTTAGGATTCAGAGCAAAGGTTGTTCCTAAAAAACGCCTATAGTTTCGCCCCGCCCGTGGACTTCCGTTTGGCCGTCCCGGTAGAGTGTGACTTTCCCCGCGCCATATATCGTCCAGCTTCCAGATGCATCGTTCAATATTCCGGTTTGCTCGTCAATCCCAATCAGAGTAGCTTCCGGTAATTGTGCAGATAATGTCCCGGCCCATTTCCGGCCGGCGTGGTTGTGGTGAGGCAGCACACAGGAATTGGGCAGGAGCTTCAACCCGTCCAAAAGCTTGTCTTCATATGGATCGTAATAGTGCTCACACAACACCATTGCACCTGCGCTGCTGCCACCGATCACCGCACCCGCGTCGTAGGCTTCAAGCGCGGCCTGCCAAACCCGGCTGCCTTTCAGTGTTTCACCAAGGTGCCGTGGGAATCCGCCCAGCAGGTAGATGAACCGGGCAGAACGGAGGCGCCCGGCCAACGCGGGGTCGTTGGCGCTGGACTTATCGATAACCGGCACCAGATCCACCCTGGAGACGCCAAGAGATTGGAACCAGCGTATCCCGTTTCGCCCGGCCCGCTCGTGGTTATGATCGGGTGCGGCGGCGGTTGGCAGGATAGCAACCGGCGCGTCCGAGCCGCCAGCCAGTTGAATGGCCTGAAGATCGGGCTCCGACATGCGGCCGCCAAACTCCGCGCCACCTTCCAGTAAAAGATATCCCATTTTTTTACAAATTCAGCAAATCACAGATTAGCGAAAGGAGGCTCGATTTTTGGGGATGTAGCGCCAGAGGGGCTATACAGTCCAAAATGAGCATGCCCCGTATAATCCTGTATTTTAATGAAATTACGGGACCGTACGGTTAGACTAAAAAGGGAAAATTCGTCCATCTATTTGCAGTTCTGCAATTAACACATTTGCAAGAGTATTTGCATGAAAAGCCGCAAAGCACTATAATAAACCTATCTCTAAATGGATTTTTAATTTCTCGGAGAAATTCAATCGAAAGGAGAAAAAATGCCATGTTGTTCTCACCCCAAGAAAAAGGCCAGGGCCTGGTCGAATATGCATTAATTCTTGTATTAGTTGCCATCGTTGTTATTGCGGCTTTGTTAGTACTTGGCCCAGTCATTGGCAATGCCTTCAGTACAGTCAACGGCAGTCTTAATAACATAATGAACTGACCTACTACCTGACCAAAAGGGTTCCTCGCTTTGAAGGGACTCTTTTGTTCTAAACAGAGACCACTTCCTTTGCAATTAGGTCGTCAATCTGGTCGAAGGATCGAACGCGCCTGATATTATTTTCATTCACATAACCCGCCAGTCAACAACCAGCCCATGAGGGCAGGAATTTTGCGCGGCAAGGCAGAGAGCATCGCAAGTGCATATATCCGTCAGGTTTGGGAATGAATTGAAAAATCATTCGTAGAATGGCCGGACTGCCCACGGGTTGAGGATCCACCGTGTAATATTCAAATCGCTTGAAATCCAAAAGTTCTTCCACTACAACTTCATCGTTTCTTCCACTACCTCGACATCGCTGAAGGCGAGGCCTGATAACGTTTCGTCCGAATATTGTTCCATGACCGCCTTCATTTTTGTTGCGACCTGCCGGTAATTGAAAATTCGGAGGTAGATAAACCTGATCGCCTGCCGGCTGAGGAAGCCAGGCCATTTAGGCATATACCCTTTGAGTAACACATGCAGACGCGTTTTGTTTGTTTCGAACGCCTCCAACTTGAATGTCACCTGGATGATCCCCAACCCGCCGCTGTCCTGCTCAACGGTATAGTAATCGAACGGTTTCCAGTCAAGGACCGTCTCGCGCATGGCGACATCTTTTCCATGGATGCAATGCGTGGTTGCGCCGGCGACTGTCCGGCCGCCGGGGCGCAGGACGGGGATGAATTTGAGGCCGTGCGGGTCCATTGAATAGAGCTTACGTTTATCAGGCTCGTTCATCCAACTCCAAACAACAGGCGGGGGAGCATTGATATCCTCCGTAAACGAGAGCAACGCCTCATTTTCTCCAACGATGACCCGGCGATTTTTGAGGAAGGCATCGTAGCGCGTGTGCAGGTCCATTGCATAGATCCTGACCCGGCCCAGATGTTCGTATGATTCGGTCCCCTCGAACAAGCCTTCAAGCTGAAGCCGCATGCATTCAAGGCCGGACTGGGTGAACAGGGTATAAGCCCGCCAGCCGGTATTCTGGGTGATATGGTTCTTCATTAAACGGTGTATAAGGTTGACATCCGAACCGGCCAGCTCGCGTGTGCCAGCGATGTTTTGGACTACAAAGTCGCCATGGTGCGTAAAGAATTTAAGATCGAGCATGGGGATCGATTGGCAGGCCCGGCAGGTACACGTGGTATGACGCCGGACGTTTTTCATACGCTCGCGAAAATCGTTATATGTGACCTCGATGAGCTCGAGCAGAGTCTCTCCGCGCAACACACGCGAACTCGGGCGTGTATGCGAAGACGGCATCTCCTTCGAGCTTGCAGATAGTCAATAATGTCTTGAAGCGTTTGAGGATCGTTTCCAGCAGGTCGGTTAAGATCTCGTGAGCGTGGTCGAGCTCGGTCTGGGAAAGGAAAGCCGTATACCCCGAAATATCGGCGAGCACCAGATATCCATGTTCGATGGCGGAACTCGAAGTAGACATAGGCTGTCCGAATTGTATCACCGGTCGGACCGGCTTAAAGATTTAACGCTGAGAGCGCAAAGAACGCAAAGAAAAGATTAGGGTTTGGTGCCTTAGACGAATTTGGGATCTAAAAAATCAGGCTGAGATTCATCCATGTCGCAACTATACGCCCTGCGCACATCCTTTTTCCGGATACATCATGCACGGGTGGTGTGTAGATCCTTTTACCTTTTCTCGACCCTTACCCACATTTGCTTGCCATCGGTCTTCACTTCGATCCAGCCGTTAAGGTCGGTGCGGAGAAGAGAGCGGCCAGCTAATGCGTCGATAGTTGCGGCGTCGGGCAAGCCGTCCGGGTCGCCAGCGGCCACGCTCAGCACAGTAAGTTGCGGATCCAGATTCTCGATCAGGTCCGGCGGGGTAAGCGGGGCAAAGCCGCTCTGGGCCAGTGACAATACGCTTACATCCCCAATGGCATTGCCATATTCCAATTGGTCGAGGGTATCGAAATTCTCGCCTATCGGAAGCAGGCTGCGGAAGCCATTCCACTCGATGAGCAGGGTTGCGCCGGCCGAGGAAATATTAACCAGCTTCAACGTGGCCCCTTCGCCCAGATCGAGAGTCTGCCCTTCCTCCGCCGGAGTAACGGGGATGGATTGGTCGGCGAGCCACTGAATGATTGTCTGTGAGGAGAAGGACGCCTGCTGGTTCCCTGCCAGCAAGACGTTTTTAGGCGGATAACGCGGCAGGAGGCGCGGCAAAGACGCGACCTCATTCTCATTTGTGGAAGCCAGAATCAACCAGTCGAGGCTGTGGTCGAGGGGCGATAACCTGCGGCCCAGCGCATCAGAGAGGGAGGAAGCAGACGGACCGCCGTCCACCAGGATATTTCGGCCAGCGGGCGTTTGGATCAGCACCGCATCGGCAGAGCCTACGTTGAGGAACGTGACATGAAGTTTGCCATCGGGCATGACCGCCACAAGCCGCCAGATGAACATCGCTAAAATTAACAGCACGGCCATGACGGTTGCCGCAGACAGGTAACGGAACCGCTGGCGGAGGGAGGATAGCAGGTCTTTTATATGAGAGCCTCCAAACGTAAAGGTGAGAAGCACCGCATAATAGAGAACGACAAACCCCAGCGAGAATCCACCGAGATAGATGACGCCATGCGGCACCGCGTTAAAGAATTCAACCATCCTGATCGTATAAGCGGTCAGCGGCCAGGCTGCCCAGGCAATCAACTGCCCGAGCGGAAAGAACAAGAAGCTGGCCAGGACTGCCAGCCCGCCAAGGATCATCACCGCCGGTTGCGCCGGCAGGATAAATGGATTGGCGACGAACGAAACCAGCGAGATCTGCTGGAACTGGTAGGCCATGATCGGCAGGGTGGTTATCTGCGCTGCAAAAGTAAGCAGGGCGAACTCGGCGAAGAGCTCGGAGATCTTCTCGACATTTGTAACGGGGAGATAACGGGCGAAAAATTTACCCGCGGCCTGTTGAAAGAGATCACCGTAAAGCACCAAGCCCAGCGTTGCAAAAAACGAGAGCTGGAAGCCCACGTCCCAAAGGACTAAAGGATTGAACACGGCCATGAGCGCCGCGACGAGGGCCAGTGTGTTAAGTCCCTGCTGACGGCGGCCAACCTGTACGGCGAAGATGGAGAGCGTGCCCATCAGGGCGGCCCGCACCACGGATGCGTTTGCACCCACCAGGAAAGTATAGAAGCCGATGCCAAGGATCGCCAAGACCGCGCCGAGACGCGGCCCGAGCAGGCGGCTGAACAATTTTATGAAGATGGCGGCAATGATGGCGATATTGAAACCCGATATGGCAATAATGTGGGCCGTGCCGGTACTCTTAAAGGCCTGTTCCAGCGCCGCAGACAGGCCCGAGTCGACACCCAGCAAGATGCCCGCCAGCAAAGAAGCTTCGGGGTCGAGGAAGAGGCGATAAACATAATCAAGAGACCTGTCTTTGATCCCATAGATAAAGGCAACAACCGGGTTCCCGCCGCTGCCCGGCAGGAAGGTTGCGTCGGCACTCGGCATATAGCTGAGAATGCCCTCCCGGGCGAGATAATCGCGATATGAAAAATCTTCATTTTCAGGCGGGGTCTGAAGCCTGCCGCGCAGGCGCACGTTATCGCCATAGTGGTAGGTTTGATTCGCATTTACCCGCGCAAGCAGCAGCCCGGTCACCTTAAATTGATGATCCCCGGTGTCCACTTGCTGCACGCTCAGGCGCAGATTGGTATAGGTATCGCGATAATCAGGCGGCTCGACCAGTGTACCTGTGACGAGAATATCGTAATCCCGGTCGTTGAACCAGGCGATTTGAGAGATGCTGCGTTCGGGAACCGTAATTTGGAATCGTGCGGCGCCCAAGAAAAGAGCGATGAGGCAGACCGAGGCCAGGGTGAGAGTTGGAAGGGTGAAAGTTGAAGGTTTAATGTTAGAAAATGGAAAGTGTAAAGTGGAAAGACGGCCCCTGAAACGACGGAGAAGAATTGCGGCAATGATAGTAAGAACTGCGAAAATCAGCCACACATACCACGGCAGGCTCACCAGTTTGGCAAGCAGGATGCCTGCAATAAAAGCCAGCGAAACCCACAACAAGGGTAAGGCCATGCAGAGATTGTACGATAAAACAATCCGCTAATCGCACAGGTTTTCCGAAAGCCGCGATGGTACGCGAAGATCAGAAACACAAACTCGTCTTGCTTAAATGCGGGCGTTATAATGAAATCAATGTCAAACAATAAACTCGTTCTCGTCACGGGCGCCACGGGCTACATTGGCGGACGACTCGTGCCGCGCCTGCTGGAGGCGGGCTATCAAGTCCGCTGTCTCGTACGCGACCCGGCCCGTTTGGAGGGACGCCCCTGGCTTTCCCGCGTGGAAGTGGCGGCGGGGGATGCGCTCGACCCCGCCTCGCTCGAGAAGGCGCTTAACGATGTAGCAATCGCGTATTACCTGATCCACGGCCTGCGGGGCGGCAAGCTCAACGCGGAGCGCGACCTACAGGCGGCGCGTAATTTTGCCCAGGCTGCTGAAAAGCAGGGGGTCGAGCGTCTCATCTATCTGGGCGAACTAGTTGACCCCACTGCCAACCTTTCGCCTTATCTGCGGTCGCGGCATGAGACCGGGTATATCCTGCGGCAGAGCAACATGCCCGTGACCGAATTCCGCGCAGGCATGATCATCGGTGCGGGAAGCTCGCTGTTCGAGATGATCCGTTATCTTGCGGAGCGTGAGCCGCTTTTTATTTGTCCCGCCTGGTTCTTTTCTGAAGCCCAGCCCATCGCCATCCGCGACGTGCTCGAGTATCTCGTAAAGGCGCTTAAAGTCCCCGGCAGCGCCGGTAAGCTGATCGAGATCGGGGGTCCGACCCGCCTCACCTACGCGGAAATGCTGCTTTCTTATGCAAAGGAACGCAACCTGAAGCGGGTGCTCATCCGTACGCCATTCAATGCACCGCGTCTCTCGGCGTATTGGGTGCATATGGTCACGCCCATCCACTGGCGGGCCGTGCTGCCGCTGATCGAAGGCCTGCGTGCGCGCCTGATCGTCCATGACGATGCAGCGAAGGACCTTTTTCCGCAGATCAAGCCGATCAATTTTCAGCTTGCCGTCCGCCTGGCGCTCGGGCGCGTATTGAGTGACGACGTCGAGACTTCCTGGTCCGATGCCCTGGTGAACACCGCCGGCGACATCAAACCTTATTTATTCAAAGTGGAAGAAGGCATGATGTTCGAACGCCGCTCGCTCCTGCTGGACCTCGCGCCCGAGGCCGTCTTCAGGGCGTATACGGGCATTGGAGGGTCGCGCGGCTGGCTTTACATGGATTGGGCCTGGGCACTGCGGGGCTGGATGGACAAGGCAATCGGCGGCGTGGGCATCCGCCGCGGCCGGCGCCATCCGGACGACGTTCGCGCGGGAGAGTCGCTCGACTTCTGGCGAGTTGAAACGGTGGAAAAAGACCGGCTCATGCGCTTGCGCGCCGAGATGAAAGTGCCGGGGAAGGCCTGGCTGCAATTCGAGTCGGCACCCCAAAAGGACGGCAAAACCCTTCTCACCGAAACAGCCTACTTTGCACCGCGAGGCTTCTGGGGATTCGTGTATTGGTATGCGATGTGGCCTTTCCATGCCTTCCTGTTCGATGGCCTCATCCGACAACTGGCCTCGCGGGCCCGATTGTTAGCTCGAACATAATTCATCATTCATGGCCTCAGCCCTCATCCTCGTTACCGGTGCAAGCGGGTACATCGCCAGCCGCCTGATCCCGCGCTTGCTTGAGAAAGGGGTTCGCGTGCGCGCCCTGGCCCGTCGCCCCGAGTGGCTTGCCACGCGCGGCTGGGCGCAGGAAGTGGAGTTTATACGCGGGGATATGACCGACCCGGTCAGCCTTGAGTCCGCCCTGAAGGGGGTAAACACAGCCTATTACCTCATCCACAGCATGGCGGGAGGCCGCGGTTACACGCGCATAGAAACTGAGGCCGCACGCACCTTCGCATCCATGGCCGAACGTGCCAGCCTGGAACATATAATCTATCTCGGTGGACTGGCCGACCCTCATGCCAAGAACCTAGCACCTCACATGCGCTCAAGAATCGAGACCGGCATTACATTGAGGCAGGGGAAGTGCGCAGTCACCGAATTTCGTGCAGGCGTGATCGTGGGCCCCGGCAGCATCTCATTTGAAATGATCCGCTTCCTCACCGAGTGCTTCCCCGTTCTACCCGGCCCGAACTGGCTCAAAAATAAAGTGCAGCCGCTCGCGGCGCGCAACGTGATCGATTACCTAACCGCGGCGCTCAACCACCCCGAAGCGCGCGGCGGCATCTACGAACTGGGGGGCCCGGACGTAATGCTGTATGCCGATACGATGCTGCGCTATGCCAAACTGCGCGGCCTCAGCCGCCGACTCATCACCCTGCCCGGTCTGCCCATCCCACTCATGGCGCGCTTTGTGGACTGGCTGACCCCGGTGCAGGCTTCGATCGCGGCACCGTTGATCGGCGGGCTGCAATCAGAACTCGATCGTCCAGGATGATTCCGCCCGCCTGCTCTTCCCCGAGATCGAACTGATCCCCTATGAACAAGCCGTGACCGAATCCCTGGCCCAGCTTAACCCAGCGCAGCTCGAACGCGTTTGGGAGGGATTGGGCCGTGAGCGGGTCGGTATGAAACATGAAGGCTTCTACATAAACTATCGGTGCGTAAAAGTGGAGGCTTCGACCGAGGCCGTTTATCGCGTCCTCACGAGCATGGGCGGGCGGAACGGTTGGCCCTTTGCCAATTGGCTGTGGCAGCTGCGCGGCCGTCTCGATAAATCCATGGGCGGTGTGGGGCGGCGGGAGCAAAAATCCTCCGAGGGTCGGGCAACATTGAAACAGGGCGATACCCTGGATTATTATCGCGTCGAACGCATCGAGCCAAGCCGATTGCTGAGGTTATTTTCCGAGCTGCGCGCTCCAGGCGAAGGCTGGATGGAGTGGCGGGTTGAAGCACTGCCCAACAATTGCTCAACCCTGGTCCAGACCGCCTTCTTTGCACCGCGCGGGCTAGCCAGGGTTTTTATATTGGGGGCTGCTCGCCCCACTGCACGGCTTCATCTTTCGCGGGCTGATCAGGGCCATCAAGCGGCGCAGCGAGGCGCTTGTATGAAGACTGCCCTCATCATCCTTTTGTCTTCTCTTTTTCTGCTTGGAGTTGTGCTGCTGCCCCTGCCCTTGCCGGCCTATTTGGATTTTCAGGTTATTTATCATGCGGACCTGGGCCTGCTGCGCGGCATCCCGGTCTACGACCACGTTGGGCAGGTAAACATGATCGCCCACCTGGCCAATGTGCAGCCTGACCAAGTGTACGTTTTGCCTTTCCCTTATCCACCGTGGTATGCGCTCGCAACCCTGTGGCTGGCTTTGCTACCCATTGGTTTTGCAGTACGCCTGTGGTTTGGGCTGAACGTGCTCATGTTGTTTGCGGCCGTCTGGCTGATGACCGAGGGCTTGTCAGGATTCAAACGCCTGATCTCTTTTCTGCCTGCCTTCCTGTTCCTGCCGGCGCTGGGGACCCTGCTGGTCGGCCAATATGTCTTTCCGGTGCTGCTCGGAGCAGCTCTCTGGGTATATGCTGTCGAGAAGGAAAAACCTGTCTTAATAGCCCTGGCCTGCGCGTTACTGACTTTTAAGCCTCATCTCGGCGCGTTAATATTGCTGGCGAGTTTGATCTATTTGGTCCTCCGAAAAGACGCCTTCGGCACACGTGCCCTGATCTACACTTTTGTTGCGGGAGTCCTGCTCGCAGCTCTTGGCTTTCTGGCCGACCCCGCCTGGCCACTAAATTATTTCCACTCCCTGCTTGCTTTTGGTCAGGTCCACGGCGTTACCACCTGCGGTCAATGCACCAGTTTGCCGGCTGTGATCGCGCGACTAGTGAACCCGCAAAGCGGCTTAGCCCTTGCGCCGTTTATCGGCCTGTTGATTTTCATTGCCATCGCGACCTGGTGGGGCTTGACGCGCCGTTCCATAGTTCGAGATCCCACCCAGTTTCTGACACTTTCCGTCATGATCGTCCTTCTCATCAGCCCTTATCTTCTCAATTACGATTTTGTGCTTTTGTTGCTTCCGTTATTCATACTTATTAAACAAAACCGCGCACCGCTCGGGTTCCTGCTGATTGCAACGGCATATTTGCTGCCCCTTATCACCCTCGACGTTTTGGGGAGGCAGGGAAATAACGCGTTCATCATTTCCACCTTATTACTACTGGCAATGTTCTATCGCAGTACTGCAACAACGGTCCCACAAGCAACGGAGCATACGCGAGGCACGGCTTTCTCAAAGTAATGTCAGACAAAAAACTGTTTAACCGCAAAGTGCACCAAGAAAAATCGTAAACCTTTGCAAGCCTGGCATTCTTAGCAGTTTTGTATTTACTGATAGTGATACCGCTTTGCGTCACAGAGACCCCACCCCAGCCTCCCTCCGCTGCGCTCCGGGCTGCTGCGCGATCCCCTAAAGGGGAGGGAGAGAATTCCGAATTTTTGGATGTGGGCTGGAGAGCACAGCCCACATCCAAAAATTCGGAGATTTTGAAAAAGGTGTGAGTAGATACGCAGTTTTATTAGCAAAAATGATCTTGCCTGCAATTCGGAGATTGCTTACTCTACGAGTACGATATCGTCGGGAAGAACGCCCTTCTCAGCCCTTGAAGTGCACAAGGATCTCCGACAATGACAAAACCTATTTTTGAGATGACTTGTAGTTACAACTGCAATCGTCATCGCAACTCTGAGAAAGCCACGATACGCGAGACACATTAGCTTGACGTATCGCAATGCCCGGCATACAATCCGGTCGCAATCAAATAAAGACCAAAAGCGGCGAAGCCGGTGTAAATCCGGCGCTGTCCCGCAACTGTAAGTTCCACTCACTGATCACTGGAACGAGTCAGGTCGCCCGCCCTGGTCATATCATCTACGTCCTCGGAGCAGGGAGGTGATGAAGCCGATCAACTGGCTTTCGCTTCTCCCGCCGAACCCGCCGGGAGTTTTTGTTTTCAGAGGAGAACCATGCAGCTGCCATCCATCCCTGATTTTGATTTACAAAGTGCCGAGCAGGCAAAGCTAAGACAGGATACCCTGACCAAGCCCGCCGGGAAGTCTCGGGCGCCTGGAGGAGCTTTCCGTCCAACTGGCGGGAATACAAGGCGTGGCCCGCCCGTCTTTTCCGCGAAAGGCCATCATCGTGATGGCCGGCGATCACGGTGTGACCGCAGAAGGTGTCAGCGCTTATCCGGCAGATGTCACAAAGCAAATGGTCCTGAACTTTCTGCATGGAGGGGCGGCGATCAATGGGCTCGCCCGGCAGGCCGGTGCACGCGTGATCGTAGTGGATATGGGGGTTGCCGCCGAATTTGAAGGAGCTGCTGGTCTCATTCATCATAAAATAGCCAATGGAACACAAAACATGCGCAGGGGCCCGGCAATGACCCGGGCACAGGCGGAAGAGTCGATCGGAGCAGGGATGGATATCGTGGAGGCGGAGATCGCAAAAGGTTTGGATATCATGGCGGTCGGCGAGATGGGCATCGGCAATACCACGCCTTCATCGGCCATTACATCGCTATATACTTCCCAGCCCGCCAGCCTGGTGACCGGGCGAGGCACCGGCCTCGATGAAGCCGGCTTTATCCATAAAGTGGAAGTGATCGAGGGGTCGCTGGCTTTCAATAAGCCAAATCCTGCCGACCCCATTGACGTATTAAGCAAGGTGGGCGGTTTCGAGATCGGCGGAATGGCAGGCGCGATCCTATTTGCGGCTGCTCATCGCCTGCCGGTGATGCTGGACGGTTTTATCTCCGGCGCGGCCGCGCTGCTGGCAGTCGAATTGGAACCGCGGATAAAACCTTTCTTGATCGCTTCGCACCGTTCCGTCGAAGCCGGACATCGCGCCATTTTGGAACGGCTTGAGCTTCGACCTTTGCTGGATCTTGACTTGCGCCTGGGGGAAGGGACGGGCGCTGCTCTTGCGTTCCATTTAATTGACGCGGCGGTGAATACGCTAAACGATATGGCAACCTTCTCGGAAGCGGGAGTGAGCGAGAAGGATCCCGGAAAATGAACATAGGCAAGGGAGAGCACCCCGCCTATGTTCATTTTCCGGGCAAACCATCAACGGGACTGTAGTGGATGCAAATGAAGAGGTTCTTTACGGCGCTTAGCTTCCTTACCACCATCCCCGGGCCATTCCATGGTTCTACCGGCATCGAAGAACTTGGGAAATCGGGGGTCTGGTTTCCGCTGGTCGGCGCGCTGATGGGGGGCCTGGTGGCGCTGATCCAAATGGGGCTGGTGAGAATCTTTTCTATTCAGGTAAGCGCCGTATTGAGCGTAGCTGCATGGGTCTGCTTAACCGGCGGCTTGCACCTGGATGGTCTGGCTGATTCCTATGACGGTCTGGTCAATTCGTCCAGCCCGGAGCGGCGATTGGAGATCATGAAGGACCCGCGCCTCGGAACCTTTGGGGCCGTGGGACTAATCTTAACGATAGCGCTTAAGATCAGTGCGTTAACTGCACTGCCCACAAACATTAACTGGCTGGTCATACCCCAGTCTGCCTCGACAGCCCGCTGGTTGTTGCTATGGTCGGCATACCAGCCTGCAGCCCGCCCCGATGGGATTGGAGCGGTTTTCAAGCAGGGGATCAAACGGCGGGATATCGCCCTGGCAGCCATCATTCCCCTGGGTTTGACATTCCTATGCGGCTGGCAAGGGCTGCTAGCATTTCTCTTTGGATGCGCCTGTGCGTTCGGCATCTTTTATCTGGCACGGATCCGGCTCGGCGGCGTAACGGGAGATATCCTTGGGTTTATGGTGGAGACGGTCGAAGTCGCGATCCTATTGGTCTTTGTTGCACATGTTTAATGAAGAGAGGCAGGTGAGATGGCGCGTTCATTGACGCTTGTGCTGGGTGGGGCGCGGAGCGGGAAGTCGGATTATGCCCAGTCGCTTGTGGGGCGCGATGGAGGCAAGGTTTTATTTGTTGCCACGGCCACTGCGTCCGACGAAGAGATGCGCGCCCGCATTGCCGCCCACCGCGCCGGGCGTCCCTCAAATTGGGAGACGCTCGAAGCCCACAGGCATGTGGGTGAAGCCGTGCGCGCGGCTCCCCCTGCAGAATGGATACTACTGGACTGCATGACACTTCTCCTTAATAACATCCTGATCGGTTTCCCAGAACCTACTGTGGAAGCTGATTGCTATGCTGCCGTGGAGGAAGAACTGAATGATTTATTGAATGTCATCGAGAAGAGTCAGGCGAAGTGGGTGATCGTCTCGAATGAAGTGGGGCTGGGCCTGGTGCCTGCCTATCCATTGGGACGATTTTATCGAGATGCGCTTGGCCGGGCCAATCAGCGGTTGGCGCGGGCGGCGGATACGGTGTTATTCATGGTGGCCGGTATCCCCATGTTGGTAAAAGGAGAGTTGCCCAAGCCGAGATTGGATTGACGGTTCGCCTGGCACGGCATACAATCCATTCACAACCTATAAGTACCAGATCGCGGCGAAGCCGGTGTAATTCCGGCACTGTCCCGCAACTGTAAGTTCCATCGATGATATCCGGAACGAGTCAGGTCGCCCGCACTGGTATGTTCGCCCCACTCTCGTGGAAAGGAGGTGGAGGACGGCTGCACGGATCGCCTCTTCAACCTCCCCAGTCATCGGCTGGGGATTTTTGTTGGGAGGCTGAGAAGACCCTAAAGGGTCTGTCTAGCAAATTACAACTTTTTTCAGCCAAACACATCCGGCCGATTGTGTGTTTTGTCTGCAAGAAAGATCATATTTGCTGGTGGAGATACGGCTTTGCGTCACAAAGACCCCACCCCGGCCCTCCCCTAAAGGGGAGGGAGAGAATTCCAAGGACCCGCTGCGCTTGTCCACAGGACCCGCTGCGCTTGTCTTGTAAAGGCGTTAGTAGATAACAAAAATCTTTAAGGTCTTAATGAATAGGAGAATAATAATGCTTCGCAAGTTCCTTATTCTAGTTTTACCGCTTGCGCTTTTGCTGGCAGGCTGTGGACCCGCTGTAATCAGCACGCCCATGCCTCAAGGTATCACAGAGGCAACGCAGCCAATGCCAACCCAGACCCAATCTGCGGCAATCGACTTGACCGACGGCCTGGGTCGTGAAGTGAAACTCGCATCTCCTGCCCGACGCGTCGTATCGCTGGCTCCCTCCAATACAGAGATCCTGTTCGCCGTGGGCGCCGGCTCCCAGGTCGTGGGTCGCGATGAACTCTCGGATTATCCCGCGGGGGTTGCAGGCATTCAGAGCGTGGGCGGTTCCATGGGTAATTTCAGCAACGAAGCAATCGTAGCGCTCAAGCCCGACCTGGTGCTGGCCGCAGAGATCAACCCGCCTGAATTGGTGAAATCGCTGGAAGGCCTGGGGCTGACGGTTTATTACCTTTCCAACCCGACTACCCTGGAAGGCATGTATGCCAATCTTGAAACGGTGGGCAGGCTCACCGGGCATGTAGACGAAACTGCAACCCTGGTTCAGTCGCTCAAGGCGCGGGTGGCTGCGCTGGATACAAAGCTGGCAGGTGTAACCGCAAGGCCCAGTGTCTTTTACGAGCTGGATGCCACAGATGCATCCAAGCCGTATACGGCCGGACCCGGTACTTTTATCGATCAATTGATCCAACGCGCCGGGGGAAAGAACGTAGCCTCGACCTTGAAGGACCAATATCCGCAGATCAGCCTGGAAGAGCTGGTGGTGCTGAACCCTGACATCATCGTATTGAGCGATTCGGCATATGGCGAGACACCGGAAAAAGTAGCGGCGCGCGCCGGTTGGAGCACAATTGCCGCCATAAAGAACGGAAAGGTCTATCCATTCGATTACCATTTGCTCAGCCTGCCCGGTCCGCGCCTGGTGGATGGGTACGAGCAACTGGCAAAATTGCTGCATCCCGAATTGTTCAAGTAAGGTCATCGCGCCGAGACTGATATAACATATAACTACCTGACACTTTTGAGCGAGGCGCAGAATAGAACGCGGAAATACGCGGACGAGACACTGAAAAAGCACACCGGTGGTGCACAGTGCAAGCAGTGCAAGCGGATTTACGCACTGAAAGAGCGCACCTGTAGTACGCAGTGCAAGCGGATTTTTTATAAAAGAGAACGCCAAGACCTACCAACTTCAATCAGATCGGATGAGGAAACCGACTCAAGAAAGATTTAAGTATCTTTGATATGGTCATCAGCGCAATATGTCACGTCGCTAGATATAACATCAGCTCGGCATAAGGATTTTGGTATTTAGTCACAGAGACCCCACCCCGACCTCCCTTCGCTACGCTTTGCGATCCCCTAAAGGGGAGGAAGAGGATTCTGAATTTTTGGATGTGAACGGAAAGGCACTGTTCACATCCAAAAATTCGGGGATTGTGCAGAAGGCGTGAGTAGGTGCAGATTTTGAACTCCAAAAACACCCGTAGCATATGAAAAACGTTTCGCCGTTTCTTTCTTCCTGTCTCTTGCTGCTGCTGGCCCTGCTGCTCAGCCTGGCTATTGGCTCGGTATTCCTGTCACCGGCCCAGCTTTGGGCCGCATTGACCGGGCACGGCACGGAGGTTTCCACGGCCATCCTGTGGTCCATCCGTCTGCCGCGCACCGTGCTGATCGCGTTGACCGGCATGGCGCTCAGCGGCAGCGGCGCAACATACCAAGGACTCTTTCGCAATCCCCTGGCCGATCCATTCCTGATCGGGGTGGCATCGGGGGCGGGCCTGGGCGCGGTGATCGCCATGAGCATAAACTGGCCTTATTCATTTTGGGGGCTGCTGGCGATCCCCATGGCGGCCTTTATCGCGGCGCTGCTGACGGTCCTTATAGTTTATTCCCTGGCGCGCATCGGCAAGACCGTTCCAACCACAAATTTGATCCTGGCAGGCGTGGCCTTTTCCTCCTTTGCCACCTCGCTGACTTCATTCCTTATGCTGCGTTCGACGGGTGAGATCCGCCGCGCGCTGGGCTGGCTGCTGGGCGGAGCGAGCCAATCGGACTGGACCGCGATCATCGCCATTGCGCCTTATCTTATTATCGGCCTGGGTATTTTGCTGGTCAGCGGGCAGGCCTTGAACCTTATGCAGTTCGGCGACGAGCAGGCGCAGCAGTTGGGCCTGAATGTGACACGCGCCAAGACCATTATGCTCATATCCGCCTCGCTGGCAACTGCGGCGGCCGTGGCGTTCTCGGGCATCATCGGCTTCATTGGGCTGATCGTCCCGCACATTATGCGCCTATGGTGGGGCGCGGACTATCGCCGGCTCATCCCGCTTTCGATCATCAGCGGCGCCACGGCTTTGCTGATATCAGATATCGTGGCCCGGGTGGTACTTGCACCGCAGGAGATACCGGTGGGCATCGTCACAGCCCTGGTGGGCGCGCCCTTCTTCCTGTGGGTGCTGCGCCGTGCCAAGAATCAGGGCTATTGGTAACAGATGCAAAACGCCCGCTTTCATTGCTCTTTTGCCCCAAGAGGGGTAACCTCCGTTACGTATTTGGATAAAGGATGTTTGCCTTTCGATCGGATGTCGCACCCGGAGGGATCCAATGGAAAAAGTGCTTATTTCCTGGAGCGGTGGTAAAGACTGCGCACTGGCGCTGCATGACATTCTTTCAAACCCGGAATATCAGGTGGCCGGGCTGTTGACAACCATAACGGGTAACCAGGACCGCATCAATATGCACGATACCCGCTGCAGCCTGCTCGAAAGACAGGCTGAGTCCCTCGGCTTTCCCTGGGAAAAGGTGTCGATATCGAGCCACACCTCCCCGGCCGATTATGAACCCAGCCTGGTGCAAATCCTGACGAAATACAGGGAAGCAGGAGTGACCTCGGTGGTTTTTGGCGACATTTTTCGCGAAGACCTGAAAAAATATCGGGAATTGAATCTCGCCAGGCTGAAGATGAAGGGCATCTTCCCCTTATGGAAAAAAGATAACTTCGAGATCATGCAGTCATTCATTACACTGGGGTTCAAGGCGATCGTTGTATCCATCAACACGAATGCCCTCGACCGGCGGTTTGTGGGCCGAACTATCGATTGGAAATTCATGTTCGACTTCCCCAAAACCGCCGACGTTTGTGGAGAGCACGGCGAATACCACACCTTTGTCTATGATGGGCCGGGTTTCAAACAGGCCGTGTCATACAAGGTAGGCAAAACCATTGTGAGGGATGGCCATTTTAATTTCTGCGATCTGATGCCCGTTTGAGGCAAGCTAAAGATCGAAGACCTGCCATTTCCTGCGGCTGCCTGTCGCAGAGGGGATCAAGGATATTAATGATCCTGGCAGGAAAGTCAAACCCCGGAGGATCCGTTTGGAAAAAGTGCTGATTTCCTGGAGCGGTGGAAAAGACAGCAGCATGGCACTCCATGAAATTCTTAAAAGCCAGCTTTATCAAGTGGCCGCCCTGCTGACCACCGTGACGGAAGATTACGATCGCATCAGCATGCACGGCGTCCGGTCTGTTTTGCTCGAAAGACAGGCTGAGTCCCTCGGGTTTCCCCTGGAAAAGGTGCTTATTTCGAGACAGTCGTCCAATGAAGAATATGAATCCCGGATGGAACAAGCCCTGACAAAATACAAAGAATCGGGGGTGACCTCGGTCGTTTTTGGCGACATATTTCTCGAAGACCTGCGGCAGTACCGGGAGAAAAACCTGGCCAGGCTGGGCATGAAGGGTATCTTCCCTCTATGGAAAAGGAATACGAGCCAGCTTATGCAGACGTTTATTGAGCTGGGATTCAAGGCCATTACAGTATGCGTTGATACACAGCCGCTTGACGGACGGTTTGCGGGCAGGACCATTGACCGACAATTCATGAATGACTTCCCAAAAACTGCCGATGTTTGCGGGGAAAACGGTGAATACCATACCTTTGTCTACGATGGACCAATTTTCAAACGAGGCATATCGTATAAAGTGGGCGAGACCGTTCTGAGAGATAACCGTTTTAATTACTGTGACCTGATACCCGCTTGAGGATAAGACAGGGTTATTGCAAAGGTGTTTTTGAAACCATTCCAACATTACAGCGCAAAGTCGTACCTGTTCGGCGTGCCGGCCAATTTCCCTCATCCCCGGCCCTTCCCCCAAAGGGGGAAGGGAGTCCGCTCTGCCTGTGGGTGAGGAAAGTCTGGCAAAAATCAGAAGTGCAGTTTTGACGTATCCACCTTGCGCTGTAATGCTAATTATTGCGAGGATATTAGCAGGTATTCCATGGAAATCATAATTCGTGAAATCGACGCACAGACGCTTCCCTACGTAAACCGAAGCGACAACTCATACATCGTCAAATCACAGCTCTTGATAAACGCGGAAAACGGAAAGTTCAGTTACAGCGTTATCGACGTGCCTCCTTATATGAAACACTTCCAGCCGGATGAAATCGATTACGCCACATACATTTCCGACCCTGAGAAGGAAGTTTTTTTTGCCTTCGTAAATGATGAGCTGGCCGGGCAGATCAGGGTGCTTAAGTGGTGGAATGCCTATGCCTACATCGGCAGCATCGTTGTGGATAGAAAGTATCGCAGGCAGGGGGTTGGCAAGGCATTGATCGAGCGGGTGGTGGAGTGGGCAAAAGCACAAGGCTATCCCGGCCTGATGCTGGAAACCCAGAACAACAACGTCCCCGCCTGCAGGCTCTATGAGAGGTGCGGTTTTGTATTAGGGGGCTTCGATGGATATTTGTATAAAGGCTTGAACCGCGCCACGGATGATGCCGCGCTGTATTGGTATCTGCTTTTTGAAGGATGATTTCGGTGAAACCATGTTGAAGATCAATAGTTTATCCGTCGCTTATGGCCCGCGCCTCATTTTGCACGAGGTAAGTCTTGAGGTGAAATCGGGAGAAGTGCTGGCCCTGATCGGGCCGAACGGCGCGGGCAAGTCCACCCTGGTGCGTGCGGTCAGCGGGGTGATCCCGATCCAGAGCGGGCAGGTGCACACGAACGGCGATGACTTCGCGACACTCTCGTCCATGCAGCGGGCACGCTACCTGGCGGTGGTGCCGCAGGCTGCTTCACTGCCCGCAGCCTTTACGGTTTGGGAAACAGTACTGCTGGGACGCACACCTTATCTCGGGTTCCTGGGACAGCCTTCCGGCAAAGACGAAGAGCTGGCACGCGCAGCTCTCGAGCGCGTAAGCGCCCTGGCTTTGGCAGGACGCCGTATAGGCGAGCTTTCGGGCGGCGAACAACAGCGCGTGCTGCTGGCGCGCGCCTTGTGCCAATCTACGCCCATCTTGTTGCTCGACGAACCCACCGCACACTTAGATTTGCAATATCAAGTCAGTTTGTTGGAAATTGTGAGCGACCTGGCGCACCGCGATAACCTGGCTGTGCTGATAGCACTGCACGATCTCAACCTCGCCGCCCGTTACGCGGACCGCATAGCATTGATGGTGGCGGGGCAGATCACTGCGATTGGAAAACCCGACCAGGTGCTTCTTCCGGACGTGATCGAAGCGGCTTACTGCCTGCCGGTGCAAGTGGTGAAACATCCGTTCATGGATGTGCCGTGGGTGTTACCAAGTGCTCCGCACGCGGCTGGCGGCCGAGCAGAACATAAAACCTCATAGCATTGAAACCAGGTGCAGTCTAAAGGGCGGAGAAAAGATTTACTTCACAAAATAAATAATTGCAACGATAACGCCGATGGTTACCACCATCCAGCGCAGCGTGGCGGGCTTCACGCGGCCGGCCAATCGTCCGCCCAACACACCGCCGATCAGTGCGCCGACCGCCATAACAGCCGCTGCGGACCATACCACCTTCCCTGAAAAAAGGAAGAAGATCGCCGCAGCCACATTAGCACTGAAGGCAATGATCTGCTTCAGAGCGTTGAGGCGTGTGAGCGTGTCTTCCATCGTCAATCCCAGCACCGACAGAATGATCACGCTGAGCCCTGCGCCGAAATAACCGCCGTAGATGGCGCCCAGGCCAACCGGCAGCCACGACCATTTTTCGGTCCCGCCTGCGGACTGTCCCTGGCTCAACCGCCGGGTCAACCAGGCGCGCACCGGGATCCTGAACAGCCAGCAAGCCGGATGCCAGCAGGATCAGGAACGGCACCAACTGCGTGAATAATTTCTCTCCCGTCCGGAGCAGCAGGATGCCGCCGATCAACCCGCCCACGACGCCCGCGGGTATCACGAACCACAATCGCTTCGTTTGGCCGCGCAGGTCTTTGATCTGTGCAAGCGTGCCCCCGATATAACCGGGGCACAGCGCCACGGTATTGGTGACATTGGCGGCTACAGCTGGCACACCGACCGCGGTCAGCATGGGAAAGGTGATGAGCGTGCCGCCGCCGGCCAGTGCGTTCACGGCCCCGGCAGCCAGGGCGGCTAACCCTACAAGGATGAATTGTCCAATGAGCATGAGGTTACTGGAATCCTTTTATGGCGGCGGTATATATCACCCATTTAACAACCCCTTGATCTCTTTCCACAGGTCAGGTTGGTCAAGAACCGCACCAAAATCGTTTAACCAACGTTCAATGCGCTGTTGGTCGAGAGTTGGATATTTGTTCTTCAGGTCCATAATATCCTGGAGATCTTTTGGGCGATGAGCTACTGCCTTCAAGATTATGAGGTCTTCGGGTGTAGGCAGGCGAACCTTCAATGCGCCAAATTTATGAACTGCGCTCCGCTCTACAACTTCCTCTTCAAAGGGCAGAATTCCCAGAGAAATATCTATATTCGTATCGGAGTTAGTATAAATCAACAAGAGCACGCGATGCTTTTCGGCGAACTTGGCAGCCGCTTCGATACGCGGCTCTATTCCTTCCTCTTTGGCCGCCTGGATCAACGCAGGAATATCGTTGACTGACAGCAAGAAGATCGCATCCACATCTTCAGTGTAGCGGGGTCTCCCAATGAGGCTTGCCGCAACACCGCCAATAATCACGCCGCGCTCCCCGAAACGGGCCACGAGGCGCTGAAGGGCCTCCAGTGGAGCAAGAAATGGCTCCACCCCCGGAGGCAATTTCATTTTGACCCTTTGAGCTTAGCCCAGCGCTCGAACACCTGCATTTCCCCGTCGTCATTGCCGCGCTTCAAACCTAGCGCCAACCCTCGGCCTATAATGGCATTAAGATGTCTCCAGTTGTCCTGAATCGAAGCAGCGCGCAGCTCCCGACGTTCAATTTCCTCAACGGCTTTCCAACGTTCTTTATAGAAGCGTATGTCACCAACGTCCATGCATCGATTATAGCAGGGATGGGGCTTGCGTTGCTGATAAGCAAAATGTATAATTAGTCAATCATTTATCCAGGAGTAGTAAGCGGTCGGCAGGCTGATAGAGAAGGAGACGAACGGTGGAAGTCTCCGCAGGAAAACGCCGCTGAAGTCGCCGGGAATCATTGACGAAGAAAGGCCATCCGCCGAGTAGACCGTCACGGGAGTGCCCGTTACCGCATAAGCCGATGATCGTCGGCAGCAGAGTGCGCTAGAAATAGCGAATTGAGGTGGTACCGCGAAGTCAACGCTTCGTCCTCATCAAGGACGAAGCGTTTTTGTTTTAAGAGCCGATATTCGAGAGTCGAAATTCGTCTGCGCCAAAACTGATTCCCGATTTACGAAGATCGAATTATCGATTATCGAATTATCCAGTCTCGCACTACAAGGAGCAAGAGTGACCAAACACGAACTACCAAAAGCCTACGACTTCAAAGCCACCGAATCCCGCATCTACGAAATGTGGGAAAAGGGCGGCTACTTCAAACCGCGGAACGACCCCAATAAAGCGGGCTTCGACCCGGCGGTCAAACCGTTCGTCATCACCATACCGCCGCCCAACGTGACCGGCGAGCTGCATCTGGGCCACGCCATGTTCGTCAGCATGGAAGACCTGATGGTGCGCTATCACCGCATGAAGGGCTTTTCCACCTTGTGGGTGCCGGGGTCAGACCACGCGGGTATTGCCACCCAGCTGATGGTGGAACGTCACCTGCTCAAGACCGAGGAAGTGACCCGCGAGGAGCTTGGCCGCGAGGAATTCGTGAAACGCACCTGGGAATGGAAGAAGAAATACGGGGGCATCATCAGCAACCAGATCCGTCGACTCGGGGCTTCCTGCGATTGGGACCGCGAGCGCTTCACGCTGGACGATGGGCTGTCGCATGCGGTGCGAGAAGCCTTCGTCCGCCTCTATGAAAAAGGGCTGATCTACCGCGGGCCGCGGCTGATCAACTGGTCGCCTGGCCTGAAGACCGCTGTCTCCGACCTCGAGGTGGAATATAACGAGGAAGAGGCCAGACTGTATTATTTCAAATACATGCTCAAGCCGGAGGGCGACCGATCGGTCGCCCCTACGGGAGAATTCATCCCTGTGGCTACCGTGCGGCCGGAGACCATACTGGGCGATACGGCCGTAGCGGTGCACCCTGAAGACGAACGCTACAAGAAATACATCGGCAGGAAGGTACTCGTGCCGATCCTGGGACGCGAGATCCCCGTGATCGCTGACGAGTACGTGTCGCGCGAATTCGGCACGGGCGCGTTGAAGATCACACCCGGCCACGACCCGAACGACTATGCCATCGCGCAGCGTCACAACCTGCCGATCATCTCGGTGCTGGACGAAGCCGCAAAGATCAACGAAAACGGCGGCCCGTATCAGGGACAGGACCGCTTCGAATGCCGCGAGAAATTGTGGGCCGATATGAAGAAGGCCGGCCTGGTGATCAAGACCGAGAAATATCTCACCACCATCCCTCGCTCGCAGCGCGGCGGCGAGATCGTCGAGCCGATGATCTCCACGCAGTGGTTCGTGACGATCGAACCGCTGGCGCAGGCCGCGCTGGCGGCGGTGAAGGACGGCCGCATCAAGATCGTGCCCGAACGCTTCGAGAAGGTTTACTACAACTGGCTCGAGAACATCAAAGACTGGTGCATCAGCCGCCAGTTATGGTGGGGACATCGCATCCCGGTCTGGTACTGCCCCGACGGTCACATGACGACCGACCGAAGCGACCCGACCCAATGCGGGACCTGCGGCTCGAAAGAGCTGACCCAGGAAACCGACGTGCTGGATACCTGGTTCTCATCGGGGCTGTGGCCGTTCTCCACCCTGGGATGGCCCGACGAAACGCCTGATATCAAATATTTCTATCCGACCTCTTATATGGAGACCGGGTACGACATCCTGTTCTTCTGGGTGGCGCGCATGATCATGATGGGCCTGGAGTTCACCGGGCAGGCGCCGTTCCACACCGTGTATCTTCACGGTCTCATCCGTGACGAACACGGACGCAAGATGTCCAAGACCTATGGGAATGTGATCGACCCGCTGATTGTCATGGACGAGCTGGGCACCGATGCCCTGCGGTTCACGCTGCTGGTGGGCGCGACCCCCGGCAATGACATGAACCTGTCGGTGAAGAAGGTGGAGGCCAACCGCAACTTCGCCAACAAAGTGTGGAACGCCGGACGGTTCGTCATCAACGCAATATCGAGCCTGGATGAGAAGCCCGGCACAGGCGACCAGTCTACCGGCCTCCATACCCTGGCCGATGCCTGGATCTGGGCACGGCTCCAGCAGCTATTGCGCGACGTGGAGCGGCTCTTCCAGGCCTTCCAATACGGCGAAGCCGGGCGGCAGATCTATGAATTCTTCTGGTCAGACTTTGCCGATTGGTATGTAGAGATCGCCAAGGGACAGATGCAGGTGGAAGAGACGAAGGGACAGACCGTATCTATGCTGGCGCGGGTGATGGATACGTCGCTGCGGATGCTGCATCCCTTCACACCCTTTATCACCGAAGAGCTTTGGGGACATCTCCGTGGAGCCCTGCTCGATTCAGGCATGTCGGGGCTGGCCTCCGATTGGCCCGAGGCGCTGATCGTGGCGCACTGGCCCGAGCCGGACCAGCCCGAAGGCTGGGAAGAATCCAAGCTTGCCGACTTTGCGCTGATCCAGGACTTGGTGCGTTCGATCCGCAACCTGCGCGCAGAGAAAGGCGTTAGCCCCGCCCGGCGCCTGCCGGCGACCTTCGTCTCCAGTGATAAAGCCAATTTGTTGAAGGAACAATCATCGAACATTGCGGCCCTGGCCGGGTTGGATCCATCCAGGCTCTCCATTCTCTCTGCGCTTGAGAAAAAGCCCGAGGACAGCGCCGTTATGGTGGCAGGCAATGTGGAAATCTACCTGCCGCTTTCAGGCCTGGTGGACCTCGAGGCGGAACGCGCCCGCCTTAAGAAAGAGCTGGCGGAGACTCAATCGCAAATCGAACGACTCGAGAAGCTGCTGGCCGGCGACTTTGCGAACAAGGCGCCTGCCCCGGTAGTGGAAAAGGAAAGAGATAAGCTTTCTGCTTTCAAGGAGACAGCCAGAAAGATCAATTCGCAGTTGGGATAGAGAACAATTCCCGCACGTGATAGCAACTGGAGGCCGCGTGATAGATAACGCGGCCTCCAGTTTGTTAATATGCAGTGAAATCGAAAAGAAAGGTGGTCTCTACTTACCCTTTCGTCCATCTTCGCTACGCTCGACTTTCAGCCCGGCAGGTAGAAACACCTGCATCTGCGAGGACATAGAGATCCCGGGAAATGAATATGGGCGTGGGAACGCAGTAGCATGAGGGTAAGTAGCTACAGATGGTGGTTATATGAAAATGCTTTCTGATCCTCTGGTCCGTGTCCGCGCCCTGCTTATATTCTTTATGATCGGATTGGCCTTGAGCGGACTCTCGGCTATCCCTCTTCAATGGGAGGTGGAGATCCTGAAATCGCTGTTTGGCTCCGGGTCGGAGTTCGGCCGCATTCTTCCCACGGTTTCCGCCTGGATAGATCAGGTCTATCAAGGTGTTAAAAACGGATACGGGCTCTACCCGTTCCTGGCCTACGGCACCGACTGGCTGGCTTTCGGGCACGTTGCAATCGCCCTGGCCTTCATCGGCCCTGTACGCGAGCCCATCAAGAACCTGTGGGTGGTCGAATTTGGGATGATCATCTGCGTTTTGGTCATTCCGTGGACCCTGGTTTTTGGTCCGGTGCGCGGCATACCGTTTTTCTCGATGCTGGTGGATATGTCTTTTGGCGTGATTGGGATCATCCCACTTTGGCTTGCACGCCGCGGCATCCTACGGCTAGCCTACGAACCATGACAAAACTAGTCAAAACACTGGATATTCGTCATTTGACGTCTCTTCCTGCATGGATTATTTTTAAGGGCGTTTGCGGTAGATTTCACAAAGGAGAATATTAAACCATGGCTATGACCATTAAAGAAGACTGCATCGCTTGCGGTGCATGTGTCCCGGAATGCCCCACCGAATCAATCAGTGAAGGCGACGGCGTTCTGTACGTGATCGACCAGGCAACCTGTGTTGAGTGCGTGGGCCACCACAATTCGCCTCAATGCGTGTCGGTCTGCCCGGTTGATTGCATTGTCAAGGCTGCGTGAGTTGAGCTAAACAATTCGAACTGTATTTACTTACACCTCCGTCCCACGCTTTCAGCCTGGGACGGAGAGTCCCGAAAAATGGATGTGCGCAGGGCGTACGCCCTGCGCACATCCATTTTTCGGCTAATTATGCCAAGGCAGTCAGTAATTTAGAAAAGAACTTGGTGGGAAAGTGAAGGGCCCGCCGGGAGATTCATGATTTATTTCTTTCCGGCGGGCCGTTTTGTTTCACGGGGGTAACTCAGTAGAATTCGACCCAACCCATTATTATTATCTCTATTATCAGGCCTGAGCCTTCAACCCGCCAATTTTTAGCCACCGTACAAAGATAACGTATAATCGCACGCAGGGTTAATACTGAGCTTAGAGGTGAAAAAATGGCAGAATTGAAGGATTCGTTCCAAGGCCGCCTTGCGTTAATTACCGGCGGTTCGAGCGGCCTTGGGCTGGCCCTGGCTAACTCACTGGCAACACAAGGCGCCAATGTTTGGCTGATCGCCCGGAGGAAGGACGCATTGGAAAGCGCGTGCAAGGCGCTTCCAACCGCTGCCGGTCAGCATCACGGGATTGTCTCCGCCGATGTATCTGATTGGGGTCAGGTACAGGCTGCCGTGGCAAACGTGATCCGCGAGGCGGGCCTGCCGGACCTGCTGATCAACTGCGCAGGCGCGGCGCATCCCGGGTACGTCCAGGAGATCCCCGTTGAGGTCTTTCATGAAATGATGGACGTCGACTATTTTGGCACGATCAATATGGTGAAGGCATTATTGCCCGGCATGCTGGAACGCGGCAGCGGACATATCGTCAATATCTCTTCGGCCGCCGGATTCCTCGCCCCGTTTGGCTATTCGGCCTACAGCGCCCGCAAAATATGCGGTGCGCGGCTTCTCGGACACCCTGCGGCTCGAATTAAAACCATTGGGCTTGCGCGTCTCTGTGGCTTTTCCACCGGATATGGATACGCCGGGAATGGTCACCGAAAATAAGACCAAGCCTTTCGAGACCACCGAGGCATTCAGCAGCAGCCTGGTGCCTGCCGAACCGGTGGCGAAGTCCATCCTGAACGATGTGAGGCGTGGGAAGTACATCATCCTGCCGGGATTTGAGACCCGGATGTATTATTACCTGGTGTTTCTACTGGGCAACGCGATCTATCCGCTTTTGGACGGATTGCTCGCCCAGGCTCGTCGAAAGAAAAATAAAAACAAGTGAGAGGGTCGCATGGATATTTTTGAAAAATGCTATGGTTACACCGAGGCCAAAGAGGCCATTCAAAGTGGCCTCTATCCCTATTTCATACCGATGACGAAAAGCGAAGGCAGCGAGGCAATCTTTCAGGGAAAGCGCATGATCATGTGCGGCTCCAACAATTACCTGGGGTTGACCGCCGACCCGCGGGTTCGCCAGGCTGCCATTGACGCGGTGCAGGAATTTGGCACCTCCTGTACCGGCTCACGCTTCCTCAACGGCACGCTGGAACTGCATGAGCAATTGGAACGCGAACTGGCCGAATGGGTCGGCAAGGAAGCCGCCCTGGTGTTTTCCACGGGCATGCAGACCAATCTCGGAGTGCTGAGCGCGGTGGTAATGCGCGGGGATGTGATCCTGCTCGACAAGGAAGATCATGCCAGCCTGGTGGACGGTGCACGGTTGGCCCTGGGTGAGACGCGCCGTTTCAGGCACAACGACATGGCCGACCTGGAGCGCGTCCTGGCGGGCGTCCCGAACGAAAAAGGGAAACTGGTGGTCGTGGACGGCCTGTACAGCATGGGCGGCGACCTGGCTCCCCTGCCCGAGATCATTGCCTTATGTAAAAAATACGGCGCACGCCTGATGGTGGACGACGCCCACGGTCTGGGGGTGCTGGGCGGCGGCCGCGGCACTGCCGCGCATTTCGGCGTTACCGGCGATGTGGATTTGATCATGTCCACCTTCAGCAAATCTTTCGCCTCGCTGGGCGGGTTTATCGCCGGTGACGAGCCGGTAATCCATTACATCAAGCATCACGCCCGTTCGCTGATATTCAGCGCCAGCATTCCCGCGGCCAACGCCGCCGCGGCCCTGGCCGCCCTGAATATCATGCGCACAGAACCGCAGCATACCGAGCGGCTTACAGCCATCGGCGACCGTGTCCGTCGTGAACTTCGCAGTATGGGTTTCAATATTGGCGGGACTGTTTCGCCGATCATCCCGATCTTCGTGGGAGACAACCCGAGGACTCTGTTTACGTGGAAGGCGCTCTTTGACGCGGGCGTGTTCGTAAACCCCATCCTTTCGCCGGCCGTTCCCGTGGGGCAAGAGCTGCTGCGGACCAGTTATATGGCCAGCCACACCGACGAGCAGATCGATCGGGTGCTGGAAGTATATTGTGAGGTCGGCAAACAAATGGGGCTGATCTCGTAAATTCCGAATTTCAGGATGTGGGCTGGAGAACGCAGCCCACATCCTGAAATTCGGGCATTCTTCCAGGAGAAGTATGAGTAAATATTTTCTTTCTATCAACCGATAAAAGAGCCTGGTAAGAAAGTGGTAGAATCACAACAACTAAATAACAACCTTCGGGGCAGGGTGAAATTCCCGATCGGTGGTACAGCCCACGAGCAGATCCTTCTGATCCTTGGCGGATGAGAAGGTGAGTATGACTCGGTGAGATTCCGAGGCCGACAGTAATAGTCTGGATAGAAGAAGGATTGACCTGGCCGACTTGCGCGGACTGGTCTGCTTTGACGCCCCGGAAACGATTCGTTTTCGGGATTTTCTTTATAGCGGCAGCAGCCAGACCGGTCGTTAAGTCTGCTTTCACGCCCCGCGGTTGAATCTCTGCGCGGCGTTTTTGTTTATCCCCCGCGCACCGACAAGCTGAAACCATGGACCTGAAACTCTTGCGCAACATTCCACGCGCCGTTAACCACAGCCGTACCTGGCTGGGGCTGGCATCCTTGCTAACGGCCCTTTGCATCTGGTGGTTGGTCGCACAGATCGCGCACCTGCCGGCATTCATCCTTCCGTCTCCCATGCAGGTGTGGCTGCGCTTCTTAAGTGCCGCTGAAGACGGCAGCCTTTTCGTCAATACCGGTGTGACCTTATTGGAGATCCTGCTCGGCTTATTCTTCGGCGCCGGCCTGGCAACGGTACTGGGTTATCTCGTTGCCAAATCACGCGCGCTAGAACGCCTGCTTTCTCCCTATCTCGTCGCCAGCCAGGCGGTACCCCTGGTCGCGATCGCGCCTCTGCTGGTGATCTGGTTTGGACCCGGCATGTTCTCCAAGGTTTTGATCTGCGCCCTGATCGTATTCTTTCCCGTGCTGGTAAACACCGTGGTGGGCGTGCGTGCGGTCTCACCGGCCTTGCAAGACCTGATGCATTCCCTGCATGCCTCGCGCAGACAGATCCTGGTCAAGCTCGAAGTACCCGCCGCACTGCCGGTATTCCTGGGCGGCCTGCGTATCGGGGCCACGTTATCGGTGATCGGTGCAGTGGTTGGCGAATTGGTCGGTTCAGACAGCGGCCTGGGTTTTCTCATCAACATCGGCCGCGGACAATATGACACGGCGCTCGTCTTCGTGGCGGTGTTCATGTTGATCGCGCTGGCGCTCTGCCTGTACGGCGCGGTCGCCTGGATGGAGTCACGTGCGTTGGTCTGGCAGGAGTGGAGAAAAGAATAGTGAGTATAGGAAAAGCCCAGCGGAAGCCATCGGACCCAATCTTATAAACTGATATGGTCTTTAAGGAGGTGCGAATGTTTCGTAAAATAATTATGCTGATGCTCATAGCAATGCTCGGTCTTTCGGCCTGCAGCAGTGTTAGAACCGCGAACGTCCCGGGGCCATTGGTCCACATCAGGCTGCCGGTAGGTTATATTCCAAATATTCAATTTGCGCCTTTATACGTGGCAATCGATAAGGGCTATTTCAAAGAGGCGGGGATCGAGATCGAGTTTGATTATTCACTGGAGACGGATGCCGTCTCGCTGGTGGGAGCGAATAATCTGCAGTTCGCGGTTGTTTCAGGCGAGCAAGTTTTGCTGGCGCGAGCGCAGGGTTTGCCGATTGTATACGTTGCCGCCTGGTACCAGCAATATCCTGTGGAGGTGGCATCAAAGGCCGATCAGGGACTGCTCAAGCCGGCAGATTTGAAGGGCAAAAAGATCGGCTTGCCCGGTTTGTACGGTGCAAACTATATCGGGCTGGACGCTTTGCTGTTCTCCGCGGGGTTGAGCGAAAAAGATGTGACCCTCGACTCGATCGGCTTCAATCAGGTCGCGGCCCTGGCAGCCGACCGGGAACAGGCTGTTTCCGTTTACAACAACAATGAACCCGTGCAATTGGAGGCGCAGGGATATAAGTTGAATGAGATCAGGGTGGCCGATTACGTCCAGCTGGCATCGAACGGTTTGATCACCAATGAGGAAACGATTTCGAAAGACCCCAAACTGGTCGGTAGAATGACCTCGGCCTTCCTGAAAGGCCTGGCAGATACCATCGCGAATCCCGATGAGGCCTATACCATCAGTAAAAAATATGTCCCGGACATGGCTCAATCCAGTGAAAGCACGCAGAAAGAGATCCTGTCACGTTCGATCGATTTGTGGAAGACCGACCGGCCCGGTTATTCAAGCCCACTGGCCTGGAAGAACATGCAGGATACCCTGATCAAGATGGGCCTGTTGAAACAACCGCTCGACATAACCAAGGCATTCACGAATCAATATATTCCATAAATGATAGGGCCGCCCCGCCCTCGCAAAGAGATCAATGAATCCATCGATCCCATCCTGACTGTCCGGAACCTGAGTGTTACCTTCCCTGATAACAACGGCGGGCTGCATGCGCTGGAAGAAGTTTCCTTCGAAGTGTGTCCGCAGGAATTCATCTGCGTACTCGGCCCGTCCGGTTCAGGCAAGACCACGCTGTTGCGTGTCCTGGCAGGACTGCTGAGTCAATCAGCCGGGAAGTTGGAATTTGAGAACGGCCGCCAGCCGCGCATTGGCATGGTCTTTCAACAAGCCAATCTTATGCCCTGGCGTTCTGCGATCGAGAACATTACGCTTCCCCTGGAACTGCAAGGAATTAACCGGGAACAGGCCCTGACCCGCGCCCAGGAGCTGATAGACCTGGTGAGATTGCAGGGATTCGAGCAATCCTGGCCGCGCGACCTTTCGGGCGGGATGGCCCAGCGCGTGGCGATCGCGCGGGCGCTGGTCCATGACCCCGATCTGCTGCTGCTCGATGAACCCTTTGGCTCACTGGATGCCCTGACCCGTGAACGCATGTGGATGGAGCTTTCCCGCATCTGGCAGGCGCGCCAGAAGACCGTCTTGATGGTTACGCACTCGATCGGGGAGTCACTTTTCCTGGCGGACCGCGTGCTGGTGCTAACCCAGCGCCCCGGACGCATAAAACTGGATTTGACGGTGGACTTACCGCGCCCGCGGAAAGATGAGATGCGCTATACCGCGCACTTCGGAAAGCTGGCGCAAAAGTTGAAGGAAGCGATTGGGCAGGATTCCTAAAAATGAACCCGGGCAGGGAAGGACACCCCGCCTGGGTTGATTTTCGATGAGATCATCCTGCTCGTAACACCTATGGCAGTGTCCCGTTAAGGCAAATAATTGAGAAGACTATCTCCGCGAGATAAGGGTGGTTTAGCAGGTGGTGTTATGCGGTATCACAAGCCCTGGCAAGTTCTGGTAGAACAGCGATCCTGACGGCAAAGGCAACAGCCACGGTTACACCGGCAGGTGGAAGCCCCGCGCCTCCGATAGCTATGTCCCGGCCCAGTTCGATGTCGGTCAAACATTCCAAATCTGTTCGCCCTTCACAGGACGCAGTTCGCCTATTGGCCACTGAGGCAAACTTCTCAATACCGGTAGTCGCTTCATTCCTGACTTGCTGACGCCGATATCGGCGTTTGCGAGAGGCCTGCTCAGACGCGACTACCTCGAATGAGAACGCCCGCCAGGGACCTGGAACAATGGATGGAAGGACGATGGTGTTGCGCCCCTGTGAATAATCATGCTAATGCCAGCATCGCCGCTATTGCTCCGACCCTGCCCTCCAGCTACGGAGCCACCTTAAACTTCGATGCCGTAGCGCACGGCGACTCTAAGCCTTGAGTTTCAGCAACAACCTAGTAAGGAGACAAAAAATGAAAAATCCGCTTAAGATAGCTTTGTTTGGTCTGATCGCCCTTAGTGTTTTGGTGATCGGCAGCATACTGGCCATGCAGTCGACTTCGTCGGCATTGGCCCAGGCGATTGCCACCGATACGCCCAGCGCCGGGGCAGGAGGTGCAGCCTCGCCGGTCCCGACCGCTTTGTCTTCATCGGGTACACCGACCAGCTCGCTGGTTGCCTTGTGGGATGAATTCTGTGTTTCGAAGATACCCTATACGCTGCTTGCGCTTCCTACGGATGCCACATTCAGCATAACGGCCCCACAGGCCCCGGTACCTACTCCTATTCCCGGATACACGACAGCAGACCAAACTGCCTGTAACAGCGTCGGAGTCTTCCGCGGCCAGCAGGTGATCGTGTGCCGCGGCCCGCAGTTGGCCAGCTTTAGTCTCCACGTGACCTCCGCAGGCGCCACTCAGGATTACCAGGTTCCCCTGAAAGAATGCGCCCTTCCACGCAATAGTGTGCCAGCTACTCCTTAGTGGAACAGATGCTAATTTTCGAATCGCTTTAAGTTGAAGGAAGCAATAAGACGCGATTCACCTTTATAAAAAAACGGCGCACCCGATCGGATGCGCCGTTTTTTTATATTTGTGATCGGACTCATATGCGCTGCCAGCTTAAGGTGTGGACTGGTCTGCCTGGATCTTCACGAGCACCGCTCGCACAGTTACACGATGAGCGTAGGTGCGGGTCGCTGCGTCATAATCCTTGCAGGTGATTAACGTCAGCCACGGATAGATTTCATGTTTGAAGGCCGAGTTATCCTGCGGCGATATGACGGTGTCGCTGCGCACCTGATAGATATAGCTCTGGCCGTCAAGATGGACGATGATCGAGTCTCCATACCGCAGGGTATGCAGGTTCACGAACGGACCCGGCGAGCCGTCAGCCAGGTAAACATGGCCGGTGATCACAGAGTTGCCCGCATGAGTTGGGTAGGCTGTCCCGTCCAGGTATCCGGCCTGATCCGCGAGCCACGTCAGGTCCCACTCGCCGTCCGGCCCCAACGGGACGCCCACGATTGATATTTTAACGCCCAGGCTCGGGATCTCCAGCCACAGGCTGCCCAAAGCCTGATACGCCTTGTCTTCCGGCTGTGCAGGCAGGAAGGTAACCTGGCCGGGAGCGAAACCGGTGCCCGGATTCCTGGGCACAGTGAGTTTTGCCGACGAGGCGGCGAGATAATCGTTCACGCTCTGGTCGAGCGGATCGTAGCGTCTTTCCGTCGAATGCCGGTTATAGGTCGACTGAGGCTGTAAGTGTGGGGCCGGATCAATTTGAAGGCTCGACCATTGTACATTCGCAGTATTGATAACGGGACTGGGGCCAATGAACTTTGCATCGAACGTGATGGTGGCCGTCTCACCCAAGGGGAATGAGGCCCAGTAAACACTGAGCTGGGTTGCGCTGGTTGTGACCGTGGAAAGTGGAAGCCCGGCAGAGCCGGTTACCACGATCGAAGTTTGGTCGAGCGTCAGGCCGGTGGGAATGGCGTCGGTCACGGTGGCGTCGTAGGCCGGTGCGGTGCTGGTGGAGGCATGATCGACCTTCAGAGTGAAAGTTACCACGCTCCCCAGGGCGGCAACGGCGGGGCTCACCGTCTTTAAGATTTCCAGTTTCGGCTCGATAATGTTCACACCGGTCGCCGCGCCCGCCAATGTGCCGCCTTCCCAGGTCCATTGGACTCCATTCTTCAAGCCGTTCACGCCGCTTGCGTTGTCTTTAATATCCAGGACGATCACCCGATAATTGACGGTTAAGGTCTGCGTTGTGGCGCCGGTATTTTGTACCTGGCCGAAATTGAAAGTGATATGGCGCCCTGCATTATCGCTGGCTGGGTCGACATCCGTCACCGGCTCAGCTTGCACGGTCAAGGCGCTCGCATCGGTGCAGGGATTTGATGCGAGGATCAGGCTGCCCGAAGAAATCGGTGTGGTGGTGCTGCAGCCGACGAACGCCAGGCCGTGATCTAAAATGTCTACGGCCTTCAGGTTATTGATCGTTCCGGTGGGAATGTCAATCCGGATGCTGTAATCGATTATTTCGCCGATCAGCACGTTCGGGTCCGTGGAACCGGACTGTTCGGTACCCGTCAGAGTCTTTACGCCTGTGGCGGCGATCTGATCGGTGTCGGCTGCGTGGGCCGTTACAAGAGCGCCTCCTTTACTGTGGGTGCCATCGTCCTGGACATCAACGGTATTGGTCAGGGAGGTAATAGCGGGCGGGCCAAGGAGCTCAGCGGCGGTATCCACCTTAACGCTGACCTTGAACTGCATCGATGCGCCGGCCGTCAGGGTAAAGGTGGGCCACGTGACTTTTCCGGCGCCGACATCGAAGGTTCCGCTGCCGGTGGCCGAGACAAAGCTCGTACCGGCGGGTATCGTGTCGACAAGTTGAATGCCCGTTGAATCCTGCAGGCTTGCATTGGTGACGGTAATGGTGTACTCCGTCACCGCCTCGGGAGCAATAATACTCAACCCGTCATCCTTGGTGAGGTCCAATACCGGCGCGCCGACTGCCCGCGCACTGGCCGTGTTGGAATCCACTGTTGTTGTTTTAAACAGGGCATGGCCGGTTGCAAGATTCGTTACACTGCTACCCAAGTCCGCTGCCAGGATCGTATAGCTTGCCGTGCAGGTGACCGTATCGGCCGGAGCCAGACTGGTCGGTGCGGCGGGGCAGGTGACCGTTGCCTTGTTATCAGTCACCGTAAACCTGCCGCCGCCGATACCGGTGAGAGTCACGTTCCCGGTGTTGGTCAACAGGTAGCTGTAGTTCACGGTTTCCCCCGCTGTGGTGTAATGATCACCGGAGGTGATGCTCTTTACCAGGGTTAGGCTCGGGGTCTGTGTTCCCACTGCAGTCTGACCGGCCTGCAGGGAATTTACGGGCGTGGATCCAAACAGCGCATGCGCGCGAGCCAGGTTTGTCACCGTTCCATTATCCAGGTCTGCCTGTGTGATCGTGTAACTGGCGGTGCAGAAGACGGTTCCAAGCGGAGCCAGGCTGGTTGCCGCACTACACGTGAACGCAGTCCCCGCCGGGCTGCCGATGTGATCGTCGGTCACAGTGAAAAGGCCGCCGGAACCGTTGCCGGTCAACGTCACATTCCCGGTGTTGGTCAGGAGATAGCTATAAACCACCACATTGCCCGCGGCATTGAATGGACTGCCTGAAACGATACCCTTCGCCAATGTCAGTTCCGGCGTCTGAGTCCCTGTGACCGTTGCAGTATCGGTATTGGTCCTGACAGTATCCCCGTCGGCATCCGTGCCGGTAGCGAATACTGTATTCGTAATGGAGCCCGCATCGAGATCTGCCTGCGTGATCGTATGATCGACGCTGCAGGTAATCGTTGCGCCGGGCGCGAGCGAGGAAGCCGGGGAGCAGGAGGGTGTTACCTTATCATCGGATATCGTGAATGGACTGACCAACGTAGAGGTACCGTTGTTCGTGATCGTATAGGAATAATGGATCGAATCAACCAAAGCGGAATACGTGGCCGGGGTGGCGCCCTTTACAATGGATAACCTGTTGAGAGTATCGGTATCGGAAGCGCTGTTATTGGTGAGGTCCGAATCCGCTATACCGGCCGGCGCGATGACAGATGCGCTGTTCAGGATGTTGGTTGTTGCTGCGCCGGCTACCGTTCCAGACACTGTATACGTGACGTTCCTTCCAGCCGGGATATTAACCGTATCACTGATATTGCCGGAACCACTGGCAGTGCAGGAGGCTCCTATCCCCGCCGCGCAGGTCCAGGCCGCGCCCGTGAGCGAAGATGGGACGGTATCAAAAACCGTGGCGCCGGTCGCGGCACTTGGCCCGGCATTGCTGACAACGATGGTATAGCTAAGCGCTTCACCGCGGTCCACCGCCAGCTTGCCGTCACTCTTTGTGATCGATAGGTCCACCGATTGCTGCACTGTTAAGGCAGCAGTATTCGAAACGGCGCCGTCTCCGCCGTTCGATGAGGTTACAAGGTTGGTTGTGTTGTTAAAGGTTCCAAAGGTGGTCGCCGTCAGGTCGACCGTTACTGTACAAGTCCCGTCTACGGCGATGGTCCCACCGCTAAAGATTAGGGTCGTATCGCCAGCCGCAGGTGAAAAAGCGGGCGTGCCACAGTTCGAGGCACCTGAATTGGGAGGGCCTGCCACCTGCAGGCCGGTTGGCAGGTTATCTGTAAAAGCAACGCCGGCCAGGGATACGGTATTCCCAGCGGGTGCCGTAAGCGTAAAGGTAAGCGTGGTGGTAGCGCCCTCAACGATGGTGGTCGGCGCGAAGGATTTACTGATCAGGGGTGGCGCGACGACCATCAGCGTAGCCGAGGCGGTATTGCCGGTGCCGCCATTTGTGGAACTCACTGCATCGCTGGTGTTGTCCTTCGGGCCGCTTACAACGCTGGTCACGCTGACGGCAACTGTGCAGGAACTGTTCGGGACGACCGTCCCACCCGTCAATGTGATCGAGTTGTCCGTGCTGCTTACAGCTCCCCCGCACTGCGCTGCATCGGGCGCAATCGTTACCGTCAAACCGGCCGGCAAAGTGTCGGTAAAACCAATCCCTGTCAGCGGGATCGCGTTCGGCGAGGGATTTGTAATAGTAAACGTTAATGTGGAAGTCCCTCCGACCGGAATTGAGGAGGGCGAAAAGGCTTTAGAGATGGTCGGCGCTATCACCGCATAGACCGTAACGCTCCTGGGGCTCGATGTGATCGTATTTCCGCCGCTCACAGCATCCTTGGCTTTCCCGGTCGCGGTGTTGGTCACGAAGCCGGCCGTGACGTCTGAAGCAAGCACGGTATATGTTGCAGAGCAGGTTGCATTTGCCTCAGGCGCCAGGCTCGCAGCGCTGCCGCAAGTGAAGGCCGTCCCCAGCGGACTCCCAATATGGTTATCAACAACATCGAATGGAGCATATAACGTTACGCTGCCCGTGTTCGTCAACGTATAGTTGTAGGTGATTGTGTTTCCCGCGATCCGGTAGCTCAACGTCGGCGTGCTCTTGGTCAGGGTCAGTGATTCCAACCGGACCGTAACGCTACTTTGGTTCGAGGTAACGGTGTTGCCGCCAGTGACTGCATCCATGGCGGTTGCAGCGGCCGTGTTCGTAACGGACCCGGCTGTCACATCACCGGCAGTCACGGTGTAAGCGACAGTACAGGTCACCGTTCCACCGGGTATTAGTGGATCAGGCGTTGATGGACAACTCACCCCACTGGCTGTATCGTCACTTACTCCATAAGGCGGGAACAAATCTATATCGCCCATGTTGGTAAGCAGATAACTGTAATTGATGATATTGCCTGCCGCCTGATAGCCAAGGCTGGTAGTAGATTTCACCAGCGACAAGCCCCCGCCAGCCACGCTCAACGCAGCGGTGGCAGTATTCCCTGGACCGCCATTGATCGAGGTCACAGCTGAGGTGGTGTTCGAGAGCAAGCCGCCGTGGGTCGCCTGCACATCCACGCTCACTGTGCAGGAGCCACCCACCGGAATACTTCCGCCGCTCAAGCTGATACTGTTACCGCCCCCGACAACAGTAAGGCTTCCGCCGCAATCATTGGCGGTTGCCAACGGCGTAACGTTAATGAGGCCAAAGGGATAGGTATCGCTAAAAGCAACCCCTGCCAAAGCTACGGTATTCGCCGCCGGATTGGTTAAGGTAAATGTCAGCGTGGAAGTCACGCCTACGGCGATGCTGTCGGGTGGGGACCCGACTGAGAATGCTTTGTCTATCTGCGGCGGTTGGATCACGGTTAAGGTGGCGGTGGCGGTGGCGCCGGCGCCACCATTCGTGGAAGTCACTGCACCCGTGGTATTTATATAGCTCCCGCCGGTTGCCGAGGTAACACTGACAGTGATCTTACAATTGCTGTTTACGGGGATCGAGCCGCCGGTCAAACTGAGGGTTTTGCTCGGAGCATCCCAGCTGACCGTGCCGTTGCACTGCGTTACATTGGGCTGGCTCGCAATCGTGAGGCTGCCGGGGAAGGTATCTGTGAACGCGACCCCGGTAAGCGCCACAGGATTCGCCGCCGGGTTTGTAAGGGTAAAGGTTAGGGCGGAAGTTCCGCCGGCTACAATCGAGACGGGCGCAAAAGCCTTGCTGATGGCCGGGGGCGCGATCACAGTTAATGTGTCACAGGCGTCGGTCTGGTTGGTAGCGCCTTCCGCATCGGTCAGGCTGTTGGCAGGGACACAGTTTTGATAATTCTTCGGTGCAGGCGCGGTTACCTCGACTGCGATCGTACAAGTTGTCAGACCCGCCAAAGCTCCATCTGCCAGAGTTAGTTTGTTGGTCCCGCCATCCCAACTCACTGTACCGCCGCACTGAGACGCAGCAAATGTAGTGGCGGCCATTCCCGCGGGAAAGGTATCGCTGAACCCTAAATGGCTTAGATCGACGTTCCCAGTATTTTGGATCGTGAATGTAAGCGTCGATGAATTCCCTGTCCCTGCCAAGATCGGGTTGGGGCCAAAGACTTTGCTGAGGCTGGCGCCCGGGAGGTTGGTAAGCGTGGCGGAGGCAGCCTGGGTGTTGGTTGCGCCGTTCGTGGTGGTCACTGCGCCTATTGCGATGTTGTTTGTGAGATTGGCCTCGACATTCATCGTTACATTGAGGGTTAACGAGCAGCTTGCGGATGCAGCCAGGCTACCTCCGCTAAATGAAAATGAGGTGTTCCCCGGCGTTGCGATGATGCTTCCTCCGCAAGTCCCCACATTCGTGCCGGGGGGATTGGCGATTGACATCCCGCCTCCCGTCCCCTGAGGCAGAGTGTCCGAAAATGCGATACCAGCCAGCGCCACGCTGTTGGGATTGGACAACTGAACGGTCAGGGTCGAAGCAGAGCCGGCAAAGACCGTCAGCGGATTAAAGCCTTTTACGACTCCGATCGTGATCGCCAGAATCCTGAGCGTGGCGGAGGCAGCCGCCGGGTTGCTGATCACGGTGGAAGTACCGTGGATCGTTCCGGAAACCTTGTTGGCCGCGATGGTATTTGTATAGGTTGTTGCCGTGCCTTTGCCGATTACATCCACATTGATCGTGCAGATACCCGGGACGGCTGCGACCTGCGCCGGTATGACCCCAGCGCTCATCGAAATTATTTGCGTCCCTGCGACCGCGGTGACACTTCCGCCTATACAAGTTGTACTGGCATTCGGCGATGGGGCGATCACGACGCCGTTGGTGGTGGTGCCTGGCAGCGTATCGGAATTAAGAGAGAGATTGTCGAGTTGAACGGTATTGTTGTTGGTGAGGGTGATGGTTAGAGTGGAGATTCCGTTCGAGTTTACAGTAACAGGGGCGAAACCTTTGGAGACCGAGAGACCGCTCACTGTTAAGCTTGCCGTGATATTGCCGGCCATATTCCGGTTTTGAGTATCAGAAATGTTGGCCGGGGAGATTGTGTTGGTAAAAACACCCGGCGTGCCGGCCGTAACGGTAACGGCCAGGCTGCAGGTTGCACCTATTGGGATCGTACCACCGCTGTAGGTCAGCAGCGTATCCCCGGCGGAGGGCGCGAATGTGGAGCCGACGCAATTGGCGTTTTTCGTCGGGTTGGGAGTGGCCGCCACCCGCACTCCACTCGGAAGCGCATCTGTCAGCGAAAAGTTCGTCAGTTGAGTGTCAGCCGGCGCGATGATGTTAATGGTCAATAACGAAGTGCCTCCCACCGGGATGGTGGAAGGATTGAAGCTTTTGCTCCCGCTTACACCCAGACCGGTTGCGTACACCGTGACATTGGCATTCGCGGCCAGAATATTTTTAGCGCCCTGATCGGTGGTGAGAGCGTTGACCGGAATACTGTTTGTGTAGCTTGCGGCGGTCGTAGAAGTAACGACGGCTGTGATCGTGCAAGTCCCCGGCGTTATTATGGAACCGGCCGGAATGGTGCCTCCGCTCAGCTTAACAGAAGAGGCAGTATTGGTAACAGTTCCGCCACATTGAGGGGAGGCCGGGGCCGATGCAACCGTCAGGCCGGCCGGCAGGGTATCGGTAAATGCAACACCCGTATACGCGGCCGAGGACGGGTTTTGCAGGGTGATGGTCAGGGTACTCGTGCCGCCGGACTGAAAGTTCGTGGGTGAAAAAGATTTCTTGATCCCAATGGCTTGAACGTTTAGCGGAGCCGAAGCTGCGCTGGCGTTTGTTACCCCTTGCTGCGTATGGATGGCGCTGGCCGGGATAGTGTTGGTATAGATTCCGGGCGTGGTAGAAGTAACCGTTGCCGTGATGCTGCAAGTCCCCGATTTGGCAATGCTGCCCCCGCTCAGGCTGATCGAAGTAGTTGTACCAGTTACCGTCCCCCCACCACACTGAGTAGAGGCGAAGGAAGCCACGGTCACATCGGTGGGTAAGTTATCCGTCAGGGAGAGCTGCGTTAGAGCGGTATTCGTGTCATTATTCCTGACGGTGATCGTCAGGACACTGGTCTGCCCGACCCACACGGTATTTGGGGCAAAGGCTTTGCTCAAAGAAGGCGGCTGCACCGCGTTCACCTGCAAGGTGGCGCTGGCCGGGGTGGTATTGGTAACCGGGATCGTGCCGGTGGGATCGCTGGCATTCAATGCACCTGTGGGAATAGTATTGACATGATTGCCCGCAATAGTCGAAGTAACATTTACCGTTACGGTACATGAACCCGGCGTAGTCCCGACCTGGGCAGGGACAGAGCCGCCGATTAACGATAAGGTAGTGCCTACCACGCTCACTATGCCGCCGCAGGTAGTGGCGGCGCCGGCCGGGCTCGCAAAATTCAGGTTCGCCACCGAAAGGTCATCGGTCCAGGCCGGTGGAGTGGTGGAAAGAGTAAGAGCAAATGAATTGGGGTTGAAAATGCTTATGCTGAGAGTGGAAGTTCCCCCTGCCGGAATGGATATCGGTGTGAAGCTTTTATTGACCTGCGCCGGCAAAGACAGGCTCTGTGCCCGCGCCGCTTGTATTGGCAAAAATTCGACCTGGAAGAATAATACAAGCAATAATATGGCGGCGTAGAACCCATATTTGATTAAAAGCGATAATGATTTCATTTACCTTTGCGCTTCTTACAACAAAATGTGAAACAGGATTGGATTATAAGATAGCTAATCCCCGCCCGTAAGGAATATTTCATTTCAACTTTGTAATTAATTTGAGGCCGCTTCGGAATAATAACCCAGGTCCCGATGCAAGAAAGTGTCCTTTCCCAAGGACGCGACGGCGCCTGCTCCTTAATGGAACAGCTGTATTTGCCTTGAAAATGTCACATTATTCAATAAGGTGTCCGATTTCTTATAATTTGACATTGTTTCGTTACTCACACCCCACGCTTTCAGCCTGGGGCTAAGGATTTAGCGCAGGGAGTAAACCCTGGCAGGAAGTACACCTGCACCTACGGCCTCCGGAAAATGAATGTGATGGGTGCTCTTCCCATCACATTCATTTTCCGGGCATTCCAGCAACAAAGTGTGAGCAGCTACCAAAATCCATCGACAGATGCGAGAAGCAGTAGAGCCAAATCAGAAGGAGAAGAGATAGCGAAAATCAAGAAGGCGATGGGTTTGCAGAGCATTCCCATCACCTTCTTGATTTCGGACATTATTCCAACCAAGCGTGAGTAGTTACGATTGGAGGTGCTTTCAGATCATGGTCCCGGATAAAGGTCGGGCTGCGTTCCGATCAACTCGGCGCCAACTACTGTGCGATTAAGATAGGCGCCGAGAGTCGCATCGTAATTGCCGCAGGTTACCAGAGTCAACCAGGCTTTATCCTGGTGACGGAAGATGCTGATATCGTCGGGCCTGACCGTTTTCAACGACCGGACTTGATAGATATAGAGTTGGCCGAAGGCATGCACAAAAACCAGATCACCCGGAGATAAAGTGGACAGCCGGGCAAAGGGGCCGGGATCTCCGTTCGAAAGGGTCACATGACCGGTTACAACACTGTTGCCGGTGAAGGTGGGGAAGGCGGTCTGTTCCAACCAACCTGCCCGATCGAGCAGCCAGTTAACATCCCAGCTTCCATGACTTAACGCTACACCGACTACCGGCATTCTAAGCTTAAGTTTCGGGATCTCCAGCGTCAAATTGCTTGAGGCGTCATAAGTGGTTACCGGCATTCCGCTCATGTCAGTAACTTTGCCAGGTGCAAAACCGGTGATGGGGATGAGGACAGCGCCTCGATACGCGGCGGCCTCGCTACCACGGACCGAACCACGGCCACTGGTTCCGCCGCCACTTCCACTACCAAGAGGCGTGAGAGTCAGACTGGCACTTGCGCCATAGACATTGATGTTTGAAAGGGGATCGTAAAAACGCTCGGTCGAGAGTGTGTTTGGTGTGAATGACTGCGGTTTGCTGATGTCTCCCGGCAGGCTCGACCAAGCGGTCTTCGCGACATTCGTGATGGCCCCGCTCCCAGCAGGCAGAGAGTTGGGAATAACGTGGAATTGGATCACCCCGTTGCCTCCACTCAATGTAAAGGTGCTCCAGGTGGCCGTAACTGTGCGTGTGGGAGTATCGTAGGTACAAGCAGTTGGCAGCTGAGCGCCCGTAGTGCAGTTCAGGGATCCCGGTACAAAGTCGAGGTCGACAGGCAAGGCATCTGATACCGTTACGTCAAAAGCATCTGTTTTGCTCGCCGACGTGTGCTGAAGGGTCAGCGTAAAAGCCAGATCGGAGCCGACCGCTACGAAGGAATTGTCGGAGGTCTTAGCTATCGAAAGCTTGGGCTCAACGATCTGAACGGCCGTGCTTGCCGGACCCAGGTTGCCTCCCGTCCAGGAAAAGGCCGCGGAATTGTTGAGGCTGACGCCGTCCAGGTTCCCGGCGCTGTCGATTACCACGGCGCGGTAGGTTACTGTTAGAGTGGCAGCAGCGGCCCCGCTGTTCGTTAGAGTACCAAAGTCAAAGGTTGCGCGGCGGTCCACGTCGGCAGGGTTTGCGCTCGGGTTGGGGAACGTCTCAACGGTCGGGGCGTTGCATATCGAGCTAAAACCACCGGCAATACTTGTGTTCAGGCCGGGACCATCTATGCTGAGACAGTCCACAAAGGCCAGGCCCTGATCCATGGTGTCGATTAATTGCGCACCGCTGTAGGTGCCTGGCGCGAGCGGCACACTTGTTTCATACGTGACGATCTCGCCAATGGTCACCTGTGTACCGCTCGTAGACACTTCATTGGTATCTGTGATGATCTTGGTCATGCCGTTTTGGCTCACGGGCTGATGCAGGCCTGCATCCACTGTGTTGTTCGTCTCGCCTGCGGCCAGGATATAGGTACCCGTTTGACCGGTCACAGTATCCGCATCACTGTCTACCGCATCGTTTGCGCCCTGGTTTGCCGGGCTGATGGTATAGCCTGCGGGCGGAACAAATTCCACGCTGTATGTCCCCGGCGTCAGGTTGGTAAAGTGGTAGAGACCGTTCGCATCGGTCGTCGTGGTACCAATGACAGCCCCACCGCTATCAAGCAGGTGTACCGTCACATTCGGAATGCCGGCTTCACCGGCATCCTGGATGCCGTTGGCATTCGTATCGTTCCATACAAAATCACCGATAGCGGCGGTTGCGGGTTGATGCAAGCCTGCATCCACTGTGTTGTTCGTCTCGCCCGCAACCAGGGTATAGTTCCCGGTTCGACCTGTCACGGTATCCGCATCGCTGTCTATCGCATCGTTTGCGCCCTGATTTGCAGGGCTGACCGTATAGCCTGCGGGCGGAACAAACTCCACACTGTACGTTCCGGGCACCAGATTTGTAAAATGGTAGAGACCGTTTGCATCAGTCGTCGTAGTACCAACGACAGCCCCACCGCTATCAAGCAGGTTTACTGTCACATTCGGAATGCCGGCTTCACCGGCATCCTGGATGCCGTTCGCATTCGTATCATTCCATACAAAATCGCCAATAGCCGCGGTAGCGGCTCCGGTAACCACCAGTGTGTCAGAAGCGGGCAGGGTATTGGAGGCGCCCTGGTTGGTTGAGAGGGCCCCCGCCGGGATCGTGTTCAGGTAACTCCCGGGTGTTGAACTGGTCACGCTCACCGTGATCGTGCAAGAGGCATTTGCGGCCAGGCTTCCATTTGCCAACCCCACATTCTGTGAGCCTGCGGCTGCCGTGACGGTAGGTGTGACAGGCGGCACATGAGCAGGATCACTGCAGGTAGTCGCGGCGTTCGTAGGATTGGCGATTTCCAAACCAGCAGGAAGGGTCCCCGGAAGAATATCAGCCAGGCCCATCCCATCCAATGGAATTGCGCTGGTGTTCTGGATAGTGATCGTCAACGTAGAAACACCACCGGCGACAATTGTGTTTGGCGAAAAGAACTTGCTGACACTTGCGCCTGGGAGGTTGGTCAACGAGGCGTCTGCGGGATCGGGATTCGTGGCACCGCTGGCGGTGTGGACTGCACCCGCCGCAATACTATTGGTAAGGTTTCCGTTGACGGTCATGGTTACGCTCATCGTGAGCGTACAAGTGCGGGTGGCGGGCAGACTGCCGCCGCTGAACGAAAAACTGCCGGCCCCTGGAGCCCCTGTGAGCGTTCCACCGCAAGTTCCAACAGAAAGGTTAGCCGGTGATGCAATTATCATTCCGGCCGGCATACCATCGGTAAACGCGATGCCGGTCAGCGTTACATTATTGGGATTCGTCAACTGAACGCTCATCGTGGATGCCGAACCGCCAAAAACCGTCAGAGGCTCGAAGCCTTTGACTATGCCGATTGAAAGATTGGCAACGGTGAGCGGTGCACTGGCGGGTGCTGTGGGATTGACCGTTGTGCCGGTGCCCTGTACGGTCCCAGTAACGTTAAGGATCGGGATCGTATTGGTACGCGTTGCAGCAGCACCCATCCCCTGAACGTCTACTTTGATAGTGCACAACCCGGGCACGGCACCCACCTGGGCCGCAATGGTGCCGCCAGTCATCGTGATTGTCTGGGTTCCAGCCGCCGCCGTGACAACGCCACCCGTGCACGTGGTACTGGCATTTGGCGCCGGCGCAATAACAACGCCATTTGTCGTAGTGCCGGGCAGCGTGTCTGTCAGGGATACGTTGATAAGGGCTGAAGAAGCCGTATTCTGGAGGGTGATCGTCAGTGTGGAAATACCGCCGGGAATGACAGCCGCCGGGGTGAACGTTTTGCTCATCGAGAACGGGCTGGTCACCTGCACAGTAAGGTTCGCGTTTATATTGTTGGCGAGCGTCCGGTTCTCGGTATCGGTAATATCGGCAGGATGGATGGTATTGGTGTAAACATTCGCCGTATTGCTGGTCACATAGACATTGATCTGACAGGTGGTCCCGGCAGCAATAGTGCCGTTGGTCAAGGTAATGGAGGCCGCTCCCGTGACGGCCGTAAGGACGGCGCCCACGCCGCAGTTGGCATTGAGGCTCGCAGCCGTCGAATTACTAATCGTGACACCCGCAGGAAGATTATCATGCAAGGTAAAATTCGTCAGGCCGGTATCTGCAGGGGCGTTGATATTGATCCTCAACCTTGAGTTGCCACCGGGAGCAATGGTGGCGGGGGTAAAGTTCTTGCTCCCCGTAACCCCCGTGCCGGCCGCAATCACTCTTACCTGTGCCGTGGCCGCTTGTATATTGGTTACAGCAGGCCGGCCAGGGATGGCCGGGATGGTCAGAGCCCCGGCGGGGATCGTGTTTGTATAAGTTGCCGCAGTTGCGCCGGCGGGCACGGTTACCTGGACCGTGATCGTGCAGCTCCCCGGAGTGGCCACGCTGCCGCCCGGAATCGTACCTCCGGTCAGGCTGACGGTGCGCGGAAGCGTAGTGGAAACTGTCCCGCCGCAGGTGGTCGCAGCCGATCCATTAACAACAGTCAGGACAGTGCCAGGCAGCGTATCTGATAGACTGGCGCCGGTATAAGCAGAGGCCGTTGGGTTCTGCAGGGTAATGGTGAGAGTGCTGGTGCCGCCCGCCTGAAAAGAAGGTGGTGCAAATGCCTTGCTGAGACCCACAGCCCGGACATTTAAGGGAGCGGTAGCGGGGGAAGCATTCGTCTGCCCCTCCTGGGTGTGCAGCGAGTTGGCGGGGATTGTATTGGTATAAGCGCCCGGAACCGTGGAGGTAACATTCACATGGATGGTACAGGTGGAATTTGCGGCGATCGTTGAATTGTTCAGGGTAACCGTATTAGCCCCGTTTACAGCCGTTAAAGAAGCCGACCCGCAGCCCGTAAGGGTTGGAGCGGGAGGATTGACGATGGTGACGTTCGGAGGCAGGGTATCGCCGAGTGAGGCCTGGGTCAGTGGTGCATTCAGGTCATTATTCCTGATCACGATTGCAAGCTGACTGGTTTGCCCAACCCAAATTGTGTTTGGGGTAAAGCTTTTGCTCAAGGTGGGCGGCTGCACCGTGCTGACCTGCAGGGTGGCGCTGGCCGGTGTGGTATTGGTGACTGGGATCGCGCCGGTGGGGTCTGTGGCTTTCAATACATTGGCGGGAATTGTATTGACGTGATTCCCGGTAATGGACGAGGTGACATGCACCGTTACAGTACACGAACCCGGAGTGACCCCGGCCTGTGCAGGGACAGTCCCGCCGCTCAATGACAGAGTGGTGCCTACTGCGCTCACGGTGCCGCCGCAGGTCGTTGTGGTGGTGGCCGGGGTCGCAAAAGTTATCCCGGTTGTCGACAGATCGTCTGTCCAGGCGGCCGGAGCGGTGGACAGGGTTAGAGCGAATGAATTCGGGTTGAATATGCTCACCGTGAGAGTGGAGGTTCCCCCTGGCGCGATGGATATCGGCGTGAAGCTTTTGTTGATCTGCGCCGGCAAAGATATGCCCTGGGCCTGCGTGACTGTGGCGGGGCTAAAGACCAGGGAGCTGATCAGGATGCAAATCAGTGATACGAACCTGAACGACTTGGATATCATAAATTCTCCTCCGGATCAGATCAGCGAAACCAGGCGCTTTGACAATCAGCGGATTGGGGGAACGTCTTATCAGACACGTACGAACAGCGCGGCGCGAGTCGGTGAGAGACTGTCGATGCTATCACGAAGCCTAAAAATCCCCACTCCCGGCAAATAAAGAATGAAGCCACGGCTCTTCTCCAACCGTCAGACTCGGAACCCATCCAGCATAGAGGGAAACCGCCCGCGGCGTGGGACGAATCTCCGGAATTCCTGGATAGGCTCTTAATAATTGCAAAACCATTATAAACGCGCGAGAGGCACCAGACAAGTGAATCATTAACCCCCGCCGCGGCAAATAGATGTGGCTGGAGCAGCGGACGGCTATAAAAGCCGCCGGGGAGACGGTTTAGTCACATGGAATCCATGGGCCTAGCAGGTTCCCCGATCCAGATTCTCTTAAATCCCTCCTTCCGGCGTAGAGTGAAGAAAGGAATTATTGTGGATTGAGAGAATTCCGAATTTTGGGATGTGAAGGGGAACGCACCGTTCACATCCCAAAATTCGGGGATCGACACGCTGCGCGGTTCGCTACGCTTATCTTGCAGAAGATGTGAGGGGATACGAACTATTGCTGAAAGGGCCGCAGAGAAAACTGCGGCCCTTTTCCTTTAAAGATTTGAATTGCCGGCTGTAACGCAATGCTTTATGCCAGCTGAACCTGTTTCATTTCCCGGCGTATCTACATTACGCTCTGCGGAATATCCTGATCACCAGCAGCAGAACGGCCGCCCCCACAAAGGCGGTGATGATCTCATTGACGATCCCGGTTACGCCAATCGATATGTGTAACACGCTGAACAACCAGCCGCCAATGAAGGCCCCTATGACCCCAACGATCACCGTTCCGATGCAACCTGTATGGATACCGCCGATCAGCCATTCTGCCAGCAGGCCAGCGATACCTCCGACAACGATCCAGACCACAATTGATTCCAGCGTCATAATAGTCTCCTTTCTTCCAATGAGTTTAACGAATTATATTGCATTGAGTTTCATAAAACCTAATCCGACAAAAGTACTTGCTTGATAAAAGGTGTCGCTTGGGGCTGTCCTGTGCAAAGCTGCCCATTCTCAGTCTCTAAAGCTGACGGATCGGGCGGCAATCTCCGCTTTGGCAGCTAAATTTTCCAGCATTTTTCTGGTGGCTTCCGCCACTTCGGCCACAGCCGCCTCGAACACTGCCTGGTTGACTTGTGACGGCTTGCGATATCCACTTACTTTCCGGATGTATTGGAGGGCAGCTTCATTGACCTCTTCCTGCGTTGCCTTCCCCTCCGGTTTTCTCAAAGGTTTGATGCTTCGACACATGGTTGCTCCTTATGCTCTATAAGCGAAACGCCGTAATTACTGGGGGTGATACCGCTGCGCGTCACGCCTTCATGCCAAGGTTGTGACTAGATACGAAATGCCTGCCGGGCTTCGCCCGGCTTATATGGCCGCAGACCAAAGGCCGACCAGGTCTCGTTCACGGAGATCAAAGTGATCCATTTCAGATCGAGTGTCCCCAGAATATCCCAGCCTTTGTCGCGGGTGAGATCGGTCTGAACTTTGGAGCTGCCTTTTGGAAAAGAAACCCACAGAATGGAATCCGCTTTGAGCGCCCTGACGGCTTTCGGCGCAAGCTTATCGAGTTCCGCCTTGTTTTGGACGAAGATTTGGATCCAGTCGAAGCGCCCGCTTAACCTGCCTGAGGCGGGTTGGAGGCCGGCAAAGAATTCGGCTTCATATCCGCGAGGAGCATTAAGGATGGCTGCACGCCCTTCAGCCTTTCGTTTCATTTTTTTAGCCGGGGATGGGTCGGTCATAGGTTTTGCCTGCGGTAACACTAAAGGTTGGAAGTCGCGGAGATCGGATCGTTTTGATAAATTTATCATACGGCGATAGCAGGAAAGCTACGAATTTCCTGGTTGATTTTATAGTTTCGGCCAATCGAGGAGCAGCACCTCGGCCAACAGCCGCGCATTGACGTTGGCTTCCAGGCGTGATAATGATTTTTCCAGGTCCGATACCACCCGGCGGGCGTCCGACAATTGAAGGCGTCCCGCTAAAGATTCGATTTCCTGCGCCCGGTCGATATTTTCGATTGGAGTGGACGCGCCACCTGTCCGCAGCAGTACGTCGCGCCAATAGGACAGCCACAACAATAATATGCCGCGCAGGCCGTCCTTATCCCTGGCAAGCTTGTCGGCATATGCAAACCTGTCCACGCGCGAGGCCGGCAGCAGGGATTGAAGCTCATTGAGCCTTTCTTCGCGAGAGGCAAGCTCAGATGGGTTTTGCAGCAGACGCAAAGCAAGGCCGGTGCGTCCGCCGCTGATGTGTGAGATCAAGCGGGATCCGGCTTCGTCTGCGCCACGCTGCCTCAGGAAGGACTCCAGCACATCCAGCGGGGCAGGGCCGCAGCCGCAGCACTTCGCAGCGCGAGGAGATCGTTGGCAGGAGCCCCTCGGCCTGGTCGGCCGTGAGGATCAAGACTGCATAAGACGGCGCCTCTTCGAGAGTCTTGAGCAGGGCATTCGCCGCGTTATCGTTGGCTTCCTGGAAACGCAGGAAGAGCGCTACTCGATATTTTGATTGGTACGGCTTAAGTGTCAGACTGCGGCGCGCTTCCCGCACCTGGTCCACTTTCAATGTGCCGCCCTCTGTATCTGCTTGAATGACCGTCAGATCGGGATGCTGCATCGCTTCGATCTGCTTGCAGTCACGGCATTCACCGCAGGGGATGCCCGGCTGAAGAGGCTGCGTGCAGTTCAACGCCTGGGCAAAGCGCAGAGCCAGGGTACGGCGTCCCAGCCCCGGAGCCCCAGCGAAGAGGTAGGCATGGCGCACGGCACGGCGCGCGACGTGCTGGCGCAGCATCTCCACGGCCCACTCGTTTCCGAGCAGATTCCAATTGTGCGTTATGAGTTCCAGGGCCGGGTCCGTGGAAGCGGTAGTCGAGGAGTCAGTCATCGGTAATCAGTGTTCAGTGGTCAGTGGTCAGTTGCCAATCATAAATCGTAAATCGGCAATCGTAAACCTAAAATAACAAGCCGCTGACGTGATCATTACTCCTGTCCTTCCCGCAAACGCAGATACGAACTCGTATCGTTCCGGATGGATCTCCCCGGCCTTCAGCGCGGCAAGCACCGCGCAGCCGGGTTCATGCTGGTGACTGCAATCACTGAACTGGCATCCAGCCACGAGCCGAGCAAGTTCTGGAAAATAGGCGTCGATTTCTTCCGGTTCCGTGTCCCACAAGGCCAGAGATTTCCATCCGGGGGTATCCGCCAGATAGCCACCGCCTTCCAATTCGAACAATTGGCGTACAACAGTCGTGTGCTTTCCCTTGTTGGTGACCGCGCTGATGCCATTCACAGTCAGTGCAAGTCCCGGCTGAATGCTGTTGAGCAGACTCGATTTACCTGCGCCGCTCGGGCCGGCCATTGCGCTGATCTTGCCAACCAGCTGCGCTTTGAGCTTGTCCACGCCCGCGCCGCTCCTGGCCGAGGTGTAAATTACCGGATAACCGAGCGGTCCATAGAACCCAAAAATTTCTTCAGGCTTTGTTACAAGATCGATTTTATTCGCGACAATGATGGCCGGCACGCGTTGTTTTTCGGCGATGACCAGGAACCTGTCGAGCATCCTCAATTTTGGATCTGGCTGCGCACAGGCGAATACGAATACAGCCTGGTCCGGATTAGCAAGCAGGACCTGTTGGTACATTCCCTGCGGTCTGGGGTCGAGCCGGACAATGGCACGTTGTCGCTCTTCGACTTCTTCGATCACTCCGGACCCGTCTGTCAAAACTGTGATCCGGACCCGGTCTCCCACTGCTGCAATATCGCCTTCAGCTTTGCCCTGCTTAAGTTTTCCCCGTAATTGGCAAATGATAAGGCCCTCCCCGGTCTCCACAGTGGAGAAACCAGATTGGGCCTTGACGATCAAACCTGAGAGGATGACATCATCCAAAGAATTAATACCCCGAACTCTCTACTTATTGAGATCTCAAATAAGGAGAAAAGGGGGAGTCTCCTGTGGTTCTCGTGAGTATTGGACAGCCTCACTTAACACCGAGTCCTGAACACGGCACACTGATCACTGGTCCCTTTGTCATGGCGTGGGTGTGGGCTTGCCTTTGCCGGGCTTCGGCGGCTTGGTCGGCACACCTCCGTACGGCGTGGGTGTTTGTGTATTTCCGTATTGATCCTTGAAGGGTAGAGGGCCCTGAGGGCTTCCATAATAATATGTCTCAACCAGACGCCTGAAAACCGGAGCAGCAAAATCAGCGCCTTCCCCTGCATTCTCGAGCATGACGGCTATGGCAATATCGGGCTTGCCGCTGCTTTGCTCATCCATCGTATATCCGATAAACCAGGCGTGCGGCTTGGGATTACCGGATTGGGCTGTGCCGGTTTTACCAGCCAGCGGAAAATTCAGGCCGAGCATGGTGTAGTAGGCAGTCCCAAGCGGGTTCTTCACCACCATTTGCATCGCTTGCTGCAAGGCGGCCAGATTATCGCTCCTCAGAGGCAGGGTACCGGTGGCTTCCGCTTTGAAAGCGCTGATCGGGGCCCCGTTAACAGGCTGGATCTTCTCGATCAGTTGAGGGCGGTATAGAGTCCCGCCGTTGCCAATGGCCGCGACGAAGCGCGCCACCTGCAGCGGGGTCACCAACACATTACCCTGACCGATGGCTTCGTTGGTCGCATCCACCGGCTGGTTCGGAACCGGGATATTTCCCGTGGCTTCCGCGATCACGCCGATGCCGGTCGGCGCGCCCAAGCCAAATTCGCGGGCCATGCTGGCAATATCACCGGCGCGATCGTTATTGAACAAGTCGAGCCCGATGTGCCAGAAATAGGGGTTGCAGGAGCGCATCAGGCCTTCCTGCAGGGTGAGCAGGCCCGAGGGCGTGCTGTCACTGGTATTGCACTGCTTTCCGGCTGCCAATCTGTCCTGGCAGTGTTCCCAGGTCCAATCGTGCAGGATCGGCCCACCGAGCGACACAAGCTCGGAGAAATCGTACTGGCAATCGTAGGTTGTTTCGGGAAGGTAAAGCCCGCTTTCCAGCGCAGCAGAAAAGGTAATGGGTTTGAAGGCAGAACCAAGAGGATAGGCGCCCTGCGCGGGGCGGTTTATCAATGGCTGCTCCTGGTTGCTATTCAAGGCGGCCAGCATTTGACTGCTGTTGGCGTTATCAGGATCGAATATGTTTGGGTCGAACCCTGGTGAAGAAGCCATGGCCAGCACCCGGCCTGTATCGCGTTCGAGCACGACCACAGACCCATCATACCCGTTGAGCAGCTGCTGGGCATAATATTGTAAATTGCGGTCGATCGTCAGATAGATCGAATCGGCGGGCTGCGGGTCGCTGGCAGCCAGGCGGGTCACGATCTGTCCGTTGGGGTCCACGACGTACAAGGTGCCGCCGTGTTTCCCGGCCAGATACGGTTCCATGGATTTTTCGATGCCGGATTGCCCTATTTTCTCGGAGCCTTGGTAACCCTGGCGGCGGTATTCATTCAGTTGCTCCGGGCTGATAAGCTGGGTATACCCGACCACCTGCGAAGCAATGCCCTGGTCGAGATAGAAGCGTGAATTGTAGGGCGTTGCAGTCAGACCGCCGAGGTTTAGGTCTAATACGCCCCGGATCTCATCGGCCGAGGCATCGCAGATCGGTACATACCAATCGGGAGCGGCATTGGCGTAAGCGGCCTGGACCGCGTCAGGGGAGAGGCCACATAGTTTCGAAAGCTCGCCGATCAGGAGACCTTCGGATTTGTTCGTCATCTGGCCCGGAGTGACGCCCAACGCGTACGCATCGGACTGAGAGACGATGGGGAGGCCAGCGTGATCATAGATGTCGCCGCGAGCCGGGATCTGATAGTCCATCTTTAGAACGTTGCCGCCCGCCAGTTCAGGCAGGATCAGGCCATCATCCCACTGGAGACGCCACTGACCCTGCTCGAGGATGAGGTGCGCCGACATGTCCCGCTGTATGTCGCCGACCAATGCTGTATGATAGATAATCCGGAATCCAACCTCGGCCTTATCGGGGTGGAGCAGTTGGCTCAATACCTCGAAATCCAACTTGGCTGCCCCCATGGTATCGAGCGCGTCGTTATATTTTTTGATGAAAGCGTCCTGCGCAAGCGCGCTGCGGCTGTCCTTGGCGAGCAAGGCATACATCGCGGTGAAGTTATTATTTTTGAGCGCCGTCAAGAAGGCTTGCATGGCAGCTTCGGCGTCAGGCGCATGTATCACCGTGACCACCGGCGTGGGAAGTGCTGTCGATGTAGGGAATAAAGAGAAACCGGGTTGAGGCGTGCCGTTGACTGAAGTCTTCGCACAGGCAGCCAGCAACAGCATCAGGAGGATCAATGGAAGCCGGCGAATTGATTTCATTCGTTCACCTTTTTGTCTCTGTAATATAACTCGACAATGTTACATTAAAAGAAATCCCCGATTTTTGGGATAAGGGGTGAGGTACACCCCACCCCATATCCCAAAAATCGGACCCTTCTGAATTCTGAATAATGTGACATTTTCAAGCATAAGCATGTGACGCCAAAGCCCGACACGGGACCGGGAAGGCAGCGAGAGCGCCCAGAATAATTTGCGAAATCTATCCGGCCTGCTCGCCGCGCAGGATGGCGGCTGAGACGGGGCATCGATAACGCAAATAGGTTTGACAGTTGGTTGGGACATCCGCGTTCGGAGCGATTCCTATCTTTGAGAGCAGGCGCACCACGTGGCACATGGGAAGCCCCATCACGGAGGCGAAACAGCCTTTCATGTTTTCAACCGGTTGGAAACCTGCATCCTGGATGGCGTAGGCGCCGGCTTTATCAAGCGGATCGCCGGTCTGAACATAGGCATCGATCTGTGCGTCTCCATAATTTCGCATCGGGACGTCCGTTACACACAGGTCGGTCAGCAATCGTCTATCGCTTATCTTGAGAACTGCCAACCCGGTATAAACCTGGTGCGTACGCCCGCGCAGATCTTTAAGCATCCGAACGGCGTCTGCCGCATCTTTGGGCTTTCCAAGGATCGTACTGCGCTTCTTCGACCCGTATACTACCGCGGTGTCCGCCGCGAGCACCACCTGAGCCTGCGTACGACCTGTGAGCGCGGCGCGGGCTTTCGCTTCTGCCAGCCTGAGCACATAATCGGCCGGCGATTCGCCGGGACGCTGACTCTCGTCCACATCTGAGACCGATACGGCGAATTTCCAGTTCCCGAGAGCGATCAACTCCCTGCGACGCGGAGAATTCGACGCCAGCAGGATCACGGTCGGTTCGGTCACAAATAAATTCTAACACAGTCCAAAATGGCACTTTAAGATAAGACTCATTTACTTATCTGAATAAGGGGAGCCGGTAATTAGGGATTGGGAAAGGAGAGCGAAATTCGATAATTCGATATTCGATAATTCGTTATTCGAGTTTCGGGAATATGGAATAGGGGAAGGCGCGAGGTGTGGAGGGCAACGCCCCGATCCTCTTTCCCCTATTCTTTGATTACGTTGTAAAATCATGCCTGTCTAGACCAAAACTTGAGGAGGCAGGTGTGAAGGTACTTGAAGAACGTATCCGACTCGACGGACAGATTCTGGGGAATGGAATTCTGAAGGTAGATAGCTTCGTTAATCATCAAGTTGACGCTTCTTTGATGGACCTGTGCGGTAAGGAGTTCGCCCGGCTCTTTGCCCAGGTGGGCGCCACTAAGGTACTGACGGCTGAAATCTCGGGGATTGCCCCGGCCCTCACTACAGCGCTTCATCTTGGACTGTCAGTCGTCTACGCCCGGAAGAATAAACCCATCACCATGCCGGACCAGGTCTATCTCACGCTTGCACCTTCGCATACCAAGGGCCGAATGGTGGAACTGATCATCTCCCCCGAATATCTGGCCCATGGAGAAAAAGTGCTCATCATCGATGACTTCCTCGCCTCCGGCGCGACCATTCTCGGGCTGGCACGCCTGGCAGAAGCGGCGGGTGCAAAGATCGTGGGCATCGGCGCGTTGATCGAGAAAACCTTCGAAGGCGGTCGCGAGGCTCTCAAGCCGCTAGGCGTACCGGTAGAATCGCTCGCGTCCATTACCGCGATGAACGGTGGAATTGTTTTCGGGAAATCTTCCTGATCGAGTTACGGATGCCCTGATAGGTGAGCCGTAATTCATAATGCGAAAAATGCTGGTCCTTTTCATCGGCTGGGTTTTTGCTCATATGAGTTTTGCGATTCCGGTCAAGCGCTTGCGCGAAACCAGGACATTAATGGCCTTTCATCACCCGAAGCCAGCCTATCCGTTCCATATTTTGATCATCCCGAAGAAGGCCATCCCCACGCTCGACGAACTCGATGCGGCCAACTCGACCTTCCTCACTGATGTGTTTTCCACTGTCCAATGGCTGGTCGATGAATTTCATTTGCCTTCTTATCGTTTAATTGTCAACGGCGGAACGTATCAGGAATTTCCACAGCTGCATTTTCACCTCATATCCGATGCGGGAGCGAGATAACCGTCCTAACGGGATTAATATATGAACTCCATTGCCGTGCTCGACTTTGGTTCCCAATACGCCCAGCTCATCGCACGGCGCGTGCGCGAGGCCCAGGTTTACTGCGAGCTCTTCCCCTGGGATGCACCCGCCGAGGCCGTCCTTGCCATCAGACCCAAAGGCTTCATCCTTTCGGGCGGGCCAAAATCGGTCTACGAACCCAACGCGCCTTATATTCAGAAATTTATATTTAAATCGGGCCTACCCATCCTCGGCATCTGCTACGGAATGCAGGCCCTCACCTACTCGCTCGGCGGGCAGGTGGACTCCTCGGCCAAGCGAGAATACGGCCCTGCTGTCATTGAACCGCTGGTCCCCTCGGTGCTATCAGGAGCTCTCGCAAGTCTGGATGTCCCACGGCGACCGCATCACGCGGATGCCAGAAGGGTTCATCGCGCTGGCACGATCCGGCAATAGCCCTTTGGCCGCGATTGGCGATATGAAAAGAAAGTACTTTGGCGTGCAATTCCATCCGGAGGTCCGGCACACCCTGCACGGCGCGGAGGTCATCAGGCATTTCGCCATCGAAATTTGTGAGGCAAAGCCCGATTGGACCCCGGTCTCCATCATCGAAGATGCAATCGGGCGCATGCGAAAGCAGGTGGGGTCCGAACGGGTGTTGGCTGCGGTCAGCGGCGGGGTGGATTCTTCGGTGGCGGCTGCCCTGGTACACAGGGCGGTTGGGGACCAGCTTGTAGGCGTTTTCGTAGATACGGGGCTGCTGCGGCAAAACGAGAGTGAACAGGTGGTGGCGGCTTTCCGTGACCGGATGCACGTTGAATTGATCGCTGTGGATGCCGGGGCGGAGTTCATCGGCGCGTTGAAAGGCGTCACGGAACCGGAAAAGAAGCGCAGGATCATCGGCGAGAAGTTTATCCGGCTGTTCGAGCAGCAGGCCAGCCAGCTCGGTCAGCCGCGTTTTTTGGTGCAAGGGACGATCTATCCGGACGTGGTTGAATCGTCCGCACCCGATCGGAATAAAGCCGAACGGATCAAGACCCATCATAATGTAGGCGGACTCCCGCAGGATATGAGCTTCGAATTGGTGGAGCCGCTGCGCTATTTGTTCAAGGATGAGGTACGCGCGGTCGGGGAGGCCCTTGGGCTGCCGGAGGGGCTGGTTTGGAGGCAGCCGTTCCCGGGACCCGGATTAGGCGTAAGGTGCCTGGGTGAAGTCACCCCCGAACGCCTGCAGCGTCTGCGCGCGCGGCTGATGCGATCTTTCAGGAGGAACTGTCGGGGGCCGGCTACTGGGCGAAACCCTTACCAGGAGATTCGTCCGATGGTTCAACCGCCATACGGACGCTCTCACAGGCGTTCGTGGTCCTGCTGCCGGTGCGGTCGGTGGGCGTGATGGGCGACCAGAGGACCTACCAGGAAGCGGCGGCCCTGCGGGCCGTAACCACGGAAGACTTTATGACTGCGGACTGGGCGCGCCTGCCGGACGACCTTTTGGCAAGGGTGGCTAACCGTATCGTAAACGAGGTGGACGGAATCAATCGGGTCGTGTATGATATCACAAGCAAACCTCCCGCCACGATTGAGTGGGAGTGAGCACTTTGACAGGTCATGTCCGGAAAATACCTGATTCAGGGGGTAAGGCCCCCGGTTCCCCATCCCAAAAAACGGTTTCCTCTATTTACGGATAGGCTCAACGTACCCGAAGGAGCAGCATGGATTTCGGCGAAGTTCTAACCAAGGCCTGGAAGATCGTCTGGAAGTTCAAGATACTATGGGTTTTTGGTATTTTTGCCGGCTGCGGCACGCGCAGTGGCCCCAGTTTCAACGGCGGCGGCAGCAGCGGTTCTCAATTCAATAGTACGCCGGGGCAGGTGCCTAATATACCCCCGGGTCTCGAAGATAATATGCTCCGATTTATTCGCTTTTTCGAGAACCCGGCAGTGATCGCCGTTTCCGTTAGTTTGCTCTGCGTCATTCTCATCCTCACGATTTTCTTTAGCATTATGGGACGGATCGGTTTGATCAAAGGCGCCGTGGATGCCGATGCAGGAGCGGAGCACCTGGGTTTCGGAGAGCTTTGGAAGAGCGGTTTGCACTATTTCTGGCGTTTTCTGGGTTTATCATTATTGATCGGCTCGCCCATACTGCTCTTTTACCTAGCCATCGTAATTGGCGGGCTCTTCATTGCATTAACTTACTTATCAGGGTCACGAGGTGGTTCATTTAGCGCAGCCGCTCCAGCGCTGGTGGCCCTGATCCCGGTCATATGTTTATTGGTATGTGTAGTCATCCTGTTGGCGATCGTCATCAGCTTTCTCGGTCCGCAGGCCGAGCGGGCGATAGTGATCGAGAACGAAGGGGTCATCAGCGGCCTGCGGCGCGGTTGGCAGGTTTTGACGAAAAACCTCGGTCCCATTCTTATTATCTGGTTTATCACCGTAGTTATTGGGGTGGCCGTAGGCATTCTTGTTGCCCTGCCGCTTTTGATTATCCTTGTTCCGGTGTTCATTGCCTTCGTAGCGGGCGGTAACAATCCTTCTTTTACGCCGCTGATCATCGCCGGGCTATGTCTCGTGGCCTATATTCCGGTTACACTGGTAGTCAACGGTATCCTGACATCCTATCTCGAGTCCGTTTGGACACTCACCTATCTTCGTCTCACCGAACCAAAACCCGACGCATCAGCCACCCTTGCTCCTCAGAATGCGTAAATTTCTAACCGTTCTTTTCGGCCTCGGCCTGTTACTGGGAGGAGGTTTGCCCATCCGCGCCGCGGCGCAATCCAAGGCTGAAATCGATATCTATCCAACAGACGCCTCGGCCTTCCCGGTCATTTCAACCTTCATGGATGTCTTCGACGCCTCGGGCAGGTTTGTCAGCGGACTCAAGCCCGAGCAAGTAACCATATTGGAAGACGGCCAGCCGCTTCAAGTCCAGAAGCTTAACGAGATGGTGGTGCCCGCCCAGATCGCGGTAGCAATCAACCCCGGCCCCCCGCTGGGCGTCCACGATAACCAGGGCCTGCCGCGTTTTCAGGGAATCGTCAAAGCGCTCAACGCCTGGGCACAGGCTCTCCCCGCAAATACGCCGGACGATCTGAGTCTGGTTACCACCGCCGGGCCAATCATTTCCCATGCGAGCGCAAAAGATTGGCAGGTGAGCTTGAGCGCCTATCAACCAGATTTTCACGCGACTCTCCCCAACCTGCAGTCTCTAGCGATCGCCATCGACACCGTTGCGGTCTCTCCGCCGCGCGTCGGTATGAAGCGGGCAGTGTTCTTCATCACACCGCATATGGATGATCCCAATATCGATACGCTCGTCCAGCCGCTTATTCAGCGCGCCGTGCAGAACCGGGTGCGCGTCTTTGTATGGTTCACCGATTCCGACCTGTACGCGGCCACCACCAGCGCGGCGGCTTTCAATAACCTGGCCCTGCAGACCGGCGGCGCATACTTTTCCGCGACGGGCACACAACCTCTTCCAGACCCCAACTCTTATTTTGCTCCCTTGCGGCGCTTGTATTCGCTCCAGTACAGTTCGATGGTTACGGCAGGCGGTTCGCATTCATATGTAGTGGATGTGAAGGGCCAGGCCGGCGACATCAAATCTGCCGAACAGCCATTTACCGTTGATATCCAGCCTCCGAACCCGATGTTCGTATCTCCGCCGCTGCAGATCGTCCGCCGCCCTCCGGATAATGACCCTTATAACGACAAGGTTCTCCTGCCCAATTCACAGAAGCTTGACATCATCATTGAGTTTCCCGACGGCCACAAGCGTGCTTTGGTAAGAACAACGCTGTACGTTGATGGGCAGGTGGTGGCCGAAAATAAAGCCGCACCGTTCGATAGTTTCAACTGGGACCTCAGCGGCTATACCGTCAGCGGCGAACACAAGATCATTGTGGAAGCCGTGGATAACCTGAACCTGACCAAGACCAGCATGGAGATCCCGGTTTCGATCACGGTCATCCAGCCGCCGCACGGCCTGGCAGCCCTGTTCGGACGATATCGCGATAACATCACCCTCGGCGCAGTCGGGTTTGCCGGGCTCGTACTTGTGTTGATCCTCTTCCTGGGGCGTTTCCGAATGGCCTATGTCCGTGCCCAGTCTACGCGACAGGCTCAGGCTGACCCTCTCACTCAACAGGTGGCGCCTGCGGTCGAAGAACCGATCACCGGAAAAGAAAAGAAGCCCAGGGGACGTCGCAAAGCTTCCGCCGCTGCGACCGGGAAGACCCAGGGCGCGGAGGCGCGCGCCTCGCTTCACCGCCTCATCCAGGACCCTCTCGCGGCTCCCGGCCAGACGTTTAAGCCGGCACCGGTTTCACCCATCCTACTCACAGAAAAAGACATTACCTTTGGGACCGATCCGGTCCAGTCTGCTCATGTGCTGGATGACCCATCCCTAGCACCGCGGCATGCGCGCATCACGCAAACCGAGGATGGAAACTTCCTGATTGCAGACGCGGGCTCGATTGCCGGTACCTGGGTCAATTTTGAGCCAGTAGGAAAAGAAGGCCATCTGCTTCAGCATGGCGACGTGGTACACTTTGGTCAGTTGGTATTCCGCTTCGAGTTAAAAGATCCGCCTGCTGCGGCTGAACCTAAAATAGCCAAAGAGAATCCCGAATCATGAATCGTTCCCAGCACAGCCATCTTAACGTCGCGGCTATGAGCCACGCAGGGATGTCTGGCAAGAACAACGAGGATCGTTATACGATTTCATCTTATACCGGCGTGGACGAGAAGCCGGTGTTGTTTGCCGTTATATCTGATGGAATCGGGGGACATCGCGCCGGTGAAGTAGCGGCAGAACTGGCCGTTAATTACATCCTGGAAAAAATATCAGAGAGCGATGGGAAGAACCCGCTGGAGATTATGGAATCCGCCATCCACACCGCGAGCCAGGCTATCGCCTCGCGTTCCGCCAGTCAGGCAGACCAATATGGGATGGGCGCAACCTGTGCCTGTGTTTGGGTGGACGGCGATCAACTCTATACGGCCTACATTGGAGACTCACGCATTTATCTGATCCGTGACGGAAGAATCCAGCGGCTGACCGTAGACCATACCTGGGTGCAGGAAGCGATCGAGAAGGGCATCATCACACCTGACCAGGCTCGTGATCATCCTAATGTCCACATCATCCGCCGCCATCTGGGTTCGGTCGAACTACCCGAAGTGGACTTCCGCCTGAAGTTGAGCCTGGAAGATGATGACGCGCAAGCTATAAAGAACCAGGGCGCGCACCTGAAAACCGGCGACGTGCTGTTGATGTGCAGCGATGGGTTGACCGATATGGTCTGGGACGATGAGATCCTGCGCCTGATTACCACGCGCAATGCGCTGAAATCCGCCGCCGAAGATCTGGTGGATCAGGCAAATGAACGCGGCGGCCACGATAACATCACGGTGGTTTTGGTCGGCGTTCCGAAAGAGAGGATCGCCGATCAGCAAAAGAGGAAAGGTTTTTTCAAAAACCTGCTTGGAGAATAGAACGAGAACGGTTGACCGTTCTCGTTTTTTTGTATCTACTGGTGATGATATCGCTTCGCGTCACCCCTTCGTCCCACGCTTTCAGCCTGGGACTAGGAATTCCGAAAAATGGGACGGTGAGTAGTAACATTTCTTTTATGATTTTTCGCGGTCGAGCCAAAGCTCGCGATATTGTCGATTCCAATCAGACAGGAAGCGCCCGGCAATAACGATACCGGCTGCCGCCGCGATCCAGAATTCGATGTGATGCAAACCGATAAGCCAGAAGACAGGCGCCAGCACCAACCCGGTAACCAGGCTGGCGCGTGCACTATGATGGATGATCAATGTCAGCAGGAGCAGGACCACGCCCGCGATGAGAAAGGCCAACGGGCTGGCGGCCAGCAAGCATCCACCGGCGCTGGCTAACCCCATGCCGCCGCGAAATTGAGCGAAGACCGGCCAGCAATGACCAATCACTACAAATGCTGCCGTGAGGGGAGCCAACCAAGGGAGGGGAGCATATTTCAGACGTCAGCCAGACGGGGACAAAACCCTTGGCAACATCCAGCAGGAGGACAAGAATGCCGGGCCCAAACCCGGCTTGACGGATCGTGTTGGTCGTTGTGGCATGACCGGAGCCAGCATCACGCAAATCCACACCTTTGATGCGGCGCGTGATCCAGATCGAGAAAGTCAACGACCCGCACAGATAACCGGTGAGAGCAAAGCCCAGAGCGTAAAGAAACATCATGCTCGACTTTCCACTTTCTGCCTCTTATTGTCTATTCCCAGTAGATCACGAAGATTAGGAGAAATACTGATTCTCCTGCGGCTATTTCAACAGCTTGTCCCTCGGGGCCATTCCTATATCGAGCTTGAAAGCCAGGAGCGACTCGTTGAGGTCTTGAAGAAACGATACAAGTGAAAAGATGAGCGCGCCCATCGAACAGACAAACAGCAGCCCAATCAGCCAGGCATCTTCGACTCTCAGCACGGCGGTGATGAAAAGTGCAATGATCAACACGGCTGCCAGCAGAACACTGATCGAGGCGGCTGTGATGGCTCGCCGCAGATACTCCGCCCGCCTAGTGAGGATCTGCAGCTGCGCCTCAATGTGGACCTGATCCTGGGCCGGGACCTCGACCAGTTCACGCGCCAGAATTCGGCCACGGTCGATGACGCGGCCGAAGCGATTGGTCATAGAAAGGATCAGCAGGCCGATGCCCGAGATGAGCACCACCGGACCGATGGCAATTTGGAGGGTGGGAATGAGTTGACTGATAGTCATATCATCCTATTTTAGCGGGTATGCTCCTTTTTGTCCTGATGGCTAAGCTTACAATCAACGGTATCTACTGGTGGTGATCCTGCTTTGCATCACCCTTGCCCCACGTTTCCAGCCTGGGGCATGCACAGGTGTATGAGCAGACAAAATAAATGTGGATGGTATCTGCTCAGGCCTTCGGCCTGGGACGAAGAATCCCGAAAAAGGATATGGGCGGGGAGAACACCCGCCCATATCCTTTTTTCGGGGAAACCATTCTCGGGGTTCCATTTGGCGGCTCGAAATGAGGCGTGCAAATGGTTCGCGTTAACTGCCGCAATTCATGATTTGGAGGAATCTTCTATTTTTTCAGGATTTGGGTAGGAAGCAAATTCGATGGAGTTTTTACCGCAGCGTTTGGCTGCGTACATCAACTGGTCGGCAAGATGGATCGCGTCTTGAGGGCCAGAAGGGGCCATGTTGCAGGTCAATACGCCTATGCTGAAAGTTACCGGCCATTTACCGGCGGCCATTTCACTGAGCAGGGCGGTTTGCAGGCGGGAAATCACTATTCTGGCTGCCGCCTCGTCCGTCTCGGGCAGGAGCACGGCATATTCATCGCCCCCCAGCCTTGCCACCGTATCGGTACCACGCAGTTGAAGCTTGATGCGTTCTGCCACCCGCAGAAGGAGCCCGTCTCCCACAAGGTGTCCGGAAGTATCATTGACCACCTTGAAGTTATCCAGGTCTATGAAGGCCACACTGAGAGGCCTTTCGTATCTCTCCATCTTCTGGAGTTCCATATCGGCCGCCTCATAAAAGGCACGCCGGTTCAGGATGCCGGTCAGTGAGTCGGTCCGGGATAATTCGGTCTGATGTGCGAGCAGGCTGCGGAATTCCGAGAGCAGGGTGGAGAAGATCAGGAAGATGCCCAGGCGGACACATGTATTCCAAATAATCACAAAGAGGCTCGGCTGCCCGCCGGCGCTCAGGCTGCTGGTATTCATGATAATTGCAGCGAATAAGGCAGTGATTTGGCCGGGCGTTTTTCCGAGAGACCAGCTCGCCAATGCGATCGGCAAAAGATAGAAAAGAGAGATGGTAAGCTCAGCGCCGGTATAATAACCAATGACCCCGAGACCTATGAGAAACAGGATAACGTATCCCCATAATGTTATCTTCTTCTGTCTATCCAGAAAGCTCAGAAATCTGAGGGTCGGGGACATCTTTTCCTTATCAACACAGTCGTTGATGGTTGCAAATCAAGGTGAGTAAGGCTTTATGTTCTCGCAAGCAGGGGGCGCTAAAGTTGAAGTTCCCTCACAACCCGATAATCTTACTCTAAAACACGGATTGCTGCTCCCAGGCGGGCCGTTCTCAGCGATGATCCATGGCTGTGTTATTCCCCTATTGTTTCTCAAGTATTTCCCCTGATGTTTATTCTGCCTGAACCAGGATCTCTTTAACGCGCCCTACTTCTCCACTTACCAAACGGACCTTGATGCCGTGTGGATGTGTAGGCGATTTGGTCAGGATGTCCTTGACGATCCCTTTGGTCAGTTTACCCGTGGTCTGATCCTGCTTCAAGACGATCAGCACTGTAATGCCAGGTTTAATGTTGGAGCGTGTTGTACCGTTCATGTTATTGCCTCAGCAGCCAGGCGATCCGGTCGTAAGAAAGGAGGTAATGGATCAAAGTTGCCCCTGCAAAGACTCCCGCCGCCAGCCTCGCACCTGCATCAAAGAGTCCCCAGGCGGCAAAACCAAAGAATACCACTTCCAACAGCAGACGCAGCCAACCTGCTACCGGGATCGGGGCTTTACGGTTCGCGCTGGCATCCTCAGGCACACGGAAAGTCCCCCACAGAGCCGCTGCCAGCACGGGCAGAGCGATGACCAGCACATAGCGGAAAATACCGGTATGCGCCGCCCAGCCCCAATAACCCATTGCGATCAGGGCAGCGATTTCAAGGAAGAAACGAACGGCGAGGTTGATCGGGTTCTGTGACATTAAAAGTCCTGTGAATTATTTTGCGATAAGTCAGATTGCTTGCTCGATGAATTGATTCGGCTTCTTCCCTGGTTTACCGTTAGTGCAGGTCACGCTGTCCATCAAGAATCTTTACCGGACCTGCATCACTCGCACGGTCGTTGGCTTGCTTATGCCCTTTAATTTCAAACGGCGTTTCTCCAGGGTCCGGTCGGTCAATTGGGCTGAGGCCGCGGCTTCCTCGCTAATCAACACTTCACCTTTAGCCGCCTTCGACGATAAACGCGCCGTCAGGTTTGCAGCAGTCCCCAGCACGGCGATCTCGCTGACACTATCCCTGGATCCCACAGCCCCCACATAAGCCGCACCGGTGTGCACACCCACTCCTACCGGAGCCCATGGACCCTGCGGGTCGGAGTGCCCGGTAACCCGCAAGATTTCCAACGCAGATTGAATGGCAACCTCGGCATGCTTTGGGCCGGCAAAGCGTGGCGCGAAGAGCCCTATAACCTGATCACCTACCAGCCGGTTCACCAGGGCATTGTGTTCGATCAACACCTGCGAGGCGGCTTTGTAAAATCGCTGGATGAAATTCTTGTATTCCACCGCATCTTTTTGCTCAGCCATCGAGGTGGAACCACGGATGTCGGCGAACAGCAGAGATAATTCCACCTCCGCGCCGCCCTCGTGTTCGAGAATGACTTTTTCACAGCCATTGCAAAGCCGCGGCGTAAGAACCGACGAACGCAGCCCCATGATGGGTCCCGCCACCAGAGTCCCAATACCGCCAAGTGGAATATTGCACTGGATGCACCGAGGCGTACCAGGGAGCAAGCCCTGCAAGACCTTGAGTTTATTCAACATGCGTTGATACCATTCCGGAAACCCTGCTTTGTTCTTTCCGACCAAGTACCAATACCAAATCTCATCGGCCAGTTCTCTATCGGTCATGTGTTCAGACATAATTGCCTCGTCCCTGTTCCAATAAATGAATCAACGAATGGAATGGCGGAAATACAGTTGAGGTTATTTCCTTGCGCCTTTCAAAGTCAAAAGAATCTTTTTCTAATTCAACAGCCCTTCGCAGAAATGCAGGAAGGCTTGAACGTCATTGAAATTCGTCACCATGCCCATGGAGATACGCACGCCGCCGTTGTCCCGCCCGTCAAAGCACATGCGGAAATCGTTCAACGACAAGCGGTCTTCATGTCCGGGCTTTGTAAAGCAAACATCCAATTCCACGCGCGAGATGCCGAGCGCGATCTCTCCCGCGCCGGGGTTGCAGAAGCAGCCTGTCCGCAGGGAGATGTTGGCCTGGTTGGCTTTACCCTCCACGATACGATGTTGTATGGCCTGGCCGTCTTTGTCGAAGAAGTTGATGGTCACCGCACCGCCGCGCGCCTGCATGGTCGTCGGGCCGTAAATGCGCGCCAGCGGCTCGCCGGTGCTGTGTTTCATTTAAGTGAGGTTGTCCAGCAGCCAGCCGGTAAGACAGGTCACGCGCTCATGGATCACATCGTATCCGATGGACTCGATGTGTTTGAGCCCGATCTCTACCGCAGGGATGTCAAGATAGTCGGGCGTGCCATCCTCGAAGGCGGTGTGGCCGTCAGCCAGGTAAAACTTATCGCCCTGCACCGAAGCGACCGTGATCGTCCCGCCTGCAAACCAGGGACGACGTAATTTTGCCAGTGCTTCCTTGCGAGCGATCAGCGCGCCGATGCCGGTTGGGTATCCGAAGATCTTGTAGAAGGAAAGCGGTACGAAATCAGGTTTGACTTTGCCCAGGTCAAGATAGTTAGTGGGCGCAAAAGCCGCCGCATCCAACAGCACATCCCAGCCAGCAGCATGGGCTTTCTCGATCCATTCGAGCGGATGCTGCACGGATGAAAAATTGGACTGGGCCGGATAAGCGAACAGGTTGTGCTCTCCCCTTTGGCCACGCGCCAGGTATTCGTCGAGGGAAGACGTTTCCACGCGCATGTCGGGCAGAGCCACAGGAATGTAGGTCACCTCTGCACCGCGGGCGTGGGCAAATTCGCGGATGCCGTTGACCGAGTTGTGGTTATCGAACGTCAGCAGATAATGCCCACCTTTTGCAAACGGATACGATTCGCCCACCAGCTTGAGGGCGCCGCTGGCATTGGCCGTGAAGACCACATCGTATTCTTTCGGGCTGGCGTTGAAAAACTTTAATACGTATGCGCGGGCTTCTTCCACCAACCGGGTGGCTGCCAGCGAAGTAGGATTGGAGGAGTGGGGGTTGCCGAATACATGGCGGCTCAAGAGCTCGTGGTGCTGCCGTACCTGGGACTCGGCATATAAGCCCCCGCCCGTATAGTCCAGGTAGACTTGTTGCGCCGCATCGAGGCGGGCATATTCCCTGGCGCGCAGGTCGTCCAGCTTCTGCGTGCCGGCATAGGATGGGTGTTCCTTCAGGAAGGCCGAGTAATCAGAGTTTGTCATGGGATGGTCCTTATGCAGCTCTTCTTCGTAGATACCGACAAATCACAGAACAGTGAAGAGGTCCGATTTTTGGGGGTACAGCACACACAACCCAAAAATCGAATATTCATCGCAATCGTAATTTACTGAATTTAACCACAGATAAGAGAACGTGTTCGCCTTTGCGGACTGAGGACTCTGATTAAATGCAAGAGACGCCGGTAGTGGACCGGCGTCTCTGTGACTTATTGATTAATCTGCAGCCATGCTTTCGCTGATCTCCGTCCACTGGGAGGACGAACCGTCGCTGGTGGTGCCCTTGAAGCGGCCGGGGACGAAGCCCGTCCCTGCCGGGAGAAGCTTGCCGATGATCACATTCTCCTTCAGGCCGTACAGCGGATCGGTTGTCGAGCCGATGGCCGCGCCAGCCAGCACCTTGATGGTGTGCTGGAAGGAAGAGGCCGAAAGCCACGAGTCGGTGCTCAACGAAGCTTTCGTCACGCCAAGCAGGATATCCTGGAATTTGGCGGGCTGTTTGCCGTCGGTCAGGAGCTGCTCGTTCATCTTGCGGAGCTCCTGGCGGTCAACCGCATCGCCAGGCAGGTGCTTGGTATCGCCCGCGCGGCCTACAGAAACCTTGCTCATCATCTTTCGGATGATGACCTCGAAATGTTTATCGTGAATGTTCTGACCCTGTGAGCGATACACCTTCTGGATCTCGCTCATGAGGTACATCTGGGCGGCTTCGCGTCCCTGGATGCGCAACACGCGGTGCGGGTTGAGCGAACCTTCGGTCAACGCCTGGCCGGCTTCCACATGATCGCCTTCCTTTACAAGCAGGCGGGCGGTCGTTGGGATCTCGGAAGTCTTCTCTTCGCCCTGTTCGTACGAAACCATGATCTTGCGGTCTTTCTTTTCGACGGCTATTTTTCCGCCGTGCTGGGCTGTGATGGTGGCCTTCTCCTTGCTTGCCAGTATCTCACCCGGCTTGACCACCGCCTCGTCCTTGACCATAAACTTCCAGTCCTCGGGCACACTGTATTCATCGTGAACCATTTCGGTATGCTCGATCTGGACTTCACGCAGGTCGGCATATTTTTCCGATTGCAGGATATGCACGACGCCGTTGATCTCTGCCACCACGGCTTCGCCCTTCGGCTGTTTGCGTGCTTCGAAGAGTTCTTCCACGCGCGGCAGACCGGTCGTGATATCGGCACTGGAGGCGGCAACACCACCAGTATGGAAAGTACGCAGCGTCAGCTGCGTGCCAGGCTCACCGATGGATTGGGCAGCCACAATACCGACTGCGGCTCCAAGGTCAACCATATCACCGCGGCCAAGATCCAGGCCGTAGCATTTTGCACAGATCCCGTGCTGAAGTTCGCAGGTCAGTGCAGAACGTACTTTGACTTCGGCAACGCCCGAAGCAGCAATCTGGCGTGCCAGGATGTGATCAATGACATCATCGCGTTCGGCAATGACCTCGCCCGTCTTCGGGTGGATCACCGGCGCTGCCAGCAAGCGGCTGTAGAGACGCACGGCCATGGATTGTCCGGCCACGTCATCGGAGCGCCGGATCCAGGTGCCTTCTTTTGTTTCACAGTCCTGTTCGTTGATGATGATGTCCTGTGCAATATCCACCAGGCGGCGCGTGAGGTAACCGGCATCTGCCGTGCGCAGGGCGGTATCCGCGAGGCCCTTGCGGGCGCCATGGGTGGAGATAAAGTATTCAAGCGCCGTCAATCCCTGACGGAAGTTCGAACGGATCGGGAGCGGGATGATGCGGCCAGCGGGGTCAGCCATCAGACCGCGCATACCGGCCAACTGCGAAATGGTGGAGAAACCACCCTTGGTCGCACCGGAACTGGCCATGGTCGAGAGGTTTCCGTCGGGATCCATATGTTTCTTTACGGCATCGGATACCAGTTCGGTGGTATTCTGCCAGACCTCAATCACACGTTCATTCTGTTCCTGTTCGGTAAGCAGACCGCGGCGGAAGTCGCGTTCTACTACTTCCACCAATTTCTGCGCATCATCCAGGAGGGCTTTTCTTTCGGGCGGGATGGAGATATCTGCAACTGCCAGCGTAATGCCCGACCTCATGGCAAACTCGAAGCCCAGCGACTTGATCTGGTCAGCGAGATCAGTGGTTTTTTCAGGACCGCATAATTCATATACATCGGCGATCAGGTCTTTTACGCCGCCCTTGTCCAGTTTCTCGTTCGTGAACTGAACCTCGGGAGGCAGAATGCGGTTGAAGATCACACGACCCACCGTAGTATCGATCAGCCGTATTTCAGGCTGAAGCTGGCGGTCGCCTTTTTCGTTGTACCAGGTGGACGTCTGCAATCTGATGCGCGTATGAACGTGAACCTGGTTGAGTTGGTAAGCGAGCTCGACTTCGTCAAAATCGCCAAAGATGCGCCCGTCTCCGGGGTGTTTGGCGGCTTGCTCCATGGTCAGGTAATACACGCCCAGAACCATGTCCTTGGACGGAGAAATGATCGGCTCGCCGTCTGCAGGCTTCAGCAAGTTGCGTGAAGCCAGCATGAGGGTGCGCGCCTCCTGCACGGCCTTTTGAGAAAGGGGCACGTGCACGGCCATCTGGTCTCCGTCAAAGTCTGCGTTGAAGGCAGTGGTGACCAGCGGATGCAATTGGATGGCCGACCCTTCGATCAAAAGCGGTTCGAAGGCCTGGATGCCGAGGCGGTGCAGAGTGGGAGCACGGTTGAGAAGCACCGGTCGGTCTTTGATAACGTCCTCGAGGGCTTCCCAAACCTCGGGCCGGTTGCGCTCGATCAGACGGCGTGCGCCCTTGACGTTCGCGGCGTACCCGTTCTGCACCAGGCGTGCGATCACGAACGGGCGGTAGAGTTCCAGCGCCATGGTCTTGGGCAGGCCGCACTGGTAAAGCTTGAGCTGCGGGCCCACGACGATCACGGAGCGGCCCGAGTAATCCACACGTTTGCCGAGCAGGTTGCGGCGGAAGCGTCCCTTCTTGCCCTTAAGCATATCGCTCAAAGACTTGAGCTCCCGGCGTCCACGGCGGCTGAGCGCCTTGCCGCGCTGCGAATTATCGATCAGGCTGTCCACCGCTTCCTGAAGCATGCGCTTTTCATTGCGGATGATGACATCCGGCGCGCCGAGCTCGAGCAAGCGCTTGAGGCGGTTGTTGCGGTTGATCACGCGGCGGTACAGGTCGTTCAGGTCGGAGGTCGCGAAGCGCCCGCCGTCCAGTTGGACCATCGGCCGCAGATCGGGGGGGATGACCGGCAGGACAGTCAGGATCATCCATTCGGGACGGTTGCCTGAACGACGAAATGCCTCCACCACTTTCAAGCGGGTCGTGGCCTTCTTGCGCTTCTGCTTTGACTTGGTTGTGCGGACCTCATGCCAGAGCTGCTCGGCCAGTTTGTCGAGATCGAGGCGGCCCAGAACGTCATAGAAGGCTTCAGCGCCCATGTCGGCGCGGAAGACCTGTCCCCAGCGCTGCTTGAGCTCGCGGTAACGGACTTCACTGATGAAAGTGAACGGTCGAAGTTCCATCAGCTCATCGCGCTGGCGTGACGATTGGTTGACCGACGCGGAAGTCTGGTCTTCCAGTTGAGAGCGCAGGGCTTCCATCTGCATGTCGGCCTCGGCCTTGATCTTGCCCCCTTCCATCTTAAGGGTTTCAAGCTCCTGCGCGCGTTTGTCCTTTAGTTCGTTCTCCAGGGATTCCAGTTTTTTCTGAACGATCTTCTGGACCTGGCTGATATGTTTGCTAGCAACCTTGTCGTTGGCGTCGACGATCTTCTCGCCGGTCAGCTCAAAGACAACGGCCTTCTTGGCGGGCTGCCCCATCTGATCTTGAAGGGCCTTTTCCAGTCTTTGGCCTTCTTTGATCACAGGGTCCAGCTGCTCGGCAATGTTTTCGTCGTAGCCCTGCTCAAGACCGGTGCGCTTCTGGTTGATCTCGCCAAGCTTTTTATCGCGCTTGGTCTTGATCTCGGCGATCTGCGCATTGACCTCGGCGGCCTGCTCGCGTTCGGAGACTGAGATTTCATCCTCGAGTCGCTGCAAGGCCTTCTTGCGGGCCTCTTCGTCCACATAGGTAACGATATATTGGGCAAAGTACAGAACACGGTCGAGGTTGCGCCGCGAAATATCCAGCAGCATCCCCAGCTGTGATGGAATGCGCCGCGTATACCAGATGTGTGCGACGGGAGTGGCAAGCGCAATGTGTCCCATGCGCTCACGGCGGACAGCAGCGCGCGTTACTTCAACGCCGCACTTGTCGCAGATGATACCTTTGTAACGGGGGTTTTTATATTTACCGCAGTAGCATTGCCAGTCGCGGGTGGGGCCAAAAATGGCCTCACAGAACAACCCATCTTTTTCCGGTCTTAAACGGCGATAGTTGATCGTCTCAGGTTTGAGCACTTCACCATAGGACCACGACAAGATTGTCTCAGGCGATGCCAGGCTGATGCGGAGTGCGGTTAGTCCTTTAGTTTCCACTAGGTCCTCTCCTCGTCAATAAATACGAGATCATGAGCGGTCGTCTCTGTATAGCGTATAGTCGGCTTGTACGAGAGACAAACAAAGGCAAGCGCTTCGAGGCTTTTTACCTCAAGCGCTTGCTGTGTTTTGCTCAGTTATCACATCTAACCCCTAGATTATACGCAGAATTAGCTTAAAGTCAAGCCGGTTCTCAGAAAACATTAATGTCTCATCGATCCAACTCGTGTTTCTCATGTTTTGGGGCCTCCGTCCATTGCCTTGACGTGTTTCCGGCTCCAAATATTACGTTTTTGCTCCTGTCCCTGTCCCCCGGTTCCGGTATAACCGCCCATTCGGCACGGAGCGCATTTTTGCCTGGTCAACAGGGACTCCAATGAATGCGGCAATCTTCGGGCAGAAGCCGTCCGGGTTGGACATTAGTTGGTTGTAATCCACATAAAGAACATCCATGCCCGGTTGTCTTGCCAGCCAGTATTTGATATCTGCCAGGTGTTTACGGAACTGGTCTTCCATTTCCGCATCGCTGACCCGCGACTCTTCCTGGCGGCGGCTTAACATTTTTTGCTGGGAGGCCAGGATTTCGTTAATATCCCTTTCCATGAAAAGGATCTTGTAGTGATGGGTTGTTGGAAGGTATTCCAGCAGGGCCGAAACGACTTTCACGACTTTGTGATCTGCCTCGGCCAGCCATTCGTTCTGGCCCTCGCTCAATTGCTTGACCGGTTCGAATTCGAAGTAACCGTTCGGATTGTCTTCGTCCGCATTGCGGATCGAGTCGCTTACCGCCGGCACCCCGCCTTCGACCAACATTTTCATCATCATGGAAGTCCCGGAGCGCGGCAAGCCCGAAACCACGATGACGGTCTTGCTACGATCTTTTTGCGAGGATGATGTTCTCAGAAGTTTCTTTAGCATGCTTATCCTGGTTTGAATTTACCGGAATCAATGCCCAGAGAGTATGTACAATCCTGCCATTCTATCATCGTATCTACTGGTGATACCACTGGAAGTGACACTGGTGGTGCTACCGCTTCGCATTCGCGTCACACCTTCTCGCAGGCTTTCAGCCTGGGGAGAAGAATTCCGGAAAAAGGGATGTGGGCAGGGCGTCCGCCCTGCCCACATCCCTTTTTCCGGCAACTTCATGACAAGGTTAGGAGTGGATACCGAGTTTCAGCCCGGGACTAGAGATTTAGAAAACCAATAACGGAACCGTGAGTAGTTAACTAACATCTGCTCTCTTCTCCGTCACTTTTTATACTTTGCATTTTCGGCTTCGATCTTTCCGATCAGCTCATCTTGCAGCGGTTTGGCAATGGATGAGTTCCCGGAATACAAGTCGTTCAATTCCTCAGGGTCACTTTCCATATCATATAGCTCAAACTTATCGCTGCCCTTATAGTGTTCGTAACCCTTGTAGTAGATCAACTTATACTTGCCTTTTCTGATGGCAAAGCTGCCTATGGATAAGGGGCTGAAAGCCGGGTTTACTTTTGCGTCCATCATGTAGATACTGCGTCCCTGATCTTCCGCGCCTCCCAGGGCCGGCAGCAATTGCCCCTCACACCAAGCCGGGATATCATTGCCGCTCAAGTGCGCCAGGGTCGGGAGGACATCCACGCTGTTCGTAGGCGCGTTAACATCCCGTCTCGAAGTTTGACCCGGCGAGGATATGAGCAGGGGAACGCGGACCACCGGATCGTAAAGCAGGGGGGAAATATGCCCTTCGACGCCTCTTTCGAAAAACTCGCCATGATCCGAGGTGACCACTACGTAACTGCGGTCGAGGATGCCTTTCGCTTCGAGAAAATCAAGGAGCCGGCCGAATTCCGCATCCAAGTTCGCAATATATTCGTCATAGTTCCTTCGGCGGTCGTTCACATTGCTGGGCGGGATATGGTCGCCCAGCTCATGCTCCGGTTTAGGTTTGGGGCGCCAGCCGTCCACAAAAATGCTGTCAAAATCCTTATCGGGTCTATAGGGCGCATGCGGCGACCAGAGATGCAGGTAGGCCAGGGAAGGCGACCTTAATTTACCCACGGTCGTGATCAAGCCGTCGAACACGTCTTTGAGCTGAAAGAATATCGGATAGTTGCCCGTGCGCGGGATGCCTCTTGGGTAATTGGCGGTTTCTGCGCGGGCCACTGCCCGACGCAGCAGGATCCTTTCGGCCAGGCCAAAGACCAGCGAGGCCGGGGGCGTGCCATCTTGAAAGAGGAAATCATCAAAGGCGCGATGGCTGTTTTCCAGGTCTCCGCCGAATTTATCCCCGACGATCTGATCGACCAGGCTGAATGCAGTTGGAGACAGGATCTTTTGCAGGTCCTGTTGGAACTGGCCGAAGAAATAATTGGGCCACATATTCTGGGAATAGGCCAGGCGGAAATATTTATTCCCAACCGCACGAAAAAGATTCTGTCCGGCCAGGTTCCTGGCGATCAGGCCGGATTCGTTGATGGCGCGATGGGTCCATGGGTACAGGCCAGTAAGTAGAGAGGCAGTGCCGGGGGTGGTGAAACTCCCGGCGGAATAATGTGCATTGTAGACCGTCGAACGTCCAGCAAATCTTTCGAAGTTAGGGGTGGTCTTTCTGGTATAGCCGTACAGGGATAAGTTTGTGGCCGACATCGCATCGAAAACAAAGACCAGGATGTCAGGTAAAACGCCGTTCGAGGCAGAATCAGCAAACGGGATTTTCGGCGCCAAGTTGGAAAGGGCCAGCGCGCCCGATACGACCGAGGTCAGCTTTAGAAAATCGCGGCGACTGAATTTTGGCATGGACCGTTCCTTACACCACCCAACAAATCAGGATGACGACCAGCGAAATAAGGCTCAGAGGCAGGCTGATATAAAGAAGAATAATTGCACGGTCCGCAAGGAACTCAATCACTTTCCGGAGGAGGCTGAGCCTGCCTGCCAGATAAACGATAATCAGGATGAGGCCCAAAGCCAGCACGAGGGTCCATGCTTTTAGATTGAGGCTTGGATAATCGGCATTTGTCTTGAATTGAAATGCGATATACATCATGTACCCAAGCCCTGACAGGGCGAGCGCGGCGCCTCGGGCCACGAACCGGTCATAAAACCATCCCTTTGGCAGCGCCACGCTCAAGACCAGCGGCGCGCAAAGGACGGCCAGGCTTTCAATCAAATTTGTGGCCAGGGAGTACGCGAAGGCGATCAAGATCTCGCCCGTATTAAGAAAAAACAACCAGCTCGGCAGTTTCCAGAAAAACCACAGGCTGGTCCAGGTATAGACCATCAGGACGATCACGGCGTAGACTGGCGCGACTTGCCCCCAGGCTGGAAATCGTTTAAAGATAGCCAAGGCCCTTAAGCCTTTCTTCCAGGTCTTTTTGTCCCCGTGAGCCTGTTTGGGAGGGAGGCTTGATATAGGATTGATCGAGATGCTTGCCCAGCGCAAGATAGGGAATGTCCCGGAAGGAAAGTCCGGGCATATCCTTGAGGTCGCGGTTGGAAAACAGTACAGCCGGTACTTTGGTCGAATCAATGCAGTGATCGGCGCCCCAGTGATCCATGTTGGTCTCGAGCGAGCTTGCGGCAGATTTTCCAAGCCCGGTCTCGGACGAGGCGCGGAATCCGGGGGCGTAGCCAACCACAAGGTCCGGACCGAGACGGGCATAAGGACCGGTGAAAGCTTCGTGCTTCAGGAGGACGCGGCTGATTATTTGTCTCCCGTCCCTGGTTTTCCAATCCAGCAGCTTTGATTTGATCTCCATCAGGAGAGCTTCGATATCTTCCATTTGAACCGTGCCTTCGCCCTCGCGGTTTACGATATTAAGATAGATGCTGTTGAGTCCCAGCGCGTAAGCCCGGGTGCGGCCCCATATGACATCCTTGAGATCGGGCGTTTCCGTCTGGCGGGAAAGCGTCATATATCCGTTCTCGACCAACCAGCGATTGAGATGCACTTTTTGCTCAAACGGTTTGAATCCATGATCCGAAAGGACCAGAAAACGAACCTTCTCCAGGCCCAGTTGATTGATATGTGCCTGGACTTCGCCGACAAACTCATCAAGTTTGACATACCACTGATCTACGATTTCAGGTCTGCTCCGCAGGAACATGTGTTGGACGCGGTCCAGACAGTCGAAGATGCCCGCCAACACGCCTTCCCGGAATTTATCGAGTTGATAGAAGAATATTTTTTTGCGGGAGCTAAAAATTGACTCACAGAGGCTCAAGAACTGCTCGTCGGTGATGCAACCATCTTCGAGGGCATTGGTATCCTGCGGCCAACCCAAGGTAAGGAACGGCCCGGCGGCTTTCCACGAATCCTTGACCAAGGAAGCAGGGGTGGCATACATCCAGAGCGCGTGCAGCGGGTGGATCTGCAACGGCAACATATACAGGCTCACCTTGTTGTCCCCAGCTTCGGTGAGGATAGCCTGCGTAACAGCCTGCACGGAAAACGCAAACCCCGCCTGGAATTTCAGCTCGATGATCTGGCTCCATACCCCAATAGAAAGTTGAATTTTCTGATTGCCGATGTTAAGCGTTCCAGAAGTTTTATCTGCGATCTCAACACTGACAGGCAGGATCGCCGGGCGCATGCCTTCTTTTGTTTTTACTTTCGGTCCGTCAAGAGCTGCCTTGAACATTCCCAGGCTGGCAGGTTCGAGCTTGATAACCTGCACTTTCTTTTTTTCCTGCGGTGAGGTGGTCAGGTAGATACCCACCCCCAGCTGTCCACGGATATCAGGCGTTCCCAAGCCGGGGATGGTTGCCACCGGCAGCTCAGGACGCGCCGGGAATAAAGCGGGCCACCACAGGGCAGTTGCCGGATAGCCCATCTCCGCCGCTTCGTGAAAGAGGGTCTTCGTTGTATAAGGCGGCAGGAACTGCTCCCCTAAAATGCTTTGTTTTGTCGGCAGTATGGAAACGTAGGGTGTGTAGGTTTGCGGATCGCGATGCACGAAATCAAAGATCCCGTGCGACCCAGGGTCAACGCCCGTGGCGATACTAGTCCAGGATACCTCGGTTTGTGGAGGAGAACAGACCTCTAATCGGGAATATCCACCCTGATCGACGAACATCGATAGATTTGGCATCTTCCCGGCCGCCTGAAGTCGTTCAAAAGTGGCCGGGTCGAATGAGTCGAATCCTACAATGATCGTTCGCATTTATTCTTGATCTTCAGAGTTATCCTTGTGACGCGTTCTTCTGCGCAGCTGTGCAATATAGCCGCGTATTTTGCCTGAAAAGATCAGCAACAATCCAGTTAAGAGGCCGAACGCTCCTAACAGCCAACCAAACAAAACTCCACCAGTATTGGGATCTATATACATTTTGCCTCACAATCTTTGGTATTTACTCACGCCTTCTACAAGATCTCCCAAAATTTGGAATTCTCCCGTGTCCTTGTGAGTAAATGCACGCTTTAGATTCTATCCATAGATAAAGGAGACTTTTTTTTGGGGTGTGCAGCTTCGCCGCACACCCCAAAAAACGACCGCTCCTGAAATTTACGGATAAGCATTTGATATGTTTAACGGTATTCTACCACTTGTAATACCCCTCAAATTTGAAGGTATACAAAGCTAATCAAACTTTAATAGTTGCAATATATCTTCCAGCGCGGCGCCAAATATCTCATGCATAATGTCTTCACTGGCCCGGTAGGGGCCGCCGAATGAGCCATCTCCATAGACCCTGCGTGCGGCGCCTGCATCCATGATCGAGCTGGGGACACTGGGCGGCGTCTTGGTGCCCTCAGGCATTTCGGCCACGATGGTGAATGGGAAGGCCTCGAGCCAATTAGCATGCATCGGTTTGAGATTATGGCGGGCGGCTACCGCTTCCACCGAATGTGAAAGCCACCAGTCGTACCAGTTAAGTTTTAGATCAGGCAGGTCGTTATTGACTTCGTGCAAATGGTTGCGCGCGGCGGAGTTGCCTCCGTGTCCGTTGAGGATCAGGATACGCTTGAAGCCATGCCGATAAGCGGAACGCACAATATCTTCGACGGCCGAAATGAAGGTGCTCACGCGCAAGCTCAATGTGCCGGGAAAGGCGAGAAAATAGGGCGAGACCCCAAAGTTAAGCGGCGGCGCAACCAACACGCCGCTTGCCTGTGATGCCGAGTCGGCCAGTGCCAGAGGAATTTTGATATCGGTCAGCAGGCTTAGATAGCCGTGTTGTTCGGAGGCCCCGATGACCATCATCAAACGGTCTTCTCCCTGGAGATATCTTTCGACGTCCATCCAGTTCAAGTCTTCAATACGCATGGGATCTACTCCTTTCGTTCCACGCTTTCAGTCTGGCATGCTGCGCGAAAAACACCTTTTGCAGGGAGATCGCCCGCACCTTCGGTCTGCGAGGATTAGAGATTCCGCGCAGGGAGAACACCCTGCCCATATTCATTTTTCGAAAAAAACCAGCAGCAGGACAGTGAGTAGATACGCGCATGGCAGTCCTCGATCAAGAAGGGAGAAGAATTCCGAATTCTGGGATCCACAGGACCAGCTTTGTGCGTCTTACAGAAAACATGGTAGATACAAATCTTTTACGGCGTAGGCGTATCGGCCGGAGTATTCGTAGGCGCCGGTGTATCGCTTGGAATGATCGGGACGGGCGTATCTGTCGGCGTTGGGAAAGGCGTGAGGGTGGGAGTTGGAGTAGGAAGCGCGACCGTGAAGTGGATGAATTTTTCCGCGTAGCCGTTTGCGCCGGTCACATAAAGGTGCAGGGTGATGGTCTGGTTGGGGAGGTTGGATAGATCCCAGTTGAACATGGACGAGTTATTGGCGGGCTGATCGCTTTGCGCGAGCAGGGTCCAATCGCCGGGGTTATTCCCGAGGCCGAATTCAAGCCGCCATGACTTGAAGCCGCCGGTTGCGTTAGCGGTGCCCTGGATGGCCAACGTGGGCTGGCTGATAACATCGCCCTCGTTCACGTTGAGCTGAAGCGTGGGATGTGGATCGTTGCTGCTGCACTCGCGGTCCGGCGCATAAACCGGAGGGGAAGGAAAACCATTGTTATCAAGCCAATTGCGGCCGTCTCTTGTACCAAACCATTTGCGTGCCCAGGGGTCGCTGACGTTGATCACGGTTTGTGTGTCCGTGGAATCGTTGCAAGCCGAGGATGCTTCCAGCCCTGTCCACGTGTCCAATGCGACCTCGCGGCGCAAGTCCTGTCCGGCCGGCAGGGGCGGTTGGTCCGCAGCAAATACCTCAGTGCGCTGACCCCCTTTGCACCAGTTGGAAGGTTCCGTACCGGACATCGCGCAAATGACCTTGTCCACGATCCCCGCCGGGCGATTGAACGGAGTTGGTTTGCCTCCGCTTTCATACGGCACCGCGCTTTGCATGAACTGCGACCAGATCGGCGCGGCGCCACTGAGGCCCGTCGTATTCACCATCGGGGTATAGTCTGCATTACCCACCCATACCCCCGATACGAGATCAGGCGTATAGCCCAGCGTCCAGTTATCACGGAAGTCGTTGGTCGTTCCCGTTTTTGCCGCCACCGGGAAGGGCAGGTTCAAGACCGAGTTCGTTCCAAACATCCATGAACGCGCCTGGTTATCCGACAGAATGGAGGTTATGAGATAGGAATGTTCGGGGCTGATGATTTGCTCGCCCTGTGGAGGCGTATATTGAAAGACGACGTTGCCTTGATGGTCCACGATCTTCAGGATCGAAACAGGCGGGACTCTCACCCCACCGTTTGCAAACACGGAAAACGCGCCGACCATTTCCAGCAGGCTAACGTCTCCGCCCCCCAACGTTAACGACAGGCCGTAATCATTGCGGTCAAGCGAGGTGATCCCGAAGCGCTTCGCCATGGCGATCATGCCATGGTCGCCGTACACGCCCACGAATTGCAGGGTTTTCACAGCTGGGACGTTAAAGGAGTTCGAGAGGGCGGTTCGTACGGTTACCGGGCCGTGGAATTTATTGTCGTAATTATTGGGGATATAAGGAGGGCGAGTATCGTTCGGGTCGCCGGACGGAGGAAACTCGGAGGGCACATCCCAGATGAGCGTAGCGGGCGTCCAACCTTTTTCGAAGGCAGCCACATAATTGATCGGCTTGATCGAAGAGCCCGGCTGCCGCGTCTCGCTGACCGCCATATTGACTTGTCCCGCGATGCTAGCGTTGTTGAAATCTGCGGAGCCCACCATGGCCAGGATTTCACCGGTTGATGGTTTGATGGCGACCAGGGCCCCGTCACTGGCATTGCTGGAGGCCAGCGCTGCGACCTGGTTCGTCACTAGCTGCTGCGCAAAATCCTGAAGGGTGGGGTCGAGGGTGGTGTAGATCGTAAAGCCCGACCGGTAGATATCCTGGGCATCGTAACTGGCCTCGAGCTGAGAGCGTACGTAGTTAACCCAGTGGGGATAACGCATGTTAAAGGTAGGCGCCGGGAAGTTGAAATTGCGGATCTCCACCGCGGCGTTGGCCGCCGTAGCCGGATCAACACAGATCGGCTGGTTGCTGTTGCTCACCTTGATGCAGTTTTGATCGTAACTGTCCTGCACCATCAAAGTCAGCACTTGCTGGTCGCGGCGCCAGGGTCACATCGCGGTTGGTATAAATATCGTAAATGGCGGGGGATTGCGGGAGCCCCGCCAGGAAGGCCGCCTGGGCCAGGGTCAGTTTATCGGCGGTGGTCCCAAAGTAGGTCTCCGCGGCTGCTTCGATCCCATAAGAAAGATTGCCATAATCGATTTGGTTGAGATAAAGCTCCAGAATCTGGTCTTTGGAATAGCGCCGCGTGATCTCGGCGGCCAGGATGATCTCGCGCGCTTTTCTTAAATAGGTTCGTTGAGAACTCTCCTCAGGCGTGAGAAGAATGGTACGCGCCACTTGTTGTGTGATGGTGGAAGCCCCGGAAACGATATCCCCGGTGGTGTAGTTCTGCCAGAGAGCGCGAATGATAGCCAATATATCGTAGCCGGGATGGTTGTAGTAATCCTTGTCTTCCGTTGCGATGGTAGCCGCAATCAATGCCGGTGAGATCTTATCGATGGTGACGTATGTGCGGCGCCCGGCATTGGGGTCCACGATCTCATAAAGCAGGTCGCCGTTACGGTCGAGGATGCGTGTGGTCTCGAACTGCGCACCACGTGTTTGCAGGTCGCTGACGGAAGGGAGGGAGCTGGCAATGGAGTAGTACTCATAGAGCATCAGCGATCCGATGCACAGACCCATGATGACCAGGATGAAGGCCACTACGATCAGGCCGCGTATCAGGCATCCCCAATTCCTGAAGCGGCCCAGACCGTTGGTTCGGTAGCTGGTCTGCTGATAGCTTTGGGTCCGTAACGGAGGTGTAGTGTTCCTTTGCGGGCTGGTCTTGGTCTCGAATGCGGCCGGTGTGACGCGCGTCCCACCCAGATCCGTTTCGCTGACGCGCCGCGGCAGGGGCATGTTATCTTTATCGAGCGCCGGTCGTGAAGAAACAGGGACCGGCCCGGTAATATGTGCAGGTTGTGAGGGGGGCTCGGCGTGAGTCTCTTCTTCTGAATTTATCAGTCGGCGGAATTTATCGCGGGGTTCATTGTCTGTCATGGCTTTTATAAGGTTATTTCTACCGCTTCTTGGTCGGGAAAGAGCCGACCACATTGCATAAATATCTAAACCGGTTTCGATCAATTGTAGGGTAAAAAGTGGAGCGTTGGTTTAGATAATTATGCAGTACTCTGTAATTGGTTGATTCGATAGTGGACCGGTCAAAGATCAGGGTTGAATTAATCTTTTTCGCGATGGGCCGGCAGAACCGGTTGGTTAAATGCAGAGATCGGCTGCTTCCTGAAAAGGCCTATTTCGGCCTGGACATGATCAGCATGGTCCAGCTGCCCCTCATGCACACTTCATTCTTCTGGTTCTTGAGCTCTACTGCAATGACAACCGAACCTGCACCAATGCGGGGCAGGGCTTTCGCCTCGGTGACATTCAGTTCGGAGTGCAGGCTATCGCCGATGAACACAGGTTTAATGAACTTCCACTCATTGACCTCACGGAAGGCGATCACGGTCCCGTCCAGGATGCCGGTCTGCCAGGCGAGGCCAGAGGCGATCGATAGACCCAGCAGTCCGTGCGCGATGCGCTGGCCGAACGGTCCGGCTTGACTAAAGGCCGCGTCGGTATGGATGCGGTTGTTATCTCCGCTCAGGTCGGCGAAGGTCATGATGTCCTTTTCCGAGACGCTTCGTTCCCCTGTCACGATCTTTTGCCCAACGGTGAACTCTTCAAAATAAAGGCCGGCCATACCTTCTCCTCATCTCCTTGGGATGCTGCTCCAGGCTTCCCGCGTACCTGCGGGACGGCGTGTTTGAAAAATACTGCAACTACCGGTGGTGATACCGCTTCGCATCATACCTTTTCCCCACGCTTTCAGCCTGGGGAAAAGAATTCCGTTTTTCGGGAACTCATGGCAAGGCGGTCAGTAGATGCAAAATATTAGTATTCACTCAGCCCTCCGTCCCACGCTTTCAGCCTGGGACTAGAAATCCCGAAAAATGAATATGAGCGGGGAAGAACACCCCGCTCATATTCATTTTTCGGTGAAACTAGCAACGGGGTAGGTGAGTAGTTACAAATATTATACCCTTTGACCTCACACTCATCTAACCGTACAATAGAACCATGCGCGAATGGTCTCTTCAGGCAGGTGATCCATTATCTCTGACCCTTGCCGCGGATATGCGGCTGTGCAAGCCCGATTATTTCAACGACCAGATCTGGGAACTGGAAATCGGCGGCGGCGAACCCGCCGCCCTGGCCGTCCGAACCACATATGGCCTGCGGGCGCGTGACATGCGGCTTTTCTATCGCTTTAGCGAATCAGGCAATACCCTTACGGACCCAGCCGAGTTTCACACGCCGCCGCGTCTGCGCCGCTTCTATACAAACTTCCTTTTATTCAATTTTGTTCCCTTTGAAGGGCTGGAGGTTACCGCCGAATTCTGGGTTCCGGAATCGCATGCCCTGGCGGGCCGGGTTACGATCCTCAACCGGACAACTTCGGTGCGCAAACTGAGTTTTGAGCTGTGCGGTTCTCTCACGCCTTTGGACGGTCAATCGCTTGCTTTTACCCAGCAGCAAATGGTTAACGTTCTGGCTGGCGCAACCGGAGGGCTGGCACCGGTGCTGTTTATGACCGGCGGCCCAAAGTCCGGCTCAGGGCCGTATCCCTCTCTTGTGGTGGAGCCGGTTTTTGAGCCCGGAGCGACCCATGCCTTTACCTGGACCCTGGCTGCCGAGGCTTCGGCAGAGGCCTCATTTGAGCTGGCGCGGCATATAGCTGCCCGCCCGTGGGATGCAGAACGGTCCCGCATTGAACTGCTGGATGCCGGCGACCTGCTTGAGATCTTTACCGGCGATGCGGATTGGGACGCGGCCCTGGCATTAAGCCAGAAAGCCGCGCTGGGCGCCTTTTATCCGGGCACCACGAATTTGCCGAACCCTTCTTTTGTGCGATCGCGCCAGACCGACAGCGGTTATTCTCACACAGGCGACGGACTCGATTATCCGCCGGCCTGGAACGGGCAGTCGACCTTTGATGCCTGGTATCTCGCCAGCCTGCTGCCCGTTTCACCGCAGCTAAAGCGCGGCCTGCTTGAGAATTATTTGAGCGTCCAAGCACAAGATGGCTCAATCGATGGCCGGCCCGGTCTGGGCGGACAGCGCGCCAAATTTCTGGCGCCTCCGCTGCTTGCGAGCATGGCCTGGGATTGTTATCAGGACACCCGGCAGGATGATTTCCTGGTTGAAGTTTTTCCGAAGCTTCTGGCTTTCTTCCGGTCGTGGTTCGGGCCCGAACATGACCATGACCGTGATGGAATCCCGGAATGGGATCATGTTTTGCAGATCGGCTTTGACGATCATCCGCTGTTTGACGTATGGCATCCCTGGTCCCAGGGCGTGGGCATCTCCACCTTGTTCAATCCTGAGCTGGAGTCCCTGCTTTATCGCGAAGCCACTTCCTTGATATTAATGGCTGAAAAACTGGGCCGGGATTCTGAGCTGGGTCAGCTCCATCAGCAGGCCGCACTCCTGCGGTCTTCAGTCCAGGCCAGTTGGAATCCGCATACAGCGCTGTATTGCTATCGCGATCGGCTCACAGGGGTTTCACTCCCTGGCAAACTGATCGCCCGGCATAAAGGCTCCGGTGAGATGCGCCCAAAGAAGGCCCAGTTCGAGCCTGCCGTCCGCCTGCTGATCGAAATACAGACCAAGAATCCCGGCACACCAAAGCCGGTGATTGAAATCACAGGCCTCAGCGCCCAGGCAGAGGAAGGACCCGAAGTCATCTCAGAGCACCAATTCCAATGGCGCAGCGGCGGGTTGGTTGCCACCAGCCAACGAGTTTATAACAAGGTCAGCCGCCTGAAGATTGACGGGCTTGAAGAGGCAGATAAGGTGATCCTCCGAAGCGTAAACTGCGCCGTTGAAGACATTACCTTATTCACCCCACTCTGGGCACACCTGGCGGAGCAGGCACAGGCGCAGGAGCTGGTTACTCATTCGCTGTTGGATGCAGACCGCTTTGACCGTTCCTATGGCGTTCCGGCTCTTCCAGTGCTGCCGGACCCCAAGGCCGAGGCCGTTGCTTTGAGCGTATATATGCCGTGGAACCAGATCCTGGGTGAGGGACTTCTGGCTTACGGGTTCCGGAATGAGGCTGCACGCTTGATCGGCCGTGTGATGAAAGCCGCAATACAGGGTCTTAAACAAAGCCGGGCTTTCTATGAACGCTACAACGCAGAGACGGGGAGCGGCATCGGTGAACGCGGCGCACTGACCGGGCTTGCCCCGGTGGGTCTCTTCTTACAAGCACTGGGGGTTACCTTCCTTTCGCCGGCACGGGTCCGCCTGGAAGGTCATAATCCTTTCGCCTGGCCCGTGACCATTTTATATAAAGGCCTGAAAGTGATGCGGGGCCTGGATGCAACTGAAGTCACTTTTCCGAACGGCAAGGTGGTGACGGTCACCGACACCGCCCCTTGTATTGTTTCTCTTTAGAGTATCTGCAAAAACGCGCTGCTCCCCAACGAATATCAGAACTCTTGGATGTGGTTTTGATCCTGCTGGCACGAAGCGATAGCAACATTAGCAAATAATAATATTCGATGCCACCTGGCTTACAAGACCTGCTCGTAGGTGTAAAATAACTTACACCGGAAAATAATTTCAGTCTCCTGGTGTACCGCCGCCCTTTCGGGCGGCGGTTCCTTTAAGGAAGAAGACATGCGAAGTTACATAACTTCGCATGTCTATCTGAATAAAGATTATGTGCCTGTTTGCAGTTCCTTTCTATGTCCCCAGGCCGTACATTCTCGAATACCGATCACCAATTTACCAACTTACCATTCCCATTTTGTTGTATTTGTTGCATCCATTTGCTATAATGATTTTGCATTATCCATCGGGTCAGGAAGGAGAGACATATGAAGTCTTTCGTTTTCAATGATGCGATCCGTTTCAAGCTGGCAACTCAAAAAGAGGATAACAACGCCAAGGTCCAGGTGTTCGTGGGCGTTTTTCTGGGCGTACTCGTGCGCTGGCTATACACCATTGTGGTGGATGTGACCCGGGGAAACCCTTGGAACTTCGGCACCCTGCCGGTTATCATTGCCCGCTTTGTGGTTGCCCTGATCGTGACTTTCTTCGTCTTCTCCGGATATTGGGAGAAGGTGAAAGATCAGCCTTATGGCATGCGCTGCCTGAATTCAATGGTTTATGGCTTTTCCATTGATGCTTTAGTCGGTCCGTGGACCTACTAGGAGGACAATTCCATGAACTCATTCAGCCTCCACGATGCGATCCGTTTCAACCTGGTAACTCAACAGGAAGATACCAGCGCCAAGGTCCAGGTGTTCGCCGGCGTTTTTCTGGGCGTGCTCCTGCGTTGGATATATAGCATTGCGGTGAACGTGATCAGGAACCAGGCTCCCTGGTGTTTTGGAACCTGGCTGAGTATCGGGATCCGCCTGGTAGTTGCATTGGTCACAACTTTCTTCGTTTTCTCTGGGTATTGGCAGACCGCGAAGGATCAGCCGGGCAGCATGCGTTTGTGGAATGCAGTAGCTTATGGCATCACCATGGATGTGATCGTGAGCTCCTGGCTGCCCTCCGCATCCTGCTAGGCAAGCCAAGGATTTCGGGAAAACCAGCAACAGGACGGTGAGTAGATATGGAAAATGGATATGGGCGGGGAGAACACCCACCCATGTCCATTTTCCGTTGAAATCATCAGCAGGGCGGTGAATGCCATACCACCCATTCCCCATTAATATGGTATAAAATTTTTGTGTGCGCTCACACCAACCCCACCTCGGCGACCCCTGCGTTATGGGATCCACAGGATACGTTCCGCGATCCCCTAAAGGGAGGGAGAGGATTCCGAATTTTGGGATGTGGACGGGAAAGCACCGTCCACATCCCAAAATTCGGGGATTATTAGTAGGCGTGCGTAGAAGAGAAATTTTCTCAGCGAAATGACCGGCGCGAATTTTCTCGTCATTGAAGAGGCCACAATCGTCCTGCTGTTGATCGCATCGACAGTAGCGATCGTGGCGCGCCGTTTAAGGATCCCCTATACAGTCGGTCTGGTGTTGATCGGTCTGGCCCTCGGCCTCTTGACCGCGGAGGATATCCAGATATCCCCGCAGTTGATCCTGGCGCTGCTGGTGCCGCCCCTGGTGTTCGATGGCGCCTTTCACATCCGCCTGGAAGATCTGCGGCGCGACTTTTGGTTCATCCTGCTGCTGGCTGTGCCCGGCGTCATCGTCACCACTCTATTGGTGGGCTGGCTGGTGGCGCAAGGCACCGGGCTCACGATCCAGGTCTCGCTGGTCTTCGGGGCGCTGGTCTCAGCCACCGACCCCGTGGCGGTCGCGGCTCTCATCCGCCGGCTCGGGGCGCCACGTCGATTGCAGGTGCTACTGGAGGGAGAGAGCCTGTTCAATGACGGCACGGCCATCGTCATGTTCAGCCTTACGATAGCTATCGCCCTCAGCGGACAGTTCAACCTGGCCGGTAACATCGCCAGCTTCCTGACCGTAGCCGGTGGAGGCCTGCTGATCGGCATTATCCTGGGGATGTTCACATCCCAGATCATCGGGCGCATTGACGATCCCCTGGTCGAAACCACCCTGACGGTAGTGCTGGCCTTTGGCTCGTACCTGCTCGCCGAATCCCTGCACGTCAGCGGGGTATTGGCAGTGGTGGCCGCCGGGCTGGTGAACGGCAATGCAGGCCCGCGCGGTATGTCGCCCACTACGCGCATCGTGGTCTTCAACTTCTGGGAGACGGCCGCGTTCCTGGCAAACTCCTTCATCTTTCTGCTGGTAGGTCTCGCCATTGACCTTAGTCAATTGATCAGCAATTGGAAGGCCATCGGCTGGGCGATCCTGGCGGTCCTGCTGGCCCGCGCTGTGAGCATTTATGGCTTTTCACTTTTCGGCCGCGATATCCCCCCGAAATGGAAACATGTCCTGTATTGGGGCGGGCTGCGCGGCGCGATCGTGCTGGCTCTGGCGCTGAGCCTTCCCACGCAGGGCGTCTTCCTGTCAAGAGGGAGCACAGTTGCAGGCCATGGCCTTTGGCGTGGTGTTATTCACGTTGTTGGTCCAGGGCTTCTCGATGGATTGGGTGACGCGGCGGTTGAAGATCGTCGAGCGCTCGGGCGTCCAGGAGGAATATGAGCGCCGGCATGCCCGCTTCGTCGCCGGACGCGCCGCCTATGAATATCTGCGCCGGATGAGCACGCAGGGGTTGATCTCCGAGCATACCTGGGGACGCCTGGCACCCCTGATCGAGCGTCAGAACGCCGGCCTGGTGGAAGCCGTGAAAGAAGTGATGGTTTCGGACCCTACAGTAGAAGCGGAAGAGCTGGATACTGCCCGGCGCGAGGCTTTGCGGGCCCAGCGCAGCGCGTTGACCGACCTGCTGCACGATGGCGTGATCTCGGAGGAGGTTTTCTCGCAGTTGGTCGGCGAAGTGGACGCGGCTCTGACCGAGGAGCATTTGCCCTGGCCTGAGCTCTTGCGGATCGGTGAAGCGGCTTCTCTGCCGGTCACGCGTTTAATGGCCGCCGTAATCCGAGAGGGTGATGTGGAGAATGCTCTCAGCGCGCTGACCAATATCGGTTTTGCCGTGGACCAACTCCCCAGCGCCGGCGGTTTCCTCAATCATCGCAACGTCACCCTGTTGGTCGGCCTGCCCGAAGGCCGGGAGGCCGCGGCGGTCAAGGCTTTGGAGCGGGCTTCGCATGGAGAAGTAGAGTATGTGGACCGCGCCGTTCCCCGACAAGTCACTGCCCTTACCTGCTCCCGACCCGGTGAAGGTTGGCGGCGCGACCATCTTTACCTTCGAGGTGGACTCCTACGAGGAATTTTAGTATGATGAAGTTGATCGTTGCGATCGTGCATCATACCGATGGAGAAGACATCCTGCATGCTCTTACGGAGGCAGGTTTCCGTGTGACCCGCATTGCTTCGAGCGGCGGCTTTCTTCGGCGAGGCAATGCCACCCTGCTGGTTGGCGCAGAAGCGGAACAGGTGCCGTCTGCCGTGCAGATCATACGCGAGTACAGCGTCCCGCCGGTGGACCCGGGCCTCAAGCGCGCCACAGTTTTTGTTTTGAAAGTAGATCGCTACGAACAGCTTTAGCACAAGGTGAAAGCGAAATGAAAGATTCTTCCGTGCATCTCTTGATGCTGGCCGTGATACAGGACCAGGACCTGGACGCCGCAAACCGCGCCCTGGAACCTTTGGGTGCGCCGGTCGTCTATCTGGCAAGCGCCGGCGGATTCCTGGGACGCCGTAATGCCACCTTGCTGATCGGTTTGCCTGACGGCCGCCACGATGAGGTGCTGTTCGCCTTGCGTACAGCCTGCCGGCAGCGCGTGGAGTACATGTCGCTGCCGCTGGAAGGTTCGCCCATGCCCATGCCGACTCCCATCCCGGTAACGGTGGGAGGCGCCACGGTCTTTGTCCTGCCGGTTGAAAGGTTTGAGGAGATCTAGCCATGAAGATGATGATCGTGATCGTCAAGGACAGCGACTCCGAGGCGCTCACCCGCGCGCTGATCGGAGCCCAATATCGAGTAACGGGCATTTCATCCACCGGCGGCTTTTTACGCAGCGGCGTCGCGACCCTCCTGATCGGCATCGAAGACACACAGGTGGATGCGGCCAGCGACCTGATCCGCGCGACCCTCAAAGCCTCCGGGCGCCACGCCGCGACCACAGGAAGCGGCGAAGCCTCCGCCGAAAAGCGTGCTACTCTCTTCGTTGTGCCTGTTTCAAGCTTCGAACAGGTATAGGAGAACTCCTCATGGCCCGCACAAGATTGTTCATCACGGCGCTTCTGCTGGCAGCGGCCATATTAGCCTGCGCCTTACCGGCCGTCCCCTCGCAGGTCAATGACGCCGCCACCGCGGTAGTTCAGACCATGCAGGCTCTGGCGGCCACTACGCCGCTTGCATCACCGTCTGCATCTGCCGCCCCGGTAGCCGCGGCGACGAACACTCCTGCCGTGCAGGCAACGGCTTCCCCTCAGCCACTTCACCCTCCATAACCAATCTGCTCCCGCACTCGTTGTATTTTCTTAATAATGACAGCGCCGGGCTTTTGCAAGTTTATCGTCTTGAACGCGATGGGCACGCCGTTCACCAGATCACCTTCGAGCCGGCTTCGGTGGATAGCTATGATATATCTCCCAAGGACGGGAGCCTGGTCTACGCCTCGAATAATCAGCTGTTACTGGTGGACGTAAACGGTGCGGGACGCCGCCTGCTGCTGGACGGCGGACCACTGGACGACAACAATCGCTTTACGAACGGTGTGGGCATGCCGGTCTGGTCGCCCGATGGTCAGACCATCGCCTTTAATCACGGTGGTTTGAATTTTTATTCGGTCAGCACCGGCGCCGTCACCCAGGTGCTGCAGAACCAGATCGATACTTCCTCGGGATTCCCGGTGGTGCATGAATTGTACGCGCCGCTCAAGTATGCGCCGGACGGAAGCAAGCTGCTGATCAGCATCGGCTTTTACGAAAGCGGGCACGGATGGGATCTATATCCCATCCAACAATACGCTGGTGCGGTTGACGCGCCCCGATGGTGCGAACGTGTGCTGCGAGGTGGATTGGGTGCCGGATGGAAGCGGCTTATATGCGGCCAGCTCAACGATCGGCATGACCGATTCGGGGCTGTGGTACGTCAACCCCTCGGACGGGAGTGTGGCGACCCTGATCGTCGGCTCGGCGCCGGACGGCACGTATAATTTTGCGGCCGCGCCGCAGGTTGGACCGGATGGCAAGCTGTATTTCTTCTTCAACAACCTGGCAGCCATACCCACAGGGCATACGCCCCTGGTTTTGGTGCGTTCCGGCTCAGACGGGGTGACGGGACGTGAGCAGCTGAAACAGGATGTCTTCGATAATACCAATGAGATCCTTTGGGCTCCCGACGCAAGTTTTGCGGTTGTGACCTTCGCACCGGCGCCGGATGTATATCAGGGCGGCCGGGCCGAGATCGTTTACCCGGATTCACGACCCAACGTGCTGCTGGCGATGTTCGCCGAAGAACTGCACTGGGGTCCGTAGGAAAAGAGTTCCAGGTGTCAGGTTCCCTTCGGAAACGAGGGAGGAGCGATGATCCTTGATTGAGGAGCGAGGATGTACGAGGTGCGAGGGCATTTTTGCTCGATTTACGGCACCGCGCGCCGGGTTCGAATCAAGGTCGAATGTTCTCCCAGAGAAAAGTTCCAAGTTCAAAGTTCCAGGTTTCAAGCCCCAAGTGTGGTCGCCTTTGGTTGAAAAATAAGGGTTCAATTCAAATTCAAATCCTCCCTGTGGCTGCGGGCCCAAAAGATGATGAGGAACGAAGGAGGAACGAATATGTTTGGGAAGCCGGTCCATGTGATTCAGTGAGGCGGTGTGGCGATAGATGATAAGCTGGTTAAACATAAGCATATGCCGATTGGAACAGGATCATTAGGATCTACTGGGGTGATTCCACTGCAAGTGACAGTGGTAGTGCTACCACTTCGCGTCCACAGGATCGCTGCGCTAATGCTTCGCATTCCCGTCACCCTTTCGTCTCGCGCTTTCAGCCTGAGACTAGAGATTCCAAAAAATGAATATGGGCGGAGGAGAACACCCCGCCCATATTCATTATTTGGGGAAACCGGCAACGGGAGGGCAAGTAGATATAGCTATTATAAAGAACATGTGTTCTAATGTCAAGCAAAGGAGAATCTGTCTTTGAGTGCTGCCTTGGATATTATCGGTAACCGCCTACGCAACCAGCATATTGCCAACTCCGCCTTTGAATCTCCCGCGGAGGTGGTGCAGTGGCTGGGCGCGGTGCAGGCACAGGACTACGCGGCCGCCAAATGGGCAGTGGGTCTGCGCATGAAAGCCGGCTACGACGCGGCCCTCGACCAAGCCCTAGCGGATGGCACGATCATTCGCACGCATGTGATGCGCCCCACCTGGCATTTTGTCACGCCTGCCGATATCCGCTGGATGCTGGCGCTCACGGCCTCACGCATCAACGCCGCCATGTCCTATAATTTTCACAGGCTGGGCCTGGACGCCGCCCTATTTAAGCGTTGTAACGCGGCACTGGTCAAAGCACTGGAAGGGGGTAAGCAGCTAACCCGGCTGGAACTTACAGCGATCCTTAAGCAGCGCGGTATCAAAACAGATAACCTGGGCTATATCCATATATTATTGCGCGCGGAAATAGACGGGGTGCTGTGCAGCGGCGCGCGGCGCGGGAAGCAATTCACCTATGCCCTGTTCGACGAGCGGGTTCCGCAGGTTAAGGCCTTGAGACGTGACGAGGCATTGGCTGAACTCGCCCGGCGCTACTTCACCAGCCATGGACCGGCTACAGTGCAGGACTTTGCCTGGTGGTCGGGCTTGACCACGGCTGACGCGAAAACCGGCGTTGAGCTGATCAAATCTTATTTTCTGAGTGAGGAGGTAGAGGGTGTGACGTACTGGTTCGATGCATCCATGCCCCCGGCAAAAGAGCTTCCACGCTCCGCCTACTTATTGCCAAACTTCGACGAATACATGGTGGGCTATACGGACCGCACCGCCCTGATCGAGCCCGATCACGCAGAAAAACTGGAAGACTTTGGCGTTTACCTTTTAAACCCTGCGATCGTGATCAACGGGAAAATCGTAGGCACCTGGAAGCGAACTTTCAAGAAGAAGGCGGTTGTTATCGAGCCGCGCTTGTTGACCTCGCTGAATAAAACCCAGACCCGGGCGCTCGAGGCCGCCGCCCAGGGTTACGCCAAGTTCCTGGATCTGCCGCTGAAGTTGTCGTTGTAGGCGGGAAGAGGAGCAAAGATTTATCCGCAGATTTGGCAGATTTTGCAGAAGGCAAAAGAACAAAGAGCTATCCGCAGATTAGGCAGATCAAGCTGATTAGGGAAAATGCTAAAAACGATACCGTATTTCAAAAGTACTTAAGAATCTATGCTTCTTCGCGACTTAGCGTTAGATCTTTAAATAACTCTGCTATTCGCTTCCTATTTCCCCAGCACGAGATTATCGATCAGCCTGGTCTTGCCCATGAACACGGCCATGGAAAGCAGGGTCTTACCCGTAACTTCTTCCAGCTCCTGCAGGGTATCGTAGTCCGCACAGGAGACGTACTGCATGCGGGCCAGCGGCTCTGAAGCCAGGGTATCCTTCATAGCGTCGCGCAAGTTCACAGCACTGCGTTCTCCCCTGTCATAGGCGGAGCGGGCGGCGTTCAAGGCCCGGAACAGCACAGTAGCGGCCTTACGCTGCCCGGGGTCCAGGTAGACGTTGCGGCTCGAGAGGGCCAGGCCGTCAGGCTCGCGCACGATGGGGCAGACCACGATCTCGATCGGGAAGTTCAGATCACGGGTCATCTGGCGGATGACTGCCGCTTGCTGGGCATCCTTCTGGCCGAAGTAGGCCTTCGCAGGCTGGACGGCATTGAACAGCTTGGTGACCACGGTGGTTACGCCGCGGAAGTGGCCGGGGCGTTGAGCGCCTTCCAGCGGAAGGGTCATTTCCTGTACCTCGACCCAGGTCTGGAACCCGGACGGGTACATGTCTTCGGGGCCAGGCGTCCACACCAGGTCGACGTCTTCCGCTTCGAGCAGGTGCAGGTCACGCTCAAGGTCACGCGGATACTTGGAAAGGTCCTCGTTTGGCCCGAACTGCGTGGGGTTGACGAAGATGCTTACGGCTACGCAGCGGCATTCGGCCTTTGCGCGGCGGACAAGGGAGAGATGCCCTTCGTGAAGGTAGCCCATAGTGGGCACCAGGCCCAGCGGACCGTCCAGCAGGGGACGGGCGGAGAGTAGTTCCTCAAGGGTGGAAACGATCATCATAGCCGAAAACTCCCGGTTGACAAGCTTAGAAAATCCGTGCTACACTTTTGGTGTCTAATCCCAGAAAGGAGAGATAAATGGCTTACGCATTTACGAATTCCAAAGGTGTCACTTATTATTTGCACACACGCAGGACACCGGCGGCCAGCGGCAAAGAACGAGTCCTGTTCTTCTTCTCGAAAGAGGTCAAGGAAGGCGTCATGGACGCCGTACCCTCAGGCTATACCGTGGTCGAAATGAAGACCGGCCTGCCCGTTCTTAAGAAGGCAGTATAACCCGAAAGCTCTGTCTCATTGTTGAATAACGTACCTTAGCTTTGAATAAAAATCCAGCGTTGTAACGCTGGATTTTTATTTCCATAGGGGAACGGATTTTCCGCCTGCAAGGGACGTTCCTGAAAGATTCGGTACACGGAGCCAGGGGATTTCAGGGATTCTCACGGAAGGGAGACTTAGAAAAAAGGGCGTAAATTGCACGGCTCCCGTGGGGGCGGCACCTTAGGGGTGAAACCCTTGTTTGCAGGGTCGGCGCAGCCAATTAAGAAAATAGCCAGGGGTACGGCTTTTGAATGGGATACATTAAACGTGAATTTGGCAGCATAAATTGGTATTGGGCGACTCTCCCGATGCCTGACAAGGAGTTCGTGAACCAGGGTTCCCTGGCTGCAATAACAACGGAAGGGCCCCGACGAGTCGCCCCTACTGTTCCTGTGCCTGACAAGGAGATTGCGAACCGTGGTTCCCTAGCTACAATACCAGCGGAAGGAACCCGACGAGTCGCCCCTACGTTACCTTATCCCGGGTTGGCCTACATTAATTTTTCGTTTTCCCTTGACAATTAGAAAATATGTGCTAAACTAAACCTACAACTTAATAGCTCTTTTAGAGAAAAGGAGAAAAAATGAACCACATACACATGTCCTCTAAAAGCACAAACCCGAACGAAGGCAAATCAAACTTAGGAGGGAAGAATGCCGGCACTAAATAGAGTCCAACTGATCGGTTATTTAGGCAAGGACCCCGAGTCACGCTTCACGCCCAACGGCAAGAAAGTCGTTCATTTCAGCCTGGGTGTCACCCAGCACTGGAAGAGCGGCGGCGAGAGCAAGGAAGCCACCGAGTGGGTCAACGTCGAAGCCTGGGAGCGGCTGGGCGAGCTGTGCCAGCAGTATCTCAAGAAAGGCAGCCTGGTCTACATCGAAGGGCGGCTGAAGACGGACAAGTACGAGGACAAGGGCGAGACGAAATATTTCAGCAAGGTGGTCGCCTTGGTCATGCAGTTCCTCGACCGGAAACCCGCCGATGAGCCGGTCATGGCCATCGAAGAGGGCGCCGTAGAATACGAAGCATAAGCCTGGTGATAGAATGCGCCGGAGAGATTGTCTCTTCGGCGCATTTTGTTAATAGCCCAAGTTGCTACGTTGACCGATCATGGCCAAAGATTCAACGCGAAGCCGCGAAGTTTTTTGGGGATTCTTTGCGACTTCTGCATCTTGGCGTTAAGCTGTTTGACAAATCTGGTGTTTGAATACCATAGATAGCAACTTGAGTTAATATAAGACCCTATTCCAACCTTATTGCTTGTCTCCAAGTTGCGTATTATTCTCAAGATATGACCGCAGATATATCGCAATTATTGAGTGCATACAAAATTCCCTATGATGTCCGTGTCCCATTATCAAAAATAGATACTGGGGATAATGACATCATTTGGAAGGAATTGTGGGAGAACTTATATCACCAAGGCGATATAGGAGAGGCATCCCTGTATGCCGTTGTTAAATTATCTGAGATTATTATTACAAAAAAGATGATCGACTGGAATCCGATAGCACTTATTGTTTCAATTGAATTAGCCAGGAAAAATAACCAATTAGAGCCATTGCCAAAATGGATATTGAAAGATTATCAGGGTGCAGGGACGAATCTTGTAAGATATGTCACAGAACGTCTAAATTATGAAGCCGGTTCGGAATATTTAAGATCGGCATTAGCGCTATTAGCTATCCACGGAAACAACCATGATTTAGCAAGACTGATAATTGAGGTCAGTCCAGGTGATGAAAGCCGTTTGCTTGATAGATATTTGAATGATGCCTAATTTACGGAGGTAAATTGCCATGAATGCAAAACCAGCGAAAGTCAAAGGAAAAGGTACGCGCGAAGACCCGTGGGTTTTGAAGACACCCAGTGGGAGCTCGGAATATACGATGTATCGTGACGAGACTCTCGAACCGCCGGCGCTGGTTTGCACGGTCGGCAAGACCGAGCTTCGTTACCACCTGCGCTGCCTGGACGACCTGCATGCCATGCTCAAGAAGCACGGCGATTGGATGCTTCTCGGCAGCGCCGATGAGCAAAAACCAGCCGCAGAGGGCACGGTGGAGGCCTGGGGGCGCTCGCCGAAGAATCCCGTGGGTGGATGGTATGGATTGAAAAAGGGTCTGCGCGGCCGCTTTGGCATGTATATCCCTCCGCTGATGGAAGCGTTGGGACTGGCGGAAGTGGAGCACAACCCGAAGAACAACCGCATGCGCGCATTATAGGCACCGGATATGGCAGAAAACAAAACCAAACCCACAAAAAGCAGTGTAACTGCTTTCTTGAACAAGGTCCGTGACAAGGAATTGCGAGACGATTGTTTTGCGATAGTCGAAATGATGCAAGAGGTCTCAAACGCTGAACCTGTCATGTGGGGAAGCGCAATTATCGGCTTCGGGACCTATCACTATGTGTATGCCAGCGGACGGGAAGGAGAGACGCTAGTCATTGGCTTCTCGCCCAGGAAACAAAACATCAGCATCTATTTCATGGGCGGACTGAACCTTGTTGAAGATGAACTTTCCAAACTGGGGAAACATAAAACCGGCAAAGGCTGCCTCTATATTAAGTCGCTCGATGATGTGAATGCAAAGGTCCTCAAGAAGGTCTTTGCCAAAGCCTTTAAGGAAACAACACGAAAAAAAACGCACGTGGCCTGACCCCTGATGGCTTATAGCCTTCGCGAAGCGAGTACCGCGCCGACTTGCGCCGCTTTTTGAATGTCCTGCCATGGTACAGTCCTGTTTTTTAAAATACTTGACAAAGTCAAGTATTTTGGATAATATATTTTCGTGCTAAGCCATCAGGAGTCCATCGAAACCATCCGGGCGTTCAACCGATATTACACCATCATCATCGGCCTGCTCGACCAGCATTTTCTGGATACTCCCTACTCGCTCACCGAGGGCGAGTGCTCTATGAAATAAGCCATACCGGGCAATCCACCGCCAAGAAGATCAGGGCGAATATTTACATTGATGAAGGCTATCTCAGCAGAATCATCGATAAATTCGCCACTGCAGGCCTGATCAAGAAGACCCCTGCACCCGATGACAGGCGCCTGCACCTCATTACCCTAACAGAAAAAGGAAAAAGGAAATTTTCCAGGCTGAACGACAGCTCGAATAAGGCAATCTCCAGGCTGATCGAAAGATTATCGGAAAAAGAGCGTGAAGAACTGGTCGGCATGATGGAACGGATCCGTCAACTGCTCGGCAAAGACGGATAGCCGCAGCCTGATTCCTATGCCTTCGGAGGAAGGAGACCGTGTTCCATGAGGACCTATACATCGCTGGATGATATTTCAATCCGCACCGAGCTTAAGCCCGGTGATATTGGCTACGTGATCTATCTGCATGGAAGATTATATGGGATGGAATATGATTACGGCCTCCAGTTCGAAATGTACGTTGCCAAAGGACTGTGTGAATTCCTCGAAAAATACGATCCAAAAAGGAACCGTGTCTGGATCTGCGAACACAACCACCAAATGATGGGTTTCTTATTATTGCTGGACCGCGGCAAGGCAGCCCAACTGAGATATTTCCTGATAGAACCCGAGTATAGGGGGGGCGGTCTTGGCCGGAAGCTCCTGAACTTGTATATGGAATTCATGCGGGAGTGCGGCTACAAAAATCCTATTTGTGGACGACCCACGAACTGACAACCGCCGCCACCCTCTACAAACGCCTGGGATTCAAGCTGACAGAAGAAAAGGAATCAACCGCGTTCGGTAAACCCCTGAGAGAGCAACGATACGACCTTGTACTTCCATAGAAATGTTCATGGCATACTCTCATCCAGCGCCGCTCCTCGACCGCAGGTCTCAACCCGTTCTTTACATCCGTTAGGTTCGAGGTTCAAGCCCTCGGCGAGGAGTTCTCGGCGTATAAATTTCCGCCTTACTCAAAGTTGTAAAGGCGGAATATTGGTTTAAAATCAATATCTAAGAGTAGAAACTGGCCTTTATCCTATGGAGGATGCATATGGAAGACCTGATGTTCGTTCAATCGCCTAAAGTTAGGTTTGCTACCAATACTTTCATTGATGTTCCAATTATTCTTCAATATGAAAAAACACCTCTAATTGAAGTTGTTAAGCTCGAAAAAGCAGGATACACTACTCAAATTCCAATCTATGGTCAAGACGGAACTTATCTAGCTAAGGTAGTAGGTTCTCGATTACTTACCACATCCTCCGGAGAGAAGGCTGGCCTTACTCTACGATACCCCAAAAATATGACAGTGTGTGAACTGAACGGAAAAATAGTATTCGAGATTCACAGAACCGATGCAGCCGCACTAAATACATGGGCCGAGTTATATACGCCTGATGGGGCTTTTGTAAAATGTCCTCCTGACATAATGCCTCAACTGTTTATTGGCAGTATTGAACATCCTTTAAAGATTCGCGGGGTAATAATGCAAAACAATATATTCAGTGGGCTCAGAATCGGCATCTTGGTTAAAAGCAATGGAAGCCTCAGTATAGGCGTAAACTAAACAAAACGTATGCCAATAGGACATGAACCGCTAACCGCTCGGTTCGGAACTCCCCTTCGGTTCAAGGCAAAATCATGGCCGTGGTTTTGAGCCTGAATACGCTTGGTCGCAGGTTCCAATCCTACAAGGCTCATAGGAGTAGCACTAATGACCTCCATCCTAACCGGAATTGGCCTCACTCTTAACATCATTGGCACGCTGTTAATTTGGAAGTTCGGCTTACCAGAACCGATCAGTAGGACAGGAGCCATTCATCTTATCCTTGAGCAGACCGACCAAGGTGAAATCAAGCGGGCCAAAAGATATGACCGGTTTTCTCTGCTTGGCGTCATATTATTGGCATTGGGATTTCTTCTTCAACTATTCGGCATCCTTATCTAATGAGTGGAGTAAGATACCACGAATGTATGTCAGCAGGAGACGAGCCTCGAACCGCTAGTTTCGAAAACCCATTTAATTCTGATCTTCAGCGACATTAAGACCCATAGGGCGTGGAATGTCTGCAAACCTCCACAAGAAAATATGCCGCCGTCGCATCCCTCCTTTAGCGGTGCATCAGTGACTTCTTCAGTGCTAACCATTGTGCCGCTAGTACGCTAACCGTTCGGAGGAGATGAAAAATGCACTGGTGTGGAGTTGAATTAAATTGTTGGCAATTGTGGGCGAATATAGCCACTGTGATTAGCCCCTTAGTTACGCTAGTTGGGTTGTTGGCAGTTACTTTTGACTCTATTTTGGACAAGACGCCAATTGGATGAGATAAACAAAGCACGCCGTACGGCCGCTTTTTTCGAGGTCTATAAGCTGGTGGAAACAGACGGCGGTTGGAAACTCCGAGGGTTAATCTACCTTCTTTCGGGAAAGCCTGAGAGTTACTCAGCAAAAGACAGGGACAACGCAGAACCGGTAATTCGGCACTATAGTGATATTGGTATTCTGGTAAAAAAGGACTTTGTGAAACTCAACGATTTCTTGGAAGGTTACTATAGCGTCGTACTCCGGCTTTGGAAGAAGGTGGAAGATTATGTAGCATATGAGCGTCTGAGACGAAAAGATCCAAATTGGGCAACGGGCTTTGAGTGGCTCGCGCAGCAAGCAGAGATATTCCGGCTGAAACATTATCCTGATACGAGTATTGACCACCCACGGCCACGTAAGCCTTCAGTCAAGAAGACGCACTAATAGGGACTGGTCTGAGTAATCCTATCTGCAAAAATGTGTGTCAATAGGAGAAGAGCCTCGAACCGCTAGGTTACCAGCTACTCTCCATATTAGGGTGAGATTGTAGCCGAACTGGATTTGAGTCAGAATACGCCTGGAAGTGAATGGTTATATAAAAAATACATACTATACTAAGAGAACCAGAATCTCGAATATCGGTTTAATTCAATCCCAAAAGAAGTTTGTTAGTCATTACATATATCGTGGGAGAACGCAATGAGTATCACTATTCCGCTGATTATAGCCGTTACGGGTTGCATTGCCCTTCTTATAGGATTGTCCGGTGGCGGTGTCAAAGCAAAAGAGGTATCGGTCCCGAAAATAACTCCTCGTGCAAGGGTCATTTCAAGCTTCATTGGCTTGATGATGGTTGTTCTTGCCTCATGGCTGTATGTCCAAAATCCTGGACAGCCTACCAATCCGCTGGGATTACCCACAAAGACAATAAATACTGTCACTCCATTACCTTCAGAACCGCAAACCTCAACTCCCGCAAAAACACTCGGAGCCATCTCGACTGATCAGTCCACTTTGGCATCCATACCAGAAACAGCCACCCAACCTTCCTTCTCCGATCCACTATTCCCTAAAGAAAATTGTATCGATGCTAGCATTTGGAAAACCGGAAATGATATAAGTCATTTGCCAGATAATAATAATTGTATGGCTTTGTCTGATTGGGGATTGTCAATCAACAATCGTTCTTTGAATATAACTCTCGGGGTCAAAGATGCAACGCGGCATTACGGTATATATACATCTCTTCCGGATGGGAATTTGGAGATTCATTTTACATTGACAATAAACAATCTCTATTCTCCAAGGCCTACTACTGCTCAAGTTCTGGAATTCGGCGTGATTGATTCGCAAGATATTTCAAGAGGGACATTTTTATTCTATAAAGAAACTTATCCGGACAGACCGATAGATCTTGGCATTGGAAACAAATTACTCCCTTTTAATTTATGCGGAACCTATTCGCCGCTCAAATCTAAGCAAGATGTGGTTTTATTCATAACAAACTCAATACTTACGGTTCCTGTGTGCTCCAATAGGGCTGGTCCGACCCACGATATCATTTTAACGAATCGTGCATTTTGGATAGGTTGGCAACACTATAATGAAGAACTCATGGATTATGAAATCTCAAATATTATGTTTGTCATAAAATAGTCCGCCATCGATGGATATAAATCAGTTGATTTACAAATAAATTCGTTCCCTTGAAGATTACATTGATAATCTTGACGACCTGCAGGTGGATCCACAATCCAAGCGCTGCTTAGACCAGAATGCAACTAATCGATCAAAGAAGAGAAAGGGCAAAGAGATGAGAAACGCGATGGCTTTCACGGCACTGGCGCTATTGCTGGCATCTTGTGCTGCGCCGTCCACGCCGGTACCCAGCCCTACGAGCGCCCGGACGCCAACCCCAACAGTTACTGCCGAACCGACGCTTTCGCCCACCCTGGCTCCAACGACTACCCCGCAACCCACGCTGTCGCCCGGCCCATCACCGGCGCCGTCTCAGTCGTCGACCGGGTCAAAGGCGCTGGACTGCTCGCTGGTTATGCAGTCTGTCAAGAATGGCAGCCACTTCAAATCCCGAGAAGAGTTTGCCGTCGCCTGGAAGGTCAGAAACACCGGCACATCCGGCTGGATTCCTGGAACTCTTGATTTCACGTATTTCGCCGGAACCAAGATGTATCAGTACCCGCTGGTCCAGCTGCAGGGGGGTACGGACCCGGGGAACGTTACACTTCTGACCACGGACCTGAGAGCTCCAAAAAATTCAGGCAAATACTCAACGACATGGAGCCTGCGGCAGGGAGACAACTATTTCTGCCACGTGAGCCTGACGATCTACGTGGACTGATCGGCAGCCGAGCCGCCGGCACGCAGCGTATCTACTGATGGTGATACCGCTTGAAGTGACACTGGTGGTGCTACCGCTTCGCGTCACCCTTCGTCTAATGTAAGATAACGCGAATTCGGAGTAATGATTCGGCGATGTAAATTGGGCGACTCTCCCTGGGCCTGACAAGGCTGTGGCAAAGCGTGGTTCCTTGCCTGAAATAATGACGGATATAGCCTGATGAGTCGCCCCCACAGTACGGTGTCCATCGCCAGGGCACAACGTGTTGTGCCCCTACAGTTCCTTCGCATTGAGTCGGGAGAAAAATGAATACTGAAGCAATTGCCAATTCAAAGATCGGACAATTATTTATCAGAGCCATTGCGGCTGTGATGGAGAGCCGGCTGCGATATCGGTTCTTTGGCCCACTGCACATTTTACGAGAGCGCCGACTATACACGCCGGACAAACCGTTTTGGAGCTGGGATGCGGCACAGGATTCTTTACCTTGACCGCGGCGCAGCTGATCGGCGATCAGGGATCGCTGGTGGCAATGGACGTGCTGCCGGCCTCGGTCGAAGCCGTGGCTGGGAAAGTACGAGCTGCAAACTTGAAAAACGTCCGCGTGATGCAAGGCGATGCATTGAATACCAAAGCTGGATGCCGAAAGCATGGACGCAGTGCTGTTGTTCGGCGTGCTGCCTGCACCGATGCTGCCTCTGGACCGGCTTCTACCGGAAATGCACCGCATATTGAAGCCGGGCGGAGCTATGGCGGTGTGGCCGCCGAGCTGGGTACCCGGATCGATCCCCCGATCGGGATTATTTACATTTACCTACAAACGGAACGGCGTATTCAATTTCAGACGAAGTTAAGCGGGGACAAGACCTTCTCATCCCGCTCTCGTATCTACTCACGCACCTTTAGCTTTTACCCTTCCGTTATCACGGAATGGGAAAAGAGATCCCGCCCAGAAAGAACACCTGCACCTTCGGAAAATGAATATGGGCGGGGGTTATCCCCCGCCCATATTCATTTTTCGGGGAAACCATTAACGGGACGGTGAGTAGTTATCCGTTCTTTGCATACGCGCCGCAAATTGGTAGCGCTCGGCGTGGAAGACGATCTTGGTGTACTCCACCGGAAGGCCCTGGCGGTCGGCGGACATGCGCGTCACACGCATCACCGGCGCGCCCTTGTTGATGCCGAGCTGTTTGGCTTCTTCATGGGTTGCCGACCCGGCGGTGATCAGATCCAGCGCTTCCTGCGGGAGGGCATCGTACAGCTCTCCCAAAGTGGCATAGGTCGAGCGGTTATTCATATCCATCTCGCCCAAGGCCGGGAAGCGTTCTGCAGAGAAATACATATCTTCGACGGCAAAAGGCAATCCGTCAGCCAACCTTAAATTGTGAAGATGTACTACGGCTGCCCCTTCGGGCAACCTGAGCTCTGCGCGTATCTCTTCGCCGGCCGGGATCACCTCCTGTTTCAGGACCTTGTTGGAGGCGACCAGCCCATCTTTTGCCAAATTCTCGCTGAGGCTGAACAAGGGCCCAACAACCGTGTAGCTGCGCTTGATGGACGGCGAGACGAAAGTCCCTATGGCGCGTTTGCGGATGAGCAGCCCCTCGGTGACCAGCTCGCGAAAGGCGCGGTGCACCACCAGCCGGCTAATACCCAACTGCTCGCTCAAGTTGAACTCACTGGGCAGCATATCGCCCGGCTTCAAATCGCCGCAGGAGATAAGCGCCTTCACCGCCTCTTTTACCTGGTGGTAATAAGGGACGGCAGAATTCTTTATTAACGGTAATGTTCACAGTTCACCTCACTTGTAATATCGACGAGACCGCGCGGGCTAATGAAGCAGGTCTTCCAGCGGATAGCCGGTTTCGGCATCCCAACCAAACTCGGCGTAGGCTCCGGCCAGCAGGGTAGGCATGTCCGGAACGAAGCCGGCCGCGCCTCCCTCTTTTAGAGGCTTGAGCAGCAGCTCGGGCAGCCGGTCGTTAGCCTTGGTGAGACCGAGCTTGAAGTTCAAGATGCGTTTGATGTTGACGATGCGCTTGCCTAACGTCATCAGGTCCTGCGCTTCCAGGTTCCAGCCAGTGGCGGCATTGATCGCGTCCAGCAGGGGATGCACGCCCGGGTTTTCGAACTGGCACAGGGGTAAAGAGTTATACAGGTTGCGCCAGGCCTGCATACGCGCGGCGCTACGGCCTTTTTCGACAGTATTATCGTGACGGTCGCCCGGCACCAGGCCCACTTCTTCGACATTGCTCTGGCCCAGATCCAGGCTGAACATATCGCCCTCCATGTGGCAAGCGCCGCGTGGAGAGAGGGCGTAGGTGACGGCCATGCCGAGGTAGGCGCGCGGCTCGTGCATGGGCAGTTCCAGACGGTTGACCGTGGCCGAAAGCTCAGGCACACCGGCACGATCCGCCAGGGCGGCGTTGCCTTCGGCCAGCACCGCGCCGAAGCCCTCGCGGCGGGCGGTGAGCTCGATGAGGCGGAAGACCATCTCGGCATCGCCGTAGCGTATTTCCAAGCCGCCTGTGTCCGCGGCTGTGAGCAAACCGCGCTCGAACAGCTCGCAGGCCAGGCCGATGGTCACGCCGAGGCTGATAATGTCCATGCCGTACAAGTTACACAGGTGCCCGGCATGGATCACGGCTTCCAAATCGAAGATCATCAGCAGCGAGCCGAAGGCACCCACGGTCTCGTACTCGGGTCCATCCACTTTGGGATCATGATAAGTCGGCGACTGCGTTTCGCGCCCGCAGGCGATAATGCACTTAGAGCAGGCGGTATTGCGCGTGAGAAACTTGTCGGCCAGGTCGACCCCGGAGAGATTATCGGCCGGCGGATATTCACCCAACTGGAAATAACGGATGGGCAGGTCGCCCAACATGTGACTCAGGTTTACATAGCCGGCAGTGCCATAGGCGCGCAGGGACTGCGCGGGAAAATCATCTTTGTACAGCGCCAGGATCTGATTGGTTATCTTCTTGTATTCTTCCGGGGCAAACAGAGGAACCCGGCCTGTGCCGCGGGCCGCGATGGCCTTGAGGTTCTTTGAGCCCATCACCGCGCCGAGGCCCGTGCGCGCCGCGAAACGGCCGTGGTCATTGGCGATGCCGGCCAGCTTAACCTGATTCTCGCCCGCCAGACCGATGCAGGCTACGCGCGCCTTCTGGTCGCCCAGCTTCTCGCGCAGGGAGGTCTGCGTGGCGTAGATATCGCTGCCCCAAAGGTCGGCAGCATCGTGCAGCGCGGCCTGCCCATCAAGAATCGACAACCAGACCGGCTGCCGGGCCGCGCCGGTGATCAATACGCCGTCGTAACCTGCGTAGCGCAGCTCGGGGCCGAAGAAGCCGCCGCTGTTGGCCTCGCCCCAGATGCCGGTCAGCGGTGAGCGCGCACATACGCTGTAACGCCCGGCGGAGGTCATTGATGTGCCCACCAGCGGGCCGGTGAGGAAGAACAGCGGGTTCTGCGGGCCGAGGGGGTCTGTGTTTGCATCGAGCATATCGTACAGGTAGCGCGCAGCCAGACCGCTGCCGCCCACATACTTGCGGGCGTAGTCTTCGTTGAGCGCTTCGTCCCACAGCCGGCCCTGGCTAAGGTCTACGCGCAGGATCCTGCCCAGGTAACCGTGCAGCATCCGCTACGATCCGAAATCCGTATCGATCTGTTCTGCGACTTTGACCATTTCGTAGGTGGCTTTGGGAGTGCGCTGCACCTGCGCCATGCTGCCCACCAGTTTGAGCTTGCCGGAGAACATGCCCTGAATGGGGTCCAGCCGGCCTTCGAGAACCCTGCGCCAGGTGTTGAACGGAGCCGAGGTGGTGAAGAGCGCCTTCTGTTCGTCCAGGCTGTTCAAGCGCCTGGCATCAGAAGCCTTGCCATGCTGGAGATTGATATAGAGATAGGTTGTTTCCGGATAGTCGGCATCAGGCAGGACGATAAAGATATTATCGCCTTCCCAGGTGGCGGCAGCCTGTGCATAGGATTCGCTGGCGTTCAGCTTTGCGCTGAGTTCCTTGATCCATTCATCGGAGGGAAATTTGATGGCCATATTGTTCATTTCCTTTCTTAATTATTCAGAGTTCACTTCGGCGAAAAATCTTCGGTACACGGATACTCACGGATTTGACTGATTCTCACGGAAAATCCCAAGGGAAAAACCGTGTTTGTCCGTGGGATCTGTGAAATCCGTGTCCAGAATATAGGTTGGAGGTACATTTTGTGCGATGATGCTCCGCGATCCCCTAAAGGGGAGGGAGAGGATCCCGAATTATTGGATGTGAACGGAAAAACACTGTCCACATCCAAAAATTCGGGGATTTCCAGCCGCGTGAGTAGACACCATTAATCTAAACGGGTTTATGAGCTTCAACGATTTTGGGTTGGCTTGCGCCGCCCGGGCCGGTTCCCTGCTGGAGGATGATGCTCGACTCCTTCATCTTGAACAAGGCCAGCGCGCTCAGGAGCAGCAGCCCGGCGATGACCAGCAGCGACGAGGTGAACGAACCGGTCTTGGTATACGCCCAGCCCATGATCGTGATCGCCACGACCGAAGCCTGTGAGGCGATCATCAGGATGCCGCTGGATGCCGGCTCAGGAGACGGGTAGCAAACTTCCACGGCGTACTGCAGCACCAGCGGGATGGCGCCCACGAGGAAGATGCCCAGCCAGATCGATGACAGCAGGACGAGGAAGAAGCCGTTGAGGAAGGTCAGCCCGAGCACACCGGGCAGGCTGAGCAGCAGCGCGGCGATGAGGACCGGCTTGCGCTTACGAAGCCTGTCCGAAAGGGAGGGGATCAGCAGCGCGCCGACAACACCGGCGATCATCAATACGCCACCAGCCGTACCGGCTTCGGTGGTCGTCAGGCCTCGCACCTTGGTGATGCCTTCGATCCAGGTGGGCACGCCCTGCCAGATGGCGAAGACCACAAAGAAGGCGGCGGCCAACAGGTAGAAATCCAGCTTGGTCAGAACCAGCTTGAACCCGGCGGTCATCTCGATGCGTTCCTCGTAGTCGGCCGGGGTGGGCGGATTCTCGCGCGAGAAGACGATGAACAATACGGCCGAGATGGCAGAGACGACGCCGTAGATCAGGAAGGTTGGGGCAAAGCCATAGGCCTGCACCATGAACGGCGTAGCCATCAGACCGAAAGCCTGGCCGATGAAGGGGCCAAGCGAACCAATGCCCACGACCGTGGCCCTTTCCTGGATGGGGAACCATTTGGCTGCGAACTTCGTGCCCGAGTTGACCATCAACGGCTGGACGATGGCTATCGCGATCTGGCAGGATAGCACGATGGCAAAGTTGAGTGCAAAAACACCTTTCAGCAGCGCGGCAATGCCCATCACCACACCGCTGACTCCCACCGCGAGGGTGAACCCGTACTTCTCGATCAGCCAGGAGGCGGGCAGCGACATGACCACATAGACGTACATAAAGCTCATGGCCAGGAAGCCAACCCAGAACTCGCTCACCCCCCATACCTGGGCCGCCTGGCTGGAGACCGGCGAATAGCAGATCCATAGAGCCTGCATGAGGATGTTGACGAACATCCATACGGCCAACACCACCCAGCGATAGCCATAGGCTTTTACTGGGGAATGTTCAACGACTGCCTGGTTTGACATAGATCGCATCTCTTTCTCTATTCATCATAGGTTGGGTTGCAATGTAGGCGTTCTGTGCGGCGATCCCTGCATGAGTTTTTCGCAGTGACGATCCACGTTCGGGTTATTCATCCGACATTATCGGGAATCATCTGCAGATTAAGCAGATGGGGCAGATTGAAGAAAAAAATCAGCGAAATCTGCGGATGAAATTACCGGCCATCGTTAAATTCGAAGAGTCGTATCAAACTGGTGGTGACACCGCTGCGTATTCGTCCCCGCTTTCACCTGACTAGATTCCGAAGAAAGGAATATCAGCGGGGGAAAGTCTGCGAGATGAACTTTTTCGGCCGCAACGGGGCGGTAAGTTGATACAAGGAGTCTATTCATACTCATAAGAGGCTTCGGTATAGCCTTTCAGTCCCTGACGCAGCATCTCGCGCCCGTCGGCGGTTGCGCCCATGCCATACAGGAAACCGGTCTTGGGCACTTCGTAAGGCGGGTCCTTCGCGAATTTCACACCGTCTGCCAGGTCTTTGACGAACTGCTCGGCGATGCCGGGCTGGGTCTGAGGCAGCGTGATGCAGAAATGGAAGCCGGGCGGGTTCTGGCAGCCGTTCATGCGCCAGCCCTTGCCCGCCAGATAGTCGTTCACGAAATAGGGGTTCAGCACGTCGGAGGTGAGACTGATCAGGAAGGTGGATTTGCCCATGATGCGAAGCTCAGGGATCTTTGCGATGCCCGCGCGCATCTTATCCGCCGTGTCCATGATGGCTTTGGCGGCCTTAAGGTAGCCTTCCTCGCCGATGCTCACCAGGGCCGCCCACATGGCGGCGCTCAAGCCGGCCGAGCGGCTGCCTTGCACCGTGGGACAGGTGTAGATACCACCGGGCCAGTCCTCCTGTGCGAAGAACATATAGCGGCGCAGGTCCTTATTACGGAAATTGATGGTCGAGGTGCCCTTGAGGGAATAACCATACTTGTGGGTGTCGCAGGAGATGGAAGTGACTCCCGGCAGGCGGAAGTCGAACACAGGCACATCGTAGCCGAGCTTTTCGATCCAGGGCAGGATGAAGCCGCCCAGGCAGCCGTCCACGTGCAGGCCGATCTTGTGCTCGACGGCCAGGTCGGAGAGCTTGCTGATCGGGTCAACCACTCCGTTGGGATAGGTGCCGGCTGAGGCAGCCAGGGCCACCGTGTTGGGAGTGATCTCAGCGCGCATGGCCTCCACGTCGGCCTCGTAGTCCGCATTCACCGGCACACGGATGACCTTCATACCCAGATAATGCGCAGCCTTCAGGTGGGCGGGATGAATGGTCATCGGGGCAACGACTTCCGGTGCGGTGATGCCTTTCTCCTCGCGGCCCCATTCGCGGTGGACATACATGGCGTTATAGATGCTCTCCGTGCCGCCGGAGGTGATGGCCCCGGCTTCCTCGTCGTAACGATTGACCTTGCTCACCTCTTCGCCGTGAAGCATCTTGCCCACCATGGCCAGCACTTCGGCTTCGAATTTGGTGCCGCTCGGGCACAGGTCACGCTGCAGGATATTGACATAGGAGAACAAGTTGGAGACCTTGTTCAGGAACTCATAGTGTTCCATGCCTCCATGGTACATGGTGCCGGAACATTGGCCGCCCTGCCATTTCTTATTTTCTTCCTCCGACATGTAGGATACTTCTTTCAAGACCTCTTCTTCGTCCACGCCTTTTTCGGGAAGGCTGCTGAAGACCTTGAAGATCTTGTTGTAGGGATGCATATCCCCAAACATATCCATTGATTCTTGTTCGTCAGACATATTTATCTCCTTTCAAGGGTTCGAGAAATTGTATTGATTCCCAGTTTCGTCCAGGCCTGTCAGCCTGGGACGAAGATACCGCAAAACGGATGTTGGGGGGCATGCCCCCCAGCCGTTCGCCTTTCGGAACCCAAGGATCTGCGACAATGACATAAATCTTGGCCTCTGAGTTAAATTCATATTGTTCGTATCTTTCATGATTTATTCAAAGCATGACAGACCGGCTTGATCTTGTCTTTGCTTGCCATGAACTGCGCGAACATGCGGTCGTAGATAGCCTTGTTCTTCGGGTCAGGCTCGAAGGTCCGATCGAACTTGATCATGTTCGGGATATCTTCCAGCTTGACGAGTCCCAGGCGGTTGAAGGCCAGCAGCGCCATGCCGATCACATTGCTATTGCGCGGGTCGGCTTGCCGGTGCATGGGCAGCCCCACCACGTCGGCCATGATCTGCGACCAGACGTCTGAAAGCGCGCCGCCGCCGGTGAGCCGCCAATATTGGAACGGCCTGCCGATCAGCTTTTCAGAAGGGCCGCGCAGCCAGCGCCAGTTCATGGCAAGGCCTTCGAAGATGGCGCGCATGAGATGGGCACGGCTGGTCTTGTGCGAGAGGTTCAGGAAGCCGCCGCGCAGGTACTGGTCTTCGCCGGGAGAGAAGCTGCCGTTAAACCACGGCAGGAAGATCACATCCCCGCTGCCGGGCGGCACCGTGGCTGCAACCTTGCTGGCGCGTTCATATAGATCATCAGGGATTTTCCCTGTCTCGAAGCCGTCCTGGCCGTAGAACAGGTTCTTCAGGCAGGATTCAAGCACCTTGCCGTTATTCGCCATCTCACCCCAGAACAGGTAGCGCCCTTTGATTCCGCTGGGCATGGTTCCCATCGAACTGGCAATATCGGTCTTCTTGAAGGAGACATGCGCGGCCAGGTATCCCGAAGTGCCCATCACCGCAGCAGGCTCAGAATCAGCGATGGAGCCTGCGCCGATGGCCGAAGAGCTGTTGTCGTTGACGCCGCAGACAACTACCGTATTAGGTAAAAGCCCCAATTCAGCGGCAATGGCGGGGGTGATGGTGCCCAGGATGCCATCGATAGGGAGCAGGTCGGGCAGCTTGGCGCGGTCGATGCCGCCCATCTTGAGCAGCCAGGGGTCGTACTCCTGCACATCCAGCCTGCGGTTATCCACCAGGATCATGGGCAGGACCGTGTTCTGCGTGGCCGCGAACTTGCCGGTCAGCCGCATATTGATGTAATCCATGGGCTCGAAGAACTTGTAGGTCTTGCGGTAGATCTCGGGGCGCTCATGTTTGATGAAGAGCATGTGGCCCAATGCATCGGCGCCCTTAAGGGTCGGAGGAAAACCGACGATATCAAGATACTTGAGCATGGTGCTCAACTTATATCCCTGGATATTGGGGAAACCCTTGACGATCTGGCGGTTGTAAGGAGCGCCGCGGCCATCCATCCAGGACATCACGTTCATCAGGGGTGAACCATTCTCGTCCACCGGCAAGGTGACCGACCACATACTGGTGACGGCCACGGCGATGATCGCCTCGGCGGAAACGCCCGAAGTCTTTATCACTTTCTTTGCACAGGAGGTGATGGTAGACCACCACTCGGCGGGGTCGTGTTCCGCGCCGCCATCGGGCAGGAAGAAAAGCTGCACCGGGGCGGAGGCGCTGCTGGCTACCTGTCCCTCCTGGTCCACAAGGCCCACTTTGGGCCCGCCAGTGCCCACGTCAATGGCCAGTACGTATTTCTTCGATGCTTGTCCTTCGGACATATTGAGAGCCCTCCATATAGTTTTTTGGAACTACCTTGACGAGGTCACGTTATCAGAAATCGGGGATGGGGCGGGTACCCGCCCCATCCCAATCGTAGATGTGACATGGTCAAGCTACTCTCTACGGACTTTTTATGTTCACGATGTTCATATTTTGGAAGGAGGCAGGGTCCGCCTCATCCAAAATTCTGGATCCTTTTCGCCGGGTTGGATAGCCGGGAAAAGACGTGATTAGCACCTTTTTTTGTGGGTTGGAACGAGAATTTGTTTTCAGCCAGTATAAATCTGTAATGTATATATGTAAATACATTATTGCCTATTTACCCCAAATTTGTGCTCTACAGAGAGAGCAAGCCTGCTTTGGTACCTTTTGGGCCTTTATCTCCCCTCGGTAGAGCGGCTATAAAGAAGTAACTTGAATCTGTGCCTTGATTAATAATCCATACCGTTATCTTGTACATTATCAAGGAGAAGAATTATGCCCGCTGATGGATCACCTCATGATGTTTGGGCCGACGGCAATTCTTATGAATCCTATATCGGGCGATGGAGCCGGTTGGCTGCCAGGGAATTTCTCGACTGGCTGGCCCTGCCGGCAGGCATCAATTGGTTGGACGTGGGCTGTGGGACCGGAGCCTTGTCCGAGGCCATCCTTCTGTTATGCGCCCCGGCTACTATCAAGGGCATTGACGGTTCGGAGCGCTATATTGCCTTTATCCGCGACAAGATCCGCGATCCGCGTGCAGAGTTTTATGCGGGAGATGCGGCGGCTTTGCCGGTGGAAAGCGGAACTTGTGATGCGGCGGTCTCTGGCCTTGTGCTGAACTTCGTTACCCGACCTGACCGCATGGCTTCTGAGATGGCGCGTGCTGCGCGCAAAGAAGGCACGGTCGCTCTCTACGTTTGGGATTACGCGGGCAGGATGCAGCTGTTACGCCACTTCTGGGATGCCGCGTCCGCCCTTGATCCCTCGGCTCATGGCCTTGATGAAGGGCGCCGGTTTCCGATCTGCGATCCCGATAAATTGGTTAGATTGTTTCGCGAAGCAGGGCTTCAGCGCGTCGAGGCGCGCCCGATCGATATACTCACTGACTTCAAAGATTTTGATGATTACTGGATACCCTTTCTTGGAGGCCAGGGGCCTGCTCCGGCTTATATCATGTCGCTCAGCGAAGACAAGCGGGCAAAACTGCGGGAAAGGCTACGAGCGAGTTTGCCTATCGCTCCCGATGGGTCCATTGGGCTTGTGGCGCGCGCTTGGGCGGTGAGAGGCACAAAGTAGGTTGCTGAGAGGCCGCGGAAATCTAAACCTTCCTGACTTATAATTACACTCGCTGGCAGTTGATCGGGTGTGTGGATCATTTGCGGCTGTTATCCGCTGGGTTAGAAACTGCTCTTCAATTCAAGGTGAAATCAGAGCCGAAACAGTTTCCTCTATTTCGCGGATAGGTTCCCAGTCAAGACCATTTAAAGGGAGAATTGATGGCCAATCCGGAACAACTAGAGATCTTGAATCAAGGGTTGATGGTTTGGAATCAATGGCGGAAAGAACATCCCTCGGATGAGATTGACCTAAGTGAATCCAGCCTCAGCAGAACCGATACTCCAAAAGGCTGATCTCATCGGGGCTAATCTCAGGCAAGCCGAACTCATGAGAGCCGATCTCTTTGGGGCCAATCTCAGAAGAGCCTATCTCGATGGAGCCTACCTAAGTGAAGCTTATCTCGCCCGGGCTAATCTCACTTCAGCGGATCTCATTGGAGCTCATTTCAATAGAGCCGATCTCAGTGAAGCCGACCTCACTGGAACCGACCTCACCGGAGCCGACCTGAGTGAAGCCAATCTCAGTAAAGCCAACCTCACGGGAGCCATACTCTACGGAGCCAAGCTCAAAGATACCGATCTGACCGGAGCCAATCTTAACGGGACCAATTTCAGACGGGCTTTGTTATTATCCACAAAACTTGGGGATGTTGATCTTAGTAAAGCCGTTGGACTTGAAGAAGCCAACCATTTCAGCTCTTCCGTTATCAGCACCGGCACAATTCAACTCTCCAAGGGAAAAATCCCCCTGGCTTTTCTGCGCGGCTGTGGTCTGAGCGATGTGGATATTGAGTATGCCAAATTAGCTGCTCCGGGTCTCGACCCAGAGCAAGTGACACACATAACCCACGAAATCCGCCAAAGGTATGTTGGTAACCCAATCCAATATGGCCCCTGCTTTATCAGCTACAACGAGAAGGATGAAGAATTCGCCAAACGCCTGCATGAAAACCTGCAAGATAGGGGCATACGCTGTTGGTTTGCTCCAGAAGATATGCAAATCGGGGAGCGCATACGAACAACCATCGGTGAACAGGTGCGCTTGCGAGACAAGCTTCTGATCATCCTGTCGGTCAACTCCATCCAAAGCGAGTGGATAGGCCATGAAGCTGAAAAGGCAATCGCAGAAGAAAAGGAACATGGGGGTTTGAAGCTCTTCCCGATCCGGCTCGACGATGCGGCTCTCAATGCAAAAGGCGGCTGGGCTGAAGCTGTCAGGCGGAGCCGTACTATCGGGGATTTCTCGAACTGGAAGAACCCGATTGACTATGAAGATGCTTTTGAGAAATTGCTCGGGGACCTGAAGGCTTCCAGTATCAGTCCATAAGATCATCTTTGGACAAAGACTAGATCCTATGTGGTCAGTATCTCGTCAAATAAGTTTTGTCAGGTAGTACGATTTAAGGAAGATCCGGCGATGCCCACCTGCCGGTAGCGCAAACCGCTAGGTTGCTCGTTCTTGATAACTTTGGAGATGATTATGTATGGCGTGAAAGAAATACCTCTGAAAGTAATCATAATTGATCCCAACTATGCATCATCGCAAATACTTACCCAAACTCTGGAAGGTATGAAGAGAACCGTTTTATCTGTCATGCAGATAAGGTCTTTCCCTGAAGCCAAAGACGCACTTACTGGAAACGATCTTAACACCATATTTATTGACCCAATATCTCTTGGCATTGATGACGCAAGCGAATTCATTTTTAGCATCAGAAAACTATCCCCATCAATCGTGTTTGTCTTATATCTTGATTTCACGAGAATGGAACATATGCGTACAGAGTTCTTCAGTGGTGAACGAAGACGGCTTGCCCATTATTTCCGATTAGATAAGCTTACCCCAATAGCATCTTTTCCAGATGAAGTAAAAGCGATTATCAAGGCATGTCAACGGGATCTCTCGTACAACTTAACGGATGAAAAGATAACCAAGTTGCAAAATGAGCTAACAACAATTCAATCGACTACGACCGCTACTACTGCAAGCGTTCCTCTTAGCGTCCTTCAAGATATTCAGAAGCAACTTGAAGTCATCAAGGCCCATCAACCAAAGGAGCCAACAACTGTAAAATCGAAGACTGTATTCCTCTCATACCGATTTGCAGAAAATGAATATGTTGAAGGATTAACAACTTTTCTAAAACGAGATGGATTCGAAATATCAACAGGTCAAAACGCAAATACTTATATTAGTCAAGCGATTCTTGAGAGAATTAGGTCTTGCGAGTTTTTCGTCTGCCTCATGACTCGAGCAGACGAGAAGAAAGATGGAACATATACCACAAGCTCCTGGTTACTTGAGGAAAAAGGAGCAGCTCTTGCAATGGGCAAGAGAATCGTTCTCATGGTAGAAGAAGGTGTTAATGATATTGGAGGATTGCAAGGCGACTGGCAGAGAATTCACTTCACACCAAAAAGCTTTACAAGCGCATCTATCCGCGCGGTTGACCAATTAAAATCTTATAGCGGGTAGCAACGCTCTATCTTTCAAAAGCCATCTAACACAGCGCGCAGCCGACTGGCGGGTACGCGCCGCGTTTTCAAGCAGTTTTCTTGGCATCGAGTTTGTCCTGCTCCCAAGCATTGTCCATACCCGCCCAGCGACGTACGCTAAAGGGTTCCCGGAGAGCCAGAGCGGGGATGTTATCCCCAAAGAGCAAGAACGGGGACGGTATGCTTCGCAAACGCACAACATTAAGCTGCTGGTTGCGCAAGATCCAGTAAGGAGATAGCCATGATAGAAAGCAAAAAAGCAAAATCATCAAATGCCGTGGTAGAAATCTTAAACTTTAACTCTGAAGCCGGGAACAAGAGATAAGTTTCATCACGTCTACGTAACAGAAGGCTTGCCGCTACTGAAAAAATGGCAATTTCAAGTGGTGGCGCATGGACCTTCCCAGCATGATGAAAACAGTTATTATGTCATCCGGTCATTCGAAAGCCTGGAAGACAGGCAAAAAGCCGAAGATGCGTATTACGGCAGCGATGACTGGCGGAAGGGTCCCAGGACGGCTATTCTTGCCATGATCGAACATGATGCATACATAGTCGTCCCCACAGAAACATTGAAAGGATGGTTGGACATCATTGCGAAATGAAAACGGTAGAAAACAGCTGCCGAACGGGATTTGGAACTGAATGCGCCAAGTTTTCGACCTATGAATGAAGAAGTATTAAAAAAGAGCGGGCGGCATATGCCGCCCGCTCTTTTTACTCTACTGCGAATTAGTGCCAGGCACCGAGGATCGCGCCCATCAGAACGAAGTCGATAAGATGGTTGCCTGCCTCAAGCACCCAAGCTGTCAGCTGACCTGCAAACGCCTTGTTGGTCAAACTGGTGGGCGCGACAAAGCCGAGCCAAAGGATAAACCCAGCCAGTGCGCCCGAGCCAAGAGTTGCGCCGCCCGGCGTCATGCTCCCCATGGCGTGGACCAGGAGAGCCATAAACACAGCCTGAACTATGGCTGCCACTACAGTCAGCCCCCAGGTCATCCCCATGTTGCCGGTCATACCGGGGCCGCTATCCGTCTTCCCGATTGCTTTCCACCAGATTGGAAAAAATGTCTTCTGGTTGAACCAGAGGGACCCTACGACGAAATTGAGCACGACACAGACGATGACGGCCAACCAATTGATAGAACTAAAATCCATCTCAGCCTCCTTTGGCAACTAGGACCAGCACGCGCCGGTCTCGTAGTTGCTAACAACCCGAATGTTTGTTCTAAGATACGAAGGAGTCTACTGGTGGTGCTACCGCTTCGCGTCACCCTTTTCGTCCATCGCTTTCAGCCTGGCATGCTTAGAACACCTTTGCAGGTCTGCCTGCACTAGGCCTTCCGGAAAATGAATATGGACGGGGGAGAACACCCCGTCCATATTCATTTTCCGGGTAAACAGTGGCGGGACGGTGAATAGTTACATGCGACCGGGGGATGGGTTCGTTGAGAAGGAAGGCTATTGAGCCGGCTTTAGATCAGGGAAACTTTCATTATTGCACTGCGGGACAAAGCGGGTCGGTTGAGATTATTTTGGAGCGAGCCATCACGGCCCCGCTCTTATCCAGGGCTGCGACCTGGAAATAGCATACGCTTTTTGGCAAGCCGGTATAACGTGACTGCATTTCAAAATCGGTCTTTGTTTTTTGCTCGATCAAGCCAAGCGACTGTGGGGTACTTCCGGCAAAAATCTGGTAAGCCGCCACTTCCGTCGCACCATTCCATGAATAGCCCAGCGTGATCCCGTTGATGTCACCTCTGGCAGCCAGCGCAGGCAGGGTATCCGGGGAACCATGCCAGGGAAAGCGAAAGGCCCGGTAGCTGACGTAAGGCTGGTCGAACGCAAAATCAAAAAGAACGCTGCCATCCGGCGCCACTTCGGTCATGGTGAAAAATGAATATCCTTTCGCCGGAGAAGGCGCGCCCCAGCTAAGGAATGTATTCCCATCCGATAATCTCTGCGTGTTGCCCATGAAGGTTGCAGAGACCGGCGGCACGTGCGTATAACTCCAGACCTCCGTGGCGGTTTTATTCGTCTCGTCCACCTTAAGTTCCATACCCTGCGAAGGCGCAGGAGCCTGCTGGGTACCCTGATTATCGAAGACCGTGATATCCCCATTCGGAAGCTGCCGGACGTCGTGCTGGTAGGCAAAGGGCTGGCCATTGGCGAACTTGATCGTACTTTCCCTGCCGCCCAGGCGCCAGATAATGTCACCCGTTTGCAGGTCGATCTTCGTGATCTCATTCAGATTCCGGCTCGAGAGCAAAAGATTGCCGTCGTTCGTCAGAGCCAGGGAATTCCCGTGGATCAGGTCTATTTGTTGATCGGTCAGATTGGAGGTTGAATCGGCATAAGAAAAATGATCCCAGCTGCGCCATTCGAAGATCACATTCTTCGAAGGATCGAGCTCCTGGACCACCAGGCCGGTAACGGTTGCATTCTTTTTCCCGCCCTGAACGACCTGGCTCATATCCACGGTCTCGCATCATAGACCATTAACAATGCATTGCCATCAGGCAGGAGCTGGAAATCGTGTAAATCAGCCAGATAGCCATCTCCCGCCTGGTATGTAGCAACGATCTGATAATGTGAATTCATCAGATAGAAGATCGAATCTTTTTGATCATAATAAGATAACAACCCATTCGGTTGCACCTTGAAATCCCATGCATCCAGGGCATCCGCCATAGACTGATAGTAGACCAGCTGGCCCTGACCATTCAGAATCAGCAGATAGGATCCGACTTTGGCTTTGGTCCAATAAAAGGGCGCCACAAAGATATCCCCTTCCCCTGCATCTGGCGAAGTTTTCGACACGGTATAGTGAGGAATATCCTGAGGCACGGTGAGAAAATCAGGGAAGGCGCTGCGCGGGGGATTATCCGGAACCGGGGGGGCAGATAGTTGACTGCTTCCGGGCGATCCCGGCTGCTGATTGATCGCAACCGAGAAGGTATACGAAAGGGGAGAATATGCAGTTTGCCCGTCCAACTGCAGACTGTCGACATTGACCTTCACCTGCTCACCGGGTGTAAATGGATTGTCAGGGTTAAAAATCACCGTTTTTCGATCATCTGCGAGAATCGTCCGGCCTGCATGCGTGCCGCTCTTTGCCCCCTGTACGGTGAATTTCACCTCGGCGAGATCCTGGGCACTCAACACGGGCCCATAACGGACCACAATCGTTGCACCCGTGGAAACATATTCGGCATTTTGCAGAGGTGAGTAATATTGGGGCGCGGGAGATTGGGATGAGGGCGCCTGAGATGCAAGAGATTGAGGCGGGAGAGATTGAGTAGGTAAAGTTTGGGATATGGGAAATTGTAGAACGAGGGGGCCACACGAAGAAGAAGCCAACATGGCTAATAGGCCAACACTCGTTGAAATACACCGTAACATCTTCATTGAATTTATTCGTCCTCCAGGGGCAAGAAGCAATAAACGACAATGATAAATGATAATCATAAATGATTATTAATCTATTTTGTAGAAAGTATGTAGATCATAAGGAGTCGGATTTTTGGGATATGGGGCGGGGTAAATACCCGCCCCATATCCCAAAAATCGGGGATCTCTTCATCGAAGGTGACATTGTCTGTGCTGCTCGCATGCAGCTCACACTTTCGTCTCAGGCTTTCAGCCTGAGACCAAAGATGCCCGAAAAATGAATATGAGCGGGGAGAACACCCCGCTCATATTCATTTTTCGGTGAAACTAGCAACGGGGGGATGTGAGTAGTAGTTACTATGGGCGGGGGAGAACACTCCGCCCATATTTATTTTTCGTGGAAACCAGCAACGGGACGGGAGCAGTTACAAAGGTTTTAGCCGTCTTCGCCCATTGCGGGCGACCAAGGCGTCACAACAATTTTGTAGATTCAGGCTTTAACACCGCGGGCCGACCATTCAGTTATACTCGGTTTTGGAATGCAGAAAAAATTCAAGGCCGTCATTTATAAACAAGGCATCAATCCATGTGTGGATATTCGGAACGGGTGAACCAGGCTTTTCAAAGAAAGGCTATATTCCGGTGCGGGTCACCATCGACAAGCATCCATTCAGGCAACCCTGGTGACCGGTGGAGGCTGCATACCGTTGTTTATCAACGGAAAATGCGAAAACAGGCAAATGTGGACGTTGGGGACGAAATAAAGATCGAGCTGGAATATGACGCTCAATTGAGGACAATCCCCATGCCCAGAGCATTTAACAAGCTTTGGAACAAAACCCGAAACGCGGAGTGAGTTCGAAGACTTACCGTATCGCGGCGAAAGACATCTTGTTATACATGAATGCCTTGAAGAACCGAGTCTATGAGAAGGTGATCGACAGTAATGAGATAAGCGAAGGCGGATAAATAGAAGAAAACATAAATTAGTTAAAGGCGACCTGGGATGAAACGTCTGTTGGTCTTAGCTTGTTTATTAATCGCTGCCTACGGCTGCTCACCGGCCAAGGGCTGCAGCTCCTGGCCGGGCGCCGGGGCATGCACACATATCCTCTTTATAGGCAACAGCTACACTTATGTTAATGACCTGCCCACGATGTTTGCCGAGTTGGCCGGTTCGGGCGGGCACGGGGTTGAGACCGGGATCGCGGCCCAGGGGGGCTGGACGCTATCCAACCACAATTCATCTCCCGATACGCTCAATAAATTAGGATCGACAAAGTGGAACTACGTGGTCTTGCAGGAACAAAGCGAAATCCCTGCATTCGAGCAATCCCGTTCCCAGGAGATGTACCCGGCAGCACGCGTGCTGGTTCGCAAAATCAGAGATACCGGCGCAACACCCATTTTTTTCGTAACCTGGGCACATCGGGATGGCTGGCCGGAATACGGTTTGCCGAATTACGAAAGCATGCAATACCAGATCGATAACGGTTATCTGGGGATCGCACAGGAACTTAACGTACCTGAGGCGCCCGTAGGGTTTGCCTGGCTGGCGGCGAGCAAACAGAATCCACAACCCAGTCTATGGCAGGGAGATGGCAGTCATCCCACCGAGCAGGGAACATACCTGGCGGCCTGCGTTTTCTATTCTGTTATTTTCCGCCAAAGCCCCGAGGGATTGAGCTTCACCGCCAATTTGCCCGGGGAGACAGCACAGTCGTTACAAAAACTGGCTGCAACCACTGTTTTGACCAACACACAGGAATGGTTTCTTCCGTAGTAGTGATTCACCTTTTTCCCTTAGCACGGAAGAACATCTGCATCCTTCAGACGCCGTCTAGTCCTCTGGTGGAGACACTAGTTCCGCATACCGGTAACGGGACTGACTGAGCTGGCTGATGGGGCGAGGACCTGCGCATCGCTTTCGTGCAGTAAGGCTATGAGATTCGGGAAAGCAGTTTCTCGAATCCTGATGTGGATATGGAGCAGGATCCACCGAACTAACTTCGCTTACACTTCTACTCAGCTCCTTTCCTTCCGCTGTATAATCAATCGAATCTGACTTAAGGATACCGAATTTTAGACAGCAGGGTTCGAGAGCTGCGAGTAGATGCAAGACGTCATTATTGGATCCCGAACTGGAGGTGAAACATGGCTTTCAATATTGTCCACTATTCTCAACAAGACCCACAATGGAAGAACGACAAAATCAGCAACGGCCCCGATACGATCGGTTACGTGGGCTGTGCGCTGACCTGCGTGGCGATGTACGCCAGCGGTTGGGGCTTCCCTGAAACACCCGGCGGGCTGAACAAGAAACTCATCGCCAACGGGGGGTTCAGGGACGAACTTATCGTATGGGGCGCCATCAGCCAGATCCATCCGCAAATCAAGTTCATCGGGCTGAACCTGGATGCCAACGCCCCCATATCACAGATAAACGCTTCGCTGGCAGCAGGACAGCCGGTTATCGTGGAGGTTGATTTTTCACCGGATGCCGGCCTGCAAACCCATTGGGTGGTGGTGTACGAGCAAAAAGGCAATGATTACTTGATGCTGGACCCATGGCCTTATCCTCCGGATAACCAGGAAGTTACGCTCATGTCGCGGTTCAGCCATGGACAACCCCTGCAGCGTACCATCAAAGCGGTGGCCTTTTACCAGAGCACCACAGGCAGCCCGGTACCTACCCCGCCTTCGGGAGGCACGACACCTACACCCGCCTTCAGGAGGCACGACACCGACCCACGCCGCCAACTCCCACTCCCTCGCCAGCACCGGTCGGGACCGACCTGGTAATACAAGTGATTGCAGCGGCAACCGCCGGCATCAAACTCCATACGCAGGCTTCGCAGGATTCCGTTGCGAATTATGCCGAAATGCCCGGTGTGCCCTTGAATGTGATCGAAGACAAAACCGGCGCGCTGGCAAAGATCGGCCAGAGCGGCCAATGGATCCACGTCCAGGACCCGAACGGACACCAGGGTTATGTGGCGGGATGGTACGTGGAAAAAAGCGCGGTGACAACACCAACCCCAACTCCACAACCAGCGCCTGCGCCAACACCTCCGGGCCCATCAACCCCTCCAACCCCAGCACCGGGCACACCTCCGCCAGCCTCCGGGCCGCAGCGGATCCAGGTGGTGGTACTAAACAGCGTCGGCGCGAGCGGACTCACAGTGCGGCAGCAACCCTCGCCGGGCGGATCTGCAGTAAACATTGAAAAGGCCGGCGCCAGGTTAACGGTGATCGAGCCGGCAGATACGGCGACCCCGAAGATCGGGGTGGCCGGTCAGTGGGTAGCCGTAAAGGCAAGCAATAACCAACGCGGTTATGTCATGGCACAATATATAACAGTTGAAACAATGAGGCGTTCCTCACGCACTGCTTTAATAATCTGGGCCGCGATCACGTTGTTGGTCGCGGCCAGTTTGCTGGTTATCTATGTGCGGCTGGGCACAGACGGGTTCAAGCTTTTTATACAGCAGCCCCCGCTGATCAACCTGCCGGTCACACTGGCATCCGTGACCCTGCTGTGGCTTTCGGTGGGAGCGCTGCTCTATCTGATACAGTCGCAGCGCGTAAATGTTTCGAATCTACCAAGCGTTGCCGGCTTCTTCCTGGTGTGCTGGGTCTATCTAAATATCCTGAGCGAAAGATTCCGTTACGGCGATTACACCTATTACCTGGATGCAGCCACCAGCCTGTACCGGAACCAGCCGCTGCCAGGGTCGTATTTTTATCCGCCCTTATGGGCCACGCTTCTGCAATTCCTGGTGCCGTTCGGACAAGATAATTTTTTTATCGTCCTGTGGCTATTAAACGTTATCTCGCTCCTGGGACTATATATTTTGCTCCTGCGCATGTTGGAAAGATATGGTTTTTCGCCGCGCCTGTCTGCGCTGGTCACGACCCTCTTCATGCTGGTGAACGTCCCGCTGCTGCGAACGCTCGTTTATGTGCAGGTCAACCTGCATGCGCTGGACTTCATACTGCTCAGCCTGCTGTTCTATCCAAAACGAACTTTCCTTTCCGCTTTGATGCTGGCAATCGCCATCCACCTGAAGGCTTCACCGGCGGTCCTGGTCCTGGCTTTCCTGCTCGAAAAGGACTGGCGCTGGCTGGCGTGGTTCGCCATAAGCATGATCCTGCTGGCAGGGATCACGGTGGTAACAGACGGCATTTCTCCGTTCTTCGACATCCTTTCGCATTTGCAGGGACTGGCGCTGTCGAATAACACGATCTTCCATGACACCTCATTCGATTCGTTCCTGCGTTTTGCCGATCCTTTGCTGCACATCAGCCTGCTCTGGACGCGGGTATTGATCTATGCGGCCAAAGCTTTGTTGGCGGCCGCGACGATCTGGGTGATGGTCAGATGTGCGCGCAGCCAGGCCTTTTTCAGGCCGGAAGCGCAGACAACAGGCGAACGCGGCGCACAGGTGCTCAACGCCATCCCGCCTCTATTTATTTTGATGACCCTGGCTTCACCGGTGGTCTGGGAGCATCACGGAATCTTCCTGGCGCTGGCCTTCCTGGTCCTGCTCAAGCGACTTGAGTCTCCTGCCCAGTGGTACTGGTTCGGCTTTGCTTACCTGCTCGAGTTCCTGCTGCCAACCTTCGATTTCTTCCCGTGGTCGTTTGGACGGCTGGCGGCGCCGCTTATCATCCTCGGACTGATGTGGGTATCGAGCCGGAGTAAGAGCAACTCAACTTTCTTCGTGAAGACAAACCAATGGCTTGAGTCGCTTGGGGCGACTTGACCTGATACTATAGGAGAAAGATATGACATTACAAGTTGATCCGGAACAAAACGAGATCCGCGCACTCAAGAGCATCGCCAGTTGGCGAGGAAAGGATGTCCTTGAAGTCGGCTGCGGCAACGGCAGGTTGACTTTACGCCTGGCGGGTCTTGGCGCCAATATACTTGCCATTGACCCCACTCCAGGACTGATCCGCACCGCCCGCGAGAATTTGCCGGAACAATATGCAGGACGGGTTCGTTATCATGTGGGGAAAGCGGAACAGCTCAAACAGCCAGACGACACCTATGACCTTGTAGTGTTCTCCTGGGTGCTTTGATGAGTGTCCCAAGAGGGCATGGTCCATGCCCTTCACGAAGCACAACGGGTGCTAAAGCCCGATGGGCGCCTGATCGACTTGCGCCCAATGCACATCCATCGCCGAGTAGGAATATCGCAACGAGGAATTTATCAACAAATCGGCATGATGCGTGAAAATTTCGACGATGACCTGGCGGCAGATCGCGCCGTAGCCCAAGTGCTGCGCGATGGCTCCTTCAAAATTGAAAAACGCATCAAATTCAACTGCAATCGCGTCATGGATTCCTTCAATGAGTTCAAGGATTGGCTGACGGAATTTGTCACGACGGATGAACAGGCGTCGAACGACCGGCTGTTGGAAAAGGTTAAACGTGTCGATGGCAGAAAAACCCGGGAAAAAGAAGATAGTCTGCGGCGGTCCGTTAAAACTGCAGGTGATGAGAAAACCCGCTGCGCGTTGAGTTATAGACTATTCAAGGCCGTTACAAACACCTCGACCATTTTTTCCAAATTGATCTCTTCCTTGACAATACGGAAAGATTCTTTCCCCATCTCTCGCAATCGCCCCACATCCGAAAGGGCCAATCGCAGCGTTTCGACCAGGGCAGGGTAATCGTCCGGCGGAACCTGCCAGCCGTTCGCGCTCACGGACCAGATCATCCTGGGTGCCGTCGCCTTTGGCAACGAGAACCGGCAGGCCGTACGACATCGCTTCCTGGACGGCCAACCCGCCGGTGCCGGGCAAGACGAAGAGATCGGCTTCTTCAAAATAAGGCTTTAGCTCAGCTCCGTGCCTGGCACCCACAAACTGCGCAGACGGATAGACGCTTTTCGCAAGCGAAACCAGTCCGGCTTTCTCGGGACCATCGCCGACAATAACCAGGCGCGGCTTTAGGCCGGAGCCGTCGCTTCGGCTCAGGTCGGCACAAGCGCGAAGCAAAAAGTCGAGGCGCTTACGGGCTTGAAGCCGGCCAACAAAGAGAAGGACTGGTGTAGTATTAAATGTTGAAGGGCGCAAGGGGGGACGATTCAAAGGACGGGGAGAAACAGCATTGGTCGCAACGAAAATTTTTGTGCGAGGAAATCCCAACGCAGCATATTCTTCTGCGCCGCGCTGACTGTAGGCGATCAGGGCGTCAAACTGATGCAGGAATCTGCGCCAGCTGCATTTGACGGAAGCCGGCCAGGGGACCGGAAAGAGGCGGCGCACCCAATCCCCAGCCGATCACCTTGCGGCCGCGAGCATGCATCCACTTCACAGCGGAAGGGGTGGCAAGATAGCGCGGGTTGGCTTCGACAATCAACGCATCAGGCTGCCAACCAGCCAGCCAGGGGATCAATCCTTTTTGATAGCAAAAATAGAACGGACCGCCGAACCAATGAAGGTTGTCCGCCAATCTGTAATCCGCAAACTGCAGTTTATCCGCAGAAGCAATGCCCTCGCCCGGCCGAGGCAGACCCGCAAACAGACTCAGGCCACCGTCGCAAGCTTGCGCAAGCAGGTCAAAGAAAGGCACGCGATAGGCGGGTAGGACACGCTGCTGCAGCGCCAGCCGACCAGGAAAGCGGATACTCATCAGGGTTGAATGTGAGGGGCGGGCCAGGAAGGAGATTTATGCACATGCACGACTTTCCAGCTCACCCGATTCTTTGACCATGACCCGACTCTCGTTGTGAGAGGTAACCTGCACGCCCTCGGGCAGAGCCGTGCTGATCAATAATGTATAACTGGCAATGGCAGTATCGCCATAACGCTGAACAGACAGGTTGGCAAGGTCGAAGCGAGTCTCCGCTTTTTGTTTGGCATCAGAGCCAAAGACCGTGCCGAGTTTCGCATTGGACTCCATCATGAACTCATGAAAAGGGAGGCCATCCAGCCGGTGAGGCGTAACCCACCATTCATAAAGGGTCAGATCCGGCGCGGTCGTTTCGTGATAGGCGGGAATATCATTCTCCTGAACGGCTTTCAGATGCACGCAATAAAAAATCGACTATTTCCTGATCCATGTTCAATCCTCCAGCAAAGCCTTTAGATACCCATCCATCATTTTATCGAGGCCGAGGGCCGCCTCGGCCTGAGAACGCGCGGCGGCGCTGAAGCGCGGACGGTCGCGCAAAATCTCTGCGGCCGCTTCGGCCAGGGCCGGAATATCAGGCTGATCGAGCTTCCAGGGGTCGCCGCCATAGGGGACAAGCCTGCCGGAGTTGCCGAGGACAAGCTCGTTCATGGCGCCGGTATCGAAAGCAACCACAGGCAGGCCGCAAGCCAGCGCTTCGATCACGGAATTGGGACAGGCCGGATTGAGGTCGGCAGAGAAAAACAAATGGGCCGAACGGTCAATCGCAGGTATCTGCTCATGAGGCACCAGGCCGGCCCAGAGGATGGGAACACGTGAAGCGGGCCTGGACAGCGGCTTTGTGATCGGCACTGATCTTGCCGACGACCATCAACTCCATGGGGAAGTTGTATTTCTCAGCAAGGGCCTCGGCCAGCCGGATGGCATTGGCGAGACCCATGTCATAACCGCCGCCAAGACTGCCCTCCACAACCAGCAGGCGGCAACGGTCCGGGCGGAAGCATGCCGTGACCATCAGGCCGGTATTCGGACAGATCCACGCCGTTGTGGACCACCGAAAAAGGCGCAGGGACTTTTCCATATCGATCATCCCACCAGCGCCGCGAGAATTCGCTTTGATACAAAATATGCGTGGCGATCCGGGAACGGATCAACGACAAGGACAAAATTGCCGTATTCAGCACGCATGAAATGACGAAGGCCGGTATTCCGCTTGCGATGTATCCAGTTGAGGCCATCGAGGCGCTGGACGATCCGCACGCCGCGTCGACGCGCCCTCCACAGCGGGCAGCAGGTGCCGGGTGCCTGCAATCACCAGAATGGCATCGGACGGATCGGCAGGGTTGTGTGTCACTCCGATGCCGCGGGTTTTAAGCCGGCTTCAAATTTATTGTCGAAAGGAGGCCATGCCGCCCGATGCCATCCAACGACCGGGACAATGCAAATACGAGGCATGAGGGAATTATATCCTGCGCAATGTGGGAGGGATGGAAACACGTAAACGAGTAAACATGCAGACAAGGGAGAGTAAAAGAGTGTAGAGATAACCCGGAGATAAACATAGATAAGGAAAGTAGGAAAAGAGAGTGAGAGAAGCAAAAAGTAGAAAGTAGAGGTGTGTGCGGCGGGAGTCATGGCAAAGATGTAAAAGCGGAGGACGGAAAAGACGGAGAGGAATAAACATGGAACGATGACATGTCAAACTATGGTATCCTTAGCAAATCTTATTCGGGAGCCATGCATGTATGTTGCCATCGAAGGGGTGATCGGCGTCGGCAAGACCACCCTGGCCCGTCTTTTGCGCCCTGCGTTTGAATCAGAAATATTGCTGGAGATCTTCGAGGAAAATCCCTTTCTTTCGGACTTCTACGGCGACCGCGAACGCTATGCTTTCCAGACCCAGATATTCTTTTTGCTCAGCCGCTACCACCAACAGCGACGTACCGTACCGGACCTGCTGGCAGCCGGCAAATCCCTGATCTCAGACTACACTTTCGCCAAGGACGCGCTCTTCGCTCGCATCAACTTGAAAGGCGACGAACTCGAAATGTATTACAAAGTGCACGAGGCGCTGGGAGAGAAAATCCCGAAACCCGACCTGACGGTCTACCTGCGTGCCGACACCGATGTATTGATGGAGCGCATCGCCTTCCGCGACCGGTCTTATGAACGCAACATGGAACGCGATTACATCGACCGGCTCAACCAGGCTTACGAAGATTTCTTCTCCAAACCCAATGACGGCGCGCCCGTCCTGATCATCGATACCAACCCATTGAACATTATCCAAAACCCGGAACATCTAAAATTGATCGAGAACCGCATCCGCGAGAAATTGAATCTAAGCCCATTTCAACCCAGCCTGCCGCTCAACAACGCACCGGCCGGGACCGTGCAGCCGAGGATGCTCCCTACCGGAAGCAGGATTAACCCATGCGCGTCTCACGAGAATCTCTAATCCGCCTGGCAAAAGAAAACGCTCAAGAGCGGGCTTTTAACAACCGTGATATTATCGCGGCATACCTGACGGGTTCGCTGATCTCAGAGGCCGACCCGATACTGGGTGCGACCACCGACATCGATCTCGTGCTTGTGCACGCTGCACAGCCGGGCGCAAGGCGCGAGATCGTAAAGTTGTCCCCCGATTTCCACCTGGACATCAGACATCGCGCCAAATCGGATTTCAAGTCGCCGCGCGAACTACGGACCGATCCCCTGCTCGGTTATGAGATGTACGACCCGATGCTTTTATATGAACGGGAGAAATTCTTCGAGTTCGTACAGGCGGGGCTGCGGGCAGGTTTTGAATTCCATGCCCCGTCGCTGGTGCTGATCCGCTGCCGCAAATTACTGGCCGAAGCCCGCAAGGGCTGGATCGACCTGATGGACATCGGCGCAGGAAAAAGCCGGCCCGCTGCAGGTAAAGCAATTCCTGCGTGCGTTAACCCATGCAGGAAACACGGTTGCCGAACTAACCGGCGGGCCGCTGGCCGAACGCCGTTTCCTGCTTGATTTTCCGGCGCGGGCGCAAGCCGCGGACCGCCCTGCCTTCACGGCCACCCAATTCAATTTGATCGGCGCAAGCCAGGTGGATTCAAGCATGGTTCCAAGCTGGCTGCCCGGCTGGAAAACCGCATTCCTGGCAGCCGCTGAAAACGCCAAGGTGGACCAAAGCATCCATGCCGACGCGGGTGAATTATTATGAGAAGGCGATCGAGGCCCTGCTGGCCGGTGAAACGCCTCTCACCGGTCTTTGGCCGCTGATCAATACATGGACACTGGCCGCGCAACGTGCCTGAAGCGAGGAACAAGCCGGTCCGTGGAAGGCTGCTGCCCAGAAATTAGGCCTATTGGGAGCGGGTTTCGAGAAGCGGGTATCGGAACTTGACCAATATCTGGACGAGATCGAGGTACGGCTGGACGAAATCGCGGTGGAAAACGGGCTGGAAACGTCCACCAGCCTGTAAGCCCACATTTGGGATAGACAAGTTCTGCTCCGAATTGTCAGGGCTGTGGATAAGAGGGTTTAAACTGTGGATAAGCGGCCTACCCTGTGGACAGTACCCCCAAGTTTAAGAAGAAACTGTGAAAAATATTAAAACGCCACCCCCATATATGGGGGCACAGGCATGACCTCACCAAGATATAGATGAGGCTTAAAAGAATAGATCCAGAGGCGAATTTATTCGAGAGATATGCACAGCCTGCAAAAACCACCGAGAGTTCCAAAACCCCAAGATATAGTGTTTAAAGGGCCAAGCCAACCAGAGCTAGGGAGTTAAGGGGTTATCCACTTTATCCACAGTCCCTACTACTATTACGATAACCATATATAAATAATAAGTGAGTCAAGATGATTCAAAGAACCAAAGGAAGCATATAAAGAATCCAGAAATGAAATCAAACAAACTAAACCTCGGAGGTGATTATGAAACAGGACCGCTTTCTGGTGGGCATCCTGATCGGAATTGGCGTACTTATTATCACAGCACTCTTAGTCTTCTTTTCGAGGCAAGACGGACAAACCTACCTTGCTGAAAGCGCTCCCGAGGGGGTTGTCCATAATTATGTGCTGGCCGTGCTCAACAAGGATTATCAAAAGGCTTACAGCTATCTGGCTGACCTGGAGAAGAAGCCCAGCTATGATGCCTTCAGGCGTTCCTTTGTCACCGGTTCCCTGAATCCGACGTCCGCCGGGGTGAAGATCGGCAATGCGGAAGTGACCGGCGACGATGCCACCGTGGAAGTCAGTATGGTATATACATCGAGCGACCCATTCTCGACCGAATATAACAATGCAGGCACGGCGCAATTAGTCAGGCAGAACGGCGCCTGGAAAATATCATCCATGCCGGCATATAACCTGTGGGATAGCAGCTGGTATCAGGCGGCGGCAAACTAGAGCGAAGGGGAAAAGAGAGTAGCGAGAAGAAAAAGTGATCAGTGATCAGTGATCAGTAACAGTAATCAGTGATCAGTGAGTAATCAGTAATCAGTAATCAGAACCAGTGATCAGTGACCGTGAGCAGGAATAGAATGATGAGCAGTGAAGAGTGATGAAAATAGTAGAAAGTGGAAAGTAGAGGTAGGTGGAGCAGATCTAGGGTAAAGAGGCAAATACGGGGAGCAGAGATTAGAGAAAAGAGAGCAGAGAATAGAAAGCAGAAAGTAGAGGCGTGAGTGAGACGCGGAGCCATGGTAACAAGGTAAGCAGCGAGACAGAAGAGAAAAGAGATAAGAGATAAGAGATAAGAGATAAGAGATAAGAAAAGAGATAAGAAAAAGAGATAAGAGAGGCGAGAATAGGAAGTGAAAAGTGGAGAGTGGAGAGTAGAAAGTAGAGCTAAAGACGCCAGTAAAGATGTAAATATGGGACAAGGAAAGTCGGAAACATGGGTGAACGGGAAAAAAGTGACAGGAGAATAGTATGAAAACAGTCCGCCGCCTTTACTTTTATGCGGTAGCTCTTATCAGTGTGGAGGTCGTTCTCTGGGGACTCATCAACCTGCTGCGGTCCATTGTGGATGAAACCCTCGGAGGAGCGGCCGAGGCGCTGGCCAGCGCCCTGGCCCTGGTGCTGGTGGGCGTGCCAATCTTCCTCTTTCACTGGCTGTGGTCGCAGCGCAGTTCTGCGCGCGACGAGGATGAGAAGAGCGCCGGTCTGCGGGCGGTCTTCTTTTATGCGATTCTCCTGGGGACATTGATCCCTGCCGTGCAAAATCTGTTGGCATTGATCAACCGCATTTTTCTAGGCGCCGTGAAGCTTGACCCGAGCCGGGCCATCCTGGGCGGCTCGCAAACCTGGCCCGACAACCTGATCGCCATCCTGATGAACGGCCTGGTTGCCGTTTATTTCTGGAACGTGCTGCGGAGCGAATGGATGACGCTGCCCGGTAAAGAAAACTTTGCCGATGTACGCCGCCTATATCGTTACCTGTGGGTGCTGTATGGTTTGTCCATGACGGTCTTCGGTGCGCAACAGACGCTGCATTTCCTCTTTTACGTTTCATCTGACGTGCTCGGAGATATTGGGCGGGAGACGCTGGTCAATGGACTGGCACTGCTGGTGGTGGGGACTCCCTTGTGGTTCTATGCCTGGCGAGCCGTACAGAATTCGCTGGCGGAGGCGGCAGAACAAGATTCGAACCTGCGCCTGGGCGTGCTTTACTTACTGGCGCTGGGCGGAGTCATTACCGTGTTGACGACCGCAACGATAGCAGTCGACCTACTGCTAAGGCAGCTGCTGGGAGCAGATATTGCGACCACAGATTTCATTCACCAGCTAGGCAACCAGATATCCATCGGCGTCCCGCTGGGAGCGATATGGGCCTATTACGGGCATTGGCTGAACCGGCATATCGAAGAGATCCCCGACCCGGTCCGCCAGGCAGGGATGAAGCGAATCTATTTCTACCTGCTGTCGGCAATAGGATTAGGCGGGGCGTTTATCGGGGCAGCCACGCTCATTAAATTCATTATTGACCTGACGACTGGCGGCTCAATGACCCTGGATGGCGTGCTGCGGGCGAATTTGTCCGGCGCCATAGCCTTGATCGCCGCGTGGCTTCCGCTGTGGCTGTTAACCTGGCGGCGAATGCAGGCGAGTGCGTTTGCAACCGGTGATGAGGGCGATCACGCGCGGCGCTCAGTGGTGCGGAAGGCCTATCTCTACCTGGCGTTGTTTGCAGGCGTGATCGGCGGAATGAGCGCGGCAGTCGCACTGGTTTTTCAACTGCTGCGCGCCGCATTGACCCGGGCAACGGACAGCAGCTTTCTGGCCACAAACTTGAACGATTTGCAGCTGCTGGTTTTGTTCAGCATCCTGCTGCTCTATCATCTTACGGTCCTGCGGCGCGACAGCCAGTCTACGGCGGATGCTTTAGCCCGGAAACAAGGCGATTTCAAAGTGTTGATCGCTGGACTGCGGGCGAAGGATTTGCGGAGTTGGTCAAGGCTGCGTTGATGCGGCTGGCACCCAACATCCCGGTGACAGTAGCGGCAAAGGAGCCGGAAGGAAAAATTCAATGCAATGATCCTGAGCGGAAGCGCAGCGCTGGAAGCCCCGGAGTGGGTCCGTTCGTTTAACGGAAGCCGCATCATCGTCCCGAACGAAGCGCAGGACCTTATCTGGGCGGGCGGAGTGAGCAAACAGGCAATCACGCAGGCAGCGCAGACCGTCCGTCAATTAGCTGAAGGACAAGAGATCCGCAAGCAAAGCGGAATCAATTCGGGCTGGATGATCATCGTGTATATTGCAGCCGCCTTATTCGGGCTGGAGCTCCTGTTCGGAATCACGGCGTTGGTATTTTCGGCCTTCAGTCGTTGACGGAAGATGCCGGAGATGATACGGAGATAAGGCCCAGAAGTATGCTCGTTCGCTGACCCTGCTCACACAGCGAGAAGGGGATGCCGCGTCAAAGTGTATGCATAGTAACCTGCCGAGAACACCATAGTCAAAAAGATATTCCCGTTATAACGGGAGCCTAAACTCTTTTGCACAAAAAACTCTTTCGACGCGATCAGGTAGATCAGAGAATTCGAGACCGGCAGTCTGTAGGGTCTACCAATCGTTAATGATATACTTCGATAATCATCCTATTCAAGAGGGCTAACCTATGAAAGTGACCGTCTTACAAGAGAATCTCGCCCACGGTCTTGGTATTGTTTCACGCGCGGTATCCCCACGTTCAACACTGCCGGTTTTATCGAACATCCTGGTTGCCTCCGATGAAGGTCGGTTGCGGCTTTCCGCAACCAACCTTGAGTTGGGGATCACGTGTTGGATCACGGCGCGCATCGAGCAGGAAGGCTCAACGACGGTGCCGGCGCGAACGTTTTCGGACCTGGTGAATACCCTGCCGGGCGACCAGGTGCTGCTATCCCTCGATACCAAGACACAGACATTGAACGTGCGCGGGGGAACATCGACCAACGATATCAAATGCATCGACGCACAGGAATTTCCTCCACTTCCGGTCCCGGACCTGGAAGGGGCCGTGCAGTTAAATGTGGCCGACTTCCGTGAGATGATCCAGCAGGTGGCTTTTGCGGCATCCACGGATGAAGCCCGCCCGGTGTTAATGGGCGTGCTGGTGCAGGTGGAGAAGGACAAACTGACGATGGCCGCGGCCGACGGGTTCCGTTTGTCTGTCCGCAAGGCGACATTGTCCTCGCCGGCGGCGGCCCCGCTGACCGCCATCATACCGGCCAAGGCGTTGACCGAACTGGCACGCGTGGCAAGCGACGGCGAGGAAACGATCTATATGATCCTTCCGAAGGGACGCGGCCAGGTGGTATTCCGTGTAAAGGACGTGGAAGTTGTCTCACAATTAATCGATGGGACCTTCCCCGATTACCAACAGATCATCCCGCGCAAATATACATCGCGCACGCTGGTCTCCACCGCTTCACTGGTCAAGGCCTGCAAGCAGGCGGAGATCTTTGCACGCGAAGGCTCGAACGTGGCGCGCTTGAACATCAAATCAGCCAATGGCGAGCTGCAGCCCAGCGAAGTGGAGATCTCGGCCACCTCGGAAGAGACCGGCAAGAACGAGACGATCGTCGAGGCGACGGTGGACGGCAGCGGCGTGTTGATCGCGTTCAATGTCAAATTCCTGCGCGAGGCGCTGGAGGTCATCAAGACGCCCAACGTTGCGCTGGAGACGTCCGCGGCGAATGCGCCGGGAGTGGTGCGGCCGGTGGGCGACGAACAATTCCTGCATGTGATCATGCCGATGCATCTGGGGTGAAAGGTCGAAGGGTTGAAAGTTCGAAGCGTTGACAATTCGTGTCGCCGAAGTGGGTTGACAGTTCGGTGAAACGTTCGAGTAGGAAGACCAATTGAAGCTTCGGTCGAAGTTTCAAGGTTGATGGTGAAAAGGGTAGTGGCGGCCACTTGGCCGCCACTATATTTTTAACAAAAATAATGTTGCGAATTCGAATAGGGTCGAATGGGGGATCTATGCGAGGTTTGTGATAATGGTCGAGCCACGCGACCGCGATGGGAAACGAAAAAGGGCGGGTTTTAAACCCGCCCCTACGATCAAAAAAACCGTGATTTGCAGATAGAACAAATGTTCTTATTCTGGACTCCCCTTTTGCGGAGGGGTTATTGATTTGATCTTGCTAGGCGGCGACGGGGATCGGCTCCACTTGGACGGGCGCCTGGACGGGCATTCGTTTCGACCAGACCAACCAGCCGATGAAAATTGCCATCGCGATCCAGGCCGGAAATGTGGCGAGCGTACCGCCGAAGGCCATGTTGAAGCCGGGCTTTAAGAACAGGACCGGCAGGCCGGCAGAGGCATTCACTGCGCCGTGAGCGAGAGCGCAGACCCATGGACTTTTGGTATTCAGATATAGCCACGAAAGGATGGCGGCGAGCAGCACGCAGAACACGATCATCATGAAGATGCCTGCCACAGGATAACCCGGATAATTAAATCCCTGGATGATAACCGGCGCATGCCACAAGCCCCAGATCACGCCGCTAATGAGGATCGCCTTCCATTGGCCAAGCGGCATGAGATGTGGAAGCAGGAAGCCGCGCCAGCCGATCTCTTCGCCGAGGGCAAAGACTACGTTGATAAAAGGCGCAAGCGTGAGGGCGAATATAGCTTGGATCGCAACGATCAGCCCGGCAGGGACTGTCCCGCCGCCAGCCGCCGAGCTCATGGCATCGCGGATCATCGTAAATTGAGGATCGAATTGGGCAATGCCAAACAGCAGCGTGAATAGTCCGCCAACGATGGATAAGCCGGCAGGTAAAAACCAGGCCCAAAGGTAAAGGCGCTTCGGACCGAGACGATTCAAATTCAGGCTGCGGAAGGGCTGCTTCAGAACGAGGACGGTCGTCAGGATGGCGGCCAGGCCGGGGCCCCACATGGCGACCGCCCAAAAGCCCTGGGTCACGAGGCGTCCATTGACCGGATCCAGGCCGTGCAATAGAAGCGGGATCAGCATGAGAGGCCACGAGAATGCGAGGGTAATGGTGAGGAACCAGGTCAGCGCTTTACGGTTAAGCATTTTCGACTCCATAGTTGGGCATGGAGCGCTGACGGCGAGCGCTGCCCGTCAGGGGGCGTTTGGCCACAATGGTGACTTTGCCGCTGCCGGCGGGCGTATAAACCTGGGTGGCCTCCCAGCCTTCGGCACCCCATTCATTTAAAGTGGCTTCGATATTCTGGTCCCTGGTGCCAAAGGCACTGCCGATGGTGAGGACGCGGTATTCCCATAGTTTGAGTTCTTCTATCATTTTGTCTCCTGGATATTCGAGAGTGGATAATTAGAGAGTAGAGAAAAGAGATTAGTGCGTAGGCGATATTCGGCATACTGAAATCGAGAATTGGCAAAAGCAGGTAGAGAATTGTTTCACGTGAAACGTGAAATGGTTGAAGGTTCAAGGTTAGAAAGTTGAAGGTTGGCTTCGACGCCCGGAGGTTTCGATAGCAGACATCCGAGGTCTTTACCCCCTTCGGGGTCCCCAAGAACAAGGGTGGGGATGTTATCCTCAAAGAGCAAGGACGGGGACGTTGTGCTTCGCGAAGACCTCGGAGGGCTTTTGATGAGGTCGTTAGGCGCCGGTCTCCTGGCGATAGAGGACGTAGGAATAGACTATCAGGAAGAGGGCGGAACCCAGCAGGGGAACCAACAGGAACCAGAAGGCAATCATGCCGCCGAAGATGGCGCCCAGGAAGGCCAGGATGCCGGAGGCGATGAAAAGCTTGCTGCCGAGGGCGTGGGTCTTGTCCCAGACGTGATCGCTGCTCAGGGTCCAGGGGGTGCGGATGCCGATGAAGAAATTGCGTTTGGCCTTTGCCAGCAGGGATCCGATGAGGATGTACAGCAAGCCCATGGCGGGCAGCAGAGCCGTGCTCATCTGGAAGCCGGTGTAGCCAAGGTTCCAGGCAAGGGTGAGACCGTGCACATAGGCCAGAAAAGCCATCATGAGCACGATGAACAGATTGAAGATGCCGCGGAACTGGGCGATGTTGGCCTTGAGCGGGTCAATGGCGGGGATCAGCAGGAACAAACCAAGCAGGGCAAGAGACATGAGAGGCATCAGAAAGGCGCCCCAGAAACGGGAGGTGGTGCCATTCACCTGGTCATTTGCGCCCCAATGGGAGGCCACCTGCGCCGGCAGCTGGTTGTAAACGGCGAGGCTGAAAGCCGTCATGACGGCAACCAGCAAGAGCGTAATCACTAGAGTGGTTCGAGTAGACATGGTAATTTCCTTTTTGGATGAGGCGTTTTGTTTCACGTGAAACGTGAGGGAGCAGAGAGTAGAAAGTAGAGAATAGAAAGTAGAAAGTGGAGCGATGACAGCTTCGAGGGCTTTCCGAAGCGGGATGCTTCGCGAAGACCTCGGAGGTCTCTGGGTGTCTTCAAGCATCCTTGGGTTTGTTGTTCTGGGCCAGGGCGACCATGCCGCTTAAGCCGCCCAGGTTCATGGTATCGACTGCGGAGGAGGGCACGATCACCAGGGCGCCTTTTTCCTTCAGGCCTTCGAAGAGCATGTTCATGGCGCGCAGATGCAGGGCGGTGGGGTTGTCCACGTACGCTTTCGAGGCTTCGGAAAACGATGCGGCAATCTGCTGCTCGGATTCGCCCAGGATGACGCGGGCCTGGCGTTCACGCTCGGCCTGCGCCTGGCGGGACATGGCGTCTTCCAGGTCCTGCGGGATCACGATGTCGCGGATCTCCACAGAGTTGACGGTCACACCCCAGGGCGTGGTGCGCTCGTCAATGATGCGCTGAAGCTCGGCGTCGATGGCGCTGCGCCCGACGAGGATGTCTGCCAGCATCATGCGGCCGATGATATCGCGCAGGGCGGTCTGGGCGGCCCAGGCGATGGCGGACTTGTAATCGGCTACTTCCAGGGCGGCCTTTTCGGCATCCCATACCACCCAGAAAAGCACGGCATCCACATCCACGGGCACGGTATCCTTCGTCAGGGTCTTTTCGGCCGAGAACGGCGTTACATTCACGCGATGATCGATCCAGGTGGCGGCGGTATCGACGATCGGTACGATCCAGAATAGACCCGGCCCTTTCAGCCCCTGGAATTTGCCAAGGCGCAGCACAATGACCTTGTCCCACTGGGAGGCGACTTTGATCGCGAACAACAGATAGATGCCGATCAGCATCCAGACCACAACCCAGGCGCCGATGGCGTTATCGGACAGGCGGCCCTTAAAGAAGCTCGCACCGAGCACGGCGATGATCATGAATATTGACAAACAACGTCCCGGCAACCGGCGAGATATGCATGGCGGCCTGCGCCGCTTTCCTTTTTTCAATCGCGGACTTAATAAACTTTGTTTCCATTTTTGCATTCTCCTTTTGTCTTGTAGATCTGATTGCCAGGGCACAACATGTTGTGCCCCTACAGTTCCTTTGCTCTTGAATTTATCCGCAGATTACGCAGATTTAGCAGATTTTTTCAAAAAAGTTCGCGAAACATTGTGTGAGTCACACGGTTTCTGTTAATTTCGGAAAAATCAATCATTCAGCTTTATCCCTTTCGGTTTCGGTCAGAACGAGCTTCAAGCTGGTCCCGCAGCATTTGGCTGATCTCGGCATCGGAGAAGTTGAAGCGTTTTGCCTCGCCGATGTATTGACGGGCCAAGGCCACCAGCGTTTCTCTTCGCAACCTTTGCTCGACTTCGGGCGGGGCTTTCTCCATGATATACGTGCCACGGCCTTGTTGGGTTGATATCAGGCCCGCTTCATCCAACAGGCGGTAGGCACGAGCTACGGTGTTGAAGTTCACGCGCAGGTCCGAAGCGAGGGCGCGGACGGTCGGTAACTGGTCGCCGGGTTTGAGCATCCCACCGGAAACCTGCTGCTCGATCTGGTTCATGATCTGCACATAGATCGGGAGGCCGGATCTGAAGTCGAGGTGAAGCGAGAGAGGGCGTTTGTTATCCATCGATCAAATTGTACTAATTGTATGATTGTAATAATTGTATATCAATTGGGGAATTTGTCAAGAGGGGTTGAAAGTTGAAGGTTGAAGGTTCGAAGGTTTAGGGATGTGATTGGAAGGTGGAGAAGCTACACAGGTAAGCCCCCTAGCCTGTCAGGCGGTCGAGTTTCAGATCGGGCGGGACAATTTCTGATTTCAGATTTATGATTGTAGATTGATGATGGGGCTAGTAAGATGATTAATGTATGGCGGTCGGTATAGTAAAGGGTAGTTCATGGCTTATAAAGATACGCGTTATGTAATGATAGTTCTGTTTATGCTATTTCTTTTCCTGATAGGTGGGATTACACGCGCCTTCGATCTTTCGAGTAAAAGACGAATGGTTACGTGGTATTCCGCAATTCGCGGCTGCATTGATGCTTTTCACACCAATAATGTTTTCAATAAAACAGATAATGAAAAAGGAATTTTGGTCTTTCAGATTGATCACTTTGGGTCGCATCGTTGTGGTATTACTAGATGTTTCAATTGTGATTATGTTTCTTATTTTGGGTATTAATTCATATTCACAATAAACTCTCATCGTCCTCTATATCTATATCTGATCGAATCAAAATTGCTGGACTTGCTGGATTAATCAGGATGGAGAAAACAGGATTCGCTTTCGTAATTGCGTGATTGACGAGGAGACCTGGCGATTGTATCGCGGCGGGGTCTAAATGCTTCGCGATTGCGCATACTCTGTATTTCCCGGAGATAGATAATGAAGGCTGGTAAAAGTCTCTTCGGATTGTCTTCAGTCAGCCTGGTCATACTCCTCGGCGCGATAGTGAAATTTGCGCTGCACCTGTACTATGCCCCCGGCTATGGCTATTTTTTCGACGAACTCTACACGATCGCGCTCAGCCGGCACCTGGCGTTGGGCTATGTGGACCTGCCGCCGCTGGTCCCGGCGCTGGTGGCGCTCAGCCGGCTCGTGCTGGGGGAATCGTTTTTCGCGATGCACATCGTCCCGGCGCTGGCCGGCGCGCTCACGCTGGTCTTCGTGTGCCTGATCATCCGGGAGTTTGGCGGCAAGACTTTTGCCGTCGCGCTGGGCGCCCTGGGATTCATTGTCGTTCCCATCTGGCTCAACATCGATTCCATCTTCTGTTACGACAGCATCGACCAGATGATCCTGGCCGGCTTCCTGTTCACGCTCGTCCGGTTTCTCCGCAGCGGGAACCGGAAACTCTGGCTCTTGCTGGGCCTGATCGCAGGCATCGCCTGCCTGACCAAGATGACCATCCTGTTCCTGGGACCGGGATTCCTGGTGGCGCTGCTGATTTCAAAATACCGCAAGGATCTGCTGACGCCCTGGCCCTGGCTGGGGGCTGTGCTTTGCCTGATCGTCGTCACGCCGTACCTGCTGTGGCAATACACCAACCACTGGCCAACGCTCGAATACTGGACTACCTACGACACGGAGCGGATGTACCATGCCTCCGTCTGGCAGTATCTTACGAACCTGACGATTTACATGAGTCCGTTCGTCATGCCCTTTTATCTTGCCGGTCTATATCGCATCTTTCGCCCCCTGAAGGGCGTGAATTATGCTTTCCTGGGCATCCTGTTCCTGTTCACGCTGGGCTTGATGTACGCTGCGCGCATGCCGGCCCGGCTGCTGGCGGAGCTTTTCATCCCGCTGCTGGCAGGCGGCGCGGTATTGGTGGAGGAATTGCTGGCCGGGCTGCGCTGGGAAAAGGCCGGGAAAACCATTGCCCTGGCCTATCTGCTGGTCATAGGCATCCCTGGGCTGCCTCTCAACCTGCCCATCCTGCCGGTGGAACAGATGGAAGCCTATGCCGATCACTTTAAAATGTTCTATCAGCCCCTGAGGGAGTTCAATTTCGCCTCGTTTTACCCGCCGCTGCTCAGCGGGAGGCTCGGGTGGGACGAGCTGACGCGGGATGTGGCCGGGGTCTATGACGGGCTGCCGCCGGAGGATAGAAAGATCGCGGGGATCTACTCGGACCAGTATGCTCCGGCTGCGGCGATCGACCTGCTGGGGCCTCAATACGGTCTTCCGCATGCCGTCAGCGGGCATTTGAACTACTATCTCTGGGGACCGGGATATTCCTGGGATGTCATGATCATCATCACCGGTAAATCCAATAACATGTCGGTCTTTTTCAACGAATGTGAGCAGAAGGCGGTCAGTCAACTGGAGGCTGACCCCTTCGATCACGTCTATATCTTTGTGTGTCGGAAGCCGAAAGTCACCGCGGATGTCATCTGGTCGAGCATGCAATCTTTCCGCTAGCTAAAAATCGAGCCGGAGGGGCGGAGTGCGACGTGCGAAGTGCGAGGATGGCTTCGCCGAGGGTTGATACCCTCGTTGGCGCAAGCGCAAGATGGCATCTTGCGCTACAAAATCGCTACAAAATGATATATCCGAGGCCCAGCCGGGCGAAGCCGAAGGAGCCTTCGGTGGTTATATCAAGTAAAGGCGCGGTGCAAGATAAAGTACGGGTAAAAGCCTGGTGGTTCGCCCCTACGATGGGGGCCGAATTGTCTGAGATTTGTTTAAGATGGGGTGGCACCCGGCAGACATGGGCGGGCCTGCGTGGTAAAATCCATTTGGAACTACACTAAGGAGATAGATATGGAACAACAGACCGGTACCTTTGCTGTCAAAAAAGGTTTAGCCCAAATGCTCAAAGGCGGCGTCATCATGGACGTCGTTACCCCCGAACATGCCAGGATCGCCGAAGAAGCCGGCGCCTGCGCGGTAATGGCGCTGGAACGCGTGCCTGCGGATATCCGCGCACAGGGCGGCGTGGCACGCATGTCGGACCCCGACCTTATCCTAAGGATCATGGACACGGTCACGATCCCGGTGATGGCCAAATGCCGCATCGGGCATTTCGTGGAAGCACAGATCCTCGAAGCGATCGGCGTGGATTACATCGACGAGTCCGAGGTGCTGACCCCCGCCGATGAAGCAAACCACATCAACAAGCATTTGTTCAAAGTGCCGTTCGTTTGCGGATGCCGCAACCTGGGCGAAGCGCTGCGGCGCATCGGCGAAGGCGCGGCGATGATCCGCACCAAGGGCGAGGCGGGAACGGGCGACGTGGTCGAAGCGGTGCGGCACGCGCGCACGGTGATGGGCGCCATCCGCCAGCTGCAGACCATGGCAGATGAAGAACTCATGGCCTTCGCCAAGGAACTGGGCGCGCCTTACGAACTGGTCAAAGAGACGAAGGAGCTGGGACGCATGCCGGTGGTCAATTTTGCGGCGGGCGGCGTGGCCACTCCTGCGGACGCGGCGCTGATGATGCAGCTGGGCGTGGACGGCGTGTTCGTCGGCTCGGGCATCTTCAAGAGCGGCGACCCGGCGAAGCGCGCGGCAGCGATCGTCAAATCGGTGACACATTATCAGGATGCGAGCATCCTGGCCGAGGTCAGCAAGAACCTGGGCGAGGCCGATGGTGGGACGCAACGTATCGCAGATGCCTGAGGCCGAGAAGATCGCACAGCGAGGCTGGTAAGGGAAAGTAACCAGTGATCAGTAAGCAGTGATCAGTCATCAGTGGACAGTGATCAGATCGTGAATGCTAACCGATGTTCGGGTCATCTCGACCGAACACTGACGCTGATCAATACTCTGGAAATCATCACAGCATGAAAATTGGTGTGCTTGCAATACAAGGCGATTTCGCCGAACATATCGTCATGCTCAAACGACTTAAGGTGGAAACAGCCGAAGTCCGTTTGCCCGAGCATCTCAAAAATCTGGACGGCTTGATCATCCCGGGCGGCGAGTCAACCACCATCGGCAAACTTGCCACCGACTATGGGTTGATCGAACCGCTCCAGGCAGTTTGGCCAGCGTCACGCCATCTGGGGTACGTGTGCGGGCGCGATCTTTCTCTCGAAGGATGCCAGGCGCAGCCAACCCCTGCTGGGCCTGATGGATATCACCGTGGAGCGCAATGCCTTTGGCCGGCAAGTCGATTTGTTCGAGGCCGACCTGGATATCCCTGCAATGAAACAGGCAACCGGGACGAACGGACCTGTACCACGCGGTCTTCATCCGCGCTCCCATTATCGAGTCGGTGCAGGCGGATGCAAAGGTCCTGGCCTGCGTCGCGGACGGGAGAATTGTGGCCGCGCAACAGGGCCACCTGCTGGCCACATCCTTTCACCCCGAGCTGACCCGGGATACGCGCTTTCATGAATATTTTTTGTCGCTGGCAGATTGATGATAGTTAAGGTTCGAAGTTGAAGGTTTAAGGTTGGTGGTTGGTGATTGGAAGAGGAGTAGCTTAGAAAGTGGAAAGTGAAAAATAGAAAGTTGACCTCCGTCAATCGCCTAACTTAAGGTTCATGAATATCCGTCCGCTCGACCTGCTTGACCTGCCGACGCTTTATCGTTATCGCGGCGAAGCCGTAAGTTTCGACTCCGCCCGGCTTATTGACGCGCGGGAATCCGCTGGGGGCGATGGGCGTGATGGCTTACATCAACCCCCGACGGCATATCTATTCGGCTGTGTCGGACAGACGACGGCACGACCCTGCTGGGCGGGATCATCCATACGAACGGTGAGACCTTCGCCAAAATACTTTATCTCGCACCGGCTTCACAAATGGACAACCCGGCGCTGCCGGCGCTGATCGAGAACCTGACCGCCGAGGCCGGGAAATGGGGCGCTTTCCACGTGCTGGCCGAAGTGGATGAGATGAGCGAGGCCTTCGTCCCGCTGCGCATGGCCGGCTTTTCGGTCTATGCCTGGCAGCGCATGTGGGATGTCAGCGCGCTCCCGGCTGAGGACCTGACCAGCAAATGGCTGCGCGTGAGGTCGATCGACCTGCCCTCCATCCAAAGCCTGTTCCATCAAATCGTCCCGCCGCTGCTGCAGCCCCTGGAGCGGATGCCGAAGCGCGCGATCGGTTTTATGTGCAATGAAGGGGTCAAATGCTACGTCAGCACCTCAAGCGGAATGGCGGGCATCGTCCTGTTCCCGCTTATCCATCCCGAAGCGACGGACGTAAGCGCAAAACTGCTTTCGATCATCAAGCATCTTCCCAACCGCAGCGGACGCCCCATTTATTTCTGCGTGCGTTCCTACCAGGCCTGGCTCGAACCGGTGCTGGAAGACCTGGGCGCAAAAAGCGCAGCACGGCAGGCGGTCATGGTCAAGCACCTGACACGGATGGTGAAGGAAGAACAGACGGTGCGGGCGACACAGCCGGCGGGGTGTCACGGTACAGCCGTCGAGGGTGAGCAGGATCGAGAGGAAAAAAGGAAAGTACCGGCGTGATAAAATGAGCAAATCGCGAGGATAAAACGAGATTGCCGTGCCGGATGAACGCAAGATCTTGGCATTGACATCTCCCGGAATAATCATCTTTGTGAAGGCAAGCTGATCCAAAATCAATAACAGGCAATTTCCATATGACCCAACTAAAAATAACCGATGACCTGGAAGCCTTGCTCGATGTGCTCCCCGAGGATATCCGCAAGGCGGTGGAAAAGGCGGACGACAGCGAGAACCTGCTCGAGATCATTCTCGACCTGGGGCGCGTGCCCACGGCGCGCTTCGTGGAGCGCGAGATCACGCTGCGCGACTTCGGAAGTGACACGGGCCGAGATCGATTACGTGGATGAACGCACCGGCGAGTTCGATACCGATAACCGCGCAGGCATCGAGCGCACGCTGCACCGCATCTCGGCCATCCGTAACCGCCGCACTCACATCGTGGGGCTCACGCTGCGCGTCGGACGCGCCGTGTACGGCACGGTGGATATCATCCAGGACATCGTCGAATCGGGCAAGTCGCTGTTGATCCTGGGACGCCCGGGGGTGGGCAAGACCACCCTGCTGCGCGAGGCGGCGCGCATCCTGGCCGAATCAAGGCGCGTGGTGATCGTGGACACGTCCAATGAGATCGGCGGCGACGGCGACGTGCCTCACCCGGCGGTGGGCAAGGCGCGCCGCATGCAGGTGCGCGAGCCGATGCTGCAGCACGAGGTGATGATCGAAGCGGTGGAGAACCACAACCCCGAAGTAATCGTCATCGACGAGATCGGGCGCGAGCTCGAAGCGGCGGCGGCCCGCACGATCGCCGAGCGCGGCGTGCAGCTGATCGGCACGGCGCACGGCCAGACCCTCGACAACCTTTTGCTCAACCCGACCCTGAGCGACCTGGTGGGCGGCATCGAAGCGGTGACGCTGTCAGATGAGGAAGCGCGGCGACGCGGCACGCAGAAGACCGTGCTCGAACGACGCGCCCCGCCCACGTTCGACGTGCTGGTCGAGATCCAGAACCGCGACCGTTTTGCGGTGCACGTGGATATCATGAATTCGGTGGATGCGCTGCTGCGCGGCTTCCCGCTCGCGCCGGAGATCCGGACGCGCGACACCGAAGGCAAGATCCAGATCGAGAAGGCCGCGCCGGTCGCGACATCCAGGATGGAAGCCAAGGAGACAAAAACCCCGAGGCGCGGACGCCAGCCTGCGGCAGCTCGTCGAAGAGCCGCAGCCAGCCTTCCCAACTTCAGCGACGACACGCATCGAGCCGCTGCGCGGCGCGCTGCAGGCCATCAAGATCTATCCGTACGGCGTGGCGCGCAACCGATTGATGCAGGCGGCCAAGCGGCTGGGCGTGCCCGCCATCGTGGTGAAAGAGCCAGGCGAGGCCGACGCGCTGGTGACCTTAAGGACTTATTACCGCGACCGCCAGCAGACGATCGTGGATGCCGAGCATCGCGGACTGCCGATCTATGTGCTGCGCTCGAGCACGGTGGGACAGATGGAGCAGTTCCTGGGCGAATTGTTCAACGTGAAAGGGGAACAAGCGGTTTCGTCGGATATCGACGGTGTGAAGGAGCAGACCCAACAGGCGATCGCGGCTGTGTTGAACGGTGAGCGCTGGGTGGACCTGCCTCCGGGGCCGTCGCTGGTGAGACGCCTGGAACACGAGATGGCGCGGCAGGCGGAGTTGATCAGCCATTCCTATGGCAAAGAGCCGAGGAGGCATGTGAGGATATTCAGGGAATGAATGGGATTAGGTAATTGGTAATCGGGATCAGGCGATTGGGGAGGCGATATTCGATAAGGCGATAAGTCGATAATTCGAGATTCGAATTGGGGAGGCGCGGAGAATTAGGTGGAAAGACGGAGGATGGGAGACAAGGAAAAGCGGAAAGACGGGAGACACGGAAGAACGTAAATGACGTAGACAGGGAAACACGGAAAATGCAGGGACAGGAAAAGCGGAAACGAGGAGAATTGGGGCTGAGATGAAGATTTATAAGGTTGTTGCTTACTCTTCACTTGCGATACTTGTTCTTACAGCCATCCTGGTGGCTTCTCTCCCGTTCCGGTTTCCGAACTCAATCATCGCCTGGAAGCCGATGATGGTCTTTTCCATGCCGGCGATCGCACTTGCGGCTCTTCTATTTATAAGGCCTGTTTTGACTTTGAGGGTATTCCGAATTATCCTGGCGATGGCAGCGGTCCTTTCAATCGCTGCGACGCTTACCGGCTGGATGGCTTTTGTCATTTTGTGCATATTCCTGGCGGCTCTTGGGATTTTGTTTGTTCAAGGCGAATGGAAGGAACAGAGATAAAGGCGACCTTCGCGAAGTCGCTCCCCGAGCGGGGCCGTGGACAAAGCCGGAGGAGTTTTAGCTTGATCTTTAGTACTCTGGAAATCCAGGCTTTGGGCCTGAATTCTACAAGATAAAGCGCGATAAGAAGCCCCACGATGAGATATAGCAAATCAAAAAAGTTCGGATGAAGTATTAGATTAACGATCTGAAAGGGGGCCAGGATTATGGTCAGCCCGACCAGCAAATCAACACCCCAGTTCTTCTTATAAACCAAACCGATCGCACCCAGCACTTTCGCCAAACCGAGGACGATGAAGTACAAAACAATATAGGTATTATGGGTAAGAAGGTTGGGAACGATGCTTTCACTCAGGCGAGCAAGCAGATCATGCGGGTCCTCGGACAGTTCTTTAATCATGCTTGTTTGATATAACTGGTAGATTTTGGAACCAAAGAGTGCGATGGCGAGGCCCACCGACATTTCGATAAGCCCCAGCATGAACTTGTAAACAAGAATATAGATGGATACGTGGAACTCTTTTTCGATCTTTTCTTCGTTTGAAAATATTTTTGTTAAGCGCATGATTTAGTTTGATTTTGAGAGAATTCCCAGGCCGGGGACAGGATTCCATCTGTGTGCTACGTTAAGCGTTGCCAAGTCCCTAACCCGGGGGTAGGTATTGTTCAACCACACGAGTGCTTTGATAATCACGTTGGATTACGACAGGACAAGATTTCCATTTCGAAGGCTACGATTATAGCGTTGAAATCAAACACCAAACCTACCAAGAGCAAGAGGTGCGCCTTGTTTATATTACCCTATTCTATCCCCATTACATTGCTGCCCGATGAGGAAGGAACCAGTGAGCAGCCAAACCTATTGCGAACGCAACTTGCGTAGGAACATGTACCGCCTTACCGGTAGAATCAGGGGATTTGGGAAGGTTTATTACCCTGGCAGGCCTTAAAGGTCTGCCTTACCCGAAAAAATAAAAAGTTCAGCCGGAACTGTTTGCCTGAATAGATCCATTGACCGCAATTCAGGCCTTGAGGTTCGGAACCCGGACCGTTGTGTGTACGTATATAGCTTATATGGACAAATGGCTGACAAGGAAGCAAAGCCCCAGGTGTCGGTTATATAGCTACCAAGGGTTTCTACAGAGCCAGCCGTAAATAGAAAAGGAGAATTAAATGTTTACTAATAGAAATGGTAATGCTCTTTGGGGCAGGATACTAGGAACGTTCATCGTTGGTATCGTTTTCCTGGCACTTTTGTCCGCAACGTTCTATACGATACCGGCCGGCTATGTCGGCGTGGTCACCCGTTTCGGGGCCGTCTCGCGTACGGTCCGTCCAGGCTTCCAAACGAAGATCCCGCTCGTTGAAGACGTGATCACCATGGACGTGCGCACCCAAAAAGATCAGGTGGATGCGGAGGCCGCGAGCAGCGACCTGCAGCAGGTCACCAGTACGATCGCCGTAAACTACAACCTTGACCCCGCTTATGCGGCCGCTGTTTACCAGAGCGTAGGCACCGACTACCAAAGCATACTGATCGCGCCTGCCATTCAAAATATCTTCAAGGCAAGCACGGCGCAGTTCACGGCGGAACAATTGATCGACCAGCGAGAGAAGGTCCGCGCAGAGGCCGAGGATGCCCTAAAGGCTCAGCTGGCTGTTTATCATGTAATCGTACTGAACTTCAACATAGTAAATTTCCATTTCAGCGATCAATTCAACCAGGCCATCGAAGCCAAACAGGTCGCGCAGCAGCAAGTTGAAACCGCCAAGCAGCTGCTGGCCAAGGCGGAAGTCGATGCCCAAACCACAGTTGCTCAAGCCCAGGGACAGGCGGATGCACAGAAGGCATTGAAAGACACCGGCGCCCTCTCTCCCGAGTACCTTCAATATATTGCCATCACAAAATGGAACGGGGTACTGCCCTCGGTGATCGGCGGAGCAAGCCCATTCATTGATGTGTCCCAATTCAGCAATCAGCCAGCTACGGCAACCGGTAAGTGAGGAAAAAGCTTATTGTCTTGTATCGAGCAGAAAACCGCGGGCAAAGGCCTGCAATGCACTCCGCGATCGAAGGCTCGCAACATACACCTTCAGGTATTTCATTAACGTTCCCGGCAGAACTTCTTAGCAAGCAAGATAGAAATTCTGCCGGAACGATTTGCCTGAAAAGTGTATTGCTGCAAAGCAGGCCTTTAGGGTCGTAACGCAATTGAATAAAGGAGTTCCCAACCCATGAGCGCACTCTCTGATCCACGAGTTGCCGAGTTCTATGCTCAGACCTACGATGAGTTCAGTCCCGGATTGGCCGGGGGAGATCGATTTCTATCAGGGGCTTGCTTCCGAGGTAAAACAGAAGGGAGGAAGCCTGCTCGAGATCGGCTGCGGAACAGGACGCGTTACCATTCGCTTAGCCCAGGATGGACCTTATACCGTGGGGCTTGATCTTTCCAAAAAAATGTTAGAAGTGGCAAGGGAGAAAAGCCAAGGATTACCCACCTTAAGGTGGGTAGAGGCTGACATGTGTGCCTTTGAATTGGGCGAGACGTTTGATCTGGTCATCATACCGGGGCATGCGTTCATGAATCTCAACACGGCGCAAGAGCAGGTTGCATGCATGCAGTGCATCTACCGGCATCTCAAACCTGGCGGACGCCTCGTGGTTCACCTTGACCACCAGGGTGTGGAGAATTTCGTTTGGTTGGGTGGGCTGGTCGGGGACAAGGGCGGCGTCTTCGAGCCAGCCGAGCAGTTCCAGTATGCCCGGACCGGACATCAGATCCGCACTTTCCGCGCCTGGGACTATGAGCCAGCCACGCAGACCGCCATTACTACCATAGCCTGGGAAGAGATCGGAGCCGATGGGCAAGTGGTCGACAGCTGGAAAACCCAGGCCGTTCGATTGCACTGCGTCTTCCGGTTCGAGATGGAACACTTGTTAGCGCGCGTGGGCTTTTGCCTGGAGGATGTATATGGAGATTTCTTTCGACACCCGCTTGAGGACAAGAGCTCAAACATGATATGGGTGGCAAAGAAACCTCAGGCGGCCAGTTGAGGGGCCTTCCGGTTTTGGGCGTAGTTGGAATAGGATATTGAACCACCCCCTCTGGCCTGTCGGCTGCTTCGCGATCCCCCACTGATAGAACACAGTGCAGGCAAATCCTTTACAAAAGTATGAGATAAGAAATTAATTTGAATCACGGATTTAGGGGAGAAAGAAATGGTCTCGAACGTGGCGCTTCGAGATAGAATCCCCAGGCATGCTTTTGACCCACTCTTAATCAGATGGGCAGATCACAGCATTCGAGGATACCTGGCATTGGGAACAAGCGACGATAGGAGGCTTACATGGACGAAATCAACGCAACCAACCGTGAACGCTGGAACGCCCTGGCGAATGCCAATGTGGAATATACGATACCCTATTTGGATTACACCCAAGAACAGGCACGCGGCGACATTGGCCGGCACGGAATCCTGGGGGAGGTGACCGGGAAGCGCGTGCTCTGCCTGGCCAGCGGCGGCGGGCAGTCGTCCGTTGCTTTTGGTTTACTGGGAGCGGAGGTGACCGTCCTGGATCTATCGGAGATTCAACTGGAACGAGATCGCCTGGCTGCCAACCATCATGGTTTTATAATAACCACCCATCAGGGAGATATGCGTGACCTCTCGATCTTTCCGGATAGCTGCTTCGATATCGTCTGGCAGGTCTATTCGCTGAACTTCGTCCCCTCCGTGCAACCCGTTTTTCGGGAGGTGAGGCGCGTGCTCAAGCCCGGAGGCATCTACTTCCTGCAGTTTGCCAACCCATTCACGCTCACGGTGGATGAGGCTGCCTGGGATGGAAAAGCCTACCCGATGCGGCATGCCTATATCGAGGGTGAAGATATTACCCGCTACTTTCCAAATTGGGATGTGAACCAGCCGGACGGCTCGCAGATCAAGCTGCTCAGCCCGCATGAGTTCCGCCATACATTAAGCACGGTGATCAACAACATGCTCTCCAATGGTTTTGCCTTACTCGGCTTGTGGGAATGGATGAGGACGGAGGTCGATCCCCAACCAGGTTCCTGGCCGCACTTCACCCAAATCGCCCCACCCTGGTTCGATTCCTTCTGGCGGCTGGAGAAATCGGGTTGAAAGGCATTTGACACTGTTAAAGTTCAACAGGTTCAGGGCCTGAGCAGGTACGGTAGGGTACGGTGATTGGATATTGAACCACCCCCTCTGGCCTGAAGTGCGGCCGCTCCGATCCCCCACTGAAAGAACGCAGCGCAAGCAAATCCGCCACAAAAATATGGTTAAGAAAGTTAATTTGGATCACGGATTTAGGGGAGAAGACTCGAATGCTCAATCCCACGCCGAGTGGAAATTCTGTGTAATACTGGAGGACCCGTAAGCCCAGTCCGCTTTTCATGACAAACGATACGTGACTGTAGAGGAAGGAATTTGTATATTATTAGTGGTAGAACAAGTCCACGCCCTAAATGATTTGGGGTTATATAAGGTCTATCTAGAAGGGATTATATGGACAATCGGGGCACTAGTTGGGCGGCTTTAAGGTTAAGTATGCGTGATTATTTGAAGTCGGCCCTCGGATGGCCAACCTCCAAGTACAATGAGCTCTCGACATATCTTACAGCTCTTACCTGTGCTATTCTGTTCTTTACGCATCCTGATTTCCGTCGCTTTCTAGTTGATTTTCCTGCCAGCGCTGTCGACTACAGAGATATCATTGCTATTTCTATATGCGGCTTTATCTCCATAACGGGATCTTTTTTTCGATATTCCATGCTTTTAGTCAGCGCCAAAAAACAGCATTCGAGAAATATTGCATGGGGGCCTTCGTAATTGGCGCCAACGCACTGGCGGGCATTATGGCCGGGGTTGACGAGATTAATTCAGGACGGTCGATCCTGGTGTTGTTCCCTATTTGGAACATTATTATGGGAATTGTTAAGTTTTATCAAATCCGCGACAGGAAATTCGAGGTAACTGATGAGAACGTGCCGTTATTGGAAGTATCAGGCGCTTCCATAGTTTTGCTCATTGTGTTCGCAGCGGCTAATATTGCATTTCATCTTACCTGGGCAATGACATTTTCAATTTGCATGTTTTATGCATCTTCGCTTATATTCCTTATAACTGGCTAATGAACTATTTCAAGATGAGGTTATTGACCAACCGTTGATCATCTCTTCCGGTTGCATGTGTGATTTAGAACCCACTTTATTCTTTAGGAAGTTTCTGTTTTTTGACAACCCGTAAGGAGGGATATGTCAGCAACAACGGCAGTCATCAGCGTGAGCGGTCTATCCAAGCATTTCAAAGTGCCCACCCGCGAGGCGGGACTGAAGGCGTCGTTCCGCAGCCTCTTCAGGCGCACCTACCGGAGCGTGAAGGCAGTGGATGATATTTCGTTCAGCATCGAACCGGGGGAGGTGGTCGGATTCCTGGGGCCTAACGGGGCGGGCAAGACCACGACCTTGAAGATGTTGAGCGGCCTGCTCTACCCGTCGGGCGGGACGTACGCGGGTGCTGGGGTTCGAGCCGTCGCGGCGGTCCGCGGATTTTTTGCAGCAGGTGACCCTGGTCATGGGCAACCGCTCCCAACTGGCCTGGGACCTGCCGGCAGCAGACTCGTATGAATTGCAGCGGGCGATCTATCAGCTGCCCATGGCCGAATTCAAGCGCACGCGCGATGAGTTCATTGAACTGCTCGAGCTAAAGGAGCTGATCAACAAGCCGGTGCGCAACCTGTCGCTGGGGGAGCGCATGAAGGTGGAGATCGTGGGGGCTTTGCTGCACCGTCCCAAAGTGCTGTTCCTGGACGAGCCGACCATCGGGCTGGACGTCACGATGCAGCGCCGCATCCGCAGTTTTGTGGCCGAGTATAACCAGCGCTACGGGGCAACGGTGCTGCTCACCAGCCATTACATGGCGGACGTAGAAGCGCTTTGCAAGCGTGTGATCATTATCCATAACGGCAAACTGCTATTCGACGGCGAGCTGAGCCAGTTGATGGAGCGATTCTCGGCATTCAAAACGATGTGTGTGACCTACAGCGGCAATTTCAGCAGTTGGGGCCAATATGGGGAGGTACTAAACAAAGACGGAGCGCATGTAACCCTGCGCATCCGAAAAACAGAGGCGCCGCAAGTAACGGCGCGCATCCTGTCAGAACAGCAGGTGGACGACCTGACCATCGAGGACCCACCCATCGAGGATGTTATCGAGAAGGTCTTCAGCCAGAAGAGCGCGGCGGGAGAGGCGGCATGAAGCGCCTCTTCGATTTCTACGTGATGAATGCCAAGATGTCCATGATGGTGCAATTCCAGTACCGGCTGCAGTCGTTCCTGTATGTCGTCTGGCTGGTCATCGAACCGGTCATTTACCTGGTGGTATGGTCCACCATCGCCAGCTCCAATGGGGGATCGGTGCAAGGATACACTCCGGGTGGGTTCGCCGCCTACTACATCGTCTGGATGTTAGTGCGCCTGATGAACATCATGCGCACTCCGTGGGATTGGGAATGGCGGATCCAACAAGGCCGTATGTCCGCAGAGCTCATGCGGCCGATCCATCCGATCCACAACGACGTGAGCGATTATGCGGGATCGAAGGTATTTATGATCCTGATCTGGCTGCCCATCGCCGCCGTCCTGGCGCTGATCTTCAAGCCGGTCATGCACCCCACCTGGCTGCAGATATTGGTTTTTGCAATCGCGATCTGGGGGGCTTATTTGCTGCGTTCCTTAGCGCTGTCCCTGCTGGGGACGATCACCTTCTGGACCACCCGTGTAAGCGCAATTTATGACCTGTACTTTGCGCTGGAGCTGATCCTCTCCGGACGGCTGGTGCCGATGACACTTATGCCCCTGTGGGTACAGCATCTCGCAAATTTCCTGCCTTTCCAATCCATGTTCTATTTCCCAATCAACGCCCTGACCGGATCACCAAGCCCGGTTGAGCTGCTTTCGGGGCTGGGGATCCAGCTCTTGTGGATATTGGGATACCTGGGGCTGGTCAACCTCGTATGGCATTTCGGCGTGCGGCGGTTTTCGTCGGTAGGCAATTGATGGAGGCGGCGGGAGATATGGCATGAAGCGGCTCTTCGACTACTACCTGGTCGCCACCAAGATATCCATGATGATTCAATTCCAGTACCGGCTGCAGTCGTTCCTGTACGTCGTCTGGCTGGTTATTGAGCCGGTCATCTACCTGGTGGTGTGGTCCACCATTGCCAGCACCAATGGAGGATCGGTGCAAGGATACACTCCCGGTGGATTTGCAGCTTACTACATCGTGTGGATGTTGGTGCGCCAGATGAACATTGTGGGCTCGCCTGATGGCTGGGAATGGCGAATCCAGCACGGCGAGCTGTCCGCAGAGCTCATGCGTCCGATCCACCCGATCCACAACAATGTGAGCGATTTCGCGGGATCGAAGATATTTATGATCCTGATCTGGCTGCCCATGGCGGCCATCCTGGCGCTGATCTTCAAGCCGACCTTAAATCCCAGCTGGCTGCAGGTGTTGGTTTTCGCAGTCGCGATCTGGGGAGCTTATCTGCTGCGCAGCGTGCTTTCAGCCCTGCTGGGGATGATCACCTTTTGGACCACACGCGTGGGGGCGATCTATGACCTGTACTTTGCGCTGGAGCTGATCCTCTCCGGACGGTTGGTGCCGATGACGCTAATGCCCCTCTGGGTGCAGCACGTTGCAAATTTCCTGCCCTTCCAGTCCATGTTCTTTTTCCCGATCAATGCTCTTACGGGATCACCAAGCCCGGTTGAGCTCCTTTCGGGGCTGGGCATCCAGTTCTTGTGGTTCCTGGGAGCCCTGGCGCTGGTCAATTTTGTATGGCGTTTTGCCGTGCGGCGGTTTTCTTCGGTAGGCAATTGATGGGCAAATGGCGGGGCCGGGCACATCGTTGGCGGGGCACAATATATTTTGCCCCTACGTGTGGTTGGTACGTTGTTCGTCGGGCGATCGTCCGCAGGGCGCATCATCCACACGCTACGTGGTACGCTACGCTATGATGCAGTGGGCGGATCATGATCCGCCCCTACGGCGGCAATTGATATGAGGTCATTATGAGATTTCTTAGCCTGATGTGGAGTTACCTGAAGGTTGGCATCGCCAACGAATTTCAATACCGGCTCAACTTTTTCATCCAGCTGCTCCAATCTTTCATTTCCCTGGCAGCCGGCCTGATCGGACTGGTGCTGGTCTTCAGCTACACCAACGAACTGGGAGGCTGGTCACGGCCCGAGCTGCTTATGGTGATGGGCATTTATATTTTGATGGGCGGGGTGATCGCTGCTTTCATACAACCCAATATGAATCGCCTGCTTAACGAAATTGAGCGCGGCACGCTGGATTTTGCATTGATGAAACCGGTGGACAGCCAGGCGATGGTCAGCCTGCGGGAGTTCAGCCTCTGGTCGCTGACGGATGTCATCGTGGGCCTGGTGGTGGTAGGGGTGGCCATCACGCAACTGCAGCGGCAGGTGGGCGTGTGGCAGGCGCTGAGTTTCGTCGCGGCGCTGATCATAGGAGGCAGCCTGGTCTACTGTTTCTGGTTGATCGTGACATCCATCGCCTTCTGGGTGATTCGGTTAAACGATTTTGTCATGGTGTTCCAGGCGATCTATGCCGCCGGACGCTGGCCGGTGGGGATCTATCCGGATTGGCTGCGCATCGGGTTGACCTTCCTGGTGCCGGTGGCGTTCGCGGTTACGGTCCCGGCGGAGGCGCTAACGGGCCGTCTCACAGCGTTGGCGCTGCTGGGGGCATTCGCGGTGGCAGTCCTCTTCGCGGGGCTGGCGCGGCTTATATGGACTTTTGGGTTACGACGTTATTCGGGGGCAAGCGCGTAGAGAGGGGAAGAAATCCGAATTTTGGGATGTGAACGGGAGAGCACCGTCCACATCCCAAAATTCGGGGATTTTTGCAAAAGATTTGATTTGAAATCTTAGTTGTGGGTGGCTTCGCCGAGGGTGACCTGCACTTGCATTTTCTGGCCGTTTCGGATCACGTCGAGGGTTATCTTGTCACCCGGTTTGTAGGTATACAGGGTGTTGAGATAGGAGTGGGTGGCGTCCATGGCTACATTACCAACCTGGGTGATGATATCGCCCTGCTGGAGGCCCGCCTGGCTGGCGGGGCTGTTGCTTTGGACGTTGGTCACGTAGGCGCCCCACTGCGCGGGCAGGTTATAGGCGCTGGCAACATCGGGGGCAATAGGCTGATAAGAAATGCCCAGGAAGGGATGTGCGAAATAACCTTTTTGGATGATCTGGGTGGCGACTGCTTGCGCGGTGTTGACGGGGATGGCAAAGCCCAAGCCTTCGGCCACCGATCCGTTCCCGGTGCCGCGGACGATCAGGGTGTTGATGCCGATCACTTCGCCGGCCAAGTCCACCAAGGGGCCGCCGGAGTTGCCCGGGTTGATGGCCGCATCGGTCTGAAGCAGGCCTTCGATGGAGTAGCCCTGGCCGGTGTCAATCGAACGTCCCGTGGCGCTGACCACGCCGACCGTGACCGTGTTCTTGAAATCGCCCAAGGGGGAGCCGATGGCGATCACCGATTTCACCGGGTTTGAGGACATCCGAGTTACCGAGGGTCGCTACGGCAGGCACCTTTCCATCCGCCTTGAGCACGGCGATATCATTATATTGGTCGGTCCCGACGATGGCGGCTTTTTCCTGGCTGCCATTGGAGAGCACGATGGTGACGCTATTGGTACCTTCCACCACATGGTTATTGGTGAGGATATAGCCCTGGTCCGAGATGAAGATACCGCTGCCGCTGACCGTCTGATCGCCGCTCGAGCCGAAGAAAGAAGGCTGCCCGGGGATGGTGCCCACTACGGTCACGACGGCGGGCCCGACTTTTTGCACGGCCTGAGTAATGTCGGTCTGAATATTGGTGGTGTTGAGGGTGAGGGTCTGGCCGGGATTCGTGTTGTTGGCGGGCAGGACCTCCTGAATGGGGGCCGGCAGGCTGGTGCGGGCCTGTACTGCACGGTAGACAAGCGCACCGCCCGCGACAACCCCTGACAACGCCGATATCCCGGCGACAACCGCAATCAATATTACATAGAGAATTCGTTTGATAGACATGGAGAACTCCTTAGAGGAAGAGAGTGGAGAGAGAGAGAAAGTGATAGAAAGTAGAGATTCGAGTAATCAGTTATTCGATAATCGAGCAGTTGGGAATAGTGGAGGAGACTCGGGAATGGGGAAAGGAATCGGGAAATTGGAAATCGGAAATTGTGAGTGGAAAGAGGTATGGCTCTGTTGGTGTTCACAATGGGGATTCTAAGCCCGTAAAATGACGGGAGAATTAAAGAGAAGATGAACGTATAATGAGAACTTACCAGAAGGTTTAAAGTTGAAAGTTGAAGGTTAGCTTCGGCGATTCATATCGCCGAAGTGGGCGATAGCGGCTTGAAGCTCGAGCAGGACACGAATAAAGAACACCTGCACCTTCGGTCGCCCGAAGGTTGAAGGTTGGCTCTGGCCGGTGGGAAGAATACCCGCACCTCAGTTCATATCGTCGAAGTAGGCGCCAATGGTTTGTGGCCGTGCAGGCTCGCGAATAACATCTGCCCGTTAGGTCGCCACGGTTGGAAAGGTATAAAACGAATGTTGAGCATACTATTAACGATACTGATCGGGATTTTGGGCGGGATCGCTGTGGGAATGCAGGGCCCAATCGTGTCTCAGATGAGTCAACGGATCGGCAGCGCGGCCGGCAGCTTCGTCGTACATGTAAGCGGCGCATTCCTCTCGGGGGTGCTATTGCTGGCACGCGGGGGTGAGAGCATCCAAAACTGGCGCAGCCTCTCGTGGTACATGGCAGGCTCCGGTTTCTTCGGAGTTGTGTTGTACCTGACCCTCAACCATACAATGCCGCGCCTGGGCGCAACCACGGCCCTGGCGCTGATCATCATCGGGCAGCTGGCGATGGGGATCCTCATCGATCAGTTTGGATTATTCGGCGCCGCCGTCCGCCAAATCGATGCCATACGGATCATCGGCGCCGTTCTGTTGATCGCCGGTGGATATCTGATCGTCAGGTAAGGAACCAATGTTCATCACCCTCGAAGGCCCTGAAGGCTCAGGCAAGACCTCGCACGTGCCGCCTCTCGTAGAATACCTGCGAGAAAAAGGCTATACCGTTTTCCCCACACGCGAGCCGGGCGGGACCTCGATCAGCGAGCAGGTGCGAGGCATCCTGCATGACCTGAAGAACGCTGAGATGCATCCGCGGACAGAGACGCTGCTCTATCAAGCCGCGCGGGCCCAGATCGTGGAGCAGGTGATCAGACCGCGGCTGGCGGCGGGCGAGATCGTCATCTCTGACCGTTATTTCGATTCGACCATTGCCTACCAGGGCTACGGACACCAGCAGAACCTGGATGAAGTCAGAGCACTGGTGAAGTATGCAACCGGGGGCCTGGTCCCTGAATCTAACCGTCCTGCTGGATATCGACGTGGAAGCAGGGCTTAAAAGAAAAACCCAGAACGGGGCCGAATGGAACCGGCTGGATGCTTATACAATCGAATTCCATCAGCGCGTGCGCGCGGGGTATCTGGAGATGGTGAGACAGGAGCCGGGACGTTGGGCAGTGGTGGATGCAAGCCGTGAATGGAATCAAGTGCAGGAAGAGTTGAGGAAGGTGATCGAAGGGAGGATGAAGGGGAAAGTTTAAGGCTTAAGCGGTTAGAAAGTTGAAGGTTCTGAAATTGGAAGGTAGAGAGTAGAAAGTGGAAAGTGGAGAAAAGAGAGTAGAAAGCAAAAGAGCAAAGGGACTATCCGCAGATTGCGCAGATAAGGTGATTAGAAAAGAGCAAAAGAGAAAAGAGAGTAGAAAGTGGAAAGTGGAAGCGATGTGAGTAATATTTGTGAAAAATTATACTCTTGCGCTTTTTGGGGAATCGGCCTATGCTTACACATTTAAAGGCAAAATTTGTACAGGCCTTCACGAATCTGATTCTCTAAAGGAGAGAGAAATGAAAAAGTTGTTCCCCGTATTTGTTATTCTTGTTCTTGCCAGCCTATTGTTGGCGGCTTGCGCCACGCCGACCGCGCACGCCAACGCAGGCGCCGGTCACGGTGCTTGCAACCGTCGTGGTTACGGCAGCGCCCACGGCAGGACCGACAGAGGCTCCCGTACCTACACCAGTGGCATCGGTGGACCCGACGCTCCTGGCGCAAAAAGGCAAGCTGCTGATCTGCTCTGACATGCCATACCCCCCGATGGAGTTCTTTGACGCGAACGGCAACCCGACCGGTTCAGATATTGATATCGGCACCGAGATCGCCAAACGGCTCGGACTGCAGGTGCAGATCGTCAACAGCGTGTTCGACACGATCATCGCGGCGGTCACCAGCGGCAAGTGCGACATCATCATGTCGGACCAGAACATCACGACTGACCGCCAGAAGCAGGTCAGCATGATCCTGTACTTCCAGGCCGGCCAGTCCATGGTGGCAGCCAAGGGCAACCCGCAAAACATCAATGCCCCGACCGACCTGTGCGGCCAAAGTGTAGCGGCCGAGAGCGGCACCACTGAGGTCGATTACCTGCAGGGCACCGGCGATTACAAAGGCAAAGGCTTACCCGCGGACTGCACCGCGGCCGGCAAGAAGGCCCCCACCGTGGTCGTTACGCAGAAGGATACGGATGCGCTGCAGCAGCTGCAGGCCGGCAAAGTGGCAGTATATTTCGCCGATACGCCCGTAGCGGGCTACTATGTTGTCCAGCATCCCGATCAGTTCCAATTGGTGGGCCAGGTGATCGAGCCGGCACCGGTAGGCATCAGCGTTCCCTGCGGCCAGACGGATTGCACGAATGCTCCGCTCTCGCCATTTGGCCAGGCTGTGCAAACGGCGCTCAAGAGCATGATGGCTGACGGGACCTACGCCAAGATCCTGGATAAATATGGCCTGTACGAGCGGCGCAGTCACGCTTCCATAGGCTCTAATATAAGTTTGTTTAATGAATAGCAGGCCGATCAGGAATTGATTCCCGGCCGGCCTGCTATTCCAGTAAAATAGGCATCTACTGGTGGTGAGGGTGCTTGCATCACAATTCCACCCGAGCGCCAGGGCGGGTTTCAAACCCACTCCTACCTAGCCCTGGGCGCTGAAGGCGTGAGTAGATACAAAAAAACGATCATAGGGAGAGAGCCATGTATCATTTTGACTGGCCGCTTTTTTTTCAATATATCTGGCCGCCCTCGGCGTTCCAAGATCCTCTTATCCGAAACGGCTTGATCGCCACAGTGGTGGTCAGCATCGATCGCACAGGCGCTGGGGGTTTTGCTGGGCTTGTTTGCCGCGCTCGGCAAGATGTCGAAGTTCCCCGTCTTCCGATGGGCTTCCGAAATTTACATCTGGTATTTCCGAGGCACGCCCCTGCTGGTGCAGATGGCGCTGCTCTTCTTCGGCTTGGGCGTAACACACATCTATAATTTTCCGGATATCGTCATCGGCGCGATTATTATCACCGGCGCGATCCAGGCCGGCACGCTGGCACTGGGGATCAACGAAGGCGCTTATATGGCGGAGATCATACGAGCCGGGATCGAATTGATCGACCCGGGCCAGATGGAGGCTGCCAAGTCGCTGGGGATGACGTCGGGGCTGGCGATGCAGCGCATCGTCCTGCCGCAGGCCGCCAAGGTGATCATCCCGCCGCTGGGCAATGAGTTCAACAATATGATGAAGACCACGTCGCTGATGGAAGTGATCTCGGCCGGCGAGCTGTTCTTCGGGTTCAACCAGGTGAATGCGCGGGTCTTCAAGCCTTTCGAGTTGTTCATTGCCGCCTCGTTGTATTACCTGTTTCTGACACCGTCTGGTCGGTGATCCAGGCGCGGATCGAGTTGGGACTCGGTGAACGCAAGGGGATCGAGAAGGGTCCGGGCATGATGCAGCGGCTGTTCTCCGGCTCGAGCGGGAAAGGAGCGCGTTGATGACTACCACCGTTTCCGCTCAAGTGAAGCTGGCCGACAGCAATATCATCGTCAAGGCCGAGCAGGTGAACAAGCACTTCGGCTCGCTGCACGTGCTGAAGGACATCAGACCTGGAAGTGCGCAAGAACGAAGTGGTGGTTATCATCGGGCCTTCCGGCTCGGGGAAAAGCACCTTCCTGCGCTGCATCAACCATCTGGAGAAGATCAACAGCGGGCATATTTACGTCAACGGCCACATGATCGGGTACCACGACCGCAACGGCCGCCTGGTGGAAGACAGCGAAAAGAACATTGCCCGCCAACGAGCCGAGATCGGCATGGTATTCCAGCGCTTCAACCTTTTCCCGCATCTGACCGCGCTGGAGAACATCATGGAGGCCCCGGTGCGCGTGCGCAAAACCCGTGCGGAACAGGCACGAGCCGAGGCCGAACGCCTGCTGACTCGCGTAGGATTAGCCGACAAACGCAACCAGTATCCCAACCAGCTTTCGGGCGGGCAGCAGCAACGCGTGGCCATTGCGCGCGCGCTGGCGATGAAACCAAGCCTGATGCTCTTCGACGAGCCGACCTCCGCCCTCGACCCTGAAATGATCGGCGAAGTGCTGGACGTGATGAAAGAACTGGCGCACGAGATGACGATGATCGTGGTGTCGCATGAAATGGGCTTTGCCAGGGCGGCTGCCAACCGGATCGTCTTCGTGGATGAGGGGCAGATCATCGAACAGGCAAGCCCTGAGGAATTCTTCAGCAGCCCGCGCGAGGAACGGACGCGGCTGTTTTTGAGCCAGATACTGCATTAAGAGCAGAGAGTGGAGAAAAGAGAATAGAGAGAAGAAAAAGTAATCAGTGAGCAGTGATCAGTAGAAAGTGAAAAATAGAGAATAGAAAATAGAAAAAGAAGAAGAAAAAAGAAAAAAGAAAGAGAAAGAGGAGGTAAGGCCCCCGTTCTGTTTATGACAAAGGTGGATCAGTTTTCATTGCTAGACGGCAAAGTTTGCATGAGGGCAAAGAAATGTTTAGGCTCACCGGTACTAAAATATTCATACCAAGATTCCAGTGTGTTTGATTGAAAAACACCTAAATGCTCAATAATTTGTTTCGCCCACAACAAAGCTCCGGTGGAACTTGCAGTAATAAGGTTGTTATCCGCTACAGATGGCTTGTCTATATAAAAACTTTGCCCTTTATAACCAGGAGAAACCATTTCAAGAAATCCCGGTCCATTACTGGTATGCGGACGCTTATCCAATAGCCCAAAGTTGGCAAGCGCAGCGGTAGCCCCACAGATTGCACACACCGTAGCGCCTAAAGAGAGAAATTCGCTTGCTTTTTCGATGATAGCGCCATGCTTTGGGTCGTTCCATGTATCTGCGCCCGGTAATAGCAACATGCTTGTTTCACTCACAACAATATCATCAATTAAGCAATTGGGCACTATTGTCATCCCGCCCATTGTATTGATTGGCTCTTTAGAATAACTAACCGTTTTGAGCGATACACGTTGCTCGCCCTTTTTGAAAAATCGACCAGAATTCAGCTCCGAAATAACATACCCCAGTTCCCAGTCGGCTAAAGTATCAAGAACGTAAACATAGATTGTAAACATAAATTTCCTCCATTTTCATTGTGTTTCTAATTCGCCGCCTCTATAACAGTATGGCAACAATCTATAATGATAACAAGAAATTTTGGAAGGCGGCTATCAGATGAAAGTTGACAGGCTTGTTAGCATTATTATGATACTCCTTGATAAAAAGCGTATAGGCGCACAGGAGTTAGCAGATATGTTTGAAGTTTCACCCCGCACCAAGTCCTGCGGGGCCTGTCGCCACATCAATTTGCCCTTCAAGCAGCCTGAGCCAGTCTATTCAGCACTGGTATGAAATAAGGGACCTTGACAAAGAGAGAGGTCGAGGTTGGAAAGCGGAGAAGAGAGAGTAGAGAGCCGAGAATAGAGAATAGAGAATAGAGAATAGAGAATAGAGGTTGAGGGTTGAGAGGGAAGGGGATTAAATAATACAGAAAAAGTCAATCCACGGGAAGGGCCTGGATTTGCTCGACGGCTGATTGGGTCAGGGCATAGTTTGCAACGGCGGCGGCTGCAAGCTTGCGACTGCTCCCGGGATTGATCAATAATTGGAAAGCCACCATGAACAGGGGGATGAGGCTGGGGAAATCCTGATACAAGTTCGAAAAATCTTCGCGCGAATTACGATAGCGACCGGTCTTGAGCAAGGCTGCCAGCAGCTCACCCAGAACCGCCCGACGGGTTCCGCTTTGGTGGGCTTTGCCGAGCAGCATGGTAATCAGGATATGACTTTCAACCGGCGCCCGTTTCTCCGTCGCGGAAGGAATTGTTTCCCCCAGAAAGACGCACGATCAAATCGGCAAGATTGATGCCATTGAAGGCAGCGTTCATCGTCTCACCGATGCGAGGGTTGGGATCGATATAGGCTATCTGAGCCGTCCGTTCATCGAAGAGATAGTCGATCATCAGACTGCCATGCCAGCTCAAAGACTGACCCAGTTTCACCAGATGTTGAATCACAATGGGCCGCTCGATCTTCACGCGGGCGGCGGCGCTACCGCCCACGCAGACTGCCGTTTGCCGATAATTATGGGCTGCGACCAGCCGGCCATGGTCAAATACCGCCTGCACAACTTCCAGCACGCCCGGAGAAATACCCTGGATGAGAACGGGCTCGGCTCCATCGAAAGAACCATTTTCCTCCAGCGCCTGGACGACAGCCAATCGATCTTTTTCGTCATCCACCCGCCAGGTGCCAAACCCGGCCGTGCCATAGGCGGTTTTAACATAATAAGGAAAATTGATAAGGGCCTCGATCTCCCTGCGACAGGTGACCAGCCGGGTAGGCGGGTGGGGAAGACCCAGTTCGTCGAGCAAGCGGGTGAAGGCCGTTTTACTTTGGACCCGCTCGAAAGCAGTATAGGCTGCCACCGCACAATGGACGTGGCGAGAAACCTGCCCGTAGACTTTTGAGAAAAGCAAAGCGTTCTCATGCACAGGGAGGAGAACTTCAAAGTGTTCCTGCCGGAGCAGACCCAAGATGAAGGCCAAATATGCAGCCGGATCGCTGCTCATCCTGGGGCCGCGATAGAACCTGTGAACATAGCGTGAAAAGCGACAGACACAAGAAGGGTTTGGATCGCAGACCGCCAAAGAATATCCCAGAGGACCGAGGGCCGCGATGGCCTCGCCGCCGATAGGCTGGAGCCTTCGGGGATCAGGATACGAATTTGGGAGTTAGATGATTGTGGCTTACGCATCTTGTTTTTCCGTTTTGATCTTATGGACCGACAGCCTAAAAGAATTTAACGCCATAGCCGGGAAATCGCCGACCACCTAGATCGCAAAGAACGCAAAGAAAAGATCAAGATTTGGTAATGTTGTGTGAGTAGTTGCGTCAAGGCTTTACCGGTAATTGAGGCGGTTGGTATCCGGAGGTTTGGAGGGCGATCTTTTCGGCAGTATTAAGCAAAGCCATCTCCTGCCACCGGCGCCCAATGACCTGCACGCCCACAGGAAGGCCCTGGGCAGTCAGACCGATGGGAACCGTCACAACCGGGTGGCCGGTAACATTGAAGATCACGCTGTGCAACAGGTTAGCCATCAATTGCGGAAAGGGTTTGCTATCTATCTCGATAGGCGCATCCGGTTTACGATGCGTGAAGGCCGGGGTGGGAAAGACCGGGCAGATCCAGGCATCCCAAACCGACAGGAAGCGCTCGCACTGGTCGATCAGCGCCTGACGCTTTTTGAGCATGTCGGCAACGGTCTGCGGACGCAGGGTCATGCCGGCATACAGCCCGCGCTGAAGCGAGTTGGGATGGCCCAATCGCGAAAGCACGGGACCGATCAGCTTTCGGGTTTGCTGCAGCATGGGCGGCTGGAACAGGGTGTTAATCGCTCCCAGGCAAGCCCCTGCAACGAACCAGGCCTCTTCGTAATCAAAACCGGCACCCGAACATTTTTCCACCTGGCAGCCAGCCTGTTTTAGTCCGTCGGCCAGGGCATGGAGCAGCCGGCTGGATTCGCTGTCGAGGGGCGCGCCGCCGAAGTCGTCGGTCCAGGCAATGCGCAGTTGGGACAAATCCTTCACAGTCGGTTCCTCCAAAGCGGGCGTGCCCGGCTCTGCAACGATTGGAAATGCAAGGCGCAGATCAGCAATGGATCGCGAAGGGGGCCGATGCTGGCCAACTGAAGCAGGGCCTCATAACCTTTTGGAAGCGCCAGGGGTTTTGGACTGGCGAGATGGCCTTTCCCCGAAACGCGGCCGCCAGTGCATTTCAGTCCATAAACGCCGCAGAAGTGGGCGGGGATACGGATGGACCCGCCGATGTCGCTGCCAAGCTCAAGGTAGGAGAGACCTGCTGAGATGGCCGCGGCCGGGCCGCCCGAACTGCCACCGGGAGTGCGGGTTAGATCCCAAGGATTGTTGGTACGGCCAAAGACCGGGTTGTTCGACTGGATACCACTGGCGAGGGTAGGCAGATTCGTTTTGCCGAGGATAATCGCACCGGCTTTGCGGAGACGCGCAACGGGCGGGGCATCTTCGGAGGGTATGCGATTGGCGAAAGGTGGAAATCCGCTCACGGTACGCATGCCGGCGGTTTCGAAGGAATCCTTGATGGTGATCGGCACACCGTGAAGCGGGCCGATTAATTTACCCCGCTGCAACATTTCATCAGCGACCCGGGCCTGCCGGAGAGCGCCTTCGGCGTCCAGTGTGACAATGGCATTCAAGGGTGGGTTGTGTTCTTCGATATACGCGAGCAGTTCCTTGACCAGGTCGCTGGAAGAGGTCTGCCCGGTCTTTATTGCCTTGGCTGCCTGACCGGCAGTTGCCATTTTTCGGATCTCCATAGAATCCTTCCTTGGAAATTGTAAATATTTTTTTCGTAGGGTATTGGGCGGGTTTACCCCCCTGCGCTGCGCTTCGGGGGTCCCCGAAGATCAAGAGCGGGGATCCTATGCTACGCGAAAACCCGCCCCTACATGCAACCGTGCGGCTTCAGCGCCCACCCGCGTCGTGATCCCCTAAAGGTGAGAGAGAGGATTCCAAAATCCGGGGAACCTTCAGGTCAACTAAATTGTAGCTTTTTCTGAAGGGAAGGATTAAGTATTTTTCTGTAATTTTTTTAGTTGAATGTCACTAATTATGGCGTGCAGCCGCCGGCGGCGTACTGGTAGACGGTGCGCAGGAGAGAATTATTATCAGTGCTATCCTGCCCAAGCTCCCAGATCATGATGCCGCCAAAGCCGTTGGTACGGGCGTAACACGTTTTTCGCTGGATGGTGTCCATGCCGTTGAAATATATCCCATTCACCTGGTCCTGTCTCCGGAGCAGGATGGTATTCTGAATTATTTCGGCATAGGTAAATTCATTGTCGAAGTTGGCTATCTCCCGCCCATAAAACGGCACGCCAAGCATTAATTTTATTTTGGCAAACCCGCTGTTAACAAAATAATCCAAATCCTGCACGGCCTGGTCGAAGGTGGAGTGCTGCCCGTCGTGATCATAGGACATGACGTGGATGCGGTCCGCATATCTGTAGAGCGGACGGGTTAAATCTCCAGCGGGGTCGGGGGATAAGGCCATGCTAATCAGCATCCCACGCGGCTGGAAGGCGGTTTTGATGTCCTGAAGCAAGGCGGTGTACCCGGCGTACTGCGCTTCATTTTCCGGGAATTCCCAATCGAAGTCCACGCCATCCAGGCCATGCGCCAAACTAAAGGCCAGGAGATTATCCTCGAACTTTTTGCGGGCCTTTGGATCTGTGACCATGGGGCCAAAGCCCTGCGAGCGCTCCCAACCGCCGACCGAAATGAAAATGCGCGTCCCGTAGAGCTCCTTCATGGCGCGCAAGCCTTTAAAGTAGCTTCGCTCAACAGGCTGGTGTCGAGACCGCCATCGGGCCTGGGTTGGGCGGAGAAATAGATCAGGTCGGTGAGGCAGTTGCCCCACTCAGGATTGAAGTCGCGATAATCGGGAAGATAGCCGATCACGAGAAAGTCGCTCTTGGGTTTGCCGGAAGGCGCACACCAGCCGGCAGGGGCAGGGGTGGGTGTTTCTGTTTGGGTTGGAATGACCGTTGGGGTAAAGTGGGAGTGGGCATGGGAGTTGAAGAACTGAGCAGAGTGGGGATGAGGTCGGTGGGGGAGCTTTTGGTTCACAAGCCATCAGCAGGACGGGCAAGAATGCCAGCAACAATGATCGAGAGAGTTTTAGAGTTTTCAATCACACCTCTTGGATGGGTGCATCCATATTGCGATACGGGATACAGGTATATGCTCACACCTTCGCCCATATTCATTTTTCGGAGAAATCGTCAACGTGGCGGCGTGCAATTACGGATACAGAAACATATCGCAATTGGAATAGCGACATATTAAACGATTTACAGGTACCTGGGGAGATGGGATTGGGACGATGCTGAATACCGGTTTGAAGCCCAGATCAGACTATCTGATAGCATAAGCGATTTTCGTGGACGAACGAAACCCGAAAATAGTACTATTGTTTATGACCTATCTGGACGCTGACCGTGGCTTTGCGATCCATTTTGCCCCAGCCCACCACACCTCCCTGGATAGCTGCAAGGACGGACTTGAACGGCAACATAATACAATCAACTGGCGGTAATAGAAGCGCTGAAAGAACAACCAGAATAACAAGGTTCGATCTTCCCTGCGTTCGAGCAGAAATGCAAACAGCGCAGTGAACAGATCGAGGCCCAGGAACAATACGTAGAAGAAGACCAGGTTGGTCAACCCACTGGGCGTCGGGTCGACGGGGTGATTAAAACTTTCCCAAATATCACCAAAAGGGAGGAAACGGCCACCAGATCCATGAGAGGCGAAATAAAGGGGAAGATGATCTGGAAAACAAAGATATTCGGCATGGCCAGCATGCCCAGGGCGCCATAGCGCGGGCGCAGGAGGATGTCGCGGTTCTTCCAGGCGGCCTGAAGCGTGCCATACATCCAGCGGAAACGCTGGTTGAGGAAGGCGCGGACGGTATCGGGCGCCTCGGTGAGGGCGATGGCCTCGTCGTCATAATTGATCCTGTATCCGCTGCGCAGGATCCGGAGGGTCAGTTCGGCATCTTCGGCGAGGGTATCGTTGTTGAATCCGCCCAGATCCAGGACAAGCTGCCGCCGCCAGGCACCGATGGCACCCGGAACAACAGTAATGCAGTTCGATACGGCAAACGCACGGCGGTCCAGGTTCTGGCTGGTGACATATTCCAGCGCCTGCCATTTGGTCAGCAGATTGATGCGGTTGCCGACCTTGGCGTTGCCGGCGACGGCGCCCACCTGTGGGATCGGAAAAGTGGCGGACGAGTTTATCGGCAGCATCGGGGAGGAGGATGGTGTCGGCATCGATGGCCAGGATGACTCTGCCTGAGATCTTTCGATGCCGAAATTGAGCGCCTGGCCCTTGCCTTCGTTCGGTTTCTTATAGGCCCGGACTTTCGGGTTCGAACCGAACAACTCGATCATGCGTTCGTAGGTGTTATCCGTCGAGCCGTCGTCGACGACGATGATCTCGGCGCCGGGGTAGGTCAGTTTGGAGCAGGGAGTTGATGGTCTTATCAATGACTTTGGCTTCGTTGTGGGCGGGCACGATGACGCTCAGGGTCGGTTGAAAGTCCGGCGGATAACGCGTGCGGCGGGCCTGCCGCTTTTCAATGATGGCAAGCGCGGCAATAAACATGAACCTCAAAACCCCGAGCGCGATGCCGACCATGAAGAAGGTCGTGAGAAAGGCGTTCATGCCATCTGGTGGCCTGGAAGCCGAGGTTATTGAAGCTGGCCAGGAACCTTTCACCGGGCGGGATCACCGGCATGACCTGGTCGCGCGACAGGCCGATCAGGTCGGAGACGGTCACGAGCTGATAGCCGCGGGCGCGCAGCTGCTGGATGATAAGGGGTAAGGCGGCAATGGTCTGCGTGCGGTCGCCGCCGCCGTCATGCAGAAGGATCACGTTGCCTGCACCGCTGGCTGCCTGAGTGATAACGGAGTGCACGATGTTATTCACCCCGGGCGACAAATAATCGCTTGGGGTCGATCTGCATGCCGATGGTGTAGTAGCCGAGCTGGCCGGTGAGCATCAGGGGCCTGACCTGATCAGGCGACGAAGGTTCGACATCTTCGGCATAGGGCGGGCGAAACAGGAGCGTGCGCCGGCCCGTTACACTTTCGAAGAGGCGCTGCGTGGCATTGAGCTCGATGTCCAGCTGTTCCTGCGGTATCGTGGAAATATCAGGATGGGTGAAGGTATGGTTGCCGACCTCGTTCCCTTCATTGACGATCCGTTGCAGCAAACCGGGATTCAAGTCGGCGCTTGCGCCGATCACAAAGAAGGTGGCGTGCGCATTGTATTGCTTCAAGATATCCAGGATCTGCGGAGTCCAGTGAGCATCCGGGCCATCGTCGAAGGTGATCGCTATTTTCTTCGGGTCATTTCCGCCCCAGCGTGTGATCACATAAGGAGACGGATACGAAAGGAATTGTTCGCCGGTGATCAGGTTGCTCTGGCTGTCGTAGGTGATCGCGCGCTGGCCGTCTTGCGGGGTGGCGGTTACTTTCAGGACTTCACCGGTCCCCAAATAGACAACGTCGTAACCGTATTGGAGATCTGATAACGAATTGGAGACGGTGGAATCGAGATTGGCGCGATTATCAAGAACCTGCCAGATGGATGGGTCTTCCGAACCCATGCGCCAAAGCGCAAGTCCGCGAACTTTGTACTGGTGTGTTGCGGCTATTTGATCGAAGGCGGACAGGGCATCCAAATACCAAACGTGGTGGAGCAGCCCGTTGTTATCGGTGTAGTCGAAGTATGAATTAAGGGAGACCGGATCGAAATGGATGGTCGCATTATAGTTCTGGGCGGTCTGGATGGCCTGCTGGAACGAAACTTCAAAGCCTGACCTGGCGCAGGCCAGTCATATCCATAATTGCCGATGCCGACCACATACTTGGAAGGGTCCACCTCGGCGAAGCGGGTCAGCCAGGGCATTCATGAACCACTGCTGCGAGGCAACCGGACCCGCATCGCTGCCATCCCAATGCTCATCATAGGTCATCAGAAGCAAATAATCGTTGCATTGAGCCAGGCTCACATAATCATAACTGGGGTCGTCAACGGGCACGGATTGGGATACTTCCAGATGGAGCGGATGGAATTGGGCGTACAACTCCCGCATGAACGTTGTCAGGTCGGCCTGGCTGCCCGCCGGTATATTTTCAAAGTCGATGCTGATCCCTGCGAAATGATTGCTCTGCACATAATCGAGCAGCGATTTTATGGTTTGACTGCGGGCGGCCGGATTGGCGAGCATTTTGCCGAGCATGTCGCCTTCCCAGGATTGCGTGTCGTTATTGTAGTTGTTGATCAGAGGGCATGATCGGAAGGTTGGGACGATTCAAGTTGATGAAGTCCGTTGCTCCTGCTGCTGTCGCAGATCGTCCGGGGCGATCGTGCCAGTAGCATCGGTGAGATGCAGCCATTCGGGGATCAGTTTATCAATATGGGAGATGTTTTGTTTCAGGGAAGTAAAGCTGTTATCGTCCCAATCGACGTAAAAGCCGATCACTTCGGTATTCGCAGGTGAGACGGGAGCGACCGGGTTGACCGGGTTAAATATTGGCGCGGGGGCAGGGGTGAAAGCGGGAGTGGGCGTAGAGAGTGAACTGCCAGCGATTGGAGTCAGAGATGAGGATACTGAAGGACCAGAAGGCGGAGCGGCAGACACGGTCGGATTTTTTTGAGAGACATGGAAGCGTTTGATCGCCCTCACCGGTTCTTTGATCCCAAACAGCTCCTGGTGTCGAGTTTCCACCCTGGCCTGCTGGAGAACCTGTGTTTGCAGGTTCTGCAGTTGGATCGTTGGAAGGGCTGTTGGCATAGGCGTAGGCGCCGACGCATGACTTTGTCCTAAGAGCGGTTTTATAGGAGCCAGGGCAAGGCTGGGAAGGATAGGAGTAGTCAATATGCTTGTGATCAGTCCGCAGAAAACAAGGGTAAGGAGCACTCCGAGCAGCTGAGTAACCCCCTTGAACCACCGCCAACGGCGGTTTTCCGGATCATAAAAAATGGGCTGGGAAGGTTTTTCCGGCATTCTGGAATTTCACTTTTCCTAAATTTCGAAGCCCTGCGAGCGATCCCACCCCCCGACTGTAATGTGAATGCGCGGCTGACGGCGAGCTTCCAGCGCGCGTTTCCATGAGCAGGATCGCCCAGGGTAATTTACCAACGGGCAAGTCTACTACTATAGGGCGCGGGCGATGGTTAGTCTTCTCTAAAATTCCGCTAATGCTGGAATAATCTATTTTCGCGTCGATTTAGGACAAGGATTTTGTGAGGGAAAGGGCGACTAAAGTCGCTACTACAATTTGGGCGAAGGTCATTGGAGGATCACCGAATTGAGATAGTCCAGAAATGGTTTCATGGCTGTGAAGGCATCCATGACGTGAGCGCTTAAATTTGGCGAGAGCAGCATGTCGTCGGTGAGACGATGGAGCGCGACGACCTCTTTCAGGCGCAGCAAATCGATCTCGGGATGATCACGATCGTAGCCCTTGGGCACGGTCTTTAATTTTTCACCCTCCACGCCCCCAAAGTATTTTTTGAATGCATTGTTATTTACAACTTTTTTGAAGGGCCTGGCATCGCGGTCAATGGCCTCGCGAAATTTGATAATCTGCGCTGAGTCAGGTGCGTGCAATCCGCCGGCAACCATGGAGGCGTCATGAGGCTCTATATGCAGGTAATAGGTCAGGCGTCGTCGACTTTTTGCCTCCGGGGCCAATCGAAGCGGCCATGTTCATCTTGTAGGGAGATTTGTCCTTCGAGAACCGGATATCGCGATAGATGCGCATGACGCAATCTTTGGAGGTGACCCCGCCCAAATCCTCGACAGGGCCAAAGGCGGCGATCAATCCGTCAACGAATGCTTCGAACTGGCCTTTTGCATTCTCATAGGCAGGGCGGTGCGCCTCGAACCAGGGCTTGTTGTTGTTCTTTTGAAGCCCGCTGAGGAAATCGAGCACAGGCTTTAGGTCTGGGTGATCGTTCATGTTGGTCTCCGTTTCTTGGAGGTAGAGAATAGAGGTTTAAACGCTAAGCGAGGCAAAGACTAGAACGCGGACAAACGCGGTCGAGACGGACTTGCCCACTGAAAGAGCGCAGTGCAGGCGGATTTTTTATGGAGAAAAGAGATTTAGACACGAAAGAAAAGATTCAAGAGCTTTCACCACGAAGGGCACGAAGGAACACAAAGGAAAAAATTCAAGAGCTTTCATCACGAAGGGCACAATGGAAACCAGATGGAGGGGAAAGAGAAAAGAGGAAGAGCGGAAATACGTAAATAAGGAAACAGGGAAAAGAACAAAGATTTATCCGCAGATTAGAGGGATTTCGCAGAAAGAGGAAAGAGAAGATTTAGCGCAAGGGCATTCTTCTTGGCATCCAGGACCTTTCCCTTTGCGGCTAGCTTCGCCTTCTGGTCTTTGAGTTCGGGATCTACGATGCCCTTCTTCGTGAACATGTGGCAAGCACGATAAGCTTTCATCATACTTTCGGGCAAGCGGTCGGGTAGGTCCTTCAGGCGTTGCAGGATTTCAGCATGAACGGCTTTCCAGTTGATTTCCAACTCATGCCGCAGTAGTACCCTGAGACTGTCGTCCTGGGGGCTGATCTCTGGGATGCTGTACTCGGATCGAATACTTTCGAGTACTTGCTTGATATCTGGATTAGTGGGAAGAAGCTTCCCGTAGAAGTCAGCTTCGAGCATGGCTCTAATAGTCCTTGTTGATCAGAACGAACGGTGCGCGGCACTTGGTGGTAGGCGGGACAGCATGAATTTGATTTGATGGAACTCGCTTGGGTGTGGTGTTCTGCCCTTCGCCGGGACGAATATCACTAGCCGAGTACACAAGGTTTTGCGTGACGAATATTATGGTTCCTTTGTTGATGATGGCGATAGTGACATCAGCGTCGCTGTTATCGAGGTAACACAGTCGGTACAAAGGTCGTATATTTGCACGCGGGTTGGATAGCCATATTTCGGGTCGTACGTGGAAAGGCATGTCAAGCCCCGGTAACCATTTGCACTCTCACCAATCGAGTTAAACATACCTTCAATCGTTAGTGGCTCAAATGAGTGAAAATCAGCAGGGCCCACGTACTCAATCCCCCGGGCCACTAATACTTCTACCGAGGTGATTTTTCCATCATTGACAGTAATCAAGTAAGTTCCGGCAAATATAGAAAGATCATTCTCACTTGATTTGATTACATAGCTCAATGAGCCGGTCTCAGCCCATTGATGCATATGGCTATCGTTTATAGTGGTAAGGCACCCTTTTGGGGTCGGGGTGGATATCGGCGTTGTAGCAATCTGGTCGGGTTGTGCCAAGCCACAACTGACAATTGATAGGAGGAGGTAGAAGCCCATAATGAGTTTCATCAAACGTTTCATCTTGGCTCCTTCGCAAGTGCCAGCTAGCCAGTCTATATACGGTATGGATGATACACCATGTATAGGCGGCATAACGCCCTGCTAGCGGTTCGGACATTACACGGTCAAGGATAAGAGGACAGAATCACTCAACTATCAATATCACGCGGAATTACGCGCCCCAAGCCACGCGTCATTTGTCCTGTAAAACCGTCCCTAAGCAGGGGCGGTTATTGCTAGAGTATTATTTCGATTTCAAATGGAACTAGACGTGTTGATTCCATCGCACTATGATGTGCCCCTACAGCGGGCACAACTCCACGGGATACGCTGCGCTATGTTGTGCCCTTATAGGGCCGCCAGGGCGGGAATGATCTCTTTGCCGAAGATCTCCAGGGGTTTGATTTCGTGAACATTGGGCATGTTGAAGATGCAATGCTGAATACCCAGGCCAGCCAAGGTGCGGCATTCCTGGATCACATCTTTGGCGGTCATCTTGCCGGGGGCGAGGTGGATGGAACTGAGGGTGGTCTTCTCGATCTCGGCGTAATCGCGGCCGACTTTTTCACAATGCGCCTTGAGGACGTCGAGTTTGTGGGACACCGTATCGACTCCCATGCGCGCGAAGAGATTGCAGGCATCGGCATACTGGGCCACGAGCCGAAGGGTCTTTTGCTCGCCGCCACCGCCGATGAGGATGGGAGGATGGGGCCTGGTGATGGGCTGCGGACTGCAGAGCGTTTCCGCCAATTGGAACTGCCTGCCCTTGAAGGGTCCGTTGTTCGAGGACCACATCTGTTTGGCGATCTGAAGCGTCTCCTCCAGGCGCTCAAAGCGTTCCTTTTTATCAGGGAAAGGGACGCCAAGGCCTTTGGCTTCGCGCTCGTTCCAGGCGGCGCCGATGCCCAACCAGGCGCGGCCGCCCGAAAGGACATCGAGAGTCGTAACGGTCTTGATGAGGATCCCGGGGTGGCGATAGACCACGCCGGTCACCATTGTGCCCAGCCGGGCTTTCTTCGTGAAGCCTGCCAGATACGATAGCGTGCTGTAACTTTCCATCATTTCATCTTCCGCGGGGCCAAGACCGCTGGAACGGTCGGGGCTGCCGATCTGGAAGAAGTGATCCATGACCCAGATGCTTGAAAAGCCCTGCTCATCGGCGGTGCGGGCAATCTCGGCCAGTTTGGTGCCAATCTCTTTGGGGCCGGTGGGCCAGGTGAAGTTTGGAATCTGTAAACCGATCTTCATATTATCCTTTCATTGGGAGAAGGTAATGCGGAATCAGGGATCAGGTAATTAGGAATCAGGTAATTGGGGAACTGGGAAAGAGGGAGGCATGGAAGAACGTAAACACGGAGACAAGGAAACACGTAGACAGGGAAACAGGGAAAAAAACAAAGAATTCATCCGCAGATTGGGGAGATTTTCGCAGGAAGAACAAAGAAGAGATTTAACGCAATGGTCGGGAGATCGCCGACCACTTGGGCGCAAAGAGGCAAAGAGCAGAGAAAGAGGGAAAAGAAAAAAGCGGAAATCTGGAGAGAGGTAAAGACGGAAGCAGGGAAAGAGGTAGAGATGGGAACACGGAAATGAAGCGTGTGCCATGATATATGACGAAGTTAGGCGGGTAAACTTACTTGCAGCCTGGCGGTCTGTAAAAAGTGATTCTTGATGTTGCCCGCCGGGGCTAAAGCCCCTGCTGAGTACATGAAAGCCCTACGGGCTGGCTGAGTGCAATCCACTATATTGGACATTCCAAATGGATGTCTTCGGGCTCGAGCTGGAATAGCTGCGGGTCGGGTTCTTTTGTGACGACGCTGCCCAGACGCATATAGAAGTTGACGGTATTCTCGGAGGGGGTTGCGGAGATATAGAGGCCTTTGGCTCCCAAGGTGCGGGCGCGGTCCCGGGCCAATTCGTAAAGCCGATGGCCCAGCCCCTGTTTGCGATAGGCGCTGCTGACGTGCAGGAATTTTAGCTGCAGCAGGTCTTTGCGGCTGCCGATGAATTTGCTTTCCAATACGACGACGCCGATGATCCGGCCATCATCGAAGAGTCCATAGAACCAGCCATGGCGGTCGAAGCAGTCCAGCAGGAGCGGGGTGTAGAGCTCGGCTTCGCCCGGCGGCCAGCCGGTCATGTTGTAATATTCCGGCTTGAGGACGAGCCCCTCGTTCTCCGGATAATAGATGTTCTCGATGATCTCGCTGCGGTCGATGTCCCAGATCTGACCGATTTCCTCCCGCGTTAATTCCCTGCCCGTGATCATGGCTGCCCTCCTTGTTATTTCTCGATCGGTGTTTCTACAATTATAAGGTAACCAGAACTGGACTCAAAAATATCTTTGACAGCAAGATCGAGATTGCTTACTCTACGAGTACGATGTCGTCGCTGGGGAACGCTCTCCGCAAAGAACAGCGGACCTGCGGTCGCAATGACAGAGGCCTATTTTGAGATGACTTGTACTCACGGCTTCGGCTCTGGCTGCAAGCCAGGGAAGTTGGAATTCCGCTTATCTTGACTGACCGAGAAGAACTGCTGCCCCCATTAGTCATTGACCTATGATGGCATCAAGCCTTGCCTTCTTCAAGCAGTTCCAGCATGACCTTCTTGGCCCGGAGGCGGGAACCGAAGTTGAGCGCGAAGAGCAAGGGAATTGCGATCATCCATCCTATGGCCGATAGCGGGGAGAACACGGTTATTGCGCACAAGATGACTTGCGCCGCGATAAAACAGAGGTGGACAATATACACATTCTGGATTTGCTTCGCTACTTCAGGGTTGTCCCTCAAGCCCCCTTTTTGCTTTGCGGATATTTCTCTCACAGAACCCCGCATCCATCTTAGCCAAAGTACATATCCAACAATTACCACCACGAAAAATATGAGCGAGCCAATTTGCAGGGCATCCATGTTCATCAACTCCTCCGCGATTTTATCATTTCGCTCATCTCCTGCTACTGTCACAAAGTCTCTACTAACAGTCTTGGAGACTTTGGTCTCGCCCGCCGCCCTACTACGACGAGCCTGCCAGAACGCCGGCTAATGAAGGTTTGTTTTACGCTTTCTTGCAACTCACTTCATAAACGGCGAGGATCTTGCCTGAGCCTTGCATGGAGACCTCACCCCGACCCTCCCCTAAAGGGGAGGGAGATGATTCCGAATTTTTGGATGTGTACGGGACCTAAGCGCGATGGAATCAATGCGCCTCATCTTGTTTGAAATTAAAATAGCTTTTTAGCAACAAAAAACGCCCTTTTTCGGAAGGGCGTTTTTTGAGGTCCACTTGTCCCTGGCATATAAGCCAGACGGCATTATTTGATCGGAACACCCGCAGCGACGTTTCTCAAATGTTCGGCCACACGGTCAGGGGTCTCACTTTTACTAATGAATGCGTCCGCACCGGCGGAGAGTGCGGCTTGCTGACGGGCATCCAAATGGCTGATGAGGATGATAACCAGTGCATCCGGGCAGGCTGTTCGAAGCTCGATAAGCGCTGCCGCAGGCTCATTTGGAAGTAAATCCCATTCCACCAATAATATGTCTATATGGCTCACTGGGACCTGAGCTAATGTGGTTAACCAGTCGGCGGCTTCACCGCCGATCTCCATATTCAGATCCAACAATACCAACCTGAGAGCAGAACGTTCCTGGAGCTTGGCATCGGCTAGATATACGCGGGGCATAATTGTTATCTTACATAAAATACTCCGCAGCCGCATCCTACGCCCGGGTAGGCCTGTTCTCCGCCACTTGGGGGATACTGTTAGGCAGGCGGGCGGGCTACGCTTTCCTACGGCTAACTTTATAAACGGCGAGGATTTTGCCTGAGCCCTGCCATGAACGTGTGTGGATGAGCTTTAGCGAAACCGGGGGGCGACCTACGAAAATAGCGCCTAACAGTCGGCATCAGTCGCTCCTATTTGGGTAGCGCATCATAGGCCGCCTTGATAGCGGCGATCAGCACGATGACTGCAAACACGCGCTGAAGCACATTGGCAGAAAGCTTCTTCTCGGCAAGTGTCGCCCCGCCTAATCCACCTAGGACTGCTGCCACGGCTAAAGGCAGTATGACGCCCAACTCAATTCCACTTTTAATTCCATGCGCCGCCAGTGCAATAGCCGACAATATGAGTATCAGGGCGGAATTCATGGCTGCCACCTCTTTTGGCCCCGCCCATCCGAGAAAAAGAATTATTGGTCCAAGAAATACACCGCCCCCAATTCCCAAGAATCCTGAAAGAACCCCGATAACAAGTCCCGTCGGGATTCCTACCAATAATAAATGAAGACGATCCGGTTCATATTCCTGCTCTTGTACATTTTGTGCATTTCGAAACATCGCGATGGCTGCGATTGCAAGGGCGGCTGCCAATATTCCCAGAAATATCTTTCGATCCGCTGTTACGAACCCACCCAGGAACGCAGCTGGCATGGCCGGCAACAGGAACGGCAGGAAAAGTCTCCACTTCAAACGCCCGGCCAGGCCAAAACGCATTAAAGCTACGCCGGTGACTACAAGGTTTAGTAGTAATGCCGTTGGTGTCATGACGGTGGCTGATATTCCAACCAGCGTCATGATGGCAAGATATCCGGTGCCGCCACCCAAGCCAACGGACGCATATGCAGCGGCCACGACGAAAACCAAGGGTATCAGAACAAGAAGAAGCCCAACTGACAATCTCTCTCCTTCATTCCAGCCAGTAATTGCTTATGCCCCGGACAAATCCCTTTTTTTTCGGGACCCTCATATAGAAGCGGTTGAGAAAATACAAATCTTTAATTTGCCGAAAGGCGATAAGCGGCAGGCGGGGGACGCGAAATAACGCCAAGGAGGTTGGGAACTGGTAGGCCATCTTTCCAGAATCAGGTCTTGCGGCGATTGGCGAACCAGAACAGGCCCAAGCCGATGATCACGAGAATGCCGCCAATAATGACCCATTGGGGCTGGCCGGACATGGGACTGCCGAGCAATACGTTGAGGCCTTGCAGGAAAAAAACTAGGCCGAGGAGGAGCAACACTATGCCTACAACATTTAAAACGATTTTCATCACGGTTTCCTTTCCAATATGGGAATTAATTTGTATATAAGGAGAACTGGCCTCAAAAATAGCTTTGCTGGCAAGATCGAGATTGCTTACTCTACGAGTAAGATGTCATCGGGAAGGACACCCTCTCCGCAAAGAACAGCGGACCTGCGGTCGCAATGACAGTGTTATTTTTGAGATAACTTGTAGTCGTTCGTAAGTATTTATAATTATTTTAACGTGAATTCGGAGTAATGATTCGGCAGCATAAATTGGGCGACTCTCCCTGGACCTGACAAGGCTATGGCAAAGCGTGGTTCCTTGCCTTGAAATAATGACGGATATAACCTGACGAGTTACCCCTACAGTTTCTTATCCCAAGCTCAGGCTATTTTATGCTTCGCGAAGCCCCCGAAGGAGCAATATATTATTGTTGAACTATTTTCGGGTACATTACAGGAAGCCGTAAGCAGCTACTTAACTCGAAGGTACCAAGCGCCAGAATAATATTCCGGCGAGGAGGGCCAAGGCCGCGCCGAAGAAGAAAGGCGCTGACGGGCCTAAACCCGTCCATGAACCTGCACCTTGCCAGAGCAGGCCGGCGATCAAGGAGGCCGGCAAGGCAGTGATGCCAATCGCGGCGTTGTAGAGTCCATAGGCAGCGCCGCGGCGAGCGTCGGGGACGAGATCAGCCACCAGCGCACGCGCCACGCCATCGGTCGCGCCGTAATAGATGCCATATAACCCATACAAGACCCACACCTGCCAGCCCGTGCGGGATAAGGCCAGGCCCAGATACACCAGTCCGTAGGCGACCCAGCCGCCGATGATCAGCCTGCGGCGGCCAAGCCTGTCGGAGAGTGCACCCAGCGGGCCAGCCAGAGCGGCGTAGACCAGGTTGAAGGTCATTACCATCAGCATGATCTGCAAGACGTCGAGGCCGCGGTTCTGTCCGAGCAGGACAACGAAGGAATCGGACGAGTTGCCTAATGTGAACAGGACCACCACAAACAGGAAAAGTTTAAAGCGAGGGCCCATGCCTTCGAGCGTGAGCCGGAGGCCGCCCGAGGCTTTCCTGGTCCCAGGTACGTCGTTGGCGGCCAGGGCCAAAACCAACACGGCCAACACCCCCGGGATGATGCTAGCCAACACCACGATCTGGAAGGTATGGCGCGTTAAGTCTGCTGCGCCGGCCTGGGTCAGCCAGACGATGAGCGCGGCGAGACCCAGCCCGACAAAGGCGCCGGCTGTATCACCGGCACGATGAACACCGAAGGCCAGCCCGCGCTGTTTCTCGTCGATGCTGTCCGCAACCAGCGCGTCACGAGGCGCGGTGCGGATGCCTTTGCCCATGCGATCGGCAAAGCGCACAGCCAAGACTCCGCCCCAGACATCCGTCAAATAGAGGAAAGGCTTCGACAGGGCCGACAGGGCATAACCTGCAACGGCCAGCCATTTGCGCCGGCCGAGCTTATCGGAGTAGGCGCCGGCATAAACTTTTGTGAGGCTGGCGGTGGTTTCGGCGATGCCATCGATGAGGCCGATGATGGCAGTGCCCACGCCCAGGACGTTGGCGAGGAAGAGCGGGATGAGGTTGAAGATCATCTCCGAGGAGATGTCGGTGAAGAAGGAGGTGAGGGTTACGACCCAGATGTTGCGCGGCAGGCGGTGAGAGTTCAAGGTTTTAAGGTAGAAGGTTTAAGGTTGGAAAGTGGAAAGTAGAGAGTGCGAGGTGTGGAAGTTCTGGGTTTCGAGTTCCATGTCAGAGGTGTTATGTTGGAAATTGAAAGTGAAAAGTGGCGAAGAGAGAAGGGAAAAGAGAACGGTGATTGGTAAGTAGTGAAATCGTGAGGGAAGTATATCCCTCCTGGTTATTCTTCGCCTTCGCCGTTATCGGGGGCGCTGGGCTGTTCGATGCGCAGGACCTCGCCGTGGAGGTTGATCACTATCTTGAAGCCGATCATTCCCAGATAGGCGCGGCCCTCTTCGGGAATGCCCTGCTGCATGAGGGCATCGAACTGCTGATCCATGTTCTTGAGCTGCTGTTCGATGAGGGCTTTGGAAAAAATGTCTTCCTGCCCGAGCATCTTGGCGGTCTGTTCGGAGATCAAGCCCTCGCTGCCCTTCATCATTTCCTGCATTTGTTTTAATACCTGACGGTCCACCTGGGCAGCAGGTATGTGACGGCGGAAACCGGCATCGTCCACGACGTAGTATGGCTCCTCGCCAACCAGCGCGCTTTCGGCAACCCGGTCCCGCTCGTCCACCACGAGGCCGGCAAATAAGGGTTGTACTGACATAGTATGCTCCTAAGCATCTTGAAAATGCCACATTATTCAAAAGGTGTCCGATTTTTGGGATATGGGGCGGGGTGAACACCCGCCCCATATCCCAAAAATCGGGGATTTCTTCTAATGTGACATTGTCGAGGTATTCACATGCTTTGTCCCAGGCTTATACAGCTTGGAACAAAGCATACGAAAAAAACGGACGTGTGCGGGGTGTGCACCCGCACACATCCGTTTTTTTCGGAGATACAGGGGCGTAAGTAATTTGATATCCGGTACAAATTTGCAGCTATGACTTTTCGTATTTACCCACAGAGACCCCACCCCGGCCTCCCTCCGCTGCGCTCCGGGATGCTGCGCGATCCCCTAAAGGGGAGGAGAGAAATCCGAATTTTGCAGCAGGTGTGAGTAGATACGACTTTTCGAAGCCGGGCCTGGCGGCGGAAGGGGTGGTTCACGAATTTGACGAAACAATCTCGACGTTCGTTCCCTGGCCCGGCTTGTAAAGATACTGCGTATCAGGTGGAACCAGGGGAAGGGTCCAGCGATAAATAAATTTTGCGTCGGCGGGGGACAGGTTCACGCAGCCATGACTGCGCGGTTTGCCATAATCGTTGTGCCAATAGGTGCCATGGAAGGAATCGCCGGTGCCCGTGAAGAAACTGACCCATGGCACACCCGGAAGGTCATAGCCATGACCCGCGCCGACTTCGCCATCATTGGTCATGTGGATGGTGGGGCCTTTGTGGAAGGTCAGGAATTTGCCGAGGGGAGTCTTCGTCCCTTTGCCGCCGCTGGAGCAGCGCGTCACCAGGACGGCCTTGTCATCTTCAAATACGGTGACAGACTGGGTGGCGGTATCCACATAAATATGCTTGCGCTCATTGGGTACATCAGCGGAGAGCGTGGTCAGTTCGTCGTCTGGAACAAGTCGCATGTCGCTGGCAGGAATATAAAGCGAGGTCTGGTGCAGGCTGTCGTAGACTTTATACCAAATCCCCTTTTCGTAGGGATTTACCTTAACGCCGGTAACCCAATGCGTCTCTGCAAAGTAAATACGATAGCCGCTTTCAGCCGAATAGCTGGCGTCGTTACGCGTAAGGCTGAAGGGCACGGTGACTTCGCCCAACTGCCCGGCTGTCGGGATCTCGAAGACCGGTTTCTGATAATCCGTCTCCACCGGCTGGACCCAGCCCGAGTAGGTATAGCCCTGGCCGTCGAGCTGATACCATTTATTATTATAGGGATTGCCGGCATCCCCCTCCACTTCGCCGGTAATGCTCACCACCTCATCGCGGCCGTAGGTATGGAGTATCCCGGCTTTGAAGGAGGGATCGCTAAACATGGTAATGCCGCTGAGAGTCATCCGGCCCTGGGCAGGGGCAGCGGCCCAGGCACGGTCCAGGCGAAGCTCGGCAAGAAATGCACCCAGCAGCCCGGCGCCGGTAAGCTTGAGAAAATCACGACGGGAGAAGGAACCATTCAAAACAGGCATTTTATGGATTCTATCTGATTTATGGGATTGTACGAGTAACGAGAAGGAAAGTCTAATACAATTCTTAGAGGCTGGGACAAATTGACCACACGACGAGTTTGATATGGTTTTGATGTACCACGTTCATCTATTTTTGCAGGATAATTATCCCAGAAATCCATTCTGATCCGCATTCCCGCCTGTGGTGCATCCAAGAACAGGATCTGCAGATAAAAAAGAAAAATCCAATGGCATCCACCGGTATCTTGATCGTCATCAATGAAAGAAATATTGCTCAAGAGCTAAGCGAGTGTTTAACAAAACTGGGGTATCGAGTGGTTGGAATTGCAACGTCCAACGAAGAACTCATCGGCAAAATCGAAGAATCCAAACCGACCTTAATCCTGACAGATATCCGCTTGAACGGGGAAAGAGCAGGAATCAAAACCGGGGAGCTGATCCATACCAACTACAACATACCGGTTGTTTACATAACCGGAACTGCGGGGCAGACAACCATCCAACGCGCCAAATCAACCGGCCCATTCGGCTATATCTTCAGGCCCTTCGACGGGAAACAAATCTATGCGGCGATTGAAACGGCTTTACTCAGGCATCACCTTGAAGCCGAGATCCGGGAAGGAAGACGGTGGTTCAACGCAGTCCTGGACGGCATTGGCGACGGCGTCATCGCACTAGACCCCCGAGGGACAATCAGATTCATCAACCCAATCGCAGAACAATTGACGGGCTGGAGCGAGATCGAAACCATGGGCAAGACGCTCTACGAGGTTTTTGCCCTGCTCGACGAATCGTCGCATGAAAGAGTGGAAGTGTTTGGCCTTGAACAGTCATCGGCCCAAAAGAAAACAGATACAAAATTCGAAGGATTGCTCCTATCAAAATACGGCAAGACTACCCCTGTCGAAGCCGACATAAACATTCTTAGCGATGGGATGGGCACAGCGGCGGGAATGGTATTGGTGTTCAGAGATATTACAAAACAACGGGAAACCGTGCGAGAGATCCAGAGGCAAAGGCAGCATGCCGAGGCCCTGGTGGAAACCGCAGCGCGCCTAAACGCGCAGCTTGAATTGACATCCGTCCTTGACACGGTTTGCAAGATCAGCAACCTGGCGCTCAAGGCAAGCGCGACGGCTGTATTTCTACAGAACGCCAAGCAGGATGTGTTCAATATGATGGCCACGAATACCCAATTAACAAACCTGGAAAAATTCAGCGGCGTACAGTTTGAAATCCCCGGAAGCGTGTTCGAGTCTATTTTGTCCGAAAAAAAACCCGTGAGCGCCATCAGCGACGTTCAGAGCATGCCCAATTTACCTTATGGGGACTTATTCAGAGAGCAAAATATCCATACGATGGGGATCGCGGGGTTATACCGGCAACACAGACTCATCGGGGTTTTGATCCCGGTATATATGGGAGAGCCGGTCGATCTGCCCGAGGACACACTGGCGCTGCTCCAGGGATTGGCGGACCAGGCGGCGATTTCAATTACAAATGCCAGTCTCTTCGAACAGGTGCGAAGAGGAAGGGAATACCAGAGAGCACTTACAACCAGACTGGTTGAAATACAGGAAACCGAACGCCGGCATATTGCCAGAGAACTTCATGATGAAATTGGGCAGGTGTTGACCGGATTGCAGTTCATGTTGGAGTCTTCAAAAAAACAAGCCTCGGAAGCGCAGGGGACCCAATTAAATGAAGCGCAGGAGACAGTTGGCGGGTTGATCGAACAGATCCGCGAAATGTCCCTCAATTTGCGTCCCGCCATGCTCGATGATATCGGCCTCCTACCCACATTGCTCTGGCACTTTGAGCGCTACACCAAACAGACAGGGATAGAGGTTTCTTTTTAATCACAATGGATTAACCGAGCGCTTATCACCCGAGGTTGAAACCACCGTTTATCGCATTATTCAAGAAGCCCTGACCAATATCGCCCGTTACGCCCAAGTCACCAAAGCATCCGTCCAGCTAAATCTCCGGGAAAATATACTTGGGGTAGAAATTACCGATCACGGGACGGGGTTTGAACTCAGGCGTGGATGTATCCAAATGGTCGACAGCCGGCCTGGCCGGCATGCGCGAACGCGCAAACATGTTGGGAGGATATCTGGTAGTCAAGTCCGCCCCTGGCAAAGGCACACAGATCCTGGCTATGCTTCCGGTTGACCATCAGCCCGTAGAAAGGAGAGATCATGCCCGTAACCATACTATTGGTTGACGATCATCCAATCGTACGGCAGGGTTTGCGCCATCTATTGGATGACGAACCAGATTTCAAGGTCGTAGGGGAAGCGGGAGATGGTGTTGAAGCGCTGCTATTAGTCGAACGACTCAAGCCGGATATCCTTATCGTCGATATGATGATGCCCAATATGAACGGACTGGAAGTATTACGCCAAGTCAGAAAAAATTCCCCGATGACGCGCACCATTGTCCTTTCGATGCAAAGCGCGGATGCCTATGTAATAGAAGCGATGAAAAATGGAGCGGCCGGGTATGTCCTCAAGGAAACTGGTCCGAGTGAATTGGTAAATGCGCTGCGTGAGGTCAACCTGGGAAATCAGTATCTCAGCGCCAAACTTTCCAAACACCTGGAACCGAACGGATTCAGGGTCGAGGATGCGCCCTCGGACCTGTATGAGACCCTTACGAGGCGCGAACGGGAAGTCCTACAAATGGTGGCAGAAGGCAAGTCAAGCGCCGAGATAGCCGAAAAGCTAGCAATCAGTCCGCGTACGGTCGAGGTACACCGGAGCAATCTGGCGAGAAAATTGGGCCTGGAAAATAAAGCGGACCTCATCCGGTATGCGATCAGGCGAGGGATCATATCGATAAACGAGTAGGAAATATTTAATCACATCACGGGCCTTGTTTTTTTTACCGGCTTGCAGCTCAACAAATCTGCCCATTAAACATTAATATCTACTGGTAGTGAAAACGCTTCCCGTCACAGAGACCCCACCCCGGGCGCCTACGGCGTCCACAGGATTCGCTTCGCTTATGCTCCGCGACCTCCCCTTTAAGGGAGGGAGAGAATTCCGAATTTTGGGATGTGAACGGGAACGCACTGTCCACATCCCAAAATGCGGGGATATTGCAGAAGGCGTGGGTACAAGCAATAATTAAGTAGAACTACGTATTGTATAGCGGAAAACCTGGAGCATAATGGGGAATGACCAAATCATCTCAGAGTTCCACAAGTGGAGGCTAACATGAGGAAGTTCTTTCAGTTTTTAAATATCATTGTTCTCACCCTGGCATTGTCATATATGAATGTCATGGTGGCAGGCACCAGCTCAAGGATAGCGGCAGGAACGACCAGCCCCAGCTGTACGATCAACCAGGTGGGGCAAACGAATCCTCATCCCGGATGCCTGAAACAACCCAACGTGGGTTGGAATTCCCGATAAAGGGTACTGTCTAACAAAATTCACAGGGTCCGCCACGACGGGCGGGCGCCGGTTCAACCATAAAGCCTCGGGAGAAATTTTCTCCCGAGGCTTTGTAAGACAGCCAGAGAACGGAGTTAAAATCTGACGTAAATCTGTGAGAAGCGCCCACATTCTCGAAGATCAGCATCAAAAGCCCCGGGGCAAGCGAGCGGGTCAACCATTTCCATTTTCTGCCTGTATCCAATTTATACGTAGAACTACGTATTGAATCAATGGACTATCCATGTGAAAATAGTTCAGGGAAATTGTGTTTTTTGGGTAAGTTATCAGGAGGAATAAAATGAAGATAAGGCAGTCCTTCCTACCGATCGTTATTATCTCTGTGCTGGTTATGGGTTTGTTTGGCTCCGCGTCCCCTGCTCAGGGAGTAAGCGCAGCAAAAGCACAGCCTGTACTCATTGAACTGGCTGCGCAGAATCCCGACCAGAGCGTGGACGTGATCGTCCAGAAAATGGCAGGGGCAACCGAGGCGGAAGAACGAGTCGCGGCGCTAGGCGGCCAAGTGACCCAAGACTTGCGCATCATCAATGCCTTTGCCGCTAAAATGAGCGCCAGCGAGGCCGTGCAATTATCGAAAGCCAGTAGTGTACGCTGGGTATCGCTGGATGCGGCATTAGAGTCGAGCGCCTGCGCGCAGTGCGTGGATACAACGAACCTGGCAAACGCCTATATCAGCGCCATCCGCGCCGACAAAGTTTGGAATTCCAAGCCATACATCCAAGGCCAAGGCATTGGGGTAGCGGTTATTGACAGCGGTGTCAACCCGAACGGGGATCTATACACCAACATGGGTGTCAACCGCCAGGTTGCAGACGTCCGCTTTAACTCTGATTACAACCAATCCCCATCCGATGGGTACGGGCATGGGACGCACGTGGCCAGCATCATTGGCGGCGACGGGAGTAAATCGTCCGGCAAGTACATCGGCGTTGCACCGATGGTGAATATCATCAATGTAAAGGTCAGCAACGACGACGGCAGCGCGATGATGAAGGACGTGGTAGCGGGCCTGCAGTGGGTGCTGGATAATAAAGATACCTATAATATCCGGGTGATCAACCTCTCTCTCAACAGCGCGGTGGCAGAGTCCTATAACACCAGCCCATTGGACGCGGCGGTCGAGATCCTATGGTTTAACGGCGTGGTGGTAGTAGTTTCTGCGGGAAACAAAGGGAGTGGGGCGATCTACGCACCAGCGAACGATCCCTTTGCGATCACGGTCGGCGCGATGGATGATAAAGGAACGGCATCCACCAAAGACGATGTGCTGGCCAGTTTCTCAGCCTATGGGAAAAGTGAAAATGGAGCAGTCAAACCCGACCTTGTGGCACCGGGGTCGAATATTACTGCCCGGTTGGTGAATCAAAATATGGGGCTGGCTGGAGCGCATCCGGCTAATAAGGTGGGCAGCCAGTATTTCCGGATGTCGGGAACATCGATGGCAGCCCCGATGGTTTCGGGGGCGGTAGCACTCCTGCTGCAGGATGAACCGGGCTTAACGCCCGATCAGGTCAAGTACCGCCTGATGACCACGGCGAACCAATCCTGGGGCGGTTATGATGCGAAAAAAGACGGGGCGGGTTATCTGGATGTTTACGCAGCCGTCACCGGAACAACCAGCAAGTCGTCCAACACCGGCTTGATCCCCAGCCATCTGCTCTCCACCGGCTCTGAACCCATTAGTTGGGGCAGTGTCGGCTGGAACTCGGTCGGTTGGAACACCGTAGGTTGGAACACGGTCGGTTGGAACACCGTAGGCTGGAACACGGTCGGTTGGAACAGCGACTACTGGGGCAATTAGGATTTACACGGTGGTTCCATTCATAGAACCCGTACAATACAGGATGACACAGTGAAAACACAAACCTTGTTTCAGTCGTTTGAAATTCTCCTATTGGCTGCAGGAATAATCCTTCTCATTTTTGCCCTGGTCTATGCCCTGCATACCCCCGGCCTGCTGGCCAGCGTCGGCTGGAATCATCAGTTATGAGAAAACACAGATCCCCGCAGGAAAATCTTTCGCGAGGGTTTGTAAGGTGAAAGCAAAGAGGAATACTTAGGATCACATATACAATTTAAGCCGGATTAAGATGTTAATCCGGCAAAATTGTTATTAAGGCCCTTTCCGTAGAGAGAGGAAACTGTAAACGACCCGCTCTAGAATTTACAAACAGGCTCCAAAGCGATTACAAAGTTCGTGAACCAAGGGCAAACAATCAAGGTGACACGAAGCTGAATCTATCACGGTTAAACAACAGGAAGACCCCATGAAATCGTTTTCTCTTTATACCAAAATCTATCTCTTCATGACCTATGGGGCAGGCCTCGTGATTTTCACCTCACATCTAAATAAAGCGGTCTTTAGGGATCCCCTGCTGCTCGCGGCTCTTTGTGTGCTGGCATCGCTGGCCCTGATCTTGAAGGTAGAAGGGTCCACGAACCGCTCTCATTACACATTTACTTTTCTGGTCTACGGCTTCACATTTGCAGTATTCGGGCTAACGGAAGTCTTCCTTGTTATTGTGGCGTCCAATATCGTGGAATGGATCTGGAATAAACCCCCGTGGTTTATCCAGCTGTTCAACACCGGAAGCTATATCCTGGTCATGGCGGCGGCCGGCGCCGTGTACTACTGGATCAATCCCTCGAATTCCTTTGACACCTGGCGGGCCGCGCTGGCCATCATAGTCAGCATGGCAACCTTCAACATTTTGAATCATTTGATGGTGGGAATCGTGGTCTGGCTTGCCCGCGGAGAAAACTTTAAGCAATCCGGCATTTTCAATTTCTTCCCGCTGATGCTCGACCTGACCCTGCTCTATTTTGGCGCCAGCCTATCCATTGTGTGGAAATACAACCCATTCGCCCTGGTGTTGTTTCTGATCCCGCTCTACCTGATCTATAGCACGCTGCGCGTTCCGGCCCTGGAGCGCAAAACCGAGATAGACAGCATGACCGGGCTTTTCAATCACGGATACTTCAAGAACCAATTTATCAACGAACTTGAGCGAGCCAATCGCTTTGACCGTCCCTTGTCAGTTATCCTCGCCGACCTGGACCTGCTGCGCAACATTAATAATACATACGGCCACCTGGCCGGAGACGAGGTCTTGATCGGGGTGGCAAAGGCCATGAAAGGTTTAGTCCGTGAATACGATATAGTCAGCCGCCTGGGCGGCGAGGAATTTGCCATCCTTTTGCCTGAAACAACGCTTCCCCAGGCGTATGAAAGGGCCGAACTAATACGCAAGGCGCTAGAACAGACAGAGTTCACGATCCCCACAAGCATGACGCCCTTACGCGCGACGATGAGCTTTGGTATTGCCCACCGTGAAAACTTCAGCCAGACTGCGGATGAAATTACGCATAATGCGGACCTGGCGCTCTACCATTCAAAACTAAGCGGACGAAACCGGTCCTATGCTTATGCCCATGAAGCATATGCTGATTTCCTGGTAAACAACCAATTGTCGCCCAAACCCAACTTTGAAGCGCCGAAGGGGGAGGCTGAATCGATTAATCAGAAACCGCTTTTCGCCGAGACTGCCGAGCCCGTAAGGGATGAGGATGCCGACCTGCCGGCAATGACACAGTCAGCGAAGGCCAACGCACAGGAGAGTAAAGGGAGACCACGCGGAACCAACTATGCGGTTGGAATCTTCATCGGCACGCTTGCTTTAATTTCGCTGCTATTATTTGCGGCCATATTGATTTGGGTGCCAATCAGCGGAAATGGCGCAACATTCGATTGGCCCGGCGTGATCGTGATCTCTGTTTTGGTCGTCATGTCAGAGGTGTTCTCAATCGACCTTTATGTCCGGCAAGCCTCCATATCAACCTCCGCCATCCCCATCCTGGCAGCCTACCTGATCTTCGGACCTTTAGGGGTTGCATTGGCAAGCCTGCTTCTTGCCGTATCTCTGGTGATCAAATACCGCAGTCCCTTCAGCCGGTTTGTGTTCAACTTCAGCAACCATTTACTGGCAGGCACGCTTATCGTGGTGTTGGTTTTTGAGGCCGGCAAAAATTTCCTGGGATTGCCCCTGCTCGAACAGATCGTTCTAAGCCTGGTATCGTCCATCATTCTGTATCTCACCACGACCTGGATGGTCGCTTTTGGCATCAGCCTCGACTTAAGGCAACCTGCCCTGCAAATATGGAAGGATCAATTCGCCTGGCTGGCGCCATTTTATGTGGGGATCGGCTTTATCGTCTACATCATGGTCTTTGGGTACCAGCACGATCATGCCGCCGGATTATTATTAGTGGTGATCCCCATGCTCCTTTTGCGGATAAGCCAGAAACAATATGTTGACCGCACTCGCGGAGTCGTTACGGAATTGCGTGAGAAGAACCAGGCGATGAAGAAGAATTCCGACGAGATAATCGAACTTAATGAGGGTTTATTGACCACCCTGTCAGAAATCATCGATCTTGGAGATCCATATGTACTCGGGCATTCAAAAATGGTCAGCACGTATGCCACTTCCATCGCAAAATCATTAGGCTTGAACCCAAAACAAATTGATCTCATCCGGAAAGCCGGCTTGTTGCATGATATTGGGAAGCTCGGCATTTCGAAAGAAATCCTCACCAAACCCGGCAAATTGACCCGGAAGGAATATGAAACCATCAAGGAACATGCCGCGTTAGGCGCGGGTCTCGTCAAAAACAGCCCATCCCTTCGTCCGCTTGTCCCGATCATTCTTCACCATCATGAAGACTACAACGGGGCGGGCTATCCGGATAAACTTGCAGGAAATCAAATACCGGTCGAAGCAAGGATAATTGCCGTAGCAGACGCAATCGAAGCCATGACGTCGGATCGCCCTTATCGCCGGGGGCTCAAAAAGGAACAAGTGATCGAGGAACTAAACCAGCATGCGGGATCCCAGTTCGACCCGCTCGTGGTAAAGGAAGCGATTAAAATGCTCGAAGCGACAAATGCAAACGAGGGCAATTTACCGGATCATGCAGAAATGAATAAAGAGATGGCAACTCAACTGATCGTCAAAGATCAACCCAGTTAATGCCAATCATACAAATTTGTCATTATTATTTGCGCGGGGAATACGTAGACAGGGAGGAGCGGAAATACGTAAATATGTAGACAAGGAAACGGGGAGAAGAGCAAGAGCGGAAATATGTAAACACGTAGACAAGGAAACACATAAAAACGGAAGAAGGAAAAAGCGGGAAGCGGGGAACTTAAAAACGGAAACAGGGAAGAACGTAAACACGAGACGAGGGATAAAGCCGCAGTGGGGGCGTAAGATCAGTGACTAATCTACAATCTCCAGCTGGGTGGCTGTGGCATTGTAGCCGAACTGTTGGTTCGGCTTGACGAACGGCTGGGTCCAGCGGAAGAGCCATTTGGCGGCCGAGGGACTTAAGTTAACACAGCCATGACTCTTGGGATGCCCAAAGTCGTTATGCCAGAATGTCCCATGCAGCGACAGCCCCGCTTCGGTAAAGAACATGACCCACGGGACGCCGGGCAGGTCATAGCCATCGGCAGTAATGTCGCCGTTCGCCATATGACGCGTGGGACGTTTATAGTACGTGAGAAAATGACCGGTAGGCGTAGTGTATTTGCCGTATCTAAACATATCACCGGTCGCAGCGCGTGTGACGAAGACGGGTTGGTCGTTTTCGTAGGCAAACACAAGCTGGGCGTTCAACTGTACCTGGATCTTTTTCTGGGAATTGGGGATATCCGGAGAGAGGGGAGTCAGCTCATCGTCCGTTACGAGGCGAAGATGCTCGGCCGGCGCGTAGTACAACTTATTAAACTTGTCATCCAGCACTTGATACCAGACCCTGCCATCCTTTGGATCCGTAATGACGGACATGATCCAATGGACGGTTTCATAGTACATACGATAAGCCACGTGGGAATTCTGGTTGGCCAGCACGTGCGCGTCGGTGTAAGGGACGCTGACTTCACCCAGCAGGCCGTCGGCTGGGACGTCGAGCGTTGGCGCGTTGAGGAGCGTGCGAACCGGCTGCAGCGTGCCTGAATAGGCGTAGCCTTCGCTGCCGATCTCATACCAGACCCGGTTGTAATCGGAAACATCGTCGCTGACGGTAACGTTGGTGATGGATAGAACTGAATCCCGCCAGTACAACTTGACGCGGGTCCCGTTGAAGGAGGGCACGTCGTACAGCCAGATGAGGCGGGCTGTGACGCGGCCCTGCTGCGCGTCGAAGGCATCCTGATAAGGCGCAGACTTTGGCCCGCTGAGTAAATAGTCGAGGGGCGCGTTGGGAAGCAGCGCACCGAGGAAGCCCAAGCCGCTTAGCTTGAGGAAATCACGTCGTGAAGGCGTGTGATCGGGCTCGACCATGACGGGATTCTAACGCAAAAGAAGGGGGAAAAGAGCAGTGAACAGTGAGCAGTGAGCAGTGAGCAGTGAGCACAAAAACAGTAAACAGTGAGCAGTGAAATCAGTGATCAGTAAACAGCGAACAATGAACAGTGAGGAGAGGCGGAGAGCAAGAGAGCCTATCCGCAGATTAGAGAGATTTCGCAGAGGCGGGGAAAAAAGATTTAACGCAAAGAGGCAAAGGAGCAAAGAGAAAAAAGGGGAAAGAGCAAAAAAGAGCAAAAGAACAAGAACAAAGAGGGGAAAAGAACAGAGAAGCAAGAGGGCAATAGAACTCAAGAACTCAAGAACTCAAGAACTCAAGAACTCAAGAACTCAAGAACTCAAGAACTCAAGAACTCTAAAGCTAAGAGCTAAAAGAGAGAGGGCAAATTGGGAATTTGGCGGACTAATTTTTTAATAGTGGATGTTGACGAGGGTGCCGACTGAGGAGAAGTTGTACAACCACTCGGAATCGGGGATGCTCAGGTTTACGCAGCCGTGACTCATGGGCGTGCCGAAGTTGTGATGCCAGTAGGTGCCATGCAGGCCGTAGCTCTGGTAAAAATACATGGTGAAGGGGACGTTGGGCAAATAATAATCGGGGCCGCTCATATCGGTATAGCGCAGCTTAACGTAAATATGATATTGGCCCGTCACCGTCGGGTATTGCCAGGTGCCGGTGGAGACGAGGAACGAATTCTCCACGGTGTTGCCTGAATAGGCATAGACCATTTGCTGTGTGAGGTTCACGTCAATCCAATGCGTGCCGTCAGCTGCGGTGTAGCCCGGTGAAGAGGGCTGATTGGTCGAAGCGGGTGCGGAGGTTGGGACCGCTGACGTGGGGGTATCGGGCACATAATCCAGCGTGATCGAGCTTGAGGAGGTTGGCCCGCTTTCAGGGAGGGGAGTCTCGGTTGGCTGATCGACCGCCATTTGAGTCGGCTGGTCGGCCGGCGTGCTTGTGGACAAATCTGTGGATAAGTCTGTGGGCAAAGCGGTCAGCAGGGTTTCGGGCGTAGCCGTACCTAAAAGGTCAGCCATTTGGTCCGAGGGGGCCGCGGGAGTATAGGTGGGCTTGGGGATAGAAGCCTGCGCCCATGAAGGCGGGTGAGTCGCTTCGACTGCAGGCCGGTTAAGGAAAGAAGCCAGGACCGGCGAAGATACGGCGGACCAGGCCGCGGCGGCGCAGACCAGGCAGCCCAGACCAAATAACAGGATGGGGAATAACGGACTGCGCTTTGTTTTTTGTGGAACAGGGCTTTGCGCAGCAGGCTTGTTGGCTCTCGGCAGCCCAGCGGGCAGCGACTGCGCGGGGGCCTGTGAGGCTTGAACGGCCTGGACAGCAGGGCCCGCCGACGTTCCGGAACTAACCTGCGCCCCAGCGTTTGACTCCTGATTTCCATTCAGACGCTGCATGGCCCACTGTAGGGCCCTTTGGGCGCGGGGACTTTCCGGTGAGATCTTGAGGGCTTTTTGGACATATTCGAGGCTGGCGCGAGGGCTGGCTACGACGGCGAGGATCAGCCAGGGATCTTCCATCTGCGGGGCGAGGGCAGCGGCTTTTTCCGCCCACTGACGCGCCTCACTGCGATTGTCGTCCCGAAGGGCCTCACGCGCTTTTTGTACCGCTAAACGAGCTTCATCAAATTGTTTGGTCATGGGAGGGCAGCCGGTGTAGGAGTCGGATTGACGTTTTCATTGTTGACAAAGCACAGGATACCGTTAACAACCCCGTCGGCAACCTGATCGGTGTGCTGTGTCAGGATTTCCCGATCGAGGTTCAAAAAGCCGGTCTCGATAATGGCGGCAACGGTGTTCGGATCGATTTCTGAAAAGGCATGATAGCTGGTCATATCGGGCGTGATGCTGCCCGGATGGAACTTCAGACCGGTGGCCGCCTGATACCGATCCACGAGGCAGGACAGCAGCCGGCCGGCCCGATTCGCATCGCGGGTGTCGAGCGAAGAAGCCACTTTAAACCCGGTGGCCTGGTCGTTGATGTACTGGCAGGAGTCATTATGGATCGAGACAATCGCCACCGCGCGATAACCATTAAGGCGGGCATCGAACTCGTTCAGCAGATCCACCTGGAACCCGCGGGATACCAGCTTTTTCTGCACAAGCGAGGCGATCTGAAAGTTAACCTCGGCTTCGGTGAGCGTGACCTTGCCGTTATCATCCAGGCACACCGCGCCCGAGTCATTGCCCATATGGCCCGACACGATGCCGATGCGCAGCGCCGGTTGAACGGGAGCGGAGGGGTTGTTCACGGGCTGCGGCGTCAGCAGCAAAGCCAGCTTGTCGGAGAAGGAGGCGGCGGAGAAACTGGTGGGCGTCCAGGCCACGAAAACGGTTGCAAGTAAAACCGCCACGAGGAGGGTCGTCGAAACAGCACGCAAAGGCTTGGTGCGAGGCGTGGACGAACGGAGAGATGAAGCGCGCCGGGCGTGCGGTTTGTCCATTTCGTATAATAGTACTAATCTTTATGCGAAATTACAAGGGTTATTTTTGACCACAGGGGCGCAGATTTGAGACCCCGCAGCCTTCAGGCCCCCGGAAGTTTGGGGGTGGGGCGGGCAGCTTAGAGAATTTCACGCTAAGAACGCAAAGAACGCAAAAAAAAGATCAAGATTTGGCACCCTTAGCGGGTTTAGAGTCCAAAAAATCAAGCCGAGATTCAACCTTTTCTGCCCCTAAAGGTTCGGGGTAAAGGGATTTTTATGGCTTGACACCCCTATTCCGTAACATTATGATGAAAGGCAAGGGAATTACACTTTATGGCGCTTAATGCTGATGAACTTCGCACGGCTATGCGAGCCTGGACTTCGGGAGTGACAGTTGTGACTACTGCCTATGAAGGCAAGCAGCACGGGATGACGGTCAGCTCGTTCACCTCCGTTTCGCTGGAACCCCCTCTGATCGTTATCTCTTTGAACGCGGAAAGCCATACGCACGAACTGGTCACGCGGGCCGGCACCTTTGGCGTGACCATCCTTTCCGCCAGCCAGCAGGCCCTCTCCGAGCGGTTTGCGGGCGGGTATTCAGCACCCGGGGGCCGCCTGGAAGGCGTGGAAACTGAAACGCTCGTGAGCGGGGCGCCGTTCCTCAAGGGAGGGTTGGCGTATCTCGATTGCCGTGTGACCCAAAGCATTCCTTCGGGGATGAATACGATTTTTATCGCGGAAGTGGTGGCGGCGCGCAGCTTCGTGGCGCGCAGCTATGACCATCACCGGGTGTTGGTCTACCATGACCGGCAGTATCATAAGCTGCAGGATTAGGGGAGAGAACAGGGAGAAGAGAATAGAGAAAAGAGGAAAAGAACAAAGATTTAACGCAGAGACGCAAAGAGACAAGAGAAGAAAAGATAACAAAAGAACAAAAGAGAAAAAGAACAAAGAGCTATCCGCAGATTTAGCGGATTATGCTGAAAGTGATAGAGATAAGAGAGCAAGAGAAAAAGAGAAAAGGGAAAAGAACAAAGAAACAAAAGAGCAAGAGGATAAAAGAAAAGAGGAAAAGAACAAAGATTTAACGCAGAGACGCAAAGAAGCAAAAGAGGAAAAGAAGAAAAGAGCAAAAGAGCAGGAGAGCAGGAGAACGAAGGAACAAAAGAGGAAGAGGATAGAGAGTGGAAAGTGGAAGTAGTGAGTGGAAAATAGAATGGATAGCGAAGTGGACTTAATTTGTGATGGACTTGGCAGTTAGATTTCCCGGGGCTTCGGGAAATTGTTCAGAGAAAGCGAGGGTGGGGCAAGATGAGTGAACCATTGTCTCCGGAAGAGAAGAAAACCTTATTGCGGGAGGCGCGCTCCGCTTTGGAACACGTTGTGCGCGGCGAGAAGCAACCTCCGTTGAACCTGGAGAGCCTGCCCCCGCGACTGCGGGAAGAGGGCGCTTCATTTATAACGCTGACGATCCGTGGCAACCTGCGAGGCTGCATCGGCGCGTTGGAGCCTTACCAGCCGCTGGCCCAGGACGTGCGGGAGCATGCGGTGGCGGCTGCGCTGGAAGACCCGCGCTTCCCACCGGTCACGCCCGACGAACTGGGGAAGATCGAGATCGAAATCTCCCGGCTCACGGTGCCGGAACCGCTGGCTTACGAAAACGCCGAAGAACTGCTCGCTAAAATCCGTCCACAGGTGGATGGGGTGATCCTGCGAGACGGTTTCCGCCGGGCAACGTTCCTGCCGCAGGTGTGGGAGAAGCTGCCGGATAAGGCCGAGTTCCTGGATAACCTGTGTTACAAGATGGGGGCTACACCGGATACATGGCGCCGTAAGGCGCTGGAGGTGTTGACTTATCAGGTGGAAGAGTTCCACGAATAAGGAAGGCTCAAATCTTTTGAGCAATGCGAAGAATGGAACGCGGATATCACGGACTGGACACTGAAGAAGCACACCGGAAGTACACAGTGCAAGACGGCAAGCGGACTGGACACTGAAAAAGAACGCAAAGAAAAAAACGGCCAACCTACCAATTTCGGTCAGTGCAGGCGGATCAAAAAGAACGAAAAGAAAGAGAACGAAAAGAAAGAGAGCGGCTAAACCTATCCATTTCGTTTTAGGCGTGCTTCTGCGGGGGATCTTTCTATTAGCGTGGATGGGGAGTCCATCGGAGCAAACCGCCAGACGGGTAGCAAGTTATAAACAGGGCAAGAGGGCAATTTGCGCTGCTAGCCGTGAAAAAACGATCTTGATATTGCCCCGCCGGGGCTAAAGCCCCTGCTGAGTGCGTGGAACCCTACGGGCTTGGTTGAGCGTAATACCGATAATCAGGCTTGGCGCTCCACTACGTTACGAAATTGTATTGTGAATTCATCGTGCGCTGTAATACAATCTAACCATGGCTGAAGAAACAACGGAAACAGAACAAACAGACCCCTTATTCCAGGATGCAGTGGAGGCTTTGCGGCAGGGCCAACGCGCCCACGCCAAGGAGATCCTGACGGGCCTGCTGAAAGCGGACCAGAGCAACGCCCAGTATTGGGTCTGGATGAGCGCGGCGGTGGACACGCCTAAAGAGCGCATCTACTGCCTGGAAACGGCGTACAAGCTCGACCCCAAGAACGGCGTCGCCAAACGCGGGCTGATGCTGCTCGGCGCGCTGGCCCCCGATGACAAGATTCAGCCCTTCCCTCTCAACCGTCCGCGCGCCTGGGAGGAAAAACTCCTGCTGGAACACGAGAGACCCAAAGAAAAAGGGGTGCGGGTGGCGTTGTCGACCCCGGTCGCGCGGCTGGCACAGGTGCTGGTAGTAGGAGCGTTGGTAATTGGATTAGCGGTATACGGTCTGCTCGGCCGCCGGAGCGCGACGACCGGCCCCAGCAGCCAGGCCACAGCGGGCCCGTCGCCGACTTTCACGCTCACGCCCACGTTCGCAAACGCAACCGGGCAGCCGATCTCCACACAGCACGGGCCCACCCCGCTGGCCGTGTTGGCCGGAGTTCTCATACACGGCTACACCGCTTTACGTCAACACGCCGCGCGCGCCGATCTCGCAGGATATTTATCTCGGCGCCAAAGCCGCTTACCAACAGGGGAATTGGGACCAGTTCATCAGCAGCATGAACGGGGTCGCCACGACAGAGCCCGATGCAGCGGACATTCCCTACTTTATCGGCGAGGCGTACCGATTTAAAGGCCAGTGTTCCACTGCACTGACCTACTACAATAACTCACTGAAGATAGACAGCAAGTTCGCGCCGGGCTACCTGGGGCTGGCGCGGGCGCGCATCTGCATGGATAAGGGAGCGGATGTTACGCAGTTGTATGATCTTGCGATTCAGTATGACCCCAACTACGGCGATGCCTATCTCGACCGGGCGAACTTCAGCCTGGTACGAAAAGATTTCAAATCAGCTCTGCCGGACCTTGAAAAGGCCGCCGGGCTGATGCCGGATCTCGGCGCTGGTGCAGGTGTCGTTTGCCCAGGCTTATTTGCTGCAAGGCAATAACCCGAAGGCACTGGAAGCCGCTCAGAAAGCCAACAGCACCGACCTAACCCTGCTGCCCTCCTATTATTACCTGGGCGCGGCCTTTATTGCGAACGGGCAATACAGCGACTTGATCAAGCCCCTGCAAACCTATCTTATCTACCAGCCCAAGGATGGAGCCGCCTATTCCATGCTCGGACAGGCTTATATGGAAACCGGCGACTACAAATCAGCAGTGGATGCGCTGAGCGAAGGACTGAAGCTCGACCCGAACCAGGTGCACTCCTACCTCTACCTGGGCGTCTCGTACCTGGGGCTGAACGACCTGAATAATGCTTCGATCAACTACAAGAAGGCTCTGCAATTCTTCCCCGATTCGTTCGATGCCAATATCGGGCTGACCGAGATCCTGTACCGGCAGGGGACGTTCGGCAGCGCCTACCTGCAAGCCGAAACGTCCAAGTCCAAGGCGACGGACAATACCCAACTGGCGCTGGCGATCTACTGGCGGGCACTCAGCCAGGAGGGCCGCGGCAGCCTTGGGGATGCGATCAAGGATTGGAAAAGCCTGCTGGCCATGCCGGCTAATGTAATGACAGCGGACATGCGCAAGACGGCGACGGACCATCTCAAGAATATTGCCACGCCTACGATTACGCCTAAAGTGTCGAGCACACCTTTGACAACCGGCACGCCAAAAGTCTCGAGCACGCCGAAGCCATCGGGGAGCGGGACGCCGACGGCGACGATCACATTGACTCCGACGGCGACGAAAAAGCCATAAAATCGGTTGAAGGTTTAAAGTTTCAGGTTTAAGGTTTCAGGTGTCAGGTGAGGATTGGAATGGAAACTAGAACGTAGAAAGGGCGAGGTTGAAGGTTGGCTTCGGCGTGCAGGAAGACCGCCTGCACCTTCGGTCATATCGCCGAAGTGGGCGAGGCTCGCTTGAAGCTCACTCGCCCGAAGGTTTCAGGTGTCAGGAAGGGAAGTGCGGGTGCGAGATCGGGTGAAGGGCAAAGGTTGAAGGTTGGCGATTGGAAGAGGAAAGTAGAAAGTAGGCTTCGGCGACTCTTGTCGCCGAAGTGGGCGATGATCGGGCAATCGCCGACCACTTTGCTCGCCTGTAGCTCGCTCGCCCGAAAGTGGGGGAGATGAACCTTGGCAACGAGGATAAGCACTTATTCCTAGGTAAGACCTTTATCAGCCAGAAATTTCATTACTTCATCAAAGTGAGGAAGGCCTGACCTTCCCCCGAGATGCTGGGTGTTCAGGGCCGAGACGGCGCTGGCAAGAATCGCCGCCTTTTCAGCGGGGAGCCCTTTGAGCAACCCGAAGAGAAAAGCTCCATGATAGCTATCGCCACAGCCGGTGGTATCGACCGTCGCGGGAAAGAGGAAGGCAGGCTGATGGATAGATAGGCCAGCTTTTGTGCGAACCCAACTTCCGTTAATGCCGTCTGTTACCACAGCAATCTCGGGCCCTTCTTTAAGAAGCAGCTCGGCTGACCTGGATATTTCGGTCTCGCCGGTATATTTTTCGGCGAAGTCTTTTGCCACGATGCAAATGTCGGTTAGAGGTAACAGCTTCTTTAGTTCAGGCCTGAATTTATTCGCGCCTCCATCAAAGGAAATCCGCACATTGTATTCTTTTGCTAATTTAACGGCCTCCAGACAAGCAGTCGCGTGCCTGCCGTTAAGATGGATGATCTTTGCGGAGCGGATCGCAGACTTCTGCGGCTCCGAAAGGGAAAGCTCGGGGACTGAGCCCGGCATCCACATGATGCCGCGCGCGCCATCTTTAGCGGAGACAAGGATGTTGGAAGTGGAGGTGGTGCAGCCGGGGTGGATTTCAATGTAATCGGTATCAACCCCTGCTGTTTGAAAACCTTGCAGAACCAAGGCGCCCGCCCAATCGTCCCCGATGCTGTCCAGCATGGCCGTTTTGCCGCCCAGCCTGGAAACTGTAACCATGGCTGTGGCTACCGGGCCTCCGCCTTCGATGGTCAGGGCTAGAGCCTGTTGGTTCTCGCGCCTGGTTGGGAAATGATCCACCAGGGTAAGTATGTCTATGGTGGAGGCGCCGAGGCCGATGACATCAAGTTGCTTTTGGCTCACAGCGGAATGTCCTTGGCATGGAGTATTCAGGCTACCTGACACTTTGGGAATGGGACGCGGACGAGCGCGGATAAACGCGGATTTTTCATGAAACTGCAGGGACTAGAGGTTATTGACGATAATCTTTGGATGTACCTTCTATTATCCCCGCGTTAGGTAAATCAGTCTACCAAGTTTATGGTTGCCAGGTTGAGACTTGGGGGCACACAATGGCGCTGGTTGGCGCTACGTCTGAAGAACATACGGGCACGATACCCACAGGGTACGCTTCGCTTATCGTGCCCCGACGAGCTGAATTATGAGTTGATTTTGCCACTTGATTTTCCGCGGTAAAGCTCCACAATTATTACAATCCTGCTCATCGTGCGGGGAAATATGGATAAATCTGCGCCAGAATATATCGCTGACTTCTTCCTGGAATTTTTGCCGGACTTACTACCCAAGCCGATTGATAGCGTCGCGAAGGTCAATGAAATGGTAGATTGGGGATTGGGAGATTAGGAAGTTGGTGCTAGACCGCCGAGGTCTCACAGCCCCTTCGGGCGTATTCGTCGGCTGGCTCGCGATTACGAGCACACCACCTCCTCCAGCGAAACCATGGTGTACATCGCCAGCGTCCGCGAGATGCTCGACGAGTGAAGACTCCTTTGACGCGACGCTGGAACCCACGGGACCTGATCAACCCCCGAATTGAAAGTCGACTAAAAGATAGCCTGATGGAGAGGTGACGTTGCGGCTTAGTGACAGCCGCTTCGTCATACCCTTCTCGAACAACTTTCGACCATGCATCTGTATGGACGGAGCAATCACCAGCCGAAGCTCATCAACCAGCCCTTCTGCGAGAAGCGATTGCGCCAGAGCAATGCTGCCGTGGACGCCGATGTCACCGCCGGGCTTTTGCTTGAGTTCCGTGACAAACTTAGTGAGATCTCCGCCAACAACAGCGACGTTCGTCCAATTGTGGACCATGGGCCTCGAGGTCACCACGAACTTCTCGTTCCCGTTGATGAAGTTAGCGAATGGAGTGTCCCTTGTCGACCAGAATTGGGCCCATTCATCATAGGTCTGACGGCCGAGAAGTACGGCATCCTGGGTGGCGATTACGCGCAGGAGATTCTCTATCATCACGTCGTCGTAATCGGTGATGAAGTCGTCCGGTCGTTCTGCCACACCGTCGAGCGACAGCAGCTCATAGATAACGATCTTCCGCATCTCTCCTCCTGCCTCCTGGATTATTGTGAATGCCATATATCTGATCTTATCAGGCCAGCCGTATGAAGCCGCCCAGGCAATGTTTAGACGGCGAGTTCCATCGAATCGCCTAAATCATTTACTGCTTCTTGGTAGGCCGAGAACCTACCACTTTGGTCGGCAAAAGAAAGAAGCCGACCACTTTGCATAAATATCTATTGCTTGTTGCATAAATATCTAAACTGGTCTTGACTATCTGTAGGGTAAAAAATGGACCGTTGGTTTAGATACTGAAAATACACAGTACACGTACTGCTAGAACGCAGTACTCTGTAGGACATTAGGCGGTAAAAGTTTAATGTGTTGTTATGAGCGCAGCATTAACTTAACTTGTATTGGATGTATAAATTACCATGACCAAGTCGGAAAAGTTATCTTTGGTATTACGCAGGACATCTTTCACAATCCGAGAGCGCTTGATGCCTGAAATTGCATGTTCCACTTTGACGCGGATTTGTGCCAGTTTACGATTACTCTGTTTCTCTTTGGCGGTCAGTTCCTTCTTACGCGGCTTTTTTTCGGCTGATACAGTTTACCTACTTTAGGTTCATAGGCTTGGAAACCTGTGTCTTTATATAACGTCATGTGCTGCGGGTATGAAATGTCTTCTGTGTCTGCAACTTTCTTGTCATGCGTTTTCCCAGGATAGGTTTGGCTGAGAAAGGATATTCGTTTGGTCTTGACCGTTGCAATCACTATATTCTTGTCGCTATGGATTTTCTTCTTGCCGCTGTAATGCAAAGCCTGTTTTTGAGCCTTTTTCGGTCTCTGGCGACGCCTTTCGGTTCCATCAATGATCGAAGCGGCGGAATCTTTCCGATCTTTCTCTTTCGCCTTGAACTTCTTCGGGTCTCGTTCCGGCAGAACTCCCAGATCTTCCAAGGCTTGTTTCAAGATCGGCAGTAAACGATGGATCCATTCATTGGCCCGCCCCTGACTGATCCCAAGCAGTTCGCCTTGGATAGCCTGAAGTGGATAGCCTTTCTGATACACCAATGCAAACAATAGTTTCTGTTCGATGCCCTCCAGTGACCCTTTGCGACCTCCACCGGCTTGCCTTTTCCTCGCCTTTCCTGCTATCGTCTTTGACGCCGCATACTTTTTCTGGTAGGCTCGCTGATAAGCAGGGAGCAAATCCTCGAATTCTTCTGGCGTTAATCCGGTCAGAGACAGAAATCGCCTTGGGTTGATTTTTAGCTCTTCGTATGTCAGCATCCTTCGATCATAATGCTATTTCGAATAAAGTCTAATATATAGGAACCGCGCGCTAGATCACCTGGGTACAAGCCAGTCCGCTTCACATTACAATCCCGCTCCGGAATGCTACAACTCGATGAAATCTTCGTAAATGGGTGTAAACACACTCTCATCAACTATACCTCTTCCACTGCTGCATCACCCAGCGCCGGGCAGCTTTCTTTCAGCCGAAAGCTTATAGCCCCGGCCGGGGAGCCTTCGCACTCCAAATCCCATAGTACTACAAGAGCCCCTCGTGATAAAATTTCAATAATGCAGAGGCTAAATCTTTGGCTCACGCTTTCTTCGATAAGCGTTCTTGTAGTAACGGTTGAGCGGTTTTCTCCGACCACCCAAATTATCCTGCAGCCCTACAGTTTTTTGCGTTTGCACGAAGTGCTGCAAATGCTGTTGATCATTCTTTCCACCGTGCTCATCCCCTTCATGGTTTACCTCGAGCTATCCGGGAAGAACAGCACCCGGAAAGGGAACCAGGGAGTTATCCTTTCGGTAATATTCATAACCGGGATATATTTTTATGCCACGGGGAACGGCGTCCACGAGACAGCCAGTTATCTGTTCAACTCTTTTTGCGATACCGTCACGATCGCAGCCGGGGTTTGTGGAAGCTCGTTCTTTAACGATTATTACTTTGGGAACATCCTTTATTTTTTCGGCGGCTACCTGATGACGGTTGTTTTGATCCTGCTGGAACGAAATAACACGCCCACAGATTTCGACAGGAAAAATTGGATGATCCTGTTGGTTAATTCGGTCATATTTGCCTTCGCGATCTTTGCCTATTCAGCCTTCGATCGGGTGCTCGTCGGTCTGATCTATTCCCTGGTAACCACCCTCACAATTCTTTTATTGCTTGTTTCATCCAATAAAAAGTATAACCAGCTCCCGTACACGACCTATGCCTTTGTCACCTATGCACTGGGGACAACCGCATCGCTGATCGTAAGATTCCTTCATTAGCTGAAGCGTTTTCGTATCTACTAATAGTGATACCGCTTTGCGTCACAGAGACCCCAGCCCAGCCTCCCCCTAAAGGGGTTTGAGGGCGGAAAGGCTTAAAGATTTAACGCTATGGTCGGGAAATCGCCGACCACCTAGAGCGCAAAGAACGCAAAGAAAAGATCAAGATTTTGTGCCCTTCACGGATTTGGAGTCTAATAAATCAAGCTGAAATTCATCTCTGTCGCAACCTGAACCTAAAGGGAAGGAGGAGAATTCCGAATTTTTGGATGTGGGCTGGAGAGCACTGCCCACATCCAAAAATTCGGAGATTTCGAAGAAGGCGTGAGTAGATACGCGTTTTCTAAACCGGGGGTAAGCATGCTTTCATCTTCTGTACATCTTCCACTGCTACAATAGTCCGCGCCGGTCAGCTTTCGTTTGAGCGAAATGCTGGTTTTTGTTAAATAAATCACTTCATCAAGGTTTTCCGATCCATCAAAATTGGAGGTTTAACGAATTCGGATCCACAAAAAACAATATGAAAAAAATCATCCTGCTCCTTATGCTTTCCATTATTTTGGCAAGTTGCGCGCCCGCTACATTCCCGCCGCCGACGGACACACCTGTTGTTGTACCTCCCACCTCTACGTCAACACAGGCAGTCGCCCCCAGCAATACGCCCACTCAGGGGACTGGTCCAACTGACACACCGACCCAGGCAGTCGGTCCTACCGATACACCCGTTGGCCCCTCTGCTACCGCAACGGCGACTCAGGCAGTTGGTCCCAGCAACACACCGGCCCCCGGCCCGTCGAGCACACCGGGAGCATCCACGATCCAGCATGTCTTTTTGGTGGTGATGGAAAACCACAGCTACAGCCAGGTGTGGAATACCAGCGCATCTCCCTATATCACCAGCCTGGGGAATAGTTTTGCCTACGCCACGAACTACCACGCGGTGATACACCCCAGCCTGCCCAATTACCTGAGCCTGTATGGCGGGGACAATTATGGGATCACCACCGACTGCAACCCTTCGTCTTCCTGCCATGTCACCGCCACGAACCTGGCGGATAACCTGGAAGCCAAGGGGCTGACCTGGAAGGGTTACATGGAGTCGATGCCCGCACCGTGTACTCTGACCACATCGGCGGACTATGCTCCCAAGCACAACCCCTTCGTCTACTTCGATGACATCCGCAATAACGCCGCGCGCTGCGCCAGCCACGATGTGCCCTATACCGCGCTGGCGACCGACCTGGCCTCTGCTGCCACGACGCCGAATTTTTCGTTCATCACTCCGAACCTGTGCAATGATATGCACAACTGCTCGGTGGCTACGGGCGATACCTGGTTGAAGAACAACCTGCCGGCTATCCTCAACTCGCCGGCCTGCACAACCGATAAATGCCTGTTGATCCTGACCTGGGATGAAGACGATAACGGTCCGAACAACCAGGTGCTGACCATCTTCGCCGGTTCGGCGGCCAAGACCGGAGGGGTGGCATCGAACGTGAACTATACCCACTTCTCGCTGCTGCGGACGATCGAGGATATCTTTGGGCTCCCGACGCAGACCAGCAATGATGCTGCGGCCAGCCCGATGAGTGACATGCTCAAGTAAAGATTAATTCACCGGAGATAAACGGAGATAAACGAAGATAAAAAACCTCTTTAAATATACTGGCGAAAGACGCGAATGAACACGAAGGAAAAGCCGTCCGTTGATCAAAGGACTCTGGGCAGGGAGAACACCTGCACCTTCGGAAAACAAACCTGGGCGTGGTGTTCTACCACGCCCAGGTTTGTTTTGGGGGCTGCTCCTTCGGGGGCTAAGCCCCGAAGAGCAACGAAGGAGCCGCCCCCCGGAGGAGCAATATCGACAGGCTTCTTGTTTTAGTCTGCGGACTGAGGGGCCAGGAGGCTCTCGCTGAAGGCTTTCAGACCCGGCTGGAGAGCCGCCCACAGGGTCACCAGCAGGACCAAAACCCCAGCCGAGGCGAACAGGACGGGGAGACTCCATTTGCTGACTGCGCCTGAGATCGCCTGCGAAATGGGCACCAGGCCGGTGCTCGAGAACATCACCATACCCATCATCCGCCCGAGCATTTCCTTGGGCGTGCGTGTCTGCATCCAGGTGAACATGAGGATGGCAATGTAACCATTGCCCATGCCCAGGATCAGGTTCAGGCTGAAGTCCACCCAGGTGAGGCGGATGAACGCGAACGATCCGAGCACCAGGCCGAAAGAGGCCAGCAGGGCAAGCAGGAAGACCGTCATGGCGTTTCCGGTTGGGCGCGGCAGAGAACCCGCCAGCAGGTAGCCTGCCAGGTTGCCCCCGGCATACCCGGACATCAGCAGTCCGAAGGCCACCGCGCCTTCGGGCAGGTATTTATTTGCAAGCACCGGAATGCCCACCAGCAGCGGGCCGGTGAACAGGAGGTTCATGGCCATGAGGATCAGGAACATCGTCCGCAGCGCTTCATCTTTCCACAGGTAGCGCAAACCGACCAGGATCGAAGCCCAAACACTTTCTTTTTGCGAGGACTCAGCCGTGGGCCGAAGCCTGCCGCCGCCGTGCATCCACAAAAGGCAGACAGCAGAGACGGCGAAGCTGAATGCATCGATGCCGAAAGCCAGCCCAATACCCAGGGGCGATTTGGAGAATCCCCCGATCAGGATGCCGGCAACCGTCGGGCCGACGAAGCCGGCCAGCTGCGCGACGCCCATCATGAGCGAGTTACCGGCCTGCAGGTCTTTTGCCTCCACCAGCATCGGCACAATGGAGTTCCCGGCCGGGATAGCAAACCCGGCTACCAGGCCGAAGCCCAGGGCGAAGGTATACACCATCCACATTTGGACCGCGCCGGTCAACACAACCAGGGTCATTAAGGCAGTCAATATTAAACGGATCGCATCCGAGATCAGCATGACAAGGCGCGGCGAGAGGCGGTCGGTGATGGCGCCGCCCACGAGCATGAAGACCGCCCGCGGCAGTCCCTCCAGCGCCAGGACGATCCCCAGCGCCAGCGGATCGCCGGTGAGCTTCAGCACCAGCCAGGGTGTGGCGATGAGAGCGAACTGGTCGCCCAGCAGGGAGGTACTTGCGCCGGCGAAGAGAAGCTTGAAGTCGCGTATCGACATCACGCGCGCCATGGGGTTCTTTGTAGCAGCTGCAACGGTCATTTTGTGGTTAGCCTTTCTGGTTTATAAAACAAATTCGTGCTTACGCACCTTTTCCCTTCCATGATCATGGAAGGGAAAAGGAACTCCGAATTCTTGCAAGGATCGTGACTAGAAATAATAATACTCTGTTTACACCGGGCAGGGACCGGCGGTCATATTATTCGGCTTCCAAAGCAAGGGCCGGGATCACCGTTTTTTGATCGAAGAAAAGTTCTTTATTCCGCAGGATGATCACGGCGGATACGATCAACAGGATAACCGTGATGATGCACTTCGTGAATTGTTCGGTCTGAAACAGCACGGAGAAGAAATTGAACATGAAGTGGAACAGGATGGCAGCGATAATACTGCGATTGTTTTTGTAATATATCCAATTCATCAATATCGTAGCCACCAGGACCTGCACAAAGAAATTGATCACGTAGACAATGCTTGTATCCCATAGCTCATGTTGATAGTAACCATTGAATGAAGAATAGCGGCAAATGCCACAGCCCCCAGATGACCGCAAACAGCATGGTGGTCTTGAACAGGCTGAATTTGCTCCTTAGGCTGTCCACGCCGTAGCCTCTCCAGCCCAATTCTTCCAGGGTGGGAGCCAGGAACAGGATCACCACACTTACGCAGCCTGACCACCCATGATCTCGTACTCACTGGAAAGAAGGAATTGGTTGGCGGACTGCCCGAACAGCAACGAGAGCGCGGTCGCCAGGAACAAGGCCAAAGGCATGATCAGCAGGATGGCCGGGAGATAGCTCAGTTTGATCTTCTTCAGGCTCAGCCTTTCCAGGAAATCCTTCCGCAAGTCCTTGTTTTTCGCACCGCGCATCATGATCAGAACGGCGATAAAGGGAGCGAACAGGCCAGGGAGCATGAAGAGCCCCTGCACTGCTTCCATTCCTTTCTGAAAGCTAAAGTAGGCCGCAATAAACCCGGAAATCCAGGTAATCAGAAATGTGATCAGGAAGAATCGGACCGGTTTGTAGACGAATTCTGTATTCAAGAGGATGCTCCAATCTTTTATATCTGATGAAACATGGCTTGAGGCGTTCTTATCGACCTCAGTTTACACTGAGGCGAGAAAAACTCCCCCGCCCATGGGGGAGTCTTTGACTGGTCAGGTGGACAGGGGTTTTGTCATTGTCGGAGATCCTTGTGTTCTTCAAGGGCAAGCCGCCGTTCTTGTTTTTGGCGGCGTGGCAATCCCCTGTTGGCAAGAGATATCCCGTAAAAAGCGAGATTGCTTACTCTACGAGTACGATGTCGTCGGGGAGTACGCCCTCTCCGCAAAGAACAGCGGACCTCCGGTCGCAATGACAGAAAAAACAACGACAGAAAAGGGTCTGCAACGTAAGGATAGCAGGGGAAACGCACCTGAGTTGTCGGCAACGTGTCCGTCCGCTTCGCATTACAATTGATTCGATGAAAGACCGCTCCCGCAGCCACCCAGGCTTCCTGCACATCGGGAAGAAGATCCAAATCCTTCTTCTTTTGGCCCTGTTAGGGATAGCCTGCCTTCTGGTCTACACCTTTTGGGGCCTGCCCTCCGTCGATTCCCTGCCTGCGCACCTGAACACGCCCAGCGTCCGCATCACGGATCGCAACGGCCGCCCGCTCTATGACCTCCTGCCGACCGAAGGCGGGCGGCATGCCGTGCTTTCTTTCGATAACATCCCGCAGTGCATGAAGGATGCCACCATCGCGGTGGAAGACAAGACCTTCTACCAGAACCCCGGGGTGGATATCGTGGGGATCATACGCGCCTTATGGATCAATATCCAGGGCGGCGGGACCATCAGCGGCGGCAGCACGATCACGCAGCAGGTGGCGCGCAATTTGCTGTTGAACCAGAATGAACGCAGCGAGCTATCCCTGCGGCGCAAGCTGCGCGAGGCCGTGCTGGCCTGGGAGCTCACCCGGAAATACTCCAAGAACGATATCCTGGCCTTCTATCTTAATCAGGTCAATTACGGCGGCATGTCCTATGGCATCGAGGCCGCCGCGCAGACGTATTTCGGCAAACATGCCAGCGACCTGCTGCTGCCCGAATGCGCACTGCTCACCGGCCTGCCGCAGGCCCCCGGCGTCTATAACCCCTTCACCAACCCGGACCTGGCCAAAGCGCGCCAGAAAATCGTGCTCGGGCTGATGCAAGCGCAGGGGAACCATCACGCCGGACGAAGAGCTCGCGGCCGAACAGGCGCCGTTGAGTTACAACCCGGCGCCGTACCCCATCGAAGCCCCGCATTTTATCTGGATCGTAAAGAACCAGCTCGACGAGTTGTTTTCTTCCGGCAAGCTCGACCCGCGCCAGAGCCTGGTGGTGCGCACCACGCTCAACCTGGACGACCAGCATCTGGCTGAAGGGGTGATCGCGCGCCGCCTCGACGCGTTCAAACCCAAACCGGGTGAGATCAGCCATAACGTCAACAATGCCGCGCTGGTGGTGCTCGATCCGCATAGCGGGGAGATCCTGGCGCTGGTTGGCAGCGCGGATTTCTTCGACGCTTCCATCGACGGCGCGCTCGATATGGCGACCTCGCCTCGCCAGACCGGCTCCGCCTTCAAGCCTTTTATCTACGCCCAGGCGCTCGACCCAACGCAGCCTGACCCGTGGACGGCTGCCACTTCGATCCTGGATGTATCCTCCACCTTCATCACACATAACGGCGACCCGTACACGCCGAAGGATTATGACGGGCGCGAGCATGGGCCGGTCTCGGTCCGTGAGGCGCTGGCTTCTTCATTGAATATACCGGCGGTCCGCACGCTGCAAAAGGTGGGCATCGAGAACACGCTCAACCTTGCGGAGCATCTCGGCATCACTTCGCTCGGCGACCCGCAGTCATACGACCTGTCGCTGGTATTGGGCGGCGGGCAGATCAGCCTGCTGCAGCTATCCACGGCTTACGATGCGCTGGCGAACGGCGGATACTATGTGGGCAACGATTCCATCCTCGATATCCGTGACGCCAACGGGGACCTGCTTTACACGCCCGAAAAAGACGCGCCTCAACAGGTATTCGACCCGCGCGTGGCCTGGCTCATCAACGACATCCTCAGCGACGACCGGGCACGTTCGACCGGCTTTGGCTTGAACAGCACCTTGAAGATCGGCTACACCGCAGCGGTCAAGACGGGCACGACCACCAACTTCCACGATAACTGGACTATCGGCTACACTCCCAATTTGCTCGTCGGCGTTTGGGTGGGGAACAGCAACTACGAAGCCATGCACGATGTGACCGGTGTGACGGGCGCCGCGCCGATCTGGAATGAGACGATCCGCGATCTGCTGCAGGGAGGGCCCGACCGGCCGTTTACAAGGCCGGATGGTTTGAAGCAGGTGGAGGTCTGCGAGCTTTCGGGGCTGCTGCCCACACCGGACTGCCCGCACACGCGCCTGGAATGGTTCATCCCCGGCACCGAGCCAACCCAGACGGATACCTATTACCAGCAGGTGTGGGTCGACTCGTCCACCGGCCTGCTTGCGGATAATTCCACGCCTCCCGACCGGCGCAAACCGCTGATCGCCCTCGACCTGCCGGTGGAGGCGCAGCCCTGGGCGCGGCTGCAGGGCCTGCCTTTGCTGGCGGATCTTAAACAAGCGCGCGGAGGTTGCATCCGTTCAGGGGAATAATCTGGTCTTGCTCTCGCCGACGCCCAATACAACTTATCGCGTTGCCCCCGATTTCAACCAGGCTGCCCAGCAGCTTTCGGTGGAGGCGGCAGCCGGGCAGGGAGTATCACAAGTTAAGTTTTATGTGGATGGCAAGGTGTTGGCTGCCGTTATCGGGTCCGCCTTATCAGGCCTGGTGGACGTTATCCGCAGGCGAGCATCGCTTCTGGGTGGAAGGCGTGGGGGCGGACGGCGAGGCGGTGACGAGTGAGGTAGTGACGATAACGGTGTTGGATAACCCTAGGCCTTGAAATTGGGATTCATTAGAGATAACCGGAGATAAATGGAGATGGACCGGAGATGAACAAAGATTTCTTTGGGGAAAGACTGGCTTGGCGAACTTTGCGAACTAGGTGGTAGGCTCAGGCCTACCATGGCGGTGAACATGCTTACTATAAGGGCGCGGTGAAGATCCGGGAAAAGATAAAGCTTGGGTGGAGAATTAGGCTGCTATTAGCCATCACAGCCCTGCTGTTTGCGCCGGGGTCCGCGGGGTTATCAATTTCGAACTATGACCAACAGGTTGTCAACGTGCCCGCGGACTGCAGCCAGCCGGTGGACAAGAACTGGATCGAGAAGGTCAACAGCATAAGGTGGGTGGCCTATAGTTCGCCCAACCCGGACCCGGACGGGAGCTATTATCAGCCTACGCCCAATTCCATTTATCGCGACCTGCTGACCCTGAAGAAGGCGAACTTCACGGGTCTCATCACGTACGGCTCCTCCGGCATCATGGGGAAACAATTTCTCACGATTGCCCAGTCGCTCGGCTATCAGGGCATCATCATGGGAATCTGGAATCCCAGAGGCGAGGACGAGCTTAACAACGCCAGGAACGCCGCCAGCCTGCCGATCGTGCTCGGCTACGGCGTGGGTAACGAAGGCCTTTCGGGATCGCGCGCCCGGTATTCGATAGCGGACCTTTGTTCGGCGATATCACAGCTCCACGCCGGGACCGGCAAACCAGCCACCACCTCGGAGGACATCGAGGCCTACTATCGCCAGCCGGGGCTTTTAGCGCTGGGCGATTGGCTATTCCCCATTTCACACCCGTACTGGCACTTCACAAAATACGCGCTGGATGCCATCCAATGGGAGCGCGAACAGTATGCGGCGCTGCTCGACAGGACAGACCGTTACATATTCTTCAAGGAAGTCGGCCTGCCGACGGCGGGCGCTTTTGGCTTGACGGAAGCGAACCAGGATCTGTATTATCGCGGGCTGGCGCAAACGGACGTCCATTTCGCGTACTTCGAGGCATTCGACCGGCCCTCGAAGACCGAGGCCTCGGTCGAGCCGCATTGGGGCATCTTCCATTCGGACCTGACCCCGAAGTTGTTGGGATGGAACCTGATGGGTTACCGGCTGTTCACCCCGGCGCACGCTTCCGCTGAGGCGATACAGGGCTGCTCGAAGGCAAGCGGAAGCAGCTGTTCGGTGGCTGCGGGCGGGGCGACGCTCCTGGTAGGCAAGGGTTTGCAGGACAGGCAGTACAGCGCGGTCGCTTTCGTTCGATACGTCGGGACTGCCGGATGAGGCGGTTGTCACCTCCGTTAAGCTGAAAGTCAAATCGGCAGGCGTAATGGGAATTGATCCGTTGAAGGACCCCCAGGGTTTGACGGTTGATATTTGCAGGCCGCCCGTTTACAAGACCGGCAGGGCAGAGGGGTTGGATGCCCGCGTCGGAGCAAACTGCAGCGATGCCATGGGGATGTTCGATAAGCCCAATAGCGGCTGGTACACGGTGGACTTTCTTCCGGCCGGCTTTCAGTCCGTCAACCTGGGCGGGAACACGCAGTTCCGTTTGAGGATGGATGAGGTCCCCAACCGCGATGCGGCAAGGGCTTACATCCAGTTCTACAACGGGCAGGGTGACCAGGCCAACAGCCCGCTTCTGTTGGTCAGGTACCACCTGCCCTAATCCCTTCTCACTTCTTTGCTTTTGCCAGGTTTTCCTTTACACGAACCTTAACGATTTTGCTTATCAAGGCGTATGGGATCGGCTCATCCAATGGAAACCTTAACGATCGCTTAGGCCCCTCATAAACCGATAACTCTTTATTCAATGCCTCCGTCCCCGTGGTCGGTGGATAGAAGCCTATATGGTTCTTGAACGCAGCGAAATAAACCAGGTTCCCTTTCAGCATGAAGGTCGGCATTCTATACTTAATGGTTTCTTCCGCAGCCGGGGCGGCTTTCCGGATGGTCGTCCTTATTTTTTCCAGGATCTCTTGAACATCATTGGGGAAACCTGCGATATATTCATCCATATTTTTTGGCGCAGTCTGGTTAGTTCTCATAGGTATCTCCTTTAAAGAGCCCGTCACCGCCATCGCCCAAACCTTTATCAGGGCCGTCGTTCGGGCCGGCCACAAAGCCATCCAGCGACATGGTCATGTTGAAAACAACTTTACCCATAAGAGTTTCCTTTCCTTCATCCGAGTGTAAGTTACATCAAAATCATGTTCCCACTTTAGCCCGTCGTTGGATTTGTCCCAGTTTGCCGAGATGGTATTACCATCCACGCTGATCTCGCCCTCGAAGCGTTGTGAAAAGTCAGATGATCGTCTCCACAACTGCCAGGATCTTCCAGAGAAACTCATATCATATATCCTGGAGACTTTTCGGTCGTCGTAGTAAAAGACCTTGTAATCCGAATTTGATTCATCCCGACTGATCAGCCAGGTGGCACTCGGGGAACCGGACGGCTCGCCGCCCATACGCATGATGAGAAAGGCCCTATCCTCCAACCATTCGAAGGAAACGAGCCCTTTTATTTTGGCTGCGAGGTCCGGGAGAAAGGCTGCATTGGATAATTCCATTTCCCACCTGCCAATCAATACTTCCAGGTCTTTGAGCGCCGGGTTCGGTTCAGGTAGGTTACTTTTTGCCATGCTCATCTCTCCTTGATAAAAGCATTCGATTTCTGCATTTTTTCCAGGACTTCGTCGAGACGCTCATGGCTGTCGACGACGCCGCGCTCCATGCCGGACTGCACCATGCCGTCGCGGTCCGCCACCGATTGAAAGAGGGATTGCAGGGTGAGGCGCGTCCTGCCGCCCGGCAGCTCGTCGAGCTTCGTTGTCTCGAGCACCACGTGACCGGCTTCCGGCAGGCCCTCGTACTCAAACGTGCCGATGATCCGCTCCGGGGCCAGCACCTCGTGATTCACGCCGTGGAAGCCAAACTCGTTGCCATCCGGGTCGGTATGGATATACCGCCAGCAGCCGCCGCTGGTGGGCTCGAAAGTTACAAGCTTCATGCCGAAGCCGCGCGGCCCGAGCCATTGGACATACAGCTTCGGGTCCGTGTAGGCCTTGAAGACCAGCTCACGCGGCGCATCGAACTCACGCGTGATAAGGACTTCCTGCTTGCCGGGTTCAACAGTAAAAATGGTCTTGTTCCTTTTTGCAGACATGTCATTTCTCCTTTTTTTGAATATCCTGTAAGACTTCGTCGAGACGATCAAAACTTTCACTCCAATACTGCTCGAAGGGCGTGACCCAGTCGTGGATCGGTTTTAGTTTCTCCATATTTACCCGGTACAGCCGCTGGCGGCCGTACCGGCGCTCGCGCACCAGCCCGACCTTTTTCAGCACAGCCAGGTGCTTCGACACCATCGGCTGGGGCCAACCGAGCAGTTCCACGATCTCGTTCACGGAGCGTTCGGTTGAGCCCAGCGCCTCCAGGATCCTGCGCCGCTTGGGCTCGGCCACGGCATTGAACGGGTCATGAGTAGTGGGGATGCGTGCCATGTCATTATTATATACCAATATGGGTATATGTCAAGGGCCAGGATATTTGCCAAGCTTTTTCCTTCCGTTAATCACGGAAGGAAAAAGAAAGCCCGAAAAAATGAATATGGGCGGGGTGGAACACCCCGCCCATATTCATTTTTTCGGGGAAACCGGCAATGGGAAGGCCAGCAGATACGTTCTATTTACGGAATATATATTCTGTTTTATCGAGAAGAAAAATCAAGGAGTTGGGAACTTGAGAATGCCCCAATACGCTTCACTCGGAATTCACTCTCACCCACTGCAGCCCATGTCCTGAAAGCAGAACTTCAATGTGTTGGATAGAGACTATAGATAATGATCTTTAAGTTTGATTTATAATGAGGTGGGAGAATTCATCCGTGTCAGTTAACATAAAACGACTGCTGGTTGAACTCAAAAAGGGACTTGTACAGGTTTACGGCGAGCGGTTGAAAGCCGTTTACCTATTCGGCTCGTATCACGCGGGGATTATAACGAAAACTCAGACCTTGATGTGATGATCGTGCTGGATACTTACGAAAGTTATTGGGACGAACTCGTGAGGACAAGCCAATTGGCGAGTGATCTTTCCCTGGATTATGGGGTAACGGTCAGCCGTACCATCATGAAGGAAGAGCAATGGCAAAAAGGCGACCTGCCCGTGCTGAGAAATGTGCGCGCGGAAGGTATCCCGGCATGAAAGAGACCACACAACAATTGCTGGACCGCGCTATTGACACGATTGAGGCAGCGGACATTCTGCTTACAAATGAAAAGGTAGAGATTGCCGCAGGGCGTGCCTATTACGCCATGTTTTACGTCGCCGAAGCCCTCCTCAATGAAAAAGGTTTCCAGTTTGGCAAGCATGGAAATGTCCTTGCCGCCTATGGTCAACACTTTGCGAAGACTAAAGAGCTTGACCCAAAATTTCACGGTTGGTTAATTACAGCATTTGACCAGCGTCAAATTGGAGATTATGGATTTGATCCCGATATTCAAGCAGAAGTAGTGGTTCACATGATCCACCAGGCGCAGGAATTTCTGGCCGCCGCAAAGGATTACCTCGGTTCCGAGTAAACCAACCTCGAACAAATCGGGTGAGCTTTCTTAAATCAAACACGGAGACTCCAAGGCCTGGAGTCTCCGTATTTGATTTTTTACGTATTTACGTGCCTACTTGCCTACCCGTTATTATTACCAACCTTCTCCCCCTTTACTACAAACACATCTCAACATTAGTCCGGTTTGATCACAACGAGGGCCAGGTGGGCGGCATACTTCTCCAGATCACAGCGCTCAGGCGGGGTCAGCATACCTTCGGCGCGGAACATGGCGGCTATCATCCTCGGATGCCGGCACAACCTGACCTCAAGAAAATCGGCGATTTGTTTCGTATCCGTGACCGTTTCGGCCAGGCCCGAAAAATGCCGTGACTTGACACGTACTTCGACCCTGGGGTTGGCCCGGATATTCCGGAACCAATCCGCTTCCTGCCCGAGCGCCGAACCCAGGTAAATTTTCCCCTCGATCTCTTCGTATTGCAGCGGGGTAACCCGCGGCTTGTGCGACTTGCGGCCAACGGTGGTGAGAAGCAAGACAATGTTTCCGATCTGAGGTCCCAGCCCGATGGCATAGAATACGCGGGGCGGCAAATGGAATAGGCGAAGCAGGAACTTTGGGGTCTTGCTAAAGCCGGCCATGAAGCAGGTTCCTTATTGAGACAAACTATCGTTTTACTACAACAAATCGTCCGTGCGCCTCTACCTCAACTAAAGAATATTTTGCCCTGCTTCAGCCGGTTTATCAACCACACGATGGCTCCGCAGTATATTCCTCCGAAGGCAACCAGCAGGATGATATTCAGCCATATATATAACAGTCCACTGCCTCCCGACCAGGAATCGCTAAAGACTATGTAGAGGCTCAGAGGCAGCGCGGTGATCAGCCCATGGATGACGCCGCTCTTGAATGTAGATAGCTGGGCCAGGAAGGCTGCTATGGCAAGGCCTGCGGCAAAAATATACGGACTTTTGCTGACCAGGATAAACATGATCATACTGAAAACAACACCAACCGCAATGGCAATAACGGATCGTTTGGAGAAGATTCCCATATTCATTCTCCTTTCCTCTCGTGACTACGGCTTCACGACAAACACACTGCCCGCGCCGCGCCCGCCCACATCGGGGAAGTAGAACTCCGAGGCGGTCGGCGGGATGACCTTGAACGTCCCGGCCGTGCTGGCGCGCGCCAGGTAGGTGTACACATACGTGCCGGCGGGCAGGTAATCGGAAGAGAGCACCACCTTTTCATCGCGCAGCTCGGTGTGGTCGAAGTACCACCAGCCCCAGCCGCGTGCGGCGTAATCCTGCACGGTATACGTTGACGGCACCTGCGTGTCGGTCATGATGGAGGCGTCAATGGCTTCCAGCCCGGCGGGCAGCGGATCGTCGATGACCACATAATGCAGCGCGTCGGCCACGACCATCGTCAGACGCACGCGCACCAGCTCGCCGCGGCCGATCTGAGGTGATGGGGTTCTTGGAGTCGTCCATGCGTGAAATACTGGCGCGCCAGGCTCATGCCCTGGTCGAGCGGCTGGATGGATTCGACCGGCAGGGTGGTGCTCAGGTAGGCATCGTAATACAGGTTGCCATGCCCCGCCGCCGCGCGTGAAGACCAGATAGTTGACCACGTCCTTCAGCAGGTCCTTCATCTGCACCTGCAGCTTGACGGTCTCGGTCAAGTTATCCTTGGCCGCCTGTCCCTGTTGGAGCATGCTGCCGTTCAAGCCGACCGCATATTGATAATTCGTTTGATATTCCTTCGAGGCGGTCAGCCAGTTCGTCAGGGCGATCAGCGTCCAGGAGGTCTCCTGCGTCGAATGCCAGTGACCGCCTTCGCGATGCGCCATCAGCCAGCGCACGGCATTGGCCGTGATGGGGTTCTGCGGGTCGATCTGCACGAAGGCGTTCAACACGATGGCGGTCGTGCGCGTGTCCGTGTTCCAGTTCCAGTAATCGACCGAGCCTTCCTCCCAATGCGCGCCCGCCGCCGACATGACGGTGGCCGCGGCCAGGTCCGACATGAGCGAGTTGATGCGCGTCGTCTTTCGGGTCAAGCATGATACAGCGCCTGGGCCAGGTAGGCCTTGCCGTACAGGTCCAGCGAGCTGCGGTGCTCGTAAATGAAATTGGTCTGCCCGGCCTGCAGGTCTTTCCCGCGCGCCAGCACATAGAGCATAAAGGCGGAGCGGTTGTACTGCCAGTGCGCATCGTTGGGCTTCAGCGCCGGAAGGTTGTCGTTAAGGTATTTGACGCCGTTGGTCAGCACATCGTCTGAAACGGTATAGCCTGCATCTTTCGCTTCAAGCAGGCCCAGTACAACGTAGGCGCTGGTCTGCGGGTCGCTGTCCGGGCCGTCCCACCAGTTCCAGCCGCCGTCCGGTTTTTGTTTGGCATAGATCCTTTGCAGGGCGGTGTTCACCTGCTGATCGAGGTTGGCCTGCAAGGTTGCGTTCGAGCAGGCCGGCCAGCTTGAGGGCGCGCATGGTGACCACGTTCGGCAGGAAGCTCGAGATGGTCTGCTCCATGCACAGGTAGGGATAATCTTTCAGATAGGTCAGGCTGTCCTGCATCGAGGCCGCCAGCGAGGGCGATACATCAATGGACAGCTGCGCGTTGCTGTAGTTGTAGGTGGTTGGAAGCTGGATGCCTTCGGTGGCCGAATTGGCCGAGGTGAGCATGCCCGAAGTGCCGACGGTTTCAACCGCGCTGTACGTGTACACAGGGATGCCCTGTCCCGACAGCGTGCCGAGCGCCGGTTTGCTCGAATCCTGGAACGCTCCGCTCACGGCCTGCGCGGTCAGGTCCACACGCTGGGCATCCGCGTTGACATTCAGATCCCAGGTGACATACGACTGGCCTTTCGCGGCGACATCAACAGACTGCGCGGCCGGCGTGATCAATTCAACACCCTGCGCGTCGAGGTTCACCTGACGTCTGAGCGGCACGTCGCCATTGTTGTGGATCACCGCGCCCACGCGTGCCTGGTCGCCCGCCACAAAGAAGCGCGGCGTCTGCAGCTCCACGAACAGCGGCTTGGTGCTGACCAGTTCCTGGGTGGATTGGCCCACGCGGCCATCGACGGTTGCGGCGCGCGCATCCGCCACCCAGGTGGTGAGGTTCTCCGGGAGTTTCACGGTCACCTGCGCCTGGCCGTTCGCATCGGTGGTGACCTGCGCCTGGAAGAAGGCCGTGTCCTTGAAATCCTGCCGGACGGTGATGATGCCCAGGCTTTGGTCGCTGCCTCCGCCGCCGCTGCCGCCGCCTTCAGGGATGCTCTGGCGGTATTGCGCGTTGAAATCATCGGCGCTCGACACCAGGCCCAGCGCAGTCTGCACGCCGAGGCCCTGGTCGGGATAAAAGCCCTTGAGGATCGGCGCCGAGTTGGAGGGAGCCAGCGCCAGGGCGGCTTTATCGACGACCGCCAGCGATACATCTGCCGAAACCGGCTTGCCGGCCTGGTCCTTGGTCACGATGGTGTACGTGACGTTATCGCCGGGCCCGGCCGATTTTTTATCGGCTGTGACCTTCACATCCAGGGTCTGCTGGCTGGTATCCACGTTGATGCGCGCCATGCCGATCTTGAAATCGGGCGTCTTCGTGTTATTCGCTCCGCTCACCACAACGACCGAAACATAGGCCATGGGCGCCATGTCGCTGGTGATCGGAAGCTTGTAGATCGTGCTGTTGCCGGTCAGCAGGACCACGTCCTGTTTATAGATGTGTCCGCGCTCGTAGGTGACCAGGGCATATACACTGCCCTCGAACGGCTGGGCGATCAGCAGCTCGGCGGTATCGCCGGGCGTATACATATCCTTATCCGCGATCAGGTTGAAGCTGCGGTCATTGGTCTGCCGCCAGGCAATATATTGATCGCTCGATACCCAGGTATAGGCCGAAGCCTGCTGCGTATTGCCTTTGGAATCCTTGACGGTCACAACGGCTTTGTAAACGCCGCCATGCGAGGGGACAAAGGAGACCTGGGCCTTGCCATCCTTATCGGTGACCACGGTCTTCTGGCCCGCAGGAATCTCTTTAACTGAAGTGACCCAGCTAAGCTGTCCCTGCTTGTCCTGCTTCTGAACGCTGAACCACTGCCGTTCCACGAACTTCACCGTCACGCTCTGGTTCGCGACGGGGTTGGAATCCCAGTCCAGCACAACCAGTTCAAAGGGCTGCGCCTCGCCCTGCTTGCCCACATAGCTCAGGGAGCGGATGCCGCCATACAGCTGGCTCTGGTGCACGATGATGCCCGTCTGCCCGCTGACGATATCTCCCGCCACATCGGTAACGTTGGCATGGAAGGTCACCTGCTGGTCGGTCTTGTTCTCGCCCAGGTCAACCGACTTGGGGATCTCCAGGTGACCGTTGATGTCGGTCGTGCTCTGGCCTTCCGCCAGCGTGCCCGACTGCCCGGCTGGCTGCGGCGAGTAATAGTATTGGTCGCGGTCCCAATCGATAAAGCTATACTGGCCGTATTTCGAGGCCGGCTGGAAGTAATAAGGCGTGGAATCCATGAACCAGCCCACCTGCGCATTCCCCACGTTTCCGCCCGAATAATAAGATGCATCCAGGCTGAAATTGACTTTATCGCCCGCCAAAATATCCGCCTTATCGGTTTTGGCGTTTACCTGGAATTGCGGCTTATGGTAATCGGCCACGCGGAAGTCCAAGGTTCCGAACGGATCCCCCGTCGGGCGAGTGCGAACGAAGATCGTATACGTGCCCAGCGCGGCGTCGCTTGCAAGCTTGAAGGTGCCGTTGATGCTTCCCAATTGCGAGAGAGGCAAAGTCTCGGAATATACCTTTTCGCCGGACTGCTCGATGGTTGCATATACATTCGTGTCTTTGAGCAGGCTGTAATGCAGGTCATCGTTCTTGCGGACGAGGGCCTTGAAGGAGACATCCTGCCCGGGACGATAAACAGGCCGGTCGGTATAGAGATACGCAAAGTCTGACGTGCTGGTATTATCATAAAAATTGGCCGAGATGCCGAAATCGCCGGCCCATACACCGCTGCCCCAATCCAGCGCGGCAAAGGCCTGGTGGTCTGTGCCCTGCGACGCGGGCATACACCGGGGCATTGATCCCGCTCAGGTAAGACAGCCCGTTGGCGTCTGTGGTTCCGCTCCCCACCTGATGAAAGTCTTTGTCATAGAACATCACCGGCACATTGGCTTGCGGCTTCCCGGTTTCGAGATCGGTCACCCAGGCCATGCCCTCGGTGGGGGTGGCTTTGAAGGTGATGTTATCGGTCGCGACGATGAACAGGGAGCCCTGATAGAAGTTGCTGGTGTAATTCAGCGGCGAGGCCTTCACGCCGATGAAGTAATCACCGGGCGGGAGCGGATTCCCCTTCAGGTCTTCGAGCTTGAAGTTCAACCGGTTAAGCTGGTTCTTGGTCCCTGCGTGTCCGGCTTCCATTCGCGGATCGGCGCCACCTGCGGGCTGAAATCCACCGTGGCCACCCCACCGCTCCCTTTATTGCCGCCGTTACTATTCAACATACTGCTGAACTCGGCAAAGGTCAGCGGATAAAGCGAGATCGTGGCAGAATCCAGGTTGGTATCTTCGAAGTAAACTTCCTGCGGCCCCTTGGCGCGATACACCAGCGGCGTCCAGGGCAGCACCAGGTTTGCATACGCGTCCCTATTCCCGGTTGAGAATGCAACCGAGGTCCCAGTGTTGATCGTATTGCCGTAAATATCGGCCATGCCCGGCAGGATGCGCACCACGTAATCGGTGCCGGGCTCCAACGAGTAGGTGCCATAGATCCATTGGTAATCGTTGTAATACCACTGCGGCTCCGTCCTTGGGAGCGGGGGTGATGACCACCCTGCCTTTCAAGCTGTCGAGGCGCATGGGAGAGGCGAACTTTATGCTGAGGGAGGAGTCGAAGGAGGTTGCCTGCGAGCCAGCCTCGGGCGTCACCGAGACGATCTGCGGCAGCGGCACCGTGCTGAACTTTACCGTCAACCCGTCTTTGAGATTCCCGCCATCCTGGGCCTGCGCGGTATTCGCGATCTGCAGTGTGTAATAGCTGGCGATCTGGTAACGCCCCGAGGGCTGGATGGTCAGGACCGTCCCATCCTTATTCCAGGTCAGGGCAGGGTGCACGGAAGCGCCCGTTTCACGGTTGACGATCGTCACAGCCTTCGCAAGGCTGGCGGCGTCCATCGGTTGAAGGAAGGTGACGATGAACGACTGGTCCAGCAAAACATTCTCGACGTTATCCAGCGATAGGTTCTCGGCGCCGTTCTTCAGCCCCACATGGTCGATGCCCGGCGCGCGCGTGGCGAACTGCCAGACATAGGATTTATCGAGCTGGTTGCCGGTAGTGTCTTTCAGTCCCGCTCCGACCCGCACCGTGTAACGCGTACCGCTCAATAGGGCCGGGTCGGGCTGGAATACGTATACCGACGAGTTCACCCATTGGCCCTGCCCCTTAACCTGCGGCGTGAATTCCAACGGCTGAGGCAGGCCGCTCTGTTCTTCCTTGATATTAAGCGGCACGATGGGACGGTTGAAGATGACGGTAACGTTCGTCTTCCCGTCCATATCCTCGGCATCCGCCGCTGGGAAGACCTGCCCCACCTGCAGGTTTTCCACGGTCGTGAAGTCGAGTGAGAGGTCCTCTTTCGGCGAAGTTGAATCGACTGCAGCGGCCTGCGTGGAAAAGACCGCTTTGTAATCGGAAGCCGGCTCCAGCTTTGCATCCGGTGTGAATTCCATGGTGCGCGCATCGAGCCAGTCGGTTTTGCCCGGTACGGCCTTCTTATCGGAGCCAAGCAACGAGAAGGCCTGCGAGGTTTTCTCGCGGTCCATGTCGCGGTCAAAGGTGAATTGGATGACCGGGGAAAGGTCCAGCCGTTGTCCGACGATCGGGCTCTGCGCGACGATATGCGGCCCGACCTGCACCGGTTCCACCTGCACCGATAACTTCTCAGGTGCAGTCGGCAGGGCGATCCTGGAAATGGACAGCAAGATCGCAACCAGCACGATGACGGATAGCGACAAGATCAGTCTTAGCCTTTTGCTCATGGGACTCCGCCTTTACTTGATGATATCGCAGGTTGTTAGAACTATCACAAAGAGTATGCTCCCGCCCCTGCCGGCTGTCAAGCCAGATTCAAGCATATTTGTTCAGAATGCATCTAAATCGCAGGCAACTCGTCGGCTTGGTTTATCGATTGACATCGAACCCGTTTCGATAAGCTCACATCTTTTCCACTTTGGCGGGTCACCCGCAAATAATGTAGGTTTCATCGATTTTTATGATTAAATCCGCATATCTACTGGTGGTGATACCGCTTCGCGTCACAGAGACCCCACCCCAGCCTCCCTCCGCTGCGCTCCGGGATGCTGCGCGATCCCCTAAAGGGGAGGGAGAGAATTCCGAATTTTTGGATGTGGTCTGGAGAGCACCGCCCACATCCAAAAATTCGGAGATTTTGAAGAAGGTGTGAGTAGATACGAATCTGCGTAATCTCCGGATGGATTAAGTCTCTTACCCGGTAAATGCTGAGAATCAAGTCGGATGCCGGCCAATTAACTGGAATGGTATAATATTCGACGCCAATCGAATATGCACAGGTACGCCAACGATGAGGCTCGTTGGCGTTGAAAAAACTTTGTCGGATGCTCCGAATGACGGCCTCTACCATAAAGACGTCTGGTAGAGGCTTTTGGTTCCCTTGATCGGAGGCCGGCAGCGGCGACCCCTGCCAAGAGAAAAAGACATGAAGCACCTGCTCAACTCACAACAACGGTCGTCGCTGCGTAACACACTCCAGGCGTTCGAGAGGAACCTGCGCGAGGCGCGATCCTGGCTGGACGGGGCGAAGCAGGATGGTATTTTGTACAAGGCAGAAGTACGGATATCTGAAGAACAGCGCCGCCAGGTAAATTTGGAGATCACCCGGGCTTTGGAGCAGATCGGGTCATTGAGCCGGTCGTTTGAATTGGAGAAAAAGGAGGAAAATCCACTATCGCTTATTCGAAGCGAAATGATCATCAGCTGGGCAAACCTGCTGGATTCCCGCCCGGCGAAGTTGGGTCGCTATGGCGACGTGGACGCCGGTCTGATGGAAAAACTCGATCCGGCGATCATCAATCTGGCCGAAATGGCATTATCTCTTTCCAAAATCTTTGAAGATCTTTCAATAAACAGGAGTGAACCAAATGTCAACGATTAATTCGATCCATGCCCGTGAGATCCTCGATTCACGCGGCAACCCCACCGTGGAAGTGGAAGTGAAGTTAAGCGACGGCGCTTTCGGGCGCGCGGCCGTCCCCTCGGGCGCCTCGACCGGCGTTCATGAGGCGCTCGAGCTGCGCGACGGGGACAAGAAGCGCTTCGGTGGGAAGGGCGTGCTGAAGGCAGTCGATAACGTGAACGGCCCGATCGCCAAAGCCCTGGCGGGAGCGGATGCTCTCGATCAGTCTGCAGTGGACGGAGCCATGCTGAAGCTGGATGGCACACCCAACAAGAACAAACTGGGCGCGAATGCCGTCCTGGGCGTCAGCCTGGCTGTGGCCCGCGCGGCTGCCGTCTCGAAGAATGAACCGCTGTACCAGTACCTGAGCAAGGGCCAGGCCAAACTGCTGCCTGTGCCCATGTTCAATATCCTGAACGGCGGCGTGCATGCCAACTGGCAGGGCACCGATTTCCAGGAATTCATGATCGCCCCGGTGGGCGCGCCGAATATGCGGGAAGCCGTGCGCTGGGGCAGCGAGGTCTATCAATCGCTGAAAAGCTTGTTGAAGGATGGCGGCTATTCCGTAGGCGTGGGTGATGAGGGTGGGTTCGCCCCCGCTCTCAAGAAAAACTCGGACGCGGTCGAATGGATCGTCAAGGCCATTGAAAAAGCCGGCTACAAACCCGGCGACCAGGTGGCGATCGCCCTCGACCCGGCCTCCAGCGGTTTCTACGAAGACGGCAAATACAACCTCCGCACCGAGAACCGCAAGGTTACCTCCGCGGAAATGGTTGACCTGTATGCGGAGTGGGTCAAGAAGTATCCCATCGTCGTGATCGAGGATGGGCTGGCCGAGGACGATTGGGATGGCTGGAAGCTGCTCAACAAAACCATCGGCGGCAAGATCGAGCTGGTCGGCGACGACCTGTTCGTGACGAACGTGGAACGCATCGCCCGCGGCATCAAAGAGAACGCGGCCAATGCCGTGCTGATCAAGCTCAACCAGATCGGCTCACTGACCGAAACCGTCGCCGCCATCGAGATGGCCCGCAAGGCCGGCTGGGGCGCGATGGTATCACATCGCTCCGGCGAGACGGTTGATAGCTTCATCGCCGATTTCACCGTGGCGCTGGCCACAGGTCATCTTAAGACAGGCGCTCCCGCCCGCGGCGAGCGCGTCGAAAAATATAACCAGCTCATGCGCATCGAAGAGGAGCTGGGCAGCAAGGCGCAATACGCCGGCCGCAAGGCGTTTGTGCGCTAAAAAACATCAGCATAATGTACACGGATTCCACCCGCAGGGTGGAATCCGTGTACCATCTTAACGAAACGGTCGCCAGGCAATTCTCGATGTAAGTGAGGAAGCGACATGGCCTCTTCCACCAATTCGAATCGACCCTTTATATACTTTGACATTGTGAACGCCTGCCGCCGGCCGGGCTGTCCCGTTTGCCGCCTGAGCACGGGTTCCGTAAGGCGTTACCTGGACGGCTTGTTCTATGAGCTGGTCAATGACCCCGGGGCTCGTGACAACCTGGTAAGAAGCCGCGGGTTTTGCGCCGAGCATGCCGGGCTGCTGCTGGGGACGCGCATCGCCGACGCCCTGGGTGCTTCCATCATTTACAAGAATATCGTCAAGGACATACTGGAAGATTTTCCAAACCCCTCAAAGGAACGTGAAGGGCTCGCCGCTAAATTTATCAAAGCCTCCAACGCCCCCGGCCGGTGCCCGGCTTGCGAGCACAGAGACGCATCTTCTGACCGCGCCCTGGACGGATTGAGCAAAACCCTCCACGATGAAAACCTGCGGATTGCGCTCCAGGGATCGGATGGCCTTTGTTTTCCACACCTGTCTCTGTTACTGCAGCGCCTCGACTCACCGGACAACTCAAGGTTTTTGCTGGACCTGACCCGGACCAAGCTCGAGGGCCTTCAAGCGGATATGGCTGAGTTGATCCGCAAGAATGATTACCGTTTTCAATCAGAAGGCATCACCGAAGGCGAAGGTCTCGCCTGGAGAAAGGCCATGTGCATGATCACCGGCGCAACCTCCAACCCGATGGAGACAGAGTAGTTTATTCGTTCCTGCTTCATCACCCTGCATCGTCCTTGCACCCCTACCAAAGGGTGGGAATATCATTTGACCCCTGTGTTATACTGAGCCTACTGTCAACAGGGTTGGGTGATTCTCAGCCGAGGTCGTCGAATTCTGGTTAGTTATTGCCCGCGAGGCGGGCCTGAAAGTAGGGAGAAAATGGAATCCAAGTTGTATGTGGGCAACCTGTCGTACTCGACATCAGAGGACGACCTGAAAGCCCTGTTCGCCGGGGCCGGCACAGTATCCTCGGTGGCGCTGATCAAAGACCGCGACAGCGGTCAGTCCAAGGGCTTTGCCTTTGTCGAAATGAGCACGCAGGTGGAAGCCGAGAAGGCCATCAGCATGTTCAACGGCTACCAGATGAGCGACCGTGAATTGAAGGTCAGCATGGCGCGTCCGCGTGAAGAGACGGGACGCGGCGGCGGCTTTGGAAATAATCGCGGCAGCGGCCGCGGTCACCGCCCCCAACGCGGCGGCGGCAAGCGCTATTAGTCCGTACCTACAATGTCGATCAACCTCCCTGCCAAGCCGGCAGGGAGGTTTTTTATCTTGCATTTCACCTTGAGTTGCTGTACACTTGTTCTAAATTAGAAAGATGTTTACGCACCGCTGAAATTCCCGAAAAAGGAGAATCTAATGGCTGAATCTCCAACCCTCTCCGGACATTTTGAAGGCAAAGGCCCGCTCGTGAGATCCATCTACGACCGCATTCTGACTGAATCCCGCAAATTTGGATCTGTTGATCGAGGAACCGAAGAAGACATCCATCCACCTGGTAAACAAGTCAGCGTTTGCCGGGGTGGTGACCCGAAAAAATGCCCTGATCTTGAACATCAAGTCCGCCGCGCCCATCAAGCACAAGCGCTTTTCCAAATCGGAGCAGGTATCCGCCGGACGTTTCCACCAGGAAGTAAAACTGATATCCCCCGATGAAGTTGATTCCCTGCTGGTCGGCTGGCTAAAGGATGCCTACCAACTCAGCGGATGAGTCGGGACCACCTGCAAAAGCTGCGAACGAGAAGTGCGAGCAATGATTCTTAATTAGCCGGGTTGGGCTTCAAGTCCTCTGGCGGATCTGACTTGCGCCCTGGCACAGGCAGACACACGCAACACGGCTCTGAAGAAAGCAATACAACCATTTTTGACCGCACGGCCCTCAGGATATCGTTCCCTGGCATCTCATGCCTGTTTGGTGCCCGACATGGCGCCAGTAGGACCCTCAGGAGAAGTGGCCAACCGTTTGGCGACGGATCAGCAGGGCTTAGGCTCTCTGGGTTACTTCGATCAATTCCTCAGGCAAACGGACAAGATGGTCGGGCACCGCCCCAACCAGCCTTCCCACACTTTGATGCCCCCAACTGACCGCGATGCTTTTAACGCCTGCCTCCTGCGCCGCGTGGATATCACTTAAAGAATCCCCCACCATGAATACCATCCCGCCCTCCGCCGCAGAATGACTTTTCGCCATCAAGATTTTCTCCACCTTCGAGCCGGGCATATCCAGTCCATACACCGCGAGGAAACAGCTCTCCAGTCCATGTTCCTTCAAGAACGCGCGGACATTCGCCTCGGTATTCCCTGTCACCAGTACAAGCACATGACTCTCTGCCAATTTCCTCACCACTTCCGCCAGGCCATCAAATATCGCGGGTGGCGACTTTCTCGCTGCGAACTTCCCCGTGCACCTGCGGACGAACTCATCCACCAATTCGTCAGGCGTTCCACACGCCCGTCCCAACGTCGCAAAGGACATCACTTCCAGCTCACTCAAATCTGTTTCAATCACCGTATGTTTCACCCCCAACTCATCACAGACCTCCTGCGCAAAGCGGAGCATATCTGCAAGCGTATCGGCAAGCACACCGTCAAAATCAAAAAGGATGAGGGACACGAGGAAGATTATATTGCATATCTTTCATAAAGAGCGTCATCAAGACAAGGACCCCCCTCGTGAGATCCATCTACGACCGCATCCTCGCCGAATCCCGCAAATTTGGATCTGTTATCGAGGAACCGAAGAAGACCTCCATCCACCTGGTAAACAAGTCAGCGTTTGCCGGCGTAGTGACTCGGAAAAACACGCTGATCCTGAACTATCAAGTCCGCCGCGCCTATCAAGCACAAGCTTTTTTCCAAATCAGAGCAGGTCTCCGCAGGGCGTTTGCATCAGGAAGTGAAACTGGTATCCCCCGATGAAGTTGATTCTGCTGCTGGTCGGCTGGCTAAAGGATGCCTACCTGCTCAGCGTTTGAGATCGGAACCGTTGCGCAAAAGCCGCGAACGAAGACTGAAGGTATTGAACTCTTAATCAGCTCTGATTCTTGGCCATGATATACTCCGAATCATGGCTTAAATTATCCTATTCCAAAGTAGCCTAAAGCCTGAAATGGGTTTCGGACATTAAACGACCACATCAAAAGTAATTTTTCCGTCTGTACAACTCCTGGTTGGTTGGCATTTGGCCAATAATCCAGGAAAGAAAAAACAGCTATGGAACAGGTAATTCAACTAACCAACCGTGAAAAGGAAGTAGTAAAACTTCTTCTACAAGGCAAAAGCAATAAATTGATTGCCTTGTCACTTGGTATTTCTGACCGCACAGTTGAATTTCATTTGAAAAATATTTACGCCAAATTCCAAGTGAGTTCCAGAATAGAATTGATATTGAAACTAGGGAACGCCACAGGTAATCTCAATCTCGAGAACCTAGGGTATTCCACAGTTAAAAGCCTGGGGGAAAACACCGATAATAGAAATAAGCTCGATTCAACAATGGATGGGTCCAAATCCTTCAGTGATACAGTCTCTATAATCGGTAAGGAATTAATTATGAAAATCCTAATGAAAAATCCGAGTGCCTTTCTTCCGCCAACAATGTCATTGGCCGCCCTCGCCACGGTACTTATCCACATCGCCATATTCGGGGTTGCCCGTCAAGCCGATGAAGGGACCGCTGCCCATATCTGGCAGATCCTCATGGCTGGACAGATACCGATCATAGCATTTTTCATTTTCAAATGGCTGCCACGGACTCCAATAAATGCACTTGCAGTACTAGCACTGCAAGGCGGTGCCGCGCTCGCCGCGCTTGCTCCTGTTTTCCTATTAAAGCTTTAGGCATAAATCGCAGCAAAAACCGCCTTCGGATACCGAAGGCGGTTTTTGCGACAGCTATTTGAAACGCCTTGATTTCAAACCACTATCGATCTTTCAGCATGAATAGCCATTTTAAGGAACGCCCACGATGATTGATCTGGCAATAATCATCATTACAAACAAGGTTATGTAGAAAGGCCACATTGAAAATGAAAATGTTTCAGAAAATTCGGTTTTGAGAAATTGTTTGCGGAAATATATGCAGAGTAACTGAAAAATGCTAAATTTTAAAAAAGTTCCGCCAAGGTTCCCATTCTGTTTGGGCGAAGATGATGGCAATTTTATTTTGAGGAGCAACCAATGCTAACCACAGTTTTGTTATGGGGTGCAGTGGCGGGTCTTGTGCATTTTGTCGTGATCGGAATTCTGTATGGGAATCCGCTTACAGATCGTATTTCCGCCGGGGCCGAGGCGGAAAGTCCGGCCGTAAGAAAATGGCCGTCAAAGGTTAAGTACTTTGTAACTCAATTTTTCGGAACTCAGGTTGAGGTTTATATTCTGACGTTTGCTTTCGTCTGGTTGCGGCCTCTGGTGGGACTGAACGGGTACGGCGGGGCGCTGCTTCTAGGACTCTTGTTCGCCGCGATTCGGGTCTATCCCAGATTCTGGAACATGTGGATTCAGACAACTTACCCATTCCGCCTTTTGCTGGTCGAGGTGGTCAACGGGACGATCGGAACGCTGGTGATCTGCGTTTTCCTGCAGCTTGTTACACAACATTGATCCTGAAAACAATATCTATCTATTTTTCAACTCTGTATGGGCAAATTGTCTGACATCTCAACTACCTCTTCTTGCATGTCGGGTAATACCCGTGCCTGCAACAGATCGCTCCCTCGGCTGGGGGCCGTGCTTGCGTAGAAATGGTTATTGCGGCACAATATCCGGTAATGAAGATCCTCGCCGTAAGTGACCAGGAAGTTGAGCAAATCTACGATCTTGTCCCGCAGGGTTACTTCAGCGGCGTCGAGATGATCATCAGCTGCGGCGATCTGCGCTATGACTACCTTGAATACCTGGTCACGATGTTGAACGTGGACCTGTTCTATGTCCCGGGCAATCACGATCTTGACTACAACCCCGATGTGACTGCGGCACGGGCCGCGGGTTGTACGAACCTGGATCTGGGAACCGCCTGCTCCAAGGGACTGCTGCTGGCCGGCTTCGGCGGCAGCATCCGCTATCGGCCGGACGGCACGAATCAGTATACTCAGACGGGCGCCTTCCTGCGTGCAGCGATGCTCCTTCCTAAATTGTGGAGGAACCGGCTGCGCTACGGGAGGGCGCTGGATGTCCTTGTCACACATTCACCGCCGTACGGCGTCCACGATGATAATTCGCGCACCCACCAGGGCCTGAAAGCCATCAACTGGCTGCTGGATCTGACAAAAGCGCCCTATCACCTCCATGGACATATTCATTTCATCCAGTCGAACCTTGCCCGCGATGCCGTCTGGCAGGGGACCACGTCGATCTTGAATGTGTATCCTTATCGTCTGATCGAGATCCCGCATGCTTGATAGGCTGGCGCGGCGTGCCGAAACTGATTTCAGCATGGCGCGATTGAAGGCTTTCCTGAACCGGATCCGCTCGATCGTCTCTGGACAACCGAGGGAACTGCTCTCCTACGAAGAGGTCAGGAAAAGCCTGCATATTGGCGGTCCCATCTACCGGGGAGTCGAGGATGTACCTCTAAGCCAAATTGTCGGCAGTCTGAACCGCTACCATGACTTTGACCGCGCCTTTTTACCCGCAAGGGGCGGCATTGCCCCCAGGTGGGAACACATCGACCTGGCCTTCTACAGGAATATCGGCCTGCCCCCGGTGCTGCTCTATAAGGTCGGGCAGGTTTACTTTGTCGTGGATGGGCACCATCGGGTTTCCGTTGCCCGTGAGCAGGGCGTGGAATCCATCGAAGCCGAGGTCCGCGAGTGCACTACCAAGATCAACATTAGGCCTGATCTGAAACCGGAAGACCTCGTCATCCTGGGTGAGAAAGTGGAATTCCTGGAGCGCACCCACCTGGACCAATTGCGGCCGCGGGCGAGAGTCCGCCTGACGATCGTCGGGGGCTTTGATCGCATGATCGAGCATATCGCCGTCCACCGCTACTTCATGGGCCTCGACCTAAAGCGCGATATTTCTGACGAGGAAGCGGTTACCCACTGGTATGACACCGTCTACCTGCCGATCGTCAAAGTGATTCGGCAGAGCAGGATACTCAGAGAGTTCCTCGGCAAGACGGAAGGCGACCTGTATATCTGGGTGCTGGATCATCAACGCTATCTATCTGAGGTGAAGGTCAAGACCTGCAGCCTCCGGAAGACGCTGCGCACACCTTTGTGGATGCCCGCGACGACTGACACTGCCGCGCCCATCAAGCACAAGCGCTTTTCGCTGCTCGCCGGGCAGAGCCTTTAATACCTTATGAATTTATTCCGGGATTAGAATTCTTATCCTTGCAAAATCGGGCGACTGCTTCTTCAATCGTTGGCAAGTCTCCGAAAAGTTCTTTTTGCCGTTGAGTATTTTTACTCACATAAGCGCCTGTCTTAACCCAATTGATCATTTCCAGCATGTCATACATACTCTCGTTGAACCTGGCAGAAATTGGCATAACAACATTCAAAAAGAAGGGTGGTAGTGCGGGTTTTGCCTTAATGGGTTTTTTGAGTAATTTTTCAAAAGCAGAAGCCAGTGTCTCGCTGTTCACGGGCGTGCTCCATCCTACGTCTACGGTTGTGTTTAACTTTGAAGCGGGTAAAGACGTAGCCGCAATGGCTGCATACCGTGCAAGGTCCGGTGTATAGATCATTCCGTAATCTCCGACCGTAAAGAAGACAGGTAAAACGCCTTTGGCCAGACTAGGTGTAATAAAATCCCTTGTCTGGTCAAGAAAACCTCCCGCCCTGAGTGCGACGAAGGGCTGTTTCTTTTCGACCAGGTATTTTTCAATCAGGTATTTATTGTAAAAGTGTGGAACATTAGTTGCGTTGTCACATTCAAGGATGGATATAAACACGAACCTGGGAATGCCGGCTTCTTTGGCGGCATCGACCAGGTTTTTATATCCTACGGTATCGGTCAGCGGACTATCTCCTTTGGAGTGTCTGGTGTATCCGGCGGCGCTGGCAACGATTGTGTCAAAACCATGTTTGGGTGAAAGGGCTTCTTTTAATCGAGTCCCTGTCCATCATATCCCCCACGACAAAATTCTTGACGCCCAGTTCTTCGAGTTTACTTCTGTTGCTGCTTGCCCTAACCATGGCAGTAACCTCAGCGCCCTGTGCCAGTAGGGCTGCCGAAATTTTGGTTCCCAGTGCGCCGGTGGCGCCTGCCACGACTACTTTTTTTGAGTCCATATTTCCATCCTTTATTTGGGTATGAATTTGTATTTCTTTGGCCCGGGTTGCAACGAACAATTAAAATAATGAAGCTTACCAATGTCCGCTTTCATTTCCGGACTTGTCTGCTCGCTTGAACTTTGTCGGAAGTATACTAAGATTTGCCACCGGCTGTATTAGCCAAGAGGCTAGGCCCGCCTGACGATTCGGCTAGGCGGCAGAAGCAAGATGATTGACCTTCCTTTCCTCGATTGAGATGTGGCGAATCGCGATTCTGGAAGGCTCGTCGTGCCGGTGCGGTCGGCGTATACGATAGGCAACCTAAAACGATGACGCGGGTCGCCGAACAGGCCGGTGCAGTCGTATTAGATCCTGTCATGAACGTGGCAGGCTGGCGGGATAGAATTGCAACCAGCACGCTGCCTCCAGGGCATGCGATGGCAGGAACTAGTGTGATAGGATGAGCTATGGCTAAACCTATTCGAGTGACGCTGGAAATCGGACCGAAGGGCAAGAAGGTGGTAGCGGTGGCAGCGGACTGGCCCGGTCTCGAGCGCGGGGCAAAGACCGAGGAGGCTGCGATCGAACGCTTACTCTCCTACGTTCCGCGTTATGCAGCGGTGACGAAGCTGGCCGGGATGGAGGCCGCGTTTGCGACCAAGCCCGTCGTCGACGTGGTCGAGCACTATCCGGGGACGGGCTCAACCGACTTCTGGGGTATCTCGTTCGCGTTTTCCGGCATCGACCGGCAAGCCATGTTGGGCGCAGCATTGGAGCGTGAACTGAGGCTGATGCGGGCGTGCTGGGCGTTTTTCGACGATGTGCGTGCGCGCGTATCGGCTGAGATGCTGCGGGGTCCGCGCGGCGGAGGGCGAGATCGGGACCAGATCGTCCGTCATATAGTTGCCAACGAGCGGGAGTGGGCGAAGAAGCTCGGCGTGGTTACGCCTGATGAGGCAATGCTGACCGACAAGGGAATGAAGGCGCAACGCGACGCCTATTGCAACGCAATTCGGGCGTTTCATTCCCAGAGCAAAATGGCCCGCAATTGGCCGCTGCGGTACCTGATCCGGCACACAGCGTATCACACACTCGACCACGCCTGGGAAATGGAAGACAAGGATCTGACTGCAAAACGAGCGTGAGGCCGAGCGCCATATCAGCATCGACAGGGTGAAGCGCGGGACTGCGCCTATGCGCGTCTCCATTGCTTTGTACGGCTTGTAGACCTGCCGATAAGAGTATACTTTTGCTGTCGCCGAGCGGTTTCTTTCGTGGAAAATGATGGCCCCATCATTATGGGGTGCACCTGATTGGTGGGTACGCGTGGCTTATTTACAAGCGTTTTTCTGGCTTCAGGTTTTCCCTGCTCCCAGGCATTATCCACGCCCGCCCCAGCGCCATGCTTCGCGAACGCAAACCGTTGCATGCGTCTTTGCTCACTAAAGAACTGCAAAAGATAATGTAATCGAGAAATATCAACAAGAACTTCAGGAACCTATGTATAAGAGACTAATTTTACTAGCTGGTTTTGCAACTCTGGTCCTATCGGCTTGCGGCACAACGACAACGCGGGTGGAAGGAACGCCTGTCGCTGGCGCGACTGAGGTATTGAACACCATACCGGCGGCCACATACGAAGGATGGAAGACGTTTGATTCCGGCCACTATACCTTTAAATATCCATCTTCATTTTATTTCCCCAGCCCGAACGGTCCAGCAATTTCCATAACGGATTCAAAAACAACGTATGATTCCTGGGCACGAAACGGAAATATCTCCACGAATAGCGAACTTGTGGTTGGGTTTGTGCCTTTGAATCTGGATCGAAGGCTGGACCCCTATAATAATCCCGGCCTGCTTGCAGCTCCGGAGCAGGCTTTGCAGAGGGAAATTAACAGGTATTTTGGAATTCCATATCTCGTGAGCGGCTCAACAAATGTGCCGTGGGAAAATGCAAATGGTGGGACGGATGACGGGAGGAAGTGGTTCTACCCAAATGTCACGTATGAGAATATTCAGTTGGGTCCGGCCAAGTCCGCCAAGGTTATCACTGATAGCGAAATTGGATATTTCATTCTTAACCCCGGTGATGATAGTTATTATGTGAGGTTTAGCATAAAACCCGCAGATTCCACTCTGCTCAAGGTGGCAGACCAAATCCTTTCCAGCTTTAAATTTTCCCACTAACCGGATTTTTATGAATGCTTCTACAATCTGAGCCGGATTTCAAAGAGACATGGGGTATTTCTTCCAGACTATAGACCCCGTAGACAAACCCAGCAAAGATCCCTAATCATCAAACACATTAGAGTTCCGCTTAGGCCTCAACCATCCAGACAACTGGGCCCTATTTTTGTTACATATGTCAGATGACCCGGCAACGAGAAGTATATATATTGGAGATTATTAGGAAGAACGCGCCAAATCAAGGAGGCTTATCATGACTACCTCAGGATCGACAACAACTAAATCAAACCAATTCAAATCTGGCCCCTGGTGGGAAATCGTCATCGTCATCGTAGCTTACCTTGGCATTAGCATAACCTTCCCCGAACTTAAGCAAATCCTTGCCCTTCCCCTCATGCTCTATATGATCATTGAAAGTTGGCTGCGACACCGCACATGGGCGGAGAATGGCTTTAGTATCCGAACCATTCCCAGCGGGTTGCGCCAGACTTTCTGGTGGTTCCTGCTGGTCGCATTTGGTACCCAGGCACTCTTCATATTTGGAGGGTACTTTTTCCTGCCCGATCTCTTTGCGCACCTCATTGCGCGTGTTCCAATGGATATTAGCTCACTTAACGCCAGCCTGTTTATCAGTATCGCCATTGCTACATTTCTTGAAGAACTCATTTTCCGCGCCTTGTTCCAGAACCGGCTTAGCGTTTTCGTCTCCCCTGCGATGGCTATCGGCCTTGTATCCCTCGTCTTTGCTATTGGGCATTATTCACCCGGCCCAGTACTGATCGTCTTTATCGATCTGCTCAGCGTTTTTGTGGACAGCCTCATTTTCGGCATCATCTTCCAGCGTTCCAGGAATGTCTTTGTGTCGTGGATCCCTCACTTCCTCGCTGACATGTTCAGTATCGTCGTACTGATACTGATCAAATAAACCGAATTCCATAGCACTCGGTGACTTTTCACGGCTCGGTCAAATGCCGGCACGAACACTGCGGCTGGATGATGAACAAACTAGTACACACAAATACCATACAATATATAGTTAAGGAAACTAATTGAATTTCGTATTTGGGGGAGAAGGGGGCTTCGCGAGGTATTCGAGGGAGCCAGCTCTTAATCAGGCCATTCACCTAGAAGAGCACTCAGGGACAGATCGGCTAGAGGAAACTGTGCCATTCGGTGGCGTTTCACTTTGATTCTGCGAAGGCAAAAAAGGTGTATTATTGCAGTGAAGGGATGGCACCTCGAGGCTCTCTGCGGGCTGAGCCGAAAGTGAGGGCCGTGGGTGCCAGGAATTATGCCGCAGGCGGTGAAGGACAGACCCAGCACCAATGACACGTCTGCAACGGGTGGAGAACTTGCTGCTCAGGACAAAACTGGTCCTCCCTCCGGTCCGGGCAAAACAAGTGGGGCGGCCCCGGCTCATCGAGAAGCTCAAAAGCGGACTTGATAAGGCCTTGATCATGGTTTCTGCGCCGGCCGGCTATGGCAAAACCACGCTGGTAAGCGGTTGGCTGCGCGAAATCGGGATTCCGTTCACGTGGCTTTCTGTGGACCAAGACGACAATGAACCTCAGCGTTTCCTGCAGTACTTAGTCGCAGCCCTGCGCAAGGTTGTCCCCACGATCCCGGGCGACGCGGTCGCAAATGTTTCGAGTGACTTCCGCCGCATCCCAAGAGACCCTTCTTACTATCCTGATCAACGAAATCTCTGCGGATGTGAAGCCGGTGGTTCTGGTGCTCGACGACCTGCAGGTGATTCATGCTCAACCCGTACTGTTTGCGTTGGAGTTCCTGCTCGAACACATTCCATCGGAACTGCACCTCGTTTTCATATCCCGCAGCGATCTCCCTCTTCCACTTGGGCGTAGACGCGCGCCCTCAACCAGGTTGTTGATATCCGTGCCCAGGATATGCGCTTTGACCGGCTTGAGGTCGCGACCTTCCTGCATGATGTTATGAACCTTCGCCTTACAGTGGAAGATATTGCGATGATTGAATCGCGTACCGAAGGGTGGGTCGCTGGGCTGCAGCTGGCCGCACTTTCTCTTCGTGGGAGCCGGGATGCTCACGGCTTCATCACCGAGTTCGCCAGTCGGCAGGATTACATTATTGATTATCTGGTCGAAGAAGTCCTCAACGCGCAGCAGGCGAACGTCAGCACTTTCCTGCTGCAGACGTCCGGCCTCGGGCGGATGTGCGGGCCTCTCTGTGATGCAGTTGTCGAGCAGGATTCCGGAATAGCCTCCCGCGGTCAAGTCATGCTTGAAACATTAGACCAAATGAACCTCTTCGTCATGCCGCTCGACGAGGAGCACCAGTGGTATCGCTATCATCATCTTTTTGCCGATGTCCTTCATAAGCATTTGAAACAACTTGACCCCACCCTGGCCCTCCAATTGGATGCGCGCGCCGCGAGCTGGTATCAGGCCAACGGATGCATCCCCGAAGCCATTCATCATTTCATTGCGGCAGGCGATAAGGACAATGCGATCCGCCTCATCGAGCAGAATGGCTGCATGCTCCTGATACGCGGTGAGGTGCTTACGCTCAAGAGCTGGCTCGATGCCATCGAAGGCTCGGAAGAAGATCGCGCCTGGTTTCCGATTTACAGGGGATGGATAGCCGCGCTGACCGGGAATTCGGATCGAGCCGAAAAGTACCTGCAGCAGGCAGAGAATATTATCTCCGCTCAGCCTCCTCAACCAAATACCGCAGGCATGCAAGGCGCTCTCGCCGCAGCAAGGGCGCACAATGCCAATATGCACGGAGATCCTGTTTCCGCAGCCGGGTTCGCCCAAGCACTGACATACTTCACCACCACCGACCCAACCATTTGCAGCCTGCGTGTGGTCGCCATTTCCCTACTGGGTGATGCGAGTTCCATCAGCGGTGAGTTGGACGTAGCCTGGGGTGCCTACAACGAGGCAGCCGAAGTCATCCGATCGGCCGGCGATGTGCATCTGAACATAGTCCTGAATTCGAACTTGGCCAATATCCTGGTCGAAAAAGGACAGCTCCGCCGCGCAGCTGAGATCCATCGCGAGACGCTCCGTAAAGCAGCGCTGCCGGGTGGACGTACCGCGTCGATCGGCGGCAGGGCTTACATCGAATTGAGTCAGATTTGCTATGAGTGGAATAAGCTCACCGAAGCTGCCGAGCACGTCGAACAGGGACTTGTGTTGTGCCGACCGTGGGGCAATCGGGATATGGAGGCAGTGGGCCTTGCCATCCAAGCGCGTTTAAGCGCTATCCGCGGAGAGGTGGAACAAGCGCATCAGTTGATGGAAAATGCCGAGCAGTTGACGAAGGACTACCGGCTCTCTCCAACGCCCTCGGCTTGGGTAAAGTCGGCGGCATGCCAGCTGTGGCTTGCACAGGGAGAGGTCCACAGGGTCGTCAAACTGGTTGCGGAGAGCGGTATCAAAGCGGATGAAAAGGTCTCCTATATGCGGGAACCGGAATTCATCCTGTTAATGCGCCTGTACCTCGCTCAGGGCGACCGTGATGCCGCCTTGCGATTGGCTAACCGGCTGCTGCCTCCGGCGGAGGCTGCCGGTCGGAATGGGAGGGTTATCGAGCTACTGGTGTTGGAGGCGCTTTCTCATCAAGGGCGGAGCGAAACCGATGAAGCCCTCACCTGTCTTGGACAGGCGCTCTCGCTGGCTAGATCGGAGCGATACGTGCGTTCCTTCCTTGATGAAGGTGAAGGGCTTGCCCGGCTGCTTTACCTGGCAAAAACGCGGGACATCGAGGGTGGCTATGGTGCGGAATTGTTGGCGGCAGCTCGGGAGTGTGGCGGGGTCCAGCTGCCGGCCAAAGGTTGGCTGTCTCAACCGCTGACTACGCGAGGTTGAGGTGCTCAAGTTGATCGATCGAGGCTGCTCGAACCAGGATATCGCCGGGCAGCTTTACATCTCGCTGGCCACCGTTAAGCGATCACATAAGCAACATCTATACCAAGTTGGATGCCCGCGGTCGGACACAAGCGCTGGCGCGTTCCAGGGAATTGGGGTTGTTGGACTAGTCACCTTCCAAGAGTATGGTCTCAAGCAGCGGCGGTAGAGCTTATCTACCGTCGCTGTTTTATTTTCCTGGCAAGAACGACATTTTCCGAAGATACAACCTGGACTACAACCCCCTCTACAACCTTCGGGCGATGCCACCTGCGCCAAAATCCATAAAATATCAATCAAGAGGAAACATGAGTACAACAGATGATAGGAAGTGCAATAATGAAAAGGAAACGGATCGTCCCCAGGATTCTTCGTCGAGCGATTCGCTGCTCGGTCGCTGCTACGAGATCTGCATCGATGGACGGCTGGACAGTAGTTGGTCGGACTGGTTTGATGGCCTCGAGATGTCTCCCTGCGGTGAGAACTGGACAATTCTTTGCGGGCGCGTAGCCGATCAGGCTGCCTTGCTCGGTATCCTGAACAAGCTCTGCCGGCTTAACGTGCCCTTGGTATCGGTCAATGAGGTCAAGGGGAAGAAGCGCTCCTCCGATCCAAATCAAGAGGGAGGTGACTAGAAAGCCACAGTCATCAATGAACGTTCCAAATCGAGTCAAATCTGTATTCAATAAAAAGGAGATCAAAATGAACGACAATACAAGAATAAATCGCAACATCGATGCGCTCGCCTGGGGAGCCTTGTTTATATGGTGGGGTATCACCCTTCTGGTCAAATTACCCGCCGGCGTCGGTCTGATCGGCGTAGGTCTTGATCCTGCTTGCGGCGAACGCCGCCCGCTACTTCCAGGGGATGCGCTTCAGCGGCTTCACAACAGCCATCGGTGTCCTGGCTCTTGTCTGGGGTGGGCTGGAGTTGGCCGGAACCATCCTGACTTTCGAGCTGCCCGTCCTCCCCATATTGCTCATCGTCCTGGGATTGATCGTCCTGTTCGGCAATCGTCGTGACGATGTCATGAGCAGCAAGGAAGCCTGACATGCTTGAGCAGCTTTCACGACTGCATAGATGCGCCGATTGTCCCATTCGTTGCCAGGCGATGAAACACCCCCATTCGGTTTTCGCACGGATCCACCGCTGGCACCACACCTGGTGGCCCGGCTGGAAGCTCTACAAGCGGCAGCTTCGGACGATGCGTATGAAGCAGATCCTGGAAACAAGCACAGCGATTGCAGCATGAGCCGTACCCTTTGGATGGTTTCCACCCCGAACTCTATGGTGGGAACCATCCGCTTTCGATATGCCGCTTTTCAGCGAATTTCTTTTTGTTTCGGGAATTTTCGGTGACTGCAAGGTCTGGGAACAAGTTCCGCGGTTGCGACGGTTGCAAATGGTTGCTGTTGGGGAATGACGGCAGCCCGGTTTCATGACATCTGGTACGTGACTTGTACAAAAGTCAGAGCGTACATTGAGGACGACTTCGGGCCCGTGCGGGCAAATCCGCAGCTGGTGACGGGACGAATCGGGGAGGGCCAAATGAAAAACGAGTTCATTAGAACGGTGCTCTTTGGAATGGCGGCTGGGATCATCGCAACCGTGGTGATGGATATCTTCGTGGCTGTCGCGATGCTCGCCATGGGAAACCCGGTATCGTTCATGTTTTCGTTCATTGGAGATGTCGCCGCGGCGTTCTTCTCGCGCTTGAGTGTGTCGATTTCAGGTGGCGCCCTTGGGGGATCCTGTTCCACTACCTGTTCGGGCTTGGTTACGGCGGCTTGTTCTGCGCGCTGCTAGATAGGATACCGAGGCTCAAGCCCGCTACGCTCGGCAAGAGCATCCTGCTGGGCATCGTTTATATCGAGATTTTCAGCCAACCGTTTCTTGCCAGCGCTCCCCTGATCCGTGAGATGGCTACCAGGGATATATTCCAGTGGTATGCCCTATCGACGATGATGCACGCCATCTATGGGATGGTTCTGGGCATATTGGAGCAATATCGAGATGCAATAATATCTAGTATCCCGACCCGCCCTCCGAAATAAAGCCGAACCGGGTTGATTGCCGTTCGGCGGGCACCCGGAAATTTGTATGCTGCACGCTAGACTCTAACAAATGCTTTCAGGATTGGAGATCATCTTGGGAGGATGAAACCATATTTGGAGAGGAGCCAATAAACCATGGAAACTTTGCAATGGAAAATACGAATTATCGTCCTGTGGGTCATATCTGCGGAGGCATATTCGGCGCATATGATCATGGTGACGATCGACCCGGTTTCAATGAAGAAGATGATGGAATGGGGCGCAGCGATAGACGCTGGAGGGTGGGTCTTTGGGGCAATTTACTGGTTGATCCCGCTGTGGCTGGCTTTTGTAACAATTAGCGTCAAAGGCTCCTCCAATCGCTGGGCGAATTTCGTTCTGGGCATTATCGCTACGTTGCTTAACCTCTACCATTTCTTCATGTGTGCTGTGCCCATCGTAACGCCCGTTCTTTTTTCACAGCCGACAGCTCATCACATCTTGCTTTTGGGTTCAGCCCTTGTGGCTACAACACTGATCACGTGGTATGCATGGAAGTGGCCTAAACAGAAAGCATGAGTTAGGAACCAAAGCTCTCCTATAAGAAAGAATTTCAGAATAGTGGCCTGCCACCAGCGACAATGCAGAGACCAAAACCGTCAGAGTCGCCTTTCCTATTTCGGGTGCAGATCGGGTGTCCCTGGGACTCTTGGCTCAGGGACTTGCGGTTGCCGCTGGATGCGGCCCGCGTCGCAATTGCAGTAGAGTCCTGTAGAAACTATTGATTTTGTAAACTCTTTGCCACCATATAGACCCCGTAGGAAAATCAAGTAAAGACTCTTGATCCGGGATTATCGGCAACAAGGCCCTACGTCCAAAAGCAGTTATACTGTTTGTATAAATAACCACATTGGGGTGGCTATAAGCTTAAATATCCGGAGATCCATGATGAAGCAAAAAGAAAGCCTGGATGGAATAGGAATTGATAAGAAAGAACGCCTCACTATTGGCGGCATTACTCAGTGGATATCCTTGAGATCGGAAAATATCAAAAATCCAATTATGCTTTTCCTGCACGGGGGACCCGGTACGGCGCAAATTTCTTTTACACGAAAATCACAAAAAAGGTTGGAAGAAAGTTTCCTGGTAATAAATTGGGACCAAAGAGGATCGGGCAGGTCGTACTCACCGTCCCTGCGCAAAGAAGATATGAAGATCGAACGTTTTGTCAAAGATACCGAGGAATTAATTAAATACTTATTAAAGCGCTTTGGGCAGCAGAAGGTTTACCTCGTAGGGCAATCCTGGGGAACCATAGTCGGGACCTATTTGACGGCGAAAAGACCCGATTTTAATCCGGGCCTATATTGGAATTGGTCAGATCGTGGATATGGAACGCGGTGAGTTAATTTCCTATCAATTCACTTTGGACGAAGCCCGCAGGCTGGACAATAAAAAGGCGGTCCAACAGCTTGAAAAAATCGGCGCGCCGCCTTATGCGAAGCTGAGTGACGCAGGCGTTCAAAGGGATTGGTTATCGAAATTCCATGGAGCGGCCTATGAAGGCACGCTGCAAGACGTGATCTGGAAGAATATCTCGATCAGGGATTTGCAGCCCTTCGACATCATACGGTTCGTTGCAGGAGCTATTCTCTCCCTCTCTACCCTTGAAGATGAACAAAATGCGGTGAAATTAATACGGGATGTTCCGGAAATGAAGGTCCCTGTTTATTTTTGCTGCGGACGCAGGGACTACAACACGCCCTTCGAATTGGTCCTGGAGTACGCTGATAAATTGAAGGCGCCTCAAAAAAGGATAGTATGGTTCGAACATTCGGCTCATTTACCCAATTTCGAACAACCGGAACAATTCTCCGATTTCTGTAAATCCTTACTTAACGCCACCTAACACCTGCTTCAGCCGATTTTAGAGTCGCCTTTCCTTTTCAGTTGCAGATGGGCTGCAATTGGGGTAACACTCTGGAGAAACTATGTATCCAGAAGATCTTTTTTGTGTCATTCTTGTTGCAATATGCCTATTTCTTTTTGCGCTATACAGACGTCACTATTATGCGCTTGGCCTGGTCCTAGTCGTGATTGCAGGAATATCGGCGATTATTGCTCCATTGCAGATAATGCGGGACGTGATGGCAGATTTCCCATGTGAGTATAGCGGCTATCCACAAGCTCTGGCCAAGCCGGGTGATTCCATCGCTTATTGTATTGACTTCGTTGGTCTTCATGTGCTTAGCGGTGCTGGTATCTATGTACAAGGCACTTCTACGCAAGATACACTTACAATCAATTCCAATGATTCTCAGGAAGGTTTCAATACGATTACCTTGAAGAGGGATGGGCAGACCTTGAAAGTTAATGCTCAGAATCTAGCCGTTGGCCAAACTTTTTCGCTTATGGGTTGGGTTCCATCCATCAACCCTTGGCTGCTATACGCGAACCATCTAACAATTCAAAATGCAGGGATTGATACAACGTCCGGAGCATTAATTGTTACCGGTGAAGTACATGAAAGTTGGCTGCCTAACCCAGCTGGATTAATAGCGTTGATTGTGGGTATTATTCTAATAAGATCCAGCAAAAGAAAAATGGCTGGGGCTGGTTAGAAGATAATACGGGGCTGCCTAGGAGCGGAAAACGCAATCCATTCAGCAGAGATAAGAGTCGCCCTTCCCTTTCGGGCGTAGATCGGGTGCAATTAGCGTACTACGCTTTAGAAATTATTAATTTGTTGCCCGGTTTATCCCCAAATAGTTGCCGTGTACCGTTTAGTTAAACGTAGCGCAACGAGGCTTACCCTGAGACATGGAACTGAGTATGAAATTGCCTAAATCTATTCTTATTGCATTGATCTTATTAGGGTGTCTTGTTGCCTTACTACTTATTTCCTTTTGGATTAACCAACCATCATACTACACTGCTTGGATGAATAAGATCGCTTACGCGGAGACCAGGTGGCAAGCCAGCAACATAAGAAGCTACGAATTGACGGGGCAAGCCAACTGGGGATGGCATCAACACTCCTTTCAAATATCGGTTGTGAATGGACGGATTACCAATTCAAAGTGCGAGCTTGGATACGACGAACTTAACGGTGCTACTTGGTGCCTAACTCAGTTCAACGCCTCCGCTCATCTTGTTCCCGCACTCATTAAGAAGGCCCGCGATTTACTCGAAACTGGTAACCAGATGTGTCCCCAGGAAGACTATTTTCAGGCCGAATTTGACCGGTCTAGTGGTGTCCCCACGAGAATATTCTTTGATTGCCCCGATGCCAATGATGAGCAAGAAGAATGGCAGATAATCTTCACTCCAACTACCCCCTAACAAAGGGAACGATGGTCAATGTGCCAGTGAGTCGCCTTTCCTTACTTGGGTGCAATTGGAACTAGGTTGTGGAAAATGATGAAACGCATATCCAATTCCCGGGGCATCGTTTCAATAGCAGGCATGATCATTGTCCTGGGCCTGGCCCGTGGGAGCGATGCCCTCATGGCATTTCTTCGGGCACGTAATACCGAAACATTCACCCTGAATTACGTCATCCTTTGGTCTTATCCGCTCCTCACCCTGGTTTTAGCCCTTGGTTTGTTATTGTTATTCTGGTTTGTAATAAATCGAGCCCCCCCCGAAATGTTTGGGTTGCGTTGATCTTTATACTAACCGGATTGTTTATCGTGGCCTATCCGGCTCTTTATCTAACACCGGCGCTTTGCTGCTGGTTCCCCAATTTGATGCATCAACGCTGTCGCCCACTAACTATATGTATACTTCGGGGGGCTTCATAGCGATGATAGGATTATTAATTCTGATCCTGCCGAGGGGACAAAGAACGGATTCGTAATTACCGATCTTGTTGATCAACGCCGCCCGGCATTTCTCATCCGATGAACCAGGACAAAGAGGCTGGTTCGATTTGATAAATGACCTTTTGTCCAGTAGTCTCCTAACAAAACTGAGAACATGGTTATGTTGACTTGCACCGATAAATGAATGAGAATACATGAAACGTCCTGATTGAAAATCACTACTTTTGCCTGCCAGGCCGAGGGTGCGTGATGAGGTCAGGACGTTACGTTTTCCTGGGGGATCGAGGCGCGAAGCCATGCCTGAATTAGGCCACATCTCAAGAAATTATTTTGGCAGTGGAATAACTGAGGTAACGATCACGAGGCGATAGTCGCCCTGGTCGCGGGACTGCGCCCAACGCGGCTCGAAGGCGATCTGAAAGCCGGTGTCCTGGCACAGCTTTTGATAGAGCTGCTTGAATTCTTCCGCGGTGTGCAGTTGGCCGTGGGCTTTATCGAATGCTTTGGAATGACCTGACCTGGCTGTTGCACGTTTCTTTTCATGGTCTCCTTTCAAATAGAACGGATGAGCAGTACGGCGGCGGCTATGATAATCCATAAAGCGATGGCGAGGGGAACGCATAGACACAACCGCGGGCGGGTTTCAAACGGAGGTCACGGTTTCCCATGCGGTGGCTCCTCCTACTCTCAACTTGTTGAGAGTGGTATCGAAATAGATGCCGCCTTTGACATAGGCCGGTGCGCTTCCGGCCTGCGCCGGCAGCATCACATCACCAAAGCGGACAAGTCCCGCGTTGGTATAGATGGCATAATTCAGGGTTGCCGCGGTGTTGAAGTCCTGCGATGTAAATGCCGTAGGCATTGGCAAGGGTTGCGCCGTCTGAGTGTGGGCGTTTGGATCTCCGCGCCGTACACGTTTTGGATCGGCGGTTGCTGTTCGTGCCTTGATAAGTCAGAGGCACAAGCAGCAGCCCGCAAACATCGTCGATTGATCCGGCGCGCCATCTTGCAGAGGTGTTGATCGGCTGCAGGCCGACAATTGATCTCATTGCCCCGGCGTGTGCGCCTCGCACGTTCACGCCGCCGATGAAAGCGATTTGAGAACCGGCGTTCGTGACCCCGGAGTTGAGGGCGAATGCCATATCAGCGATCAGGCCATAATTGTTGAATGTTCCGCTGGCGGTCTGCGTAAGCAGAGCGGCTGTCTCGTTTACGGTCCGCGTATCGTTGGCGGCTGCGTCCGTGAGTGACGATTGAAACCTTGCCGGTGCCTGCATTGAGAATGATGTTGTGATTAGTCTGAGATCGCAGAGAAAGCGCGCCATAGGGTGAGCCGAAGATTTCGAAAGCACCGGTTCGCGCCGTTGTAGTTCATGTACCCGACTTCATAACTGACGGACTGCGCCCAAACTTAGTATCTTTCCATCGTATGGGATGTTCATCGTCTGGATATTGGTAAACGAATTTGAACCAAGTCCGGCCTTGGCATTGAACGCGCTCCAATCGGCCAGAGTGAGATAACCGTCATGGCCTGCGTCTGCTGCCGGCAGAGCGTTTTGCTTGGCGTTGAACGTATCCCAATCGCTGCCACTTAAAGCACCAGTGACCCCGCTCGCTGCGAGCGCAAGCGAGAGCACTGCTCCTAAAATCGAGAGACCGTTTGGCGTTGGGTCAATGGTGACAGTGGCAGGACCTGGCTCGCCCTGTTCGCCCTGATCACCTTGGGGACCCTGCGCCCCTGCGGGGCCGGTCTCACCTTGGAGGCCTTGCAATCCTTGATCGCCCTTCGCACCTGGCGCGCCTTGCGCGCCCGTGTCACCTTTGGCACCTGGCGCACCATCTGCGCCATCGGTGCCATCGCACCGGCTGCGCCGGTGTCGCCCTTTGCACCTGGTGCGCCCTGCGCACCCGCTGGGCCGGCAGGCCCGGTTGCACCTACGGCAGGCGCAAGCGCCCAATAAGTAGCATTAGGCGGACCCCAACCGGTGTTGGCAAGGATGCAAACATAAGACACGCCTGAACGGTCAACACAGTCACGATACACGTACGCGGTGCCACTGGCCCACGCGCCGCGGTAGCGAAGCCTGCCGATATCCATGTTGTCCACTGCATCGGCGAAGGCCTGCAAGTTATTGATCGTGCTGTCGAGATTGTTGTTAAAGTTCGCTGTCACTAGTGGCGTGTACGGTGCCACACGTTCAATCGTGGAAGGCAGCGCGCCGCCCGCTGTGTTCTCGAAATAATGCAATTGCTCTACCTGCACAAACCAGCCTGGTTGCTTGGATGGGTCAAAGACCTCGGTCACTTCGACCGGATAAAGCTGGTAGCTCTCATCCACGTAGAAATAATCTCCCGATTGGTAATTGAGATTGATCGGCAATTGCATGCTGATGGGTTGGCGCTGTGAATAAAAGGTTGGAAGTGCGGCTGTGCTTTCCAAGAACCCTAGATTGTGGATGGGATCTGTTATGTCGCCCGCGTAGCGGACGGACTTGTTCTCGTCCCTGGACAGATACCGGCGCTTCTGAAAGAAGCCGGTGTCCAGCTCATACACCAGCGGTGTTATCTGCACGTCCGGCGCGCCCTGCAAGTCGAACGCCTGGTAGAACATGATCTCGTCGTTGCCATTGTCACAGGCAAAAATAAAATACTTCTGCCGGAGAGATTTAGAAAATTGTTGGCGTTGTTGAAGACGACTCCGCTCGCACCCGGCGGCAGAAAGGCATAAGCCCAATAAGCCGCGCTTGGATACTTGAGCACGTAGGTCTTGCCGATGGCTGCGCAGAATTGGTTGATCGCATTCTCATAGCTGGTGTACACGTCGAAGTTGACATACATCGGCGGGATAAGGCTGGCTTCAAGCGCGGTCGAAACGAAAAGATGCTTCGAAGTGACTCTCTGCACCTGGCCGGTGAGTGGCGAGAATTTACTGCTGCTCAAAATGTAGTCCACGCCTGACGAGGAAATGCCTCGGTCGAGGATCACCTTCACGCTGTCGGGCGTGCTGCTGACGGTCACCAGCCCGCGCACCGTGACGGAAAGATGAGTACCGGTGAGCTTGTACTTGGTCACCGGTAACGTGGCATTGAGATAGCCGTTGAGATAGACACGCAGTTTGATGTAGGGCGTGAAATGCCCGGAGGCAAGAGCGGTTTGCAGAGTGGCGTCAATTGTTCGCATGTGATTCTCCTCAGAGCAATTCTAGATGGTTAGGTTTCACACTGAGCTCATCGAACGCGTGATGTAGGCAATGCATATGCAGCGGGCTTCTTCATGGGTGAATGAATTAATAGCGATGGCGGGATCTCGTTTTATCGATGAGTTCCGCACCATGAGCAAATACGTTCAGGCTCGCCGGCGTTGGGTAAATGTGAACCATCGGCTGCACTGTCTTAACCAGTTGTGCCATTGATCATCCCAAGCGTGGTCGTCCGGTGCGCCAACGGCTCGCCTGCGTGATGAATAGCGAAGCAGTCCCAATTGAAAGGCAGTGTTATAAGAGACGGCCGCATTCTCGTATTGTTGGATGACATTGGGCGAAAGATTGAAAGCCCTCCACGAGTGAAGTCCTGCGGACGTTGATCGCTTCGTAGCAGGCGCCATCAACAAGCACTTGCTCTTGATCGGCGGAGAGGATCCCGGTCGCGGCGCTGTCGAGGCCATAAACCGTATGCGGCGTGGTGTAGCGGATGATCAGCTCGCGCCGCTGGCTTGCGCATCGCGCAAGCGAATAAAAGGCGCGTTGTCCTCGAAGTAGAAGTCATGCACCAGCGGGGTGTCTTCCTCCCCGACCTGGTCGCGTCAGCCAAACGCCTTCGATTTCAAGCAGGGCTTAATGGTGGGATCGTTGAGCGCGTATTCCTTCTGACCTTGCACGACGTCGATCAGAGTGGCGGCATGGATCGGCGCGGCGATGTTGAATTTCCGCAGAGCTTCACGGAATGCCACTGTAGCGGTCGGTGTTGTGAATAAAGTCCCATTGTCGAGCAGTTGGGCTTGAAGCTTTGCAATTAGAGCGGTTAGAGTTGAGCTCATGGTTTTCTCCTTGGGGAAAAGATTAAACACAAAGGACACGAAGGGCACGAAGGTAAGAGCAAGGATCACGGTAATGAGCCTGGCTCCGGCCATGGATCTTTGCCTGGCTTATAGGTGTACTTATAGGGTGGAAAGATATCGAAGGCTTTGCTTCCGGCTTGCTGGAAGCGTTTGTTAAAGCGCGAGGGCATGGAAGATTGAACACGCTAAAGGATGGTGGATAAACTCGTAATCCATCCGAAGGATGGGTTATTGATCATCGAGTAGCCCTTGGTGGGTGTCATGGGCTTATCGGTTGGAAAGGCGCGCTGCATGTTGCCGCCTGTGTCATTGATCGCGCATGAGGCCCAAGAAGTGCCTTTGGTCTTCTTGGCGGCGGCGGCCGCCGTGCGGTCCGCAATGAGGCGAAATTTGGATACCGGAAGAAACTGAGATATAAACGACACGTCTGTTTGCCATGGTTTCTCCGGGTGAATGGCGAGCCAGCGGCTCGCCCTGGCGGTCCGTGGCCCCACGTTTAGAAATTACTGTCCATTTCTTCGAGTGGGTCTTTGCCCTGAACGATCTTGGTCTCTGTGCTGACCATCCATTCGAGGTCATCCACTTCGGAGATAAGCGCATCCGCGACAATAATGTCGTCATGGATAAGCTCGCCGTTTGAATTGCGCGTGCCTTCGGGCACGCTCCATCGCAGCGTCTTTTGCGGACCGATCAAGCACTTCGCTCGAGCAGTTGGCGTACTGCTCGCTGCACTTCTGCGGTCTGGCAGCAATCCCGAAAGCGGCCGGTCTCGATGATCCCGAGGAAGTGATAACCGATGTCGCTTTTCTTTTGCGCCGTGAACTTGACCGGAATAACTTTGCTCGGATAGCGATGATCTAACATGGCCCACAGGCCCTCACCTACACCGGTTGCATCCATCACGATATACAGCGGCTTCCACCGGTCGGCCAGCGCCATCAGCTTGCCGAAGACGGCGATATGGTTGCGGCCTGTCCACTGCTCACGATGCACGGCGCGAAAGATCGGCGCTTGCAGAGTCTGCAACTGCGATAGGTCCACGCTTGAGATTGTGAGCGTGACCGCATCGCGCCCGGGGTTCTTCGAGAACTGGCTTTCGGGGTCGTTGAAAGCGACTTCATCCTGCCCGGCCACGTCGATTGAAAAAACGTAGATACTGAGCCTGGCACCGGTGTTTCCTGCGATGGCTGATCACCGTTCATCAGTGCGAGCCTGCCGGCGGGGAACATGCCGGTCTGTGCATCGATCTCCTCGCAAAAGTATTGCGTCTTAACCAGTGGATGCTGTCTCCCAAGCTTGTTGATTTCGCCGTCCACATAATGGCCGTAGGGCTTTACGGACTTGCGGACATCGTCCGCCGTGTACATGAACACGCGGCGCTGACCGTCCTTTTCCTGCATCTGGCGAGCGGCTCGCAGCTCGCTGGCAAGCAGCGTTTTGCTTGTCCACGATGTACCCATGAACACGCGTCGTAGCATTCGTGCTGGCCACCATCGGGCGCGAAGTTCTTGTCATAGATGGCGGGCTCGATATCCTGCGCTTCGTTCACGATCAGCAGGATGGAAGCGACTGCGCCTACCACATTGGCGGAGGAGTCTCCGCTCAAAAAGCTGACCTGTGCCTTGCCAAAAAAGCGCATGAAATCCGATCGCTTGTTCCAATGCAGGTGCGTAATGAGATTGGTATTGAGCCTGCGGTCCAAGCGCGTGATAGCGTTTATGGTCTGCGGCTTGTAGGTCGGGTTGACTTCCACGATCCCGCCCTCGGTGCTCTCGAAGCGGGCGAGCAAAAACGCTTTCAGGTTTGCGGCGAGCTCGTCCTTCCCGGCCTGGCGGGAAATGATCACAACAAAAGACTTACCTTCCTGACACCGGATGCTTTTGAGGATCGCTTTTGCGGCCTGCATTTGATAAGGCCGCATCTTTATCCCTCCGCTTCGTTCGGTGAAGTTGGCGAACGTGCGGGCGTGCCTGGCTTTTATGACCTGGACATTGGTTGACATTCAAGAGCCTTTCAAAGAAGGTGATCGCTGCGGTGAACTCGTGGTAGTGAGAAGTGGGCACGTTGGGCCGAAGCAGAGACCGCGTACTTATGCCGGGCGGAAATAGGGCTATAAAAACATTAGGCGTAAAGGACCTCATTTACCCTTACGCCCACGAACAAGAGCCGGAGAACAAGCGGAGGTCTGAGGCTCCGCGAATTCCTACTGCGGAGCAAGCGGCTATCTTCGAGGCCGGTGCCAAGGATGAAGGCAACCAACACCCAAACGATCTGAGTGAGTTGATCTTCGGCGAGGGGGAAGTCGGGGCGGAAGGCTTTCACGATGATCAACCCGAGACCGACAACGGCGGCCCAAAACTTGCGGCTCTTTACGAGGTCTTTCAGTTTGTCCATGGAATACTCCTTGTTGAAAAAGAAAAGATTTAAACACGAAGGGCACAAAGGGCACGAAGGAGGAACTATTCTTTGTGCTTCCGCGGCTTCCTAGCGGAAGGGGCCGCATTGTTCTCGGCCTTTGTTACCGCGTCTTCGAGCGTGGGCGCGTCTTGTTGCGCGCCCGCGGGCATCGCCGATTCCGGCGTGGCTTCAGCAGTCTCGGTGAGAGTGCGGGTGATGGCATCTTTGTCGAAGGTGAGCTTACGGCCATCTTCAAAGACGATCACAACGGTACCGTCAATGCGGATGGTCTCGGCAATCGGATTGCCGTGCACCTTCTCGGCCAGCTTTGCCACGATCATTGACGGACGATAAACTTTGGAAGTGTCGAGCACGGTCTTGACCATTTAGTGGATATCCTTTCATCAGGAATTTACTTCGGCAATTCATATCGCCGAAGTGGGCGATGCTCGCTTGAAGCTCGCTCGCCTCAGGCTCGGAGGGTGAAGTTCGCGACCGCGGAGAGCAGGTCAACGGTGGAAGAAGCGGCGGCGACGATCACCATCTTGAGGAAGTAGTACTCATCGTTGTCGATCCAAGCGGGCGTGGTGAGGGTGAACAGCGTCTTTATGCTGTTCCACGGTGGCCGCGGTGGTGGCGGGCGTGAGAGTCTGTGTGCCTGCCGGCGCGGACACGACCGCAACGGCGGTATCGGCTCCGCGCACGACCTTGACGATGGAGAGGGTTACGCTGGTGCAGGCTGCGGCCTGGATTTCGTAATCAACTTCCACGCTCTTGAGCAAAGCGCCTTTGCCTGCTACCGAGTTTGACGGAATGATGATCGGGATATTCACAGTGGCTGTTTCAGCAGTGGCGGCTTTATGTCGGCAAATGGTGCCGGTCACCTGGCCTGCGACATCTGTCCACGTGCCGGTAACGACAGTGCATCAGGTTGTGGTGGGATGTACTGGCTCATGGCGGTGTCGTGGACATAGCCTCCGAGCTCGCCATTGATTGCAATCGCGGCTTTCAGCCAGCGGCCAACGCGTGCAAAGGGCTTTGGTCACGTCGCCGCGAGCGGCGGCGGGCATGAGGATGCCGAAAAAGATTACGCCTGCGAACAGGGTCAAGAAGAGTTGGGGAATGTGGTTCATCGGTTTGGTCTCCTTTGAATTTGTTGCCTGCTGCTGCCGTGCCAGCAGCAGGCTCGAAAGATGCACGGTCTCAAAAAATAAAAAAGGTTTTCGCTTTGATGATCACCACGCATTCTTCTGCGTGGTCTGCCGGCCGGCATCGCATTATTCTGCGTGCTCGGCCGAGAGGGCGCCCATCGCATTTACCTGCGTGGGGATCCGGAAAGCATCGCATTTACCTGCGGAGCCTCGAGGCTCGCAGGTTTCAGCGATGCGGGATCCCGAATTAGCCAGAGACGTTCTCTTTATGCAGAGCGCGCCAGTTGGCGATACCAACGGTGAGGAACTGGCGGACCTTGATGCGGCTCTCGTCGTTCGAGAACATGGCGGGATCGCTCTCGTTGCCAGCTACGTACACCTGGGGAACGAGACCGAAGATTTCACCCAACATGATGCCGGGCAGAATGTTGGGGTCAGCGACTGCGGCCCAATCCGTGGTGTCGGTCCAATCGGGAACGGTCAAAGGCGTCACATAGCCTTTGATCAGGTTCTCACCGGAGGCATTCCACGTCTTGACGAAAAGATCATCCGCTGCACCGCGCAGAGCCTGCGGCACTAGGCAGTACTTCGGGCGCACGGCCTGCGCCTTGCCGGTGCCATAGTAGCCGGTTGCGTTCTTGATGTGCATCGGCTGCTTGAACATGGCGGCTTTCAACGGCGCGCCACGCGGTGAGGTCAGTCCCTAACGCGGTTGTGAGCAGGTTGGCGTGTCCGCCTTTGGTGGTAACGGCAATGGCATTGAACAACGCGCCGGTGTCGGACAGCGTGGGGCCTGCCCCGCTGGCCTGCGTGAAGATATAGGCGATTTGCTCGGAGATATTGCGCATCCCGCCCATGGCAACTTCATCGGGCAGGCGTTTGAAAGCGCGCACATCGTCTCGAAGCACAGCTTCGAGCGTGAGCCCGACATAACCACCGTACTTGCTCCACGATGAAGTCTCACCGTTGTCGCCGATGGGCAACTCACCGTACTCGCCCTGCTCTGCGACTGAAGGCAGCGTGCCGATGGTTCCGAGGATCAGCCAGTCGATGGATTGCAGGCTTGAGAAGTGCTCGACCGATACGATCTCTTTCCACCAGTCGTACCCGGCTGCGCCGTACTTCTTCCATGCTTCGGCCAAGCGCTTATTGATTGCGTTCTTGACCACGACCGGGAAGGACGTGCTATCACCGAGAGCGAATTCGGGGAAGTAACCGCCCAAGAAATCACGGTCACCGGTTGCCAGCAAATAAGCTTCACGGATGCCGGATAAGCGAGCCACTTTCAAATTCGCTTTATCGGCGTCACGCGGCGCGCCTAGCAGGTCGTCCATGGCGGCCTGGAATTGATCGCCGGAAGTGAACATGCCGGAGATACGCGTAGGACCGCGCACGATGGAACCGGACAGAAGCGAGCTCACTTCTTCTTTCGCTTCGGTGATGGCGGTCTGCAGATCGCTGGCCTTGAAGATCTTGCCGGTGAACTGCTTGCGCAAGCGAGCCTGCACCAATTCGGGCAAGCGGGATGAGGCGAGACCTGCGGAAAGCAGGTGCTCGCATTGAGCGGACAGGATCGCATTGCTCTGTTGAAGCTGCGCTTCCATTTCTTCGACGTGCTGGCGCACGCCCAGCAGAGTCTCGGCGGCTTCGGTCTCGGCCTGCAATTCTGCTTCGGGTGTCTGCTCGTCCTCGGTCTCGAGGACAGCAGTCTCGCCCGCTTGTAAAGCCTTTTTCTTCATGGTGCCTCCTTTGTGGGCAGTGAGATTGAGTTCGGCGGTTCTTGAACCGCCGTTACCAGCAGCGGGCGAACTCCCGCGTATGGCCTTGAAAGATTGGAGCTCGGAGAGGATGGTCGTGCCATCCACGGCGGGCGAATTTACCGCCGAAGTCTCTTTGCCCTTGGGGTTGGTGAACAAAAGCTCGCACATCTTCGAGCCACCTACGGTTTCGTAGGTGCGGCCTGGTGAGTGCGGGCATTCGAACCATGACGTATTACAAATGGTGCACAGAATATCGTCATAATTCCAACCGATGGAAAAGCGGTCAATGCGGCCTTCGATGAAATCGAGCATGCCGCGGCGAGTGGTAAGAGAAATGATCTGCTCGAACGCGTCCCCGGTGAGAGCGGAGAGCACAACGGTTCCGTCCCTGGCACCGATGTCCGAGGTATCGTGATTGCGGAGGAAAGGCATATCTTTGAAGCTGGCCGCAAACGCTACCAAGTCCTCGCTACGGAAGGCGAAGTGATTGCGGTTCGGCTTCGAGTTGAAAACCTGCGCGGTGAAATCGATATGATCGAGCGCCCCGCTTTCGATAGCGGCTATAGTTTCAGCGCGTGCGGGCAGTGCGAATTTCTCAAGCTTGGGAAGGCTGTACAAAACTGGAAGAAGTTTCTTTGGCATGGGCTTTCTCCTTAGGAACAAGATCAAGAGCTTTCACCACGAAGGGCACGAAGGAGCACGAAGGAAAAGAAGGATTTACGGTTCGTGGCTCCGGGTCTGGCTGCGCGTTCTCGTCGGGCGCGTTGGGGTCCGAGCCTGGCGTGCCTGGGTCGCCGAAGGCGAGCGGCCAGCGGCGCGCAGCGGCGCTTTCAACATGGTGGGTATCTCTGCTCCTTCCTGCTCGTAGACTTCTCCGGCCATGCGGTAAACGAGGCGGAGCACTTCGCCTTCGTCAATACCGCCGCGGTCAAAGAGTTCGGTGAGGACCGGGAACATACGTGCGGCGGCAAGCGCAAGATTTGCGTTATCGCGCTCGGTGATGTCTGCACCACGAGCGAAGATTTCGCGCATCGGGTTTCACGCGGTGGTCATACTTCTTGCGGACCTGCACCGCGATTTTCGAAAGGGCAACGAGCATATCGAGGAAAGAGTTTTGCATATCCGACAACGCCTGGAATGAAGGCGTGCCCGCGGCTTCTGCCGTTGTCCTGGTTGAGCCTTCGGGCTCTGCAAACCAGTGCAGCGGCATGCCGATGCCGGCTGCTACCATGCGCTTGAGAGCAAGGCCATCGAGCGAAGCATCGAAGGCGTCTAACTGCGGCGTGAGAATTCCCCAATCCTCGCCCTCGTCCGTCACCAGCACACTGCCCGGCTTGGGCGGGTTGGCGTTGAGCTCTGCGGCTCGTCGATCTTTCTCGCCTTTGTCCACTGTGCCTTTCAACCGCAGAATGTACATAATGGAATTGCGGAAATGATTGAGCCTGGCTCGATCTTCGAGCCACGTACTAAAGCGGCCAATCCATGGCAGCATCGGCGCGAGGTCTGGCTCGCCCCATGTGGTACCGACCGGGACGTTATCCGCGAAATGAACCATGAATTGATCCTGCTCGGCAGTTGGGATCGTAAGCAGGCCACGGCGAGGCGTTCATTTCCGTGCGGATATAGAACGTCTCCTGCATCACGTCATTCTCGGCGGTCTGGATTTCCTGAATTAGTTCAGCAGGGACCGCGCGGACAAAGCTCATGCCGGAGACCTTCTCGACCGAGAACAAAAAGAAAAGATTGCCTGACCTGGTGCCCTCATCCTTCCACGCCTTCAACTGCGATGGCAACCGGTTCAATGGATGGTTAAACCATTCGTCCAGAAATTTCTGCGTGGCCTTGTGGTCGGTCTCGATGCTTACGCCCTTACCGATCACGAATTGAGAAATGAGAGTGACGATCCTGCGGGCGAGTGGGTTTATGCGCCACGCCCGCAGACATTCGGCCTGGATCTTGGTGCGGTCGTAGTTGAAGCGGTCGCGGTATTGGTCGCTCATGCCGGATGGGAAGAAATTGTTATCGGTGGTGGGGCTGGCGGCCAGCGAAGCGGCCAGCTCACGACCGAGGCGCGTGCTCAGCAGGCGCTGCGCGATACGATAGGTGAAGGAATTATTGGAGGTCTTCATATGGGTTCATCTCCCTGAGAGCGGTAAGGATGTCGTCGCCGATCTGCCCGCCGTGACCGCGGGCGAGCAGGAGCGTGCGGTGGAGAGTGTTGATTGAGATAACGGCATTGTTCATGCGGTCAAAGATGAATAATTGCTTTTCGGTTGGTTCCTGGTCTGTTGGTACAAGTTTGGAAAAAGCACAAACAAAGATGCGCAGCAGGGCGATTTCCTCATCGATTTTGCATTTCTTAAGTTTTTTTCCATCCTGAATGGAATACAGATGGGCGTATAAACCATGGCGCAGGTTGTTTTTGTTCCCAGGCTGTCCACCTCTTTTGCGGCCTGTGGATTTCTTAGAGTCATATCTTGCCGGCCAGCACGGTGATTACATTGATCAAACTGAGCGCGCCTCCCCCGAACGCCAGCCACGCCAGGGTTTCGAATCTCACCCGCGCGGATTCGACGATTCGCAGCCGCATCTCCTGATCTGCATGGTTCTGTTCCAGGTTGGCGATCTTGGTCTCGATCAAAGCCAGTTGGGCCTGCAAGAGTTCGCCTTCTTTGGTCCTGAGTTGTTCGCGCAGAATATGGATCTCTTCCACGGCTTGCCTCCTTTAATAATCAACCACTTATGGGGGAAGGGTTTTTTTATTAACTAAATTTTCAAATCATCGATCTTGGAATCTTCAAGGTTCTTGAATGACCGTTCATGGATGTATCGTTCGAGGTCTTCCCGGCGTCACGCGTATCATTCTCCCGATCCGTACCATTGGGATGTCCCCTCGCTTCATCAGGGTATAGAGCAAGAGGACGGCTGACATGCAATATCTCTGCCACCTCGCCTGATATTCAATAAATGTTCTTCCATTTTTGTTTCTCCCATAAAAACAAATTAGCCTGATATTCATTATATAGAACAGATGTTCTAGAGTCAAGCAAAGCAATGTGCGCTGTGTATCAGGGCTTACAGACTTTGCGTTAAATTGCCCGAATTGGTGCCTTTAATTGGGTCAAAGCAGGTTCAGCAGCCTTATCTCTGCTTGATTTTGTTGTTTCTCGATGTTCTTCTTCAACCTCATTCCCCCTTACGAACTTCCCCCATTCCCCAATCACCTATTTGCCATTCCTGATTACCAACCTATCAATTCCCAATTTACTAACTTACCAATTCCTCACCCCCATTCCCCAACCTGCCAGTTATGATAAACTGACTGGAACGAAACATATGCTGAACTTCCGGGATATCTCATGCAATCCGTTTTAGTGACAGGCGGCGCCGGTTTTATCGGCTCGAACTTCGTACGTTATCTTCTTAATGCCGATACTCGAGTCCAGGTTATTAACCTCGACGCGCTCACCTACGCCGGGTCCCTGGAAAATCTGACCGACCTGGTTCCCCAGGGCGCCTCCGAACGCCATACTTTTGTTAAGGGCGATATTCGCGATCAGGACCTGTTGGAGAGTCTGCTCCGTGAGCATCGCGTGGATACCATCGTTCATTTCGCCGCCGAGACCCACGTAGATCGCTCCATCCTCGACCCCGGCGCTTTTGTCCAAACCAACGTGGTCGGCACCCTCAGCCTGCTGGAAGCCGCACGTAAGGTCTGGTTGAACGGCGCTGTCCCTTCGCCCCGCACCTTCGACCGTTCAATGATCGGTGCGGGGTCACCCGCCCAGGTCCGCTTTCACCATGTCTCCACCGATGAAGTGTATGGCTCCCTCGCTCCGGGCGAGCCCGCCTGGTCGGAGACTGCTTCCTATGCTCCGAACTCCCCCTATGCCGCATCCAAGGCCGCCAGCGACCACCTCGTCCGTGCCTACGGTCACACCTATGGGCTGCCTTATACTCTTTCAAACTGCTCCAATAATTATGGCCCGCGTCAATTCCCCGAGAAGCTGATCCCGCTCATGATCCTGAATGCCTTATCCGGCAAACCTCTGCCTGTCTACGGCGACGGGCAGCAGATCCGCGATTGGCTGTTCGTGGACGATCATTGCGAAGCCATCCATCTGATCCTTACCCACGGGCGTCCCGGTGAAACCTACAACATCGGCGGCGGCAACCAGCCTGCCAACCTGACCATCGTCCAGACCCTCTGCGATATCCTGGATGAGGTGCGTCCCGGCCTCGCTCCTCGCGATCTCATCACCTTCGTCCCCGACCGTCCCGGCCATGATCGCCGCTATGAGCTGGACATCGCAAAGATCCGGCGTGACCTGGGCTGGAGCCCGCGCCATTCGCTCGCCGAGGGACTGCTGGAAACAGTGCACTGGTATCTCGATCATCCCGAATGGATCCAGTCCATCCTTCAACAACCTGGTTACGGATCCTGGCTCGATAAAAATTACACCCACAGGGAGGGACGAATATGAAAGGGATCATCCTGGCCGGCGGGCGCGGCACGCGCCTCCATCCGCTCACGCTGCCCATCAGCAAACAACTCCTGCCGGTTTACGACAAGCCCATGATCTATTACCCCTTGGCCATGCTGATGCTGGCGGGCATCCGTGAGATCCTGGTCATCAGCACCCCCGAAGACCTGCCGCTCTTTCGCCGCCTGCTGAACGACGGCAGCCAGTGGGGGCTGAGCTTTGATTACGCCGAGCAGGCCCAGCCGCGCGGCCTGGCCGATGCCTTCCGCGTCGGCGCGCAGTTCATTGGCGGCGGGCCGTCCTGCCTTATTTTGGGAGATAACATTTTCTTCGGTCAGGGCCTGCCTGAGACGCTGCGCCGCGCCGCTGCCCTCACCGAAGGGGCGCTTATCTTCGCCTATGTGGTCCGCGATCCCGAAAGATATGGCGTGGTGGAATTTAACGATGATGGAAAAGTGCTGAGCCTCGAGGAAAAACCCGCCCACCCGAAATCCCATTTTGCCGTGCCCGGCATGTATTTCTACGATACGCGCGTCGTTGAATTTGCCGCAAACTTGCGGCCTTCAGCCCGCGGCGAGCTGGAGATCACCGACTTGAATCGTCTCTATCTCGACTGCGGGCAGTTAAGCGTGGAGCCGTTGAGCCGCGGCACGGCCTGGCTGGATGCCGGCACGCATGAATCCCTCCTGCAGTCTGCCGAATACGTACAGGCTGTGCAGGAACGCCAGGGGCTGATGATCTCCTGCCCCGAGGAAATTGCCTACCGCATGGGCTATATTAATGAAGGACAGCTGCAAACCCTGGCAGATCAAATGCCGGATAACAGCTATGCTTCCTACCTGAGACACCTGCTGGATTGATTGTATCTACTGGTGGTGATACCGCTTCGCGTCACCCTTTTCGTTCCACGCTTTCAGCCTGGGATGCTTCGCGAAGATTCCGCGCAGGGAGTACACCTTTTGCAGGGAGATCGCCTGCACCTACGGCCTTCGGAAAATGAATATGGACGGGGAGTACTCCCCCGTCCATATTCATTTTCCGGGTAAACAGTGGCGGGACGGTGCAGCAGCAGCCATTCCTGGCGTGGTCCTTCCTCATAAACCGCCCAAACCCGAACACGCGCAAAGTCCGCTTCCAGATAGCCACGTTCGTTAGCCCGTAAGCGCAGGCTCTGCCACTCCAGCCCGTCTGTTTGACGCAAATCGCGGACTTCATAGGCTGTTCCAACAATTTGTGGTGTCTGGGATGGTTTGCCCCGTTGGGTGAGCGGATGGACGATCTGCGGTTGTTCCAAATAAACTTTCGTGTTGGCAGGCACGTCCCCGTAATATTCGATCCCGGCTTCGTTCAGGTTTTGGCGCAGGATTTCATTCCGTCCATACAAATCATCCATCACCACGGCCTGAAATGGGATGTGCCGCTCCCGGGTACGTTGGATCAACAGCCAACCCAATTCCGGCTTGGTGTGAAAAGCGAGAGTTTTCCGGTACGCCTGCCTTTTTTCGTAGGTCGGCATGGCTTTCTTCAAACCAGGCTTGGGGTAGAAACAAGTCTCCGTCAATCCAGGTGCAGACTTCCGCCGTCACCAAAGCCAGAAAGACGACTACCTGGCTCATCTCGATCTTGCCCAAACGTCCATTGTGCTGACGACCTGCTCCGGCGCTATGCTCGCTCGCCTTTTCTTCCGCACTTTCGTCCAACACCAGCACTGCTTCTTGAAAGGCAGGATGAACCTTGACTTCGTTTTCGACAGCCTCAATCACCTCTTCGCCCGACCAGGAAGAATTACTCACAAAATGCTGTAAGTTCTGCCCCGACGTTTCGGTTTTCCTGCCAACGTTCGCCAAGTTACGCTCTGCTTCCATGCGCAATAATCCACTGATGTACTTCAAACATATCACGCGTGTCTCTGGTTTTGGTGCGAAAATACTGCCCAAAACGCTTGTAAAACAAAACCAGCCGTCCCCCCAGATCGCTTATCTCTTCCAGCGGCAGCCCCCACTGACCATACTCTTTTTTTCTCCATATTGCTCATTTTCCCATAGAACATTTGTCTAATGTGACATTGTCAAAGTAGTTACGATTGATTTTTAGTATCTACTTCGACAATGTCACATTGGAAGAAATCCCCGATTTTTAATAATGTGACATTTTCAAGCTGCTGACAGCTTCAGCAAGATAAGGAAAGCGCTCCGCGAAGCGTGTGGATAACCATACAGGGCATCTTTTTGCCTTACAGAAGTATCAAGAGCGCAGATGGGAGGTAATTTAATGGATATGCTATACTGTTCAAACAGTATCGGCTCTCCTCTATACAATTCCCAAACGGTTCAGGAAAAGGATGATGACAAGTCGCCGGTTCGCCGGTTTTTTTTTGAGCCCATCCGTACGGCCATTACTTGACCAGAGAATCTCCCATGGGTTCTCCTGACGGGAAAAGCAGGTCATGCAGGTTCTATCGATCCCTTGTGTTGCTTTGGCTTCAATCGATTTCTGTGTCGGGGGCTATTATTTGTTTTTTTATTTTAAGAAACCACAGATTGGAGAGCATCTTCCCTTTGCCCTTTTGTGCGTAAGCGTCGGTTTTTATGCTGTATTTGCTGCCGGTCTCTACAATTCAACTTCGCTGGCCGGGGGCATCTTCTGGCAAAGGCTACAGCTTGATACGGTCGCCGCGATCTCCATTTTCCTGATTTGGTTCACAAGCATTTTCACGCAGCAGAAAAACCATAGGCCGATCCGAATGCTTACGGGGTGGTTCCTGGTTATCTTTACTGCCTCCCTTTTTCTTAAGTCCGGAAGCATCCCTTTCCCTCGCGCATCCGGCTATCAAGAACATTAGTCTTTTCGATCTGCAGATCACCTATTACGAAGGCAGCCTCGGATGGATATACCAGGTGGAGCTCCTCTCTGCGGTCCTTGCCTATATATATCTTTTCTATCTTTTCATCAGCTCGTATCGAAAGACCCGGTATAAACCGCTGCTGCTGATTATCGCCTGCCTGGTCCTGTTTTTTTTCGGGGTGCTGAACGATTCGCTGGTCGCTGCCCAGGTATATCAATTTGTTTATATAGGTGAATATACCTTTTCCTTTATCATTATTGCAATGGCCTATACCCTTCTGGACAAATTTGTAAACTTATATACCAGCCTACCAGGAATTTAATGTTGACCTTGAGCAAAAGGTCCAGGAAAGAACCTCCGAGATTGAAAAACTGAACGGATATCTAAAAGACCTGGCAGACCGCGATGCTCTGACGGGCGTATACAACCGGCGATTCTTCAACGAATATTTCGAAATAGAAGTGAAGCGCGCGAAAAACTATCTGGAACATAGGGCCTGGCTGGTACCGGTCGAAGAAAATGCAATGAATTTCGGGATGGCTTTTATTGACGTCGATCAATTTAAGCAAATCAACGATACCTATGGACACCTGGCAGGCGATAATGTTTTGAAACAGGTGATTGATATGATAGAAAATCATATTTTTACGCGCGATGTGCTCTGCCGGTACGGCGGCGACGAGTTTGCACTGCTTCTGACCAAAACCTCGAGCGGCGGCATCCTTCAGGCAGCGGAAAAGATCCGAAAAGAGATCGACGAGCATGAGTTTGTCTTCGACAAGACCCATACCCGGCAGCACGTTACCGTGAGCATCGGGTTGGTTAATTTTGAAGAGGCCCTTGAGGAGGAGCACAACGGGATCTTGAAACTTGCCGACGACCGGCTGCTCAGGGCAAAAAACACCGGGAAGAACAGGATCGTTTACAATAACGAGGCGTGAAAAATGGAAGAAAAAGTTCTTCTCGGTAGGGACAAACAAATACTCGATCTGCCTGCAGCGGTCTGGAAAGAGCAGCTCAACCAGGCTCCGGCACATATGCAGCCCCGGCTGGCTTTCATGTCGGAGGCGCATCATCAGGTCCGCTATTTTGTCGTCAGGGAACTTGTAAACACAGGGAAACCTATCAGCCCCGAAATGATATCCGGGAGGCTGGGCCTGCCGCTCGGGCAGGTGAAGCTCATTCTGGAAGAGTTGGAAAGAAAGCTTTTCTTTCTCGTACGCGACGGTCAAGGCGCTGTGGCCTGGGCGTATCCGATGACGGTGGAACCTACGCCTCATCGCCTGAACTTCAGCACGGGCGAGCGACTTTATGGCGCCTGAGCGGAGGACGCCCTCGCGGCGCCCTTCGTGCAAGGGCAGTTACTCAACCGATATGTTTCCGTCGAGATCGAAACGAAGTGCAGTCATTGTGACCGGGCAATGCACATTACCATCGACACCGATAAACGGGTTTCGGTTCGTGAAGAGGGCGCAGCTCCCCTGGTGTTTATGCCCGAGATGGATTGGGATCATTTCGCAGAGCGCACCATCATTGATTCCTACTGACGGAATACCATTTTCTTCTGGTCAGAAGAACACGCAAGAGAATACAGGGCCAATACCGGCCAGCCCAATGGAATGTACCTTACGCTGGATCAGTGCGCGTATATGACGCCCATCACCCAGGGAGCGCTGTTCGCATTCAAAATAGAAAGTGTGCCTCGGTTGCCGGCCGCGGCATAAACCTGTAGGGGCCATGATGTTATGAGCACACAGCACAGACTTCCTCTTCAGAATATGACCTCCAGGGAATGGCTGAACCTTGCATTGGCCGGCCTGATTCTCTTCTATGCTATCTACATGATTTGGCAAATCGTGCTGCGCATGATGTGCGGCCAGATCGGCGTTGATTATTGTGAATACGTGAGTGCAGGCCGGGTGGCAAACACATATGGATATGCAGGCATTTACAATTTGCAGCTTCTTGAGCAGGTTCAAAGGAGCATCCTTTCGGCTGCGGGTAATTCGTCGTCTTTTGCCGTCCTCCCCTTCCGCTATCTTCCGGTATTTGTCCTGCCCTCCCAGCTGCTTTCCCACCTGAGTCCGGGCAGCGGTTATTGGATCTTCACCGCGCTTAACGTTGCAGCATTGTTTTTCTATCTTCAATTCTTTATCCGTAGTTTGCGGCTTTCACCGGCACCGGCCCGATTGATGCTGATGATCTTCGCCTGCCTGCCGGTGTTCATGAACATTTTCGATGGACAAATGGATATCTTGCTGGCCATCTGCGTTGGCGAATTCATGCGGGCCTTTCTCGGCAAAAGATCCTTTCGCGCCGGACTATGGTTGGGCGGGCTGCTGCTTAAGCCCCAGGTGCTTATCCTGATCGGGGTGATCCTATTGCTACAGCGCTCCTGGCGGATACTGGCGGGGCTGGCGATCTCCTCTTTTGCTTTCGCTATCGCCTCTTTCTTGCTCGTCGGTCAGGCAGGCCTGGTTCAGATGCTGAAAGTGTGGCTCTCGGCCACGGATAGTCAGGCGAATGTCTGGGTCGAAGGCATGATGAATTGGCGCATGTTGGGGGTTCATCTATCGAATGTGACCAACCCCTGGGTTGGTTGGGGGATTGCGGGAGCCGGCATGCTCGCCACGGCCGCCATTACCATCTTTGTCTGGAGGCGTCCTTTCGACCCGGATCCGTCACAGGTTTCATAGCACTGCTCGGCATCCTGGCAGCAACCGCATTGGTGACCTGGCATTCTCACATCCACATGGCAGTGATGTTAATTCCACCCATAATCTATCTGTATCAGGCAAAGGTCCTGCCGCAGAAGGTGCTGGATTATTGGGTCTTCCTGCCTGCCTTCGTGTTCCTGATTATGGTATTTGTTCCAGAGACAATGATGCAGCTGAATATGTTTTCGGGTGATATCCGGCCCTTCATCTACTTTTTCATCGGCGCGAGCGAATTCTCTGTGAATTTCTATTTGTTGTGGTGGGCTGTGCACGCTTCTCGCCAAACGCGTTGAGCTTTAAAGACAATGAGGCCATGGCCCCGTCTGGCCGTCGACGTTTTTACGTCCCTACATATTTCCCTCTTTACGTCTCTTCCCGGTCTTCGTTTTTCCTTGCTTCCGTATTTACCTATCTCTCTGTTTCCTTGTCTCCATGTTTCCGCTCTTCTTTCCTCCCCTCACACCGCGTGCTCGTAATAATGCTCGATCACGTCCGCCTTCAACCACTCTTGCACCTCTTTGTGGTCGTAAATGATTTCGGGGAGATTGATCACCAGTTCAATTAAGCTCTGCCGCGTCAATTCGAACTTCCTCCCTACCTCCGCTTCGTCCATTTTGCCGAATATCTCCACCGCCTCGGCATTGTAGGAGTCGGTGTCTTTTTCCGGGTGGTGATAAGTAAGGTCCTTGGAGAGCGAGTCTATCGCTTTCAAGCCGTCTTCCCACCAGGCAATGATGTGCGCGGTTACGTCGCGGAAACGGGGGAAGCCCTGCTTCTGGAGGAAGGCTTTTTGTTTTTCTTCCGTCAGGGCCTGAAAACGTCCCGGGTAACCATCCCATTCCCGCTGCAGTGTATCCAGCACCAGGAAGCGCGGCGCGCCCACGCCGTGCTCTTTAATGTGCTCGAGCGTCACACCGTTCAGCCAGGTATATACGCGGCGGATCTTTATCTGCTCGTCCGTCAGCGACGATACCAGCGCGATCATTTTCTGCCGCTGGGCTTCATACCAGTCCATCAGGTCGCCGGCGGAGGTATCCTTAAAGCGCGCCAGCGAAGCCGCATTGAATTCGTCAAAGTCATATTTGCGCGGGGGACGCTCGCGCTTTTCAAGCGTATCGCGGATGATGCCCTCCGCCTCCTCCCACCACACTCCCGCGTGAGCCAGCAGCTCATACATGGAGGCGTACCCCTGGCCTTTAAGGAAGTCTGCCTGCTCCTCAGGGGTGAGACGTTTGAACTTGTCCGGCATACTTGCCCCATTCATCGAGGGCTTGCAGAAAGAGCGCCTGGGTAAATTCAGGGATCATAATGACCTCGAAAAATAGAATTGATTACGTACTAACTGCACCGTCGAAACCTGGCAGAGCATCTTGACTGATCTCCGCCGCTCTCAAGCATCATCCGGCCTTGAGGTTAAGAATTATAAACCGATGCCATGTGCCGTCCCGCAAGCCTAACCCGCGACCGGTCTGTTTCCGTGTTTCCCTGTCTACGTGTTTCCTTTTTCCGTCATCTCCGTGTTGCCACTACCAGCGGATACCATATGCTATACTGCTCAGAACCCTATTTTACCTGTTCTGGTTTCACTGGGGCGCACTCGGTGATAAGGCGGCCCGGCCCCCAATAGGAAGAATTCATTATGCAGAAACGCAGGAAAGTTTGGACAAAAAAACGTCCCATCGCCGTGACCATCGTTGCCTGGGGCATTGTGGTGCTGTTCCTGATCCGTTTCTACCAGGTCTTCGAGCCCCTCTTCCGCATGGGCGTTTTTCAAACCGGTCTCACGGCCCCTTTGATTTTGGGTGCAAGGCTCACGCCGCTGGGCCGGGCCATCCTTACCAGCGGGTCTTATCTCGTCTTATCCATCATCGGCATCGTCGTGCTCATCGGCTTCCTGCGTCTGCACCGCTGGGCCTGGGTGCTGCTCATGGCCTGGACGGGCGTTTCGCTCGCCATCACTCTGATCGACTATTTCTACAGCCGCCCGAACTATCTGGTGATGGCTTCCAACGTGATCATCACCTTTGCGCTTAGCCAGGCGGATGTGCAGCGCATCTTCCGCATACGAATGGACCAGGGTGAACACATTGGCTAAGCCTCCCATCTCAAACACCGCCAGACGGCTCGCCTGCCAACGCCTCGGACCTCGACCTTTTGCGCCGTTATGAACCCGTGATCTGTTTCACCCAGGGTGAGCAGTTCTACCCCACCGACGTGGACCGCTACGTAAAGGAATGCAGCCTGTGGGCCCATTATCCCGACGGCCGCGATGAGCTGCTCGTCAAGCAGGATGAGATGAGCCTGGAGAAACTGGTGGAACCGCGACCGGCAGTCTTCGGCACCGTGCACTACTTAAGGTTCATCGAAACCCTCAGCCTTACCGAAGCCGCCGAAGTGCTTGCGAACCAGCTGCGCTTGCGCACCTTGTTGAATAACCATTTCCACGCCGGTATCGGGCGCCTGGCGCGCGGCGGTCTTCTGCCCCGTGTAGCGGACGCCCTGTTCACCATCTCCTTCCTGCTGCGCGGACGCGTCCCCGCCGCCACCGCCGCGGCTGCCGAGCTGGATTACTTCCACATGCGCGCCAAACAGGACAAGAATGTCTATTACGGCCGCGTGGCGCGCCAGAATAACTGGGTGGTGCTGCAATATTGGTTCTTTTATTGTTTCAACAGCTGGCGTTCCGGGTTCGGGGGCGTCAACGACCACGAGTCCGATTGGGAAATGATCACCATCTATCTTTATGAAATGGACGGGCAGCTTTTCCCTGAATGGGTGGCCTACGCCTCTCATGACTTCCATGGCGGCGATCTGCGCCGCCGCTGGGACGATAGAGAACAGCTCGACCTGGTGGACGGGCATCCGGTGGTGTATGCCGGCGCCGGTTCGCACGCCTCCTATTTCCGAAAGGGTGAATATCAGGACGAGGCCAACCTCGACCTTCCAGGCCTGGGTCCAAAGCCTGCGCGGCGCCTGGAATAAATTCTGGACGCAGATCCTGGACCAGGAACCTGCCGACCCGTTCCGCATCCCCTTTGTGGATTACGCTCGCGGCGACGGGCTCAGCATCGGCCCCGGCCAGGCCCGGACCTGGAATCCGGTGCTGATCGATGAGACCACGCCCTGGGTCAGTCAGTACCGCGGGCTGTGGGGCTTGTTTGCCCGCGACCCGATCTCGGGCGAGAATGCGCCGGCCGGCCCCATGTACAACCGCGACGGCTCGCCTCGCGGTTCCTGGTATGACCCGCTTGGTTTTGCCGGGCTGGACAGGGTCCCCCCGCCGCCCGATGCTTTGCGATTGCTTGAAAAGAATTGCTCCGAATCTGAACGCCCGTCAGGCTGTGTTGAAAACGCTGATCCCTGAGAAGGCCGGCGAATTGCACGCCCTGGGCATCAAACTGGGCGGCATGGAAGGCAACCCGCATCTCGCCAAACAACATGCCGCTGTTGTCGAAGAAAATTGCCGTCCTGGCCGAGGAAGTCCGCGGGTTGCGCCGCGAGTATTTCGAGAACGCGGCCATGCTGGAGAGCCTGAACAGCCCGGTTGAAAAATAAATGGAAAGGCCTGCAGGACGATCCGCAGGCTCACATCCGCCATCTTGCCATGCCGGTCCAAACGACGCGCATGCGCTTTGACCGTATTGCAGAGCCCTGGGCCGCCGTTAGCTTAAGCCTGCTGCTGTTCGGGATCGTGGCCCTGGTGTTTTTTGCCCCGCACTATCTGGCCGCCGGGCTGGCGGTCATTACCCTCCTGTTTATCGTGACCGAATCCGTCCTGCGCGGCGCCTTCATTCAAACCGTTGCCCGGTTGACTGCCCTCCTGGCGATCATCGGTTCGGTGATCCTGCTTATCCATTTCTGGTTCTGGGTCCTGATGGGCGCGCTGGTGGCCATCGCCGTCTTCCTGATGGTCCAGCGCTTGCGTGAGCTCACCGGATAAATGCAAGGAGATATTTAACCAATTTATTCCGAATATCCTGTGGTACCATACACCCTATTATTCCAATAGTAAACGACAAATAATAGTTTCAAGTCTTGTCCGGCTCGGCCAGCTTTTCGAAAACAAGGGCTACAGGCCTGAGCTCGGAAAGGAATATCTCGTTACAATGACTGCTATTGACCACCTCTCTTTACTAATTCGGCGCTCATCCAATATACCGTTTATTGTCAGGTTTTCCGCCTGGGTTCGCGAGAATCGACAAGCGATCATTGACCTGATCGTTCTGTTTATTCTATCCATTCCCACTTATATCTTCCTCCGTTTATTCAACATAACAGAAGCTTTCTTTACATTGACCAGAAGGTACGAGGGAATACAACTCGATGAATTGATACTCACTACGTTGGTGGTTTTCTCCTTTTATCTCACGGTCTTTGCAATTCGCCGCTGGATGGAAGCTGCAAAGCGTTTGCGGCAGGCCAATACCGATAGTCTCACCGGGCTGTACAACCGCCGCAAGGGCTGGGAAGTTATCGAATTCGAGATGGTGCGGGCCCGGCGCTATCACCGGCCTTTATCACTAATCATGTTCGACCTGGACCATTTCAAAGAGATCAATGATACACACGGCCACCTGGCCGGCGACCGCGTACTCCGGTTGATTGCCCAAACGCTCCGGGAGCAGATGCGTAGTACCGACATCCTTATGCGCTGGGGCGGTGAAGAGTTCATCATCCTCTCCGTCGAGACGGACCAGGCCGAAGCTCGGGAAGTCGCTGAAAGGCTGCGGGCCACGATTGAATCCTCTTCGCTTCAGGGCAGCATCCACCCTACGGGGAGTTTTGGAACCACCCAGCTGCAGGAAGATGACACCTTTGATTCCTTTCTTCGCCGCGTCGACGACAAGCTCTACGATGCAAAATCCTCAGGCAGAAACAAGGTGGTGTAGGCGGGGCAGTTCTATGGACAACTCTAAACCTTTCACAGCTATCGCATAACGAACCCGAAAAGGATGAGAGGGCAATTTTGGTTGTTTTTTTAATCCGTGTAAATCCGTTCAGTCCGCGCCGTCTCGCCCCGGTGCATTTACGGGGAAACCCGTGTTCTATGCTCACATAGCGTAAAGAGTCGGTCAACTGGATTTATATAGCTGAGGAAAAAAGAGGAAACTAAAATGCAAGCCAAATATGTGCACACGAATTTGATCGCGGAAGATTGGCAGAAGTTAGCCAATTTCTATACGGAAGTGTTTGCTTGTAGTTTTGTTCCTCCCGAAAGGGACTACCAGGGGTCGGATCTCGATTCTGCCACCGGCCTCAAAGGCACCCACCTGACAGGTGCTCACTTGCGCCTCCCGGGCTGGGGAGATAACGGCCCTACCATCGAGATCTATACGTACGATCAACTTGAGCCTCACCCTGGGACGAGGGTCAACCGCCCAGGCTTTGGGCACATTGCCTTCGAGGTGGATGACGTCGCCCGGGCGCGGCAATTCGTGGAAGCACACGGCGGCGGAACGGTTGGCGAGACCGTCACGCTGACCACCAAGGTAGGGACAAAGGTGACTTGGTGCTACATGACCGACCCCGAAGGCAATATCATAGAGCTCCAATCCTGGTCATAATAAGCTCCTATCCATATATGAAAGAAACGAAAGAGGCCAATGATCTTATCATCGGCCTCTTTTTATTGCGAATTCCCTCTGCACAAGCTTCTGCGTTTAGCTTCTGCACCTTTCCCTTTTTCCCTGTCTCCGCTTTCCCGTTCAACCATAATACCGGCCTCCGCCCCTCGTTAATTCATGTATCAGCGGGATAGTTCCCCATTTCCAGGCCGCGGCAGAAATCCAAGCCGGGCCGCAGAGTTAAGGAGGCATTCATGCCGACTACGAAACAACGACTGGCCGCCAGAAAGAATATTAAGAAGGCGCAGGCAGGCTGGCAGGGAATGTCGTCGCGCGGGCATGCGCGGGCGCAACCTGAGGGCCGCATGCGTGAGCGGCCCGGAGCCGGCAGCGGAAAGTACTATCGCGTGGAGGTCCGGCCCAAATCGGAGTTCATCAGTTTCCGCACCCAGGATGTAGGCAGAAAAGGGCACATCCAACGCATCGCCGGCAAGCGCACCAGCGGTTCATGGTCAACCGTTACGTGGTTGATCGGCAAAGAAGATGCCCACGTTCAGGATGGCAGGCTGGTTGCCGACACCCCCAGCGCCCGGCAGCTCATGGCTCAGTTGGGATCCAGGCCGGTGCATACGCAAGGCGACCGCTTCAAGGCCAAGGACCGGCCCAACATCCCCGAGCGCAGCAAGCCCACGCCCGCCCAGCGTCGGGCGCGCAACGCAAATATCAAGAAGGCGCAGGCCGCCCGGCGCAAGAGCCAGTAAGGTCTGCGAGAAAGAGGTAGCTTATGGAATCCGCGAAGGATGTGATCACCAATCTTTTTAAGGGGAAGGGACATGCCGCGTGCGAGGTGTGCGGCAATGAATACGACAAAGCCTTTGAAGTGCATATGGACGGCAAGACGCACGTGTTCGACAGCTTCGAATGCGCCATCCAGGCCCTGGCGCCGAAATGTGCACATTGCGGCTGCCGGATCATCGGCCACGGTATGGAGGCGGATGGCCTCTTTTATTGTTGCGCTCATTGCGCCAGCGAAGATGGCATCCGCGATCTTGAAGACCGCGCAATGTCGGAAAGGGAAAAGAGCCCGGCTTGAAGCTTAATGAGATCATGACCCGCGGAGCAAGGTTCGGAATTTCGTACCGTTAGAAAACGAAAAGGAGCACAACATGAAACTGAAAGAAATCATGACCCAGGAAGTGGAAGTTGTTCGTCCGGATGACACCCTGCAGACTGCGGCCCAAAAGATGAAAACCCGCAGTATCGGCTTCCTGCCGGTATGCGATGGGGAACGGCTGGTCGGAGCGCTCAGCGACCGGGATATCACGATAAACGCCACGGCCGGCGGTTTGGATCCCAAAACCACACGGGTTAAAGACCTGGTACATTCCAAAGTCATCTGGTGCTTCGACGACCAGAGCGTGACCGATGCCGCAAAAAAGATGAAAGAGAATCAAATCCGCCGGCTGATGGTCATCAACCGCGATGACAAGCAGTTGGTCGGAGTGGTTTCATTAAGCGACCTGGCCAACAACGGTCATGAGAAGATGTCGGGCTCCGTCCTGTTGAGCATCACTTCCCCGCTTCCTGAATGATCTATTGACCCGCAGTTGAAAGCATAACAATGATAAGAGAGGCCGGCATGGTTCACGTCGGCCTCTTTCCAATCGCCCATGTTGGCGATTGAGTCGTCAAAGAACCCTTGGTATCCGAAAAATCAGAAAAAGATAACCTGCGGGACGTTTCCTGGAAGGAGAATCCATGAAAATGGCGAATAAGCAAGCCGAAGTTCAAGAGCAGACGCATAAGCCGAATCCGGCGCTCAAGCGCCTTGATATACTGGTTGGCGAGTGGAACATGGAAATCTCACAAATTTCATTTCTTCCCGATCCTTCCGCCAGGGTCCACGGCAAGGCTTCCTTTGAATGGATAGAGGGGGGAGCTTTCCTCCTTGTTCATTCAAGTTTGGAGGGCGGCATCCCACCCAGCGCCGTTGAGATCATCGGTTGCGATGAAACCGCTGAGTCCTTTACGCTGCTCTACTTCGACTCGCGCGGCGTTTCAAGAGTATGCGAGATGATGCTGAAAGACGGCCTCTGGAAGATATGGAGGACTTCGCCGGGTTTCTCGCAGCGCTTCACCGGCACATTCAGCCCTGATGGCAATACCATCACTTCCAGTTGGGAGAGGTTGACCGAGGGTGTAAATTGGGAACATGACTTTGACCTGACCTATACAAAGATCAAGTAAGTCGGCGCTGCTCTTATAGCCACTAAGAAGAGGCCGATGATACGATCATCGGCCTCTTCTTATTCACCTGATACCTGATACCTGGTACCTGATACCTGATACCTGATTCCCGATACCCCTTACTTGCTCTTTACCGCATTTACAAAATCCGCAAACAGACCATAAGCCGTAGGCTCCGGCCCTGCCACCATGCCTTCGCGTTCCGATTCGATGATCGAATAATCGCCCAGCACGTCCGTGCGGAAGGCCACGCCCGTTGTGGAATCTTCCATGCCGTATAACGGGTCGGAGACAGGCACCATTTCCGGCTCGACCCGCGCCGTCACTTTATCGCCCTTCCGCTCGGCGCTGCAGACCAGCTTGTAACGTTTGCCGTCTGCCCTGGCCTGTGCGATCATCGCGGCCGTGATCTCGCGGATACCTGACCTTTCGACTTGCTGAGGCAGGCAGGGGATATCCATTAATACCGTCACCAGCGCCGCAACCTTGATGGCGGCATCCCAGCCGTCCACGTCTGCGGACGGATCGGTCTCGGCCACGCCAATGGACTGGCAGTACTTAACGGCCTGGTCGAATGTCTCGCCTTTTTCCATCCGCGTCAAAATAATATTGGTTGTGGAGTTCAACACGCCTCGGAACGAGAGCAGCTCCGCGGCGGGCATGGCCTCGCGAAAAACGGAGAAGACCGGCGAGCCGCCCAGCACCGTGGATTCAAAATAAAACTTGCGGCCCTTGGATTTCGCCAGTGCGGTCAACTCACGGTAGCCGTGCACCACCGTCCCCTTGTTGGCGGTGAAAGCATGCATGCCTGCCTCCAGCGCCGCGCGGATGTGAGCGATGGCGGGCTGCCCGGTCGTGTGGTTCACCGGCGAATTCTCGAACATCACGTCAGCCTGCGATCCACGTATGACCGCCAGCGAGTCGTGCACCGGGGTATCGGAAAGCGAGGCAATGGGCTGTCCGCTTTCCACCAGCGCCAGCGCCTTCTGGATATCCAGCCCCGCTGCATTAACGGCAAAGCCGTGTTTGCCCGTGGCGATCCCTGTGACGGAAAAAGTGATGCCGTATTCTTTTTCCAGCACGTCCTGCTTGCGAACCAACAAGCGCGCCAACGCGCGCGCCACATTCCCAAATCCGACAAAAGCCAATTTATAGTGCATGCATTCTCCTGGATGATCTGCTCCCCTCTCCAAATCGTATTTTGATTTGGGGAGGAGTCTGATTATTTATTTCCTTAGTATCGTTCACCATCTCGCCCCGGTTTACTTACGGGGTGCCCTTTGTGGTGCGAACTCTTCAAAAAGAGCCTCATTCATCTCCGTGCATCTCTGCCTATCTCTGTTTATCTCCGGTTGTCTCTTCTGAGTTCGAATTTCAAAGGCTTACCAACCCTACACCGGCGGATATGGATACACCCGCCGGTCTCTCGGCAATCGCGGAAAAACCTTCGCTGTAAGCAGCGCCTTGGCGCGCCGGGTGAGAGCCGTAATCTCCTGCGGGCTGAGATACGGCCGCAGGTCCGTCAGCAGGCTCGAGTTCCCCGAAAGAAGCGTATGGAGCTTCCCGCACAACTCGCCGGGGATCGGCTTGCCTGCAAAGTCCCAGATCACCGTCCGCAGTTTATCTTCCTCGTGGAAGCAGATGCCGTGATCGATGACCCACAGCTTATCGGTATCCTTCTCGATCAACACATGGCTGCCTTTGCGGTCGGCGTTATTGACCAGCAGGTCGAAGAACGCCACCGGCCTCAGCCGCTCTTTATCCTCCTGGCTGAAGGAGAAGTAATGGTATTCGGGGTCGTACTCGATATATTGCTGCAGCGAGCCCTCACCGTAAAAGGGACCGTCTTCCCTGAGCGTTGTATAGGGCACAAAGTGAAAGCCCAGCGCCTCACTGACCAGGTACGCGGCCACCTCGCGTCGAGCCAGCGTATTATCCGGGAAGTCCCACAGGGGTTGTTCGCCCCGTATGGGTTTATAGACCGCGGGAAGCTCCTGCCCGGCGTAGCGGACGGTCACAAGGAAAGTGTAGTTAGAGCCCAGCGTAAACTGGCCTTTTAATTCAAGCTCCCCCTTCTGGAGTGCAGTTTTTAGGGTTTCTGCTGATTCTGCTTCAGTCATGGATTGATCGTTATATATTACGGCGTAGTGCGTACATCCAGTTTAAGACAAAGCGCAGGCTCAGTGTTTTTACCAGGCTTTTGCTTTTTTTGCCATAGAAATGATGAAATCCAGTTAAGAGCTCTATAGAAAGCGGTCGGCTGGGCAGCATCACACATTATTCAGGCGGTATGAACGAAAGCGCAGGTTGCCTTCGCGAAACATACTCGCCGAATCCAACCTTGAACCTTCAACCTTAAACTAATGAAGATGCCCGTTCTTCTTCGGACAGAAGTGGCCTTCCGGCTCCATCGGCTGGCCGCACTGCGGACAGATGGGCCGGCCGCGCTGCACGATCTCAGCGCCCCAGCGCGCCATCTTGCGGATCTGCGAACGCGTGCACCAGAAGCGGATCACCGACCCCAATTCGGGGTCCTGGTCTTCGGTAAGCAGCTCACGCACAAACAACACCACACGGTCGCGCGCCTGGTCGTAACCCAGCCCGATCTCGCCAACCCGGAAGATCGGGTCAACGGGCGGGTTGATGCGCATCTGCTCTTCCACGTAATCCGCCTCGGCTGTCTCCAGGCTCGGGTTCTGCCGCTCCACTTCCGCCAGGAACTGCTCCACGCCCACGGTCAGGGACTGGAGCTGGGCCTTCTCGATGATCACGTTATAAGTCTTTTCAGCCTGGAAGGCCTGGATGTAAAAAACGCGTAAACCCGGTTTGCCGATGGCATCGCCGGTGATATGGTCACAAGGATCAACGTCAATTTCAGTACGTGGCATCTTATTCCTATAATGGATTTGCTAAAGCGAGTATACCAGATTGAACAAAACCTGAATTCCCCCGGGTTTATCGCTACCTTTGCCTCTCGAACCTTTCTATTCTCTACTCTCAATTCTTTTTTTTCTTTATCTGCTAAATCAGCCCAATCTGCGGATAGCTCTATTTCTATTCTCTTCTTTCAACCTTTGGGCGACCGAAGGTGCAAGTGATCTTCCTGCACGCCGAAGCCAACCTTCAACTCTCTATTCTCTACTTTCTTTTCTCCATGCTCCAACCTTGAACCTTCAACCCCATAAAGTATAATGCCTCATCGCCAAAGGAGACCGAATGTACGACCGTAAAAAACTCGACCACCTGCGCCTCTCGCTCAAAAAGTGGGAAGAGACCGGCCTAAAAAAGACCCTGGCCTCCCTGCCCGAGCGGCAAAGTAAATTTATTACCACCTCTTCCGAACCGATCAATCGCCTTTACACCCCGCTCGACGTCCCCGACCTGGATTACGAAAAAGACCTCGGCTTGCCGGGCGAATATCCCTATACGCGCGGCGTGCACCCAACCCTGCACCGCGGCAAGCTGTGGACCATGCGCATGTTTGCCGGCTTCGGCACTGCCGAAGAGACCAACGCCCGCTTCAAGTATTTGCTGGCGGAGGGCCAGACCGGGCTGTCCATCGCCTTCGACCTCGCTACGCTGATGGGCTACGATACCGACCAGCCCGAGGCGCTCGGCGAGTTCGGCAAATGCGGCGTAGCCGTCTCCTCGTTGAAGGATATGGAGCTGCTGCTCGATAAGATCCCGCTCGACAAAGTCTCGACCAGCATGACCATCAACTCACCTGCCGCGATCATCTGGGCCATGTATATCGCCGCTGCCGAGAAGCAGGGCGTGAGACCCGATCAATTACGCGGCACCACCCAGAACGATATCCTCAAAGAGTTCATCGCGCAGAAGGAATTTATTTTCCCGCCCGAGCCTTCCATGCGCCTGGTAGTGGACACCATCGAGTTCGGCGCGCAGAAAGTCCCGCAGTGGAACACCATCTCCATCAGCGGCTATCACATCCGCGAGGCCGGTTCCACCGCCGCGCAGGAGCTGGCCTTTACACTCGCCGATGGACTCGAATACGTCCGCTGGAGCATCGCCCGCGGCCTCGATGTTGACGAATTTGCACCGCGCCTGTCGTTCTTCTTCAATGCCCACAACGATTTCTTCGAAGAGATCGCAAAGTACCGCGCCGCCCGCCGCATCTGGGCGCGTGAGATGAGGGAGACGTTCAAGGCACAGAACCCGCGCTCCTGGCTGCTTCGCTTCCACACCCAGACCGCCGGCGTCTCGCTGACCGCCCAACAGCCGGAGAATAACGTTGTCCGTGTAGCGATACAGGCATTGGCTGCCGTGCTCGGTGGGACGCAAAGCCTGCATACGAATTCAATGGACGAGGCGCTCGCCCTGCCCTCTGAGCATGCGGTCACGATTGCCCTGCGCACCCAGCAGATCATTGCCGAAGAGTCCGGCGTGGCGAACACGGTGGACCCGCTCGGCGGCAGCTTCTTCGTGGAGGCCCTCACCGACCGCATGGAGCGCGAAGCCTACGACTACTTCCGCCGCATCGATGACTTGGGCGGCGTGATACCTGCCATCGAAAAAGGTTTCTTCCAGTCCGAGATCGCCGACGCCGCCTATCGCTACCAGCGTGAGATAGACGAAGGCCAGCGCAAGATCGTGGGCGTCAATGCCTATCAGGACGACAAGCATCCTACCGTCCCCATCCTCGAGATGGACCCGAACGGTTACAAGCGCCAGGTGCAGCGCCTGAGCGAGCTTCGCAAGACTCGCGACAGCGCGCGGGTAGGCCAGGCTTTGGACAGGCTGCGCATTGCCGCGCAGGGCACCGAGAACACCATGCCCTATCTCATGGATGCCGTGCGCGCCTATGCCACCCTGGGCGAGATCGTTACTATAATGAAGGAAGTCTTCAAAACCTATGAAGAGCCGACTATGATCTGAAGGCAACAACGAAAGGTTATTGCTGTTCACCCTCATAATAAGACACGACTATTTTTGATCGGGTACTCACCAACCGATCGTGAATTGATGGAGCATGGAGATCAGAGTGACATCCCAAAGTCAAGGACCGATCATTTCACTAATGTTAGCTGTCCCCGATACGTCGGCGGCGGTTGAATGGTATAAACGTGCGCTTGGGGCCAGGGTATTGTGGAGTCTGGGTTCCGTAGCTGGCATGGAACTCGAGGGTACGCCTTTTTTCCTCGCCGAGCCATCCAGGAATTCTTGGAACAGCCCTGGCGATATAGGCACGACTACAGTCAGGGTCGAGCTGTTCTGCAACGATCCCGACGCGATGATTAAACGCGCTTTGGAAGCGGGCGCAACCGGAAGTCTCGCCGACATCCAGGATCATCAAAGGCCATGGGGAACCCATCGGCAGGGCGCGTTCACCGATCCATTTGGGCATATCTGGTTTGTCGGCGACAAGTCTCCGTTGTCACCGTACGGATAACACCTACGATGAACATTGATTCCGCGCACAGAAGCCCTTGGGAGATTTCAGAAGTGGTATTTGGGATACCACTGCTTATAAGCCTCGCCTTGCAATGGGTATTCCCTCTCTCACTTTCTCAAGGAATCCTTGGGCAGGCCATCATCCCCGCAGGAGCCATTCTTATAATCGCCGGCATAGGCTTCATTGTTTTGGCTCGCCGTGAGTTGGCGCATTATGGCCAGCCTACAGACCCCGGTCGTCCGACGGGGAAGCTGGTTAATACAGGTGTTTTCTCCATATCCAGAAATCCACTCTACCTGGGCATCGTGATTGCATTATCAGGCGTTGCCCTGGCCTTGAATATTCTGTGGATCCTGGTGCTCCTGATACCCGCGATCGTTGCTTGCCACCATGTATTGATTGCTCCTGAGGAGAAGTATCTGGGAAAAAAGTTTGGCAAGGAATATCAAGTGTATGTTGCTTCTGTTCGCCGCTGGTTTGGGCGCAAATGAATTATCCGTAGGGTGGCCTCGTGAGTTCGTAAATCAATCCATTTTCATCTTGACAAATAGAATATCCGTTCTATAATGGGTGCTTATTTACTCACTGCCATGCGCACACACCCCTCTTTCGGGAATCCCTCTCTAAGGAGATAATCATGACCACCCCAATTCAGAGCCAGGTTCAATACATAAACCCCGACAGCTTGTCCAAGAACGCTGCGTTCACCAACGTAATTGTCGTGACCGGTCGGGTGAAGACGATCTATATCGGCGGCCAGGACGCGCTGGATGCTTCTGGCGCCATCGTTGGAAAAGGTGACATCAAACTACAAGTGGAACAGGTCCTGAAGAACTTGCAGGCCGCGTTAAAGGCCGGCGGCGCTCAATTGGAGGATGTCATCAAATGGAATCTATATATCGTTCAAGGGCAGCCTCTTCAGCCTGGTTTTGAAGTATTCCAACGCATATGGGGTCGTCGGCCCAACCCGCCTGCCATTACATCTATGTTTGTTTCGGCGTTGGCAAACCCTGATTTCCTGGTGGAAATGGATGCAATCGCGGTTGTCGCTGAAGAGTAGCAAGCCGGGATCACGTGACGAATAGCAACCTCGTTCGTAACTATTCACCGTTCCGCCACTGTTTACCCGAAAAATGAATATGGACGGGGTGTTCTCCCCCGTCCATATTCATTTTTCGAAATCTCTAGTCCCAGGCTGAAAGCGTGGGACGAAAGGGTAAGTAGATACCCTCCTTCTATTTCCCGGATTGCTGCGACGAGACGTAAACCTTTAGAAAGGGAGATCAAAATGGAAACATACGACGACGACCTCAGCAGGTTTGAAGCAGACGGCGCCGCCCCGCTGCCGGTCACAAATGAGCAGGGCTTCGTCGAAAACGATGGCGCCCGTATCTGGTACGCAGCGTACGGGTCCGGCTCACCCGTGATCCTGCTGCATGGCGGCCTCGGCAACAGCGGCAATTGGGGTTATCAACTTCCGGCGTTGGTCGGGAGCGGCTATCGCGCCGTTTTGATAGACAGCCGCGGCCACGGCCGCAGCACGCGCGACGCACGGCCTTATAGCTATGAACTCATGGCCTCCGACGTTTCGGCTGTGATGGATACTCTGCACATTGAGAAGGCGGCTCTGGTGGGCTGGAGCGACGGCGCCTGCACAGCCCTGATCCTTGCTGCGAAAGCCCCCGGTCGGGTTGCAAGCGTGTTCTTCTTTGGGTGCAACATGGACCCGAGCGGTGCAAAGGAATTTGTATTCACACCGGTTATCGGACGATGCCTAAACCGGCATAAGCAAGACTACGCACAGCTCTCAGCCACACCGGATCAATTCGACAGTTTTTTCGAGGCGGTCGGCCTTATGCAGAGGACGCAGCCCAATTATTCGGCGCACGATTTGGCCCAGATCCGCGTGACGGTCGTGATCGTCCATAGCGAGCATGATGAATTCATCAAGCATGAACACGCCGAATACCTCGCTCAAAACATCCCAAATGCAGAATTAATTAATCTTCCCGGCGTCAGCCATTTCGCGCCGCTGCAGAGGCCCGATCAATTCAATACCGTAATGCTTGCATTTCTCGGCAAAGTTCTGCCCTGAAGCGGGATGGCAGGAACGCTTTCCAGCCTTTCTCCCGCCGAAGCTGTCATAAGCAGAAGGACCAGAATCCAGACTAAACTTCTCCGAAAAAGGATGTACTAGCCCAAAAGTAGCTACCAATTACCACTGCCTGAAATACCCCGGCATAAGAGGAGTCAGCTCATGGAATCCAAAACGCAGACAGGCTATCTGGTTCTTGCCGACATTACCGGCTATACCTTCTTTGTCGCGGGGACCGAACTTGAGCACGCAAACAAAGCCATCTCCATCCTGCTCGAAGCCATCATTGGTAAATTAAGCAGCCAGCTTACCATCTCAAAGTTGGAAGGCGATGCCGTCTTTGCTTATATGGAAGAAAGCAAACCGCAGGGCGATCAAGCGCTTCTGAAACTCATCGAGGCGACCTACCTGGCCTTTCGCGATCAGGCGGAAGAGCTCTGCCGCACGTCAACCTGCCCCTGCAAAGCATGTCGCGCCATTCCCAGCCTCGATCTGAAATTCATGGTGCATCACGGGGATTTCATATTCCAACAGGTGGCGGGCATCAAGGACTTGTTGGGAACGGATGTAAATCTCATCCACCGTCTCTTGAAGAATCACGTGGCCGAATCCACCGGTTGGAAGGGATATGCGCTTCTGACCGATCAGGCCCTGGAACGGATGCAGGCCGATAAAAAGTCCTATATCCAACAGAGAGAATCCTATGAGCACCTCGGGGAAGTAGCGACGCACGTCATGGACCTGCACACCCGTTATGAGGAAATCAAAGGCTCGAAATTCGCGTCATGACGCTGGTTTGCCTGGCAACAAACATAAAATAACCAGGCCGTTAGTACGCTGGAATCAATCCGCCTACTCCCTTATCGAATCACAGACCTCGGAGGTCTTCCTTAATTCGATTAAAGGCCTTAAACCCTCGAAAAAGACCTCCGAGGTCTTAAGTCACGAGTGAAGTCAATGATGCGATTGTTTTAGGTGGGAACCCCCGTTACTAGGAAATCAACACGTCGAAATTTGTTTTATGAAATTGATTTGTTGGGAAACAGAAACAAAAGAATCCCTGCCTTTGCTTTGCTGGAACCGATACATAGATACGGTTTGAAATTGAAACCATCTATCGATTTTTCTTCACCCTAGAGATAATCCATAAAATCGCCATTCCAATAAAAATAAAAGAGATTGTAAAAAAGAAAACCTGCTCTAAATTAGGATCGGTGGGTTTCGGTAGGTTAAGTCAGATTCCAAACCGGTTTTAAAAGCTCAGATGCAAAACCTGGTACAGCAACTATACCAAAAATAGCTGACAATATTATTTGCCAAAACGCTAAGTTTCGCCCTTCTTTGATTGAAGTCTCAGTTTCTCTTATGCGTATCATATCGGTAATTGCATCTTGAAGTCTGGGTACTCCCAAGCTGTTCCAGCCCTTGCTGAGCAGATCGCTAATCTCAGCATACCCAGAAACCTTACTCATTGCCAATTCCAAATTTACCAAGTTCTCCCTAGCCTTCAAAGCAGCCTCAATGCTTTGGGGATTTGAAACTAGCTGAAACAATCGCCTGTGAAGCATGTCGCCATATTCCAGCAACTCACATATAGATTGATTAAAATAAACGAGATGCCCTCGATTCGGCACCTCCGATTCTTTTGATTGCAATAGGCCTTTTTTGCTCCAAGCCCACAAGGTCCCTTGTTTTGCAATATAGGCTCCATAATCATCAAAAATCCTATCATTTTTTGGAAAATATTTTTTCCCAAGAGTATTAGTTTCTATATTAACCCCACTCATTATCAACGCATAGGCGTTTTTAAATTTTTTCTCATTTTGTTTAGCCGTCATAGCTTGCCCCAAAAATTTCAATAAGTGCACATGTGGTCTTCCGGACCAAGAATTTCCAAGTTCTAATACGGTATTTGGCTTAATTAAAAGTGATTTCCCTTTCCTTAGTCCTGGCACCGAAACACTGACGGCATTAAAAATATAGTATTGGCCAAATCATCAATCGAAAAAGGTTGAGTTGTCAAACCGGTTCTATCTGCCGTTGTTCGTTCACTTTTATCCATGTATTCGCCCCAAAGTGGCACTGATTCAAATTCAAAATCCCCGCTTTGTCTTGCTTGTTTACTTTTGCTTAGATAGTTTCGCAACTGAATATCCAACAAAAATGAGCCTATCCTTACAAAAAGCGGATTCACTCTTCCGTCAGATATTGCGTAAGCATGCTGGCCAGCAAGACGTAAAGCAGGAGGAACCAAAACGTCATCGAATTCTTTCTTATATAGGTTTATGAATTCCTCGATAAATTCCTTTACCTCAACATTCTCTTTCGGTGAACCTATGCGTAATTCCACTAACAGTACGCCTGTCTCAAAGAGCTTTATTATCGGATAAACAAAATAGTTGTTTTTGTTATGAATTAGCTGACATTCACTAATATGTCCCCGAACATATTTTGGCGGAAAATGATCGCCTTGGTGATACTGCTTGAGCTCCGCAAAACGAAAATATATACTCTGAAACAATGCCTCGCGTGAATAATTTTTCTTCGGAAAAGAAGGCTTTATCTTAAATGAAGCACTTGAACGACCGGAATTTAGAGTTAGGTCTACATTGCCGGATGTCAAAATAGAATTATTGAGCCAATAGAAATTTCCATCGCTCAAAAATGCGCATTCTAACAAGCCCGATTGCACCAAATTTTTAGCCGCGTTTTCCAAGCTTCCAATTGAATCTACAAAGTAAGTTGAAAACGTGTACCATATTTCCCATTCCTTAAGGATCATGAGCACAGCTCCTTGGCATATCCGTCTCAGTATCCAGCAAGATAATCTAGGATTATACTAAATTCAACAGAGGTCTTTACGATAGCCGAATCTAAGGTCTTGTTTCACCGCTACCACATCCCAATCTTCGATCTCTAGGTGAGAAGATCTTGAAATTAATTCAAATAACAAAAACGCCCTGATCAACAGGGCGTTTTTTTCGTGGCGCTTTTGTTGCACTCGAACCAATACCCCAACCCAGAAGGGGGCGCAGCAAAAGCCAAGCAAATCCTTTGGCCGCCGAAGACGACTGGGTTGACGTTCGTGTTTCCGTGTTTACGCTTTTCCATATCTCCGTTCATCTCCGTATATCTCCGGTGAATTTATGTCAGCTGCCTCGCTACCCTCTCTCCAACAACCTATCCACCTCCCCCATCTGTTCCCTCGTCAACGGACCGAACTTCATCGCTCCCGCGTTCTCTCTCACCTGTTCCACTGTGCGGAAGCCCGGTATCGGCAGCGTCTTCTCGCTGCGACCCCACAGCCAGGCCAGCGCGCCCTGGGCTACCGTGCGCCCGTTGCTCGCAAGGATCCCACGTATGGCATCCCGCTTTCCCAGCCACTCGGCATTGGGTTTCCCGTCTTTAAAATACTTCATCCAATCCGGGCTTTTCCTACCACGCACATCATCCAGGGCAAGTTTTGTTTCGACCTTATATTTATCGGTCAGGACGCCCATCGCCAGCGGTCCGCGGTTGAGAGCGGCCAGATCATATTTTTCGCAGAGCGTTATCATGGACGGGTTGTCATCCAAAGCATTAAGCTCCAATTGGATCGCCGCGGATTTTAATCCCTGCGCAAAAACCTCCGCCCGTTCGGGGAAGTCCGTACTCCAGCCATACGCGCGGATCTTTCCCTCCTTCACCAGCATTTCCAGCGTATCGCGCACCGGCGCGGCCTTATCTGCCGGATAGCCGTTGTCGTGGAACTGGTACAGGTCAATGTAATCGGTGTTCAGGCGGCGCAGCGAGGCCTCGCACGCAGAACGGATCCCCTCCGGGGACGCATCGCTGCCGGTCACCTTGCGCGTGGTCTCATCGAAAACGGCATTGAACTTCGTCGCGATCACCACCTTCGAGCGGATCCCCGCAAAGGCGCGCGCCAACACGCGTTCGCTGTGGCCGGCTCCGTAGACGTTAGCCGTATCAAAGAGCGTGATCCCCATATCCAGTGCAACCTTGATCGCCCGAATGAACTCCTCATCATCCACCTCGCCCCACCCTTGCGGCGTCTCTCCATTCCAGAATGGCCCGCCGATCGCCCAGCACCCCATTCCCATCGGGCTGACCTCGATGCCTGACCTTCCCAATTTACGTGAACCGGTTTTTGGCATAATGATTCCTTTTCGTTTATTGTGCTTGCATCAAATAAAACACATATCCATACCACGCAGAATACTTGCGATACATCTCGATCTCCTGCTGCGTATCGGCGATTGGCTTCCTCACGGCTTGATCCTCCCCGTATTTCTGCCTCAGCATCTCCAGTCTTTTTTCCATGGGTTGGTAATAAGGTTCCCACCAACTGGACTCCGGCAGGACGAAATGCCCCACTTCCTTATACCCTGCATCCCGGATGATGCTTCGGTTATCTTCCAAGCTCTTCATCCCCGGGTATTCACTCTCCCAAAATGATTTTACCTCAGCCGGTGGGTTCTCTTTTATCCACGAAAGCTCGGTGACTGCGATATACCCGCCCTTTTTCAGGAAAGGCCGCCAGGTCCGTATCCCCTTTTCAAACCCGATGATATAGATCGCCCCTTCCGACCAGATAAGGTCGATGCTCTCTTTCTCAAATTCCAGGTCGAACATGGAAGCCTGAAGGGTAGTAATTCTTTCACTAACTCCTTCTCTTATAGCCTGCAGCCGCAGCTCATCCAGGTACGGCGCATGGTTATCGATGGCCGTAATCGTCCCACTGGTTTGCCTGGCCAGCTCGATCGTTTGCATGCCGGTCCCGCAACCGATATCCAATATCCTCGGCCGAGGTGGCAGGTCTGTCAACAGCCTCAGCGCCTTTCGCGTCTGGCTGTTATCGCCCGGCGCTTCTCGCGGCAAATCCTTGTGGATCTCAAACAAGAGGCTCATGGAATGATCCTATCTGTTGAGGCATAACACGTTATGCCCTGTTGTGCCCCCGCCTCAAACGCAGAAATTACCTGGAGCTCAGGCACGACTCACTAAGGCTGCATTGCAAAGCAAGGCGGCCGGGAGTATTCGCTTAACTTCTTCTGGAGCAGCCCTCTCTTAGTTCATGCCTCCAAATTCGCGCGCCGTCGCCATAAGTGCCAGGGCAATTACCAGCGCAATAGTGCTGAGACGCGAAGCCATTGTCATCTGTCTTTGAGCGGCCTGCATTTCCATCACCTGGGCTGGTGTCGGCTTGCCATGCGCCTCGCCGGCGATTTTACCCATCCTGGCAGCATTCCTTCCAACCATCGAACCGACGCCCGCCCCAATCAACGCGAAAACCGCTCCGAGGCCGAAGCCCCAACCGGCTCCCGAGCTTATCCAACCGGAAGTCAGCCCGCCGGAGTCGAGCCAGTACAGCCAGGCCCCGGACAAGACCGTCAATATCGAAGCGATCATGAACCTCACGTTGATGCGCGCTTGCGTCATCAAATGGCTCATGAATTTCTGCCCGACCTCGCCCGTTGCAGCCGCGGTAGGAGCAAGAAAGAATGTGGAGATTATGGCGCCGCCAACCCAAAAGACGCCCGCCAAGACATGAATGAGACGAAGTACGATCACCAGGATATCCATTGAATGAAGCTCCTTTCTCCATAGGTCATCACGATGGTTAACGAGGGTTATCGCATAATGTCTCCAGGCTGTTGAAAAAGTCGATGGTAGGGGAGAATTGAATGGGGAAGTGCAGTTTTAAAAAAAACATGCTGAGGCTATGCTTGATCAATCTTTTTAGATTTTGTCCAGCAGCAACCATCAGCGCTTCAATGTTTACTTTGAGCAAACACCTCAGACGGAACCGTCTCAAACAATGGAATTCCTTCGCCTCTCCAAACAGCGGTTCAACCCACACACTTCGTTTGCGCAAAGCTTTCCGATAAGCTTCGGTTTGGTGATAGGTCTGTGCTCGGTCGAGATACTCCTGAAAGAATGAACGAAAAATATGTCTTCCACTTTTGCTGCCAGTACATTGGACTTTCACAGGACAGGCATTGCACACTTTGGCATTGAGCTTGTCAACCGCGACCTGCTCCGTTTTTCTTCGAGAATGAAGCGGGACAATCTCGCCTTGGGGACAGACATAATGATCCTTGTCAGAGTCTATAGTGAAAGAGCTCGGCTGGATAATACTGAGTACGCTGGCTGAGATCGGATGTGGCGAAATAAGCCTTGACGCCTCGTTCTTCCAAGCCCACGATGTTGGGCTGGGTGCTATACCTGGCGTCGCCTACCGCGATGCTTGGCTTCAGTTGCCATCTAGAGCATACCCAATCCACCAAGTCGAGAAAAGGTGGATTGTCCATAATTGAAGCTGGCGTAACAAGTGCGCTCAAAATGATGCGGGCTTTGCCTCCGTCCACAACATAATGATCGCGATACCCAAGCGCTGCGCTACCTCCCCAAGAAGACTGCATCGGAGATGCATGTGGATCGGCTGGGCTTAGCCGATCATCGGTCACTCGTTTGTAATGCGGTTTACGAACACCGATTATCCTTTGACCATTGTATTTGGCGACCAACTTCCCGAAGACAGAACCGTCTTCTTCAACTTGTTTGAATAGTTGGTCAAGATGCTGTTGTACTTCAGACTCTGCTTTATCAATCATGTTATTGATGCTGGCGTTGGCTTGTACTTTGGTGCTATCAACGTAGAGTTCTTCTCCCCACACCAGTCCGGCTTCGATGCACATTTCAACAATACGTTCAAAGAACTGTTGAAAGGCTTTCAATTCGTAGCGTTCTCTGATCTTAGTCAGGCTGCTATGATCTGGAATTGGTTCGTCCAAGTCATAACCAATGAACCAGCGATGGGCTAAATTGAGATGGACGGTATCCATCAATTGTCGTTCAGAGCGAATTCCTTCAAAGAAGGCAATCAATTCCAATTTGAAGAATACCACTGGATCCACGGAAGGGCGCCCCAAACTTGAGTAGAATTCATTAGACAGATCACGGACAAAGCTGAGATCAATGCTTTGCTCCACTTGGCGATAGAAGTTGTCTTCGGGTACCAAATCCTCCAGACAGATTGTAGTAAAAGACTTGAAATCCCGGACTTTCTTACCGAGCATTCTTCACCTCATAATTTGTTATAGGTATATCTACTATAAGCTGTTTTATTTTCCCCGTTAGCTTCGAAAACATAGATCTAACTCAATCTGATATACCGTTTGAGGCTAAGTCTGAAGTCTTACAATTATTAATGTACGACGAATCCCATCTTTTGTTCCCTCTTCTCGATCCCCTTACATATCGAACAATTCCTCAAACTTCGTCCAAAACCTGAAATTGGGCAATTGAGCCGAAGAAGAAACTTATTTGGGTCATTTATTAACGAATTCAAACCCATAGTCTAAATAGCCGAGAAGGGTGCTATGGGCTAAAGGCTAGACGGGTTGTATTTAGAGAAATGCGGGTATGTCACTGCTAGATGAGTTGATCAAACGCTCTTTGTTAGATTCAATGATTTCTCAAGCGGAATTGTGCATGGTCAATCACGGCCTTCATAGCTTCGGGATAGGTTACCTAAAGTTGAGCCGAGCTCTCTATGTCTGTGAATAAAAATGTGACAGTATTTGAAGGTAAATTAGTTAGTTGTCACCTCTAATGCCAGTTTTATCGCCTGTTCCATCGTTAGCGCGCGACCTTCCGCCCAGCGCGCATTCAACTCCACTTCTGCGAGCATGGCACGTAATTGCGCCAGAGACTTATTATATTCGGCGAGTTCCTGATCCGTCATTTGGGACTGAGCTTTCTCGCGTAACGCCTCGGCCGCGCCCAATAATTTTGCGGCGCGGTGTGGATCTTCCTCGGCGATGGCGAGAAAGGCAAAACATTCCAGTTGATTGGCGATGGCTCCACGATTGCCTGAGTTTTGCCAGCCCCGAATGGTTTCGCGGTAAATTGCTTTTGCTTCATTCAGGCTACCAACGCGTCGGGCAACGTGACCCAATTCGCTCTGCATGATCCGTTGAAAATCTGGGTTGCGGACGCGCTGAAAGAGATTCAGCCCATCTTCAAAGATCTGTTGCGCGGCTGTGTAATGGCCCTGCACGCTTTCGTTCAGGCCCAGGCCAACTAAGAGGAAGCCAACCAGATACGAATCAGGCGCGTCAGTGGCCATTTCCCTGAGCTTTCCATAGTACTTCTGCGTTTCTATCTCGTCACCCCTCCTGGTGGCGATCATGGCGCTGCTCAGATAAGCCATACTAAACCCTAAACGGTCGTCGATCTCCTTGGTAAAAATATTAAACCCTTCTAAGGCGGCCTCGTCTCCGTCAGGCGCAGGGACGAACGTTGTGGTGCCAAAGTAATATAGCAGGCTGTAGCCCAATATCTGTTTATCGCCGGTCACCCGCGAGATGGCAATTGCTTCCTTCAAAACCCGTTTCGCCAGGGGAAAATTTCCCAGCATAGTGCCCGCTACGCCTTGGGTAAATAATGCCCGGGCTATTAACTTCTGGCGAACTGTATTGGCAGATTCGTCTGCGGCAGGCGGCAGGGCTTGGGCGCGCTCAACCGCAGATTGGACAAAGGCGACTCCCTCGGCTGATCTGCCCAGCCACTGCAGGAACGTGCAAAAGTTCGCGGCTAAACGGACAGCTTCTTCAACATGTTTCTCCAAGCCCCAGTCCAGTGCGGCGCGGAAATTTTCAACTTCATCATTCAATCTGTTGGCCAAAGCTTCGTTATACGCTGAGCGGAACATATCCCACATCTTTTCGGACAGTTCATCAAAATAGATGAAGTGCCGATCACGCGCCGCCGACGATTGCTTCGCTTCAAATAACTTTTCTCTGGCGTATTGCCGAATTGTCTCCAACATGAAGTAGCGCATCTCGTCGTTGCGTTCCTCAGTTGCCACTAATGATTTGTTGACGAGTCCTTCCAGATGCTCTATCGTATTCGGATCATCCGCTACGGCTTCGAGGGCGTCCAACGTCCAACCGCCAATGAAGACTGATGCATTCCGCAAAAGTTGCTGCTCGTCTTCCGATAAAAGATCGTAACTCCAATCGATCAAGGCGCGTAGCGTTTGTTGACGCGGCAGGGCGGTACGGCTGCCGCCGATGAGCAAGCGGAACATATCATCCAAGTGTGTAGCGATCTGCTCCATGGACAGCAGTTTCGTGCGCGCTGCGGCGAGTTCGATTGCCAAAGGAATCCCATCGAGACGTCCGCAGATTTGTTGAATAGCCGATCGATTTGAATTTGTCAGCACAAATTTCGGATTCGCGGCGCGGGCGCGTTCCACGAACAAGCGCGTCGATTCGGCTTCAGCCAATGACGGCGTGTGATAGGCTAACTCACCGGCGATGCCTAACGCTTCGCGGCTGCTGGCCAGAATTTTGAGATTAATGCAGTGATGGAGTAAATCATCCGCTAAACGCGCGCAACCTTGAATGAGATGCTCGCAGTTGTCGAGAATGAGCAGCAGTTTTTTGTCGCGCAGATAATCGGTGACAAGGTTCGCCAGCGAATTAAAAGGCGATTCCTGCAGACCAAAAACTTCGGCGAGTGCAGGGATGATCTGGGCAGGATCGGAGAGCGGCGCAAGTTCGATCATCCACACGCCGTTGGTAAAATGTGCGAGTTCTTGCGCGCCAACTTCAATCGACAGTCGTGTCTTGCCCGTGCCTCCTGAACCTGTTAGCGTGACAAGCCGAGATGAATTGAGTGATGTTTTGATTTCAGCGATTTCTTTTTCACGCCCAACGAAGGATGTGAGTTGAATGGGCAGGTTATTCGGTTGGGTATCAAGCGATTTGATGGCTGGAAAGTTTTGCTGTAAGTCGGGCGCGTTGACCTGATAGAGTCTCAGCGGCGCGTGCAGATCTTTGAGACGATGTTCGCCCATATCATGCAAGGTGATATCTCCGGGCAAAGCATTCTGTAACAAGTCGCAGGTGGTCTGGGTGAGGAGGCTCTGTCCACCATGCGCCGCGGACATCACGCGTTGTGTAGATGCGAGGATGGTATAGCCTTCATAATTGCCATTTGAAGAAACTTCGGCTCTGCCGGTGTGAAGTCCCATGCGGACTTTGATCGCACCAGTTTCGCCCCACGCCTCGGCCTCCAAAGCGCGCTGAGCGGAACAGACTGCATGCAACCCATCCAGTGCATTATGAAAGGCTGCGCTGAACGAATCGCCAACAATTTGAAAGATGTAGCCATGATTGGATTCAATCGCTTCGTGCAGAATCTCATCGTGGCGTGCATGCGAGATCGCCATCGCTTCGGGCTTTTCCTGCCATAAATGGGTACTGCCCTCAATGTCGGTGAAGAGAAATGTGACCGTACCGGTTGGGAGAGCTTGCGGTGGATTGGGCATAAGCTGACTCTATTGGTTCTATTGTAACTTGCATTCCGCCGCCCACCAGGCGTCCAATAATGTTGGGGACTCTGCAGCATTTTAACGCCCTGAGGAAATTCAGTTTCTTGAATTTTTCCGCGTTTAGTCCACGCTGCTAACTTAGATTATTACTTTTTCAACAGCCTGGTCTCACTTGGGGACATTTTTAAACTAAATCAGCAGGTGGGTAATTACCACTGGTCCGCCTTCGGGTCCCAAAACGGTCCGGCCAGCCCGATGCCCGAAAAGATCTCCACCATTTCATCGGGTCCCGGCCTGCGCGATTCGACGGTTAGCCGGTTCCCGTACCATGTGACCGCCAGCTGCCATAATTGTTCGAGATTGATGATTGGCCGCTGCGGCACGTTGTGAGCCTCACACCAACCAGCCACCGTCTCTTCCGACCGGAAGAGCAGCATGGTCGCTCAAGTGTATACGATGTCCTTCCACCAGCGCGCCGCCGGCACCGCAAAGTGGATGACGCACGGTTGAGCGACGGGCTTCGCATCCCTGACTGTCAGCGACATCGCTTCACCGGTATGTCCGTCCGCGGCTTCGATCACACCGTCCTTATGGAGCGCGGCCGGTATCCCAAATGCATCCCAGGCGCAGTTGGCATAATAGACCTTGCCCTCAACTTTGACCCGAAAGGAGGTTTCTATTCCCGAAAAGGGCGGCGCCATTCGGATGTGCGAAGGGTGGCTTGGTTCCGGAACCAGCAGCCTCTTCTTATGGAGCCTGTCAAACGCCGCTTCCACCTCTTCGACAGGGACGTTGAGGGCCTTCGCTGCCTCGGCTGAAGTAGGAGGCCGGGTCGTCTGCGCAATGGTCTCGTAGATGAATAACTTAACGCTTGTATCGAAGTCCATTCATGTTCCTTTTGCGGTGTGCGTTTGCGAAGGGTCAGCATTAACGGTTGGGTTCAAGACTAACCGCGGGCCTTGCCGGTCTTTGATTATTGTTGGATATACATTTTGAAAGCAATATCATCGGTAAAATCTGGTAAGTTGATAGCTATGTTGTTTCCCTGCCGCGCCGCGCTCATTGAGCTTGTGATATCGCTTCCTGTTTTGGTGTCATAGAAATCCGCTTTCCAGTCAGGCGCAGAGCCTGGCACGGAAATGGTTATGTTTTGTTTGGATATTAACGGCTTCAAATTCCAATTGGGGGGTTCGCTGCCTGCATCCCTGAACCAGCCGATGACCATTTTTTCATTACCGAGCACTCCGCCAAACACCCCTGTTGAAGACTGCACAGTCAATGGCTTGAACCCCGAGAAATCGATGCCGCTGGCGAATTTCCCTGCCGCCTGGTCGGCATTGGCATATTTATTTATGAAGGGCATGCTCAGGGCCGGGAAATATATTGCAAAGCCGTCCTCCCAATAGAGCGCGCGGCCGTTCATCGCCCCTGACACGACTCCTGCCCAGATCGCATGGCTGATCCCGATGCTGGCATTGGCGGCGGTTGTTAGAGTCGGCGGGTTACTATCCGGCGTCTCGGCGCTCAAGCCGGATTCACCGATAAGGATCGGTTTGTTATAGGTGGCGAGAGCATTGTGCACGCCCGAAATAATATTCCTGTCCAATTGGCCGGAAGGCGGGTACGGATGAATGTTGATAAAATCGATCGAAGCGTTGCGATAAAAATTGGGCCAGTTGCCCACTTCAGCCAGCGAGGCGGTGATCGGGCGATGGGCCGGGTCAGCGGCGCTGATCGCGGATACCGCATTGTTTACAAAATCGATGCCCTCGGATTGTGATACCCCGGAAGCCAGGTTGACTTCAGAAAAGATCTCCCAGGCGGCTATATTTTTCCGCGTCTGCCAGCGCTTGACGAGAGTTCTGCATCCATTTCAGCCATAGATCCTGTGTGGCCGAGTCCTTCTGAAATAGTTCGGCGGGGGTTTTCACGGGCCCGCCCCTGGCTGCATTCAACGGATTGGACGCCCAGGTGGAATAACCCGAACCGGCATTCCAATCGAACCAGCCGGTGAATACGGGCAGGACGTAGATCCCATCGGCCTGGGCCCGATCAAAGACCTGCTCCCATCGACTGACCCAGGCCAGGTCCACGGCCCCTGCGTTGGTGTATCCCATGCCCATGCTGTCCAGTTGGATACGGACCAGTTTGCTGCCGCCGGCTTGGATCAAATCCAATAATTGATCATATTGCGGCGTTTGATACCCGCCTAAATTTCTGGAAAAGATCAGGGTTTGAGTGCCATCGAGACTGAAATAGAAATCACCTTGTTTCAGCGTAAGTTCGGGGATGGGGTTGGATGGGATTGTGGTTGGAATGGGGACGGCGCTTGCGGGTGCCGCGGTCGGAGGCAGGCTTGAGGCTGGCGCCGTTTTCTGGCCCGGTGTGCAGCCTGAAAATACAACGCTCAAGATTGCCATCATAACAAATATGGGTACGATAGGACGATTGGTTTTGGTATTCATTCTCTCCCTGTTCATCCTCACTCGCTGCGATGTTTTTTACGTCTGCCAAATGAGCATTTACACAGGCCGCTGATTAACTTAGACTTTATCCGTAAAATGGAGAAATTCGCTTTTTGGGTGTGCGCAGCGAAGCTGCGCACACCCAAAAAGCGATCCCTCCTGGGTTTTACGGATAGGCTCTTATAGACGAAGCGCCGGGACAATTCGCAGGATTTTTGGTTTTCAGTATAGGCCTGATGTGCGTGCAAATCAATCCCCGATGATTTATCGCTGATATCTGAACACCCATGGATAATAAATATTTTCCATTTTGTCATCCCCCAGGCTTACTACGCACCATGCTCAATCTTTCACTTCGATGGTTCGAACGAACTTATAGTTCGAAGCCGGCGCCTGCTCTGTCTCTTCCCAAACTGCCTTGCACCGCCGGCAGCGGAACCTCACGATATCCACGCGATAGATCCTGTAATAGAGATCGATAAAATGTCTCCAATAATCCTCTCCACCATGCTCAATTTCCAGGCACCTCTCTTGGTCTTGGATGCGCCTTCTGCTGATTTCCTCCCGTACCAATGGCAGCCAACTGTTGCATTTTTTACAGCGGGTGATCGGGTAGATCCGAAGATAAACAAAACCGCAGGCATACAAGGCGGAGATTGTAGCTGCGGCTGAAGTTGACCTGATTGAGTTTTCTAATTCAAAAAAGAGGAAGTACCAGAATAAGAAGGCGAACGCGAAGGTGGAGACCCATTCCAGCAGGAAAATAGAATGGCTTTTTTTATGCTCCTGTTCATTTAGCCAACCTGGGATAGAGTTGAAGTCCATCTCTTCTCCAAGCATCTTGCTCTGGCTACATGGCGGCCCGGTTTAATGATCGTCCATATGTTAAGTATAAACGGGGTTGTCCTGAAAATCAAACGCCCGATTGTCTTGGATTTTTATCTTGCTCATCTCCCTGTTTCCTTATTTCCTTGTCTACTTTTTTTCGCTTTTTACGTTTTTACTTGTCTCCGTATCTACACGTCTGCCTTTTTACCCTATTACCTACTTACTTGGTTGCCTGATTACTTGATCGTCCCTTTCGCAATCCGTATCATCGCCTCCAGGCTTTTTTCGACATCCTCGTCTGTGGTTGCCCAGGACGATACGCTGATCCGCATCGCCGTCTGTCCCTGCCAGACCGTTCCTCCACACCAGCAAGTCCCGTCGTTCTGGATGCCTGAAATAATGCGGTTCGTCGTCTCCGCTTCACCAAACGACACCAGCACCTGGTTGAGCACCACCTCGTTGAGCACCTTGTATCCCGCGGCCTGCAAGCCTTCGGCGAAACGCCGGGCCTGGCGGCAGTTCCGTTCGATCAGCTCGCATACTCCATTGCGCCCGAGCGAGCGCAGGGCCGCCCACACTTCCACGCCTCTGGCCCGTCTTGATAACTCCGGCGTGAAATCAGACGGGTTCCTGTACGGACTGTGGGTTGGCAGATACTCCGCCGTGATTGCCATGGCCGCCCGTAATGCATCCGCATCGCGCACCAGGCCCAAACCGCTGTCATAAGGGACGTTAAGCCACTTATGCAGGTCCGTCGCCCATGAATCCGCCTTCTCCATCCCGGCAGTGAGCGGCGCCGTGGATGGCGTTGTCGCGGCCCACAGGCCAAAGGCCCCGTCCACGTGTACCCATGCCCCCGCTTCATGCGCGCGCTCGCAGATCTCGGAAAACGGATCGAAGGCCCCGGTATTAACATTGCCGGCCTGTGCGATCACGATGGTCGGGCCCGACATGCGCGGCAGCGCCTCGGGGCGCATCCGGCCCTGTGCATCTACTGGCACTTTCGTGAGCCGGGTCCGGCCCAAACCCAGAAGCCCCAGCGATTTGATCACCGATGGGTGTGCTTCTGCGCCCACGATCACACTGATCGGGGGTGCGCCGAACAAACCCTCCGCTTCCACGTTCCAGCCTGCGCGCTTCAGCACCGCATGTCGTGCTGCCGTCAATGCAGAGAAATTTGCCAGCGTCGCGCCGGTCACAAAGGCCCCTCCGCATTCGGCGGGGAGTCCGAAGAGCTCGAGCAGCCATCGCAGCGCCACCGACTCTAGCACCGCTGTTCCGGGCGTGGAGTTGTAATAGGCCGAGTTCTGGTCCCAGGCCCCGGCTATCCAGTTTGCAGCCAGGGTGACGGGGAGTGAGCCGCCGATGACGAAACCGAAAAAGCGCGGCCCGGCCATGGCCATGGTTGCCGGGGAGCCTAGCTCGTCCAGCAATTTCAAAACGGCTTCATCCCGGTCCGGCTCTGCGGGCAGCGCCTCATTCAGCGCCGAGAGTTTGCTCACCGCCTCGGGCGTCGGCGCGACTCCGCGGGAATCGAGACCATCCAGATAGCTTATAGCGCGTTGTGCCGCATTTTCTAGTAGTTCTCTCATGGGATTTTCCTCTACGCTAAAATGTTTTGTCTACTAATACTTGATCGTGTCTCTTATGTTAAGCGGCATTTGAAATTATCCCGGATTTCGTGCTCGCAGAATACCTCGGATCAGCGCTTCTTTTTCTTAATCTGCTAAATCAGCCCAATCTGCGGATAGCTCTATTCTCTGCTCTCTGTTCTTCTTTTTCCTAATCTGCGGATGGATTTTCAGCCCCCAAACTCGAACGTTGGCATGCCTGTGCAGTTGGTTTCCATGCGGAACACGCCGCCCGCCTGCGGATACTTTTTCAGCGCTGCCGAGTCCATTCCCACGCGCGCCGTCGTGACGAACAGCTCGTTCATCTTCGCCCCGCCGAAGACGCAGGACGTTACGTTCAACGCCGGGATGCCGAACTGTTCCAGCAGCGTGCCCTTGGAATTCCACTGCGTGACTCGCGCGCCGCCCCACATCGCGATCCATAGATTGCCGTCCATATCAGAGGTCATTCCGTCGGGCCAGCCGAACGTATCCACGAAATGGATGATCACGCGCGGGTTGGCGATCTGGCCGGTCTCGATGTCGTAATCGAAGGCCTTGACCTCGCGCGTGGGGGTATCGATGAAATACATCGTCTTGCCGTCGGGCGACCAGGCCAGTCCGTTGGAGATGCGCACTTCCTTGAGAAGTTTTTTCAAACGCCCTTCCGTGGACAGCGAATACAACGAACCGCTGGCTTCCTGCTCGTTGTGGTCCATGGTGCCGGCCACGAAGCGGCCGCGCGGGTCGCACTTGCCGTCGTTGAAGCGGTTGTTGGAAGGCTCCCCTTTGGGTGAGGCGAGCGTGAGAAGTTTATTCGAATCCGGTTCGAAGGTCCAGAATCCGAAGCGCTGCGCGATGACCAGTCCTCCATCCTTGCGAGGCGCCAGGCAGCCGACGAAATCATCCAATTGCAGGAACAGCTTCGATCCGGCATAGATCCGTTTCTCGAGCACATCGATCCAGTACAGAGTCTGGGCCTTTGCATCCCATGCCGGCCCTTCGCCGAGCGTCGCCTTGGCATTGTAATAGAGTTCAGGCAGCATCATAATGATTTATTGGTTTTCATCTTTGGAGTGGATTTTTTTGTTGAAGATATATTTTGTATTTATTGCTTGCTTTCAATGCAAAATAGATTCATATTTTATGATCTTCGACAATGTTACCACTTCTTTCGTGTGACCGAAGGTGTCAAGCATCCTTCGCTACTTGTCTTATCTCGACCTTCTGCCTTGCACATCCGCTTTCTACTTAGTCTTCTCTTCTTCTTTCAATCACTAACTTGGAACTTATAGCCTTCAATCTTCCAACCTTCTACTCTTCAACCTTTCACCTTCAACGTCTAACCCTAAACTTTCAAACCTTAAACTTTCAAACCATCAGCCTTAGACCTTCAATATTTCTATCCATCAGCAGTATACTGAATGAAGTCAATCAGATTTTATTCGAACGAAGATTTTCATTCTGCAAAGTCAGCGAAATCGGCGGATAGATATTTATGTCACTTCCCATGAATTCTCTCATTGTCTTCCAGAACATAACGTTGATCGACGGCACCGGCTGCGAGCCTCTGGCGAATGCCACCGTGGCCGTGCGCGATGGCGTCATCGTGTATGCCGGCAAGGCAAAAAAGTGGCTGCCCTCGCTGCAGGAAGATATCCTCAATCTTGATTTTTCCGGCAAATATCTTCTACCGGGCCTCATCGATTGCCACGTCCATCTTTCCGGAAGCGGCGAGTCTGACAGCCAGTTCAAAGTGGACGATGGCTCGATGGCCCTGAAGATCTTGAGCAACGCCCGCAAGAATCTCGCGGCGGGTATTACCACGGTCCGCGACATGGGCGGCTGGAACGAGCTTGAATTTGCAGTGCGCCGCGCCCTGCGTGCAGGCAGCTTCAGCGGCGCGCGTCTCATGCTGGCCGGCCGCTTCATTTGTATTACCGAATCAGGCGCGGACTATTATGAGGGCATGTATCGCATCGCTGACGGTGTGGAAGAGGTCCGCAAGGCCGTGCGTGAACAGATCAGGCATGGGGCCGACCTTATCAAGCTGGGCGTCACCGGCGCGGTGCTGGTGGAGGATGGCGTTCCCGGCGCGACCCATTTCAATTCGGACGAGATCCGCGTGGCGGTGGAAGAGGCCGCCAAGTTCGGCAGGCGCGTGGCGGCGCACGCCCACGGCATTGACGGCATCCGCAAGGCCGTGCAGGCCGGGGTAAACAGCATCGAGCACGGCACCTTCCTGTACCAGGATCCTAAATTGATCGAAGAGATGGCGAAGCGCGGCACGTTTCTGATCCCCACTCTCAAAGCCGGGTTGGACGTGATCGACGGCGACCGTTCAACAGTCCCGCAGTGGATCGTGGATAAGATGATCGAAACGCAGGAGGCCGCCGCACAATCACTGCGCCTGGCCTATCAGGCGGGCGTCCCCATTGCGATGGGCAGCGACGCGGCCACGCCCCTCAACTTTCACGGCGAGAACGGGTTGGAGATCTATCATATGCAGCAGGCCGGCCTGAAGCCGATGGATGCGCTGGTCGCGGCCACTTCGGGGGCGGCGAAAGCCCTGGGTTGGGAGGCGCGCCTCGGTTCTATAGAGCCAGGCAAAGCCGCCGACTTACTGGTAATGGATGAGAATCCGCTGGATGACTTGAGGAAGCTGTGCGATAAGAAGCTGATCCGTGCGGTCTTTCAGGATGGGAAGCTGGCCGCGCAGCAGCCCAACGATGCCTACCCCCGGGCCATCCTCGCCCGCGACTGCCTCACGGTGGGGCAATAGAATTCAGGAACCAAATCAGGGCACGAGAATAGAGCGGGAATGGGGGATTCTTTGGGGGGCTCGCAGGGTTCTCCCATCTTTCATTGCGTTTTCATGTTGCGCTGCGGTTGAATAGGCGAAAAATTCAAACCCAAAAAACAACCCTTGACAAAACAATAAGCATGCATATAATAAGCATACTTATTATATATGGACAACGATTTTTTACCGCAACTCGACGAAATTCCCGCTCAATTATTATGGTCGGCCTTCAAGCTGTGGCAGCAGCACAGAAGCGCCGGGCTCAAAGAATTGGGTCTTACCCATGCACAATTCATCACCCTGGCAGCCCTTCTCTGGCTTGTCAAAAGGAATGAGCATGTCACGCAGGTGATGCTTGCCAGGCGTTCCAAAGTGGATATTATGCACACCTCGCGCATTGTTCGTTCTCTGGAGAAAAAAGGACTCCTCACCCGCACGCAATCTTCCGAAGATTCGCGCGCAAATTATATGCAGATAACCCTCAAAGGGGAGAAGGTCGTTATCAAGGGCCTTGCCAGCGTCGACCAGGTTGCTCGAACCTTCTTCAAACCCATCCGGAACCGGGAAAAAGAGTTTATCGATTTGATGAAGTCGCTTATCCAGGCAAATGATATTCCAATGGAAAGGAACAAACGACTATGACAGAATCCCAAAAACAGCCGGCTGTCTATTATGTGGTCTACTGTGTTCTGAAATACAAGTCCTTCGAAGAAGCCCAGATAACTGCGCCTGAAGCCATTGCTGCCCACTTGAAGCGCTCGAACGAACTGCACGAGCAGGGGAGCCTGCTGATGTCCGGATTGTTCCTGGATAGCGAAGACGGGCAGCTTAACACCATGGCTGTTTTAACTTCACGCCCGGCGGCAGAAGGCTATATAAAAGAAGACCCGTTTTACGCAAAGGGGATGATGAGCAAATGGTCCATCCGTGAATGGGCAAACATGTTTGCCTAGAAAGTTCATTGATTCGAAGCGCATCCTGTACAAAGTCTTTTTATCAGTAGAAAGGAAACACGAATGAAAAAAACAACTCAGGAGATCCTCGAAGGCTACTACGATGCTATCAAACAGAAGGATGGATGGCAGGACTTTATTTCGGACGACATCCTTTTCGATGGGACCGGCGTAAAGGCCAGCCGGGGGAAAGAGGCTTTTGTCGAAGGTAACCGGCAATTTCTCCGTGCAGTCAGGGCCTCGCAGGTCAAGGAAATGATTGTGGATGGTGACAAAGCCTGTGCCCTGGTGCGCTATGACCTGATGTCGCCAAAAGGGAACAGTGCCAGCAGTGATGTCGCAGAGATTTTGACGATAAAAGAGGAAAGAATTGTGTCGGCTACGATCTTCTTTGACACTGTGGCCTTCAACAAGTTCATGGTCCAGGGGTAAGGGCAGTTCTCCGTCAATAGGGCACCTTGGTTCCATCGGGCTGCCTGCCATATCCCAAGGGTCAAGTCAATTCATTCCACCGGCCGTACACAGATTTTCGACCTCCTGGCACCTTACGGGTACGGCGCCTTGTACCGGGCCACATATAATGATCGACTCTTGACATTTAGAACAATTGTTCTATAATATAAGCAACCTTCATGTATCCTTTTGGTATGAAAGAGAGGTTGCTGTGAACCGTTCCTTCCCAATTAACATTTTGCCAATCCTGCGCGGGACAGCCGGCAAGCGTGGCGCCATCTTTGGCGCCATCCTCATCGCTGCCCTGCTGGCTTTTGAAGTATTTAACTACTCCACCACCGCCTTCGCACTCAGCGATATGCTCGGCGACCTGTCCACCGCCGGTCTCCGCTGGTCTACCGTGCTCGCCATCGCCTTCTGCGGCATCGACTTTGCCGGCATCGCCCGCCTCTTCACCCCTCAGCGCGGCCGCGATGAACCCAATGAGGTCTGGTATCTCTTCGGCGCCTGGCTCCTGGCTGCCAGCTTCAATGCGGCCCTCACCTGGTGGGGCGTCTCGGTCGCCATCGTCAATCACACCTCGGCCGGCAGCGTCCTGGTCGGGCAGGCCACCGTTGCGAGGGTGATCCCCGTACTGGTTGCCGTGATGGTCTGGATGATCCGCGTCCTGATCATTGGCACCTTCTCACTGGCCGGTGAGAACCTGTTCAGCATGGCCGAAGCCCGCCCGGGCATGGGCATGCGCCAGCAGACCCCACCCTGGGCTCCAGCAGTGCGTAATCAGCCGGCCTCATCCTATGCCCGCCCCGCTCCCAAGCCGCTGTCTGCGATCCGTCCCATGGTGCACCCTGAACCGACTTATCATCCCGTTGGTCTGGCCGCACAGCCCCAGGACGATAACCCTTCCGTGCGAAGGTAGCTAATAACATCTAAATCGACATAGCTCTTTAATAACGAAAGCGCCCTTTCCGAAGAAGGGCGCTTTTTTCATGGCACAGTTGCCCCTGTGAGGCCGTCTCGCGGGTTGCCCGATAAAGGATGATATATTTAATAATGGATTGATCGTTGACCGCTGAATCTCCTCTTACGCACAATAACCTATTCGAGTTGGATACCAGGGCTGCAGCAAATGGATATTTTTCCTCTATTGGATACTCTACAAACGATTGCACGGAATGGCTTGTTATACGCCTCCAATGAATTCGACAAAGAGCGTTACGAGCGCCTCTTAAGCATGGCGACGGAGACGTACAGCGAGCTTTTGTCGGTTCCTGATGGAACGTTACGAGAGCGGTTTCTGAATGAAATCGGGTACATTACCCCCAAAGTCGGGACGGACGCCGCCATATTCAATGAAAATGGCGAGATCCTTCTGATGGAAAGGTCCGATGGCAGCGGCTGGTGCCTGCCCTGTGGCTTTGTTGAGCCAAACGAAACGCCGGCTGAAGGCATAGTAAGAGAAGCGCGCGAGGAAACCGGCCTGACCGTAAAGGTCGACCGTTTAGTGGGTGTATTTACCCGTAAGCCCAGCGCACAAATGGGACCCCATACAACCATATCTATTGTTCATTTGTGTAAAGTGGTGGACGGCCAGCTGGAGAACTCCCATGAGAGCAGCGCGCTGAAATATTGGGCAATCGACGATATGAAGGACTGGCATGCGACCCACGAAATACTTGCCCGCGCAGCCTACAAAATGTGGAAATCGGAAAACCTAGTTCCCGCAATTTCAGCCTGAATATTTGCAACTACTCATTGCTGGGTTGATGGCTCCCCCGGAAAATGAATACTGGAGAAAAAGGAGAATTCATGGAAAAGAACAAAGTTGGCTTTGCTTCGATCGATGAGTACATTGCAACCTTCCCTGAAGATAGGCAAAAAATACTGGAACAAATGCGGGCCACCATTAAAGCGGCCGCTCCTGACGCAGAAGAAAAAATAAGTTATCAAATGCCTACTTTTTATCTGAACGGCAACCTGGTCCATTTTGCCGCCTTTAAAGATCATATCGGGTTTTATCCAACGCCCAGCGGGACCCAGGCATTCAAGCGTGAGATATCGATCTATCAAGCCGCAAAGGGCTCCATCAGATTCCCCATCGACGAGCCTTTACCGCTGAAATTGATCACCAAAATAGTTAAATTCAGGGTTGCTGAAAATCTAAAAAAGGCGAAGACAAAACCAAGCAAAAGGAAATAGTCGTTTTTTGTGGACAGGTTTTTGGGCAACTATCGTTCTGAAGATCATCCCATCCATCCATCTAACAATTAACAATATGAGACGGCCATCCGGCCGTCTCATGCGCTAGATCCAATCTGTTCCGTGTTTCCTTGTTTAGGTCTTTCCGTTCCCCCTATTTCCTTGTCTACATGTTTACTTCTTTACGCCTTCCCCCGTCTACGTTTTTCCTACTTTGCCGGCTCGTCCGGAGGCGGTGGCTCCTTTTTTTCTGCGGGTGTATCTGCGGTATCTTCCTTCCCGCCCAGCCCATCGCGAAAATTACGAATGCCTTTGCCCAGTTCGCCGGCCACTTTGCCAATCCGGCCTGGCCCAAAGAGCAGCAAAATAATGATCAGAATGATGATTAATTCAGGAGCACCGAGATCGCCAAACATAGCACCTTCCTTTAAGACGAATTTATCACAAGCGGGGCAAAAGGGCTATCCCTGCATGAGAATGCTTATTTTTCCCTAATCTGCCATCGCGAAATGCCTTCTTCACACATTATCCTGATAACCTGAACTTCCACGTATAAGCCGTTTTATTGAGATCGTCTACAATGTATGCAGGCATCGAAGAAGCACGAACACGCTCGCCGGAAGATGACGAACTCAACACAGACTCCCGGCTGGCTGGTCAAGCAAGTACTTTGTGCGCTCAACGCGAACTAAATAAAAAAGGAAGATCATGACAACCAAAGAGCAAGTTTTCGACAGTCCGACAGGGTGGATAAAGGATCACATTCACGAATACGTAGAGAGCGATGGCGAGAAAGGTTACCTGTGGCATGGAGTGCCTACGCTGCTGTTGACCACACGCGGTCGCAAGTCCGGTCTGCTTCGCCGTACCGCGCTGATCTTTGGGCGGGATGGAAAGAACTTCATGATAGTAGCCTCTAAGGGGGGTGCACCCAAACATCCCCTATGGTATTTAAATCTGGTGGCAAACCCCGAGGTCGAAATACAAGTGGGTGCGGACAAGTTCACGGTCCGCGCCCGCACGGCCACCAAAGAGGAAAAACCGCGCTTGTGGAAAATAATGGCCGAAATCTTCCCACGCTACGACGAATACCAGGCAAAAGCCGGTCGGGAAATCCCCTTGATCATCCTTAAGCCGGTTTAAAGGGTTCGCTTGCGAATTTAAAACCTAACGGCCTTTATACCAGCAGTACCCGAGCTGGACAGAATTCAACCGGTGAGGTTAATATGCAGCCATTCCCAGAGGACAGCGGCATCCTCAGTGTTGCCAGCGCCTATTCTGTAAACGATACGCTCGACAGGTTGGAGCGTGTCCTTAAGTCAAAAGGCAATATCGTGTTTGCCCGCATTGACCAGCAGCGTGAGGCCGAAAAAGTTGGCCTTGATCTGAGGCCCACGCAGTTACTCATTTTCGGTAATCCCCGCGCGGGAACCGCCCTGATGGATGCCGTACCTGGCGTTGCCCTCGACCTGCCGCTCAAAGCCCTGGCATGGCAGGATGACCAGGGAAAAGTCTGGCTAAGCTATAACAGCCCTGAATACCTAAAGCGGCGGCATTCCCTCAACGACGAACTCACGGAACGCATCGCGGGCGTCGGCGCATTGATCGCTGAAGCGCTAAAATAGGATCCGCGTTAAAGCCCCCTACTGCCAAGTTCTTCCTGCTCTTATTAATCATCGGGGAATTGAAGCACCCATTTCTATATAAATAATCTCTTAAAGGGTATTTTATATAAGCCATCCATATGCTATTATTTTTATAACTGTGCCTGAATGCAAGGTGAGGCGCTATGCCCAGTAGTAGCCTGTTTCGGTCCCGGGCTAAATCCTGCCCCACCGGGCTGATGCTAACGGGGTGCGGTTTATTTTCCAACAGTATATTTTGTAGAGGGAAAATATGGATGAGTATCTTCGTAAGCAGATCTATAACAACCTGGATCTAAGAGATACGGAAGAATTGGTCGAAATCCTGCAAAAGAATAACCGTGATGAATGGGATGAAGCTACTTTCGAGATCATCAAGGAGATCTTGTTTGGACGGTTGGGATATTTACCGCCGGAGTCCATCCCGGCCCAGGTCAACCAGATTCTGGATAGGGTTGACAGCTACTTGCAGGCGGGGCAATTGGATAAGGCATTAAGCGATTGCCAATTGGCGGTTCAAATGGCGCCCGAGTCTGCAATCGCGTACAACTATCGAGGGCTGATCTTTGATGAGATGGGACAATTAGAGAAAGCTGTAGCCGATTATCAGAATGCCACCAGGCTTAATCCCGACTTCAAGGATGCCTGGGACAACCTGAGAAGCCTGCAGCTGGAGAGCGAAGATACCTGGAACAGTCTGAGAACTGTGCAGCCGGAGATCGAAAAAGGATTTCAAGGATCCACTGCAAAGCGGCATCTCGACCAGGCGCTTGCCTACGCGCTGTAACGATGAACCCGGGTTGGCGTTGGAAGAATGCGAATTGGCCCAACAGACCATGCCTGGCATAGGGACCGCCTACAATTATCTTGGCATGATCCTCGAAGAGTTGGAACAAGTACAGCCTGCCATTGATGCGTATCTCAAAGCGATAGAGCTAAACCCTCGATTCTTTGCTGCTCGGGAGAACCTTGCTAATGCCAGGTTAAGACTTGAAGAAGCAGAATACCGTCAGGCGAGCCTGGAAGATATGGATAGACCAGCAAAAGAAGAAGAAAGTCGTTCTCCGGATGAAAACGGGGTAATTTCAGAGATCGATGAATCTCAAGAGCTGGATTTTTCCGGGGATGGAAATGAGGTACCGGGCTGGGTGTATATGGATGAATACACTTTCCTGTTGTCAGGTTGGCCGGGGCATCGCACTCGTCCGGGGCGAAGTGGCTACGATCCGCTTGATTTGGATTTTGAAGAGGCACACATGGAGGGGGTGATGATACGCTTGATGCTTGACGGCAAATTTCGAACACATAACCCTTTCTACCTGCTTCTAATGATCTTGGTGGGTTGTATGCTTTCTTTACCCTTATTATTATTGGGAGCCCCTTCCTTCCTTCAAGGGGATAACTTCTCGATTCTGGTTATCTGCGTTTTCAGTCCTTACTGGATTGTTGGAATAGCTCTGTTAAGAAATGTGTTTTTGAGCTTCAATTCCAACAAGCCGGACGAAGCTAATAGGAAAGGTAACGCATTCTTCTAAACCGAGGATCGTATGTAAGACCGCCCGAAATATGGTTTTCTAAAAAAGAAATGACCCGCTCAGCGGGTCATTTCTTTTTTAGAAAAAGTATGGTATTAGGTTATTTATCGATTTTTTCCGGGACCGTCGAAGACGAGGCGGGGATCGTCTTTCGCAGCTGGTCTTCCTGCACCGTGCGGACCCCATTGCGCACCTGGTTCAGGACTTTCTCCAGACTGTCCTGTAACTGCACCAAAGTGTCCACCACGTAATCGTCGGCGTCCCTGCGGGTGGCTTCCGCGTCGGCCCGCGCCTGCGCCAGGATCTGCTCCGCCCGGCGTTGGGCTTCCACCACGATATTATCCTTCGCTGCGATCTGTTCGGCCTTGTCGCGCGCCAGCACGATCGTCCGGTCGGCTTCTTCCTGCGCTTGCGCCAGGAACCGGTCGCGCTGGGATATGACTTGCTGCGCCTTCTTCACTTCATCGGGGATGACGATGCGCATCTGGTCGATGATTTCCAGCATGCGGTCTTCGTCCACCACCACATTGTGCGTGAAGGGCACGGCTTTCGCATTGTTGAACAATTCTTCCAGGCGGTCAATAAGCTGCAGGATGTCCATAGGCTCCTCCGCACAACTCGCGGCGGTTATGTCTTAGACCCTATCGGTAGAAATAGAGGCTCGCCTCGCAGCGCGGGGCGCTTTTCCCTATTTACGGATGGCTCTTATTATAAATCAATCTCGGAGTGCATTGGGAGGGGAATGTTGGTCCCCCAGAGTGGTCACTTTTGCCCGTAAAGCTTGGTCCACAAACGGCGGTACCATGCTCGATACGTCGCCGTTCAGGGTTGCAATTTCCCGTACGGTACTCGACGAAAGGAAGGTATGCTGCTCGGCCGTGATGAGCGCCACCGTCTCGATCTCCGTCGACAACCGCTGGTTCGCCAGCGCCATGCGGAACTCCCACTCGAAGTCCGAGAAGACCCGCAGCCCCCGTACCATGACCTGCGCATTCACCTTGCGGCAGAAGTCCACGGTCAGCCCGCTGTATCCCATCACCTTGATCTTGGGTTCGTCCTTGAACGCTTCCCTTACCAGCGAGATCCGTTCCTCGGGGTCGAACAGCAGTGTCTTGAGCGGCCGGTCATACACAGCCATGATCACTTCATCGAACAGCCGGGATGCTCGTATTGCGATGTCCATATGTCCGTAATGGATAGGATCGAACGTGCCGGGAAACAATGCTCTAACCATTGTGAATCTCCCACGGTTCTACTCTTCGTTCTCCACTTTCTACTTTCCAACTTTGAACTTTCAACCTTCAACCACCTGACACCTGACACCTGAAACCTGGTACCCTCAGCTCACATCCCCTTTGCCCTCGCCCCAGAAGCGCTGAAGCGTCTCCGCCAGCAGGGCATGCTCCGGCATCTGCAAATTCGAGTCCATTTCGAATAATTTCTGCGCCTGAAGGCGGGCCTTCTCGATCAGCTTCACATCGGTGAGACTCGCCATCCGCAGCCCTGAAGCATAACCCGATTGCCGCGTACCCAGGAATTCGCCCGGGCCGCGCTGCTGCAGGTCCTTCTCGGCCAGGACAAAGCCGTCATTCGATTCGGCCATCGCCTGCAGTCGTTCGTTCTCCGCGGCGTCCCCGTGCGTGGGGATCAACAGGCAGTACGATTGCTCCGACCCGCGCCCCACGCGGCCGCGCAGTTGATGCAGTTGCGCCAGGCCGAACCGGTCTGCGCCTTCAATGAGCATGACCGAAGCGTTGGGTACGTCCACACCCACCTCCACCACCGTGGTGGAAACCAGAATGTTGTATTTGCGATCCCTGAACTTGAGCATGGTTTCGTCTTTTTCGTCGGGCTTCATGCGTCCGTGCAGCAAGCCGAGCTTCAGATCGGGGAAGATCTCTTTCGACAGTACTTCGTAATCGTCCACGGCGGCCCGCAGCTCTTCCAGCTTCTCGCTCTCTTCGATCAGCGGATAGATGATGAAGGCCTGGCGTCCGTCTTTGATCTGGCCGCGGATCAAGGTATAAGCGCGTTCGCGTTCCTGCGGCGTCAGCACGTGGGTTGCCACAGGCTGGCGGCCCGCCGGCATTTCGTCCATCAGGGATAGGTCCAGGTCGCCGTAAACCGTCAGCGCCAGCGAGCGCGGGATGGGCGTGGCAGTCATCACGAACAGATGCGGGTTGGTGCCCTTCGAGCGCAATTCTGCGCGCTGCTCCACGCCGAAGCGATGCTGCTCGTCGATCACGGCGAACTGCAGGTCTTTGAATAGGACCGGGCCTTCGATGACTGCGTGAGTCCCGATGACGATCTTAATGCTGCCATCTGCGAGCCCGTTGCGGATCGCCTCTTTCTCCGGCTCGGGCGTGCTACCCACTAATAAGCGGATCTCCTCCGGGCGCAGGATTCCGTTCTCGCCTGCCAGCAAAGAGGTGAAGCTGCGGTAATGTTGTTCCGCAAGGATGCCTGTCGGCGCCATGATCGCGGCCTGCGAGCCGCTGTTCGTGATCATCCCGGCTGCCAGGGCCGCGACGACCGTCTTGCCTGAACCCACGTCGCCTTGCAGGAGCCGGTTCATCGGCTTGCCCGAGTCGAGGTCGGCGCGTATGTCGTTGAGGGCGCGCTGCTGTGCGCCTGTCAGCGTATAAGGCAGGCTTGCAATCCGGGCGCTTAACCATTCGTCCGTAACCGGGAAGCGCCGCGCCTCGACCTCTTTCCAGTCGCGTTTCTGCCGCAGCACGCCCATCTGCAGGTAGAAGATTTCGTCGAAGGCCAGCCTTTCGCGCGCCGTCTTCAACATGTCCTGGTTGTCCGGGAAGTGCGCCTGCAGCAAAGCCTGTCCCAGTCCCATCACCCGCGCCGAGGAGCGTACGCTCTCGGGCAGGGAATCCACCACGGCCGGCGCCCAATAAGTCACCACCTGGTTCATAAGTCCGCGCAGCCACTTCTGCGTGATGCGGGCTGTAAGAGGATAAATGGGGACGATGCGGTTCGTATTAAGGTGCTCCGCCTCCACGTCCTCCCAGTCGGGATTGTTCATGACCAGGCGTCCGAGGTACTGGTCCACTTTGCCCGATACGGAGATTTGCTGGCCTTCTTTGAGCCGGTTTGCCATCCAGGGCTGGTTGAACCATGAGAGGCGCAGTGCACCCGTGCCGTCGCCCAGGATCGCCTCTATGATCGTCGCCGAGCCGCCGCGTATCGGGCGCGTATGTACCGACTGGATCGTTCCGATCACGGTCAACTGTTCACCGTACCACAGGCTCTTGATCGGTTTGAGTTGGCTGTAATCCTCGTAGCGGCGCGGGAAGTAATACAGCATGTCGCCGAGTGTCCGCAGGCCCAGGCTTTCGAGCGTGGACGCGTGCTTGGGGCCCACACCCTGCAGGACCGTCAGCGGCGCGTTGAGCGCGGCGGGCGTCTGGCTGTGCTTGCCGCCGGGTGCGGCTTCGGCGCGGGACGGTTGGCCCTGGCGCTGTCGCGATCCTCCGCCCTGCCTGTCCACATGCGGCGAAGCCGGCCTGCTCGGGGCAGCCTGGCTGACGGTTGGTTGAGGCTTTTCGACTGCTTCACTTGTGCTCGCCACGTTCGTTGGGTCCGTTGGTCTCGCCCTGGCTGCGCTCTGTGCGTTCTGTATGTCCTTTGCATTCGGGGCGCCGCGCGGTCGCTGCGATGCTTCAGGATAGGTTTCCCCGATCCTCTTCCATAAACCCTTCAAAGCATCCGCGCGTGATTCGGGGCTGAGTCCCTCATAAGACCGCAGTCTTTGCCCGACAGCTTGTATGACTTCCTCGCTGACCCCTTCTGCGCGGGCTTCAGCCTCCCAATAATCGAGCATTTTGGCCAGGCCGCCGATGATCGCGCTGTTGTCATAATGTCTCTCGCGCTCGAGGCCGAAGAATTTGCGTAGTTTATCTAATGAAGGCTGCATCGGATTATTTTATCATGCCGAGGCGTGTAGACCTCTAAGGTCTTCGCGAAGCATAAAATCCCCGCTCTTGCACTTGGGGGACCCCGTAGGGGTAAAGACTTCGGGGGGCTGGTTTGCTAGGCATCAAGAGCGCCGAGGTAACCTAGAATATCCTCGGACATATCCGGGGTTTGGAGGTAACCTGCGACAAAATCCTTATAACCGCAGGGGTCGGGGAACTGCGCGCGTGCAAACCCGGGATCAAACAGGCTACCGTCTCGTTCGCCGATCCACTCCAGATAATTTGAATACGGCCAGTCTGAAGGGTTGGCGACAAGCCCATCTTTGACCGGGTTAGCATGTATATAGCGACAGAGATGAAGCAAATGGCGTGAGTTTAAAATTGGCTTGGCTTGAAATGGACCCTGAAAAAGAACCCCAACACGTGCAAAACGCTTGTTGATCGCTTTGGTATAGGATACGGAAAGTTTCATCATCCCCGCGGAGACCTCGGGGTTCGTCAAGACCCCCGAGGTCTGCTTAACCCTAACCATCAGGTGGTAATGCGTGGGCATCAAACAATAAGCAATGATGTCGGCCGCGGGCAGCAAATACCTCTTTATACCTTTTAGGAAATAGAAATAATTCTCCTGCTGAAAGAAGATCTGCTGGCGGTTATTGCCACGATTGTAGATATGATAATAGGCTTCAGGCACAAAAGGTACAAATCTCCGCGGCATCAAGGATGATTATAAGACCTCCGAGGTCTTAAAGACCCGGAGGTCTGTGTCACACTCCCACTGCCCCGTTCTTCAACCTCCACCTTCTTTTAAACCTCTGATCTTTTCCGTGTAAATCCGTCTGATTCGCGCCGTCTCGCCCCGCTGTATTTACGGGGTTTTCCGCGTTCTATTTCGCACGGATCGCCGCAAACCCCAACCCGTTCGGACCGATGTGCGTACCGATCACGGGCGTCGCATTGATCATCAGGATATCGCGCGGCAGCGACTGGCTGTCTTCCAACATCGCCTTATTGAGGAACTCGCGTGCCCGCGCTTCCGCGCCCGTATGCAGGATTGCCAGTCGCTCCAGCTTGCCCGCCGACCGGAGCAACACAGCCATGCGCTCATTGGCTTGGCTTGTCGTCCGTACCATGGCGATTGCCTTGACCTGTCCTTCAGTGACCTCGATGACCGGTTTGATGCTGAGCAGGCTGCCCAACAGCGCCATCGTTCCCGGTATCCGACCGCTGCGGCGCACGTATTCCACACTGTCCAGCGCTGCAAAAAGCTGCAACCGCCGCCGTGTGGATTCGATGGCAGCCAGCGCGGCCTCCAGCCCCATCTCCATGCTCTCAGCCGCCGCCAATACCTGAAAACCCAGCCCCAGCGATAGCGAGAGACCGTCCAGGACGGTGACCCGCGGGGCGAACTCCGCTGCCGCCTGACGCGCCGTGTTGACGATGGTCGTCAGCGTCCCAGCAGCATGGATCGAAATGATATGGTCGCAGCCCATGTTAAATAACTTCTGGTAGCACCTTGTGAACTCCCCGATGGAAGGAGTAGCGGTGGTCGCGTGTGCCTTAAGCTCCGGCAGCCTTCTGTAAAACTCATCGCGGGCGAAGCCGCCTCCGTCCGGATATTCCCTGCCATCCACAATCAGGATCGAGGGCACCACCTCGATGCCATATTCCTCAACGCTATATTTTGGAAGATCACAGGTGGAATCCGTAACGATGCCGAGTTTCATGAATGATAGATAATGTCGTTGTCAGCGAAGAGCAGAACCTGATAGTGCAGCGAGCTTGTATTTGAAGAATAAATGCTTTCCACTCACCAATTTCCCAGTCCCTCAAAACCTGATCTCAACTCCCGATTCCCAATTACCCCGTCACCATTTCCCAATTAATCAACCTACCAATTTCCCTCTTTCCGTATTCCCTGTCTCCGTGTTTACCTGTTTCCCTGTTTACGTTTCTACCTCTTTCCCTGTCTACCAATTCCCTTTCCCCTTCTCGAATATCGATCCCTCATTATCCCATTACCTAATCGCTTAATTACCTGATCACCTGATTACCTGTTCCCCTCCTCACTCAATCGAAATAATAAATTGATAGTTCGGCTGCCCGCCGTCCTGCACCTCGATCTCGAGCGCCGGGTAGGATCTCACGCACCTTATCCACGATCCTGTCGGCTTCGCCTCGACTCACCCCTTCGCCGTAGATCAAGGTCACCAGTTCATGCTCCTCGGCCTTGGCCTTATTGAGCAGGTTAAGCACGCTCTCCTCAACCGATTTGGCGGAGGTCACCAGTTTGCCGTCCAGCAGGGCAATGACCTGTCCCTCCTGTACCTTGACCCCGTCGATCTCCACGGAGCGTGTCGCCCGGGTGATCTCACCCGTCTTCACCGAAGCCAGCGCCTTGGTCATCTTCTCGGCCACGGCCTCCAGCTCGCCATCCGGGTTATGGACCAGCATGGCGGCCAGTCCCTGCGGAATTGATTTGCTCGGCACGACCACTACCTTCTTCACAGTCACTTCTTTCGCCTGGTTCGATGCCATCACGATATTCTTATTGTTCGGCAGAATGATCACTTTATCCGTCGGCAGATTTTCGAACGCGGCCAGTATCTCCTGCGTGGACGGGTTCATCGTCTGGCCGCCTTCGACGATGGCCGCCACGCCCAGGCTGGCAAAGATGCGGCTCAGCCCCGGCCCCGGTGAGACCACCACCACCGCGATCTGGTTCGGCTCGATCTTTGCCAGTTCGAGTTTCGAGCCTTTCGACCTTGGCGTTGATGTCGTCCATCTGGGCCACGAGGTTTTCCATCGCCACCTTCGTGATCGTGCCGATGCTCATGATGTAATCAATGGGCTCATAGCGTTTTTCGAGCGGCAGGTGGATGTGCATCCGATACATTCCCTCGCCCTCGCCCACCTGAATGGAGGTGCCCATCGCTCTCGAGCTTGCCGTAAAATTTCTGCAGCTCGAACTTGTCGTTCGGGAAAAAATCCACGACGACTTCGTAATCCTGGCCTTCTTCAACTTCCTGCATGGCATTCTCGAAATTCAAGGATGATAGCGGTTGGACGGTTGCAAGCGGTGTATCGAGCGGCTGGCATTGGATGTGACGCAACATACCCTCCAGGATAAAGAACAAACCCTTGCCGCCCGAATCGACGACGCCGGCCTGTTTGAGCACCGGCAGCAGTTCCGGCGTGCGGTTGACCGACTCATCTGCGGCGGGCACGCATCGCTCCAGGATCGTCGATCGGGTCCTGTGTTTCGGCCATGCGCCTTCTCTGCGGCAGCCGCCAGGTCTTTGGCGACCGTGAGGATGGTGCCTTCCACCGGTTTGACCACGCCCTTATAAGCGGTATCGCGCGCCTCGGCCAGCGCCTTCACCATCACCGGCGCGTCGATCATCTCACTGTCCTGCAGGCCGCGCGCAAAGCCGCGCCACAACTGCGAAAGGATCACGCCCGAATTGCCGCGCGCACCCATCAATGCGCCCTGTGCGACCAGCAAAGCCATCTTGCCGGCATGCCTCTCGCCCGAATTCTTGATCTCGTTCCAGGCGGAGGTCATGGTCAGCATCATGTTCGTGCCCGTATCGCCGTCGGGCACGGGGAAGACGTTCAACGAGTTGACGGTTTGCTGGTTGGTCTTGAGCCAGGTCAGGCCGGCTTCCACCAAATGTTTCAGGGCCTGGCCGTCGAACGGCCGGCTGCGCAGCTTTTCCAGACGGGTGCTATCCACACTCATTAAATAGATCTCCTAACTCCCATCGCTGACACGCAGGCCCGCCACGTGTACGTTGATCTCATGCACGGGCATCCCCAAAGCCTTCTCGACATGGAACTTTACCGTGTTGGCAACGCTGTCCGCCACCGACGTGATGCGCGTGCCGTATTCCACGATGATATACAGGTCGATATCGATGTTCTCGCCGTCGTAGCGCACCGATACCCCCCGCGCCGGCTCGTGCGTGATCGTCTGCGCCAGGCCTTCGGCGATATTCTTGGGGGCCAGCCCCACCACGCCATACGATTGAAGCGTGGCATGATAGGCCAGGGTTGCAATCGCGGCCGGTGAGATGTGGATCCCGCCCAGTGAAGTGGTTTCTTCGCCCATAGTGTCCTCTTTGCTCTAATTCTACTGCTTGTTTTAGTACGCTTGAACCTGGTGCAAATACTCCCGCAGTATTTGTAACCAATTGTGTTGAGAAAGGATGCGATTTATGGTACAATGCCCTGCCTGCCAAGGCAGGGAAGCATCTGGGATTATTGAAAGGATTGTGTACGATGGCTAAATGTGCAAATTGCGGTAAGACGACCTCTTTCGGGCATAATCGCTCGTTCTCATTACGCGCCACCAACCGGAATTTGAAACCCAATCTTCAGAAGGTATCCGTCCTGAAGAAGGGCCGCCTGGTCAAACAGGTTATGTGCACCAAGTGCATCAAGGCCCTCAGTAAATCGCAGGTATAAGCTCTTCTTTCATCGTACAAGCTCATAAAGGGAAACGCCCTTATTATAAGGGCGTTTTTGTTTTCTCCAGCGATTTGCGCTGCAAGGGTCTAGACGCATGGATTCCTGCAAACCAAGATCTTGTTTTTCATTTCCCCAAAAAATCCGCCTGCACTGCCTGCAATGTGTTTTTCGTTGTGTTCTTTCAGTGCGAAAATCTGTTCTTTCCGACTTGCCCCGGTGTATTTCCGGGGGCAATCCGTGTTCAAATCTTTTCCCCTCTTCAACAATCTCACACGTTCTTCACCCTCTTATCCGCCGTCTTCTCGATAGCCTCGTGCAAAGCCTTCATCCCCCCCTCGATCCCCTGCGGATGGCTGAACATGCGCATGCGCCGTCACAAAGACATTCGCCCCCGCCTTTATCAGGCTGGGCAGGTTATCGGCGTTGATGCCGCCGTCCACCTCCAGGTAAGCGGACGATTTGATCTCATCCAGCTTCCTGCGCACCTGCGCCACCTTCGCCACCATATCCGGCAGGAAAGCCTGGTTCGAAAACCCGGGGTTCACGCTCATCACCAGCACCAGGTCCGCCAGGTGCAGCACCGGTTCGATCAGCGACACGGGCGTCCCGGGGTTGAGCGTCACGCCGCCGCGCAGTTCAGCGACTTGATCACCTGCAGCGTCCGATATAAATGCGGGCAGGTCTCCACATGCACGGTCAAGTGCGATGCGCCCGCCTTCGCGAACGCCTCCAGATACCGTTCGGGCTTCTCGATCATCAAGTGCACGTCCAGCGGCAGCTTGCTCGCGCGCTTGTAGGCTTCCACCAGGAACGGCCCCATCGTAATATTGGGGACGAAATGACCGTCCATCACATCCACATGGATCCAGCCGGCGCCGGCCGCTTCGAGCGTCTCGATGTTTTCACGCAAGCGCAGATAATCTGCCGAGACGATGGAGGGGGCTATGATGTACTTTGAATTAGGCATGGAATGCTGTAACTCCTCTTGTCAGCTGTATCTCTTCCCAAACAACAGTTATCGAGCTTATTATTCACCTGATCCTGCACACTGATTACTAATCACTGATCACTTTTTTCTTCTCTTCTGCCAACCATCCAATCACAGGATCCCCAATTACCTACTCCCTGATCCGTGTTCTTCCTCACTTTATCGGCGGATTGTAAACAAAATACACCCACATCCAGAACGGGATCAAGCCTCCCACTGCGATCAAAGCCAGCAGGCCGAGCGCCACCGACACCCAGTCGATATCCAACGGCTCCTCACCCGGCACCGGAAAAGGTAGTGGGTTCAGGCTGAGGCGGTTCCTCCCAAACGAAGACCGGCGTAGGCTCAGGCAGTTCACGGTTGGGGCAAGGGTCTGGATATCGCGCTGCGTCCCGAACTTCATCAGCACACGTCCAAGCTGGTCGGCTGTGCGATAGCGGGCCGAAGGCTCCTTGGATAGGACCTTCAGGATGATCTCTTCCAGTGGCTTGGGGATATCGGGGATATATTCGCTCGGCGGTATCGGGCTGGCCTCCAGGTGCTGGCGGGCAAGTTCTTCCGGGGTGGACCCGGTGAAGGGCAGCGTGCCTGTTAAGATTTCATAGGTCACGACCCCCAGCGAATAGACGTCCGATGCCGGGCTGGGCACATGTCCCGCCGCTTGTTCCGGCGAATAGTATTGCGGCGACCCCCACACCACGTCCGTTGTGTTCGTTCGGGCTGATCGTGGCCAGCACGCGTGCGATGCCAAAGTCTGTCACCTTGAGACGGTTATCGGGCGTGACCAGCATGTTATGCGGTTTGACGTCGCAGTGCACCAGGCCGGCGCGATGGGCATACCCGAGGCCCGCGCAGGCTTGCACCATCAACGGGATGCCGTCTTCGACCGTGAAGCGGCCGCGCTTGCGCAGCAGGGACTTCAAGTCCGTGCCGGGCACCAGTTCCATGACGATGAACGGCTGCCCGTTATCGATCCCAAAGTCATAGACGGTTACGATGTTGGGGTGTGAAAGGTTGGCCGCCGCCCGCGCCTCCAGCTGGAACTGCTGGTCAAAATCGGCGTTGCGGCTCTTGTCATCGCGTAAGACTTTGATCGCAACATAGCGGTCGAGCAGAAGTATCGCGGGCGCGATAAATGTTCGCCATACCGCCCGAACCGAATCGTTCAAGCAGTTGGTAACGTCCATTCAGCAGACGTCCCTCGTCTGGTTGAACCATGGGTTGAACATACGAAAATTATATCATCGGGCAAGGCGGCTTCCAGCCGCCAAAGTCGGTCGGCGACTTGCCCGACCATTGTCCACTTCGACGATCTGAATTGCCGAAGTAAGCTTCTTGCGAACGGCTTCACGGCCATCACTCGCTCCTCTTACGTGGAACCTGGAACTTGAAACTTCAGCACCTCGCACTCCGCACTTTCGAACTTTGAACCTTCAACCTTCAACTTATCCGCTATAATCATTCCATGCGCAAAGGACTGCTGCTTTACAACCCCGCCGCCGGTCGCATCCCCGTTCGACCCTTCGTGCGCGGCATCCTTCGTCCATTGCGCATCGCAGGCTGGCAGGTGGAGATCGCCGAGATCCTCAGCGGCAGTCATGCCACAAACGTTGCCCATCAGGCGGCTGCTGGAAAAATATGATGCGGTCTTTGCCATTGGCGGCGATGGCACCGTCGGTCAGGTCGCCAGCGGACTCATCCACACCGAAACGGCGCTGGCCGTCCTCCCGGCCGGTACGATGAACGTCTGGGCCATGGAACTGGGCCAGCAGGCCTTCGACTGGCTGCACAACGGCGCCCTGCAAAAGAATGCGCGCCTGCTTGCGAACGCCTCCGTCTATCGCGTGGACGTGGGTCTGTGCAACGACCAGCCGTTCCTGCTTTGGGCGGGCATCGGTCTGGATGCCATGACCATCCATCAGCTGGAGCCGCGCCCGCGCTTCGCCAAGTATGTTTCGATCCCGCAGTATATCGCTGCCACGTTCTGGACCGCCGCCACCTGGCAGCGGCATGGATCTGCGCGTCTGGGCCGACGATCAGCGGGTCGACGGTCATTTCCTGCTAGCGGTCGCCACCAACATTCGCAGATATGTCGGCGGCCTGGCCGTCCTTTCGCCAAATGCCTTTCTCGATGACGGCGAAATGGATCTATGGCTCCTCAGCGGCAGCACCATGGCCGACGCCTTTCGCACCTATTTTGATTTGCTGGCCGGTCTCCATCTGACCAGCGACCAGGCGCGCAGGTTGCCTTTTCATTCTGCGCGTATAGAATCGGATACAGCCTTCTCCGTCCATATGGATGGGGAGCCGATGCTGGGCGGCAAAAAAGTGGAGATCGACATCCAGAAGCAGGCCCTGAAAGTGATTGTTCCTCCGAACGGGCTGAAGATGCTCGCCGCTCGTCCCGCAGATCGCGGCATAGGCAAAGAAAAAGCTTATGAACCGCTTCACTTCATATATTACTGTAAAACCCGCTGGTCTTTTTGCTCCTGGCCCTGCCCTTAACGCTGGCTGCCCAGCTGCTTGGCTGGCCTCCTGTTGCGGTCTTTACCCTCGCCGCGCTGGGCATCGTTCCGCTTGCCTCTCTGATCGGTGAAGCCACCGAAGACCTGGCCGCCCATACCAACCCGCGCCTGGGCGCCTTGCTCAATGCCACGCTCGGTAACGCCGCGGAGCTGATCATCACCATTACCGCCGTGCAGGCCGGTCTGCTCGAACTGGTCAAGGCCTCCATCACCGGTTCGATCATCGGCAACCTGCTGCTCGTCCTCGGCTTTGCCATGGCGGCCGGCGGAGCCCGCTACGGTATACAGAAATTCAACAAACGGAATGCCAGCCGCAATGCCATCCTGCTGGCACTGGCCGTCACCACGCTGATCATTCCCTCTGTGTTCAGTCAATCCATCAGCACAACGGGCAGCGGCAATGTCGAAACCTTGAGCATTGGTGTGGCCGTCATTATGTTGGCTCTCTATGGTCTCGGCCTGTTCGATGCCTCCCGCACCCAGGAGACTCCGCTTTCCTATAAATTACCCCCAAGGACATGCCTGCCCGGCCGCTTAGCCAGTCGTTATCATCCTGGTATTATCCACGCTGGGTGTCGCCTGGTTGAGCGAAGCCCTCGTCCATGTTGCGGAGGCTGTCATTACCGGCCTGGGCATCTCCGAATTCTTTCTCGGCATCATCCTCGTCCCGCTCATCGGCAACGTGGCCGAGCATCTCGTCTCCGTCCAGATGGCGCTCAAGAACAAAATGGACCTGAGCACCGAGATCGCCATCTCCTCCAGCCTGCAGATCGCCCTCTTCGTTGCGCCGCTGCTGGTCTTCATCAGCCTCCTGCTCGGGCATCCGCTGCAGCTCATCTTTAATCGCTTCGAACTGCTGGCCCTGTTGACCGCCGTCGTGATCGCCGCCCTGGTATCCTCGGATGGCGAATCCACCTGGCTCGAAGGCGCGGGGCTGCTGGCTATCTACCTCATTCTCGGACTGGCTTTCTTCCTGCTCCCATGAATCAAAAAGAGATCCCCTCCCTGTGGAACGTTTGGACGATACTCGGCGCCTTTGCCGTTGCCGGCTGCCTCCTTCTCGTTACCCTGATTGGCATCGGTTGGACCCGTCCGCATCAGGCTGGGAGCGAGGGCTTTGTTCCTGCCGACCTGACCATCATCGCCCCGCCGACGGCTACCGTTAACCCCACCGCCACAGCGACTCCTTCCGGCACCATCACGCCTCCCGCCGGGCAAATCGGCGTCGGTTCGTACGTTCAGATCAGCGGCACCGAGGGAGCCGGCCTGCGCATTCGCTCAGCGCCCGGCCTCAACAGCGACACCGTCTTTCGCGGCGAAGAAGCCGAGACCTTTCAGGTTAAGGATGGCCCGCAAGCAGGCCGATGGCTATACCTGGTGGTATCTCGTCGCCCCCTATGACAGCACGCGTGCCGGCTGGGCCGCCGCCGATTTCCTGGCCGTCGTCCCCTCCCCTTAACCGTTTCTGGGCCGCTGTAGGGGCACAACACGTTGTGTCCTTTTGTACCCTGGCACGACATCATACTCGCAGAGTAAACATCCTCTCTTTAAAATATCTCCTCCCATCTCCGTTTATCTCTGGTCATCTCTGTTTATCTCCGGTGATCACTACCGTCTCGCTCTATCCGACTCCCAACCTTAAACCTTCAACATTCAAACCTTAAACATCTCTCCTGCCTCCGAGGCCCCATGAACGAAAAACCAACCAACATCACCGCCAACAAAAAGGCTCGTGAATTCACCGTCAACTGGGACGATGGACATGTCAGTGTGTATCCCTTTGGCCTGCTGCGCGCCGGCTGCCCATGCGCTTCCTGCCGCGGCGGACATGAGAACATGAAGTCCGAGCCTGACGCCGACATATTTCAAAAGCAGCTCGAAGATTCCCCCGCCACGCGCATCGCGGACATCAAAGCCGTCGGCTCCTATGCCCTGACGATCGTCTGGGAAGACGGTCACGATTACGGCATCTACAACTGGCACTACCTGCGCGCCCTCTGCCCCTGTCCCGAGGATCGCGCCAAATACGGAAAATAACTTTTCAACCACCAGACCTCGGAGGTCTCGGACTTGATCAGCCTGGGCGGGGCTGCTTGCTCATTGAATATAAGAGGAACGGTCCTTTCTCATCTTTCCCCTCTTTTTCAAAGGTCATACCGATCTTCATGGCCACTTTGATGGAAGCCTGGTTCTCTCCATCGATCAGGCAGATCAGGCGCGATAATTGCAGCTGCTCGAAGCCGTAATGGACAATAGCCTGGGCTGCCTCTGTCCCGAGGCCCTGCCCCCAATAGTCCCGGGCCAATAAATAAGCCACTTCAACTTCCTGCGCGCTCGTCGATGGTCCACGGCAGCAGCCCGCACCGTCCTATGAAACGATCGGTTTCTTTATGGATGGTCGCCCAGAGTCCCAGCTCCGGATGAGCCGGATGTCCGTTGAGAAACCATTCCAGTTCTTCCTTCGTTTCCTCATAGGTCAAAACTCCCTCGGGGAAATACCGCCTGATTTCCGGGTCGCGGTAAAGGGCGAACAGGTCGTCGAGATCAGTCGGCAGCAGGTGCCTGAGGATGAGCCTCTCGGTCTCCAAAATTTTCATCGGCTTATCTTTCATTTTATCGTCTTCTAGAAATACAAACAGGCGGGCCGATGTACACGGCTCGCCTGTTATCTACTCACCAATTTCTATTCTCTCTAATCCAGCTTCCCCGTCATCATCGCCAGCTTCAGTTCGCCGATGGCCTTCGTGATCTGGATGTCGCGTGGGCAGGACATGGTGCAGTTGAAGATGGTGTGACAGCGCGCCACGCCCGAGGTCTCGCTCAGGATCTTCATGCGCTCCGAGGCGGCCTCATCGCGGCTGTCGAAGATGAAGCGGTGCGCGGTGACGATCGCCGCCGGCCCGAGGTAATCGTCGCTGCCCCAGAACGACGGGCAGGAGGTGGTGCAGGCCGCGCACAAAATGCATTTGGTGGTTTCATCGAAGCGCTCGCGCTGCTCGGGAGATTGCAGGCGCTCCTTGCCGTCCGCCGGCAGCGGGCTTTCGTTGATGAAATACGGCAGCACCTTCTTGTAGTTGTCGAAGAACGGCTCCATGTCCACGATCAGGTCCTTGATGACCTTCAGGCCCAGGATGCGGCTCGACCGTGATCTTGTCGCCGAAATCGCGCACCAGGGTCTTGCAGGCCAGGTGGTTCTGCCCGTTGATGCGCATGGCATCCGAGCCGCACACGCCGTGCGCGCACGAACGGCGGAACGAAAGCGTCCCGTCGTTATGGCCTTTGATGTATTCGAGCAGGTCCAGGATGCGTTCGTTCTCGTCGGCCTCCATCGTATAGGTCTCGTAATGGCCGCGCTTGTCTTTTTCAGGGTTGTAGCGGAAAATTTTAACTGTGACTTCCATCATCGCCTCTACTAATAAACGCGCTCTTTGGGTTGATATTTCGTGATCGTCACCGGCTTGTAGTCGATCTCCAGCTTGCCGTTCTTTCTCCGTATCAGCGTGTGCTTCAGCCAGTTCTGTATCGTCGCGCTTGGGGAAATCTTCGCGCGAATGTCCGCCGCGCGATTCTTTCCGGTTCAAGGCGCTGACCGTCACGACCTCGGCCACGTCCAGCAGGTTGCCAAGCTCCCAGGCGTTGAGCAGTTCCGTGTTGAACACCTTGCCTGTATCCGTCATGCTGACGTGCTTGTATCTTTCCTGCAGCTCGTGGATCTTCTCGAGCGCCGACTGCATGTCCTTTTCGTTGCGGTAGATGCCCACGTGATCGAACATGACCTTTTTCATTTCGTTGGCGATGTCGAAGGCGTTCTCCTTGCCGGATCGCATTTCTTATGGTTTCGAACTGCGACCTCGCTTCGCGCGTCCGGGTCCTGCGGGCAGGTCCTCGAACTCGGCTTGTTTGGCATACTCCGCCGCTTTGAGCCCCGCGTGTTTGCCGAACACCACCAGGTCGAGCAGGGAGTTGGTGCCCAGGCGGTTCGCTCCGTGCACCGAAACGCAGGCGCATTCGCCCGCCGCATAAAGCCCCGGGAAGATCGTGGCCTTGTCGTCCAGCACCACTTCGCCGTATTTATTGGTCGGGATGCCGCCCATGGTGTAATGCGCCGTCGGCTGGATCGGCATCATCTGCGTGATCGGGTCGACGCCCAGGTACACGCGGCAGAAATCGATGATATCGGGCAGTTTCTTGAGGATCTCTTCGCCGGTCACGGTGTAGGGTGTGCCGTCCGGGTTGGTCCGCCCGTCCATCGGCGGCATACTTGATGACCGACTCGGGCCGCACGTCCAGGTAAACGTAATTCTGTCCGTTGATGCCGCGTCCTTCGCGGATTTCGGTATAGATGGCGCGGCTGACCACATCGCGCGAAGCCAGGTCCTTGACGTGCGGCGCATACTTCGGCATGAAGCGCTCGCCCTTGTCGTTGATCAGCACGCCGCCTTCGCCGCGCACGCCTTCGGTGATCAGGATGCCGAGCTTGTAGATGCCGGTCGGGTGCACCTGGAAGAATTCCATGTCTTCCAGCGGCAGGCCGCGCCGCAGCACGATGGCCGCGCCGTCGCCGGTATAGGCATAGGCGTTGGATGTCACCTGGAAGATGCGGCCGTGTCCGCCCGTGGCAAAGATCACGGCCTTGGCGTGGAAGGTGTGCAGTTCGCCCGTTGCCAGCTCCACCGCCACCACGCCCGCGGCTTTGCCGTTCACGATCAGCAGGTCCAGCACCTGGTATTCGTCGAAGAAATTGACCTTGTTCTTCAGGCATTGCTGGTAGAGCGTTTGCAGGATCATGTGCCCCGTGCGGTCCGCCGCATGGCAGGCGCGGCGGACGGGTTTGCCGGTCTCGACGTTGGTGTGCCCGCCGAACGGGCGCTGGGCGATGCGGCCTTCGGGCGTGCGGTCGAAGGGCAGGCCCATGTGCTCCAGCTCGAGCACCGCCTCGATGGCTTCATTGCACATGAATTCGATGGCGTCCTGGTCGCCGAGATAATCGGAGCCTTTGACGGTATCGTACGTATGCCATTCGGGCTTGTCTTCTTCGTGGTTGCCCAGCGCCGCGCTGATGCCGCCCTGGGCCGCGCCGGTGTGCGAACGTGTGGGGTACAGTTTGCTGATGACGGCCGTCTTTGCGCCGCGTGAGGCATACAGGCCGGCCATCAGTCCCGCGCCGCCCGCGCCCACCACCACTACTTCAAATTCGTGAACATTTGCCATCTATAACTCCTGAATCCAGTCCATAAATTATTATCCGTAGTATCGAAAATGTCACATTATCAAAGTGTCCGATGGGATATGGGCGGACCTGCCATATCCAAATGGATCTTCTATGTACGTTGTGAGGTATCAAGAACCTTTGCGGTTTACTTGGTTCTTTATGAGGTCCAGATCACGTAAGCGCCGATGACGGTCATGGCCAGCATGAAGACGATGCTGATGATGCGCACGATCTGCCTGGCCCGCGGGGTTACCAGGTAATCGTCCGCGATGACCACCAGTCCGTGCACGCCGTGAGCCACCGCGACCAGCAGAAGCCCGCTGCCATCAGCCTTCCAGAAAGGCGAGGCCCAGAGAGCAATGTCGGTCACGTTTGTGTTTTGCACATGGGTCACGTTGGGCATGAACGCCCAGCGCATGATGTCCGCAAAGTTCATCTGGGTGCGGGCGCCCATGATCAGCGCGCCGATCGCCCCGAACAGGATGAAGGCATACATCGCCAGGGCGGAGAGGCGCGTGAAGAGCCACATGAGCATTTCAAAGTTCAAGCCGCGTTTGGCCAGGGATAGGTTTCTTGGATTTCGCAGCCATGTCTAGCCTCCCATCGCGGTGCGGACGATCACGCAGACGGCCACCGCATAGAGCGGCAGGAAGATCACCCATTCCACCCAGATGGCTTCGCGCTCATATTTGATCGCTTTCGGCCACAGGTCCTGCATGGTGATCCGCATGCCGTTGATGGCATGGAAAAGCACGCAGAAGAAAATAAAGATCTGGAAGATCCAGTTCTCGTAAATGGAGTTGACGAATACTCCGCCTTTCCCCCCTACGAACGAGGCCAGGATGTGTATCGTGATGAAGATCGCCATGCCCAGCCCGCCGATGCGATGCAGGACGTACGTCAGCATCGGGCCTTGCCCTTTATAGCGCAGGGCGGTGGCCAGGCTGACGTTCCTTTTCAGGCCCATCTATGCCTCCTTGAAAATGCGTTGGTTGAGCACATATTTTACCTCTAGTTGCATTGATTCTATTTCGAAACTACCCGGGATTGCTGAACTCAACATCAGCTGCGACTACCGCCTAAAAGAACGAGGCGATTATCTAGGCCCTATCCGTAAATGAAATAGATCTCTCCTGAAGTCTACGGATAGGGTCTTATGGTAACATAAGACGATAAAGTGACAATCGTCCTCGGAATATTAGTCCACACTTCCTATAAAAAAGGGGAGATAGACCCTTATAATCCGATTACGGTTATTTCGTTTATAAGCCGTGTGGCTCTAATCGATTTGTCAGCCATTGTGAGGAGAAGCCAGCCCGATCTGGAAATGCGTTCAGCTTTCCATTTTGGGTTTTCTATACATTGCAGTGGCAGGATGTTCGCGGAGGTGTCTATGCCTGGAAATGAATTCAGCCGTCGCGATTTTATCAAGATCACGACGGGTGCCATTGGGGGAATCATTGGTCTGGCAGTTGGCCTGCCGGCCATAGCCTATCTGCTCGACCCCGCTTTCAAAACCACGACCAAAGAAGCGTGGATCCCTGTCGGCAAGCTCTCCGATATGCAGGTTGGCAAACCATTCCAATTCTCGTTCACGCGTGTACAGGTTAATGGATGGGAACGCACCTCCACCAGTCACGGCGGGTTTGTGCTCCGCAAGTCGGATAACCCCACCGATATGGTCATTCTGAACAGTCGCTGCACGCATCTGGGCTGTACCGTGAATTGGAAGGAGGATGCGCAGGCGTTCATTTGTCCCTGCCATGACGGGAAGTTCAGCGCGGACGGGAAGGTCTTGGGCGGCCCGCCGCCGCGTCCGCTCGACGCGTACACGGACTTCCGGGTAACACAGGACGGCATGCTCGAGATCTTCTATCAAGGGAGCCTAGCCATGTGGAAAAGAGTTTACGCCTGGCTGGATGAACGCCTCGGCTTGAATGACCTGTATAAGAACGTGCTCGACCGCCCCGAACCGAAGGGCAGTTGGTGGAATACGCTCGGCTCGGCCAGTTTGTTCCTGTTTATCCTGCAGGGGGTGACGGGGATTTTTCTGACGGTCTATTACACGCCTTCCCCCGATCACGCCTACGACAGCATCAACTACATTATGAACGGCGTGGCGTTCGGCTGGCTGATCCGCGGCATCCATCACTGGGGCGCAACGCTGATGATCATCGTGGTCTTCATCCACATGCTGCGGGTGTTCGTGACCGCTTCATTTAAATATCCGCGTGAGCTCACCTGGATGATCGGCGTCGGTCTGTTCCTGCTGACGCTCGGCATGGGCTTTACCGGCTATTTGCTTCCCTGGGATCAAACGTCTTATTGGGCTACAACGGTCGGCACGCAGATCGCGGGAAGTGTTCCATTCCTCGGCGACTTTATCCTGAAGGCCCTGCGCGGCGGGACGGACCTGAGCGCCCTTACGCTGCAGCGGTTTTTCTCCGCCCATATCTGGATGCTGCCTGCTGCGCTGGCCGGCTTGATCGGCGTGCACCTGTATCTCATCATCAAACACGGCGAGTCGTACTGGCCGACGAAGGAAGATTAGGAGCCTGCCATGGACGACGAAACCAAAAAGAAAATCAACAAGCGTTATAAACGCGAACTCAATAAAGGCGAACGCTTCTGGCCGGACAGTATTTTCAAGGATGCCATTGTATCCCTGGGCATATTTATCCTGCTGATCCTGTTGGCAACCTTCATCGGCGTGGCCGCGGCAGCCGAAAGCCGACCCAAGCGATACCACCTTTATCCCGCGTCCCGAATGGTATTTCCTGTTCCTGTTCAAGTTCCTGGCGATTTACGGGCAGATCCCGCTGCTTGGCAAGATCGAATGGATTGCCACGGTGGCAGTTCCCGGGTTGGCCATTCTTGTCCTGGCGTTGTTGCCTTTCATTGATCGCAGTCCATACCGTTATTATGGCAAACGTGTCCTGCCGATTTCGGTCATGGCGATCATGGTGGTCGATATCGTGATGCTGACGGTCATGGCCGATGTCCCCACGGTGACCGCAAATGGCTCGGCTGCTGCCCGGCATTCTTCAGGCGATTAGCCGGCCTGGTTGTCCCGGGCGTGGCGATGGTTTTGTTGTTCTTGATGACTTTCGTGTTCAAGAAAACGTCAACGGGGACCATGATCTGGACGACCGCCATCTCGGTCATCCTGACGATTGGCCTGGGTGGGACCGTCCTGGCCCTGTTCCCTCCGGCGCCCGTAGCAGGCGACAGATGTGGCAACGACCCTGGTCGACCAGATCGCTCATGGCCAGGACCTGTATTCCTTGAACTGCACCGAGTGCCATGGGGAGGATGGAAAAGCCACGGTGATCGAAGGCGTTCAAGGCCTGGATGGCAAGGAGATCCCCGCGATCCACAGCAGCGATGTATTGTATACGTTTGACGATGCCACACTGGCGGAGACAATCGCGCATGGCCGGCCCGAGGCAGGCATGACGCCCTTTGGGAAAGCCTACGGCGGTACCCTATCGACCAGTGAGATAGATTATATAGTCACGTTTATGCGCTACAGTTGGGACGACCGTTTCCAGCTCCCGCCTGAAGCGCTTAAGCCCCTGTACCCGCCTTTGGCGGAAAAAGAAGTGCCGTCTTATGATGTGCACATCGCACCGATTGTCAAACGTTATTGCCTGGCCTGCCATCAAGCCGGGCAAGCAAAACAATAATTACTCAATGGATACGTACGATAATATCCTGAAGACGGGTGATCAAAAACCGAACGTGGTGGCGGGTGACCCGAACAGCATCCTTTTGAAAGTCATTGAGGGGACGCCCATACCTGATCCCAAGAATCCTACCCAGCAGTTAATCCGCACCATGCCGCCGAACAATCAGCTCAATGCGAATATCGTCAACGTCTTCAAGCTTTGGGTGCTGGCCGGCATGCCCAAGACGGCAGATGAAGCCGCCAAAGCCACGCCGGCGGCCGTTTCAGCTGCAACTCCTACAACCGAAGCCGAAGGGCCTGCACATCCGTCCAACGCCGGGTGGACCTGGTGATGCGATCAATCTTAAAGGCGACGCAGCTGCCGGTGCGCAGGTTTTCACCGCCCAATGTGAGAAATGCCATGGCCCGAATGGCACACAGGGAGTTGATAATCCCGGTTCAGCCGATGGTTCTGTGCCTCCTCTGAATCCGATCGATTCGACCCTCGTCAGCGCAGACTATCAGACGTATGCAACCAACCTCGATCTATTTGTCCAGCACGGCTCCACACCGGAAGGTACAAATCCCAAGCTTCTGATGCCGGCTTTCGGCGATCAAAATCTCCTGACCCAGCAGCAGCTTGCAGACGTGATCGCATATATCATCAGTCTGAAATCCGGCAGCAGGCGGGACGGCGACGCCGTCGAGTTCGACCGGCCCAGGCGAGGCGATCAACCTCACGGGAGACCCGGTTGCTGGTGCACAGGTTTTTACCGCCCAATGTGAGAAATGTCATGGGCCGAATGGCACACAAGGTGTTGCTAACCCCGGTTCGACGGATGGCAGCGTGCCGCCTTTGAATCCAATTGACCCGGCCATACAGAATGCAGACCCTAAAACGTTTGCAACAAATTTAGATACCTTCCTGCAACACGGCTCCACGCCAGAAGGTACCAATCCCAAGCTCTTAATGCCGGCCTTCGGTGATCAAAACCTATTGACCCAGCAGCAGCTGGCAGACGTGATGGCTTACATCATCGGTTTGAATCCATCGGCAAACGGGACGGCAACGCCGTCAAGCTCGACCGGCCCAGGCGAGGCGATCAACCTCACGGGTGACGCAGTGGCCGGCGCGCAAGTTTTCACTGCCCAGTGCGAGAAATGTCATGGCCCGAATGGCACACAAGGAGTTGCTAATCCCGGTTCGACTGACGGCACTGTACCGCCTTTGAATCCAATTGACCCGGCTATAGCAAATGCGGACCATAAAGTGTTTGCAACAAATTTAGATACTTTCCTGCAGCACGGCTCCACACCGGAGGGCACGAGTCCCAAACTCCTGATGCCGGGCTTCGGTGATAAAAACCTCCTGACCCAGCAGCAGTTGGCGGATGTGATCGCTTACATCATTGGTCTGAATCCATAATTGATTTCAGGCCTAAATTTAGTAAATCGAGATTTATTTTAAATAGTTACTACTCACACTCTCCGTTGCTGGTTTCACCGAAAAATGAATACGAGCGGGGTATTCATCTTTTCGAAGGTGCAGGTGTGCTCCGCGAAGCGTGCGCGGGTTTTCTAGTCCCAGGCTGAAAGCGTGGGACGGAGGGCTGGGCAAATACTTTAAATAAATAAAAGGCACTCTCTCTGTGAGAGTGCCTTTTTATATGAACGGGAGATTAGAGGTTCGGGTTTCCAATAATATTGGATGCTACAATTTGCTTGCCACTCAGGAGAACATGTAGATGAAAAGAATTGCCCTTCCTTTTTTAATTGTCATTTTCAGCTTGCTTGCTGCCGCGTGCGGCACTTCCAGCACCAGCCCGCAGGCCTCGCCTCAGCCTGCTCCCACAACTGCTTCTGCTGCACAGGCTTCCTCCTCCGGCAGCGGGACACAGGTCACCGTCACGCTGGCGGACAATACCATCGCCTCTTCATTGACCACATTCAAGGCCGGTGTGGCTTATACCTTCGTCATCAAGAATACGGGCAATCATGCACATAATTTCAATATCAGCACGCCCGTGTCCGTAACCGGCAGCGAGGATAGTTCACTGGCGAGCGCGCTGTTGGCAGTGACGCAGGATAAACTTCCCGTTGGAGGCGGCACGACGGTGGAATACACCTTCCCGGCTTCCGCCGTTGGGATGCAGTTGGAATTTTCCTGCCTTATAAAAAGGCATTATGAAGATGGAATGAGGCTGGCCATCACCGTCACGAATTAATTGCGGACGCATCTTCCGGGTAAAGAATAAGCTGTCTTCATTTTCGAAGACAGCTTATTCTTTATCGACCTCATGCGTAAGATGGATCGATGAATATCCATCATCCACTGATCACTGATCACTGATCACTGATCTGATCATGATCACTCGTCCCTACATGTGCTTGATGATCGCGTCGCCGAACTCCGAGCACTTGACCTCGGTGGCGTTCTCCATCAGGCGGGCAAAGTCATACGTCACGGTGCGGGCGTTGATGGCGCCTTCCATGCCCTTAACGATCAGGTCGGCTGCTTCTGTCCAGCCCATGTAACGCAGCATCATCTCCCCGGAAAGGATCACGGAGCCGGGATTCACTTTATCGAGGTCGGCATACTTGGGAGCCGTGCCGTGCGTGGCCTCGAAGATGGCATGACCCGTCACATAGTTGATGTTCGCGCCCGGGGCAATGCCGATGCCGCCCACCTGCGCGGCAAGTGCGTCGGACAATATAATCGCCGTTCAGGTTCAGCGTGGCGATCACATCGTAATCCTTCGGGCGGATAAGCACGAACTGCAGCGAAACATCCGCGATCGAATCCTTGATGAGCAGTTTGGACTTCCACTTGCCTTCGCCATGAGTGGGCCAGAGCTTGAGCGCCTCCTCGACCTCTTTCTGGATATCTTTCTGCTGGTCGGGCGACATCATGTCGAAGCCGGGGTCGATCAGCCTGGCGTTGGCTTCCGGGCTGAGCTTCGGGTCTTTTTCCCGGTTGCCCAGGATCCAGGTCTCACGCTCGGTGACGATCTCATCGCGGAACTCACGTGTGGCCACTGCGTATCCCCAATCCTTGAACGCCCCTTCGGTGTACTTCATGATGTTGCCTTTATGCACGAGGTTGATGGACTTGCGTTTGTTCACCAGCGCCCACTGGATCGCCGCGCGGACCAGGCGCTCCGTCCCTTCGGCCGAAACGGGCTTCAGGCCGATACCGCTTGTGTCGGGGAAGCGCATTTTGGCATATTCGTTGGGAAAGCTTTCCTTTAATAATTGCTTGAATTTCTTGTTGTTTTCCGTGCCGTTCGCGAACTCGATGCCCTGAGTAGATATCCTCGGTGTTCTCGCGGAAGATCACCATATCCACATATTCGGGGTGCTTGACGGGCGAGGGCACGCCGCGTGTAATAACGCACGGGCCGCAGGCAGACGTACAGGTCGAGCAGTTTGCGGAGCTGGACATTCAGGGAACGGATGCCGCCTCCGATCGGAGTCGTGAGCGGACCCTTGATGCCCACCAAAAATTCCTTGAAGGCTTCGGTCGTTTCGTCGGGCAGCCATGAGTTGAATTGCTTGAATGATTTCTCGCCCGCATAGACTTCCATCCAATGGATCTTGCGTTTTCCTTTATAGGCTTTCTCAACCGCTGCATCGAACACACGCACGGAGGCGCGCCAGATGTCGCGGCCTGTGCCGTCGCCTTCCACATACGGGATGATCGGCTGATCGGGTACTTGTAACTTGCCATCGTTGATGGTGATCTTTGTCCCGCTCGTGGGGACTTTTACATGGGTGTATGCCATTAATTGCTCCTTTAAGTTAATTCGGGCGGATTATATCATCTGCACTTTCAATCTTTTGGTCACGAGGTTCCCGAAAAAAATGGATGGGCAGGCATGCGCCTGCCCATCCATTTTTTTCGGGGGTTTTCTTTGGGGTCGAAGGTGTGATGCAAAGCAGTATTGCTTACCGTGCAGCCGGCGCTGCTTATAAATCAGCTATTTACCGCGTTTAGCTTCCAGTCTGTCAAATTCGTGCTGCTTGGCATTGATCAATTTGAAAACCGCTGACATAACCAGCAATATAATAACGGAAAAAACAGTCTCGATCATTGCAGCTCCACTGCTTAAGGGGTTCAAAATCGGTGAGCGCGTCGAAGTGATTCTTTCGTCTTTCACAGCCGGCAGCCCGGACGGCGCGCAACCTGGTATTTGAGGTCATTGACGGCGATCTTCGCTTCGGCGGCAGGGGTTCTTAGATGAGGGTAGGCCATTGATTACTCCATTGCTAATTTCAGGACAGATTATAGCATTCGCAAATTTCCGTTCGTAGTGACGAATTATCCTTATTTGTATTACATTTATCCGATTTAAGTCCTATCCGTAAACTTCAGGATCGGGGGCGTAAACGATTTCCTCTATGTACGGATAAGGTCCTGGTCATCCCCTTGACCAGAATCCGGCACCTGTATAAAATAAGCCCCAATATGTATGCAGTCTTCCGAAATAAAGGCCATATACGCCAGCACTGGATCGGGAGATTATTTTTTTTGAAATTTGAGAGTCGCTTTTAGCGGCTCTCTTTTTATGTCCATCCAATGGACTTCGCTTCAAAACTTATCCATCAACGCTCAACCTTCGGGCAAGGTGGCTTCAAGCCACCGAAGTGGTCGGTGCCCGCACGACCATTGCCCACTTCGGCGATATGAATCGCCGAAGCCAACCTCGAACTTTCAACCAACAGATGCTCAAATTACCCGGCCTGATCGATCCGCACGTCCATGTACGCGAGCCCGGCGCAACCCATAAAGAAGATTGGGATACCGGCACCTCGCGCCGCGCTGGCAGGCGGATTCACCATGGTGCTGGCGATGCCCAACACCAAACCGCCGATCTTCGACCGTGAGACCCTGGACCTCGCCCTGCAGGCTGCCGGTCAGAAAGCGCGCTGCGACTATGCTCAATACGTTGGCGCAGGTCCCGATAATGCGGAGCTTGCTGCCGGTTTAGCCGGCCGGGCCGCGGCGCTCAAGATGTACCTCGACATGACCTTCGGCCAGCTGCGTCTCGATGATATGACCCTCTGGCGGCCCCATTTTGAAAAGTATCCAAGGAAGTATCCCGATCGTCGTCCATGCCGAGAGCCGGAGCATGGCGGCCGCGCTCTTATTTTCCGCTCTCTACGATCGGCCCGTGCACATCGCCCATATTTCATTGAAGGAAGAAGTCCTGCTGATCAAAGCCGCCAAGGAAAAGGGAATTAAAGTTACCTGCGAAGTTTGCCCTCATCATCTCTTTTTATCGAAGGACGATATCCCTGCCATCTCTCACGGCCACCCCGGCCGCGGCGAAGTGCGGCCGAGGCTTGCCGCAAAGGAAGATGTGGAAGCCCTGTGGCAAAACCTGGATGTGATCGATTGCTTCGCCACCGACCATGCACCGCATACGCTGGAAGAAAAAGACTCCGATAATCCCCCGCCTGGCTTCCCCGGTCTCGAAACGGCACTGCCTTTGCTCCTAACGGCCGTCTCCGAATCGCGCCTCACAATCCCCGATCTTATTGCCAGGATGTATACCAACCCGAGGAAGATCTTCAACCTCCCCGAGCAGCCCGAGACCTGGGTTGAAGTGGATGAGAATGCCGAGTATGAGATCAAGGCGGCCGAGCAGTTCTCCCGCTGCGGATGGACTCCCTTCGAGGGCCGCAAGGTGAAAGGCCGCGTGACACAGCGTCGTTCTGCGCGGCGCAGATGCTTTCAAAGATAATCAAGTGTTGGCGACAATGGGCTTTGGGAGGAACGTGAGGTCTATATATAAATGAAAGTATGGAGAGCTATACCCTTTTTGCTGTCTGCTTTTGGGCTCGAGCCACAAATTCCCATTCCCGAATAACGAATAACGAAGATCGAATATCGAACAAATAATTCTGATCAAAGGAGAAAGTATGCCCACCCAATCTTCATCCCCTCATCTGCCTTTCGGCGAGAACAAGAACGCCGACTGGTATGGCAAGGATATCATTTCGGTCAAGCAGTTCAGTCGCAACGATCTGCAATATGTCTTCGGCGTGGCGCACGAGATGCGCGGCATGGTGGAGCGCATCGGCACCTTCGACCTGCTGAAAGGCAAGATCCTGGCAAACCTGTTCTACGAGCCTTCCACGCGCACCTCGTCCTCGTTCACCGCTTCCATGGAACGGCTGGGCGGCTCGGTCATCCCGATCAATGAGGTGAAATACTCGTCCGTTTCGAAGGGCGAGAGCCTGCCCGATACCGTCCGCACGCTCGAATGTTATGCGGATGTGATCGTGCTGCGCCATCCCGAAACCGGCTCGGCAGCCATCGCCGCCAAGGCGGCGCGCAAACCCATCATCAACGCCGGTGACGGCGTGGGCGAGCATCCCACGCAGGCCTTGCTGGATACCTTCACCATCATGGAAGAGCTGGGCCGGCTCGATAACCTTAACGTCACCATGCTCGGCGACCTCAAGTATGGACGCACCGTCCATTCGCTGGCGCGCCTGCTCTCCCAGTTCAGCGGCATCAAATTGAATTACGTCTCACCCGATATTTTGAAAATGCCCAGGGAAGTGATGGACGAAGTGGCCGCGAAGAAAGTGCCGCAGGCCGAGTTCAGCTCGCTCGAGAAAGTGCTGCCCGAGACCGATGTGCTCTACGTGACGCGCGTCCAGAAGGAGCGCTTCGAAGACCCCGCCGATTATGAAAAGGTCAAGGGCGCCTATGTGATCGACCCGCCCACCATGAAATCCGCAAAGAAGGATATGATCGTCATGCACCCCCTGCCGCGCGTCGGCGAGATCAGCGTTGACTTCGACGACGATCCGCGTGCCGCCTACTTCCGCCAGATGGAATATGGGTTGTACGTGAGAATGGCCCTGCTCGCCATGGTGTTGGGCAAAGCCTAGCCACTGCATTAACCTGATACCTGGAACCTGACACCTGAAACCTGGAACCTCCCCATATGGAAACCTTCTTCTCCTTCCTCGAAAAACGCGTCGATGATTGCTCTTCCCTTCTCTGCGTCGGGCTCGACCCGCATGTTTCCGACCTTAAAGAGCCCACTGCCGCCTCTGCCCTGGACTTCTGCCTGCGTCTCGTAAAAGCGACTGCCCCTTATGCAGCGGCCTTCAAACCCAACGCCGCCTTCTTCGAAGTCTTCGGCGCGGAAGGCTGGACGGCGCTCAAGCAGGTGATCGCTCGCCATCCGCGCCGAGTCGGACCGTTTCGGCTCTCATATCCCGGTCATCCTGGATGCCAAGCGCGGCGATATTGCCTCCACCGCCGAAGCTTACGCCCAATCCGCCTTTGGGTATCTCGGCGCGGATGGCATTACCTTGAATCCCTATCTCGGCAGGGATTCCATCGAGCCTTTTATTCAGGTCCAGGAAAAAGGGGTATTCCTGCTCTGCAAGACCTCCAATCCGGGAGCGGCGATATACAGGACCTGATGGTCAGCAAAGATGGGAGCGGCTCGCCTTTATTTCTGTACGAATATATTGCCCGCTTGGCTCAGCAGTGGAACACAAAAAACAACATCGGTCTTGTGGTCGGCGCAACCTATCCTGAAACCCTGGCACGTGTCCGCGCCGCTGCGCCGGACCTGTGGTTCCTTGTCCCCGGCATCGGCACCCAGGGCGGTGACTTGGAATCCGCCTTGACGGCGGGCCTGCGCCGGGATGGCAAAGGAGTGCTGGTCAACGTCTCGCGCTCGATCGCCCGGGCCGCTGACCCGCGCCTGGCTGCAGCTGAGCTGCGAGACTCGATACTCCGAAATTCAAGGCTCGCTTATCTGGAAGCGATAGAGGTCGAGGCGCTCAAACCGTGGCAGGAGACTTACGAAGTTCCTCATCGCATCTGAAGGATAACAACGAATTATCGGCCCTTGCCGATGGGCTGCTCTCTGCTGGCTGTATCAAATTCGGAGAATTCACTCTCAAGTCGGGACTCAGGTCACCTATCTACATCGACCTGCGTCAGATCATCACCTATCCCGACTTGCTGGAGCAGGTCGGAGCAGCTTATTTGCCTTTGCTTAAGGGTCTGAAGTTCGACCGCCTGGCCGGTTTGCCCTATGCCGCCATCCCGATCGCGACGGCTATTTCCCTGCAGGGACGCTATCCCATGATCTACCCGCGCAAGGAGGTCAAGACCTACGGCACGAAAGCGGAGATCGAGGGAGAATATCACGCGGGCGAGACCGTGGTCGTGATCGACGACCTTGCCACCACCGGCGGCAGCAAATTCGAAGCGATAGAAAAGCTCACCTCCGCCGGGCTCAAAGTGAAGGATGTGGTCGTGCTGGTGGATCGCCAATCCGGCGCGCAAGAATCCCTTGCGGAGGCGGGCTACAACCTCCACGCGGTGCTGACCATCACACAGCTGCTGGATTATTGGGAGTCCGCAGGGAAGGTGGAAAAGGATAAGATAGAGGCAACCAGAGAGTTTTTGAAGAAAATTACAAAGTGAGGAAAAAAGGCGCAAAAGCAGCGGTTAGAATAATCAAGCGATCCTTTATTGCACCCAAGCCGTATACTGGCCGCGATAAAGAACCCCGAAATCACAAGATCTCGGGGTTCGGTAACAGGGTACTGCGCTCTAACAATATCTAAACCAACGCTCTATTTTTTACCTTGCCAATGAACAAAACCAGTTTAGATATTTATGCAAAGTGGTAGGCTCTTGCCCTACCAGGAAGCAGTAATTATGCTCTGGTTGATTTGGTCCGCACAACGTCCCAAATCACATCTGGGTGCTTGGCCGCAACTTGCAGGAGCACACGCGCAGCACCCTCAGGGGCGCGCCGTCCCTGCTCCCAATTGCGCAGCGTTTTTACGCTGATCCCCATCAACGCTGCAAACTCATTCTGGGAAAGTTTGTAGCTTGAGCGGATCTTTTTAACATTAGGCGCTTTGATCTCGAATGTGCGCGTAGGCTTTGTCTTGCCGCCCAGGATCTTCCCGCCTTCGCGGACGCTGGCAACCAGTTCGCTGAACATTTCATCTTTCATTTGAACTCCTTCTCGACGATCTCTCGTAAAACCTTTAATTGTCCTTGTGTGAGATTATCTTTCTCGCTCTTGGGATATGTAAATAACATCAGAATCTCATCTTGTGCTACTACCCAATAATAGATGACTCTTACGCCGCCGCGTTTACCACGTCCACCCATAGCCCATCGAATTTTTCTCAGGCCGCCGCTATGAGAAATGACTTTCCCCGCATCAGGATGAGCGGATAGAGCTACTTGTAATTGACTGTATTCCTCATCCGTAAGTAGGGCTGTGACTTGGCGTGTGAAGATGCTGGTTTCGATGAATTGCATAGCCGAAAGGAGTATACGCCAATGGCGTATGGAGGTCAAGTATTAAAGACCCTTATACATGTTGCAAATCTAAGCCCGAATTGCGGCTTTTGCCCTAAAGCCGATAAAATCAAGTTTAGCGATTTATGAAAGAAGCAGTAGAATTCAAAATGTTAGGAACATGTTTGTGCCCATACGGTTTGATGTCGATAAGGTCCGGGCAACCAGAGAGCTTTTGCAACAGGGATAATAAAAACAATTGAACTCCAGCGCCTCGAATGCGAAGCCAAAGCCAAATAAGCTTATCCTTCCCAGCCTGATCCTCGGCTGCATACCGGCAATTGCGATACCTTTCGCGATCATTTTTCCGTCCCTGCAATTCTATATGTTCTTTTTATTACCCTTTGGCCTGGCCGCCGCGCTGATGGCAAGGATTGCCTTGAAACAAATTGAGCGCGGGGCCGGCGCGCCTCGGGAGCGCACGCTGGCTATCATTGCCTATTTCCTTGGCCTCTCCCCCGTGTTATATTTCTGTGGCATATTTACCTTTCAACTTCTGAAATTGTGACACCACACAGGAGCTGCCATGCCCAAAAAACAAACCTTTACAGGCCGCATTCAGAATGCAGGTGGAGGCGGTGGCTTCGTGGAAATACCGTTTGACGTGGAAGAAGCGTTTGGCTCCAAGCGGCCCAAGATCAAGGCCCTGATCGAAGGGGTCCCTTATCGCGGTACGTTGGTCCGCATGGGGGGCGAACATCACATGCTGCTCATCCTCAAAGGAATCCGTGAGCAGGTCGGCAAGACCTTTGGCGATGAAGTAAAGATCGTGCTTGAGGCCGATACGGAACCGCGCCTGGTGGCCGTTCCTCCTGATCTAATGAAGGAACTGAAGAAGAACAAGGGTGCCAAAGCAGTCTTTGATAAATTGGCCTATACTCACCGCAAAGAATATGTTCGCTGGATCGAGGAAGCCAAACGAGAAGAGACCCGCGCCAGCCGTGTTGCAAAGACCATCGAAATGTTGCTGAAGGGTAAAAAGCCAGCCTGAAGTTTTGAACCTTCGACCTTCAAGTTTTCAATCTTAAACTTCCCCGGAGGCCTTATGCAGCTCAAGCCATATCTTGAAACGCTTTACGATTACAATTTCTGGGCAAACCATCGTTACTTCACAGTAGCCGAAGGATTAACCGACGAACAGCTCCATCTCGAGCAGGGACATAGTTGGGGCAATGTGCAGGCCGTGTTTATCCATATGCTGAGCAGTGAGTGGGTCTGGCTTCAGCGTTGGCATGGCGTTTCTCCCAAAGGCCATTTTGACCCGGGTGAACTTCCGACGCTCGCCTCCGTCAAGGAACGCTGGAGCAAACAGGAGACCGAGCTGCGCGCCTATCTCGGTTCTCAAACGGAAGAGAGCCTTCAAACAGTGATCACCTATACAAACTTCAGGGGGGAGACTTTCCACGTGCCGCTATGGCAAATGCTGAGTGCACCTGGCGAACCACGAGACGCACCATCGCGGCGAACTGGCGGCGATGTTCGCATTGATGGACGTGCCTCATCCGGAAGACGAGCTGATCCAATACTTCTTGAACGCCAGCGGCCAGAAGAAATTTTAACAATGAAGGACACGAAGTACGCAAGAGAGAAAAAGAAAATCCGCGTAAATCCATCCAATCCGCAATACACTTGCACCTGGCGCAAGTGCAGGTGTCCGCGTTCTATTTTCGCCTCCTGATATGTATCCCTTCTTTCGTAAATACCTCTTCCAACTCGACCCCGAACGCGCCCATGCGCTGACACTTTCCGCATTGCGCATGGCCGGAGCCTTTCCTCCCTCGCGCTGGTTCTTGCAGGCTTTATTTTCCGCGCCGTCCAAACCGGTTACGGTCCTGGGGCTGACCTTCAAGAATCCGGTCGGCCTGGCCGCCGGCTATGACAAGGATGCCCTCGCGCTGCGCGGGCTGGCTGCGCTGGGGTTTGGTCACCTCGAAGTCGGCACGATCACCCCTCTGCCTCAACCCGGTAACCCACAGCCGCGCCTGTTCCGCCTCGCGGAAGATGAAGCCATCATAAACCGCATGGGGTTTCCCAGCCGCGGATCGGAATTTGTTCAAACGCGGCTCAACGTTAATCTCCGTTCCGGCTGGGTCGAGCGCTTTATCGGGTTTGCCCCTCGCCGGCGTGTGGCCCGCCAGTCTTATCCCCTGGGCCGGGGCTCGTCCACTCTTCTCGGCCTGAACCTTGGCAAGAATAAAAGCACTCCCAACGAGCAGGCCGTCTTTGATTATCTCGAGCTGCTGCAGAGTTTCGCTCCCTTTGCGGATTACCTGGCGATCAACGTCAGTTCGCCCAATACGGAGGGGCTTCGTGACTTGCAGGCGCGTGCCGCGCTCGAAGACCTGCTCACCCAGCTTCACGCGCAGCGCTTGCTCGAACAGAAGAAGCTTGAGAGACGCGTCCCGCTGTTGGTGAAGCTCGCACCTGATCTCTCTGATCGCGAATTGGATGATGCCATAGATGCGATCCTGGGCACCCGTATGGACGGCATCATTGCCACGAACACCACCCTCGAACGCCCCGGCCTGCGATCCAATGACCGCAATGAAAGCGGCGGCTTGAGCGGCAGACCACTCCGCGTGCAGAGTGAAGGGATTTTGCAGAAAATCGTGCGCCGTGTGAATAATCAGATCCCGATCATCAGCGCCGGGGGCATTATGACGCCTGACGATGCGAAGCGCCGCCTCGACCAGGGCGCGGCGCTCGTCCAGCTCTATACGGGGCTGGTCTACCGCGGCCCCGGCCTGGTCAAAGAGATTGTGAAGTCGTTGTAGGGGCATTGTGAGGCCGCGGCGGGGTCGGAGCCGATTTTCGATTTCTGATGTACGATTTTGGATTGAGAATGGAAGACAATTAATGTATGGTGGGTGGAGAGAACCGTTGGTCAGGTCTCAACGAGATTTGCCACTGTGCTTCCGGGAGTGCTGCGCAAAGTGCTTCGCGAACGCGGAGCGGGAGCGGCAAATCACTCCCTCAGGCCGACGTATCCGTATCTATTTGTGCCCCCTGCTCGCTGATCTTCAATTCAAAAATGCGCGTCGGCAGGCCTGCGGATTCAAATGCCTGCTTCATCGCTTCGCCAGGGCTTGAAATATTCATCGCGGAGAACGCGATCAGGCTGGGGCCTGCACCGGATAAAGCCACGGCGGCCGCGCCTGCTGCTTTGGCGGCATTCATCGCTGCGAGTGCGCCGGGGATAAGCGGTAGACGGTAGGGTTGGTGCAGGGCATCGGACATGGCCTGACCGAGCAGGTCAAGGTCGCCGGTGCGGAAGGCTTCGGTCAGCAACACAGTGCGGCTGATATTCTGCACGGCATCTCTTATCGGGACCTGATCGGGCAATACCGCGCGGGCTTGTTTGGTGGAGAGATTGAATTCGGGCAGTGCAACCGTCAGATGAAGGGACGATGATGCGTGGCCACCTCGGGTAGAGCTAAATTCTGCTGCTATGGTTAATCTATGCGCGTTGACCTTGCCCTCTTCCATGGTCGAGACGACCAGCCCGCCGAGCAGCGCCGGGGCGACATTATCGGGATGCCCTTCGATCTCGACGGCCAGATCCAATATGCGTTCACTAGTGACCGGTGACCCGAGCAGGGCATTCGCACCCAGGAGGCCGGTGAGAATGGCCGCGGCGGAAGACCCCAGCCCGGAAGCAAGCGGGATATGATTTACACAGCGGATACTTAAGGCCGGCATCCGCTGGTTGAGGCCCTCATATAGTTTTTGCGCAGAACGGACGATGAGATTTTTTTCGTTGGCGGCGAGTTTCCGAGCGCCTTCGCCTTCGACCTCAAGGCAGAAGGATTCGGCGGGCGTGAATTCAGTTTCATTCCACAGGTCGAGGGCCAGGCCCAAGGCGTCGAAGCCGGGGCCGAGGTTGGCAGAGGTGGCAGGAACTTTGACAAGGACTCTCATGATCAATTTTGAACTGTGAAGTGAGCGCCCATTTACGAACAAAGAGCGGCTTTATTAAATGGGCTCATCTTGCAAAAGAATGGGTTGCTAAACCCTTTGTTCTTCGAGGGTCGGGGAAGAACACCCTTTCCGCAAAGAACAGCGGACCTGCGGTCGCAATCACAATGCTTGAGATGACTTCTGCTTAAGACAGGATGATATCTTCCAGGGCCGATAATTTGGGCGGGACAAGCTGCGGTTTGGGCAGATCCTTTGTGATGATATCGGGGTCTTTCAGTCCATGACCCGGTGCAGACGGCCACAATGCTTTTGCCTCTTCGGTTGAATTCGTAGCGCGGCGATCTCGAGCGCCAAACCCGCCAGGCCGGCGGCGGACGCCGGTTCGACCCAGATGCCTTCCAGCTCGGCCAGCATCTTTTGCATTTGAAGGATCTGTTCATCGGTTACGGCGATGATGCGCCCATTTGATTCTTCCGCGGCCAGCAGGGCCTGTTCGCCGCGCGCCGGCTTGCCGATGCGAATAGCGGTGGCAACGGTCTCCGGTTTTTCAACGGGATGGCCGATCACCAGCGGCGCCGCGCCGGCGGCCTGCACGCCCAGGATCTTCGGCAGGCCGGTGGACTTCAGTTGGTTGTATTGTTTGAAGCCCGCCCAATACGACGTGATATTTCCCGCATTGCCCACCGGCAGGCACAGCCATTCGGGCGCGGAGCCGAGCACATCGCAGATCTCGAAGGCCGCGGTCTTCTGCCCTTCGATGCGATAAGGGTTGATCGAGTTGACCAGGCAGATGGGATGCTTGTTGGTGAGACCCGACCACCATCGTCAGCGCATCATCGAAGGAACCGTCGATCTGGATCACCTGTGCGCCATAGGCGAAAGCGCCCGCCAATTTACCGGCTGCCACCTTGCCCTGCAGGGATCAGGACGATCGATTTCATCCCCGCCCGCGCCGCGTAGGCCGCGGCGGAGGCCGCGGTATTGCCCGTCGAGGCGCAGATGACGGTGGCCGCATTGCGCCCGAGGGCCTCGCTAACGGCCGCTGTCATGCCGCGGTCTTTGAACGAACCGGTGGGGTTGAGGCCTTCATATTTAATGAAAAGCCGGCTGCCGCCGCCGATCTCGCGTGATAGGTTATCCGCAGGGATCAGGGGCGTGTCGCCTTCGAGCAGGCTGACGCTGCGCGTGTGAGGCGGGAGGTCGAGCAAATGTCCGTATTTGGCAAGAACGCCTTGATAAGTCATGGCGAAAGTTTAGCATAAAAACAGCAGGGGAGGGCAGTCGGGAAAGATAAAGCTTCTCCCTGGACGACCATGATAAAATCTGCTGGTGAATTATTCTGTAATCACGGATAATTTATGGATCGGCACGACCCCCTCGCGGACTGATTACGAAGTGTTGCGACAGCAAGGGGTGCGTCTCGTGATCAACATGCGCTTTGGTCATGGGCTCCACCCAGGTCGCGGCGAGCCGCCACTTGACTACCTCCGGCTGCGCACGTTTGATTCACCAACCTTTCCCATTCCGGTGCGGGCATTGACCCGGGGAGTACAGGCCGCTTTGGATGTGATTGGCGAGGGCGGAAAGGTCTATACTCATTGCGCACGCGGACGCCATCGCAGCGTGGCAATGGGGGCTGCCATCCTGATCGCACAGGGTTTATCGCCCGAAGACGCCATGTCGCTGATCAAAGAACGACGTTCCGTAGCCGACCCTTATATGTTCTATATCCGCAGGCGCATCATGCTGTTCGCCCGCCGCTGGATGCTGAACTGCTAACGACAAACGATTGCGGATGGGGGCTATACCACGTTGAATTATTCTCTGGCAAGTTTTGCAACGGTCACGCCTGCGCCGCCTTCGTTATCATGCGCCTCTTCAAACGAGTTCACATACGGGTTGTCTTTCAGGGCCGCGCGCACCGCCTCGCGCATCCTGCCGGTCCCTTTGCCGTGCACGATGCGCACGAAAGGCAGGCCGGCGGAATAAGCCTTCTCGAGGTATTTATCCAATTCGTCCAACCCGTCTTCCACCAGTTTGCCGCGCAGGCTGATCTCCATGCCCGGGGATGCTTTCAGGTTAAAGCGGCCGGCTTCCGGGTTGGACGATTCCCGATCCCTGCTCCTCGATTTGCGAGTTTCGACTATAGCCTGCCCGGCCTTTTCTCTGCAGATCGCCGAACTTGGCGCGCACACGCAAGGTGCCGATCTGGACTTCCGCATCGGAATCACCGAGAGCGGTCAGAATGCCTTCGGAGTTGAGCGAAGCCAGGAAGACCCTTTCGCCGAGAGCAAAAGGTTTTGTCCATAGGCGGTTGAACCTGCCATGGCGCCGTGCGACAGTTCCGTGTTTGCAGTCTGCCGCCTCTCGACCGGCGCTTCGATTTTCTCCTGGAAGGCTTCGGCTTTTTCCTCAATGGCTTTCAAGGCTTCCAGGGGCTGCCTGGCCTTCTTGAGCTGGCTTCTCAGAGATTCCAGGTTTTGTTTCAACACGGCGACTTCCAGTTCGCCTTCGGCGCGGGCTTTCGCCAGCACCTCACGGCGTTCGTCTTCGATCTTTTCCAGGCGCTTTTCGAGCTCGTGCGTCTGCGTTTCGAGCCGGGCACGCGCCTTCTCGAGCTTCTCGCGTTCGTGCGAAGTGCGGTTGCGTTCCTTGCGGATGTCGTCGAGCAGTTTATCGGCGCGCAGGTCGTCGGGGTTGATCTCGCTTTTTGCCGCGGCGACCAGGTTGGGGTCCAGGCCGAGGCGCTGGGCGATCGCCAGGGCATTCGAACGCCCGGGGAGGCCGATCGTCAAACGATAGGTTGGGCGCAGGGTCTTGATGTCGAATTCCAGCGAGGCATTGACCACGCCCTCGGTACCGTGTGCAAAGGTCTTGAGTTCGGGATAATGGGTGGCGACGAAGGTCGTAATGCCGCGTTCCAGCAGGTGGCTGAGGATGGCGCGCGCCAGGGCCGCGCCTTCCTGCGGGTCGGTGCCTGCGCCAAGCTCGTCGAGGATGACGAGGAACGGCCATCGGCTTTCTTCAGGATGCGGATGATGTTGGTGATATGGGAAGAGAAAGTGGAAAGCGATTGCTCGATGGATTGTTCATCGCCGATATCGGCGAAGACATCGTGGAAGCAGGGCAGCTCCGATTCGCTCTGGGCCGGGATGTGCAGTCCGCTTTGGGCCATCAGCGCCAGCAGGCCGACCGTCTTGAGCGATACCGTTTTGCCGCCGGTGTTCGGGCCGGTGATGACCAGGGCGCAGCGTGCCGGGCTTGGGATCGATATCAATGGGCACAACGGTTTGAGGGTCGAGCAGAGGATGGCGGGCGTCGAGCAGGTTTATGGTCGGAAGGTTTCAAGGCGGCCGGCTGCGCCTCTTTATCCTTTGACCTTGGACCCTGGGCTTTCATCTCATGAAGGATCGGTTCGCTGGCTCTGATCTCCAGCGCATACTTTGCCTTGGCAAAGGCCAGGTCGAGCACGGCCAGGTTCTCCACGCCATAGGTCAGTTCTTCATGGTGGGTGCCGACCAGGGCAGAGAGCTCCGCAAGGATGCGGCGTTCTTCATCGCGCTCGGCCAGTTCCAGTTCGCGGACTTCATTATTAAGTTCGACCACGGGCAGCGGTTCGACGAACAGGGTGGCGCCCGAGGAGGATTGATCGTGGACGATGGCTTTGATCTGGCCTTTGAACTCGGCGCGCAGCGGAATCACGTAGCGCCCGTCGCGCTGTGTGATGATCGGTTCCTGCAGCTTGGAGGAAGAATCGGTCAGATATTTTTGCAGGCGCGACATCAGCCGGTCGTGCGCCACTTTGAGCGAGCGCCTGATGGACGCCAGCTTGGGCGAGGCCGAGTCCAGCACTTCGCCGCGCTCGGAGAGCACGCGCGTGATGGCGTCCACCAGGCCCAAGGTATCGGGCAGGCCGGCCGCCAGCTGCGCGAGCCGCGGGGCTTTTTCTGCGGCATGCTCGAGCGATTTCTTGAGGACGCGGCAGGAGATCAGCGTGGATTTGACGTCGAGCAGGGCCTGCGGGTCGAGCACGCCGCCGCGCATCGCCAGGTCAGCGGACAGGACGGATATCGTGCGCGCCGCCGATGGAGAGGTCGTTGGTGGAGAGCAGGAAGCGCGCTTCGGTCGTCTCGGCCAGCAGGCGTTGGGCTTCTTCGAAGTGAGCAGTGGGTTGCAGGGCGCGCGCCAGATCGGCCGAGGCGGAGAAATCACAAAAGCCCGCCAGGCGGGTGAGGATCTTGTCGTATTCGAGCACGTGCAGAGTCTTGCTGTCCATATCGGAGGAATTATAAACCACAGGTGTTGCGAAAATTAACAAAAAGGACACGGATAACCCGATACGGTCTGACCGCGGCTGTCAATCTTGAACAGTCATCGACTGTGAGAAGCTCAGTGAGCATCTGTTACACACTTAAGCGCATCTCGGAGGCTCGAGTTATTCGAGAAAAAATAAGAGCGGCCCGAAGGCCGCTCCTGTTATTGAAAGGCTGGTTGCTGCTCAAGTATTGATAAGTCAGTTTACCACTCCGCCCAGTCGCCGGCAGGATGCACCCACACCGCGGTGTTGGCTTCGCCTGTGAACATGTGGTCGAAACCCGCCAGGAACTCGGGATCTTCGTAGAAGCCCATCATGTTGTCGGCGCTCATCCATACGTCGACGCCGAAGAACTCCTTGGCTTCGGGTGAACCCGGGGCGGCCATGCGGAAGTAGGCCTCGTGCGACAGGTTGCCGGCCTTGCGGGCCTTGCCGAGCGTCTTGACCACGGAGTCAGTTATGCAGCTTGCGGGCTTCGTCCACCGACTTGACCGTGCCGCGGGCGGTGGTGACGAAGCGGTCGTTCTTTCCGAAGGGGGCCGGGATGTGATAGCTGGTGAATCCTTCGAGCCGCGCCCACACCACCGGGTCGCGTTCGGTGAAGATTTGCCCGGCCTGCTCCTGCACCGTGGGGTTGGCGAAGAACTGGTTGATGCCGTCCATGCTGTTCCAGATATCGAGGATCAGGAATTCGCCGGCGCCTTTCTTGGGCTTTTCCATGGGCACATACACCATATGGCTCACGTCGCCCAGGGATTTGGCGGCCGCGACATTGGCGGGATGGCCGGCCGTGGAGTTGTGAAGCTTGCGCGCCGCCTCCAGCGTGGGTGAAGCCAGCGTTCCGCGGATGGCCAGCAGGAATAAAGATAGATCGTTACTCATAATTTTCTCCTTTTGAATTTGACAGAGTTGGTCTTACCGTCGTCTTTCACTTTATAAGACGGAAAAATCCTGTCAAATTCATCGGTCAGGCCACGAGCGGCAGGCCGAATTGGGAGAAAAGTTGACCGTCGAGGTCAGGAAGTCGTTGATCTCGCTGATGGCCCCGTTTTTGATCGTGAGGATATGGATGGCAGCCGCGCGGTAGACGCCGGAGGCATCCATTTGATAGACCGCGAAAGCCGGAGAGCCGTTGGCGCGCAGCGGCTTAAGCCTGACAGCGGAAGGGATCGAAGATCTTGAAAAGATAACCATCCAGGAAAGTACGGATGTCGGCGCGGCCGCTGAACCAGACCGGGAAGGGCGGCATGGTCAGCGCCACATCTTCGCGCAGGACGGCCACCAGCGCGGCAGAATCGGCCGCTTCCCAGGCGGCGACATAACGCGTCAGCAAGGAGGAGAGCTGTTCATTTAACCGGGCGGGTGTCGGGGCCGTCTTGCGGTCCGATTGTTTCATGGACTACGCGGGCGCGCTGCAAGGCGCTGTTGACCGCGGCAGTGGTCATATCCAGGATCTCCGCCGCCTCGGCGGCGTTCCACCCCAATACGTCACACAAAAGCAGCACGGCCCGCTGCCGGCCCGGAAGTTTTTGCAGGGCCGCCACAAAGGCCAGCATGATGCTCTCGCGGACTTCGTAGCGCGCTTCGGGATAAATGCTCGGCTGCCTGTCGATCATTTCGTCGGGGAAAGGCTCCACCCAGACGACCTCTTTCGAAGCGGGCGGCAAGGGGGCGGAGGGGTCGCCGCGCGCATATAGCTCTTTCGAAAGGCCGCGTCTTTTGCGCGTGTCGAGCGCATCGAGGCAGGCGTTGGTCGCGATCTTGTAGAACCAGGCCCGCAAAGAAGAACGTCCCTCGAATGAATCGAGGTGCTGCCAGGCCCGTACGAGGGTTTCCTGCAGCATGTCCTCGGCATCTTCGAACGAACCCAGGATGCGATAACAATGCACGAGCAGCTCGTGACGATAGGGCTCGATCAGCCGCTCGAAGGCCTCCTGGTCTCCGGCTCTGGCGGCTTCGAGGTCCCTGGCCTGTGCTGCATCCGTGATCGCTTGATCTGTAGCTTTCATAGCATCCGTTTTCTATTCAAGGAATTCCTCTGCAAACTGCCGCGGCGTCAGAATTGGAATGCTTTTGTAGCGTTGCAGATCCAATAAATGTGGATCGCCAGATACAATGCACTCTGCTTCGCCGTCCACGGCGCAGGCGAGGACAAAGTCGTCGTCGCGGTCAACACTGATATTGGCTTCCTCTGGAATTCCCGGCACAAGCACTGCAAAAGCCCGCAAAAAATCTAGCAAGGTTTCAGCTGCCTGTGTGGCTTTCGGGTATTTACTGGCGATGCGCCGACGTGTGATTACTTCGCTAAATTCTTCAAGCAGATGGACCGATGTGATAAGTTTAATTTCCTCCCTGCGTACGGCATCCAAAATGGAAGCGGAATACCCGCTGGCAATCACGGCACTAACCAACACATTAGTATCAAGAACGATTTTTTGCACGGCGGGCCCTGGCGCGTACGTCACGACTGGCTTTGGTTGCGTCGGCCATCACTTCATCTTCGCTGCGGTTAGCGTAGGCCTTACGGATTGCGCTTACGGAGGATGCAAAGCGCTGGGCCAGCGCAGGGCGGTCAATATCTTCATCCAGCAAGCGCCAGAGCGCGATTTTTTCCTGGGGGGGCAATTGGCGCAGGGCCTGAGTAATTTGCTCAAACGATAAGTTTACCTGGACAGTGGTCATTTTCGTTCCTTTTTGGCTTCAGCCCTATTATACGAGGATTTCTTATATGGTCTGCGGGCGCGGCACAAATCCATCCACAGATTCCGCCGATTTACGCAGATTGAAGCTTAAGAACCAGTAAAATCTGCGTAATCTGCGGCTAAGTTCCGCTATTTTTTATTTTGGCCGTCCTTCCACAGCTTGTACGTATTCAGGTCGTGCTCCACCAGGATCATGCAGGCTGCTACAACAGCCGCATCGTCTATCTGGCCAATGATGGGCAGGAAGTCCGGGACCAGGTCGAAGGGGTTGAAGACGTAGATCAGCGTAAAGACGATGGCGGCTATGGTCCCATAGGGGAGCTGACGAAAGGCCCCGGCCCGGTAATCCTTGACGACGGAGATGAGCAGCTGGCCGTCTTCGATAAAACGCCGGAGCGGGCCAGGGGCAGTGAACTTCTTTTGAATGTCCTCGGATTTGGTAACGACCTTTTCCAGGTCTGTATCCGTAACCTTTTTGGCGCCGTTCTCTATGAATTTTTTATCGACTTTCGGAGAGGGCATGCAGAGCTCCTTTTTAACCAGGCATAACCACAGATAAATACAGATAAGAAAGAGATTTTTACAAGGTGTCTATCAAATATTACGGTCTATCCGTGTTCAACAGCGACGAATTAACGGACTACGAAATACTCTTGAGACCTCGGAGGTCTTCTTTTGATTCGGCTAACGGCAGATAAAAACCGGCACCCGGGATTCGCGCAGGACAAGATCGAGCGTGCTGCCGATAAATACCTGCTGCAGCGTGGAGCTGCCATGGCTGCCCATCAGCACCAGGTCCACATTATGCTCATCGACCGTCTTGTTCAGGGAGGATAACGCGCCCTGGTCGCTCACGATGTAGTCCGCTTCCACTTCATGGATCTCAAGATAACGGCGGACATGCTCCTGGGCTTCCGCGGTCACTTTGGAACCCTCCAGGGCGGTGAAGATGATCAGCCCGGTCTTCCACATTTCGGCGAGGTAGGTTGCAACGAACAAGGCTTCTTTGGCGCGTTCCGATCCGTCATAAGCCAATAAGGCGCGCTGGAATTGAGTCGCTTTTTGAGGGACGCCGAGGATGGGGCAGGAGGAATTCATGGTGACGGTACGGAACGGCGATCTCAGAGAGGCCAGGCCGCCCAGCGGCGGATGCTCGACCTTCATTACAACAAGGTCGGTCATCCTGGCGCGCTCACAGATCTTGCGGGTGATCTCGCCCGATTCGATCACAAGCCTGCCATCCACGTCTGGCCTCCGCACAGGTCTGAGCGAACCGGTCCTGGACGGCCGCGGCTTCCGGGCTTTGAACTTTTTCCGGAGAGTCCACGATATGCAGGCCATGAATCTTCCCGCCTTCACGCCGCGCAATGATGAGGGCCTGCTCGAGCGAATCCCAACTATCAGCGTCGCCGCTTAACGGGACAAGCATATCTGCAAAAAGGTTCTCGGTGTAACGCGTGACGGTGCGCGCTTTGCGCCAGCTCCCGGTTTCGGACGTGACGTTCTTTTCCAGGATCAAGTCGGTGGCCGCGATATCGGATTGGATCTCCCAGCCCAGCTCTTTCTCCAGGGCGAGACGGTTCTCCGAGATCCAAAGATAAAGGTCGGTGATGGTGCGGCCAGGGAACCAACGCAGCAGGCCGCGGTCGCGGATCGCTTCGGCGAGAGGGATGTAGACGTGATCGTACCAATCCTCCACGGCCTCACGAAAGGCGACGCCGCCCTCGCCGCAGTGTTCCAGCAAACATTCCTGGACGCAGACCTGCTCCATCAGCTTCTGATACTGGCAGCAGGCGGTCACACTGAGGTCCACGTTCGGGCGCAGCTCCAGGATATGAGTCGCATCCAGGAACTCCGCATATTCGGCTTTGATCACCAGGTCCTCGGGCTGCACATCAGGCGTGAGGGCGATGTCGGTGCGCACTTCGATGACGTGCGCTTCGATGGTCTCGAACCCCTCCTGGCGCGCGATGGACACGCGATGGTTGCCGTCGATCACAAAATAGACTTCACCCACCTGGTAGACCTCGATGGGTGGCAGGGCGTTCTCGGGATCCATGAAGGCGGCTTTGACCTTCGCCCAGCGCTGCTGATCGTCCGGTGTTGCGCGGCAGGAACGTGCGAGTGAAATCGGTATAGCGCCCGGCGCTCCCGACGATGGCGTCCAGGGGGATCATCTTGATGCCTGCATCGGACCGCGCACGCAGTTTTAATTTCTGCGCCACTTCGTCATAGGAAAGCAAATCATTCGACCTGCCCCGCACGTGCGCCAATACTTCCTCCAGGCCCGCGCGCTGGTGGGCGGATTGAAAATCGTAGATGGCGGCGCGAAATCGATATGGATTGGAAGACATTCATCTCTCCGAGGAAGGAGTAAACTTTTTAAACACAAAGGTCACGAAGGGAACAAAGGAAAAAGCCCATAAAATCCAGCTACTTTTCCGCAGCAAGGACTGGAAACTACTTCAACAAGGCAGTATGAAAACACCCTCGCTGATATTATCGCACAAAACCACGGAACCGGTATCTTCGTCACATTGCAGAAATCATCCGCAGATGGCGCAGATTATGCATGAGGCAAAAAGAAAATTAGGGTTCAATTCCGGGTTCAAATCCTCCCTCCACTCCGGCCGCGTGGGGCGAGGGTTTAGGCCCGAAATACGGGTAGGAAGGCCGGGTTCGCCATGATTTTTGAGCGATTTTTTTATCCTTTTTCAGGAACGAATACTCTCGCTCGTAATCGTTGATCGAGGTGGAATTCACGGAGGGGTTATAAGATGGGGCAGCCATAGATGCAGGGATTATACAGAACAAATGTTCTATCGTCAAGCAAAAATGAGTGATTAGGGATCAGGCGATCAGGTAATGGGGAAGGTGATATTCGGTATTCGAGATTCGGGAATTAGAGAGAGGTGGGTGGGAGGCGTGACAGGAATGAGACGGCGCTAGGTCGGAGACCTAGCGCCGTCTCGCCATGACCCATCAAATACCGGGGGTACATTAGGCATGCTTGTTTTTCAATTGTGTTGTATGTAGAATCAGAGGGTCAATCCCCGGTAAGAACTTCAGATATTTATTAAGGTGAAGGAGGTAAAAGGGATCTTTTTTTCGTCCGACATCCTGCCTGAAAGCCCCTGCTATTTCTAAGGATACAAGGAGAATGCAAATGAAGAGACTCTTTCCCACTGTTTTTTCGCTGGCGCTGGTCCTGGCGCTGATCGTAAGTTTCCTGCCCACACAGACCCAGCGGGCTTATGCTGTTTCGCCCGATATTGTCATCAGCCAGATCTATGGCGGAGGCGGCAATTCGGGAACGGTGCCAGGGGTGTTTACGAATGATTTTGTAGAACTGTTCAATCTTGGCACAAGCACGGTTTCCTGGCCGGTTGGTCGATCCAGTATACAAGCGCAACGGGAACCGGCAATTTCGGTTCGGGCTACCGTGACACTCCGCTGGCGGGCTCTCTGGCGCGGGGCAGTATACCTGCTCGTACAGGAGGGCAGCGGGCGGTAGCATGATGCATCGCTGCCTACGCCGGATGTGACCGACAGCTCACCAATCAACATGAGCGCCACAGGCGGCAAGGTGGCTTTGGTCAAACACCACAACAGCTATTGGCTGCAATGGCAGCTCCACAGCCTGTTCGCCTACCGCCCTTGCGACATTGTTGGTCTCGTCGGAATGGGATGGCGCGAACTGCTTTGAAGGCGCTGCCGCAGCCCCGGCTACCACCAACACAACAGCCATCTTACGTACGACGGCTGGCTGTATGGATACCGATAATAACAGCGGCGGACTTTACAGCCGGCACGCCCAGCCCGCGCAACAGCGCCTCGGAGCTGCACGTTTGCAGCGGACCCAGCAACCCATCGGGCGTGGGCGCGGCCACGCCGAACACGGTCTTCGCAGGCGATGCGACCCTGCTGACCGTGGCGGTTACGCCGGGAGCCAACCCGACCAGTACCGGCCTGACGGTCTCCTGCGACCTGAGCGCCATCGGTGGCCCGGCCAGCCAGGCTTTCTTCGACGATGGCACGAATGGGGATGTGAGCGGCGGTGATAATACCTTCACCTTTTCCACAACGGTTGCCAACAGCACGACAGCAGGAGCAAAGAGCCTGGCCTGCACGGTCAGCGACGCCCAGGCACGCAGCGGCAGCGCGAGCATCGGCCTGACCGTCAGCGTGATCGTGCCGATCGGCACCGTCAACGGTGTGGTGACGGACACCGAAGATGCGACCCTGCACCGGTCCCCGTACTTGCCGCATCAAGCGGCAACGGCTCCGGCCAGACCGTGATCGTCATACAGGGCGTGATCTACGAGAAGACCCTGCAGGCGATCAGCAATTCGTCGAACACCTACAAGGGATTCTTCATGCAGAACACCGCCGCGACGGCGGATACCGACCCGAACACCTCGGACGGCCTTTTCGTGTTCATGAACACCAACAGCACACTGCCCGACTCCGGTGGAGGCGCGTACATGCCCACAGGTCGGGCGATGAAGTGATCATCTCCGGCAGGATCAGCGAGTTCTTCAACATGACCGAGCTATCGAGCCCGACGCTCGCCAAGCCAGTCGATGCGCAGCGGCGTGGATATCGATTCGGAGGTCGCTCCGGCGGTCGCCAACCCGCCCACCAGCCTGGCAGATGCAAACCGCTATTGGGAACGGCTTCAGGCGATGCGCGTGCAGGTGCCGATGGACAGCATCGTGCTCGGCGGGCGCAATGTGTTCAGCCCGGCGGATGCTGAAATATGGGTGGCGCGCCCAGACAGCACCATAGCGCAGCGCGTCGATCCGTACACGCGCAGGGCCTTCCGCGACGCGCACCCGCTCGACGACAATTTCGACCCCGCCAACTGGGATGGCAACGGGTACCGCATCCTGATCGGCAGCCTGGGGATCAAGTCCGCGGCGGGCGATGCCCAGGCATTGGTGGACCCGGCGCGCACCTTCGACACGCCTGACGAACGCGCCGTCCGGCGGCATCAACTATAGTTTCAGCAAGTACCGGGTGGAGACCAGCGAACAGCCCACTTTCAGCGAAGGCCCGGACCCGGCTGCCAACAACCCTCCGCAGAGTTTTCGACCGAAGCACCGGCTACAGCATCACAGATTACAACCTGGAGAACCTGTACGACTACCGCAATAACCCGTTCTCCGGCTGCGACTTCACGGGCGATTCAGGTTGCCCCCAGGTGACTCCCTTCCTGGCCGCGGTAACCCCGCCCTATGATTACGTCCCGGCCAGCGATGCCGCCTACCAGGCCCGCCTGACCGACATCGCCCACCAGATCATCAATGACCTGCACAGCCCGGATATCATGATGCTGCAGGAAGTGGAGAACCAGGATATCTGCACGGTAACAAGCGGCGCGCTGACCTGCGGCGCCCTTGACAACGCGGATGGCAAGCCGGACGTGCTGCAGGAACTGGCGCTCAAGGTGGCCTCGCTGGGCGGCCCGGCGTATGATGCCGCCTTCGACCGCGACAGCTCGGACCTGCGCGGTATCGCCCCGGCCTTCCTGTATCGCACGGACCGTGTACAGCTTTTGTCTCCTGTTGGCGATCCCGTCCTGGGAGGTAATCCGGTGATCGGGAGCTATACGCCTGTTCCATACGATAGCGATGTATCCAACCCGAAGACTCTGAACGCGGTCTATACCGGTACCGGGGCCTGCGAGACGAGCTGGGTATTCCCGCGTGCTCCAGACATCGGTCTCTTCCGCATTTACACTACGAGCGTTGGCACGGGCTTCTATCATGATGTATATGTGATCGACAACCACTTCAAGAGCGGCCCGGATACCTGTGTTGCCCATCGCACGGAGCAGGCAAATTACAATGCGGCGCTTGTGGCCTACATCCAGGCAGAGAATCCGGATGCGCGCATTATCGTGGGCGGCGACCTGAACGTGTACCCGCGGCCGGACGATCCGTTTGCGCCGCTCGGTCAGACCGGCTCGACCGACCAACTCGGCGCGCTCTATGATCCATCCCTCGGCTTGCAGAGTATGTGGCAAGTTCTGCTGGACCAGGCGCCCGAATCGGCCTACAGCTATGTGTTTGTGGGCATGGCGCAAACGCTCGATCAGATGTTCATCAACCAGCCGATGCTGGCTGACATACAGCAATATCGTATTGCGCACATCAACAGCGACTTCCCGGCAGATTATCCGGACGATGTGGCCCGTGGTACCAGCGACCATGACCCCGGAGTAGTTAGCGTCAAACTCCAACCCACCTGTAATGGGTTGCCCGCTACCATTGTTGGCACCGCTGGTGACGATGTGATCCATGGCACCAACGGTTCTGACGTAATTGTTGGCCTCGGCGGCAATGACACCATTTACGGCGGCAATGGCAATGACGTGATCTGCGGTAACGATGGGAACGACACCATTTATGGCGGGAATGGTAATGATACGCTGCTGGGAGGCATCGGAGATGACATACTCTCCGGTGAAAATGGCAACGATATACTGATCGGCAGCAATGGCAACGATACCCTGACCGGCGCAAACGGCGATGATATGTTGACAGGCGGCGCCGGGAACAACTCGCTTACCGGGGGAAATGGGAATGATGTATTGGATGGCGGCACAGAAAATGATGTGTTGGTCGGGAACAACGGAAACAACTCGTTGACCGGCGGCATGGGCGCTGATTCATTCAGTGGAGGCCTGGGTAGCGATACCAATACCGACTTCAATGCCGGAGAAGGAGATACCAGTGATGGAACGTAACCCAGCCTAAGCCGGTTTGTTGTTATAGATAAAAGCGACATAACTCATCCCGACGTTAAACTTTGGATGAAGGGGGGGTAAGTGAGCCAGAGACGACTGAGGACAGAACGTAAACGATAAAGTGGCGCCTTGACATGAAGGCGCCACTTTCCGGTTCGATGACACCAAGATTGCAGGAGCCAGGTGAGGAGATGGTTGAAGTTGAGCAGGGATAAGGGAAAAGAATAGGCGAGAGAGGCGAGGAGCGATACCTATACCTGCACCTGGAAGACTGACAAATCATGGAAGGGTTCCTGCCGGCAGTTCACAATAAGGCTGGTGGATGGGGCGGTTGTAGCGGCGGTTCATGAACCGCCGCTACAACCGCCCCTACCTTCAATATGTGCTAAAATACATATTTGAATATGTATAAAGGAGCCTAATATGCAGAAAATTATCGGCGTGACTGAACTCCAGCGCAAATTCCGGCCTTTTTTTGAAAGCGTTGTTCGCAAGCGCACACCGCTGATCTTGACTCGCGGTTCACGCCCCGAAGCGGTGTTGATCCCCTACGAAGATTACCTGCGTTACCAGCAAATGGAGGAGACTGAAGCGCTGGCGCGGTTTGATAAAGTATGGGCCCGCCTCGCGGAAGTGAACGCCGAATTCAGTGAAGAGGAAATCGCTGCGGATATCAAAGCGGCGAGAAAAGGTTAACACATGCGCGCTGTGGTCGATACGGGGGTATTCGTGAGCGCCCTCATCCGCAAGCAAGGGACGACGGGCGATGTTTTGCATGCCCTGCGCGACGGCCGCTTTACCGTCGTTTACACAACCGACATTGTGGTGGAAATCATTGATGTGCTCGGGCGCGCTCAATTCCGCACCAAATATCACATCGAGCCGGATGACATCACGTCGCTGGTCAACCTGATCCGCACGCGCGGCGAACTGGCCAGGCCGCAACGCCGGGTAACTGCCTGCCGGGATCCTAAAGACGACAAGTTCCTCGAAGCTGCACTTGCTGTGCAAACCGACTGCATCGTTTCAGGTGATGCCGACCTGCTGGAACTGTCCCCCTTCGAAGAGATCCCGATTTTGCGCCCGGCGGAGTTCCTGGCAAGGTTATGATCCAACGCTCACCCCAAGAAGCAAGGGCTCAACCGCGTCCGAAGCCGGTGATGAGTGATCAGATGATGGGGGAGAGTGCGAGGTGCTAGTGGCGTGTTTGATAAATAAATCAACATAGTCGTGGAACATTAATAATCATATACTTCTCATGCCAGATTTGGGAGGAGGCCGGTATGAGGAGACGCAAGCCGAAAACGATACGTCTGAGTAAATTGGATAGTCGTGAGATTGAGCGATTGTTGAGGGATGGCCGAACCGAACAACGGGTCGTCCGGCGCGGGCAGGTTTTGTTGGCGATGAAAAACGCTAAGACGATCATTCGTGATTTGTGTAAGCGAACTGGCATGACGCGCTTTGGTATTTGGCGTTTGTGTCGTCGATACGAAACGGTTGGTCTGAATGCCATTTATGATGCGCCGCGTGCGGGTCGGCCGCGAGAAATTACGGCGCTGCAACGCGTGGGGATTGAACAACTGGCTTGTTGCGAGCCAAGTGGTGTCGGGTTGGAAATGACCCACTGGTCCACACGAAGTTTGGCGGAGATCGCGATGAAACGCGGCTTGGTCCCGCATATTGCGCAATCGACCGTAGCGCTCCTCCTCAACGATGCGGACCTGCAACCTCACCGCACTCGTTATTGGATTACGCCCACCTTGAACGCCGAATTTCTGGAGCGTGCCGGTCGCATTTTGTGGGTATATGAAAGGACCGAGGCCCTCCAGGCGCAAGGCGAAATCGCCTTGGCCCTGGACGAGAAGCCGAATATTCAGGCGCTTGCCGGAGTGCATCCTACCCAAGCGATGCAGTCGGGCCAGATCGAACGACAGGAATTTGAATATGAACGGCATGGCGTCGTTAATTTCCTGGCCCTGCTCAACATCTACAACGGCCAGATGCGGAGCAGTTGCTTGGACCAAAATGACAGCGAACATTTCTGCCGAGCACTGCCTCGTTTGTTGCAACCCTTTCACTCCTTTCGACGCATTCATCTGATCTGCGACGGTGGCCCCAGTCATACCTCGGCCGCAACGCGCTCGTCTCTACAGTCTCGTTATGGCTCACGCTTGCGTATCTTGTACACACCCGCACATGCTTCCTGGCTCAATCAAGCTGAACTACTGCTGAAAAGTTTCGATGTGCGCTATTTGGAGCGCGGCCGATGGGAAAGCCGCCAACAACTTATTGATCATCTTTATGCCAGCACGCCAGAATATAATCGCCTTTGGGCTCAACCTATCAACTGGTCTTGGACCCGTCGTGACTTGCACGATTGGGCTGAAAAGAAGTCCACCGGACTATGTTGAATTACTTATCAAACACTCCACTAGTTGTTCAATCCCCACGCGTTGCAGCGCCGTAATTTCTCGCGGCCGACCCGCACGCGGCGCATCGTAAATGGCATTCAGGCCAACCAATTCGTACCGACGACACAAACGCCAAATACCAAAGCGCGTCATACCCGTTCGCTTACACAAATCACGAATGATCGTCTTAGCGTTTTTCATCGCCAACAAAACCTGCCCGCGCCGGACGACCCGTTGTTCGGTTCGGCCATCCCTCAACAATCGCTCAATCTCACGACTATCCAATTTACTCAGACGTATCGTTTTCGGCTTGCGTCTCCTCATACCGGCCTCCTCCCAAATCTGGCATGAGAAGTATATGATTATTAATGTTCCACGACTATGTTGATTTATTTATCAAACACGCCACTAGCAGGCCTTTTTGCTCTCTTGCTCTACTTATATCAGCCTGAGGCATATAGAGCCGACCTTCAGCCATTTCCACGGCTATTTGACTTTGAGAGATTTCCTGGGTATCTCATTACTAATTCCGGAATCGAGTTGCCGGATTTTCCAAGAAAATAATGACATCATTTAAGTATATGAAGCATAGAGTAAATCCGTTGTTGGGCCTGGTCGATATACGGGTTATACTGCCAGGCCCCTCCAACATTCAGATAGTTTATTTCATCGGCAATCCAGCGGCGGTTCTCATAACTTCATCTGATCCAGCTTCATCCACCATCTTTGGGAATTCATTTCCTTCCATTGATGCCACTTTGTTGATGGCGGATGTAAATTCGTCTAAAATTTTTCCTTAATGAAATAGACGAATGATACGTCTTGGACAGTTCTTGGTCGGACCTATGATTAGAATGATTTTCTGATCGGCTATGGTATGAGACCTAATCCCCAGCTCCTTCCCGTTTGGGAAGGGGAGTCCGTTTTCCATCCCTCTAGGGTAAGATTCAGATAGGTTGTTATCTGGAACTATGATTAGAATGATTTTTTGACGGGCTATGATTCTGACCGGCTTGATCACGCGCTTGAATTGCCTGCCGCGATCAGGATCTGATCTTCATCCCCATTAGGAGTTCGTATGGAAAATCCTGCCAACATTATAGATAATCTCGATCTCGCCATCCGCCAAAACCGGATGGTGAACGCCACCATTACTCTTTCATATAATGGGTCTCCCATCTCCAACCAGGAACTATTCGTAGAGCAAAAAAATCATAAGTTCTTATTCGGAAGCAATTGGGGAGAAAGCAGCATTGCCCTGGCAAATGATGAATTGTCAGGGAAGGAGAAAGAGCAGGCAGAACTGCGCAACGAACGGTTTATCCAATTATTCAACCAGGTGACACTACCCTTTTATTGGGGCCGTTTTGAGCCGGTGCGCGGACAGCCGCAAACAAAACGGATCTGCAACACAGCCCAATGGTATCAGGAACACAATTGTATTGTAAAAGGCCATCCCTTGTGCTGGCATACCCTCGCGCCAGATTGGTTACTGGAGATGAGCAATCGGGAGATCCTGCATGCCCTGGTGGGGCGTATTCGGCGAGATGTTGCCGATTTTTCCGGGGTGATTGACGTATGGGACGTGGTCAATGAGGCAGTGATCATGCCGATATTCGACCGCTACGACAATGGGATCACGCGTTTGTGCAAGGAAATGGGCCGGATAAAATTGATCAATACGATGTTCAAAACTGCCCGCGAGGTTAACCCAGGAGCCGTATTATTATTAAACGATTTTGATGTCTCACCGGCGTATGATATTCTCATTGAAGGATGTCTCGAAGCAGGTGTTCCGATAGACGTCATCGGCATCCAATCGCATATGCATCAGGGATATTGGGGGAGTAAACGCACCTTGAGCATACTCGAACGATTTGCCCGGTTCAATCTTCCAATCCACTTTACAGAGAACACGCTCGTCTCAGGGCATCTCATGCCGCCTGAGATTGTCGATCTCAATGATTACCAGGTGAACGATTGGCCAAGCACGCCGGATGCGGAAGAACGCCAGGCGCAGGAAGTAGTCTTGCATTACAAAACACTTTTATCCCACCCTGCAGTGGAGGCGATCACGTGGTGGGATCTGTCTGATGGAAGCTGGCTCAATGCGCCAGCCGGTTTATTGCGGAAGGATCACTCGATCAAACCAGCCTATACCGAATTGTTGAAGTTGGTGAAAGGGGAGTGGTGGTTGAAGTCGACAAAGAAAACAACCGATGCGAATGGGCAATTCTCTATTATGGGTTTCCCGGGTGAGTACGAGCTATCGATAGACCGTAAAAGATCAACGTTTTCATTGAAGGATAAGACTGATGTAATGATTTCCATCCGGCTTTAGAGAAAGGCCATTTTGTATACTCGCTTATCGCCAAATCGACCCCCTCTGCCCTCCGGGCATCTCCCCCAAATACTTTACAAAATTATGATTGAGAATGTTGTTTTGAATCACGTATTTGGGGGAGAAAAGACGAGGACGTTTCGAAGTGCATAGCATGCGGGCTTCAGGTTGCCGCTGTTACTTTTTGATGACATACGACACAATATTTAAGGGGTGAAAATTTGTATACTTGGGGCAATAATAGCTGCTCACGTATAGCCTTTTAACCAATGTAATGGAGACGTCCCGGTTGATCTACTCATTGCAAGGTCGAAGGGAATTCTTATTCAGGCAAAAGGAAGCTGCCCATGAAAATCGGAGAAAAAGAACTGGCCCTGTCCAATGCGGTTAAGGGTCCGACATCGCCGCCATTCGACAACTGCTTAAGAGGGGGTAAACGTTAACGCAGCGCAGGAAGGCGAAGACTATACCTCAGGCACGGTTCGCACTTCGAGCGCCTTACACCTTGCCGCAGAGAAGGGTGATGAGGATATTGTGAAATTGCTTCTGGAAAACGGTGCGTCCGTTAATATCTGGGCGCTCGGCACGCCTTTGCATCGCGCTATCACAGCTGACGCACAAAAGGTCGTGGGGCTTCTTCTTGACCGTGGCGCAGGCCTTGAGACGCGCGACGAAAAGGGTATGCTTCCGCTGGCAATGGCGGCCAACCGTGGGCAGCTTGACATGATTCGTCTGCTTTTACAAAGGGGGGCGGACGTGAATGCTTTCTCGGGAGTAGGTTTTTCGGCTTTGCATTATTCCGCAGAATCAGGCAACGTCGAAGCGGCCAGGCTTCTACTGAGCCATCATGCAGATGTTAATACTCGAAAACCGAAAAGTTATGAAATAGACCCGGGAACCACACCGCTGCATGTATCTGCTTCAAATGGTCGGCTGGAAATGAGCCAATTTCTCGTTGAACAGGGAGCCGAGATAAACGCGGTTGAATATTCCCCGCTTGTCAAGGGATTTAGTCATTGGCGAGAACCTAAACCCGGGCTGCCCTCATCGTATGGCCGTACACCGTTGCACTATGCTGCCATGCACAACCACTTGGAAGTGGCGGAGTTTCTTCTAAAGCATGGGGCTGACGTCAATCAACGAGATCTCTATGACTGGACGGCGCTTGATTACGCCTCTGATGTATCTGTTGGCAGGTACTTTACTCCATTCGACAAACCAAAGACGTCAGCTTTCCCAGAAATGGAAAAACTTTTGAGTCATTATGGGGCAAAAGCGAGGTCATGGTGGACGCGCAATCGAGAAAGAACGGAAAGGAGCCGCACGAAGTGAATATTCACTTCATGCGTTGGATTTGGGTTACCGGCGTTACTTTTTGATGACATACGGCACTATATTTAAGGGACGGAAATTTGCAAACTTATGGACAAGAATTGCCAATTAGGCATGGCCCTCTAACAAAATGATTGGGGATTTAGGCGGCAGCCGTCAATAAGGCGTTATACGGTCGCCGCATAATCCCGGTTAGGCGGGCTGATCCGCACAATCAAACCAAAGGGAAAAAACTTATGAAAAATTCAATAGGGTCAGTATTTCTTGCGTTTCTGCTCCTGACGGTCTTGCTGAGCGCGTGTAGTTCTCCTGCCGCAACACAGCCCGCCGCCACGTTGCAGCCGCCTACCGCCGCGCCGACGGCAATTCCGCCCACGGCAACGATGACAAAGGAGTCAGTCCTGACAGGGCCTTTTACCCTCACAGTAGACGGGAATCAGTTGGTAATAACCTGGGAGCCGGGGGAGATTTCGGTACTCCTTTCAAAATACGTCCTGGTTGGAGGTTTTCTGTTCCGTAAAACCGGGGTAAAGAATGCGGACGGCTCGGAGCAGGTTGAGGTGACAGCCATCAATATTGCTGATTCCGCTGGCAATTTTGCGAATACCGGTACGTTGACACTCTCAGATCTCAAAAGCGGCGGATATATTATTAACATTAATGGAACAACCGCAAATTTGCAGGCAGAGAAAATAGCGGACGCGGAATTTGAAATCCCATAATGTTCGGCGCCAGATGCCCGACTAACATGGAATTTGGCCACAACAGTAATCCGCACGCGCTGCTCACGTTCGCGAAAGGAGCAAATCAATGAAGCGTTACAAATCATTACGTGTGATGATTGACTTGGGATTGGGAGCACTACTCCTGGTTGCTTGCAGCACACCGCCTCAACCTACTGCGGTGGCAACAGCTATTCCGCCAACTGCTACGGCTGTTCCATCAACCCCTACTCTTGAGACGCTGCCTACCCCGCTGCCGCCAACTGATATGCCCATTCCGCCAACCTCTATCGATCAGACCGCGCCCGCATCTGGCTCATCCGTCAGGATTGTAGGTCATGAAAACCCGGCGACATCTCGCCTGGAGCTCTGGCTTGAGTTTCCAGTTAAGCCTGGAGATACTTTGCCCGGCTCTCAAATAGAATCTGACTTAAACTCCGGCTCTCTCGAACTAACGTTACCAGGTGGCGACAAGAAAACATTCGAGCAGGTACCTCACTCTCCTACTGATGCTGAAATAAACAGCGACATATGGCTTCCGCAAGACATTGGAGTAAGAATGTCTGCGCCGCCTGCCGGTTCTCTGCCGCTTAATGGCATGTCATTCGAGAACTACACGGACGCACCTGGCGGCCCACAAATACGCATCCCTCTTGAGAATCTCCCTGCCATTTCGGCCAAAGGCCAATATCAGATTTCCTGGCAATCGGGCAGTCTACGCTCAAATACTCTGACATTTGAATGGGATGGCTCAAAGATAACGGTTCACGGATCTTAGAGCGTATCCGCAAATAGGGGACGGTGTGAGGCTTCTCCACTGGTAAGCGTTTGTGAATGCCATATTTGTTGGAGATTGGCGTTGCCTTTCCTGATTCAGGCACTATAGTGGGTCATTGTCTGGGACTATGATTAGAATGATTTTCTGATGGGCTATGATCCTACGGCCATCAATAGTGAGGACCGGCACGAGCTTGTCATCCTACAAAGCCCCATACTGCGCTTTCCTGTGCTAAAATCCCCCCGGATTCCGAACAAGCATATCACTTTATCAGTAGAAAAGCAGGTGCCATGAAAAAAGTATTTCTTGTTGCCTTATCGGTTCTACTCGCCTCCTGCGCCACACCCACACCAGCCCCCACTCTTGTCCCAACAATCCAACCTGGCAACTTGTACAGCGACCGTCTAAAGGCAGTTGTACCGCCGCCGCATAACGCTAGTTAGGCGCATTCTGGCAAGAAGAAAACCTGAGTTGATCCAATGAAATCTACGTTTTTCGAACGCCTAAGCGCCTCACTTTACGAACCTGAGGAAGGCCTATACGACGCGGCAGAATTCAAAGGCCTCATGACACAGATGGTCGCCACGATGTTTATCGGTGCTCCTATGATGCTGGCATGGGCTTTTGTCTACCTGTATTTTGCCGAAAGAGGAGCCTTTATCGGATTTGCGAGCTATGCCATCTTTGATATCGTGCTGCTGGCTCTCCTGTCCGTGAGGCGCATGAGAGCTACCCGGGTGCGAAATCTCTATCTCGGTGTCCATGTGGCGGCCAATCTCTTGATCGTCTTGTCACTGGGGGGCATCGCCAATTCAACCGGCATTATATTATTTGCTTTGATCGCGCCGTTCTCAATGATCACCCAGCCCATTCGCCAATTCCTGGCGTGGTTCGGCGCAACCATTGGCCTGGCGATTCTCGTCGTTGCTCTGCAACCATTGCTGCGCTCCAGCAATCACGTGCCTTTGGGGATTAGCACAATCTTCTGGGGCATTAATCTCGTCAATTTCTCTGTAATTTTGTACTGGAATTTGAAGGCGTTGATCCACCAGCGGGATCTTGCACTGGAAATGGTGCAGGTCGAGCAACTTAAATCCGAGACTCTGCTGCTCAATATCCTGCCGCCTGAGATTGCCCAGGCATTGAAAAACGAGAACCGCACGATCGCCGAGCATATTAATCAAGCCAGCGTTCTGTTTGCCGATGTGGTGAATTTCACGCCGATGTCGGCGTCCATGACCCCGACTGAACTTGTGGAATTACTCAACGACATCTATTCCCACTTTGATACGCTGGTCGAAAAATACAATTTGGAAAAAATCAAAACGATCGGGGATTGCTACATGGTTGCCGCAGGGGTTCCGCGTCGTCGCGTCGATCATGCCATTGCGATAACCCAATTGGCATTGGATATCCGCGATTATGTCGGCCAGCACGAAATCCACGGATATCAACTGAAGTTTCGAATTGGCATTAATTCAGGTCCCGTGGTGGCGGGCGTGATCGGAAAAAAGAAATTCGCTTACGATTTATGGGGAGATACTGTAAACACGGCCAGTCGAATGGAGTCACATGGTTCTGGTGGATGTATTCAAATCACAGAAGATACATACCAACTGATCAAGGATGATTTCGAATGCGAGTCGCGTGGAAAAGTCAATGTAAAAGGCAAAGGCGAAATTAGTGTCTGGAACGTCATAGAGAAACTTTCATAAAAACTGCCCGACTTGGAATAAGGGTAAAATCATGGCCCAATTGGGACCGCCGCGCAGCGCCCTTTAGGGAGCCTGAGTACGCTTCATCGCGAATCACTGCATACAAAATGTATCGCAGTAGGACAAGAGCCCTAAACCGCTAAATTCACAGTTTGTCTTCTCTGCAGCGCAAAATCATAGCCTAACCGTAATTGAGCCTGAATACGCTTGATTGTGAGTCGGCCATCGAAAATATCTATTTTGTATACTCGCTTATTGCCAAATCATCGGCGATAAATGCATGTTAATATTATTTATGTCAAGCTCCCATTTTTAGACCCGGTGGGAAGCAGACACGCTTTGCGGTCAGGCCTTTTGAAGGACGAATTGGGGCTATTGCCTGGAACATGATGAGCATGATTTTCTGATAGGCTATGATCATACGGCCATCAATAGTGAGGACCGGCACGAGCTGTCATCCTGCAAAGCCCAATACGCGGTTTCCTGTGCTAAAATCTCCCGGATTCCGAACAGCCACATACATTATCACTTTATCAGTAGAAAAGCAGGTGCCATGAGAAAAGTATTTCTTATTGCCTTATCGGTTCTACTTGCTTCCTGCGCCACGCCCACCCCGGCCCCCACTCTTGTCCCAACTATAACACCCGTCCCGATCACGCCTACAAGCGCTACTGCCTCGCCGCCTGTTACAAACACTCCTCCCGTCATCACGAACACGCCGCCGGTCGATGTGGCCTGGGGCGCCCAGACCCGAACAACCGGGTGCGTCGCGCAGCTGCCGCTTCAGGACAAGGGCTGTACTCCCGGTAACATCCTGCCCGATGCAACGGTCGGCGATGGATCCAGCCACGACATTTGCCTGGCGGGTTACACCAAGACGATCCCAGATATTCCGCTGGCGCTCCAGAACCAGGTGTATGCCGCTTACGGAATTACCTCGCACGTTCCCGGCCAATACGAGATCGATCATCTGGTGCCGTTGGAACTGGGCGGCAGCAACGCCCCGGGCGATACATCCAACTTATGGCCGGAACCAGCTACCCCTATTCCCGGCTTCCACGAAAAAGATACCGTGGAGATCTACCTGCACGACCAGGTATGTTCAGGCAAGATGAGTCTGCACGCGGCTCAGGTGGCCATCGCCACGAATTGGATAGCGGTCTACAACAAAATAAAGGCGCCCTAACATGAACATTTTTGCTCATCCCAGCTCCAGCTTTATCCTCGATTATGATGTCCTGCGGGCCAGCCGCATCCAAAGCGGGTTTGATTACACGGTCACACTGGCCTCCTCCACCACCTATTGCGACATTTACTATGCCACCTCGTTGGGCGCCCAGGGCGCTCAATGTGCGGCAAAGCTTCACCCCGAAGTCGACGGCCAATACTCCACCGCCTTCCAGTGGTTCGGGATGATCAACCAACCGCGCGCCAAGATCGTCATCGCGCCGCTCTCCACTTTCCATGATGGCACCGGCGGGGCCTACCATTCCACCTGTATCGACGCGACCCTCTACTGCGATCTGGACCAGAATAATTACAAGCGTACGCTGGCGCTGTTTGTCGCCGAGCTCATGGAAGTTTTCATGGGGGTGCAGAACGGCGGGACGGACTGCGGCGCCAACGGTGGGGAGGCGCTCAGCCGCTTCGGGGCAGAGCTTGCCTGCCCGGGCGTCTTGGACGACTTTGCGGTGGTCCCGACCTGGTTGAATGGAAGCCGGGTGGACTGGATCAACCACAGCGATCCGACCGATCAAAACGCGGTCTCGACGGGTTGTGCCCTGGCCTTCCTCTACTGGCTGAACGTCGTCGGCGGACATTCGCCGCTTTACATCTGCCAGAATCCCGGCGTCACCATGGCCGATACCTATAAGTCGCTCACGGGTGATACGCGCAATGCCTTCTCGGTTTTCATGCAGGATGTGGACAAGAAATATCCGACGGGGGGCGACTTGTTTCAATGACACCACACGCTGACATTGTCGAAGATCCTTGTGCTTTTCAAGGGCGAGCCCCCTTGTTTTCCGTCAACGCTAGAGATATCCTTGGAAAACGCCAGATCGCAATGACCTGCAAGTAACACCTTTATCTGGTGCGGTGATGAATTCAAATCTCCCCAACGGGACTGTCACGTTCCTGTTCACCGATATTGAAGGCAGCACAAAACTCGCACAGCAGTATCCGGATGCGATGCCTGCCCTGCTTGCGCGCCATAATGAGATCCTGAACCAGGCCATTACAGCCTGCAACGGGTTTGTCTTTCGCGTGATCGGCGATTCTTTTTCGGCCTCCTTTCACAATGCCAACGACGCCTTGCGCGCCGTGATGGAAGCGCAGCAGTCGTTACACAACGAAGCCTGGTCGCCCGCGCCGGTCAAAGTGCGCATGGGTATCCACACCGGCGCGGCGCAGTTGGAAATCGATTCGAAAGAAAATACATACTCCGGGTATGCGACCCTGGCCTTGACCCAGCGAATCATGTCTGCGGGGCATGGGGGGCAGATCCTGCTATCGCAAAGCACCTATGAATTAACGCGCGACCGGCTGCCGGAGGAAATCCAATTCGTAGACCTTGGCGAACGCCGCCTGAAGGATATCCTGCGAACCGAGCGCCTCTATCAGTTATGTATCCCAGGGCTGCCGTCGGAATTCCCGCCGATCAGGACACTGGATTCGTTCCCCAACAACCTGCCGCTGCAGCTCACCAGCTTTGTGGGCCGGGAAAGGGAGATGGCCGAGATCCATGCCTTGCTGCAAGGCTCCCGGCTGGTGACGCTCACCGGTTCGGGCGGCACGGGCAAGACGCGCCTTTCCATCGAAGCCGGCGCAGAAGAGCTAGCCTCCTTTGCAAATGGCGTCTGGCTGATCGAGCTGGCTCCGCTGGCCCAAGCGGAGCAGATCATGCCCGCCATGGCGCAAGCCTTTGGCTTGCAGGAACATCCCTTTGCTCCGCTAACCTCCATGGTCATGGATTATCTGCGCGATAAAAATATCCTGCTCATCCTCGATAACTGCGAACACCTCATCGTAGCCTGCGCGCGCCTGGCGGATGACCTGCTGCACCAATGCGCGGGGCTAAAGATCATTGCCAGCAGCCGCGAGGCGTTGGGCATCGCCGGAGAGACGGCCTACCACACGCCTTCGCTGGCGGCCTCCGAATCGACGCAGTTGTTCGTGGAACGCGCCCGCGCGGCAAACCCGAAATTTAACCTGACCCGCCAGGGAAGCAACGCCGCCTCCGTCGCCCAAATCTGCTCCCGTCTCGACGGCATCCCCCTGGCGCTCGAGCTGGCCGCCGCGCGCGTGAAGTTGCTTTCCGCCGAACAGATCGCGGCGCGGCTCGACGACCGCTTCCGCCTGCTAGTGGGTGGCAGCCGTACCGCCCTGCCGCGGCAACAGACCCTGCGCGCAATGATCGATTGGAGTTATGACCTGCTGTCCGAGGCAGGAGAAAGAACTCCTGCGGACCGCGTCGGTGTTTGTCGGCGGCTGGACGCTGGATGCTCTCGAAGTTGTGGCAGAAGACCCGCATGTGTTGGAGAACCTGGAACAGCTCATCAACAAATCGCTGGTGGTGACCGAGGAACGCGGGAATGAAATGCGTTACTTCCTGCTGGAGACCATCCGCCAATATGCGCGCGAAAAATTATTCGATGCGAAGCAGGCCTCGGCGGCGCGCGACCGGCACTTCTTCTACTTCGACGATCTCTCGGAAAAGATGTGGGATGCATTCCGCTCACCGGAGGTGATTGCCTGGCGCGACAGGGTGGATGAGGAGCTTGAGAACCTGCGCGCTGCATTGGAATGGGGATTTGAGAACCACGTTGAAGAGAGCATTCATTTAGCCGCGAACTTTTGCACCATTTCCGGCTGGGCTAGTAATCAAAGAGAGGGTCTTGTATGGGGGAGAGCCGCTGTTGAACGGGCCCGTTCCTTGCCGCCTGAAGATGGAGATGCCAATACCCGTCGCCAAAAATTGATCGCCCGGGCCTTGTTTGCACAGGGCATGGTCGGGCTGGGAGTGGGCGAGCTGCCTGCGGCGGTGGAGGCTTTGCAGGAAGCGATAGCCATCTCACGCACTACGGGCGATAAACTCATGCTGGGCTACAGCCTGGAAATGTTCTTTATTGTCTCCCGTTTCATAAACGTGCCCGGCGGTCCGGAAGCCGCACAGGAAGGATTAGCATATTTACCAATGAAATCCATGATCCGTGGGGGCTGGGCATGGCTTATCTGAATATGGCCAGGGCTGCCGCCGGCAAAGGCGATTTAAGCGAAAAACAGAAATATCTTGGAGAACTCAAGGAACAGCTTCACGACATGCCTGTGTCAATCCTGCTTGGGATGTTTTTCATGGGCATGGGCATGGACGAAAGGATCCTGGGAAATTACGGAACCGCGAAACGACATCTTGAGGACGGCTTGAATATTTTCAGGCTTGTACGGAACAAAAATTTCCAAAATGTGGTCAGGAGCGAACTTGGTCATGTCGCCCGCCAGGTCGGTGACCTGGATCAGGCCAGGAAAATCTATCGGGAAACGATCAGGGTCTGGCAGGACCTGGGCAACCGCCCGGCAATCGCCCATCAATTGGAATGCTTTGCATTCATCGCCCTGGTAGAGGAAGAACCCGAACGCGCGCTCAGGCTTTTCGGCGCCGCGGAAGCTTTGCGCGCCAGGGTCGGCGCGCAAATGTCAAGCCACGAGCAAATCGAATACGACCAGGCAGTGGCTCAATTACCCTCACTGCTCAAGGAAGCCGATTTCAATTCGCTCTGGGCCGAGGGCCGCGCACTGACGATGGAGCAGGCGATAGAGTTGGCTGTAGGCTGATTTCGTGCCAAGGGACACTTTGAGAAACGGACGCGGATCTGAGGTGCCTTCAGAACGCCTCCTACAACCCGGGAGGGGATGATAGGCTTTGTGAAGAAAAGACCGTACGGCACACCTGGGTAAAGACAGCATTCCATTAACTTGCTTGCGTTCCCCAACTCATTCTTGTATACTATATTTGTCCGAATTCAAGGAATTATCCGTTGAAAGCAGAGGAAATCTTATGGACCCGGTGACCCTGGCTGCTGCCGCTACCTCAGTCCTTTTACCTTACCTTGCGAAAGCAGGAAAGATCGTCCTTGAAGATGTCGCCAAACAACTTCCGGATACAGCCGGCAAGTTGTGGGACAAAATCGCAGAGAAATTCCAGGCGAAACCCGCTGCGCAGGGCGCTGCCCAGGATCTCGTTGGCAATGCAGACGATAAAGACAACCAGGACGCCTTTGAGCTGCAGCTGCGAAAGATGTTAAAGGAAGATCCGGCCTTTGCGGATGAGTTGTCCGCGTTGGTGGATAAGGCTCAAAAGGAATCCATCAGCTTGCAGGGCAGTGGGGCTGTCGCAACGAACGGAGGCGTGGCGGCGGGGCAGGGTGGTGTAGCGGTTCAAGGCAATGTACAGGGAAATATCGTATTGGGAAACAACGCCACTACGCTTGGAAACAACAGCGGGACCATAAATATCAATGCCGGCAATGATACAAAAAAATAGTTAGAGCCAATTCGTAAAGTTCGGGAAGTTTCTGCCATTTATGGATAGGGTCCTGGTACATGACTACCTCTCAGCCTCCTGCACCCTCGGTAACGGTTCAAGGAAACGTTGAAGGCAGTATTGTCTTTGGCGATAATAATTTCGTTGTAAATACCAACAACGGAACGATCGTCTATAAACAGGCCGCGCCGCGGGTGGCGCAGCGCGCCATGTCGCCCCAACCGCCTCGCAAGCCAAAGAGCTTTATCGGCCGCGAGAAGGAATTGGCTCAGTTGGAGAAATGGATTGCAGGTGGGCAGCCGATCCTTCTCTATGGTCAGCCCGGCCTGGGCAAGACCACGCTTGCCAAGCAAGCTGCCAATGGTCCCGCTGCAAGTTCTCAACCGAATGGAGTGGTTTTCATCGAGGGTGTGGATGAGACCGGTAAGGTCCTGGCCCTGGAAGACCTTGTCCAGGAGATCTTCGACGCACTGTTCGAGTCGGAGCCGCACCTGAAAGTAGATGTGGTATCCGCGCGTACCTATTTGAGCAATGTCCATTCGTTGGTTTATCTTTTTGGCGTCTCTCTTACCAGTCACGATCTGGATATCCTTGCCAACCTGTTCCCACGCATTCCGATCATTGTAGAAATGGAACAGTTTGCTTCGGATGATGACTACGATGATCTTCCTCTCGGACCGTTTGAACGCAAGGATTCCCTGGCCTTGCTGGCTGAGCGCTCCGGGCTGGCATTGGATGCCAGCTCACAGCCCATTTTGGATGAGATCGCGAGCCTGCTGAGCGACGTCCCGGGCGCGCTGGTTATGATCGGCAACGCCATCAAAGAAAAAAGATTGAAAGTTGAAGAGGCGCTGACCGGTTTGCGTTCCACCGATCCGGGTACAAAGGAACCGGTGAGAGCCGCGTTGTCGCGTTCCTTTCGTTTGGTGGTTTCCACCCTGTCTGCCGGTGAGCGCGCCATGCTGGTTGAAACCGGCTCGGCTCCGGGCATCTCGGTGGACCGGAAATGGCTGGAACGGGTTGACAAAGGGGAGGATGTAAGCCAAAGACTGGAATCGCTTCAATTATTGTATGCCAACAGCCCGCGCCTGAGGTTGCTCTCGGGTTTGCGCGAATTTGTCATGCAGGGGCAGGATGATGGTTTGGCAAGAGAAAGGCTCCTTCAGTATCTAGCAGAGCAGATACAACAGGGCAGATGGGCTGATTTTGATTTCGTTAGAGACTGAACTCGGCCAACTTCTTGGTTTATTGAATTGGGCCGTATCCCAAGGACGCTGGCAGGATGTTCTGACCCTTGGCCGCCTGCTTGACCCTTTCCTGACTTTATCCGGTCTCTGGGAATCCTGGCGGAACGTTCTGGCAGGGGTCTATCAAGCTGCACGCGCAATCGGCGACCAGGCCGCGCAAGGTTGGGCGCTTCACCAAATCGGAACCTCCGAGATCGGCCGCGGTAATCTTGAAGCTGCCAGGAAATCTTTAGAGCAGGCGCTCAAATTGCGTCGAAGCCTTGGAGATGTTACAGGCGCCGCTTACACACAGCATAACCTGGATTTGATTGCGTCTTCCGGCCCGCTGAAACCGGACAAAGCAAAACAGCCCGCGGGTGGAAAGCTTTTTGCGACGATCGCCGGCGGCATTGTGTTATTGGTTGCGGCCGGGTTGATCATCAGCCGGGTGTTTGCCCCGCATCCACCAACCCCGCCCCCAACTATTTCCGTGGCGCCAACTGTTATTCCTACAGCCACCCCCTCGTCCACAGCAACTTTAATCCCATCTGCGACACCGTCCCTGACGAGCTCGTCTACTTTCACTCCTTCGCCAACCGATACCCAGACCCCAACCCCGATCCCGACTTATGTATTTCTTAGGGGTGCGATCCTTGAGAATTCTGTCTGTTATTATGGCCCGGGCACAATGTATATTTCTAAATATGGGGTCCGCGGAGGGAGTAATCTTCAGGTCATTGGGCGCAGCGAAGGCGCAAACGGCATATGGCTTTATGTGGAAGCGATCCGTGGGAACAATGCGTGCTGGGTCGATGCCACGGTTGTGAAGCTTGACGGTGATATTGCGAACCTTGAACCGGTATATCCTGACAAAGCTCCCCTGCCCAAATCGCCCGACTATCCTTCACCCACGGGCGTCATGGCCGTGCGCCAGGGCGATCAAGTTACGATCTCCTGGGATTTCACCACTCCCGTTCCGCCCGGCATGCGCTTCAGTGCGAATAGTCCCTATTATTTGGTTGAACTCTGGACTTGTCAAAAGGGGCAGATCGTTTTCACTCCCATCGGGGTCTTCAATTCAACTGTGACCATCACGGATGAGCAGGGGTGCTCGGCGCCTTCACACGGACAGGTTTTCCTGTCGGATGTGGACGGCTATGATGGGCCGAGCCTAATCCTCTGGCCAAAATAAATTGCCAGTCTGATTGAATCCTGGTAACTACTCACCCGCCCATATTCATTTTTCGGAATTTCTTTTCCCATTCCGTGATAACGGAAGGGGAAAAGCTAAAGGTGCGTGAGTAGCAACTGTGATGAAAGTCAAGAGCTGATCACAGGTTGCCAAGCGGTTTGGGTACGAATAATTGCATTCAAGATGGTTAACAATTTCCGCATACAGGCAACGATCGCCACTTTCTTCTGCTTGCCTGCTGTGAGCAAGCGTTCATACATAGCTTGGATGATTGGATTAAAACGGGTGGCGGAGAGGGTAGCCATGTAGAGCACATTGCGGATAAAAGGTCTGCCGCCCCGGATCATACGTTTACCTCGTTTCTTCCCGCTGTCATGATTGAAGGGAGCCAACCCAATCAGAGCAGCAATTTGTTTGCGATCACAGCAACCTAGTTCTGGGACTTGAGCGACCAGCGTGGCCGATAAGACTTTGCCAACGCCCGGGACACTTTGGAGTAAATCCTGTTTTTGCTTGAGTTCAGGTGTCTGATCGATCAGATCATGAATTTGAGTATCCAAATCTTCCAACTGCTTTTTTAATACCTGGATGACCTTTTCAATGTATGTCTGCACATCCTTTTCAGCCAATTCCTTGCGGTTTTGCTCGGCAGTCAGCATGTCGAGCACCTGTTTACGACGTTTGAGAAGTGCCGACAGACGTTTTTCGGCTGCACTGGGCAGGACCACCCGCCGTGGCTGTGCTTTTTCGCCAAATAGGGCCAGAACTTTGGCGTCGATCTTGTCGGTTTTGGCAAACCAGTTCAAGCCTTGGGCAAACTTGCGCACTCGACCCGGATTGACCCGTGAGACCGGTAGAGCGGCCAGCGACAACTTATCCACCAACTGGGCTTCATATCCGCCGGTGGCTTCCACCACGATGTTCTCAATCTGCATACTTTGGAAACGCTTGACCAATTTACGAATGCCCTTCTGCGTATTTTCAATTCGCCAACTCTCCTGGTCGGGATGAAAGGCAATGTCCAGCCAGGCTTTGGAGACATCGATGCCCACGTATACCTTATATTCTTCCATCACACACCATCCTGTGTATAATCGTTTTGCCCGTTCTATAGTTACGAATCCTGTGGGGCGCATGCCGTCGCTGCATAACCCCTGGGTTGAGGGGATCGAGCTGGATGTTTTCTCAGTCATGGAGCGGATGGTTATGAAACTTCAAGGCAAGGTAGCCCTCATCACTGGCGCAGGCTCAGGTATAGGACAAGCTATGGCGATGCTCTTTGCCAAAGAAGGGGCGCGAGTCGTCATCGCAGATCGAGACCCGGGAAGCGGCGAAGAAACCCTGGCGGTCATTCACCAGAACCAGGGTGAAGCCTTTTTTATTGAAGGCGATGTTTCGAAGGCCAGTGACGTAAAGCAGATGGTGCAGGCGGCTGTCACAAATTACGGCCGGCTTGATATCCTGGTCAATAATGCCGGAGTCCTATTAATCGGGACAGTCCTTGAGCTTGCCGAGGACGACTGGGATAGTCTGATGGCGGTCAACCTCAAGGGGGTGTTTCTATGCAGCAAGTATGCCATCCCATTCATGATTGCTCAAGGGGGTGGCGTCATTCTGAATATCGCATCCACGGCCGGACTCGGGGGCGGGTATCACCGCGCCGCTTATAGCGCATCCAAAGGTGGGATGATCACCTTGACCCAATCGATGGCTTTGGATCATGCGGCCAATGGCATCCGGGTTAACTGTTTATGTCCCGGCCCCGTAGATACTCCGATGCTGAGACAATCTACGACGCCAGCCGGGGTGGACGAGATCAGCAGGGCCAACCCGTTGGGGCGCCTCGCCAGCCCCGCGGAGATTGCTTCGGTCGCGCTCTGTCTCGTTTCAGATGCATCTTCCTATGTGACCGGCGCAGTCTGGACCGTGGATGGCGGAGAGCATCTGACTTAGGGTTCATAGAGACAAGAGAACGCGGATAGCGACGACTTCACCTGACCGCGATTGGGGCATGATCTCCATCATTTAATCAGGCAATGCGGGAAATCATGGTTCAGCTCCCCCTGCTTTCCCTATTCCCGAATATCGAATATCGATCTCCATTCCGATTGAAAGTAAAATAGGGCGGAAACCTGTGATGACAAAAACTATTTTCAACCCATCCATTGAACTGGCACACGAATTGGATTCGAAAGATGAACTCGCAGGTTACCGCGAGCGCTTCGTGATATCCGATCCCGATCTGTTGTATTTCGACGGCAATTCGCTTGGGCGGCTGACCAAAGCCTCGCTCGAACGGGCAAGGCAGGTCGTTGAAGAAGAATGGGGACAGGGATTGATCCGCGGCTGGAACCAGGGCTGGTGGGAGGCGACCTCGCGCGTCGGCGACAAGATCGGTCAACTGACGGGAGCTGCGGCCGGGCAGGTGATCGTCAGTGACACCACTTCTATCAACTTGTTCAAGCTGACTATGGCCGCGCTGGGCGTGCTCCCCGATAGAAAGCGCATCGTTACCGACACGCTCAACTTCCCCTCGGACCTGTATATCCTGCAGGGCTGTGCCCAGTTAATGGGGGACAGGCATGAAATCCTTCGCATCGGTTCGAACGACGGTGACATCACGCCCGATCTCACTGCTCTCGAAAAGGCGATCAGACAGCGATACGGCGCTGGTTACGCTCTCGCACGTCGTTTTTAAAAGCGGTTATCTTTACGACATGGCGGCCATCACTGAGATGGCCCATCGCCAGGGCGCGCTGGTCTTATGGGATTTGAGTCATTCGGCCGGGGCGCTGCCCATCGAGTTGGATAGATCGAATGTGGACCTTGCCATCGGATGCACTTATAAGTATCTGAACGGCGGGCCGGGCGCGCCGGCCTTCTTGTACGTGAACAAGTCCCTGCAGGACAAAATCTCTTCACCCATCTGGGGCTGGTGGGGACAAGATCAACCCTTTGCCTTCGGCCTGGATTACGTCCCTGCTGGTGGCGTCACCCGTTTCCAGGCGGGGACTCAGCCGATGCTCTCGCTGCTTACAATGGAAGCCGCGCTGGATCCGCTGCTCGAAGCGGGCCTGGATGCCATCCGTGCAAAGTCCATCCTGCTGACCGAGTATGCTTCCTATTTAACGGATACTCAGCTTACCCCTCTCGGCTTTTCGCTCGGTTCCCCACGCGACCCTGCCCGGCGAGGATCGCACATCAGCCTGAGGCATCCAGAAGGGTATCGTATCAATCGGGCGCTCATCGACGAGATGAACCTGATCCCCGATTTCCGTGAGCCTGATAACATCCGCCTGGGCTTTGCGCCGCTCTACACGACTTTCACTGAAGTCTGGGAAGGGTTCGATCGCATCCGCCGGGTGGTGACGGAAAAGAGATACGAGCATTTTCCGATGCAAAAGTTAACGGTAACATAATTCCACCCAGGTCGTGGCCCTGACCGATTATGATCAAAGCTTCAACGCGAAAGACGCAATGGTCTTTGGAATTAGCAAATCAGAGCTCACCTGGACGGAAAGACATTTTCCGAAGAAGAGTCTTTGTCGACTCTGCGCCTTTGCGTTAATTTAATCATAGAACAAGTTAAAGAAAGGAGGTTTATTCCATGAAGGCTATCGCGAACGTAACGAACACGAACAAATTAATGCTGGTCGACCGGCCGGAGCCGGTGATCACCGCGCCGGAGGAGGTCAAACTCCGCGTGCTGAGGGTGGGGATTTGCGGCACCGACCGGGAGGAAGCCGCGGGAGGCCGAGCCAAGGCGCCCGAGGGTCAGAATGAGCTGGTCATCGGCCACGAGATGTTTGGGCAGGTGACGGAAGTTGGGCGGGCCGTGACGCGGGTGAAACCGGGTGATTATGCGGTCTTTACCGTGCGCCGAGGCTGTGGGAAATGCGTGCCTTGCATCATGAACCGGTCGGATATGTGCCAAACCGGTGGATATCAGGAGCGGGGTATTTGGGGACTGGACGGTTACCAGACTGAGTACGTTGTGGACAAAGAACAATATGTGGTGCAGGTACCTGCGGAACTGGAAGCGATCGGCGTGTTATGCGAGCCGCTGGCCGTAGCGGAAAAAGCCGTCGACGAGGCGGTCCGGCTTCAGGTTGCGCGGCTGCCCGATGCACCGGCCACTCCCGATTGGCTGTACGGCCGTCACTGCCTGGTGGCGGGCCTGGGTCCGATCGGACTCCTGGGAGCCCTGATCCTGCGCCTGCGCGGGGCTGAGGTCTATGGCCTGGACATTATGGACCCTGATACGGTCCGACCGAAGTGGTTGGAGCACGTGGGCGGGCATTACGTGGATGGCCGCCAGGTTGCTGCGGACAAAGTGGATGACACGCTGGGAGCCATGGAACTGATCTTCGAATCTACGGGCGTCGCCGCGCTGGAATTCAACCTTCTGGATGCTCTCGCTCCAAATGGGGTCTACGTGCTTACAGGGATCCCGGGAGGTGAACGCCCGCTGGAAATCCCGGGCTCTGAACTGATCCGCCGGTTGGTGTTGGATAACCAGGTTATGGTGGGGAGCGTCAATGCCGCCCGCGATCACTTTCAGATGGCCGTGGACGAACTGGTCCACGCGCGCCTGCTGTGGGGGAATCACGTCGCGCAGCTCATCACGGACCGCCATCCGTACACTGATTTTGATTCTGCCCTGCACCAGCACACTGCGGATGAGATCAAAGCAGTGATCGAGTGGAATGTGAAGAAGTAATTTCGAACGAGAGCGAGGCAGGTGGAGACGGCTTGCTTCACCTGCTATTTCGTAAAAAACGCTTGAATCCAAGGGTGGAAAGTTATATAGTAAGGTCGCAAATCTTTGCCAACTCAATGTGGCTACCTAATATCCCAAATAGGATATTAGGTAGTGACCGTCTGTGAGCCGATAAGCCACCAAACCGCCAAGGGAGCGGCTTATCACTATCATTGATCGGAGGAGGACGAAATGGCAAAATGGAAATATGCTTTTGAACGGGGTGGGGACAAGTCATTGGAAATTTCCACAGGCACTTTTATCTGGCAAAAAAAGACTGAAGTTAAGCTCAACGGCAAATTGATAGGCACATTCCCCAGTCAAAAAGAACTTGCGGAAGGGAAACTGCTTCAACTGCCCGACGGAACAACCCTCAAAGTGCAGTTTGTCCAAACCTTCTTTTCGCTCGGGTTCCGAGTTCCTGCGGAACGATAAGCCTCTGCCGGGTTCTTGCGCTGACCCCACCGCCATTAAGGTGGGTGAGTCCGCCGGCATTATGTATCTCATCGCCGCATTTAACATTGTGTTGGGGTTCCTGGCAATAAATTCTCCAATTGAATTCCTGCAAACCCTGGGCTTTGGCATTTTCTCCGTTGCCATTGGGTTTATATTTTTGGTGTTGGGGTTTCTCACACAACGCCGCTTTCTCATTGCGCTGATCATTGCTTTGATCATTTACGGCCTGGAAACTGCCCTGTTGCTTTTTGGCGCCTTTATCACCGCGCTGGTGCGTTCTGAGCTGGTCCTCATTTTGATCGGTATGGCGCTTCCAATCGTCATCTTTGCCGTCCGCATTTTTCTGCTGTGGTGGATGGGGAAAGGCGTTGGCGCAATCAACAAGCTCAAGAAAGCAACAGCGTCCACCGTCTCATAGTGCAACAAACCATACCAATATTCTCTTGATATCAAAAATCTGTGTTATACTCTCGGGGCTCTGTCCTCAGGACGAGCACGCGTTTTGGGAAATTGTTTTGATCATTCCGAATGATGGCCCGGCGAAACAGTCGGGCTTTTTTGTTGGGCAGGTCCAGTCTGAAAAGATGGACCGTGGTTGGCAAGAAGTAAGTTAGACGGAGTCATCAGAACATTTCATAGTGTCAGTGCCGGCTATTGGGCCGCGCCGACGGAAAGATAATGATGACAACCGAATTTACTTCTTTAAACCTGCGCCCGGAACTGGTGCAGACTGTAACCACGCTCGGCTATACCGAGCCGACACCCATCCAGGCCGCGCTGATCCCCGTCATGCTGACGGGCGCAGACGTGATCGGCCAGGCGCAGACCGGCACCGGCAAGACGGCCGCCTTCGCTCTCCCCATTTTACAAAACCTACAACCCAATCAACGCCACGTGCAAGCCCTGGTGCTGGCGCCAACGCGCGAACTGGCGCTGCAGGTCTCCGAGGCGCTGGGCCAATATGGCAAGCCAGCTCAAGGTGCGCGTGCTGGCCGTCTACGGCGGGCAGCCTTACAGCCCGCAGATCAACCAGCTCAAACGCGGCGTGGATATCGTGGTCGGCACGCCCGGCCGTTTGAAAGACCTGCTCGAGCGCAAAGTGCTCGACTTGAGCGAGGTGAAAACGGTGGTGCTCGACGAAGCCGATGAGATGCTCAATATGGGCTTCATCGAAGACGTCGAAACCATCCTGGCCGCGACGCCCGCCGAGCGGCAGACGGCGCTGTTCAGCGCCACGCTGCCGCCTCGCATCCGCAACCTCGCCGACCGCTTCATGCGTAACCCGCAAGCGGTGACCATCAAGCGCGCCACGCTCACCGTGCTGGCGACCGAGCAGCGCTACTACATCGTCAATGAATCAGACAAACTGCATGCGGTCATGAACCTGCTGGAAGTCGAGAACATGACCAGCGTGCTGATCTTCGCCCGCACGCGGGCCGAGACGGCGCGGCTCGCCAATGAGCTGTCGCAGCGCGGTTTCCCGGCGGAGGCCATTCACGGCGACCTCGACCAGAACGCACGCGAGCGCACGCTCAGCCGCTTCCGCCAGAACCAGGTCAAGGTGCTGGTTGCCACCGATGTGGCCGCCCGCGGCCTGGACATCGACGATATCTCGCACGTCATCAACTATCAACTGCCGGACGACCCCGAAGTCTACGTCCACCGCATTGGACGCACAGGCCGCGCCGGTAAGACCGGTATTGCCATTACCTTATTCACGCCGCGCGAGAAGCGCCGCCTGCGTGAGATCGAACGCCTCACCAAACAGCCGCTCACGCCTGCCACCTTGCCGACGGCCGAAGACATCCGTCATTTCCGCGAGGCGCAGGTGCTCGAGCAGATGAAGATCTGGCTTGGGCCGCGGACGTTACCAGCGCGAACGCGAAATGATCGAGCAATTGGTAGCGGAAGGGCATGAGCTTCTGGAAGTCGCGGCTGCGGCGCTGAAGCTGGCGCGACAGGGTGAGAAACAGACGACCGGTTGTAGAGGTGGCGAGGTAACAGAAGCCCGCATTCCGGATCCGAGCGTGAATTCACGCGCGGCGGCAAGAAGGAGTATTCGACCCGAGGCCGTGCGTCTACACAGCGGGATTCCCGCTCGTCGCATGAGGCGGGCATGATCCGTTTGAGAATGGGCAAAGGCAAGATGCACGGCGTCCGTCCGAACGACGTGGTCGGGACGATCGCCTATCAGGCCGATATCCCCGGCTCGACCATCGGGAAGATCTACATCGAGGACCAATATACTTTTGTGGACGTCCCCGAACAGTTTGTCGATAAGGTGCTGCTCCAAAACGGAAACTACCGTATCGGTAAACACAAGTTCGGTTTGGAAAGAGCGTAGAAAAGGATCAAAGAGATCTCCGAAAAAAAGATATGCGCCGGGCGTACGCCCGGCGCATATCTTTTTTTCGGAGGAATTTATGGTTATCTATCCCTTTGCACGGCAAGGGCAGCGCCGATGATGCCGGCTTCATTTAATAACTGCGCAGGTTCCACCGGGATATCGATGGTCAGAAAAGGCAGGAATTTATCATGTTCCTTGCTTATACCGCCGCCAATGATGAACAAGTCGGGCCAGAAGAGTTTTTCCATGGTCTTAAGATAGCGGTTCAGTCGTTTCGCATATTTCTTCCATGAAAGATCTTCGCGCTGGCGGGCGGCATCGGAAGCGCGCGCTTCGGCTTCGTAGCCTTCGATCTCGATATGACCGAACTCCGTATTCGGCAGCAGCTTGCCGCGATAGAAGATCGCCGAGCCGATGCCCGTCCCCAGGGTGACCATAATGACCGTCCCGACCCGGCCTCTCCCGGCCCCGAAGGCCATCTCTGCCATGCCGGCCGCGTCGGCATCGTTGATCATCGTGCAGGCGCAGCCCGTTATTTTTGTGAAAAGCTCGTCTGCATTGGTTCCCACCCATTTCTCGGAGATATTGGCCGCCATCATTGCCACGCCTCCCTTGATGGGCGCAGGAAAGCCAATGCCAATCGGTCCTTTCCACTCGAAGGATTGTGCGATCTGCGCGACGACTTGAGCCACCGGTTCAGGCTCGGCTTTCTCGGGTGTCTTGATGCGCACGCGTTCCGCGATCAATTCCCCCGCCCTGGTATCAACCGGTGCGCCTTTGATGCCCGAACCGCCTACGTCAATGCCGAGAATGTGCATGGGGTGTCTCCTGAGTCATCGAAGAAATATAATCCAATAATGGGCGCTCCGGGCACGTCTCAGACGTGCCCCTGCGAGATGGAGGGTTTGGAGACCATCGAAGGAATTTAACCACAGATGCACGCAGATGTATACGGATGAGGGCTACATAATGGATACTGTTTGCCAACGTGATCTTGATCCGCGTTCGATCGAAGAATATTCGTGATGCGCGGGTCGTAGGGGCGGGTCTCAGACCCGCCACTACCTCAGGCGTTCCAACCATTGGAGCATAATCTCCGTAGCGGGGATATCCTCGAGGAACATACGCGTCAGGTCGGTATGATAGGCGCGGGGCACGAGATAAATCTCCCCAGCGCCATCCAGGCGGTTGACGAAGGAGGTTGAATTGATATTATCGATCAACATATCCCGCTCGCCGTGAATACACAAGACGGGGACAGTCTCATCGCCACGGATAAAGCGGATCGGGTCAGCCCTGCTCCAATTGGAAGGACGTCCGAGGAAATTCTGCAGCATGATGCGGTCCTTCATCGTCCGGCAATGATCGAAGTTCAAGACCCCGCTGATCAAAAGCAGACCGCAAAAAGAATCTTGTGTGTAGCCGTGTCCCTGCAAGTTCTGGCGGTCCAGGAACATGAGGCTGGCGAGGTGCGCGCCGGCAGACTGGCCCGCCAGGATAACAGAATCCGTTCGAAGCCCGCTGGAGGCGGCGAGCCGGAGACCGGCTTTGAGTCCGGCGTAGGCATCTTCCAGTTGATCGGGGAATTTGTGGAGCGGTGCGAGCCTGTATCCACCCAGGATGACAGGATAACCGGCCTCGGCAAAAAAACGACCGATGAAACGGAACATGGCTGGGTTGCCATGTCCCCAGCCACCGCCGTGCAGGAAAAAAAGCAACGGCTTCGTCAGGGGCGCGGCCTGGCGCGGATAATGCAGGACAAGGTATTGCTGCGGATGCGTGCCAAATTTCAGTCTCTTCTCAACGGTGGGACTTCGCCGCTCGTTGGCTGCCACGACCATCAGCATAATGCGAGACACACGCAATGTTTCGTCGAGCTGCCAGGCAAATTTCATATATATGGTTTAACGAGGAAAATAGTGCGAAGTGCAGGGATCAGGTGATCAGGCGATTAGGTGATTGGGAAGAAAAATGCGAGGTGCGGGGTATGAGATTATTTGGTATCAAGAGGAGGAGACCTACGGTCGCGAAGCGGCGCAGATGGAGACCTTGCGCCATCAGGGCCGGGCCGCGATGGGCACGTCTCGAACGTACCTCGACGGGCATGTCTGAGACGCGCCCCTATGATGGGACCTGTAGGAACCCGTATGAGATGGCTGCCTCATCCATACCGGCTCATAAAGTTTTCCATGCGATGCAGGGCTTCTTCGATTTTCTCGTAGGCCGTCGCATAGCAGGCACGCACGAAGCCTTCGCCGCCTGGACCGAACGAGTTACCCGGCACAACCGCCACGTGTTCCTCCTCCAGCAGCCTCTGGCAGAACGTTTCATCGTCCATGCCTGAGGCGGAAATATTCGGGAAGGCGTAGAACGCGCCGAGCGGCTCGAAGGTCTTAAGCCCCAGTTTGTTCAGTCCATCCACCAGCAGCCTGCGGCGGCGGTTATATTCGGCCAGCATCTCCAGAACATATTGCTCGCCATTCGCCAGGGCTTCGATGGCGGCATCCTGCGCCATGGTGGGCGCGGACATGATGCTGTATTGATGGATGCGGACCATGCCCTTGATAATATCCGCCGGGCCGGCGGCATAACCGATGCGCCAGCCGGTCATGGCATAGTCCTTCGAGAAGCCGCCCAGCAGAATCGTCCGGCGCTTGATGCTTTCTCCAAGCGCCGGTACGCATACATGCTGAAGAGTGTAAACGAGCCTGTCGTAAATCTCATCCGAGATCAGGATCAGATCATTTTCCTCGGCAATCTGCGCGATCTCGGTGATGACCTCACGGCTTGCGACCGCGCCGGTGGGGTTGCTGGGATAGCCGATAAAGATGGCCTTGGTCCGCGGCGTGAGGGCGGCCCGGATGCGCGCCGGATCCACCTGGAAGTTATCCTCCATGTGGGTTGGGATCTCGACCGGCACGCCGCCGGCCATGATCACCTCGGCCTGATAGGCCACGAAGCAGGGAGTGGGGATGATGACTTCGTCGCCCGGATCGAGGATGGCGGTCATCGTCAGATACAAGGCCTCCGAGACGCCTACCGTAACCACCAGCTCCTCGACAGGGTCGTACTGAGCCCATAAAGCCGCTTTAGATTATTTGCGATCCCCTGGCGAAGCTCGAGCTTGCCGTGGTTGGAGGTGTAATGGGTCTCGCCGTTTTCGAGCGAACGGAGGCCGGCCTCGAGGATGGGTCTCGGGGTCGTGAAATCAGGTTCGCCGATGCCCAGCGAGATGACATCCTTCATGGTTGCGGCAATGTCGAAGAACTTACGAATGCCGGAAGGCTTAAGTCCGGCCACCCGCTTGGAAAGTCGTCCTACACCAGACAGTTCCTGCATCGAGACTCCTATAGGTTTCTGTTAGACCCTATCCAAGAAAATATACGCTCCTGAAATCTACGGATAGGCTTTTACTATCCTTGACAAAGTCACATTCTTCAACAGGCAGGTTCTCTTTGAATATCACATTGTCAGACTACGGCGGGGCCCATGCTCCGCATTACAGCTTCGTCGTACACTTCCAGCCTGCGGCAAAAATTCCGGGTATTTCAGGCAGAGGTTATGAAAAGATACAATCATTATAGTGGTTGGATATGCCAATTATCCGGGAGATCCCGATAGACCAGCTCAAAAACCTGTCCATCGGTTGTTCTGATGCGAAAGCCTTTTTCGTTTGGGCCGCGCCAACTTCCAAGGATCTCTGCAATCTCCAGCCGCCGCCCCTGCCAGGTGAGCGCCAGTGGACGGTCGGCATATTCTGCATCTGAACGGCACTCAACTGGATCCTGACAGGGCGTTCCATGCCTAATTCTAGCGGTTTCGACAGTAGCCTTATTCTAGCGGTTTCAATCAAAAAAGGGTAGTGACACCCTTATCCCCGTCCGATGAATCGGATCTACCCTGTGTTGACGGAACTGTCGTCGCTGATATTCAGGCTCAGGATATCCTTGCCACCCTTTCCCTGCAATTTGGCTTGCCTGCCAACCATGGAGCCTTTCAAAGCAATGTCCCTGATATCGCAATCCGCCTCGATAATGCTGTCTTCGATGCGGCTGCCTGCGATCTTGCAATTTGCACCGATCGAAGCATATGGGCCCAATTTCGGAATCCGTGATTTCGGCGGTCTCATGAATGTAGACCGGCAAATTGACCTTAACGTCCGGCCGTTGACGAGTCTGCAAGTCGGATCCTTGCGAACCCATGGGCTTGCCGTCCTGCATATGCTCCAAAAAATACCTGTTGGTTTCCAGGGTGGCCTCGATCGTGCCGGTGTCGAGCCAGGTGGTGGTTTTCTCGATGCATATCAAGGCATGCCGTTCGAGCATGATGTTGACGGCATCGGCCAGGTAGAATTCATTATTAAGCTGGAGGTTGCGCTGCATCTGTTCTTCGATGGCGCTCATCAGTTCCTCGCTGCTCTTGAAATAATAACAGCCGACCAGCGCCAGGTTATTTTCCATCGTCTTCGGTTTTTCGATGAGATGCGTCACCCAGCCATCTTTGTTGACTTCCGCAACGCCAAACCGCCGCGGATCGGGCACTGCTTTGACCCAGGCCACCGCATCGCTCTTCTCACGATCAAGGAATGAAAAGTCCGTTTCGATCAGGGTATCGGAAAAGCATATGATCATCGGACCCGTCAGATACTGCCGCGCCAGATAGAGCGCGTGCGATTGCCCCTTCATTTCAGCCTGCACCACATAATGCGCCTTGATATCGGGATAATGTTCTTCTATAAAAGGCGGGATCTGTAATTCGCCCAGATAAGGGCCGAGGATAAAGATGTATTCCATCTTTTGCGGGTCGGAGACGGTCTTGAACATGTCCATAAGATAATCGAGGGCGGTCCTGCCCGCCACGCCGACCAACGGCTTGGGTTTGCTCCACGTATGCGGACGCATGCGCTTGCCCCAGCCGGCCATGGGAATAACGATTTTCAAGGTGTTGGACATAGGGCTATTTTAACCATAAAAACCCCCGGGAGGCTCATAAAATATGGCCTATTTTGCAAACTCAGTAAACCACCGGTTCGAGCTGTCCAGACGGGTTTTCGGGCATCTTGCCTGTACGAGAAGCGACCAGGGCAAAGATGTTGCTTCCCAGGCCGCAACGTCCGCACGCTACGCGGTACGCTGCGCATGTTGTGCCCCTACCAGACTTACCACTGCCCGAACTGCCTGGACTTTACACCCGCCCGATATTCCTCCAGCAAGCGGCGATGACCCGGCCAGAGCGTCTCCGGCAAATGATCGAGCGGGAAAAAGCGCGCCTCGGCAATTTCGCCGTCATGCCTGCCGCTCCATGTAAAGTCATCCGAGAAGAACAGGATGTTATGGTCGCTCTTCAATTCGCGAAAATGGGAATAGGCGCCCATCAGGCTGATCTCGTTTAATTCTGCGCCCGACTTCTTCACGCGCCTCGCGGCGGGCGGCCTGGTCGAGAGTCTCCCTGCGTTTTACGCCGCCGCCGGGCATGTACCAGCCGTCAATGTAGGTATGGCGGACAAGCAGAACCTTCCCGTCCTGTATCAGCATGATCCGCACGCCCAGGGTCAGCGGGCGCACGAAAAACCAATAGACTCTCAGTAGGCGAGATAGACCAGGCGCAGCATGGTCTAGGAATGGCCGAGTATGGGATGAAGTTGATAAGGCTCCTCCAGGCTTTTGATCTCATCCTCCGTGAGCTTAATCTCCAGCGCAGCGATGGATTGGTCCAGATGCTCCAGCTTGCTGGCGCCGATGATGGGCGCGGTGATATAGGGCTTGTTGAGCACCCAGGCCAGCGCGATCTGCGGGCCGGAGACGCCGCGCTTTTTTGCAATTTCCTGCACACGGTCCGCCACGGTGAAGTCTGCATCGCGGTAATACAGCTCCTGGCCATAGGTATCGGTCCTGGCGCGGACGGTATCGCCCCAATCCCCTTTGCGGTGATTGCCGGTGAAGAAGCCGCGCGCCATGGGGCTCCAGGGGATCAGCGCCACGCCGAAGTCGATGCAGCAGGGGATCATCTCGCGTTCTTCTTCGCGGTAGATCAGGTTATAGTGGTTCTGCATCGAGACGAAGCGCGTCCACCCGTGCAGGTCGGCCAGGTATTGGGCCTTGGTGAACTGCCAGGCGAACATGGAGGAGGCGCCGATATAGCGCGCTTTGCCCGCTTTGACCACATCGTGCAGCGCTTCCATGGTCTCTTCGATGGGCGTGTCGTAATCCCAGCGATGGATCTGATAAAGATCGACGTAATCCATTTGCAGGCGACGCAGCGAGGCGTCGATGGAGTCTGAGGATATGTTTGCGGGAAAGGCCGCGGTCATTGGGATCGTCGCTCATGGGGTTGAAAACTTTGGTGGCGATCACCAGGTTTTCGCGGCGGAGCCTTCAAGGTACGCAGGGTCTTGCCGAGCACTTCTTCGCTGGCGCCCAGTGAATATACATCGGCGGTATCAAAGAAGTTGATGCCGGCTTCCAGCGCCCGCTTGACGAATGGACGAGCTTCCTCTTCCTCCAGCACCCATTCGCGCCATTTCTTCGAGCCATAGGTCATCATTCCCAGACAAAGCGTGAGACTTTCATACCGGTTTTGCCAAAATTCACGTAATCCATGATTCATTCCTTTCTTCTATTATGGGTTCACCGAATAAGAATATTTAACGCCGGCGAAAGTGCTAGATAGGCCATCTACATTGTTATCGAAGACGATTCTCTGCAATGGGCAATGATAACAAATTTTAGATGATCGATAGATTTGCCAGGCTGGCGGCGAGCTTCTTGATGCCTACTGATTCAAACACAACATCCACGATTTCATCATCATCCTGCATTTTGCTGTCGAGCACGATGCCTTCACCCCACAGTGGATGACGGACACGCTCTCCGGGCCGGAATTTGCTTTCCATGATGGGAGCCGGTCGAACCGGTGCGCGAGGAGGCGGACCACAAGGCTTCGCGACGCGCGGCTGCGCGAGCCGGTGCGCGACTGGCCGACCAGCAGGTTCTGCAGGAATGTCATCCAAGAAGCGGGAGGGATAGGTTTCTTCGGCGTAGCCGCGTCCGCCGCGCTGGACGGCACGGACGAGATAAAGCCGGTCTTTGGCGCGGGTGAGGCCGACATAAAATAAGCGGCGCTCCTCTTCCATCTCCTCGGGCTCATCGAAGGAACGGCTGTGAGGCAGGGTGCCATCGTCCAGGCCGACGATAAAGACCGCGCCGAACTCAAGCCCCTTGGCGGCGTGCAGGGTAAGCAGCGTGGGCGCGTTGACGTTTTCCTTGATGGTGTCCTGGTCGGCGACCAGCGCCACGTTTTCAAGGAATTCATCGAGGGTGCGCGTGGAAAATTCGAGGGCCAGGCGGCGCAGCTCCTGCACGTTCTCCCAGCGATCTTCGCCTTCTTCGGAATCATCATCAATATAGGCTTTGAAGTTAAGGTCGGTGACGATACGGTCAAAAAGCTCGGAGACGGTAAGAGCCGGCGCGGCCGCATGCCAGGCTGCCAGCGAGGCGCCGAAGTCTGCCAACGAAATGGCGCTGCGTCCGGTAAATTGATTCCAGAAGGGCGAATCGGAACCGCGGGCCAGGTCGAACAATACATTGCCGGCCGACATGTCGTGCTGGCGGGCAACATTATGCAGGGTCGTCAGTGTTTTATCGCCGATGCCGCGCGGCGGAACGTTGATGACGCGGTCGAGGCTGGCTTCGTCGGCGGGGTTGTGGACAAGCCGCAGGAAGGCGATAAGGTCTTTTACTTCGCGGCGTCCATAGAACCGCTGCGCGCCGACCAGGCGATAGGGCAGGCGCGCTTGCAGGAAGGCTTCTTCCAGCAGGCGGGATTGCGCGTTCGTGCGATACATGACGGCGCAATCGCCGGGTTCAAAGTCGCGGCTGGCCACCAGCCCGGCAATGCTATCGACCACAAAGGAGGCCTCGGCATAATCGTCGGGCGCTTCATAATAATAGATCTCGTTCCCCGGCGCCGCGCTCGCTGAAGAGCTGTTTGCGCCTGCGGTTCGGGGCGCGGTTGATGACGCCCATGGCCGCCTCCAGGATGGTCTGCCGCGAGCGATAATTTTGTTCGAGCAGGATCACCTGCGCGTCGGGAAAGTCCTGTTCAAAGCGCTGCACATTGCGCCAGTCGGCGCCACGCCAGCGATAGATGGAGTTATGGACAACAACACCGTTTGCAATGTAGTTATGCAAATTATCTATTTCAAGATCATAGACATTTCCATTGGAGGGCTCCCGGCTCACTTCGGTTATCACTTCTTCGATGACCCTGCCATCTTCTTCGACCGCCATAATCATGGTTGGATGAAGATGGCTGGCAGGCATAAGATTGAAGCGGGGAGCAAGAGGGGATTTTCCCCGGTCAACCAAAAATGCGCCGATCACAATATCGGCGCCATTCGCATCTTCGCTCAACTTAATCGCAGCTTCCTGAATATCATCATAATTAAGCCGATTTAATCCAATTCGCCAGTTGTTTCTGACTGCGAATCCGCGGGTTATATCCAAGTGCTCGTAATTGCCCGGCAAGCCCGAGCTCACTGCTCCATAAATCGACGCGATGAGCATGCCAGGGGGATTCCATCGTCTGCCGTCCGTCACCGAAATAGCGCAAATTGACCACGTTGCGATATGTCCCCTGGGGTGTATAGTGAGGATATTGGAGATCCATTTGCAAATCGGACAAAAGAAGTTCGGCATTGGCGCTCGTGTCAATCTCTTTGTATAACCGATCGATTTGCTCCTGTGACATGCGCATTCGTCGCCCGCGGACGTGGAAAACGGTGGTAGGAATGCCGTATGTAAAAGCAAAGAAAGATTCCCAATAAAATGCTTCGTCCCTGGCGCTGCAAACTTTTAGAACCCAGATTTTGTCGGCATTTTCCTGATTACCTCGTACCTTCAACCCGATTTGAAGATCGGCGCTCACACCGTCACTGCGTGCATGCGATGCAACTCCAACCCTGTATCCTTTATCTTTACGATACATCAAATAGACGTAATGTGATTCGCGATCCAGGCCCAGCCGGGCAAAGACAATGTGATTCGGAGTGGCAAGGAAGGAATGACCATTTTTTGTCGTGACTTTGATGAGCTCGCCTCTAAAATTCGCGTTTCCCGACATGATTGATTTTTGCAGGACATTGTTGAGCCCCGTCCGCTTGCGGCAATAACCATATCGCCTGTCCGAAGCGCTTCTATATTCTTTTCGCCTTTGGGCGTCAAGATCTTGGTTCCGTGCCGGGAGACATTGATCCGGATCACCCAACCACAAAAATATTCCGATGCGCCGAAGACAGATGTTTTATCAAGGTATATTGGGCAAGATTGGTATCCTGGAACTCATCCACCAGCACATGCTCAAACCTGCGCGCATATTTCTCGCGTACCGCCGGGTTGTCTTCCAGCAGGCGGGCGGTGTAGACCAGCAGATCGTCGAAGTCCACGGCGTTGCTGGCAACCAGTCGTTTTTGATATTCGGCGTAGACGCGCTTGACCACTTCATCGCGATAATTTGTGATGGGATAATCATCCGCAACAATGAGCTCGTTCTTGGCATTCGAAATGGCGGCATGCACGCTGGCCGGCCGGTATAACTTTTCGTTAAGGTTCAACTCCCGGATAATGCCCTTGACGATGCGCTCCTGGTCGTCGGAATCGAAGATGACAAAATTGGATTCCAGGGGAAGGAACTCGGCCTCGCGCCGCAGAAGCCGGGCACAGATCGCATGGAAGGTGCCCGAGCAGCATGCCCTGGGTGGCATCCCGTGCCGAGCAGCTTCTCGACACGCGTCTGCATCTCGCGTGCGGCCTTGTTGGTAAACGTGACCGCCAGGATGCGATAGGGCCTGACGCCTTCCTGTGCGATGAGGTAGGCGACGCGCTGGGTGAGGACGCGCGTCTTGCCGGAGCCGGGGCCGGCCAATACCAGAACCGGTCCAGCTCCCGGCCGCGACTGCTTTTCTTTGTTGAGGGTTGAGGTGTTCGAGAAAGTCCATATGTTAAATGGGACGCGGATTAGAGAATAGCAGGATCTTATTTTTTTTCAGGTAATGGTCTTTCGCCCGTCAAGGTAAGCCATGCACAGAAATTCTGTGCATGGGACTATGGATTTATCCCGGCTCATCAGTGACTTGTTTGCTAATCAGGCGAGATGGCGCAGTAAACGCATTTTATCTGTTTCCATAATGGCCTTTCGTCGTTATTGTAAGCTTTGTGCACAAATTCGGGCTTGCGCCCAAAGTTTAATAAAAGCCCTACTTCATAAGGCGTAGCGCGCAGATAATTCAGCAGTTGAGCTTCGTGTTCATTCGCTAATTGAGAAACTGCCTTGAGTTCAACAATTACTTTCTCCTCCACGACCAGATCGGCATAGTATTCGCCCACACCTGTCCTTGAAAATAAACGGGAATCTTTACCTGCTGCTCAACCTCCAACCCAGCCCGAGGCAATCACCATTGCGTTTTCATACACCTTTTCCAGAAACCCGTACCCCAGTTGTGGATAGACTATTTTGAAGAAGGCATGCAGGATTTTATCTGTGATCTCCTCATGCTTGAGTTTCGTCCGAGTTCCATTTTTTAGCCTTCTTCCGGTTGCCAAAGCTTGCATGCACCGGATGCCTTGGAGATTATAGAAATCTCCGCGTTAATCGGCGCTCGTCCGTGTCCCATTGATATTACCCACGTGCAAATTGCTGCGATCTACTCCTAGAGCTGGGAAGTGCAATCGGGGCAGCGGGTGGCTTTGATCGGGATGGCAGAGAAACAATAAGGGCAGTCTTTGGTAGTGGGCGCGGCAGCCGGCGCGGGTCGCTGCAGCCGGTTGATGGCGCGGATCATCAGGAAGATAACCAGGGCAACAATCAGGAAGTCAATTATATTATTAATGAAGTTCCCATAGTTGAGCGTTGGCGCGCCGGCTTTCTGGGCATCGGCAAGGGTTGCAAATGCCTGCCCATTGAGCGAGATGAACAGGTTCGAGAAGTCCACGCCGTGGAGCAGCAGGCCAATGGGCGGCATGATGACATCGGTCACCAGCGAGGTGATGATCTTGCCAAAGGCGCCGCCGATAATGACACCCACTGCAAGATCGACACGTTGCCACGCATAACAAAATCCCTGAATTCCTTTAACATGTTATTCTCCTCTACATTATGAGATATGGTAAATGTCATTCTACCGTTCGGAGAAGGGGATGTCAACAAAATCGAGTGTGACAGGGCTGTGGTCATTGCTCCGATCCGAATAGTGTTTGACTTCTCCGCTTTGTTCATTTTTTCGAGGAAACCGGCAAGGGGGCGATGAGAAGATCCGGATTGCAAAGTAGAGGCCAACGATCTAGGGCAAAACACACCTTTACCCTACGATTGGTATACGATAGCCCTATATTAAAGGTTTAATTCACGGACTTGTGAAATGGGGTATAATTTTCGATACCCTTAATCCCAATATTCATATTGGGCTTTTAATTATGGCTGCTTAAAAGTACTATCTTGAAAGGAGGCCGCGTTCCACCGATATCACCCCATTCGGGCTCGCCCCCCTATAACAAATCCAATCCTTTCCTAATTTTGGAGGAGAAATAAACATGATACAAAAACGCTTGATGTTAGTCATCGGTTTGCTTATGGCGTTCAGTATGGTCTTGAGCGCCTGCGGACCGAGCACGACGGCCACTTCGGCTCCCCCCGCCTGCAGCAACCCAGGCCGGGCCGGCAGCGACTGCAGCTCCGACCGCGGTCCCTCCCACCACTCGCCATGGCGGCTGGCTGGATGAGGTCGATTATTCTGTTGTAGGCGCAGATTCTGCCATTGCCCAGGTTCAGGCCGGCGCGATCGATCTGTTTTCATTCAACCTCGCTTCAACAGAACTGTCTGCGCTTAAATCTTCGGGGTTGGGCTATTCAGCTTCTTATGGCGGCAACTATGCCATCATGCTGAACCCGGCAGTATTTAAGGATACAACGGTGCTCAATCCGTTCTCGGACAAGAAGATCCGCGAAGCCATGAACTGGCTGATCGACCGCAACTATGTGAACCAGGAAATCTACGGCGGCGGTTCCCTGCCCAAGTTCTTTGCCATTACCACCAACCTGGTGGACTATACCGGCGTCGTGGATGAAGCCCGTAAATTGGAAACCGAATATGCCTACAACCTGGATAAGGCCAAGCAGGTCATGTCCACTGAAATGACCACGCTGGGCGCAACCACCGGTCCGGATGGCAAGTTCCAATATAAGGGCAAGCCCGTCAGCCTGATCTTCGTCATCCGCAGCGATGGCGATGGCACCCGCAAGCCGATGGGCGATTATGTGTCGACCCAGCTGGAAAGCGTCGGCTTTACGGTTGAGCGGGATTACAAGACCTCCTCCGAGGCCTCGCCGATCTGGATCGGCAGCGACCCGGTTGATGGTAAATGGAATATGTACACGGCAGGTTGGCTTGCTTCAGGCCTTACCCGCGATGAAGGCAACTCCTTCCAGCAGATGTACGCTCCAGACAGCCAGCAGGGACTTTCGGTCTTCCTGGCCAACACGGGGATCGATCCCGGCATTCCAGAAGGCAGCCGATGACCTGGCGAACCAAAATTCACGACCCTTGCAGAGCGTCATGACCTGATGGTGCAGGCCCTCGACCTTTCCATGCAGGATTCGACCCAGGTCTGGGTTGTTGACCAGCAAGTCTATTCCCCCTTCAAGACCAATGTTAATGCCACTTACGATCTGGCCTCCGGCATCGAAGCTGCAGCGATGTATCCGTATAACCTGCGCTTCACGGATAAAGAAGGCGGCCAGATGAAGATCGGCACGAATGACCTGTTCACCGAACCGTGGAATACGATCGGCGGCGATAACTGGATCTGGGATACCGGCGTTATGCGCTTTACGGAGCAGGGCAGCGATATTGTCTGCTCAACGGTGGCCTCATGGGCGATCCTTATACCGGCCTGGCCTGGCCGCAGCGCATTGCCACCGCCGAAGTAACGGCTCAAACCGGCCTGCCGGTGAGCGCCAGCCTGCCCTGGGTGACATTGAAAACGGCCGATACCATCCCGGTCCCTCCGGACACGTGGGTTGATTGGGATGCCAAGGCGCAGAAATTCATCACAGCGGCCGAGAAATTCCCGAACGGTACCACTGCCAAGGTCAAGAGCGTAGTGACCTATCCGGCCGACCTGTTCACGACGGTAAAATGGCACGATGGCAGCCCATTGTCGGTCGCCGATTTCATCATGCCGACCATCCAGTTCTTTGATGAAGCCAATAAGGACAGCAAGATCTACGACCCGGCTTTGGAGCCTTATGTCCAGTCGGTTCTGACCTATTACAAGGGCTTCAGGATCACTTCCACCAATCCGCTTACCATCGAAGCCTACTCCGATCTGGTATTACAGCGATGCGGAACTGGATGTGGTCACCGGCTGGCCCACTTCTCCTGCCGGCCTTACCGGGTGAAAACAGCTGGGATGTATTGGCTGTATCCGACATGGCCGCTGCCGCAGGTGAACTCGCTTATACGGCCGATCAGGCAGATGCCAAGAAGATCGAGCAGATGAGCTGGGTGGGCGGTCCGAGCCTGGATATCCTGTCCAAGCACCTGGCTGAGGCCGACAGCCAGTCCTACATACCCTATGCTCCGACGCTCGGCCAGTACATTACGGCCGATGAGGCCAAGACGCGCTACGACAACCTGACGAAGTGGTATGCCGCTCACAGGCACTTCTGGGTTGGCACCGGTCCTTATTATCTGGACAAGGTCTTCACGACCGAGAAGACCCTGGTGTTGAAGAACAACCCGGACTTCCCGGATCTGGCGGATCGCTGGGCAAGCTTCAGCGCACCCAAACTGGCAACGGCTTCACTCGATGGTCCCGCTCAGGTCAAGGTCGGCGATTCGGCCACTTTTGACGCCACTGTTACCTTGAAGAACGGTGATCCTTATAAGAACGCCGATATCAGCCAGGTTAAATACCTGCTGTATGATGCCACAGGAGCAGTCGTGTCCACCGGTGAGGCCACTGCAAAAGAAGACGGTCATTACCAGGTGGTCATCGGACCGGATGTGACCTCGAAACTGGTTGCAGGCTCGGACAAGATTGAAATAGCTGTCGTCCCGATCCCTGTCGCCATACCTGCCTATGCCTCTCTGGACTTCGTAGTAGTCCCGTAGGCCTAGACAAGATCGTGCAACGTTGTAGGGGCAAGGGTAGACCTTGCCCCTATTTGTAATCTCTGAAGCCTCGGAAGTCTCTTTTGGAATCTGCAGGATCAAAAAATTCTCAGGAAGACTTCCGAGGTCTAGGTCTCAAATATGTGTCAAAAAGTACCCTAAAAACCCTATTTTCTTCTTAGTCCCTATTCATCTCCTCGATGTTCTAATATCCAATCTCCTGTCTCTATTATTGTATGAGGTGCAATCATGGCTGTAGCAGCTACCGAATCAAAGCCAGTTCCCGAAGCATAAAGAAGCCTGCTTCGAACAGCACGTTTGTCGCGTGTCATCAGGTATAGCGTTGTAAGGCTGCTAACCCTGTTTGTTACCGTGGTGATAGGGGTTTATCTGACGATCATGATCGCCAACCTGGGCGGATACGTGGATACCATCATGAGGAACGATATCCGTGACCGGATCACCCAGCAATTTGCTGCCAACCGTGCCGCGCAAAATATGGACCCGGCCACCCGCCAGAAACTGATCGCCCAGTCGATTGCACTGGAAGAAAACCGCGTTGGTCTTAATACACCGGTAGCCGTTCGCAATGCTCGATATCTTTTGAACGCCCTGACCCTGAACCTGGGGCGCGCCATCAACATGACCAGTGACAGCGGTTCGAAAGAGGTGCGGCTGATCATTCTGGAGCGCCTGCCTGCCACCTTATTGCTCCTGGGGACTTCGGAATTATCCTTGTTCTTCGTCAGCGTTTTCCTGGCGCTGTCCCTCTCCCGCCATTACGGCAGCTGGTGGGACAAGATGGTGATCACGCTTTCGCCCACCTCGGCGGTTCCGCCGTGGTTTTATGGAATTTTCTTCATCCTTATTTTTGCCGCCGTGTGCAGAGTGCTTCCGTTTGGCGGAATGGTGGATTCACCGCCGCCCGGCAACCCGGTTGACTTTGGGTTGAACGTCCTGAAGCACTTGATCCTGCCGGGCTCATCGTTAATTATCAGCTCGCTCTTCCTGAGCATTTACAACTGGCGTACTTTCTTCCTGATCTATTCCAGCGAAGATTACGTGGAAATGGCCAAGGCCAAAGGACTCCCTGCGCGGGACGTGGAACGCCGCTACATTTTGCGCCCGACCCTGCCCACCATCATTACGAATTTTGCGCTCTTACTGATCACGGTCTGGACGGGCGCCATCATCACCGAAACGGTCTTCCTGTGGCCCGGACTGGGACGCACCCTCTATCGGGCCATCGGCTTATACGATACGCCGGTGATCGTCGGCTCAACGATCATCTATGCCTATCTGTTGGCGATCACCGTGTTCCTGCTCGATTTTGTTTATGCCCTGGTTGACCCGCGGGTCAAAGTGGGCGGCAACTAACATGGACACCCTGAAGAAATCTTTCCGGGAGATCCTGCGTTATCCTTCTGCGATTGTGGGGATTGTCATCATCTTTTTATTGGTGGTCACTGCGATCTACACTGTCATCAAAATTCCCTACAACCAGGCCATCAGCCTGTGGCGCGGCGGCGAGGAAGTCTGGTACAAAAATCCGAAATTTGCCCCGCCCGCCTGGATCAACTTTTTCCTAAGCAAGAAGCTGCCCGTATCCTTTGCGGTGGACAGCGCCAACGGCACGATGACCAAAACGGTTACACCGGGCGCGCAAGGCACAGGGACGGTCAATATTTCCTATGCCTTTGATTTCCAGTATGATGATTATCCACAGGAAATGTTTTTGTACTTCACCACAAAATTCAACGCAAAACAGCCTTTCGTTTCCATCGTGTGGCTCACCCCGGATGGCCGAAAGATACGGGTCGACGACCTGGGCGTTCCCCAGACTATTGACCTTCCCCTTCTCACAGGATAAAAGATTACATACAGAGGTTGAACGGTGCGAATCCGATGCAGGCGCTGTTCGAGGACCCCAAGACCCATGCCATTGTAAAGGGAAAGTACCAGCTGCAAATCACTCGGCACGACCTTCGAACCCGGCTCGGATATCGATGCGCAATTCGTGTTCCAGGGACAGGTGTTTGGCCTGGCAGGCACCGACTATGCCCGCCGTGACCTGGTGCTGCCGCTGTTATGGGGAACACCGGTTGCCCTGGCCTTTGGCCTGATCGCTTCGCTGGGCACCCTGGTCCTGACGATGATCATTGCGGCTGTCGGCACCTGGTATGGCGGCTGGGTGGACGAGTTGATCCAGCGCATTACCGAGATCAACCTGGTGCTGCCTTTCCTTTCCATCCTGGTGATGATCGGGACATTTTATTCACGAAGCATCTGGGTGATCCTGGGCGTCACGGTGCTCCTCAGTATCTTCACCGGTTCGATCAAAAGCTATCGCGCCATCTTCCTGCAAGTGAAAGAGTCGATGTACATCGAGGCGGCGCGCGCTTATGGCGCCAGCGATTTCCGGATCATCTTCCAGTATCTCATCCCGCGCATGATCCCCCTGCTGATCCCGGGTTTGGTCTCAGTCGGTGCCGGCCTTCGTTTTCCTCGAGGCTTCGCTGGCCGTGCTGGGCCTGGGCGACCCGGTGCTGCCCACCTGGGGCAAGATCATCAACGATGCCGATACGAACGGCGCGCTCTATAAAGGCTATTATTACTGGATCCTGGAACCGGCTGCCTTGTTGATGATCACGGGTTTTGGCTTTGCCATGTTGGGATTCGCATTGGACCGTGTCTTCAATCCACGGCTGAGGGATATATAAACGAATGGCGCAAAACAATAAACTCCTCCGCATCGAAGAGCTGGTCCTATATTTCAAGACGACGCATGGCCCGGTCCAGGCAGTCGATGGGGTGAATTTTGAGCTGGGTTCCAACCGGGCGGTTGTGATCCTGGGCGAATCCGGCTGTGGAAAAAGCTCGCTGGCCAAAGCCATTTTGCGCCTTTTACCCCGCAATGCCGGCAAATATTCCGGCCGTATTTATCTGGACGGAAAAGACATCATGCTCTTGAACGATGAAGAGTTCCGCCAGAACATCCGCTGGGCGTCCATTTCCATGGTGCCGCAGGCGGCCATGAATGCATTGAACCCCGTGATCAGGGTCGGTGAACAGGTGGCGGAACCCGCCATGGTCCACCTGGGCGTGGACAAGACCGAGGCCATTTCGCTGGTCAAGAAGATGTTCCAGCATGTGGGCGTCCCTGAGGATTTCATCGGTCGTTATCCATTTGAATTGAGCGGCGGCATGCGCCAGCGCGTGGCCATTGCCATGGCGCTCGTTACCTCACCCAACCTGATCATCCTCGACGAGCCCACCTCCGCCCTGGACGTGTTGACCCAGGCCAATATCTTCAACGTTTTGAAGCGCCTCAAGAAGGAACTGGGGGTCAGCTTCATTCTGATCACGCACGACATTGCCACCTCCAGCGAACTGGCCGATGATGTGGCGGTCATGTATGCCGGCCAGATCGTGGAAATGAGCGATGCCTATCGTTTCTTCGACAAGCCCCTGCATCCCTATTCCCAAAAACTCATGGCCAGCGTGCCAAGGCTGCATGCCACCAAGGAACCGGAATTCATTACCGGCCGGCCGCCCAGCCTGATCGACCTGCCGAAGGGCTGCCGGTTTGCGGAGCGCTGCCCATCCCGCTTTGAAAAGTGCGTTCAAGACCCGCCCGTCATCGAAAAAGATGGGCGCAAGGTCAAATGCTGGTTGTATGCCTGAGTCTGGGAGCATGGTCATGGTGACTGAAACAAAAATTGTAGAGAAAAAACAGGACGCGACGAAAAGTCCTGCTGGATATCGATGACCTGCATGTCTGGTTCGAACTCAGGCGCTTTGGGTTCGGTCATGCCGGGTATGTAAAAGCGGTGGATGGCGTCACATTTGTAGTGCACAGCGGGGAAACCATCGCCGTGGTGGGTGAGAGCGGCTGCGGTAAATCGAGCCTGATGAAGACCATCCTGGGCCTTTACAAGCCGACACGCGGCAAGGTGGTCTTTGACGATAAGGACCTCGTCCGAACTCGACAGCAAGGGCATGCATTGGTATCACTCCCACGTCGGTTATGTGCAGCAGGATCCCTATGGGGCGCTGCCGCCTTTTATGAACGTTCAAAAGATCCTCGAAGAGCCCCTGATCGTGGGCGGCGTCAAGAACAAGGAAGAGCGGATGCAGCGCATCCGCAAGTCGATGGAAGAGGTCAAGCTCAGCCCGGTGGAGGATTTCCTGCTCAAGTATCCGCATATGTTGAGCGGAGGCCAGCAGCAGCGCGTGGTCATTGCACGCGCCATGATCATGGAGCCCCGGTTCCTGGTGGCCGATGAGCCGGTGTCCATGCTGGATGCCTCGGTGCGCGTGGAGATCCTCAAGCTGCTGCGCGGCTTGCAGGAAACCCATAACCTTTCCGTCATCTACATTACCCACGATCTCTCCACGGTCAGCTATTTCTCGGAGCGCATATTTGTAATGTACGCCGGCAACCTGGTCGAAAAAGCGAACGTACGCCAGGTTATGGATAATCCCCTGCATCCGTATACGATGGCTTTGCTGACCGGAACTTCCGAGCCGGATGCCAGGAACGCCGAGACCTTTAAGCAAATCCCGCCGGGTGAACCGCCCAGCCTGGTCAATCCGCCGACAGGCTGCCGCTTCCATCCGCGCTGCCCGAAGTTCATGCCGGGCATTTGTGACGTAAAGGAACCGCCGGACTTCGAGCCGGAGCCCGGCCACATGGTGAAGTGCTGGCTTTACGATAGTACGATCCCATCTGTCAAATAGTGGAAACGCCCAATCCTGAAGTTTACGCATTGACTCTATATAGGTTGACCATGTCAGATCATTCAAGAGCAGGGGCTTTCTTTGAATGTGACGCCCTCAAATAAACATGCGACCCTGGAGTTTGATCCTTATCGGTTTTTTGCTATCGGTGTCCGGGGTGGTGCTGCCTTTTTTGATGATCATGCACACGATCCCCTCCACTTTTTTTCTGAATTTCTTTTCTTATCTGTCTTCGTTTAGCGGTTTGATACTGGGCATTATCGGGGCATCCCTTTATGTTCGGACACACCGCAAGTAGAGCCGGCCTGCGCATACCTGCTCCTTCTAGAGATCAGCAATCTTGCACGTACAGGTACTTGAATTCAATTGTTCAAAGCCGATTTCTTAATGTGCATTGTCGGCAGAATGTTCCAGATCTGAATTTACCCCATACATGTGCATTTAGGTGAAAATCAACGGATTCGGGTTGGATACATTCTGCGAATACCTGTAAGCCCTTAAGGAGATATTACTGTCCGGGGATTTCTGAAGACGCATTCTTTTCACGGTAAAATAACATCACCTTGCTCTCAAGTGCGGTGCTGCTGCCGCCAAATGGATGCCGTATGGTTAAAAAACTTCTTCCTGTTCTCATCGCCGTCATTTTCTTACTTCTTGCCTGTCAGCTGCCGTTCAGCGTTCCACAGCCAACTGCTACCCCAGCCAGGTTGCACCACCTGTAATCACTCCCACGCCCACTGTCAGCGCGCTGACCGTCTGCCTGGGTGAGGAGCCGAATACACTCTATCCGTTGGGGGCCCAATGAGGCGGCGCTCAGCGTACTGGCCGCCATTGACGATGGACCCATTGACACGCTCAGATTACAACTACCAGCCTGTGATCCTGAAAAAGCTGCCCAGCCTGGCTGACGGCGATGCACAGATCGTGCCGGTCAGTGTAAAGGCCGGCAGTAAGATCGTGGATGCGACTGGCAACCTGACAGCCCTCGCCACAGGCACGCCGGTTCGCCCTTCAAGCTGCCGCACGCGATGGCTGTGTGATCACCTACGATGGCATCACCCCGCTGCAGATGGATCAGATGACTCGTGACCTTCAAGCTGCGCGCCGATATAACCTGGTCGGATGGCAGCCCTTTGACCGCCGATGATTCGGTGTACGCCTATCAACTGGCCGCAGATAAGAATACTCCGGGTTCCAAATTCCTGATCGACCATACGCAAACTTACGAAGCTAGCCGACCCCGCCACCGTGCAATGGTGGGGGATCCCCGGTTATTTCGATCCGTCTTTCATGACCAATTTTTGGACGCCTGCGCCCAAACATGTCTGGGGTCAATTCACGGCTGCCGAACTTCCGCAGATCGATGTGGCTGCGCGTTCACCGATGGGCTGGGGTCCCTATATGATGAATGAATGGATCGCGGGCGATCATATGACCCTGACCAAGAACCCCTATTACTTCCGTACCGCACAGGGATATCCGAAATTTGACCAGCTTATCTTTCGCTTCATTTCCGATCCCAATGCGGCCATCAGCGAGCTGGCAGCCGGCCGCTGTGATATCCTCGACCCGAGCATCCATCTCGATACGCAGGTGGCATTGCTTCAACAAATGCAGCAGAGCGGAGAGGTCCACGCTTCTTTTGCGCAGGGACCGGCGATCGAATGGCTGGGTCTTGGCATCACGACCCGCATCTTATGACGATGGCTATAACACTGCCAAAGGCGACCGGCAGGATATCCTGGCCGATCCGCGCACCCGGCAGGCGATCGCTCTCTGCCTCGACCGCCAGAAAGTGGTGGATACCGTACTGTTCGGCCAATCCTCTGTGCCGCTTTCGTTCGTCCCGGCCGATCATCCGTTATATAGCGCCAGCGTCCCTTCATATAAGTTTGACCCCGCGGCCGGTATTCAATTGCTCGAACAGGTTGGTTGGAAAGACCTCGATGGAAATCCGGCCACGCCGCTGCAGGCGGTTTCGGTCAAGAATGTAGCGGCCGGCACGCCTCTCACTGCTTAATTATTATTCCACGCCCACACTCCAGCGCCGCCAGGTCGCGGATATCCTTTCGCAATCGCTGGCGCAATGCGGGATCGGCGTCAACGTCCAATACTTCGATCAAAATGAACTCTTTACCTCCGGGCCCGGTGGGTCTGTTGTTTGGCCGCCAATTTCGACCTGATCGAATATGGCCTGGAAACCGACAGTATCGAGCCGCCCTGCGATTGGTTCACCAGCAGCGAGATCCCGAACGGCAATCAACAATTGGGTGGGCACGAATGTGACCGGTTATCAAAATGCAGATTATGACACGGCCTGTCACAATGCGCGCTTGGCGCTACCCGGCGAAAAAAGTTACAACGATGATTATCAACAGGTGCAGGCGATCTTTGCGGCCGAACTGCCTGCCATCCCACTCTATTACCGGCTCAAAGTTGCTGCGGCGCGCGCAGACGTTTGTCATTTCGATCTTGACCCGACGGCCAATCCGCTCTGGAACGTTGAGGCCTTTGATAAGGGACAGGACTGCCAGTAGGGTTTGGATGGCGACCCAGTGGGTACGATCCACCCAGGGCGGTTAATTCACCACAGAAGTGGGGGAGGTAAACACAGATCAACTTTTGGTTTGTGATAAACAAGGAGGGTTTGGTGCCCACGCAGGAACGTGAACGAAATTACACAGAAAATCATTGGTTGTGCTTATACCGTAAGTAATACGCTTGGCATTGGTTTCGTGGAAAAGGTTTATGAAAATGCGCTCGTGCATACCATCCGTAAGAACGGGCTAAAAGTAGTTCAACAACGGCCAATAAAGGTTCTCTTCGAAGGAATTGTGGCTGGTGAGTTCTTTGCCGACTTGTTTATCGAAGAAAGGGTCCTGGTTGAGCTGAAGGCCGTCTCGATGTTAATTCAGGAGCATACAGCTCAAGCTTTGAATTATTTGCGAGCATCAGGCGCGGAGGCCTGCCTTTTGATCAATTTCGGTAAGCCCAAAATAGAGATCAAGCGCCTGCTTCCATCGATCTATTGGAAGACGGTGAGATCGTAAACCCATTCTCTTCATCTGCCCGGGCAGTTTTCGCCACGGACCCTGCAAGGGCGCAGTGCATTAACGCAGATAAAAAACAACTCCGTCTGCTCTTTCTTCCTTGCTTTTATCCAAAAAAACGTTCATCTGTGTTTATCTGTGGTAAAAAAAACTTTAAAACATCCTCTTGCGATGTGGACAGGAAGGCATCATCGTGTCCTCCAATTCGGTTACTTCCAGAAGGCGTGATGTAGATAATCATGTTTAAGTGTTGGTAAGGTCCCTCAAAACAGGAGAGAACGAAAATCAAAAAGGGATGTTATTTTTATTTTCCTCTTGATCCTGCTGGCATCCTGCAGCACCCCCAAATCGATCCCCCTGCCCGGCAACATCGCCGCCCCGACCGCCGCATCCACATCCACTGCGCCCAGGTCGGAGATCCGTTTTGCACTGATCGGGGACGTGACGAATGCAAACGTGTGGGCTTTATTCGATACGACCGGATATTCCTATAACAATTATGCCGTCCGCTCCGGATACTGGCCAAGGCTGTATCGTCTTTCGATCCCCGGACGCCAGTTTGAAGCGGCCGCCGCCAGCGCCATGCCCTCATCGGTCCAGCATGAAGGCAATTTCTACACTGCCACCGTTCCGCTTCGCACCGACCTGACCTGGACGGACGGCTCGCCCCTCACGGCGGAGGATGTCGCGTTTACGGTCAATACGGCGCTGGCTTTCCAACTCGGCTTTGACTGGCATGATTACTACAACCCCGATTGGCTCGATCATGCTGAAGCGCTGGACGCGCACACCGTCAAATTCTATTTCAAGAAGATGCCTAATGTCGGCGTCTGGCAGTATGGCGCCCTGCAGGGACCGGTCGTACAAAAAGCATACTGGTACCCGAAGGTCGCGGACTCGGTTGCGCTGCTGCCTTCGGCCAACCTCCGTTCGAATATGGAGACGCTTAAGACCCAGGTCGACCAACTCCAAAAGAGGGTGGATTCCATCATTCAGGCCATTGCGCTGCCCACGACGACCAAGGACGAAGCAAGGCAAATGCAATTGGGACTTACACATCAGCAGGGCGATTTGAGTAAGGCCATCAATGAACTTTCCAAAGCGCAATCTGATATTTGATACGGCGATGAACGGGGCACAAACCGCCTTGTACGCGCTGACTGATCAGAACGAACCCCATTTGGGGACCTGGGATTATTCGACATCGGAAAATGGAGTGATTGGAAACCAGGCGAATCCGAAATCACCGCTGGAGCATCCGGTGATAAACCGGGCTACTTATCGCGTTTATCCTACCGAAGAGGCGGCCCTGACCGCGTTCCTGAATGACGAGGTGGACGCGATCCTGACGCCGGACGGTATTTCCGCACAGGGCCTGAGCGGGAATCCTTCACTCCAAAACCTGATGAAAAGCCCGAGTCACAGCCTGCAGTTCCTGGTCATTAACCCGCTTTCCGCCGGATTGAACGACCCTGCCATTCATCAAGCGTTGGCCTGTGTGATCGATCAGGAACAATTGGCCAACCGACTGAATGGGCAGGGGCTGCCGCTTGAAATCTTATATTTTGCCGGGCGAGACCGCGTGGAAGAATGCCGATGCCTCGCTTCCATGCAAAGGGTTGGATGACGCTTCTCGAACCGAACAAGCCGTGCAAATCCTTAAATCGGCGGGTTATACATGGGGGCAGGAACCGGCCGCGAACGTCGCGGGACAGAAGCTTATCCTGCCGGGCGGCCAGGCCTTTCCGAGCATAAGCCTGCTCACGCCGTCTTCCGATGAGACGCGCAGCGCGGCGGCAGCTTATATCCAGCACCAGGCCCGCATGCTGGGGATCCCATTGACTGCACAATCCACGTCGACAGAAGAGCTGAACTATTCAGTCCTAAGCAGTTATCGTTATGACATGGCGCTGCTGGGTTGGCGCGTGAGCAGCTATCCCGGCTATCTGTGCGATTGGTTTAAGGATGGGAATCCCTTCCATTATGACGACAGCCAGATGAAGCCTTTGTGCGATACCCTGAATATGACGAATGACCTGGCCGCCGGGCAACAACAAGTCTTTGCCATCCAATCGCTGCTGGACCGCGACCTTCCTTTTATTCCGTTATATTCCGGTGTGACCTATGATGCATATCGTAACGTGACTTATCCTTTTGACCAGGCGCCGGACGGCTTGAGCGGAGCCTATGGCGCGCCCGCCCTGGCGATGCCCGGGAAACCCTAGAGCGTGTCTTTAAAAACCTGTGCAAGCAGCAGCAAGAACCTGCGGACGCACAAATGCGCTGGTCGGAGACTGCGCATCATCACAAGATCTATCCTCAAAATGTGGGGGCGGCCGTTTTTGGACCATTTCTAAAATTCGAATAGGAACAATCAAAATGACTACCAAACTTCTTTTCCAATCCCTGCTCACCTTTGTCATCGCGCTTTCCTGCTGGGGCTGTTGATATTCCTCCCCGGCCGGTACGTTCAACTACTGGCAGGCCTGGCTCTTTATCGTGGTCTTCCTAATCACGCTCAACGTGTTCGGCATCTACTTTTCCGTCAAGGACCCGGCGCTGATGGAGCGGCGCAAGCAGGCCGGGCCGGGTGCGGAGCAATCCACGCTGCAGAAGATCGTCGCAACCCTGGCGTTCACGAGCCTGCTGGGCCTGTTCGTCTTCTGCGGTTTCGATCATCGCTTCGGCTGGTCACAAGTGCCGTCGTTCATCGCCTGGGTCGGAGACGCGCTGCTGGTCCTTTCCTTCGTTATGTTTTATGCTGGTATTCAAGGAGAATAGCTTCGGGGCTTCCAATATCCGGGTGGAGGATAATCAAAAGGTTTCATCGACCGGTCCCTACGCGTTCGTCAGGCACCCGATGTACGTGGGCGCCATCGTCATGGGCATCGGCATAACGCTGAGCCTCGGCTCCTGGTGGGGGCTCGTCTTCCTGGTCATCACAGTCCCGGTGCGTGATTATCCGCCTCCTCGACGAAGAGAAGGTCCTGGAGAAGGAGCTGCCGGGGTACACGGAATACGAGCAGCAGGTGCGTTATCGCCTTTTGCCTTATCTCTGGTGAGTAATGCCGAAGGACGCTTCGGAATCCCGGCCCGAATATCGCTCTTCGATATCGCTCTTCAATCTCTACTCTCTGTTCTTAGCAATTCGCTCCACAAATTCAACGCCTTATAGTACGGCATAATGCTGGGGATATGATGCCGCTCGTCTTTTGCATGTGGGCCGATGCCGGATTGTCCCCATACAACACCCTGACCTGCGGGAGCAAAGCGGGCTGAGGTTCCGGCCAGCTTCTTGGCGATCTTAGGTTCAGCACCTGAAGCCTGCCGCACCGCTTCCATAAGCATTTTCAGGGCAGGGTTATTTGCATCGCAGGCCACACCATTTTCCATGACCGTGAAATGGACTTCCAATCCGTTTTCACTGCAATATTTTTCAACGTCCTCTTTCAGAGCGTTCGTATCGTCCTGGGGTATGGGTCTGATCTCCACACCCAACAGGCCCTCAGAGGCGGTGATATTGTATACACCCCGCGTGCCCACATTCATAAAGGGGAACTTGGCTTGCGACTGCCAGCCATCTGCGGCCTTCAAGGTGAGGCGCCTGGTGAAGAGTTATCCAGGTCCGCGTGCGCGGAGATGAGCCGTTCCGACAGGTCTTTAGCCGCGGACTTTAATCCCGAGTGCCCTTTGACTCCGCGCGCGATGACTTCGAAACGCATGACGCCGCGGTTCTCGATGCAGATCTCGCCGAACAGCTCGTCCCCTTTTTCGCCGGTGCGCTCGCCTGCGATGAGCAGTTTCGGGCTATAGCTCAATTCCTCCTTGAGGGCTTTCAACACATGCGGCGTTCCCATCGCCTCCGCTTCGCCGTTCTCCTCGTTGCCGACCAGTAATATGGAAATGGGCGGACAAGCTCCTCCGGATTTCAGTATGTCTTTCATCCAGACCAGGTAGGTCGCTACGACGGTTTTCATGTCGGCCGCGCCGCGGCCCCAAAGATAATCGCCTTCGACGCGCGGACAGAACTGGCTGTCATCCGGTTCGGGCTCGACCACGTCGAAATGCCCGGTCAACAAAGTGGAGCCAGGCTCCGCACCGGGAAATTTCGCGAACACGGCCGGGTACTTTCCATCCAGGTAGCGCACTTCCGCGCCGTGTCCCTTCATATAATCATGGACGAAGGTCCCGGCCCGGTGTACTTCATCAAGCCGCTCATTCGGGCAGGCCGTAACCGACGGGATGCGGATCAGGTGTTGGGCAAGGTCGAGGATCTCAGCGGTCTTGTCCGGGTAGGTCGTTTCGATGATGGTTTCCCCCGCCGGGCGAAAGCGTACCGGCAGATCGGGATGTAAACGTGCATCCTCGCGGGCGTGCATCAGGAACTCTGCGATCTTGCCGGACTCGCTGCCCAGCAGCCCCAGCTGGGCTGCGATCTGTTCCACGTCCTCACGCACCTGCTTCTCGCGCGCCTCGGCCAGCCCGCGCAGCACGGGCAGCGGGACTTCGGTGTTGAGGCCCAGTTCTTTTTGCAGCCGGGTGCGGGTCTTCTCGGCGGTGTTCGGTGCGCCGTTTGCCATATCCGCCAGCGGGCGCAGGTCGTCCCATAAACCAAGCGCTTCGGCAAGAGGCTGCAGCTGCCCAAGAGTCCATTTGAGGAACAGGCGCATCGCGACCGGCTTGCCCGTCAATGGGTTCTCGATCTCCGCGCGTAAACCGTCGCGGGCCGCGACCTGTTCGTTTGCGCGGGCGCGGGCAATATCTTCGCGGTCATAGCGGAAGGAGCGTGCAAACTCCGGGTCTCCGTAGAAGCGGATCAGCAGCAGGTGCTTCAGCGTTACGTTGGCGATGTCCACATCCATCGGGTGGCATCCGTCGTCGGTGCGGATCTCGACGCGCCCCATGGGGAGGTTGATGCGCGCCATCAGGTTTTGCTTTTCGATCTGGCGGGCCATCTCCTCGATTGGCTCGTTCTCGCCAATGGAATACAGCCCGTGGGAGTAGATGTCCTTCAGCTGGTCGCCGGTCGTCGAAATGAGTCGTTCGACGGGCTCGGCAAATGAACGCGCACGCACCGGGGTCCAATTGTTATTGCCAAAACGCACGCCCCGCTGTACAAGATCATAGGAGATGTTTTTGTAATCCTTGTAGGAATGATAGAGCTCGGGCAGGTCGATCTCGGCCGGGTTGGGGAAGGTGAGGTTGCGCACCGAGTCGTTCTCGGTGATCGAGACGATGGCGCGGCCGTCCCGCACCTGGGCCTGGAGCGGCGTGGAGGCGGCGGTCGCGATAAAAAGCGAGGCGAAGGCGCGCAGCAGGCGGGCCGAGGTGATGTAGAACTCGGATTTGTATTGGTCCAGGTGGCGGGTGCCGCGTTCCAGCCTGGGCATGTGCATGAAATCCCATGCGAATAGCGGGTCGGGCAGCGACAGGTTCACATGGATGCCCGCGGTGGCGAGCGAGTTGCCGTACAGGTCAACGCAGCGTTCCAGGTAGCGGCGCTTGGCGATGCCCCAGTTTCCGGGAATGGAGTCATGACCGATGGTGGTGAAGAAAAGCAGGTTGCCATGCCAGGAGTACAGCCTCTCCCCGAACTGCGTCCCGGCGCGTGAAAGCGCGTTGGCGAGCACGGCTTCCATGAGCCGCGCTTCGAAGACCGCCGCCCGCGGGCTGTAATAAGGACGCGTGGCAAACTCCACCATCCAATGGAAGACCTCGAGTTGGGAGAAGTTGCGCAGCCACGCTGGTAAGGTCTCGGCCCGCAGATAGTCCACAAAGGACTGCTTCGCCGGCCCGGAGCCGACCGTCAACAACGGGCGGAGCTGCTCGTCCAGCAGGTTCCATTCGAGTTCGAAGCCGTTAAGGCCGCCGGCAGGCTTGTCTTTGCTCGCAAATTCGAGGGCAAGCTTGTATTTCTCGCTAAATTGCTCGGGATTAAAAGTCATGTCTTATTCCCTAACTGGCACTTGGATTTTTGAAACCTGAGAGCATGAAGTTCGCAAAGATATTTGCTGGATATTCAAAAAGAGCCTTTTCTTTTATCTTGATTTTTAACCTTTGTGTTCCTTACGTTGCTTCGTGGTAGAAAATGGATGAGGTCTAGCTATTTCTTCAGCGAATTCAACCCATCCACCAATCGCTTGAACGCGCCTTCGGTGCGCTCGACAGGTGTGGCGTACGAGAAGCGCACCCAGTCTCCGCCGAAGGGTGAGAAGAAGGAACCGGGCACAATGGCAACGCCGAAGTTTTCGGCCAGGTACTGCCCGAGCGGTTCACTGTCTGCCCAGCCCTTGGCCTTGATGAACTCGCCCACGTTGATGAAGGAATAGTAGCCCTTGCCAATGATATGTTGGAAGCCCTGTGCAACCAGCAGCGACTTGAGCACCTTGCGGCTGGCGTTGGTCGGCTCGACGATCGTCTTCGAGGCTTCGGCATAGCCCATTTCGTAGGCGGTCATCGCCACGGCCAGCGAATAGAAAGTGGGCATCACCGTGTGCGAGGCGCGCGCCACTGTGAACTTGACTACCTCCTCGGACGCGATCAGGTGGCAGTTGCGGACGTTCGAGCCGCCCAGGCTCTTGGTGATGCCGTCCAGGAACATCAGGTGTTTGCGCTCCTCGGGCGAAAAATATTTGAGGAAGGCATTCAGGTCCATCGGCTGCTCATCGGTCACATAGTGATACATCCAGTCGAACAGCACAAATGGGATCCCATCCCCGAGCGCCGCCTTGGCGAGTGAAACCTGCCGTTCGACAGGGATGGTGAGACCGGTGGGGTTATCGGGATTGGTAATGATCAGACCGGCAACATTGCGACCCGATTTGGCGGCGAACCTCACGCTGGCGCGGATGCCGTCCTCGGAATAGCCCCATCCGTTTGCCGGGTCGCCCGGTGACCAGAGCACGTTCGCGCCGATGCCGTAGGGTCCCCAGTTGTAGGAGATCCACGGCACGCGTGAGACGGCGATCAGGTCCCCTTCGCGCCCATAGCCCAGGCTCAGCATGGCCTGGTAGGCCTTGACCAGCGCATCGCGCCCGCCGCACGCGCCGAGCACGTTGTTGGGACCGTAGCCCAGCGCCGGGTCGAGCTTCCAGTATTTCTCGACCACCGTCTTGCGGTAGGCGTCCGTGCCGAAGGGCATATCGTAGGCGGTGCCGTGCTCGATCTGCATTTGCGCGGCGCGCTCGAGGATGGCGCGCGGTACGCCGGGTAAAGACGCGCCGCCGTCGCCCTGCGAGGCGTCGAAGACGGCCTGGCCCGGATTCTTTTCCAGGTAGACCTTGAGCGACTTATTAATGAGGAACATGCGTGATGGCGGGATCGCCATCATGTCCTTCAAATAATTGCTGACCGGAACGAGGTTCGCCTCCGGAACGGCATAAACGGGAGTGGTGTTGGATATGTCCATGATGTGGCTCCTTAAGATTAATTCAATAGATCACGATTTCGAGGAATTCTCGTGCACTTGGGGTGCGCGATCTACATCGCGCACCCCAACCGCCTCTCTCCTCAGTGCCCAGTGATCTACTGTTATTGAGTACTTCACGAAAGGGGTTCTCTTCGTGATCTACTTTTTGTTAAGAAAAAGCCCCCGGTCGTCAGGGGCTTTTTTTTCAGGTATTTCTATGCGGATCCATTGGAGATTACTTCCACTGGCCGGCATCCCAAGACGAAAAGGAGCGGATATGTCCGGTATTAGTGTCAGTATTGGTGTAAGCAATCGGGGTCAACATATTGGGTGTCAATATATCATCGGAACTTAACACTGTCAAGTTCGTCCTTATCTAAGAGTCGTTCATAAGTCTTTAGAGAAGAGGAGCCTGAAATTGCTGGAAGTGTTATTTTGCTGAGCAAGCATGTATTCGGCCGAAGCCACAACCTCTTCGATTGAATTGTGCAGTTTGTTTGCGCAGGCTAAGTCTTTCAAGTGTCTCCAATATCTTTCGATGAGATTGAGTTCCGGGCAGTAAGGAGGCAGCCAAATCACCAAGAGACGATGTTCGAACAGACTGAGTGCGGCTAATACAGCGGCACTTTTATGATAGGAGACATTATCCATCACCAAAACCAGGCGGCCGTGTTGGATAACACTCCACTAAGAGGTGTTTGAGAAACTCGATAAAAGCCCGGCTGTTCTTCAGTCGGTCACTCGCCAAGACGATTTCATCGGTATTCCAACAATAGGCACCCAGGATGTGACGATGTTGTTTGGAGCCTGGCTGCAAAGCCGGAATGATCTTTTGCTGACCTTGCTTCATCCAACAGGCATGCAGCGGAGGTTCCAAATCCAGGCTTACTTCGTCCACAAAGAAGAGCTTGAAATGGTCTCGGAGGCTCTTTTTTTCATCTCTTTCAACAATTTTTCGGCTTCCCTTTTGGCTTTCTGATCTTGCAAGTGGCTCAAATCATGTTTGGGACGTCTGTAGCGATAGCCTCTCCTTTTCAGGATGGCTCGAAACCGACTTTCACTCAGCAAGATGCCGTTTTTTTGTTCAGGTGCGCCCGCAACCGATCCGCCGTCCAAATGGTAAACCGATACCCTAATGCGGAGGGTTCCTTCTCAAGCATTTCTTCCAGTTTCTGGCAATAGGCCTCTGTGGCCTTGGGCGGACGTCCTTTTCTCGGCTTGTTGGCTAATCCTGCGATGCCCTTCTCGCGCCAAAGTTTGTGCCAGTTGTAGATGGTGGGTACGCTCACCATCTGTTGCTCCGCTACCGCTTCCGGCTTATGTCCCAAGTGCAAGAGCCGAATGACTGTGGCTCGCTGGCGCACTTCGGATCGCTTTCCTTGCCGAATGGCTCTTTCAATTTCGGCCAATTCTTTCGGTTTCAGTTGATACACAGTTCGCATGCCAAAAGTGTATCATGTCTTATAATCTATTTCGAACGACTACTTAGCTAGACTTTATAATTTGAACATTAACAAAAAGCAGGGTAAGCTAAGGCAAACACTCAGCTATGAGGTAGCTATGCGACCTGCAGGCAGATCTAACACGATATTGGAGCCTTTACGAGGTTGTTCTCGAAACGTATTTGGGAATATGCGCAGATCTTGCTCATTGGTGCAATACTGTCTTCTGCGGAACGCACGGTCACAGCGGCTTTGCAAAGTATGGGCTTGAGTGGCGAAAAACATTTTAAGAATCTGCATAGTGTTCTCAATAGTGTGCGATGGTAGAGCCTGGAGGCTAGCTATATCTTGTTGGGATTGTTGATAAACGTTTTGCTCTGGACGGTACGGTGGTTATGGGATTGGACGATAAGATAGAACGTGTCGGGGAGTCAAGATCAAAGAGAAAGGAATTTACAGAGATATAGTAGCTTCAGTTATGGACACTTCGTCAAGGTTAGTGGCTTGCGTTGGCTAAGTCTGATGTTGTTAGCACAGTGCAGTGGGTTAAACGAGTCTGGGCGCTGCAGTTTCTCACTGTTCTGGCGTTTCGGAAAGGTACTACAAAGGGAAGGGACGAAAGCATAAGAAACTCACAGAGTGGGCACGGCAGCTGGTCTTGCAGGCTCGTCGCTGGTTGTCTAAACGTCTGTTGGTAGTAGTCGCAGATAGCGGATTTGCAGTGATTGAGCTGCTGTGGCAACTGCGTTAACTGAAAAATAAGATTTGTATGATTACGAGTTTGAGTCTGGATGCCGCTTTGTATGAACGAGTCTCAACTCACCGGTTAAACGGGGTAGGTAGCGCAAGAAGGGCAAGCGCTTGCAGACCTTGGAAAAAGTCGCCGCAGATTAACGTAAGCGTTGGAAGCAACTGATAGTGCAGGAATGGTATGGAGAGAAAAAACGCAGCGTTGAAATCACTTCTCACACGGCTATCTGGTTTCATATCGGACAGCAGTCTCTGCGAGTTAGCTGGGTTATGGTAAGCGATATAAAACACATCTTCAAGACACAGGCTCTCTTATGCATAGAAGTAAACATTTCTGCAGAGCAAATCATTCAATGGTTAGTGCGTAGCTGGCAAGTAGAAGTCACTTTTCATGAAGTGCGCACTCATTTGGGTGTTGAAATTCAAAAGAGATGGGTTAATCTCTCTATACTGTAAAGTAAGCTAGTCTTGCTCAGCTTGTTTTCAGTAGTGACTTTACTCGCTAAGGTATATGCTTAAAAACAAAAACTGTATATTTAACAGGTAGCATGGTATATCAAGAAGCTGCTCACTTTTTAGGAAGCTTTGAATATTGTGAAGGAAACACTCTACTCTTATATTTATTTTAGAATATAGCTGTTTTATAATGAAGTAAGAAAAAAGTTTTGGGTTGGTATAATTTATAGTTTTTTTAGTTTTATTAATAAATTTATGAAGTATTGGATAAATCTATCTAGGAGCCTATCCGTAAACTACAAGAGGGGTTGTTTTTTGGGGGGTGTGCAGCGAAGCTGCACACCCCCCCAAAAAAACAGTTTCCTCTATTTTACGGATAGGGCCTAATGGAAACACGCTGACAAAAGATACTTGACAAGATGGTTCCAATAAGGCTAAAGTATGTAAAGTCCAGCCAGGGAGGCAGAAATGTTGAAGCGCGTTTTAACGTTCGTCCCCATATTGGTAATGCTTATGTTTGGAGCCTGTACAGGTGTGCCACCAGAAGGCATCATCCCTGAAGGTGTGGGAACTCTTGTGGCCCAGACGCAGACCGCCATCATGTGGACGCCGACCGTGACTCCGACGCCGGACCCGGACACCGCGCAGATCGTTGACATCTTGAACAGCGGTATTATCACTGCCGACTCTTTGAGATATACCGTTGTAGCCAGGTTCAATGTGCTCGACGTGCATTTCCCGATGGATGATGTGGCCCACCAAATACTTGCGATGCAGATTGACATTGATTGCAACTGGGTCTATACCGATAGCTGCACGCCGGAGGAAACATTTGCCAGTTTGATGCATGGGTTTGTTGCCAGTGATAAGGCCATGGATAAGATAAAAGCCGCAGGTCCCTCCCACAGTCAAGAATGTGTATGTCACTGCCTATGACCGCATGGTGCGGAAAGGCATGGTCACCGTCAGTTGGCAGGATGTGGTTGACTTTGCCAAGGGCAGAATTACAGGGAATCAATTAGGTTCGCGGATTAAAATGGCCGTGACATCAGGCAGGGTCTCGGGCTACTGCCCAGGCTCATCTCAGTATGGACTCCACAATTTATCAGTCTGATGCCCTTACTCGATTTCGGCCATTCAAAGACCCGTTGGTTTGCACCAGCCGCGAACCAGTTGACAAAGGCTTTTTGGCTGCGCGATTGACTGGGTTCAAGTTTGACAAATCGTTCCATATTCGCTATGCTTGGAGCGCAAAAGGTGAGTTATGAAACGAAATGACGTGCTTCGCATTCTCCGGGAACAAAGCGTGGACCTGGCAGAGCGCTATCCGATAGCCTCGCTTTCCCTGTTTGGTTCCGTGGCGAGGGACGAGGCGGATGCCGACAGCGATGTCGACCTGCTGGTGGAATTCAAACGCCCGGTGGGTTTGTTTGAGTTTATCGAACTTCAACAGCGGCTGGAAACCATCCTGGAATGTAAAGTTGATCTCGGCACACCGCGTTCCCTGAAGCCGCGTATCAAGGAGCAGGTTTTGCGAGAGTCGATCCGTGTCTCATAGAACCTGGCTGGAGCGCGTAGATGACATCTTGACCTGTGCCCGGAACATTCGGGATTAGACGGATGGCCTCTCTTTCGATGCGTTCCTGGATGATCCTCGCACGATTCGCGCGGTGGCATTTGAGTTCACCACCATAGGCGAGGCGGCCTCTGCCATGCCGGATGAAATTCAGCTGAGCCATCCTGAAGTGCCCTGGGGAAAGATGAAGGGTATCCGCAACGTCCTCGTGCACGAGTATTTCCGCCTGGATGAGGAAATCCTTTGGAGAGCCAGCCAGGAAGATATTCCGCTGCTGATCGCCGCATTGGAAAAGATCCTGGGCTCAAGTCGTTGATCTGAATTGCAATCTCGACCGGCCCCAATACTGCAAACATTGGGGGCTTTTTTTATTAAGCTGATAAAGACTTTGGTCCGAGATTCGGCCGCAGGCCTCGCTCGCGGTATTTTACCGAAGACCCCCCTGACAAACGGCACTTGACAACGCCTCTTCAAAAAAGCTAAAGTAGGTATGTGTAGCAAGGGGGCGGATGTGTTAAATCGTGTGCCAGCCCTTTCCCCTTTATCGGTCACTCTTGAATTCGCGGCTCCTTCATTAAGAAATATCTTCCGTCCCGCTAGCGGTATTTCATCAAGGTCCTCTTTCGTTTCCTTTGCCGTCCCGCCCCGATGTACTTACGGGGAGCCCTTAGTGGTGAGAGATCTTCAGAAAAGTTTGGTTCATCTCCGTTCATCTCCGGCTACCTCTGTTTATCTCCGGTTGTCTCTTCCGTCTCGCCTCCGGTGAATTTTATTAGGAGAAAAGAATGACCCACAAACGCCTTTCGCTATTTACGGTTTTGATCCTCCTCATCTTACTAGTTTCACAACTAATCCCTACAGGAAAAAGCGCCTCGGCCGCTGCCCCGCGCTGTAATTCAGCGGGCTTCATCGCCGATGTCACCGTTCCGGATGGCAGCTCTTCCAACCTGGCGCGGCCTTCGTAAAGACCTGGCGGCTGAAGAACACGGGGAACTGCACCTGGACGCATGCCTACAGCCTGTCTTCGTCAGCGGCGACCCGCTCGGCGCAACCTCTTCCATGACCACGCCCGTTGTCCACCGGGCCAGCAGGTGGACGTCTCGCTGGATATGAACGCTCCCACCACGCCCGGTCATTACCGCGGCTATTGGAAAATAAAGGATGCGCAGGGAGTCAAGTTCGGGCTGGGCTGTACTGCATCGGCACCTTCTGGGTGGATATCAACGTCTCCAAGTCGGTCACAGTCCCACCACCCGCCGCCCACCACAACCGGCCTGAACCTCCAGGGCACCGTGCGCCTAAACGGGGCCGGTCTGGGAGGCGTCCACATCTATCGCAGCTATGCCGGTTACTCCGGCGTGCTGGTTGCCACCTCCGGGTCGGATGGCACATACAAGGCCGATTTCATGCCCATCCCCGGCGATGAGACCATCACCGTGTGGGCCGAGCTGGCAGGCTATACCTTCAGCCCGGCCAATTCTAACTGGCGGCATTACCACAGCGTCGAGAACAAGGTGCTGGACTTCACGGCTGTAGCGTCTCCACACTCCTCCTCCCCGGAGGCGGCCTTCGACTTCGTCAGCCAAGATGTGCGCGGCCAAATGGGTTAGCGGCGCCGGGCAGCTGCCCTGCCCGTCCAGCGATGGTGACGGGCGCGGCTTTGCCGTCAGCGTCGACCATCCCAAGCTCGAGAACGGCACCACCGACAGCGCGCCCGGCCTGCTGGTCTCCCCCCAAAATAATTACAACGGTTATATCCAGGGCTTTTATCCCCGAATACACCGTCCAGCCCGGTGACCATTTCCAGACCTCCGTGGGCTGCGCTTATGGAGCTTCCTGCTATGTCACCTTCCGCCTCGACTATCAGATCAATAACGGCGCCATCAACACCTTGTGGACATGGAAGGAAAAGAACGAGGGGATGATCTATCAGCTCGACAAAGACCTGAGCTCGCTGGCAGGCAAGAACGTTAAATTCATCCTGACGCTGCTTGCCACCGGTCCCGCGACCGGTGACCGCGCCCTGTGGGGTCAGCCCGCGCATCGTCAACACGGGAATTGTCCCCGGGCCGACCACCCCTTCACCAATCACCGCCATCACCCAGGGCACTGTGACAGCGGTGAACGCTTCGGTCAAGGTGCCCGCTTATGTAAATTGCGCCAGCACACTGAAGGCGGACCTGATCGGCAGCATCACCACGAACGGACCGGCCTCGGTCACCTACCATTGGGAGATCAGCGGCGCAGCCACTAACTCGACCGGGGAAACTATCCTGGTCTTCAACTCCGCCTCCACTCAGCCCGCAAATCTCACCGGATATGCCTTGAACTGCGGCAATTACGTTGCCAAGCTGGTGGTGACCATTCCCGTCGCAGTCTCGGGGCAGACGGATTTCACATTGAGCATCCCCACTGTTTTGCCCATCTATGATTTCAATACCTTCAATGTGATCGGCACAATGGCCTGCAGCGAAGAAGCCCTCCACACCTGGCGGCAGGAAGCCTGCAACGGCGAATCAGGCGGCTGCTGGATCAGCCAGACCCCGCTCTTTGGGAATAATTATGCTGGCTTCTTCAGGCACGATGGGAATACGATCTGCGGAATGAATATCCCTTAAGGCAGAAACCCGTAGGGCAAACTGCCAGTTTGCCTGTGCGGGGCGGTCGCTGAAAACCCTAAGGCAGAACCCGCAGAGAACTTTGGATTTACGCCCAGAGTTCGAGCAAGGCCTGCGCAAATCGTTCCGGCTCGGCGCGATGGGGCGGGTCGAAATGGCTGCGGCCTTTATAGACTTCCATACGAAAATCGAGAAAGCAATTGGCCAGCGTCTTCCCATTGCGCTCGGAAGAAGATTTCGCGGCTCAAACTGCCCACCGCATAATAGACTGGCCCTCGAAGCAGGCACAGGCGTTCACGCTTGAGCCGGTAACTCCGGAACGCCTGCGACAGTGCGTCGAGGCCGGTAGGTCGTTTAGCCATCCACGGCGGCGGCGGCCCGGGGGAAAGCTGCGGTTTGGGCGGCTCGACGCCCGGACGCATATGCCAGCGGATAAATGCATTCATGCGCTTCTCGTTTGGGAGTGTCATCAACTGGTCCAGCGCCGCCCAATCGGCGCGATCTTCCACGGACCAGCCTTCATTGCCAATCCAGGCCGGCTCGATGAGGGCCAGGCTTTTTAGCCGGTCGGGATATTCGGCAGTGAAAGCCAGGGCAATGCCTGCTCCGCCTGAGTAGGCGACGAGGTGGAAACCGTCAAAACCTGCATGGTCGGCTGCACGCCCGATGCCTTCAACATCCAAATCCAACTCATAATTGGCCGGCGGTTCATCGGCGGCATATACTTCCAGGTCTTTGACTACCGGCTCGAGCCGGTGATTGAGCACACCGAGGAGCGGCCCATAGGTGATCACGGCGGGCGTGACCGCGCCGGGAACAAAGAGGACGTTCGTTGGCTGCGCTGGTCGACAAGGGGTTATCTGACATTTTGGAAAAAATCCTTCTTCTCAAACAATAAACGAGCAGGGGGGCCTTTCTGTGCCGGTTTGGTTATGGAATATCCCCAATGCTGCGGAAGCCTGCAACGGCAAATCGGGTGGCTGCTGGATCAGGCAGGACCCGCTCTTTGCGAATAGTTACGCCGGCTTCCTGAGACACGACGGGAATACGATCTGTGGGATGAACATCCCTTAATTTTCCATTCCCCACCCCACCGCCCTACGGGCTGCTACGCGACCCCCAAATCCATGAACATTTTGACCGGTCGTCAACATTACTCCTCATCATGGATTTGGGGGCACTCTACCGAGTGTCCCCCAGAAGCAAGAACGGGGACGTTGTGCTTCACGAAGGCAAGGGAGGGGGTTGCTTCTGCCCTCTGCGCCGCGAAATACTCCAAATCCCTAAACAAAATAATGTTTTACTCCAACGATTAGCCTGGTCTTAGGATCCCGTCTTCAAAAAACCGATTTACGCATCAGAGCCGTAATACGTTAAGGAAAAAGGAGACAAATATGATCTTAGACTATTGGTTTCGTAACCGCCGTAGCTTCTGGCGGCGTTCGTCGGTATCGTTACCATCCTTTCCATGCTGGGGAGCCCCTCAGCCGCATTGGGGGCCGGTTGGTCACAAGGGACCACCATCGCAGCGTCCTCGCCATCGAGCGCACCCAACGCGTTTGCGTTCAACCCGGCCGGAAACGAGCTGTGGGCGACCGCACCCGGGGTGACAGGCGGCGGTGCGGTGGTGCAAGTCGCGCAGCGTTCGTTCGGCGGCGCGTGGAGCTCCATTGGCGACCATCGCGACCCTGCACTCCGTGGGTTTCCTGGTGGTGCAGAATCTATCCATTTCGCTCAGCGCGAGCAACAATGCCGCTGCGGTTTGGTCGGTTGGCGGCGGGGTACAGATTGCGCTCCGCTCGCCGGGTGGCGTCTGGGGGGCGCCGGTCAGTTTTGCCCCGTCAGGCGGCGCGTCCAATGTCCTGGCCAAGCTTGACGCGCAGGGTAATGGGGTTGCCGCGTGGTCACCGATTGACGTCAACGGCGTCGGTGGTTGAGGCCGTCACCTGGACCGCCTCCGGCACTTTTGGCAGGTCGTACAGCTTTCGTCATCATCGCAGGGAGCTTTCCAGCCGGACCTGGCCGTCAACGAAGCCGGGACCGCCGTTGTCGCCTGGCAGGCAGCGGCTCCGCTGGACAACAGCAACCCGAATCAGGTTGAGTCGGCGACCCGGCCTGCCGGGGGAAGCTGGAGTGCGGTGACAGCGGTTTCGCCGGTCAATCCGCAGACCTGGAGCGCCGAAAGTCGCGCTGGATGGGTCCGGCAACGCGACGGCCGTTGGGCAACAGGGCTATCTGCATCTTTGCCGCGACACGGCCCGCCGGTGGCGCGTGGGGCAGCCCCACACGGATCGAGCCGACTGACTGGTATATGGCCGGTCAGAACTCTGTGACCGCCGATGCCGCGGGTAACGTCACGGCGAGCTGGGTGGTGGATAATACCAGCGGACAGATGTACATCCATACCGCCACGCGCCCGGCCGGTGGCGTATGGGGGGCGCCCACCAACCTGGGAGGCTGCAGGTCAAACGTGGTTCGCTCTGCCTGAACCGCCGGTAGCCGCCGCTCGTGACGGTTCGATAACCGTTGTTGGCTGGGGCGCCGCTGGTGGGCTGGGCAATCAACGTGGCCGTCCGGTTGGGCTCGGGCCAGTGGGTACCCATGGTGATCAGCGGCAACCCCCAAATCGCCTTTGTGCTGGCTACGAACAATGCGCGCGCATCGGCCGTCTGGGCGGCACGTAACGGCGTGAAATATCATCATGCCATTGTGCAGAGTGACTATCAATAACAGATAGACACCTACGGCTTTGCCCTCCCAAATCCATGATGAGCAGTAATGTTGACAACCAATCAGAATATCCCTGGATTTGGGGGAGGTGCCCTAGGCGGAGGGGGGTTCTCTCGCAATTCCATAGCAGAACCATGACAACACCGTTACCGGGTATACCGTTTTATATCGGGAATGGTTATATTAAAAGAGAAAGGGGTTGCCATGTTCGTACTCGCCGTCATCATTTTCTTGCTTATTTTCATAGCCCTCTCCGCCACAGACCTGCTCGTCGAGAACACGAGTCCCGATGAGTTGAGCAGCATGGGCATCGAGCGGAAATAATCAAAGTCATTAAAACCCTAAAGGTCTGCTTTGCTTTCAACGACGTTTTTCCGGCAAACCTATCCGGCTGATTTAGTATTTTGTCCGTGAAGAAAGACCTTTAGGGTTTGCTTGCGCCGGCAAGGGTGGCCTTATCACGAAATGTCCATGTTATAATCACCAATAATATTGGTGATTATAATGCTTCGAACTATCTTTGGATCGGCCAGCCGGGAACGTATCCTGACCTTCCTGGTAAGTAACCAGGAAGGTTATGCCAGCGAGATCGCCCGCCGGGGTGACCTGGATCTATTCGCGGTTCAGAAACAGCTCGAACAATTCGAGACGGACGGCCTCCTGCAAAGTCGTCGGGTTGGGCGCATGCGGGTCTACACCTTCAACCCAAAATACCCATTGCTCAAAGAGTTGAAAAATCTGATCGAAAAGGCCCTGGCAGACCAGTCTGCATTGGAAGCGGGCCGGAAATCCGTCTCCCTTCCAGGGAGCTTTCGCGGCTACTTCTGGGATTATTCCTTCAAGGACCTTTCCTGGCCGAAAGATCGCGATCTGATCATCCGCCGCCTGCTCACGGACGGCTCATGGAAAGCCATCAGCTGGCTTCGAGAACAAGTTGGGGATGAAGGCTTGCGCAGGTGGCTGGTCTCTCACCAGGGCCGCGGCCTCAGCCCACGCCAGATCCGATTCTGGTCGCTGATCCTGGCGCTGCCCAAACTGCAGGTGGAGGCCTGGATGCGCACGGCTCAGTCGTCCCCGTGGAGCCAGCGATGAGAATTCCATCTTGAAGCGTTGAAAGCAAAACAGGTCCAGATCCTGCGTCGATTTCAGGAAATAAATGGCCGCGGCTTCTATCTGGGCAGGGGCACCGCCCTGGCCGTTTATTTCGGCCATCGCCTGTCCGTGGATTTGGATTGGCTGACCTCCTCTGCTATGGGCGATGCCTTGCTTCTTGCCGAATCGCTTCACAATTCAGGGTTGAATTTCATTACGGCTCAGACTGCGCCAGGTACTTTACATGGCACTCTCCTGGGCGTCCGCGTCTCCTTCTTGGAGTTTCGCTATCCCCTTCTGCAATCCCCGATCCCATGGAAGGAAATGAATTGCTCGCTGGCCTCCCTGGATGATCTCGCCTGCATGAAGCTTTCTGCGCTGGCCCAACACGGGGCGCGCAAGGATTTTTGCGATATCTATGTGCTGGGCGTCAAACATCGTCCCCTGTCCGAATTGATCCGCCTTTATCGGCGAAAGTTCAAGGTGGAAGACATCAGCCCCATTCTGTACGGCCTCTCTTATTTTGACGATGCAGAAAGCGAACCCATGCCGCGTATGCTGCTCGACGTGCAGTGGAGGACGATCAAAAAGACGATCCAGGAATGGGTAAAGGAATTGGGGAGGGTTTGAGACCCCGCTCGGCGAGGGTCTCCGACCCCGCCGAGACACGACCGCCAGGTCTCCCGCCTGCCACAAAGTACCGCGTAATTGCATGTACTGCGCTCTAACAGTACAAGGTACTGCGTTCTAACAGTATCTAAACCAACGCCCTGATTTTTACCCTACAAATGATCAAAACCAGTTTAGATATTTATGCAAAGTGGTCGGCTCTTTCCCGACCAAGAAGCAGTATTATATACGCTGCTATAAAAAACCCTAAAGGTCTGCTTTGCTTTCAACGACGCTGTTCTGGCAAGGATATTCGGCCGGTTCAGTATTTTGTCCGGCAAGAAAGACCTTTAGGGTTTGCTATTTGAGTTGTTAAACCGTCTTGAGTTTAGTTAGAGGTCATCGGTTATAATCCGCTTGCAGGCAAGCCATGAACCTGACCCCGCAAATACCAGAAATAACCAGGCGAATTGTCGAAACCAGCCATCCTGAAAAGATCATTCTTTTCGGTTCTTATGCCCGCGGCAATTTCAGCGCAGACAGCGACCTGGACTTGTTGGTCATCGTGTCCGGCATCAAGCGCTTGAGGCGCGAGAGCCTGCGCGTGCGACGCGCGCTGCGAGGGTTGATTGCACCGGTGGATATTATTATTGCCACGCCAGAGCAAATCAAACGGCTTGGAACCACGAACGGCCTGGTTTATCAGTCTGCCCTAAGCGAAGGCAGGGTGCTGTATGAACGCTCCGTCTGAGGTGACCCTCGCTTGGCTGCAACGTGCCCGCTCTGATCTACAACTTGGACGTGCCGCCCTGGACGCCGAGGGAGTTATGCCGGAAGATGCCGCATTTCATGCCCAACAATGTGCAGAGAAGGCTTTAAAGGCCCTGCTTTTGCACCAGGGAATTACTTTTCCAAGGGCGCATGCCATTGAAGTCCTGCTCGACCTGCTAAAAGCCAAAGGGACAAAGGTCCCCAAAGGCGTGGATGAAGCTTTTGAACTTTCCGAGTATGCCGTGCAGACCCGTTATCCCGGTGAATGGGAACCGGTCAGGAAACCGGAAGCACGACGGGCCATCGAGCGGGCTGCGCTGGTGCTGGCCTGGGTGGAAAGCCAAATGAAATGATGAGCACTTATCCCCGGCGTCTTTCACAAGCAGAGATGGCGGAGATATTATTCGGATTTCATAACTTTTCAACGACCGTCACTCCTTGAGGAACATTGTTCGTATCAATAGTCACGGAATAATCTGCGTTGCGACGCGGGGAAAGGCCACCTGGCGCGAAAGTGCGGAGTGCGGGATCATGATGATTAAAACCCTAAAGGTCTGCTTTGCTTTCAACGACGTTTTTCCGGCAAACCTATTCGGCCGGTTCAGTATCTTGTCCGGCAAAAAAGACCTTTAGGGTTTGCCGCTTACAGTCATGCTGCTGTAAACCATTACGCGCAAGCCCGCGGAAATCATAATATACGACTTCTTTACGGCTTGCTCCGTTTGCTTCTCTTCCTTAACTCCTTGCCCGAAATAACTGTAGGAATATTTGCCTTTATTATTCTTAATTCATCGTGCTTTTTTATAGCGCGATCAATAATTTCCTCTTTCAATATATCCAAAAGTGTTTCCACAGAATCATAAGAGATGGTATCTAAAACCCAGTTGTATTTGGATTTTAGATCTGCCATCATGGAAAACGGCAATTCGTCTTCTTGAATGATTGGCGCAAAAGGAACTTGATAATCAGGGATGGTAGCTTGTAATTCCAACGGGGATGATTTAGGGTTTGTTACATCGGCAATGACGAAATAGGATAACCCTGCCAATGTCTTAATTGTTTCAGTAATATCTTTATCGGTAGGACGGTCGAAATCAAACACAATGGGCAACAAGTCATATTCACGAAGTTTATTTCTTAGTGCATCCAATATTCCTTTGCGTTCCGGAATTGAAAAACGGCCAAGAATCAACACGGTTTTTGATGTAAGTGTATTTATCACATCTCGGATTTCTTTGTTATTCAACAAAAGATAAATGAATTGGGCAACTTTTATATTGTCAACCGTTATTATTGATTCCTTTTCCGGGGTAATAACTAATTCCCTTTGTTCTTTGAATTCACCATCTAAATCCCAAACGCTAACGCCGTATATTTTGCTTCCGGATATTATTGCATCATCAATCTTGGTTCGGACGAAAATTGAATAACTTAAGTTGGAATCCCTGAGATCGGCTCCCCTGAGATCGGCAATACTGAAGTCGGCTCCACTGAGATCGGCTTTTTTAAGATCTACCCCTCTCAGACAAGCTCCTCTGAAGTCAACCTCACTGAGGTTGGCTCCGCTGAGGTTGGCTCCACTCAGATCGGCGTTTCCGAAGTTGGATCCGCTGAAATCGGCTTCACTGAGGTTGGCTTTTCTGAGATCAGCGCTCATAAGATTGGCTCTTCTGCTTTGGGCCTGACTGAGATCTGCTTCTATGAACTTGGCTTTATAAAGCATGGCGTCATCAAGATTGGCTTTAAAGAGATAGGCATTGCTGAGATTGGCTTCACTGAGGTCGGTGTTATGGAGAAAAGAGTACGAAAGATCGGCCTCACTGAGATCGGCTCTCCTGAGCTTTGCTTTGCCTAATGAAGCGTGATTGAAATAAGCTCCTTTGAGGTCAGCACGAGAGAGAAATGCTCCCATAAGTTCGGCTTCTAATAAATCGGCTCCTCTGAGATGGGCTGCTAATAGGTCGGTTCCATTGAGATGAGCTCTCCTAAGATGTGCCCCATTGAGATTAACAAATGCGAGATCAGCTTTATTGAGGTTGGCTTCGTATAGCTCCACATCTATTTCAGGGTTTTTTTGCCGCCATTTATTCCAAAATAAGGAGGGACTGCCATGCTTTAGAAGGTCAACTTGCTCATGATTTGCCCCGTAGACCTGCCTATGCCTTAAAGGCTTAACTTGCTTAGGATTTGCCATATGTTACTCCCTGAACAATTAAATTCAGATAAATCACGGATTTGATTGACAAAAGGGGCAACTTCGGTCAAGGTTAAGTTACGACACCGAACCAAACCGAAGGAGCCCCAAGCCATGATACCTGAGTATGAACTGAAGGCGGAAGACATTCGTCACTATACGATCGAGACGATGAAGGAACATATTCAGATGGAAGCGCACGGGTATTGCTGTACGACCGAAATGATCTTTGACGTGTTGGTGAAAGCGAGTGCGGAGTGCAGCAGCGTGGACGCCAGCTGCGCCGATTTGGCGCAGGTGGCGGACAGCAACACGATCCGTGAATATTTGAATCAGGCGATCGAGGCCGAAAAGTTGCGGCAGCAAGAAAGGCAGGTGAACACAGCCGTGGCCAACTGTATCCCGGTGTCGATGCAGCGGCAGGGGATTGAGATTGCAGTTGATTTTCACGATGAGCCGTTCTATGGCAAGAAGGAAGGAACCCGTCGGGTTACGGTGCACGGTCAAGCCAAAAAGGGCACGACGCACTTTATCCGGATCGCTACGGCGTATGTAATCTGGCGGCAGGTACGCTTGACGCTGGCCGTGCGTTACGTCCTGCCGGGCGAAACTGCCTTGGAAAGCCTGCAATTTCTGCTCGAGCGCCTGAAAAAGCTGGGTTTTTCGAGCAAAGTGCTGTATATGGACAAAGGCTTTGCCTCCACGCCCATCCTCAAATACCTCACGGCACAGGGTCAAGGGGCGATCATCGCTTGCCCGATCCGCGGCAAAAAAGCAGGGATCCGAGCTCTTTGCCACGGGGCGGCAAGTTACATCGCGACACACGTCTTCAGCGATAGCACGCAGGCCACCTTGGCTCTCAAAGCCTCGCTCGTCCCCGATAAGACCGGAACTCGACGACGCAAATGGTTGGCCTTTATTGTCATCGGTCTCGCCTGGACCGTTGAGACTATCTACCAGAAATATCGGCGTCGTTTCGGGATCGAATGCAGCTATCGCATCCTGCGCCGTGTGCGTGCGGCCACCACCTCGCGCAACCCGGCCCTGCGTTTCTTCCTGCTCGGGGTTGGGCTGCTTTTGGTCAATGCCTGGGTCTTCCTGCGCTGGGAGTTCGCACGCCTCATGGCCCGTGGTCCCTATCGTGTCGATGAACCTCTTTTCCGTTTCCATCGCTTTACCCGCTTGCTAATCCGCTCCATCGAAAAGATCTATGGCACTATTACTACCATTCCGACCTATAAATTACCGCAATCCGTGATTTACTGAAATTATATGACAGAACTGTCTTAAATACTCAAAAGGGCCTGGAAATTCTGGTTTTAATCCCATAATAGGTATCTAGAGATCAAGAGGAGACCTACGGTCGCCGGGCGGCGCGGACTTGCTCATCGAGAGCACGAGTCCCGATGAGTTGAAAAACATGGGCGTCGAGCGGAAATAATCAAAGTCATTAAAACCCTAAAGGTCTGCTTTGCTTTCAACGACGTTTTTCCGACAAACCTATTCGGCCGATTTAGTATTTTGTCCGGCAAGAAAGACCTTTAGGGTTTGCTGCTTACACCGGTTTATCCTTTGACTTTTCTATCTTGGCCTACCGCCACCCCCTCCCTGGCCTCCCCCAAATCCATGATCAGTAGTAATGTTGACAACCGGTCAAAATGTCCATGGATTTGGGGGAGGTGGCCGTCAGGCCGGAGGGGGTCCCAGACCCATCGGTACATCTTATTTGACGCTTACCAATTCCGCATAGTAATAATCTGAATGGTCGAATACTTCGATTGCTACTACACCCATTTTAGGGCACAAATACCTGAATTCGTCATAATTTATCCTCCAGAATCCTAGCTTGAAGCAATCAGAAAACGTTCCAAGCGATGTGGTTTTGGTGACTTTGGCTTTAACATAAATGTCGTATTCAAACTCCCAATGCTTTCCGATATCAAAGGGCGCTGAGTACACTGGGCTAATATATAAGGGCGTGTCTGAATACATACCATTAGCGGATAGATCGGGCGCCTTATTGGATACCATTTCATCTGCTGCACCATCAACATAGTCTTTTGAACATATTAGACTTTATTCGAAATAGCATTATGATCGAAGGATGCTGACATACGAAGAGCTAAAAATCAACCCAAGGCGATTTCTGTCTCTGACCGGATTAACGCCAGAAGAATTCGAGGATTTGCTCCCTGCTTATCAGCGAGCCTACCAGAAAAAGTATGCGGCGTCAAAGACGATAGCAGGAAAGGCGAGGAAAAGGCAAGCCGGTGGAGGTCGCAAAGGGTCACTGGAGGGCATCGAACAGAAACTATTGTTTGCATTGGTGTATCAGAAAGGCTATCCACTTCAGGCTATCCAAGGCGAACTGTTTGGGATCAGTCAGGGGCGGGCCAATGAATGGATCCATCGTTTACTGCCGATCTTGAAACAAGCCTTGGAAGATCTGGGAGTTCTGCCGGAACGAGACCCGAAGAAGTTCAAGGCGAAAGAGAAAGATCGGAAAGATTCCGCCGCTTCGATCATTGATGGAACCGAAAGGCGTCGCCAGAGACCGAAAAAGGCTCAAAAACAGGCTTTGCATTACAGCGGCAAGAAGAAAATCCATAGCGACAAGAATATAGTGATTGCAACGGTCAAGACCAAACGAATATCCTTTCTCAGCCAAACCTATCCTGGGAAAACGCATGACAAGAAAGTTGCAGACACAGAAGACATTTCATACCCGCAGCACATGACGTTATATAAAGACACAGGTTTTCAAGGCTATGAACCTAAAGTAGGTAAACTGTATCAGCCGAAAAAAAGCCGCGTAAGAAGGAACTGACCGCCAAAGAGAAACAGAGCAATCGTAAACTGGCACAAATCCGCGTCAAAGTGGAACATGCAATTTCAGGCATCAAGCGCTCTCGGATTGTGAAAGATGTCCTGCGTAATACCAAAGATAACTTTTCCGACTTGGTCATGGTGATTGCTTGTGGACTACATAATTACCGTGTCGATCATCGAAAGAAACCTCTAAAATTATGACCCGAAATCTTATTACGGATAAAGTCTATTATGTAGAATCGCTGGGGGTCATAAACATACCAATAAGAATCAGAATTCTCGCCACATGGGGCTAGATAATTCGTACCTGTTGTTCCTACCTCTACTATAGTAATTCCACTCTCTTTCTGCGCGTCATTTATAATTTGCACTGCTTCAGAATAACTTCCAGTGGTGGTTTTCTGCGATGGAGTACTATTGTTTTGATTCGTGTCTGAATAAACATAGGAATAATTGTAGGTCCTGGTCGAGCCGATATTCGGATGCGGAAAATAAGTATATAAGTTCGTCAAATCGGGCGTTGGGGTAGGCTGTGGAATTTCGGTCGGCCTTGAGCCGCCCAGACCCACCCACTGCCTAAACTCGGGAATAACTACAACTGCTGCAATACAACCAACAATCGTTGCAATGCCAACTATAATTCCGAAGACCGAACCCTTTTTTTCTGTCATAATCTATTTCCTAGTCCTGCATAGAACGTCCCAGCGAGCGGAAATATTGAAAGTGGACGTTTCTCCCTTATATTAAAACCCTAAAGGTCTGCTTTGCTTTCAACGGTGTTTTTCCGACAAACCTATTTGGCTGGTTTCGTATTTTGTCCGGCAAGAAAGACCTTTAGGGTTTGTATCACCACGAGAACGCGATCTGTAGAATGAATATCCCTTAGCAGTTTATTGGTCGTATATTCTTTGGATATCCTCGAACGCTTGGCCTAGGATTCTTCCGGTGGGATGCACTCGAAGCCAATAAATGTGGGATTGGCTAATCGAAAATCCTGGAGTGCCCGTTCCAGGGGAATGGCCGGGTAGCCCCAATACTCCAGCTCTTCGCGGACGTAATCCGCGCACTTGCCGGTGATGTTGCCGTCACGGATCTCGGCGATCACTTCGGCGCCGGTGTCCGTGCGCTGGAAGATACGGTAAGAGGCTGACATGGTTTCCTGTCTTTCGGCTAACTAAGCTTTCTCAATTAAATATTATATATCGAATTGGATTCTGGTCGGCCTTGCCAAGCGAGAAGCCAAGGGAGTAGACCTATGGTCGCGAGGCGGCGCTGGTCGGCCCTAACCCTTATCCATCTTCGACCAAAATCCCTTCCAGTTTTCCACCCATTTTTCTTCTGTCATTGATCCATCATCCCTCCTGCCAATAAAGTCAATTTTCCTTCAATGCAAGGAATTTAAAGTGGGGAGCACCTTGGGTGAGATTAGACCCCCTAGGATCTTTGGAACTCTTATGTTTAATGGTTTAAAAGAGGTAAGTCTTGATTTTCCTGCTGGTTACGAATTGGATGGCTAGACCAAGTTGGGATGGGATGCTTCACTTGACCAACATCGCCGCACCAATTACTCCAGAGAAAGCACCCAGTTCCGCTACGCGGATGGGTACTTTTTCGCGCAACTTCATCCTTAGGCGGTTCATTGTAGTCCGTGCAGGTTCAAGAAGCAACTCTCTGGCGTAGACCAAGCCTCCCCCCAGGACAACAACCTGTGGATTGAAGATATTCAACAGACTAGCCAGACCGATCCCCAGGAACTGCCCCGTCTCCGTAAGCAAACCCTTAGCCACGGGGTCCCCAGACGCGGCAGCCTGAATCACATCCTTTCCAGTCGGTTCGCCAGGGATAGAACCTGAGTAGCCGGACTTCTGGACGGCATCCCGAGCGCGCCGCTCAAGCGCTGAACTTGAGGCATACAACTCCCAACAGCCCTGCTGACCACAGCGCTCGCAAAGCGGTCCATCATATTGAATCACCATGTGCCCGAAATATCCGGCGAACCCTGTGGTATCAGAGAGGTGTTCACCATCCTGTATCACTCCGCCCCCAATTCCGGTCCCCAGGGTCAGGCTAAGCAAACTCTTAAAACCTCTCCCCGCTCCATAGATATACTCACCCCAAGCAGCCGCTGACCCATCGCTCTGGACGGCAACCGGGAGTTTAAAGCGAGTATTAATGTGATCCCTTATGGGAAAGCCCGACCAGTGTTTAAGAAAATCCAGATTAGTATAGCGAAAGCAGCCGGATATAGGATCAACATCGAAGGTTGTCGAAATCCCGATCCCGACCACCGGTAAGGACTGAGATGCCGCTCCTGCCAGGAGCACCTGAATTGTAGTCTCGATCTTGGAGACAAGCTCCTCGGGGTGAATGAGAAAAGGGCTCGGAATTTCCATCGGATCAATGATGGCGCCGGTCGGTGCCACGATCCCGGCTTTAATTGCCGTTTGACCCAAATCAAGCCCAATACGATAACCCAACTCAAGAATATTGCCAGCCATCATGCCTTTACCGATGATGAATTCGATGCTGTAGGTTTAGAGGTGGCGAATCCGGGTACGGAAGCTCGCAAGGCTGGCTTCCAGGCTGTTGCTTAAATCGACATTTGCGCTTACCAGAATATTGGGGGATTGGCCTCGTTGCATGATCTCATCCACGACCTCGTAAACCAAAGCCTCGACAAGCGCCGCTCCAATAATTGTTGAGACTGGGCAGATATGCTCGGTCAGGCCCGGGTAGATCACGGCAGCATCCCCTTCAGGGACACCAGTATCGATAAAAACATCAGCAATCTCGGTCAAGTGCTTACCTGAGGGATGGCGTACACTTAAACTTTGGTAGGACTGAGCCGAGGTAAATACAATCACAGGGAGACCCCTCTTGTGAGCATAGAGGGCTGCCTCGATTGGACCTGCGTTCCGTCCGGAATTGGATACTACCAGCATCACATCGCCTTTTCGGATGTCGTAACGATCCAGGACAAAAGGTGTGTAATCACACAATCGCTCCAGAGAGACACTACCCAAAGCGCTTAAATGCAGCATCAATCCTGGATCCAAGATGGCATTAACCTGGGCCAGCCCACCTGCCCTCAAGAAAGCCTCTTCCGCCATCATATGGCTGTGACCGGTACCAAAGACATGTAAAATGCCGTCAGCTGTTAAGCTATCCGCGATCAGGCGTGCAGCTTTTCGTAGGGCGTCGGATTGTGTCTCCTCAGCACGAGCCAATATATTTCGAATGGCGTCGAAGAGAGGCTTTGCGGCAGATTTGGTCATTTGGTGCACTCCTTATTAAAGCTAAATTGAAAAAATATTGTTAGGTTATCGGACGAGACGAACAACATAGCGATAGCGATCCGCCCTGAATAGCGAAGTCCCGTACTCTACAGGGTTCTTCTCAATGTCATAAGCAATAGTACTTACAAATAACCCTGGCTTTCCAGGCGGGATAGTGAGTAGTTCGCTATCTTCCTGTGTTATCAGTGTGGCTTCCAAGGTCTGAAGCCCGGCGACGGGCCGAACGCCGTATTTATTCTCCAGGAGTTGATAAAGCGACATAGGATCATGGTAGTCTTGTATGAGTCCTTGGAAGCGTTCCCCCGGTAAATATAAATCCTCTATTGCAATTGGCTCATTATCGGCCAGGCGCAACCGTCGCAAGTTAATAACTGGCAGGCCTTCTTCGATTTGGAGTTGTGCGGCAATCTGTGCATCGGCCGGGAGCGTATCCGCCCTGAGCAGCCGTGCACCGGGGATTTTCCCCCATTGGTGGCGGATAATTTCTGAAAAACTTGTAAACTTCGCCTGCCAATAGAGCTGTGTTGAACGCACGAACATGCCCTTACCATGGATAATCTGAACCAGGTCGATCGCTTCCAGTTTGCTTAGGGCCTCACGCATTGAACTCACGCTCACATCAAATTCTTCCGCTAAAGCAGTTATCGATGGTAATCGGTCGCCGTTCTGGTATTTACCCTCAACGAAGGATTGCTTGAGGTGGGCGACGATATGGTCAGTAATAGAACTGTAGCCGAGGATTGTATTATGGGGCATAATTCTCTTTCTCTAAGTCATCGGATGACTTAGGGTATGACCTCATTGTAAGGAGTTCCTGAAGATTTGTCAATAGAGCACTAAGTACAGGCAGTAACCCCCGCAATATCCAAATTTACCCATTAAAATCGAGTTTTTAGCCTAGATTATGGTTTTAATACCATAATTCAGGCGCAATAGTATCTCTCTCGGCGTTGACAAGTTTACAGGGCAGTGCTATTATGGAGAACACATCAGATCATCATATGAGTTGGAAGGAGGGACGCAGCGCTTTTATTACTTCGGAGGTTTCGTTAGCCCTGTCAACAATCTGCATGACCCCAACCCTAGCTAAGGAGCACACCCTATGAAGTTCATCAAGAATTCCTTGTTTATTGCGCTTGCCTTGACCCTGATCCTTTCTGCTTGCGCTACCACGAAAACCCAGTCGTCTCCCACGGCCGCTCCCGCGGCCAATACTCAGCCAGCCGTTTCTACAGGAAATATTACCCTGACCGTTTGGTATTGGGGTGAGCCTGAAGCACCGGGATCGGGCGCGTGGCTTAAAGCCCGGGCAGACGATTATCACGCCCAAAACCCCAATGTGTCATTGAATCTGGTCGAGCAAAATATCGACAGTGTCACTACCGGTTTCAGGGCTGCCGCTGCCTCTAAATCAGGTCCAGACATTGCTTTCTTTTTCTCCGGGGATGTTTACGTGTTGGAAGATGCTTGGGCTGGGAATTTAGCCCCGATTAGCGACTATGCTACACCGCAACAAGTGGCTGATTGGATTGATACCGGCTCGAAGACTTATGACGGTAAGGTCTGGACAATGCCTTATTACATGCAGGCTTATTTGATGATGTACAATAAGACCTTGTTTAAGAAGGCTGGCCTGGACCCTGAGAAACCGCCTCAGACTATGGACGAACTTATTGCCGACTGCGGGGTCTTTAACAAAGCGGGGATTACGCCTATAGCCGCCGGGATGAAGGATGCTTTCCAGGGAGGCGTCTTCTATTCAGAGCTGGGTATACAGACCCTCCAGACAGCTACTTCGGACCAAAAAGCCGCGGTGGGCCAGGGATCGTTCACCGACCCAGAACATGCAGCATGGTGGGATGCCCTCAACAAGATGGTTGCCGCCAATTGCTTTAATAAGGATGCAAGCTCGCTCGATCTATATTCCGGCTGGGAGGTATTTGGAAAAGGACAATCTGCAATGTTGCAGGCGAACGACGGCTATCTCCCCACCGCTATGAAAGACCTCGGGCAGGACAATGTGGGTATCATGCGCATGCCACGCTTTGCTTCAGGTCCCCTGGGCGAAGATATGTGCGCCTTCTCAGAGGGACTAGGGATCACTTCCTGGTCCGCTCATAAACAGGAGGCAGCGAATTTCTTAATCTCGCTGCACCAGAAACAGAACGTTGATTTTTCTACCAGACTACCGGGATCCCCATGGCGGATAAGAAGTTTGACTCCACCCTGATCAAGTCCCCGCAGCAGAAAGAGGAATATCAGTGGATTTCCACCCGACCTCAGCTCTGCCCGGAACTAATTATGCCGATCCAAATCTGGGAGACCGGTCTAATGCCTGCCACGCAGGCCATTTTCCAACAATCGATGTCACCCGCTGACGCGGCTAAACAGGTCGAGGAAACCGCCAAGAACTGGCTCAATTCCAATCCACCAAACCTCGACCAATGGAAAACATGGGCTAATTCCCAATAAACAAATTGACATTCGAGTGGACCGCGATCAGTTGAAAAAGGTGTACCTTTGTGATCGCGGTCTACATCTATCCCGAATAGAATTTGTATGAATACACCTATATCCGACTCCAACAAAGCCATAGCATATAACCGAGTAAAACAAAAACGGAAGGAATCCCTTACCGGTTACTTGTACCTGGCTCCAGGCCTTATCTGGATTATTTTTATATACCTGGTTCCGATGGTTGGTACCGTTTGGATCAGCCTGACTGCCGGTCACAAAACCGGGGAGGGGATTGGCTTTCAGAATTACTTGATCATCTTCCGCGACCCGCTTTTTCGTACTGCAATCTTAAAATAACGTCCGGCTGCTGGTGATCGTCCCTATCCTGATCTTTCTTTCCTTAACCTTTGCATCTTTTTTCTATGAACGCATCCGTTTTTGGCGTTTTTATCAGACGGTGATTTTTATCCCTGTGATTCTGGCAATCGTGGCAATGGGCATAGTATTCAGCCAACTGCTCCAGTATTACGGGTTGTTCAATACATTCCTGCAATGGATCCGGCTGGGTTTTTTAGCTCAAGATTGGTTGGGCAGCGGGAAGTTTGCCCTGGGCTCGATTACTGCGGTGATCATTTGGAAGGAATTGGGGTTTGGTACGATCCTGTTCCTGGCCCGGCTGATGTCCGTCGAAGCGGAAATCTATGAAGCCGCACGGATCGATGGGGCCGGTTGGTTTGATACGCTCTGGTACATCACGATCCCCGAGCTTACCCACGTTATCGAATTCTACACAGTGCTTTCGGTCGTGACCGCTTTTTCGTTTGTCTTTGACTATATTCTAATTTTGACAAATGGCGGTCCTAATAATAGTACGCTCGTCGGAGAATTCTTCATTTACCGGGCCGGTTTCATCTTTAACCAGATGAACGTCGCCTCGGCGGTCGCCGTGATATATCTCATCGCGGGCATTATCTTAATGTTTCTTCGCTATCAGATCGTGAGAAGGTTGGAAGACTAATGCGAACTACCTCACCCCGTTACGCGCTTCCCAAGTTGATTGCCGGTGCTTCCAAACAGGTTTTAATGCTCACGATGGTGATCGTGGCCCTGCTGCCGGTGTACTTCGTAATCATCACGGCACTGAAAACTCCGGAGGAATACCTATTCAACAAATGGGGCCTGCCAGAGAACCCTACTCTCGGCAATTTCGGCCGGCTCTTGCTCGGAGAGAGCTTGTTGCGCTGGTTGCTCAATAGCCTTGTGATCAGCATCAGTTCAGTCATTTTGAGTGTCCTGGTCGCCAGTCTCATGGCTTATGCCTTCGCCCGCTACACATTCCCTGGAAAAAACACCCTCTTCATCGTGGTGACCTCTTTACTGGTTCTCTCCCCGGTTGTTCTCATCTTGCCGCTCTTCAAGATGATGGTTTCTCTGAACCTGGTCAACCGTTACCCCGCCGCCATTTTGATTTATGTCGGTGTGACATTGCCGATTAGTACATACCTGCTAACCAGTTTCTTCAAGTCAATTCCGATTGATATTATTGACGCGGCTCGGATCGATGGATGCAATTCATTTCAAATCTTCGCTCAAATCATGATGCCACTTTCATCTCCTGCTGTAATCACGGCTGCCTTTACAAACTGGCTTTATGTATGGAATGAGATTTCTGATTGCCCTGGTCTTTCTCCAGGATGACAAGATGCGCACTTTGATGGCCGGCCTGGCTCTTTTTAAGGGAAAATATACAACCGACATCCCGATTACCATGTCTGGGGTAGCGATTGCGATTATCCCTACCCTCCTTCTCTATTTGTTCGGGCAACAATATTTTGTGCGGGGTCTCACTTCAGGTGCCGTAAAGTAAAACGGTCGCTTAATTTGCAACTTCCTGACCGTACGAATCAGCACCATCAACAGAGATTTGGAGGAGTTTTGCAATCTGCTCGGTCGGATTGATTAGATTACTTCTTCCCTTCCATAATATTAGCCTCTTCCTCCCTCAACCTAACAACTGATAAGGCAATCAATCAATTTCCGTCTCTCTTGATCAAGTGCCCTGCAATATTTCTTTAAATTACTCAATTGGGCTTTTTAGAACCCTGCAAATATACCTTCGCAGGCCCATAATGCTGTACAAATTCGTTGGAGTCGCTGATAAGAAAAACCCCGATTTTTCAATCATCAATATCGTCACTGGAGTGCCGCTTAATTGCTGCAAGAGCCTCCTCATACAAGGTCTTATAGAACTTGTAAGCTGGAGATCCAACAGGCAATCTTTTCATCAATTCTAGGGAACGATCTCTCTGCTCAATATCCTGAGGGAAAGGTTGTCCAGGAGTTCCGCTGCGAACACCCTGCAGAACCAATTCGTAAAGGTAAGAGCTCACCTTTCTATAGCAATCATTGCCAAATTTCTGAGCCTTTTCAAGAAGATTTATAACAAATGTTGAATTGTCCCAAACAAAATTGCTGTTTGCTTGCCTAAGTAGAGCCGCGACATTTCGCAATTGCCGTTCGTCAGCAGAGATGACCCATTCTTCTAGAACCTTGAGAGTGACGCTATCGAAACCCGCAGAAACCAGCTTGAACAGTTCGGCACCATAATGGTCCCGCGTCCAATTCCCAGGGGTTTCTGCTGTCCAATCTCTGACCGTTTTCAATAAATTCTCGTACTGTTCTGTTTCATTGAATTCAGAGATTCGCTTTCCCTCCATTCGAATGGCAAGGGAGTGTAGTTTTCGAGCTTCGGATTTGCAACTTGATAGTCAATTCTGGCAATGAGCATCTTCAGTGTATCGGTTGGGTGACTATAAGATGTGGCCCGAAGAAATAGACTGATGTAAAAATCGTCAATTGAGGGGCATCTGATAAGATTACCAAAAAGCCGTCGAAGTTGTTCATCTGTCAAGTCTTCAATCTTGAGACCACCGAACTTCTCTTCAAATGCGCCGAGCACAGTGTTTGCAATTTCCCGCGAGTCGGTGATATCAATGGATAGCAGGCTCTCAAGTGTAGAAGGTGTATATTGTTTCGGGAATCGTTTGATTGCCTCAACGATATTGTGCTTTACCCATTGATCCGCTGACAAAGCAAGAGTTTTGATTATTTCAATTTCGTCCGGAACAGCTTCACGACCCCGACTACCCCATCCCAAAGCCCACGCAACGCCTTGAGTAACTACTGGATCTTCCTTCTTGAGAGCTTCCCGGACTAAGTTCAACGCAGCTGTAAGATTCCGTCTAGCCATTACAGCAACAACTGTTCCAAAAAGGCCGACGAGCGGTGACGAGAGGTTGGCCAGTATGTAGGGTCCCAGGTCGGACGTAAATTCCGATGAAGCCTCCATAAGTGCGCTTAGGAACATACCAGAATCGGCACGCTGCAACGTATTCGCTGAATTCAAGACCGAAATACGATTTTCAAGATAATTGATCAAATCTAGGCTTTTCCCCTGGTACTTCTCTAATAGCTTATGTGCTAAATCGTTTCGCCACGAGCTCAACGCTGCTTGCTGTTGTTCGTAGGGAGTTCTCATCTTTCTCGAAGGTCCTACCCCAAATATCTAGAATCGCTCGTGAAACTTCATATTCCAAAGTCTGGGGGATCGCGTCCAAGACTTGCTTTGCTGCAACCTTCGTATTGGCGCTGCCATGGCGAGCGTGCCACAACACTATTCTTCTGATTTCTGCTGCAATGTAAGGATCTATGTTTGTGTTGGTAACAACATCCTGTAGCGCGCCCAGGACCTTCAGTATTCCCGGATCCCATTTCTCTCTCTCGCTAGCTGGAACATTCCCGCCCAACATTCCCATGGGATAACTTAACGCAGCATCAAGGGTTTTGATTACACGCGGACTTTCGTTGATGGGTCTATCTGCAATAACCTCAAGTGCTTTGTCAATTACACTTTGTCGCAGGCCAGATACCACTTCCGGACGGACCAAGTATCCCTTTAGAGTTATCGTATAGCCCTTTGTTTCTGCCTGATGGCCCTCAGTCTCAAGCAATTTGTCAAGCACATCAAAGGGAGAAAAGTTGGTGTTAAGAGGCTCTGCTAACCATGTCATTACATGCTCTACCACGGCCTCGTTGTATGGAACCGGTTTGCCGGGCTCAATTGCAGCAATTTCCTGCAGTATACGCAAAGGATGATCCGGATACTGGTTTGTTCGCCTGGTATCCTGTTCTGCAAGATTCTTTAGAATGTCCAAAGCATCAATAAGGTATTCGCTGTGGTAAGAAATGAGTTTAAGGATAGGTGGAATCTTTTCGGTGACAACCTGATATGATTTTCTGGTAAGCGGAAGCCGCGCAAAATCGGCTTCGACTTCGTCGGTGGGTTCTTCAAGCGCCAACCTTACAAGCTCCAATGCTTGTTGGGGCTGGAAATACGAGGCCATTTTGATCGCGTCAAGTATTGCTGTGCGTTCAAAAAGCTTCGCTCTTTTAAATTGCCCACGCAGATTTGACCACACTTCATCTAGCAACGCAGACCGAACGCCATCGGCCGATAAGCGCCAATCCAATTGGCTTATATTCATCAGTAGATTGGGCGCGTACTCCCCGTGGAGTTTTTCGAACAAACGATCCGCATATCCAGTCGGTTTCTGATTCTTCTCGCTATAAGACGCAGCTGCCCTAAGGTAATCCGCTAATAGATCAGGGACTACTCTTAGTTTATTGCCACGTCGAAGCACTACCCCCGAATCCTCCAACATACTAATATTTCTCAGGACCTGATCGTAGGGCCTTGAAAGTATTTCTTCTGTGGATTTCTGAAACTGTGGATCCGAAGGATTGAACGGTTGTACCATTGCTAGGAAGTCCAGCAAGTTACGAACTTCTTCAGCGTTGTTACCCCCGAGATCACCAGCAACAACATCGCGAAAACTTCTCAAAAGCTCGTCTCGGAATTTTCTGTCGTTATTCAACAATTCGGGTCGTATGGTTCCAAGCCCAACCAGTCGGCTGCCGATTACGGTTGCCAGTGGACAATCTTTCGTGATCTCCGCAATGCGATGTGCATATTGAGGATCCCCTTTAACGATTGTGTCAGAGAGGATTTCCTTCGAGAGTTTCTCTGCGTCTTCGACGGTAAGGTCATTAAGTGAAATTGTGTTTTCAGAATTCGTAGGAAAGACCGGATTTGGAAAGTTCATCCCTCAAGCGAGGAATTCCATAAGGCCGGGTACTTAGTGATACCTTCATCTCTGGCCTGGTTCTGGCAATCTCATTAAGCATTACCAATAAATCGGTACGGTCGTGGGCGTCATCCACGACCAGGAGAGCAGGTCCCTTGGGCAGCAATTCTAGGTCTGAAGCGTCCGCCTCCGAACCTGGCGAAACAAACCTAACGCTTCTTTTCTTTTCAATGCCTTCAGCCCAAGCCCTAAGCAACCGGGTCTTTCCAATACCTCCACGACCACTAAGAATGGCTACCTGAGCCTTACTGTCCCTTTCCCATTCATTGAGCTGCTCTATTTCCTTCTCCCGACCAACAAAGGTCCAAGCATGACTAAAGAGCTTCCCCTTATCGACGAATGGCAGAAAATAATCGCTCGTAGTCAACCAAGGAGAAGGTTCATTCACCCCCAAGAAGGTCTTTCGCTTTCCAGGGAAATATACGTCTACTAGCCGAATCGCCACGTCGATAGGCAAGCCACGAACTTCATTGGAAATATCTTCCTTGTCCCAGATGGTCCAATTATGATGCTTCCTTAACTCCTTGCGCGCTTCAGCTGTTGCAAGACGAGATAAAAGTAAGTAATGGTGTTTTGCTTTGAGGGTTGTCTTCTTGATAGCCGCCTTAATCGCGGCAGCGCCGAACTGCTTATGTCTTTTGCACTGATAGTCTCTGGTGCCGGCTCGACTAGTAGCATATAAATCGATACCCTCTTGTTTATTGCCTCTAATTCCATATAGATGGACGTCGGCCTTTGGGTTGAGTGCTTTTACGAAATCACGGCAAATCGCTCGAAGTTTTCCGCCGACAAGTTCTGAAGAGGTAGGTAAGGAGTAAGCGAGATATCAGGCTCATCGTAATCATAGCCAGCCTTGGTAAACCATTCATAACTTTCCCCTGAGAAAAAGTCCACTAGTTTGGAAAGATCGTCTTGCCGAGGCCGGGAGTCGCCTTTTTCCCATCGACTTACCGTTTGTTGGGTTACCGCCATGCGCTTAGCGAGATCGGCTTGTTCCCAGCCTCTTTTCTCCCTTTCGACTTTGATAAGGGATCCTAAAGCCTTGTATTTCATGGCGCCATCATACACAGCTAATGTGTGTGAGTCAAGAGGCCATAGACAGAAATTACGAGAAGCTTGGAAACTAGATCTTGTAAGCCAAATCGCTAATAACGGCCGACATATTCAGAAGTCTTTCCCGCAACTTCGCCTTGGTGAATTTCGTAATTAATAACCCCTTTGCACTTGCCCTTTCCGTTAAATTGAAAAAATGGCCTATTGCCCGGGTATTATTGATTTTATCTTTATCCCCGGTAAGTACCCATTTCCACTTGTTACAAAATTACACCCCCTAGTGAATCTAGTAAAACAAGCATACAACTAAATAACGCTCTCGGCAAGAAAAACAACTTTTCAACTCGCTAATGCCACCCCGTTTTTGCCCAATCACTTTCGGGCGAGCTGGCATCGCACTATCCCAAAGAAATGGCAATTGCCTATTGTATTCAATGAAATAATCTCTATACTTAATGTCAACTTCACATCTTCATAAGTATAAAGACAAGCAGGGTAATATAGGGACAGAGCGATGAATTTCAACCACCTGAAGGACATTTTGAGAGGGCTTGCCATCCTTGCGATGGTGACGACCTCGTCAGCGGTCGCCTCCGCCCTGTCGGGGCACAGCCTGGCCTCCTTCACTCATATGGATCTCGTCCCGAACATCGAGACCATCGGCGTAACGGTAAGCGGCTCCGGTTTGCCGAAGACCGCGGAACTGTCCGTGCAGAAGGACGGTGATACGGCCTGGCAGCCCGCTCATCCGCTCATGCTCATTTCCGACGGTCGCCTTGCGGGTAGTTTGTTCGGTTTATCCCCAAACACAGCGTACAACATCAAAGTCACGGACGGGACGGCCGAGATCACCGGCTCGATCACCACGCAGCCGGACGCACTTCAGTTCACGCCCACGACGATCCTGCATGTAAGCGCCAGGGCCTCCGCGGGCGGCGACGGCTCTGCGGCTGCGCCCTTCCGCACGATCCAGGAAGGGGTGGACCATGCGACTCCGGGTACACAGGTGCTGGTGGCCGACGGCGTTTATCACGAGGCGGTCACATTCCCTGCTTCGGGAACCCCGGGCCAGTGGATACAGGTCAAGGCGCAGGGCAGCGGCGCGATCCTGGACGGTTCACGTGAACCAATCGGGAAAGATGTGGACGCTGGTGGACAGGCGCAAGAGGATCTATTTCACAAAGATCGCGGCGCCCATTTCGTACCTGGCGCGCGATCAGAAACGCTTCTACGCGTACGACAACTATAAAGGCCTCACCCAGGGCTTCGGACACAACCAGGTAGCGATCGCCGAGGGCTGGTATTTCGATACGGTTACATCCAGGATATACGTGCGCAGCCGGGATGACCCGGCCCGCCATTACTGGGAGATACCCACCCTCAACCAGGCCTTCAATGCGGACGGCCGCGATTGGCTGTGGATCGAGGGCTTCGAAATGCGCTTCTATGGCACGAATACCGGCGGCTGCGGCGTGTGCACCACGAACGCCTCGCATCTGGTGATCCGCGGGAACAAGATCCACAACATGCAGTTGGGGATATTCTTCAACTGGACCGGCGGCGGCGGACCAGGGTAACGATACCCGCATCGAAAATAACGAGATCTACGATTACACATATGCCAAATGGCCCTGGGCGGCGGTCAAAGGCAGCTCGATGGAGGGCACCGCCATCGTGGTGAGAGGTCACATCGGCGCCATCGTGCGCGGCAACAATTTGCACGACCTGTTCAACGGCGTCTACACCGGCTCCTCCGGCGACCTGGGGAATACCGAGCTTACGTTCGATGCCGATGTCTACAACAACCATATCAACCACATCGGTGATGATGCGCTCGAGCCGGAAGGCGCCTGCATCAATCAGCGTTTTCGGAACAATACCGTGGACGCGGTTTTCGATGGGATGTCCCTGGCTCCCATTACAGTAGGTCCCGTATGGGTATTGCGTAACACGTTCACCAACTACTACGCCAAGGCTTTCAAATGGGACGGGAACCCGAATGGCATCGTGCTGGTCTATCACAACACAAGCTGGACGAGCGCCAAGGATATCAGGGCCATGGATGTGATCAGCCCCATCCATAACACGGTCTTGCGTAACAACATCTTCCAGGGCACAGGGCTGGGAGTCCTCGAGCAGGCCACGGGTTCGACGGGAAACGACTGGAACTATGACAATTGGTATATCGTGCGCGCCGTGCCTCACTTTCAGTGGGAGAAGGTGTTCTATAACAACCTGGCAGGCTGGTGCACTGGGGCCGGCCTTGAATGCAATGGGTTTGAAAAGAACCCCCTATTGATCGAACCCGGCCAAGGCAATTTCACGCTGCGTTCAACGAGCCCGGACATAGACCGCGGCGTCGTGATCCCCGGCATCAACGACGGCTTTACCGGCGCCGCCCCCGACCTCGGCGCCTTTGAGTTCGGTGCGGTAAAGCCATAGAGGCGAAGGATGGAACACGGATAAACGCGGATAAGGCGAATTTACGCTGATTTTTTTAAAGGAAATAACATTACAGCGAAAAGTCGTACCTGTATGATCCTCGGCCGCTTATCCCTCATCCCCAGCCCTTTCCTTTTCGGAGCAAGGAAATCCCCTCTCCCGCCGGGAGAGGGCTAGGGTGAGGGAAAGCTTGGCAGCGACGAATATCTCTCTGCTCGGCGAGGGTCTTAAACCCCGCCGAGACACAACGCCAGGTCTCCTAATTGCCTGATCCCCAATCACCCAAGCCTTCCTTTTTTTCGCTTGACGCCAGAACATTTGTTCTATATAAGGATTGTAACTACTCACCGCCCATATTCACTTTTTCGGAATTTCTTTTCCCATTCCGTGATAACGGAAGGGGAAAAGCTAAAGCTACCTCCCGGCTCGGCGATCGCGAAGCACTTAGATCCCGCCGAGACACGACCGCCAGGTCTCCCGATTGCCATTATAGACAGCACTGCGCCCCTCACCAGGTTCTCATTTTCGAAACTTGAATATCGAGTTCTCTCCCCCAGCTCTATGATCTACTAATCGGGGAGTAATCCTGCCAAGGATTTTAGCAGTTCAGGTGCGCTCTCGGTAGCAGCGATCCAAACTCGACTCGTTAGAATTTCCCCATATTCGTGAGCGAGGACATTGCGAAGAGCTATGATTTTGGCCCATGATATTTCGGGATGCTTGTTCCGAAATTGGGGCGAAACATGGTTGGCTGCTTCCCCAATGACATGCAATTGTCTTTCCACTGCATATCGAATGATTTTATTCTTTTCGAATTCGGCAAACTTGACGCCTCGCATAAATTCGGCTGTTTCCCGCGCCGCCTGTTTCATATCCCACAGATAGGCTAGTTCCCGGTCCTCAGGCGGCATACACTACCTTTGCAGTCTTGAGGATTTCAACCCGGCGATAGGGGTTCCGAAGCCCGGCTTTTTCCACAAGATCGACCGGTCGGCCAAACAGAGTTTCAAGTTCAATTTGCATTTCGGCCAGCTCAAATAAACCAATGTGTGCATCGGGTTCAATCACGACCAGCACATCTACATCGCTGTCCGGCCTGAAATCCTTCCGGATGGCTGAACCGAAGACTGAGAACTCTGAAACCTGCCAGCGTTTACAGAAGGTCGCAATCTTTTTACGAGGGATGGTAAAACGTTTATTTGGCATCCTAACCTTACAGCCGAAATTATAGCATGCATGTCTTTCCTTCTCGCCAGGGTACCCTGGTGGAGTGTACCGGGACTTGCTCGGCGATCGCGAAGCAAGGATCCCCTTTGCCTTTGGGGACTTTGTCCCCCGCCGAGACACGACCGCCAAGTCTCCCGATTACCTGATCCCCCATCACCCGATCCCCTTTTTTCGCTTGACTCCAGAACATTTGTTCTGTATACTGAGTGTATCTATTCACCGTCCTGCCACTGTTTACCCGAAAAATGAATATGGACGGGGTGTTCTCTCCCGTCCATATTCATAATTTCCGAAGGTGCAGGTGGTCTTCCTGCAGCGGAGGTCTCTTTTCCCATTCCGTGATAACGGAAGGGGAAAAGCTAAAGCTACATGAGTAGATACTACTGAGTGTGCATTTAAAGGCCTATGCTCATGTCCGAAACCCTTATTGTCCACTTTTACCCTGCATCCCTGAAGCCGACCTCGGAGGTACTGCCGCCCCTATCCGTTGATACCATTCGTCCCTCACAAAACCCGAGTATTTTCTACTCAATATTATTGGGACTCCCCTCCCCTAAATCTGTCCGGGTTCTTGCTTTTCGGACGGATTTGGCGACCGGAGGCGACCGCATCCCGGGAGGGGTCGAATTAAAGTCGAACCCGGCGCGCACTGCCGTAAATCTGCGCTTTTTTTCGCGCAAGGCGGCCTCCAGCCGCCATTGCGCACTTCGGCGACACGAGTCGCCGAAGCAAGCGCTTCTTCCTTCCTTCGCTCTTGGTCTTTTGCCTTCTTCTTTCCCTTCGTATTCCTTTGCGGTCTTCGCGTTAAGTTTTTTTGTTTTTTTTCTTCCTTTGTGCGCCTTAGTGCCCTTAGTGTTTAAATCTTTTCTTTTTTCTCTTGCTTCTTATATGCCTTAGTGTTAAGCCCCGGCGCACTTACGGGGCCGTGCTCGCCCCGGTGTACTTACGGGGTAAATCTTTTTCTTTCCACTTTCCACTCTCGCTCCCCTCCTCGCCTCATATTGTGATCAAGACAATTGCCAGCACCGCGGCAGCCACGCCGATCACCTGGAGGCGGTTCATGTGTTCCAGGGTGATCAGCCTGGCGAGGAGAGCCGTCACAGCCGGATAAAGGGAGCCCAATACCGCGGCGATATCCAACCGCCCACTCTGAGTCGCCAGCAGGAAGAAAAAATTACCACTTACGTCAAGCACTCCGGCGAGGGTCAGCAGCCCAAAAGGGGCGAGCGGCGGGATAAGCGGCCTGTGTGTCAGAAGCGCGAAGGTCACCAGCAGCACGCAGGAGGCGAATCTGCCGGCTGCCAGGGGCCAGAAGACTGCAGTCTCTCCCACCCGGCTAAGTGTGGTGAAGAAGATTCCAAACCCCAGCCCGGCGAGTACCGCCATGCCCAGACCGGCGGGACGACCTCCGAACCGTTCCGGGCGGGAGAGCAGCCAGATGCTGACAAGAGCCAGTCCGAAACCGACCAGCTGCAATTCGCGAGGCAGGCCCGCGGTGAGAGCGGTGAAGATGACCGGGATGGCCGTGCCCAGCACAGCCGACACGGGTGCGATGATGCCCATGCGCCCGATGCTGAATCCACGAAGCAGGAAGCCGAGGCCAGCCAGGCCTGCCAGCCCCGAGAGCGCTCCCCACATCAGGTCGGCCGGCGCTGATAACGGCTCGAGTCTCACCAGCGCCATGAGCACCAGCAAAACCAGCCCTACCGCGTAGGAGATAAGGATCGTGTGGAAGGTGCCAAGACGACGCGCAACCAGTCCATTGGTGAAATCGCCTGAGCCCCAGGCAGCGGCGGCGGATAGTGCGAATATAGCTGCTAATAAAGAAGGAACCATGCCGGCTATTTTACTGCTTCCTGTTTACATATCTAAACTGGCTTTGAATATTTGTAACTACTCACCCCTCCGTTGCGGATTTCCCCGGAAAATGAATATGGGTGGGTGTTCTCCCCCGCCCATATTCATTTTTCCGAAGGTGCCGGTATTTTTCCGGTGCGGAATCTCTTTTCCCATTCCGTGATAACGGAAGGGGAAAAGCTAAAGCTGAGTGAGTAGAAACGAATATCTTAAAGGGAAAAAATGGAACGTTGGTTTAGATACTACCAGAACGCAGTACTTGGTAATTCATTGCGAACCAGGCGGCCGGCAGGTTTGTTCAATTCCGCAGCCGATGCTGCTCTTATGCTTTTACGTTGAAAGCCGAGCAGACCTTTAAGGTGTTAAGGAAATTACTAGCTTGTGAAGAACTCCGTCAGCACGGGTGCCAGCACGTCCATGGCAACGTCGTGCCGCTGGCCTTCCAGCGTGCGGTGCTGTGCGTTGGGTATGGCTTCTGCGAGGGCAGTGGCAGATTTGCCCATGAACGGCATCAATGAATAGTTCGCGCCGCCATCCATCACGAGCGTTGGCATGCCGATACCGGTGACACGTTCCACCGGCACCGAGCGGTCCTTGCCGAGGGCGGCAGCATCGTAGGCCAGCGTGGGTGCCACGGCTTCGAACATGGACCACACGGGCGCCTGGCGCATACCCTCGACCTGATCGGCGGGCGTGCCCACCAGCTTCATGAACAGCACCACGGCATCACCGCGCTTGCCATCCTTCAGCGCTTCTGAAAGCTGGTTGGTGTACTCCTTCCATTCTTGCCGGCTGGCATTGTCCGAGTTATAGGGCGCTTCGTATATGGCCAGTTTCTTGATCTTGTCGCCCAGCTTGAGCGCGGCTTCGAGCGCCAGGGCTCCGCCCGAGGAGGTACCAAAGACGAAGGCCGATCCGCCGGTTGCGTTGATGAGCGCTTCGATATCTTCGACCTCGCGCTCGACCGTATATGGTTTCGAGTTGCTGCTCTCGCCTCGCCCACGCCGGTCATAGGTGATGGCGGTGAAGTGGGGCGCGAGGAGTTTAGCCAGGTCCCCCAGCGGCCCAAAGGATCGATAGCACAGCGCGCCGTCCACGAGGACTACCGGCTGTCCTTTGCCTGTCTGGTCGTATGCAATGGTCGTGCCGTCTTTTGAAGTTACCTTGTTCATGGTTTTCTCCTTAGTCTAAGATGGTTTACTCTTTAGAGATTGCATTCAGTGGCTCCTCTCCCTTTGGGAGAGGCGGGTGAGGGAGTCCGCGGCAGAAACAGTACGATCTATTCATTAAGAGTACAGCTTAGGCCGCGTCGTGGGCCTGCTTTAGCCAGGTCAGTACTTCCTTGTCGATCTGCTTCGGGTCGCTGATGCGCACGCGATGGGTGACCATGCTGTTCCAGGCGCCCGAGGGCTCGAGCCTGCCCGCCGGTTGGACTCCTTTGAGCTTGATGCCGATATCCATCCGGTCAGCGGTGACGCCGATGACGGCGAATTTCTTTTTGCCCTTAAGGAGGCTGAGGTAGGTATCGGTGGGGTCGACGCGAACGTCCTCGCCGAATTTCTTGGTCTTGTTCAGGAGGAGATCGTATGGCTTGCGCCAATCAGATTTGCCGCCGCTGAAGAGCTTGTCGATCTTTGCATCGGCGCCTGGGTTCTGGCCGCCTGACTGCTTGAAGGTCAGCACGATCGCCATGGCATGTCCGTGACCGAGGCCGTAATCCTGCTTCAGCCAGGATACGATCTCCCCAACCTTAACGCCCGGCTCGAGGTATCCTTTCTTCTTGGCCGCGGCTTTAAAATCCTGGGGGGTCATGCCGGTTTGGGCTTTGATATTATCGATATAGGCTTTGAATGTCATGGTAGTCCTCGCTTAGTCCGGTTTATTTTCCGGATGATAGATGAGGGTAAGCACGCCCGAGCCGACCGGCTTTGATTCCACCAGCCGCAGGTTGTGGCTTTTGTCCTGGTCATTGAAGAGACGTTTCCCACATCCAAGAACAATGGGAAAAACCATTAGCCGGAGCTCATCGATAAGGTCGTGCTGCATCAACGTGTCCACCAACCGGCAGCTGCCTGCGACCAGGATATCCTGACCCTGCATGGCTTTTAGTTTGGACACCTCTGCTGCCACATTGCTCTTGATGATTGTGGTGTTGTTCCAATCGACCTTTTGCAGGGTGGTCGAAACAACGTATTTAGACATGCCGTTCATCGTGTCGGCAAACTCGCCGGTCCGGGAAGGCCAGGCATCTGCAAACCCCTGATAGGTTATCCGGCCGAGCAGGAGGGCGTCACTCGACATGAGCTCATCGAGCTTGAACTTATCTCCTTCGGGCCCGCGGTTGAATTTAAAAGCCCAGCCGCCGCGTTCGAATTTTTCGGCGCCCCCCGGGTCTTCCATGACGCCATCCAGCGTTGTAAATTCTGATACGACTACTTTCCTCATGGTCACTCTCCTTTGGCTGTGAGGGCAGGTTTCAAACCCGCCGCTACCGAAGGCTCTGGGTAGAACAACGATTTATGCACCAAAGCCCTGTAAATCGGATGTGCCTATCATAGCCAGATCAACCGGCTCTGTCTTGTATAAAAACGACAGCACCTCGGGTCGCACCTGGTCGATGATCTGCGCAGGAGTTAGCCCGATGAAGTGCTTCAGTGAGCGGGTCAGATGCGGCTGGTCGAAGTAGCCCGCCTGATAAACCGCATCTATAATGGGCACGCCCTTCTTTAATAAGGTTGTGGCATATCGGGCGCGTTCGATCTGAAGGAAGGTGTTCTGGGTCAGACCGGTCGCCTGCAGGAAGCGGCGCTGCACGGTGCGCAGAGAGGTCTCCGCCGGTTTGCCCTGGATGGCAGCCTCCACAAGCGGGTCACGGACCAACAGGCCATCCCGCACCAGGCGATCTATAAACGTATCTACGTTTTCATAATCGGGGAATTGCCACGCAGAGCCGTGCAGCCAGAAAGATTTGCTGCCTGCTTCGGGCAGGGTTGGGTCGCGGCGATCCATGATCAACCTTGGCGGCAGTTCTGGTAGGAACACGCCTGCCTTAAACTGGATGCCAAAGATCTCGGCATCGCCGCGGCCATCTGCCGGCGTGGCCCTGGTCTCCGGCCCGCGTACCGTCAGGCTTAATTTATCCTGGTGTCTTGTTACGACTATCTCACAGTGATTCTCGGCAATCGAGATAAAAGGCTCGGCACTCTCACTCTGGCTGCGCCAGATCCGTTCAACAAAAGGCGAGTCTGAGGGTCTTTCGTCGCACATTAAGTCCATGGTTATACATCCTATATAACGATAAGTAGGGCTTAATACGCACTGCGTAGGTTCAGTATATTAACAAAAGTTCTGGTTTTTACATTAAAACCAGTTTAGAGATTCCTGCCGGGTGCTTTTGGACTGACCCGTTGAAAGGGGGGCTGCCTGGAATAGAGTGACCTTGCCCCTAATGAGTATTTTCCAATAAGGAACGGAAGGATTTTGCTTCCGCACTGAACTCTTGTGCATCGGCATGGCGACCCTGCCTGTCCAATAATTCCGCCATGGACCGTAACGCTTTTGCTAAAAATGGGTGCATCTGGGACTGGCGATAAAAATCAACCGCCTGATTTAGATAATTGGAAGCACGCTCCAGCTCACCAAGCTGGATCAGGCAAATGCCAAGCAAATGATTGGCGCTTGCCGCTCCAACATGGTTTTCATAGAGCCTCATGTTTACGACGACCTTTTCGAGATCTTCGATTGCTTCCGGATGACCGCTCATGAATTGGGTCATCGCCAGTCCGGCCTGCCCATTCAGCTTGGGGATCATTGCACCGGAAATTTCAGAGCGTTCAATCCCCTTTTCAAAAGCGGAAACGGCTTCGGGTATTCTGCCCAGCTCCAGGTTGATATAGCCGATACAGGCCATCCCGTTACAGATACAGTCCATGTTATCTGTGGCTATTGCCTTTGCTACGCTTCGCTGACCGAATTCCAAGGCCTGCTCTCGGTCCCCCATCACGAGGCTGGCCCAGGCAGCCAAAAGATCGACGTCCGATTCGAGCAGGGGCGAGCCCAGGCGATCCGATATCTGGCGGGCGCGTTCGATCGCGTGCTGAGAACGGGCAAACTCGCCAAGTTGTGCGAGCACCTGCCCCTCAGTGGCCAAAGCGAGCGCCTCGATCTGCAGATCGTTATGTTTGTGAGAAAGCTCCTCGGCCAGCCCGATCCACTTCAGCGCCTCTGCTGGATTGGCGAAACTGGTCATAAGCGCTTTGAAATAGATCGGGCGGACAGACAGCTCTTCATTCCCCAGCTCCTCTGCCAGGGAGAGGGACTCTGTTAACGCGGACCCCGCCTGGGTCCAACGTCCTCGTGCAAGGTACACGTTCGCAATCCAGTGCAGCGCCTGGATCAGTCGGGGCTTGTCGTGGAGACGCCGGGCGATCTCCTCGGCCCGGGCCAACTTTTCCAACTGACCCTCGTATGGTTTGAAATTGAACGCTGCGTCCTCCCAGCCCAGAAGCACATCGAAGATCAACTCCTCTTCAGGCTCTGCCTGGTAACCGAGCGAAAGCAATGCCTGTTCGTAATAGGCAATAGCTTCGCGCATGGCATAGCGCTGCCTGGCCCGCTTTCCCAACTCATTGGCATACACGGCGGCCTTGCTCCACTCCTCGCCCAGCCAGGAATGGTGGAGCAATGCGGGGCCAAACGCATCCAGGTATTCAGCCTGGAATATTGCCTTTGGTTCCGGTTCAGACAGAGTCTTTTCCAGTTCTTCCGCGAGCCTGCGATGCAAGCGACGTTTCTCGCCGGGAATGAGCCGGTTGTAGAGGTACTCTTGAATGAGCATGTGGTGGAACTGGAAGCGATTCAAACTGAGCGATCGAACACGGAGCACTCCCTGTTCCTGGATCAAATGATGCTGCCCTCCCAGATACGCGGGTGAAGAACTCAAGGCTTCATTCCATTCGAGCCCGAGGACATTGGCAACAATTTCAGCGGTAAACCCTTCTCCTTCCACACTGGCAACGTTCAACAATTCCCTTTGCAGGGAATTCAAAGCCGCCAACCTGTGCTCGATGACTGCCTCCACCCGGGCTGGCAGTGGTGCAGGATGGGACGACCTGTTTTCCACCCAGTAACCACCGGCATCACGCGTGAGGTTCTGGTTCTGGCGCATGCTGTGGATCAGCTCTATGGTGAATAATGGATGGCCACGCGTATGCAGATATAGATCTTCCCGAAAAGCCTCTCCCAGTCGATTGGGCTCCAGGTCCAATATGGCATCGATGAAGGCTCTTCCTTCGGACCGGCTGGCCTGGTCCAGTCTGATCTGGATGTCGCCGTATTGGCGGGCCATTTCAAAAATCAAGTTTTCGGGCGTTTCAGCCTCGTGTGCATCCGGCTGCATGGTCTGCCGCCTCTTGTCCTTTTCGCCTGTCCGGTAAGAGCCCAGAAGCAGAACCCGGCTGCCTGTCAGCCGCCGGCCCAGGTGATACAGGAGATTCAAAGAGGCGTCATCCGCCCATTGCAGATCGTCCAGGATCAGGAGCAAGGGACGTTTGCGTGCAACGGCGCGAAATACCTGGGTCAGCTCCTCCAACAGCTGGCCTTGTTGCAGGCCCGGACGTGTGGATGGCTCTCCATAAGCGGAATCCTGAAGCCGGTCGAACCAATCCGTCTTTCCGCCCAGGTAAGGCGCGATGCGATGAACCAGTGGAGTAACGGGAAGAAGAGTGTCAAATAGGTGGGGGCCGGAGGTCGTTATCGCCCCGATGACATCAGGAATCGAGGCCCAGACTTGAAGGGCCTGATCCCGATTGAGCATTCCAACGCTCCAGTCGATCTCAAGATCGCCCGTCAATATTCCCACGATGTCTCGAAACGGTCGGAATGGGTCGCCAGGGCCGGTCTGCGCATTGCATTGACCCCCAGCTACAAGCAGCTCGGGGTGGGCTTCCTGTGCAATACGTGCGAATTCCCGCATCAGACTGGTTTTTCCGCTGCCTGCATCTCCCAGGAGGAACACCGGCATGGCATTTCCGGCCAGAGCCTGATGCAAGCAGGCCTCGAGACGGGATATTTCCTTTTGACGTTCTACAAAATTGGCTTTGGATAGATAAGGATTGCGATTGTCCTGTTGCAAGAAAGGAGGGATGCGCAGCGCTTGTCCCGGGGACTCACCGGAGATTGCATATGTTTCGCGAGCCATTCGCATGAATAGGTCCTGGTCGGCCCGCGGGACCATCAATTGCCTGGCCAGTAGTTCTGCTATCTGCCGGGATGGCTTGCGTTCATCGCGCTCAATTTTCTTGATCGTTACAGCTGCACAGCCGATTTTCTCTGCCAGCTCAGCGCGGTCAGATTCATGGCCCGTCTGCGCATCTGGATCCATCCGCCGAAGGATTGAACGTCGCCTAATTCAGAACTTCCCATATCGCTTCTGTGACTGTATCCCTTCGAGTACCCATAATGGATACCCGAGCCAGGTCATTTAACGGAATAATAACACCAACTTAGTCTTGATTATATGCGAAATGAGATGATTATTGAACCCGTCCAGCAGAACGTGGCTGCCGTGGGCGGCAAAAGAAACAATATTCATGAACGAATCCATCGGGTACCGATGAGCTCATAGGTCGAGAGTGTTTTCCGCAACGAAAACCAGAGAAAGGAGTAACGATGATAGAGATGGAAATGGAGAACGAGCGGGTAGAGCGACTGCGCTTGCAGCGGTTGGGAGAAGATTGGATCCGGGCCATCACAGAAGGGGCGCCGGTGCGGCTGGAAGAATTCTGTCAGCCGGAGGTGATCAGCATCCTGCTCACCCCAAAACGGTATATAAATCTGGACAAGGCCATTGACCTGGCGGCGAAGTACCGCGAGTGGTTCGGCGACTGCACCCATTTCAATGTGGAGGAGAGCCGGGTCGGCCGGGTCGGCGAGCGGCTCGGAATTTTTTATCGTTTCCGCCTCCAGAAGCAGGGGGAGTGGAACACGATCGAACAACAGGTGTACTGCACACTGAAGGGCGGCTTGGTGGAAAAGTTACATCTGCTGTGCAGCGGGTTCCAGCCGCTGGGGATGAATGAACAGGCCGCGCTTCTGGATGCACCGGCAGCTGCTAAGCAGGACCCCGTTCGAGACGCGTTTTTGGAGTTCCACACCGGAGCATCGGGAACTGAGCTCGACCTGTGCGGTTTTGACCCCCTCCATCAATTCGAAATTGCATGAGATGCAGACCGGGCAGGTGTTGGAAGTGCGCGTGGATGACCCTTCTGCCAGGGGCGATATCGAATCGTGGAGCCGTCTCTCAGGGAACGCGCTTTTGAAAGTGATCGATGATGAAGGCCAGATGCTGCGGTTCTTCGTGAAGAAAAAATAACCAGTCTGTAGAAAGGAGATTTTAGAATGGCAAAGCTAATGATCAACTGTACGCATGGGAAAGAGGACCCCGAGCGCGCCACGCTGGCATTCGTGGTTGGGAATGTGGCGGCCTCCGCCAGCCAGGAGGCGGTGGTGCTGCTGACCATCGATGGGACGTGGAATGCCACCCGCGGCTACGCGGACGATATCTGCAAGGAAGGGTTCCAGCCCTTGCGGGACGTTATGCAGTCGTTTGTCAGTAACGGCGGGCAGATCTGGGTTTGTGGGGCCTGTGCGAAGCCGCGCGGGATAACGGACAAGGATCTGGTGGAAGGAGCCAAGATTGTCACGGCTGCCAATGCAGTCGAGTATCTAGCGTCTGGCGCAGCCTCGGTTGGCTTCTAGAGGAGCCAAGGATATTTCATTAGTAAAAGGAGTAAACAGGTGATGAAAACATTCTATAGCAAGACAATCCAGTCGTGGCGGTTGCTTGTGGCGGCGATACTCATCGCACCATGGATCATTGGTTTGGGAGCGACCCCGGCCCATGCTGCCGGTACTCACCAGGTTCCCTTTCGCGGATCCTATTCGGGCGCGGCAGCTTTCGCGAGCAATGGGGCCCCGCTCTTTAACGGGACAGGTATCGCCACCCATCTAGGAAGCAGTACAAATGAAGGATACGTCGTGTTCACAACAGCACCGGCTGATTGCGCCGGAGGTTTCCCGAATGACCAGTACGAGACGCTGACCGCGGCCAATGGCGACTCGCTTACAATAGTAAGTCATGATGTAGCCTGTCCCATAGGCCCAAACCAGTATCATGGGACCGGTAATTGGGCCGTGCTAGGGGGAACAGGCCAATTCAGCGGCACTACCGGCCAGGGAACTCTCGACGGGCAGAGCGACTTCAATCAAGGTGTGTTTACCTTTCAGCTGACTGGCACTATTTCCGCTCCTTGAGAAGAATGAGTGCGGCAGTTATCAACTCACTGAGCTGCTAGATATCTTGCCGGCTTAGGAAAAGGAAGCAACCGAATTCATAGGGGCAGGTCTTTGACCTGCCCTGGTTCCAATCTGATGTCCAAAAGTAAACATCGATGTCTGGCCCGCATATGCGGTGATATAAGGGGCTGCAGTTAACTGCGGTCCTACTCGATACCACCACCGGTCGTGGTTTTACCCGAATTGTTGGAATCTAGAGTACTCGTTCGTTCTGCAAGAAGATCCAGAATTTTAGATTGTTGCTCGTTGATCTTGTGAACTTCAGCAGTCAGGGTGTGGATGGATATCAGCGTGTCGTGATCGCTTAGAGCCCGGGCGTCACTCGCAGCTGCCTGGACATTTTGGCCGACGATGATGATGGGCAGCAGCACCAACTGCAGGAATGTCTGTGCAATCCAGCCGATGATAATAATCGAGTTGCCGGATTTGAGCGCGGAGGGCAGCGAGATGAGCGCAAGCACGGCAAACGCATACGCACACCACATGGAGCCAACGGAGTTGGTAATTTTTACGGCAACGCGAGTGTTAAATCGACCCATGGCGCTGTCACCATGGACCGTTTTGTGCGCTTGCTTGGTCAAGACCAGTTTGGGTACGTGAGCTTTTGCCTGGGTGACTGCCAATTCATTGTCCATAATCGCCTCCATGGGATTGGATTTGCGGCGATTATACATCCTGCCCAAAAAGAAGTTGCGGCAGGAATCCCATAAAACCCTGTTACAGAAGCCCAATTCCTTCAGTCTTTATTGGCAAAGGTTTTGGTGAAAAGAAGTATCCACTGGAGGTGATACCGCTTCGCGTCACCCTTTCGTCCCACGCTTTCAGCCTGGGACGAGAGATTCCGAAAAATGAATAAGGAGGGGAAGAACACTCCGCCCCTATTCATTTTTCGGGCAAACAACGGCGAGATGGTGAGTAATTACAAAAAGAATATAATAATGGAAAGTTCTCCCAATATCTATTCAGGAGCAACTGCCATGCTGAACCGCTTCCTGCTATCCATCCGGCGCCATCCGCTGCTCAACTTTTACCTGATAACCTTCACAATATCCTGGACCTTTATCATTCTGGGTTACGGTGTATTCAAGAACGGCATGTTCCTGGCCTGGGTCGGCATGTTCTTCCCATCCCTCACAGCGCTTTTTATAACCGGGGTTTGTGATGGGAAAAGCGGCCTGGAGCGGCTTCTATCCCGGCTGTACCACTGGCGGGTTCCCTGGTACTGGTACCTGGCAATATTCGGCCTGCCCATCTCGCTCATCGGTGGGACCATCCTGATCCACGACGGTCTGCGAGCGCTGATTTTCTGGCTGTTGACCCTGCCCGCCTTGACCCCCTTTCTGGTCGGGATGACTTTTCTGATGGCGGTGATGACTGCAGGTGAAGAGATCGGGTGGCGTGGTTTTGCCCTGCCCCATTTACAAGCCCGCTTTTCCCCGCTGGTCTCCAGTGTAATCCTGGGTTTTCTGTGGGGGATCTGGCACATTCCGGTGGCGCTTGACCCGACCTACGTCTTGAACCGCATGTACCTGCCGTTGAGCAGCACCCTTTTCACCCTCGCTTGTATCGGTTTGTCCATTCTATATACCTGGATCTGGAACAATAGCGGGGGCAGCTTGCTGCTCATGTGCCTGTTTCACTCCTTTGACAATATGATCTTTACCCTGGCGGCGACGGTGTACCCTTACCTCATCAACCAATACTGGTACTACCTGACTGTACTGGCGGTTCTGCTCGTCCCAATCATTCTCTTGTCAGAGGGAAAATTCTTCCGGAGGCCGCACCTTTCTGAGGTTCAGAGTCTGAGCCAGGGATGAGCATAGGGAAGCCGGCCCGATTCTCGGTGCTTGCCCAGGGAGTTGAGCCTTACAAAAAAAGAACTGTTTGACAGTTACATTAAGTTGATTGATCTGCGCGCGATCCAAGGCATCGAAACGCCTGCGGCTGATATATTCAGAATCGGCTTCCTTTTCGATGTTGGCCAGCAGGAGAAGAAACGGGGCGGTGGGCACTGCCTTTCGGGTATAAGGCGGCCTTTCTATCACCTTTGTTTGTGACAAACGTCACATGACGTAGGGAGGAAAAACCTTGTATATTTAAGTCACTAACTGAGCCAGGCTTGGTGAAGTGAATTCCAATGCTGCGCCAAAGTGGAAGGGGTGGAGATCAATATTGAATTCTTCGCCGGCCTGAGTGTTGTTTCTTGCTGCACGACATAAATAAAAAGGAATAATCCAATGGCCACAACAGAAGAAACACTTCCGCGTGATTTTTCGTCGGTTGACCGCAAAGCACGCATGGCGCTTGAATTGCGCGGGCTGCCGCTTCGCCCTGCCGATGAACGCACCCTGGACTTCGACGAGGTGGTCATGCGCCTGGACGAGGAATGGGCGGTGTACGAGGCGCAGCGCTGCATCCACTGCCCGGACCCTGCTCCCTGCCAGAAAGCCTGCCCGGCAGGAAATGATATTTCCTACGCGGTCTGGTTGATTGAAAATGGGCAATTTACCCAGGCAGCCAGTGTCTATCGCCAGACCAGTTCGCTGCCGGAAGTGTGCGGACGGATCTGCCCGCAGGAGAGACTTTGTGAAGGGGCTTGTCCGCGAGGAAAGAAAGGCCATCTTCCGGTCCCGACCGGAGCATTGGAGGCCTTCACCACCCACTATGAACGCCGTAAGCAGGGCGTGAGCATCCCGATCGGCAAGTTCACCGGCAAGAAGGTAGCCATTATCGGCGGCGGCCCGGCGGGAATTGCCTGCGCCGAACAACTCGTCCGCCACGGTCACTGGGTAACCATCTTCGAAGCACGGCCTGCGCCGGGTGGGCTGCTCATCTACGGCATCCCGAATTTCAAGCTCCCCAAGATGGTGGTCTTCGATATCTGGGACGATCTGCTGCGGGCCGGCGTGACCTTCGTGGGCAATACCTACATCGGCCCGCACATCACGGTGGAAAAATTATTTGCAGGCGGCTATGATGCCGTCTTCCTGGGTCTCGGCACCACAGTGGATATGTCGATGGGACTGCCCGGCGAGAATTTACCGGGCGTCTATAAAGCGACGGATTTCCTGGTGCGCGCCAATGTGGACATGGAACTCCTCCCGCACGAGTTGTGCTCCCGGCCCGAGATCGGCAAGCGAGTGGCGGTCATCGGGGGTGGCGATACGGCTTCCGATTGCCTGCGCACTGCCTTGCGGATGGGAGCCAAGGATGTCTTCTGCCTGTACCGCCGCAGCGAAGCAGAAATGCCGGGAGGTCACAAAGACCGCGCCATGGCAATCGATGAGGGCGCCAAGTACCATTTCCTGACCCAGCCGGTGCGCTTCATCGCCGGGGCGGATGGCCGCCTGGCGCAGATCGAATGTGTCCGCACGGTGCTCGGCGAGCCGGACAAATCCGGACGGCGGGCGTTCTCCATCGTGGAGGGCTCGAACTTCATCCTCGATGCCGATACGGCCATCATGGCCATCGGTTACAAACCGGACCCGATGATCGGCTCCACCACGCCCGGCATCCAAACCAGTTCCGGCGGCCTTTTGTTGGCAGACGAGCATACCGGGGCCACGCATCGAAAAGGCGTTTTTACCGGCGGGGATGTGGTCACAGGGCCGCACCTGGTCGTCACAGCGATGGTCGCCGGACGGAAGGCGGCCGCGGCGATAGACCGTTATCTCGGTTGGTGAACCCGCACGCATCGAGGGGTTAGAAATTAAGTATTAGAATGCAAGGTTAGAATCACCATCCATGGATGGTTTCAGCATAAAACTAACAGCGGCAGGTTATTCTTCCCCTGCCGCTGTTCGTTTTTCAACGGTGCAGTTCTTTCCTGCCAGGCATAAGGTCTGCATTCGAAGCCTCGACACCCAGAATGATCTCCCTTCTTGAACCAACATGTGATCAGGGCTGTCTTTTGTTATTGGCTGAGTCGGGATGCTGGCAGATCCATTCATTCTTTTGCAGTCAAAAATTTGATTTTTGGGGTGCGTGTTATATAATGGATTCGTGCCCACGCCAACTTTAGCCACGAAACTCTATATCCCCCCGCCTCGGTCTAAAGTTGTTCTCCGTCCCTGCCTGATCGAGCGGATGAACGAGGGTCTTTCTTCGGGCCGCAAGCTGACCTTTATCTCCGCCCCTGCAGGCTTTGGCAAAACCACGATAGTCAGCGAATGGGTCGCCGGTTGCAAGAGGCCGGTCGCCTGGCTGTCCCTGGACGAAGGCGATAAGGACCCTACACGCTTTCTGACTTACCTTGTCGCTGCCTTGCAGACGATTGCGGGGAATATTGGAGCAGCGTTGTTAGGTGTGCTCCAATCCCCTCAGCCACCGTCAACCGAATCGATTCTGACAGCCCTGATCAATGAAATCACCACCATCCCCGACAACTTCATCTTTGTCCTTGACGATTATCACATTATTGATTCCAAACCAGTAGACAACGCCCTGACCTTTCTGCTGGAGCACCTACCGCCCCAGATCCACCTGGTGATTGCCACCCGCGAGGATCCAGATCTACCCCTGGCTCGGTTGCGCGGCCGGGGTCAATTGACCGAGCTGCGTGCCGCCGACTTGCGCTTTACGCCTGCCGAAGCCGCCGAATTTCTCAACCAGGTGATGGGACTGAACCTCTCGGCGGAGGACATCGCCGCGTTGGAAACCCGCACCGAAGGCTGGATTGCCGGACTGCAATTAGCCGCCCTTTCCATGCAGGGGCGATCAAACTCCGCCAGTTTCATCAAATCTTTCACTGGCAGTCACCATTTCATCTTGGACTATCTGGTCGAAGAGGTCCTGCAACAGCAATCCGAAAGCGTCCAGACTTTCTTGTTGCACACGTCTATCCTTGATCGCTTGAGTGGCTCCCTGTGTGACGCCGTGACCGCACAAGACGGCGGCAGGGGAATGTTGGAAACCCTGGAGCGTGGCAACCTGTTTGTTGTTCCGCTCGACAACCAACGCCAGTGGTACCGCTATCATCACCTTTTCGCCGATGTGCTGCAGGCGCACCTGATAGCGGCGCAACCTGAGCAGGTATCCAGCCTGCATCAGCGGGCAAGCATGTGGTATGAACAGAATGGATTACCGCCCGATGCCATCCGCCACGCCCTGGCTGCTAAAGATTTTGTTCGAGCGGCGGAATTGATCGAGCGGGTCTGGCTGACAATGGACCTCAATTACCAATCCGCGACATGGCTTGGCTGGGCGAAGGCGCTCCCCAACGAACTGATCCGCGCCCGGCCAGTGGTCAGCGCAGGCTATGGCTGGGCGCTGCTGGGTGTAGGAGAGTTGGAAGCCAGCGAAGCTCGCTTGCGCGATGCTGAACGCTGGCTGGAATCAGCAGACAAACAATTAGAGAATTCATCTGCCAAGGTGGTTGTAGTGGATGAAGCCGAGTTTCGGTCGTTACCTGCTTCAATCGCCGCCGCACGAGCCTATCGCGCCTTGGCTTTGGGCGATATTTCCAGCACTAAGATGTATGCCCGTCAAGCGCTGGCGCTTGACCCTGAGGGTGTTTCAATCCACCACACTCAGGCCATCGCATTGCTGGGAATGGCGGAATACGCCAGTGGTGACCTGAATGCTGCCGAGCAGGAACTGCTCAAGTTTCAGGCGCTTATGTGGCAGGCCAACGACATCGCCAATGCCATCGGCATCACCTTTATCCTGGCGAATATCAAGTTGGTTCAGGGACGTCTTCGTGAGGCTGTCAATGCTTATCAGCAGCCCCTGCAACTTGCGATGAACCAGGGCGTGCCATCCTTTTTGAGTGCGCCTGATCTGTATCGGGGTCTCAGCGAAGTGCTCTGTGAGCAGGGCGATCTGGAAGCGGCGACACAGCACTTGCTAACGGCCAAGAAGTTGGGAGAGCATGGCGCGCTAACCGACTGGCCGTATCGCCTGTGCGTTGCTCAAGCGCGTCTGAAAGAATCGCAGGGCGATCTGGCTGGGGCTCTCGTTTTGTTGGATGAGGCGGAGCACCAGTATGTCAGGAATCCGCTACCGGATCCTCCCATCTCGGCGTTGAAGGCGCGGACATGGGTCAGGCAGGGTCAATTAACTGAAGCTCTGTCGTGGGTGCGCGAACAGAACCTATCCCCTGAAGACAACCTCAGTTACTTGCGCGAGTTCGAGCATCTCACGCTGGCGCGCGTGTTCATCGCCCGATCCAAAACCAATCGGATAGAAGGCGATCTTCATGCGGCATTGGGACTGCTGGACGCGTCTCTTGCAGGCAGCAGAAGAAGGCGGGCGGAATGGGAGCGTTATCGAAATCTTGATCCTGCAATCGCTCGCTTATCAGGCGCAAGGCAACCAGCCGCGCGCGCTCGTCTCGCTGGAACGCGCCTTGACTTTGGCCGAACCGGAAGGTTACATTCGCATCTTTGTGGATGAAGGCGAAGCGCTGCGATCGTTGATCGAAAAACAATCGCACAATCATGACCATCCGCTGAGCGGTTATGTGGACAAACTCCTGGCTGCCTTTACACAACCGATGGTTGCACCAAAATCAGCAATCATCCATCAAAAATCAGACATGATAGAGCCTTTGAGCAACCGCGAGCTGGAAGTGCTCAAGCTGCTACGAAGCGAATTAAGCGGCCCGGAAATTGCCCAACAACTGATCGTGTCGCTCCACACTCTGCGCACCCATACCAATAACATTTTCAAAAAGCTGGGGGTGAACAACCGCCGGTCGGCAGTCCGCCGTGCTGAGGAACTCGATTTGTTATAGCGGATACGCAATCATCAACTCTGGCCCTGGCAGGTGGTTCGAACCACGTGCCAGGGCTTTTTATTTCCATCACAACTTCCCGCTTAAAAATCAACACATCAATCAACATATATAGTGATGACGCCTCACCACATTATCTAATATTCTTTGGGTGAAGAAAAGAATGAAACCAACTATGTGGAGATTTACCCATGTCAAGGCAAACGCACGAGGCGCAGAATGAGTGAAACACCCGCATCAAGGGAAGATCGTTACGAGCCTCAACTTTACGAAATCCGCCTCAAGGGACACCTTGATAATCGGTGGGCTGACTGGTTTGAGGGGCTGAGCATCACGCTGGAAGAGGACGGCGATACGCTTTTAACCGGTCCCGTGATTGATCAGGCCGCATTGCATGGCTTGCTCAAAAAAGTACGTGACTTAGGAATGCCATTGGTCTCAGTCAATCGAGTCCAACCCAATGAAATTCATTCATATCGTTCAAAAAAGGAGAAGAAACGATGACTATCAATGCGAATTTGCAAGTGCCGGAGAAATCCACTTTTACCGGCAACTCAATAAAGAAAGAAGGAGAAACTAACATGAATTCACCCAAACGCCTCGCAAGAATTGCTGGTGTCCTCTACCTGATCGTCGCCATCTTCGCCGCCTTTGCCTACAATGTGTACAACAAGTTGTACGTTGCCGGCGATGCGGCGGCCACGGCTGCGAACGTGGTCGCGAAATTCAGGGGATGTCCGTATGGCTGTTGTCGCCGACTTAGTCCAGGCGACAGCCTGGGTATTCCTCGCTCTCACTCTCTACCGTCTGCTCAAGCATGTCCATCCGGGTGCCGCGCGCGCAATGGTGGTCCTCGTCGCAATTGGGGCCGGCATTGTCTGCCTCAATAACGTCTTCGAGTTTGAGGGTATGCGGGTCGCAACCGACAGTTCCTATGAGGCAGCCTTAGGCGCTGGGGGTTCGAATGGCTTGGTGCTGCTGTTGCTCGACACCCAGCACTACGGGATCTTGATCGCGTCAGCCTTCTATGGTCTGTGGGTGGTGCCGTTAGGGTATCTCGTCTACAAGTCCGACCTGTTGCCCAAGGCGCTGGGCGTGGCGCTCATCACAGTATGTGTCTGCTACCACGTGAAACTGCTCGCGGCCTTCCTGGCTCCCGACTTGTGGATAGTAATCCAGGGCTACTTGAAAATTCCGATCTCGGCCTTTGAGTTCTGGATGGTATTTTACCTGCTCATCATCGGTGTGAGGACCGTAAAGCCAGACGTGCGCGCCCCCGCCGCAGTGTGAATGCTATCGCATACCGGCAGCGGACACAATTCTGGCCGTCGCCGGGTGCGGAGTGAACATTGCATACCGCTTAAGGACAATGACCAAAAAGGAGATAAAAATGAAAGCAATCGTTTACACAAAATTTGGCCCGCCAGAGGTTCTTCAACTCAAAGAAGTTGCCAAACCAACCCCAAAAGATAATGAAGTCCTGATCCGCGTCCATGCGACCTCTGTCAATTCGGGGACCTGATGGCGCGAAATTTCAAGGCAGTCTCTCCACGCGTGTTTAACATGCCTTTCATCCTCTGGCTCCTGTCAAAAATAGCTCTTGGTATCAATCAGCCAAAGGTATCCATTCTGGGCAATGAGGTTGCCGGGGAGATTGAATCCGTTGGTAAAGATGTAAAACGATTCAAGAAAGGCGATCAGATTTTTGGGCATCCGGGTCAGAGTTTTGGTGCGTATGCCGAATATCTCTGTATGCCGGAGGATGGCGTGTTGGCAATCAAACCAGCCAATATGACTTATGAGGAAACCGCCGTTGTCCCTTATGGGGCGATCACGGCGTTGAATTTGCTTGGAAAGGTCAATATCCAGCCGGGACAAAAAGTTCTGATCAACGGCGCTTCCGGCGGGATTGGGTCAGCTGCGGTGCAGATCGCCAAACATTTTGGAGCAGAAGTGACTGGTGTCTGTGGAACCCCACGGGTGGAATTTGTGAAATCTCTTGGCGCAGACAAAGTCATTGATTACGCCAAAGAAGACTTCACCCAAAACGGCGAAACCTATAACGTTATTTTTGACATCCTGGGCAAAGGCTCATTTACACGCTGTAAGAACTCGCTCAAGCCAAACGGTATTCTGCTTTTTGCCAGTTTCAAAATGAAGCAACTTTTTCAGATGCTGTGGACTTCAAAGATCGGCCGCAGGAAAGCAATTTGCGCCATTGCACCGGGAAGCGCCGAAGATTTAATTTCTGTCAAAGAGCTGATTGAGGCCTGGAAGATCAAAGCGATTATTGACCGGGTCTTTCCGCTGGAGCAGGCTGCCGAGGCACACAGGTATGTGGAGAAGGGTCACAAGAGGGGGAATGTGGTCATCGCAATTCAAGGATAAGAGTACGGACGGGGTAAACCCGCTCGTACGGCATTCGCAGGTGAAATATGAAATCGGAAAAGATGTGGAATCAGTTGGCAAAGAGTTGGGATAAGCCAGGCGTAAGCCTTGGAGAAAATGATCTCAAAATTATCGAAATGACGAAAAAATATCTTAATCCCAGCAGTGTCGTTTTGGACTATGGATGCGCGACAGGATCAATCGCTATTGAGATAGCCGACATAGTTAAAGAAGCCCATGGAATTGATATATCCACGAAAATGATTGCTATTGCCAGAAGAAATGCAGATGAACGTAAAATAAAAAATATAGATTTCACCCATGCAACGATATTCGATGAAAGACTTAAGAAAGAATCCTTTGATTTTAATTCTGGCTTTAAGCATATTACATTTAGTAGAAGATTCCACAAAGGTTATGGACAGGATTAATCAATTGTTGAAACCGGGAGGTTTATTCATATCTGCAACCCCCTGCTTGGGAGAAAAAACATTAGTCAGTATCCTTATCAATATTCCTGTATTCCTTTTATCTAAAATAGGAATTCTTCCTTATATTAATTTTTTTAGCGTTTCTAGATTAGCAGCATCAATTACAAATGAGAATTTCCAAATTAATGAAAATGAAAGTCTGTCTGTTCATCCAATAACTGAGTGTTTCATTGTAGCCAGGAAGATATAGAGAAAATGACAAATGAAGCCACCCCACAAAGCATGCTAACACTGGGCAGGTGGGATACGTCGCCATTTCCTGGCATTCCTCTGGCATCGAGTTTGTATCGCTTCCAAGCAGAGTCCACGCCCGCCCGCCAACCCGCTAACACAAACCCTTGGGCGCTGTGCAGAAAAACGTAAAACGCAAAGGAGTATTTTCATGGAAAACAAAATGTTGTTCATGGGCGTGCTAGTGGAGTGTTTGATAAGTAATTCAACATAGTCCGGTGGACTTCTTTTCAGCCCAATTGTGCAAGTCACGACGGGTCCAAGACCAGTTGATAGGTTGAGCCCAAAGGCGATTATATTCTGGTGTGCTGGCATAAAGATGATCAATAAGTTGTTGGCGGCTTTCCCATCGGCCGCGCTCCAAATAGCGCACATCGAAACTTTTCAGCAGTAGTTCAGCTTGATTGAGCCAGGAAGCATGTGCGGGTGTGTACAAGATACGCAAGCGTGAGCCATAACGAGACTGTAGAGACGAGCGCGTTGCGGCCGAGGTATGACTGGGGCCACCGTCGCAGATCAGATGAATGCGTCGAAAGGAGTGAAAGGGTTGCAACAAACGAGGCAGTGCTCGGCAGAAATGTTCGCTGTCATTTTGGTCCAAGCAACTGCTCCGCATCTGGCCGTTGTAGATGTTGAGCAGGGCCAGGAAATTAACGACGCCATGCCGTTCATATTCAAATTCCTGTCGTTCGATCTGGCCCGACTGCATCGCTTGGGTAGGATGCACTCCGGCAAGCGCCTGAATATTCGGCTTCTCGTCCAGGGCCAAGGCGATTTCGCCTTGCGCCTGGAGGGCCTCGGTCCTTTCATATACCCACAAAATGCGACCGGCACGCTCCAGAAATTCGGCGTTCAAGGTGGGCGTAATCCAATAACGAGTGCGGTGAGGTTGCAGGTCCGCATCGTTGAGGAGGAGCGCTACGGTCGATTGCGCAATATGCGGGACCAAGCCGCGTTTCATCGCGATCTCCGCCAAACTTCGTGTGGACCAGTGGGTCATTTCCAACCCGACACCACTTGGCTGGCAACAAGCTAGTTGTTCAATCCCCACGCGTTGCAGCGCCGTAATTTCTCGCGGCCGACCCGCACGCGGCGCATCGTAAATGGCATTCAGGCCAACCGATTCGTACCGACGACACAAACGCCAAATACCAAAGCGCGTCATACCCGTTCGCTTACACAAATCACGAATGATCGTCTTAGCGTTTTTCATCGCCAACAAAACCTGCCCGCGCCGGACGACCCGTTGTTCGGTTCGGCCATCCCTCAACAATCGCTCAATCTCACGACTATCCAATTTACTCAGACGTATCGTTTTCGGCTTGCGTCTCCTCATACCGGCCTCCTCCCAAATCTGGCATGAGAAGTATATGATTATTAATGTTCCACGACTATGTTGATTTATTTATCAAACACGCCACTAGGGGCGTTCTTTCTTGCAACTGCAGCCACCTTGGTATCGGACATGCACGGGATTGGCGATTGGTTTATCCCTTCCCTCCAGGTTAGAAAGTATGCATTGAATCCGGCGCCGATTTTCGGCACGCCGTACATGATCGCTGGCTATTTCGGCGAATCCCTGCTGATCCTCTCCATCGCCATGCTCACCGTGGGTCTCTATGGGAGCTGGCTGAAATACCATAAGTCCATTGCGCTTGTTGCCATGGTTGTCGGCATCTTGTACATCTTGGAAAGAATATTTTGGAGTTACGTCACCACAAACTTCGCCAACAGTATACAAATTCATCCGACGATCAATGATTACACGGTGCTAACGCAAGCCGGTTTTCTGAAAGGGCTTGGTGCTCTATTCGGCCGACTGATCGGTGGCTTTGGATTCTCAACCGCTCTAACAATACTTTTCTTCAGCATCCGAAACCCCTATGGTGTCGCAGGTGGTTTGACTGTCATTGCGGCCATGTTGATAGGCATGCCTGCAAAATATATTTCATGAATCATGTTTCTGCCACGGTGTTAACCATCTTCATCATCAGTATGGTCATCAAGAACTTCGGAATAGTCTTCATGGGAGTGGGGTTATTAACGGAGTCGTTGAAGTGAGACCTTTAGTTCTGGCAAGAGAATGCAAAAAAGGCTGGACCGATCTGGAGACCCATACTGCAGTATGGGTGACTACCCTACGCCAGGATTGATTTTCAAAATCCATAAGAAAAAGGAATTTTTTTAATTCTCCAACGTCTGTGTGTGAAATGGTGCACAAAATAAACTGTCTCCATAAACCACCAAGACAGGTGGTTTTCTCTCTACAACAGAAAGAAGGAAAAAATGAAAAGTATCTTTACATTCACACTAATTTTGATGGCTCTGACAGCCTGCACGTTGCAGCAGGTTCAGGTGCCTGGACCTGTTGCAACGGACATGCCTCAGGCAAATATGCCAAATCCTGCCTCGGTCTATTGCACGCAGAAAGGGAACAAACTCGAGATTCACACTGCTGCTGATGGCAGTCAAAATGGAGTATGTGTTTTTCCGGATGCCAGCACCTGTGATGAGTGGGCCTATTACCGGGGAGAGTGTGGCCCTGCAGCACAAAAAAGCTCAACACCTGCCATGACCGTTGATGCAACCACAGAAGCAAGTGGTGGCACAGAAGAACAAGCCTCAGGCGGTTACATGCCGCCAGGTACTTCAGAAGTAATATCAGACTGGTGGGGAGTCATCAAGAGTACGGCACCCGGTTCACAGTATGACGACTATTTCGAGCGGCAGGACTTGGGACAGCAGTTTATCTACTTTGGCATCGATTCTATGGACCCGGCGGTAAAGTCCCAGATCGAGGCACTGCGCGACAGTGGCAAGATCGTTCACCTTTATGGCACATTGCTCAGCAATGTGCCTGACTATAACGGCTCGCAGATCCAGGTGGACCGCATTGAGTTTGAAGAGTAACGATCAGCCACAAATGTTATTGGGATGGGAAGAAATGGTGGCAAGGTAAAGAGTTTTCTAAAATCTTGCGCTGTAACACGAAGAACCTGTGCAAAAATGACTTCCGCCTTTGCCGTCAAAAAATTTGATTTTTTTAGTGTGCGTTATATAATGGATTCGTGCCTGCGTTAACTTTAGCCACGAAACTCTTTATCCCCCCACCTCGGTCTAAAGTTGTTCTCCGTCCCTGCCTGATCGAGCGGATGAATGAAGGCCTCTCTTTGGGCCGCAAACTCACCCTTATCTCTGCCCCAGCGGGTTTCGGTAAAACCACGATAGTCAGCGAATGGGTCGCCGGTTGCAAGACGCCAGTCGCTTGGCTGTCCCTGGACGAAGGCGATAACGACCCCATACGCTTTCTGACGTACCTCGTCGCTGCTTTGCAGACGATTGCGGGGAATATCGGAGCAGGGGTGTTGAGGACGCTCCAATCCCCTCAGCCGCCGCCAACCGAATCGATTCTGACGAGCCTGCTCAACGAAATCGCCTGCCTCCCGGACCATTTCGTCCTCGTCCTTGACGACTACCATGTCCTTGATGCCCAATCCGTTGATCAGGCTCTCGCCTTTCTGCTGGAGCACCTACCGTCCCAGATGCACCTGGTGATCGCCACCCGTGAGGATCCGCATCTCCCCCTAGCTCGCCTGCGCGCCCGGGGTCAATTGACCGAGCTGCGCGCTGCTGACTTGCGTTTTATTCCTGCCGAAGCCGCCGAATTTCTCAACCAGGTGATGGGCCTGAACCTCTCGGCGGAAAACATCGCCGCACTGGAAACCCGCACCGAAGGCTGGATCGCCGGCCTGCAACTCGCCGCAATCTCAATGCAGGGACATCAAGATGCCGCCAGCTTCATCAAATCTTTCACCGGCAGTCACCATTTCGTGCTCGACTATCTGATCGAAGAGGTTTTGCAACAACAGTCCGAAAGTGTTCAGACTTTTTTGTTGCGCACGTCTATTCTCGACCGCATGTGCGGACCCCTTTGTGACGCTGTTCTGCTAGACCCGTCTGCTGCGGGGCAGGAAACACTCGAATATCTCGAACACGCCAACCTGTTCATCATCCCTTTGGACAACGAGCGGCGCTGGTACCGCTATCACCATCTCTTTGCTGAATTGCTGCGGCAGCGATTGCAGCAAAGAGGCAGCGTAGATGAATACCACATGCGTGCCAGCAAATGGTATGAAAACAACGGTCTGGTGTTTGAAGCCTTTCGTCATGCCGCCGCCGTCAATGACATTGAACGTGCCGAGCGGCTGATCAAGGGAGCAGGGATGCCCCTGCACTCACTTCCCGTGGCGACCGCCATACTCGACTGGATGGATTCGTTGCCAAAGCCTGTATTGGATGCCAGGCCCTGGTTGTGGGTCAGGTCTGCCACGTCTACCCTCATGGCCGGACAGATAAGCGGTGTTGAAGAGAAACTGCAGGCGGCTGAAAAAGCCATGCAACATGCCGATCTTGATGACAAGACCCGCGACCTGATCGGGCAAATTGCTGCTATCAGGGCCACGTTGGCGCACCTCCAATACCAGGCGGATGCCACGATCATGCAGTCGCAGCGCGCTCTGGAGTACCTGCGCGCCGATAACCTGCCTTTCCGCAGTAGAGCCACCTGGGCACTGGGGTTTGGTTACAAGCTCAAAGGGGACCGCGCCTCGGCCCGTCAGGTCTTTACCGAAGCGATCCAGCAGGCGTCCGGGAATATCTACTACACTGTTCTGGCGACAACCGGCCTGGGCCAAATACAGGAATCTGAAAACCAACTTTATCAGGCCGCCGAATCCTACCGGCGCTCCCTGAAACTGCTTAGTGATCTGGGACCTCCGAATGCCGGCGACGAGTTTTTTGGTCTGGCCCGCATATTCTACGAATGGAACGATCTGGATGCCGCGGAGCAGCACGGGCGGGAAGGCATTCAACTTGCGCGGAAGTATGATCGTACGATGGACCGCTTCATTACCAGCGAAGTGTTCATGGCCCGACTGAAACTGGCCCGGGGCGATGTGGCCAGCTCGGTTGCCATGTTAGCGGAGGCCGAGGAGTCCGTGCGCCAGAATAATTTCGTGCATCGCATACCTGAGGTCGCTGCTGCCAAGGTGCTGACGTTGCTTCACCAGGGCAATCTGTCGGCAGCCGCTCATCTGGCTCAGATGCACGAACTTCCCCTAAGCCAGGCCAGGGTATACCTTGCCCAGGGAGACCCGTCCGCCGCGCTGGCTTTGCTTTCGCCATTACGTCAGCAAATGGAAGCAAAAGGCTGGCAGGATGAACGGCTCAAGGTGATAGTTTTGCAGGCGGTCGCTCTGCGTGCGCACGGGGAAAAGGACAAGGCTGTGCAACTGCTGGGTGAGGCGTTGGCGCTGGCAGAGCCGGGCGGCTTCATCCGTCTCTTTGTGGACGAGGGCGAGCCCATGCGATTGTTGATTTTGGATTTTAGATTGTGGATTGAAAAGCAATCACACACTCAGGATCATAAAATGATCGGATTATATAGACAAACTCATGGCTGCTTTTGCGCCACCCGTGGCTCTGCCGCAATCAAAAATCAGCAATCCCACTCCAACCTCCGGACATCTACTCCACTCTCGGGGACCCTAGTCCAAATTCTACAATGATTGAGCCATTGAGCCAGCGAGAGTTGGAAGTGCTGCAACTCATTGCCCAGGGACTTTCGAACCGAGAGATTGGCGAGCGGCTTTTCCTCGCCCTGGACACGGTCAAAGGGCATAACCGCAAAATTTTTGACAAACTGCAAGTTCAAAGCCGCACCGAAGCTATCGCGCGTGCCCACGAGCTGGGTCTGTTGTAAGGTTCAATCTTTCCTCAACATTTCCCCGCAATCCACTAAAAACAACACCTATAACCAACACTAAAGTGTCTGTTCGTTAACACTGTGTGGGGATATTATCCTTGTACGTTCCCGTGCAAAGATCGTGACCATCCCGTGCAGATGATCGGTACCGTGAGCAAGTGGCGCGGACTGCGATGACCGGCCACAACAGGTACAAGGTGATGTCAAACGAACTCGAACCAAAACCGACTCCAAGTCAACCCGTGGTCTATCAGATCAGGCTCAAGGGCCATTTGGATTCTCAATGGACAGACTGGTTTGAAGGCCTGACCATCACGCTGGAAGAGGACGGCGACACGCTTTTAACCGGCCCGGTGATCGATCAGGCCGCGTTGCATGGCTTGCTGAAAAAAGTGCGTGATTTAGGAATTCCATTGCTCTCGGTCAGTCAAGTCCAATTCAATGAATCTCATCCATATCGTTCAAAAAAGGAGAAAAAAATGAATACATACAGAAAGAATGCAGTAATGGCAGGCGTCCTCTACTTCCTGGGAACGGTCTTTGGGGTTTTGGGCGCAGTCATTGGCGGCGAAGTGCTTATCTCGATCATCTCCGGCAAACCGCTTGCCGGTGTGGATATACTGGGCCTCGTTGCCGCCAATTCGTCCCGGCTTACAGGGGGTGCTTTTTTAACCCTCATGATGGGGATTTCGCTGGTGGCGATGACGGTTTTCCTCTATCCGATCTTTAGCAAAGATAACAAAGAACTGGCGATGGGGATGGTCCTTTTCCGCGGGGCACTGGAGGGAATCTTTTATTTTGTTACGACCCTCAATATTTTGACACTTGTTGCAGTCGGCAACGAATACATTGCCACCGGGGCTGATTCGGCTGTTTTACAGTCCATAGGCAATGTCTTGTATCAGTTCGAAAACCTCAAAGCCCCGGTCAGTTCCATCGTTTTTCTCATTGGGGCTACGTGTATATACCTCACCTTCTACCGCACCCGGCTGATCCCCCGCTGGTTGTCCGTCTGGGGCTTTATTGCCGTGGCTACCTCTATGGCTTCCGCCCTGTTGCTTTTCTTTCACATAGATACCGGCTACGGGTTTTATTTGGAAATGGTGTTGGCGCCACAGGAAATAGTAATGGCGGTCTGGCTTATTGTGAAGGGATTCAATCCATCTGCGATCGCTGCCATGTCTGCGACAACAGAATAGCGGATTGATTTTACACACTGCAGGACTGGCAGTCCTGTCGAACCCGGACCTCCGACTACGCTCCCCCTTCGGGGACTTCGCGAGACAGGCCAGGCGGATCAGTCAGACGTCAAATAGTAAATGGATATAAGCTACTTGGAAAGGAGGTTCGTCTTTGATAACATTTCCAGCCCTTTTCAATCCCCGGTAACCGGGTGGCGACCACGATTTTATTCGATGAAACTCATTAATATCGTTCAAAAAAGGAGATCAAAAAATGAACACAAACAAAATGACCACCGTAATGAAAGATAAGAAAGTAATTCTTTCAACATTATGGATATTTGCACTGTTGAACATGATCTATGCGGATATTTTTACATTAACTTTTAATTCTGTGTCACAAACGGTGACAATGACCGAAGGGTCTGTGTTGGGATTCGCAATATTAATGGAAATTGGGATTGCCATGGTTCTCTTATCCCGGGTATTGAAGTATGGAGCAAATCGCTGGGCAAACATCGTTGCAGGGATAATACATACTGCACTTCTTGGCTATTCATTGTCTGTCCAAGCGCCACCCCCTTTTTATATATTTTTTGCTTCTATAGAGATTGCCTGTACTCTGTTCATCGTTTGGTACGCTTGGAAATGGACTAACCCTGAAGGTTAGCCCGGCAGATGCGCCAGATGTCAAATCGTAAATTGGCGTGAGCTGCTTGTTTACGCCAAAATCAATCACAATAAGAGGAGATAGGATATGAATACGACCAAAGAAAGTCCCCATGGGACAAACAGAAAGACCGCAATAATTGTGGGAGTACTATACATAATCGGGACGGTCGCAGGCGTGCTAAGTGTCGTCGTTACAACGCCCATTCTCGGCAGTTCAGATTATCTTGCTAAAGTCGCCGCAAATGCAAATCAGCTGACAACAGGCGCCGTGCTCGTGCTGCTAATGGGCCTGCCGCTTGCCATGGTTCCAGTCATGCTTTTCCCAATCTTCAGGAAGATCAATGAGGTCCTGGCTGTGGGGTATGTAGTCTTTAGGGGGGCGCTGGAGACTGTGACCTATATTGCCTCGGTCCTCGCTTGGCTATTCCTATTAATAGTAGGCCGGGAATATGCAGCAGCCGGAGCTCCAGGTGCTTCCTATTTTCAACCCCTGGGCTCTTTATTGAAAGAAGGAAATGAGTTGCTTGCTCCAATTACGGGAATCGTTTTCAGCCTGGGTGCTCTGATGCTTTATTACCTCCTCTATCAATCCAAACTCATTCCTCGATGGATATCAGGTTGGGGTGTCCTTGCAATCACAATGCATCTGGCTACATGCTTCTTAATTATGTTCCGTCTCCAGAGCGCTTTTTCGACGATCAACATGGTTATGAATGCGCCCATATTCTTACAGGAAATGGTGATGGCGGTGTGGCTGATCGTCAAAGGGTTCAATTCATCTGCCATCGCTTCTCTGTCTGCGAAAACAGTGACGACCGAGCTCTTGAGCGCTGCATAAGAATTGCAATATAGGGGATAGGGAGGGCGGATGACCCTCCTGACACCCTCTCCGCTCAGCTAAAAAATCATCAAAATCATTCAAAAAAGGAGATACAAAATGAGTTCAACTCGAAAGATTGCCGTGATTACAGGAGTGATTTTCATCATCGCGACCGTCACAGGTCCCATGCTGGCTACGCCGCTCACACCCGATCTGACTGGTACGGATTACCTCACCCAGTTCTCTGCACATACGAACCAGGTGGCCGGAGGAGTGTTACTCTGGATCATCAGCGCTTTTACAAGTGGCGGCATCGCCATCGTGATGTATCCGGTCCTGAAGGAGCGGAATGCGGGTCTCGCCCTGGGATCGGTTATCTTCAGGACTATTGAGGCGGCCTTTTACATGGTCGGCGTCGTGAGCCTGCTGTGCCTATTGACACTCAGCCAGCAGTTCAGGACAGCAGGAGCTGCCGATCGTACGTCGCTTCAAGCTATCGGCAATTTGTTGGTGAGCGTACGTGACCACGCCGCGTTGGTGGCGGTGTTCGCCTTCTGCGTGGGTGCATTTATGTACTACTACCTGTTCTTCCAATCACGGCTCATTCCCCGCTGGCTGTCGGGCTTTGGTCTCGTCGCGATTATCCTGATGATGGCGGCTTGCGTGCTGGCCTTGTACAGCGGTCACCGTATTACCAGCTACATTCCCCTGGCTGCTCCTATCGGCGTGCAGGAAATGGTCCTGGCGGTTTGGCTGATCGTCAAAGGATTCAATCCGTCTGTAAGTGCTTCCAAGTCTGGGAAAACGGAAACGAACGTGCTGTTGAGCGCGGCATAGATTATCAATATTGGGGAGAGGGGGGCTGAAGACCCTCCCTAAAGGCCTCCCGTTCAACTTCATGGTCATGGCTCGTGGAATAGACCTTAAAAAGCGAATACAATACATTACAGGGAGAAAGCAAAATGTTAAAAGAGAAGTTCGACCATCCTCTCCAAGAAGCTGTACCAGCTAACTATTGGGGGCGGAGCAGCATTCTGGACAGCTAACTTTGCAATTTCCCTGACTCCCATCGCTGCGGAGTATAGAGTTGCTCTTTCAATTTCTTATTTTCCAATGCTGCTTGAGTCTTTGCTTGGTGGCCTGATTGTCGGATTCTGCGTCAGTTATTTTCTGCTTCGTTTCTTTGATAAGATTCCAACGAAGAATCCAATTTTAAAATCCGTAATACTAAGTTTCATCGTCCTGATCATTGTTACAATCCTGATCGGAGGTCCCTCAAGTTTTCTCGCGACAAGTGATGTCTTGCGTTACTTTCTCATCGGCACAATATTTAACCTACTAAGGTTTTTCGCTCTTGGAATAGGTATTGGCCAGCTATACGATAAGCTGGATGGAGGCGCGTGATAATGAAAGCAATTGTCTGCACAAAATACGGGCCGCCGGAGGTTCTTCAGCTCCAAGAGGTGGAAAAACCCACACCAAAAAACAATGAAGTTCTCATAAAAATCTTCGCGACGACGGTAACGGCCAGTGACTGTATCGTCCGGGGTTTTAAACTTCCGATTTGGCGGCCGATGGGGCTGATGATGGGACTGGTATTGGGCTTTGCAAAACCGAGAAAACCCATACTCGGGATGGTCCTGGCGGGAGAGATTGAATCGGCAGGCAAAGATGTAAAACGATTTAAGCAGGGTAACCAGGTTTATGCATTTAACACAATGCGATTTGGCACATATGCCGAGTACACATGCCTGCCGGAAAATAGCGTGATGGCATTAAAACCGTGTAACCTAACCTATGAGGAAGCTGCAGCTATCCCTTATGGCGGAATGTTGGCATTGCATTATCTGAAAAAGGGAAACATCCAAAGTGGACAAAAAATTCTTATTTATGGAGCTTCCGGAGCGGTCGGTACTTCTGCCGTACAGCTTGCGAGGTGCTTTGGGGCAAAAGTTACCGGGGTATGCAGCGGCACGAATTTGGAATTAGTGAGATCCCTGGGAGCCGAGGGGGTGATTGATTATACAAAAGAGGATTTTACGAACAACGGAGAGCTTTATGATTTTATCTTTGATGCCGTTGGAAAAAAGAAGAGCAATCGTTCGGCCTCGAAATTACACTGCGAAAAAGCGCTAACTACGGACGGGAAATATATATCTGTCGACGATGGAGCGCCAAAACTGAATATTGAAGGTTTGGTTTTACTCAAAGAACTGATTGAGGCCGGAAAAATAAAACCAGTCGTTGACAGATGCTATCCGCTCGAACAGATTGTTGAAGCTCACAGATATGTGGACAAGGGACACAAAAAAGGAAATGTCGTGATAACTGTGGGACATGGTAATAAAACCTGACATTGCCTGCGGCTGACAGTGGGGGTTGTGCATCGCATTGTCCATTCCAGAGCAGGAGTTGGCAAACCGGCACTCGGTCACTGACGACGCATGGAAGGCGCTGCAGAATAATAAGTGGGGGTTTGTACAGAGTACTGCGCATTTACAAGGTGCTGCGCTCTATCAATATCTCAACCAACCTCATTTTTACCCTGTGAATGATGAGAACAAGTTTAGAGATTCATGCAGGACTCAGTGGAGATTCATCCCTCCGTCATCTTGGCTGGGTAAACTAAAGATCATGACAATACCTTTCAAGCGCCGGCATCGGATGCCGGGCTATCGGAGAAAAATATGAAAAGCATCAGATCTTTACCCATCATTGTCGTTGCTGCAAGCGTACTGCTCAGCGCTTGCAGTGGTACCGGTCTTTCCCTGGCGGCCAAGGCTCCTGCCGCCATTTCCAATTCAAATACCCAGTCCGGCGTACCGCTGGCGGCGAACCCGCAAGGGATTGCCGATGTCGGCGCGCTGCAGAGCGCCTATGAGACGGTCTACCAGAATGTGAACCCCTCTGTTGTGACCATCGAGATCGGCAGCAGGGTTTCTGGCGTGAATGCCCCAGGCCCCCTTGGGAGACAGGGAAATGGGCAGGGTCAGATAGTGCCGGTTGCCGAAGGTTCCGGCTTTGTCTGGGATTCTGCCGGCCACATTGTGACCAATAACCACGTTGTCACCGGCGCTGACAAGATCACCGTGACCTTCTCAGACGGCTCCTCCTACGGCGCCAAGCTGGTTGGCACGGATCCCAATTCAGATCTGGCGGTGATCCAGGTCACGAGCGCCCCTGCCTCGCTGCTCAAACCGATTACTGTGGGTGACTCGACCCAGGTCAAGGTTGGCGAGATGGTTGTCGCGATCGGTAACCCGTTCGGACTGGCAAACACCATGACGAATGGCATTGTCAGCGCCATCTCCCGCTCGATCCAGGCTAGCAGCGACAGCAGCCAGAACGCCCCGACCAATACCCCGACCTTCTCGATCCCGGATGTCATCCAGACTGATGCGCCCATCAACCCCGGAAACTCGGGCGGCGTGCTGGTTGACATGAACGGCAACTTGATCGGTGTGCCTTCCCAGATAGAATCTCAAAGCGGCTCGAACTCGGGCGTTGGCTTTGCCATCCCCTCGGCCATCGTCAGCCAGGTTGTCCCGCAGTTGATCTCGAAGGGTGTGGCTGTGCACTCCTACCTGGGGATATCCGGCACCAGTGTCACCCCCGATGTAGTCAGTGCACTCAACCTGAAAGCCGGGCAGCAGGGTGTGCTGGTAGCCTCCGTGGTCGCGGGCGGGCCGGCTGAAAAGGCGGGCCTGAAGCCTGCCTCAGTGGATGCAAACGGCAACCCCACGGCCGCGGGCGACATCATTACCGGTATCGACGGTAAAACGGTCACCAGCTTTGAAGACCTGGTCTCCTACTTATCTGCCAGTACTCAACCGGGCCAGTCGGTGACTCTCAACGTCCTGCGCAACGGCGCGGATACTCAGGTCAAGGTTACTCTGGGCACCCAGCCGACCAAGTAAACTGGATATTCTTTTCAAGATCAAGCCTTTCAACCGCACCCCTGCGCAACCAGCGCAGGGGTGTTCTGTTGGAACAAGAGCTTACTACTGAAATTGTGATGCGCGTGCTTGTGGAATATCGACAGATCCCGCCAGGGGAGCGGCTGTGCGCGAACTAGTGGAGCTTCGTGGTAAACTGAATTTATAGAGAAATCGCTTATATTCACCCACGCGGTTATCGCTCAACGTCCTCTTAATGGTACACATGTGATTCGCCTCACACACTATGGAAACTAAAACCCAGCACGGTTACTTAATACTCGCCGACATTTCCGGCTATAGTTCATTCGTCGCCAGGAGCGAACTGGAACACGCCCACGATATCCTGAGCGAACTGCTGGAGTTGATCCTCAAGCACATCACGACCATTTTCACGTTATCCAAACTTGAAGGCGATGCGATCTTCGCCTACGCGCCCGAAGAGAAAATGAAGCGCGGCGAAACGCTGCTCGAATTGATCGAATCCACCTATGCCGCTTTCAAAGATCAACAAGAGGCGATTCGACGCCGAACCACCTGTCAATGCAATGCCTGCCGCAACATCCCATCGCTCGATCTAAAATTCCTGGCGCACCATGGCGATTACATTATTCAAAGCATCGGCGGCCGTCACGAAATGGTCGGCACCGATGTCAACCTGGTTCACCGCCTGCTCAAAAACCACGTCGCCGAGGTAAACGGCTGGCGCGGCTATGCACTGTTCACCGATCAGGCCTTGTCGCACGTCGGGCTGAAACCGGAGGGGCTCGAGGAAATGAGCGAGACGTACGACATCGGTGAGGTAAAAATATTTGTCAGCAATCTCAAGGATCGCTATCAAACCGCGCGCGATCAGCGCCGTGTGATCGTCGATCGCGCCGAAGCCGACCTGATTTACGAGTTCGATTATCCCGCCCCGCCCCCGGTCGTATGGGACTGGCTCAACGATCCGCAGAAACGCCTGAAATGGGAATTTGCCGACCGGCATATGTTCTCCTTCTTTATGCCCAAAGGTCGCACGGATGTCGGCGCGGTCAATCATTGTATGCACGGCAATAACCTGGCGATGGTTGAAACGGTGCTGGACTGGCGACCGTTTGAGTATTTCACCGTCACTCAAGACGTCCTGCAAGCCGTTCTTATGACGATCACTTTTCAATTGCTGCCCACTGCGACCGGCACACACTTGATCTATATCTGCGGCCTCAAGCCCCAAATTCCGGTGCCTATGCCCGCGGCCCTCAAACTCGCGGCGGTTAAAAGCGAACTTGATAAACTTAAAGTCAAAGAAGCCTACGAAAAGATCGCGCAATTGGTTATTCAAGAAAATCAATCAGCATAAAACAGGCGGTGGGAGGTTGTTCATGCCCTCGAATACTCTACAGTTGCCGTGGGGAAACGAATTCGTGTCTGTTGCCTTGCCGGAGAAATGGCAGGTACAGGGGATCTTGAAACCCTCATCCCTGCCTGCCTGTGCGGACGCGCAGGTGGAAGTGCTGCGTGCTCTGGCCGAGCCAATCGGCGCGCCGCGGATCAGTAACCTGGCGCGGGCGGGAATGAAGGTAGCCATCGTGATCGACGACGGCAGCCGGCCCACCCCAGTGGGATTGATCCTGCCGGCGGTGGTTGCGGAATTGGAAGCTGCCGGCATAACGCGGGCACAGATGGCTCTGGTTCCGGCTCTCGGATTTCACCGGCCAATGGCTCAGGCTGAAATCGCTCAACGCGCCGCCATGGAACTGGGGGACATCAGATCGGTGACGCACAACTGCGATGATCCCGAGCAGACTGCGCTTTCTGGGGACCACTTCGTACGGTTCGCCGGTGTGGATCAACCGCACAGTAGCCGAGGCGGACCTGGTCATCTCGATCGGTTGCATCGAGCCGCATCTCATCGCCAGTTTTGGCGGAGGGTATAAGAATATCATCCCCGGCCTGGCGGGGCGGGCGACTGTGGCTCATAACCATGGTCTCAACTGCACCCCGGGAACGTTCAATATGGTCGGCCAGCCGATAGATCACAACCCGATGCGCCTGGATCTGGAAGAGGGATGCCGGATGCTGGGAAACAAAGTGTGGGTGGTCAACGCCATCCTCAATTACTGCAAGGAGATCGTGCGGGTGGTAGCCGGAGACCCGGTAAGCGCTCACCGGGCAGGCGTGGAAGTGAGCGCGCGGCTGAACGGGGTAAAGATACCGCGGCCGGCGGATGTGGTGATCACCGACTCGCACCCGATGGATCAGGACCTGCGGCAGGGGGTAAAGGCTCTGGCCAACACCATCCGGGCCGTGAAACCGGGCGGCATATTAATTACCCTGGTCCGTGCGGAAGAAGGAATGGGTGTGTTTGGTCTGGCGAACCGCAAGTTCCCACTCAGCCGAGGCGCATTGAAAGTCGTCGCTCCATTGCTGGTGAACTTTGTGCCGAAGATGAAGTTAAAAGGTATGGGTGAAGAGGACCGCTTCTTCCTCTATTTTGCACTTCAAGCCATGATCCGCGCGAGACTGATCATGTACGGCCCGAGCATCCCGGCAGAGAAACAGGCCAACCTGCCCTTTGCGGAGTTCATGCCCAGCATAGAGCAGGCCATCCGGACCGCGCAGGCGAAGTTCCCTGGCGCCGCGGACGTGCTGGTCTTCCCCTACGGTGGAATCACATACCCGGACTTTGGGACATAAATCTTCCGTGCCTGCTCAGAACAGAAAGGGAATAAACGATCGGGTGCGGGCTTTGTAATCTCGCAAATTCTGCATAGCGGGAGATTGATTTTTCTTTATTCCACATATGGGGTATCCAGTACACAATGATGATGATGCCCAAAACAACCCAGGGCAGCCAATGCAATGCAAGCACAGCGAAGCTGCCATAGATCAAAAACTCACCAAAGTAATTGGGGTTACGCGACAAGCGCCAAAATCCATCCGTGATCAACTGGTTGGGCTTGATCTTGAGTTCAGTGTACTTTTGCATATCACTGGCGAAGTGAAACATGGTCCCCACAATATTGAGGAAAATTGCCAGGGCCAAAACCCAAAGGGGCGCTTGAACATTCCTGGCGGCAATGATAAACGGCGCGACCCAGTAACCGGTGAGACCGGCCCAGAGCAGGAGGCCGCGCAGCAGCGAGGCCGGGTGGTTCCATTGTTTATCGGGAAATAACCAGCTTTTGAATACCCATAAAAGTCCATAGGTCCCGTGCAGCGCAAGGTATACCCACAGCGTCACGTTATCCCACCGGTGGAAATAAGCCATGAGGAAAAGGATATACAAACCGGTTACAGCCTTATGCGAATCGATAAAGTGTTTATCTTTCATGAGCTGATCCTTTTAATTCATCAACCTGCGCCGACAGCCCTGAGCACGCGTAAAGCCCGCAGCGTTACCCATTTGTTGGGCTGTTTCTTTTCGCCAAAATCCACCCAGGTCTTGCCCGTGTAATCGTACTCCAGTTCCCAGCGACCGTTTGCATCCTGCTTTTCACGGATCAGCGTTAACGCGCGCGACAGTCGACTGTCATTGCCGCGGCCCAACGCTACCAGCGCTTCGACGATCTGAAGCAAATCGGTCACGTAGAATACCGGAAAGCCAAATTTCCACCAATTCTGACTCGGCTTATTGCTGAATCCCGTGGGATACGCGGCGTCTGCGGGATCCACACTGAACAAGAAGTCAACTCCTCGCCGGATCGCGCGCTTGATGATGGGCGTATGACGTTCCCTGGGCCATTTCCCCAACGCCAACATGACCTTGGCGCCTCCCCATGCACATGGCAGTTTGTTATTTGAACCACAGGCAAAGGTTGGCCCACACTTGCCTGCATAGTAACGTACAGGCGCTTGACGGTTCTCAGAGGCAGCAATTCCTTCACCTGTTACACTGCGGGCCATCCAATCGAATGCTTTTTCCAATCGTGGATCATCGCAGCCAAGTTCCAGCAGGGCCCATGAGAGATTTCCCTGCAGACAGTCCGCGGTTCCGGAAGGGGCGCCTGAAGCTGTGAACTGTCCGCCGTCAGTAAGGGCATGATCCAACACATAGGTACAGGCCCGTGCAATACGCTTATCCTCGCGCACCGACGCGCCCAACTGCGCCAACAGGATTATCGCCCAAACGGTAGACCGGTATTTCGGGTTGTAGCCGGGGCCCGGTTCAACCCAATAGCCTGCCGGCTCCATCTTGCTTAAGATAGTGGCAATAGGGCCTTTTTTGTGAGCAACTGTGCAAGCAACACGTAATTCCAAATCGTTATTCGGACGCTGCAGCAGATCGCGCAGCGCCAGGTAGCGTATTTCAGGCGACTCTGCCTCCAACAACCAGGACAGTGAGTCACCCTTGAGTTGGGATTGCCAGGTCATAGCACTTTTTCCTTTGGCCTGGATGAGCAGCTGCTCGTCCAAGCCGGAAGAGGTCGTGACGCGTCAAGCATATTCTTGATAAATCCAATGTCCGGGTCAAGTGACGGATGTCATGACCCCCCATTCTTCCAAAGCAGCCGATCCTGAACGTAAAGTCAATTGGGCGATCTGAAACTTCATGCCGGGAATCAGTTTCTGAATCCATCGCATTCCCATATTCCTGCGCTCTTGCAGAATGGACGGCCGGCGTCTTCATCCAGCGCCCAACGCCAGCGCTCGTTCGGCACGCCCTAGCTAATACAGCCCAGACAGGTACGCGATACGTTCATACCTGTTGATCCAAATCGAACGTATTCCACGGTTTCTTCCTATCCGTCGATTCTTCAAACCCGGCTAAGAGTTTGCCCGGCGCGGCACGAGCTTGATGGTCGCGGATCGTGCCTCAGAAGTCACCATATCGCCGACGATGCTTGCCGCGTAATGGCGGTATTTTGAGCGGTACGCTGCATCGATCTGATCGTTGAGGTCGGAGGCGGCCCCCTCCACGAAAATGACGTCTTTGTCGACTCCGCCGGCCCGGACGTGGCCTTCGTGCTTCGTCAGGGCGCCGCGAAACCAGGGAGAACTGCGCCCCTTATAGGCCCGGACATAGAGGTCGTCTCCTATACGGACAACCCAGATGATTACCGGCTTTCGCAGCGTGCCGTCGCTGCGGAGTGACTCGATCTCCAGCTCTTCTGCTGTTTCGATCTTGTTGAGCTCATCATTCGTCCAGGTTGTCATCGGTGTGTCTCCGGGTTCCTTAAAGACCGGTCCATCGCTCCATCTCTTCCGGGTAGCGATCTCCTTGAACGGTCATCTTTGAGGCGGCATCGATCTCACGCAGGTCATCGGGCGTAAGCTCGATATCAGCCGCGCCGACGTTCTCCTGAAGGCGCGCCAGTTTCGTGGTGCCTGGGATTGGGACAATCCACGGCTTCTGCGCAAGCAGCCAGGCGAGCGCTAATTGAGCGGGGGTCGCATGCTTGCGTTCTGCGATCTTGCCAAGCCGATCAACCAGGGCCAGGTTCGCCTTCCGGGCCTCCGGCGTAAAGCGCGGAAGGCTGTTTCGGAAATCGGACCGATCGAACTTCGTGTTTTCGTTGATCTTTCCCGTGAGAAACCCCCTGCCAAGCGGACTAAATGGAACGAAGCCGATCCCGAGCTGCTCGAGAGCCGGTAGAAGTTCCTGCTCGGGCTTTCTCCACCACAGCGAGTATTCGCTCTGGATGGCAGTGACCGGCTGGACGGCGTGCGCGCGGCGGATCGTCCGTACGCCTGCTTCCGAAAGGCCGAAATACCTGACCTTTCCTTCCTGAATGAGGTCCTTCACGGTTCCCGCCACTTCTTCGATTGGTACGTCCGGGTCGACCCGGTGCTGATAGAGCAGGTCGATGCGTTCGGTCTTGAGCCGCTTGAGCGAGGCCTCAGCAACCTGTCTTACGTGCTCGGGACGGCTATCCACCCCCGTCTCCTCACCGCCGGGGCCCAGCTTGAAACCGAACTTGGTGGCGATCACGACCCGCTCGCGTACGGGAGTGAGAGCTTCGCCCACCAGCTCTTCGTTGGCGAACGGGCCGTAGGATTCCGCTGTGTCGAAGAAGGTGATGCCGAGATCGACTGCCGAGCGGATCAGCGTGATCATCTCCTGCTTGTCTCTCCCCGGACCGTAGCCAGCGCTCATTGCCATGCAGCCGAGCCCGAGAGTCGAGACTTCGAGGTTGCTGTTTCCAAGTTTACGTTTCTGCATTTTTTTGTATTCCTGTCTTTTCGTAGCGAAGGGGATCCGACGAAAGCCCATATTGCTGACTGACTTCCATGATCTTCATAATTCGCCTCTCATTGCAGGAAGTCTATCACTTGGAGTCAACTCCAAGCCAAGGGTTTTTTTATAAGGATTATGAAAGAGCCTCTGCCAGGGCTGGAATCACAAGCTTGCTTTGATTCGGGCTTGAGAGTAGTATGATGAATATATGAGCTCTGCTTCCGCGCAAGCATCGCCAAATATCGCCCTGGCTAAATAATCGCAAGGGAACGCAATATTTGGTCATGGCGAGAATCAGACTCCCCATATATGGGGCTTCCTCGCCAACAAATTATCCTAAGAACTACGCTGCTGCCTCTAGGTGCAATTTTTCCAAAAGCTCGACGAAATTGCAGCAGGCCCGTTAAATTCGCCCCTAAATTGGTGCCCGACAAATCCTTCCGATGCGACGATAATGTGCCGTCCGCTACATACTAGGATGTACGCTGCCTGTTTTCTCATCAAGTTGGGCTTTTCTTGAGTCTTATCTCTACCTGCAACCCGCCCTCGGGAAGGTTTCTGGCTGCAATCGTCCCGCCCTGCGCCTCGATAAGTTGCCGGGCGATCGCGAGACCCAACCCTGTACCGCCGGAAACACGCGAACGGGACTTGTCCTTGCGCCAAAACCTGTCAAAGAGGTAGGGAAGGTCTTCGATGGCAACCCCGGGGCCATTATCGTTGACAGATAAACATACGCCGTCCGCTGTCTGTTCCAGGGTGATCCAGATCTTACCGCCTTCGGGTATGTAGCGAAGCGCATTGTTGATCAAATTGCCTATCACCTGTTCGATGCGCTGAGGGTCAACTTCAGCATAAAGGTCACCATCCGCTTTTCCGAGAGAGAGGGAGATGTTCTTTTCACGCGACTCGGCTGAGAATAGATCAATTGCCTTTTGGGCTAATTGGCTTAGGTCAACATTTCTTTTTTCAAAGTGCAGTTGGCGCGTCTCAGCCAGAGTTAACACGCGTAGGTCATCTACGAGACGCTCCAGCAAATAACTCTGCTCGAGGGCCAGCGAAACCTGGCTGCCATTCGCCGAATAGATTCCATCCACGATGCCTTCCAGCCGCCCACGGATTATGGAAAGCGGCGTTCGCAACTCATGTGCAATGTCGGCCAGCATGTCGCGTCGTTCCCGATCACTCCGCTCTAGAGTCAAAGCCATTTCGTTGAAGCTCTCCGATAATCCCCGGATGTCTCCCTGGCCTTTGGTAGAAATGCGGGTCCCCAGCTTTCCCTTGGCCACAGCGCGCGCGGCGTAGATGACGTCTGCCAACGGGTTGACGAATCGACGCAAGAGCAATGCCGCGACAACAATCAGGAACAGAGCCAGAATGGAAGACAGGACGCCAACCGGCACAAGAACATCCCGAACTGAAAGGAGGCGCGTCGGTATAGTGAATGAGGGAATAACGAATGTCCCCATCTTCTCCCCGTGTGCCGTCATTTCAAAGACGCCATCTCCGGGCTGGATACGATAAATGGCACCCGCGGTCGATTGAGAACCTGGGCGACGGTCAATCAAGATCCGGCCATCCAAATCGAGCAGAATCCAGTTGGGCGGGCCAGGTTGTTCCATGCCCTGAAATACGGTTTCGACCCCATCCCAACTCCCATGGCCGAGATAATACCCTTCCAGATAACTGACTGATGGCATTATGAGGCGATTGGGTGGCGCGGTTAGGAAATAGCTCACGCCTACCAGAAAGAAAACCACTGACAGGCCTAGAACGATGACAAACGCCCTGCCAAGCAGCAGGAACAAACGGATACGAATATCACCGATGGACGACGGCATTTCAGGTTTCAAACTTGTACCCTACCCCATGAACGGTTACGATGAGTTCGTCCGGCTCCAGTTTGTGGCGAAGATTCCGTACATGCGAGTCGATGGCGCGCTCATAGCTCTCAAAAGCCACACCATGTGCCGCCTGCAACAATTGGCTGCGGGAGAAAATCCGGCCCGGCTGGCTCATCAGGGTTGCCATGATCTCGAACTCCGTAGGCGTCAGCGTGACCGTACGCTCACCGACTTGTACTTCATAATGTCCCCGGTCCAGTGAGACATTCCCAACGCGAAATCATCTCGGCGCTCGGGTCGCCACCCGTCCGGCGAAGCACCACGCGAACCCGGGCCACAAGCTCACGCGGGCTGAACGGTTTCGTCATGTAGTCGTCTGCCCCGATCTCCAATCCGATCAGCTTGTCCGTTTCCTCCACGCGAGCAGTGAGCATGATGATCGGCACATTGCTCTCGCGGCGGATCGTGCGGCAGACATCCAACCCGTCCATTTCAGGCATCATGAGATCGAGTACGATCAAATCAGGCTTCTCGCGATGGAAGGCGGAAAGCCCATGCACGCCGTCGCCGGCTGTGACTACGTCATAGCCCGAGGCTTTGAGATAATCTCGGCTGATTTCAAGGATCTCCGTTTCATCATCCACAAGCAATATCTTCTTTGGCACAGGTATATTGTATATCGAAATCAGGGGCAGGACAAGCCTGCCCCTGATTCACGCTATTCATAGCGCAACGCGACCATCGGATGGAGTCCGGCTGCGCGGTAGGCAGGATACAGACCGAAGAAAACGCCGATGGCGAGTGAAAAGGTGAAGGCCATAATGATCGAGTTGGCCTTGACGACGGCAGTGATCAAGCCCAACGCAGTGAAAATGCTGGCGATTCCCACACCAAGCAGGATACCAATGACACCACCCAGCAAGCTCAATATGACCGTCTCGATCAGGAATTGAAGCAGGATCTGCTTCCGCGTGGCTCCAACCGCCTTTCGCAGGCCGATCTCCTTGGTGCGCTCGGTGACGGAGACCAGCATGATGTTCATGATCCCAATGCCGCCTACCAGGAGCGAAATCCCAGCAATTGCGCCCAGGAATATGGTGAGCGTGGATGAGACGGAACTGAGTGTCGTCAGCATGTCGGTCTGGTTCTGAACGGAAAAATCGGCCTCGTCAGATGTGTCCAAGTTGTGTGCGCGACGCAAAATGAAGCTGATTTCCGCGGAAACCGCGTCCATTTTATCGGTGCTCGTTACGGACACGTATATATTGTTCACCGTCCTTTTGTCATTGTGGACAGATGTGGAGCCGAATAGCTTGGCATATCCTGTTTGCAGCGGGATAAAGATGGCATCATCTGAACTGCCAAAGCCGGAGGAGCCCTTCGATTTGAGCACGCCGACGACCTCGAACTTGACTCCGTTGATGGAAATGGTCTTTCCGATCGGCGACAGGCTTTTGAACAAGTCCTTGGCGGTTTGATAGCCCAAGACGGCCACCAGGGATTCCGTTTTATCATCGCCATCCGTAACAAAGCGTCCATCCGCTACCTTGTAGGAGCGCAGATCCGCATATTGCGACGTCACACCGGTCACCGAGACGTCGAAGCTTTCACTCTCATACTTGACCACGTAGCTGGATTGATAGGTCGGAAGGATGGCGGTCACATTTTCTGTCCCCAGGGCACGCCGGGTCAGTTCGTAGTCCGAGTAGTAGAGGTAACTGGTCGTCTGGGATGTCCCACTAGGAGGCCCCTGGCGCGAGCGGCCAGCCGTGATGGTCAGCAGGTTGGTGCCGCCGCTTTGGATTGAGTTCGTGATGCTGGATGTAGCTCCGTTGCCGATCGATAGCAGGGCGACCACGGTCGCCACGCCGATCACAATGCCAAGCATGGTCAGGATGGAGCGTAGTTTGTTCGCTCGCAGGGCGCGGATTGCCACGCGCAGGTTTTCAGAGAACAACATGGTCCCTCCGTTCAGCCGATGAGTCGGGTTGTATCGATCCTGCCTGCAAAGGCTCCGGATTGGGCTCATCGGATATGACACGACCATCCGAGATCTTGATAATACGATTGGCGTGCCGGGCAATATGCTCGTCGTGCGTGACCAGGATTACGGTCTGGCCATTTTCGCGGTGCAAGCTCTGAAAAAGGCTCATGATCTCCACGCCCGTTTTGCTATCCAATGCACCGGTTGGCTCGTCTGCAAGCAGGATGGCGGGGTCGTTGACCAGTGAGCGTGCGATGGCCACACGCTGCTGCTGGCCGCCTGAAAGCTCTTGAGGAGCGTGATCCATCCGCTTGCCTAGACCCACGCGCTCCAGAGCTTGCATGGCGCGTTCCTTACGTAGCTTCCCGCTTACTCCTGCATAGGTAAGTGGAAGCATTACATTCTCAAGGGCACTGGTCCGCGCCAGCAGATTGAATTGCTGAAACACGAAGCCGATCTTTCGCCCACGGATCTGTGCCAGCTCTTCATCATCCATGCCCTCGACCGATTCGCCGTCCAGCACATACTTGCCACTCGTGGAGACGTCCAGGCAACCGATGATAGACATCAATGTGGTCTTGCCGGAGCCGGAAGGCCCCATGATTGCGACTATCTCGCCTTTGTCGATGGAGAAGGTGGCGCCATCGAGGGCGCGTACCTCTGTTTCGCCCATCTGGTACACCTTGGTGATGTTTTCAGCCTCGATCATTTTTAGCCTCCACCAAAGAGCCCGCTGGGGGCCGTGGTCGTAGTGCCTTGGGTGGTCGATAAGCGGTCGCCTTCATGCAAATCGCCTGTTACGGTCACAAGGTCGCCTTGGATCGTGCCGCTGACAACGTCCACGCGCTTCGTCGAGCCATCGCTTTGGATAACCCAAACATATTCACCTTTGCTGTCATTTTGGATGCTGGTGATCGGCACAGCCAGAGTTGCCGTAGCTTGCTTCACTTGGATGACGACGTTGGTGGTCGAGCCGAGGGGCAGGGTGGCCTCCGTAACCGGCTTGTCCAAATCGACGCGTACTGTATACTTGACCAGCCCGGAAACCGTTTCTCCCACCGGATTGACGGAGGAGACCTTGCCGGTCAGGGTAACGCCGGGGAGCGCATCCACGGTTGCAGTAATGGAGTTGCCCAGCTTTACCTTCGAAATGTCGGATTCATCCACCTGAGTCTCCACATACAGGTGATTCAAATCTCCAAGGTTTACAGCCAGGTTGCCGGTCGAAACTGCGTCGCCGGGCTGGCCGTCCACGGACAACACTTCGCCGTCGAAAGGAGCAATGATGCTTAGCATGTCAACGGTGGACTGCGCCGCGTCGACCTTGGCCTGTTGCGCCGCAACATCCTGGGTATTCGGGCCGTCTTTCAGCCGGTCATAAGCGCGTTGGGCATCTTCCAACTCGGCTTTCTTCAAAGCCAGATCCCGGTCGGCATCTGCAATCGTGTCAGCATCGACATAGGCGCGATAGTACTTAACTATATAGGTCGCTCTTGCTCCTACATAACGAATTACAGTGCGGGTCAGCCAGACTTCATTGTTATACCGTTGCCGGGTATCGTAGGCTGTGTTATAGGCCGTCTGGGCATCCTTCAGGTCCTTTGCGGCCTGGGCGCGGTCTGTATCGGACTTCAGTAAATTTTCCAGATCCTTCTGTGCCTGAACCAGGTCGGCCTTTGCACTCACGATGCTGGATGATGCGCTCGACGCCTTCAGCGTCAACAGGACATCACCGGCTTTCACGTGGTCACCTGCCTTAATGTTTACTGCCTCCACAACGCCATCTGTCTTCCAATTGAGGTTGGTAAACGGCTGGGCAGAGAGCGAGCCGGAGGCCTCCACCGTTTCGCCTACATTTAGCGACACAACGGTTGCTCCCGTAGTCGTCTGTGCATTGGCCTTTCCAGCAGAAAGGAGCGGCAGAGCCACTGCGACGATGATCAGTACGACTATCGCAACTATGCCCCAGTTTCGGATTTTCTTATTTTTCACAAGGTTAATTACAGTGTTCTTGACGAGTGTTCATGAGTTCTCCGTTTTATTTTGCTTGCAAGGTTCTACGCGAATATTCAGAATTTGTGCAGAATGAGCAGACCATTCAGGATGTTAGATATCAAGACGCAGGAGATCGAAATGTGAACAGCGATTTCATTCCGATGCCGGGCGGTAGACGTGCGGAGCGATCCACACTGCATACCCATCTGCCGGATAACCTTTGCTATATACTGCCAGGCTAAGTTGGACCGTTTCGCCTGCGATCGCGTCAAGCGGATAATCAACTACCATGGGCCCATCGGCAAAGAGAAGACGCCAGTGCTTCAAGCCTGCGCTTCCTTCGCTGGTAGTGAAGTTAAGCACAAACTCGACATCGCAGGCTGAGTGCGCGCGACAGTCCAACACGGCTCGGAACCGGTCGCCCTTCTTCACAGTGATGGCGGGATAACTGCCCGAAATCGTCTGCACTAGCTTTTGAGGTGGATAGGTGAGCAGGACGCCTATGTCGGAGGAGTAGCCTTGGATTTGTCCATCCAGCACCTGCACATATCCATTGTCCGCCTGGGTATTATCTCCGGGGCAGGGTAATTTTTGGACTTGGGTAGACCACTGGGCCTGGCACGCCTCGGCTACAAAGTCCAGAATCACGGTGCCGGACTGCTCAGCGGGGAGGCCCACTTCGGTGTAATCCGGCGTAGGCGATTGCGACGGCGTAGAAGTGGCAGTCGCTTCAGACAGCGCGGGTTCGGGCCCCGTCGCAGAGGCAACAGGGGTTTCAGTCGCCGTCGCGGTTGCGGCGGTCGTCGCCGCGGAAAGGTCTGTGCTTTCCAGAGCACCTGACACGCGACTCGAAGGTGGGGCACAGCTTGCCAGGAATAACCCAATGATCACGACTGAGAATATTGTTTTGTACATAATTTTCTCCAACTTCAAATTTAAGGACAATCCGACCATTGGTGGCTGCCGTCTCTATGCACGGTGACCTGACCATGGGCTTGTAAATTCAGATTCAATACGACGGGCTGACCGGACATGTCCAGGTCATAGACCGTGTATAGGCCGGGGGCAAACCACACCCGGTTCTGCGGCGAAGCACTGACCGGCTGCACGATCTGCTCTCCAGGTTTCACAATCAATCGATGCCCCGTGCAGTTCAAGATATAGGATCCAGTCGGCCACTCCACTATATCGATTCTGGGTAGATCAAGCACATTCCCGATCACAATTGAATGGGCGGTCACGGTGGATACCCAACCCATCTTTGACGGCTGTGACGGTATGGGGATTTGTACCCAACCATCGATAACGCTGCGAGCCACGGCAGTGGCCGTCTGGCCGTTCTCCAGAACAGCGATGGCATCGAAAGACATGTCTGGCCCGCTTCGAATAGAAAGTCGGCCGTTGACGGCGGATACAGTGACCAGCGCTGTCGTCGGAGAGAGGGAAGGCGTCTCTGTAGGTGTTGCAGCCGGAGTCGCTGAACCGATCATTGTGATCGACGCCAGCGAGGCGGGAGATTTCACCGAAGACGGCTGAGTGTAAGTCGCGGTCACCGTGGCATCAGCCGTAGGCTGCCGAGAGATAGCGCAAGCCTGAGTGGCAATCACCAGCACGGTGGCAAGGAATGCGAGATAAAGTTTAGAGGGTCCTGATATCATCTTGCGTTCCTGATGAAGAAGATTAGGCGATACGTACCGAAATCCTGGATTGACTGAGGTCTGGCCACATCATGTAAGATATTAATTTCGAGAAGCATGCAAGTCTCCTTTTCGTTCACATGCAAGGATACTGGGTGAATGTGCATAATTTGTGCAGAGCAGGTGGACGAGTATGGACATTCGAGCCGAGTCGAAGCAGAAAACGGGCCCGGCATGCAGCCGGGCCCGTCCAACCTTTTGGACAAGTAATTTTTTCAAGCTCCCTTTTTTGAAATTCGAGGAACTGATGCGATTAACTTGTTTTCCTTCTTACTCGAATACGATATACGCCTTTATCAATGGCTCTTACTCTGGCCGTTCTTCCATCTGGTATTTTTACACAATCTCCAGGATAAATATTCTTTTTCATAGCCTAATTCCATACCTTGCGACTAAAATACGATCTTCCAACCGAGGGCCATTTTTGCGTTCAGATCTTCTGCTCTGAATGAACCAGGTTGGGCGCTCAGCTGCTCATCGGGGGCCCTTTCCATAAGCTTGCTCTGTTTTCGAAGCCATGATGAAGTCATTCTTGTGCAAGCCTTTAATTTTATGGGTCCACCAGGTGACGGTTACTTTGCCCCACTCGGTCAAAATGGCAGGGTGATGGTTTTCTTGATTAGCCAGCCTGGCAACGCGGTTGGTGAAGGCCAGTGCTTGTCTAAAATCCCTGAATTCGAAGGATTTTTCCACACGGAGTTCGCCTTTTTTTTCATGAGTTTCCCAACCCGGCAATTTTTCTTTTAATTGACTTATTTCCTGTTTATTAAGACGCGGTGTATTCGCTTTTACCGGGCTGCAATGCAGCGATTGGATCAATTCATTCATAGGGTCTCCTTAAATATGATAATTCATCGATTGGGATCGTTCATGCTTATTAATTATCATCAGCTTCTTGTTTTATTTCAGGATAGGTGATTGAAATCCCGTCTACTTTGGCCCAGGGAGTTATATTATGTGGAGTTCGCGGATTTCTCGCTCATAATGTCTTCCACCAGAATGTCGCGGACCATTAGGGCGTCGCCGATCAGGGACCGGTGACAACGCCAGGGGACCGCCTCCGCACACATAATGACGGTTCGCTTAATTGGGCAAGTTTTATGAGTTCTTCAATGCCTGTTCGAAATTCATCTGTCTGCATGTAATCGGCGAAGCCACGAAAGGACGAATTTCTCCATCCTGTGTTGGTGGAGGATTTGGTCGTATGGCGCAGGCCTCCAAGTTCTTTCAGATGCATATATCCGATATCGTGGCCTTGTAGATCCCGTTCCAGTTCAATTTGATTGAATTGAGGGTTGTAGCGAGACCCGGGAATCGTACGCACATCGACGAGTAATCCGATCTCAAACGCATGAAGAATATTGATGAATTCGTCGATGGGGTGAGTTGAATGACCAATGGTATAGATCGTTTTATTCATACATACCCCTTAGTGTGTAATTTATCCAGGAGTAAATGGAAATACACCAGGCCCTCATACGGATGCCATTGAGAAGTTAATTCTTTGATCTCCTCGTAATTTGGCCTTTTATTCATGTGAAATAATCTTTGGAGGTTATTTTTGGCTCCTATATCATCGCCAGGAAAGATGTTTACTCTTCCGAGGCCGCGCAAAAGTACATATTCCGCCGACCACCGGCCAATACCTCGGAGAGATGATAGGAACTCTATTATTTCTTCATTTTCCATTTCCTCCAGACCGGTCAGGTCCAGCTTGATATCAGTCATACCGATTGCGAGTTCTTTTATAGCTCGAACTTTCTGGTAACTAAATCCCAGCTTTCTAGAGCCTTCTCGGAGATATTTGCCAAGTCTTTCGGTCCTGGGAAGGCATGAAATATCGTTCCGTCCTCGGCAAATTCCATGCCAAAGTTTTCTGCCAACCGATTAATCATCAAGATCCCTACATCAAGGGACACCTGTTGACAGGCTATGGAGTTCATCAGCGCCTCAAAGATACTGGGAAAACAAGGGGGCTTCACTCCCAAATATTGTTGTACAAGATTTCCAAGAAAGTCATTCTTGTTGGCGAGCATATAAAATGGTTTTAAATCAATGGTGAGGCCGAGCATCTTTTGAACAAGAAGCTGGGCCTCTTTTTTCAATTGACCAGTAATTGCATTTTTTGCCTGCAATGTAACCATTAACATCGGCTCGTTCATGGCGCTTGTTGAAGCAACAGTTATTTTCACGGGGATATTATTAAACACAATTACACGTACATACTGGTAGCCATCCCATCGATCGATAATATTCGTCTTCCTCCTTCGAAGAGCCCAGGCGGTGAAATCCAATCGAAACGGCGGTACAACAGCGAGAATAAGTTTTTCATTCACCATGTTAAAGCATGACCCTTGCTTCAGGGTTTATAGAACAGGATAATAGATATCGAACATGTTTTCCGGGTGCTATAGGATATCATTTCCCTGGCTGATTTAATGTGGAGGCAATTGAGACTTTGCTTCCTGTGCCGCTGCCTCCATTGCTGCAAACATTACCTGAGCCTCTTCTGGTCTCAGGCGTGCGTCGAGCAAAGGGAGGTAAACCTCCTCTTCCTTGGCAAAATGCACTTTCACGATTGCATAGAGACCATACAGCAAAGAACGAAGTGCATTTGCTTGTTTCACATTTATCTTTATTCCTGTGATTTTTGACCGCAACAAGCCCAAGTCCCGGGTCAACTTTTCGACCTCAACATGATCGCGGCTCATGGTAGCGGTCCCTTCTTCGGTGCCCATAACTTTTCGTACAACCGGGTAGAGCGCTTTTTCTTCAGCTTGGGCATGGGGGATCAAGTGGTGTGTCAGAAACGTGTAGGCTTTATCAATCAGTTCACGATCCGATGACGTAAGTACTTCATGGATGGCATCACCTGCCAACCGCAGGGTTGTGACCTGTGGCATCAACTCTTTATGCTCGTTCCTCAGGGGTTGGGTTAAGGTTTCCATAATAATCTCTTCTCTTCGTTTATTCTACGAAATTAACTTTCCCGGATTGATCCGTGCAATTTGGAATATCGGGTGCGACCAGTTTGGCAAAAGCACCTATTCCATCTTCATACATTCCTTCAATATAGGTTTGAACATATCGACATCCTTGTGTTCTGGATCCAGGGCAGAGCTCACCATCGTTGATTCCATTGTCAGGGGGCCTCCCGATAGTCGCCCGGTTCCGCTTGTTGCGGGCTGGGTTTCCCGGACTTGTTATTGCGCCAAATATCCACCATCCACTGGATAGTAACTGCCCGTGACAAAAGATGCCTGGTCCGAGCTGAGCCAGATGACCAGTTCGGCGACTTCCTCCGGGCCTCCCAAAACGACCGATCGGGTGAAGATCGATCAGAGACTTTGCCACCTGGGCGTTTTCCTCGATGGACGTGATCATCGGGGTATGAATGAACCCTGGCCCAACCGCGTTGATCCGGATGCCGGACTTGGCATACTCGATGGCGGCTGTCTGAGTCAAGCCGATCACGCCATGCTTTGCGCTGACATAGGCGGCGGCTGTGGCAAAACCAACCTGCCCCAAGATCGAACTCATATTCACGATCGAACCGCCTCCGGATTTAAGCATGGCCGGGATCTCATAATGCAGGCAGTAGAAGACACCCGACAGATTGACCCCGATCACTTTGTCCCAGCCTTCGTTCGATAGATCTCCAATCGGATTCTGTTCGCCGCTTATACCGGCATTGTTGAAGGCGAAGTCCAATCGGCCGAATTCGGTTATGGCATTCTTCACCAGAGCCTCGCATTCTGAGGGGCGGGAAACATCCGCATTAACATAAAGCCCTTTTCCATCCGCATGCTGAATCATCTCAACCGTCTCTTGGCCTCCTTTGGCGTCCATATCCGAAACCGCCACCTGCGCCCCTCGCTCGGCATACAACACAGCTGTGCTGCGGCCGATCCCGGAGCCCGCTCCGGTGACCAGAGCAACTTTATTGCTAAATGGTTTCATTCTTTATTCCTCCATGGTAAAGTCGATGGGTAGATTACACGTATCTTCATTGATTTACGAATGTCATTTCGATCGGTCTAATTGTCTTTCGACCAAGTGTGCCGGACTGGAATGGCTACTAATTTTTCGATATCCTGTTTATTCAGTTTCAAGTAAACAGTATTATCTTTATAGTGATCGATCTGGCCCACGGGAATGGTCACGTCTTTCTGCCCCCACAAATGGCCTTCACGCATCACGAGGTGGGTGATGTGGTCGTTGCTCGGGTTGATCAGGAATTCATCCACATGGCCCACGTGTCCATCGGCAGCTTCGACTTTGGCACCTCGCCGTATGGCGAGTTCGTCGGCGGGAATATGCTCTTTTTCCAGAGCGATATGGGAAGTCGCGGGAGCATAATACGGCCACATCATGTACGGGCTTCCGGCAAACCCCGTCAAGGTAGACGGAACAAATTCCACAGTGTCAAAGATCGGCATTTTCGACATCTCCTTGCGACTGCAATTTAACAGGATCTGGGTGGGCGTGCTTTCCACGATATGATCGATCGATACCAGATAATCAATTTCCGGGACTAACTCGTTACTTACCACCAGATGGGTTATTTTTTCGGTGGTTGGTTTGAGGATCACATACATGGACCGGCCACACGGACCGTCCGTACAGCTTACTTTGGCATTGATTGAAATATCCATGGGAATTGCCTCTTTTCTATAGATTTGAACTAATTGGCTGGGTACGAATACTCTTGCATCAGGGATGGCAATATTTCTTCTGTTGAACACGAGGTGAGGGGTAAATAATGGAATAATTCCAAGAGGGTTCGAAAGGTTTCGAATCGCCAGGGTTTAGACGTTTTAGCGTTCAGCAGGCTATCCCATAAATCATACTAATACAAACACCCTCCGGCCACATCCATCCACAGGGGAATTTTTTCCTCCGCCACTAGGTGGAGACCCTGATACAATTTGAAAATCGAGAACCCCTTGCAAAATCCACATAGAAAGCCAGCTAGGAGACAAGGAAGTTTCCTATTAATTTGGATATCTCTCTGATCTTGGTATTAACCAGCCTCAAACTCAAACTTCAAATCGGCATGCGATTCCCATAGAATTCGTGATCTTCGTTATAACCACCCTGGCCGGCGCCCAGGTGGGCAAAATCATGCACGAACTCGATGGCCCGGATCCATTTAACCATCTTGAAGCCCAACTGGTTCTCGCATCGCAATCGTAGTGGGGCTCCATGAGGCACATTCAGCGGCGCTCCATTCATCTCATAGGCGAGGAGGGTCAACCCGTGCCGCATGTTTTGAATTGTGTGAACGTCGTAATAAATGCCGCCTTCGGATCCTTCGGCGAACGAATAGAAGACCACGTAACGGGCCTCGGGCGTCGGCTTCACGATGTCGAGGATGCTGCGCATGGGAACACCGCCCCACTTGGCAACGCCGGACCATCCTTGAATGCAGAAGTGCTTGGTGATCTGCTCCTGCTTCGGTATTGCCTTGAGCTCCGCATAGGAGAACTCGCGTGGATTCGCAACCAGCCCGCCGACACTCAGGCAATAATCCACGAAGTTGTCCTTCTCGAGTGCGCTAAATTCTTCAGAGTTCGGCAGTGTGCCGTTAACCCAGAAGTACGGTGAGATATCCTTTTCCGTGTACTGAGTGTTCGGATCCCACCATTCGGCCATGACCTTGAGGGGACCGACTATGGCCTGGCCAGCCTTCTGAACCAGACGGGCGTGCTTGATCGTGAAAGGTGATGCAAGGAACCAGGCGACGACTACTATCACCAGGACCGGCATAAACACCAGAAATCCTTCCCAGGAACCGTTATTCACGCCGGCGAACATGTGGTTCAGGTTTTGGCGCATCCCGGTTATGAATACGAGGGTCACGTGGACAAAGATGAAAAAGAGAAACCAGCCCAGCACGATGAAATGGATCGTCCTGGCAACCTGCCGGTTAATGATCTTCGCAAACCAGCCAAGCTTGTTGGAGATAGCCGGGCCCTGCATCAAGCCGGTAGCTCACCGCCAGCGGAGCGGCGATAAACACGGTGATGAAATACGCAAGTTGCTGCAGACCATTGTAATTCGTCCAGGTATGATCGATCGGAAACTGCAGCGATAGATACTGAAGAGCAGTCGAGAGCGCATTGGGGAAAACCGTCCAATTGGTGGGCACCAGCCTTTGCCATTGATCGGTCGTGAACAACAGCACGTAAAAGATTACGCCATTAATCACCCATAAAAGATCGAAGGAAAAATGCCACCACCGGGCAAGCCCCACCGAGTGGCGAATGCCTGGAATGCCCAGCCATTTCGGGATCGACACCGAATCGTCTTTGGAAGTCCAGGTGGGGTCTTTTGGAACTTCATGTTGGAAGCGAAACCACTCGGTGCCCGGAGTAGAGTCTCGCCGCCAATAGAGGCGCGGGTGATCGGCAAGGATTTGGATGCCGGCGCGGATGATAAACATCATAAAGAACAAATTGAAAAAATGCAGCAACCGCAGCCACAACGGGAAGCCTGAGTTCACCGTCCGTGAAGATGTATCGCCCGGGTAATGCAGGATGAATTCCTGTACAACAGGCATCGTACGCAATTGTTGGGCGACAGCAATTGCCAGGATCAGCAAGACGACCGCCAGCGGTATGGCCCATAATACGTTTATCCATCGCCGGCCTACACGGATGAGTGGTATGATGCCCGACTGTGGAGGCAGCCAGGTGTTTAACCGGATATGGTTTTCCGCGCTGCTCAAGTTTGTCTCGATGGGATCGCGTAGCATTTGAATTTCGAGAGGGTTCTTCATATAAGCTTTAAATTAATTACTCCTTGGGTTTTATTTGTAATGATCAAATTTAATGATATTTGCCTAAATTGAGCCAATTGGATTATAATATCGTAATACGATATAAGTCAATGCTTTGCGATATAATCTGTTTATCTTAAACATCGGAGATAATCGTGTCGCATCCCAAAGTTATTTCCAAAACCGAATACGAAGTTCTTGCAGAATTCCGTTACACACTGCGACGGTTTATGAGCTTTAGTGAAAATGCCGCAGAAGAGATTGGATTAACGCCCCAACAACATCAAGCCTTGCTGGCCATCAAGGGATTTCCAGGGCGTGAACAGATCACCGTCGGTGAACTGTCTGAACGCTTACAGATTAAACATCATAGTGCTGTTGGTCTGATAAACCGCCTGGAAGCTGAAAAACTGATTGACCGTTCCCCCGCGCCGACTGATCGCCGGAAGGTATTAATTTCCCTGACTAAACACGGTCTTTCAATTCTAGAAAAACTGTCGAATACCCATCGTGAGGAATTGCGCCGGCTCACTCCCCAGTTGCGTTTGTTACTCAAGCGAATCACCAAACTTTCAGAAGGTGGAAATTAGCTTTATCGTCTTAACGGGCGTAAACCAATTCGCGAGAACAGCCGCATCCTCCTGCTCGCGTATCGGCATAGGCAATGATTTTGACATCCAGATCCCTAGCGATGGCAGGTATGGATATCTCTGAGTTAATCCCTCATGATCTCCAAAATGCAATAAACAAAATTGTCCACAGCATGCTTACAACCAATTGGCGCATCCCGATGATCACCGGTTTGATTTTAAACGCCGGATTGAAGACGCCCCAGATTGATTCCAGCCATTGAATCAAAAATGGGACAAATATGAATTGTGGAAGGATGGCTAAAAATCCCAGGCCAAGGGAAAGAAAGAAATTAAAGGACGTATACACAAGTGCGCGGGATCCCATTTTCAATTGTTCGCTTCGCGCAGGAATCTCGGCCAGTGTTCGCTGCTCAAGTCTCAAATACGCATAAACAATGGACGCGGCAGATTGCAGCCAGGTCAGGAGCCAGAGCCACCAACCTGTGGGATCGTAATGTCCGATGCCGACCCAAAATGCAGCAGGCGAGGCCAGGGAGAGCACGCCGGTTGCAATAATTTCCACGCCCGCCTGTCTCCGTTCGGCACGTTTGCTAACCAGCCACAAATGCCAGGCAAAAACCGGTATGCCGGGAATCGCAAGATAAACAACATAACCATACCCCGAGCCGCAATAAAACTCCCAAGGCAAGCAGGGCAATGGAACCATAAATCATCACCCACAGATATGCGGCGGGCAGATCAGTGGGCGGTCTTCTCCCGGAATAGGATTTCACAATGGCCGTCACCGGCTGGCGTAAAAGAAATGCTGCCATGGCCGCGAAGATCAGGCTGATGGTTGCCGGGCTTAACCCTTTTCCCGCGAAAATACCGATGATCAGCGGGCTAAGAATAAAAACCCAGGAGCCGTGATCCTGGGGAAGGGTAATTTGTTTGCGAAAGAGTGAAGATTTATCAAGTTGCACCCGGCGATTATACTGTGAGAATCATTCGAGCGGATAATTTGTGAGTTGGCCGGGCTGGATCAGCTCGCGGATCGGCTTCAAATGCTTCAAGTATTTTCAAAATTCAAGTGAAATCAGATCACCTGACAATTGTCTCAACGGGATAAGAGATGCGGTGCATCTGCCAGGTGCGCTGCTTGTATTTTCATACACCGACAAACCGGTGGGGCCAGTAAATGACGATAGACGTGCGTGAATGTGTTTGAAGAGAAAAATAAGCTGTAAAGAAGAATATTGCTTCCTGTTCTTCTCGTGATACACTGTTTATATGAGTTCTGCTTCTGCGCAAGCTTCGCCGAATATTGCCTTCATCAAGTAGTCACGAAATAAATACTATTGAATTAGATGTACGGCTTATATCAGGGGAGGAAATAGAATTGATAGAATTGGCCGAATCGCTTTTTATCCAAGCAATCAAGTCAAACCAGATCGCATGATATCAAGCAGGGCAGGTTCTGTAGCTTGCCCATCGAAGCAACACGAACAGAGCAAGGCCGTTGAGCCTCGCTCTGTTATGAAAATATGCTGCCTGGGGCTCGATTTGTATGACGTCAACAGTCCAGCACGCGCCGCTGGTCTTTTGTCTTTGTTTATTTACAGATATTGCTTACGCTAACTATGAAACTTCATTAACGCAACAGGTCGGTCATTGGGCTGGCCGCAGCATCATTGCTGGTCTGGGTAGGCACGCTGAAGATATTTTCAACCGTCCGCAGCAGCGAGAAGTGGGTGTAGGACACCGTGGAGGCCACTCCTCCGGTCTTGGCTGCTGAACCGGCAAAGATGGTCAACACCTGGTTGGTCGGACCGTTGTCATCTTCATCCCAGGTCAGGATCAACAGACACTTATCCACCGTGCAGGCCGGCGAGTTGAGGATGGCCGGCAGATTGCTCTTCAGCCAATTGTCGCCCGTGGCTATCGAGCAATCGTGCATATCATCGCACAAGTTCGGCGTGATGAACGCAAAATTCGGCGTCGTGCCAGCAGAGGCCAGGTCGGTCGCCAGCGCGGTGTAAGGCACAACATGGCTGTTACAGCGCGTGGCGTTGTTTCGAATGTCATCGAAGTAGACAAAGGGGTCATGCTTGGGAGCATAGTTCCCTGAGGTAGTCAGGAAGCAGGGCGAGGGCATCGATTCCATGTAGCCCTTCCAGGTCAGGCCCTTGGCTTCCAGGTTATCGGCCAAACTCACGGCGTTGACATGGCAGGAAGACGAAGGGTTGCAGTCAGTGGTGATGCCATAGTTGCTGCCGCCGTACAGGGTCAGGTAATTGGGCAGGCTGGGGTGGAGCACTGCATGGTAGTTGGTAGCCCGTGCATAGCTATTCCCCAGGCTGGTGATATAGGGCGAGGCGCTGGTATTCCAGACCTCGGAATAGCTGTGATTTTCCATCACCACCACGAAGACATGCTGGATGGTGGATGCTCTCGGTGTACTCGTCGGACCGGATGTTGAGGTTGGCACAATTGTGAACGTGGCTGTGGGTAGATTAGTGGAAGTAGTTGTTGGAGTTGGACTAGATGGTATGTTCGTCGCCGTAGGCGTAGAAGTTAATACCTGCGTCGGTGTGTTTGTCGGACCGATAATTTGAGTCGACGTAGGTGTAGAGGACAATACTTGCGTAGGTGTGTCTGTTGGAGGGTTGACTTGAGTGGATGTAGGTGTTACCGGGGCACTTGCAGTCGGGGTGGCATTGCTGCCTCCCACTGTTATCACCAATTGGGGCGCATTCGCCCCAATTTCACGACTGGCAAGACTGACAGCCGTACTGCTGTTGTCGGTCAGAGCCAAGCTGACACTGCCGTTGCCACTGATGAAGGGTGTAATATCTACGGTGGTCCAAACACCGCCGCTGAAGGAGGCCATTGAGCCCGCCAGGCTTCCAAACGGCGGAGCGTTGCTGTAAGTAATCGTGGTTTCTCCCCAGGTCGTATTCGGGACACTATACACTTGATAACCGGCACTCGAACTGCTGTTTGCATAAACCCGCAGTGTTGCTTTTGTCACCGTGCCGCTCAACCCCTGGATATTGAAACGCAGGAAACTATTAACAATCGGAGAGTTGTCAATCCGGAGTTGTGTCAAACTCCCATTGTTAGTATTGGGACTCGATGCGTCTACGTAAAGTTTGCAGAGGGCAGGAATGTCGTGGTTGCTGATGAGGATGACGTAGGTGAGGCGACGACTACTTAGTCTGAGTAGGAGTTGGACTAGATGGTATGTTCGTCGCCGTAGGCGTAGAAGTTAATACCTGCGTCGGTGTGTTCGTCGGACCGATAATTTGAGTTGACGTAGGTGTAGAGGTCAATACTTGCGTGGGTGTGTCTGTCGGATTGATCACTTGAGTAGACGTGGGGGTTGAGCTTGACGGTATGTTCGTCGCCGTAGGCGTGGAAGTAGGTGCCTGGGTTGGCGTGTCCGTCGGAGGGATGGCTAGAGTGGATGTAGGTGTTACCGAGGCAGTTGCGGTCGGGGTGGCATTGCTGCCTCCCACTGTTATCACCAATTGGGGCGCATTCGCCCCAATTTCACGACTGGCAAGACTGACGGCCGTACTGCTGTTGTCGGTCAGAGCCAAGCTGACACTGCCATTGCCACTGATGAAGGGTGTAATATCTACGGTTGTCCAAACGCCGCCGCTGAAGGAGGCCATTGAGCCAGCCAGGCTTCCAAACGGCGGAGCGTTGCTGTAAGTAATCGTGGTTTCTCCCCAGCTTGTGTTCGGGACACTATACACTTGATAACCGGCATTCGAACTGCTGTTTGCATAAACCCGTAGTGTTGCCTTTGTCACTGTGCCGCTCAACCCCTGGATATTGAAACGCAGGAAACTATTAACAATCGGAGAGTTATCAATCCGGAGTTGTGTCAAACTCCCATTGTTGGTATTGGGACTCGATGCGTCTACATAGGAATCCGCAGAGGGCACAAAGATGAATTGACCGCTCGTAGATGTCGGCGACAAGATTACAGCAAAACCTGCGTTTACCAACAGATTAGAGGTGTATTTTTCATGACAGTTGTTTACGTTTCCATTCCCAGGATTGAAATTTGCATTGGTTGGGTCGCAGGCGATACCACTTGCCGCAGCGATCATAGGATCTGAGGCAGCCAGTGCAATCCCCCGACCACCATATAGCTTGCCTGGAACAACCAAAGACCAGACCAACCCCATAAGTATGGTTATCGATAGGGTGTAAAAAGAATTGAATTTGGGGTGCTTGCACTTTTCCAGCTTGTCTTTGTGCAATTTATTGTTGGCGGGAACATCTTCTTGATCCCATGACTTTTGCGTGATCTTATCTTTGATCGTCATTTGTGTCCTCCGGACGCTTAGATATGAAGCCGAGGCTGTGTCACCAGTGTCGGCTTCGATATTTTTGTGATTCGTTAATACACGAATCACCATTGCAGCAGGATCAATATTTCCGCGCGCCGGGCGGTAGGGTCTGGGAAGATTTCACTTGGCATTTCATTTCCCCAAAAAGAGATAACGCATCAAGCTAATTGCGAAAAAATATAAATGTAAATTACAATGTACATCAGACACTTCCTGACCACATCCTTCACCTGGGGAGTTTTGATCTCCGCTGGTTGGGGGAGGCTGCATCAGGCAACGATGACAAAACCATCGCTCTAGCGGAAATAAACCTGGTATCGTGAATTGAGAAAACTTGTCAGCGAGTTGGGCGTAACTTCACGCAATCTGGGCGGCAGAACTTTTTCCCCGGCGTGCGATATCGTAAAAGCAGTCCTTCAATAGCGCCAGGATAGTGACTCATGGCACTCCTGAAGAACTCGCGCGCTCCAAATTGATTGACCCCGCACTCCATGCCTGCAAATGTAGCCCGGCAAATGGATTTGATGTGGCGCGAGGCGAGCACCGATGTGACCGAGATCGCGGATGGGTAGCCGCGCGCGCATAATTGTCGCGCCCGTGATACACTATTTATATGAGCTCTGCTTCTGCGCAAGCATCGCCCAATATCGCCTTCATCAAATACTGGGGGAATCGGGATGAGGCTTTGCGGCTGCCCGCCAACGGCTCGATCTCAATGAACCTCGATGGGCTCTATACGCGCACGACGGTCAGTTTTCAAGCCTCCCTGCCCTTCGACGAATTGATCATCAACGACCGGGAGGTGGCCGGTTCGGCGCTGGAGCGCGTCTCTTCCGTACTCAGCCTGATCCGTGATTTGGCAAAGCTGGAAAGCCGCGCCGAAGTGGTCAGTGAAAATAACTTCCCCTCCGGCGCTGGCATCGCCTCCTCGGCTTCGGCCTTTGCAGCGCTGACCCTGGCGGCCAGCCAGGCAGCGGGGCTGGAATTGAGCGAACGCGAGCTCTCACGACTGGCGCGGCGCGGCTCCGGTTCGGCCTGTCGTTCGGTTCCGGGCGGGTTTGTGGAATGGCACATGGGTACGAACGATGAAGATTCTTATGCCCTTTCCATTGCCGGGCCCGCTCACTGGCCGCTGATTGACTGTATTGCCCTCGTCAGCGAGGCGCATAAAAAAACGGGTTCCACCGAAGGGCATGCCCTGGCCGGTACCAGCCCATTACAGCAGGCACGCCTGGCTGACACGCCGCGCCGGCTTGAGCTGTGCCGCCATGCCGTTATCGACCGCGATTTCGAGGCGCTTGCGGCCGTGGTCGAGCTCGATTCGGATATGATGCATGCCGTGATGATGACCTCCACGCCCGCGCTGCATTACTGGATGCCCGCCAGCCTGGATGTGATGAAGGCCGTGCGTTCCTGGCGGGGCGAGAAAGTCCACGCCTGCTCCACAGTGGATGCCGGGGCCAACGTGCACGTCTTATGTCCCAAAGAGGATGCGGTGGAAGTTGCCGGGCGTCTGAGAAAGATCACGGGCGTCAAGGATGTACTGGTGGCCGGCGTCGGCGGTCCCGCGAAACTGATCGAAGAGAGCTACGAACGCCGACTATGCTGCTGGAATGAAAAGCCCGGCAGGATGGTAAGACAAACGGGGGAAGGACTATCTGTACTCTGTTCATCCATGGTTAATATAACTGGATATAATTACAGGGTACTCCGTAACAACTTACCCTAAAATTGTGTTCTTAATCCTGTAATCCGATCGGATCATGCTGCTAAAGTTTTCAGGTATACGTTAACGAATGAGAATCCTATGACTATAACCTTGCTATCTGCTGTAATCTTTGTGGCCGTGTTCGCCGGTGTGGTGTTTATCCACGAATTTGGCCATTTTATCGTTGCGCGCCTGCTTAAAGTGGAAGTCGAAGAATTTGGGTTCGGGCTTCCGCCGCGCATCATGACCATGTTCCATTGGAAGGGGACCGACTTCACGCTTAACTGGCTGCCCATCGGGGGCTTTGTCCGGCCGAAAGGCGAGAACGATCCGAATGTGCCGGGTGGGTTGGCGGCTGCCAGCCCGTGGACGCGCCTGGTGGTGCTGTTGGCCGGGCCATCCATGAATCTCCTGCTGGGCGTGGTGGTTTTCAGCCTTTTGTTCTTCCAGATGGGGATCCCCGATTACACAAAGGTACAGATTGCCGATGTGTTGGCCGGCTCTCCGGCCGCGCAGGCCGGGCTTAAGCCTAACGACGTGATCGTCTCCGCCAACGGTGTGAGCGTCACCGATTCCACCAAGCTGCACGATATTATTTATGCAAGCCTGGACAAGCCGGTTCAATTTACCGTCCAGCGCGGCAAACAGACGCTCAGCCTTACTGCCACGCCTTCGAGTAAACGATCCCCGGATGCGGGCGCGTTGGGCATCTCGATGGGGCCGGCGATGGTTCAATCCGGTTCTGCCATCCAGTCGCTGCAGTACGGTTCGCTGGCCGTCTATGAACAGGCCCGCATGCTTATCCTGCTCCCGGCGCAGATGATCCGCGGCCAGGTCAGCGCACAGGACAGCCGCTTTGTGGGCCTCAAAGGCATCTACGATCTCTTTGGGCAGGCGGTCAGCCGCGATGTCCAAAGCCGCGAACCGGTCGCTCCTTCTTCTTCATCGTCCGCACCCGCATCCTCGGGTTCGCAGACGCCTACCTTCTTCACGCTTCAATTGATCGGCATTCTCACCATCAGCCTGGGAGTCTCTGAATCTCTTCCCCTTCCCGGCTCTCGACGGCGGGCGTATACTCTTCGTCCTGCCCGAGCTGATCTTGCGCCGCCGCATCCCGCCCCAATGGGAAAACGGTATCAATGCCGCCGGCATGGCGCTGCTGCTGGTCTTTATGTTGTACGTCAACGTGATGGATTTTGTGAACCCTGCGATCGTTAACTTGCCGAAATGAACGAGACAAAAACCAGCTATCAAAAAGTGATCTCCGAATTAACCGACGGCACGCGCGATCTTTCGCGCCGTTCGCTGCAGGAATTTTCCGACATGACCCCTGAGGGGATCGAGGCTGTGCTCGAAGCCTGGCCGCGCATCAAACCGGACCGCAAGCGGAACCTGCTCGAAGGGCTTCAGTCGCTGTCCGAGTCGGATACCCTGGTCTCCTTCGACGATTTCGCCCGCGCCCTGCTCACCGACCCGGATGCGGAAGTGCGCCTGCGCGCCATCCGCCTGCTGGATGAGTGCGACGATGTAAAGCTTGTCGCTCCCTTCCTCAAGATCCTGACGGAGGACGAGGACGCCGAGACTCGCGCCGAGGCCGCCTCTTCGTTGGGAAAATACATCGAGTTGGGTGAGCTTGAAGAGCTGCCTGCAAAGACCCAGCACCAGGTGGAAGACGCGCTGCTGGCAAAAGCCAACAGCGACGACCAGTTGATCGTGCGTCGTAATTCGCTCGAGGCGCTCGGTTACTCGTCCCGCCCCGAAGTGATCACCCTGATCGAATCGGCCTTCCGCCGCTCGAACCCCGACTGGCAGGCCAGCGCCTTGTTTGCGATGGGCCGGTCCTTCGACGAGCGCTGGGAAGACCAGGTGCTCTCGCGCTTGTTGGATGAAAGCCCCATTGTCCGGCTGGCGGCGGTCGAGGCCGCCGGCGAGCTGGGCCTGGTTTCCGCCCGCACGCTCCTGTTCCAGGTACTGGAAGACGAGGAAGACGACGAGATCACGAGCGCCGCCATCTGGTCTCTTTCACAGGTGGGCGGCGAGGACGTCCGCGTATATATCGAAAACCTGATCGACCTGGCCGAAGACGATGAGCAGGTTGAGTTCCTCGAGGAAGCCCTCGATAACCTTGTCTTTACCGAAGAGATGAGTCGTTTTGACCTGATGTCCTTCGACGCCGACGACGAAGAATGAATAACCTGATTCGAGTTTCCAAGGCGTCATTTAAGGCTTGAACCCTAAACCTTAAACCTGTAATATCTTCTGACTCGGCGGTCCTGCGTTGAGCCTTTACGGTGGAACATCATGGACTTCAATGCGCTTATAACCACCTTCGCCAACAACCTCCTGCCCATCCTGCTTATCAGCGGGGTGGGCTTTTTGCTTGGCAAAACCCTTGAGATAGACTCGCGCAGCCTGGGCCGGGTTGTCTTTTATGTCTTCAGCCCCATCCTGGTCTTCAACCTGCTGATACACACGGAGCTGCAATCCATCCAGATCTTCACCACCATGGGTTATACCGCCCTGCTCTGCTTTATAATCGGGCTGCTTGCTTTTCTTCTCGGAAAGCTTCTGCGCTTTGAACGACCGGTTTTGATGGCGATCGTTCTTACCGCGTCGTTGGGCAACACCGGCAATTATGGCCTGCCGCTCGTAGCCTTTGCCTTCGGCCAGAGCGCCCTGGCGTTCGCCACACTCAACTTCGTTACAAACTCCCTTTTGTTCAATACGGCCGGGGTGCTGATCGCTTCGCTCGGCCATATGGATATTAAGACCGCCCTGGCTGGCCTGTTTAAAGTGCCCACCGTCTACGCCGTGGTCCTTGCCGGGCTGCTCAACAGCTTCCATTTAATACTGCCCATCCCTCTTGCCCGGACCATGGACCTGGCGGCGGACGGCAGCATACCTCTTATGATCATCCTGTTGGGGTTGGAACTCTCGCGTATTCAATGGTCGCACAGTTTCCACTCTGTGGGATTAAGCGTTGGTTTGCGCCTGGTGGCAGGGCCCATCATCGGCCTGTTGCTTGCGTCCCTGTTCGGGATGCAGGGCCCAGTGCGCCAGGGAAATGTGACCGAAACTGCCATGCCTGCCGCCGTGACCACCATTGTCCTGGCGACCGAATATGGGCTGGATCCGTCGCTCGTCACTGCCATGGTATTTATTGGCACGCTCCTGAGCCCACTGACGCTTACGCCGCTCCTGGTTTACCTGGGAAAATAAAGATGCAGTTCCTGGTGGAGAAATTCCTCTTTGGATTTGGGAGGCAAAATGCCGGATAATACTGAGCTGGTCCGCGCACATGTATGGGTCAAAGGACGCGTGCAGAATGTTGGTTTTCGTGCGCATGTGGAATTCAACGGACGCCAGATCGGGGTGATCGGCTGGGTGCGCAATGTGGGCTATGACACCGTTGAAGCGGTGGCTGAAGGGGCACGCGAAAAGGTAGATCTCTTCATAGAGATGATGAAAGCCGGTCCACGCGGCTCGCGTGTGGATGAGTCGAAGGGTGGAATGGGAAAACCCCTCCGGAGAATTCGTTAATTTTGTGGTGAAGCACAGTCTATGAGGTGGGAATCGGGAAGCTCATCCTCGATCACCTGATACTTGATACCTGGCACCTGATACCTATTATTTAGGCAAAGCCCAAACCGCGTTCTTTCATGGATGTAGAACGTCCCTGGCCGATGATGAGATGGTCGAGCACGTCCACATCGAGCAGCTTCCCGGCCTGGACCAGCGCGCGGGTCACTGCCAGGTCATCGGGGCTGGGAGTTGGGTCGCCGCTGGGATGATTATGGACGACGATCACCGCGGTTGCGTTGCGACGGATGGCCGCCTTGAACACCTCTCCCACCCTGATCTGCGACATGTTCACCGAGCCCTGATAGACCTCGACGATGTCGAGCACATGGTTGCGCGTGTCGAGCAGCAGCACGCGCAAGCATTCCTGCTCCAGCGCCGACATTTCATACTGCACCAGCGCGGCGGCGTCGGCGGGGCTGTTGATGGTGGGGCGTTCCTCAGGCGATTCGAGCGAAAGCCTGCGTCCCAATTCGATGGCCGCCTTGATCTGGGCGGCTTTGGCTGCGCCGATGCCGCGTTGATTTGTCAATTCTTCGAACGGCGCGCGGTGCAGTCCGGCCAGGCCGTGAAACGATTGCAGAAGGTGCTGCCCCATTTGGACGGCGTTTTCGCCCTGCACACCCACGCGCAGCAGGATGGCCAGTAATTCTGCGCTGCTGAGGGCTTGCGGGCCTTGTGCAGCCAGTCTTTCGCGCGGGCGTTCGGTTTCATGCAGGTCGGTGATCCGATAAAGCGGTTTGTTCTCGTCGGTCATGGCATGTCCCTCCATTGGGTGGTTACACTATACATCAAAAACAGTCATTTGGAGGGAGTTGTTTTATGTTTCAATTAACTCTGATGCCCACTGTCTCGACATAAAATATCCGCATGTTTTGCCGATTGAAGTGGATCATCGGCGAAGGCCTCGCCGCTTTCGCCGGACCTTAAGGAGGAGAAGATAAAATAGCAAGAACAGGAGTGGGCATTTCTCTTCGTTCTTTGGCGGACATGGTAGTTATCGACTTTACTTACCTTAGCAGGACAGAAAATGAAAAAGTTGATCCGCCAAGCGAAGAGAAAATCATAGCATTGGTAAACCGCGAGACATCGATGCCGGGGTACTCCCGCTCGAGAAATTTCGTCCGAGCAATTTATTACCTTTCAAGCGAAATTCTTTTTTTATGCAAGAATTTTTGAATCACCACCTGAAGGACCCCAAGCCCCCCTTTTTCATCTTTGCGCTCCGCGGTCTTGGCAGTCAGCCTTTTTGGTTTCAGCCTGTCAGAGTTGGAATTCTGATGGTGGACTTTACATTTTTGGATGGTTGACAGTTTTTTTTTGCACGTCTATACTGAATGGGTGATAGAGGGATGGGGTGGAACAAAGGAGATCAAATGAGCGTGGGTATTAAATCAAGAATCATGCCTGTAGCTGTTATGTTGGCGCTGCTACTTGCTGCGCATTCGCCGATTACCGCGTTGGCGGACGGTAACCTTCCGCCAACGCCGGACGCTCCGGCTATCAATGAGGCGCCGACGGACGCGGTTGCGACGGAAGTTGCGCCTGTCGATACTGCGCCGACGGATTCTACCAGTGTGGACGAACCGGCTGTCGAGGCGCCGACGGATGCGGTTGCGACGGAAGTTGCGCCTGTCGATACTGCGCCGACAGAATTCTCCCAGTGTGGACGAACCGGCTGTCAGGGCGCCCACGGATGCGGTCGCGACGGAAGTTGCATCTGTCGATGCTGCGCCGACGGACTCTCCCGGTACGGACAAAACAGCTGTCGAGGCGGCACCGAGTGTAGCGGAGATCGTGGATGCGGCACCGGAAGGAACCCAAGTGGTGGTGATGGATGCCACCGGGCAGCCGCTGCCGCTGGCGAGCGAAGCCGCGGCCGCCATGCTCTTGACCGGCGACCCAATGTGGTGCCCGGATGGCAAGCTGCCCGGTGACGTGGGCTGTACGGCATCGCATAGCGGATTCAATGCCTCCGGATATGATCCCGCCACGGGTAATGGGCTGATATTGGCCTGATGTGGGACCTGCAGGGAAACAGCGATATTTACAACGGCAGCGGAACGATCTTCGTCGAGCAGGGAACGGTGGCTGATACGGGCGATATTGGGTTAGCTATCCACTGCTTGGGCTGACAGACCTGGCCATGCAGGGAGGCTGGGATTTTTCGACCAACACGGTGGGAGGGACGTCCACATTCAATCTTGGCGATGGCAACTTACTCGGCTTCCTCGATTGGGGAGAGGGCGAGTTCGGGAACTACGCTCACCCTCAAGGACATCATCGTGCACGGTGGCGGCCTCGCCATTGGGAATGCCGGCGATCGCCCATATCCCTGCCGCCAACGTGACACTTGACAACGTGGATGTTTCGGAAACCACTCAAGGAACCGGGATTGAAACGACCGGTAATGTGACGATTACCAACAGCCACTTTGACTCTACTGCTACAGCGGCCGGCGACGACCCGAAGAGCGGGCTTAGAATCTTTTCGGGCGGGAATGTCACGCTGAATAATGTCTCAGCAAGCAACAATCATGGGACCGGGCTCGAGATCTATGGTTACGGAGAATATGATGACCCACGGGTATATTATGACCCGACGGGCCAGGTCTCGATCCAAAACAGCTCCTTCAATAACAACACCGTCACTTTGGATGAGCTGGCAGCAGACGACGATTATTGGGCTTGGGGCTGGGGCCTTGTTGAAGGGAGCGGTACGATCAATGGCGATCATCTCGCTACCACGCTCGCGAATGTAAATTCATCGGGCAACAGCCGGGGTACCACAGTCTTCTCCAGCGGCGATATGACCATCAGCAACAGCACCTTCGATAACACGTACCAACCAAGCCCAGCTTCGCTGACGATCTGGTCAGGTGGGGTTGTGACACTGCAGAACATCAGTGCCAGCAACAACTACGGCGACGGCGTGGATATTTTTGGGGTCTGGAATGGCGGTGATCCAGCTAATCCGCTGAGTGGCGGCAGCCCTGCCTATGTGGACATCCGCGACAGTGTATTCAGTAACAATCACGGAGAGATCTTCGGGTACGACACGACGGATGGTGTCTTCTGTGTGATGGGCAGCGGCGGCGCGACGGTCTCGGGCAACATATTCTTCAACAACACCGGGTACGGGTTCGAGTGTGTGGGTTCGGGCACGGTGGTCGATACCGGTAACCAGTACAGCGGTAATAGGCTTGGCACAGGGCGGGTTCTCGGCGGCGGCACACTGCTGAGCACGCCGCTTGCCATCGGACAATTGCCGAGTGCGCTGCCCGCGGGTTACAGCTTCGTGGCGGGGATGGATGTTCTGGCAACCGCGGCGGGAACTCAGCTATCGTTCGACATCCCGGCGGGCACGACGGTTGGCTCTTTCAAGGTGCTGCAATGGAATGGCTCGCAGTGGATGGATGTGCCGTATACGGTGGTGGATGGCCAGGTGCTGTTCACGCCGACCAGCGGTGGGACTTTTGTGCTGGTGACGGGATGATGATTTTAGATTGCTGATTGGGGCGCGGAAAGGGTGGATGGAAGAGCGATAAAGCGACAAAAGAAGGCCTCCCGCGGAGTTGCGGGAGGCCTTCTTACATGGAGCAGCTTGGAAATAAGAAACCTGCAAGAGGCTTAACGGAGGGTGAGCTGATTAAATAGAGTTCGGCGAAGGCCTCGCCGCTTTCGCCGAACTCGTAAGGAGGAGAAGATAAACATGAAACGCGTCGTTCCGTCGTACACCGGACTCGTTTTGTTTACCAGGTAATTTTAGACGCTGATCATGAACGTCAGGTGACAAAAATATGAATAAAAAATAATAGATGGGGTTTCTAGCCTTATAACTTGCCCCTGTGCTTGACATCCCCTTTTGCCTCAGGTAGAATACCTTGCACCTTGAAACGGGCCTGTAGCGCAGTTGGGAGCGCGCTTCAATCGCACTGAAGAGGTCAGGGGTTCGAATCCCCTCAGGTCCACAGGACAGTGAGCAGTAACCAGTGAACGGTCTTGCGGTCACTGTCCGCAAAAACTGGTTACTGCACCGTTACAACTTATTCTGAAACCGGGCCCATAGCGCAGTTGGGAGCGCGTCTCAATGGCATTGAGAAGGTCGGGGGTTCGAATCCCCCTGGGTCCACTGTAAGAATTTATTGGTTGATACAATCTAAGTCACAAAGGTCAGGACAGGAGTAGTAGGTCATCCCGTCAGCGAGAAGGGAAAGCAAGGTGGAAGCCCTTCGATGTGTTAGCGGGAACACAGTAAAGACCGAACTCGCCTGCCGCCCACAAGGCAGACTTCGCTGGTGAACCAAAGTAGTCAGCGACGGAACAGCCCGTTAGAGCGTAAAAGAGCGGTTGAATAGTCTCTTCAGACTTTCAACCGAATCTGGGTGGTACCGCGGAGGATTCCTTCGTCCCTGAGTGGACGGAGGAATTTTTTTATTACGTTGGTCAGGACTTATACCTTGGACTTTAGGATGTCAGAGTCCTGGAATATCGGTATAAGCATGCGATCCTGGTACTCATGTAAGCTCAAGAGACTGGATCGTATAACGAGGAAAGAATGGCGATAGCAAAAAAGAAACCGGCACCAAAAAGAAGACCCCGGCGGCCAAAAAAGCCGCGCTAAAAAGCCGCGCCGATTGCGGAAAAAAGTTCGTTGCCGCTAAAAAGAAAACTGCGTCGAAACCATCTCCGAAGGCGAAAGCGGCGGTCAAAAAAGCCGCGGCGAAAAAAACGGTGAAGAAGGCCATGCCGAAATTTGAAAGGGTTGTGGCTGCGATCAAGGCCGAACCGTCCCAAGCCGGTGGTCAAGGATATTTCCTACAACCCGCAGGTCCTGGAGCCCAAATGGCAGGCCAGATGGGAAAAGGACAAGCTGTATCGCTCGGTGATCGATAACAGCCGGCCCAAATTCTACGCGCTGACCATGCTGCCCTACCCGAGCGGCGACCTGCATATCGGTCACTGGTATGCCATGACGCCCTCGGATGCGCGCGCCCGCTTCAAGAGGATGCAGGGTTATAACGTCATGTTCCCGATCGGCTTCGACGCCTTCGGCCTGCCGGCGGAGAACGCCGCCATCAAGGACGGCATCCATCCGATGAAGCGCACCTTCCAGAACATCGAACGCATGCGCAAGCAGCTGCGCTCGATGGGCGCCATGTTCGATTGGGAGCGCGAGATGGTCTCGGCGGACCCGGAATACTACAAGTGGACCGAATGGTTCTTCATCAAGCTGTACAAGATGGGGCTGGCCTATCGCAAGATGTCTGCGGTGGACTGGTGCCCAAAGGACAACACCACCCTGGCGCGCGAACAGGTGATCGGTGAAGAGCGGGTCTGCGAACGCTGCGGCACGCCGGTGATCAAGAAGGACCTGGAGCAGTGGTTCTTCAAGGCCACCCAATATGCCGATGAGCTGCTGAACTTCGACGGCATCGACTGGCCCGAACGCGTCAAGACCCTGCAGACCAATTGGATCGGACGGAGTGAAGGGGCCGAGGTCTATTTCCATCTGGAGAGCGACCCGTCCTCGGTCATCACCGTCTTCACCACCCGCCCCGATACGCTGTGGGGCGCGACCTTCATGGTCTTCTCGCCCGAGCATCCGATGGTGGATAAGATCACCACGCCCGAGCAGAAGCCGGCGGTCGAAGCCTACAAGCTGCAGGCCGCGCGCCAATCGGATATCGAGCGCGAAGCCGTGGACAAAGAGAAGACCGGCGTATTCACCGGCGCGTATGCCATCAACCCGGTCAATCATGAGCGCATTCCGATCTGGATCGCGGACTATGTGTTGATGAGCTATGGCACCGGCGCCATCATGGCCGTGCCGGCCCACGACGAGCGCGACTTTGCCTTCGCCCGCAAGTATGGCCTGCCCATCATACCGGTGATCCAGCCCGAAGGCAGTCCGCAGCTGAAGGCTGGCACGATGCAGGCTGCTTATATCGGCGAGGGCGTGATGGTCAACTCGGGTCCGTTCAACGGGACGCGGGTCAACACGGAAAAGGGACGCAAGAATCCCGGCATCGCGGCCGTGATCGATTGGCTGGAAAAGCAGGGCATCGGGAAAGAGTCCGTCAATTACCGCTATCGCGACTGGCTGATCTCGCGCCAGCGCTATTGGGGCGCGCCCATCCCGATGATCCATTGTGATGTGCACGGCTGGAACCCGGTGCCTGAAGACCAGCTGCCGGTGCTGCTGCCCGAGGATGTGGAATGGAAGCCGACCGGCGAAAGCCCGTTGAAGCTGCACCCCACCTGGAAGAACACCACCTGCCCGGTATGCGGCGAGCCTGCCATCCGCGAGACCGACACGATGGATACCTTCATGTGCTCGTCGTGGTATCACCTGCGTTATCTAAGCCCGCATTACGACAAGGGGCCGTTCGACGAAGCCGAGTACAACTACTGGATGCCGGTGGATACCTATACCGGCGGCATCGAACATGCCACCATGCACCTGCTGTATACGCGCTTCTTCCATAAGGCGCTGCGCGATGCGGGCATCACCGAGGGCAACGAACCGATGCTGCAGCTGCGCAACCAGGGCATGGTGCTGGGTGAAGACCACGAGAAAATGTCGAAGAGCCGCGGCAACGTGGTTGCGCCCGATGTGCTGGTGAATAAATACGGCGCGGATACCGTGCGCGCCTACCTGATGTTCTTCGCGCGCTGGGATATGGGCGCGCCGTGGGACTCGCAGGGCATCGAAGGCACGGTCCGCTGGATGCGCCGGGTGTGGATGCTGTTCACGGATCCGGCGGTTCCGTCCGCAGTCAAGCCGCAGCCGGAGGTATTGAAAAACCTGCGCCGCAAGGTCCACCAGACGCTGAAGCGCGTCACGCGTGACTTCGAGACCTTCGAGTTCAACACCATCATTTCGTCGCTGATGGAACTGCTGAACGAAATGTACAAGGCGCGTGAAGCCGGCGCGGTCGGCACGCCCGAATGGAATGAAGCGACCGAGATCTACCTGAAGATGCTGGCGCCCGTCTGCCCGCACATCGCCGAAGAACTGTGGACAAACCAACTGGGCAAGCCGTATTCGATCCATCAGCAGGCCTGGCCCAAAGTGGACGAGGCCGCCACAAAGGAAGATGTGATCGAGATCCCCGTGCAGGTCAACGGCAAGGTGCGCGCCCGCATCACCGTGGCCGCCGAGGCGAGCGAAGACGAGATCAAGTCTGCTGCGCTGGCGAACGAAGCGGTGCAGAAATATCTGGAAGGCAAAGAGCCGAAGAAGGTCATCGTGGCGCAGGGACGCCTGGTGAGCGTGGTGGTATAGAGGGAAGGGGAATAGAAAGTAGAAAGCGGTGAGTAGAAAGAGCCTCGGATTTCCTCAACGGAGGTCCGAGGCTCTTCTTATGTTTATAAGACAATAGCGCCGCGCCTAATTCTGTGGGGCCAAATCCAAACGGGCATTCAACTCTTCGAACATTTGCTGCGCCGTGGTGCGGTGCACCTGTGCAGCGGGGTGATCACCCGGCATATAGCGGCCCAAAGCCTGATGCAGGCGCGCCTCTTCATAACGCAATCCCAACGACCGGGCCAAACGAAGGCCGGCTTGCCAGCGTCGGAGTGACTTCTGGCGATTCCCATTGAGCAGGTCCAGCCAGCCATTCAGCAGGTCGGCACGCGGCTGCCCAATTGTGTAGACACGACCATAGCGCGTGCTGCCGCCTCACATGCCCGCTGGGCCGCCAGTTGGCAGTCAACCAGAGGATACTTGAGCTGCGCCAACAAACCGGTATCCGAGTCGCGCTGCCAGAGCGTGAGAAAGACTTCCGCCGCACCGGCATAACCTTCGAAATCCGCTATCGAGAAGCGATCCGGGTTCTTATCCGGGGAGACCAGGCGTTTGCCATACTTGAGCATCTCCTCCCAATCTTTTAGATGCAGACAGACTATCGACATCAGGCCATAGGCCACCACTTGTGAGCCGCTATCTTCCTGGTTCTCCAGTCTTTGAGCCACTCTTACCAGGGCACAGCCTGGCCTCTTCGAGACGGTTCATACGCAGGAGAGCATGCGACTGTCCCCATTGGCCCCAGTTCTGGAACTGGGTGTTGCCAACCTGTTCCGCCATCTGATAGACCTGCTGGAAGCGTGATCGGCTGCCTTCGAAATCGCCCATGAGATAGGAATCCCAGGCGCGCAGGGCTGCGCTTTCTCCCCACTGCCGGTAATCGCGCAGCCGTTCCGCAATCTCACTGGCCTGATCCAACCACATTGCAGCTTGTCCCAGGTTCCCGACGCCCATGTTATATAACCCGATCCGTGAGATAAACACGTGCCCGGGATGGCAGGTGATCGATCTGTGCGGCTGCCTGCAGACCCAGCTGTTCGTATTTCCTGGCCAGGCCATGAGATCCGAAGCACACCCGCAACGCTGCAGGCAATGGCATAGGCGCGGGCCAGCTCAGGGGAGGGGCCGGCCTTTTGGGCCAGGTTCAAAGAGTGCAGGCTGCTGTTCAGCAGATGCAGCCGGTCCTGGGCGTAATAATACAGGTCAACCAGGCGATCATGCGAGTGGGCGGCTTCGAGCAACTCCGCGGATTGCGGCCGCAGGCGCGGACCTGCGAGCCGCGTGCAAGCCGCCAGGCCTTGTATCGCCCACCTGACCGAGCAGGCGACCGATCAGGGCGGTATGCCCCTTGGGGGAAGGCCAGCCCAACAGTTCGGCTGATTTCTCGTAGTGTCCCTTGCTGCGCGGCAAGCGCACCCAGGCCAAGATAAGCATCTCCCAGCTGCCTTTCCCAGCGTGCCCGCTGTCCGCTGCCGATGACGAGGGCTTTGGCATCCCGATCTGCGATGCGCATCGCTTCCTCGAAGTAGCTGGCTGCTTCTACATAGGCGCCGCTCAACAGAGCCTGCTGCCCGGCCTTTTCCAGATAGAAAATTGTTTTGACCAATTCTTCGGCCAATGCATAGTGATGGGCTAATAGACCATAATGCGGCTCCAGGTCCGCAGCGTAATTTTGTTCGTACCACTCTGCGGTTGACTTATGGAGTTCCCGCCGTTGGGAGAACAGCATCAGGTTATAGGCCACATCGCGCGTAATGCTGTGCTTGAAAATATATGAAAGGTCAGGCTCGGGGGTTTCCAGAGGAGTGATGTCCAATTTTTCCAGAACGGCCAGCGATGAGCGCAGCAAAATACGCTCCGCCTCGATGGGATGAATGGCATTTAGCGTGGCATAGGCGAATACCCGGCCGATCACGCTGGCAACCTTCAGGGTCAATTGCTGGGTGGGTGAAAGACGATCGATACGGCTGGTGATGACGCCCTGCACGGTATTGGGCAGGTTAAGCGAATCAAGGCTGGGGATGCCGGGGGCCAACCGGCTGAGTTCCATTTTCGATCACCAGCACTCCGCTGTCCCGCAGGGCGTAGGCCAGTTCTTCGCTGAAAAAAGGATGTCCCTCGGCTTTCTCGACGATGAGACCCCTTACCGACTCGGGCAGTTCATTGACTCCCAGGCGATGGGCCACCAGCGCCAGCGAATCGTCTGCCGACAGACGCTCCAACTTCATATATTGTGTGTGGGATAGGCGCTTGATCTGCTCTGCCTCGAGCGGGACCGGGTCGGAGAGAGGCCGGGTCGTTACCACCAGCAAAAGCGGAACCTCCGCCACGAGCCGGGCCACATCCAGCAATAACGCCCACGAGGCAGTATCCATCCAATGGACGTCTTCTATCGTGATCAGTTTGGGGACGCGCTGTGCCGAGCGCTGTAGCAAGGTGGTCAACAGGCTGCGCGTATTTTCTGCCAGCACCCTGCCTTCCATATTAGCGGTCAGCTCGGTTGGGTGAAAATCAACCTGTAGAATATCGTTCAAGAGCGAGGCCCGCTCCAACAGATCGGCATCCAGGGTCGAGGCGAGTACTTCCCTGCGTTTTTCCAGTGTCTCGCTGAAATCAAGCCCAAAGATCTGGCCGAATATGTTCCGCCAGGCATAGTAGGGGGTTGATTTTTCAATGGCATCTGCCGCACCCGACAGGTTAGGCAGCCCGGCTTCACGGGCCTGGGCCAGCAGGTCTTCCAGTTGGCGCGATTTACCGATGCCAGGCTCGCCTTCGATAACCACCACCCGCCGGGATTGCAGCTCAAGCTTGTGGAGGGCCGCTACGGCCTGTCCCAACTGCTCGCGCTCTGCCTGACGACCGACGAGTACCTCACTGCGCTGGACCTCGTGCCGGCGCTCGAGCTGCGGCCTGAAGATCGCTACCGGCTCATTCCTGCCCTTGACCATGACCGGCGGCAGTTCCTCGAACTGGATGCGCTGGTGAGTGTTTTCCACCGTGGCCTTGTCAGCCAGGATGCGCGCACCCTGCTCGATCACAGTCCCGGCCGCCTGCATCAACCGGACCGACAGGTTTACCGTCTGACCGATCAGTGTGTATTCACGCCGTACCGAATTACCGATCGAACCGCAAAAGGCCCGTCCCGTTGTGATGCCAATGCTCAGGTGCAGGTTGCGAGCGCTAAACTTCCGTTGGATCTCCAGGGCCACCAGTGCAGCGCGCAGCGCATCGTCTTCGTGGGAAAAAGGCGGCAGCCCGAAGGCGGCCACCAGGGTGGCGCCTTTTTCATCCACATTAAGTTTGTTGAGGCTGCCTTCATAGTAATACAACGTGCTCTGCAGGTCGTGCATGATTTCCTGCGCCTGTTCCAACCCCAGCCGGTAATCCAGATCGGGCAGGTTGATGAACAACACCGTGACCGTTCGCAATTCCGCCAGCCAGCCGAGCTGTCCGGCAGACAGGCGGCTTTTGATGGCGCCCGGAATGTACGTCTCGAGCGCCGCGACCGATTCCAGCGGGGCTTCGAATGGACGTGAACCGGAGAGGTCCTTATAGGCCTTACCCTCCAGGCCAAGCAAAGTCAGATGACCCTGCCCGCAAGGTTCGCCGCGCGCGTCTTTCCCCAACAGTTCCTGCGCGGCCGGAGAGAGGGCGATGCGACCGGGTTGAGCCTGCTGCATCGCCAGGCTGACCTGGTTGACGGCCTCACCGGTAACCAGCATCTCCCAGCGGCCAAACATGCCGCCCAACTGCACCGTCTGCAGGGCTCCGCCTGAAATGCCGGTGCGGATGACCAATGGATTCCCTTCGGCGGTAAGGTAGCCCTGGAGCGCGGAGTGGGCATCCAGGGCGCAGGCTGCGGCTTGATGCAAAGCGGCCTTTAAGCCGCCCGCTTCGGCCTCCGCCGGCCAGATGGCGAGCAGGCCGTCGCCGGCGAACTTGACTACGTCCCCGCCGTACTGGCTGATGATATTGATCCAGCGGCCAAAATAATCATTGAGGGCCGTGGAGATCTTTTCAATGCCGCGCGGGTCGCCGAGGGCCAGCTGCTCCGTAAGGCGCGTGAAGCCCGATATATCCGCAAACAATACGCCGGCTTCCAGCGATTGAGATTCCGGAGCCTGTAAAGGTTCCGGATGTGCGGTCACCCGCTGTCGGATGAGCAACGGGACATAGCTGTTCAGTGTGGGGAGCATGGATTTTAGCGATTGCGCCAGTAAGCTAAAACGGGTTCAGGACTGTAATCATGATATCCCAGCAGGAACGCCGCGATCACTCCCAGCGCTGCCCACCAGGGCAAAGCCGGCAGGAGGGTGAGCATGAGCGACGCCCCGGAAATACTGATAAAACGAAAACCGATCACGAGCATGGCTTCATAATCTTTGATGGCCGCGCCGAACATGGTAATTAAAAGGAACAGCGCCAGTCCTCCAACCAGGCAGCATAATACTGCCAGGAGGACGCTCTGCCAGAAGGGATAATGGAGATCGTTCCAGATGACCACCAACAAGCCGCCGATGGTCAGCATCACCTGCAAGGCATAACCATAATATCGGGAAAAGGTCGGGATGGCTTCTTCTTTTCCGGCGGGCCGCACACCGAGAAAGATCGGCGTGGTCTTCACGCCGAAAGCCAGGTCGCTGTGCAGGTCGCGCAAGCCGCCCAGGAAATTGATCAGCACCATCCAGACTATGACCAGCACGAAACCCAGCCACGACAGGCGTGTCACGCCGCCAGTAAGGGCTGCGCCGTACAAGACCAGTGATGCGAAGCCGATACCCTGGATCACGTCGATAGCCGGGGGAAAGGGTGAGCGTTTGCCCCACACATTGTAGATGGTCATCATGCCCAGCGCCAGGGCCATGGCTCCATAGGCCGAGGGCGAGCCGCCCTGCCAGTAGATGATGCCCGCCGCGACCGGTATTTCGACCAGGGTGATGACCAGCGCCGTGCCCAGCGAGATCGCGCCGCTGACCAGCGGATAGCCGGCGCGCGCCGGGTTGGTGCGGTCCAGGGGAAGGTCGATGATGTCGTTCAAAAGGGAAACGTAAATATGGTAGGCGAACGCGCCGGCCAAAATGCCCAGCAGGTGGAAGCCGGTGAGCGGGACTCCGGCTGTTGCTGCCCCGGCCAGCGGGAATACGACCGCGACCGCCAGATATTCAAACCGTAAAAAAGTGATCAGTGTTCTCCAACGGTTGACCGTCGGGGCAGGGTTGTCCACGGCAGACATCATGGTCACCTCTTAAGATTGATTTGACGCACCGATTATAAGCAAAAAGCGATCTTTTTCAATGGATTGGATGGCGTTCTATATAACACAAGGAATGTCCATTCGCTTCGCATACGGAAGCTAATCCCTGGGGATATCGACCGGTAAATATGAGCCGATCAATCCCATGCTGTATCCAGACATCGCTATCATAAGCAGATTGATCGTGTCCTCGAATCAATAATAAACACGAGACCTTAGCGATTCCTAAAGATTAAATCAGCGTATTCCGGGAAATCTGCGGACGGATTAAGTTTCTTTCCCGTTGAATGTTGGAGAACCTAGATTTGTACGTAAGAGTCAGCTTGCGATCACCAGATGCCGGGAACGAGTCGATAACGGACCTCACTGGCGAAGTCTTTGTAGCCGGGCAGCTCGGCTTGCAGTGTGCGATCTTCCAGGGAAGTCCGGATGATGATGAACGCCGCCGCCGCGACGCCGGCGATCAGCGCCCACCACGAACCCAACAGCAACGGAATACCTAGAGACTGGAGGATGGTTCCCGAATACCCCGGATGTCGTATAAAGCGATAGGGCCCGCTGCGGCAGACCGTGTGCCCGCGCTCGCTCTGAATGTGGACGGTCGTCGAGAAGTAGGCGTTGGTTATCATGGCCCAGCCGAAGAATCCCAGCCCGGCCGCAAACGCGATGGTCCCTGCAATATGCACAGCGAGGCTGAGGCCCTGGGTCCAGCCGAACCGCACATCCAGGGCCGCCACCAGCGGCAGCAGGATGAATTGGGCCACGCTCCAGAGACCGCTCACGATCTTATCCCAGTCCTTCATCTCCCCAGGCTTGCCGCGTTCCGCAATGGTTTCCGGGCTGGTCCGGAGCAGGAAGGCGCTGTTGATCAATACGCTGATGAGATAAACCGCCAGGAAGACCCACGCCCAGACCCAGACCAGGCGGCCGGCGGCCAGGAAGAGTATCGCCCCCTCAAGGACGAAGACGATCACGATTTGCCCAAGCCGCGCTGCGATACCTTCCGCGACCGTGGGACGAGTCCCGGTGGTTGGGGTTACTGATTTTGTGTTCACATGCCCTCCCGCTTTGAATGGATATCCTGTTTCAGAGACACTATACAATGATTTGTCCTTCATTTCAAGACTGTCGCCGTGCCGACGGGAGGGGCGGAGAGAAGAAAGAAAAGAGTATAAAGTGGGAAGTAGAGATTAGAAAGCAGAAGTAGAATAGGATATAAAGAAAAAGCCCTCGATGGTCGCGTAACCATCAAGGGCTTTATTCCAGGAAATTTCAACCAAAACTAAACCCGGTGATTATCGATCTTATCAAAGGTCGAGCCAAAGATGATGTCGTTGCCCTTTATGAGCCCATGAGGGAAGCCCAGATCGATGGCGCTGGCCTCGTCCAGGCGTTTGTATTGTTCCTCGGTAAGCGTCCAGTCAATTGCGCCCAGGTTATCCTTCAACTGCTTTTCGCTGCGCGCACCCAGGATGGGGATCACACGTGCGGTGGTGTTTTGCCTCACCCAGTTGATCGCAACCTGTGACATGGGCTTGCCGACCTCGTTCGCAATCTTCTCCACTTCCTTTACCACCGCCATGGATTTGTCGCTTAATTCAAGTTCCTTTTGGTTAATGCGGGTGGGGTCGCTCACGTTTTTCATGAACTTGCCGGTTAATATCCCGGCTTCCAACAAGCCCCAGGCCAGTACGGTCATATCCCAATGGCTCGCCATCTCAAGCACGGAGCGTTCCACCGACCGGTCGAGCAGTGAATACGGCACCTGCATGCTGATGAAACGCGACCAGCCCATCAGGTCCGCACGCGTGTTGGCTTCGGCCACAATGTAATCGGGCGTATCTGAAAACCCGGCATACAACACCTTGCCCTGCCGGATCAGGTCGTCCAGGCCGCGCACCACTTCCTCCACCGGGGTCATGTAATCCCACATGTGCAGGTAATACAGATCAATATGGTCGGTCTTTAAGCGCTTGAGGCTCCTCTCAACCGACTTCATCATGTTCTTGCGGCTGTTGCCGCCGCCGTTGGGGTCGGTGTTGTCCGGCTTGGTGAGGGTGTACTTGGTGGCGACGACGAAATGGTCGCGATCCGCTTTGAGAAAATCGCCCAGGTACTCTTCGGAAGTCCCGTCTGTGTAATTCACCGAGGTATCGATAAAATTGCCGCCCGCTTCGGCGAACAGGTCGAACATCTTCCTGCTTTCGGCTGTGGAAGCGCCCCAGCCCCAGGTCTCCCCAAAGGTCATGGTGCCGAGACAGACTTCCGAAACGCGCAAGCCGCTGCGCCCGAGTAGTTTATATCGCATGGATTCCTCCACATCACAGATGATATCGCCTGCAAAAAATTTACGTGCCGGAGGCCGGCTGCAGAGACCGGGCTTTCGATTTTTTTGCAGCGTCCTCTGGGAGCCGCCCATTTTAGGTATATTTTTTGTTGGGTTTATAATGGCCTTTATTCGAGATCATCCGCGGATATTTCACAAAATGCAGGGTAAATAAGTTGACGCGACGCAGACTGTCCGATTGCGACAGGATTGCAGCTCTTTGATCTTCCGGATAAAGTTAATTGAATACGGAGAAGTTCAATGGAAAACACACTGAAAAAATATTTCGGCGAGGGCGTCTTTGGAACCGGCTGGCTGAATGCGGTCCTGTGTTTGGCGCTGGCTGTGGCCGTTTATTTCACCAACGAGATCTATGATCTGTTAAACCATGGCCCGGCCGTCCTGAATTTACGGACTCCGCTGGATGCGGCGCTGCCGGTGGTGCGTCCCTTTGTCATCCCCTATGTTTCTCTTAATCCGGTGGTCTACTTTACTCTGATTGTTTTTCTGCTCTTCCGGACCAAGGTATTCCAATCCGCCGGCTTGGCCATGGTCACGGCCTTTTTCGATCAGCTACCTCTTTTATTTTTTTCTGCAGACTGAGGTGATCCGTCCGGTTCTGACCGGGACGGATCTATTTACGCGGTTGATCCAGGGCGTATATGCCACTGACAATCCCTTTAATGATTTCCCGAGCCTGCATACCTCCATCTCCACCATCCTTGCCATACACTGGTTCCGGTTTGATCGCAGGGCAGGTATCGTGGCCGCGGTCTGGACGGCGCTCATCGTGGCCTCCACGGTGTTGATCAAACAGCACTATGTAGCGGACCTGGTCGCCGGCCTGCTGCTGGCATTTGGCGTTTCATCTCTCTATATCAGGCTGATCATTCAAGGGATGGGCGGTAAGGGTAAGGGCAATTCATGAATTGCCCTTACTCTTACCTGCTCCCGAAATCCACCGTGAAGTAGCCTCCGTAGGCGCTGTCTGAAACATAAGCATAGCCAACGCCTAATTCCGTGGCGCTTGGGTCCAGGATCGCGTCGTGATGGACCTGATCGCCCATCCACCAGTTGAAGGCATCCTGGGGATAGCCGCCCGCATAGATGATCTCCTGGCGGAAAGCACCTGAATAGCCCGACTGCAGTTACACGCCCGGAAGGCGTAGAGCCATCCGAACCGGAGTGGCTGAGCAGGCTGAAGCAGGCCATGTCAATGCTGTGTCCTTTCGCGGCGGCGGCCAACTGTGAATCGACCGTCAGCGCGGGCAGGCCGGCTTTGGTGCGGGCAGAATTGATCAGGTCCGCAATCTCATCCGGATAGGAACCGCTGAGGACATATTTGCAACTGAGTGGGCCTGTCGGCGCGCTGGCGGGGGTGCCGACGGCCGGAGGCGTCCCAAGCGGCGGGGCTGTCGGCGCAGCCACAGCTCCAACGGTGATCTTGACCCAGAAGGTCTTTTCGATGCCGATGGCCAGCGCGTCGCCGTTTACTTTTCGAAGCTCGAAATAACCCGTATAAGTGCCGTCCGTTGCAGGCGCGACCAGGTCAATCGAAACATTCACGTTGGATTTGGAGGGCAGTGTCGGGTATCGGCGCAGAGTCGGGCGAGCTCATACGGTCGCCGGAGACAAAGGCGATGGTGTAACCGCTCCAGGGGCAGGTAGCCGGTGTTCTGGAACTGCCAGGTCTTGGTGAACTTGCTCCCGCGCGGCACATTCGTCCCATCAGCGATCGTCACATCCTGGAGCAGGATGGCCCCGTCTTTACAGTTGGCAGGGGCCGTCACTGCGAAGCGTCGATACGTCCGGCGTAGGGGACAAGACCGGCGTTGGGCTGGCATAGGGCGTGGTCGTCAGCAGCAGGGTTGCGGTAATGAACAGGGGGGTGGTATTGGCAGGCGGCGGTGTGGATACCGAAACGCAGGAGGTCAGAGCCAGCGCCACGCCGAAAATAGCCAGCGCAAGGGGTCGCATGCAGTAATTTTACTTCTTATTGCATCTGTCTTTAAATTCGACCTCGTAACGTGAAAGCCAATAAACAATATTTTGACCCTGGTATTCAACAGCACGTTGTAACAAAAAGGCCGGCGCGAACGATCGGCTTCATTCTGTCGGCGGAATTATGTCACAGGTTGCCCGGCAAAAAAGTGCTATATTTAATAAAGATTGTATCTACCCAGCCTTTCGTCCCACGCTTTCAGCCTGGGACTAGAGATTCCGAAAATTGAATATGGGCGGGGTGTTCTCCCCCGCCCATATTCAATTTTCGGGGAAACCAGCGATCGGATAGTGAGTAGATATACTAAAGATTAGCCTTTGACTGCCCATAAGTAGTCAGGCCGCCAGAGCTTGGGAGGGTAACGAAATGTCCAGGAGGCGAAGACATCTAAGAAAACGTGGGGATAACAAACGGATCGCCCGAATTACAAAGCAAGGCTTGATCGGGTTTATCATGTTTTTGCTTGCCATCATCCTTGTCTTGATACTTAGAGTAGGCGATTTTTTGTGGCCGGCATGGATGATTGAATATCGAAGCCTGATAGCAGGTATCCTGGCATTCGCGGTAATCTTCTTGCTCCTTTTATCTCCAATCATCATTGAATTTAATAGCAAACCGCGAATCCTTTCCGGGCCAGGCAAAAACCCGGAACAGGGTTGGCGTCCATAGACTGATTCCCTTGCAAATGGCCCACTACTTTTACATAGAACAAAAAACGCCCTGATAAAAGGACGTTTTTTGTTCTAGGTTTAGGTAACACCTTGTTGGTCGGAAAACAGAAATTCGAACTATAACGCAGCGGCCTTCTGTTTTATGCCTGCTTACGGCCCGGCGAAGTCAACCGTGAAGTAACCTCCAAGCGGACTGTTGGAATAGGACGCGTAGCCGATGCCGACCTGTGTGACCTGTGCGTTGAGGATGGCATCCCGGTGGATCTGGTCGCTCATCCACCAATCCATGGCGGATTGCGGAGTGCCGCCGAACTGCGGAGGCTGGGCATAAATATTTTCGAGCTTCGTCGAACCGCTGACGCCGGTTGCAGCAATGCGCGAGGTGGGCGTGGAACCGTCCGAACCCGTATGGCTCAGGTTGCCGGTAGCAGGCCATGTCGACGCTGTGGCTTTGCGCCGCGCTGCTCAGTTGATCGTTGAGCGTCAGCGCAGGCAGTCCATTGGAGGTCGCTGGCGTTGTTGATCAGGTCCAGGGTCTGGCTTACGAAACCTGCGTTCGGCCTGGGTTACACATGCGCAGTTGCTGTGCTGCTGGACGCCGCCGGAGCTGGTCGGCGCTGAAGAGACAGGCGCGGGTGTTGGGGAGGAATAAACGAGGACTTTCCCGACAGTGATAATGGCCCACAGCGTATTGCCAGCATCAATGGGCATGGCCTGCCCCGCGGGATTTTTGAGTTGATAAAAGATCTTGTATGTGCCATCTGCTGGCGGCGCGGCCATATCCACGGAAATATCCAGTGTTGCCCCGGGCGCCGTATCGCTGAGAGCGACCGAATTGGTTGTGCTCAGCTGGTCTCCGCTCGAATAGACAGCCGAATAACTGGAAGTCCACGGTGCAGGTTCCGGTGTTTTTTACGCGCCAGGTTTTGGTGAAGGTTTCGTGTGTATCGAAATGCGAATAATCGGGGATGGTCACATCCGCTACAAAGACCGCCGCGTCGGTGCATCCTGACGAAGTCCCGCCGGTAGTTGCGGCCGGCGTGGCCGTTGCTGTGCGGTTGATGTGACCGGGGCCTCAGTCGGCGGGATGGCAGTTCAGGGGGAACCACGGTGGATGGGATCGTGGTGGGGGCTGCGGTTGGGCTGGTCCCGCAGGCGGAAAGTAAAAAGATCAATGACAAACCAATATAAAACAGCTTTTTCATCTCCATCTCCTTCTGTATGAGTTTGCTTCCCTTGCCTGGCAAAACTTCAACTTTTTCTAAAACATCATCATCTGGCCTTTGGCCTGCTCGACCGGATCCTCGGCGATCTGTTGCTTCGAAGGTTTCACGCGTCAAAATTGGGACCTCGGCCAGGGCGCGCCACAAGCGATATTTTACCAACTGGTAAGCCTGCATGCGTTCGGCCAGGACCGGATCGCGTTGTTCTTTGTAAGCGATCAGGGCCGCGCGTCCGCCGGGGATCACCAGGATGTTTGTTCCGGCGGATAGGAGTTGCCGGCGATCACCCGCCGGACCAGCGCCGGAGGCCAGCAGATAAAACACACGGACAGGCTTTCCGTTCTCCTCCCAGATCAGCCATTTATCCTCTCTGCGGATCTTATACTTGAGGCGCCTGCCGATTGTTTCGATCAGGGCGCCGATGGTCTTCAGGTCCTGATGCCGTGAAGCAGCAACATCTTCGCGGCGCAGCTTCCATTTCCCGCCGTCTTTTTCGGCATATGAATTCAATACGGCATAGATCATGCGTTTGGATGGCGTCAGCAAACCTTTGAACTGCCGGTAAAGCTCTTCTTCGATCTCAAGATAAATACAGTCGGGAGTCTTTTGTAAATAATTGACGATGGCTACTTCCACGCGGTCGGTCAGCGAATCCACTTCCGGGGCTGCGCGCAATCCCCATAAACCCGTCTCACTGCCCTCCCCGCTGGAGTGATGGATGAACCGGGCCTCCTCTCTCAATGTTGTTTCGATGATGGAATTCGTCCTGCGCAAAGCCGCATCGAATTCCTCGTCTTTTTGCTTGAGCGCATGCGCTTCGGTCAAGGCGATCAGGGCCGCGGCATGCAGGTGCAAATAGCTGGCCGGCTCGCCGCGTTCGATCAAATGCTCCTGCATGGCCTTGCATACCTGTTCGGCTTGCGGTGGAGCGTATTCCCGCTTTAGGTGCTCGCCGCGTTCCCACACAAGCTGGACGGGGTCGTTGGCGGTGCGCAGCGCATAGCCTTTCAAGTCAAAGCCTGCCGCGCTGGCGGCTGTAAGTGTGGAGGTGAGAAAGGCGGGCTCCACCTCCGGCAATAACCCGAAGAACGGTGTGCTCAACGCCAATAGATCAAAAAGATGGGTGAAGCTGGCATTCAGCGCGGTCGCGTTCCAGGCCCAATCGTAACGGCGGCGGCGCAGGGCTGCCTTGTATGGCTCGACGGCCGCACGATCCCCACAGCCAGCCGGCCCACAATGCCGATAAGGTCCAGAAGGCCTGGTTCGGCCGCGGCACAGAACCGATCACCGCGGCGATGGGGATTTCTTTTTTGACTTCATGCGCCAGGTCTTTGAGGCGCCCCTCGTAAACACAGATGCCGCCGCTCTCCGGCACTTTGTTCGGCCACGCCACGCAGGGCACGTTGGCTGCAGTTTCGGCCCAAAGCTCCACGCCCTTTTCGAGCATCATCCACACATTGTGCTCACGGAATTGGTTGGGCATGTTCAACTGTTTTGGCCGCGGCCGCTCCGACGGATAACCCCACAGCACATTGCCTGCGTCGCAGGCCAGCAGGATCAAAGCGGTCAGGGCGCGCCGGCGCTCGGGGGTGAGCTCCAGGCTATCGAGGCGGTTGATGATGGTGGTCAGCACATATAAAGGACGCGGCAGGTAATGTTGAATGGCCTCCTCGGCATAGATGCGATCTTCATCATCCAGCGCCGCCACACGTTCGAAAGCGCGCGAGCGGTGCAGCGAGTCCGTCGCGGCGATCTTCAGGGCGCGTTCAACGTCCTCGGGCGTCACGGCGCGTTCCCCTGAATCGCCGCACTCCGGACAGGTGTATATCCGGGCAAAAGGTGATCCCTCGCCTTTGCGCCAGAGAAAGGCCTGCGCCTGGATTTCATGCCCACAGTTTATGCACTTGGTGAGATACAACGATTGAAGATGAGACTCGAGCCGCTCCTCCCCCTTTTTTGCGACAGCCAGGTCCGCCAGGGCCGCATTGAAGTCGGAGGCCGGAGGCAGGTTTGCCGCCATTTCGAGCAGGAAGCGCGTGACCGGGTTGTTCACGGTGACCAGGACGCGATAACCCGCCTGCGCCGCTTCGATGGCAAGGCGCGGTGAGAATCCAAACGGGTCGAGCAGCCAACTCCCGGGGACAGCGTGAGCCGCGAGCCAGGTCGAAACCGTGCCCTGTTCGAGGGCAGGCAGGAAGCGCGAGAGTGGGCCTGGATCAGCCGGTTTGAGTCCGGGAATGTAAGGCAGACTCTCCATACGCCTAGTATACAATCTATGAATGAAAAAGGATTAACTTTGACAATGCCGGATTATTCAATAGGTGTCCGATTCTTCAAATACGGCCTTGTCGAGCGTATCGGTAGTGTGGTGAGATTATCTCGCATATACCTAAGGGAGAACCGATATAACATGAGTCATCCCGCATCATGCGGGATGACTCATTCATATTGGCCTGATCCTATTTTTCCTTGACTTAAGTCCACATCTGTTGCTATACTACACAAAGTATCAATATTTGTGCAGTATGTGCAGAAATACCTGAACGAGAGGCCGTGAATGCCTGATAATGACGAACGCCAACAGCAGATTCTCGATGCGGCCGCAGCCGTCATCATCCGATTGGGATATGACAAGGCAACCATGAGCGATATCGCAGAGCAAGCAGGCGCGAGTCGCAGGACAGTCTACCTGTATTTCAAGGGGAAAGAGGTCCTTTTCGAAGCGCTCCTGTACCGGGAATATATGCAATACGCCCAAACCTGGTTGGAATTTATCGAAGCGGACCCGCACGGCGGGACGATCGGTGGATTCTACCGGGCGCTTTTTCACGCCGTGAACCGTCGTCCCTTGATCGCCGCCATGCTGCGACGCGACCGGCGCGTGATCGGTAACTACCTGCGCAAGCGGGATAACATCTTTACCCAAATGTATTCCGGGGTGAACACTCTCGGTTTCTTTCAGGCGCTGCAAGCGGCAGGGGCGATTCGCCGGGATATCGATGCGGCCGTGATCTTACACATCGTCGAAATGCTGTCGTACGGCCAGTTGATCATCGGAGATTTCAAACCGCCTGACCAGTTTCCGCCCTACGATGCGGTCATGGAAGCCCTGGCCGACATGATGGATCGCGCGCTGCAGCCGGAAGACGGCGCGCCAGGGACTGGCGGCAACAGCGAGGCGGGGAAAGCCATCGTCCGGCAGATTACCGCGGCGGCGAGAGCCCAGATGGAGCAGATCAAACAGGCACGGGAACGAAGTTCCCAAGGCTTCGAAGGAGAAGTTATGCAAAGGAGCGACCTATGACAACGGATAAGATCCAATTTACCAAAGAAAAAGAAACCATGCTCATGACCTTGAGCGGTCGAGCTATCCAGAGCCAGTGGAAGAACCCCATCTTGCACGATCCCTGGGCAGAAGAAGCGATGCGGCATATCGATTATGACCTGAGCAAGCAATATAACGGGAGTGGCTTCATGGAGCATGTGGAAAGATATTGGACCTACTATCATCGCCACGCGCGCCGCGACCTTTGATCTGCTGACGACCCGCTATCTGGCCGATCACCCGGATGCGGTCGTCCTCCAGGTGGGCTGTGGCATGGACAGCCGCGCCTTCCGTCTCAATCCGCCTGCCGGTGTCCAATGGTTCGACGTGGATTACCCCGATGTGATCGACCTGCGCCGCCAACTGTTCCCCCAACGGGACGCCTATCGCCTGATCGGCGCGCCGCTGGCGGATTTGCGCTGGTTGGACGAGGTTCCGCGGGATCGACCCGGGCTGCTGATCGCCGAGGGGGTGCTGCACTACCTGAGCGAAGCGGAAGTGAAAGCGCTCCTCAATGCGGTGGTCGCTCACTTCCCCGGTGGTCAGGTGATCTTCGATATCTGCAATCCGTGGATTGTCAAAAGAGCGGGCTCGAACGTCGGAGGGACAGGTGCAACCTACAAGTGGGGCCTTGATGATCCCCAGGACATCAAGCAGCTTGAGCCAAAACTTGAACTGATCAAGGAATTCAGACCGAGCGAAGTGGTTGCGTTTTCCCGGTTCCCGTTATGGTGGCGGGCCCTTTACCGCGTGCAGGAGGTTAACCAGACCCTGCGTCGGATGGAACGAATGGTAGTCTACCGATATTAGGACGCAAGCTCGGGATCACGATCCTGAATGCTGAATTTTTCCGCTCGCTGAATTCTTCCCCGCAGCAGCGACAACACAGGTAGCGAATCCCATCGTATGTATGGATTTTGCGAACGGTGAGATTGATAATTTCCGGAATTCTTCGTCCCAGGCTGAAAGCGTGGGACGAAGGGGTGGGCAGATACTGTCGACCCGTTCAGATCAGTGACTCCGAAAGCGGCCTTTGCGGGACGGAGCGAAGGTCGATCTCGATGGCTGAGAGCAGCAGCTGGATGCCAAGCAAAACAGAAAGCGTGGGCAGGATCACGGTGCCGGTCGGGGCAGGGATATTGAGGCTGGCGTATCGTATCCATTTGTAACTCCCAAAGACCAGGCCGAAGAGCAGCAGGGGCAGGCCGGTAAGAAGATAAATGCTGCCCATTGAAAAATCGTAAACGAAGTTTTTGAGGACTGCGCGGCGCAGGAGCGTGTTCAACAGTTTAAAGGGGAACTCAAGCAGCACGCGGTGGATCAACAGGCTTGAAACCTCGCCCTGGTAGTGAGCGGGCATGGGGACGTCCTGCACGACCGCGCCGAGCATATAAAGATTCGCCAGCATCGAGGTCTCGAAATAATAGGTACGGTCAATCTGGTCGAGGGGCAGCAGCGCCAGCGTCTCGGCGCGGATGGCGACGAAGCCGTTGGTTGGGTCGAAAAGCTGCCAGTAGCCGGTGGCTGCCTTGGCGAGAAAGCCCAGCCCCATATTGCCGATCCGGCGAATCCATGGCATCTGGCGCAGGGCGGCAAAGTCGCGGAAGCGGTTGCCTTTGGTGTAATCGGCCCGGCCCTGGATCAACGGCAGGAGCAGGTTGGGCAGGTTGCCGATGTCCATCTGCCCGTCGCCGTCGATCTTGACCACGATCTGCGCGCCCAGCTCGAGAGCCTTGCGGAAGCCGGTCACCATGGCGCCGCCTACTCCCTGGTTGCTGGTGTGGCGCAGCAGGACGAGCCGGGGGTCGCGTTTTGCCATGGACGTTACCAGGTCGCAGGTGTGGTCCGGCGAGGCGTCGTCCACGACGATGATATATTTAAGGTAGGATGGGAGTCCCTGCAGGACGGCCTCGATCTCCCGCTCGACCCGATAGGCAGGGATGACGGCCGCAATGAGATAACTTTGGAGGTTAATACGTTGGGCCATTTGCAGAGCAATTGTAATCTAACCTTACCGTAGGGAAGCGCTTTTTTGCGTTAGAATTGCAACGGTTCGACAACCAATCTACTACGGCCCCCTGGCGGGAGGTTACCTGCATCTCCGAGCGAGAGGAAATCCCGCCATCTATGAACAAGAAGATCCCATCTTTAATTGAGGAAACTGTTTTTTGGGGAGTTCGCACCCTTCAAAAAATAACAACCCTCAGGAAGTTTACGGACAGGCTCTGGGAACGAACTCAGATAATTCAATCAGAAGCAGGTAAATATGGTTTCATCAGGGGAACGGATCCTGATTGTAGAAAGCGATCCCGATATCAGTGATTTGATCGCCAGGCAGGCGCTCAAACCGCTTGGCTATAGCGTGGCCGTGGTGGGCGAGGCGGCCTCAGCCATCAAGCAGGCAGTCCAGAACCCGCCTGACTTGATCATTGCCAATTTAAACCTGCCGGGCCTGAGCGGAAAAGACCTGCTGGCTGCCCTGTCATCACAAAGCGTCAGCTCACCGCTGGTGGTTGTTGCGGAAAAAGGCCAGGAGCAGAACGTGATCCAGGCGTTCCGCCTGGGCGCGGTGGATGCGCTTTTCTGGCCGGCGCGGGATGCGGAAGTGGTGCGCGTGGTGGAACGGGCGCTGCAGCAGACGCACGAGGCACGCGCACGCCAAAAACTGGGACAGCAGTTGGAGGCAACCCACCAGGAACTGGAACGCAAGCTTCGTGAATTGAACATCATGCTGGCGATCGGCAAGGCGGTGCATCTCGATCACCGACCAGCGCCAGCTCTTTGACCGCATCCTGGAAGGCGCCCTGCAGGTGGCCGAAGCGGATATAGCCTGGCTCATGCTGCGGGACGACAAGAGCAAGACCTTTCTATTGGCGGCTTACCGCAACCTGCCAGCCGGCGTGGGCCAAGAAACTCAACCAGCCCCTGGACGACGGCATCAGCGCGCTGGTGGCGCTTTCCGGCGAGTCGCTCACCATTCACGGCTCTCCGCTTGAGAAATTCAAAGTGGCTGCCTTGGGAAAGTCGGCTGCGGTCCTGCCGATCAAAGTCCAGAATGAAGTCATCGGGCTTTTGGTTGTCGTCCGTAAGGCTGAACGTGAGATAGATAAAAACACACGGATCCTGCTGGAGGCGGCCGCTGATTTTGCATCGATCTCGCTCGTGAATGCACAGTTGTTCCGCGCCATCGATGAGACGACGGGGGCTGCCAAGTCCAGTGAGAAGAACCGCAATGCGATGTTCGAATCGCTGAGAGAATCGATCCGTGATGAAATGCAGGTCTCGATGTATCCGCTTGAGGCGCTGATCTCGGGCCAATCGGGCCCTCTGACCAAGGAACAGGAGCAGGCATTGAAGACCATACAGAATTCCCTACACCGGCTTTCGCGCTCCGCGGAAAAAACCATCACCTCCCATTCAGTGAAGACAAGTTGAGCCCCATGGCAAACCGTGAAATGATCCTTCTGGCATTGGATGAATCGCCCGTATTGAGTTTGATGGAACGCGCGCTGCGGGCTGTTGATTATGAAGTGGCCGTTGTTCATGGAGCAGGATGGGTTGATCAAAGCCCTGGATGAATCCACCCCGGCCCTGATGCTGATCGGCGAGACCTTCGACGGTCAAAACGGCATTGAGATCGTCAGAGGCGCAGCTCGGGCGTTTCCCCACTTTACCGATCCTGTTATTTTCGGAAAAAGATACGCACCGCCACGGTCAAAGCTGTTTTGCTCGCAGGACTGAGCGGATATTTGCACCCGCCTCTCAAAACGGATGATATTCTGGAGGCGGTTAAACGCAGCCTGCTGCGCGCCCGTAACCTTGGCGATTGGATCCGCCGCGAGGTCAAGCAGACGACCTCCTCGCTGGAGAAGCGGGCGCTGATCTCTGAGATCGAGAAGACGCGCCTTGAATCCATCATCGCCAGCATCGAAGACGGCGTCATCGTATTGGACGATGCAAAGAAGCTTATCCTGATCAACCGTGTTGCCAGGGAGGCTTTCGGCCTGGATAAATCCGATCTGACCGGCCAGCCGATCGAGTCGGTCATCGAGAATTCCGACCTGCACGACCTGCTGGCGAAACCAGGGGAGAGCGCAGTCAAATATTATGAGCTGAATTTTGACGATGGGCGCGTATTCAACGTCCAGCATACGCCGATCCCGCAGATCGGTTCCGCGATCACCATGCAGGACATCACTTATCTCAAGCGCCTCGACCAGATGAAGAGCGAATTTGTCCACACGGTTTCCCATGACCTGCGTTCGCCCCTGACGGCCGTGCTGGGTTATGCCGAACTGGTGGAGCGTGTGGGGCCGCTTACCGAGCAGCAACAGGAATTCATTCGTCGCATCCAGGGAAGCGTCCAGAGCATCACAACCCTGATCAATGAGCTGCTCGACCTGGGACGGCTGGAGGCCGGGTTCGATACCGGTCGGGAAAGTGTACAGCTGGAAGGCATTTTGCAGTATTCATTGGGGCAGCTCGACCGCTTATCCAGCGCAAAAAATTGCGGATCAACCAGGAAATAGGGACCGGGCTGTCGCCCTTGCGGGCGAATCCCATTCGCATCCGCCAGATGATCGAGAACCTGCTTGGCAACGCCGTAAAATATACGCCCGAGGGTGGAGAAATCACGATCCGCGCCCAGGAAGAGGATAAACAGATCATTTTCGAAGTGAAAGATACGGGGCCGGGCATCCCGCTTGACGAGCAGGCCCATGTATTCGATAAGTTCTTTCGGGCCAGCAACGTTACGTCCACGAAAGGCACCGGCCTCGGCCTGGCGATCGTCAAGAATGTTGTCGATAGCTATCACGGACGTGTGTGGGTTGAGTCGGTGGTGGGCCAAGGGGCTTCGTTCTTTGTCGTCCTGCCGACTTTTGAATCAAAAGAGCCGTAGATTAATTTATAGCAACTACTAACCATACATTGATGGTTTACCCAAAAAATGGATATGGGCAGGGTGTTCTTCCCTGCCCATATCCATTTTTTGGAATCCTTTGTTCCAAGTTGAAAGCCTGGGGCAAATGGGGGAGCAGATACAAAAAAGCCCGCCTGGTTTCAAGAAACACACAGAATCTCCTAATTAAAATGCCACCGCCGGGTTAACCCGGCGGTGGCTTTCGCCAAAGGAGGAGACGGCGTGGAGCATGTTGGAGGTGTCTATGACACCGTCTCCGTTTTGATAATACTCTGCGGCTCAAAATATGGGAAATATCAAATGTCACAGTTTATTGGTGATTATATTCACAAGCAAGTTGTCTAGAAATTATATGGGGATTTTATAGCCGCAGCCCCTATTTAGGGGTAGGGCAATGATATCAAAAGGGCGTTTATATCAGCCATAATCCGTTTCTCTGCATGGACTGACGATGCTCACGCAACGATGTGATGAGATTTCCTTTCCCCCAGGCGGTAAGTGAATCTGTTATGAAGTGGTTGCGTCTAATTATTTTAGGCCGACTATTTTAGAGATAGTACATTGCTCAAATTCTCCACGGGGGATGGTTGCTATGCAGGTTGAGCTCGCTGGCGGCAGGATTGCACACAAAATGGATTTGTTCTATACTGAATGTGAAAAAAAGAATAATCGCGGATAAGTCCTCCACCGGGCAGAACCTGGACAAGTTGTGTCTGAATTTTGAACCAATTCGGGGGTCATAAGGGTCAATTCAGCAACAAGGAGTCTTCAATGAATAAATTCAGTCGTCGAGATTTTCTGAGGATCAGTGCGGCGGCCCTGGGATGGGCAGCCCTGGGCGAACTCCTGGCTGCCTGCGGCGGAACGATCTCCGGGACGTCCAATCGCCATCCCAACTCCCTCTCCAATAGAAACTGCAGAGCTGGCAACAGCTCTGTCCCAACGACGAATACAGCCCCTGCCGCGACGGCGACTCAAGCCAGCCTGCCGGACATGGCAGTGACGCGCAACGGCGAGCCGGAGGATCTGGTACGCCGCGCCATCGCCGCCCTGGGCGGCATGGAGAGGTTTGTCGCAAAAGGGGCGAACGTGATCGTCAAGCCAAATATCTGCGTGGCTTACCATGGCTATGAATATGCTGCGACAACCAATCCCTGGGTGGTGGGCACGTTGGTGAAGATGTGCTTTGAGGCAGGGGCCGGCAAAGTCCAGGTGATGGACTATCCCTTCGGCGGTACGGCGCAGGCAGCTTATGAGATCAGCGGGATCAAGGAGCAGGTGGAGGCCGCCGGCGGAGAGATGGTCGAGATGTCCGTGCTCAAGTATGTGACGCACGGTCATCCCCAATGCGGTCCACCTGAAGCAGGCCAATTTTTTCGGCGACATCCTGAAAGCCGATACGGTGATCAATGTCCCGATCGCCAAGGATCACAGCCTTTCCAGGCTGACGTTGGGGATGAAGAACCTGATGGGTCTGGTCCGCGACCGGCCGGTTCTGCATGCTCATCTCAGCCAGAATCTCGCAGACCTCACAAGTTTCGTGCGACCCAAGTTAACCGTCGTGGATGCCGTGCGTATTCTGGTTTCGAACGGTCCCACCGGCGGCAGCCTGGACGATGTCAAGAAGCTGAACACGGTGATTGCCAGCCCCGATATCGTTGCTGCCGATAGTTATGCGGCCACGCTCTTTGGGATGCGGCCGGACGATCTGGGTTATATCACTGCCGGCGCCACGATGGGACTCGGCCGGAGCGACCTGCAGAACTTGAAGATCGAAGAGATCGCAATTTCCTGATCGGATAACCAGATGGACACCGTACCTGCAGCGGTCTCAACAAAGAAATCGAAGAAAAAGAACCGGCAGAGATACCGCGGCGGTCCCTGGGTTACTGCCCGGAAAATCGTCCAGTATCTGGCGCTGGCGGTTTTCATCGCGCTGTTCCTGGGGTCCCGGCAGGATGGTTGGGCCGGCGACCTCGTCAATATTCCCCTGCGGTTGGATCCGCTGTTGATCCTGTCTCACCTGCTTGCGAGCCGCACCTTCCTTGCCGGCTCCGCGCTTGGCGTTGATCCTGGTTTTCATAACCCTGCTTTTTGGCCGGGCCTGGTGCGGCTGGTTGTGCCCGTTGGGCACCATTCTTGACCTGATCGCGCTTCACCGCTGGCGCGGCAAACGAACCGCGCCGCCCGAAGGCTGGCGGGCGGTGAAATATACGCTGCTGCTGGTCATCCTTGCTGCGGCGGTGTTCGGCAACTTGACTTTGTTGTTCCTCGACCCGTTGACGATATTGCTGCGCACGCTGACGGTCAGCGTATGGCCCGCGGCAAACCAGATCATCAGCACGCTGGAGACGCTCCTTTATCAGGTTCCGGTGCTTGCCGACCCCATCTCGAATTTTGATGCCTGGTTGAGGCCGGCGATCATGCCTCTCCAACCGGCCTATTATCGTGATACGGTCCTGTTCGCCGCCCTCTTCGTGGGCCTGATCTCGCTTGACTTGTTTGCCTCGCGCTTTTGGTGCAGGTATTTGTGTCCGCTGGGCGGGATGCTGGGCCTGTTGAGCAAGCTGTCAATCTTCCGCCGAAGGCTGAAGCAGGAATGCAAAGGCTGCACCTTGTGCACGGAGCTTTGCCCCACCGGGACCATCGATCCGGCTAAAGGTTATGCCAGTGACCCGGGCGAATGCACCATGTGCCTTGATTGCCTCGAAACCTGCCCGCGCGGCCTTACCACCTTCAGCCCAAAGTTTTCCCTTGCCGAATGGAACGAATATGATCCGGACCGGCGGCAGGCGCTTTTGGGGATCGGTACCGCCGTTGCTGCCATCGCCTTGTATCGCAGCGATCTGTTTGCGCGCCGTGAATCGCCGACACTGCTTGCGCCCGCCCGGCACTCTGGACGTTAACCCGGATGACATCGCGTTAACTCAATGCACGCGCTGCAGCGAGTGCATACGGGTTTGCCCGACGAACGGTCTGCAGCCTGCTGTGCTGGATGCGGGCACGGAAGGTTTCGGCTCGCCGGTGCTGATACCGCGGATTGGGTATTGCGATTATTCCTGCAATGCCTGTGGGCAGGCCTGCCCGGTGCAGGCCATCCCACCGCTGACCCTGGACCAGAAACGCTTGCAGGTCATCGGGAAGGCCTACATCGACGAGAACCGCTGCATTGCCTGGTCGGATCATGTTCCCTGCATCGTTTGTGAGGAGATGTGTCCCCTGCCTCAAAAGGCCATCCAATTGGAGGACGCGGAAGTATGGGGGCCGGATGGGACACGGGTGGCTTTGCAGCTGCCGCATGTGCTGCGTGACCTTTGCATCGGCTGCGGTATTTGCGAATACAAATGCCCGGTCAACAGCGAGGCGGCGATCCGCGTCTACAATGCTCACGCCAGCGTCGGACTTTAAGTACGGATATCACCGGTTTCTGTACCGCTTCCGGATATACATTCTTTATCGGCTGGGCAGCGATGTTGATTTGGTTCCTCGCTGCGAGCATCTCGATGATCGTGGAGCGCCAGCCAGCGCTGCTGCGCGCACTCATGGTTTCCGGCCGACCGCGATGATACTTAATCCATAGGGAAGCCGGACTTTTGGAACCAGGAACGATTCCAGCCCCAGTATTTTTTTGAAGGTTGTATTGAATATTCCAGGGTTGATTGCCAGGTCCGAAACAGCGGTTTGGGGCTTGAAGACCTTCTCCGAGAGCCGTTTGAAGAGTATGAGAGGAAATAATAACGTATTTATATAGGAAATATATTCCACGATGAACCCATTGGCTTGTAATCGCTCGGGCAACCTTGGCAGTGGTGTAACGACGGGTGGTATGTATTGCTTGGTCATGCTGGCTGTGCAGCCAATCATAAGCCGGCAGCCTCAGGAGAACCCGTCCGCCTTTGGCCAGCACGCGAAAGAATTCGTGCACGGCTGCAGAATCGTCGCCAACCGCATGAATGCCTAAAACATCAAAACTGGTCACCAGGTCGAAACTTTCATCCTTGAAGGGGATGCTTGGTCACAGAAGCATGGGCTAATTGAGATGCCCCCCGCTGTCGGGAGTATTCTATTGCCAGTTTTGAAATGTCGATCCCGGTGATCTCGCCATATTGTTTGAGATAGGAAACCATGCCGTATCCGGTGCCGCAGCCGGCATCGAGGATGTGAAGATTTGTTCCCCGCCGGTACCAATGGTCCAAAACGGCCTGGCTGATCTTCTCCATTCCACGATACCACCAATGGCGGGCTTCCACCCGGAACATGAGATCATATTCTTCAAGCTGCATTGAGAAAGTGTGGACCTTCGTTTTGGCGCCGTTTGAAGAACAGGTAGCCGGTTCGCACCAGCATGGCCAGGGCTAGCGCGGTAATAATCCACCAACCGGGCAGGGTAACCACATGGATGTCATCGTCTGGAGGTGGAAGGACCGCTCCCGGCGGTGTTACTTTATACGAAATAAAGGTCAGGTTATTATTGAAATCCATATGCTCGATCATTTCTCCGCCGGGATACAGGTTTTGCAGCACCGGCACAAGTTCCGGGTGGTTGAAAAGGATGAAAACGGCTGGTTGGTTGGAGGGCGGTGGAGCGCTTTGGAGCGTCTCCGGTGCCAGATCCTGGCCGGTCCTGTCGCGATTAAAGAACGCAAAGGTATACTCGTTCCAACTAAAATCGGTGGAGACCAAATAGACACTGGTAGCCAGGCGAGAGAGAAGTGACGTAGCGTGATATCCTCATCTTGGGAGCGGCATTGTTCTGGACAAAGGAATAATAGGCAGTCCAATTCAGTGATGCCGGTGATGAGGATCGCCACGGCCAGAACGCTCTCCAAGCAGCACGTGTGCCATAACGACCGATAAAGGGAGCCGCGAGATGAGATCGATCTTAACTGCCCCTATGGCAGCAATCATCAAAATAGCGGGAAGCGCAACAATCAAATGCGGCCAGAAGGGGGGATCGTAGGTCAGCACCCCGCCGAGGATGAATGTTAATATCACCCAGCTTGCAAGCATAAAATATTTTTCGTTCTTTAACCTTGAAACGACAAACCCTGCTCCAATGAATGGACAAGACTGCAACCAATGGCGCCACCATGGGGCGTTGGAGCGCAAAAAGCGGGCTGCTATCACCGGTCAGGAACGGGGTGAGAAACGTGCGCCATATCTGTTGAATAATTACCTGAAAGCCATTGGAAGCGTGATAAGAGACCATCTCGTGCTCCCAGATATCGGGTGACCACAGCATGACCGTATTGCCTCGCCCCGTGAAGTCAGACAAATGGCCAAGAGCGTAAGCCAGCATCGGACCGAAGGCTGCCACCGAGCCGGCGATCAGGAACAACCAGTTTTTTAAATTGGCTCGAAAAGAATCCCGCTGCCACAGCCACTGCCAGGCGATCACCACCGCCACGATCACCGGAAGGATCCGGCCCGCGTCATAAAATAGTAATGCCAGGCCGGTAGCAACGCCTGCCAGCCCAAACCATAAAGATTGGCGCGTGCGCAATCCCCGGGCCAGCAGGTAAAAAGCCAGGATGGCAAAAAATGTCGGGGAGGTACCGAAGAGGATCCGGCTGAATTGGATGTGAGTGTAATCAATAGCCAGCAGACCGGCAGTGATAAGTCCAACCGGCCGGCCGCCCACTTCCCGCCCCAGAAGGAAAACCAGGGGCAGGGAAAGCGTTCCAAAGATCACCGATTTCATCACGATGCCGTACTGGTTTTGACCAAAAAGCCGCATGCTCCAGGCCAGCAACTGATCATACGACAACAGATGTCCGGTCTCGGAGGAATCCGATCCAATTAAAATTACCGGAATGGATCAATTGGATGCTGATGTCTCCCATCAATGCCACATCGTTGGAGACATGAGAAGGAATTTCGGTCAAATGCCAGTACCGCAGGAGAAAGCCGATCAAGGTGATTGCGGCGACCAGTCCCCATTCCCAGGCGGGCTATGTTCAGTTTATCGAGAATGGACTTGTTTCTAATCCAGACCGGGACAATGAGAATGCATATCGCCGCGAGCCAAAGTATATCTACGAGGACATTCTCTGCCAGGAAGAGATAAATAACCTGTGCCAGCAGGTACGCGGCTGCTGCCGCGACCAGCCAGGTCCGGCTGCCCCAATCGATATTTTGGAAGGTTGACGAGGACTCTCTCAGTATCGCTTTGTTCCCTGGGAAGGAAGGCCCATACGGCGCAAAGAGCAGCAGCAACTAATAGGATTGTCGCAAAGGAGAAACTTGCTGTCCAATCCCAGGTGTTGGAATCGAGAAAGTGGGTGAAGACCTCGCCGGTATAAAGATATTGGGCGGAAAAAGCCAGGGAGAGAGCCAATATGACCCCAAGGATTCGGGGACGGAACCTGTGAGCCGCGAAGAAGCATCATTTATCCTTTCAATTATTGTCGTTTATTACTCATGTTGCACATTGTCACGCCTGTTTGCCTCCCCGGCGGCTCGGAAATAAGAGACCTGCTGGACATTAGGCGTTGAGTGACTTATTGATTATTCTTGGCGAAAACAGGAGGTTGGTCAATGTCGTTCGTGTTATTTTTTCGCAAGTATATCATTGATGGTTTTACTCAATACCGTCTCCAATTCTTTGCAAAATAGTTACAATTTCCATTACTTATAAACTCGAAACAATGCCCTTGATTTCTTGTTGTATTGGTCTAGACCCTCTTTAGATTATGAAATCATCCTGAAATATTTTCGAGTTGAAGATAGGCTGGCCTCCCTTATTTGAATAGATAGCTATTAAACTATCCACCTGACCAGTGCAAGACTCCCCCATCGGGTAGGGATTCTTTTTTATCCCCTGACTAGAATAATTATGAAGGGAGCCCCCTATGGAAAACACGCATACCTCGCTCAAGACGAAGTCATTCAAGGACTATTACTTCGGCGCGATCCTCCGCCCACGCCGGACGTTCGACGCTCTATTGGCCGATGAGCGCCGGCTGCGATTTGGTTTCTTTGCGATTTCGATCAGCGTTGTGCTGTATACATTAGTCTACGTTTTCCTAACCATCGGCGGCTCTGCGCCTTCTTCGTTCACTCCCTTCCTGGCAATTCCCAAGGAGGTCTATTATCAATATGACCGGTTCATTCTGGCCCCAAGCATGTTTGGTTGCTGGATCCTGGCAGCCGGGGTAGCTCAACTCCTGAGCCGTGTATTCTCCGGAAAAGGCAGCTTCGAGGATACGCTGAGCGTGCTCGGTTTTGGCATTGGCATCGCCACGCTGGTTTCCCTGCTGCATGATTTTACCGACAGTTTCCTGGGGGCAATCGGTCTCCTCGACCAGAGATGGTACGAGGTTGCACTTAATTCGCCGACCATCTGGCGCACCCTGCTTTGGACCGTCTATAGCATCTCTTTTGTTTTGTTCCTGGTGCTCTTCCCTAAAGGGATCGGGGCTGCGCGGCGGATCCGAAGCGGCCCGGCCATAGTAGTGGGCCTGCTGTCATTTGTGGTTTATCAGGGCGTCTTCTTTATCTTCAACCGGTGAGGAATGCGAGCTAACCCTGATTAGAAATTGCGTTTCATCATATTCAATCAAGCAAAAGGAGATCGAAATGAATACCAGAACAGAAGGCACACTCGCGATCGTTGCTGCACTGCTTGTCCTCTTCAGCGCCATGTGGGATGCGCGTATTTCGGTGGCGGTGTCGGTCGTCGCATTGGCGGCGCTCGGTGTGTATAGCTTTGTGAAAAAGGGAAAGTAACAGCGGCTTGTCAGGTTAAAGAGAACAACCCGATCTAACCGGCAACAGCCACATGTTGTCGGCGACTCGCGGTGCTGCGCATGTGGGACCAGCTGTTTCCCCGGACGATGGGGCAGGCCGTGAGTTAAAATGAAGAATCGAGTATAACAGACCAAATCGACGATCCGCCTGCCGGTCCTGCTCACGGACGGCAGGTTCCAATTTGAATTGTTAAGGAGGTTGTGGTGAATAAAATCGCGATCCATGGGTTCGGTCGGATTGGCCGTTCGACTCTCAAGGCGGCGTTGAAAGAAAACCTGTTCGTTCCCGTCTCGATTTCAGACATCAAGGATGCCTCGACACTTGGAGCCTTATTCGAAGCGGACACGAATTATGGTCGCTGGGCCGAAGAAGTGAAAGCTGCCGATGATCATATTGTCATCGGAAATCGTGATATCAAATTCTTTGACACGAATCAATCCCTGCCAGATTGGGGGGCCCTGGGGGTTGAATTGGTCATTGATTGTACGGGGCGGGCCACCACGCGTGCCGGAGCACAAGCTCACTTTGAGCGGGGAGCGAAGCGCGTCCTGGTTAGCGCGGCCAGCAAGACCTTGCAGGACTGTGATGCTGTTCTCCTTCCCGGGATCAATCTTGACCAGTTTGACCCGGCGAAGCACCTCATTGTAAGTATCGCAAGCTGCACAACCAACGCCTTGGCTCCGGTGATCAAGGTTTTGCTTCGAAAACTTTGGGATAAGGACGGGTTTCTTTTCGACAGTCCACGCCTATACCAATACGCAGTCGTTGACAGACCAACCTATGAGGGACCGGCGCGAACTCATGGGCCGCGGCGGAGAACATCATTCCGTCCTCTTCCGGCGCAGCCAAGGCCTTGAAATTCATCTGGCCTGATCTCAAGATCTCCGGTAAGGCTTACCGCGTACCCGTTCGCACAGGCAGTATCGCGGAGCTCAACGTGATCGTTGAGCGGTGAACCACAGCCGATGAGATCAAAAATGCTTTTCGTAACGCCGCAAAGACAGCCTCTCTTAACAACGTAATGTCTGTATTGGAGGAGGAGTGGTCCTCTGCGCGCATCGTCGGCGATCCCCACTCTTCCATCGTGGACCTGCCCCTTATACAAGTGCTTGATGGAACGTTGGTCTCTGTTGCTGCCTGGTATGACAACGAAATGGGATTCTCTACCCGCCTTGCCGAAACCGCTGCCAGGCTGGCAGGCTAGCCATTAATGGCGTTTAAGAACTCACTATCCAGGCGCACACCGAAGCTGACTCTTTCAGCTTCAGTACAGGGCGGTGCAACCGGTGCAGGTCTTGCTGCCTGCCCGGTTTTTTTTAGTTACAAATGGCACATGACTCGACAACAGGGGAATCGTATACTAAAGTTGTAAGTAGCTCGACAATGTCACATTAGAAGAAATCGGACACCTTTTGAACAATGTGGCATTTTCAAGGTAGGGACTCTTTCCCTATGGCAGCTAAATAATAGTTGGGCGGCGAGTTCGCAACTTACCTTCTTTGCAGAATAGGAGTACAAACCATGACGGACCTCAATGCCCTGACTCCGAACCAGGATGAACGTGTGCTGGCTGCTTTATCCCACGTATCGGCCCTCCTACCCATGACGGGGGTGATCGCGCCCATTGTCATTTGGGTAACCCAAAGGCAAAAATCACAATATGTTGCTTTTCAAGCCCTCCAGGCCATGGCATATCAATTGAGTATGATTGCAGCCTGGATCGTTGGCATGGGCTTTTATATGTGTTCCGCTTTTGGCACAATGGCGTTTATCCCATTTATGTCATCATCTCGAACGTCGCAAGCTGCTGATCCCATATTTATTGCAGCTTTTATTGTTCCCCTTTTGATACTCGGCGTGCTTTTTATCGGCGGGTTTGTCTTTGTCGTTTATGGGGTGATCGCTGCAATCATGGCGTTTCAGGGGAAGCCGTTTCGTTATATCATCATTGGCAGCCGGGTCGAACGCTTTATGCAGCAAAAGCCTGCTACGACGGAAAATCAATAGAGAGCTCGGAGGTCTGCAATAGACTCTGCCGCCCGGCCAACATCAAAGCACAGGGCCGTAAGGCCCGCGAATATCTCATCTCTATGCCAGGAACAGAAATGACCATTGGGTGAGCCGCCTCTCACCCAATGGTTATTTATATGTAACAAACTGGTTGTCTCCTGCGTATTCTTTATGAAGGAGTAGAATTGAATGCGATTTTTCTCGCCACATTGTGTGCGAGAAACTGAATGTTAAGCTTCTGCAATGGCATAAAGCAAATGACCGGAAAGGAGTCATAAAATGCAGACAAATGTCCTTGCCGATCCAGCCGTCCGCGTGACGCTGGACACACTTGAACTATTGTTCACGGGTGATGCTGCACAGCAGGTAAGAGTGCGGTTATGGGATGGAACCTACTGGCCGGATGATACGCCTCGTCCGGCTACACTGGTCCTCAAACATCCCGGGGCGCTGCGCGCCATGCTTCTGCCCGGCACCGAGGTGGGGCTGGGGGAAGCGTATCTCTACGACGATTTCGACATCGAAGGCAATGTCGAATCGGTTTTTGGCCTGGCGGATGCCCTCACCGGGAACGCGCCGGATTGGCGTACAAAATTGCACGTGGGAAGCGGTCTCACACGCCTGCCGGCCGGCGAGCATAAGCGCCAGGGGCGCCGCGGCCCGGCCCGCCTGAGCGGACGCAAACATAGTGTTGAGCGCGACCGGCAGGCCGTAACTTATCACTACAACGTATCCAACGATTTTTACGCGCTGTGGCTCGACCGGCGCATGGTCTACTCGTGTGCGTACTTTCATTCGTCCGATGACGATTTGGATACTGCCCAGGAACAAAAACTGGAGCACATCTGTCGCAAGCTGCGCCTCAAGCCCGGTCAGCGGCTGCTTGACATCGGCTGCGGCTGGGGTGGACTCGTAATTTACGCCGCACAGCATTACGGCGTTGACGCCACCGGCATCACCCTCAGCCAGCCGCAGGCAGACCTGGCAAACCGGCGCATTGCGTCGGCTAACCTCTCTGACCGCTGCCGCGTGGAAGTGCGCGACTACCGCGAAGTTGCTCCCGATAATTCAAATGGTTATGATGCCCTGGTCAGTGTGGGCATGTTCGAACATGTTGGCGCCGCCAAACTGCCATCCTATTTTGACAGGGCCTGGCAATTGCTCAAGCCGGGCGGTGTCTTCCTCAATCACGGCATTGCCAGCCGCGCAACGGATCTGAACCAGGGCGGTCCGTCCTTCTCCAACACCTATGTCTTCCCCGATGGGGAACTTCGACCCATCAACCTGACACTGCACGCGGCGGAAGAGTCGGGGTTTGAGGTGCGCGATGTCGAGAGCCTGCGCGAGCATTACGCCCTGACGCTTCGTCATTGGGTGCGCGGCCTGGAAGCGCATCACGACCGGGCGCTGGAATTTGTGGATGAGCCGACCTATCGCGTCTGGCGGCTGTTCATGTCCGGTTCGGCCTACGGCTTTTCCGCGGGCCGGCTCAACGTATATCAGAGCCTGCTCGTGAAGCCGGACCGGCAGGGTCGCAGTGGCCTGCCGTGGACGCGGGCGGATTGGTACGGTTAGGCGTAACTACTCACCTCACCCGTTGCCATTTTCTGAAGGTGCAGGTGAACTCCGCGAAGCGTGCACGGGATTTCTAGTCCTCGCAGACCGCAGGTGCAGGCGATCTCCCTGCAAAAGGTGTTCTACCTGCCAGGCTGAAAGCGTGGGACGGAGGGCTGGCGCGAATGCGAAGCATCAGCGCAGCGATCCTGTGGACGCGAAGCGGCATCACCACCAGTAAATATAGTTAAACTAAGATCTCGGAGGTCTATAAGACCTCCGAGATTTAATTAAAAACCCTGCCTGACCTGTAAACGCAAACCTGCCGATAGGGTCCTAGTCTCCCGGGCAGTGCCTCACATCGATGGTTACGATGCTTGAAACCCGGTAGCCGTTGACTGCTTGAACGCCAAATGTAGCGTCGGTATGGTGACCCTCGTGGCGGAACTCATCCGTATAGGAACCTGCGTGCGCGCCCAGCGTGGCGATCAGGCGCCCATTCCTGTAAACGCGAACTGCAGATTGATTGGGTTCGGTATTTTTCCAGGTGAAGTACACAGTCCAATCGGATGAGTTGTCGTGCCAGTCGTCATGGTGGTGGCCGCTCGAAGTAATAGCCTGGCTGGTGCACGAGACGTTTAATGACTTGGGCTCGCTAAGCGTGTAAGAAACTAATGACGGCGCGGATACTTCGGGAAGATTGTTGAAATCGCCCGCCAGGGTTGCATAAGTACCTGCCACCCAGCAGGTTGAGCCGGCGTAATTTGGCGTTTGAATAAGCCAGTAATTCGGCGACGATTCTTTTCCGACCGGTACAGCGATCGTGCCAGGATGGAGAGTTATCACAAACCCGTAGTTTGTGCCCGGACCTGCGTAGCAGTTCGTGTCTGTGCTCACGGTCAAGGTGGGCGGGATAACCGTAGGCGGGACAGGTGTGTCGGTGGGAGTCGCCGTTGCAGTTGGCGCCTCTTGCGTGAATGCCTGCAAGGTTAGGGCAACCATGGTTGACACTTGATCCAGGCCGGATTGCTGAAAGGTGGGGGTGCCTGCGGGCTTTGTTCCAAGGTCCACGCTCACGCCGCAGGCAAGCGCGGTGCCTGCAAGCAGGCCGAACGCGACAAGAAATCTTCTGGTGGAGGACATAACTTCGCCTCTTCTTACTATACTCCAATTACCATAATTAAAATGTGTTTTTTTTGTAGATTGTTTTCGGAAAAGATGATTGGTAACTACCTCGACATTGTCACATTAGAAGCAATCCCCGATTTTTGGGATATGGGCGGGATGTTCTCCCCCTGGCAGCAATGAATGTTGAGACGCCCGAGGCCTTACGGTCGTGGCCTGATCTGGTCTGACTTTGGAATTTCTATTTCAGACTTTCGATGAATTCGCGTGCCAGGCTGATGGCCTCTTGAAGGTCATTGTATGCTTTCAACGAGAGCCTGGGATGCGGGTTGCCGCTGATCATTTTTGATATTTTTCTCCCCTGCTGATACAGACACAACACGGGCTTCCCGACATTAAGGCCGAAGCCAATCTCATACCCTACGCCGTGAGAAGGTACGCTCACCTCGGCAATCAAGGCGTCTGCCTTGCGGATCCAGATCACATCCCGCTCATAAACTTCGCGAGCCCCAACGACGGCTTCCAGGGCAACGACGCTTGACTCTGCGAGATGCGCGGTTGGCACCTCGTTACCGTCGGCCAGCAGGGCCACGGTCAGGCCCTGATAGATCACTTCATATTCCCGGCCCCCGGTGATCGAACAGGCGAAATATATGTTCATTTCTTCGGCAGCCGCGACAGGATGGATTGATCCCTGGTAGCCTTTTTTTGCACTGGCTCGTCTCCGACCACCCGCATGCTTTCAAGTTCGGCGCTGAAGGCCATCCAATCCCGGACCAGGATCACCAGATGCGGCGTCTTATCTTTGAAAAAAAAGGGGGATAGGAACAGACGCAAGGTTGAGATCGGCATGGGTAATGCATTCAGCTCGACGACCACAGCCGTAAGCTTGAAAAGGGGCTCAAGGATCTCCCGATTAAATCCCCGCAAACTCTTGGGCGGGAACAATACTGCCAGATTTGCAGAAGAGGCGCGGCGTATGCGACGATATGAGATCTTCATCCGCAGGAAAGGCGTTGCCACCAGCATATAATCGGCGCGCGGCTGGACGTAGGCGCTTTTCCGCATGACCAGCATGATCAATGAGACCAGCAGGACGACTGCCCCTACCCCGGCCATGGTCGTCCAACGCCAGGGCTCAGTCAGCCGCCTGTAGACGTCCTGGTATAACCACCAGGCCAGCGCCAGCAAGGCCAGCCCCAGGAGAAAAAGGGCTGGCCACCAGCGGTCGATCATGCGAGTATAGAGTACCAGTGGATATCGTTTTCCCGCTTTTGCCATACGACTTATTCTTCTGAATCGGAGGGCCGCAGGACCTCGTTCGCCGTTCTGGGGTTTTCCGCCGTTTAATTGAGCGCCCAGGCGCCCAATGGCTTGTTCAAGATGCTCGCCGCGCAGACTGAAGGTGATATCGCCGCGCGTTTTTTCGATGATGCTGCGGGCCAGGTCGGTCTGACGGCGCAAACCGTTGGTGATGGCGTCCGGATAATCCATGGTAACCAGCACCGAGAAGATATCATCCATGATGCCCAACAGACGCTCGGCTTCCTGGGAATAGCCATGCCGCAGGATATCGAGGGTTCTGCGCCGCAGCTCACCTACAACTTCGGCGAGTCCGTTCAAATAGGTTGAACCGGACACACCGAGCTCAGCCGGCGTGAGCAGCGGACGGTTTTGGATCAATGCACAGGTAACGTTGGCCTCTACAAACTCTTTCAGTGCATCCTGGGTGTAACCCACGTAAAAGAGGTCGGGATAACCGCCGAGCCCGCCTTTCAAAGACTCCGACAATTTTTGCGCTTCGAGCAGGTGTTCCTGCATCACGTCCGCTTCGTCACGATGGACGGCGCGGATCGCCAGCGAGCAGGCTCGCGTCAATTGACGGGCCTGGGCCAGCGCCCGATCCCGGGCCGCGGTGCGGGCGTCAAAACTTTGGCGGATTTCGTCGGTAATACTTTCGAGTTTATGCATGCTTGATTAAATCCTTGGCAATCTCAAAACCTAAGAGTTCCCCGATTTTTGGGTTATGGAGCAGATGTTCACCCCGCCCAATAACCCAAAAATCGGATACCTATTAAATAATGTGACATTGTCGAAAAATTCTATTCGTTAGATTTTGACTTTTGCTCTACGCGGACTTGCGAAGCACAGCGCGAGAGCAGCGCCTGACCAGGTACACAGCCGCAGGGTCAGGCCTTATCGTCCTTGGGAGGCTCCGGCGGCTGATGCGGACGGAAGAGGTGTTCGGCCAGAGAAGTATTGACAGGCACATTGATCTCGCCGAAGGCGGCCTCGTAACGTACCAGGTTCTCACTCAACGCACGCAGCAGCAGCTTGGCTGAAAGCGGCGACATGAGGACGCGCGCCTTTACGATCGCATTTGTATCCGCGGGCAGCAAATGTGCAAAATCAATGACGATGTCGGCGGGAGAGTGCGAGATGCGCGCCAGGTTGGCATACACCGTATCAAGCCCGGGTGGGATCTCAAGCGTGGGCGAGGTTGGGGGTTTGGGAGGTAAAGACATGGGAGCCTATCCGTTCGATTAAAACGGGATATCGTCTTCGGCGGGGGCGGACGCCATCTCGCCGGCCTCGCTTGCCATGCCGCCGCCGGTGTCGCCTTCGCCGCGCGAGCTCAGGAAGCGAACCGTTTGGGCTGTCACTTCAAAAGATGCACCGGAGCTGCCATCCTGTTTTTGCCAGATGCGCGGCCCGCCTGTGTTCTTATCCGGCGCCAGACGCCCTTCGATCAGGACTTTGGAGCCTTTCTTGAGATATTGGTTGCAGATCTCGGCTTGCTTTCCCCAGGCCGAAATTCGGAACCAGATCACTTCTGTTTGTTTTTGACCGTTGCTGTCGGTCCAGGAACGATTGGATGCGACTGAGAAAGAGGTCACTGCCTGGCCTGACGGCGTGTAACGCATTTCAGGATCCTTGCCGAGGTTGCCAACGATGATAATGGTGTGGTACATGGGGTTCTCCTGTTGAGTTAAGGGAACGCCGCAGTCGCGGCGTTTGCGATTGATGTTTCCATTTTACACTTATTATGTTGGCTTGCGAGGAGATTGCGCTGAGTTTGAAACAATTCAAGGAAATTGACAACTGGCCCCAAACAAAAACCTGACCCGCAAAATAACTACTCACTTCTGAAATATCCGGAAAATAGATGTGCGCAGGGCGTATGCCCTGCGCACATCTATTTTCCGGAATTCTCCATCCCAGTCTGAAAGCGTGGGACGGAGGTGTAAGTTAATACAGGCTAATCGGCAGCAACCGCCACGGGCTGACGAACCTCCTCAGGTTGAGGCCGGGCCGCGAAGCGAAAGCCGGCGAACATGAGGATGGCCGAGATCAGCTCGGCGATGTAGAGGAATTGTCCATATCCCAGGCGGGTAAGTGTGCTGGCCGAGCCGATGAACAAGGCGCCCGCCGCGATCAGTACATTACCGATCACACGGTTGGGCAGGACGCGCTTGCGCCAGAACAGGAAGGCTGAATAGATCGCTCCGCCCACGAGAGTGAGCAATCCGTAGATGTTGAAGAACGGCGTTGTCAGCCGGACGGGCGAGCCCAGCGGCAGCAGTCCGCGCACCACGGTTACCTGCTTGCCGCCCTCGGTAGTGGTGGCGGTCTGCGCCCCGGCCGGCGCCGTTTGACCCGCAGCTAATGCCTTCGTTCCATACTGCTCGCTCACCGGTCGGGAGGTAGTAAAGGCGGCGGCATCCAAATGGGGCATCACCTGCAGCATCAAGTAGCCGGCGAAAAGACTGCCGAGCACGAGCACGACCGTCACGACATGCACCCACGGCTTGCGCACAAGCAGGTAGAGCGTGCCATGCCCGATCCAGGCTGCGTTCAGGGCCGCGCCGAACAGATACCACACGAAAAAGATCCATGGGTTCCAGGACAGGGATAGATAAGCTTCCGCGAAGCTCCCTGCACCGAACATTGCCAGGCCGATCCCCCAGAACAGGAAATTCGGCGCCCGGCGGACAAAGAAGCGCTGCAAGACGTAGATCGTAAACCCCAACATCAGGGCAGTTGAAATGAACGGAAAAATCTGGTTAATGGACATATCTCTCTCCGGTTGAAATTAGAAGCGAATGAGGCCGAGTAGCACGCCGGCTGCAAACAGGATCAATACCACCGTCACGACCCCCATCAGGATCAGGAGGGCGGGGATGATCTTTTCAAAGAGCGTTGAATTCCCGGGGATGTGGGACTTATCATGGGGTTGAGTTGGATTGGACATGTTGACCCTCGCCGAAGCTGCCTTTAAGATGCCATATTGTCGGCTTACCTTTAATAGAGGTCAATATAGGTTTGCATAGATTTGCATTAGCGTTTGAGTAGAACGATCCTATCGACTCATCCCCTCGTCCCACGCTTTCAGCCTGGGACTGGAAATCCCGCGCAAGAAGTACACCTGCACCTTCGGAAAATGAATATGGACGGGGCGTTCTCCCCGTCCATATTCATTTTCCGGTCAAACTTGAAACGGGGCAGTGAGTACTTACGAATGATCCAACCTTTCGCTTCCCGGGTCTGAAAAAAGCCGCAAGGCGGAATGGATCCGTTCGCTTATTTATGCAGGAAGCCGGTATACTTCCTGAAATCGCCAGTGAGGAGAGATGCAATGCCAGCGACCTCGCATATTGAAAAACATTTTACGGCCCCGGAAACCGTTCGTGACATCGTGATCGGCATGTCTGACGGGCTGACTGTCCCTTTTGCGCTCGCGGCAGGGCTTTCGGCGATAGCGACCAGCAATGTGGTTGTGCTGGCCGGGTTGGCTGAGATCGCGGCCGGCTCGATAGCCATGGGGTTGGGAGGTTTCCTCGCGGCCCGCTCTGACGAGGAACACTATCACAGCGAGCGCCGCCGTGAAGAAGATGAGATCGTCACCAAGACGGATTTCGAAATTCGCGAGACCGAGGAAATCCTGGTGGACTATGGTCTCACCAAAAAAGAGAGCCAGCCGATCGTGAAAGCCCTGATGAAACGCCCAAAAGACTGGGTCGATTTCATGATGCGCTTCGAACTCGGGCTGGAAGAGCCCGATCCGCGGCGGGCGATGGTCAGCGCCGCGACGATTGCTGCCTCATACATTGCCGGCGGGTTGGTCCCACTCTCGCCCTATATTTTGATCCACCATCCGGCGCAGGCCCTGCCTTTTTCGGTCGGGGTGACTCTTCTGGCATTGGGTGTGTTCGGTTACGTCAAAGGTCGTTTTACGGGGACCAGGCCCCTCCGGTCGGCGTTGCAAACCATGCTGATCGGAGGGTTGGCCGCCGGTGCGGCGTTTCTGATCGCCAGCTGGATCGGATAGATCTACATAAAATCCATACAAGTACCTAAATATCTAATGGTATAAATTCCCCGAATTATCCCGGGTACGCAAAATAATTCAAGCAGAAGTCGGGATTCCAACGGCAGGGCCGTTGAGATCCGCAAATCATCCCACTAACCAAATTCAGTGTTCAAAGGAGAAACCATGGATACTCCTAAACGTTACCATCCGGTGCTGGTTACCTTGCACTGGTTGATCGTTCTACTGGTCTTCACCAACTTATACCTGGGACTTTTCATATTCGAGCCACTGCTCCGCGGGGGTGGGGCCTTCCGTATTCCCGAATCTACGCTGGCCATCCACATGGCCGTTGGGATCCTGGTGCTTATATTGATCGTAGTCCGGTTTTTTGTCCGGACCGGAACGAAAAAGCCGGAAGCTGCCACCTCCGGTCATAAATTCTTTGACGGTCTTGCGCGCGTAGTTCATTTTGCGCTGTACTTTTTTGTATTCGCCACGACGGTTATCGGCCTGGTGTTTGCGATAGAGACCAACAGGCTTCAAAGAGCTTTTCTGGGCGGCGGGAACTCCGGATTCGAGCGGGGTCCCGGTGGTGGAAACTTTGGCAGGTTCCCAACGCCGGGGCCCGGAACCCCTCGGCCCTCATTCGGCGGCGGAGGAAATGGCTTTCAACCTGGAGGAAACCCCGGCTTTCAAGGGAATGGACAACGCCCTGGCGGCCCCGGTTTTCCCGGCGGACCTGGCGGGCGGTTCGGCCTCTCCTTTATTCTCCTGCCCCTGCACCTCGATATAGCCGTGCTCCTGCTGGTCCTGATCGGGTTTCACATCCTGGCGGCGCTCTATCACCAGTTCATACGCAAGGATCATTTGATCGGCAGGATGTGGTACGGAAAGGCCTGACGGCTAATCACCGAAGTGCGAAGGAATTTTCCTTCGCACTTTTTTTATCTCCTGGTTGGCGCCGTGCCGGAACGAGATCTGCCAACTGTAAATACCTTGAAAATGTCACATTATTCAAAAGGTGCCGATTTTTGGGATATGGGGCGGGTGTTCACCCTGCCCCATATCCCAAAAATCGGGGATTTCTTCTACTGTGACATTGTCGAGCTACTCACCATTCCGGAAGGAGTCGCCGAAAAAATGAACTTGACATGGGCGTTTTTCCCGTGTCAAGTTCATTTTTTCGGAACTTCTTTATCCTTCCGTGATAACGGAAGGAAAAAGCTGAGTATATACTTTCAACTTACTGTTTCACAGACGTTATCATTTATCCCACAGTTAGAGGATGTGAAATTGGAAGGAATAAGGGTATCATCGAAAGCTGACCGAATTTACGGCAAGGAAGCGCCGATTGGGTCGGAGGATGTAATGAAGAAGAACCGTTTTGTCATCGCAATGGTGTGGGCTGCGGCATTCCTGCTCACGTTATCCTGTTATGCGCTGACAACCCGGCGAGGTCCGCTAAAATTTGACCCTGCCAGCCTGCCTGCTGCTCAAGTCGGCGTTCCCTACGATGTGAAAGTCACGGTCACTCAAAACGTAACCCCTGCCGGTCAATTCTCAATATCAGAAGGCGCTCTTCCCAAAGGGTTGACAATGGAAAAGGTGCAGGATGAGAACTCGGCCCGGATCTCCGGCACGCCGGAAGAAGCAGGGACATTTACATTCAAAATATACGTGTGGTGTTATGGGACGAATGTCAATGGGCAGTCGGGCGAGATGAGTTATACGATCAAGGTGGGTAGGTAGCCTATGGTCACTACTGTTGTAGCCATACTGGCCGGGTTGGTTTTGCTGAGTGGCGTGCTCCGTAACATCCCCGGTATTGGGTTGTCTTTGGAGAGATTTGCCGGCTGGTTGAGCGCGTTTGATGTTGTGATCGGCGTCGTTGCGATCGTGCTGGGCATATTGGAATTGCTTACCCTGGAAGGTCTCTTGTTGATCCTGGCCGGGTTGGTCCTGGCAGCCGGCGCCCTGCGAAGCATCCCTTCCATTGGACTGTCACTCGGGCGATTGGGCGATGCGCTGGCTAAGTTCCGATGGATCATCGGTGTGATCATTCTGCTCGTCGGCCTGCTGGACCTCATCGCCTTTTTATTGGGTCCCCTCGGCCGCTTCAGATAAATAAATCGGCTTTGTAATTACTCGCCGTCCCGCTTCAAGATTTCACGAAAAATGAATATGGGCGGGGTGTTCTCCTCCGCCCATATTCATTTTTCGTGGGTGCAGGTGTTCTACCTGTCAGGCTGAAAGCGTGGGACGAAAGGGTAAGTAGGTGCTCGCATTTTTCCCCATTATTTTCAACAGGCAAAATCGTAGGGATGCTCCGGCGGCTTAGCCGGATGGAGCCACGCCGATTTGCCCAATGACCACTGCCAGGCGCTCAACGCGGCCGCACAGGCCGCAACATAATGGTCGGGGACTTCTTCTTTTCGGGGAATGCCTTTTAATCCCTGTTCAGCAAGCCATTGAAGGAGTTGAAGGCGGGCAGCCGTCGTCTCGTTTGAAGGCTTTTACGACTTTGGCGGGGGCGCCGCGTAAGAGCATGCACGCGCCCGGGTGGACTTCCACGATGTGAAGCTCCAACCCCGGGCTCAGCGTTTCCAGCATACGGGTCAACACGATGCCGCGCAGGGTCAGATAAACCATACGGATCATTGTAGGCGGCATAATGCCAACCCCGCCGCCCTGCTCGTGGACGAGGCGGCGCAAACTCGCGTCCGAGGGCCGGTCGCCTCCGCCCGGGTTGTAGGAGAGCGGAGCATCCATCCCAATGACGATGGGTTCATTGCTTCTTAAGCTGGAGACCGTCCGAAAGATCTGCTGATCATTCGCCCCGTTGAGGCTGTCCATCAAATGCAGTTCGCCTCCCTGCTCGCGAAAAAGGACCAGATACGTATCCGGGACGTTGCGCGGTCCGGAGAGGTCCAGCCCAATGACCTTCATTTGGCCATGATCATCCGGGCCGCTCTGCGACCGATCTCTACTGCAAAGTTTGTGCCGCGATCCCATGGATAGACCTGGCTCATGGACGCGAAATACAGGCCGGGGATGGGAGTCTCGATCTCAGGGATATTCCTGGAGTGATCCACCAACGGCACGGGCTGGGCATAATTCGTTTTGAAGACCCAGACCTTTTTCACCCAGTCTTTCTCGAACGCCGGGTTGAACTTTTTGAAGGCGGGCGTGAAGCGCTCCAATAACTGTGCATCGCTCATCGAGAAATATTCGTGACCGATTTCAAGATAATCGCCCGCATATACAATATGGTCCCCGCCGAAGTGCTCGGGACCCACAAAGTTCGTGTGCTCCACCAGGGCCAGCATGGGGTAGCCTGCCTCCTTTGGCAGGTTGAACCAGTAATAGCCCTGTTCCGAGAGTTGGCGCTTGAGGGCCAGTACCATGACCACTGCGCCCATGGACTTTAATTCCAGCAGGCCCTTCAAATAGGAACCGGGTAAATCGGGACATAACTTCGCCATAAGACCCGGGGAGGTGGTGACCAGCACTTTATCGAACGATTCTTTTTTCACGGTTTCCACCACGAGGCCATGATCCGGACCCTGCCGGATGGATTTTACCTGCGCCCCCAACCGTATCTCGACTCCCGACGCCCGCAGCCTTTCGGCGAACATATCTGCGAATTTTTGGAAGCCGCCCTCGAACGTGCCCAGCCGCGTGCTGCGTGCTTTGATGCGCGCCCACATCCAGGCCATGTTGACGTCTTTGTAGTACGGCCCGAACTTGCCGATCAGCAGCGGTTTCCACATCTTTTCGTAGACTTTGCGTCCGGCCCATTTGAGCATCCAGGCATCCGCCGTGACTTTTTCGAGTCCATGCCAGTTATTGGTCAACCGGAGATACAGCCCCACAAAACCGAAACGGATTTTGTTGATCCCCCAACCCAGGCCGGGGAATAAAGCCATTTTAAAAATAGAATCAAACGGATAGAACTTTCCGTTGTGGTACATCACCGTTAGAGGCCGCGGAAAGTAGACTTTATCCTCCCAGCCCAGCTCGTGGATCAGTCCGAGCATGGACTTATCGGATTGGAACCAGTGGTGATAGAACTTTTCCACCGACCAGTCCCAATAGGGCTCTTTGAATCCACTGGCAAGCCCGCCCACATAATCTGCCGACTCAAAAATGGTTACTTCGTGTCCTGACTTGCGCAGGTCGTACGCCGCGGCCATGCCTCCGAACCCCGCGCCGATGATGGCGATCTTCATACATCCCCCAATCTGAGATCTAATGAATACAAATGAATTCTTCGAGACCGCCTCGACAAAACCGGCGATTGCAGATTTTTGATTTTCGATTTTAGAATTCCCGTTATCAGCCATCTTGACCTTAAGACCTTAGATGCGCTCGCGCCGTTTTAATGGATGCAGTAAAGATTGCGACAAGCTCATCAGCTTCTTTCACCAAATCTACCAACTTCTCGCCCGGGATAATTCCCGATTCTTGGAGTAATTCCATCCAATAAAGGCTCTCATCTGCCTCTTCCAATGAAATGCCGGCCTTGGCAATAAAATCCGCTTTCGACTTTCCGCGGCAAGCCGCCCTATAATTGGCTCCCACCGATATCCCTGAACGCAATAATTGATTGCCGATTGTCCGCGCCGTGGATGTGTTTGACAAAGATTCAACGAGTCTGATGATACGTAACCCAAACTGTTTTGTCCTCCTTTTTAAATCTTCTTCGTTCATCAAAGACTCCTTCGCTTTCCTCAATCTAAAATCAAAAATCAAAAATCTAAAATCACAAATCCGACTTGGTTTCCGTCCGCAGAGAATCATTCCACTTGATGCCCTCGCGCGTCAGGAAATACGCGCCAAGCAGGGTAATGGGCAGCCACAATGCAACATGCAAGACAAGCGTATAACCCGCGGCGGTCGCCTGATCCACGCCGTAGGCGGTCAGCACCGCAATACCGGGCGCGTCGAATGTGCCGATATAACCGGGGGCGGACGGGATCGTGGTCGCCAGGTTGACGATGCCGTTCATCAACATCAGTGCGAAGAACGAAACGCTGAAGTTAAAAGCATGCATTACCAGCCAGTATTTTCCTGTTTCAAGCAGCCATATGATTACGGAAGTGACAAAGACCATTAATATGTTAAGCGGAGAGCGCAGGGATGCCAGACCATCCAGGAATTTATGCATCAGGCTGCTCACGTTTTCACGAAATCGTTCCGGCAGCAGGCGTACGATCAACCGGTCGCCCAGGCGTTCGGTCACCCGGGGGAAGAGGGCGGCCAGCAGGAAGATGGCGAGGGCGCCCAGAAAGACTCCCGTTCCGATCACAGCCACCTGTTGGAGGTTGCCCACAAAACCGGAATTACTGGTCAGTTTGGCGAGCTCGGGCAGGTTGAGGAACACAAAGCTCAGCATCACGACGCCATCGAAGATGCGCTCGACAATGATCGTCGCCAGCGAGGCCGAGATCGAGACGTTTTCTTTACGCTTGAGGATCACGGCCCGCAATACCTCACCGGCGCGGGCCGGATAAATGTTATTTCCCATGTAGCCAATGGTGGTGATCGGGAACATCGTTTTGACCGGTATTGCCTTTACGGGCCTGAGTAAATAATGCCAGCGCCAGGCGCGCACCCACACGGCGACGAAATAAACTGCGATGCCGGGCAGGAGCCACCAGTAGTTCGCGGCTTGTACCACACCCCAAAATTGATCCAGGCGCAGGCCGCGCAGTGAGAGCCAGATGAAGAGCACGCTGATCAAAACCCCTAGCCAGAACTGCCATTTTTTCATTCGAGCATTGTACCAGAGGGTTTATGCTCACGACCGGGCCTAACCGGGTCGTAAGCGCAGGTATAATCTCTTTCGTGAAAATCAGCCAACCTGCCCCCGACTTCGAATTACCCGACCTGGACGGTGCGCTCCATCGCCTGAGCGATTACCGCGGCAGGATCGTGGTGGTCAACTTCTGGTCGTGCGAGTGCCCACATTCGGAACGGACCGACCGCGCCATCATGGCCATGATGGTACAGTGGGGCGAGCAGGTGGTCTTGTTATCCATCGCCGCCAACCGCATTGAGTCGGTCGAGGCCGTGGCGCAGGCGGCCCGGATGCGCCATGTGCCGCTCGTGCTGCTGGACAGGGAGGATGTGGTCGCAGACTTATATGAGGCGCTGACCACCCCGCATGTCCACGTGATAGACCGGGACGGGATCCTGCGCTATCGCGGCGCCGTGGATGACGTCGCCTTTCGCGTTCGAAAACCCACCCGTTTCTTCCTGGACGAGGCCGTGGAGGCCCTGCTCGACGGACGTTTGCCCGCGCAGCCGGAGACTCCTGCCTATGGTTGCACCATCGTACGCGAAGCAGTAGAATAACAACGTGATCTTAACCGACGCGCGCGTCGCCTTCCTTCGCAGAATCCATCTCTTCCGTGATCTAAAGGACGAGGATCTGGCCGTTGTTGCCGAGAAATTTAAAGAGCAGGTCCGTGAAGAGGGTGAAGTTACTCTTTTCTCAGGGTGAACAGGCGGAGCAATTCTTCATCATCTATCAGGGAAGGGTGCAAATCACACGGATCCACCGCAAGGAGAAGCAAGAGCTGGCTACCCTGATCAGCGGAGATTATTTCGGCGAAGAGGCTTTGCTTTCCAAGCGGGTGCGCTCGGCAACGGTTACGACGCTCGAGAAAACCTATTTGTTTTCGCTGACCCGGGTCGAGTTCAACGTAATCATCAAACGGTTCTCAAAGCTAAAGCCTGCCTTTGAAGCCTCGGTTGCAAGCCGCCGGCTGGCGCGTGAGACCAGCTTCGACTGGCTGCGGCCCGATGAAGTGGTATATTTTGTGGCCCGTAAACACGAGGTAGTGCTGTACCAGGCGCTCTCCGGGCCTTTCATTGCATTGGTCCTGCCCCTTGGAATGTTTGTTTTCTTCTTTTAACCCGCGCCTTCTTTGCGATCTTTGGAGCAGGCATTTTGCTGCTGGGCATCGTCGGCTGGGGCGTATGGAACTGGATAGATTGGGGAAATGATTACTACATCGTCACCAACCAGCGCGTGATCTGGTTGGAGAAGGTGGTCGGCCTATACGACAGCCGCCAGGAGGCCCCGCTCAGCACGCTGCTCTCGGTGGGCGTGGAAACGGATGTGACCGGCCGCCTGCTGGACTACGGGCACGTGATCGTCCGTACGTACGTGGGGAAAATTCCGTTCAACCATGTAGCGCATCCCTATCAAGCCGCGCATATGGTGGAAGAACAATGGACCCGTACCAAGCACTCCGCCTCACGCATGGAAAAGGAAGCGATGCGCAACGTTTTGCGTCAAAAGATGGGGCTGACGGTCGAGACGAAAACGGATCAGCCGCCCATGCCTGAAACACAGGTAACTCCCACCCTGTACCGCCGTTCCATTTTTAAGAGGATTGCCAGCAACTGGCTTAAGCTCCGGCAGGAAGAGGGCGACACGGTTACTTATCGAAAACATTTGTATGTGCTCTGGCAGCAGGTCTGGCAGCCGACTCTCCTCATTGTTGTGATCCTGTTTGGGATACTGGCCCGGTTGATCACATTGGCGCGTTCCCCTGATAAAAGCCTGTTTGATTTTAGCAACGGTTTCAAGGTGGATACGATCGCACTCAGCCTGCCGGTTGTATTGATCCCCCTTATCGCCTGGTGGATCTGGCAGTACATTGACTGGAGCAACGATATCTACCAGGTGACACCCGACCAGATCCTGGATATTGATAAGAAGCCCTTTGGCACGGAAGAACGCCGCGCCGCGCCGCTTGAGAATATTTTAAGCACCCAGGCCCGCCGCCACGGCCCGCTGGGCTATTTCCTAAACTATGGGACCGTGGATATCACAGTCGGCGGGACCCATCTTGATTTTGAAGATGTGCTCGACCCGGTGGGCGTCCAGGCAGATATCGACCGCCGCCGCGAGGCGCGCATAAAGCAAAAACGCGATAATGAATCGGCTGCCGAGCGCGAGCGCATGTCTGACTGGCTGGTGGCCTATCATGAGAACGCCTCAGAGCTGCCCCCGCGTGAAAGCCCGCCTGAGACGGAGCCAAAAAACGAGTAAAATCGGGGAACTAATTATCTGGACAATGTTAGATTATTAGAGATGGAAATTCTTCAAATGTAGCTTTGTCAAGTTATCGCGGCAAGAAATCTTGCCATCTATGAGGTGTCTGGTAAATGGGATTACGAACTATTGTTACTCTTCCGGAACCGATCCTGCGGCGCAAGGCCCGACCGGTTACGGCCTTCGATAAGAACCTGCAAACCCTGATCGACGACATGATCGAGACGATGCGCGAGGCGCCAGGGGTGGGCTTGGCCGCGCCCCAGATAGGGATCCCGGATCGCCTGATCGTCATCGAATATGCCGATCCGCCCGAGGATGAGGACGAGGAAGAACCAAAGGAAGTCAAGCCAAAGCTGTATGTGATGGCTAACCCTGAAATCGTGAAGACCTCGGAAGAGAAGGTATTGGGTGTGGAAGGTTGTCTGTCAATTCCAGGCCTGGTGGGCGAAGTGGAACGCTTCAGCATGGTTCAGGTCAAAGGCCTGAATCGACGCGGCAAACCCATGAAGGTCAAGGCGGAAGGCTGGCTGGCGCGCATTTTCCAGCACGAGATCGATCATGTGAACGGAGTTGTCTTCCCCGACCGCGCTACACGGGTATGGAAGCCTGAGCCGGAGGAAGAAGAAAACCTGGCCTGATGATCCCTCTGCGCCGCATCAGTCGCGATGACCTGCCGCGCCTTCGTCAATTCTGGGCTGAGCATTGGGGCGGTGATGAGATGATCGTCCACAATGAAATTTTTCGACCCGAACAGCTTGGATGGATTTGTGACGGGGGATTGGGCCGGCGTTGTAACTTATTACGATCAAGGGCGATCAATGCGAGATCATTTCGCTTGACAGCCTGGAGGAAGGCAGGGGAATTGGAACGGCGCTGATCGATGCGGTTGCGGGCGAGGCGCGCAGCCGTTCCTGCTGCCGTTTGTTCTTGAGCACAACCAATGATAACCTTCATGCGCTGCACTTTTATCAGAAGCGCGGCTTCGAGCTGGCCGCCATCCGGCGCGGCGCGGTGAACGAATCCCGGAAGATCAAACCGGCCATCCCACTGTTTGGGGAGGATGGCATTCCCCTGCGGGATGAGATTGAATTGGAAATGTCTTTACCAGGCCCGGATGCGGTAGGCGGGTAAGGCAATCGACTTATGGACGGGGCTTGCATATCAACTGACAGCCTCGTTGATGGTTTCACCGAAAAAGAACATAGGCGGGGTAAAATAATAACAAGCGTTATCGACCTCGTCGATAGAACCTGACGAACATGCACCTCAAACACCTCTCCCTCACGAACTTCCGCAACTTCGCCCGCCTGGATATTGATATTCCCCGGCGGGTTGTTTTACTGGTCGGCAGCAATGCCCAGGGCAAGACCAGCGTGCTGGAGGCCATTTATTTCCTGGCCTCCTTCACTTCTTTTCAAACACATACCGACCGCCAATTGGTCAACTTCGTGGAAGCCAGGAACTCCCTGGCGGTGGCTCGTCTGGTAGCCGACTATGAACGCGGCGGGCAAAAGAACAAGCTTGAAGTGCGGCTCATCCTTGAGCCCACCGGCATCAACGGCCAGCGTTTGCGCAAGGAGATCCTGCTGAACGGCGTAAAGAAGCAGATGAACGAAGTCATCGGCCATTTCAACGCCGTCATCTTTGTGCCGCAGATGTCGCAGATCATCGAAGACGGCCCGGAGGAGCGCCGGCGTTATCTTAACATGGCGCTGGCCCAGGCCGTCCCGGCCTACGCCGGTGTATTAAGTGAATACGGCCAGGCATTGACCCAGCGCAACGCCCTGCTTAAAACGCTGGCGGAAAGTGGAGGCGACGGGCGCCAGCTCGAGGTCTGGGATGAGACACTGGCGCGTCTCGGCGCGCAGATCATTCAATGGCGCATCGAGGCGGTCCAGCAGATCGAAAGGCTGGCAACGCGGGTCCATCACGAGTTGACACACGGTAAGGAAGTGCTGCGCCTGATCTATGAACCGGCTTATGACCCGCTGCCGACCCCCGACCGGCAGATCGGCATGAAGCTGACAACGGAAGTGGACCGTTCTGCGCTTAAGCTGGAGGAGATCCGTTCGGGTTTCTGCGCCCGCCTGGCGCAACTCCGTTCGGAGGAGATCGCACGCGGCCAGACCACCATTGGCCCGCACCGCGACGAGCTGCGCCTGCTTGCCAACGGTGTCGACCTGGGCGATTACGGCTCGCGCGGCCAGGTGCGCACAACCCTGCTGGCGCTCAAGCTGGCAGAAGTGAATTGGATGAAGGAACGCACGGGCGAATGGCCCGTGATCCTGCTGGATGAGGTCATGGCGGAGCTGGACCTCCAGCGCCGCGCCGATCTGCTGCACTATGTGAGTGAGGCCGAGCAGGTATTATTCACCGCGACCGACGCCAGGATGTTCACCCCCGAATTCCTTGAAAAGTCGGAAGTCTGGAAAGTGGAGGACGGAAATATTCAGAAAAATTAACTACCGGAGACGCCAGGAAATATCAAGTAAAATTTCCTTGTCTAATAACAGCCCCGTTGCTGGTTTGTCCGAAAATGAAGGTGGGCGGGGTGTTCTTTCCCCGCCTACATTCACTTTTCGAAGGTGCAGGTTTTCTGCCTGCGCGGAATCCTTTGCCCCAGGCTGAAAGTCGAGCGTAGCGAAGATGGGCAAAGGGCTGGAAGAATACCCGAAAAAATGAACTTGAAACGGGCGTTTTTCCCGTTTCAAGTTCATTTTTTCGGAACTCTTTTTTTCCTTCCGTGATAACGGAAGGAAAAAGGTGCGTAAACACAAACTATATTGGGATCGAACCGAGGTAAAGATGACAGTTAAACACGCAAACGATGTAGAAGCCAGGGATGTCCTCGCAGGCAAGGATACTACCATCCAGGTCCTGATCTCTTCGCAGGAAGGCCCGAACTTTGCCCTGCGTAAATTCTCCATGCAAAAAGGCGGGGGCATGCCGCGCCATACGAATACCGTTGAGCATGAGCAGTACGTGCTGTGGGGCAAGGCTACGATCACCATCGGCGACGATACCTATCAGGTCAAAACCGGCGACGTGGTATTTATCCCCGAGGGCGCCATCCATTCTTACCAGAATATGGGCGACGAACCGTTTGAATTCCTGTGTATTATCCCCAACAAGGAAGACAAGATCACGGTCGTAGATGAAGCAAGCTGCTGATATGATACTCCAGTGCTCCTTGGGGGCTTAGCCCCCAGGGAGCACTGGAGTAAATAAATCTCTCACGTCGTCGATCGGAATAATGCCCGGTTGATCTGCCAAATCAGAATCCTGCGCTAGACCAAAGGTATTCCTCTGGCAGTTTAGCCAAACTCCAGGCCGGCTGACACGGATTCCAATGGATATAGTCCATCTTCTGTCGGAGAAAATTCACTGAGAAAATATCGCGTGCATCATAACCCTCTTCCCAAACCTGATATTTCTGCTCTTTATAAGTAGTCGGCTGCTCCAGCTTTGTCAATAATCCCACGTCTTGCTCTGAGCTCAATTGCCGGATGATTTGGCGCGCCGTATGCCTTTTGAAGTCCCGTAACATATCACCCATTTTATGTTCTTCCGAGAATTGAGCAATAAAGTGGATATGGTTCGGCATAATAACGTATACATAAAAATCCATCCGATGCCCAGTACGGATGAAGTGAAGACTATCTATTAGAATACGTTTGATCGAGTTGCGTTCAAAAAGATGAAGATGCCCGGTCGTTGTAGTGGTAATAAAATACAGATAATCAGGATTGAAGTTTGGTTTGACGGGCATGGACTCTCTCTTTCAGCGAGGCGAGAGCCGTTATGAAATAGCTGAGAGCGGCTCAAGCTACAAAAAGGTGCTATGTAATGGGAATTTGTTTGATTGTCACGCTTATTGAGCCTATTGCTCCTGACGGGGCTTAGCCCCGTCAGAGCGGTTATCTGTCAACGATCGTTACAGCGGTTGTTTCATCGGCATGCCCGGCTTGCGCGGATACTTGGGCGGTGTGGCGGCGTATTTATCCACGACTACCAGATAGCGGTCATCGGCCACACCGGGCAGGTTTACCGGCAGCACCTGCTTCAATTTTCCCCCCAATAGCTTCATCGTCTTCTCTGCGGACTGTGCCTCGGCGGGTCCGCTTTCGCCTTTTAATGCGATCATCATCCCGTTCATCTTGACCAGCGGCAGAAGATACTCGCAGAGCACATTCATATTTGCGACGGCGCGCGCCACCGCCCATTCATATTTCTCACGATGCGCGGGCTGCTGCCCTATTTCTTCCGCACGGCCTTTGATCACTTCCACGTGCTCCAGTCCCAGCATGCGTACAATGTGCTCGCAGAACATGGCCTTCTTGCCGACCGACTCGACCAGCGTCAGCTGCATGCCGGGATATAAGATCTTAAGCGGCAGGCCGGGGAACCCTGCGCCCGTGCCAACATCGATCAGGCGATAGGGCGGGTTTGCGCCCCAGGCCAGTACACAGGAAAACGAATCCAGAAAGTGTTTGGTACGAATGGACTCGGAATCGCGGATGGCGGTGAGGTTGAACTTTAGGTTCCAATCGAGCAGCTCACGCTCATAAGTGAGCAATGCCATCACCTGTCGCCCCGTGAGATGAACGTGAAAGAGTTCCTGCGCGTTGTGGACGAGTTTATCCATTCCGAAAAAATTATAACCCCTCTCCTAAAATGACAGCCGCCATTTGGCGGCTGTCATTTCATAAAACCCCGTTGCTGGTTTGACCGAAAATGAGTATCGCCCGGTGTTCTTCCCGGCGATACTCATTTTTCGGAATCTCACTTTTTGGCTTCTTCTGCCTGGGCAATCCGAGGGCGGCGGGTTTTGCGGAGGATCCAGCGCAGCAGGAGGAGGATCAGGTAGAGCGGTATGCCGATCGTGATGAGCACGGGCAGGATATACAGGAAGAAGTTGATCAGGAAGTTAACGAAGCCCTGCCAGAAATAGATCAGGCTTTGGATGGCATTACGCGCCACGCCCTGCGGCAACCAGCCGCCGACTTGGATGGGCTTGACCGTTGCTTCGGCAATGACATTTACGCTGATCGCCGAAAGAGCGGCGGATTGTTCGGTATATTTGATCTGACCTTTCAACACTTCGATATCGCTATCGATCTGCTCGAGCTGCGTATAAACAGCCAGCACGTCTTCGGTCTTGGTCGCGTTTTGCATGATCTTGGTAAGCTGGTCTGCAGCAGCTTCCTTGGCCGCCAGGCGCGATTGCATATCCACATATTGATCGGTCACATCCTGGCCGGTCCGCGTCTCGTTCTGGACGTCGACTGCATTCTGCTTGATCTGGACCAGCGCATCGTCGAGTTTATCCTGGGGTACGCGTATCACCACCTGCGCCTGAGGCTGCTGCGTACCGTCGCTGGCATAGGTCTGGGACATATTCACCGACACGACGAACCCGCCCATGGTTTTGGCCATATCCTGCAGGGCCTGGACGCGGGCGTTCACGTCCTTGACCACGATGCTCAAATCGGCGGTCTGGATTACCAGCCGTGGGGCTGGGGCGGCTGTTACGCCGGTTGAGTTTTGAGCGGCGGATTTTGTAGAGTCGTTGGATTGTGGCAGCGCTTCGAAGGGGGCCGGGGCGGCCGGGGCTACACCGCCGAAGGCAGGAGCCTCCGTCGCGGCGGGGGCCGATGTGGGGTAGGTAGCGGAGCGCAAAGAGCTGCAGGCGGCCAGTACCAGCACTGAGACAATTGCAATGATCAAAAGGGAGCGTTTCATTTCGTCCTCCTTCAAGGATGAAGCGTAAGGTGGTTTCTTCTTCAGACGAAATGTACTTCTAAAAGTTCCGGTCCGCCCTTTCTCTTTCGTAATTTTGAAATACGAAATGCCGGCAGCCTGCAGGAATTACCACCCCTCGGCTAATCGCGCCGCGTGTTTCTCCGGTAAACCCGCCTCACGGATGCGCTCCTGTACGGCGGCAAAATCGTAAGCCACCCGGCGCGGTTCCCATGTCCCCTTCAGGCTGTCGTAGATGGCGTAAGCGGCACGCGGATCACGGTCGCGCGGCTGTCCCACCGAACCAGGGTTAAGGATGGCTCGCAGTTTAAGCTTGTAGGGTTCGCCTACTTTTGTGACCTCCATGGTCACACGATCTTTTGCGCTGTCGCGCAGGAACAGGCACTGGACGTGCGAATGTCCTACAAAACAATAGGGGGTTTCGAATTGATCGAAGTTGAGGCGCGCCGAAAGCGTATTGAGCACATACTCCCAAATTGGGTCGCGCGGGCTTCCGTGCACTAGGGTCACATCGCCGCGCACTTTTGCGGTCTGCGGCAGGCCCCCCAGAAAATCCATATTATCCGCCGTCAATACTTCCTGGGTCCAGGTTAGCGAACGACGCGCGTCGTGGTTGAAGGCCTCCATGGCCATCTTCCCCAAAGTCGCCACGTCATGGTTGCCTAGGACGCAGCACAGCTTTGGAAGCTCACGTACCTGCTCTATCACGGCATTGGGGTCGGGGCCATAACCTACCAGGTCGCCGAGACACCAGGCTTCATCTGTCGGGCCCGCATCCTGGAGTACGGCTTCAAGAGCGGTGTAGTTGGCGTGGATGTCCGAAATTACCAGGATACGCATGCTTATTCCAAAAGAGCCGCGATGCGCTCGATAATGACGTCGGCCACTTCGCTTTTGCTCATCAGGGGCAGGGGCGCTTGTTCTCCATTTGGATATACCAAAGTAACCCGGTTGGTCTCCACACCAAAACCCGCGTCCATTGACGAGATATCGTTTGCCACAATAAAGTCCAGTCCTTTCGACCTTTAGTTTCTCACCGGCGTTCTCGAGCAGGTCGTGAGACTCGGCGGCGAATCCGATCACGAGGCAGGGATGCTTCGCAGCTGCGCCTCCGCCTGACCTTTGGCGGGCCACCGCTTCCAAAATATCTTCGGTTGCTTCAAGCTCAACCTGCGGTACCCCGTCCCGTTTCTTCATTTTATTTCCCGCAATTTGCCTGGGTCTAAAGTCTGCCACCGCAGCCGCCATGATCAGGATATCGGCGGAGGCGGATTCTTTCAAGACCGCCTCCAGCATTTGCCTCGCCGTTTGGACGGCCAGCGTATGCGTGCCGACCGGCGGCGTGAGGGCCGTGGGCGTTGTGATAAGCGTGACGTCTGCGCCTGCGTCAACCGCGGCCTGGGCCAGCGCATAGCCTTGTTTACCCGAGGACCTGTTGGTCAGCACCCGTACAGGGTCGAGTGGTTCCTGCGTCCCGCCGGCGGAGATCACGACCTTTTTTGCGCTGAGCCGGCCATTTCGCCCGAGAATGAGTCGAATATGACCGAGCAGCTCCGGGGCTTCGAGCAAGCGTCCCTTACCTGAAAGCCCGGATGCCAGGTGTCCTTCGGCGGGCCCGGCGATATAGGCGCCGTGCTCCCTGAGTTTGGCAAGATTCTCCTGGGTGGCCGGATGATCGAGCATGCCGCCGTCCATGGCAGGCGCAATGAGCAGCGGACACTGCGCAGCGAGCGCCGTGATCGTAAGCAGATTATCGGCTTCACCGTGCGCCAGCCGGGCCAGGGTGTTGGCTGTGCAAGGCGCGACGACCAGCAGGTCGGCGCTGCGACCCAGCCCCACGTGCAGCACATGCGCTTCGCCGCCCCAAAGATCGCCTTCGGTGTAGGCGCGGCGGCCCGTGACCGATTGCAGGGTGAGCGGTGTAATGAATTTTTCCGCGGCGGGTGTAAGGATCGCATCCACTAATGCCCCCATTTGTGTAAGCCGGGAGGCAAGCTCCGCGGCTTTATACGCCGCAATGGAGCCCGTGATGCCGAGGATGATGCGTTTGCCCTGCAAAATACTCATAGGAAATGATTATACTGCCTGCGGGCAAGCGAAGCGGGTCCTATGGACAAGCGAAGCGGGCCCTAGGGGTAAAGACTAACTTCGTAGCTCTTCATCTTATTATCGCCGTCGTAAATAAATTTAGCCGAGAAGAATTTACCGGATTCGATCCACTCAAAAAAGATGGGGTCGCTGTCCCAGCGGTTCAGGCTGTCCAGTTCATTGTCGGGGATCCATTTCAAAGTCCCTTCCGCCGAATCGATTAAGTCGCCGCTGAATTCACGGGCCGTGTAGACGAAGACATACCAATCGTTGCCAAAGAAATTCGGGAAAAGCAGCAGGCCTTGCAGCCGTGGGTTTTGGATCTCCAGCCCGGACTCTTCGCGGATCTCGCGGATCACGCAGTCCTCCGGGCTCTCCCCGGCCTCGAACTTACCGCCCAGTCCATCCCATTTGCCTTTATGCATGTCGTTGGGCTTCTTGTTGCGATGGAGCATCAGCGTCTGGTTATCGCGTTTGATATAGCAAAGCGTTGCAAGGATCATTTCTGTTTCCTGTAACCACTCACCATTTCGTTGCAGGATTCCCCAAAAAATGAATATGGACGGGGTACTCTCCCCCGTCCATATTCATTTTTTGGAATTTTCGTCCCAGGCTGAAAGTCGAGCGTAGCGATGGACGAAAGGGTGAATAGCTCGATGTCACTGAGAATTCGACCTTTTGATATGTTATTTCAAGTACGGTCCTGGATGCAAGGCAAGCGAATTGTGCCATAGATTGTCTTGCCCTATAGGAAAATTGTGTTAAGTGAGAAAGAGGATTGCCACGCCCGCCATCGCCAGAAGCGTCCCGGCGACGGCCTGCCATCCCAGGCGTTCTTTGAATAAGAAATGGGCGACCGGCAGCATGAAAATGGGCGCGAGCGAGGTCAGGACGCTGGCGACCCCGACTGCCGTGTTTTGCACCGCCAGCAGCGAAAGGGATACGCCGATCACCGGGCCGATCAGTGCCGCGATTGCCAGCAGCGGGATCGCCGCTGGGTTGGCCCGCAGGGTCTGAACCGTCCTGCCGGTTTGCCTTTGGATGAGCATCAGCACCAATAACGCAATTACGGCGGCCAGCATTCTTATGACATTGGCCTGGATGGGTGAGAAATCACCGGACATGCCTTGTTTGGAAAAGACCAGGCCGGTCGCCTGGCCGATGGCAGCCAACACCCCGAACAGGATGCCGATCAGGGAAGGACGGATCTTTTGCGCCTTGGGGTCGCCTTGTTCGAGGATGACCCACAGGATGCCTGCCATTGTGAGAGCGATGCCGAGTATCTGCCCGAGCCGCAGGGTTTCTCCGAAGAATACCCAGGCTTCCAGCGCGCCGAAGACGGTCGAAAGGCTCAGTAACAACATACCCAGGCGCGGGCCAACATACAGGTAAGCCTGGAAAAGAAAGGCATCGCCCAGGGCCAGGCCGATCACACCTGAGATCAGGAGCCAGGTCCAACGGTCTGTCCCGGCCTGAAACGGGAAGGGCTGGTGGAAGAGAAGGAGATTGAGCAGTACCAGGTAAATCAGCGCGAAGACGACGCGCGTCCGGTTGACAATGACCGAACCGACCAGTGCTCCGGCCCGGGTGATGAAGACTGCATTGGCGGCAAAGAACAAGGACGTCAGCAGGCCGGCGATTTCTCCGATGTAGGCCATGGGGCTATTTGCTGAATGTGCCCATCAGCTCGCCCTGCGCCAGGATGTGTCCCTGCATGGCTTTGAGCAATTGGTCTTTGCCTGCTCCGGAGGAAAGGCTCAATACGTTATCCAGCGCATACAATTTGAAGAAGTAGCGATGCGTACCCGAGGGCGGGCAGGGACCGGTGTAGCCGGCCCGGCCCGCGCCATTGTTACCCTGCTGGCTGCCATCTGCCAACTGGGCGTTCGCCGGGACGGCTTCAGGCAGTCCGCGGTTGGAGGCCGGGATGTTGTAGATCACCCAGTGAACGAAAGTCCCGGCAGGCGCGTCCGGGTCATCCAGTGATCAGCGCAAAGGATTTTGTCCCGGCGGGCGGGTCTCCCCAGGCTAGTGGCGGTGAAACACTGCGCCCCTTGCAGGAATAAACGGCAGGGATGGATGCTCCCGCCGTAAATGCGGTGCTGGAAAGCGAAATGGACATGGATGCCTCTTGGGTTACAGTTGAAACAGCAGGCGCGCGTGCCCGCAGCGGAAGGGGTGCAGGACGCAAGCATCGAGACCAGCACGAACAGAGCCAGTTTATTCATAAAGCTTCTGTAGCTACTCACCATTCCGTTGCTGGTTTCCCCGCCCATATTCTTTTTTCGGAATGTCCCGGCTGAAAGCGTGGGACAAAAGGTGACGTGAAGCGGTGTCACCATCAGTAGATACGATCTTCTCATGGGATGTCGAAATCTACGGGAAAGAATAGTTTGCCGGATCTGCTTTTATAGGATTTTGACAAAATGGACCAATCGCTCGACCTCTTCATACCCCATCTTCAAGTGCGCCGCGATGCTCACCTCGTTCTCGAGCCAGGTGTCAGAGGCCATTTCGTGCAGGCCCTGCCCGCGCACCCAATCTTCGGCGGTCTTTACGAGCGCTTTGCCCAGGCCCTTACCTCGCAGGTCCTCATCCACCAACCAGCCTTCTATGTAGCCGACCGGGCTGGTCTCACAGCCGTCGGCATACTTGCGCGTGCCGGTTTCGATGAAGCCCCCCAGCCTGCCATCCGGCCGTTCCATGACGAAGACTGGCGTCTGGGGGTCGGCTATGATCCTCTGCATTTCGCGGAGCAGCTCGTCCGGTTCAACGTCCGGCCACAGGTCGTGACGCATCCTGAGCCATTCAGGCTGGTCTTCCGGGGTGACTAAACGGATGGTAGTGAGGTTGACGTCCAGGGTCATAATTTTTCCTTGAGCAATCGATAGATGAATGAGGCGAGGACGATTATAGCCAATATCCAGATAATGACAATGATTCCTGCGCCGACCAGCTCCAGACCCTTTCCGGGGCCGCCGGCTTTTTGCGCCGCTTCACGCGAGTCCGCCAATACCTGCGGCGGGATCATCCGTACAGCCAGGGCGATCCCGGCCGGGACCAGGATCAGGTCATCCAGGTAGCCCAGCACGGGGATGAAATCGGGGATCAGGTCGATGGGGCTTAAAGCGTAGGCGGCAACCAGCGCGATCAGACCGCGTGCCGCCCAGGGCGTCCGCGGATCGCGGAAGGCAATAAGCAAGGCATGGACATCGGCTTGCAAAGCTTGAGCGTGTGATTTCAATTTCTCCAACATGATTTGCGGTGTGTATCTACTCAACGTCTTGTTAATGGTTTGTCCGAAAATGAACATAGGCGGGTGCTCTCCCGCCTATGTTCATTTTTCGAAGGTGCAGGTGCTCTCCCTGCGCGAAACTTTTTTTCCCAGGCTGAAAGTGTGGCACAGGGGTATGAGTATCTGTGATTACCTAGTATAAGCCTGGGGACAGATATTGGCAGAATAGCAGCCGCAAGAACCACCCACACCCCCAAAAGAAACGCCTCCTCCTGTGGTTTACGGAAAGACTATAAAAATCTTTGCATCTTTGCGTCTAGGTGGTAGGCTCTTGCCCTACCAATGTGGTCGGCGATTTCCCGACCATTGCGTTAAATCTTTTTTCAGTAAACTCACTTATGTCCGAAGATAGTCAATGCCGCGGCTACTGCCGGGTCGGTATCGAGAGTAAAGGTATCCCAATCCGCATACGCCTGGACATCCGGGATGATGCCGGTTGCTTCCCAGTTGGCGTGCGAGTGGGCGGGGTCGAAAGTCTCCTGCGCGATCCAAACATCCGAGCCATCCTCAAAGTTATAGCCATACAACGTTTCCACATTTCCCAGGGTGGTCTGGCCGACGATCTTGGCCCGTCCCGAATCCTGGAGCACGCCCGAGAAGACCTCGCCATAACTCACGGTGCCGTTGCCAACCAATACGACCAGCGGCACATCCTGTGAATTTTGTATCGGATGGGGCTCGATGGTCAGGGGGCGTGATTCATAGCGGCCTTTAAATTGGCCCAGGGTGCCGGACGTAAAGTAGGACAGGGTGGGGATCAGCACATCGCTGCTGCCGCCCGTGTTCATGCGGTTATCGAGGATCAGTCCGTCCAGCCGGCCGAAATTATTCAAGGCATCCTTGATCTGTTGGGAATGGTCTCATCGAAAAAAGTGGGGATGAGAATATAACCGATGCGCGAACCGTCTTTGGTGGGATGAGGCTGGCGTCGATCGGCTCCGGGCTGTCTATCTGCTGGCGTACCAGCATAACCTGGCGCGGCGCCTGCCCGGGTGACTTGATGGTCAGTACCGTTGCCGAACAGACTGGCCCGCGCGCCAGATAGAGATAACTTTTCCCATCCTTGGCCATGGGTAAACCATCCACGGCCAGAATGCTGTCATGGGATTTCAAGCCGCCGTGTTCTGCAGGAGAACCGTGAAAAACCGAAATGATCGTGGCTTGGTTCTTGTCCGGCTGCGGCAAAACAGTGATCCCCACTCCCACATATTGGTTGATCCCCGAGAGCTCTGCTTTGGATTGCGCGACCTCCACCGGCGATTCGAAATGCGAATGGTCGTCGCCCAGCTGCGTGACCATTGATTCCATGTCTGTATAGAATGTTTCCGTATTCACCCCCGCGTCTGATTTCTGCCTGGGTGTTTGAAACGATCCCAGGCCAATCTTTTCCGTTGAAGTCCGGATAGACATAGTGATTGTATATCATAGCCACGGTTTCCTGGAAGACGCGCTTCTGGAGCGCGGGGGATATCTCGGGGTTGGCTTCAGTTCCGGCGTGGGTTGGGCCAGAGCCGTGGCTGCCGGGATGGTTGCGAGGGCGGTGTTCTGACAGCTCGGCGGGATATAGGCCGGCGTGAGCGGTACCAGCTTGCGGTCAGTGGGGCCAGCTTGCTGGTCAAAAAATTGCAGGCCAGCAGGGAGGTGGTTAAAATAATAAAAGTAAAGCGCCTTATCCACATGGGCAATACCTCTAATGTCTATTACATAAAACGCCAAAATAGATCGATTGGATTGCGGGATATCCTGCAAAGTGGTGACACTATACAGCAAAAACGGGTTGAATTCAATTGCAGATTGTGAGACTTTACTTACCTTGAACCTTGTATTTGTGAATTCCATGGCAAACAGCGATTAGTTCCGGCCTTTTCCGCCGTCATACTCTATTGAAAGCATATATTCAAAAAGGAGCAATGATGAAAAACCCCTGGATCGCCGCTGTTTTGAATTTCTTCTTTATGGGCCTCGGCACGCTTTACATCGGGCGCAGAAAAGCACTGGGTATTGCCCTCACGGTCGGAGCGCTGGCGCTGACCTATGTGGAGATGAACCTGAAAGCCGGTTCACCCGGGCTGTATCCGATCATGTTCGGGGCCGTGTTGCTGATGAACGCCTTTTTTGCCTATGACGGTTATACCAAAGCGAAGACTGTCACCGTGAAATAAACATACCTAAGCTGCCGAATTTTTGGAGCGGACGGTGTTCATCCGTCCGCTCCAAAAATTCGGAACCCTCCCCACTATTCAGTGATTTACCGAACCTGTTAGGTTTAAAAAAAAATTTTTTTTTTTAAAAAAAAAAAAAAAAAAAAAAAAAAAAAAAAAAAAAAAAAAAAAAAAAAAAAAAAAAAAAAAAAATATTTATCCCGGGTAGGCCGGGCTGGTTATTGGGGGTCGAACGCCCCCGACTTAAGGCAGACCGCCAGTACCTGCGGATCGAAGTGCTTACCCGCCTGGGACTTCAAGTATTCGATCGCTTCCTCCTTGGGCCAGGCTTTCCGATAGGGACGATCGGAGGTCAGTGCATCCCATTCGTCTGCAATGGTAAAGATGCGTGCCGGCAGCGGGATCTGTTCACCTTTCAAGCCGCGGGGGTAGCCGCTGCCGTCCCATTTCTCGTGATGGCAATGGGGGATGTCGGTTGCAGATTTCAGGTAGCCTATCGGAGAGAGCATCTCGAAGGCCAGCGTTGGGTGCTTCCTCATGATGACCCATTCTTCGTCGGTCAGCGCCTCCGGTTTGAGCAGGATCGGTATCGGGAATTCCCATTTTGCCGATATCGTGTAACAGTGCTCCGCGGCGGATGTCCACCAGATCCTCATCCTTGATCCCGAACAAGCCCGCCAACTCCACGGTCAGCTCGGTAACGCGCAGGGTGTGGCCCTCGGTCTCTCTATCGCGCAGGTCCATGGCCCACGACCAGCCTTCGATGGTGGCATCATAGGCCAGGGTGAGGTCGATGTTGGAACGCTGCAGGTTCTCAAACAGCTGCGCATTGTCAATTGCTATGGCAGCCTGGCCTGCCAGGGTCTGGAGAAAGTCGAGCCATTCCTGGTCCGGTTTGAGGAGGGTGCGATGATAGACCTCCAGCACGCCTTTGACGATCCCTTTGGCAACGAGCGGCACACCGAAGTAGCAAATAAAATCCTCGTCCGCCAGATAAGTGCTCAAGAGCAAGTCATCCGGTTGATCCTTCACTTCCGGGATCTGGATAAGCTGCCGTTCCAGTGCCGCGCGTCCGGCATAGCTCTGGCCGAGGCGCACACGTGCTTTCTCAACCGCTTTGGTACGGAACCCGACCCCGGTGCTGTATTCCAAAAATAGATTTGCAGTGTTCAGCAAAAGCACGTCGGCAGCATCCACGCCCAGTTCTGCTGCAGCCTGCTTAAGGATCGTGGTCAGGCTGATGCGCAGATCAAAATTGGAGGCGACGATCTGGTCGATATCGCGCAGGGCTGCAAGGTGCTCAATCTGCCGCTTGATCTTTTCCTCTGACTCCTTGCGCTTGGTGACATCGATGATGCTGCCCTCATAAAACAGAGGCTCCCCGGCTTCATCGCGGAGTGAGACGGATATGATCTTCCGTCCAGAATGTGATTCCATCCGGCCGTTTGAATTCCGCCTCGAAGTTCGAGAGGACATCGTTCTTTTCCATTTCGCGCTTGAACCTCTGGTCAGAGGCCGGGTCAAAATACAGGTCTTTTACGTTCGCGGCCAGCAAAGCTTCCCGGTCCTTAAAGCCAAACAGACTGACCATCGCAGGGTTGGCATCCAGAATCCGGCCATCGGCTCCGGTACGATAAAGACTGAGCGGTATGTTTTCGAACAAGGCCCGATAATCATGCTCTGATTTTGCCAGGGCAGCTTCCGCCTTTTTGCGCTCGGTGATATCGCGGATGGCGGCCATGACCAGTTGGCTTCCTTCTGTTTGGAACGGGCTTAAGCTGACATCCACCGGAAATTCGCTGCCATCCCTGGCAAGCCCGAATAATTCCAGACCGGCTCCCATTTGACGGTATGCGGGGTTATCAAAATAGTTGAGGCGATGGATGCGATGCCTCGATTCGTACCGTCGGGGGACCAGGAATTCCAGACGTTTGCCAAGCATCTCGTTCCTGGAATAGCCAAACAAATTTTCTGTCTGCGAATTGACCAGGATGATCTCCCCGGCCGGATTGATAACCACAATGGAATCCGGCATGGCATCCACCAGCTTCCTGAAATATTTGCCGTCCGGTTGGCGTTCGGTAATTACATCGAATACGGCCGCGAAGCAGCCTCTCTCGGGGCTGTACGCCGAGATGGAGAACCACATCTTTAATGCTGCCACGTAAATCTCGAAGCGTTCAGGTTTACCGGATAAAGCAACCCTGCCGTAAATTTCAATCAGCCGCGGGTCCGATTTTTTGATGCCGGGTATCACCTCGGATACTTTTTTACCGGCTACATCCTTCAGCCCGGTCAACGATTCGAAAGCACTGTTGACCTCAAGATAAACAAAATCCTGCGGTTGGCCCTGTTCGAAGATCATCCTGCAATAAGTAAATGCAGTCAGCATGTTCTCGAGCAAGCCGCGGTAACGAAGCTCTGAATTGTTCAGGGTCTGCACGGTCGTTGTTTTTTGCTCCACCCTTTGGATTTTTTGTTTTGGCACGCGCGCCGGCCGCCGGTTTCTTTTGTAGGGAAGTGTTTTTCATTCATCAGCCCGATTAGGTACATCGGTTGGAACCATATATGAAAATTATACCCGTTTTTGTCGGAATATAAATATCCTATCGATTTGCCGTTCTGAATTGGTATCCCTGCCGGAAGAATAGCAACTACTCACCTCCCCCGCTCATATTTATTTTCCGAAGGTGCAGGCGATCTCCCCGCAAACGGGTGTTCTCGCGGACACTAATTCCCTTTCTTGCTCCTGGGGGATGAATCCCCTTTCTTGCTCCTGGGGGATGAATCCCCTTTCTTGCTCCTGGGGCATGTATCCCTGAATTTTGGGGTGTGAAAAACGGTGCTTTCCCGTTCACACCCCAAAATTCGGAATCTTCTCCTCCCTCCCCTTTAGGGGATCGCGGAGCACAAGCGGAGCGAGTCCTGTGGATCCCGGAGCGCAGCGGAGGGAGGCTGGGGTGTGGGGTCCCAGTGATGAAATACCAAAAAACCTGATCCCGAACTGGCGTTATTTAGTTAGGTTTTTTGCTGTCAAATACACCCGAACTGGAGGCAAACTGCCAGGATCTGCGGATCGAAGTGCTTCCCGACCTGGGACTTCATGTACTCGATTGTCTTCTTCTTCGACCACGCGGTGCGATATGGACGGTCATGGGTCATCGCATCCCATACGTCCACGACCGCAAAGATCCGGGCCGAGAGCGGGATCTGTTCGCCTTTCAAGCCGCGCGGATAGCCTGTGCCGTCCCATGCTCGTGATGGCAGTAGGGGATGTCAAGCGCAGGCTGCAGATATCGTATCGCCGACAACATGTCGAAGGCAAACCGCGGATGCTTGCGCATAATGACCCATTCGTCCTCGGTCAGCGCCCCGGGTTGATCAGGATGCGTCGGGAATGCCCATCTTGCCGATATCGTGCAGCAGCGCCCCGCGGCGGATGGTCACCAGATCCTCATCGTTGATCCCAAACAAGCGCGCCAGCTCCAGGGTCATTTCGGCGACGCGCAGGGTATGCCTTCGGTCTCGGGTCGCGTAGGTCCATGGCTTGCGACCAGCCTTCGATGGTGGCATCGTAGGCCAGGGTAAGTTCCAAGTTGAGCGTTGCAGGTTCTCAAACAGGGGCGTTGTCGATGGCGATAGCCGCTTGGCCGGCTAGCGCCCCAGGAAATCGCGCCAGTCCCGGTCGGGTTGGTCACCAGCGAGCGGTGGGAGCACCTTCAGCACGCCTTTCACCTCTCCTTTGACGATCAGCGGCACACCGAAGTAGCACTACAAAATCTTCGCCCGCCAGTTGAGTTTTCAGAGGCAAATCTTCCGGTTGATCCTTCAGATTTGGGACCTGGATAATTTGACGATCCAGCGCCACACGACCGGCATAGCTTTGGCCCATCCGCACGCTGGCTTTCTCGGCAGCCCGGGTGCGGAAACCGACCCCGGCGCTGTATTCCAAAAACAGATTGGCGTCGTTCAACAAGCAGCACATCGGCGGCATCCACCCCCAGCTCTTTAGTGACCTGCCTGAGGATCATGGTCAGGCTGTTATGCAGGTCGAAACTGGCGGTGATCACCTGGTCGATCGTTCTCAAAGCGGCAAGGCGCTCCAATTGTTGTTTGATCCTCTTTTCCGCCCGCCTGCGTTCGGTGATATCGACGGTCGTGACAATGACCTTGGAGAAATCATTCTCATAACCCGGCACAACGGACCAATTCAAGCTTATTTCAATCGGCTCACCTGTAAATGTTTCATCGGCGCCTTCCCAACTGTTACTGGTCTTTCCCTGCGCGATAGCTATGAAGTCGTCAAGAATATGTTCCTGTTCGGCCCTGGCAAGGACCTGCTCCGTGCTCTTGAATAGATCTTCCTTGCTGTCTGCACGATACAATTTCAAAGCGGCTTTATTTACATCCAGGTATCGGATCAGGGCGGCGCACTCAGATAGGGCTTCCGGATGAGTTTTGAAATATCGGGGCAGGTCGGTTTGGCCCTGCTGCTTCAACGAATCCAGGTGTTTTTTGAGTCCGGAAAAGTCCTGTTCCCAGATTGCGACCGGCGAATCTTCAAACAATGCACGGTACCGCTGTTGGCTTTCATACAAAGCTGCCTCCGCCCGTTTGCGCTCGGTGATATCAATTCCAAAGGAGATCAGCCCAATGATCTTATCTCCTTCGTAAAGGGGATTATTTTTCCAGAGGATATTCCGTTCTTCGCCTTCCTTTGTGAGAATGGGGTTTTCGAAGCTCGTCGGGTTCTCACCTGTGATCGTAAGCCGGTCAAATTCCAGCCAGACCTGTGGATAACGTTCGCTCGGAACCACTTTGTCGCCCCAATTTGTCCCCATGACCTCGGACAGGCTGTAGCCTGTGATTTCCTCGGCGGCTGCATTGAACTTTTGTATATTTCCGGTAGGGTCCAGTTGTATAAAGATCACATTCGCTGTTTGAATGACTTTTTCGGCAAAGTCCTTGGCTTGCTGCAATGCCTCGACGGCCTGTTTGCGCTCGGTGATATCGATGATGCTGCCCTCATAATATAGAGGCTCCCCCGCTTCATTACGGATGAGGCGTATATGATCCTCGGCCCAAAAGACGCTTCCGTCCGGGCGTTTGAATTCCGACTCGAAATTGGGGAGGACATCGTTCTTTTCCATTTCGCGCTTGAACTCCCGATCAGAGTCGGGGTTCAGATAAAGGTCTTTTACGTTCGTTGGGAGCAGCGCTTCCCGGTCTTGATACCCGAATATTTTGACCATCGCCTGGTTTGCATCCAGCATGCGCCCATCCATTGCAGTACGATACAGGCCGATGGGCATATTTTCGAACAGCGCCCGATAATCCCGCTCTGATTTTTCCAGCGCCGCTTCGGCTCGCTTGCGCTCCGTAATATCGATCATCGAAATGATCACGCGGGATAGAGATTTTTCGTAGCCTGGGGCTGCGGACCACCACAGACCGACATTGATCAGCCGGCCATCCAGCGTTCTATTGATTCCATCCCATCCAAAACTCGTTCTACCCTCTGCTATGTTGATAAATTCAACCGAGGACTTCTGGTTTTGCTCAATAATAAAAATGTCGGCCAGGTTCTTTGCCAGCTCTTCCTTGCGATGTGCCCCGAACATCTTCATGGTTGCCTGGTTGACATCCACAACTTTTATCGAAGCTGCAAGCTCGACCATTACTTTCGGGTGTGAACTGAAATATTCCTTGAAGTCTGTTATCCCTTCTTCACTCAACATATCAAGCCGCTGTTTAACGGCAGAGAAATCCTCTTCCCAGAGTGAGATGGGCGAATCTTCGAACAAGCCTCTATAACGGGCTTCACTGGCCTGCAGCGCCTGCTCCGCCTGTTTGCGCGAGGTGATGTCGCGGCCAATGGAGGAGGCGCCAACGACCTGCCCCGCGGCATCTTTGATGGGCGAAACCGTGAGAGAGACATTCAAGGGCGCCCCGTCTTTCATCAAGCGGATGGTTTCATAATGCTCAACACTCTCGCCGCGCCGGATCCTGGAAAGAATTTCCGGCAGTTCATTGGGGCGGTCGGGGGGGATAAGCAGCGAGACGGGCTGCCCGATTACTTCCTCGGCGGAGTAGCCATACAGCTGCCTTGCGCCGGAATTCCAGCTGGTGATGGTGCCGTCGAGCGTTTTACCGATGATCGCATCATCCGAGGCCTCGACGATGGATGCCAGATATGTACTCATCTCTGCCGCCCGCCTGAGCTGGGTTATATCCTGGTTCACGCCGTAATACCTGAGGATGCGGCCCTGTTCATCCTTATCAATATGGATAATTACTGAAATATAACCGGTCCCGCCGTCTGCGTAGAGAATACGATGCTCAAGCTGCGTCCTGTAGTTCCGCTCGGTGGAGGCCAGGGCCTTCTCGATTGCGGCGCCGACGACCACGGCATCGTCCGGATGGACCAGGCCTTGAGCATATTGGGCCGACGACATCCTATAGCCGCCTTGCTGCTCCGCCGTAGTGTGGAAGATCGCATAAAAATGGTCGTTGAAGAGGAACAGGTCCTTTTCGATATCATATTCCCAATTGGCGAGCTTGGCGATATCCATCGCCTCTGATAGCAGCTCGGTTGTGTGCTCTGTGGCCTCTTCGGCCAGCTTGCGTTCGGTTATATCCTGGTTCACGCCGTAATACCTGGTGATGCGGCCCTGTTCATCCCTGTCAATATGGACAATAGCCAGGATATGACCCACGCCCCCGTCTCGATAATGAATTCGATGTTCGCGCTGAGCATTGTAGTGCCGGTCGGTGGAGGCCAGAGCCCTCTTGATCGAGGCGGCGACTGCCGGCGCGTCTTCCGGATAGACAAAGCGCTGCGCATACTGCGCCGATGACATGCTGTAACCGCCTTCCCGCTCTGCCGTCGTGTGGAGGATCGCGTAAAAATGGTCGTTGAAGAGGAACAGGTCCTTTTCAACGTCGTACTCCCAATTGGCGAGCCTGGCGATACCCAGCGCCTCTGAGAGCAGTGCTGCTGTGTGTTGTATGGCCTCTTCTGCCTGTTTGCGTTCGGTGATATCCCGGAGAATGCTGCCAAGCATAAAGCCTTTGTTTGTACGGATCGAAAATGCCAGTGATTGAGTTATTAAACGGATGCCGTCCGGCCGCTCGACCGCGGCCTCGGTTAAACGGTTCAAAATCGCTCCCTGGCCGGAAATCAAAGCCGCCTGCAAACTGGTTTTGATCAGCTCATGGCGTTCTGTGGTCTTGAACTCATTTGGCGCCGACCGGAATTGAATGTCCCACAAGGGCATACCGATCGATTCGGCACGGGAATAACCGGTCAGTTTTTCGGCGCCTCTGCTCCACTGGATCACTTTCCCCTGCTCATCGGCCAGCATGATGGCATCTTCCGATTGCTCGAGGAAGAACATCGCAAAATGTTTTCGCTCTACACGCAGCGCTTCTTCTGCCTGTTTGCGCTCCGTGATATCGCGAACCACGCTCGCCCAACCGGTGATCCGGCCTCCCAAATCCCGGAGCGGCGTGACCGTCTGATCCGTGAAAAAGAGCGTTCCATCCTTCTTTCTCATCTGATATTCAGGAATGTAGAAGAAGCCCTTATCTCCTCAACCGACTGGCGAAGGCGGCGGCGAAATTCGATGAGAGTGATTTGTCCGCATGCAATAGTGCGGTGGTCTGTCCAACTCCCCAGGAGCGCTGAGTGGCCGGACATTTCGCATGCAGACGGGTTGCAATCCAGGTGTCTCCCGTCGTCGCGGCGTCAATCATAAACAGGTCATCATAGAGGCTGCCGAAACTTTGATGCAGCAGTTGCGCGTGACCGGCGTAATTCCTCTTCCGTCCTCCTGCGCTCGCGTCTCTCTTTCGCCTGTTCGAGCTCGCGGTCGATGGCTGGTACCAGGCGCGTCAGGTTGCCCTTGACCAGATAGTCGTGCGCCCCCGATTTCATCATGGCCACGGCAGTCTCTTCGCCCATCGTCCCCGAGACGACAATGAAGGGAATATCCATCCTCTCTCCTGGAGCAGGGTGAGCGCGGCGCTGCCATCGAACTGCGGCAGGCTGTAATCGGAGATCACGATATCCCAGTTTTGTTTCTCCAGCGCCGTGCGCATCCTTCGGCGGAATCGACCTGTTCGTAATCGACTTTATAGCCTGCCTTACTCAAGGCGGACGACCAACTGCGTCGCCTCTGAATCTTCGACGATCAAAACTGCAAGAGGTTTAGCCATACTCAATTCTTTGTGGCGGGGGCGGCTCATTCAACACCAGCCAATACAACCCCAGGCGTCCACAGACTCTACAAACTGCTTGAAATCCACAGGTTTGCGGATGTAGCTGTTAGCGCCCAGGTCGTAACTTTGCGCCACGTCCTGTTCTTCCTTGGAAGTGGTCAGGATGACCACAGGCAGGCGCCGGGTGCGCTCGTCGGTGCGGATCCGGCGCAGCACCTCCAGGCCATCGGCCCCGGCAGTTTGAGGTCGAGCAGGATCAGGGCCGGCGTATCGCTCACATCCCGGCCTGCGTATTTGCCGCCTGCGAATAAATAGTCCAAAGCTTCCTGCCCGTCTTCCGCCACGACCAGCTCGTTGGCGATACGGCTTTTGGCGAGCGCCCGCCGGGTCAGCCCGATATCGCTGGGGTTATCTTCCACCAGCAGAAATGACCTTGTGTTTCATCGGTCCTCCTAAAGGGTAAAGAAGAATGTCGCGCCCTGGTTTACAGCCGACTCGGCCCATACGCGCCCGCCGTGGCGGTTGATAATGCGCTGGACGGTGGCCAGCCCGATGCCCGTACCGGGGAATTCGGAATCCTTGTGCATGCGCTGAAAGGCCCCAAAAAGTTTTTTTGCATAGGCCATGTCGAAACCGGCGCCGTTGTCGCGGACAAAAAACACGCGCCGTTCACCTTGTATCAGGCCAAATTCGATGCGCGCATCCGCAGTCTTGCCGGTGAACTTGAACGCATTGCTCAACAGGTTGGTGAGCATGACCTCCAGCAGGTGCGCATCGCCTATGGCGCTCAGTCCGTTTTGAATGATGAATTCCACCTGTCTCTGAGGTTCGCCCTCCTGCAGACGGGCGGCAATCGATCGGGCGATGGCGCTCAGGTCCACCCTTTCCGTATGCATCTCGGCGCGCGTGATGCGCGAAAGCTGCAGCAGGTCGTCGATCAGCTCGCCCATGTGCTGGGTCTCTGCGCGCACCCGGTTGATATATTCCTGTCCCTGTTCGTCAAGCTGCCGCCGTAATCTTCGAGCAGGGCCAGGCTCCAGCCGTCGATGCCGCGCAGGGGGCGCGCAGGTCGTGCGAGACCGAATACGAGAAGGCTTCCAGTTCATCCCTGGCTTTCCGCAGCGCTTCCTCGTTCCGCTTCCGGTCGGTGATGTCCCGCGAAATCCCAAATGTGCCGATGATCTTGCCTCCGGGTCGCGCAGCGGAACTTTCGTCGTGGATACCCAGGTCTCGTGACCGTCGGGCCAGACCACCCGCTCTTCGAAGTCCACCAGGGGTTTGCCGGATCGGATTATTTCCTGTTCTTCATCATAAGAACGCTGGGCATGGGGAAAAAAGTCAAAGTCGGTCTTGCCGACCACCTGGGACGGGTCGCTCAACCCCAGCGCCTGGCCTGGGCCCTGCTGTTCTTGATAAAGCGGCTCTCGGCATCCTTAAAGTAGATCTGGTCGGGCATGTTGTCCAACAGGGTCTGGAGCAGCATATTCGACTGGGAAAGCGCGGCGGTCCGCTGTTGGACCTGGAGCTCCAATTCGTCATGCGCCTTGCGCAGTTCCTCTTCGGCGCGCTTGCGCTCGGTGATGTCCCGGCCATACAGGTGGACGTATTTTCCTCCCTGATCGGAGTTCTTCGGGCAAAAAATGTGAGCGCGTATAAAAGGGTCCAGGTCCTGCTTGGACTGGTATCAGAGCGTTCGGTCACTTTCTTCCGCCAAAAGAATGTCGCAGCTTCCCCGTGGCTGTTCCAATCACCGAGTAGCGCCTGAATGGCTCCTGGTTGCGTAAAGATGATGCCCTTTACGTCTAATGTTTTACCGGGTAGGGATTCTCGTCGGGGACTTCACCAGTTTCTAAATCTCGGCCTCTCCGCGTTTGCGCTGGTCATCACATCAAACGGCCACAAAGTATTCTTTCTCGGGAGATACACCGAGATCAGGAACCACATCTTCAAGGCTTCCACGTAAATCTCGAACCGTCGGGAAGCCCCGTCAGAGCTACCCTGCATAAATTTCGAACAACTCCGGGTCTATCTTTCTGATACCGGTAGACCTCGGGAAACTTTTTTACCGACCACATCCTTAAACCCGGTCAACGTTTCGAAGGCGCTATTAACGTCAAGGTAAATAAAATCCACCGGCCGGCCTTGTTCAAAGATCATCTTGCAGTAGGCAAATCCATTCAGTCTGTCTCGAACAGGCTACGATACCGAAGTTCTGTATCTTTTAAAGGGTGAGTTGGTCCTTGCTTTTCTTCCGCCCTTTGTTTTTTCCCTATGGCCGTGGCCTGATAAGCACCAGGGCTGGCCCTGAACTTAGCGGTCCTTGATATTTCCATTTGAATGTTGTTTTCCATGGGAGCCCCATTCTCCACATGATGTGATGGGCATCCTACAATCATACTCCTAATTGCAATAATATATTATCAAATTGTGTGACAATTTGAGACTCATTTTTCCCTGTATCCAGCATGGAAGGGGCCGAAAATAGGATCAATAATGGGAGGTCCACTGTAAGCATGAATGTAACTACTCACCCCCCTGTTGCTGGCTTCCCCGCTCATATCATTTTCCGAAGCCTAGGTGCAGGCGATCTCCCTGCAAAAGGTGTTCTTTCACGCAGCATGCCAGGCTGAAATCAGCGTAGCGAAGATGGACGGAAGGCTTGCACGCGAATCCGAAGACAGTGTCACTTTCCAGCGTATCAGCACAGTAAATACCCATGAATGTTTCATTCCACCCCTGTAAAATTATTGAAACCCTTTCCGTAGGTTTATCCTTAAAGTCTATGCTGGACAAACCAAAAGGAACTTCACCAAATGTTTGATACCCCTCATCGTCGTCTCAATCCGCTCACCGGTGATTGGGTGCTTGTTTCACCTCACCGCGGCCGGCGTCCCTGGCTGGGACAGGTGGAAAAGACGCCCACCGAAAACCTGCCGGAATATGACCCGACCTGTTATTTATGCCCCGGTAACGAGCGCGCCGGAGGCATCAGGAATCCCTATACGGCACCTTTGTCTTTGATAACGATTTTGCCTCCTTTTGCCGGAAGCTGAGCTTCGATGCCCCGCCTGCCGGCTCGCTGCTCGCTTTAGCAGGAGCGCGGCCTGTGCCGGGTGGTGTGCTTCTCACCGCGCCACGACCTGACCCTGCCGGAGCTCGAACTGCCCGCCATCGAAAATGTCCTCAGCACCTGGGCGGGACAAACCGCGGAGCTCGGCTCAAAGGATTTTATTCACAACGTACAGGTCTTCGAGAACAAAGGGGCGTTGATGGGTTGTTCCAACCCCCATCCGCACAGCCAGATCTGGGCCCAGTCGGAATTACCCAATGAAATTTCCAAAGAGCTTGGAACTCAAACGGCTTACTTCGATGAGCATCGACGTCTGCTGCTGCTCGATTACCTGGCCGAAGAAAAGCGCAGGGCGCACGGATCGTCTTTCAAAATGCACACTTCACCGCCCTCGTGCCGTTCTGGGCGGTCTGGCCTTTTGAGTTGCTGTTGGTGCCGCACCGCCCCGTCGCTTATCTGACAGACCTGGACGCAGATGAGATCACGGCCCTGGCCGAAGTAATCCAACAGGTCACGACCCGTTACGATAATTTGTTCGAAATTTCGTTCCCCTATTCCATGGGTTTCCATCAGGCCCCGTTCGATGGACGGGCGCATCCGGAATGGCTGCTGCATGCGCATTTCTATCCGCCCTTGCTGCGTTCGGCCACCGTGCGCAAGTTCATGGTGGGTTACGAGATGCTGGCCATGCCGCAGCGCGATATCACACCTGAAAGCGCGGCTGAACGTTTGCGCTCCCTGCCCGGGCAGCATTACAAGCAGCGGGGAAAATAAGATAGCATCAAAGCATTGGCAATTCATCCCGTGATGAAAAAAAATAACTCCCGCACCGTTACACTGTTGTACATGGGGAATAAGGAACATCGGCCCGTCTTTCTGCTATCTGCGAAAGTGTATGTTGAATTCGAATCAACCTGGATGAATGAATGATCTTTTCCCGTTCTATCTTCGGGCGTGAGGCGAAGCGTTGAGCGAGGCGGCTTCCAGCCGCGCAGCCGACTTCGAATAAACGTCGAAGCTGATAGCCGCCATCACCCACTCCGACGATACAAATCGCCGGTAGCGTTCATGCCCGGTTTTTCCTGAACTATTACCAGATATGCGCATATTTACGTACCGATCAGTTTGAGGAAGACATCCACAACGTGGGGATCGAAATGTTTCCCCGATTGTTCGAATATATTTGATCGTCTTTTCCTTGGACCAGGCTTTTCGATAGGGCCGGTCGGAGGTCAGCGCATCGAAGACATCCACGATCGAGAAGATGCGCGCAGCGAGAGGGATCGTCTCGCCTTTCAGCCGGCGCGGATAACCCGTGCCGTCCCATTTTTCATGATGGCAATAGGGAATATCGAGCGAATTGCGCAGATAAACGATCGGTGCCAGCATGTCAAAGGCATATTGAGGATGCTTGCGCATGACCTCCCATTCATCATCGGTCAGTTGGCCGGGTTTATGGAGGATTGAATCGGGGATACCCATTTTGCCGATATCGTGCAGCAGCACACCGCGGCGGATATCCTGTGTTTCCCTATCAGGGAGGTTCATGGCGGTGCCAGCTGCAGAGTAAGGTCGAGGACACGGGCCGAATGTCCCTGCGTTTCCTGGTCGCGCAACTCAAGCGCCTGGGACCAGCCTTCGATCGTGGCATCATAGGCCATGATCAATTCGACGTTCGCCTTTTCCAGGCTCTCGAACATCAGGGCATTGTCAATCGCCAGCGCCGCCTGGCCGGCCAACATCTCCAGGAAAGACTTCCGCTCTTCATCCATGTCCAGGGAACGATGGAAGATCTCCAGCACGCCTTTGACCTCGCCTTTGGCGATCAGCGGCACAGCCAGGAAGGCTACGAACCTCTCGGCTGTAATCAAATTGGTCCGGAGAAATCCCGTATTCTCTGCATTCAGGTCAGGGATATAGACCGTCCGCCTCTCCAATGCGGCCTTGCCAGCCTGACCCTTCCCAATGGATGAGAGGTATGCATTGTTTCGGAAGTGAGGAAGCCGACCCCGGCGGCATATTGAAGGATCAGAGTGGAAGGGTTCAACAAAAGGACATCCGCCGCATCCACCCGCAGCTGGCGGGTAATATTTTCCAGCACAGCTTGCAGGCTGACGCGCAGATCGGTGGTGGAGCCGATGGCAGTGTCCACTGCATGCAAGGCGGAAAGCTGATCGACGCGCCGTTTAAGCTGGGAAAACAGGCGCGTATTTTGGATGGCGCCGGCCACTGTGTTGGCGGCCAATTCCAGCAATTCGGCATCATTCGAGGTGTAACGGTTTTTAGTATAACTTTCCAGCTGCAGCACACCGATCACCCGACCTTCGGCCTTCATCGGGACGTATAGGGCGGACTGCAGTGCTGCCCGTATCACTGCCTTTCCTGCGCTGGACCTCCTGCAATCTTACGATATTCATTCAAATCGGAGACAATGAGCGGCTTGGCGCTTAAAATGACCTTGCTCTGGTTTTCTTTCCGAATCTTCGAAGGCAAGGCCGGCAGGGCAGTCACATCGATCAGATCGCCATTCTGCAGCCCGTATGCCGCTGTGATCAACTTCGTCTGAGGATCGAAGAGGGAAATGGTGACCGTTGCCGGTATCCGGCAAAAGATCAAGGGCCGAACGCGCTGCCTTTTCATAAATACCCGGCAGGTCGAGTGTCTCGGAGAGCGCATGGCCCATGGCATTGACCGTGACCAGTTGTTCCGCGTAATGGGTGGTCTCCTCATAAAGGGAAACACGATGGATGGCGTTGGCGGTTATATCGCCAATGGCGGACAGGATGCGCAGGTCGCGTTTATCAAAGGCGGCGGCTGGACGCCATTTTTCTCATCGCGCGTGACCCACAACACTCCCAGCGCAAGATCCTGGGAAACAAGCGGGACGATGGCTGCACTGCGGACGCCTTTATCAGCTCGGGCGAGGAATACCTCGGGTCGTCATGCAAATTGGGCGTGCGTATACCTGGCGGGATCGGATCACCTGTGCGCTCAACCCTACACCGGCCGGAATGGTGAAGCCGGTGAGGGGTTCAGATTGCCCTGGCTCAATTCGATGATCGATTTCCTGGGTGACGGGATTCAAGCTGCAGGAACATGGCGCCATCTGCATGCAATATTTCCCGTAATTGAGCCAGGATGATCGGCGCCATCTCCGCCCGTGTGGATGCCGTCCTCAAAGCCGAAGAGACGCGGGCGATCGCATCCAGTTCTTCCACGCGCCGGCGGGCCTGGTCCAACAGGCGCGCCCCATACACCGCGCCGGCGGCTGCATTTGCGAATAAAGATATAAGATGGATATCCTGTTCGCTAATTCCGCTGCGGCGGCGGTTTTTATTTGTCGGCACGGTTGAATACATTCAGGACGCCGATCAATTCACCGCTGTAAAGCATGGGGACAGCGATGATAGAGGTATGAGGGATCCCTTTATATTTGGGTGAACGGCCATCCCAGGTCTGGTAATTATTGACCAGGAGAGGCTGCCGGGTCTGAGCGACCCTTCCCGAAATACCTTCGCCAAGATCAAGGCGAATACCGGGTCGTAAATCCGGGTCATGGATGGCCACCAATTCCAGGTCGCCGCGTTCGCGATCGAACAGATAGAAGCCCGCGCCTGCTGCTCCGGTCAGGACCCAGGCGCGTTGGATGATGGTGTTCAACAGGGTCGGCAGGTCGCTCTGAGACGACAGGTCGGCAGCTGTCTGATAAAGCGCTTCGAATTCCCCGGCGCGCTGGCTGACCTTTTCGAACAGGCGGGCGCTGTAAACCACGGCAGCCGCCTGGGAGGCAAAGAGCGATAAAAGACTGGCATCTTCCTGTGTAAACTTGCGTTCGGAATCGCCGATCTCGTCCACGGTTAAAACGCCGATCAGTTCGCCGCCATACAACATCGGCACTTCCAGAACGGAGCGCAGGGGAACTCCTTCATATTGGGGCGAACGGCCTTCCCAACACTGATGGTCGTCAATAATGAGCGGCTGGCGCGATTGTGCAACCCGGCCGGCAACCCCTTCGCCCATGGCCAGGCGGATGCCCAGCGAGGTGGTGAGCCCCCGGTTGACTGCCACGTACAGATCATTCCGTGCTTCATCGTAAAGATAGATCCCGCTGATCGGCGCATTCAACAGCGACCCGGCGCGTTCCACGATCAAGTTAAGCAGATCATCCAGATCATGCTGGCCGGAGAGATCGTGGGCCGTCTCGTAAAGATTTGCAAATTTGGCGGCGGTTTTGCGGGCTTCATCGAACAGGCGCGTGTTATGGATCGCGCCGGCAGCGTGGGCTGCAAAGAGCGAAAGCAGCTTTACATCTGCTTCGCTGAACTTCCGCTTGGAATCGCCCTATTCATAGGTTTCGAGGACCCCGATCAGATCGCCGCCGTAAATCATCGGCACTTGCAATACGGCACGATAGGGGATCCCTTCCAGGCTCGGTCTGCGATCCGGCCAGGTCTCGTAATCATCGATGACAAGAGGCGTCCGGGTTTGAGCAACACGCCCTGCCGCACCTTCGCCCAACTTTGCCGTACGCCCGGAGGCCATCTCTGCTGGGAAGGCGACGTTCAGTTCCAGGTCATTCCGACAGCGTCATACAGGTAGATAGCGCCGCCGTATGCCCCCAGCAGGTGGGCGGCCTTTTCAACCAGGGTTGGCAGGAGCGATGATAGATCCTGTTGGTTGGCACCTATATCGCGCGTCATATCGTAGAGGATCTCGAATTCATCCGCCCGGCGACGCGTCTCACCGAAGAGCCGGGCGTTTTCGATCACCACCGCCGCAGAAGAGGCAAACAGGACCAATAAGCTCAGGTCCTCCTCGTCGAAAGCGGACATGCGTGAAGCATTATCCAAAGAGATCGCCCCAATGGCTTCCCCTTTTACGATCAAGGGCGCCACGATCGCACTCTGGACCATGTTGACCTCCTCAAGCTTTTGGTCGAAGGGGATCTCGTATTCGGCCATAGAATCGCGGATCAGGATCGGACATTTCTCATGAAAGCCCGGCCGGCATAGCCTTTGCTGTCGTCAAACGGAAGTTCACATGAGGGCATCGTCATAGCCCACTTGTGCACGCACATGCAGATGATGTTTCCGGTCTGCTCACCCACGTGATGATATTCATCTGTCGCCCAGCAGGATGGTCCCTTTTTCGGCGGCGGGTATGGCCTGGCAGGCAGCCCGCAGAATATTTTCAAGCAGGGGGTTCAATTCCAGGGTGCCGGTGAGAGCTTCGCCGGCTTTTGTCAGCGACTCGAGCTCGTTCAGGCGGCGGCTCGTTTGATCGAACAGGCGCGCATTTTCAATGGCGATTGCCACCTGGGAGCCGAGCATTTCAAAAATCGCCCGGTCTTCCTCGCCATATTGATTTTCTTTATAACTCTGGGCCGACATGGCGCCGATCACTTTCTCGCCGAGCCGCAATGGAACCACCAGGACCGAGCGGGTATTCCCTTCATCCGGAAAATTCATGGGTTCTAATACCGTTCGGCACACGCGCATCCTGGATGAGGAGCGTCTTGCTGTTTTCGATCACCCAACCGGAATAGCCTGAACCCAGCGGGAATCGGACGTCCGGCTGGCGTTTGCCACGGTCGAACGCGTAGACGCCGTCCATCTGATTTTCTGCTTCGTTGATCAGGGCAATGTAAAACACATCCGCCGGTACTAATTGAGCCGCCGCATCATGGATCGCGGCATATAACTGTTCAGGCTCCTGGTTGAGACGGGCCATTTCCTGGCCGATACCGGTGCAGCACCGACCTGGCGTTCTGCAGAACGCAAAGCCTCCTGATACAGGCGGGCATTTTGAATGGCAATGGCGGCCTGGGCAGCCAGCATCTCGAGCAATACCTGGTCTTCTTCATTATAGACATCAGGCTGATAGCTCTGGGCTGAAATGGCTCCAATCACATGCCCGCCTGCTCGCAGAGGCACTGCCAGCACGGAGCGGACATGCTCCTGCGATCCGAAATGGACAGCCTTGCAATCCTCGGCCTCGAGATCGTTTATCAACAGGTCTCACCGCTAAAGATCACCCGGCTGAAAAGCCCTGTCCAAAGGGGACATTCATGGAAGGGCTCGGCCATTCTTGTCGAATAGATATACCCCGTCGATTTCGTAATGCTCTTCGTCGATCAGCGTGATGGCGAAGGCCTCGGTCGGCATCAAACGCGAAGCGCCCGGTGGATGGAAGCATAGACCTGTTCAGGGTCCTGGCTGATACCGGTGATCTCCTGCGTGGCGGCATGCAGGACGGACAGGCGCTCGGCTGAATGAACGGCAATCAGTCGCAGCCTTTCTGCATCCTGCCTCCTCAACCGCTCCGCATCGAACAGGCGCGCGCTGTAGATGGCCCCCGCCGCGCTGGCGGCGAATAATGAAACCAGCCGCAGGTCTTCCTCGGTAAACCTTCGTTTTTCCTCGCCAGCCGGAGAATTTTCGGACTGTAAACGGTAGGCAGCGATAACGCCTATCAGCTCGCCTCTATAAAGCATGGGCACTTCCAGGACAGCCTCGAAGGGCTGATCTGCATATTGGACGGAACGCCCCTCCCAATTTTGATAATCTTCCACGATCAGGGCTTCGCGCTTTTCAGCAACGCGGCCTGCCATGCCTTCTCCCATTTCAAGCCGCGTCCCAATGGGCAGGCTTGCGTGGGTGGCCGATACGATTTCCAGCTGCTCGTTTTCAGGATCATAAAGATATACGCCGCCGCCGGTGACATTCAGCAGTGCCGCCACTCTCTCCGCCAGGGTTTGCAGCAGCGTCGCAAGGTCCGTTTGGGCCGTCAGATCACACGTAGCTTTAAAATAGGGCGTTCGACTCGGCCGCCCGTTTCTGGGTCTCGGCAAACAAACGGGCGTTTTCCAAAGCGGCCGCGGCTTGTGAAGCCAGGGTGGTTAACAGAAGTTCATCCGCTTCCTTAAACGCATCATGCTGATCGATTTCCACGCTGATACAGCCCAGGACGCGTCCGCCGGCCCAGATCGGAACATATAAACCGGACAGCATATGGTGGAAGGTTTCAGGATAACGAGGGTCATCCGGAAGGTTACCGCTGTTGATAAGCTGTCCATGTTCGATTACCCAGCCTGCCATCCCCTGCCCGATTTTTGTGATTGCATTACGCTCGCGTTTGCGCGAATTCCGTTTGCGCCGGCCTGATCTTCCATCTCACTAAAAGCCAGCAGCTCCACTTCGTCGCCTTCTTCACGCCGGACACGCACCGCAGCATGATGCAGGTTGAGGCGCTCGGAAAGGACCCTGATTATTTTTTCGCCGATCTGTCGTGGATCCAGGGTCTGGCTGAGACCAGGCCACTCTCATATAAGGTTTCCAGTTCCGCCAGGCGGCGCTGGTCCTGTTCCTCTGCCAGTTTTTGAGGAGTAATGTAGCGGGCTACCCAGACAACGGTATCTTTTGTAAGTGGGGCGGTGGTTCCGGCAAACCACATAACCCGGTCGCCAATCAACTGGGCATATTCAAACTGGACCGGCTTTTTCGTCCGCAGTGCTTTTCGGATATGCCCCACGAACTCCTCGGCCTTGGGGCGGGAGAAGATGTCATGCACACGCCTGCCGGGAGTAATTTCCGGCGGGAAAGGGATCGAATTGGGATTGGTCGGAGCGATCTTTAGATAGCGGCCATCCTTGTCAAGCACCAGCACCAGGTCGGGAATGGCCTCGAACACGGCGCGCAGCTCACCTTCAGAAGAGCGCAGGGCTTCTTCAGCACGCTTGCGCTCGGTAATATCCGTCAGCGTGCCCTCATAGAAAATTACCGTGCCTTTTGAGTCCTGGATCATGCGCGAGTTTTCCAGGACTGTCAGCGGCCTGCCATCGCCGCGTTTTAATTCGATCTCGACGTTGCGTAATTCACCGGTCTTCTTCAGTATCCGCTTGGTTCGTTCCCGAACCTGGGGATCAAAATACAAACTCCCAACATTTATCGAAAGCAGCTCGTCTTCCGTTTGATATCCCAGCATGTGGACCAGGGCCGGGCTGGCAGAAAGGATGCGGCCGTCCGGTGTGGTGCGGAAGATGCCGTCCAGCACGCTCTCAAATAACCCTCGAAACATGGCCTCTGATCGACGCAAACCTTCTTCAGCTGCCTTGCGCTCGGTGATGTCATAAGCCGTCCCGCGTACGAGCGGCTCCGCTACATCTTCCGTCCGCAGCGTGTTGTGATATTCCCAAAAACGCTGCTCGCCGGAAGCCGTGATCACTTGCATAACACCTTGCGCGGCCCCGTGTTTGCGGATGTTCACCAGGTATCTACTAAAGCGGGCCCGCGTCTCAGGCGCAAGAAACTCCCGGATATTCCTGCCGATCAGATCTTTCGCTTCATACCCCAGCACTTTGGTTGCCCAGGGATTGATCGAAAGCAGGTTACCCTGTAGGTCGTGGGTACACATCAAAAGCTGCGTATGATCGACAAGATCGCGATAGTTGTTCTCACTTCGAGCAAGCGCTGTTTCCGCCTGCTTCTTGTCGGTGATATCCCGTATGGCAGCCATGACCAGCAGGCCGCCCTCGGTCTGAACCGGACTCAGGCTGATCTCCACCGGAAACTCGCTGCCGTCTTTGGCGAGCCCTCGTAATTCAAGCCCAACGCCCATTTGACGGACCCGCGGCTTCCGGGAGTAATCGCCGCGATGAAGCCGGTGCTTTGACCTGAGCCGTTGGGGGACAAGGATTTCCATCCCTTTACCAAGGAGCTCCTCGCGCGTATAACCAAATAACTTTTCCGTCTGCTTATTGACAAGAACGATCTTCCCACCGGGATTGATGACTACAATCGAATCCGGTGTATCGTCCAGCAGCGTCCTGAAGTATTGATCGGTCTGCGTCTTGCCCAGGACTTCCTTGATCTCCGCCAGGGTAGCCTTGTGGCCGTGATAAGTTATTCTCTTCGATGAGGTTTGGACATGGATAGATGTGCCGTTCTTTGTGCAGTGCCTGATCGCCGCTGGCCTGCGTTGCCCGCTTGGTCCCGCGGCTTTTTTACGTGTGTCCTGATCCCCATCGACGATGTCTGACAGGCGCATCTTGAGAAACTCGGCGCGTGAGTATCCATACAGCTTCACGGCCGCGGCATTGGCATCCAGGAAACACAGGGTTTCCGTGTCATATACCCACATGGGGAGCGCGTTGTTATGAAAAACCAGGTTGAATTCCTCGCCGGTTTTATTTTCTGACGAACGGTGTGCGGATGCGGTTCTTGATGGAAGCTTCATCTTGTAACGATCTGCGCTTCAGTACGGTCACCGATACTATCCAAGAAAGTGATTCTACACTGTCTTAAAACAATGACCCCGTGGAACGAGCTTTCAATTTCATTCCAAAAAGGGTAACTTCTCACCGTCCTGCTGTTGTTTGTCCGAAAAATGAATATGGGCGGGGTGTTCTTCCCCGCCCATATTCATTTTTCGAAGTCTCTAGTCCCAGGCTGAAAGTCGAGCGTAGCGAAGATGGACGAAAGGGTGACGCGAATGCGAAGCATTGTCACCTCCAGCGGTATCACCACCAGTAGATACCCAAAAAGGGCCTTTTCCACCTCTGCTATAATTTGTTTATGATTTTAATCACGGGCGCAACGGGTTTCATTGGCCGCACGCTGATGCGTCATTTGTTCGACGCCGGGCGCGAAGTCCGGGTGCTCATTCGACCTTCCCGGCGTTCACCGCAACTCCCCCGGGGTCTCCCCGTGGAGGTGGCCGTGGCCAGCCTGGCAGACGAGCGTGCCTTCCGCGCGGCCCTCAAAGGCGTGGACGCGATCTTTCACCTCGCCGGTGCGGAGTCGCAAGGGCGTAATGCCAATCTGTTGGCGGTGGACATGCGGGGCACCGAGAGCCTGGCGCGCGTGGCTGCAGATGCGGACGTCAAGCGCTTCTTTTACCTCAGCCATATCGGCGCCGGCCGTGCCTCGGGCTTCCCGGTCTTCAAAGCCAAGGGCATCGCGGAAGAGCATATCCGGCGGTCGGGCGTGCCTTATACAATCATCCAGACCTCCCTCATCTTCGGCCCGGAAGACCATTTCACAACCAGCCTGGCGCGCTTGCTGCAAATGTCGCCGTTCGTTTTTCCATTGCCGGGCAGTACGCGGACGGTTATTCAACCCCTGTGGGTGGAGGACCTGGTTACCGTTCTGCTCTGGTCTCTGGATAATGAAGCGACGGTCAATCACACCTATGAGATCGGCGGGAGCGAATTTTTTACCGTGCGGCAGATCGTCGAAATAATCATGCAGGCCACGCAAAGGCCGCACTGGCTCTTTGAACTGCCCCCCCAGGTGCTGCGGGCGATGATCGTGACTTTCGAATCTTTTGTCCCGCGTTATCCGGCCTCCTCTTTCTGGCTGGATTACATTTCGATCAACCGTACCTGTTCGGTGGATAACCTGCCGCGTACTTTCGGACTCATGCCGGCGCGCTTCACCTACCGTCTCGATTATCTGAAACGCACGCCCTGGGCCAGCGCGCTTTGGAAGACCGTTTCAACGCAGACTTCCGATACAACGAAGAAAGTTTTGGAAGCGATACGTACGTTTCACTTTTAGACCCATTACCCGGCAATCCGATTGCCGGGTAATATTGACCTGAGGATAAAAAGCAGGATCCAACAGTTCGAGGACCGGCCTTCCCGGGCATCCACTTGCCAGGGGTGGGCCGGTTCCTTGGCGGCAAATTTTTCGATAAACCATGACACCCTGGAACATCCGTCTCCTGGAAACTTCCGAAGAAATGTCTGCGGTCGAGGCCCTTCAACGCGTAATATGGCCCGGCAGTGAAACAGACGTCGTTCCTGCGCATCTGCTTATCACCGTGGTCCATAACGGAGGCGTTGTGCTGGGCGCATTCGTCAATCAGGAATTGGTGGGCTTTGTGTTTGGCTTTCCGGGGCTGGAGTTCACGCCTGACGGGCCGCGTCCCAAGCACTGTTCGCACATGGCCGGCGTTCATCCCGACCATCGCGACAGCGGCATCGGTTTCGCGCTGAAGCGCGCCCAGTGGCAGATGATACGGCATCAGAGCCTCGATCACATCACCTGGACCTACGACCCGCTGCTGAGTCGGAATGCCTATCTCAACGTAGCGCGTCTCGGTGCGGTCTGTTCCACGTACCGGCAGTCCGAATATGGCGACATGCGTGATGGGCTGAATGCCGGGCTGCCCTCCGACCGCTTTCAGGTGGATTGGTGGGTCAACACGAAGCGCGTCGAACGCCGCCTCGGCAAACATCCCCGCCCGATGCTTAAATTAAGCAACCTCACCCGCGTGGGTGTCCGGCCCTTCTATATTCTTCAAACCGGAGCCGGAAATTTCGTCCTTCCTCCTGAACATGTTCCGGCTCTCGAAGGACAACTGGTAGCCGCCGAGATCCCTTCGGATTTCATGGCATTGAAGGCTGCTGATTTTTCCCTGGCGCGTGACTGGCGTTTCTTTTCGCGTGAGTTCTTTGAGACTGCCTTCGCGAAGGGGTATATCGTTACCGATTTCGTCTTCGACCGCACTGAAAACAGGCCGCGCAGTTTATACGTCCTGGTGGATGGGGAGAGCACGCTGGACGCGGGATAGATCAGCATGACACAGCCTTTCTTTCAACGCCTCATCCGTCGGGTCGATAAAACTCTTTCCTCTTTATTCTTTATCGACCAGTGGGTCATCCTAACGGCGCGGGGCATGACCTTTGATTCCCTGCAATGGCCTGCATTCCATGCGTTTATCCCGGAGAAGGATCGCTACTGGGGCGATCCATTTATTATGGCCCGACAGGATTGCTATTTTGTCTTTATCGAAGAAAAGATCTACGCCACGGGCCTGGGTCGCATCGCCTGCCTGACGCTGGATCGGGAAGGCCGTCTCCTATCCAACCGGGTGGTTCTGGAACGCCCGTATCATCTTTCGTATCCCTTTCTCTTCGAGCAGGGCGGCGAGACCTTCATGATGCCTGAGACGGCCGGCAATCGCAGTGTTGAACTGTATCGCTGCGCGCACTTCCCAGATCAATGGGAGTTTGTCAAACCGATGATGAAGGACATTTATGCGGTCGATGCGACATTGCTTCAACATGAAAACAAGTTTTGGTTGTTTGCGAACGTCAAAGAGAACGGCGGCTCCAGCCTGGATGCTTTGCATCTCTTTTATGCGGACAGCCTGTTCGCGGACAAATGGACTCCGCATCCAAACAACCCGGTTGTCAGGGATATCCGTTCGGCCCGGCCCACGGGCCGTATCTTCTTGCACGATGGAAAATTGATCCGCCCATCACAAGATTCATCACACCGTTATGGATATGCATTGAAGTTCAATCACATCGTAAGGCTCGACGAAAACGATTATGCCGAAACGACCGTATCTGCTTTGCGTCCCCCCGGCGGAAACGTGCTGGCCACACATACATATAACCGGGCGGAAGATTTAACGGTGATCGACGCGGTCATCCGCCGGCGAAAATAATTTCTTATCTGCTAACCGCCCCGTTGATGGTTTTACCGGAGAGTGGATACTGGCGTGGTGTTCTCCCTCGGCGATGTCTTTTCATGTTCAAAAAATAGAGAGTTTGCCATGCCCCAGCTGATTGCAGCGATTATCATTTTACCGTTTCTGGTGTTTTGGCTCTGTATGTTTGGGGATATGACGAAAAATGAATACTTGCCTGATGATACAAAGTATCGATGGACGTTGGCATTTATTCTTCTGAGCATCGTCGCTGCGTTTTACTATTACTATGTCGAGTATAGGCCTAGGCATTTGTAATCGAAAACGTAGGGCAAATTGCCAATTTGCCATTGCGAAGCATGTATCCCCGAATTTTGGGGTGTGAACGGTGCTTTCCCGTTCACACCCCAAAATTCGGAATCTTCTCCCTCACCTTTAGGGGATCGCGAAAGCATCCCGGAGCGCCGCGGAGGGAGGCCGGGGTGGGGTCCCAGTGACTAAATACCAAAATCCTCATCCCGAACTGGCGTTAATATAGTTGGTTAAGATCCCATGGGAGGTATCCCGGGGGTCATTACCGGATAAGTGGTTATATCTGTTCCCGGAAAGATCTTCAGATCGGCTTGCGCTATCCAGCAGGGCCTGTGGAAATATGGGTTACGGATGACATACCAGCCGGGGACATTCCCCAGGCCGAGCAGCTCAACGCCCTTCCCTTTGCTGATGTTGCTATCCAATTGATAGGCCTTTCCACCCGGCCCGCCTAAATAGCATGCCGCAAAATTAACCGTCTGCGGGCGCTTGGGCGGCCCGCTCAAGGTCGGTGTGGTGGTCTCGGTTGCAGTAGGGCTGGGTGTAAGAGTAATGGTGGGGGGCAGGGGCGTCGGCGAAGCGGCGGCTGCGGTTTGGGTCAGCAGGACAGAGGCGGCCTGGGCTACGGCTGTAGCCATCGTATCTACTTGCGGCGTGGCTGCCTTCGACTGGCACGCTGTTCCAATCAAGATCACGGCAAGCCCAACCACAGCCAGGCGCGAGAGATGAATGTTCATGCCGTGAGTTTATCAGAAATTTGCGGTGCGCACACTGGTTGCCCTCTTGCTTTTCTATGGAATGGCTAGCATCCTTGTGAATATCAACGCTTTTCCACCCCCGCACTTTCTACTTTCCACTCCCCACTTTCTCCTCTCTATTCCCTGTTCTCTATACTCTCTACCTCTTCTTCTTCTCTTTTCACTTCGAACGTATCAAAATCACGCGCGACGGTTGCATTGGGATGGATGGCTTGCGCTTCTTTTAAGACATCCTTCTCACGATAACGGCGTGAAACATGCGTAAGGATCAGTTGCTTGACATTGGCTTTAACAGCCAGCTCGGCGGCTTGCTGTGCGGTGAGGTGCGCGAACTCATGCGCCATCTCTGCTTCCTCGTTGAGATAAGTGGACTCGATGATGAGCGTATCCGCCTCCCTGCACACCTCAAGCAAGTTATCCGTTTTACCGGTGTCTCCCACGACCACCAGCTTCAGCCCTCTTTGGACCGGCCCTAGTACATCGTCAGGCGTAACCTGTTTGCCGTTCGGCAGGCTGATCGTCTTGCCGGCTACAAGGTCGCGGCGCTCAGGCCCAAACGGAACCCCGAGCTCATCCGCTTTTTCAGGCAGGAAAGGCCGTCGCGGTTTTCCCTCGAAGATATAACCCAGGCAATCAGGCCCGCGGTGCGTGACGGGAAAGGCCGAGACGGTGAAATCCTCCGCTTCGAAAAACGTGCCGCCTGTGATCTCGCGGAATTGAAGCGGCATGGGCGGCTGGTTGCCGCGTAACACAACGCCGAACAAAAGGTCGTGGACGCGGTCGAGCGCCGACCGCCCCCCGAAGATCTCGAGCTCGTCAATTGCTTCCCAACGCAGGAATGTGCTGAGCAGGCCGCCGAGGCCCAGGATGTGATCGAGATGCCCGTGTGTCAACAGGACGCGGGTCAGGTGTTTAAAGCCTGTGCCGGACTGCAAGATCTGTCGCTGCGTGCCTTCGCCGCAATCGATCAGAAAACGATACTCACCATGTTTGACGATAAGGGCCGGAAGCCCGCGTTTGGCGGAAGGGGCGGAGGCAGAAGTACCAAGAAAAAGAATTTCAAACAAATCGGATCCTTCATGATTGCGGCAGTGACTTAAATCCCCATCCATAAACTCGGAAAAGTGTCTCATTCTGCCGCGGAACGGCTTTTTCCAAATACGGATGGGTAGAGTAGATCGTGATCTTCGGGCCTTAGGAAGTGCTAACGCCGCTGAGGTGCTTGACCTCATACTTTGAATCTTAACCTGGAAACCTTAAACTTGAAAACCTTGAACTTTGTAATCACCACGGCTGCATAAATTCTGGAGAATGTCGGTCAATTGTACCTTAAAGAAAACAGACCATTTGTGCTATAATCTTTTTCTGGCCAACGCCTATCGGCAAGATCCCCGAATTTTGGGAGGTGGGCGGTGCTCTCCCGCCCACCTCCCAAAATTCGGAATCTCTCCTCCCCTTAGGGGATCGCGAAGCACCCGGAGCGCAGCGTAGGGAGCCGGGGTGGGGTCTTTGTACGGTGCAAACTTAACCGAAGCGAATCTCTCCTTTTGTTGCCGCAGCTCCTGCCCGGAACTCCTATTTCATAATCTGCCATGCCCCTCCTAAAACCAGCCTCTCCTCCCCGGAAAAGTAATAAGCCTCAGGGGAAAATTTTCGACCCGCGCGGTTGAAGGGGCAGACGCGTTCTCGTAAACAAGTGGAACCGCCGGCTCCCTCACCTTCATTTTGGGAAAGCCTGTCGCCGGAACGCCGGCTGGATGTCATCGGTATCGTCCTTGCCATTCTGGGTATCCTGATCCTGCTGACCCTGCTTGCCTCATCACGCTCTGAATTCAGTAACTGGTTCGTTAATCATCTTACCCAAATTATAGGTTGGGGGGTATATGTCCTGCCGCTTGCCTTGATCACTTTCGGCCTATGGCTGATCCTGCGTAAGATCGAACGCATTCCACCGCTGTCGCTAGAACGCACTGTGGGCAGTGTGCTACTCTTCCTGTGGCTTCTAACCACCTTAGACGCTTTTAGGGCCCCAGCGGATAGCGTGTCGGTGGCGGTTACATTGGTAATCTCTTTGGTCGCTTCTTATGGATCAGCTTTGGCGAATTGGGTCTCGTGATCATCCTGATCGCCTGGCTGTTGATCGCCCTTACGATGATCCTCGATGTGACCGTTCAGGATTTGTTCCGTTGGCTTGGGCCGTTGGCAGCCAGCCTTAAGGCCCGGCTTGCCAGCCTGAGAAGCAAACCGGTGATGGTTCCTGACGGAACCGGACCCGATGCCCAGGCCAATGGTTACACTCCTCTAAAACCGGATGCCGTCGCAGCTCCGGCCGCAGGCTCGTCTCCGTTGCCCGCGCCCGTCTTGCCAACAGTTACCACCATCTCCAGCCCGCCTGCGATCCAATGGGTTCTGCCGGAGACCGCGGATATTTTGGATGCAGGCAGCGCTCCCACGGAGAACGAAGACTTTATTAACCAGCGTGCCAAGCTGATCCAGGAAACCCTGGCCTCTTTCGGTGCGCCTGCGCAAGTGGTGGAGATCAGCCGCGGGCCCACGATCACCCAGTTCGGCGTGGAGCCGCTTTTCGTCGAGACACGCGGCGGCAGGACGCGCGTGCGCGTCAGCAAGATCGCTTCCCTTGCCGACGATCTTGCGCTGGCTCTGGCTGCGCCGCGCATCCGTATTCAAGCGCCCGTCCCGGGACATAGTTATGTTGGCATCGAAGTGCCAAATGACGAGATGGCGCTGGTGGCCCTGCGCGATATTCTGGAAAGCGAAACCTTCAAGCACAATAAAACGTCCCTGCGTTTTGCTCTTGGGCAGGATGTGGCCGGGCATCCGATCACTGCCAACCTCGAAGCCATGCCGCATATGTTGATCGCAGGCACTACCGGTTCCGGCAAATCAGTCTGCGTGAATTCGATCCTCACCTCGTTTCTGCTCAACAATACCCCCGATGACCTCAGGCTGGTGCTGGTCGACCCCAAGCGTGTGGAGCTTACCGGGTATAACGGCATCCCGCACCTGCTGGCGCCCGTGGTGGTTGAAACGGAGCGCGTGGTCGGCGCGCTGCAGTGGATGACGCGTGAGATGGACAAGCGCTATCATGAGTTTGCCAAGGTCGGTGCGCGCAATATCACCGATTACAACGGCCGCATGAAAACCCAGGGTGGCAGGAAATTCCCCTTCCTGTTGATCGTTATAGACGAATTAGCGGACTTGATGATGATCGCGCCCGACCAGACCGAAAAGACCATTACCCGCCTGGCCCAATTGGCTCGTGCTACCGGCATCCATATGATCCTGGCGACGCAGCGCCCGTCCGTTGACGTGGTAACCGGTCTGATCAAAGCCAACTTCCCGGCCCGCATCGCCTTTGCAGTGGCCTCGGGTGTGGACAGCCGCGTGATCCTCGACCAGCCCGGCGCGGAGCGATTGCTTGGCCGCGGAGACATGCTGTATCAGGCCCCCGACGCGGCCGCCCCGGTGCGTTTGCAGGGCGTCTTCGTATCGGATCATGAGATCCAAAAGTTGGTCGAATACTGGCGCACCCAGAGCGGGCAATCCAATCCGTATGCCGCGCCCGGCGCCCCGGTGGACGCCCTTCCTGAAAATATCCCGCTGAAACAAAAGCCTTTGTGGGATGAAATGGAAAAAACAGAAGGCGATCCGCTGCTCAATGAAGCGATCGATTTCGTCCGCCGGGAAGGCCGCGCCTCGGTCTCCATGCTGCAGCGGCGCATGAGAATTGGCTACACGCGCGCTGCTCGCCTGGTGGACGTGATGGAAGAGAAGGGCATTGTCAGCGCGCCGGAGGGGAATACACAGGTGAGACAGATCCTCGATTACGGTCCGACCGCTCCGCCAAAAGAAGACGATTGACGTTCATCTAGGCAGTTGAAATTTTTGGATCTACTCACACCTACTTTAAAATTCGGAATTCTCTCCTTCCTCTTTAGGGGTTCAGGGGCGGACAGGGCTGAATCTCGGCTTGATTTTTTAGACTCCAAATTCGCTGAGGGAACCAAATCTTGATCTTTTCTTTGCGTTCTTTGCGCTCTTAGCGTTAAATCTTTTAGCTGGTCCGCCCTCAAACCTTCATGGAAGGGCCGGTGTGGGGTCTCTGACGCGAAGCAGGATCACCACCAGCAAATACAAATTTTTTACCGTTTCACCAACCGGGCGATGAAACTCACTGTGAGGATCACAATCATCATCAGGCCCAGCCCGGCTGAGAGTTCAACAACCCACCAGGGCGTATCCTCGGCATAATCGAAGCTGTCGGTCTGGCCGCCCAGAAGAGCCTTGATCGCGTCTATCTGGTTAACAACCGGGCCTTGATCGGTGTAGACGTCATCGACCGGCACACTCTCGCCGCTCGAGTTGATCAGCAGGGCGCGATACGAGCAGTCGGGATCGCAGCTTTCATCCTCTTTAACATCCACGATATCGGTGACGGTGTGTGAGGTGAGTGGGTACTTCCCGAGCAACGCCTTGCTGATCTTACAGGTCGGATTCCCACCCGCCGGGCGAGCGCATTGCACTTGTAAACTGTTGCCGAAGAGGACGATGAATAACCCGGAAAAAACGATCGCTCCCAGGATCGTTGCAAGATAGATGAGAAATTTGACTAACATAGGCGTATTTTAGCTGGCCCGAGGCGCAGGCCAATAGCCCAATGGTCATAGCGAAAGAGCGTGTAACTACTCCCTGCCCATATTCATTCTTCGTGATCTTAACTGTTCAGGCCCGGTTTTCTCCTCACAGGCCTGAACAGTTACAAATGCTCGCAGCAGGCAGGTTCTTGATGCTATAATTTCAATATAAGCCCCTGTAGCTCAATGGACAGAGCAAGGCACTCCTAAGGCCGAGATGAGGGTTCGATTCCCCCCAGAGGCACCTTACACTCTTACATCTATGTAGATGGTATGTACATCTCAGGAACAAGATTAATAAATCTCTAATTGAAAAAGGCTTGCATTGTGCCAAGGGTTATAGTATTATGAAACGTGACGGACGCCAGGGTGCCCCCCTCACCCTGGCGTCCGTCATTTAATTTCCCAGAGTCGCCAACAAAATTATCCGTGTTTCTTCCGCTCCCATCGCCAGGGAATTTTCTTCGATTCCCCAGGATGCGTAAATCGCCAAACGGTCTCTTGAGCGGATCAATAAATATTGATCGCATTGATGCCGCCATCATTGCATAAGACCCTTTCCGCAAAATAATGGAACCTCCTGAAGTTTATGGATAAGCTCTAAATAATTTGCATCTACTCACACGCCTGTGCATGAAGTAACCGAAAAAAAAGGATGTGCGCAGGGCTAGCCCTGCGCACATCCTTTTTTTTCGGGATCCTTTGCCCCAAGCTGAAAGCGTGGGGCAAAGGGTAAGTAGAATAAATTGGCCTATTCGGGGATATACTTTTCATAATCAGATAACTGCTCTATGCTAAAGGGAGAAACTCGATGAATACCGACATCAACTGGAAATCCGCAACAGATGAGACTGTTCAACATCTCTCACGTTTGATACAGGCCGAGACGGTCAACCCACCCGGGAATGAGTTGCCCACGATCCTGGCCGTCAAGGAAATTCTGGAGTGTGAGGGCCTTGGCTCTGAGGATTTCAAGATCGTGGAATCGGCGCCCAACCGCGTGAACCTGGTTGCCAGGTTGCGCGGGGACGGTTCGCAGCGGCCCCTGCTGCTCTCCGGTCATGTGGATGTTGTGCCGGTCGAACGCGAGCATTGGTCACACGATCCATTTGGCGGCCAGGTGATCGACGGTCAGGTGTGGGGACGCGGGGCGTTTGATATGAAGGGCTTCCTGGCGATGTATCTGCAGGTCTTTCTGCAAGCCCGCCGCCGGAAGCTTCCGCTCAAACGCGATCTGATCCTGGCTGCCATTGCCGATGAGGAAGCCGGGTTCGACCACGGCTCGAAATTTCTGGTGGTGCAACATCGCGATCTCATCGATGCCGAGTATGGTCTTACGGAAGGCGGGGCATTTACGATGTATCTCGGCGAGACCAGGATGTACATGATCCAGGTGGCCGAGAAGGGGGTTTGCTGGCTGCGCATGCGCGCACATGGTCAGCCGGGACACGGTTCGCTGCCGCATGACGAGAATGCGGTGCTCTATCTGGCTCAGGCCCTGGACCGCATTCGCAAGGCAGGCCATTTGCCGGTACATGTAACGCCAACCTTCAAGAGCATGTTGAAGGCGGCCTCGGATCAGATCCACTCACCAATGGGGAAGCTGGCGGGCCTGTTGGGGAATCCCGTGATGATCAACCTGCTGCTCGGGTCCCTGAAGGGCCGTAATAAATCCATGCTGACTTCATTAACTACCAATACCTGCACGCCGACGGTCTTGCGCGCGGGGGCGAAGACAAACGTCATCCCTTCGGAAGCAGAAGTGGATCTGGATTGCCGCAAGCTCCCTGGGCAGTCGGTCGAAGATGTGATGCGCGAAATCCTGTCGATCACCGGTGATCGGGTAACCCTTGAACCGCTGGATACTTCCGAGGGGGCTGAATTCTCGGCGGAGACTCCGCTTTACAAAACCCTTGAACGAAACACCCGCCGGCTGGATGCTGAAGGCATCATCATCCCGCTGTTGATGCCCGGCGCCACGGACGCATCCCAATATCAGCGTGCAGGGATCAAGGTCTATGGCTTTACACCAGGCCTTCTGCCCCCGGAGTTTCCCACCCTCTCTATGGGGCACGGACACGATGAAAGGATGCCGGTCTCATTTATCGAGAGCGGACTGCCGGTGTTGTGGAATGTGGTACGTGAGGCGTGTGGAACGTAATGAGGCGCTTGTAGCAGGAGATTTGAGACAACGTCCTCGCGTATCCCACTTCGTCGCAGTTATCTTCCTCAGCCTGCCGCTTTTTATGAATCCGTCGTTCTTGAATTCATATATTACGCGATGGGCTATAATCGAATTTGCTCATCTTCTTGTCGTGACTACTCCCCGCCCATATTAATTTTTTTCGGGATTCTTCGTCCTCGCAGACCGAAGGTGCAGGCGATCTCCCTGCCAGGCTGAAAGCGTGCGACGAAGGTGTGAGTAACCATATTCTTCCCTGGAGGCCGCAGCATGACCCTCGACCTGTCTGCCATCCGTAGCCAGTTCCCATCTCTTAACCGTCCGGCAATTTTCTTCGATAACCCCGGGGGTACGCAGATCGCCAAACCCTCTCTTGAACGGATCAATAAATATTTATTGGAAAGCAATGCCAACCATGAAGGCGCCTTTGCTACCAGCGTGGCCTCTGATGCCGTCTTGGACGAGGCCCACCGGGCCATGGCGGATTTCTATAACGCCGGCAGCCCGGAAGAGATCGTCTTCGGTAATAACATGACCACCCTTACATTGCACATGAGCCGCTCGCTTTCCCGCGAATGGAAAGCTGGGGACGAGATCGTAGTCACCCGTCTTGACCATGATGCTAACGTAACTCCCTGGGTCCTGGCGGCGCAGGATCGAGGTGTAAAAGTCAACTGGGTGGATTTTGACGTGGAAGATGGCACGTTGAACCTGGATGGCTTGCAAAGGATCCTTGACCGCAAGCCGCGCCTGCTGGCGGTAGGTTATGCTTCCAACTCGCTGGGGACCATCAACCCCGTGGCGCAGATCATCAAAATGTCCCATGCAGTGGGCGCCCTGGTCTATGTTGACGCCGTTCAATATGCTCCCCATGGGGCGATCGACGTACAAAAACTGGATTGCGATTTCCTGGTTTCCTCCGCCTACAAATTTTTCGGAACGCATTCGGGCATTCTGTACGGCAGGCATGAATTGTTGGATAAGTTATTCGCCTACAAAGTGCGTCCGGCCACGGACAGCCTGCCCGGCAAATTTGAAACGGGCACACAGAACCATGAAGGGATTGCCGGGGTGCTCGGAGCAGTTGAATATTTCCAGTGGGTGGGCAGGCAGTTTGGCGGCGATACTGCCGAAAGCCTGGGCGGGACTTACAAAGGTCGGGCCCTCGATTTGAAAAAGGCTCATGGCGGCCATCCATGCCTATGAGCTCGAACTCAGCCGGGCGTTGTTATCCGCCTTGCAGTCGATCCCGGACCTTACAATCTATGGTCTCACCGACAGCCGTCGCCTCGAAGAACGAGTGCCCACCTATTCCTTCAGGTTGAAGGACCTGGCTCCGCGCAAGCTGGCCGAATTATTGGCGCAGGAAAATATTTACGTCTGGGATGGGAACTACTACGCCATCAATGTGACCGAGCGGCTGGGGTTGGAGGACCGGGGTGGCATGCTGCGAGTGGGTGCAGCCCATTACAACACCCTTGATGAAGTGGAACGATTGAAAAATGTCCTGCTAAGAATAGCGGCTTCCTGATCTTATAAAACGTTATTCCCCTTACCTTATTCCCTTAATCTCGCTTCACCAACAACCTTCAACTTTCCACCGCGCCCGGCATGGCGTCACTCATCGAAATGCCTGCCATCATCAGCCCTATCTGTTCTACGGTGGCCTGGCCGCGCGTGGCCACGCCGATGATCTTCCCCTCATAGATTACAGCGATCCGGTCAGAGAGTGTTCTGATTTCATCGAGGTCTTCCGAGATCAGCAGAATGGCCGTGCCGGCCTCGCGTTGCATGAGCAGCCGTTGGTGGATGTACTCGGTCGCACCGATATCCACACCACGTGTAGGTTGGGCAGCGATCAAGGCTTCGGGGCGGCGTGAAAGTTCGCGTGCCATGATCAGCTTCTGAATATTGCCTCCGGAGAGATTCTTCAGCGGCGTGTCCAGGCTTGGGGTCTTTACATTGAATTCATTGACCAGGTCGATGGCGTGGGATTCCATGTTGGCAAAATCCATGAAGATGCCGTGTGTATATTGGGGGAGGGAATGGTCGTGCAAATAGATGTTTTCCTCCACCGAGAATTCGCGGATGGCGCCATCTCGCATTCGTTCTTCGGGAATAAAAGCCATGCCTGCTTCCACTCTTTGGTTAAGCGAGGCGCCCGTGACCTCCTTGCCGCTGATGGATACCTTCCCGGCAATCGCTTTGCGCATGCCGGCCAGGCATTCGGCCAGTTCGCGCTGCCCGTTTCCCGATACGCCGGCAAGCCCCATGATTTCCCCGGCATGGATCTGCAGGTCCACCCCGCGCAGCGCCTCAGTTCCGCGGTCGCCCATGGCGTGCAGTCCCTCGATCTGGAGTCTCACTTCTCCGGGATTTAAAGGCCTGGGTGCCAGTTCTTTAAGCTCGCGTCCCACCATCATCTTCACTAATTCGGCCCGCGTCACCTCGCCTGTCAGGCGCGTGCCGATCACCTTGCCATCGCGCAGAACCGTCACGCGGTCGCTGACCGCCATGACCTCGTGCAGCTTATGTGAGATGAAGATCAACGAATGGCCCTCACGGACTATGCGCTTGAGAGTCACAAACAGGTCATTGACCTCCTGGGGAGTGAGCACTGCGGTCGGCTCATCCAGGATGATGAGACCGGCGCCGCGATAAAGCGCCTTGATGATCTCCACACGTTGCTGCTCTCCCACGGAGAGCTGCCAGACGTAAGCTTCAGGCTCCACTTTAAGCCCGTAGGCTTCAGAGAGAGTCCGAATGCGGGCGGTGACCTTATTAAGGTCAAGCAGGGGCTCGCGTGAGGAACGCAGACCCAGGGCCACATTCTGCGCCACGGTCAGGGTGGGCACGACCATAAAATGCTGGTGGATCATTCCAATGCCGGCCGTGATCGCATCCGCAGGGGAACGGAAGATACGCCGTTGGCCGTCAATGATAATCTCCCCTTCGTCCGGCTGATACAAACCATAAAGCTGCCGCATCAAGGTGCTTTTCCCGGCGCCATTTTCACCCAGCAAAGCATGCACTTCGCCGGCGCTTACATCGAAAGATACGTTCGAGTTCGCAAGCACGCCCGGAAAGCGCTTGTTGATATTGCGCATCTCAACATGCTGGATGAGGCGTTCCTTAATTACGGGAGATGGCATGCCCATGGTTCACCTGACTTGTGTTGCGCTTTCGAGAAAAATTTGAAATGCCCCTCTCCCATTTTTGATCATAGAGGAGAGGGGCCGGTTTCTACTATTTACGATCTATGGATTGACTGTAATGGTGCCGTCTGAAATGCCCTTAATGGCTGCATCGCCGGCTGCTTTCACATCGGCGGGCAGGCTGTAGCCGGGGTTATAAGCGATCTTCAAGCCGCCGTTCTGAAGCGTCAGCGTGTAGACCTTGCCGCCGAGCGTGCCGGCCTCATGCTGGGCAATCATGTCTTTCAGCATGGAAATCCAATCGTAAGCCTGGCTGGCCACTACAAGACTGGGGGCCAGGGAGGCCTGATCAGCCTGCGTGCCAAACCAAAGCACGTTCCCTGCATCCTTGGCCGCGCCGATCGCGCCGACTACGGATTGAGATGAGCCGGTTAGTACATCGGCGCCCGCGGCAATGTGTGTCTTGGCCGCGGCCGTCATGAGGGCCACATCCGAGAAGGAGCCGGTAAAGGTCTTGGTGACCGTAATGGCCGGATCGGTTGCAGTAACACCCTGAACGAAGCCATCCACATAGGTCTTGCCATCGCCCACTTCAACAGGCCCGGTCACGCCGATCTTCTTGCTCTTGCTCAGTTTGGCGGCCAGGACGCCGTTAACATAACCGCCCTGTTCCGCGGCGGCCGTGTATGCATAAACGTTGGGCATGCCGAAGGTGTTGACATCCGTTCCCCAGGCGAAGGTGACTTTGGGGAAGTCGGGAGCGATGTCCTGGACCGACGAACCGTACTGCGAGCCATGGGCGATCACAATATCATAGCCCTTGCTGGCATAGTCACGGATGGCTGCTGCCGCGTCCGGCACTTGGAACATATTGTCGGTGTAGGCGATCTCCAGGGCTGTGGGTCCGCCCATGTCTTTCTGCACCTGCAAAAGTGCGCCGTACATGGACTGGCTGAAGGCCATGTCGTTCGTGGCGCTCGGCATGATCACTGCAATGCGGATGAGCTTGGGGGCCGCAGCCGGGGCGGCAGTACCGCAGGCCGAGACCAGCATGACGAGCAACAGCGCGACGATCAATAAACTTTTTTGTTTCATTTTCTTCTCCAGGAAAAACAGATTTGAGTTTCACCTTAAAAATCAAGGTGATCCGATAACGGCCAGGGCCGCCCGTGATGACAATATTTACGCCCTAAGTGCAAGTCACCTCCTTTACTTCAAACGTGGTGCCTAGTATTAACTTTCGCCTCTTTCAAAGGGTTTGTTCAGCGCGGCCGGCTGGCGCACCCGATTGACGGTAACTGTCAGCGCGGCAATCGTTAAGAGATAAGGAAGCATGACCGCCACATCGGAGGAAATATTCACTCCCAGGACCTGCATCCATAACTGTAGAGAGTTGACGATACTGAACAATAAAGCGCCGCCCATCACTCCCCACGGGCTCCATCCGCCGAAATAGACCAGGGCCACTGCTATAAATCCCTGGCCGGCGGTCAGGTTATCCTGAAAGAGATTGACCAGTGCGATCGATAATGAGGCGCCCGCCAGGCCTGCCAGTGCGGATCCCAGGCAGACACTAAAGTAACGGATGCGATCCACGTTGATCCCCAGCGAATCAGCCGCTGCCGGGTTCTGCCCGACCGATTTGATCTTGAGGCCCAGGGTCGTTTTTTCCAATACCCACCAGGCAACCGGCACCAATAAGAATGCACCGTATACCGGCACACTGTTCTGGAACAGAATTGGCCCGACAATGGGAATGCCCGACAGCACGGGGATATTGACAGGCTGAAAACCATCGATCGTTTTCACCGTTCCGATCATTGTTTTTAAGAGCAGGCTGGAAAGGCCAAGCCCAAACATGTACAGGCCGATACCGCTGATGCCCTGCTCCGCTTTCAGTGTGACGCTGATAAAGGACATCAGCAAACCCATCAACAGCCCAACCAGCACCGCGACCAGCAAACCGAGCCACAGGTTCCCGGTGGTCAAAGCCACGTAAAAAGCGGCAAACCCGGCGATAAGCATGACCCCATCCACTCCCAGGTTCACCACCCCGGAGGTCTGTGCAAAAGTCTCTCCGATGGCGGCGTACAGGAAGGGGGTCGCCAGGCGGATCATCGATGTCAGGATACCTACAATAACCTGGAGGGAAAAGATTTCCTTCATGGCTTTTCCTCTTCGCCTTTCTGGGCCGCAAGCTTGCGCGAGGCCGCCCAGCGCCGCGACCACAGCGCTGAGCCTGAAACAAATAGTACGACCATGCCAAGGATGGCCGTGATCAGCGAGGAAGGTACCTGCACGGCGCGCTGCATTTGAGCCGCGCCCACCAGCAGACCGCCAAACAAGATCGCAGCGGGGATCAGACCCAGCGGATGCAAGCTGCCGAGCAGCGCAGCCACGATACCTGTGAAACCGTAGCCGCTTGTGATACCGTCGAGCAGGCGATGTTGAACACCCATAACCTCAATCGCCCCGGCCAGGCCGGCGAAGCCGCCGGCGAGTGTCATTGCCAGCGCTTGGTTGAAGGGCACGTTGATCCCGGAATACCGGGAAGCCTGGGGGTTTAGACCAACGGCCCGGATACGATAACCGATGGTAGTGCGCCAGAGAAATATATAAACCAGCACAGCTAATACGACTGCCACGATCGCACCTGCGTGCAGCAGGGTCTGCGGCACCAGGCGCGGCAGCCATACCTGCTGCGGAAGACGAGCAGATTGGGCCAGAAAGGTGCCGGCCGCGATACCGGCCGGATCCATAAGAGGGCCGCGTAAAAGCATGTTCATCAGCTGTGCGGCGATTGAATTCATCATGATGGTGCTCAGGATCTCATTGACATTAAGCCGCGCTTTCAAGATCCCGGGGATGAAACCCCATGCGGCTCCGGCGAGAAAGCCCATGATCAGGGTGGAAGGGATCAACAGCGCGCCGGGCCAGCTGCTAAACGTGAGAGGGAACCAGGTGGCCATCAGTGCGCCGAGGATGATCTGACCCTCTCCGCCTATGTTGATGACATTGGCGCGGAACGCGATGCAGATCCCCAGACCCACTAATAGCAGGGGCGTTGCTTTTACCAATGATTGGGTAATTCCGGAAACGCTGCCTGCGGCGCCGTCAACCAGGGCCGCATAAGCGGCAATCGGATCGGCTTTCAGGATGAGCAGCATAACGGCGCCGATCAGCAAGGCAACCAGCACTCCTGCCACCGGCAGAAAAATATTCAAGACGATATTGGTCCAATCAAAACCCGGTCGACGCAGAGATAAAAGATCCCTGCCGGGGTTCTTCACTTTCATATCTTGTTCTCCGATAGATCACCAATCCCTGTTAAGGTTGGGCGGTGGGAATGGATTCTCATAAATTAGTTACCTATACGGCGAATCACATGAAAATCAAAATAGTCGGGGACGAAATAACTGATCGAGTAATCCACGACAATGTTATTTTCAGTGAACAGTCTGGCTTCGAGCTTTAGCAGAGGGGTCTTGGAAGGGATCTCCAACTGGCGGGCCAATACGCGATCCACTGCAACGGCCCCAAGTCTGGTAAACGAGTAAGTCAGCATTGGCCGGCCGCGCTTAAGTAAAACGTCAAGTACGGAACCGCGAAACATTTCCCCAAGTTCCTCCTTGCGCAGGTATTTTGTAAGGACAATATCCCAAAGATGGGCGACTGGTTTTTTGTCGATCAGGATCGTGCGGACCACCGACAGCACCTGTTCATTGGGATCGCACTCCAATTTGGCCATTTCATCGTGGTTCGGCGGACGCTCCTCGATTTCAGCCTTGCCCATTTCTGTTTTCAGGCCCCTGCGGCTCGCGATGTGTTCGAGGCTCTCCAGCACCTCAAGCCCGCTTGCAAGGCGGGTCGCGTAAGATGAGGCAACGAATGTACCCACGCCGTGTTTGCGGACGATCATGCCTTCCGCTTGCAAGTTATGAAGTGCTTCGCGTAGGGTGGGTCTTGATATTCCCAACTGCTCGGCAAAGGCTCCTTCTGAGGGAAACTTTTGTCCAGGCTTATACGTGCCATCCTGGATAAGATCACGCAGATAGAACTGTGCCTGGTCATGCAGGGAAACATTGGTGGTCTTGATTCGTCTCAGGCCGGAAGTCATACTACCTCATTTGCCAGACGTCTGATGTCAGACCTCTGATGACTGTTGCTGTTAGTATAGCGAATCCCTCCTCGCGGTTCATGTGTCTTTTGTCATCTAAGTTCTCTTACAAGATAGGTATACCGTTGGCAAGGCGCTCAAATTACCATAAAAGGCGTCTATCAAAATAAGCCTCCACCCGTAAATGAAGAAGCCGGGTTGTTCTGGGGCCTACTCGAAGGCCGGAACCGGTGAATTTCTCCCGCCCTTTCCCCGTTTGTATCTGAATCGAATTGAATGTATACTTGTTTTGTTCACTACGGAAAGGAGATCATATGTTCGAGATAATCTTACTCGCCGTAGATGGGTCTGAACATGGACAGCATGCTGCAAAAACTGCGGGCGATCTGGCTCGCTCTGTAAAGGCCAAAGACCTGCGGATTGTAGTGGCTTACGAGCCGATCCCCTCCTATTTGGGAGAGCCTAACTTGAGCCAGGCTATTGCGGCTCGTAAAACAGAAGCCAATGGGATCCTGAAAAAGGCCCAGGAAGAAATTGGCTCCGTGCCTGCAGAGATCAACATCGAAATGATCGAGGGTTCGATCGCAGAGGCGATCATCGATGTGGCCAGTGTGCGCAAATCTGATGTGATCGTGATGGGTTCACGCGGACTTGGCCGGCTGGCGGGCGCCCTCCTGGGCAGCAACAGTCAGAAAGTGGTCAGTCACGCTCCCTGCCCTGTGCTTATCGTACGATAGGGCATGGCGACCTAGCTGCCTGCGCGCTGCTCCGCCTCGGCAAATTCTTCGGGCGTATTAACGTTCCAGAAGGCCAGCCCGTCAGGGTCGTAGCGCCCAAGTTCGTTGGACGTCAGTTTGCGGATATTGACTTGTGGAAACCAGGAAACCACCCGCCATTGGTCTGCCTCGATGGCTGACTCGATGGCGGGAATGCACGTCTCGCGTCGATAGACGGCATGCAGCGGTTCAAAACCCTCTGATGTCTCGGCAATGACCACATCCGCTTTTTCCTGGCTCAAAAGGCCGGCTGCTGCCACAAGCAGCGGCGCGCTGGCGAAGGGCATATCGCAGGCGACCACGGCCACGCTTGAGTACTTTGCAGAAATAAGCGCAGTGTAAAGTCCGCCCAGTGGACCCCTTCCCGGCTTGATATCTGCAATAAGCGGCAGATCTAAAAATGCATACGCTTCAGGCTGATTTGTGGTAAGCAGGAGTTCGTCGGCAGCCGGCATGATACGCTCGATCACTCGTTGGACGAGCGGGCGCCCCAGAAATGGTTTGAGCGCCTTGTTCTCGCCCATACGCGTGGATTGGCCCCCTGCTTGGATTACAATACTCAACATACGAAGAGCCTTTCTGTAAACTCCAGGAGGCGGCCGTCTCGACGCCGCGGGACGTTTGCCTTCCATTTACGGACCAAGCCTTGGTTTATCGGTACTTCACGAAGGAATACCCGTTTTTTAAGTTTGGCAGGCACAGGCCCGCCACACCTGAGAAATCGGCCTCTTCTTTGCTTTCGTGATCTACCGATTATAAAGGCGAACATTTTTTGGAGGCAATAATGTCAACAAGTTTACGCAGGAAGGGCGGCTGGACAGCCGTCACCCTCCTGATCGCGGCGGGTGCGATCTATTTTATTGGCGGTTCCATACGTTCCGGCTCGATGCCTCCCATCCACTTATCTGCTGTAGCTCAACCAGTGGGCGATCTGCCCAATATGCCTGTCAAGCCCAGGCCCAAAGAGATTACATTCTTTGGTTGTCCGCCCGAAGGCTTGGGCGGCGATAGTGAGCTGAACCTCATGAAAAATCGCGTAGACGAGGGCAAGTATGTGCCTGTATCTTTTGATTCGCTTACTACGCTCACCTGGCCCAAGAATATAGAACAGCATGAAATGAAGGATTGGTCTCTTTCGAACCTGGCCTTCATTGATCAATATGCGGGCATCCCGGTCATGGTCGAAGGCTATATCTTGAGTATTCGGGAAGGTCTTCCTGAACCGGCAAATTGCAACCGCGAGAACGGAGCCAGCCTGGATTGGCAGATCTATTTCACCAAGAATCAAGGGGATGATCGTTCGCAGGCCGTGATCGTGGAAGTAACGCCGCGCGTACGGATGGAGCATAAATGGACCATTGATCTCGTACACTCGGTATTTATGGGTGATCATTTGCCGATGCGCATCAGCGGCTGGCTCTACTTTGACCCGGAACACCCGGACGACGTGGGCCAGATACGTGCTACACTTTGGGAGATCCAACCGGTGATGCAGATCGAAGTATTCCAGAACGGACGCTGGTATCCGTTGGATAAATTTGGAAATTAATCGGCGGCCAATCTGTTTGCGGATCGCTCAGCATTGACGCTTATTTGTAGATAGACGAAAACGCCCCAGGGCGTCTCCCGGAGTTTACGAATAGGCCCTGAATTCGGAGCAAAACATAATAGCAGCACCCATCCATTGAAACCTTGCAATTACTCACCATGCCTGGAAGAATACGGAATTCATTTTTCCTTCCGTGTTAACGGAAGGAAAAGGTTGAGTAAATACGAAACTTTATCGTCTGCAAACACATCCTGACCGCCAAGGAGGTTGTCGTGTCTACCTTAGCCAACATTCTTGACGAATTAACGGTGGAGGGGTCTCTCTATGAGCGTCTGCCGGACAAGGCGGTCCGCTGCTTTGCCTGCGGACATCGCTGCCTGATCCGGGAGGGCAAACGCGGGATTTGCCAGGTGCGTTTCAACCAGGGGGGAGAATTGCGCGTGCCATGGGGTTATGTAGCCGCTTTGCAATCCGACCCGATCGAAAAGAAGCCCTTCTATCATGTGATGCCCGGTTCGAACGCGCTTACATTCGGGATGCTCGGTTGTGATTTCCATTGCGGTTACTGTCAGAACTGTTTAACCTCACAAGCCCTGCGCGACCCCGATTGTGATTCTTCCATAAACCTGGTTCGCAAGGTGACCCCTAAAAGCATGGTTGATCTTGCAAAACGCACACAGGCTTCGGTGGTAGTCTCCTCCTATAATGAGCCGCTGATCACCAGCGAATGGGCCGTGGGGATTTTCAAAGAGGCCAAATCCGCCGGATTAATGTGCGCCTATGTCTCCAATGGGAATAATACGCCGGAGGTCATGGAGTATATCCGCCCTTATATCAGCGCTTACAAAGTGGACCTCAAGTGCATGCAGGAGAAAAATTATCATAAGCTGGGTGGGGTGCTCAAGAACACGCTGGATGGCATCAAGCGGGCGCATGAGCTTGGCTTGTGGGTGGAGATCGTAACGTTGGCTATCCCGGGCTTCAATGATTTAAATGAAGAATTATGGGATGCCGCGCGCTTTATCGCCGGCGTCTCACAGGATATCCCCTGGCACGTGACAGCCTTCCATAAAGATTACAAGATGACCGACCCCGATAACACGGATGCGAGCACCTTATTGCGCGCAGCCGAGATCGGGCGTGAGGCCGGGCTGCATTATGTATACGCCGGCAATCTACCGGGCCAGGTGGAGGAATACGAGCATACCTTCTGCTCCCATTGCAATGAGCCTCTGATCAAACGTTCGGGCTATGTCATCCTGGAATATCGCCTTACCGCCTCCGGGGGCTGCCCGCGCTGTGGGACAAAGCTGCCCGGTTTATGGCCTCAGGATCCGGCCCGCGTCCGGTTGAACGGATATGGGTTCCCGATTCCGGTGTCTTGACAAACTGGTTTTGCTGTATAATCACAGCTACTTTTAATTTATCCCGCTCATAAAGGAGGTGAGCAACAAAAGTATAAATATAAAATGGCAGCCTGTTTTTCCCATCGTCGTATTCAGACTAAATCCTAATTCTCTGTAGGAGGAGAAACTGTGAATAGTAAACTCTATACATTGCTTGCCTTGCTTGTTCTCGCCAGCATGGTCATGGCCGGATGCGCTCCGGCAGTGACAGCCACTTCGGCTCCCCCCCCACCTGCCGCAACTCAACCACCAGCTGCAACTGCAGTCCCCGCAGCCACCACTTGTGCACCCGCCAAGACCGGCTGGGACCCCACCACCGCGGATAAGGGCACCAAAGGCATGGTAGTTGCCTTTGAGCAGGAGCCGGACAATATCGCCGGCGACTTCAGCAACATGAGCTTTTCAGCCTGGGCCAACCAGATGATAACTCCAGGCCCCGGCAGGTGGGATGACAAGAACAACCTGGTACCCTATCTCGCAACCGAAATCCCCAGCGCCAGTAACGGCGACGTTTCAGCCGATGGCCTGACCATCACCTGGAAGCTCAAGCCGTGCATTTTCTGGTCCGATGGCCAGCCGATCACATCCAAAGACTTCGTCACCACCTGGAAGGCATGGGTGGATCCGGCGAATGCGGTTATCTCGCGCTCCGGCTATGACCAGATCACTGGCATCGATACACCCGATGATCAGACGGCTGTGATCCACTTCAAGAAACTCTATCCCGCCTGGCCTACGCTGTTCGACATTGGCCCCAATAACGTCGGCGGCGGCCTGATCCCCGGACATATCTTTGACGGCAAGACCGGCCTCGAGAAGGATCCGCAGATCCACCAGCCGACCTGGGCCGGCGGCCCGTACGCCATCAAGGAATGGGTGGCAGGCGATCATATGACCCTGGTCCGCAACCCCAACTTCTTCGGTTCCACGCCGAAGCTGGATTACATCGACATCAAATTCGTGCCTGATCCCGAGACCGCCCTGGCTGCCTTGAAGACCGGCGATGTGGACTTTGTAGCTGAACTTCGCCGAGTCCGATATCCCCACTCTTCAGGGGCTTGCATCGTCCGGTATTCAGATGCGCGTGGATCCCACGCCTGAGTTCGAGCATCTGTTCTTCAACCTGGGCATCACCAACAGCACTGCCACAGATCCGACGACGGGCAAGCCGATCGGCAATAGCGATCAGGCCGGCTTCTGCCCCTTCCAGGACCCGAACGTCCGCAAGGCCATCATGCTTGGCATCGACCGCTTGGGCTTCCTCACGGACTATATGCACGAGGACAAAAGCTCCTTCATCGCCACCCTGTGGCCGAACTCTGCCTGGACCAACACCAGCTTAACTGCCTATCCATATGATGCTACCCAGGCGGGTACGCTGTTGGATACTGCTGGATACAAGGTCGGTGCCGATGGCATTCGTGCCGGTACCTGCGATGGCAAGCCGGTCAAGTTCTCGTTCGGCATCGAGACCACTACTGCCCAGTTCCGCATCGACGATGTGCTGCACATCCAGTCCGATCTGAAGAAGATCGGCATCGATATCAAGCCCAACCATATCCCGGCCGGCACGTTCTTCGGCTCCTATAGCGAAGGCGCCGACATGGAGACTGGCAAGTTTGATATGGCCATCTTCACCACTGGCTACTATCCGGATCCGGATGCGACCAGCAGCTGGGACTGCCTTGATGTTCCGAACAAGGACAACCCGTCCGGCGCGAACGACTACCATCTATGCGATCCCAAGCTGGATGCCCTGTTTGCCCAGGGCCTGGCGAGTGCCGACCCGGCCGCTCGCAAGCAGGTTTATGATCAGATCCAGCAGTACATGTATGACAACGTGCTCATGATCCCGCTGTTTGCACGCGCCAACGTGTACGGCTTTGCGGCTCGCGTTATTTTCCCACCCAGCTCTGGCTATGCTAATGCCTTCTGGGATGCTGAGAACTTTGACGTCAAATAATGAGTTAGCCTCTTAGATTTTGATAGACCTGTGGCGCGCCGAAGATGCAGATGTTTTCCTGCCAGGCGCCACAGGTCTATCCCTTTTTAGAAATGATTTCTTAATTCAAAATTAGTATTCACCACAGATGGACCGGGTTAGGCGTTAATTAAAAGTGAATGCCGCTTGGAATTGGCGTATTGCAGCCTTTGTCTGTGCTTGGCAAAAATATGTGTCGCTTTACCGTACTTCGAATATTAGAGAAGGAGTGAGCCATGTGGGCTTACCTGGTACGCCGCATTGTGCAAGCTGTCGTAATCCTGTTTATCATCACCATGCTGTGTTTTATACTGACCCGGCTTGTCGTCTGACCCGATGGCGCAGTATGCGAACAGGCAGGGAATGACCGAGGCGGATCGGGCGGCCATCCGCCTACGCCTGGGCCTGGACCAGCCGATGCCGGTGCAGTATGTGAAATGGCTTGGACTGGCGCTGCAGGGAGACCTGGGCACCTCCTTTTTCTCCCACCAACCCGTGCTCCTAATGATTCAGCAGCGCCTGCCGATGACCCTGATCCTGATGGGCACCGCTGAGATTCTTCATCATCATCATCTCTCTCATCCTTGGGCTGGTGGCGGCCGTCAAGCAATACTCATTTACCGACAACCTGATCACATCCTTCTCGTTCATCGGCTTCTCCATGCCGATTTTCTTCATCGCCCTGGGCAGCATAGAGATCTTTGCGGTGCAGTTCAAGGCCTGGCATTTGCCCTACCTGCCCACCGGCGCAGATATCTGGGATCCAAAAGATCCGCTGGCCCTGGCCCGGCATCTTATTTTGCCGGTATTCTGCCTGGTGGCCATCCAGACCGCGGGCTACTCCCGCTATCTGCGTTCCAGCATCCTGGAAGTGCTGGGCATGGATTATGTGCGCACCGCGCATGCCAAAGGATTGAGCAATCGCACCGTGCTTTTCAAGCATGCCTTGCGAAATGCCATCCTGCCTTTCGTCACCATCGTTGGTCTGGATATTCCCTTCCTGTTGGGCGGCGCACTGGTCACCGAATCGATCTTTGCCTGGCCCGGCATGGGACGCCTGTTCTGGGAATATGCCGAACGCGGCGATTATCCGGTGGTGCTGGGCGTGCTTTTGCTGACCTCCAGCGCCGTGGTATTCTTCACGATCATTGTCGATCTGGCGTATACGATCATTGATCCTCGCATCCGTTTAAGCTAGGAAATTGCCATGGCTATTAATCCAACTATTTCCGAGTCCTCCGTTTCTGCCAGTCGACTTTGTAACGGAAGAAATCGAGAGAAGCGCTTACTCCCGGCCAGTTGGTCTGGCGACGCTTCCGCAAACACCGTATGGCCCTTATCGGGCGGAATCGGCGTGATCCTGCTCCTGCTCTTCATCATCGTGGGCTCGATCATCGTTCCTGAAGGCGAGCGCCAACGCTGTTGATCTGCTCGGCCCGTTTGGCCGGGCCTATCCGGTGCTCACTGGTTCGGCACCGACAGCATCGGACGTGATGTCTTCAACCGCATCATCTATGGCGGGCAGATCTCGCTCTTCATCGGACTGCTGGCAGTCGTCCTGGAGGTCACGCTGGGCACATTGATCGGAGGCGTCGCGGCCTACTATGGCGGCTGGGTGGATGCGATCCTCATGCGTTTCACCGAAGCCATGCTGGCCATCCCCTCGTTGTTCCTGCTGATCGTGCTGGCTAAGTTCCTCGGGCGTAACGTACGGACAGGTCAATATCCTGGGCCGCACCTTCAGCGGCAGCGTGCGGCATCGTCATCCTGGTCATCGGGATGACCTCCTGGATGTTCCTGGCTCGTATTGTGCGCGCCAACGTGCTTTCGCTGAAAGAATTGGATTACATCTCGGCTTCCAAGGCGCTTGGCGCCAATTAACCGGCGCATCTTCTTCAGCCACCTGGTGCCGAATACGCTGGGCGCCATTATCGTGGCTGCCACGCTCGGCCTGGCCAACGCCATTCTCACCGAAGCCTATGTTTCCTTCCTGGGCCTGGGCGTGCAGCCTCCGACCGCCACCTGGGGCAATATGATGGATCGGCTCAGTCCTTCCTGGTTCGCGGCGTCTGGTGGATGTGGGTATTCCCCAGCGTTTTCATCGTCTTCACCATCCTGTGCATTAACCTGATGGGTGACGGCCTGCGGGATGCTCTTCGACCCCCGTAGTTCAAGACATCTATAAACCCGAAACAAAACGGACGGGCACACCCCGTCCGTTTTCTTTTAATTTATATCCTTGATAAATGCCTCAATGAAATGATTCATTAGCGGTAATCGGATGAAGAATTCCGAACGTGCCAGCGCTCCGAAAATCAGGATGACCGCCGCCGCACCGGTCAGCACCTCGCGCGACTCCCTGGTATCGGCCAGATGCAGGCCGGGTACATCCCCTCGACTTCAAAGCGCGGAGCGGCGAACCAGGCGAAGATCAACCCGCCCAGCAGACCGCCGATATGCCCCCAAATGTCGATGCCCGGCGTGAGATCGAGGAACAGGTTAACGGCCACGATAAACACGATGTTGCCGATGGCGCGGCCGAACTGGTTCCCGAACAGTTTACGGTTCTGATAAAGGAAGACGCCTTCCGCGCCGATCAGCCCGAAGATGGCCGTGGAAGCGCCAACCGAATATCCGCTGGAAAGCAGGAAGGAAAGCACATTTCCGGTAAATGCGCCCAGCACGTACAGGGTCAGGAAACGCCAGCGACCGAAGTTGCGTTCCAACCCCACCCCAAACACGACCAGCGCATACATGTTAAATAAAATATGGGGAATGGAAGCATGCAAGAGCGCAGGCGTCAGGAAACGCCACAGCTCGCCGGCGCGGATGAATTCATTGATGCGGGCGCCATAGGCTTCCAGCCAGTCTATTTGCGAAGCGCTGTTGGCATACCCGAAAAATTGCACGCTGGCTACCTGGAGCAGATAGATCACGGCCGTCACGCCGACGATGGAATACGTGACGTAGGGAACGGAGGCAGGCATGGACACACGCACAGATTGGGTCGGGGCGGCCGGTTGAGGCTCGAGGGAGTGAGGGGTATTGATTCACAGATCAACCTTTCGTTGACGTACACGGTGATGTTCGGCTTCGATAATGGCCGCGGATCGACTCCACGGTATCGTCGAGCTGGAAATCGTGGTTGACGATCACATAATCAAACGCTTCCACGCGTTTGAGTTCCTTGCGGGCGGTCGCGATGCGGATGGCAAGCGAGTTGGAGGTTTCGGTCTTGCGTTCCTGCAGCCGGCGGACCAGCTCGTCCTCGCTCTCGGTGGTGATGAAGATCAACAGGGCCTCGGGCGCCAGTTTGCGGACGGTCTCCGCGCCCTGCACGTCGAGGCGCATGACCACATCCTGGCCGCTGCTGAGCGCCTCGCGCACCTGCGCCCTTGGGATGCCCTTGTAATCGCCGTAGACGATCGCATATTCGATGAGTTCATTCTGCTCGATCATACGGGCGAATTCTTCCTTGGAGACGAACCAGTAATCCCTGCCATGCGTTTCGTTCGGGACGCTTGGGCCGCGTGGTGGCGGTGACTACAAAATGGAACGGCAGGCCGCGCTCCTGCATGCGTTGGACGACGGTATCTTTCCCCGCGCCCGAAGGGCCGGAGATGACGATCAGCAGGGGCTGAAGATGAAGATGGGCAAAATCGGGATCTACAGGCATGGCTTTATTTTACCCGACCTGCACTTCCGCCACTTTTCTACAATCCATTTTTTCAGTATACTTTGCAGGTAACTACTCACGCCTTCTGTAAAATCTCCGAATTTTGAGATGTGGACGGTGCATTCACCGTCCGCATCTCAAAATTCGGAATCCTCTCCTCCCCTTTAGGGGATCGCGAAGCATCCCGGAGCGCAGCGTAGGGAGGTCGGGGTGGGGTTCCCGTGAGAAGATACCTTTGCCGTGACACATCCTTCCGTTTGGACACTACCGCGTAATGCGGAGCATTAAAGGAAAACCACGCCATGCCTACTTATGATTTTGTGTGCCAACATTGCCAGCAGCGTTTTGACGTAACCATGAGTTACAGCGAATATGGCGTCCAAGCCCGTGAACTGCATCCACTGCGGCAGCGGGAACGTGCGGCGGCGCATGACCAAGGTGCGGATCGCCAAGTCCGAAGACAGCCGCATGGAGAGCATGATGGACGAATCCGCGCTGGAAGGCATGGAGAATGATCCCAAAGCCCTCGGCCGGATGATGAAGAAAATGGGGAAGGAAATGGGCGAAGACGTGCCGCCCGAGTTCGACGACGTGGTGGATCGGTTGGAGGCGGGCCAATCGCCCGAAGAGATCGAATCCGCCATGCCCGACCTGGGGGCAGATGCCCCGGCGGCGGATGACGATCTATAACGCCTTAACGCAAAGATGCCAGGCAGGTGTAGGTGTAGGCGCAGTTCATGAACTGCCCTACACCTACACCTGCCCCTACCTGCAACCTTCAATACTTCAACTTTCTTTCAATGGTCCTGCGGTGCTCCGCAAAATGCTCGAGGTGTTGCCCAGCACCGACAGGAGAACCGGCCGCTTTTCCGGATCGTTATCACGGTAAGGCTTCATCAGATCGGCAAAGGGCGTCTTCTTCAGCGTCTCCACGACCTCGGCGTAAGTGCGCTCCAGCCTGCCAGGACGTCCGGCCGGTGCGGTCGCGGTTGCGTTCGAAGAGCACCGCATTTTCCCCGTCCTCATCCAGCCCGGCAAGGGTAGCTGCATCCATCCCCATGCGCCTCGTGCGCCGGCTTTTTATTCAGATGCAATTCCGCATAAAATTCATCCAGGCGGCAAGATGGGCCAGGTTATCCTTCGGCGACCAGCCGCCCGGAATCCGGCGTGATCATCTGTTTCGGCGTCAATTTGTTAACGACTTTCAGCAGCTCCAGCCATTCCCGCTCAATTTCGGACAGAAGTTCGGATGTGTTTTTGGGAAGTTTGTCAGCCATCGATCTCACCTCGTTGAATATATTATCTATCGTAGGGGCGTGTGTAGGGGCGGTTCATGAACCGCCCTACACCGCCCCTACCGTTATCTTCAATCTTCAACATTTTCCCTGCCACGATCTTCTCTTTTTCCTGGCCTTTGCGCAGCAGCCAGGCATCGCCGCGCACAAGCTGCGTTTTGCGCCCTTCTACTTTGACATAAGCCCCATCGGCCAGGATGATCACCGGGTTTTCATGGAAGACGTGATAATCCGCCAGCCAATCGTCGTGGATGGCACCCAGATAAGCATCTTCTCCATAATGCACAAAGAAGTTGAAGGGGATCAGGTTCAGCCCATCGAAATGGGTGGTCTCGACGGTATTCATATCTTTGGAGGTGAGGATATTCGGCCCGCACAGGATGGTCCCGGCGCTGAAGGCCGCCACCGGCAAGCCGGCCAGGATCTTCTTGCGCAGGTAGGGCAGCAGGCCGCCTGCATGCAGGCGATGATTGAGCAGGAAGGTGTTCCCACCGGGGATATAAACCGCTGCCGCCCGCCGCAGGATCGCTTCCATCTCGGCCAGCTCCATCGTTTCGGTATTGACCGTCTCGATGCGGGCCAGGCCTTTGAAGGCATCTTTCCGTTTGATCCAGCCACTTCTCTGCAAAGAGCGAGGCCAAGGGCAGATACGCCAGGATGGGATCCGGCTTGTTTTCCAGGTAGGGCCGGCAGGCCTCCACGATCCAGCGGAGGTCGTCTTCACCGGGGGAGGAGAGCAGGTGCAGCTCCATCAGACCGTCAGGATGATCGGCTCGTTCTTGGTCACGATGATCGTGTGCTCGAACTGCGCGGCGATGGCGTTGTCCGCGGTGCGCAGCGACCAGCCATCCTGCTGCTTCCTTGATGCGGCCCTGGCCGGTGGTCAGGAACGGCTCGATGGCCAGCACCAGCCCGTCCTTCAAAATGCGATGGTCGCGAGGGTTATAGAAATTCCAGATTTCGCCCGGGTCTTCGTGCAGGCCGCGTCCGATGCCGTGACCGGTCAGCTCATAGATGACGTTATAGCCGCGCCTGGCCGCTTCCTGCTGGACGGTCTTGCCGATGCCGTTCAGCGGACGCCCGGCGCGTGCAACGTTCACCGCTTTCATCAGGGTCGCTTTGGTGGCTTCGAGCAATTTGTGCATTTCGGGCGTGCGTTTGGAAACCCATAAGGACGCGCCGGTATCCGCAAAGTAGCCGTCCAGCTCGGCGGAGACATCGATATGGATGAGGTCGCCGTCTTTCAGAACATAGCTGCCGGGGATGCCATGCGCGATGACCGGCGAAACACTGATGCAGGTCGCGCCCGGGTATTGATAGGTGACTTCCGGCGCGGAACGCGCGCCCTCGGCCTCGAGCAGCTTGCGGCCCTGATCGTCCAACTCGCCGGTCGTGATGCCGGGACGCACCGCCAGCATCATTTTACGCAGCGTCTCGGCGCACAGATGCCCGATCGCTTTAAGAGCAAGGATATCGTTTTCAGATTCAGCAGTCATAAATTTATTGTATCGTAAATGTAGGGGCACGATACCCACAGGGTACGCTTCGCTTATCGTGCCCCATACGGATATCGTGCCCCTACCGCAGCATCAGATGCAGATCGCCGAACTCATGCCAGAGATAACCATGCTGCAGCGCCTCGTTATAGGCCAGCCGGGTATGCGCCAGCCCGGCCAGCGCCTGCAGGATCGCCAGGTGGGTGGCCTGCGGCTCGTGCAACCCCGTCAGCAGGGCATTGACCGAGCGAAGCTTATAGTGGGGCGTGATCACCTTGCACGTCCAGCCCTCGCCGGCGTGGACCTTGCCGCTCGCCTCGGTGACAGTTTCCAGCGCGCGGACGACCGTCGTCCCGACCGCGATCACGCGGCGGCCTGAAGCGTGGGCCTCGTTCACCAGTCGCGCCGTATCGGAGGTCACCTGATAAAACTCCTTATAGGGCGGCTCGTGGGTTTCAACGTTGGAAACGCCGGTATGCAAGATGAGCGGAGCCAAGCTGATCCCTTTTGCTTCCAGCCGCCGCAGCAGTTCAGTCGTGAACGGCCGCCCGGCGGAGGGCATTTCGGCGCTGCCGCTCTCGGTGGCATAGACCGTTTGATAATAGGACAGCGGCCACTTGTCCTTGACATAGTTGTAGCGGATCGGGAAACCAAACCGCCTCAGATAATCATCCAGGCCGGCGGGCAGGTTTAACGAAGCCAGCCACAGGGTCTGAGATGGCAGTCTTACATCCGGGTCGCAGTCGCTGACATAGGGTCCGCGTAATGCAGCCGTTACCTCGCCGGGCAGCCTTAAGATCTCACCCTGCTGAGCGCCTTCGAAATGCTTGCTCTTGCCATCGGCTTCGAGCGAGCGCAGCTCCACCGTCCACAAGTCCTGCGCATCCGGCGAAGGCTCATCCCTCAGGTGCGTGGATAAATGCAGTTCGAGCGGTGTGCCGTCTGCACGGAGCGCAAGCAGCGCCGCGTTCCTCGTCCGGCTGGTATTGATCACCAGCACGTCGCCGCGGGTCAGGAACTTGGGAAGATCCTGGAAGCTTGCGTGCCTCAGCCTGTCGTTCGAATAGTTCGAGACCATCAGGCGCACCTGGTCGCGCCGCAGGCCGCGCGCCTCGGGCGGCTCGCCGGCTTCCAGCTCGGGCGGGAGGGAGAACTCAAAGCCTGATGAATCTGTTTGAGGATTGATGTTCATATAATTTTCATGTGTCATTGCGAGAACGGTTTTTGCGACCCTCGAAGACCAAAGTGGCTTAGCAATCTCAGGGCAGAATCCAGCCAAGATTCTTGCATGAATAGTTGAGATTGCTTCGTCGCTCTCGCTTCGCTCGAAACCGCTCCTCGCAATGACAGGAATCTTGAGGAAGGCCTTTAGGGTTTTATCATCCCGTTGTCTCGGCTACTTCATGGGCACGGTAGCGACCCGAGGGCTTCTCACCCTCCAGCAGGGCGATGAGACCGGGCACGCTCTCCTCCGGCAGGGGCCGGTCGCTGACGTCTTCATCGGGGAAGGCTTCCTGCAGCATCTGGGTCTGCATATCGCCGGGGTCCACCCAATAAACTCGCAGCTGCGGGTTCTCCTCCGCCAGGACGTGGGAGAGATGTTCCAGCGCGGCCTTGCTCGACCCGTAGCCGCCCCAGCCGCTGTAGGCTTCCACGCCCGCGTCGCTGGTCACGTTGAGGATGCAGGCTCCCGCCCGCAGGCTCGAGATAAGCGTTTGGATGACCGCCAGCGGCGTGATCACATTGGTGAGGTACACATATTCGAGCACGTCGAGGGGATAATCGAGCAGGGGCGGCTGCGGGCTGGGGCCCAGGGCGCTGGCATTGTTGACCAGCGCGTCCAGGCCGCCGAGCTGGGTGGCCGCTTCGGAAAGCTTACGGCGATGAGATATGGATGTTATGTCACCGGGGATGGCTATGACCCTGGTGGAGGCAGATAGCTCCATGCGGACCTTTTCCAGGGCTTTCCGGCCGCGCCCGTCAATGATGAGCCCCCATCCGTTTTGCGCAAGCTGGCGGGCCAGGGCCAAACCGAGCCCGCGCGATGCACCTGTAATCAAAGCATTTTTCATATGGATACCTGTATATTCTTGAAGAAGGGTCAACGATAAATATTACCGTGAAGGTTTAACACTTCCGGATGGGTGTGTCAAGACAAAAATTGGATAAAGAGAATGGGGATTAGGGATCAGGTAATCAGGTGATAGGGAACGGGGATGCGCCAGATCGTGTGAAGCGATTTAAGGCGGCAGTACCTGAAGATTCTCCACCTCAAATCCAATCCCCTGATCAGTCCCTGTGCCAAGTTCCACACCAATATCTTTGGGATAGCCAAGCTTTGTATCATAAAGCACCGAGGCTGAAAGCTCATTCCAAATTGAACCGTAGCCGTAACGAAAAAGCCCCTCGATGGTCAGTGCATACGGATAGTTCTGCCGAAGCTCATCGTCAGACGGGACACCCACCCCCTGGGCATCTGTCACCGAGAGGACCTTCCCATCCCTGACCACTACCTCAAGCGGCATTCTTGGCTCGAATTGGCAGAAGCATTCAATGGAAACAGACATGCTGTAGTCCCTGATGTTCTCGCTTTCCCATTTCCCGTAGTTCTGCTCGAGCTCGCGTGACTGCCAATAAGCTTTGGGAAACAGCGTGTTGTAGATCAGCGCGAGAAGGCCGAGGATCGCCCCTATTTCCAGTAGAACCACAATAGCGTAAGCGGCCTTCTTAGGGCTTCCAGCGCTGACTGCGTCCTCTTCTTCGCCACCCAGCATGATCCTGCCTCTTAGCTTGTCCCGAGCACTTTCCTGATGGTGCGAGCCTTTAGGCTTGGACATGGCGCCCTTGGCCACGATCCCGCGCAGAGTCTGCACCGTTGCCGCGTCGAGCCTTTAGGCTTTGCGATCTATATGGACTACTTCCCGCCCTTGAGGTTCAGTGCAACCGCCGCGCGGATGAGGTTCTTCAAGGCGGCTTCGTTGATACTGTCCCCTTCATGAATGTCGATGGCACGCCTTACCTTTCCGTCAAGGCTTGAGTTGAACAGGCCGGATGGGTCCTTCAGGGACGCACCTTTGAAGAACGTCATCTTGACAACGTTCTTGTAGGTCTCGCCCGTACAGATACCACCGTTATGAGACCAGACGGGAGTCCCCGGATTCGAAGCCTTCATCCATTTCCACTCCTCGACTATTTCCGGGTCTGCTTCCTTGATGAGCTCGCGTACCCTCGTGAAGGTCTCTGCGCGCCAATCGCCCAGCTCCTTAATCCTCTTGCTGATCAATTCGGATGCAGTTTCCTCGCGACGAGGCGACGAATTCTTCATTGTCAAGCCTTCGCCGTCGGTCTTCTTCGTCGCCTTCCTGGCAGTCTTCTTGTCAACTCCTGGCATATAAGATTCCTTTCTACGGCAATTATTATTAATGGTGTTGGATACGTCAAGTAGCCCGCACGTGCCGCTTGAACAGGCCTTTTTCAAGGATCTGCTGCTTTATAGGTGGTTATATCACAAGGTGATTCTGGTTTCTATCATGCCTGGCTATCCGCCAACGCAGACCCTTAGAACTCTATCCGAAAACTGCTTGATTGAAAGCAATGTGAGCACAAGCGAGCTGAAGGAAGGATAACCAATTTTCGGGTTTCTTGCACCAGCGGGTTCGAATGCTTCTACGCTTGACCAGCCAACTGAGGGTTCGTTCCACCACCCAACGGCGAGCCGGATAGCTATATTCACCTGGGATTGGACATTTTTCGGGAGGATCATTCACGCGTCGACGATGCTTGATGTGAGGAAGGTAGTGGTGTTGCTTCACAAACAAATGAACATCCCAACTGTCATAGGCTTTGTCCGCACAAAAATGTTGACGAGTAGTGGGCCGTTCAAGCAAAATAGACAAGACGAGTGCCTCGACAAACCATTTATCGTTTTCGTTGGCGCCGGTCACAAAAATGGAGAGTGGCAAGCCATGTTGATCGACCAGGATATGAATTTTGCTGCCCAATTTGGCTCGATCGGTCGGGTTTTTACCCGTGTCTGCCCCTCCCAACGGGGAGGCCACCGCTTTACTGTCTACCGATTGCCACTTCCAGTGGATCCGACCTTGCCGATGGTAAAAACGCAACATCGCTTTGAAATCTTCTCAAACACACCCTGTCGGCCCCAGGTTTGAAACCGCTCATGAATGACACTGCTCGATACTCCAAACCAATGCCGTTCAATCGCCTTCCATTGACTGCCACTCCACAACACAAACCAGATGGCATTCAAAACCAAACAATTCTCCGCTCTCGGTCGACCCGTTCGATTATGGTAGATCGGCAAAAGCTGTTCTATCCTTTGCCACATTCTTTCCGGCACTTTTCCATAACTCACGTTCTTCGGCTTTGTGTTACCATGCTTGGGCAAGGCGTCTCTCCGTTTTTGGGAATGTGTCGTAACACTCTTATAACGGATGACGCCTTGTATTTCAATATTTAGTTTTCGGATAAATTCTAAAGGTCTTTCTCGCCGAAAAAAGTACAAGTTAAACCGTATAGCCTTCACTGACCAACGACATTGACAGCAAAGCAGACCTTTAGGGTCTTAACCTGCAAATCATATCCCTTCCAAAAATCATTCTAATCACAGTTCCAGACCATGTTTTTTTCTCCCCCAAATCTGTGATTCAAAATTATCTTCTCAACCCTCTGAGCCATCACTGATTTGGGGGAGATGCCGAAGGCAGAGGGGGTCCACACTGAATGCCTCAACTACCTCCCCTCAATCCTGATCACCTTCGCCTTCGGGCTATAGATCTCCCTCCCCTTATCCATAAAACTCATCTTAAGCCTTACCTCCCCGCCCTTTGTTTTCCCTCTCGCTCAAAAAGGAAAATCAGCGTAAATCCCAGGTTGTCTTTCAAATAATTCTTCTCAAACGCCCACTGCGCCTCGCTGCTCGTACGCGAAGCAATGATCATCCGCTGATTTCGACGAAAAGCCTGTTTCGCTTTCCCGGACAACTCCAGCTTGAAGAACGGAGGCACATTCACCCCCAGGACTGCCTCCTCCGAGTACTCATTATCCTGCTCACCATCCACGGACGTGCTGTTAGGCAGCATCCCCATCAACCTCAACCCCGGCGATAAGATTTTTGCCCACAGCATGACAGTGGTTACCTTTTCATAACCCCTGCGCCGCCTCAACCGCGCCGTGTTCTTCTTCGAGCGGACCGGTTCGATTTGGATCGGAAGCCTGCAAATAGTATGGACCGCCGGGTCATATTCTATTCCTTGGAACAAGATCTTTCGCTCTTCCTCCGCGATTTGACCGTAATCCAACAGCTCAAAAACCCTATCGTGCTTCGCCTTGAATAGCCCATCCATGCAATCTCCTCTAGGTCTTCCCGAAAAAATCCGCGCTCATCTGCCCAATCTGTAGACAGCCTCTTTGTCCTTTGCCTTTTCTGCTCGCTTTCTCTTTTGTTCTTTTGCTCTTTTTGCTCTTTCGCTCCCTTGCTCTTTTGCTCTTTTGCTCTTCTCTCTTTTACTCTTTACTCTTTTCTCTTCTTCTCTTTTTCTCTTTTCCAATCAGCCTCATCTGCCCAATCTGCGGACAATCTCTTTGTCTTTTGTTCTTTTTCTCTTCTCTCTTTGCTCTTTTGCTCTTTTCTAATCAGCCTCATCTGCGTAATCTGCGGATAATCTCTTTGTCCTTTATCTTATTTCAAAGTCTTCTCCGCCAGATCATTATTCAAAATAGGTCTCCCCATTTCCGTCATGCTCACCAGGTCCGGATACTTCACATCCCGGTCCATCAAACCATGGATATGCTGGTGCAAATGTTTGTAGAGACTTGGGTCCTGGCTCGAAGAAGTCCTGAACGATGGCAGGTTAACTCCCGCCTTGTCCGATGTATATAGGCCCCAATAGATATCTTCCTCATCGATGCGGTAAATCGTAATATACGGACAAAAATCCAACAATTTGATTTGCAGACTTCCCGTCAAATGTTTATTCAGCGTCTTGGCTTTGCTGGCCGATTTATAAGCCTCGTTGAGTTGATCGAAGAACTTCACACACAACTCCACCGAATGTTTTTGGTTACTGACCAATTCCGCAACATCCTGCTTGTCTTCGTGGGCGCGTTGTTTTAGGTATTCCGAGGCCGGGTGGACCATGAATAATCGCAGTTGCAGGTTGTGCTTTAAAAGACGGTCGATGATTCTTTGTCGGGGATCATTAATCATCTCTTCCAGCACATGGGTCAGGCTTACACCGATAATATCCACTTTGTCGGCATCGTATTTTAGGTCCAGGATCTCCTGGGGAGTCGCGATTCGCTTCTCAGCAACCACCTCAACGCTCTGCTGAGGGACAGGCGGCGGTTCAAGGGTCAGGGATCGGTCCACAATATTCACCGCGCCCGCTGCCAGCAGCCCGATGCCAACCGCCTGCAATAGAGACTTGAACAAGACGTCTGAGGTAATGATGCCGTAAAAAACACTGACCACCCCCACCAAACACAGGATTACGTTCACTAAAATGAAGCTTCTTAACGATAGTTTCATGATCATCCCTCCCGATATCTACATTCTGAAGAACGGATCGCCGATGTAGTTTTCGACGATGTTTCGTCCATTGGACGGAACTATTCCCTACATAATATCATTCTCTGCCCGCCGTTTCTTCCTCTCCCCAAAATCCGATAACGGACAAATCGTTGTCAAGCCTAATTCTCATGTCGGATTTGGGGGAGATGCCGAAGGCAGAGGGGGTCCTCATTGAACGCCCTCACTCAACACGAGTGGTAGGTTTTCTTCCTACCAAACTCTGAAACAACCCTCGACCTGCCTCTCGCTCGCCATACGAGCGCCGTTTCCCTGTCTCCCCTAAATACGTGACTCAAATTTAATCTTCTCAATTATACTTTTGTAAAGTATTTGCCTGCACTGCTTGCACTGTGCTCTATCGGTGAGTTTTTCCCGTGGGGGAGGTGGTCTTTAGGCCGGAGCGGGGCAAATTGCATCTCAATCCTGAATTATGATTTTCGGAATTGAATGAAGACTATGTCGGAAAATCATCCTAATCACAATTCCAGGCAATGATCTCCATAGCACCCAGCGGGGATGTTCAAGAGAGAAGAAGACCGATATCTGAATAGATACGCCTTACATCCAGCGCTTCTTCAATGGACATTCTAGGCAGAATGCCCGGCATCGCTCTCGCCAGCAATGATTTTCCCGCACCGGGAGGCCCCATCATGATCATGTTATGGACGACAAGCCGTACGCTTTTTAGTCGAGATTACTTGAGATAAAACTTCTTTGGCGAATGTGCTTTCTCACTGGCGACCAATATAGAACCGAACGCATGAGACTTAAAGCGGGGCAGGCTTTGCCGGCTTGCCCCGCTTTTATGACAAATGACACATGCAATGGCTAAAAGGAATTTGTATACTAAGGGTACAAAAATTGCTGATTAATGCATGGCCGCACAACATCCAAAAGGCATCAGGATGTTAGGCGGTACAACCAAAGGTAGTTATATTTTCCGCGTAACCGTTTTGCACCGATTGATATTTTGTATTTTCGTACCTTAACAAACGAATAGCTCCAATCGTTACGAACGTCCGAGAACTGCCAGGTTTCCGGCAATCACTCCCCAGCCAACCCAGGATTGGAAGCCGGTTTCACCATGATTTAGGCAGCGACCCAACCCATGAGCCCGTTTCAAGACACTGATGCGACCTTCAACACCTGCATGCCAGTGACGACCTTTCACGAACCAAGCCTTGTGTTCATGCTTTAGGCGAGCCTTGGAACGGTAGCCTCGTTCTCGGAATGACCACATATCGAACGCCTAGATCTTGAGCAAGCTTTTCATTGGGGTCAGAGGATAGACCACGATCCGCACTGGCTTGAACAGGAGGATGCTGGAAGGTTTTGATGTGAGCCTTCAAGCTTGGCTTCCATTGTTTCTCATCACTGGGGTTACCATCCAGAATACGGTAGTGACTGACAATGCCTCCATCCACTTCATTGAGCCAGATCTTGTGTCCATATTCCACCGGTTTGGCTTCCTTGCCACGAACGATGATATCGGTATGATCTTCAAAAATACTGACGATCTTTTCTGTAGCAGGCACCTGCTCACCTTTCAAGATCCGACGTGTGGTTTGTTTGATCACCTGTTGAGCAAGCGGGATGAAATGGTTGAGGGTTTCCGCCAAGCGCTTTGCACTGCGTTGGGATTGTTTCCGCAATTGCTTTTGGGTCTGAACCGCCCAGGCAATGGTTTGATTGGTCATCTCCAGTAACTTCTCGTATTGTTGTCTACCGGCTGTCTGGGCTTCCTTTTTCTTGCTGCGCAATGTTTCCCCGATCTTGTGCGAGAGCCCTTTGGCTGCATGGGTAAAATCCTCGAACTCTTCCAGGACTTTCTGCTGGTTGGCGTCCGCCAGATCGTCTGAGCCACGAGCCACAGTGCGTGCCAGGACTCGCACACTATCTGATAACAGACGTCCGTCGCTCGGTGGACGAATGTTGCTCTCCACCACTGTCCCATCCGTCCGCATTTTTCGACCACGGGTCACCTTGCGCTCAATCGCCAACTGTGTGATCCGTTCATTGAATTTCTCCAGCGTCTTGGGTTGAATCAGATTGGCCCACCGGATCAGGGTCGTGTCATCCGGAACTGCATTCAAATACACCCGGCAGAATTGCCTCAATCTCAGACTGTCACTCACTTGCCGTTCTGTCTCTTCATAACTGTACCCATACAACCGTTTCACCACCAGCATCCGTAAGATCACGTCCACCGGCGTTGAGTTTCGCCCGGTTTCGGTTGTCTTGGGTCTCCTCTGTGGACAGATCCTTCTTGATTAGGCAATATAACTTCTCATCTTCCAGATAGCTATCGATCTTCGCCAGTTCTGGTGAAAGATCTGGAACGCATTCAAGAACTTCTTCAAAATACTTGTCAATCGGATAATGTTCACGTAACATTGGAGTGCCTCCGCGGTATAGGTTTGGCTTAGACACCTTCCTTTTACCAAAGAGGCTTTTCGTTTGTCAATTGTTAATGTACAGCGGTGCGCCTTTTGCACCAGAAACCTAGTTAGGCACTTCGGCTGTAAATCCATCCACACAAAGTAAAAGGAGGAATATTTATGAACGAGCAACAATTGCAAAATATCATTATTGAATTACAAAATGGAAATGACCGGCAACGCCGGGCATCATCTTACAAACTAAGCAACTCCAAAAACCCACTTGCGGTTCCAGCACTTATCCATGCTTACAATGACTCAGATAGTTCTGTTCGGCAAAATGCAATTGATGGGTTGCGGGCAATTAGTACCCAAGAAGCGATAGATTTTTTAAATTCCCATAATATAGAGAGCGGTCAAGTGGTGCATAAAAATGCTGGATCGGGTAACAACCAGTCTCAGAACCAAGTCATTGAGAAGAGTACTCCGCTAGGATCTCCAGACCAAAAGCGAGCGCAGGCACAAGCAACCAGTGACGAGAAAGTCCTCAACACGTGTATCTCCGCAGGCGGCGTAATCTTTGTCCTCCAGTTCTTCATCACCGGATTTGGTCTGGGTGGCATCATTGGCACGTTCATTGACACGTTTATCGGTTGCTTGCTTGGTGGTGCCGTTGGTTGGGCAATTAACGCATTACGCCGGAAGTGAAAGTTGGCGTATTTAGGTTAGATGCCGTCCAAAATTGCATGCAGTGAACGGTGGGGATTCTGCCGCATTTTCAAGAATTTTTCCGGCTTCGAGTTTTTCTTGCTCCCACGCGGAATCCACGCCTGCCCCATCGCCCTAACGCAAACCGTTGGGCAACAAAGAAAGGGAGAGAGATGACTGACGAAATTACATCATTTCTTCAGAAGGTGGTTGATGGCACAGGGCTAAGCTTTCCTGTCGCAACATTCGAAAAACTCTGTAGATTGTGCATCGAAAGTGGTCCGATAGATGTACTTACGGCAACTCAACTTGGCAAATTGACTTACGCCGATGAAATATGTTCTAGCGATGGCGGCGCATTCGCTATTATTAAACTCTTGGAAACCCTGAACGATCCTCGATGGGGATATGTCCTGGGCGAAATTGCATGTAATAAGATCCCTGCGGACCGGTTGATTGCGTGCCTTCAACAAGGAGTGTCAACAAGCGCATTGAAATCTGTGGCGCTTTTTTGCACTCGAATGAAAGATTCTTACGGCCATCTCTTCGCATCGGTCTTCATCGGTACATTGACTAGACCCAAATCGTGGGACACAAATGGTTTGATGTTAATACTTTCGGTTCTCGACACAACAGATAAAGAGGTCTTGCCCTACTTGGAACTGTATAAACAGAAGATAGATTCTGCAGAAAGGGTTAACACCGACCAAGCTAAGAAGCAATTCACAGCACTCGGTATCATGGTTCGCGATACGATGTGGAGAATTGAAGGCCGCAAGAAGATGTGGTGGCAATTCTGGAAATCATAGCAAAACCGACAACTCGCTTTTCAATCGAAAGTCAGAAAGAAGTAGAAAATGAACTGTTCATTGTGTGGCAAGAGTTCTTGAATATATGGGTCAGTTCGGTGGTTTGTTTTCCCCGGAGGGCCTCAATTCGTGGTCTTAGTTCCGGCGGGGATTTCGACATGTGGAGGGCGCAGGTATGCACAAAGTGCAAACTTGCATTTTGCGATGACTGTTTGGAACTCGGAAGGCCTACGCCGTGTCCTGAATGCGGCAAGCCGACTGAACCGGCCTACAGAGGCACTGTCAACGCTATGGGTGAAGTAAGGAAATTGATGGAAACAGAGACTTTTCATGATGATATGGAGGCAAAAGCATTGAAAAGGGCGGAAGAAAGGAATATCCCAAAGGAAAGAATAGTTTTATTAAAAGTCACAAAAACGGTGGAATCGAGGGTCTCCTATGGGGAGGCACCAACACTAGCCGTTGCAGTGAAGAATGCATATATACCAGGTGCAGCTTTTGATATATCCCAACCTGTGATAAAGGAAAAGGGGGGGTGGCCTTTCAAGAAATGGAGAATCGAGATTGCGTACAAGATGCCTGCGGAGGTAATACTAAGATATCGTATATGATAAGATGCCCAACACCGGCTCCAGTGGACAAGTACTCTGCCGCTCGCAGGGATGCCAGTTGTACCAGAATGGGTGCAAGGCTGAGATGGAGTCTTCTCAATCATGCGGCGGCTGCTGAGCCAATGGTAACCATCCCCTAAAACAATACCAGTGGTGAGTGAACAACTCACGGCAAAATAGAGCCGGGATGGCTCTACATGAAGAAGTCGAAGTCTTCGGAAAGCCAGATCGTAAACATTCTCAAGAAGCGTTTTTCTCGCTTGTCGTTTACCAGTTTTGGTAATTGCCGCCTGTCAAACCATCTATTTATCCAGCTATTCACATCCTCCGCTTTTTTGCCGGACTGCGCCGGCTCCTACGGACCTTTTTATCGTCCTTTTTCAATTCAGGGATCACCTCTGGAAGACCATAAATAATTGCCTGGCTAAATTTAGTCCATTGCTGTTTCTCTTCATCCCTGTTCTTCGGCGAATTTAAGCCGAGCGTCTCTCGTAACTGGGGCGCAAAAACATCAAACGCTGCCTTCACATAATCTCCCCACTCAACCGCGAACTCCCGCGCAAAGTGGGGCGAAATTGCAGTGACCAAAAGGATGAGGAGAAACATCCACCACGCAGGCAAAGACCTTGTGTAGATAGCGAAGCCAGCGTATTCAAGAGAAAGCAGAAAGCCCAGGAAACCAAAATTCACCCAAAAATCAACTTGAGTTTTGGCATTGTCCATTAGTTCGCGGTAATCTTTAGGGATAATCGCCAGAAGGCGGCTCCAACCGTCAATTGATTCAATGCCGTACATTAAGCGGGGATAGACTTCAAACGCTCGAAGGGTGTTGCCAAATGATGTAGGCAGTAACAGGCTTTCTTTATCGGGGAATCGGACCGAGCGTTCGATCATCAGCTTATTTCTTTGCGCTCGTTTTTCGGCCGGAAAATTGTTTTGCATCTTCCGAAATTCGTCATCAAGTGTTTCAATATCGTTGATAAGCTTCTTGTATCTCCATTTCTCCAGTCTGCTCAAAACCTGCACCGGGTTCCATTTTCCATACCCTTCTAGGAAGCGATATAGCCCTCGGTTCGTAACTAACAAGAATATGCCGCCTAACCAGGAGACAATGACGAGGAGCGTCGTTCCGATGATTAGGTTGGTTTGAAGGGATGCAATTAAGTTGGCGCTCTTTCCAAACCTGTCTGCGATTTCACCAATGATCCAAATGAATACAGTCACTGGCAAAAAGAACGCCATTGCGAAATTGCGGTCGAATAATTTTGGTAGTTCACCAAACATAGTCTCCTCATCAGTTGTGTTTTCTCTCAGAGAATCATCTTGGATCCTCAACAGCAGTATGACATACCGGGCATATTATTTCTGGGGTCACGTCCCCAATTGCCAGATGGAGTCTTACCGTTTGTATTACAAGTACAAAGACGGTTCCACATTTTAGGCAAGAATAAGCCTTGCCCGACCCCAAGTCTATTCTTTTAACGCCCTTCCTGTAAGGTAGCTCAATTGATCTTTGGCCATCTATCGGCGCATCAGTTGATGTGTCGCCTGCAAGTCGCTCGTCCTTCTTGATGATTGGCCCAGGGGTATATCCAAATTTGGGCATAACATTCTCCTATTCTCCATGGAATTTTCACCGGATATATAGCGAAATGTTCTTATTTCTTTTTCTTCTTTACAGGTGGCGGGGCATCCGTTGTTGCGTTCCCTATCAGTCTCAACAGCGTCTTAAGGGTCTTTTCTATTACAAATGCGCCAACTCCAATCGCCGCTTTCAAAAGCACATCATCAATCGCTTTGCCAGCGGGACGGGTAGGTGAAGATAGCCCCTCTCCATCGCTTTCTGTCTTCATCTTGTGTATCGGGTCTTCTTGTTCTTCAGGCATATACGGATTGCACCAATTATTATTTTCCTCTTCTTTTTCTATTGTTCTTTTTAGGCGGCGGTGCATCCACGGTTAAGTCGCCGCCTAATCCCCCTGGAAGGCCTCTAGGGTCAGGGCAACTCCTTCCCCAGCCTTCCCACAGACGAGCTATACGGACCTTCAATTCACGTTCGCCCAGTTGATAGCCATCGAACCTGCTAACGGCTTTTTTAGATTCTATCTGCGTGCTCATTTCGACAAAGGCACGCCCAGTAGATTGACCGCTGTCACGGTCTTTAATCAAGGTCACCGATAATACAATCCCGGCCTCGCTGAACAGTATCCGCAAGTCAGCTGCTCTGGTTGAGTCTGGCAGGTTGGCGACATACAACTTAGATTTCATCTTTCATTTTCCTTTTCGCTTTCTCCTCTTTTTGCCTTCATTCGGTGGCGGGGCATCAGTGCTTTCATCACCTGCCATTCGAGGTTCTGTTAACCCTTCGCGTATGGCATAAAGGGCTGCTTGAGTCCGGTGGGCAAGCTGTAACTTCTCAAGAATACTGCTCACATATTTGGCAACAGCACGGTCTTTGACATGCAGCGCTGCCGCAATCTCATCAACGCTCCTACCCGTGGCAATCTGACGCAATGTTTGCAATTCACGCGGAGTGAGAGGGTCTACGGAATGGAACAATTCAGGTGAATTGTCAATTTCATTGATGATTTTCAGAGCAATTGATTGATGGATGGATACGCGCCCATTGGCAACCTCTCTAATTGCTTCCAACAATTGAATTCGCGTCGTATCTTTGCGCACATAACCTATTGCTCCCGCCTTAATAACCCGATAGACCTTTTCGATATCTACAACGCCGGTTAGCACCAAAACGCGAACATCGGGTAAGATCTCCTTCAGCATCGCGGTGGTAGTAATTCCATCTTGGCGCGGCAAGACAGTTTCGAGAGTGACTACATTCGGCTTCAACTTCCGGGCGAGTTCAACAGCCCGAATTCCATCTGCAGCCTCGCCAACCACTTCCATGTCTGATTGGAGGGATAGTATTGCTACTATTCCCTCTCGAACAACATCTTCGTTATCAACGACTAGAATCCGAATTTTGCGCATAGCTCACCATCCGCAATCACAATGAAACACTAAAACCATTAATACGTCTACTTTGCTCTTCGTCTCTTTTTCTTCTTGCCCTTTGGAGGCGGAGCATCAGTGGTTTCATCGCCTGCTGGGCGCGCGGACCGCGGGGCATGGGTGCTGGAATCGCCTGCAAGTAATGCGTGAAGAGTAGCTTGTGCAAGGTCCTCGTTTTCCCAACCGACCCTGCGGTCGAATGCTACTACTCTAGCCACACGTAAGGCAGCCTGAAACACATCCAAATCTTCAAATTCGTTCGGTTGTAACTTCTCAAATTCTTTCTGCGGAACCTTGATATATTCCCAACTGGTCCCTGTCAGCCTCGTCGCGTTCTCGCACCAAAGACTCGCCGCATGGTCCTTGTTGGCCACGTCTACATCTTCGCGGCCCTTTGTTTCCACGAGATAATGATTTCCATCCGTCGTGATGGCTACAAAATCAGGCTCGTAGTAACGTAAATTATTCCTTGAATCCGTGTACTCAATGGCAAAGCCAAATTGCTCGGGTAGCTTCGCAAACCTTTCAACGTCCGGCGCATCCTCAAGGAATTTCGCAAAGCTCAACTCAAATTCATTTCCAGCCGCAACCAGGTTATAGATGGTTTTGCGAGCTGGTAGGGTCTGGCGAGAATAGGGGAAGGGTGGAGTCTCGGAAAGTTTCCGGCCTTCGCTTAGGAGCTGTGGCTCCAATTCTTCCACAACCAGCGGACGCAGTGCTTTTGCAAATGTTTGAACCGTGACATATTGAGCAACATTAGAATTGAGCGCTCTGACCGTGGCCTGATCGTCTAAGTCCACTATTTCGCCAAAAGCTTTATTTCTTAGGAATTCCTGAACCTTTGGAACTAGCGCTGCAAATTGAGAGGGAAGCTTAACTTCCTGTGCGATTTGTTTGGCGTAATACGAGATCGCTTCTTGTGAAGTCTGTATCTCCGGCAATTTGTAGGTTCGTTCAATCATCTTTTGAAGCGTGAGCAGGTCATAGCCTTCGTATTGGAAGGTCTGCTCCGCCTTATCCCCGGCTTTATAAGGCAGGATAGGACAATTGAAGGACATTACATCGAGCGAGGCGATTTCTTCAGTTAATGTTTTCTTGCGGGCAAGGATGGGACTAAGGACCGGAAGGGAAATATCCTTATCGAGTTTATCGGGGTCAGGCATGATGGTATTGATAACCAGTTTGTCTTTGCCCACCTCGAATGTGCCGAAAGCTATTTCCTCTTCACGCTCCAGGTCTTCTACAAATTCAATAAAGGCTTTGTTGCCAATAACATCAACATGCTCCAGGTAATCACTTGCCAGATCGCGGAACATAAGTCGCAGCCCGCGACCGATGGTTTGCTCCGGGAGGATGTCTGCTTTGGAAGTGTAAGGACGTAATCCGACCACGACCGTCACATTTTGCACGTCCCAGCCCTCGCGCAGCATGAGCACGCTTACTATTGCGTTGACCGGGCTGTCCAGGTCGTCCACTTCCCGCGCAGCTTTGCGGGCTTTATCCAGATCCTTCTTTGTGATCTCTCCCTTTGTGTCGGTGTGGATCACAAGTAATTTGTCCCCGCCAAATTCAGAAGGATATTTCTTTTGCAGATAGTCGCCCACGTCATCGGCTTCGGTGGTGTTATTCATCATAACGAAGAGGATGGGCTTCTTCTTGAGCGACTTGAGTTGCTCGAAGTATTCCTTCCAGCGTTCGACGCCCGCCGTAAGATAGGCTTTATAGCGTGTGCTTGTGATGGGCGATTTTGCTTCCAGCGAGCCCCGCGTTATTCCCTTTATCGGTCGTTTGACAATTCCATCTACGATGGCTTGTTTCAAGGGATAGTCGTAAACCGTCCATGTGAAGAGTGAGCCTTTGCTGTAACGTGGGGTTGCAGTGAAATCCAGTTGAGCTGTCAAGCCTCCAGGGTTGGAAGCAGTCCGGCCTGTAGCAGGTTTGATCTGGGAGAGTCCATCATGCAGGCGCCGAATAACGTTATTCCATTCGCTGTCTTCGTCGTGGGTGTGATGCGCTTCGTCATTTACGACCATCACCGCCCCGCCGCGTTTCAGGATGCGTTCGTCGAAGTCTTCAATTTCCAGGTTCCGAGTTGGCGGCTTCGACCCCAAAACAGCGGTCATCTCATCTGGCTCATCGTCAGAGTTGTTATTCGAGCGTTCGTAAAATTGCTGGATGTTGGTGAGATACAGCGCGCCGAGCGACTGGGCACGCTCCGCGTCGCCGCGCATGTAGCAATCGAAATCCCAATAGGTCTTTAGTTCCTCGGGGATAATGGGATCAGTGCGAAAAATACGCCCGCTGGCAAAGTCGTGCCGCAGGCGTTCAAAGACGATGACATTCGGCGCAAAGAGCAAAAAGGTTTGTGCATAATCAGTGCGGGCTTCGGCGACTGCGTTGAAATATTGCCAGGCAATCGCAAGCGCCATGACTTTGGTCTTGCCGCTTCCTGTCGCCATCTTGACACAGTAACGGGCGAAGTCGTCGTATTGAAGCAGGCGCAGATCCTTGTTGGAACCGGCGTAGGTTTCCACAAGGTCTTTATGGCGCCGGACTCCGGCCACTTCATAAAGGTAGATTAAGGTTTCAATGGCTTCACGTTGCGGGCGGTGATAAACAAACTTGCGACCGTTTGACGAACGGTGATCGGTTTCAAACCAGTAATTTAACAAAATGCGTGTGGTGTTGCTTACTCCTTCATAGCCTTTAACTCGCCATTCCTCAACCGCCCGGCGGATTTGGGGTACGCAAGGTGCGGTCTTGGGTGTCGGTTCGATGAAGGACGTTTGACTCTTTGAGACTGGTTTCTTCTTTCGCGGCATGGTTACCCCACTTTGACTTTAACAGTCTTGGTTGTATCGTTGCCCAATATGTCGATAACTTTAGCGACGACTGTATGATCTCCCGCTTGTTCATAGAAGTGTTGCCCCGATAGTTTCAAGTCAGGTTCTTTGCGTGTCCGGTAGGTCTGCCACTGGTTATGGAAAGTATCGTCCTTGTAGTCCCAATCTACTGCCCAATAGTCTACCCATTGCGACCAGTGTTTGATTGCTTTTTGAACGTCTTGCGGTACGTCATCGGGTGGGATGACAAAATCCTTGAGTGTGAGTGTGGCTTCGAGTTTCTTGACCTTGATCGAAACCTCCAACGCGGCCAGTTCAAAGAATTTTATGTCGCCTTGTTCAACGGCGCGCTTGTCCATCACGTCACGTGGGACACGATAAAAGCGCACGTCCAGATTGGCTTGTGCAGCCTGTTGTTTGGCAACTTCGTTGATCTCAAAGCGAAATCCCAGCCGAGAATATCCACGCCGTTGGATTTCGGTGCGTCTTTTCCCGTGCCAATTGCCCTCTTAAATTCGGCGGCGATGTTGGCAAGATCGCCCGCGGTGACTGGCGCATCCACCGAGCCGATATACACCATGCGCCCGCCCTTGATCCCGTGCAACCATGTATATTGATTCAAAGCACGCGCGTGATACAGGTCAAGAATGAACTCGCGATATGCGCGCATCACGCTCCCCTCTCCTTTAGGAGAGGGCTGGGGGTGAGGTCTTTCAACCATGCCTGCCGTTCATACTTTCCAAGATTTTGAACGACAAACGGCTTGATCCCATCAATACCAAGCAGACGCTTGCGCGTAGTGTGAATGGCAAAACGGCCCAAATCGCAAGCAATCCAACGGCGATTGAGTTTTTCGGCAGCAGCAGCGGCAGTACCGGAGCCGCAGAAGCAATCTATTAGCAAATCGTTTTCATTAGACGAAGCCTTGATAATACGTTTCAACAAAGCTTCGGGTTTCTGAGTCTCATATCCTGTTCGTTCCTCTGGGCTCGTTGAATATCCCCGCAACTGACTAATATCATCCCACCAGTCAGTAACCTGTCTTCCACGACTTTCGTCAAGATACTGTTTAACTTTGAGTGTAGGCTGTGTCTTGCCAGTAATGACCAATAATCCTTTTTGGTCATATTCTTCCATTCGCTGTCTTGAAACTCGCCAGCCAAATGGCGGTGGCTTAATTCCTTTGTATTCATAAGTCAGATTAGGGCGTGGATGTGGACTTACCAAATTGCCCAAATTATATCGGCGCCCAGTCTGCGGCTCAATATGTCGGTACCACGAATCCATTGTTTTCTGACTCAATGGAACATATTCGGGTGAGAAGATTGGTTCTTCAGTATTAGCATAGAAGAGAATAGTATCGTGGACGGCCCCATAAGTATGTGCATCATTGTGACTGTCTGCCCGCTTCCAAACAATCTCACTTTGAAAGTTGTCCTCACCAAAAACTTCGTCGAGCACTACTTTGGCATAGTGAACTATGTTGTAATCGAGATGCACATACATACTTCCATTCTCGGTTAGTAATTCTCGCAACAACACTACTGTCTCATAAAACCATTGCAAGTAGGAAGCCATACCGCGACCCCAAGTATCGCGATAAGCTTTTTGTTCGATAATGCTGGGTTGCTTCACAAAACTTGTTTCTTCGTCCTCATCCTCAGTATCGGGATGGTCAGCAACCGTTGCGGTAAACGAAAAATCTGCACCCACGTTGAAGGGCGGGTCAATATAAATCAAATTCACTTTGCCGGCGAATTCATCCAGCAAAGACGGCAGAACGTATTTCTTGTCACCCCAAATCAAACGGTTGCGCCATTCAGGATCACGGCCCGCGCTGAACATATCCAGCGCCATTTGACGTTGTTGAACTGATTCGTTTACTGTTTCGACTGTCTGCAAGGGGAGCGAGACCCGCAGGGGAGCCACGCGCTTACCGTCTTTGTCGTATTTTCCATCCCATATGAGTTCGGTCATGGTTCTCCCTGTGGAGCAGAATAGAATAAGGATACAGGAAACCCCCCGTATATACAAGTGACTTTTACATTTATTATAATGCCGCCACCCCGCACGCCGCACTTTCTCTTCCTCATAGTCCTCATTCCATCACAAAAATCATGGTCCAGAAGCCGCGCTTTCCCTTTCTAACCACCAATTACCTGATCGCCGGATCACCTGATTTCGCACCTCGCACCCCGCACTTTCGGGCAAGGTGGCCTTCGCGAAGCACAATCTTTTCGCAAGCCACCGAAGTGGTCGGCGAGCGTGTCTAATGGATGAACTCGATTTCTGATATTTGCATTTTGTGATCTTGGTCGTCGGGAACCATGTCACTATCTATCACGAAATTGAATTCTTCAATATTGCTCCAGTCAATTCCCTCGTATTCGCTAAAAGGAACGACGACGGTCTGTTCTTCAGAATCCGGAGGACCATATTCGGCTTTCAAGACCTTAAAACGTTTGCTGGTGTAAGTGCCATCAACATTGCCCTGTGCGTCGAGCCAGATGGAATCTTGACCGGCGTCAAGGCTCATCTTGAATCGGATGCCTGAATATTGACGCAGATCAAGGGGTTGCTTGAACCAGATTCCAAGTGCTACCCAGCCATCTCTTTGCGGGTCAAGTTGGAAGTCCACAATGTATTGATTGGCAGAACGATTTCCAACGGGATAGGTCCATATCTTTAGATAGCTAATTCCGTTGTTCAGGTTGGCAAAATCGTTAAAAGTAAATGCGCTGGTCGTCTTCGTTTCAATTGGTAATGTAGCAGTCTCTTGACACGTTTTCCCGGGATCATTGCATACTACGAATGTTCCAACACTTGGAGTGTTCGAAACAACCCATATGTCATCAGAACCGTCATAACTGGATTCATTGAAGACAATGTCATTCCGTTCCGCAAAAGTGTATACCTGAACCAGGTATCTGCCATGGATAATATCGCCGCCTAGGGTCTCATTGTTCAGGGGAAAAGACGCGGTATGAGTCTTCCCTGTTTCTAGTTTGAAAGACGGGCAATCCAGGTAATTGGTCGAATTATCATCGCTTCCGCTCCAGAAAGAACTATCACTTTCGGTTACGTCGCTCAACGTCTTTGTGACGCCGATGCGACAGTGAAACATGGCCTCCGTTCCAAGGTTGGTAAGGGCATAATCAATAACCGGACCGTTTCGCTGAGTAATGGAAAAACTCTGTATCCAGGGTGTGTTCTTGATGAGTATTTTCTTGTTCTCCCCAAAGGGTCTATCCGGTGCAGAAAGTCGTACTACATCCAGACTTATACTTGCTGTTTGATATGGTTTATCCCCGAGCATTAAGTTTGTATCGGTTTCACTCCTGTTTTCCGATATATCACTTACCTCGAGAATATCTGCCAGGCTGATATGTATAGTCTGTGCCTGGGATGACTTATCAAAATCCGTCCAGAGCGGAATATCTTTGGTCGACGCGCTTCCTGAAACCCTGAGAGCCAGGTTGCCATACTTGTTGTCGCCGAAATAATCAGGAACAACCTCAACGGCCAGGGGAGATAATGTGAATGATTCGTAATCGCTTAGATCACCATGTGTGCGGATGAGAGAGTCAGTTACATAATAAGAGTAGTTCCCGTTGTTTTCCGGGGATAGACCGATTGGGTTGACTTCGAATTTCGGGCTGGCATTGCCTAAATAGAAGATCACTAGGATTACTGCAACGGCGGCCGTTAAACCACTGTATATTATTTTCCAGCGTAGGATCGGAACGGTAATAAGAAACAATCCAATGGTTCCGGCAACAGCGAGGCCAAGAGCAACATAGAACGCATCTTCAAAGAGTTTAGTTACAATAATTGGGATTGCTATGCTAAGTAATATATCTAATACCTTCTTCAAAACTTCGTTCTGTGGGGGATCGGGTTTTGTATCTTTCATTGCGGCCTCCAAATCACCTAACTCCGCGATCGTTATTTGCCTGGTTCTATGACCTTCATAGTAGGATGATTGGCAGCCAATTCCAAAATGTGCTGCTCCATCCAGCGTTCGGCTTCATAGCCGTCCACGGGAATTTCGATTCTTGCTTTGGAATGGTCGCGCAAATACCAGCCTGCTTTTTCAAGCTGCGGGTCGATCAGTTCCTTGCGGGTTCGTTCTTCAGAGATTTGCCGAGGCATACTCCCCTTAATTGGTGCATGATCGGGCGCGTTTATTTAAGCATACAACTTAACCCCCTTCTCGACAAGACGTATGAACAATCCAATCGGCAACGCCCGTCCGGCCTCAGATAAGTGAATAAATCAACCCCGTTTCCTCCTCAATTACCTTGCCATCTATCCATTTTCCAAGAACAATAGCCTAATCTCGCACCTCGCACTTCGCACCCCGCACTTCCCCCCTCATTCCATCACAAAAATCATGGTTCAGACGCCGCACCTTCCCTTCCCAATCCCCCATTACCTTCGGGCGACCGAGCTTCCAGCGAGGAAAGTGGTCGGCGATTTCCCGACCAAAGTGGTCGGTGCTCTTCTGACCATCGCCCACTTCGGCGACAAGACCGAAGGTGCAGGTGATCGCCCGCACTGCCTGCAATGTGTTTTTTCATTGTGTTCTTCAGCGTCCTGCTCGCCGAAGATCACCTGATCCCCAAATCTCGAATATCGATTTCCCAATCCTCAGCCCTCATTACCTGATCACCTGATCACCTGATCCCTAATTACCTTCTTTCCCAAAACTGGACACACAATGCACGCTATGCACGAAGTGTACGAGCCATGATACTCCACGATACTCCACGGACTCCATTTTAACTTGACATAGAACATTTGTTCTGTATAATGAATGTAAAGAATTTCAACATGAAACTTGAAATCTCGAACCTTCAACCTTCAACCTTCAACCTTCAACCTTCGGGCGAGTGAGCCTCAAGCGAGCGTCGCCCACTTCGCCGACAAGAGTTGGCGAAGGAACCTTCAATCTCGACCTCGACACCCCAGGAGCAAAATCATGGAACTCTTTCCTGCCTTCACCGAAAGCATCCCACCAAAGGCGCCCGCCTCAAAGCCCATCTTTGACGACCTACCCAACTGGCGCCCTCCGGGTGCTCCCAAACATCACATCTACCAACAGTACTTCACGCCCAACGAACGCCGCAGGCTAAAGGCCATTCCGGAAAACGACCTGTCCAGCGAGATCCAGCTTCTGCGTGTCCTTCTGGCTCGCTGCTTCGCCCAGGTTCCTCGCTTCCCTCACGACAGCAAGAAACCCGCCCTCCCCATGAAACTCCACATCGACCTGGTTATGGTATTCAGCCGCGTTGCCATCGTCATCGGCGAGATGGTTGGCCTGCAAAAGAAAATGCACAAGAATGATATAGGCGACATCATCTTGCAAGCCCTGCGTGAATTGGATCCTCATAAAGAATTGTGAGAAGCCTTGCCTACGGCTTTTCTTACTCTCTTTTTCCTTTTATCTTTCCTTTGCGTCCTTAGTGGTCAAGATTTTTCCCTCTTTCTTACGCTCTCTCTTCTCACTACTTTCTACTTTCTATTCTCTATTCTCGAAGATCAAATCTCTATCCCAAATCTCTTCCTTCGCCGTCTCGCCCCGATGTACTTACGGGGTAAATCTTTTCTCTACTCGCTTTTCTCTTCTCACTAATGTCTCTTATCCGTGAAGATCTGTCAACATCCGTCCAATCCGTGTTCCATTTTTTTCAATAGGAGATCATATGAAAAACAAACGTGGTGCCCAACCTGGAAACGACAACGCCTTCCAACACGGCTTCTACTCGTCGGCCTTCAAAGCCGCCGAAGCCCGCCTCCTCGATGACTCCTCTATCAACGACCTCACAGCCGAGATCGAGCTTACCCGCGTCATGAATATGCGATTCCTTGAGTCATTGAAAGCAACCGACGAACCCCTTGTCCCCGAAACCCAGCTCTCCGCCTTGCGCGCCGTCACCCTCAGCGCCCAGGCCATCACTGGCCTCCTGCGCCTTCAAAACCTGCGAGCTGCCTCAGATGAAAAAGCCGATGAGGTCATGCGCCAAATCGCCTCCCTTTCCGACGACAACCCCGATGATTTCGACACCCCTCTATGAACCGATATTCGGCTACGCGTATTCGTTCCTCCTTCGTTCCTCCATATTTGGTGCTCTGCTAAGTGTCACCTCCTGTCATTGCGAGCGAAGCGAAGCAATCTCACCCTTCACCTTCTGTCATTGAATGTCCCGTAGGGGCATAACACGTTATGCCCTTGCCCTGGAGCAACTCCCTCTTCAACACAGTTGTTGCGAGGGCGCCCTTCCCGAAGCAATCTCGTTCTTTAACACTCGTACCTTAACAACTTATATCGCAATATGTGGAACCTCCACAAGAGTTAAGACCCTAAAGGTCTGCTTTGCACTCAATAGCGTTAGTCAGCGAAGGCTATGCAGTTGAAATTGCATTATGTTCGCGAGGAGAGACCTTGAGGGTCTCCACTGGCGAATATCCAGGCTGTGCAGGTGTAGAATCAATTTAGATTTTGACTTGTACCATGTAGGAGGGCGAGAACCATGCCAGAAGATAAACAAATAGACGCGGCCAGCACCGGGGGCATTAAGAAATCCGCCATCACTCTTGTGGTTCTATTGGAAATCGGGGCGATCGTCATCCTAGCTGCGCTGATCTACAACACACTATTCCCCGAGGCTTATTGGCAGTCACGCGAGCTCGACCAGAACCTGGCAAAATGGCAAAGCCAGCACATCACTCATTACCGGATGTCGGTGCATCTTCCATACTCAACTATGAGGGCCAGCCCAACACCCTTTACTGTTGATGTGAGGGACGGTAAGGTGGTTTCGGTGGTGGATGCTCTTGGCCAAAGAATCTCCTCTGAGAACGATGCTGACTTTAGCTACGATTCTCAGTATTTCACCATACCGGGACTATTTTCCTATGCTTATCAAACCATCTGGGAGAAACCCCCGTTGATAAGAGTCTTCTATGATCCGGCTCTTGGCTATCCGGACAGCATTTACGTAGATCCGTATACCGAGCCATGCTGCCAGGATTTCGCCATTGCGGTTCAAGACTTTCAGGTGCTGCCACCGAATGGCTTTTTCAAGGTCGCTTGACAAAAAATAAAAAGTAGGTCCTTCTCGGTACAATTGCGAGTGCCAACAAGCAATCTAGCGAGGAGGACCTGAAATGCATTGTAGCACTGGCAAGGTCAAGCAGGAGTATAGTGCCGCAGGGGTAGCGTATGATGTGGGGAGTGTCTATGAGCGCCTGGCAAAGCTCACGGATATACGGAAAGCGCGGGGGAAGCTGTATGGTTTAGAAACGGTACTGATGATCATTTTGATGGCGAAGTTGTGCGGGGAAGATACGCCCAGTGGCATGGCCGACTGGGGGAAGAATCATGCAGAGCAGTTGGTGGAGTTGTTGCACTTGAAACGTGTGAACATGCCGAGCCACAGCACCTATCGGCGGATCCTGGCGTATGGTGTATATCAAGAGGAGGTCGAGAGATTGGTGGCAGAATACAATCAGGGCGGCGAGCATGGAGAAGTGTATGCCCTGGATGGGAAAGCCGTGCGCGGGATGCGCAAGAAGGAGGAGGAGGGCAGCGAATATCTGTTGAGTGTCTATGATGTGAAACAGGGGAAGGTTCTGTCGCAGGTGGAAGTCGGGCGAAAGGAAAACGAGATCGCCAAGGCGCCCCAAGCCCTAAAATCGGTAGAAATCTCACGAAAAGTGGTCACCGCAGACGCACTGCACACCCAAAAACGACTCTCAGCTCAAATTGTGGAGCAAGGTGGCGACTACGTTTTTCCTGTGAAAGAAAACCAGCCCATGCTGCACAACAACATTCAGCAACTCTTTGCGCCTGAATATCCAAAGCCTGGGTTTGGGAAGATTTAAACCGATTTCCTCACCGTTCAAAAAGTCAGCAAAGGTCACGGGCGCATTGAAACTCGCATCCTTACCACCAGCGAAATGCTCAACCCCTATTCGACTTGGCCAGGCCTGGCGCAAGTGTATCGTTTGCAACGACACTTCGAATGGTGGCGTGCTGGACGCTGTTATCGTACTTCCCATGAAGTCGAATTCGGCATTACCAGCCTGTCGCGCTCCAAAGCCACCCCTGCTCGCTTATTGAATATTCGCCGCACTCATTGGGGGATCGAGACGGGTCTGCACTATCGCCGCGACGTGACCTTCCTAGAAGATGCCACTCGAATGACGATCGGCCAAACTGGAAAAGTGATGGCCTCGATCAATAATCTTGTTCTGGCTCTGATCCGACAAGCACAGTTCAACAATGCAGCCCAAGCCAGACGGCGCTTTGCCGGGCATGTCTCCGATGCATTTTCAATCCTAACTACTCCGTTTTCTCGACCTTGAAAAAACCATGCCTGCCACCGTAAATCTCCTGGTGCTTTCGCTGGGCAGGTGTAGAATCAATATGGATTTTGAGTTGTACGATGTAGGAAGGCGGGAACCATGTCTGAGAGAAGAAAATTGCCGGGAACCATATCATTTTGGAAGTGCGTTGGGAAATGGGTAGCGGGCATTATGGGGGCAGGGGTTATTGGGGTAATCCTTTTATTTCTCTATTATTGGCAGACCCCTAAGGCATCAACTATCGATATCCAGCCACTTTCCGCCTCAATTCCCTTAAGGCTCACCCAGTGGGAGTGGATACATTGATTTCCCAGCACGAGCCAATTTGGGCGGCGTTTAAGTCTGTACCGTCGGCGCTGATGACTCCTAACGAGGTATCGGCAATCATTGACCCCGATTCAGTCGTAACTTTCACCGGAGAATTGTCCTTCTATTTTGACCTCGAAAATACTGCCAGTACATATGAGATCATTATCAATTCGATCGATCTGGCGGTTCAACAAGAGCAGCCAGATGCCGTGACGAACTTAATGTTCTTGCCGCCTGGGTCAGGCGGGGGTGGATATACGCGTTATGGTGTAAGTTTATATAGCTCTTCCCCCATTTCAGAAAGTGGGAATACAAAAATCCAGCCTTCGAAACTTGTGTCTGGGGACGGAAAGCAGATTTTTGATACCCTCTCTCTTTTGCCAACAGAGCGTGAATTTATCCGTGTTGATTTACTACTGAGCGGCCCGGGAAAATATTCAATCACACCGATAATCAACTATTCATTTCGAGAGAAGCCGGCGTCGGTTTATGCGTCCACATTCAAAATTATCTACCCAAGGTCGTATGAAGGATGGTCGAATGACCAGGGGCAAGGGACCATGCGATCTTCCAATATGATCGTAGATCTACAAACCGGCCGGATCAATTATGTGCCTGCCTCTTTGATACTACAGAAGGACTGTCTGCCAACGAAGGGGCAAATCGCCTTTTCTTCATCCATGCTTACCTTTGGATCCCTTGGAAATGTTTTCATATATGATTTCTCTGACAACAACATTTATCAGCTCAGCCCGTTCAGTTTCACGTCAGATGAAAATGTAACCCTGCAGGATGGTCGCGAGCTGGTAGGAGTATGGGGGTACGATATGCAACTCAACCGGAACATTCCAAGCACGGTTTACGAATACGATTTAACAGCGTTCAAAGGAAGAATAATTGCTTCGGGTGACGCCGCTGCCAAATACGAGAATGTTCTAAAGCCATCTCCGAATGAGAACGTGAAGTCATCTATTTTCAACGGTATATGGAAATTCGAAATAGGTTTGTGGAAAATTGAAATAACTGGCCAGAACGAGGGTAAAGACACGGATCTAGTCATGACCCGCATTGATGGGTGTAGGACTACGCTTATCTCGATGCCTCAGGCGCATTTGAAATCCCTATTCCCTTGAATCCGATAAATATCGCCTGTTCACGGAGCGCGAAAACCCAGCAGCGATTTTTTGTACTTTCATCGCCAGCGCGTTGCAGGTAACACCTGTTTACAAACGGACACCCGGAAATGCCATAACAGGGGGAGAAAACCGGCTCCTTTTCCCAACCTGCGCGTCATCCACCCTACACGGATTTGAAGCGCTGCTTACGAGGATTTTACCGCTTCGCCCGTTTTCTTAAAACGAATAGCTCCTCCGCCCCTCGTCGCGGCGACACAGAATCAACCGGCGTCTCTCGCGACAACAATTTGAAGCCGCGCTCCTGATACAGGTTCAGCAGCTCGGACTCTGAAACGGCGAAGGGCGGGCCGCCGGGGCGTCCGTCCAGGGGGAAGGCCAGGTCAATGTAAGCGCCGCCGGGTTTGAGCAGGCGGGTGATCAGGTCGGCATATTCCGTGCGGCGTTTCGGGTCGATGGCGCAGAAGCAGGTGTATTGAAGCACGTAATCGAAGGAATGGTCCATCTTGGTCGGCAGGGCGAAGAGATCGTGCTGCAATACTTCGACCGGCGCCTGGGGGTCGGCCAGCCGCTTCATCTCATTGACCGCGGAGGGCGCGAAATCAACCGCCGTGACCTGGAAGCCGTGACGCGCAAACTCGCGGGCGTCGTGGCCGCGGCCTGCGCCGGGCACGAGCATGCTCCCGGGTTGGAAGCGTTTGCTGGAGGCGAGGCGTTTGAAGACGGGTGTGGGTCCGCCCATGTCCCAGCCATCGGACTTGCGCTGGTAGTCGGCTTCCCATTTCGTGGGAAAATTCACATCAAGCATGAGTATTTCTCCTTTTACTTTCAAATTAAGCTGCTCCTTCGGGGGCTTAGCCCCCGAAAAGCATAAAACAGGTGTAAAGCATTACGAATAATTGCTTAGCAACAAGGCGGCATCTGGTTACAACATAGATTTTCCCCAAGCCCTAAATCTTACGGGAGGAGGAGAAAATCCTTTTAAACACGAAGGGCACGAAGGGGACGACACTTGCACCTGGCGCAAGTGCAGGTGAGGAAAAAAAACAAAAAATCTCGTATCTTTTCCCTTTGTGTACTTTGTGCCCTTAGCGTTTAATCTTTTTTACTACCAAGTACCGGAAAGCCTCTGCCCAATCCCCAATTTCCCAATGTATAATTCGGCGATGCGCGCAAGGTTCCCGGTAACGGTCCATCTCTTATTCTTTCGTGACGACAAGATCCTGTTGATACGCCGCTTCAAGACCGGCTTTCGTGACGGCGAGTACAGCGTCCCGGCCGGGCATCTGGACGGGGGCGAGACGGTGATCGCGGCCGGCGGCGCGTGAGGCGGCTGAGGAGGTGGGTGTGCGCATCGAGCCGCAGGACTTATCCTTTTCGAGTGTGATGCACCGCAACGAGGACGAGGAGCGTGTGGACTTCTTCGTTCTTGTCCGTGCCTGGAGCGGGGAGCCGTTCAATAATGAGCCGGACAAATGCGACGATCTGCGCTGGGAAGGTGTCGCTTCGCTGCCCGGGAATACGGTCCCTTATGTGAGGAAGGCGCTGCGGAATCACTTGGATGGCGTCCGCTTCGATGAGTTTGGCTGGGCATGAATAAGATAGTTTGTCCGACTCATTTCGTTCGGAAAATATGGCGGGAAAGCGCCACCCATATCTCTTCGAAAAGGATTAGCGTGGGCAGATTATTGCGTAAGCGAGCGAAATAGAATAATGAAACATATCTTCCCCTGCGTTGGTTATCCTCGTTTACATTCTTCTTGATAGTCGCGTGCGCGGGCGTGGCTGCGCCAACTCCTGAGCCGGCTGCAACTCTCCCGCCAACCCCCGTACCGACCTCGAACAGCGATCTGCCATTCCAACGACGGCTCCCTTGCCGAGCCCACACCGTTACGGCGACGGCGACCGCAACTGCCTCGCCGGTCAACACGAATCCGCAGATGATTCTCCTGGCCGATCAGCTTTCCCAGCCGGATGATCTGCTGCTCGAGCCGGACGGTTCGATCTATCTTTCAGATGTGGGCGATGGGACCGTCAAACGCTATACCCAGGCCAACGGTTTGCAGCCCTTCCTCTCGGGCCTGAGCGTACCGGAGGGGATGGTCGTCCTGCCTGACGGTTCGCTGATCATCGCGGAGCAGGGCAAGAACCGCCTCATCCGTTATGACCCCGCCACGCGGGCGCTTACCGACTTTCTTCGACCTGCGCAACACCACCGGGCAGGAGGGCGTGGATGGGCTCGCCTGGGATGCCTCTTCTCAGACGATCATCGTGCCCGATAGCCCTAACGGGACGGTCCTGCGGGTCAGCGCGGACGCCAAAACCGTTACGCAGATCGCCTCGGGCTTTGCCCGCCCAACGGGCGCCTGGGTGGAACCGGGTGGGAGCATCCTGGTTGTGGATGAAAATGGCAACTCGTTGAGCCGCATCCAGCCAGACGGCAGCGTCCAGAAGCTGGGCGTCTTTTCCATCCCGGACGACGTGATCGAGGACGGCAGCGGAAATATCTTCGTCAATACCCTGGGAGACAACGCCATCCACTTTATCTCGGGCGCGACCGGGCAGGACACGATCCTGTCGAAGCAGACGCTGGGTCCGCAAGGGGTTGATCTTCGACGCGCGAGGGGAACCTGGTCGTAACCGACCCCGGCAACCACCGGCTGATCAGGCTGGTCATTCATCCGTAGGGGCACGATATATCGTGCCCCTACGGCCCGTACGATAGATATTTCGTATCTGCTCACGACCTATCTTCAAGATCTCCGAATTTTTGGATGTGGGCGGTGTTCTCCAGCCCACATCCAAAAATTCGGAATTGCTCTCCCTCCCCTTTAGGGGAGGGATCTGGGTGAGGTCATTCATGTGACGCAAAGTGGTATCACTATCAGTAGATACGATATTTCCTGCCCCTACAATGGGGGATTAATAACCCTGTGAACGCCGGCACAATAATGATATGATGCTTCCAACTCCGTACAGGTTGGAGAAGGCTTATGACTGAAGATATCACCCCCACCACAGAACAGATCCGGGATTTCGTCGTCGCCGGACACGGCAATCTCCCCAGGGTGCGCGAGATGCTGGTAGAGCTCCCCGCTTTGTTGAATGAGCGCTATCAATGGGGCGAGAACGATTTGGAAACCGCCATCCAGGCTGCGGCGCAGGCGGGCAGCGCCCCCGTGGCTGAGTACCTGTTGGAGCGAGGCGCGCCGCTTGAGATCTGCACCGCGGCGATGCTCGGCCGGGAAGAGGACGTCCGGCAGATGCTCGATAAGGACCCCAACCTGATCAAGGCACGCGGTGCGCATGGGATATCGCTCATTTCGCATGCGGCGTTCAGCAATAATATCCCCCTGGTAGAGATGCTGTTCAAGCGCGGCGCAACCGAGGGAACGGCGCATGCACTGGGGAATGCCGTGATGAAAGGCTACGTCGATATGGCGAGGCTGGCTGCTCGAAAACGGCAGCCCCGATCTTAAACTGGAAGAATTATGACGGCAAGAGTTTATTGGACCTGGCCGGTGAAAGAGGCGATAAGGCCCTGCTCACGTTACTGCGTGAACATGGGGCTGCTTAAAGATCCCACCCCGACCCTCCATTCGCTGCGCTGCGGGAGGGAGATGATTTCGAATTTTTGGATGTGGGCAGAAGAACACTGCCCACATCCAAAAATTCGAGGAACTTACAAAGGTGTGAGCAGAAAGCAAGTCAATACAATTTCAGATAAAATTCCAAGAATATGCTCGATCTCTCCAACGCCCGCTTCGCCTTCCTGGATATCGAAACCACCGGCCTTTCGCCGTGGTTCGGGGACCGTATTTGTGAAATAGCTGTCGTTGTCACAGAGGGGAAACGCATCAAGAACGTCTACAGCACCCTGATCAACCCTGAACGTCCGCTCTCACCGGGAGCGAGAAGCGCCAACGCTTTAACGGAATCTGACCTGAACGCTGCGCCGTTGTTTGCGGAGGTCGCCGACCAGTTGGAAGAATGGCTGGCGGGCGCGGTCGTCGTCTGCCATAATTCCCGGTTCGACCTGCAGTTCATTGATAGCGAGTACCGCCGCATGGACCGCGAGTTCCAGATCCCCAACCTGATCGACACCCTGCTGCTGGCGCGCCAATATTTCGACCTGCCCTCCTACAGCCTGCAATCCATTGCCGAATCCTTTCACCTGTCCACCATAAAGGAACACGGCGCGCGCGAGGACGCGCTCAACGCCCGCGCTATTTTCTTTGCCATGCTGGGTTCTTTGAAGGGGTTGAATAAACCGCTGGAGGATTTCATCGGCATTTACAATTCGCCTGCCTGGCCGAACGAGGGCATCCAATTACCGACCGAGCTGGGCGAGGCGATCTACAGCGGCAAGCGGCTGTTCATCCGTTATATGGATAAGGACGGCGAACACAGCGAACGCTGGGTCACGCCCAGGCAGGTCATCGGGCTGGCGGATTATATTTATCTACAGGCTTATTGCCATCTGCGAGAGGCGGAACGGAGTTTCGGCTGGACCGGATCGTGGAGATACGTGTGGAGAGTGTGTCGGAAAAAGAGTAAGAGAAGAGATTAAAAAAAATGAACCCAGGCAAAGCGCCTAGGTTCATTTTTTTTGAAAGACTAGCAACAGGATGGTGAGTGGTTATAAAGCTTTTACGATGAATGGGCCAGGAGGGTGAAGACGTCTTCAAGCGTCGACTCAACCGGCTCGACCGATTGGACCTTAATCCCCTTGTCAGCCAGGTTTGTCGTCAGACTCTGCGGAGTCCATTCTCCGGGTTTGATGATCACATGCGCCCGGTCGCCGTGCAGGCTGGCTTGAATGATCCCATCCATCCGGGTTAATTCTTCAACCGTCTCGAGCAACGGGCTGGCTGCCAGGTCCCAGGCGGCGCCTTTTAAGTAGGTTGTTTTCAGCCCGGCAGGTGTATCGAAGGCCAGCAGCTTGCCGCGATACATGAAGGCCACACGGTTGCAGTGTTCGGCCTCGTCCATGTAATGGGTGGTGATGAAAATGGTCGTGCCGTCCGCCGCGAACTGATAGATCAGATCCCAGAACTGGCGACGCGCCACCGGGTCCACACCGCTGGTGGGCTCGTCCAGGAACAAGATCGGCGGGTGATGGATCAGGGCACAGCCGAGGGCCAGGCGCTGCCGCCATCCACCCGACAATTCCCTGGTGAACGCTTTGGTGCGGGTTTCGAGGCCGGCCATGTGCAGCACCTCGTCGATGCGCCCTGCTTCCTCGGCCTCGGGCACATCGTAAACGCCGGCATAGAACTGCAGGTTCTCCAGCACGGTCAGGTCATCGTAGAGCGCAAATTTTTGCGACATATAGCCGATGTGCGGCTTGACCGCTTCGGGGTTTTTCGTCACATCAATGCCCATGATGCGGGCCGTGCCTTCGGTGGGCGTCATCAATCCGCATAACATGCGGATGGTGGTCGTCTTGCCGCTTCCGTTCGGCCCCAAATAACCCAGCACTTCCCCGGGCTGCACCTGAAAGTGACGTGGTCCACGGCGGTAAAATTGCCGAACTTTTTGGTCAGGCCCAGCACTTCAAGCGGAAGGATTTGGTTCGCCATTTTCAACTCCTTCCGTTTCCAATAATTGGATGAACACATCCTCCAGCGTGGGCGGCCACAGGGATGAGATGGGTCATCGTAACGCCGGCCGCTTTCAATTGCGCGGGGAGGCGTGCCGTCGGGCCCCTCGGCCGAACGGACGCGCAGGTGCAGATATCCGCCGAACGTATGGACATCCTCGACATCCGGGTCTTTGACGGCGACGTCGCGCGCCGCCATTTGAGGTTCCGCGGCCAGCTCAAGGATCCGCCCGGCAAGGCGGGCCATCAGCTCACGCGGCGCACCCTGCATCAGGGCGCGGCCGTGATCCATGAAGATGACGCGGTTGAAGCGCATGGCTTCGTCCATGTAAGGCGTGCTGACCAGCACTGCCGACCCGCCGCGCAACAAGCCGATCAACAGGTGCCAGAATTCCTGCCGGGCAACCGGGTCCACACCGCCGGTCGGTTCATCGAGCAGAAGAACCTTGGGGCGGTGGACCAGGGCGGAAGCCAGCCCAAGCTTTTTCTGCATTCCGCCCGATAAGGCGGCGGCGGGACGGTTTGCGAATTCTTCCAGGCCTGCAAAGCGCAGCAATTCCATCGAGCGCTGCTCGCGCTCGGCTTCCGGTATGTCAAAGACTTCACCAAAAAAATCCAGATTTTCTTTGACGGTCAGGTCGCCATACAAGCTGAATTTTTGGGCAAGATAGCCGATCTCTTCGCGGGCTTTTTCCACCTGCCTCGGGACTTCATAACCGGCGACGCGGATAAAACCGCTGTCGGGTCGCAGCGCGCCGCACAACAGGCGGATGGCGGTTGTCTTGCCTGCGCCATCCGGGCCGACCAGGCCGATCATTTCACCGGCCCGCACTTGCAGGTCGAGTCCGTCCACGGCCCGCCGGGAGCCAAATGACTTGACTAAATCCTTAGTCTCAAGCAGAAATTCGGGTTCCATGCTTACTTTGTACTGAAGATGACATCGGCAGGCATGCCGGGTTTGAGCTTGCCCTGCGGGTCGATGACCTTCAGCTTGATGGCATACACCGTGAGCTGCGGCCTTCCACCGTCTGCACATTGCGCGGCGTGAACTCCGCCTGGTCCGAAATGTTGCTCACCTGCGCATTGAACTTCTGCGCCCGGGAACGAGTCCACACGTCACGCTGGCATTCTGCCCCAGGAAGATGTTGCCCATAGCGATCCTCCGGCACATAGACCGTGATGGTCAGATGGCTCAGGTCGCCCATGGTGATGGCCGCTGCTCCCGGCTGCACAAATTCACCCGGTTCGACATTGCGGGTCAGAACCACGCCATCGGAAGGCGCGACGACCGTCAGCTTCGCAATCTGGGCATCGATCAGGTCCACATTGGCCTGCGCCTGGTCGACGGCCTGGTCCGCCTGGTCGGCGGCGCTCTTGGCCTGGTCCAGGGCTTTTTGAGCTGCGGTCAGTTGCGGCGATTGGCTGCCGGTCTGCAGCGAGCGCAGCAGATCCTGGCCCGGTAAGTGCTCCTGCGCCACGCTGACACTGCCCGCGCATCGAGGACATTCCTGGCGCCCTGCGAGCCGTGACCAGACGCCAGGTAGGCTTTCTGGGTAGCATCCAGTTTTGCGCGAGCCTCATCGAAGGTGTCCTGGGCCGAGACGCGCAGCTCCTTGTCCAGGTTGTTGCCCAGCCATTTGGGATCCACGCCTTTGTTCTTGATCGATGGTATCGCGCGCCAGCTTGAACATGCCCAGCTTGGTCAGGTCGGTGATGTCCTTGCCGTTGGAGACCTGGTCGTTCAGCTGCTTGGCGACCGTGTAGCCGGCCTGGGCCTGGGCCATGTCGTTCTCGGCCTTCACGAAGTCGGCGCTCGGCGGCGCTGGTCTGCACCTTGCTCAGGTTGGCCTGGTCGGTCGGTCAGCGCTTGCTGGGCGGCATCCACTGCCGCCTGGGCGGCCGACCATCTGCTCATTCTGGCTGAAGTACCAGCTGGGCTGGATGAAATCAGATTGGGTGCTGGTCGAACCAGTCGGAAGTGCGTGTTGGCGCTGTACCTGGCTGCAGGGCCGTATTCAGGGCGATGTCGTACTGGGCCTGGGCCGAGGCCAGGGCGGCCTCGGCCGTGGTGGCGGCACCGCTTGGCGGTGTCCAGGGCCGAGGCGGCCACATTGCGCTGCGCCTGGAGCAGGGTATCGTCCAGTTTGAAGAGCGGGGCGCCGGCTTTGACCGGAGTCGCCTTCCTGCACCATGACCTCGATCCACTTTGCCGCCGATCTCGGGTCCCACCAGGATATCGGTGGTTTCGATCGTGCCGGAGGCTGTCAGGGCGCCGTTGTTCCCGCCCGTCAGGGCGCGCACGCCGTAATAGCCGCCGATCAGCAGCGCTACTACGATCACGACAATGATATTGTTCGTCTGTTTTTCATTTTGAACTCTCCTTGAGTGAATTATTAATCCAATGTCTTGCGGAACCGCCAGATGGCAAGTCCCAGCAGAGCAATTCCAAAAAGGCCCAAAGCTATGGTTTGAGGAATGATCAAATCCAGGCCGACTCCTTTAATGACCACGGCCCGCATAATGTAGATGAAATAAGTCGTGGGCAATAGATATCCTATATATTGAAGGACAATGGGCAGGGAGGCGATGGGGAAAATGTAACCCGAAAGCATCATCGCCGGCAGCATGACCGGCATGACCATTAATTGGGCCTGCTGCTGGGTTTGGGCGACGGTCGAGATCACAAGTCCATAGCCAAGTGTGGGCAGCAGGTACAGGCCCGTCAGGGCGAAGAGCAGTATCAAACTGCCCCGTATGGGAACACCGAATAAGATCGTTCCGACGACCAGGATCAAAATGGTATCGGCAAAGGAAACCAGGATATAAGGAATGATCTTGGCCAGGATCAGTTCCCAGCTGCGGATCGGGCGTCACGATCAACTGCTCGATGGTGCCGCGTTCACGCTCCTTGACGATGGCAAGCGCCGTCAGGCTGGTCGCCGTTTGGAACAGGATCATGGCGATCAGGCCAGGCACGATGTTGTAGCTTGACTGCAGGTCGGGGTTGTATAAGACGCTCGTGTGGATGTTGATCGGGACCACTTCCGCTTGCAACGGGGCCGCTTGTGCGACAATTGCTCGCGTACGGATGCTTGTCCCGTGGGCCTGCCCCGCCAGCTGGGCTGCCGAAAGCACGAAACTTGCGACCGTCGGATCCGAACCATCCACCAGCACCAGTACATTGGCCGTTTGTCCGGAAGCGAGATTGGTGCTGTAGTCGGGCGGGATGACGATCCCCACCTTGGCCTGTCCGCCGGCGATCATCGTGTTGACTTCCGTCTGGCTGTAAACGGAATAGTCAAACGAGAAATAGCCGGTTGAATGGAACGAGTCCAGCAGAGCCCGGCTGGCCTGGCTGTTATTCTGGTCGAATACCACGGTTGGGACATTCTTGATGTCCGTGTTATTGGCATAGCCGAGCAAAACCAGCTGCAGGATCGGCATGATAAAAATAAATATCAATGTGCGCGGGTCGCGGATCATGTGGGTCATTTCTTTTTTGATCAAGGCTCTAAAACGTCTCATTTCGTTGCTCCATTTTCATTTTGGTTTTATAAACATTTGGTCGTTGCTGTCTCATGTCACGTACTTGTTACTGCTAAAATGACCTTCGATGATTTACTTTGGGCGAAAAGAATCCTTTCATCTTTCAGCTTCCATTGATTTGAATAATTTCTTCATCAGCTGCAATAGTTGTTCCTGCTCGGCTGGAGAAAAATTTTCAAGGAGGCTGGTGATGCGTTGTTTGATGTGATCCATTGAGGTCTGCGAGAATTGCTTGCCATACTCTGACATCTGGATACGCACAACCCGCCGATCGTGAGGATCGTTGATGCGCTCGAGCAGGTTTGCGTTCACCAGGCCATCCACGATCCTGGTTGCGGAGCTGAGCGGGATGCCAAGCTCGCTGCTTAATTCTCCCATGGTGGGGGCAGTGTTGCCATGCGAAAGCAGGAGCAGGATCCGGAACAGCATTGGGCGGTCTTCGAAATTGACTACGCCGCTTTTCTTCAGGCTTTCCATTTGTTCTTTGAAGTGTGCAACATGTTCAGGGACGATCAATTTGGGCCGTAAATGAAAGAAACCCGGTAAGAGTTCTACAAATTGTTCGGCAATTTCTTGGGTGGTTGACATTCGTTTTTATTTCCGTTTCGGTTTATTTTCGTTTCTGTATATTTCCAAAGCGGAAGGATTTTACCCCCTTCGCGGTGTTTGTCAAGGAAAAAAGAAGAGGAAGATTAATAAATTCGACCCGACACTTTTGAAATTGGACGCGGATTAGGTGGAAAAGCGCGGATTTTTAGGGAAAACCAGAGAAAAGAGGATATCCGCAGATTGCGCAGATGGGGCTGATTAGAGAAGAGAAAAAGAGCAAAAGAGCAAAAAAAGCAAAGGATAAGGAGGTTTTCCGCAGATTTGCGGAGATCAAAAAAAGACCTTATTTGGTTTTCTTACCAAATAAGGTCTGATAGCTTTTTAATCCGAGAACAAGCGGGTTTGATCAGGAGATCCGCAAAGTGATACGGCCGCGGCCATGGTCGGTCTCACGCAGTTCCTGCACCTGACGCGCCTCTGCCAGTGGAAATATCCTGCCAACCACAGGCACGATTGACTTGGAAACGAGCAGTTCGGAGATCTGGCCCAGCTTTTCGCCGGAGATCCTTGCACCGGTCATCGCCCTGACGCCCTCGGTTTTCCCGGCATCCGGCGGCAACCGGCCGGCAAGATGGCAAATTGGGAATTTGCCCTACGTTACGCTCGACTTTCAGACTGTGAAAAAAGGGATGTGCACCACGAGGCGCACATCCCAATAAACAGATGTTCTTTGTTGGAGTACTGAATTTAATCGGAGCGGGTAGTTAGGATCATGCCGTTCTGCGAAGGATCGCGAACCAGGACACCGGCCTCGGTCTGTTCCATGGGAATGCCCGCTTTTCGAACGCGAGCCACAATACGTTCCAGCTCCGTCGTATCCGGCAGGAGGATGCTAAAGGAGCGCAGACCCAGCGAGTCCGGCGGAGGAGGCGGCGCCCCTTCACCCTGCCAGGTATTCAAGCCCAGGTGGTGGTGGTAGCCGCCCGCGGATACGAAGGCCATGCGGAACGAGCGGGCTATACCCATCACATCGAAACCTATAATGCCATGATAAAAATCCACGGCCTCATCGATATCGCGCACATGTAAATGCACGTGGCCGATGCGCGTCTCAAGGGGCATGCCCACATCCAAACGATCATCCTGCTTGAGATGGCTGAACAAGGCTTCCACATCCAACGGTTCGCGGCCATCGCTTAAGGAACCGTCGGCGCGGCGCGTGATGTAATCCCCATTGGCCATGCTCCAGCTACCATCTTCGGGCGACTCGGTGTACAGCTCAATGCCGTTGCCTTCCAGGTCGTCGAGGTAGGTGGTCTTGGTCATGATGTGGTCGGTGGGATAGTTGCGGTATTTCAGGGCAAACAGGCGTGCGACGGCACGAGCCAGCTCGCGACGATCGGGAAGCAGGATGGCGAAGTGATACAGGCCGGTGGTCCCGCGGAATCTTTTGCGCCTCGCTTAATTCGGTCAGCTGCAAGAGTTCCCGGGCGCCGGCCTGGTCCACCTCGCCCACGCCCAGGCCCGCAGTATGGCCCTGGCGCCAATGCAGTTTGTAACCAATCACCTTTTCGTAAAACTCTATCTGGCGATCGAGGTTGGCTACCGTTAAGTGCACACTTTCGGGCCTGGTGGCCGGGTGGATGCTTACGGTTTCAGTCCTGGTTTGAGTCTGTGTGCTCATGTTGCCTCAATTCTACAAACTAAATGTGCAGCTACTGGTGGCGATGCCGCTACAGTTGACCTCTTCGTCGCACGCTTTCAGCCTGCGACGAAGAAGAATTAAGAATTTCGGATATTTCATGCGGGGCGATGGGTAGAAACATAAATTGTGTGCGAGACCTAAGAAGACTTTGCGTGGATATTATTGGCATCCATATAAGTTTGTTAAGATCCCAAAGAGGAGGGAGAGGATTTTGAATTTTGGGACGTGGGCCAGAGTACACCGCCCGCGTCCCAAAATTCAGGGATATTCGTTAGGGCGCGATCGGCAGGGCCAGGGCGATCAGGGTGAGGGGGATGGCGGCCAGTACGGCTTTGAGCTGTACACGGCGCGCCTGCTGCCGCACCTGGGCCAGCACGGACGGATCTTCTATTTTCTCTTCCTTGTCATTCAGATTGCGCGTTCCCTCGGCCGCAAGACGTACGCAGGTCTTATCGCTCCATTGAAAGTAGCCGGTGGCTGCACCCATGAAAAGAGGCAGGAGGAGAAGCCGCCACCAGCGGCTGGCGCCGATCGTCATCAGGCCCACCAAAACGACGAGTGTGACGACGAAGGCCACAACTCCGAAAGTCAGGCGTTTACGCCTTTCCTGTGTACTGATATTGGGAATGCAGGCTTCTTCGACAGCGTGTTGCTGTAGTGTTGACATTTATCCTTCTTTCTCCGGCAGCGTTTATGTAAGCATGGCCGGCCTTGTAGTTAGCATTTTCTCGTAGTGATACCGTTTCGCGCCGCACGCTTTCAGCCTGCGAAACGAAGAATTAAGAAATCTCATGTTGGGGCGTTAAGAGGTTGTGTATTCACTGACGGTGGTACGGCTTCACATCATACCTTTGTCACCTGCGCTGTGCTCGCGGCAGGCTTCGCGATGGCAAATTGGCAATTTGCCCTACGTCACGCTCCTGACTTTCAGCTTGACAATTTGCCTTACGTCAAACTCCGCTTTCAGCGTAATGGCAGAACCGGCAAGGCCAGCGATATCAAGTGGGGGACAGCGAGGAGGCGGCTAGTTTCCGCGTTTGGAGGCCGTGCGCCGGTTGGCAAACACAAGCAAACCAATCCCTACTAGTACGGCCAGCCCACCGTAGACTGCCCATTGGATCTGGCCGGACATGAGAGTTCCCGGCAAGACACTAATACCCTGCAGGAACCACACGCCTCCTGCCAGGATCAACAAGATACCAACAATACTCAATGCGATTTTCATAATTCTCCTTTCCGTAAATCGTGACTGCTGATGGTGATACCGGGACTTCGTATCACTCTTCGTCCAACGCTTTCAGCCTGGGACGAAGGATTCCGCACAGGGAGTACACCGTTTGCAGGGAGATCGCCTGCACCTACGGCCTTCGGAAAACGGATATGGGCGAGGCGTTCTTCCCCGCCCATATCCGTTTTCCGGTGAAACCAGTAGCGGGGCGTGAGTAGATCCGTGTCCTTCGTCTATACTGTTTCGAAGCTTAACTTTGACAACATACCCACGCAAATTGCCCAGGCGACCACATGCATGATCATCAAGGCAATGGCGTTCGGCCAGTTCGCGCCCGGCATGGGCGAGGCGGCAAAGCCGACGTCGGGGAGAAAACTGAGCATCAGGACAACGAGAGCAATGATCTGATAGGTGCGGATCGGGTCCTTTGCAAAGCGCGCTACCAGTGCAAATACCAACACTGCCCCGGTGACCAGCACGAGAGTGAAAAATGTCGGCATTACCCAACCCAGGCTTATCGGAGCCGGGTCCGGTCGTAATATTGCAACGGCGAGCACACGCACGATCAAAACGCCGAGGATGGAGGCCAGGACCGTGAGCGGTCCCAACCACCAGAGCCGACCAAGACGGACTTTTGATGCAGGAGTGGAAATCATCCCTAAAACCCCAGTACTTCTTTGACGATGATCATCGTGCTGCGGCCAGGGCGGAACTCCTGGTTGACGATCAGTACCTTGTTCACACTCGTGCCGATGTTGTAGAGTTGGTGCATATGTACTTCCTCGAGAGGGTAGCAATACTCATTAATACGCCGGAATCCCTCGTCGAGGTTTTTGACGATCTTCTGGGCGCCCACCACCCAAATCACCTTGCCTGCGCCTGAGGCATACGGACCCAACTGGCTGCCCGTCTTGGAGGCGATCATAATGTGGCCGTCCTCGGTCACGGCATGCACACTGCCGGCGGCGAAATCGGGGGCCCCGCCCAGTTTGCGGATCTCCCTGCCCTGAGTCTCACGGTTCATGGCGAACATCTTGGGCCTTATGGCATCGAAACGGCCCGATTTATCTATCTCCTCCTTGATGCCCAGTTTTTCAAGCGTTACCGACGCACCGAGAAAAACTTCCGACCCATCGGGGACGAGCTCGAAAAACATTCGTTTTGCCTGGGCGCCATTTTCAGCGACCAGGGCGTGAATGCCGTTGGCTTCCAGGGCCTGGACGGTGTGGGCAATTTGCTCATCCGAGGCAAGCCGGGCAAAGGTCTTATTGGGGGTAATAACATTTTCGATCATATTGAAGCCTCACAATTTATCAAGTTCTATCAAAGAGCCAAGAGACTATCCGCAGATTACGCAGATAAGGCTGATTAGAAAAGAATCAAAAGAGAAAGATATCATCCGCAGATTAGGCAGATGGGGCTGATTAGAAAAGAGCAAAACACGAAGAGATTATCCGCAGATTGCGTAGCTCAAGAGAAGCAACAGTGATCTGTCAAAACCCATTCTTGACCTTGTCCGCCGGGGCTGACCCGCAGAGTGCTTCGCGAAGCCCCTGCTGATGGTGACACCGCTTCGCGTTAGTTCATGGAAGCCCTACGAGAGTTGGCTGAACGCAAGCCAAAAAATCAGGTGCCACACTCTGCCAGCGTGTAGATTTCTTTTCTAGTAGCCGAGTTCTTCTTTGACGATGATGGCGGTGGTACGGCCGGGAACCACTTCACGGTTGACAAGCAGCACTTTGCCGATTGCGGTGGGTATTCCCATTGCGGCGCGCAGACGCGCATCTTCCAGGGGATAACTGTATTCTTCGATGCGGCGAAAACCTTCGTCAAGGTCTTTGACGATCTTTTGCGCGCCGATCACCAGGATCACTTTGGCGGAGCCGGAAGCATAGGGCGCCAATTGGCTGCCACCGAAGGAGGCGGTTAACAGCTGCCCCTTTTCCGTCACAGCCTGAACACTGCCGACGATGATGGCCGGCCGCGCCCGAAGGGTGCGGATCTCATCGGCCTGGGTCTTGCGGTCGAGCGATAACACTTTGGGACGCACCGCATCATAGCGTCCGGATTTGTCAATTTCTTCGGTGATGCCCAGCTTTTGCAGGGTCTGTGACTGGTTGGCATATACTTCTGCGCCTTCCGGCAAAAGATCCAAGACCAGTTTGCGGGCTGCCTGCGCGGTCTCGACCACGAAGGTATGGATGTTATTTGCGTTCAAGGCTCGCGCGGCGCGCTCGATCTGCTCGTCGCTTGCGATCCGGGTAAATTCATCGTTGGGAACCAAAGTTATTTCTGTGTTGAGGTCTAACATGGGTGTGCTTTCTGCCGTATTGATGGCTGTGTTGTTTGCCAAGAGGGCCGCCGTGCCGACATGGCGGCGTTCCCGGGAACGGTCAGGCGACGATCTTCCAGGCGCTTTTGAAGCCCGTACCCAGTGTGCCCTGGAGGGTGATGCCGAGGAAGCCCAGCGCTTCGAGTTGGCGGGCGCGGCTCAACGGACCTGCATCAATGGCGCGCAGGCCGCCGTCATTGATCAACTGCTTGACTTTTGCCTTTGCCTCTGTGTCGTCGCCTGCAATGAAAACGTCCAGCTTCTTTCCATCCACCTGTCCGGCCACGAGGGTCTGGGCAAAGGTGGTATTGAAGGCCTTGAATACTTTCGCATTTGCGGGAAGGCTTCTGGCAATCTCCTCCGCGCCGGAAGTACCGGCTGCGACTGCCATGCCATCGTAGGAGGCGTTGAGCGGATTGGTAATATCAATGACGGTTTTGCCGGCCAGCTTGGCCCCGAGATTTTCGATCACTCCGCCGATGGCCCCATAGGGGATTGCAAGGATAACGATCTCATCCTTGATTGGGCCGCCGAGGGCAACTCCCTGGGCTGTTGCGCCATTTTTTGCGTGGGCGGCAATTTGCTGTGCAGACGATTGGGCTTTATCGGGCTGGCGATCCATAAGGGTGACATTGTGCCCGCCGCTCAAAAGCCGGGCCCCGATGCCGCGTGCCATATTGCCGGAGCCGATGATTGTTACATTCATGATATATCTCCTGTTTTTTATCTGCTGGCTCTCTTGTGCCGCAGCCTTTCAGCCTGGGACAAGAAAAGTTGTACTCTGTGAAACAATATATACTTGACTTGACTATCCTAGTAGGATATGGTATCTTTAGAACATCTGTTGCTTATGCTACAGATGTTGGGTAATTTATCATTCTTACTAACAACTGGTCAACCACCAAAATGATACTTTTGTTGTCTAAGCAACACAGGAGAGAAAATGTTGCCTACTGAGCTCGAACCAAAACTCGACCCGCGAGTCAAACGCACACGTCAATTACTGGAACAAGCCTTTATGGATACCCTGCGGGAAAAAGGGTTCCAGACGGTTACCGTCCAGGATATTACGGAGCGGGCGGGCGTAAATCGCGCCACGTTTTACGCCCATTTTCAGGACAAATATGCCCTGCTGGATTACAGCATCCGCCAGGGTTTTCTGCAGGAGATCGAGAAGCGCATGCTGCATGCGTGCCACTACAGCACGGATAATTTGCGTAATTTGATCGTGGCGGTCTGCGAATTTACCGGGAGCACCAACTCGCACTGCAAGCCCCCACAACCCCAATTCGAGTCGCTGGTGGAGACCCAGGTCAAGACGGTGATCTATGAACTGCTGCTGAAATGGCTCGAACAGATGGATGTCGACGTGGCTCCCGAGACGGCCGCGACGGCGGCAAGCTGGGCAATCTACGGCCTGGCTGCGCAGTGGGAGCACAGCAAGGGACCCAAACCTGTGGACGAATTTGCGGCAGAGGTCCTACCGCTGGTGGCTGCGAACCTGAGGCTGAGGCAGCTGGCGTAAGAGGGTTGGTACACGGATATCACACTGAAAGAACGCAGTGCAAGCGGATTTCATGGATGGCCTACTAAAAACAAAGATATTTAACGCAAAGTCGCAAAGTCGCAAAGGCGCAAAAGAGCAATAGAGCAAAGAGCAAAAGGACAAAGGACAAAGAGGCTATCCGCAGATTGCGCAGATGGGGCAGATTGGGAAGAACAAAAGAGCAAAAGAACCAAGGACAGGGAGGCTATCCGCTGATTGCGCAGATGGGGCTGATTTGGAAAGAGTAAAAGAGCAAAAAAAGCAAAAGACAAAAAGACTATCCGCAGTAGAGAAAGAACCTACTGTCTTCGATAGTTGCGGCTGAATGAGAAGAGGAAAAACCAGCCACTTGACGCCCTAAAAAGCCATCCCTGGAGTTTGCAGATCGGTAAGGCTCATTCTTGAGTCCTGACAATTAGCATGGTTTTGGCAGGTCATTTGTCGGTTGTCATATTCGGATAAAGCAAGTAATATAAAACATGCCATGATCGAGGTTTTGGCAATATGTAACATAGACTTGATCACGCCTTGAGTTAGAAGTAAAGGCCTGACGGTAGCAACCTACCTGTCAGGCCTTTTATATTTCATACCAAAGGAGAAAAAGTGCAGACACCCTGGGAATACCGTTACGCCCACCGCATGCAAAAAATGGGGAGCTCGGTCATTCGTGAGCTGCTCAAATTCACCGAACAGCCCGACATCATTTCATTTGCCGGGGGATTGCCCGCCCCTGATGTATTTCCGCTCAAGGAATTCCAGGCGGCTTGCAATACGGTCCTCGAGAAGCAAGGCGCACAGGCCTTGCAATACAGCACCACCGAAGGGTACCGCCCGCTGCGCGAGATGATCTCACGCCACGCCACCCGGTATATGCATGTGGACGTAAGCCCGATAACATTCTCATCACCTCCGGCTCACAGCAGGCGCTGGACTTTGCAGGCCGGCTCTTTATCAACCGCGGCGATTACATCGTGGTCGAATCGCCGACCTATCTGGGCGCGCTGCAAGCCTGGAACGCCTACGGCGCGCAGTACATCCCGGTCCGCACCGACGAAAACGGCATGATCGTGGACGAACTGGAGGCCGCGCTGCGCATCGGGCCGAAGTTCATTTATGTGCTTCCCAATTTCCAGAACCCAAGCGGCGTGACGCTCAGCCTGGAGCGGCGCATCAAGCTGATCGAGCTGGCAGACAAGTACGGCGTCCCGATCATCGAAGACGACCCGTATGGGCAGCTTCGTTATGAAGGCGAGCACATCCCTTCGCTGGTCTCGCTGGACAGTAAATTCCGCGGCAAGAACGGCGGATGTTACAGCGGCAACGTGATCTACTTGAGCACCTTCTCGAAGCTGCTCTCGCCCGGCCTGCGCCTGGCCTGGGTGATCGCGCCGGAACAGGTGATCCGCAAACTGGTGATGACCAAGCAGGCGGCCGACCTGCACACGGCTTCGTTCAACCAGTATGTGGCCTACGAAGTGGGCAAGGGCGGCTTCCTGGACGAGCACGTCAAGGTCATCCGCTCGGTATACAAGGAACGCCGCGACGTGATGCTCGAAATGATGGACGAAATGTTCCCGCCCGAAGTCCACTGGACACGGCCGCAGGGCGGCATGTTCCTGTGGGGCGTCCTGCCCGAGTGCATGGACGCAGCGGAAGTGCTCAAGGTGGCGATCGATCGCAAAGTGGCCTTCGTGCCCGGTGCAGCCTTCCATGCCACCGGTGGCGGCGCGAACACCATGCGCCTGAACTTCTCCTATCCCACAACGGAGGACTATCCGTGAGGGCGTGACACGATTGGGATTGACGTTGAAGGAAGCGCTTCACGAGAAAGTCAGCCAGAATTAAAGAACAGGGCGACCGGAAGGTCGCCCGATTGTTATAAGGGACTTTGAGACAATAGGGAGGCAAAAGTATAAACATATTCGCAATTCAATTCTTAGCGGCGGCGATGGTTGATATAATGAATTTAATCTTTGACCGTCTCTAAGTCTTAAGCCTAATTGATGTGCCAGCCAAAAGATTTTCATCCTATACGAGCAGGTGACATGTCGATTCATGTTGCGCCTTCTGAGATAACTACTCCTCGTGATGCAGTTCATAGCCATACTATTATCGTCGGTGCAGGGCCAGCGGGATTGGCGGTTGGGGCATGCCTCAAACAAGCCGGGATCCCATACTCTTATCCTGGAGCAGACCGACAAAGTGGGGGCCACGTGGCACCGGCATTATGACCGTCTCCATTTGCATACAGCCAAAGCGTATTCTGAGCTGCCCTTCCTTCCTTTTCCAAAGGATTATCCACGCTACCCGTCACGCTTGCAGGTGATCAGTTACCTGGAGGCGTATGCCCGGAAATTTCAATTGGAGCCCACGGTTCGGTCAACAGGTCATTGCGGCGCGTTATGCTGATAGTGTTTGGGAAGTCCAGACGCAGGATGCCCGCTACCAGGCGACGAATCTCGTGATCGCTGCAGGCTACAACCGGGAACCTTACCTCCCCACTGGCCTGGACAGGACTCCTTCCGGGGCACGATCATGCACAGTTCGCAATATCGAAACGGCGAACCCTTCAGGAACCAGAAGGTATTGGTCGTCGGTTTCGGTAACTCGGGCGGCGAGATCGCCATTGACCTGTGGGAGCACGGAGCTCAACCAAGCCTGGCCGTCCGAAGCCCGGTGAATGTGATCCCACGCGAGTTGTTGGGTATCCCGATCCTGGCGATTGGCATCGCGCAACGCAAACTGCCGCCGCGCTGGGCCGATGCGTTGAATGCACCCATTCTGCGGACCGCCATGGGGGACCTTACACGGTATGGGCTGCGCAAGCTGCCACACGGACCAGTCACCCAAATACAAAGCGATGGCCGCATCCCGCTCATTGATGTTGGCACGATCAAGCTGATCAAGCGCGGGCAGGTCGCCGTGCAAGCGGGGATCGAAAGGTTTACTGAAGACAGCGTCCTATTCACAGACGGAAAACAGGGGAAATTCGATGCCGTGATCCTGGCAACGGGGTATCGTCCACAGGTCAATACATTCCTGGAAGGAGCATCGAAGGCCTATGACGAAAATGGCACACCCTTTTCCAGCGGGCAGGAGATGCCGACCCCGGGGTTATATTTCTGCGGGTATTACGTCTCGCCGACAGGGATGCTGCGCGAGATCGCTCTTGAGGCGCGGCGGATCAGCGCCTCTATCGCACGAAAATATGTAAAGGCAGCGGAGGAGTAACAAAGATGCTCGAAACCTCGAATGGACAGCCTATCGTGCTATTTCCACTATTCATCGGCAGCCTCGCAATTTTGCTGGCATTATTGAACAGGCAACTACTGCGCTTAATCGGGATTAAGCCCTTGAGCGAAGTCTTCACCACTCCGCGTTTTCAACATTCGGCAAAGATTACCGAGAAGCTAGGACGATTGTTTTTGTTGGTGTTCGGCCTGGGATTTCTTTTTCAAGGGGTCGGTGCCCAATTTCTATCGGGCGAAGTAACCTACCTAGTCTCAATAGTCATTTTGGGATTATCGGGACTGATCATACTGGCTATGTTTGGTGTGGTCCTTGCCAACTGGAAAGCCGAATGAAGGATCAAAAAGATCGATCAGCGCGTTCGTACCAAGAACAGGAGGCGTAAATCCATGAACAAAAAATGGCTATATATCGTTTCGGCTGTTCTACTTCTCGTGCTGGTCGCCGATGCACTTACTTTTTACTTCACCTCAAAAACGGAGACGTCGAAGACAACCACTGTGTACACCGTCAAGGCAGGTGATACTTGCAGGAAAATCGCTTCAGAACATAATCTTTCGGTAGAGAGTATTGTCGAACTGAATAATCTTTCCCCGGATTGCAGCAATCTCTATATTGACCAAAATTTGGTAATCCCCGCGCCAACTCCCTAATTAACTCGACGGTCTGTACGCTTTAAGTCGAGAAACCGCCGAGATTCTTAATGCTCGGAATATTGCCGTGGAACCGTTCGTTTGCGCGCCTGCCTTGAACGCTACAAGAGGCCGGTCAGCACAATAGCCGTATAAACCAGAGAAAGTGCGAGGAGGATATTGACAATGGCTTTGAGGCGGGGGTTATGAAGCCGGGTTTGGATCGCGGTCCCAAATATCGCCCACACAGAGGTGGCGCCCAATGAGGTCGCCGCGAGAAGCACTGCTGCCAGCAATACCCAAGCTGCATTTGTGGTAATAGGGGCCAAAAACCCGGAAAACAGGGTGAAGGCGTAAACGATCAGCTTGGGGTTCAACAATTGCAGCATGAGTCCGTGTGGAAATCTCAAGGGCTTCACATTCCGATCCGTGAACGAATAACTGGCTTTGAGAATCCCAAGAGCCAGGTATAGGATGTAGGCTGCACCGACATACCGAAGCGCAGGTTCAAGGGCGGGAAAGATACCCAGGAGCGTCGCGGAAATCAGACCACTCAGCTAACATTACGAAGAGTACGCCGGCTGCCAGACCGCCCTGATAGTTCAACGTATTCCTGTACCCATGCTGCACAGCGATCGAGGCGCTGGAGATGTTGCTCGGCCCGGGCGTAAAGGTCGAAATAAGCACGTAGGATAGTAAGGGGAATAGATTGGCAGGCATGACTCGTCAGAGAGTATATTTATCTGATGTGTTGAGCATATTGGCCGGGGGTTACGCCAATGATCTGCTTGAAGCGATGCGACAGGTGGCTTTGACTGCTAAACCCGACCTCGGTCGCCACCTCTGCCAGAGGTTTGCCAGCCTGGATGAGTTGCTGGGCGTGACGAATGCGCACACTTTCCAGATAGGCGTAAGGGGGCATTCCGACTTCGGCGCGAAACGCACGCAGTAGATAGTAAGGACTGAGATAAACATGAGCGGCCAGTTGGGTAAGACTGATGCCCTGGGCAAAATAATCGTCAAGATAGCGACGCGCCCGCTGTATGGCTCTTTTTTCCTTACCCAGCCTTTGTTCGCCAAAGCGCAGGTCGGCGTAGCGCTTGACCAATTGGACCAAGGTCCAGGTAAAGCGCAACTCACATTCCAACACACCGGCGTCTTCAGACAAGGCCTTGTGCAAGGCTAAAATGCTATCTGCCGTCGAAGGATGGTCGACGCGAACCTCTTTGAAGAATGGCGGCTCCTGATGGCGGCCTGTCAACTCAAAAGCCGCGGTCTGCATGTGGGAGAGGGTAGGGTAGAGACAACGCATTTGAAAACCCTGTTCATCGGCGGCCTCTCCCGTATGGGGCGCGCCCGGATTGATCAGTATCACCCCACCGGGGGGCGTGAAATGTTTGACGCCTTTATGCGTAAAGGACTGGAGACCTCGCTCGATGAGACAGACGACATAGTAATCGTGACTGTGACGTGGAAAAGCATGATGAACGTACGAGGCGTTCAAAAGCTCCACGTTAAGCCGAGTGTTATGCAAAATCTGAGACCATTCCTGAGTTGGCATAATAATTTCAAGATATGCGGTTGTGGCAAGCCCAGATTGTCGGAAGTTGACAAAGTGTGTTGGCTTTGTCTGCATAACATACCACAGACTGACCCTGGTTGTCTTGCAGAATATTGCCCTGATTGTTTGCTGCTACTCACACTTTCGCCTCACGCTTTCAGCCTAAGGCAAAAGATGCCGAGCACGCTCTGCGGAGAACACCTGCACCTCCTTTTTTCCGGAACCTTCATGCAGAGATGGCGAGTAGGCCTGTGTAGTTTTTTGCGTGTAGTCTTTGTCTTGCCGTAGATACCCTGAAAATATCACATTATTCAAAAGGAGTTCGTTTTTTGGGATATGGGGGAAGGTGGAACACCCTGCCCCATATCCCAAAAATCGGGGATTTCTTCTAATGTGACATTGTCGGACACCCACCTTACTAAACTGCAAGAAAAGTGATTTTGTATTGAACCGGCGAGCAAATTGCCCTATACTGGCGATAAGACCTGCTCTAGGATTTAGGGACAAACTTGAAAGCAAGAGTATACTCAATAGGCCCAAACCAGAAACCAAGGGATCAGGTGCAGGTCTGCCTCTATTGCCAATTTGTTTGTATAATAAGTCACAGTGATGAATTCTATTGACCTTAATCGCAAGATAGAAGCTTTCCCGGAAGAAAGCCGCCTGGTGCACCGGGCAAAAACCGGCGACGCCGAGGCCTTCGTCCAACTTTACGATGTCTATGGCGACAACGTATATCGCTATGTCTATTTTCGGGTAATGAGCGATGTGGCCGCTGAAGTAATCACTTCACGCGTATTCCGCTATGCCTGGGAGCACCTCGAGAGTTATCAGAAGAATGGCTCGCCCTTTATCACCTGGATCTATAACATCGCAAGATATCAGGTGATCGCTTACTGCAAAGCCAACATAAAAACTGAAGCTTTCGATCTCAGGTTCTTATCACTTGCCGTCGACTATGGGTTGATCACAGAGGATCAGGACCCGGAGACCTGGCGCAATCACCTGCAACTATTAACCGCCGACAAACAAGAAACTCTGAACCATAACCGCACGCTGCAGGTAGTGACGAGATATTTGGAGTACCTGATTCCAAGACGCGAGGTTAAGCCCTCGCCCACGTTCAACGCGTATACACGTTCGTGGTTGAACCGATATTTACTGCTGCATGCGCACCGGCCAAAGAAGCCATCCATCCTGCCGCGGATGGCCCTGACCTACGCCGTTCTGATCGCAGCCCTGCTTATTACCGGCACGGCCAAAGCCCAGTCCGCCCTGCCCGGCGACGTGTTATATGGATTGAAGAGGACCAGTGAGCAAGCCTGGCTTTTCGTATCACCCGACCCGGTTGGCACGGATATTGTTCTTGCCAACCGGCGGCTCGATGAGTGGATGGCGGTCCAGAAAGACCCGACGCGCAGCACTTATGCTCAGCATGATTATTTTGAAGCGCTTACCGATCTGCAATCTGCGGGGGATGCGGGGACACGGGTCCGCGTCACTTCTTTGCTCAAGACACACAGGCAGATATTGAATACTGCGGGTGTATCCACCACGCAACTGGATCGCTATCTGGTTACGGGTGTGAATCCAATCCCCACCGCAGCATCCACCCAGGTTTCTCCAACGGAAGCCTCGTCACCGGCAACCCAAGTGCCTGTTGTAATCGGGCCACCTGCAACCGAAGTTCCTAAAGAAGGCGCGCTGCCGGCAACACAACCGCCTACAACCGAGGTGGCTACCGAAGTTACAGCACCTCCAACCGAGGCTCCTACCGAAGTCGCGCCGCCCGCAACCGAAGTTCCTACTGAAGTTGCGCCGCCCCCGACCGAGGTTCCTACCGAAGTTGCGCCGCCCGCGACCGAGGTTCCTACCGAAGTTGCGCCGCCGGCAACCGAGCCTCCTCCAACTGAAGCCGCACCGCCCGCAACAGAAGCTCCCACCGATGCCCCGGAAAGCATGCCGACGGACGCGACGCCGTAACGTGTCGGTTCACGGAACCGTTTAGGCCTCGAGCATTGATTCAGATATTGAGCCTGACTATTCACAAAGCCCCCTGAAGGGGGCTTTTCTTTTTCGCGGGGAAGTTCAAAAGTGAGCGGAAGGTAATCCTTGAAGCTGGGTCAGTGTCTCCTTGAACAGCTCAATGAGCGATTTGAGGCGCTCGATGTCCTTGATCACACCTTGTGTTTCAAAGCGCAGTTCGTTGTCTTTGACGCCCAACCGGATAGACCGCTGCTCCTGCACCAGCTGGCGGAGCCTCTGGTTCGAAAACAGCGCCCGCACTTTTGATTCGTTATTCCCCTGGATGGTAAAGCGGCGGTCAAATTCCGCGTCGCCAATCTCAATATCCTGAGAGCCGAGGGCCTTGTCCAATTTACTGATCAAGCCTGTTCGAAAAATCAGGAATTGAAAGCCATCCATGTTCTGAAGGGGAGCCCGCATTCGAGTGTAGGTTGTGCTTGAGTTCCCGGAGGGTACCGAGTAGGTATCGAGGGTAACCGTCCATTCCCTGAGGCGGGCTCGAACCAGGCTGGAGCGGCGAAAGCCGCCCTTAACGAACTCGGCTCCAATCTCGACCGCGAACCGACTCCAGGCCTCCTGTTGTTGCTTGCTGGCGATCATTATCAAAACTACAACAACGACCAGCACCACGCCCACAATAATGAAAGTTGTGATCATCCCAGATTTTCCTCTGAAGATAGTATTCCCTCTATTCGGCACCTTATCAGCCTATAGGCGGACAAAGATCAATCATGGCAACTATAGCACTCTTTTTTTTCCGGCGATCCGCGACCGGGCAGGTCTCAGAGCTGCCTCTACCGTGATCTCACGGGCGTACGGGGTAGGCAGGTCTGAGTAATGGGCAAGATAACATCTTGCCCTACTTTCTTCACCGAATTTATTCTTCGCCGTAAGGCACGTACTCAGCCCTGGCGATGCCCTGTTTGATGGCGGTCATTGCGACAGCCCGCGCGACCGCGTGATGCACGGCCTTATCCAGCGGACTGGGAACCAGTTCTCCGGGAGGCGTCATATCCGCGATCGTATGAGCGGCAGCCACCAGCATCTCATGAGTGATACGCGGTGCGTTTGCATCCACTGCGCCGCGAAAAATGCCGGGGAAGCCCAGTACGTTGTTGACCATCTTACCGTCGGCGGCGAAGGCTGCACCCTGTTCGAGGGCCAGATCCGGATCGATCTCGGGGTTGGGATTCGAGATGGCCAGAATGATCTGCCCGCTGCGCACCATTTCGGGCTTGATCAAACCGCCCGCACCTGTAGTGGCTATCACGATGTCGCATTTTGCCATGATCTCGTTCAGATCGGAACCTTTGCCACCTGCAGCTTCGAAATGTCTTACAGCCTCTGATGACAGATCAGCGCCCATAACCGGGCTGCCTGTCAGCCGCATCATCATTTGCGCAATGGCGTAACCGGCTGCACCCAGACCGATCTGCCCGATAGAGGCCTTATTAATGTCCATGCCGGCCTGGCGGCAAGCCACCGTCAACGCGGCCATGCAAACCACGGCGGTGCCATGCTGGTCGTCATGCATGACGGGAACATCGAGCAGTGCCTGCAGGCGTTCCTCGATCTCAAAACAACGCGGAGCCGAAATATCTTCCAGTTGGATCGCCGCAAAGGTCGGTGAGATCGCGGCGACCGTGGCTACAATTTCATCAGGGTCTTTGGTGTTCAACAGGATCGGCATACCCGAAAGGCCTACGAGCAATTCCATCAACATGGCCTTACCTTCCATGACTGGCATGGCCGCCAGGGGGCCGATGTCACCGAGGCCCAGCACGGCGGTCCCATCGGTGACGATCGCGATCAAATGGCAGATGCTCGTATAATGCCGGGCCAGCGAGGGGTCTTGTGCGATCTTTAGACATACTTCTGCCACGCCGGGCGTGTAGACGCGCCGCAGGGTGGTCATCGAGTTAAGCGGATAGCGCGAGCGGATGGCGATCTTGCCTTTTTGATGAAGCTCCAGCACCTGGTCGCGAACTTCGAGGATTTTCGTACCCGGGTTGGCGGTGATCGCATCGACCAGCTTTTCCACATGCTGCACATCGTCGCCGTAGATCGTGATATCGCGGATGACCGAGCGCGAGGTCTCGGTCAATAACACAATATCGCCAACGGTCCCGCCCTTATCTGAAACGGAGGTCAACAACTGGGCCAGCAGTCCGAGCTTCTGGTCGTTCCGGACGCGTACAGTACGACTTATTTTTCTTTCCCAGGCCATGGAAGAGTCCTTTCTGGTAAAAAGCTAATCCGCAGATCAGAAAAGAGCAAAGGGCAAAGAGACTGTCCGCAGATGGAGGAGATTTTGCAGATTAGAAACAAAAAAATAAAAACTTATCCGCAGGTGAAACTGATTTTGCAGATTAAGAGCAAAAAAGAAGAACTGATACGCGGATCACGCAGATATTGTAGATCAAAAAAAGAAAAACCTATCCACAGATTCAAAATGGGACGGAAGAACTGACCCGCAGATGGAGCAGATTTTGCAGATTAGAAACAAAAAAATGAAAACTTATCCGCAGATGAAGCTGATTTGCGGATAAGAAGCAGTAAGATGAATCCCTCTAGGATTTATGTGTCTTCTCAAGTTCGGGAGGCAGCAGAAGGGCAGGCAGGTCGTCGAATGATTTTATGATGGGACAGCCTGCCTCCGGGAAGATGCCGCGCGGGTCGTAGAGCACGGGGAGAAGCCCGGCGCTGCGTGCGCCCACCACGTCCGCAAAATAGTTGTCGCCGACATACACCGACTCAGCGGGAGTCACTTCAAGGCGGCGGCAGGCGTGATAGAAAATATCGGGCTCAGGCTTCCAGGCATTGACCTCGCTGCCAGCCAGGGCGAAAGCGAAATAAGGCGCCAGCCCAAGCGCTTCGATCTCCTCCTGGAATGGCTCCGAACGATTGGAGACCACGGCCATTTTATAACCCTTCTCCACCAACACCGGAAGGAGCCGCTTTACATCCTCGGGCACAATGCTCTGAGGCCGGTAAAATTCTTCCATATATTGGGTGACCTTCGGAACGAGATCGCATGGCCTGCGTATTGGTGGCGCCCAAAGCGATCAATTGTCGCTGGGCATAATGACGCCAGAAATCCCCGTTCTCGCCGGCGTACGTTTGCTCGATCGGCGAGCAAGTCCGAGGGAATTGGCCCAATAGAAGTTTTCCCAGCGGGAGCCGCGCAGGCGATCTTCATTGGTAAGATGCAGTCCAAATTGGATGATAGAATCCGCAAAAAACTCCCCGCCAGAGGGGAGGTTGTGACGGAGCGTACCGTCGAGGTCGAAGAGGACAGCATTTATCATCGGAAGTTGAAGGTTTATCAAGGTTGAGAGGTCTCAAACAGTTGCCATGGTCGAGAAAGATCGGAAAGGGGCTGCCCGAAGTGACGAGTAGCTTCGAATTATTTACGAAGTTTAGCCGCCGATCTCATTCATCACGCGATTAAGGGGGATCACGCCTTCGGCCAGGCCGTGTCCCCAGGGCTTTGCCCAAATCCCATCGAGGATCAACCGGCGAAGGTCTTCCAAGGTCGCGCCGGCGCGCAGCGGTGCAAGCAAATCCAGTTCGTTCTCCCGCAGCAGGCACAGGCGCAAACGCCCATCGGCAGTGAGGCGGGCACGCGTGCAGGAATCGCAGAACGGGCTGGTCACCGAAGAGATAAAACCGAGATCTGCCCTGTGCGCCGGGCAACTGAAAAACACGCGCTTCGCCATCAAGTTTGCCGCCGTTGGAGACTTCCAACTCCCCCAGAGCGGACTGGATGCGCTCCTGGATCTGCGCAGCCGTGATGACCTGGCCGGTCTGAACATCGGTCACACCAGCAAAAGGCATCATTTCAATGAAACGGATCTGCCAGGGGTGATCGAGCGTTAAGCGCGCCAGATCAACGACATCCTCCTCATTATAGCCTTTGACCACCACGGCGTTAAGCTTGATGGGAGTCAGGCCGGCTTTTTCCGCGGCCAGCACGCCCTCCCATACATCCTCGAGTTTGCCCCAACGCGTAAGGCGGTGAAATTTCTCGGGGTTGAGAGTATCCACACTGACGTTGACGCGCTGCAGGCCGGCTTCCGCCAGGGGTTGGGCCAGCTTTTTAAGCAGCACGCCGTTCGTGGTCATGGATACGGAACGGATGCCTTCCGTCGACAGCGATGCTACGAACCACATCCACGATATGGGCACGGACGGTCGGCTCGCCGCCGGTAAGCCGGATCTTGTCAAACCCCAGGCTCGCAAACAGCCGCGTCAACAGCGCAAGCTCGTCATCCTGCATCAACTCCGGATTGGGGTGGAAGGTCTGATCTTCCGGCATGCAGTAAACGCAGCGCAGGTTGCAGTGGTCGGTGAGACTAATGCGCAAATAGTGTATATTGCGCCCGAACTGGTCGATAGCCATAGGCCCTAGATTATACTTCTCCTTGTAGAGAGATAAAATTCGTCACGAATCATCTCCATATTCGTTATGAATCTAGAAAAAAAGTCATCAAAAGCTTGTCTGACACCATATTCCCCCATAAGTAATTGACGGGACACTGCAGGCATGCTATTATTTATCCCGTTATTCTGCACTTTATAAATTATAGGAGTTATCATGAGCACTGAATTTTTTCTTCGCATTATTTTCATGTTTATTCTCGCCATTGTCGGGGGCGTTTGGGGCTACGATCTTTCGAAATTCAATCCAACGGAAGTTTTCCGTTACACCATAGGGATTGGTTTGGTCGGCGCGCTGGCAGGCTTGATCCTGACACCCTACTTTACAACTCGTCCTGCGCGGGCTTTCCGATCCCTTTTCGGACGGATAGCCGCAGAGACGCTGTTTGCCGGTTTGCTGGGCCTGGTGGTGGGACTTCTCACCGCGGCACTCTTGTCTTTTCCTCTTTCGCTCCTGCCAAAACCATTCGGAAGCATCCTGCCCTTCATCGGGGTACTGGTGTTCAGCTACTTTGGGATATCCCTGTTCGTTATGCGCCAGGGAGACCTGATGGGCCTGCTGGGCACGCTGAGCGGACGTACTGAAGGAGGCTCCGGTAGTACTTGGACGAACCTCAATCGAACGATCTTACTCGATACAAGTGTAATCATCGACGGCCGCGTGGCTGACATCGCCAAGACGGGTTTCCTGCCGGGCACACTGCTTATCCCGCGCTTCGTCCTGAATGAACTGCAATATATTGCCGATTCTCCCGATGGCTTACGGCGCCAGCGGGGACGGCGCGGCATGGAAGTGTTGTCTGAATTGCAGAAGCTGCCAAACATCCTGGTGCGCGTCAGCGACATCGACGTGGAAGGCATACGCGAAGTGGATGATAAGCTGGTGGTGCTTGGCAAGCAGCTCAAAAGCCCGGTATTGACCAATGATTACAACCTGAACCGCATCGCCGAATTGCAGGGCGTGACCGTGCTCAATATCAACGAACTGGCCAACGCGGTCAAGTCCATAGTTTTGCCCGGGGAGATCCTCAACATCAATGTTTTCCAGGAAGGCAAGGAAATGGGCCAGGGCGTGGGCTATATGGACGATGGCACGATGGTGGTGGTCGAGAACGGCAAGGACTACATCGGCGAATATAAGGACGTGCATGTTACCAAGGTCCTGCAAACTGCGGCGGGACGCATGATCTTCGGCCGCGTGGAAGATACCAACGGGAAAAAGAAGGGCTGATCCGAAACCAGGTCTGACACTTTTGAGCGAGGCGAAGAATAGAACACGGATTCCCCCGTAAATACACCGGGGCGAGACGGCACGGAATGGACGGATTTGCACGGATTTGCACGGATCAAAAAAGGAACAACGAAACTTACCAATTCCGTCAGGCGGGTAAATTCTGGACAAAAAATGAAAAACACTAAAGACACCCTGTAAAAACATCGGGGCGAGACGGCCAAGGATCACGAAGGAAAAAATCGCCTTTGGGGTTTAAAATCAGGTTGCCATTCATCTCCTTGATGTCTGGGGAAAGGTTTTTTTATGCTCCGCGTCTATAACACCCTCACCCGTAAGAAAGAAGAGCTTCAAACTCTTGAGCCGAACGTCATCAGGATGTATGTCTGCGGTGTGACGGTCTATAACGACGCGCACGTCGGGCATGCCATGTCGGCCCTGGTCTTTGATATCATCCGCCGTTATCTTGAGTATCGCGGGTACAAGGTGCGGCACGTCATGAACTTCACCGACGTGGACGATAAGATCATCAACCGCGCCAACCAACTCAAGGAAGACCCGTTCAAACTTGCGCAGCGGTACATTGACGATTACGCCCAAAACCTGAAAGACCTTAACATCCTGCCGGCCTCATCCAACCCGCGTGCCACCCAGACGATGGATAAGATCCAGGCCATGGTCAAGGGCCTGATCGATAAAGGCTACGCCTATGCGGCCCCGAACGGCGACGTTTATTTCCGCGTCACAAAAGATGAAGACTACGGCAAACTATCAGGCCGCAAACTTGATGACATGCAGGCCGGAGCACGCATCGAAGTTGGCGAGGCCAAAGAGCATCCGATGGACTTTGCCCTGTGGAAGGCCGCCAAACCCGGCGAACCGTCCTGGGAAAGTCCGTGGGGGCAGGGCCGCCCCGGCTGGCATATCGAATGCTCGGCCATGAACCTCGCCGAGCTCGGTGAGCAGATCGACATCCACGGCGGCGGCAATGACTTGATCTTCCCGCACCATGAGAACGAGATTGCGCAAAGCGAGTCGTTCACCGGCAAGCCTTTTGCCCGCTATTGGATCCACAACGGCATGCTGCAGCTGGGCGGCGAGAAGATGTCGAAGTCGCTCGGTAACATCGTCAGCATCAAGGAGTTCCTCTCGAAGCGCGATGCAGACGTGATGCGCATGCTGGTGTTGAACGGGACCTATCGCGCGCCCCTGATGTTCAACGACGACACGCTCGACGCCGCGGAAAAATCGGTTGACCGCCTCAAATCGGGGCTTCGGCCTGCTGCCAGCCCTGCAAAGGGACTCCCGGCCGGGAGCGCCGCCGAACTGCTCGCACAGGCTGAAGTCGACTCACCAGGCTTTCACCTCCGCCATGGACGACGACTTCAACACAGCCGGCGCGGTGGCGGCGCTGTTCGAACTCGTCAAAGCCATCAACACGGCGCGCGATTCGGGCGCGACCGATGAACAGCTCAAGCCTGCCAGGCGGCCCTGCAGTGAATTGACCGGCGTCTTCGGCCTGCGGCTGGCTGAAAAGACCGGCTCCGGCGAAACTGACGGCTTTATCAATCTGCTGGTCGAAGTGCGCGGCGAAGTGCGAAAGCAAAAACTGTGGGCCTTGTCCGACTTGATCCGCGACCGGTTGAAGACCCTCGGCGTGACGATCGAGGATGGCAAAGAGGGCACGAAATGGAGATGGGGGTAATCTTGCGGGCATCAAAAGATTGCCTTTCTATAAGTGACCGTCTCCTTCAGAGGTGACGGTCATTTTTTTTCTCAGGTAAAATATTCGCATGACATCCAACGATCCTTTTTCTCCCAGCGAATTCGATCCGTGGGCCGAGACCTATGACCAGGATGTAGTCACCCTGAACAAATTCCCGTTCGATGGCTATAAGCGGGCGCTGGAAACGGTAGTAAAACTGGCCGAGGCGGAACGCGGGATGACCGTGCTCGACATTGGCACCGGCACCGGTAACCTGGCTCTCCGTTTTGCGGAGGGCGGCTGCGAACTGTGGTGCACCGATTTCTCCGAGGCCATGCTGGCAAGGGCCCGTGAAAAACTGCCTCAAGCCCATTTCCTGCTCCATGATTTGCGCGCCGATTGGCCGCCGGAGCTGGACCGTCGCTTTGATCGGATCGTCTCGGCCTATGTATTCCACCACTTTGACCTGAAGGAAAAGGTCAGGTTCTGCAGAGAACTGGTGACCAAGCGTCTGACCCCCGATGGAAGGCTGGTCATTGCCGATCTTTCTTTCCAGAACCAAAAAGAGATGGATGCCTTTGCAAGATCGGTTGGCGATTTATGGGAAGCAGAACCTTTCTGGCTGGCGGAAGAGGCTTTACCAGCGTTGGAAGATGCAGGCCTAAAAGTAAAGTATGCGCGGGTTTCAGGCTGCGCGGGGGTGTATAGCATAACGGCGTGAATGAGATTTATCACCGTTGTGGAATCTTGCATCAGGCGTAGCTGCTGGTGGTGATACCGCTTCGCGTCACTCTTTCTTCCCGGGCCGAAGGCCGGGGAAGAAAGACTTCGGAAAAATAGACATGTGCGGCGCGTACGTGCCGCACATGTCTATTTTTCCGAATACTCATGCGAAGAGGGCAGATTCTTTCTTATTATTATTTCTAAAGTAAAATCAACCCATGAAGGAAACCATCTACGGGCGCAACGCTGTCTACGAAACCTTGCGCGCCAAACGCCGCGAGATTTTCAGCCTCGAGATCGCGGATGGCGTTAAGGAGACCGGGCGCATCAGCGAAATCCTGGAATTGGCGGCGCTGCACAAAGTGGGCGCCAACCTGGTGCCGAGGTCAAAACTCGAAAAACTCAAGGCCAACCACCAGGGAGTGGCGCTCGAGGTCGGGGGCTATCCATACAGCGACCTGATCGAGATGCTCGAACGCGCCCGTCAGAAGGATGAACCGCCCTTTATTTTGATGCTCGACACTTTGCAGGACCCGCAGAACTTCGGGGCGTTGCTCCGCACGGCGGAGGTGGTGGGGGTACACGGCGTAGTGATCCCCCTGGCGCGCACGGTGGAGGTCACGCCGGCAGTGGTTAATGCCTCCTCCGGCGCAAGCGAACATTTACTGATCGCCCAATCGAATTTGTCCCAGGCCATGGATGCGCTCAAAGAGTCGGAGGTTTGGGTCGTGGGCCTTGACCAAAAGGGCCAGCCTCTCCATGAAAATTCGAAGCGCCATCTGGAAGGAGCGCTCGGGCTTGTGGTTGGCTCGGAAGGCGAAGGCCTGCATGATTTGACCCGGAAAAAGTGTGACTTCCTGCTCAAGCTGCCGATGCGGGGACAGATCGAGTCGCTCAACGCCGCCGTGGCAGGTTCCATCGTGTTATATGAGGCATATCTCGCCCGAAACAAATAAGATCCGACTGTAGCGGAGAAACGTGGTATCTACCCAGCCTTTCGTCCCACGACTTTCAGCCTGGTATGCTGCGCGAAGAACACCTTTTGCAGGGAGATCGCCTGCACCTCTGGTCTGCGAGGACTAGAGATTCCGTGCAGGGAACAGGCAGGAAGTACACCTGCACCTACGGCCTTCGGAAATTGAATATGGGCGGTGTTCTCCCCGCCCATATTCAATTCCGGAACAACAATCGGACAGGAGGAGATACGAAACGTTTTATTGAGAATCAAGGCATCAGGAAGAATACTGGATCGTTTCGTCACTCATTTCGTGAGCTGCTGAAGAACCAACCAAAGGAGGCAGGCATGCCATGGGAGCAGATCTAAAAATCACTTCAGAGCGGGCGCAGGGCAGGGAAAATATCGTTGTCTTTCATTTGGGCGGCTGGCTCGACCAGCTCGGTGAGGGCCGGTTGGTGGCAGCTGTACAAAAGGCCAAGGACGAGGGCGCGCAATACGTGCTGCTTGAATTGAGCGAAATGGATACGATCACCAGCGCCGGAATCCGTGCAATGCAAAAAGCCTATCAGATATTAACGCCGAAAGAGGACGCTTATAAAATTCCCCACCTGAAGTTGTGCAATGCACCGGCCCAGATCTATCAGGTGTTGGGCATTACGGGTTTTCTGCTTAACGTGCCCATGTATGAAAGCATGGAAGACGCGATCGATTCATTCAGCCAATAAATAGAATTGCATACCGGGTAGAATCATTGCACTTCTTCGCCTTCGCGCAGGCAAATTGGCGATTTGCCTTACATTGCGTTCGACTTTCGGTGTGAGTAACTTGAAATGTCACATTATCAAAACGGGGATTTCTTCTAATGTGACATTGTTAAGGTAAACCCGATAGTTGTTCGACCAGGAGATCAGTATGCCGCAAGCGACTTTTCACTTCCCTCGCGGTTTTCTATGGGGAACGGCCACCGCCGCGCATCAGGTGGAGGGTAACAACACCAACAACCAGTGGTGGAAATGGGAACAGGAAGGCCATACGGTCAGCACGTCGGGCCTGGCCTGTGACTGGTGGGGCGGACGCTGGCGCGAAGACTTCGACCGCGCTGCCGAAACGGGACAGAACGCGCATCGCTTTTCAGTGGAGTGGAGCCGCATCCAGCCCGCGCCCGATAAATGGGATGAAGCCGCCCTCGATAAATACCGCCTCATGCTGCGCGGTCTGCATGAACGCGGCCTGACCGCCATGGTTACCCTGCACCACTTCACCGATCCGCTTTGGCTCACGGAGCGCGGCGGCTGGGAAACCGAGGAGATCACAAAGCTTTTCGAAAAGTTCGTGCGCAAAACTGTGTGGAAGCGTTCAAGGAATACACGACCTTATGGTGCACGATCAACGAACCCAACGTTTATGCATTGAGCGGATATGCAAACAGTTCCTTCCCGCCCGGGGTGAGCGACATCCAACGCGCCGTTCGCGTGGAGGCCGCCATGCTGCGGGCTCACGCGGCCGCCTACCGCGCCATCCATGAGCTGCAGCCGGTAGCCAGGGTGGGATATGCCCTGCATTACCGGCCCATGGTGGCGCGCACCCCCTGGTCTCCGGCGGATGCTCTCATGCGAAACATCCGTTACAGCGGTATCAACCTGGCCTTCCCATCTGCGATCAGCACAGGCACCTTACGATCTCCGGTCGGCAAGATTTCCATACCTGAAGCCAAGGGCACGCAGGATTATCTTGGCCTGAACTATTATTCGGTGGATACCGTTTATTTTAATATCCGCAAAAGCATTGAGCTGTTCACCGATACAGGCTTCGCAAAAGACGCAGACTTGAGCGATAACCGTTACATTGCCAATGTGCCGCAAGGTTTATATGATTCGCTCAAATGGGCGGTGCATACTTATCCGAACCTGCCCATCATCGTTACAGAAAACGGGGTCGAGTGCGCGGACGACCACATCCGACCGCGTTACCTGGCCCAACACATACACATGCTGTGGCGCGCGGTAAATTTCAACTGGCCGATCAAGGGCTACTTCCACTGGTCGTTGGTGGATAATTTCGAATGGGAACGCGGCTGGACCCAGCGTTTCGGACTCTGGGCGCTGGACGTCGAGACCCAGAAACGCACCAAACGCCCCAGCGCCGACCTTTATATGGCCATCTGTAAAGAGAACGGACTCTCGTCCGAGATGGTGCAGAAATATTGTCCCGAGGTGTTCGAAAAGATATTCCCTTCATAGGGGAAGCCGGGAGACTGCCATGGATTTCGAAACTCAACTTTCAGGCCTGAATGAATTGTTGTCGGTTATCTACGGGGAAGAGACACAGCTTGAACCCCTGCTGCGAGAACTGGGCTTCGAACAATCGCAGGTTGCACAGCTGCGCGGTCACCCCCTCGAAGCGGTTGTCGATCAATTTCTGGAAACGATCCATAAGCGGCTGACCAGCGAATCGGGCAAGGATACGTATTATCAGATCCTCAGCCGCCGCTACGGACTGGACGGCGAGCCGCCCGATACCCTGGATGCCATCTCACAAAAGCGGAATGATAACCCTGAATATCTGCGCCAGTTGTTCCAGGAGATCATCAAGAGATGCCAGAGCAAAACGGCCCAGGCCGATTTCAAGAAGGGCCTTCAACAAATTGCAATCGCTCAACTGGGGAAATCGGCGGAACGACCGAGCCGCGAGCATGTTACCGAAAAACTGAAACGATTAACCGACCTGCGGGCCGCGGCAGACGTGACGCGTCTTGACCATGAAGCGAAGCGGGCCGAGATCCTCAAGCAAGTACAGGCCGAACTGGACGCGCTCGAAGCCGAATACAAACCCCTGCTCGAATCGGTGGACGAGAATATTTCCAAGCTTGAAACGGAAATCAAGACGGATGTGCTGCTGTATGGGGAAAGCGTACACGGCGGAACGTTCCGCGCCGTTTATACAAAAGGCCGCACTTCATGGGACAACAGCGGCATCGAGAAATATGCCGAGCTCCACCCGGACGTACTCCAGTTCCGCAAGCAGGGCCCGCCTTCCGTCTCTTTGACGGATCGTAGACGAAAAAGATTAGCAAAGTGGATCTTCCGCACGATTTCATCGTGACAATTCAAAATACGTATGGCCGCCAGGGCGACAAGTTTTTAGACGCCCTACCCGAAACTATTAATGAGGCGGCACGTCGCTGGAACTTCACCGAACCTCAAGCAGTCCCAAACCTATCCTACAACTTTGTTGCTTTCGCAAAGCAAGGGGGCCGGGAAGTCGTCCTCAAGATCGGCGTGCCCAACCGAGAGCTTACCAGTGAAATGACAGCGCTGCGCCTCTTTAACGGACGAGGTGCGGTGCGGCTGCTCGAGGCGGACGAAGAACAGGGCATGCTTTTGTTGGAGCGCCTTCGTCCGGGAGAGATGCTTGCCGCGCTGGAAGACGATGAACAGGCCACACAGATCGCGGCCGGGGTGATGCTCGACTTGTGGCAGCCCGCGCCCTCGAACGGCGCTTTGATCCAATTGTCAGACTGGTTCAGGGGTTTCGAACGACTGCGAGCTCGATTCAACGGTGATACAGGTCCGCTCGATAAAGAGTTGGTCCGGAAAGCGGAAGGAGCAGTGAAAGAATTTTTCGCCGAGGATTACGCGCCGATGCTCATCCACGGCGACCTGCACCACTTCAACATTCTTTCTTCCGAACGAGGCTGGCTGGCGATAGACCCAAAAGGCGTCATCGGCCCGGCCGCGTACGAAGTTGGACCTCTGCTCATGAACCCGTGGAGTAATCTGAGCGATCGATACAGACATATTGCAGCTTACCGAAAGACGCATCTCCATCTTATCGGAACGATTGGGCTTCGAGCGGGAACGGATCCGCAGGTGGGGGCTGGCACATGCCGTACTTTCGGCCTGGTGGAGCCTGGAAGACAATGCAAACTGGGAATATGCAATGAGCTTTGCACGGATTCTGGCCGGACCAGGTTAAATAAAACAGCCTCCGGACCGGAGGCTGTTCGTAAGAAATAAGAAGATCTTACCTGCCGATGAAGGTAAAGACTGCAGCCCCCAGGGCAAGTAAGGCCGTCAGGATTGCGAGGAACGACAGACTGGGCAGAAAATAGGCCAAGCCAAACAACAGGAAGAACAGAACAGTGCACCATGCAGCGATTGTCTTCGGCATCATCATTTCACACTCTCCTTGGGTGAGTTGATCATTGGCTGCCCCACGCGGACAGTTCTACTAAGCTAAACACGGGCAAAAGGAGGGAGATACGCCCTGCGTGGTACAATTTAACGGCTATTATTCTGTTACGCGGCCTGCCGCAGCCACTGCGGTAGGTTTTTTATGCCCCCCAACATGACCCCGCTATCATCAGCAGCTGAATTTACCCTTATCCGAAAAACTTCCGAGACGGATGAAAGGCCCCGCGCTCTGGATCTGGTCGCATGCCGTGCGCTATTGGCCGATCCTCGCCATGCTGGTGGCAGGCGCCATCGGTAATGCCGCACTGGCGGCTGCGATCCCGGTGCTGGTGGGCAAGGCTTTCAACGATATGCTCCAAACCCACCCGGACGTGCGCATCCTGATCCCGCTGGCGTTGATCATGGGCGGCTCCCAGATCCTGCGCGGTGTGCTCCAGTTCGGACGGAACTTCGGCGCAGAGCTCATGGCACAGCGCATCGAGCGGGATATTCGCGACGAGCTTTACGTCTCCCTGCTGGGCAAGAGCATGACGTTCCACAACCTGCAGCCGGTGGGCGACACGATGGCCCGCGCCACCAACGATGTGCGCGAGGTCAACTTCATGTTCAGCCCGGGGGTCAACCTGGTGGTCGGTTCCATCCTGTTCCTGATCATCCCGTTCTTTATCGTTCCCCAGTACAACCCCGCGCTGCTGCTTACACCCACCCTATTCGCCATAGGCTACTTCCTGTCCCTGTGGCGCTATCTCAAGACGATGTCCCCGATCACGGATGAGGTCCGCCAGACTTTTGGGGAAATGAACACACACCTCTCCGAAATGCTGGACGGCGTAGAGATCATGAAAGGCGCGGCGCAGGAAGATGCCGAGGTGGATACCTTCGTCACCAATGCGCGCCGCGTGCGCAACGCCTTTGTGCGCCAGGGCGATATCGAGGCCCGGTTCATCCCCAACCTGCTGATCGGACTGGTCTACGCCGGCGGGTTGTTCCATGCCCTGCTGCTTTTCCGCGCCGGCCTCATCAATACGGGCGCGGTCGTTGCCTACTTTGGACTGCTCCGTATGCTGGAGTTTCCAACATTCACCTCCTCTTTTGCCTATACACAGATCTCGCTGGGGATTTCGGGCGCAAGGCGCATCCTGGACTTGATGAACCAGGAGACCGATCTCGACCAGAACGCCTCGGGTCTCAGCAGGAACATGCGGGGTGAAATCGAATTCCGCGATGTTTCGTTTGCCTATCCCGGCGGGGAAGCTGTTTTGCAAAATATCTCCTTCCATGTCAGGCCCGGACAAACGGTCGCCATCGTCGGGCAGACCGGCGCGGGCAAGACCTCGCTCGTCAGGCTGATCAACCGCACCTACGATGCAACCCAGGGGCAGATATTTGTCGACGGCGTGGATGTCCGCGATTGGAACCTGGCTTCACTTGAGATCTCAAATCTCCATGATCGAGCAGGATATCTTCCTTTTTTCCCGTTCCATCAGCGATAACATTGCTTTTGGCAAGCCCGGCGCCACACGGGAGGAAGTGCTGTCCGCTGCCAATGCCGCGCAAGCCCATGAATTCATCGAAACCCTCGATCAAGGCTATGAGACCGTCATCGGTGAGCGCGGTGTGACGCTCTCGGGTGGACAGCGTCAACGGCTGGCGCTGGCGCGCGCCTTTCTAACGGATCCGCGCATCCTCATCCTGGATGATTCGACCTCCGCCATTGATTCGGCCACTGAAGATAAGATCCAGCGTGCAATTGCCAACGCGGCCAGGGGACGGACCACCATTCTCATCACGCACCGCCTGTCCCAGATCCGTTGGGCCGACCTCATCATCGTGATGCGCATGGGCCGCATTGCGGCCATGGGCACACACGACGAATTGATGAAAACTTCTGAAGCGTACAGCCGTATATTTAAAGAATAGACGAATAGGGATCACTGGAACTGGATTATGGGTTTTTTTGGCGGACTTAATGCTGAAAAATATGATCGTCAATATTCCGACCGTCAATTAATCGGCCGGATGATCGATTATTTCAGACCCCAGGTCAAACGTCTTGTCTGGGTTATCAACGTTTACGGCCCTCATCGCATCAATCGGCGCAGCCCTGCCGATCATCGTCAGCCGTATCGTGGATATACTGAAAGACCGGCCAACGCTTCAGGCGATCGGCCTGTCCGGCCTGACGCTGGCGATCATCGGCGTTGGCACCTGGGGATTCAACTGGGCCCGTCGCAGCCAGGTGATCCGCGCCGTGGGCGACGTGGTGCTTGCCATGCGCACAGAAGCCTTCGATGCCGCGGCAGAACACGACCTTTCGTTCTACGACCAATTCTCTTCGGGCCGCATCGTTTCGCGCATTACATCGGATACGAATGACTTCGGCCAATTGGTGGTCATTGTCACCGATGTGGCCTCACAGCTTGATAACCGCCATTATCCTGGGCGTGGTCATGTTCCAAACCGAGTGGCATATGGCGCTGATCATGTGTGCCTTCGCACCTTTCATGTTCTTGCTGACAACGGCATATCGTAACCTGGCGCGCCGCGCCACCCGCAACGGCATGCGGGCCATGGCAGAGGTCAACCAGGCCATAAAGGAGACGGTAAGCGGGATCGCCATTGCGAAGAATTTCCGCCAGGAGGCAAGTATCTTTGGCATCTTCGATGCGGCCAACCAGCAATCGTATCGCGTCAACGTCCAGCGCGGGCTGGTGCTATCGCTTGTTTTCCCGACCCTGAACGCGGTCACCGGTTTCTTCGTGGCCATCCTGGTTTACGTGGGCGGATTGAACATTACACAGGGTATTGTCACGATTGGCGCCTGGTATCTCTTTATCCTAAGCCTGGACAGCTTTGTGACGCCGATTTCGAATGTGTCGGCATTTTGGGCGCAGATCCAGCAGGGCCTGTCCGCTGCAGAACGCGTCTTTGCTTTGATCGACGCCGACCCGAACGTGGTGCAACGGGAGAAGCGTGACGTCCCACGTCTAAAGGGCGAGGTCTGCTTCGAGCATCTCGGGTTCCGTTATACGGACAAGGAACCGATCTTAACTGATTTCAACATTTGCGTTCGCGCCGGTGAGAATTTGGCGCTGGTCGGACATACCGGTGCAGGCAAGTCGTCCATCGCCAAGCTGATCGCGCGCTTCTACGAATTCCAGGAAGGCCGTTTGCTCATCGACGGCATGGACATCCGCACACTGGACTTGCAGCAATATCGCAGGCAGTTAGGGATCGTCTCACAGGTCCCGTTCCTGTTTTCAGGAACGGTCGCCGATAACATCCGTTATGCCCTGCCCAGCGTGACGGAAGCCGAAATGCTGGCGATGGCGAAACGGATCGGTGACGGGGAATGGCTGGAGACATTGCCCGATGGTCTGCACACGGAAGTCGGGGAACGCGGCAACCGTCTTTCGATGGGGCAGCGGCAACTCGTGGCCTTGATGCGGGTGCTCGTCCAGCAGCCCGCCATCTTTATCCTGGACGAGGCGACTGCCAGCATCGATCCGTTCACGGAATGGCAGATCCAGCAGGCTTTGAATCTGATCCTGCAGAATTCCACCAGCATCCTGATCGCCCACCGGCTCTCAACCGTCAAGGCCGCGGACCGTATTGTCGTTATGGAAAAAGGGCGTATCATTCAGGAAGGCAGCCATGACTCCCTGCTGAAGCAGGGAGGGCATTATGCCGAGCTCTATAACACGTACTTCAGGCACCAAAGCCTGGCATATGTTGAGCAGGCCAGGGAGATGGTACAAAAAATGAGGCGGGAGCCTTTTCTCATGCATGAATTGATGATGTTGTTACACGATCTCATTGTCACCATAAAAGGCGGCCAGTTGCCGCAGCTGGGTTTTTGGACCTATATAATCCTGGCGTTGTTGGTGGCCGTGGAGGGCCCCATCGCGACCTTGTTGGGGGCCGCGGCCGCTTCCGCCGGATTGATGCGGCCGATGCCGGTCTTCTTGGCTGCCGCGGCAGGGAACCTGACTGCCGATTCGCTATGGTATACGCTGGGTTATCTGGGGAAAACGGAATGGATCCTTCATTTCGGGCGCCGGCTGGGATTGCGGGAAAGCCTTGATCGACCATCTGAAACAAAACATGCTTGCCCATGCCACCAAAGTACTCTTCCTCGCCAAGTTGACGGTCAGCTTTGTGATCCCTTCGCTCGATCGCCGCCGGTTTGCTGCGCATTCCGTGGAGACGCTGGTTCCCGGCCCTGGTCGTGGCAGAGACGATCTGGACGGGATCGCTGATCCTGATCGGTTACTACACTACGGAAGCGTTCAAACGCGTGGAGCAGGGGGTTGAATACGCCGTACTGGCTGCGTCCGTCGCGTTTGTAGTATTTGCCATTTTGGCGGGACGGCGTTTGATCAAGCAATGGGATAGAGACGCTGCCCAAATCACCGTTCCTCGACAAATGATAGCATCGAACAAGAAAGCAGCCATGCGGATATTGATCTCAGGCATCACGTATTATCCCCGCTTTGACGGGCAGGCAATTTTCATGACCAACCTGGCAGAAGGGCTGGCAAAACGAGGGCACCAGGTCACGGTGAGTTACCCGTCCGGCGAAGGTCCAGCCCATCAGGAGAGAACTTAACGGGGTTCAGCTGCAGGGGGTGCGTTCGACTCACATGTCTTTCCATTCACCCCGATCTATGCCGTGCCCACTCTTTCGGCCAAAGCGATGCGGGAGATCTTCGATATCGCCCAGCCGGAGATCGTTCATATTCAGGATCACTACCCGCTCAGCCGCGTGACGATGCGTGAGGCTGAAAAGCGGGCCATCAGAATCGTTGGCACCAATCATTTCATGCCTGAAAACCTGGCCCAGTACATCCCCGGCGTCACAAAGATCAAACCGCTTTTTAATTGGGCCTTATGGAAATGGATGCTGGACGCATACAACCGCATGGAGTTGGTGACCGCGCAATCAAGAGCGGCCGCGAATTTGATCAGAGCCCAGGGCCTGAAGCCGCCGGTCTTCCCGGTATCCTGCGGCATCGACCTTGGACGTTTTCGGTTGGATGCATCCATCAACCGGCTGGCCTGCCGCGAACGTTATGGGCTGGATCCCAAGCGGACGATTTTTCTGTATCGTGGGCCGTATCGAAAAAGATAAACGGATCGACGTGCTACTGCACGCCCTGGCGCGCCTCGAGCGTGATGATATTCAATTGGCAATCGCCGGGCGCGGCAGCGCGTTTGAACACTTCCAGGCGCTGGCAAGATCATTGAACCTGGACGGGCGGGTACGTTTTACCGGTTTCATCCCAAAGGAAGATCTGCACGTCCTGCTGAACAGCGTGGATATTTTCACCATGCCAAGCGATGCGGAATTGTTGAGCCTGGCCTCGTTGGAAGCCATGGCCTGCGGTCGTCCCGTGCTGCTGGCAAATGCGGTTGCACTGCCCGAACTGGTCGCTCCGGGAGTCAACGGCTATTTATTCAAGCCCGGCGATGCGGAAGACGCGGCGCATTACATGCAACTGCTGGCAGACCAACCCGAACGATGGAAAGAGATGGGGAAGGCGAGCATGGAAAAAGCCCAGGTGCACGGCCTTGAAAACACGGTCCAACGCTATGAAGAGCTCTATAAAAAATCGTTGGAGAAAACCGCGGTGGTAACCGGTCCCGTAAGCCTCGAAGCAGACGGAGTAAAACGTTCGCTCTCTTCGCAGGAGTCGGCCGCAGGCCGCCGGGGGAAGCGTTAGCCGAATACTGCAATTACCAAGATCCCTGCAAAGATCACGACCGCGCCGATCACACGCCAACCGCCCAGCTTCTCCCTTAAAAACTGCCAGCCTGCGAAGGCTGCCATTACGACGCTTACCTCGCGGATCGCCCCTGCATATCCCAGCAGCGCGATACTGTATGCCCAAAGAGCGAGGGAATAAGCGCCAATGGTCAGCACGCCGATCACGAGCAGCCGCAAATAATGCGAGCCAAGCTCGGCTTTGAGCGCAGGCCAACCGTAATGGCGAACGATCAGGGGTGTTGTAAAAACGGGCAGCAGGAAAAAGATCATGATCGTATAGGGAAGAGCGGCAGTTTGTTTCACTGCCGTGCCGTCGACCACCGTATAGATGGAAATCACCAGGGCCAAGGAGAGGGCGAGCACTATGCCGCGTACGTGCGGCTTCTCGTTGGCGCCAAACAGGCTGCTGCCTCCCACAACCAGGAGACCCAGGACGATCACGACCAGCCCAACCATGCCTCCGACGGTGAGGGTTTCACGAAGGAAAAGCACCGACCAGAGAGCAATGAAGGCGGGCGCGGTGCCGCGCCCCATGGGATAGACGAGAGAAAAGTCGGAGTCGTTGTACGCCGCGGACAAAATCACATAATACACGGCTTCCAGGATCACACTTAGGATCAGCAGATGCCAGATCTCGCGGGCAGGTAAGCCTGTGAATAACAAAACGGGCAGGAACAACCCGGCGCCCATAACGGCGGCCCACCAGACCGCCATATATTTTTCCCCCGACTGTTTTAAAAGCAAATTCCATGCGGTATGCAGGATCGCAGAACCGAAAAGCAGGCCAATCGCACTCAGAGGCATATCAGTGACTCTTTTCCGAAGCGAATTTTTCTATTGCAACCGCTAAAAAGAATCCAGAATTGCGCACTGAGGACGGGCACAAGCATCGGCGCATATGCCACTAAAGGGATCAAACCTAATAATCCGGCGTTAAGAAAAACGAGCGGGGCAGGCACAGGGAGGCGCCGGACCCGATTAAATCTCCAAACGAAAGAACGGTTTTCAACACGAGTGGTACTAGATAGATTGATTCCAGCCACCAAAGTGCGCTGGAATCAATGTGTCACATACATGATACTATCGAATTTCTATTTCAGACCTGAAAAATGTAACCCAAACCTACAACAAAAAACACCCTTTTTATTGGGTGTTTTTTTGGTAACTGCTTATGTCTTCGCCCCAAGCTGGAAGCTTGAGGCGAAGAATGCCGAAAAGAAGGGATATGGGCCGGGCATACGCCCAGCCCATATCCCTTCTTTTCGGGTACTTCATGCGGCGTGCGTAGTTGTGTTTTTTGTTGCTTTTGATCCTTTGATTTTAGCCACCAAGCATCTTTAATAAGCCACTGCAGAAACCCAATTATGCACCCGGGGTTTTGAGCTGGCGTTGGCTGTGGAGTTGGGGCAGGAGTGGGGCCCGGTGCTGGACTGGGAGTCGGCGTGGGGGCAGAGATTGGCAGATCGTTACCGGTCAACGCCTTATAATCGGCGGCTAACGCCTGCACATCTATCCCATCCACAAACTGTTTTGTTCCAAAATTTTCGGGCCAGATCACAACCCAGGCCTCTTCTGCGAGATGACTCCAAAAGTTGTCGGTAAATGCAGTTTCCATTGCCCAGGTAATGAATCTCACATCGTTCCTGGTTTGGCTCAGATAGCCGCCGGCCAAAACGCAGTGTCCCCCATCAAGTTTCCCTTGCGGGTGATAATCCCAGGGCAGGCCAGCATCAAAATCGGCCATGTTCTCTTTTTGAACATTTACGCCGAGCATGATCCCACCGAAGATGTATAAAGCTGCTCTTACCTCGTCGAGATTGGTGAAATCCACCTTGGCAAAAGCCACGGGCTTGGCGCCGTCCGGTCCGCCGTTCTTGATAAGATATTCAAGAAGCGTCTGAATATCCATGCCATCATCCTGATTTGGGAAGTTAGGATTTTGGGTCCTATAGATCTCATACACCTCCTGCTGGTTTGGATAATCTTCCGTACCGGTAAGCTCAGTGGACAAGAAGCGACGCATGTTGGCCCAAGTGACTGCCACGCAGTCCCCGACCGTATCATTACCAAGCATCTGCCAGCCAGAGAGGGCAGACAGATAGTCCTCACTGAGGGGATGAACAGGCACAGCTTTTAGAATGTGGGTGAATAAAATTGCGGGAGCGTTTTTAGGTGAACGACGACCAAGTTTTAACATGATTCGCTTTCCTTCCTATGTTATTGTGTTCACGATGACAGACAGAATCGACAAACCCAATCCTATGGAACATTCTACTTTAACTCATCCATTGCTTTTTTGAAGTATATCATTTTCGTTTCTAAAATGCAGGGCATCCCATTCAGGTTAACTGTGGCTGCCCAACAGTTACTGAGGAAATATCGGGCATTTCATGCCAAGGTTATGATTATAGAAGCTTGTTGCTTCCTGACCGGGCTCGTTAATCCTTTTTCGATAGCAGGTAGTGGAGGAGGACTCCCCCATCGTCCCACTCTTCAGAATTGATCAACTTCAAAGGGATCGCGGCGCTTCTCACCAGGCCAGGGCCGGCTGCCAATGTGGGAGCTGTTTCTCCGCCGAAGATCATCGGAGCGATGTACAGGGTCAGTTCATCCACGAGACCCAAATTTAGCAGCTCGAAGTTAAGCGTCGCGCCGCCTTCCACCATCAAATCCTTAATATCCTTTTCCTTTAAGATCCGCAAGGCGCTTACCAGATCCACCCGCTCACTACCGAGCACAAACACTTCCGCAGCGCAGGAGCGCACCAACGCCAATTGAGATTCTGAGGTCTTTGAGGTAGTGAAGAGGATAATGCGGGCCGGACCGGCTGTAAGAAAATTGCAGCCCGGCTTGAGATCCAATTGAGAGGCGATGCCGACTTTGGCAGGATTCGCCGGCAGGCCGAGCGCCTCACGCCCGGCACGCAGCGCTCCCGATTTTATGGTCAGTTTGGGGTCTTCAGCATGCAGCGTTCGCCCACCGATCAGAACCGCATCCGAACCGGCGCGGAGGCTGTCCACGCGTTCCTTGTCGCGGGCGGAGGAGATAGCCGCGCCGCGCCGTTCGAAGGTATCAATCTTTCCATCGGCGGTAACGGCCACGTTCATGCGGACAAAAGGACGATCCATAGCCAAGTATCCTGTAAGTACTGGTGGTGACACCGCTTAGCGTCACACATTCTCCCCACGCTTTCAGCCTGGGGAGAAAAATTCAGGTGACTTCACGTCAAGGCGATGCATAGGCCGGGATGGACTAATGTGAAGCGGCTCTCAAAATGACTTCACCGACTGTCTCCACTTTGATGTGGCCCGCGCTCTGTTGTTCGGCGAGCCAGGGGATATATTGATCCATAACATCTGAACTCACCGAATAATAATCGCAAGAGTTGCACACGTGATGAAAGATGAAGATGATCCAGCCCCCGCCTTCTTTGCGGGTGCCATTGACGTAGCGTTCCAATTTATCGAGCCTGGTATCGGAGACAATGTAGGGAAAGGAAAGCAGGGCATAGGGATCCGGTGGCGAGGTCTGTTCCGGCCCGCCGCGGATGGTACGCGCATCGCTATAACCGCACTCTTTGACGATTTGCAGGACCTGCTGATCGTAATTTCCAAAGGGATAGGCAAAAGAGGCCGGGTCAAAACCATGCGCCACCAAGTTCTGGCGATCATCACAGATCTCATGACGCAAGGTTGCGGGATCGAGGCCTCCGAGCTTAACATGATCGAATGTGTGGCCGCCTATTTCATTCCCATCATTTTGCAGTGAATGCAACTGATCCCAGGTCATAAATCCTTGCGTGCCTACCAGGCCGCTGGGAATGTAAAAGGTGGCATGCAGCCCATATTGTTTCAGGACGGCCGCGGATGCAAAGTTATCTGCATTTCCATCGTCAAAAGTAAGAGAGACCAGGGTATCCTGAGGTGCTCTAGTTGGCTGTGTTGGGGTAGGCTCAACCCGGTGTAGGGCTGCGCAGGCAGAAAGGATCGAAGCGAAGAGAGCACAAAGAATACAGAGACTAAAAAAAATGTATCTACTAGTGATACCGCTTCGCGTACCCCCTTTGCTACCTTCGCTGGGTTCGCGGCCGAAGGGCAAACTACCAGTTTGCCCTACTGTTGGGCATTCTGCCCTACGTTGGGTTCGCCGTTTGCACGGTGACTGCAGAATTATCTGATTTCATCAATAATCGTTTTGGAAATATTGTCGAAGGATATCTGAAAAATCCTTATTGGTATGCTGCCGCAGAACCGCAAAAAAACCGGAACTGGTAGCGTGCCCACCGGAATACTGCGCGGCATAATCACGCAGGAAGGCGAAGAAAGCCTCATCGCCAATGCGGGTCCGCAGGTCGTCGATAAAATTGGCGCCGTTCAGGTAAACTGCATTGACGTAGGAGCGGAATGTGCCGAAGCTGTATATGCTCAAATCCACATATCCCGATGGCCCAAAATAATTCACACGGAAATTCCACCACCAATCACCGAAATTGGGATAGTTATACTCGTAGAAGATCCTCTCGCTGTAAACGGCCATGGCTTCATCCAGCCACGGCTCCATGGCCTGGTCGCTGCCCACCAGGCCAAACCACCATTGATGCGCGATCTCATGCGTCCCGATCGTAATAAGGTCGCTTTTGGCCGTGCCGTTGTAATCGGAATAAAAATTAGTCCGACAGGAAAACCAGCCCATCGTATTCCTGGCCATCCGGGACATCGGTCTCCACGATGCTCAGGCTTTGGTGCGGATAAGGCGCAAACTTGGCTTGATACAGGCCAAGCGACTGCGTCGCCATCCATACCACCGCGTTGCTGGCGTTTTCGTCGCCGCTGAAGTAATAGGAATAGATCTTTACTGACCCAACCGCCGACTGGTCCACTTTGAACTGATCGCTGGCTGACAGCACAAAGGTGCGCGCCCCGTCGAGATGATAATGCATTGAATCGCCGTTCGAGTCGGCCGGCGCGGAGGCGGCGATCATCACACCCGGGTCATTCACCTTGACGTTCACGTCGTAATCGGCCGCATCATAGACCAGATTCTCGCCAAAAGGCCACGGGTCATGGAGCACCCATCCGCCGGAATAGGGAACGATAAAAGGATACCAATCGGTCAGATTAAGCTGGTAGCTGAGATACCCAAATATATTACGTGGACGTTTTTGGAGGCAGGCTGAGGCTGAAGCCCAGGGAAAAGGTTGTGGTCGCGCCGGGTTGGATTGGCTGTGGGGGATAAATGGTAAGCCGCTGGCCGTTGAGAGTGTAATTGGTGACAGGCGTTCCATCCTGGTTGAGCGTACTCAGTGAAAAACAATTCGTCCACAGGTTGGGTTCGACGGCCATAACCACGCTCGAAAGACTCTGGCCGGTGGTGTTCACATAACGGATCGTTTCATTTACGGCCGCCGCTTTTCCGGCATAATCGAGCGAGACATAGAAAGTATATAACGTCCGGGTGCTGGCAGGTTGGCCGGCAGGTGCGGGTGTGGCCGGCGGAATGGTCGCGGCGGGCAGGGCGAGTATCGGTTGCGGGGATGGGTGTAAAGGTATCGGTCGCGGTTGGAAGGGGGGTATCCGTAGGAATGTCGGTTGAGGTCGGTAGAGCCGGTTGCGCTCGGGATAGGCGTATCGGAGGCAGGCGCAGGTTGGAACGGCGTGGCGGTGGCGGTCGAGTTCGGGTCGAGGGTTACGAGCACAAAGCCCGGGCGCGGGAGGCGGAGATGAGGCAGGTGAACAGGCAGAGAACATCCCGATGCAGAGCAGGCAAAGGGTGCAAAGTCTGAACAAAATCCGCCGGCATGGGCGTGTTGACAGCGATGTTTGTTTGCCTTAATATACGTTCTGAAAATACTGGCGAACGAGGTCGGAATAATCGGTGGTGGTGTGCTGGCTGAGGATGCGGAAGAAATCCGCGGCAGTGGCGATCTTGCCGTTCTCCTCTTGAGATAATCCTGGAGAAAGGCAAAGAAGGCCTGCATCGCCGATGCGCGTCCGCAGGTCGTCGAGGAAATGCGCGCCCCGAAAATAGACTGCATTTGTGTAGGTACGGAAGCCGCCGCCCGCATAGATCGGGATATCCACCCATCCCTGGGGCTGATAGAAATCGATCCGTCACCGGCCACCACCACAATTTCACCGAGGAGGGAGAAGCGGTTTCATAGAAGACATGTTCGCTATAGGTGGCCAGGGCTTCATCAAGCCAGGGTTGTTCGGCTTGATCGTCAGCAACCTGTTCGAACCACCATTGGTGGGAGGTCTCATGAGCCGCCACATCGACCAGATAATTATTCAGTGAGCCGTCATAAAGATTATAGAAGTCATGACTAAGAAAGAAAAAGGCGGAGAATTCCATGCCGTCGTTGAAATCGCCCATGACGACGGCCAGGGTTTGGTGCGAGTACGGCCCGTAGCGCTGGCTGAAGATCTGCAGGGCCTGGGCCGCGGCGTCCAGGGCGGCTTTGCCGGAGCCCTGATATAGATTGAAATAGTAACTGTTGACCGTCACATTCCCAACCTGCGTGCTTGAAGTCAGAAATTCCGTGCTGGCCGAGATCGCAAATGTGCGCCCGGAAGTAAGCGTGTATTTTGTCCATTCGCCGTTCTGGACTCGGCGCACCGCTGGAGGCGATCACCGGAGTCACGGCGGGGTCGGCAGGCTTCACATTGACGACGTAATCGGCCGCATCATACACGAGATGCTCGCCATAATACCAGGGATCATGCAGCACCCATTGCCCGCCAATGTTCGGGACCACAAACGGATACCAGTTCGTAAGATTGATCTGGTTGGGGCTGAACCCAAAGATGCGCGGACGGGTGAGATTTGGGTTGGTGGGTTCGATCTGCGGAAGAAGAAGGTTATATTGGATTTTGATCGTCGCGGTCATCTCCGGCTGGAAAACGTCCGGTAATGCAAATGATAACTTTTGTCCATCAAGAGTGTAGTTGCGTGACAGCCGCACCGTCGAGGCTGAGGCTGTTAAGGGTGAAGCAATTCGGCCAGAGATCCGGCTCGACCGCCAGCACAAGGTCGGTCAGGGCATGGCCGCTGTGATTCGGATAAACGATGGTCTCATCCACGGCGACCGATTTGGCTGCGTAATCGAGCACAACGTTCATCGTATATTGCGCACGGGCCGGCGCCGGGATGGGGGTCGCAGTTGCGGTTGGTGCCGGTACAGGTGTTGGAGGAACTGCGTGTTTCGGTGGGAAGGCTTGTGGGGGTGGAAACCGGGGTCGGGGGTCGAGCAGGAAGTGAGCAGAGAAACCAACAAAATGCAGAGTGCAAAGCGGTAATAGGGCATGGGGTGTATTTTACTGCTTCTTGGTATGATTCTCTAGCACTTGATCAGCTCCAGCTATGGAAAAACGGGATGAGGCATCAGAATCGTATCGTACCTGGCGTCGTGCAATACCCTTTGAATCTAAAAACCCTCCCGCATCGTGCGGGAGGGTATGGTCAGTGCTAGCCCCCGATTAGTTTTTTTCATTGCGGCGAGGGCAGTGTCCAGGCCTGCCCTGAGTTGGGGGACAACCATGTTCTCGGTGCCGGGATAGACCACTGCATCCATGGATAGGTGTAACTTCGTACCGCTGCCCTCTTTCTCCAATGTGTAAACGTTGGTCACATCCGAAGCGGGCGGAGCGGCGAGGGTCTTGACGCTGAACTTTTGGTTCGGCTCAATCGCTACAATTTCATTTTCGGACTCAAAGGTGCGTCCCATAACCGTCCCTTTGATCTTGTACCGGGTGCCAACCCCCACTTTGCCGCTATACACAACATCCGTGATGCTGGCGTTTAGGCCTTCTGGTTTTGCAGGTTCGTCAGAAAATCAAAGACCTGTTTCGACCGGTTTATTAATGCTAATGCTCGTTTCGACGGTTGCCATAATAAATCTCCTCTCTCTGAGTTTGGGTGATCGGTATCTACCCACCGCTTCAGCCCGAGGCGAAGGATCCGTTTTTCATTTCCTGCAGGACTATGAGTAGATGCGGCGATTATACGTCGCGCCAGCATCTGTTTCCAAGAAAAAGGGAGTAGTATAAAGGTCGGATATCGGAGCGGGTTATGGCAGCCAGTTCACCGTACCGGGCAGCCCGCCCAAATCGCTGATCACGGTGCTCAACCCTTGCCCGTTCTGATCCATGATAAATAAGCCTTTGCCGCTGTAACTGGCAATATATTTTCCATCGGGTGCAAGACTTGCAAATAAACCCACCACTGCAATGTGGGTTAATTGTGTAGGGGTGCCTCCGCCGATCGGGACGGACCACCAATCCGATGGAACGGTATGCGCTGAAGCAATCGATATGCCCAGGATTTTATCCAACCAGCCCGGATGAGAAAGATTGGGTCGGCGTAGACTGCGCTATACAGGATCAATTTATCGTCGACGGTAAATACCGGTGCATCTATGATCGGCGGGACGTATTGACCTGCAATGGTCACTTGATATGCGCCTGGTGCCATCGGGGTTGGCAACGAAGAGCTTGTTCGTCCCATCCACCGGATCGAGCGTGACATAGGCCAGCCGGGCGCCGTCCCTCGATAGCCTGGGCCAATAAGCCTTATCCACCAGTTTTTCGGGCTGACCGCCCGGATAGGCAATGCGATATGTTTCATAATAGGCGAAATGCTGGCCGGGCACTTTGGGCGCAGCGCTGTAATCAACGTGAGAATAGTAAATATACTTTCCATCCGGGGACCAGACCGGTTGAAAATATTGATCGCCATTGGATGGCGGCTGGAAGAGGATTTGCGGTGGTTGAGATCCATCCATGGGCATGGTGTAAAGCGCCTGCTGTCCATTGGTGGGCGCCGCACCACTGACCTTGCGGCGGTAAATAAGCCATGACCAATTCTTTACCGTCCGGTGATATGCTGGAAAAATCAATCCAGGCGGTATCCGGGGCTTGAAAGATGGTCGTGATCTCACCGGTAGCCAGGTCGAGAGCCTTAATGCTCATGTCGAATAAAGATCCATTTTGTACTGCACTCTGGATAGACCAGCTTGCCGGTCAGATTTAGGTTTCCCCACGTGACCGGTATGGTCGAGCTTGGCAGGGACGGATTGCCGATCTGGCTTTGTTGAGGTGAATTGCTGCCGGAGGGAGAAGATGCCCCGGGCGTAGTAGAAACGGATTGAACTTGCGGCGTGGGACGGTCTGTGAGATGTCAATAGAACAGCCGCACAATAGCAAGGCTGTGATCAGAACCCAATGGGAGGATTTGATATTAATCATGGATTTTCTCTCATTATGTCTAATGGATTTGTTGCGGAATTACGGTATCCAGTTCACGGTTCCGGGTTGGCCGCCGGTGTAATTTATCATTTGCGTCACGCCGGTTCCATCCGGATTCATAATGTAGATACCGTCCGCGCAGTAACTGGCGATATGTTTTTTGTCAGGTGAAAAACGGGCAAATAACCCCAGGGATCGGAGATGGGTCAAACGTTTGGGGATACCCCCGGCCAACGGAACAGACCACCAATCGGATGGGATGGTACCATCGGCGAAAGCCACTGTGATGCCAAACAGTCTGTCGGCCCAGTTGGGTGTAGAGGATTGCCCGATAACCGGGGCGCTGAAAAGAATGGACTGGTCGTCCGCCAGGAACATCGGCGAGTCAATGACCTGCGGTATATAAGAGCCGCTGAGAGGGACTTGATGTGCGCCCGAACCATCCGCGTTGCTGACAAAGAGCGTATTCACACCCGTTACCGTCGAAGTAAAAACAAGCGAGGAGCCATCATTTGAGGTCCTCGGCCAAAAAGCATCATTCGCCAGTTTCTCAGCCTCCCCGTTCGGATAAGCCATCCGCAGGATGTCATAATGTATGGGGGCCGAATATTGAAAATCTGCGAAATAAACATACTTCCCATCCGGCGACCAATCCGGCTGGAAATATCCTTCGTTTGCCGGCGGAGGCGGAAGCAGCAGCTGCGGGTGTTGGGATCCATCCAGCGGCATGATATACAGGGTATCGATCCCGCCATTGAATGGAGCGCCGACCGGCGGCGTGTAGGACAATACCAATTGCTTATCGTCCGGCGAAACTGCTACCGCATCGACCCAGGCGCCGTTCGGTGTTTGAAAGATCGTTTTAATATCGCCGGTTGTAAGATCAAGAACTTGAACGTTAACCAGAAGTTGATTATTTTGAATCACGGCGGCCGTATAAACCAATTTTCCTGTGAGGTTTAGATTCCCCCAGGTAATGGGAATTGTCGTGCCGCCTGGCAGGGAGGAGGTACCACCACTGGCGCCTGACGATGGGGGGTTAATGGGTTGAGATGGAGCGGTGGGCACGGCCGTTGCGGCGGTGGACGGAGCGGTGTTGATCGAGCAGCCGCACAAGACCAAAAGGGCAACTATATGGGAGAGAGCGAGGCAATTCTTGATCATAGTTTTAGGGTTGAGTCTTCGGAGCAAAAGTGCGAATGAAGTTAACCAGGTTCCAGCGATCGGTATCTGACAGGTTGGATCGCCAGGCCGGCATGGCTGAGCCCGGAAAGCCATTGGTGATCCAATCAAAGAGCTGCGCGTCGGTATGGACGCCGGGGACGGCATGAATGGTGAGGTCGGCCGGACGCGGGATCAACGTCAGGCCGAGCGGCCCATCTCCCTTTCCCGATTCGCCGTGACATACGACGCAATGAGCTTCAAATACGGCCCTGCCCGGCCGCAATGGATTGAGGGTTTGGCGCGATGGGGTTGGCCTGGCCGTTTCAATCGGCAACAGGGCGGGTCAGCATAATAATATGCCGCCGCCCAACCATGATCATCGTCAACAGGCCGATCGTCCCAAACCGGAAGAGCGCGGTTCCCTCCGAGCGGAAGCATCGCCAGTGCAAATAATAGCCCATCCAGCAGGATCATTCCGCCCGCAAAATTCGGCGTCAGGGCGCTTTCCCGGTTGGCACCGGGTGGGGTCACCGAAAAGTTGAAGTTGGCAAAGGTATCGAACTTGTTCTCGCGCCTCACAACAACCTGCACCTGCCAGTTGCCCGGCAGGCTGAGATAGCTCCCTTTGGTTGAATAAATTCCGCCGCCCTGCCCAAGCAGCTGCGCTTCAGAAGGTGAAACGTTTTGCTGGCCGGGCGTGAAGCGCAGGAGCGTTTCTTTGACGTTATCAACCGGCTGCCCGTTCGATGTCAGTTTGACGGTAAACGTATTCTGACCGACCGTACCGGGGGAAATATTGATACTGACATGCAGGTCGTCTGCATTGATCGAATTGTTCAGGTCAAACGAAGGCGGTGTGATCTTGGCCGGCGGCAGATAGGTAAGCAGGCTGACGCTTAACAAAAGCAGGCTGCCCAGGATGATCTCTGCCAGCACCATTTTTCCGAAATGCGCCACAACGCGTTGTTTCACTTGCACCTGCCAGCCGTGCTTTTTTCAGACGGGGCGAGATGACCAGCAGGTTGATGGCGGCCAGCACCAGGAGCAGACCCACAAATACCTGTTTGAGCAGAAGCGCCTCGCCGTAGATCGAAGTGTAAAGCGCCTGGATGGAACCGACCCGCAGATAAGCCGCGTAGATGCCGGTGACGCCGATGGCGGCCACACTGACCAGCGCCATGAGCGAGAACCGCTCCGTGCAGATGGAAGTAAGCCGGGTCTGCAGCACTCCTTCCAAATTTCGGATTTCTCGCAAACCGGTGAAAAAGTAAGCCAGGCCGCCGAGCCAGAAGCTCATCCCGATCATATGGATCCAATCGCTCAGGACCGGGATGGTTGGGTGCGCCTCGGTTGCGGCATGAGCGGTGAGACTGATGCTTAACAGCAAGGCGAGGCCCGCGACAAAACCGGCCCAGCGCTTCCAACCGGATGGCCGGCTCTTTACCAGCCAGATGCTGATCATCGTCAACCCCAGCCGGGCGAGCCAGATCACGCCCAGGCGCGTATCGATCAACACGCGGCTTGTCTCCGGCGCCCAGGGCCAGGCAAGTTCGTTCCCGGTTGCCTGGCCGGCCTCCGAGAGAATATTCAAGGCCAATCCGATCAAAAGTCCCACCAGCGCAATTTTGAAAACATTCGCCCAGACCGGCGGCTCCTGCATATCTGCCGGTAACTTTTCATCGGCTGCTTTGAGAGTGGGTTTCCATACAAGGGCAATAAACGAAGACTGACCGACCAGCAGGGCCAGCGAAGCCAGCATCAACCATTTTGAGATCAGGGCGCTTGCCGGAAGTTGTGCGTTGGTTTTCGTTGTTTGAGCTCGCCAGGGCAGCCGCGTTGCCATTCCCGATCGCGAAGGGGAACGATCCGCTGGTGAGATGACCATCGGTGGCCGATATGGCCTTCCAGGCGACCGTATAGACTCCATCGGGCAGGGATCCCACCGAAACGGTCATGCGCGTGGGGTCATTTGGATCCACGCGCACGTCTCCCAGGTCAACAGCTTTGCCGCTGGAATCGAAAACCGAGATGGTGCTCAGGCTGGGTTCGACGGTTTCGCTGAAAAAAAGCTCGACCTGGGCCGGGGCCTGTGCCAGGACGGCATTCGCGGCCGGGTTGGAGCGCAGTAAAAGCGCATGTGCATAGGCAGGAGTTACTGCCCATGCACAGTAAAGCAGAAGGACTGCCAGCAGCAAAAAATGCCGTTTTCGGATATGCATCTTGAAGTATTAGATTGATGGGTCTTTGGCTTCGTGCTTAACCGGCTTTACGATAAGCGAGGAAGGCCAGGATCAGGGCGGATAACCCTGCTATCAAAGCCGATCGCCGCCAGCCACCCGCTCAAGCTGATGCCGCCGCTTTTGGATTGAGAGGCGGCCACACTTGGAAACGCCAGTGTATCTGCAGGAACTACTTCCTCAGGCTGCACATCCGAGCTGATATTCGTGCTGTCCAACTGGCCTCTCAATTGACGGTATACTGCCCGGCTACCAGGGGCAGGATGGGACCGATGTATTGGTTGGTGGTATCTTCACTTAATGGCTGCAGGGTGAGGGTCTTTGTTTGGCCGCCGTAGTTCACATCGACGGTCAGCTTGGAAATATCCACCACCGAGTTGGTCGTTTGTGGTGTTCGAAACATTCACCACGACCGCGTTGCGCTGGCCGACGATCGGGGGCTCATCCACCCAGCCGACTTCCACGTCATAATTCCCGACATGGATGGTGGTGTGCGCAGAAGCGATCTGATAACTGAAGAGAAGAACGAGCAAGCCAACTAAAGTGCCAATAAATAGCGGTCTTTTGTTCAAGATAACCTCGGATTGACTTCCAAAAGATTATCATGCCAGTCTTAGAATTTGGATTAGACAATAAGCAGAATCAAAGAGGCTTTACTACGCTTCAAGATCCCCTGCCGCGAGTTAAAGAGAAAAGCAAGCACAAAAAATAGTGTGGCTGTCAATACGATGGCTGAACCCGAGACAATGTTGAGATAATAACTGAGATACAAACCGATGATGGATGAAAGCGCCCCGACGCGGCTGAAAGGATCATCATGGATGCCAGACGGCGCGTGAGCAGATAGGCTGTAGCCGCGGGCGTGACCAGCATGGCGGCCGCCAGCCCCACACCCACGGTTTGAAGCGAGACCACCACCGTCAGGGCCAGCAAAACCAGCATCAGGTTTCGCAGGAGGTCGGCAGGCAGGCGCATGGTTGCAGCCAGCACCGGGTCGAAGGAAATAACCAGGAAGGGTTTGTAGAGCAGGACCACCGTCAGCAGGATCAACAGTCCCAGGCCGGCAGTCAGCCACAGGTCGGTGGCGGAGACGCCCAGCACATTCCCAAACAGGATATGGCTCAAGTCCACCGCGTAGGTCTTGATCGAGCTGATCAGGGCTATGCCCAGCGAAAGCGCGGCCGCGAACAAAATGCCGATGGCCGTATCCTCTTTGACCGTCCCCTGTCTTGAAAAAAGCCCGATGATCAAAGCGATGGCGATCGCTGCGACCAGGGCGCCGACCAGCAGGCTGCCGTTCAAGAGATAGGCGATGGCGATGCCCGGCAGGATGGCATGCGCCAGCGCATCGCCCAGAAAGGCCATGCCGCGCAGGACAACATAGGTTCCCATCACCGCGCAAAGGATGCCGACGATCACGGACGCGAGCATGCCGCGCTGCATGAATTCATAAGCAAAGGGTTGTAAGAAGCCAATCTCATATAGATTATTCTACGGCTCCACGGGCGGGCAGCAATCATCCACCACAGCAGTTCCATCGGGCAGGATCATCAGTTGGCGGCCAAAGGCCCTTGCAAGGTTTTCCTGTTTGAGCACTTCGCCGGGTTCCCCGAACGCGATCAAATAATGGTTCAGGAGCAGCATCAGGTCGAACTTGCTGGCGGCCAGATTCAGATCGTGCGTTGAGATCATGGCGGTGACCTCGGCCTCGCGCAGATCGTCCAGGAGCTTCAATGTGGCTTCCTGTGTGGTGACGTCCACGCCGGTAGAAAGGTTCGTCCATCAAGAGAATGTGAGGCTCCTGTGCCAGCGCGCGGGCCAGGAAGACGCGCTGTTGTTGCCCGCCGGAGAGATCGCTGATGGAATGTCCGGAGAAACTTCCGATGCCCATTTGTGTCCAGGCTTTTCTCGACGACCTGCTTATCTTCGCGCGAAGTGCGCCTGAACCAGCCTTGATGATCATAACGTCCCATCATGACCACATCCCTGACGGTGACCGGGAAACGCCAGTCCACTTCTTCGCGTTGAGGCACATAAGCAACACAATCCTTATGGGCATTCAGCGGCAGGCCGTGAATGAAGATTTTGCCTGCCTGCAGAGGCAAGAGCCCGACCAGCGCCTTGAACAAGGTGGACTTTCCGGCGCCGTTCGGTCCGACCACGGCCACGCGTGCGCCGTGCGGCACGTTGAACGTCAGGTCATGCAGGACGATCTTATCGCCGTAACCGACGCTGACGTTTTGTACTTCAAGACGATGAGGAGTATGAGACATTCAGAGATCCTGTTTTATGGTTACTATTACTTCAATGCTGCCACGATCGTCGGAGACATCATGTTTGATCATCTCGATATAGGTTGGTGCCGGGCCGTCCGGCGCGGAAATGGATTTCAACATATAGATCGGTGACGACCTTTGCGCCGCTCTCCGAGGCGATCTGGTTGCGCCAAATTCTGGTTTTCACCGATATCCAGGAAGATGGCGGGGGCGCCGCTGCTCTTGATCGTGTCGATCAGGCCGGCCAATCTGCTGCGCCGAGGGGAGGCCTCGTCCGTCACGCTGGGAATGACCGCACCCACAACCTTGAAGCCATAAGCCTCTGAAAAATAGCCAAGCGCATCATGGTTGGTGACCAGCAGGCGTTTTTCCGGAGGCAGCTGCGGCCACCTGGCTTTTGACCCATTGATCAAGGTCCTTGAGTTGGGCAATATAGGCTTCGCGCGTTTGCAGCTATAGATATCCTTGCCTGCCGGGTCGGCTTGTGTAAGTCCGTCGCGGATGTTTTCCACATAATGGACGACGTTCAGCGGGTTCATCCACATGTGCGGGTCGCCGTCCGGGTGCTCGCCGGAAGGATCGGGGTTGGGACTCAGCCCGTTGCTTGCCACTACGACGAGCCGCTTCCCCCGCTATTTTCGAGTGTCTTCGTCAGCCAGGTCTCATATCCCAGTCCATTGACGATAAGCACCTGGCTCTCAGCGATCTTGATCGCGTCCTGCGGGGTCGGCTGGAACTCGTGCGGATCAACGGTTACCGGCAGCAAGGTCTCGATTTTGATCCGACTTCCTGCCACGTTCTGGGCAATATCGCCCAGAAAGGTTTCGGTTGCCAGAACGCGCAGCCATGCCGGTCTGTGCGTTGCGCTGCTCAATCCGGAACAACCTACCAGAAATACAGCAGACCAGAACTGCTAATAACAATAAAGTCTTTCTCATTCTTTTCGCCTATTCATTGTGTAGTGCTTATTTGCATTTTTCACACAGACCGAATAACTGCAGCCAGTGTTCGCGGATTTGATAGCCGGTCTTGGTTGAAATTTTGCCGATCAAATTGTCAAGATCGTCGCCTTCGAAGAAAGTGACCTGGCCGCAGCGCTGGCAGAGCAGCAAATGTTGGTGACCTTCACTGGCCGCTATGAAAGCCTGGCAGCCCTGGGGCTGGTGGACGCGTTGGACAAGACGCAGGTCTTCCAGTTTTTCAAGCGTGCGATAAACACTGACCAGTCCCAAAGCGGGATAATGCTTGCGGGCCGAGTCATAAACTTCGAGCGGGGTGATCGCCCGCGTGCTTTCAGCGACGATCTCAACGACAGCGCGGCGCGCTTCGGTCAGACGATAACCATTCTCATGCAGTTGGGTAAGCCAGAGTTCAGTAGACATAAGGATTAAATGATATTGATAATCATTTTCAATAGGATAACAAAAAAAATCGGAATTGTCAAGGAATGGTTCACGAAGTTTCGATTATTCCCGCAATCTTAACCCGGGCATATTTATTCTTTGATACAAATTCAGATTGAGCATCTATCCTAAACGGGATAAATTTATTGGACGGATTTAAATTATTGATCTACGGCAGGCTCGTCAGCGTATGATAGGTCACGGAGCCAATCAAGAGCAGTACCAACACGCCGGCTGTGACCTGCATAATGGGTTTGGTTTCAGGTTTTTCCACGCCGGCCGACTCGGCTTGTCTTTTTGCTGCAAGTTGTTTACTGTTCAAGGTCACGCCCGTCGTAGCGGCAACAGGGATGGCGGCACAAAACATACACATACCTACCTCCTAAATTTCATCCAACTCGGCACTCTCGTCGGGAGATATTTCTTTCTTCAGTAAAAAATACGCGCCTGAGAATAGTTATCATCTACAACGCTGACGAGGGTCTGCTTGCGGCGGGCAATGATATTGACCACTTCCCAGCCTTCCAGGCCGTGCTCGGTCAGTGCGGGCACCGTGAAGCCCTCACTTGAAGGGTCCTCATCCAGAAGCTCACCTGCTGATAAATAGACCATTTTATATTGAAAGACCTTACCGCCTTTTTGTAATCGCTTCCTGGCGATCTCCACTTTTGCCTGGAGCGCGCGCTTCTCTTCGGCTTCCAGTTCTTCGCGCTTCAGGGCGATGGCAGGCGAATCGAGCATTTCTTTTGCGGCCTGCCGGATTTCCTTGTCATCGCTTTGTTCCGCGCTGATCAGGAACTCCAGGCCCCGGATATCGCCAAGCTTGACGAGACCTTCGGCCGCGTCGAGCTGGTCCATCCAATCGTCGTCCTCCGCCATCAATTCATAGAGAGTTTCAATATCCCCCATGGCAACCAGATCCTTGATCTGCGATCCCATATCCGCCTCCTGAGAAGTGCTTGATTTTACCATCTGAAGGAATGGGTCCATTAATGAAGGCCGGCTGCCGGCAGGTAAAACATTAACCTATTCTTAGAGATCGTGCTTCCCTTTTCTTTACCAACTATAATAAAGCCGCCTTAAAGAGAAAAAAATGAAAAAAATCCCGGTCTATATTCTATTTGTGGCAGCGATCGTTTTCCTGCTACTTGTGACTTTCCTGATTTGGGGCGTCCCGTATTTCTTCCGGCCCATGCCGTTCACCAACAACAACGTATCCACCACGCTCGGCTCCCAAACCGTTCTGGCGCGTGTGAACCAGATCGTTGACGAAGGCCAAATAGTGCTGAATGGCAAAAGCCAGCTTTATCAAGACATGCGTGTGGAAATCCTGGAAGGTGAATATAAAGGGATCCCTTTTGAGATTGATTATGGAAAACGTAACCTGCGTTCGGATAACGCCCGATTTGTGCCCGGCGACCAAGTCTACGTGATGGTGGATAAGACTCCGGATAATGTACTAAAAGCCTATTATGTGGATTACGTTCGATCAGAACCCATGGTCATCTTTTTCGTTGCATTTGTACTGTCCATACTCATTATGGGCCGGTGGAAGGGGCTGGGCAGCCTGGTTGCGCTGGGCATCAGCATGTTCATGATCGTGGAGTACATCATCCCACATATCCTCTCGGGAGAGGATCCGGTGAAGGTAAGCCTGATCGGGTCTGTGATCCTTTTGGGCATAACCCTATACCTTACGTATGGCTGGAACCTGAAGACCCATGCCTCCGTATTGAGCATGATGCTGTCGCTCCTGCTGACCGGAGGATTGTCACTGCTTTTCGTCTACCTGACGCGCCTGACGGGTTACGGCGACGAAAACGCCCTGTATCTAATGCAGGCCTCATCCATCCAGATCGACCCTCGCGGATTGCTGTTGGGCGGGATGATCATTGGCGCGCTGGGCGTGCTGGATGACCTGGTCACATCACAGTCGGCGGCTGTCGTTGAAATCCACGACGCCAACCCTGCCCTTGGATTTCAGCGCACTTTCCAAAAGGCCATGCGCATTGGTCAAGATCATGTGGCTGCCACAGTTAATACGCTGGTGCTGGCGTACACCGGCGCCTCACTGCCATTATTATTGATCTTCACGCTGGGGAATGGGAGCTACAGTTATTTTATTAACTCGGAATTTTTGGCCGAGGAGATCGTGCGAACGCTGGTCGGTTCCCTGGGATTGATCGCGGCTGTGCCGATCTCGACCCTGATAGCTACTGCATTGATCGTGCATCAAGCCCGGTTAGGAAAATGGCGTCTGCTGCTCGGGCCGGAGTCCGGTGACAATACGGGACAAGAACCATATCCCCGAACTTCGGAAGCCTCCTAGGAATTCCAGGCGCCAGAAAATCGCCTTTGCCTTCCCTATCGGTACAAGAAACAGACTTACGATGAATAAGAGTACTGCAAAGCGCCCCTCTCGTTTGTTTAAAGATGGGCCGTCCTGTTCTTCATACTTCTGTAGCCTCTATTGCCTGCTCGCGTGGCCCAGGCCGACCCGGCAGACATGCATGCCCAGAGCCAAACCATTTTGATCAATGAGACCGGGCTCGAGTTCCACTGGAAGATCGCACCGGGTCCCTTCCTGGCCGATGCGGTTTGGGAAACGACCGACCAGGACCATAACGTTGAAGTCGCTACTACCTTCCATCTCAGCGGAAATTGAACTCTTCATAATGAATTTTGCTGGCGGGAATACCTTTTGAAATAAAGGCCAGGCGGAAAGCTTCCACCATGGGCGCCGGACCGCACATATAAATATCCTTGCCTGCCGGGTCGCCGCTGGCCGCCAGGAGCTTATCGGCGCTCAGGCGCCCATCGCGAACAGAATGGGATACAAACGCGCTGAAACCCCGGCTGCATTTTTGCCTTCTCGATTTCATCCATGAATAAGGCTTCTTCGGGAACGGTCGTTGTGTAAAAGAAATCGATCTCCCGCCCATGCGGATTTGCGTCGAAGTCGCGCATCCAACTCATAAAAGGTGTGATGCCGATGCCGCCCGCGATCCAGACCTGTTTCCGGCTCCCGGTTTTAAAGTTGAATTCGCCGTAAGGCCCGTCCACAAAAGCGGTCGCGCCCGCTTGCAGGTGTTCGTGCATGTGCTGGGTCCAATCGCCGCTGGCCTTGATGGACAAACGTAAATCGTGTTCGTGCGGCGCAGAGCTGATGGTAAAGGGATGAGGCTCTTCGAGCGTTTTATCGGAATCAAAATAGACATAAAGGAACTGCCCGGCGCGGTGAGCCACCCTGGCGGCCTGCGGGTGAAGCGTCACCTCCGCCACCGTGCCATTCAGCTTCTTCACGGCCTGTACCACGTAGGAATAACGCTTCTCTGAGCCGCTCCCATAAGAATTGCTTATAAAGGTAGGCAAGCACGCCGATGGCAATGATCGTCTCCACGTAGGTGAATACGACCGGCGCATTCATGATCAGCGGCTGGACCATCAGCATGTGCGTCGCGCCGAGCATGAACAGCACGCCCATGTATTTATGCAGATTGCGCCACTTATCGTAGGTAAGGCGGGCAAAATTACTCAGCAGCGGGACGCGCGGCGAAACCGTCAGCAGCACCAGGATCAAAATGGCCGGGAAGGTCACCCAGGCGATCCATACGCCCGGGACCGCCTTTATCGGTGGTGGGCACGATGATGAGATGGACGACGATCAGAAGCAGCGCCAGTATGTTGATGTTCTTGTGAATGACGTACATGCGGTCCAGGCCCCCAAAGTATGGCTCCAAAAAGCGCGGTTTGTTGGAGAGAAAGATCCCGTTGGCCCACAGGATCATCGCGCTGGATGAAAGCGTTTCGGCCAGCTCCTGCTGAGGGAAGTTCTTTGATTGGCCCGTTGTCGGTCCAAAGAAAATCCACAGCAGGACGTTAAGGGTAACCAGGCCGGCAATAAAATAGATACCCAGGTTGCGTTTCATCGTCTCTCCTCCAATACTCTAAAGAATCAGACACACGCGCTCGATGAGCTCAGGCGGGCGCGTGTCATACAAATCCATCAGGATCAAAAGGATGCAACGGCTTTTTGTAGATCGGTAAAGACTTCGAAGAACTGGGTAAACCCTGCTTTGTCGAACGTATCGGCTACAAATTGCTGGGGATTGAGCAGCTTGACGTGTTTTTGCATTCCCCGCTCCCGGGAACGATCCATGGCTTTCAGCGCCGCCCAGCCGGACTGCGGATCGGCCGGTTTCTCGCCGCGCAGCATGATCGAGATGCTGTGCAGCGCCACAAGCCCTGCGCTGGACATATAAGACACATCGCTCAGGTCAATCAAAAAATCCTGCGCGCCATCCTTGTGTAATGATTCCACTTTGTCGACCAACTCGTTGAAATTGGACGCGTCCACATCGCCGTGCGGCTGTACGACCGTCACAGGCACATTTCCCTGCTGGGTGGATACGGTGATCTGCATGGGCTCCTCCTTGAGTTGCTGCGATTAGTATTTACTTATACCTTCGTGCATCTTCGCTACGCTCGACTTTCAGCCTGGGACTAAAAAAACCGAAAAAAGATGTGCGGCGAGTAGATATTGCGATTATATCATTCCGATTTTGCTTCCAATCGTGCCAGGCGGTGCTTCAATTCTTCCTGCCAGTGCTTGCGGATGTAAACCGGCATTTCTGCGCGGTCAACTTCTTTTAGCGCGGACTTTGTCCATTGGAGGGCGGATTTTACATCGCGCTGCTTGTGCTCATAATATTTAGCCAGCTCGACGTAAGCATAGATGTGACCTTCGGAGGCCGCTTTCTCCCAAAGGCGGATGGCTTCCTCGAAATCGCCTCGCCTCTTTTGCAGCACCGAGAGGCGGCTTACGGCTTTCCAGAAATCGCCTTCGCTCAAGGCTCATCTCCAGGCCCCGCTCGAAGAGGCGCGCGGCGGTGTCCCATTGCCGAGATCTTCATAGAGCTTTGCCAGCGCGATCACATCCAGGCCGTGTTCGATGCCCTCGTGGAACGGATCGGCCAGCAGGGCGGCCGTATGACTCAACAAGGCGGCCATGGCAACCACATCCATGGCGTTATGGTAGAACACGCCCTTCAGCGGACGTGCGTCGCCGTCGCGCAGATAATCGAAATAAATGTAAGGGATCTCGTATCCCGGCACCTCCTCGATGGTGCGAGGGGCCTGCAGAATATTTTCCTCGAGGTATTTCAGGGCGCGTGATTCCAACCGGTCGCGCCAGAGGCGGCGTGCCAGCGGAAGCAGGTCAAGGTGGGCAAAATCCTTGAACGGGATGGGTATGTTATGCAGCCTGTAACGCGTGGCAAGCAGAGGGCGCATCGAAGGCCTTGCCGTTGAATGTGACCAGGGCGTGAGCAGGCGCGAGGAATTGGGCCAGCCCTTCGAGCATGGCCGGCTCTTCCGAGGGATCGCGCATAAAGAACTGCTGCAGGATGAATTCACCGTTTTCGGCAAAGCGCGCCGCACCGACCAGGAAGGCATAGGTTCCGGTGCCGCCCGCCAGGCCGGAAGTTTCGGTGTCAAGAAAAGCAAAGGACTCGATCGGCAGCTCGCGCAGGCGCGCATCGGCGGCCCAGGCGGACATTACATCCAGCGAGGCCTCGATGCGGATGGGGGCGTGTCCGTGGCGATAGTCGGAGGCGAAGCGCTCTTCATATATAGAAAGTCTCGCCCAACGGGGTGGGCAGGAGCGCACCGGATATGACCGAATTGATGTCAAAATGCTCCTCCGGTTTCGGGGCAGGGATCTCCCTTGCAGCTTTAACGCCAAGGGTTTTAAGTTTATCGGCTAAAGAAGGCATAAGCAATTATTGTATTCAATCATACCCTCGTCCCACGCTTTCAGCCTGGAGGACTAGAGATATCCCGACAAATGAATATGGGCGGGTGATATCACCCGTCCATATTCATTTGTCGGGTAAACAGTGGCGGGACGGTGATTAGTTACGAATTGACTTCAAACTACTTATTGGTTACGGTAACCTGGGTTACCGCGGTATCCACGCGCTGGTCTGTCCGTATCACCTGCAGCTGCACGGCATACAACCCGTTAAGACCACTTGTATCCCAGGTAGCCAGAATACCGTTTTGATCGGTGTGGTCGAATCGCTGCCGACCTGGATCCACTCCTGCGGATTAAGTCCCTGGCCGACCAGGATGCGGTAATGGTCAAAGTCCGCGCCGGAGGCCGTGCCCTTTGAATTGCACCTGGCCGCTCAGGTCGGCAAACATGGCCGGCGAAGTGATATTCACATCCGGATTGATCTGCCCGGCTTGGATGGCATCATAGGAAGTCGGCGCGAGCGGGATATTTGCAGATTTTGCCCAGGCGAGAGCTTCCGGTGGGACGATCATAAAGACCTTGTCTTCAATCAGTTGCGGGGGCGTGAAGACCGTTGCAAGGAAGCCGGTTTCGCGATTCACTTCATAGGTGCGGAACAAGTTATCAGATTGGGCGGGTTCATTGCCGCTCAGGAATATTTCGTTCACGGTCGACGGGCAATCCCTGGTGGGTAACAGACCCGACGGATCGCAGACTTCCATCGTTGTAACGCCCGCGGGAATGGACCAGCCATCTGCCGGCTGTGATTGCGTGGCGGTCTGCATCAATCGCATTCCAGAGTCCGGTTGAAACCTGGGGGTCCAGGCGGGCGAGAATTGGGCGTATGCACGCCGGTCCACACGGCAACGAGCATCGAAGGTGTATACCCGACCGTCCACGAATCCAATCCCGAATCGGTCTGGCCGATCTTTGCTCCGATCGGCCGCCCGATCTCCAGATCGTTTGGATGTCCCGAGTGAAGGCCAGCGAGCGGGTTCATCGCTGAGGACATTGTTCATCATATACGCGAGCGGCAGGTGTGACCACCGGTTGGGCCTGCGGGTTGGTCAGATCCAGCCATACGGAATGGTCCAACCCTTCGACGCGCAGCACGGTGGAGGGTCCGGGTTGACCGTAGCGTACGCCCTGGGCCGCAAAAATACCGTAGGCGGCGGCCAAATCGAGCAGGGTGGTCTGGCCCTGGTTGAAGTCCAAAAGAGGCCTCGGTGCGGTTGATCGCATCCGGAGCCCATCTGGTCGGCGATCTTCTGCGCGGGTACAAGATAATCGTTGGCGAGCGCAGTGCGAATGCGGACGGGACCGTGGAATTGTCCGTCAGGGTTCTGTGATATCACTCAGAGCCAGGGATATCCCACACCAGCGAAGCGGGGCTCAGACCGCGCGTGAAGCCTGTCAGATAAACAAACGGCGTCATGAGCGAGCCGGGATCGTGGGCAGCTAAAAAGGCGGTTTCTGTGCCTCTCAGGGTTTCACCGACCGCTGCAAGAACCTGGCCGGATAGCGGATCAAAGATCAAGGGCAGCTGGTGGAACTTTCGCCCGGCGGAATTGTATCCGTAGGCAGCGCAGGGCAGTAGATCGGCGGTGGTGCACGGCGTCGATGGGGTCGGGAGTGCCTGCCAGCCGCGCCGTATAAACCAGGGTGGTGCAGCTTGCCTGCTGCTGCAGATCGTAATCAAGGGTGGTGATGATCGTCAGGCCGCCGTGTTCGATGCGGTCGCGGGTGAACTGCTGATCGAGTTGGTGAAGGACAAGGTTGATGAAGGCCGGGGCAGCAGTGTTCTCGGCGCTTTCCTTTTTCCTCCCGGCGAAGAGGATAGGGAGCTGCGGCGGCCAGGGCGCTGGCGGCTTCATCGTTCGATATAAACCCAAGCGCCTTCATTAATTGGATCGTTTGCTGGCCGCGTTGAAGGGCCAGTTCTTCTGCGTCGAACGGATTCAAGCTCGGCGTCTGGCTCGTCGCCGCCAGCAGGGCGGATTCGATCGGGGTCAACTCGGAAGCCGATTTGCCAAAATAGAGTTGGGCAGCCGCCTCCACGCCAAAAGCCTCATTCCCGTAATTGGCTGAGTTCAGATACCACTCAAGGATTTGATTCCGGCCAAACTTTGCCGTGATCTGCGCGGCGAGGATCCGTTCACGCAAGGCGCGTTTTAAGGAAGGCGGCTCGTTGTAAAGCAATAAGTCGGAGACCAGTTTTTGTGCGATGGTCGGATGACTTTCGGGGTCCTGCCAGCCATCAAGCATATATCCGCCGTGGTTCCAAAAATTCGGGTCCGCGATGGCGACCGTAGCCTTGGCAAGAAAATCAGGCAGGTGCTGCGGGAGATTGTGGATTCAACGGAAGATAGCGACGCGGCCCATCATTGGGTGCAAAGGTGAGCAGGAGATGCTTGCCGCTGCGGTCATAGACCCGTGTGGGTTGCAGCAGGAGGCCGTCGGGAGGGTTAAGCAGGGCCGGCAGAAGGTCGACATTGGGCAGCCCGTGGGTGAGATCGGCATAGGCCAGCGCCGCCAAACAGGATGAGAAAGGCCAGCAAAAGCGAGATCAATATGCCGAAGCCTACTCCGCCCATTCGAAAATATGTTTCGCGAGCGCGGCGCTGATCCACACGCTGCGCACGGCGGGAACGAACAATGGATGCAGGTTGGGGCATGAGAGAATTAAACCACGAAACAGGGAATTGATGTCAATGAATTCGCATGGATGTTCAGAGATCTGCTCTGAGATCGACGTTCCTGCCCATTCGGTGATGGAAGCTTAGTCTTTTACCAGATCAGCCAGCCAGTCCTTCAGGCCGCTTTGCCGGTTTATTAACCTTCGCGGCCCAATCGCTTTGCACGGCACCATTCTGCCCGTTGATGAGCACCAGGTAGCTCCTGCCTTCGAGCCAAATCTCGGTCATCCAAACCGGGAGCAGGTTGAGCCTGAAAGAATTCGATGGTCATGTTCGCCGACGAGCTGGAGATCAAATGGATGGGGAGAAAGCAGGTTGGGCAGGTCACTGTTTCAAGCTGTGCGAATGCCCCGCTGCGCGCATCCAGCGAGGCATCGGCCATCGGCACATCATAAAGTTCGGCAGGCCAATCTGCCAGGTAGCCCGGGTCGTAAGATTTAATGGCTTTCAGGTCGAAGGTTGGGATGAGCCGCACGAAGGGAGCCGATAGTTTTCGGCTGGCCGGGAATCGGAACATCGTTGAGCATGACCGGATAGCGGTCACTGACATGCACCATGCGGGGCGGCTGGTGTCCATAATGAGTCTGGCCTTCCTCGATCACTTCGCCGGTGTAATCGATCGAACCGCCCAGGTCAAATGTCCAGAGCGGGAGATAAAGGCCGCGCGGCAGGTCCACTTGTTTCTCAGGCTTGATCTGGTTGCCCTCCACCCAATCCACGAGCAGTTTGATCGCATGCTTTTGGTCAAAGGCATGCGGAATAATGGCATCAGGTGCGAGAAGATCCTTCGACTTCTCAAGGTTGACCACGGAGGGCGAACCGCAATATACACAGGTGATGGAGAGTTGGTCGGGAGGCAGGATGAACTCCGCGCCGCATCCCTGGCAGTGAAAGACCTGTTCGTTCAGCGGCTTGCCGTGACCACGCAGCGTTGCCATGGCAACAATAAAATCCTTTTCGTTCGTTCCGCCGGGCGAGCAGATGCAGCGTCTGGCTGCGGGCACAATATTCACACACCAATGACTGGCCGTCGGGTGCGAAGGCCATGCGCCCGCCGCATTTCGGGCACATGAAGCGCTGAGAGTTTGACTGACGCAATCCCTCCGGCGCGGGCGGCAGGTGATCGGGATCCACGATCTCATCCGGTTTGAGCTTGCCATCCAGGATCGCCAGGGCGCGCCGGGCGCGTGCATGCTGCAGGTCGTTGGACAGGCAGTTCTCCAGCGCCTTGCGTTTCTCGACCGGGTCGTCCGTGATCTGGCTGATCCAGAACCAGGTCTCGGCCATCACGTCGTGATCGGAGCTCATGTAAAGCGCGCGGTCAAGATAGCGGCGGGCGGTATCTTTATTGCCGGCTTTCGCTTCGATAATCCCGTTGCGGAGCAGGTCCTGGCTGTAATCGTCGATCATGAATGCTCTCTTTGTAAGATGGCGGCTGGGCTTGCCCGCCTTGTTCTCGCACCAAGGCATCCGTCATTCTGGCAATACGCGTCATGTATTCCACATCGTGCACACGGACGATGTCGGCGCCGCGCACAATTCCCACTGCGACTGCCGCAGCGGTGCCTTCGAGGCGCTGGTCGGCGGGCAGGTCGAGGGTGTAACCGATGAAGGATTTACGCGACGGACCCAGCAATACCGGGAAATCCCAGGCTGCGGATCTCAGCCAGGCGGTTGATCAGCTCGAGGTTATGTTCGACTTTTTTACCGAAGCCGATCCCAGGGTCCAGGATGATGATGCTCGTCAGGAATGCCGGCCTCACGCGCCAGGCTTACACTTTCCATCAGCTCGCGCTTGACATCCTCGATCAGGTCGGTATATTCCGCGCCCACATAAGCATTGCCCAGTTGGGCGCGCACTTCCACACTGGCCGGGCTGCTGCGGTTGTGCATCAGGACCAGTGGACACCCGGCTTTTGCGACCACCTCCCGCAGCTTCGGATCGGCGCGCAGTCCCCACACATCATTGACCAAATGCGCGCCGGCCTGCAGGGCTTCTTCTGCGATGACCGCTTTATAGGTATCGATGGAAATCAGGGTTTCGGGAAATTCATTCGCCAATGCTTTGATCACCGGGAGCACGCGCCGCAGTTCTTCCGCCGATATCAACCGGCTCCGAGCCCGGTCGGGTTGATTCGCCGCCCACATCCAATATCGCGGCGCCGGCTGCAACGAAACGCGTCCTGCCTGTTCGAGGGAGGCTTCCACCGCATCGCCTTTGGCCAAGCAGCCCATCACCCGAAAAGCTATCGGGCGTTACGTTGAGGATGCCCATCACATAGGTGCGGGTTCCCCAATCGAAGATGTGATTGCCAATTTTGAGGGGCTGCATGAAAGGATGGCTCAGCTGAGAGGCCAGGCCTACTCACCAGGGCAATGGTCATGGGAATCTGGTCGAGCGGGCGGGCGAGCCAGGCCTCGGCTTCGTTCAGGTCGGTAAAGATCTTCATGGCGGCGGCGGTTTCCGGCAAGGCCAGGGCCGCAATTTCGCGGATGGCATTCGCCACCTTTTCATCGGCAACCACAACCGCCAGCCGGATATTGCGCGCCGACGGATCGCTGTTGACCTCCACCGCGGTGCGCACCGCTTTTTCATTAATGACTTTCACCGCCCGCAGATCATAAAGATTGCGGGTCAGCCGGTCGGCCCCCAGCAAATGTTCAAGCGCAAACTCGCGCCATTCTTTGATCGTCGGTTCGGAGAGATCGGTAAAAGTGAGGTGCATGCCCCCGTCCGCACGGCGGGCAACGGTCATGCCTACGCCGGGTTTGGGAGTCCAGTTGAGTGGTTTGGGGTCGGTCACGAGCGCCTCCTGGATTGCAGGTTCATATCCTTCAGGGTTGCGCGAATTATATCAGGCTGCCTGTTCAGGAATGCGAAGGCAATGAAGGGTACCAGGGCTCTAAACAATATGCTATTCGGACACGGGGACAATTCCGCTTTTATCCAGCCCTTCCAGAAGCTGGCGGACGGTTTTGCCGAGAACGGGATGGACAAGGTCGGGAGCGATATCGGCCAGAGGCACCAGTACAAAAGCGCGTTCCTGCAAACGCGGATGAGGGATAACCAATTGAGGGGTATCCAGGACGAGCGCATCGTAAAAGAGCAGGTCAATATCGATCAGGCGCGGTCCCCAATGGAAGGAGGGTTCGCGTCCCAACCGGTTTTCAAGCTGCTTAAGGTGCTTCAAGAGCGGTTCGGGCTTTAAGTCGGTATCCGCCCTGATCGCCATGTTCAGGAAGGCCGGCTGATCTTCAAATCCCCAGGCGGGCGTTTCATAGATCTTTGATCTGGCCCGCACAACCACTTCCGGAGGAAGCGCATCCAACGCGGCGCGCAGGTTGGCCAGGCGGTCGCCGAGGTTTGTTCCGAGGGAGAGATAGATATCGCTCATTATTATTACCAGGAGCGTGGAGCGCAAAGAGGTATATTTAGCTACCCAATAAATTCCCGGCGTTCCTTACCGATAAGCATTCATAAGTGGAAAATGATCGCGGCGTTTTCGGAGCGATCGCAGGGCTTGCGAGAAGCTTAAGCTGCGCTACTAAATTCAGATCCGCTCGATCAAGAGGGCCGATCGGCCTACGCAAACCAGCCCCCACTGCGCCTGGCTCTGCTCCAACTCTTCAAGCAGCTCTCTTACCAGCAGGGCCCCTCTCTCCCCATCCTTTGAAATGGCTACATCGCCGGAGACAAGTCCGGCTGCATTTAGGGCGGCTTCGGTTCCGGATAGCGAGCGCGCGGCCAAACGCGGCACGAGGCAGAAGATTAAACCTGCCGACCGTATCGGGTGAAGCCAGCAATAAGGCGGTGGAGCCCTCTCCACCCAGGCCGACGACAACTGCCAGCTCCTGGTCGCCGCTCAGGATGGACTGGGCCGCAAAAAAGACGGCGCGCAGGCTGGATGAGACGTTGACTGCCGGACAGCTCAAGCCCGCTTCTTTTGTAATCTGCTCGACGTTGGGGAGTGAGAACGATCCGTCGTATCCAAAGACCGCATCGCCTACGCGGGAAGGCTTGACGTCTATATTTTCCAGCGCGAGGCGGATCGCCTCGGCGGGCTCAGTTTTGGAGATGGCAGAGAGGATAAAGACGTCACGATCCATATACAATGAAAGAATCTACATGATAGGGATAGTCTTGCCATGGGCAGTATAACATTGGTTACTCTCCATCAGGAATCCAGCCTGCTGGTTCGGCGAGTAGATCCGCTTTGTTTCACTGCGAATTGCTGGCATAAGGCTTGAAGGTTGATATGGAAGAATTTTGATAATTCCCAGGAAGCATATTTTTCCGGCAAATTTTCTTTCCTAATGTGGTCTTCTGCGGTAGTCCCCTGCTCAACCAGGGATTTTGATCGGTCAAGGCACATGGCGATGTAATCCCTCAACAATGCAAGATCATTTTTGCCACCGACGGGTCCGTGTCCCGGTACAAAGACGGAGGCCTCCATATTTTCAATCTCTTTAAGAGCATCCATCAACTTGAAGACATCACATTCTGCCAAGAAAGGGATGAGATCCCACAAACAATAAGTCGGCCATAAAGACAATGCGATCCTCGCGCAGGTAAAGGATGGCATCATTTGCGGTATGAGCTCCCTCAAACGGAATCAAATCGAGGGTGCGGGATTGGCCATGGATGGTCATTCTTTTGTCAAAGGTTATGTCCGGCAGGCGGACGGTGAGGCCTGGCAAGTCTTCGACAATCCCTTTGTAATACCCCACCCAAAGGAGCGATTCGTCCCGCTCCTGATCGTTTTTTGCCTCCGCATATTGCCTGCTGAATTCCTGCAGACTTTTGGCGGAATTGCCGATCGCCCATTCGAGCTCGGCTTTGCCTTCGGTCTGGATGAGATGGCGTGTCTGGGAGGTGGAGATTATCTGAGCCTGGGGGCTGAAAACCTGGTTGCCCCAGATATGATCATTATGATAATGGCTGTTGATGATGAGCCTGGGATCGCGGCCGGTAAGATCACGGGCGGCAGCAAGCAGATCCTGTGCGGCCTGGGGCGTGAGGAAGGTATCAAAGATGAGAGTCAGATCGCCCAGATCGATGATGCCTGCGTTACTGATGGCGGCTCCGCCTTTGGCTGCGATTGCGGCAAATACACCATCTGCCAATTCGTGGACCGTAAAATGTCGTGACAGGGAAGCGGATCGAGTCTGAGTCATTTCATTACTCCTAAAGTATATGTTATCCATTGTTTAAATCAGCCCGTTATGTAAGATTTCCGGGTGAGGGCTGTTCTATCGTTTATATGACCGATAATCATAATTCATCAATAGAAAAACCTTCAGGCTTCAAACTGACCATTTTCTCCGATTATATCTGCCCCTGGTGCTATGTGGGGCAGGGCGTGGTCGAGAAACTAAAGGCCGAGTATCCAATCGAGCTCGAGTGGCGTCCGTTCTATCTCTATCTGGATGTGCCGCCCGAGGGCATGGAAATACCCGATTATGTCAAACGGGCACGCGCGGCAGGTTCGGAGGAGCGATTGAGTCAGATTGCGAATCTGTATGGAATGCCGTTCGTTTCAACACAGCGCATCTACAACACGCGTCTCGCACACGAGGCTACCGAGTACGCGCGAGAACATGGCAGAGGCAACGAGTTTCACAGCGTGGTCTTTCGCAAGGTCTATGCGGAGGGCTGCGATATCAGCCAATGGGAAGTGCTGGGCGCAGCTGCAAGGGAAGTGGACCTGGATGCAGATGAAATGCAGAGGGACGTGGAAAGCGGCAAGTATACGGCGGACGTCGCGGGGCAGGTGGAGCAGGCCTATGCGGTGGGTGTGACAGGCGTGCCCACCTACGTGATGAATAACCGCTATGCCATTGTAGGGGCGCAACCTTATGAAGCTTTCAAGAATGCCCTTAGAGAGTGTTTCTTAAATGGCCGGGTAAGATTGGAGAATGACCAAATTCAGCCAAACCTACCCGACCGATCTGAAGTATACCGAATGGCAACAGATTATGGAATTCTTTCCGATCTATAAGCGAGGCCGACCGCGTATATGGGAAATGTGGCAAATCCTGGATGCGATCCTGTATGTGACGCGTACGGGTTGTCAGTGGAGGATGTTGCCGGTGGATTTTCCACCGTGGCATACAGTCTATGGCTATTATTGGCGCTGGAAACGAAATGGGCTGTGGGCACGGATCAATAGCGCCTTGGTGAGACGAGTGCGCCAGAAGGCGGGGCGAGATGCTCAGCCTAGCGCAGCCGTGATTGATAGCCAAAGCGCCAAGACTTCGGAAGGAGGCGAAGAACGCGGGATAGACGTGCATAAGCAGACGCCTGGCCGTAAACGGCACTTGGTCGTGGATACTTTGGGGCTGGTTTTGTTGGTAGTTGTGCATAGTGCCAGCCTTCAAGATGGTACGGGAGGCTACCAAACCTTACGAAAATTGTTTGAGCTCATCAAGCGCAATGTTCACAATCGTTGGTGTCGCTTAAAACTGATTTGGGCCGACGGTGCTTATGCTTCGATTGTGGACAGGGTTCACCAACAATTCGGCTGGGGTTTAGAAATCGTGAAACGTTCTGATGATGTAAAAGGCTTTCAGGTCCTGCCTCGGCGCTGGGTGGTCGAGCGAACCTTTGGCTGGTTAGGTCGCTATCGTCGTCTAGCCCGTGATTTTGAGCATACCGTTTCATCCAGCGAATCGATGGTCTATATTGCCAGCGTCCGGCGCATGCTAAAAATGGTCGCAACTTGATTTAAGAAACACTCTCTTACCCGAATCTTGAAGAAGAGTGAAGCTTGACAGGCTGGCTGCAAGATACCGGGCAGCTTTAGTAGCTTAATCAAAATTCGTTTCTACCTACCTCTTCGTCCCACGCTTTCAGCCTGGGACGAAGAATTCCGAAAAAATGGACATAGGCAGGGCGTACGCCCTGCCTATGTCCATTTTTTCGGGTATTTCATGCAAAGGCGGTAAGTCGATATTGAAATTCTATTTATATAAATGAAAGGGCAGGATCACCGGGTCAAGTTTGTCTGGATATCCATCCAGTTTGTATCCGATGATGTAACCTTCGTAAGTATCCACTGAAAAAGGCCAGGGGACCGCGTGGATGTCCCCGTCTTCCACATGGTAATGGACTCGGGACTTCGGCTTTCGTATCGTTGCGGGAAAAGATCGAAATTTCGCCCTCGGCAGGCAGTTCAAAGCAAAAATTGAACGAGAGCATATCGCACAGATCGGTGATACGGTCCAGACGATCGAACAATTCCCTGGAAAGCTTGTGAGCGGCAAGCTGCTTTTCGATCTCCAATGAAAACTCGGCAGCCAGGGCTTTTCTCTCTCCTGCATCACCGTGGCTGGCCAATCGCCGGAAATGATATTTGGCGATCATATCGGCAGTGATGTCGGTGTATTGGGTATAAAAACTGCGCCTGGCGATTGGGGCCCACTCTTCATCCGTCATGCCGCCGATGGGTGAATTATCCAGAAAGCCGTACCCACGGTCGTGGAAGCCCATCCCGGCAACCATGGACAGGCGCTCGATGGGTGGCAGGTCGAAATCGGCGTTGCCCCACAGGAGGGCCAGTGTGCCGACCAGTTTGAGATGTTCCGATTGGGGGATAACGATGGGTCTGCGTTTTGACTTGAACATGGCAGCTCCTTGGGAAAGAGATGAGGAGGCGATATTCGGTACTCGATATTCGAGAATCGAGCATAGACCTAGTGAAAGGAAAAATGGTTGAGGCCGACAGAATGCCGGAGATCCCTTTGAAAAGGAACTGAGGAAGAGATTGCGCTCTATTTTATATCTAAATGATCAGGCAGTGGAAATCACGGGGAGTTGAAAAGTGCTTTATCCATCAGGGAACAAACTTCGAGGGGAAGGCCTTTGGCCGGGTCGAGCTCCAGGGTTAAGGCGCCCTGCTCACATTTGCTGATGCATACACCGCAGCCCATGCATTTCTCGTAGCTGACCGTATTGACCCCGTCCACCACCTCCAGCGCGCCGAACTGGCAGAATGAAGCGCAATCACTGCACCCAATGCAATAGTCTTCGTTCACCCTGGAGACATAACCGGAAGAAGCCAGCATGGGTACGCCGTTGCGCTGCGCCTGCATGGCTCCGCAGCAGCAGCTACAGCAGTTGCAGATGGCGTAGAAACGGTCGAGCATGGCGTCTTTGAAGAAGGCATGGTGGACGTGGCCGCGTTCGTCCTCGGCCTGGAGGATGGCTACCGCCTCGTCGCGCGTGATCCAGCGCGAGCGTTCCGGTTGATGCTCACGGATGAAGCTGGCGAACGGTTCGCCTACGATCAGGCACACATCCATGGGCAGGCACGGATGCTCACGCGATGCCCGGCAGGGACATTCCAAAGCCACAATGTGGTCGGGGTTCTTCATTATGATGGAGCGGGCGCGCTTATAGGGTATTACCTGCTCGAGGTCGTGGACGTGCAGCTCTTCGTTGGATCATCACCAGCTGCTTAGCAGTCTCGAGCGGAATTGCCTTACCGTGATAGGTATCCGCAAACGCGATCCGGCCTTCAGCGGCCTCGTCCTTTTTATTGGCAGTTACAAGCTGATTGAACCAACCGGCAAAAGGGGCGAACCATTTGGCGAGCGGATGTTCCCCCGTGCCGATGCCGATATAGAGATAGGGCCAGCGGGCGTAGATGTAGCCATGCAACCGGTCGAAGTACGAGTAACCGGGGATCTTGCTCGCATCTTCGAAGAATGCGCGGGTGGAAGGTTTGATGAAGAGATTTTTGAGTCGCATGGCTGCCTGCTTGATGCGGAGGATGATTAATTCATCGTACAGGCATTTGATGCCCAGGAATAGCGTCATCCTTCCGCAATCTCAAGGATGATTGTCCTGATAACGGGAGCCTATGATCATATAGCCCGAATTTGCGCGAACAAATCGGCTCTACAATGGGATGGCATAAGCAAAGATTTGCAGCCGGATGCAATGGATATGAAAAAGATGGGGACAGATAATCTGCCGCCCATCTTTACCTATCTAACCTTCCTTGATTTCTGGTTATGACTTCGCAAACCGGCTCACCACCTTCGTCGTTGAGGGTGCGACCCATAATGTAGCTCTATTGCCTGGCTATATGCCTTGCCTTATCCTGGACTTTGTTTAACTTCATTACCAAGCGTAACGCCTCGTTTACTGATTTTTCGTTCGGAAAGGCCTTAGCTACGTCCGGCTCCAGCAGGACAAGGTTTGTTCCTTCGCGGTATTGCCTGGCATATTTCCCGCGCACGCCGCCCTTTAGCAAAGATTTCATATCATACTCAGTGCGCAGGTCATCTTTGAGCTCAGTTGTTTTCTTCTTCATAGATTTTTCTCTCACTTTGGGTCAATTCACGAGCACTAATAATTCGAATACGATCACCGCGGTCGGTGTGTGCAACCATCAATAGCCTGCGGCCGTTTGACCATCCTATGGTGATATAACGCTCTTCATGGATGGAATGGTCTGGGTCAGGGACAGTGATTGCTAAATCATCGCCAAATATGGTCCCTGCTTCGGTGAACGAAACGCCATGTTTACGAACGTTGATTTCTGCTTTGCGCGGATCCCATTCAAAAATCACGGTATCGTTCCCTTGGGATAAATATACATCACTTCGATATGATGGGCAAGCATAAAAAGCGGAGGGCAATGACTTGCCCTCCGCTATCAATAATCGGAGATCAATTCTTACTTTATTCCCTGTCTATTTCTTACAACTTCGGGAACCTGCTTACCACCTTCGCGGCGGTCGCAGGACGATCCATGACGCCGCCCTGATGGATAAAGATCGGCGTGCCTTCCGGGGTATAAGCGAACTCCAGATACGCCTGACCGGTCAGGAAGCGCTCGGCGTCCACGGCGCAGGAGGTCACCCAGCCGATGCGCTTGCCACTTATGTCCATCACGGGTCGCCGTTATGGGCCAGGCGCACACGCTGGTCGTCGAAGCGGAAGCGTACCACCACACCCTTGCGTTCCTTCTCGCGGGCGATGTAGGCCTCGCGCCCGATGAACCACGGCTTGTAGGGCTTGACGTACGAACCGAAACCGCCTTCGGCAACTCCCAGGTCTCGCTTCGCCGAACTTGCCGGAACCGAGCCCCATCTCGTGACCGTATAACGGCAGGCCGGCTTCGGTGCGAAGCGAATCGCGCGCACCCAACCCAATCGGTTTGACGCCAAACGGCTCGCCGACCTTGAGCACGGTGTTCCAAAAATCAACGGCGCGCTCGGGATGCACGAACAACTCAAAGGCCATCTTCTCGCCCGTGTAACCGGTGCGCGAGACGATGAGGTCGAACCCGCCGACTTTCGCATCGCACAACTCGGTGCGCTTCAACTTCATGATCCGTGCCTGTGTCTTATGCGTCCACTCCCATGGCGAGCAGCATCTCGCGGCTCTTGGGTCCCTGCAGGGCAATGTCCACTCGCATGGCGTCACCGGACTTCGGGTCGCGCAGGTTGCGCAGCACGGCTTCGTAGCCATAGGTGCGCGCCCACGGCCGTTCGTTGTCGATCCGCACCTTGCCGTCGCGCACACTCTCCAGCCAGGTGCGATCCTTGTCATCGTTGGAAGCGTTCACCACCACCAGATAATTATCCGGGCCGCGGCGATAGACCAGCGTGTCGTCCACCACATCCGCCTCGGGCGTGAGGAAATGCGTATACAAGCGACTCGCCCGGCTGCAGCCCGCCGCAGTCGTTGCCGCAGACCGCGTCGAGGAACGAAGCTGCGTCCGCGCCGCGCACATCGTACACGCCCATGTGACTGACGTCGAACAGCCCCGCCGCCTGGCGCGTGGCGAGATGTTCCTCCACCACCGAGGTATACCAGACCGGCATGTCCCAGCCTGCGAAGGGCACCATCTTGGCGCCCAGCGCCTTATGCGTTTCATGCAGGCTCGTGCATTTTGGAGTCCCTTCGGCGGGTTCCACCCATTGGAAGGGCGGCTTTTCTGCCGCTTCGTTCTTGAACCTCCACCGGCTGGCCGATAAACCAGGGTTTCTCTACGCTGGCGGTCCTGCTCCGTAATGGCAAAACATTGGCCTTCACATTTTTCTTCTTCACATCCATCACCACGAACGGCCCGGGCATGCGCGCCGCCGAGAAATCCTTCTCGCCGTCCAGGTTGAAGGAGGTATACCCGTCGGAGAGGTCGCGCAGCCAGGTGCCAACCAGTCCTGCTTTCGCCGGGGGCATTTCCAATTGATAGGTGTTCGCATCCACGCAGGTGAGCACGCCTTTGACCGTGCCTTTGGGAGTTGCGATGGTCGTGGCTTGCGATTTGCCTTTCTTCAACGCAGACAAGTCGCTCGACAGGGCATAATCCAGCAACTGCCTCACACGCTGGCCGCTTAACTCGAATACGCCGCTCTTCGTCTTGTCATCAATATAATAGAAATGTGGGTATTTGCTTTCTTCATAGGTGAAATCGATGCCCCGCCTTCTTCGCCAGCTTCCTGATCTTCAGCTTGGCGGCGTTCAACACATTGAAATCCAGTTTTGCACGGCGCTGCCGTCCCTTATGCGGCGTATCCACGGCATGGGGCGCGCAGGCTTCGAGCACATCCGCCATCACATCGGCCAGCTCGCGCGCGTCCGCTTCTTTGAAGCCGCGCTGTGTGATCCACGGCGTGCCGAGACGGATGCCGCTCGGGTCGAGCGAGTTCTTATCGCCGGGGATCGTATTGCGATTGACCACGACGCCCGACGATATCGAGGATGCGCGCGGCCTGATCGCCGGTCAGACGTGATGCCTCCGGGCGCTTTGACGCGTGGTCACATCCACGTTCAGCATGTGGGTATTCGTCCCGCCGAACGGGACGCGGAAGCCGCGCTTCTGGAACTGATCGGCCATGGCTTGCGCGTTCTTGATGGTCTGCAGCCTGCAGCTGCTTGAACTGTTTGGTCTGCGCCAGTTTGAACGTCAGCGCCAGCGCCGCGAATACATTGACGTGCGGTCCGCCCTGTTCGCCGGGGAAGACCGCCTTATCGATCTTCTTGGCGATGGCCGCATCGGTTGTCAGCAGCACTGCGCCGCGCGGGCCGTCGAGACTCTTGTGCGTGGTGGACATCACCACATGAGCATAGCCGATCGGCGAAGGCGCCACGCCCGCCGCGACCAGCCCGCCGATGTGCGAGATGTCGGCCAGCAAATACGCGCCGACCTCGTCCGCGATCTCACGGAATTTCTTCCAATCCGGGACCCACGAATAGGATGAGTACCCGGCGATGATCATCTTGGGTTTGTTCTCGAGCGCCAGGGCGCGGATCTTGTCGTAATCCAGCTTTTCGTTCGCATCCACGTTGTAATGGACGATCTTGTAATATTTGCCCGAGCGGTTGACCGAGGAGCCGTGGGAGAGATGCCCGCCGTGCAGCAGGTTCATGCCCATCACCACGCTGCCCGGCTCGACCAGCGCGTGATACACGGCGTTGTTGGCCGGCGCGCCTGAAAGCGCCTGCACATTCACATAGATCTGGTCGGCGGTATAGCCATTGGCTGCGAAGGCTTCGGCCGCGCGCCTGCGCGCCAGGGCCTCGACCGCGTCGGCGTATTCCACGCCTTTGTAATAGCGCGGGTCCCCGCTGCGGCGGTAATGCGCGAGCCGCGCCGGATAATCGAGGATCTCTTCTTCGGTCATCCAGCGCGACTCTTCATCGGGATAGCCTTCGGCATAAATATTCTGGAAGGCGGAAGCCAGTGCCTCGCGCACGGCCAGCGGCGCGCTGCTCTCGGACGGGATCAGGATCAACTTGCGGGCCTGCCGCTCGGCTTCGAGCTGGGTCAGTTCAAAAACATCGGGGTCGAGTTTGGCGAGCTTGCCGCGGAAGAGGAAATCAGGCATGTTTTGTCTCCTGGATTTGGAATTCATGGTGGGCGAGTGGCAACCGGGATCGTAAAGATTTCCCATAAATCGCTTCGCGATCCTCGATTGCCTGCTATTGAATTGTAGGACGGGAGGGAAGGCGGGTCAAGTAAAGAATGTCAGGTTAAGACAAGACCTCCGGGTTTTCAAAACCCGGAGGTCTGGACAAGGTGGGCGCAAAGGGACTCGAACCCCTGACCTTCTCTGTGTAAGAGAGACGCTCTAACCAACTGAGCTATGCGCCCGTGCTTTCATTATAAATTGAAGGGACAGGTTGGCAAGTTGAAGGTTGCAGGTTGGAAGGTTGGGGGTTAAACTTTCTGCATTCAACGCTACGAACTTCTTGAGGAGGAACCATGCGTATAGTCCGTTATCAAATTGGCGATGAAGCCCCGCGCTATGGCTGGCTTCACGAGGACAAGATCGGCGAGATCGAAGGCGACCTGTTCGGCAAATACAAGCGCAAGGAGGCCAAGACGCCGCTCACAGACGTGAAGCTGCTGGCCCCTGCCGCGCCGAGCAAGATCGTCTGCGTGGGACGCAATTATGTGGAACATGCCAAGGAATTGGGCAATGACGTTCCAAAGATCCCACTCATTTTCATGAAGCCTCCGTCTTCGATCATCAACCCGGGGGACACGATCATCCTGCCGCCGCAGTCGAAACAGGTGGAGCATGAGGCGGAGCTGGTGGTCGTGATCGGCAAGCGCGCCCGCAACGTCACCGCCGAAGAAGCCAAGAATTATATTTATGGATATACCGTCGGCAACGACGTGACGGCCCGTGACCTGCAAAGGTCGGACGACCAGTGGACGCGCGCCAAGGGCTTCGATACATTCTGTCCGTTCGGCCCATGGATCGACACCGACTTCAATATTGCCGATGCGCTCATCACCTGCAAGGTGAACGGGCAGCCGCGCCAGATGGCATCCACGCGCGATATGGTCTTCAGTGTGGGGACCCTGATCGCGTTCATCTCGTCCGTGATGACGCTGGAACCGGGCGACCTGATCTTCACGGGTACGCCTGCCGGGGTTGGCGCGTTGGAAAATGGCGGCGAAGTCGTTGTGGAGATCGAGGGATTGGGGGTTTTGAGGAATACGGTGAAGACAGAGAGTAGATAAGAAGAGAGAAGAGAATGAAGAAAAGAAAAGAGAGCAGAGAAAAGAGATTAGAGGATAGAGAACGAGTATAGCAGGTGGCGTATCCGTCTTCCTGAAAGTGTAAGGGCAATTATCAATATACCCCTATGATTTAGGAGAGATTATGCAAGGCTTCGAACTCACTCAATTGATCGATCAGCGCTCGAAAACCGGAAAGCTGTATCTCGAATTCCTGCGCGTGCCCGACCTGAGCATGGGACTGTACCAACTGCCCGCGGGCGGGACGGATCCGCAATCTCCGCATACGGAGGACGAGGTCTATTACGTGGTGAGCGGTAAGGCGAAGATCAAGGTTGCGGACGAGGACCGCGCGGTGCAAGCGGGCTCGGTGGTATATGTGGCAAAGAATGTGGAGCATCGATTCCATTCGATTGAGGAAGATTTGACGGTGCTGGTGTTCTTCGCGCCGGCGGAGTATTCAAATAAGCCGTAATAATTTAAAGAAACCGACAGGCTGCATCCTTCGCGAATTCTTAACAGGTGCGCAAGGAGATGTAATGATTGAACTGAAGCGAACTCCCTTCCACGAACGGACATCGAAACTCTGCCTGCCGCAGAACTGGCGGCGCTGGGCGGGCTATCTCGCGGCCGGCTCGTATGAATTGACGCTCGATCGTGAGTATTGGGCCATCCGCAATTCGGCGGCGTTGATCGATGTGACGCCCTTGATGAAGTACATGATCAAGGGACCCGACGCAGGCCGCTTGTTGAACCGCGTCGTTACGCGCGATATGGACAAATTGAAGGTCGGCCAGGTCTATTACACGCCCTGGTGCGACGACGAAGGCAAGATGATGGATGACGGCACGATCTCGCGCCTGGATGAGACAACCTTTCGCATGACGTCCGCGGACCCGTCGCTCAGATGGCTTTCGATGAACGCGGTCGGTTTGGAGGTGGAGATCAGCGGAGGTCACAGACAGCATGGCGAGCGCTCAGCTTTCAGGGGCCCAACACGCGCTCCGTTTTGAACCGCTGCTGTGAAACGCCGGTGGATGGTCTCAAATATTTCCGTCTCATGCAAAACAAACTGGACGGCATGCCCGTCACCATTTCACGCACAGGCTACACGGGCGACCTGGGTTACGAGATCTGGATGGACGCCGGGCAGGCGCTGCGTGTATGGGATGCGTTGATGGGCGCCGGCCGCGATTACGGCATCACCCCGGTGGGCATCCTGGCGATGGATATGGCGCGGGTAGAGGCGGGCTTGTTCATGATCGAAGTGGATTACACATCCACCAGCCATGCCTGGATCGAGGCGCAGAAATCGTCGCCATTTGAACTGGGACTCGACTGGACGGTAAGCCTCGATAAGCAGGGTTATTTTGTGGGACGCCGCGCGCTGGAACGCGAGAAGAAGCAAGGCTCGGCGTGGAAGCTGATGGGGCTCGAAGTGGAATGGAACGGCATGGAACGCCTTTTTGCGGACGTGGGCCTGCCGCCGCAAATACCGGGTATGGCGGTGCGCGCCAGCCTGCCTGTGTTCTTCGGCAGCGCGCAGGTGGGTTATGCTTCGACCGCCACCTGGTCGCCGTTACTCAAGAAATATATTGCCCTGGCACATTTGCAGAAGCCGTACTTATGAGATCGGGACGAACGTGCGCATGGAAGTGACGGTGGAACATCATCGCCAGCACGCCCCTGCGAAGGTGGTGAAGCTTCCGTTCTATGAGCCTCCACAAAAGCGTTCCACGTTCGAAGGTTAGAAAGTTGAAGGTTTATAAAAACAAAGTCCTCGTTGATCAACGAGGACTGAAAAAGCGAGATTAATAAGGATGTCACGCAGGGATAGCAATATATTCCGCCGATGCAACGCCTTTCGGGATGGGAAGTTTGTCTTCAATCATTCCCTGAATATGCATTTCGACTGCTTCGTGCATGTTGCGCTCCGCTTCTTCGCGGGTCTTGCCGGTTGCGACGCAGCCGGGCAAATCAGGTGAATAGGCAGAATAGTTGCCTTTTGCTTTTTCGATTACGATAAGAAAGCGATGCATGGCTACCTCTTGCTCTCAGGTTTCTTTATCTGTGCCTGCTTGAAACGCTGTTCAATGTTCCTGGCGCCAGGTCATGGCTGAGATGGCCTGCAATGGTCACGCGGCCAGGTTTGGTAGAATGCTTATATTGTCTGTGACTGCCTTTCGTGACCACCAAAAACTGGCCATCGGCTTCGATAAGTTTTATGGCATCACGAATTTACACGTTCAAATTCTAGCATACATCGCTTTTCTGACGATGCATGCCCCGGTCGGATCGTCAAACTTTCTTTCGGTGGATGAATGGAAGAAGTGACCATCTTGTATAAAGAGGCACAGCTATGGATCTACTCGATCGCCTTCTAGCCCATGATGTCTGGTCTACCAGGCAGCTCCTTCTGCAGTCGAAGCCATTGACCGATTCCCAGCTGGATCAGCCATTTGATGTGGATAGCAGGACTCTGCGCGCCTGTTTCGTTCACATGATCCGGGTCATGGAAACCTGGAATGACCTTTTATATGAACGCCCGGTACGACCTTCCAGTGTATTGAATGCGAAACCCCAAAGCCTGGATGGATTGATGGTCCGATTGGATGAAGCCGGCGAAGAACTTGCAGCCATCTCGAAGAAGATTGCCCGGGAGGATCGTTGGGATGATCTGTTTACTGATGTGTTGGACAACCCGCCGCGAAAAAAGACTTTCGGCGGAACCATTGCTCATGTCATCACGCACAGCATGCATCACCGTGCCCAGGCCATGTATATGATGGAGCAATTGGGAATCCGGGATCATATTGAAGGCGATGTGTTAAGTTGGGAAATGAGCGTAAATGGTTAATGGTTCCAGTTCGTTTTGCGCCAGGATAAGAGGATTCGTTTATGACATCCAATCAATATGATGCAATCATCATCGGCGGCGGGCATAACGGCCTCGTGGCCGCGGCGTACCTGGCACGCGCCGGGAAGAAGGTCGTGGTGCTGGAGCGCAGGCCCATCATCGGCGGCGCGGCGGTGACGGAGGAGATTTTCCCGGGTTATAAGTTCAGCGAGTTCTCCTATGTGGTGAGCCTGCTGCGGCCCGAGATCATCCGCGACCTGGAACTGCCCAAGCACGGGTTGAAGATCCTGCCCCTGCCGAGCACATTTACCCCCATGGAAAACGGCGATTACCTCGGCCTGTGGGACGACCACGACCTCACACGCCAGGAGATCTATCGCCACTCGCCCAAGGACGCCGAAGCCTATGACGAATATGCCGCGCGTCATGGCGCGTATGGCGAAAGCCATCAAGCCGCTGCTCAGCCTGGTGCCGCCCGACCCATCGTCATTGAGCCCCAGAGATTTACTCGGCCTGCTCAAGCTCGGCAAATACGCTGCCGGTTTAAAGGAAAAGGAACTTTATCAAATCGCAAAACTGATGACCCAATCGTCGGCGGACCTGCTTGAGGAGTGGTTCGAGACCGACGCGCTGAAAGGCACAAAGGCCGCCAGCGGGATCATCGGCACGTTCCTCGGCCCGCGCTCACCGGGTACGGCCTATGTGCTGCTCCATCACTACATGGGCGAGATCGACGGCGCCTTCCGCGCCTGGGGCTTCGCCAAAGGCGGCTCGGGCGGGGTGAGCGGCGCCATCGCCAGCGCAGCCAGTTGCGTTGGGCGCCGAGATCAGGGTGGATGCCAGCGTGAGCCAGGTGATCGTCAAAGGCGGGCGCGCGGCGGGAGTTGCTCTGGAGAACGGCGATGAACTGCGTTCCAAGGTTGTCCTGTCGGCCGCCGACCCCAAACGCACCTTCCTGGGTTTCGTCGAGCCGAAATATTTTCCCGATGAATTCGTAACGTCCATCCAAAACTTCCGCGTGCGCGGCTCGTCCGGCAAGGTCAATATCGCCTTGAGCGAACTGCCGAACTTTACCGCGCTGCCCGGCGACAGCCCGCTGCATCGCGGCGCGGTATCCATCAGCCCGAGCATCGATTACATCGAGCGCGCCTACGACGATGCCAAGTATGGCAGAGTCTCGAAGCGCCCGTACATCGACATCATCTTTCCTTCCATGATCGACCCGGATATGGCGCCTCCCGGCGAACATGTGATGTCGTGCTTTGTGCAGTATGCACCCTATGATATCGAAGGCGGCTGGGACGATGCCAAACGTGAACGAACTCGGCGAGGCGGTGATTTCCACCATCGAGCAGTATGCGCCGAACATCCGCAGAGCCATTGTGGGCATGCAGGTCATCACGCCCAAGGACATCGAAAATATTGCAGGCATTACCGGCGGCAACATCTTCCACGGTGAGCTCCTGCTGCACCAGATCTTCTTCCTGCGTCCTGCGCCGCAGTGGGCCGACTTCCGCACGCCGCTTAAAGGCTATTACTTCGGCGCGAGCCGGCGCGCATCCCGGCGGTGGCGTGATGGGCGCGGCAGGGATGCTGGCTGCAAAAGAGATGTTGAAGGATGGGTTGTAGGGAAGATGAAGAGAGATTTGAGAAGAGATAAAGAAAATGAGTATAGCAGTTGATTTGCGTGATCAAAACGCCCAATTTACCTGTGTTAGCAAAAGGAATCGTTTATGACAACTGATCGCTATGACGCTATCATCATCGGCGCGGGACACAACGGGCTGGTTGCCGCGGCCTATCTTGCCAAGGCCAAAAAGAAGGTCCTCGTCCTCGAGCGGCGTTCCATCCTGGGCGGCTCGGTGGTCACGGAAGAATTCGGGGAAGGCTTCAAGGCTGGATGCGGTGTGGACGGGCGGGACCCTGCGCCCGGATATCATCAAGCATTTGAATCTTGCTCTGCCTGCTCCTCGTGAAGAAGCCGGCCTTTATTTCGCTGTTGTCTGACACTGATAACCTCGTCCTTGATCCTGATCCCGTCAAAGCGGCTGAGTCCATCAAACGTTTCTCTGAAAAAGACGCGGCGCGCTGGCCTGAGTTCGTCGCTTTCATGAACAGAGCAGCAGCCTTCCTGGACTAGGTTTATTCCACGCTTATGCCGCGCCTGCCGAAGAACTTCAGCCTCGACGAAGGTTTCGGACTGGCAGAAATGGCCCTGGATTTGCGCCTGATGGGCCGCAAGGATATGCTCAATATTATCCGCTTGCTGCCCATGACCGCCGTCGAATTCCTCGAAGAGTGGTTTGAGTCCGAGCAGCTCAAGGCCGCGCTTGCATCGGTGGCAATCCACGGCGCAGACGCTGGGAGTCATGTCCGCCGGCACCGGTTATACCTTGCTGCATAACTGGCTAAATCGCGGCGGACTGTCGCACAGCAATGTCGGCAAAGCCGGTGAGATCACAAAGGCATTGGCGAATGCCGTGAATTCACTGCGGCGGCGAGATCTTTATCAATGCCGAAGTGCAGAAGATCACCGTCAAGGACCTGCGCGCGACGGGCGTCGTATTGGCGAACGGGCAGGAATATTACTGCGCCCGTCATTCTCTCTGCCCTTGACCCAAAGCGCACATTCCTATCCCTGGTGGGTCCCATGGAATTGCCGCCCGAATTCGTCTGGCACACGCAGTCCATCAAAATGCGCGGCTCGGTGGCAAAGGTGCATCTGCTGACGAGCGGGGATCACGGGATCCCGGAAGGTACCGTGGTGCTTGCCCCTTCCATCAAATATCTTGAACAGGCCTACGATGCCGCCAAATATGGCGAAGTTTCCGCAAAGCCTTATCTTGAAATTACAACATCCGGCAATGTGATTTCCATCCACTTCCAATTTGCACCATATGCTCTCAAAGCCGGGAACTGGGAGTCTGGAGCGGGAGACTCTTGAGAAGCTGGCAATCAAAACCCTGGATGCATATTTCCCCGATCTGATGTCGAAGATCCTGAATCATAAAATCAATCACGCCCCTCGACCTCGAACAAACCTACTCGCTCACCGAAGGCGACTTGAATCACGGCCAGCTCATGCTCGATCAATTCCTCTTCATGCGGCCGATTCCCGGCTGGTCCAATCACAAAACGCCCATCGATGGGCTCTATCTATGCGGAAGCGGCGTGCACGGAGGCGGCGGAGTCAGCGGCGCAAGCGGCAGAAATGTAACGAAGGTAATAATTTAACCGGGCCAAAGAACTATGAACTTGGGAAATTTATGACTACTTGCAGCTTCGTCCCACGCTTTCAGCCTGGGACGAAGATCCAAAAAAGGATGTATGCGGGGCGTATGCCCGCATACATCCCTTTTTGGTATTTCAGGCAGAGGCAGCAAGTATTTACAAAAATTCTTCTATCAGTAGACTTCCGGCACAAAGGTCTGGTCGGTAATGGGCGGGCGGACATAGCCAGTATCAACCTGCCGGGGCGGGAGTTTCATCGGCTCAGGGGTCAAATCTTCATAAGGGATCAGGCTCAATAGATGGGTAATGCAATTGAGGCGGGCGCGCTTTTTATCGTCAGAGCGAACCACATACCAGGGGCACTGCTTGGTATCTGTGTATTTGAACATATCGTCCTTTGCGCGCGAGTATTCAACCCAGCGTGAGCGGGATTCCAGATCCATGGGGCTGAGCTTCCAGCGTTTGGTGGGGTCGTCAATGCGGGCCTGGAAACGGCGTTCCTGTTCCTCGTCGCTCACGGAGAACCAGTACTTGATCAGGATAATGCCCGAACGCACCAGCATGCGTTCGAATTCGGGGCAGGAACGCATGAACTCGCCGTATTCTTCTTCGGTACAAAAGCCCATCACCCTTTCCACATTCGCCCGGTTATACCAGGAGCGGTCGAAGAGCACCATTTCCCCGGCTGCCGGCAGGTATGCAACATAACGTTGGAAATACCATTGGGTTTTCTCGCGCTCGGTGGGAGCCGGCAGGGCGGCCACGCGGCAAATGCGCGGGTTCAGTCCCTCGGTAATACGCTTGATAACCCCGCCTTTTCCGGCGGCGTCCCTGCCTTCAAAGATGATGATGACCTTCAGGCCTTTGGCTTTGATCCACTCTTGTAACTTGGCCAGTTCCAGCTGAAGCTCGCCGAGTTTCTTGAGATATTCCTCGTTCCCCAGCTTTTCCTCAGTATTTTCCGGCGCAGATCCCTTTTTGCCTGCCGGACTTGAGGGCTTTTTTCTTGTCTTTTGGCTTATACTTTGCTTCTTTTTAGCCATGGCCGCTCCCTACGCTTCCGTGACAACTCTGGACGACACCAGGTTCTTGAAGATATGGGGCGCAAATGCAACAATTACCAAGATTTATTATAGATAAGATTCCTGCGTTGTCAACTCATGGCCGGCAAATCCTTTTACATTACCCGATCTCAAGATAGCTCTAATACCGACTGATTGGACCGGTTCGCTTCAAAAGCATTGCAGGGTCTGATAAGAAATGCTGTTGATATTTTAGTGATCGGTCCGTATGCTATACTGCCTCCAACTCTTTCAAAGAAATATCAGCATGTTTGACAATGTGCTCTTCTGGCTTGGGCTTGTTGGCCTTGTCTCCGGGATCATGGTCGGGATATCTCTATTGGAAGATTCCGATTCTTTTGTTCGCAATGTAATGTTTTCGATCGGTATCGTGGTGGTCATGTTTGTTTTTATCTTTAAGTTGGGGGAGACTAACCCGGTCTATATTGGCAATATTGAATTAGGGCTCAATGCCTTACTTGCCTTTTCCTTTTTTATCGGAGCCGTATCGGGAATCGCGATCGCTTTTTCTGTAAATGCCAATATGCGAGCCGCCGTCGTGGCCGGTGGGCCTCGCTGGTATGACTGCCTATCTCATGAGTAATTATCTGCCATCTGGCAGCTTGGGCTATACAGGGATGCATGATATTCCAACCCTGGTGGATATCACGGGGACCATGATCATTGGAGGGCTGGCCTACTATATGCTTCGCAACTGGGGAAGGGATAATTATTGATGGGTTTGATAATATCTGCTCTGATGGCAGCCGCCGGCTTTATGGCAGCGATCAGTTCATTCCGGGTAATGGCCCAAGTATCCTGCCTGCGCGCCAGCCCTGATCTGTATTTCATCTCCCCTGCCATGGACCCGGTTGTTATCCTTGCGTGCCTGCTGGCTGCATGGCTCCTGGCTTTCCCGCAAAAAAATATATTTGCTTTTAAATATGTCGGGACGCGTTTTTATGGCCGCTCGCAAACCGACCAGGGTTATATAATCACGAAATGGCTTGTGGTCATTTTTCCGATATTGCCAATTCGTTCTTATATTGTTGACCGACCGGTAAGCGAAAACTTCCGCCCTGACATCGAATCCCAACAGGATCCGGCCCGATCGATCGAAGGTTACTTATACCTGCCGCAGGTCTTCCGGACTGCGTTTATCTCTTACGGAACCATGCTATGGTGCTGGGGGTGTTTGTGGTTGATGATGAATTCGGGTTGTCTAAAAGGCGTCTTTTAATCTCAAAATAGGCGGTTGTGTTTCAAACCGCCCATTTTTTCTGAAAGCTCCAAAAAGTCTAATTCCGGATGTACTGTGGTGGGCTCGAAGAGCCAGCCGCTTAAAACCATTGCCCGGGGGTCACGTCCGAAAGCCAGACGTTTTGCCCACGTACTTGGAAAAGCTCGCAAGGCAGCCGCATCCATCATTGCGGGAGTTTTAACCTGCCATCCAGCTTCCTTCAGGTTGATACAAATTTGTTCCGTTCCGGCTTCGAGGGCCCATCCGGCTTCTGCCAATGCGCCGGCGTTCAGGCGCACTTCAACCGATGCGTCGGGAAGTGAAAGGGAGGCGAGTCCGCGCATCAACTCTGAGTCATGGGTCAACAGGCTATCGAGCAAACTGCCCCAAGGGAAGTTGATACTTATCTGTGAGACCAGTCCGTTCAATTCGCAGGGCAATTCCTGTGCGCCGGCAATGATGAATAGCATATTATGCAATTTTGCCTGCGAATATTCACACAGGTTTTCGCGGCACGGGTCGATGCCGATGACAAACCAGCCCGGATTCTTTTTTGCCTGGTAATGCACATAGCGGCCATCGCCGGTTCCCAAGTCAATCACAATGGGATCGTAGCCTGCGAGTTGCTTTTTCAATCCGTTAAAGTCCAATTCAAGGGATTTTCTGCCCCTGATCGTTTCCATGAGAAACCTCCAATCTGTCGAATTGATGAATAGAGACAGATTGGAGCGAGGCGGACCGCGAGCGCGCGAAAACGGACGGCTGCGTCAGGCGCCGTCCAGATCATCAGGATTAGGTTTTTTACTTTTTAGGGGAAATACGAAACAAGCCCGTTGGGCTTTGTAGAGAGTGCGTCTCTCAAGAGAGACGATTTAGCAGGGTGGTCTGATATAAAGTCTATTCATGATAAAAAATTATAGCATTGCCTGCGGCGGCGCGCATTAGAATTTCCTGAATAAAACCGGCGCAAAATCCAGTTCCGCACCGGCGGGCGAAGGCAATATAAAGCTGGCACGACGAGAGCGAAAAATTGCCTTGAAGAACAAAACATGAGTGGGTTAAAATTAAGGCATATGACCTTATTTTCCAAAACTTTAACAAGTGCTTTAGCGGTAATCAGGCTGAACGCTGTCCCCGAAGTATTGGTTGATCGTGATGGCTGATGCCTCGGCGCGGGTAAAACCGTGACCGAGTTTATGGCCGTAGGAATCCAGGGATGGAGCCTGCGGTCTTTTTATTCAACTGCCAAAGGAGAATAAAATGAGCACCTATTTAAAATCTGAACAAAGCTTCCTCTCCGGTTCCCAAACCCTGGCTCGGGAATATTACACCTCACCTGAAATCTTCGCAGCTGAAACGGAGCGCATCTTCGCCCGCCAGTGGTTCTGCGCCGGGTCACTTAAGCCGCATCCCAAATGCAGGCGACTACTTCCTGGTCGAGGCGTTTGGCGAAAGCATCATTGTCCTGCGCGACCAGGACGGGGAAATCCGCGCCTTTTATAATGTATGCCGCCACCGCGGCACCCACATGTGTGAAGAAAGCGAAGGTCGTTTTGGGAAGTCCATTCAATGTCCATATCATGCCTGGACATACAGCCTGGATGGCAGGTTGATCGGCGCGCCGCTGATGAAGGAGGTCGAAGATTTCCACAAAGAAGAGTTCCCCTTGTACGCGGTCAATCTGCAGGTATGGGAGGGCTTTATCTTCCTCAACCTTGCAAGGATCTCCTGAAAAGTTCGAGCAGGTCTTTGCTCCGCTCTCCAATAAGTTCGACGGCTGGAATCTTCCCATCCTCAAGCCTGCCCGGCGAATTACCTATGATGTAAAGGCTAATTGGAAGTTTATCTTCCAGAACTATAACGAATGCTACCACTGCCCTCCCGTGCATCCCCAATTAGCCAGGATCAGCCCGTCCGATTCCGGTGAGAATGACCTGATCCACGGGCGTTTCATCGGCGGCTTTATGCTGATCGATGGAGCCGCAAGCCTCACCCTCAGCGGGCAGACGTGCGCATTGCCCGTAGGCGACCTGAAACCCGAAGACCACCAGCGCGTCTATTACTATTCGCTTTCGCCGAATATGCTGCTCAGCCTGCATCCTGATTATGTGTTGTTCCATACCCTCTGGCCGCAGTCACCCACGCAAACCATCATCCATTGCGAATGGTTATTCCACCCGGACAGCTTTGGCCGGGACGATTTTCACCCGGAGGACGGCATCGAGTTCTGGGACATAACCAACCGTCAGGACTGGCACATGTGCGAGCTAGGCCAAATCGGTGTGTCGTCGCGTGCTTACCAGCCCAGCCCGTATTCGCCGCGCGAGGCCCTGCCGGCGGCATTCGATGAGCATTACCGCAAAGTCATGATGGATGATTGATCGTATTCCCCGAATTCGGTCTAAATGAGCCCCTCAACCTGCTATCGAAGCAGCACCACTGCAACGACGATGACCAAGACGATCACGGCTGCATGGGCCACTGGAGTATTCCAGGCAATGTGTAAAGTCGGCAGGGCAATCGCAGGAATTACGGGCGGACCGAAGAAACCGGTCAACCATAGAACGATCAACGCAATTACGATGATGGTTAACAACATGCGAATTCTCCTTTCCTTTTGGTTACCTGCCCGCGCGTCCCTCGAATCAAGAACAGGCGCTGCCTGTTAATTCTTTAACGTCCGATTCTCCCTGACGTTATATTGCTCTACACTGGATCATTATCGTGGCGGATAAAGATATGGATCCATGTCCCCTCGTCCGTTATGATGGCCTTACTTTTTGCGCCCCATCTATTAATGTGAATTCGGGGTGGCGATTCGGCAGCATAAATCGGGCGACTCTCCCTGGGTTGAGCAAGGATATCGCGACCCGGGCTCCCTGCCTGAAATAATTACGGACAAGTCCCCGACGAGTCGCCCCTACTCTGTCTTATCCCGAATTGAGGCTATTACTAATTGCGTACTCGATGGCCTGGTCCATAGTCATTGCCCGGCCCTCCGCCCAGGTTAGAAGTCAAAAAGCTTCCTTATCCAGGCCGGCATGCAGGTTAGCGATGTCTTGGTCGTATTCCAGGCGCTCTTGAACTCATCATTGGGATGTTAATCCTCTCACGAAGTGCTTCAGCAGCGCCGAACAGTCGCGCGGCGCGCTGGCCCTGCTCGCGCACGATGGCAAGGGCAGCAAAACATTCCAACTGATGCGCAATGGCCGCGCGGTGACCGATCCTTTGCCATTCAGGGAGCGTTTCCCGGTATATCGCTTCTGCTGTATCATAATGACCCTCATAGCGCTCGATGTGGGCCAATTCGCTCCTGACCATATTTGCACGATGCCGGTCGCCCAGGTCGCGGAATAAAGGCTCACAGGCTGCGAACTGCAGGCGGGCCTGGCGGTAATCGCCCCGGAATTTTGCCATCATCCCGTTGCTCATCATGGCCATGGTGGCGCCCCAGCGATCACCGCTTTCTTGAAGCAATATCCCGGCTTCTTTTATATAACCAGCCGCCTTCTGATATTCGCCCCTGTTCAGGGCAATCCCTTGTGCATAAAGCGCCAGTGGTAATGCGGTTGCATATTTGTCCCCGCTCTCGCGGGCCGCCGCAAGACCTTCATCCAATAACTCCTCGACACCCTCGATATTACCTAACCAGATTTCTCCGGACGCCTGAAAAGCCACTGCCAGGGCCAACAAGCGCTTATTGCCCAGATTGCGCGCTATCGTTGCGGCCTGCTTCGAAGCTTCCACGGCGCGTGCGTTATCGCCCTGGCCGTAGGCTAACATAGCCAGGCTATGCAAGGCTTCTCCGATGTGCAATTCACGCTGGCGGCCGGCCTCCCCTTCCGAGTTTGGGAAGCTTGCGGGTCTGTGCCAGTGCTTCGTCAATCAAATGCCGTCCTTCTTCCTCCAGACCTCGCCGATTCCAAAAATAGAACAGGGATGGGATCATCTGAAGCACAGCCTCGACATTATTTTCAAGCCCCCAACTTATGGCGGCACGAATATTGTCGTACTCCTGCTCCAGCCGTAAAACCCACGCCAATGCTTCATTACCCTTCAGCTTTGGCCCAGCCGTGCGCACCAATTCGAAGAAATATTCAAAATGTGAATTACGTGCTTGTACTGCTTCCCCCATTTCCAGCAACTTATCACGGGCATATTGACGGACTGTCTCCAAAAGGTGATAGCGGATCTCGCCACTCTCTTCCTGCACCACGATCACCAATGATTTATTGACCAACTGTGTCAATAAGTTAAGGACATCCAGTTCCGAGCAGACTGCTTCAGCCGCTTCAAAAGTCCAGCCACCGGCAAAGACCGAAAACTTTCGCAATAAGGTGCGTTCGTCTTCTGATAGCAGATCGTAGCCCCAGTCGATCGTGGCGCGCAAGGTCTGCTGGCGAGGCAGGGCTGTACGGCTTCCCCCGGTCAGCAGCTTGAAGCGGTCATCGAGGCGGGTTGCGATCTGTTCTGCAGAGAATACGGTGACGCGCGCTGCAGCTAATTCCAATGCCAATGGAATCCCATCGAGACGCCCGCAGATCTGGGCTATGGCTTTCGCGTTGTGTTCATTAAGGGCAAACGTGGGGCTTACCGCGGCGGCCCGCACGATGAAAAGCTGCGCCGACTCGCTCAGCAGGAGGGCTTCGGGCGTGATCTGAGTTCTGGTCGGGCAGTGAGAGCGAGGGCACCCGATAGATGGTCTCGCCGGTGATCCCCAGGGCCTCCCGGCTGCTGGCAATGACCTTCAGGTTTGGGCAGGCATGCAGAAGTTGATCCACCAGCTGCGCGCAGGCTTCGACCAGATGCTCGCAGTTATCCACCACGAGCAAAATATTTTTTGCTCGTAAATAGTCGCTGACCAGTTCGCTCAAAGACATCCCCAACTGCTCACGCAAGCCCAGGACCGAGGCGATGGTTTGCAAAATGAGAGCCGGGTCGGCCAGGGGGGCCAATTCGGCCAGCCAAACGCCATCGGAAAAAGATGGCAGCAGGTCAGCCGCGAGCTGCAGCGCGAGCCGCGTCTTACCTGTGCCGCCAGGCCCGATGAGGGTCAGCAGGCGCGCTGAACCAAGGCGGCTTTTGGCTTCATCGATTTCGCGTTCCCGCCCGATAAAAGTTGTGAGCTGGATGGGCAGGTTATTCGGAAAAGCATCGATGGATTTAAGGGGAGGAAAATCTGAGGGCAGAGCCGGATGATTCAGTTGATAGATATGCTCAGACCGCACCAGGTCCCGCAGGCGATGCTCGCCCAGGTCACGCAGTGAAATCCCGCCGGTCAGCTGATCGCGTACCAAATCGGCGGTGGTGGTGGAAAGCAGGGTTTGCCCGCCATAGGCGATGGACATCAGCCGGGCAGCGCGGTTGAGTGTTGGCCCGTAGTAATCGCCGCTTCGCTCTTCTGCTTCACCTGTATGCAGCCCGATACGGATCCGCAGGTGGTGAGGCTCGATCTCTGCCCAATTCGTATTGAACAAGGCCTGCTGGGCGGCCAGCGCGGCCTGGATACCGTCGATGCCTGTTTCGAAGGCGGCGTGAAAACCATCCCCGGTTGTCTTGATAATGGCGCCCTGGTGGCTTTCAATGGCCTGCCGCAGGATCTCGTCGTGGCGCGCCAAGGCGGCCTTCATTGCCTCGGGAAACTGCTCCCAGAGTTTTGTGCTGTTTTCAATATCGGTAAACAGGAACGTGACGGTGCCGGAAGGGAGTTGACTCGTCATAGCTCACCATTAAGAAAAGACGATAAACGTTCAGAGGTTACCTTACCGGATGACAAACGTCAATTCGTAAAAAGGTAGGGGGACAAGGTCAGCAGGTTTGGAAGTCCGCAGTGGAATTGAAGCAACCACTCCTGAATTCGATCCAAAGTAAGGATGACCATCAATGCCAAATGCTGCTATAGGCATGTTGGCCGACGATGTGCTTTCCCTCGGCAAACCTTTGCGGGGCATAGATGGAAAGGTCAACGGTCTTTGCCTTTCCGTCCAGGATCAGCTCGGACATGCACAATCCCACCGCGGGCGAGGTTTTAAAGCCCGTGCCGCTGAAACCGCAGTCCAGATAAAAACCATCGGGGCCGGCCGTGCCCAGTAAGGGATGTTGGTCAGGCGTGATGCCGTCATAGCCGCCATGCGCGGAATGCAGGGCTCCGTTCTCCATGATGGGGATCCGCCTGCACAGGCGGTCTATGCCGCGTTCGACGAATCCGCTTCTTAGCATGCTCGCTATCGCCGTCCGGCGATTCGCCGAGCGGGTTGCCATCCTCCAGACCGACCAGCGTTAGATTGCCTTCGGGACGGAAATACATTTCATTTGCAAAGTCAATTACCGTCGGGTGACTTGGGCCGATCTGACCTGGACGAGCAACGAACATGGTGTCGTGCCGCCAGGTATCGTAAGGCAGATCAAGACCGGCCATTTTGTTGACGTTGCCTGCCCACGCGCCGGCCGCGTTGACCACCACAGCTCCGCTGAACTCGCCCTGTGTCGTTTGCACGCCTGCAATTTTTTCGCCTGCGACCTTTATGCCCGTTACCGCGCAATCCTGGACCAGCCGCGCGCCTTTGTCACGCGCGGCATTCATCATTGCAGTCGCAGTATCGCTGGGCATGGCATAACCCGATTCGGGTTCGTAAGCAGCCAGCTCAATATCGTCGGCATTAAAGGACGGCGCCAACCGTTTTACGTCATCTGCCTTGATAAGCAGGACGGGCACGCCAATCTCCTGATGCATCGCCACGTTCGCCTTTAAGGTTTCGGAATCGGCGGGCGCCACCATTTGGATAAAGCCTGTGCGCGTGAAGCCGCAATCACCGCCGACCATTTCCTTCCAGTTGCGGAAATATTGGAACGAGACCCAGGCCAATTCGGTGTCCTGCCGCACATCGTAGTGCATGCGCACCAGTCCGCTGGAGCGGCCGGTCGCGCCGGCTGCAATGAACTTCTTTTCAAGGACGATCACTTTCACGCCGCGCTGTGCAAGATGAAAGGCCAGGCTGGCGCCGTGTACGCCTGCGCCGATGATGAGGACATCTGCAGTGTCGGTCATATCAACTCCTCCACTTTCACTGATATACTGTGTCACGATGGTTCTTCTTGCGCCTGCTTCTTTCAGGCCCGCCACCACGGTTTCCGCCGTTCCGGGATCAACCAGGGCGATCATATTTCCGCCGCGCCCGCCGCCGCTGAGTTTCGCTCCCAGCGCGCCGGCTTTTCGTGCGGCCTGGACCAGCTTATCCAATTCCAGGGATGAGACCGTCATCTCTTGTAACAAGGCGTGGTTCTGATCCATTAGCTCTCCGAGCTCTTGCCAGCTCCCACTTTCGATTTTGGTCCTGGCACTCTCTGCAATCTCTCCTACTTTATCGAATACGCTCTCCCACTTTATCTTGTCCGCCTCCCATAATTTATGCACATCGCCCACAGATTCTTTGGTGGGTGCATGTATGCCGGTATCGCCGATGACAATGGTAAAAGGCTCCCCGACTTTGAAAGTTTCAGGCGGTTGACCTTTGACAAAGTAAACCGGCCTGGCATAGGTAACGACCGTATTATCGATACCCGAGGGCGTGCCGTGATGGAGCTTTTCGATCTCGAATGCAAAAGCATTGACCTCTTCGTCGGTCATGGACTGGCCCAGATGGGCAGAGAATGCGCGTATCAAGGCCACTGAAACTGCCGCGCCGGAGCCGAGCCCCGCCGCGACGGGAATGGTCGAATTGATTTTTATGTTGAGTGAGGGGAATGGCGAAATGCCAAGGGTGAAGAGCAGGTTATGAAGGACGGCAGCCAGTGGGTGATCGGAGGGCAGCGTGTTGAGTTCGGCCTGCAGGTCGATATCAGGGGCGTCGATCCAAATCCCTCTACGCGCCGAGTCTGAAATTTCGACATTGGCCATCACCTGTGTGACGGGCACTGCCAGAGCCGGCCGCCCATATACGACGGCATGTTCGCCAAAAAGGATGATCTTGCCGGGAGCGGAAGCTTTATGGGACAAATCGGCCGTTTGTCCTACTTTGACAGGTAGAAAACAGCCAGGACGACCAGGGCCCAGAGGAACAGGGAGATTTGAAGAGGACGGTCGGAGAGCAGGATCTCTTCCGGCGCGCCGCCCGCATGCTTGATCTGCACCAGGAAGAGATAACGGAAGATCGCGTACAGAACGAATGGGATCGTCAGCATCATGGTGTGATTGGGCGGGACGTTCGGAGCGGAGAACGTATAGAACGAATAGGCCACGATCGTCGTACCCGAGACGATCATAATGAACTGGTCGAGCAAGCGGAATGGTGTAACCTTCGAGGACTTTGCGGTGAGAGCTGGCATCCTTCGAGAGCAAGGCCAATTCGGCGCGCCGTTTGCCAAAGCCCAGGTAAAGCGCCAGCAAGGTCATCACCACATACAGCCAGGGTGAAAAACGTTCGACGTGGATCATCGTCACGCCTGCGCCGACCCGCAGCACGAAGCCGGCTGCCAGTACGAGCACATCCAGGATCGAGGATATGCTTGAGCCATTTGGAGTAGGCCAGGTTAAGCACAAAATATGCTGGCGACCACGAGCGCAAAAGGCGGCGAAAGCAAGGTAGCCGGCGACGAGCGCAACGACACACCAGCACGATGCCTGCCGTCCAGGCGACGCCGAGGGGGAGTTTGCCTGAGGGGATCGGCCGGTTCTTTTTCTCCGGGTGCTCGCGGTCCGCTTCGATATCTGCCAGGTCGTTGAAGATATAAACGGCGGAGGAGATCAGGCAGAACAAAACGAACCCCGCTGTTGTCCGGAGAAAAGCATTCAAAATGAGCAGCTGCTTATCGAACACCAGCGCGGCAAAGACAAAAATGTTCTTTGACCATTGACGCGGCCGCATGGTTTTAAGCAGAGCGCTGAACATGAGACAATTTTACCTTCGATATTCAGTATTCGGTAAATCGAGATTCGAGAGACGGTATTCGGTAAGTCGATATTCGAAAGGTGATATTCGATAATCTGATACGAATTACAATCAATCCATGCCGAAGACCCGATTGGACCTGCTGCTCGTCGAACGTGGGCTGGCTGAATTGCGCGCCAAGGCTCAGGCCCTGATCATGGCCGGGCAGGTCCGTGTGCAGGGACAAGTGGTGATCAAACCTGCCACTTCCGTCGACCCCGCCTCCCAACTGGAAGTGGAGCAGGGTCCGCGTTTTGTGTCGCGCGGCGGCGAAAAGCTGGAAGCGGCCATGGAGGCCTTCGGACTGGATGTGAACGGCCTGGTCTGCGCAGACGTTGGCGCCTCGACCGGCGGCTTCACCGACTGCCTGCTCCAACACGGCGCTGCCAGGGTCTATGCTATAGACGTGGGCAAAGGCATTGTTGCATTGGAAATTGCGCAACGATCCGCGCGTGGTTATTATGGAAGAGACCAATGCACGCTATGTAGAAACGCTTCCGGAGCAGGTATCACTGGTGACCATCGATGCTTCATTTATATCCCTGAGGATTCTGCTGCCGGTTATCAAGAAATGGTTCCCCTCTGCTGATCCAGGAGAGGAGGCCACGGCGGGGGCTAATATCGTTGCCCTTATCAAACCCCAATTCGAAGCAGGAAGAAAAGATGTTGCGCGCGGCGATGGCGTCATCCGGGACCCGGAGATCCACAGACAGGTTTTGCTCGATGTCTTGAGTTTTGCCCAGGCCAGGGCTTTGGCATGCAAGGGTTTGATCAAGTCTCCATTGTTGGGGCCAAAAGGCAATGCCGAATTTCTGGCATGGTTAACTATTTCAGGGACGCGGCCCGCGTCCCTGAATGAAATGGTTGAAGGATTATTTTAAGGCTTGGGTTGCCAGTCGGGGCCGGATTCATAGAACCCTGTAGTGGTAATGCGAACCGGGCGCGTGGATGGGTCTTTCAGCGCGGCTTCCACATTAAGAATATAAATATCCGAATTCCCAACTGAATCCAGATCCGATGAAAAGATAACGTTTCGGCCATCCGGCGACCAGCTAATGGAATCTTGTGCCATTGAGTTTGAAAGCACCGGGTAATTTAGCAGTTTTATAAACGCTCCGTTGGTGCTGCCCAGATAAAACCATGTAGTATTATCGCTGGGGCAGGTAATTTCAATCAACAAGCGTTTCCCTTCCGGCGACCAGCGCCTGCTGACAGAAGATGAAATATTGTCCCAGTTGAAAGGAGCAGAGGATCCGCATTGATTCCGAGACCGGATCCCAGCTTGCCAGCCGGGTACTGCTCCGCCCATTATTATGGACTAAATTCCACGTGAGGATGTCACGAGCGAGATAGGTCAGATTCTGGGCTGTGCCGATCCACGCATCGATCTGCTGATCTGATTTCACTAATAGCACCGGCTGCCCGCCGCCCAGGCTGATTTGATCGATATCGGATTCAGTAGCCCTGATTACGCCGGAACTATCAGTGGACATTTGGGTCGCGACATAAGATAATGATTTTCCATCTTGCGACCAGCGCAATTGATCAACCTGGTTATAGATTCCCAGGTAGGTTTCTTGTAGAATATTTCCGTCAAGATCAATAACCTTAAGGGATGTTTTTGCAGGGCTGTAGGCAGCGGATGGATCGTCTGGCTGGCTGACAAGATATGCGATCTTAGTATTGTCTGGCGACCAGCTAAAATTCCACCATACGTCAGCGATCTTTTTCTCACCGCTGCCATCCGGCCGCATGATATGCAGGGAATAATTGCCATTGAACCCGCTGGCGAATGCAATCCAATTGCCATCCGGTGACCAAACCGGGCTGAAGTCGTCTGCCGAGCGGTGGGTCAGATTGGTTATGTTGCTACCGTCGCTCTTTGCCAAATAGATGTCGGAATTGCCATTTGCATCAGAGACGAATGCAATCAAATTGCCGTTGCTGGCACCGGTCCATAGGGGCGTGGATACAAGTGTTGTTCGTCAGAGCAGGTAAAGCTGTTGCAGAACTTTTGACGATTAAACCGTTGAATGGAACAGGCTGTAAGAGCGCCTGGCTGCTTTCGCCGCTTCGGATCAATGCCGGCATGATCGTTGATTTATCTTTTAGATATTCCATACGTAAAATATAAAGGTCTGTTTTCCCGGATTTATCGATCCCCTGGAACAAAACCATCTGATCGTCAGCCGACCAACTGAGGTTGAGATTGCTCCAAACTTTCGGGATATGTGCAATTTTGTTTAGCACCGAAGTATTTGCATTCTGGCTATACAGCTCCGTAAAGCCCATCTTGGGGCACGCAATCGAGAGCATTATCTGTGAACCCGCTTTCGATGCAGCCCAACTTGTCAGAGGAACCTCTGCTTCAGTAAAATTATTTGAGGGTACACCGCAAATGATCAAGTGAATCCCAGCGCAAAGGTTTTCCTCCATCGGTTCGGAGCCAGGCGAAACCGTTTTTTCCGCCTACTTCGTGGGTAATGTAGTTCGTCACTCCATCATTTCCCTGCCAAATACTGCCGATTGGCAAGCCCTGAACCAGGGCATATCCACTGGTGATTTCCTGCGAGGTGTTTGCATTGTTTACATTGGCTTTAAGGATATACCAGGTCCCGTTTTGGGTTGTGTATTCATAGGATATAGATCGTTCATCTTGAGACCAGGCAATCAGCCCTACTGATAGCCACCCATTATCGCCTTTTGCCGGGTCCGCGGTTGCAATGGTGCGGCGATGGGTGCCATCAATGTTGATGACAACAATCTTTCCCCGGCCGCTTGCATCGTCCAAAGTGTAGGCAACTTGTCGTCCATCCGGTGACCAAAGAATTCCTCCCACCTGGGAATCACCGGCTTGTAGGAGTTGTGTCGCATCGCTGCCGTCGGCATTCATCACATAAAGTGTCCATTTACCGCCCTGATCATTTGAAAATAAGATATGGCTCCCATCCGGGGACCAGACGTCTGGAACCACTACACCCGAAGCCTGCGCCCGTGGTGAAGCTCCCAAAATATCATTGGCCGGGTCGTGAGTGAGTTGGGTTAACCCGCTGCCATTCGCATTCATGACGAAAACATCAAGGCTGCCATTGCGGTCGCTTTCAAAGGCGATTTTGCTTCCATCCGGAGACCAAAAGGGATTGCCATCGTAGGCCGGATTATTCGAGATATTCCTGGCCCCACTTCCGTCAGCGTTCATCACGTAAATTTCAGAGTTGCCTTCCTGAGTGGAAACGAAAGCGATCAGCCTATTGGATTCCTGAGAAGAGGGAATGAGTGTTTGAGCAGCATTTGTCGCGTTGGACGAATTGCGTAATTGCCGGAGCACCGAGATGATCAGGATCCCCACTATAACCAACGCGGTAACTCCCGCAAGAGTCCTCAACCCCAGCTTGATTCGGTTGGTCATAATAATGGTCCTTGTTTGGCTCTGAACATTTTTCACAAGTTTTTCGGAAGGACCTGGCGCGTCGCCTCTTCGTTCATGGAAGGCCCGATGTATTCTGGAATCGAGCAAATTTAGTTCCGCGGCATATGCGCGGCATTCTTTGCAGATATTCAGGTGGCTGTCCAGCGTTTTTTGTTCCTGGTCGTTGATAATGCCATCTACCAGGGCATGGATGTAACGGCGGGCTTGTTCATGTGAAATACCGGTCATTTAGGCTCTTCTTTTAACACTGAGCATAATTTTGCGCGGGCATGGTTTAAGCGAGAATGAATGGTTCCAATCGGTACCTCGAGCATGGATGCAATGTCGGCGATAGACATGTCGTGGTAGTAGCGTAACACGAGCGGGATACGATGTTTGTCGTCGAGGGTGCGGATGGCACACTGCAGTTCGGCATCCGCTTCGCTTTGTATCGCTGTTTTTTCAGGGTGTTCCTCATCTCTCTGCAGACGGAACAGACCTTGCAGAATCTGTTGCAACCGAATGCGATTTTTTCCCCGTCGCAGGCGGGCACGGCATACATTAATTGTGATCCTGAACAGCCAGGTTTTGAACGCCGCATTTTCGTGGAACGATTCCAGGGCGCGCAGAGCGGCGAGGAAGGCCTCCTGTGTACCGTCATCTGCTTCGTCCGCGTTGTCGAGAATGGAGAAGGCCAGCCGGTACACATCCTTTTGATATGTCCGCACCATTTTTTCGATGGCGAGCGAATCTCCCTCCCGGCATTGTTCGAGCCAATGGCTGTCCATGACGGTCATTCTAATGGATTAGATGCCTCTCATGGAAAAAATCTTCATTTGCACTTTTATTTAGGTTATACTTTCGAGCGCTTATGACCAATCAAATCCGCAATTTCTGTATCATCGCGCACGTGGATCATGGCAAATCCACCCTGGCCGACCGTATGCTGCATCTGACCGGCACGGTACCGGAGCGCGACACAACAGAGCAGATCCTGGATACGATGGACCTGGAGCGAGAGAAGGGCGTAACCATCAAGGCCTCCGCCGTGCGCATGAAATACACCGCCAAGTGACGGCAACGCCTATGAGCTTAACCTGATCGATACGCCCGGCCACGTGGACTTTGGCTATGAAGTCAGCCGCGCCCTCAAGGCCTGTGAAGGCGCGGTGCTGGTGGTGGATGCCGCCCAAGGCATCGAAGCGCAGACGCTTGCCAATCTGTACCAGGCGCTCGACGCGGACCTGACCATTATTCCCGTCATCAACAAAATCGACCTGCCTTCGGCGCGCCCCGATGAAGTTTCCGAAGACATCGCCTCCTTGCTGGGGGTGAAGTGCCAAAGACATCATCCGGATCTCGGCCAAGGACGGCCTGAACGTGGACCAGGTGCTCGAAAGCATTGTCCAGCGTGTGCCTCCGCCGAAGGATGATTCGACTTCGCCGTCTCCGGGCCCTGATCTTCGACTCGCATTATGATGCCTACAAAGGTGTGATTGCTTATATCCGTGTCTTCGAAGGCGCGATCAAGCCTACGGACACCCTGCATATGTTCGCCACCAAAGCGGACCTGAAGCCGGTGGAGATCGGCATCTTCGCACCGGGGATGAAGCCCGAACAAAGTTTGATGGCCGGCGAAGTGGGCTATATTGCAACCGGCCTGAAGACCGTGCACGATTGCCGGGTGGGCGACACGATCACGCTTACTTCGGCCCCGGCCGCCGAGCCCCTGCCGGGCTACCGTTATCCCAAACCGATGGTCTTCGCCGGGATCTATCCCGTCGAAGCGGAGGAATATACCGACCTGCGCGAATCGCTCGACAAACTTCAGCTCAACGATGCCTCTCTAACCTTCGAGCCTGAGACTTCGCAGGCGCTTGGCTTTGGGTTCCGCGCCGGCTTCCTGGGCTTGTTTCACATGGAAATTGTCCAGGAGCGCATCGAACGTGAGTATCTGCTCGATGTCCTGTTCACCGCCCCTTCGGTGGAATATGAGGTCTTGATGATCGATGGGACGACCAGCCTGGTCGACTCGCCCGCCGATCTGCCCGATGAAAGCAAGATCGTCGAGATCCGCGAACCGTGGATGAACATCGAGATCATCACGCCCACCGAATATTATGGGCCGATCATGGAAATTGTCACGAAGCGGCGCGGCATTTACAAGAGCCAGGAATATCCCGCGCCGCATCGCGTACAGCTCAACTTTGAGATCCCGCTGTCCGAGATCATCGTCGATTTCTTCGATGAATTGAAATCGCGCACCAAAGGCTATGCCTCGCTCGATTATCAATTCCTCGAGTACCGCCCGGATGAACTGCAGAAGCTGGAGATCCTGGTCAATGGCGAACCGGTGGATGCCCTGGCGGCCATCGTCCATGAGAAAGAGGCCTTCCATAAGGGGCAGCGGCTCATCACGAAATTGAAAGAGATCATCCCGCGCCAGATGTTCGATGTCGCCATCCAGGCCGCGGCCGGCGGACGTGTGATCTCGCGTGCCAATGTCAAGGCCACGCGCAAGGATGTGCTTGCCAAATGTTATGGCGGCGATATCTCGCGCAAGAAGAAATTGCTGGAAAAACAGAAGCGCGGCAAGAAACGCCTCAAAATGGTTGGGAATGTGGAAATCCCGCAAGAGGCGTTCATGGCCGTGCTCAAGCTGGAAGAAGAATAATGGAGATCGTGCATGCGGATTTACGGCTTTTGTCGTTAATCATATTGGCGCGTCTCTGAGGATATTGAACTGTGCCCCAATTTCTGAAGGACGCGAAACGCTGGCTCCCCGGTGCGATCATCAGCATTTTGTTGATCGCGGCCATCCTCTATTTTGTTGATTGGTCCAAAGTACTGGCAGCGCTTCGTTCTGCCAACTACTGGCTCTTGGCCTTGGCGTCCTGCTTTCCTTTGCCTGGCTGGCGGTCCGCGCCATCGTCTGGCGGACGCTTGCTGCCGGAGAGCGTGCCCTTATCACGTCGTCTTTAATACATTGAATGAAGGCTACCTGCTCAATAACTTTCTGCCCTTCCGCCTGGGCGAGATCGGGCGGGCCTTCCTGCTGAGCCGGAAATCAGATATGCAATTTGCCGAGATTCTGCCCACCATTGTCATTGAACGCTCCATGGACCTGGTCTTTACGGCGGCCATCTTTCTCGCCTCCCTGCCGTTTGTGGTCGGCGCGGGCGGAGCGGATCGGATCGCGCTGTTGCTGGGCGCGGCGGTTTTGATCGGCATCGCCTTTCTATATCTATTGGCCCGCAACCGTCAGTGGGCTTTGGATCTATTCCATAAGTGGAGCGCACGCTGGCCCGTCATCCAGCGTTTGGGAGGCAGCCTGCTTGAATCTTTTCTCACCGGGTTGGGCGTGCTGACCGACGGCTGGTTGTTTGCGCGTTTCCTGTTTTGGATGGCGGTCAACTGGGGCATGGCGATCTTCAATTATTATTTGATCATCCTGGCTTTCTTTCCGCAGGCGCAGGTGACCTGGGGCATGTTCGGTCTGGGTGCGGCCGCATTTGGCGGGGCGGTTCCATCTTTACCGGGGGCGGTGGGGACTTTTGAAGGCGCATTTGGAGGAGCCTTAACCCTACTGACCGGGGACCAGTCTACCTCCCTGGCTGTCGCATTGACTTCGCGTTTCTTCAATTACCTCATCAAGCATTGTGCTGGGCGGATATGCCCTCTCGCGCGAAGGTCAGACTCTGTCAGGGATCTACCGGCAACTGGTCAAATTCAGGTCGAAAGGAGAAACCGATGATTCCCCTTTATGACACCCTGCATTCCCGTAGATTCCCGCTTGTTAATTGGCTGCTGATCGGGTTGAATGTTCTTGTCTTTCTTCTATGAGATCAGCCTGAGCCCCTCTGCTTTGGACAGGTTGACGCGCACCTGGGGGCTTGTTCCAACCCAACTGATGGCGCATCCCGCAACGGTGTGGGTAACCATCTTTACCGCCATGTTCCTGCACGGCGGCTGGTTCCATATCCTGAGTAATATGTGGGTGCTGTTTATCTTCGGCGATAATATCGAAGACCGCCTGGGAGGCGGCCGCTACCTGGTCTTTTATTTGCTCAGCGGCGTGGTGGCCGGGCTGTTCGAGTCTTTTGTCTTGCAGAGCAGCAACGTGCCCATGATCGGCGCGAGCGGCGCAATTGCCGGGGTGCTTGGGAGCCTATCTGGTCCTTTACCCGCGTGCGCGCATTGCAAGCCTCGTGCCGATCTTGTTTATCTTCACGATCATCGAGATCCCCGCCATAATCTTTCTGTTATTCTGGTTCGTATCGCAGTTGTTCTCGGGTTGGCTGGCCTTGCAAGGTTCTACCGGCAGCGGGATCGCATGGTGGGCGCATGTCGGCGGCTTTTTATTCGGCATGCTGGCCGTCAATTTTTTCGCGCAGCGCAGGCTGTATTCTCGCAATAACACGAGCCTTACCACCTAGGTGACCGCGCTTTCCTGGCGAGGTAAACCAAGACGGGAAAATCGCCCTGTCCTGTAGGGCGACCCCTCCGGAATTTAAGGCTGGGGTAATAAAATTTGATTGAGGAGAAACCATGGCTCGCAATTATTTGATCACGGGTGGCGCCGGATTTATCGGCTCGAATTATGTCCACCGCCTGCTGGAACGCGGTGAAAAGGTGAGCATCTACGATAATCTCAGCCGGGCCGGCGCCAAGGTGAACCTGGCCTGGCTGGAGGACAAGTTCGGGAAAGACGCCTTCCAGCTTGTCGTTGGGGATGTGACCGATGCGCCTTTGTTGACAGCCACTGCACGCAGCGCGGACGTTATCATCCATTTAGCCGGACAGGTCGCGGTCACCACCTCGGTGACGGACCCCAGGCACGATTTTGAATCGAATGCACTGGGAACCTTCAACGCGCTGGAGGCTGCACGCCTATCGGGACGCAGCCCACTCTTCATTTATGCTTCCACCAATAAGGTGTATGGCGGTATGGAAGACGTGAGGATCGTGGAGGAAGCCACACGCTGGCGTTATGCGGACCTGGCGCTGGGCTGCACCGAGACCCAGCCGCTGGATTTTCACTCGCCTTATGGCTGCTCGAAGGGCAGCCGGCGATCAATATGTGCGCGACTATGCGCGTATTTATGATCTGCCCACGGTGGTCATGCGCCAGTCCTGTATTTATGGCCCGCGCCAGTTTGGGGTGGAAGACCAGGGTTGGCTGGCCTGGATGGTCATCGCCGCGGTGACGGGCCGCCCGATCACGATCTACGGCGACGGGAAACAGGTGCGTGACGTGCTGCATGTGGACGATTTGCTGAATGCTTACGATGCCGCGCTCGCAAAGATGGATAAGGCCCGCGGCCAGGTCTATAACCTGGGCGGCGGCACGCGCAACGTATTGGCCGTGTGGTCGGAATTCGGTCCGCTGCTGGAGAAGTTGTTGGGCAGGAAAATCCCCGTCGCCCGCGCCGATTGGCGTCCCGGCGACCAGCGTGTTTTCTATGCTGATTTCAGTAAGGCAAAGCGCGAACTGGGCTGGGAACCCAAAATAAATCTGGAAGAGGGCATCGAAAAATTATATAAATGGGTTAAATGAGAACAGGAATCTATTTTAGAATCTATTTGCGTACGGTCAAAGTTGAATTTAAAGAAGAGCAGCGGTTAACTGCTCTTCTTTCTTATTAATTACGTTTAATAACTTTTACGAAACCACTACGAACTGTGACGGGTCAGCCGGGTTGTATTTGATCTTGACCGTTTCGCCTTTGCGGGGAATGGCGATCTTGGAAACCGTCGTTTCGCCAACGGTCTGGAAGGCAGGCATGCCCATGGCCGGGGTGACTTTCAGGGTCAGCTTGACCACAGGATTGAAGTTGATCAGCTTGCCGGTATCTTCAATGGAGACAACTTCTGCGCTGCCTTCGAGGCCGGTCTGCAACAGCCACTGGCCCGAATTCTGCATATTGATCGCTGCCTGGCCCTTATCCATGGCATTGTTCATCTTATCCACAAAACCCTGGCCCATAAAGGCCTTGGTCAGACCGCCGGTCAGCCCACTGTTAACGGTCTTCTTGGCATGATCCAGGCCTCCTGCGGGGTTTCATCTTCCTTCTTTTTACCGAAATTAAACATGGTTTATTCCTTCTCTCTCTTGTTGGGTTATCGATTTCGGTCATGATAACCTTTTATGGCTATCGCATCAACCTTACCTAAGTACCAATATGTTAAAACAAAGGGCCGCCGGAATCCCGGCGGCCCTTTGCTCAGGTTCCAAACTACATCATGACTGGCGAAATACTTTCTCCAGAAGTACATGACGAGCAGGGTAAGACCCACCGGGCCGAGGAAGGCAACCACCCCGCCGAAGAAGCCTGAAAAAATGGGCCTGATGACCGGGATGGCGTCCAGGGCTTTTGATACCGCAAACAAGAGCAGGAAGCGGATACCGAAATTGACAACATCCCCTGAATCCAGGAAGAATATTCCCGACAGGATACCGGCGAGGATCAGCAACCAGCCCAAATATCGATCGAGGGCTTTGATGGAAAAGGCTGCAACCAGCCCCGCAACCAATAGACCGATCAAATACACCCATTTCCAGAGTTCATTTGGATTTGCCATCCGCGCTTGCGTTTGTACTTTTGCTGAAGATGTTTTAGCTGGCATTGCATTTTCTCCTATCGATTAATTGGTAATTTCCGGAAGTGATACGGGCGCCTGATACAATGGACGTAAGCCCTTACAATTGCATACTTATAAACACGCTGCCGTGCAATGAGTTGCTGGTTATACTGAAAAATACTCAACGGGAAATTTGGAGTTATTCCGAATAACCATGAACAAAATATGCCGGGGGTTGGGGTAAGAAGCAGTATAATCTCCCCGCTTCATGAAAATCCTCACCGTCCTAACTTATTATCGCCCACATACCTCGGGTCTCACCATTTACGCCGAGCGGCTGGCGCGTGCGCTCGTCAAACGCGGGCACCAGGTCACCGTGATGACCACGCATTACGATCAGTCCCTGCCGCTCACAGAGACCATGGATGGCGTCCGAGGTCATCCGCGTGCCGGTCCTTCTTCGTTTGAGCAAGGGCGTGATCGCCCCGACTTTCGGCCTGGTCGCCACCCAATTGGTGCGTGAACACGATGTCGTCCAGATGCACCTGCCGCAATTCGATGCTCCCGGCGTGGCCTTCCGCGGCCGGCTTTTTGGCAAGCCGGCTGTCCTTACCTATCACTGCGATCTGCTGCTTCCGCCCGGTTTATTCAATCGCTTTGTCAATCTTGTGGTTAAATGGCAGAACAATATGGCCGGCATCCTTTCGAACCAGGTTGTCACATATACACAGGACTATGCCGACAGCTCATCTTATCTCTCACGCTATAAGTTCAAACTGCGCACGATCCTCCCGCCTGTCGAACTTCCCTCCCCGGACAAAGGCTCGGTGCAGGCTTTCGCCAAAACGCATCAGACCTCGGAGAAGAGACCGGTCATCGGCATGGCGGCCCGCTTCGCCGCCGAAAAAGGGGTCGAGGTGCTTCTCGATGCCCTGCCCGCCATTCTGAAAAAATATCCGAAAGCCCAGGTTCTGTTTGCCGGGCAATATCAGAATGTGATGGGCGAGCTGGCATTACGCTGACCGTCTCATGCCGCGCATCCATGAGTATGAGAATGCGGGCCATTGGACTTTCCTGGGCAATCTAAACCCGCTTCAAATGGCTGCTTTTTATCCAAACCTGGATGTGCTGGTGGTGCCATCCTTGAATTCGACGGAAGCCTTTGGCCTCGTCCAGATCGAGGCCATGTTGAATGGAGTGCCCTGTGTGGCCTCTGCCTTGCCGGGGGTGCGGATGCCGGTCCAGATGCATAAGATGGGGCGCGTGGCCCGGATCGGCGATCCGGCTTCCCTGGCCGAATCCATTCTGGATGTCCTGGATGAGCCGAAAAAATCCGGTGACGATCTCGCGTCCATCAAAAAAACCTATGCTCCCGATACCGTTGCGGCGGAATACGAGAAATTATTCGAGAACTTAATGAGGAAGCGGTGACCGACTAATCAAAATCGAAGGATCGCCGACCCAACGCATCGAAGGATTTTCTTTTCCTGCAGTTACGCGACCTGCCTTATTTCCGCGCTTTTTTGCGAGCGGTCGAAAGCTCGTTTTATCAGGGTTTATCCCTGCCCGGCGCCGGTGTACGATGTGGGCTGCGGCGACGGCCATTTCGCTTCCCTGACTTTTGAACGGAAGATCGATGTGGGTCTCGATCCATGGCATGCGCCCATCCATGAAGCCAAAAAACATGGCGCATATCGTTCGCTGGTCGAGGCCGATGCGCGCACGCTCGCCTTTTCCGGATCATTACTTTGCCAGCGGGTTCAGCAATTCGGTGCTCGAGCATATCCCCCATATCGATGCGGTGCTGGCAGAGACGGCCCGCGTGTTGAAGCCGGGGGCGCCGTTTGTCTTTTGTGTGCCAAACGATAACTTCCTTCCGTCTCTTTCCATAGGAGGCGGCTTTGATCGTATCGGCCTGCATCCGATGGCATCCTGGTACCGCTCTTTCTTTAATAAGATTTCCCGCCACTACCATTGTGATTCGCCTTCGGTTTGGCAGGCGCGGCTCGAGCAGAACGGTTTCACGCTGGAGCGCTGGTGGCACTACTTCTCGCCGCAGGCGCTGCACGTATTGGAATGGGGACATTATTTTGGGGCGCCGACCTTGATCCCGCATGCCCTGTTCAACCGTTGGATCATGGTGCCGACGCGTTGGAATTTATATTTCACCGAACGCTTCCTGAGAAAGTTCATGGAGATGCCCGAACATCCTCAGGGTGTATATACGTTCTATATAGCTCACGTATCTACTGGTGGTGATACCGCTGGAAGTGACATTGGTGGTGCTGCCGCTTTGCATTCGCGTCACCCTGTCGTCCCACGCTTTCAGCCTGGGACTAGAATTCCGACAAATGAATATGGGCGGGGTGTTCTTCCCCGCCCATATTCATTTGTCGGGCAAACAACAACAGGACGGTGAGTAGCTACCGGCCCACAGGAATTAACTTCTCCAGTGAAATCCGGCGAAACCGCTTTAACTGGATAATGTCACTATTCACGGCATACGACTTTTAGGATTTCCTCGAAGGTGACATTGTCAGTTGGTCAGCCTGAGAGACTCCTGTGAAGTTTACGACCAGCCTCCGAGCAAGGTCAACAGGTGAGGGGAACTCAGTTAAAAAGTTTTCAAGCCGGAACGCGCCCTTTATTGGTCAGTGGTTATAATTGCCCGGAAAAGTAATGAGTGGTGAACATGCCTGACGATACTCAATCCCCGAACCCCGATCCATCTCAAGAGCCGAGTGTGCTCGATTATCTAAAATCCAAACTATCGTTTGGGCGCGGCCCGCGAATCGAGATCCCCGAATACCGGGAGGACGAGGTCGATAGACGGACGGCATCCAGGCGTCCGCGCTGCCCGCGTTAGGTTCCCTGGTCCGTCCTACATTGTCAATTTCGGTACCCTGGTTCGCTCTTGGCGCCCTGGCTCTTGCGCTTTTTGCCCAGGGTCTTTTCGAGCCTCCGAACCCTTCCGCGGTCGTCGGCATCGCCTTTTATCTCATGGCGCTGGGCTTATTGATATGGGGCATTTTACGCGGCGAATGGGTGCTTGCCCCACTGCCAGAGTCTTCCACGGCCAAAGATCCGCTGACATTTCACCGCTTGGCCTTCATTATTTCCATACCATTCGCAGCCCTGGCTTTTCTTTTCTTCACCGGCAATTTGTTTACCGGCTTCAACCTTGCCTTGTGGTTCATCGCACTGGGTTTGTTCATCTGGTCGCTTTGGCTGCGCGATCCCCAGGCGCCTTCCATCTGGCAGCGCCTGCGCACATTCCTTGGCCGAAGAAATTGGCAGATCATCGGTCAGTCGATGGACGATCCTGCTTCTGGCTGCCACTGCCGTTGTTCTCTTCTTCCGCGTCTATCACATCCAACAGACCCCGAACGAACCGTTCAGCGATCATGCCGAGAAGATCCTGGATATCTACGATGTCAGCCAGGGCCAGACCCATATATTCTTCCCGCGGAACACGGGCCGCGAGGCCATCGGATGTATTGGAGCCTGCTCGTGTCGTGGGTATTTGGAACCGGATTATCATATTTGAGCCTGAAGATCGCGATGGTCTGGTTAGGCCTTTTCACACTGCCTTATATTTATTTGCTCGGAAAGGAAGTTGCCAATGCCCGCGTGTGGGCTTGATCGCGTTCGTTCTTCGCGGGCATCGGCTATTGGCCCAATGTCATCTCCCGCATCGGGCTGCGCTTCCCGCTTTATCCGCTGTTCGTCGCGCCGCTTCTGCTTTATCTGATCCGCGGCCTGCGCACACATAACCGCAACGATTTTATTCTCGCAGGTATCTTTCTGGGGCTCGGTCTGCATGGTTACACCCCCTATCGAATTGTCCCGTTGCTGGTGGTGGTGGCCTTCATTCTTTATTTCCTGCATGCCCAGTCCAAAGGTGTGCGCCAGGATGCCATGGTCTGGCTGGTGATCGTCGTCCTGGCTTCCTTTATCATATTTTTGCCGCTGCTGCGCTATGCCCTGGAAAACCCTGAGATGTTCTCTTACCGCGCCCTTTCGCGGTTGGCTCCGGGCCAGTCCCTGGCTGCCCCCTGGTACCAGATCTTCTTATCGAATACCTGGAATGCGCTCACAATGCTCAACTGGAACGATGGCGTGGTCTGGGTCAATTCCCTGCCGAATCGCCCGGCGCTGGATGTTGTTTCCGGCGCGTTGTTCCTGATCGGGGTGGTGTTGCTCCTGGTGCGTTATCTTCAAAAACGCCACTGGCTGGACCTGTTCCTTATCATCTCGATCCCCATCCTCATGCTTCCCTCGATCCTGGCCCTGGCATTCCCCAGTGAAAACCCCGAAATGAACCGCACCGGGGGCGCGCTGGTACCCACGTTCCTCATTGTAGCACTGGCGCTCGATGGACTGATCACCGGCCTTCGGCCTTCCGCCGGCTCCCGAAGGGGAGACAAAAGCGCCGCCCAGAAGGCAGCCCATATTGGCCTACGCGGTAATTGGACTCCTGCTGTTCTTTTCCGCCGCCCAGAATTTCGATATTGTCTTCCATCAATTTGATCAGAACTACCGCAACGGCTCATGGAACACTTCGGAGATGGGGCTCGTCATCAAACAGTTCGGCCTCATCTATGGTGAAACGGATACGGTTTGGATCGTGCCCTTCCCGTACTGGGTGGATACTCGCCTGCCCGGCGTGTGGGCGGGCATCCCAAACCGCGATTTTGCCATGTTTCCAGAACACCTGCCGGACACCTTGCAATCAACCGGGACAAAATTGTTTATGGTGAAAGCCAATTTGCAGGACCCGACGTCAGAATGACCAGAAATCCCTCGATATACTCAGGCAATTGTATCCACAGGGTTCGCTGAGTCTGCATAAATCTCCCATCCCGAACCATGATTTTTGGATCTACTTTGTGCCCGGCTAGCGATCTCCTTAATGTGCATTAATTTTCCGGTGATAAATTACTTCCTATGAAACCTGATAAGCACGCCTGGGTTTATGACTTGCTCCTGATCGTCGTGTTGGTGGTTGGGACATACTTCCGCGTCCTCGGTTTGAATTGGGACAGCAACCAGCATTTGCATCCCGATGAACGTTTCCTCACGATGGTGGAGAGCGCATTGCAGGTTAAGAAGTGCGCTGTGCCGAACACTGCCCGTCCAGTTTTGTCCGCCAGATCAGGTGCACTGGCTGGGGATCGGAGATTACTTCAGCACGGCCACATCACCCTCAATCCTCAGAATCAGCGGATATGGCTTCTTCGTTTATGGCGATCTGCCGATTGTGATGGTACGGTACATAGCCGAATGGGTTGGACAGGTCGGTTATGATCAGGTGGATCTGGTCGGACGGCAGGTCTCCGCGTTGAGTGACTTGCTCACCATCCTGTTGATCTACATCATCGCGGCGCGTTTATATAACCGTCGGGTTGCCTTGTTGGGCGCAGCTTTCTCGGCTCTGGCGGTTTTGCAAATCCAGCAGTCTCATTTCTTTACGGTGGATACGATCGCCAACTTATTTATTTTCCTGGCGATATATTTTGCCGTGGAGATCATGTTATACAAGGGGCCCGGACTTGTAGGCGGTGGACGGCCATCCTATCGAGATCAACCGGCGGACGAAGGCTCTACTCTCGAAGCGCGATTCGCAAAACGCATTTTACAACTTATCCGTGATCCTCTTTTGCTCTTAAGCCTGGGTTTTGGCGTTTCACTGGGCATGGCGGTTGCCTCAAAATTGAACGCCGCGCCGTTGGCAATCCTTTTGCCGGGTGCATTTATTCTGCGTTACTTAAGTGCAGACCCGCAGGCCGCAGAACGAAGACGGTGACCATCAGCAGACAATTGCAAACCAGCAATCGAATATCGATCAATGGCTGCTGAACGCCGAATACTGGTCGCAGATTGCTGTTTACTTAATCGCCGGCGCAATTATATCCATCCTGGCTTTCCGCATTTTCCAGCCTTACGCTTTTAACGGGATCAGCATCAACCCCGCCTGGCTGTCCAATATCCAGATCGTTAGAAGCTCAATCCAGCGGCGATGTGGACGTGCCGTTTGCCCTCCAATGGGCGCGTCGTTCGCATCTGTTTTCGTTTACCAACCTTACGGTCTGGGGTCTCGGCCTGCCTCTGGGCATCCTGGCCTGGGCCGGTTTCCTGTGGATGGCATGGCGCATTTTTAAAGGCGAACTGCGTCACGTATTGTTATGGGGTTGGACGGCGGCCTATTTTGGCTGGCAGTCACTGGCCTTCAACCCCACCATGCGCTATCAACTGCCGATCTATCCGCTGCTTGCCATGATGGCCGGCTGGCTTGTCATTGATCTATGGGACATGGGAAAGACCGAAAACTAAATGGCGCTTACCTTGCTTATTCGCTTTTGCTCTGCCGTCATTGGGGTATCTGGTCCTCGGTTTGACCCTCGCCTGGGCCTATGCCTTCACGCGTATCTACACCCGGCCCGTTACTCGCGTGGCAGCAACATACTGGATCTATCAAAACGTTCCCGGGCCGATCAATCTTCACATCCAAACAGCGGACGGTTCCGTTTATCAGCAGCCTTTGCCTTTCCCCACGGGCGGCCAGATCCAAAATGGCACACCTTATCCACTGTCATTCACCGCCAACGCCAGCGGGACCTTGACGGAGGTTTATTTCCCGCATGTGGTCACGGTGGGCTCTACACCGCCCCAGACTTTCAGCCTGTCACGTTGATCTCCAACCCGACCGCTCCATGCAGGTCAACCGCTGGCGCAGGCTTCTTTGACCTCGGATTTTGCCAATGGCTCCTGATGGACGCGGCAAGGCGTACACCCTGCCTCTGGACCATTCCATTGATCGTGACCAAGGGCCAGATCTACTACCTCAGCCTCCAGACAACCGGCGCCTTGACCTTCGTCGGAGCAGCGCCGATCAACGAATCCGATTTGGATGATGGGCTGCCTCTGCGCCTTGGGGTCCGAAGGCTACGATGGCTACGGCGGACTTTATCAGGGCGGGCTCAATTTGCAGATCTACTGGGACGATAATGCCGATAAATTGAAGCGTTTCGTTGATACGCTCAGCCAGGGCGATATCCTTTTCATGTCGTCCAACCGCCAGTGGGCCTCGGTGACACGCGTCCCCGAACGGTATCCGCTGACAACCGCTTATTACCGCGCCCTCATCGGCTGTCCCGCCGATCGGGATGTCATTTGGTGCTACAACGTTGCCAAGCCCGGCATGTTCCAGGGTCAGCTGGGATATAAACTGGTGGCTGTTTTCGAATCGTTCCCAACGATCGATATACCCGGCGTTTTCAAATGGGAAGCCAACGATCAATTCGCGGAAGAAGCCTTTACGGTCTATGACCATCCCAAGGTGCTTATCTTCCAGAAGCAGCCGGATTTCAGCGCGGCCCAGGTGCAGAACATCCTCGGCGCGGTGGACTTAAGCAATGTTGTCCATCTCACGCCCCGGCAGGCCAGCAGTTACAAATCATTGATGCTTCGCCTCGGTAAGCCTTGCCAGGCAGCAGGCGGGCGGCACCTGGTCACAGTTGTTCAACTACGAATGGATCCAAAACCGATATCCGGTTGTTGGCCTGGTCATCTGGTATTTGTTTATTTTCATCCTCGGCCTGTTGACCTATCCGATCATCCGCCTTGCATTGCCGGGCCTTGGCGATAAAGGCTATCCGCTGGCGCGCGTGCTGGGATTGTTGCTGCTCGCTTATGTATCGTGGTTGAGCGGCTCGGTCGGCGTGCCGGTCACGCGGACGACGATTGCCGTGATATTTGCGCTGCTGGCGGCTGGCCGGTTTGGGCCTGGGTTGGAGGCAAAGAGCGGAGCTGGCTGAAGAATGGAGATCGCGCAAGAAATATTTCCTGATGATCGAGGGACTCTTCCTGGCATTCTTCCTCTTCGATTTTCTCATCCGCATTGGCAATCCGGACCTGTGGCATCCGGCCAAGGGCGGCGAGCGCCCGATGGACTTTTCTTATTTCAATGCCATCATCAAGAGCACTTCCTTCCCTCCCTACGACCCGTGGTTCGCAGGCGGTTACATCAATTATTACTATTACGGATTTGTGCTGGTTGCCACGCCGGTGAAGCTGCTTGGCATCGTCCCGACGCTGGCCTACAATTTCATTCTCCCAACCTTGTTTGCCATGGTGGCCATGGGAGCGTTCTGCGTGGGTTGGAATTTATTGGTAAAGGACCGTGAATCGAAGTTCCGATTTCCGATTCCTGACCCCCGATCCTCGTTTAATTGCCGGCCTGCTGGCGGCGTTATTGATGGTTGTGCTGGGAAACCTTGGCACGGTGAGAATGATCTATCAGGGTCTCGAGCGTATGGCCGCGCCCGGCGGGATCATTGATAATGCCAATATTGGGCAGCGCCTCATCTGGGCTGCGGCAAGGTGCAGTCAAGGCGGTGCTGGGGCAGCCGCTTCCGTATGGCGGGGAGACTGGTATTGGGACCCCAGCCGCGTCATCCCGCCGGGACCGGGCAATGAGATCACGGAGTTCCCCTTCTTCACATTTCTATACAGCGATCTGCATGCACACATGCTGGCCATGCCGCTGGCATTGCTGGCGCTGGCGTGGGCGCTTTCGATCATCCTGAGCCGCCGCCTCTCGATCTTCTCACTGCTCATCGGCGCGCTCGCCATCGGCGCGTTGTATCCGACCAATCTTTCCGACATTTATACCTATTTGCCGATCGGCTTCGTGGTGTTGGCCTATTCCATATGGCGTTCGGACCAGGTGATTCACTGGCCGCTTGAACTTCCTGTGTGGGTCAAGAAACTGGCTTTGACGGTTGGCAGCGCAGCCTTTCTGTCTGATCTTTCCTATTTATTATATGAGCCTTATCGGGCAGCTTACAGCCAGGGATACGGCGCGCTCGATCGCCTGGACGGCCTCGCAGACGCCGATCTGGTCCTACCTCACGCACTGGGGCGTGTTCCTGTTCATCATCACCGGATGGATGGCCTGGGAGACCCGCCAGTGGCTGGCACTCGACGCCGGTTTCATCGTTGAACAAGCTGCGCCCGTATATCACGCTGATCGAGGCGGGCATCGCTATCTTCCTGATTGCCTTGTTCTACCTGGCTTACCGCGGCGTGGAGATTGGATGGGTTGCCCTGCCGTTGGCGGTCTGGGCTGGTCTGCTCATCCTGCGCCCCAATATGCCCGACGTCAAACGCTTTGTACTCTTTTTGACCGGCACCGCTTTGTTCATCTCGATCTGTTGTGGAGATCGTCGTAGTGCACGGCGATATCGGCCGCATGAACACGGTCTTCAAATTCTACCTGCAGGGCTGGGCCTTGTTTTCTGTGTCGGCTGGAGCTGCCTTTGTGTGGCTTCTGCCGGAGTTTCGAAAATGGCTTCCGGGCTGGCGCGGCTTCTTCCAGGGAGGTATGGCTCTTCTGTTGGCCGGCGCGGCCTTATATACCGTTTCGGCGACCACCGATAAAGTATCTGACCGCATGGCGGGCGGCGTGCCGCTCACGCTGGACAGCATTACTTATATGCAATATGCCCAATATGCAGATTTCAACGTGACCATGAATTTGGATCCACGATTATAAGGCGATCCGCTGGATGCAGGACAACGTGCAGGGCTCGCCCGTGATTGTCGAGGCGAATTGTCCCGAATATCGTTGGTGCACGCGTTTCACCATCTATACCGGCCTGCCCGGCGTGGTCGGCTGGAATTGGCATCAGCGCCAGCAGCGCACGCAGTTCCCGCAGCTTGTCGAGGAGCGCGTGAATGATATCGATGCTTTCTACATGACAACGAGTGTAGATGCCGCACGCGCTTTCCTCAACGAATATAATGTCAGGTATATTGTCGTCGGAGAGCTTGAACGGGCGGAATATGCCGGCCCCGGCCTCGACAAGTTTGCGCAATACGACGGCAAGTTATGGAGTCGGTTTATCAGTGAGGGCGATACGGTTATCTATAAGGTGCTGCCATGAATATCGTGCACATCACCACTCGCAAGGCCTGGATGGAAGCAATAATCGCCGGTCAATATATTGCTCCAAGCCTGGAGTCTGAGGGCTTTATCCATTGCTCGACTTATTCCCAGGTTATTACCGGTGGCTGAAAAATATTACAAAGGACAATCCGGGCTCGTGCTGCTCGTGATCGACCCTAGGCGGCTCACTTCCGACTTGAAGTGGGAACCTCCCGCAGAAGGCGCCCCTCCGCCCGGCGTCCCGGCGGGCGAGACATTCCCGCATATCTATGGGCCGATCAATCTGGATGCGATCCTCCAGGCCGTGGATTTCGAACCCGGCCCGGACGATCATTTTTCATTGCCATCTGCCCTGCTCCCCGAACGCTAATTCCTGACCTCTCGTTGCCGCCCGCCTAATGTTAGCCTTCATCTCCTGGTACATCATCATCACCCTGCTCGGCTGGCTCACCTTCCCGCTGGTGTATCGTCTTTTCCCCGCGCTGGCAGATCGCGGCTATAGCTTGTCGCGCACCGCAGGCCTATTGATCTGGGGCTATGTATTCTGGATGTTCACTTCGCTTGGGCTGACGCAGAACACAGTGGGTGGAATCCTTTTCGGCCTTCTGGCCCTGCTTGGTTTGAGCTTTTCTGCTTTCTTCTTTCCGCAATCGAATATCCATGATCTGAAATCTGAAATCATTGATTGGCTGCGGAAAAACCTCCGCCTCATAATTACCGAAGAGGCGCTCTTCCTCCTGTCTTTTGCCTTTCTCGCCTTTCTCCGCGCGGGCAACCCCGAATTGAGACGGGACCGAGCGGCCGATGGAATTGATGTTCATTGATTCCATCCTGCGTTCGCCATCCTTTCCCCCGCATGATTCCTGGCTGTCCGGTTACGCCATCTCTTATTATTATTTCGGTTATGTGCTGACTGCCATGCTCGCCAAGCTCTCATCCGTGCCCGGAAGCGCGGCTCACAACCTGATGACCTCCCTCATCTTTGCCTTGTCCGCAGTGGGCGCGTATGGCATCCTTTATAACCTTCTCTCCCTGACCGGCCGTAAATCAGATAACTGGCGAGCGAGCCTGAGACCACTCCCCGATCATCCGATCCTGGGTCTGTCTTTCCTCAGCCCTCTTTTTCTCCTGCTCGTCAGCAACCTGGAAGGCTTTCTGGATGTACTGCATCAGCGCGGTCTTTTTTGGCCTTCCAACCCTCAAGGTTCGGGCTTCAATTTCTGGACATGGCTGGATATCAAGGATTTAAGCGATCCGCCGGTCCAGCCTTATGGTTGGATGCCTGCCCGTTACCTGTGGTGGTGGCGGGCTTCGCGCGTAGTATCTGATTCAGATCTCCTGCATCATGCCCAGGAAATCATCGATGAATTTCCCTTCTTCTCCTTCCTGCTGGGTGATCTTCATCCGCACGTGCTGGCCATTCCGTTCAACCTGCTGGCGGTTGCCCTGGCGCTGAACATTTTCCTGGGAGGATGGCGCGGAGAGACCAATCTGTTTGGCCTTCGTCTGCAGATCAGCCGGACCGGTTTCTTTGCCGCCGCGCTGACTTTGGGCGGGCTGGCTTTTCTCAACACCTGGGACATCCTGATCGCGGCGGCTCTGATGGTATTGGCCTATGTGCTGTTCCGGGTGCGTGAAGATCGCTGGTCGTGGGCGCGCCTCGAAGACGTTTTTGCTCTCGGCCTGCCGCTTGGGGATACCGGCCATCTTGCTTTATTTGCCTTTCTATATCGGCTTTTCATCCCAGGCCGGCGGCATCCTGCCAAACCTTATCAATCCGACGCGCGGTGCACAGTTCTGGGTGATGTTCGCGCCGATGTTCGTTCCTCTTGCTGGCTTATCTTATTTATCTCTGGCGCGCTGAAAAGCAGCCTGCGAAGTGGCTGCTTTCCCTTCTCGTTGTCGCAGGCCTTCTGATTCTTCTATGGGGGTTTTCCTGGAGCCTGGGCTGGCTGGCCACTCTAAAGGATCCGGCGATTTGCCCAGCAGTATCTTGCCTCGCAAGGGAGTGACTGACCTGGGTTCATTCTTCTAACGCGGCCATGTCCCGTCGTATTTCTTACATGGGTGGATTATTGACCCTGGTTGTGCTTCTCGTGCCCTCTCTTGCATTTGTTATTGCCAGGCGCAGGACATCAGGCTGAGGAGGATGCTCAACCATCCAGCTCTCCAGCCCGACAGCCTGACAACCTTTATTTTTCTTCTCATCATCCTGGGCGCTCTCCTGGTGATTACCCCGGAGTTCGTCTATCTTCGCGATCAATTTAACTATCGCATTAATACCGTATTCAAGTTCTATTATCAGGCCTGGCTCTTATGGAGCCTCGCGGCTGCATTCGGTGCGGCCATCCTTTTGCAAAACCTGCGCGGCGCCTGGGATTGGACTTTCCGGATCGGTATTAGCCTCTTGCTGTTGATGTCATTGACCTATCCGGCGCTTTCCATCGTCACGAAAACGAATAACTTTAATCCTCCCTATGGTTGGACGCTGGACGATTTCACTCGTATCCAGCGCGAGAATCCGGACGAAGCGGCGGGGATTACATGGTTGAAATCCGCCCCGGAGGGAGTGGTTGCCGAAGCCGTTGGACCGGCGGTGGAAGTTATACGGGTTACGCACGTATTTCCGAATACACGGGCTTGCCGGCCGTGCTGGGTTGGGCCGGGCATGAGACGCAGTGGCGCGGCGCGAATGACGCCTCAGGGGTCACGCCAGGATGATATCGCCATGCTTTATCGCACACCCAATTGGGATACTGCGCACGATATCCTGAGAAAATATGATATCCGTTATGTTTATGTTGGCGACCTGGAACGTTCCACTTATCCGGTGCAGGAAGACAAGTTTCAACAAAATCTTATCCAGGTATTTCAGCAGGGGAACGTAACCATTTACGAAGTTCCGTAGGAATGACTTATCCACCCCCAAAGACGACCGTCCTGAAGTTTACTGATAGGCCTTAACGGTATCCGGACATAGCGATCAGATCCGACGTGTCCTTTCTTTCGGGGTGTTTTCGCCTGCGTCTAAAAATCGGCATCTTCAGGGATAGGCAGTCATGCTCTATGTCAAATTACCGGTCGTTCTTGCACATTCTTCAAGTAAAATACAGCCAATGAGAACCTTCCGCCATCAAACCGCTCTTTACATCCTTGCCTTTGCTCTGGCGCTGGCTCGTGCGCTTGATCAACCTCGGGCGCTCGCCCGCTTACCGATGTCGAAGCCCGCTGGGCTTTGCAGGCCCTGGGTGTTGTGCAAGGCGCTCATCCTGCGCTTGGCTCTCAACCTGCGTATATCCTTTTGACTTCTGTATTCTTCTTCTTATATGGCGAGGGGACAAATTTCCTGGCACGGCTGGTTCCCGCGCTGACCGGCAGCGCGCTGGTCTTCGTTCCCTTCCTCTTCCGGGAACGCCTTAAGCCCCGACCGAGCCTGATCCTGGCTTTCATGCTTGCTCTTGACCCGGGCCTGGTTGCCCTCTCGCGCCAGGCGGGGAGCTCGATCCTCGCTGTAACTTTTTTGCTCTTTGCCTGGGGGCTTTGGGAACGGAAACAAAATCGTTGGGCAGGCGTCTTTGCCGGCCTGGCTTTGCTTTCGGGAACCTGGCTTTGGTCCGGTTTACTCGCTTTAGGCCTCACGTGGGCGATCCTGCAGGGATTGGAACGAAGGCCAAAAGATCGAGACTGCGTCCTCCGCCGGTACGGCGCGAGCGCGGCGAATGGCTCACCGGGTTATGGTTTGCAGTGGGAACGATCATCATGGGTGGAAGCCTCTTTTTCCTGTCGCCCAACGGTTTAAGCGCCTGGCTTTCAGCCTTGCCGGACTATCTTCCGCGGCTGGACTCAACCATCCGGGCGTCTCTGCAGGCTTGATGCTCTTCTCCCTGGTTGCTTACCAACCGCTGGGGCTGATCCTGGCGATCCGCGACCATCATTCGCGGTTGGACTCAGGGGAGCCGCCGCGTGATGCGCCTAAGTCTATGGATGCTGGTCGCATTGCTGCTGGCGCTTTTTTATCCTGCCCATCAAGTTGGCGATCTGGCCTGGATGCTAATTCCTTTATGGTCGCTGGCTGCATTGGAACTGGCCCACAGTTCCCATGTATTGCCCGAAGAACGCCGTGAAGTGCTGGGCGTTGCCGGCCTCGATTGTGCTGATCCTTGTATTCATCTGGCTTGATTTTCTGGCCCTGGTCCCAGGGACCGAGTTCCAGACCAGGTTACATTGAGAACCTGGTTGATGCTTGGTTCCTTCTTTCTCCTGGTCGTAAGCATCCTGCTGGTGGCCGTTGGATGGTCCATTCGTGTGGCGCGCTTCGGCGCGGTGTTGGGGCTGACGGCCTTCCTGGGCGTGTATTCGTTCAGCGCGCTTACCGGCGCGGCCGGCTTGCGGGTGATACCGGATGCCGTAGAGATGTGGGCCCCGGATAAGGGTCTTCCGCAGTCCGACTTGCTGTTGACGACCGTGGATCAAATGTCGGATTGGAGCAACAACAATATCAATTCGCAGCCGGTAACGATAGCTGGCATAAATTCGCCGGCGCTTGAATGGCTGTTGCATGAACATACATTGAACGTGGTAAATGCGCTGGATACCACGACTTCACCGCCCATCGTGATCACGACCGATAAGGCCGATCCGGCGCTGGCTGCGGATTATCGCGGGCAAAGTTTTGTCTGGCGGCAGACCCCGTTGTGGAATCAGGCCCACTTCTCGGATCTCCTCAACTGGGCAAGCTTCCATCAGATCCCCGTAAGCAACGAGACGATTATCGTCTGGGTGCGCAGCTGACTTGTTCATAGATTCGACCGTCCCCAAGCCGTAGTTTCATCGTTGAGACCGGGAGTTTTCATTATTCATATCCGGCTCCCTTCTCTTCCATATGCCTCATTCGCGGTCGTTTCACACAGTGCGGGGCGCAAGTCGTGGCGCGACCGGTGGGAATGCGCAGGTTGCTTTAACCTTATTTCGGCAAATCCTTTTTGGGGCTCGAATCTTCATGACAAAAACACCTCCTTCCATCATCGCGATCGATGGACCGGCTGCTTCAGGAAAGTCCACGCTCGGACGACGCCTGGCCGACGCGCTCGGCTATCTATTCTTCGATACCGGTGTTATGTATCGAGCCGTGACCTGGCTGGCCTTGCAGGGCGGGCATGGATGTTCAGGATGAGGCTGCTATCACTGCCCTGGCGGAGAATATCGCCAGATCGAAGTATTGCCTGCCTCAAAACCCGATGGACGCGTTTGCGATGTGATCGTTGATGGCAGGGATATTACGTGGGCCGTACGCAGTCCCGAGGTGGATGCCAATGTTTCCACGGTGGCGGCTTATCGCGATGTGCGTCGCGCTTTGAGTGAGCAACAGCGCCGCATTGGCCTGCGGGGCAAGGTTGTGATGGTGGGCCGCGATATCGGCACCGTGGTTCTGCCCGAGGCCGATCTGAAGATCTATCTGGATGCCTCGGCGCGTGAACGCGCCCACCGCCGCCATAATGAAAACAAGGCACGCGGCAACGAATTGGATTTTGAAGACATTTTGGACAAGGTGATCCAACGCGACCAGATCGAACTCCACCCGTGATGTCGCCCCCCTGCGTGCAGCACAGGACGCGGTCGTCATCGACTCCGATAAGCTGAGCGCCGACGAGGTCTTCGAACAAGCCAGGAGGTTGTGTGGATAAGAGAGTATACCGGGTCTCGTTTGGCCTGCTGCTGCTGCGCCTGGTCCTGAAATATTTAGCGCGGCTCGTATTTAGTATTTTAGGGCGGATAAAGGTAACTGGGCAAGAGAATATTCCATCCGGTCAACCCTATGTGGTAGCCATAAATCATATTTCCATCTTCGACCCGCCCTTTGCGATGGCCTTTTGGCCAACCGTTATTGAAGCCGTTGGCGCCTCGGATGTGTTCGAAAAACCTTTTCAAGGCCAACTGCTCCAGATGTACAAGGTTGTACCTGTCCACCGTGGAGAATATGACCGCGAACTGATCGATATCATGTTGTCCATGCTGCGCTCGGGATATCCTCTACTTGATCGCGCCGGAGGGAGGACGTTCCCATGCCACGGCCATGCGGCGCGCCAAGCCCGGCATCGGATATATTCTCAACGAAGCGCAAGTACCGGTCGTACCGGTTGGTATCGTTGGTACCACAGGCGACTTTATGAAAAACGGTTTTACGCGTCGCCGCCATACCCTTGAGCTTCGTATCGGCAAGCCGTTTACCTTGCCTCCCGTGGAAGGGCGCGGTGAGGCGCGCCGCGCTTCCCGACAACACAATGCTGACCTGGTAATGCAGCATATTGCCGGTCTGCTGCCTGCGGAATACCGCGGTGTCTATGCCGACTCCGCCATCACCCCCACCTAAACCTGTCACAAAAATCTGGCGTCCCGAGCTGACGCGGCTCCCGCGGCTTAGTCGGGCGCGTCGCTCCTTTCGGACTCTTGCCCGCTTTGTTGCGCGGGTGCTGATCCGGCTCTTAACGGAGGCAACATTCCGCGGCCTGGAGCATTTTCCGGCTCGCGGCCCGGCGTTGATCGTGGTGAATCACCTGGGCGATGCGGATACTGCCATCCTGCTGGCTGCCCTACCGGCTGCGCCCGAGGCGCTGGGTAAGATCGAACTGTACGATTTTCCGATCCTGGGGAAATTGATGGATTGGTATGGAATCATCTGGCTTCATCGCGGGCAGCCTGATCGGCGGGCCTTGCGTTGTGCATTGGATGGACTCGCCGAAGGGCCGTTTCATGATCATTGCACCGGAGGGGCGTTATACCCTGGCCGGGGGCCTTGAAGAAGGCGGCCCGGGTGCGGCCTATTTGGCGTTGAAGGCGAAGGCGCCGATCATCCCCATTGCTTTGACAGGAACGGAAAATGCCAGCGTATATGGAAACCTGCGCCGGTTGAAGCGGGCAAAGGTTACCCTGACCGTGGGGCAACCGTTCCATATCGAAGGCGCGGCAGAGGATCGGAAACGAACCCGGGCCGCTACACTGTCAGATCATGGAATCGCTGGCCGGGCTGCTACCCATTGAATATCGCGGCGCTTATCGATAGGCTTTCTCCCTGCCAAATCCCTGTCTTATACTGTAAGCTTCCAGCATTTATCAGAAATGTCAGGCAGCCTGTTCTGTCACCGTTTAGTTCAAGAAGCAGTATAATGATGTGCCTCGCTTACGCGGTAAGCCTTGTTTTGCATTGATTTCCTGCATTGCCGGGTCGGTCATGATCTCTCAATCATCCCTGCGGTCGTTAGCGTAAGAAGGGTCTGGACGAAATTTCGCCTTATCCTCGGTTTGCGAGGATATATTTTTGCCTGCCCATCGTTTTCTGCGATCTCTGCCAGCCCGGCGTTTTGTTGTGTCGTTGATGCTATGATTTTCAATTTCAGTAAATTACAATTTCGAGAAATTTCTGATTTTTGGTGTGTGTGCGCCGCAGCGCGCACACACACCAAAAATCAGAACCCTCCTCACTATTTTCTGATTTACTGAATGTATCATTTGAGAAGGAACTATGGCCGAAAACTCGCAAATGAACAGCAATGGTTATCCGCCTGGAACTCCCATCGACCGGCTGCAGGAAGAATATAAGCAGCAGCAGACGCTTTTTAACTTACAGCCGCTGATCGTTCAGCGTTTTCTTGAAGCCCAGGCGCGGCAGATCGCGGATGCGTATGTTGAAAGGTCACGCGGCCTCCGTTTTACTTTGCCCGATCGGGTGGTCACAAAAGCCGAAGGACAAGCGGCCCCCCTGCCTATCCCTCAAGACCGGCGTGAACAACATTTAAGCAGTTTGCGCACCCGGTTGGAAGGCAAGGACGTGCACATTTTGCTGCGCCAGCGCCTGGCGGAACTCGATCAGTCCACTGACGAGGCCATCGCCGTCGGTTCGGGGCTTATACGGTTCAGCGTGGCTACCCATATGGTCTATAACATGCTGCCCTCCGGCAGGCATGTGACCTATATCGCGGCGGAGGATGAGGATATTCCCTCCATTCCGGTCGGCGATGATCTGGAACCGGAATCCGCAATTACCGCCTCGACGGATGCCATTGCCGAGGAAGGAAAAGCGGAAGAAGGCCGCGGCGATTTGCTGGTGCCGTATGTTCCGGCAGCACGGCGATTCTATTTGCCGCAGTGGGTGGCGTTTGACGATCAGGGCAAACTGCTGGTCAATTCGGTGGGCGAAGCCGAAGCGGATATCAAATCGATGCAGCGTTTCTTGAATGTGCTTTTCGCGGCTCGTTCGCTGGCTCCCTACATTCTGGCAGACGAGGAATACCATAATAAGCATTACGGGATGCTCGGCCAATTGGTCAATCAGGGACGGGCATTGGCCCGTCTATATGACCGCCGACATCATCCGAACGGTAAAGACGCGCGCCGAGGCGCAAAGTTTGAATCGCGGGTTGAGCCTGCGGCTTCCTTATTTCGACGACCAGGACCTCAAAATAGAGACCCATGATTTTGTGGTCATCCCTGCCGGGCGGATCATGTTTGTGCCGGCGTTTGTCGTGCGCGCCGCACGCGAAGAACAGGCCAAAGTTGCGCAGGATACCCGCTTCAGCGCCTCCACTCGCAAGCATTTGCTGGCTGAACTTCAGATGCTGGAAGACGCTTTCAAGACTTCCGGCGAATAAGTCTTTCACTCTCACGCAGGAAAGAAAATGCTGTTTGCTATTGGATTGTTGATCGTTATTGTATATGTCTCATTCCGCATTGCGCCGGTTGAGAAGGAAGAACACGCGCATATTCACGGTGCAGGTCAGATCGGTTTACTGGCTGCGCTGGCTCTCTTTGGTGTGGACTATTTCACCTCTTATTTCTATGCCACCGGCGAAATGATGAGCGCGCTTACATCCTTATGGGTTGCAAAAGTACGCCTATATCGCCGTGCTTGTGATTGCGTTTGCCAATGCCAGTATTTGGATTCCTTTATATGTATTCGCTGGGCGTTTTCAATGAAGGCGGCGGTTCGTATACGGCTTCCATGCGCTATCTCGTACCCGGGTTAAGCCTGATCGTTGCAGTTGTCCTGATTGCAGGATTATATCTTCACCATCGTTGTTTCGAGTCTTTCCGGTGTTGACCAGTTATTTCTGTTGCGAATGCCTACAATATCTCCTGGTATGTCCACTTCGCAATTGGCGTGTCGCTGGTCACCGATCACCTGGTATCTGACCATTCGAGGCCGCGGCGAGTCGGCGCGTGTGGTCTTTACCATGTTAGGTATTTTCGTTTTTCTCACGATTATCATGGCCATCGGTCTGTTCATTGCAAAGGGCAGAGGTGTTCCCGCCGGTGCCGTATACCGAACCGTGGTGACTCCGACCCTTTGGGAGGCGATGTATCATATGTTGACGGCCTCCATGAAGGGCCTGGTTGCATTGAGCGGCCTGGAGGCCATGTCGAACGGCATCCAGTTTGTGATCAATGAAGATGCAGGGATAGTAAAATGGGGCAAGAAGCATCTGCCCCGCTTGCAGGGCATATGGGATTTCTACAGCGGCAAATCCGGGATCGGCCGTCTGGTGCAAACTTCCTTCCTGTTCTATGGCGGCGTTACCACTGCTTTCCTGGCATATTTTGCTTTTCACTTCAACGTTTTCGATGGAACGCTGGGCCGTTCGCTGGTCGCCAATCTGTCTTTTATCGCCTTTACACAGATCCCGGGAGGCGAGGTGCTGTACTTTGCATATCAGATTTTGGCAGTTGGCTTGCTTACAGCAGCCTCCATGACTGCTTTTCAGGATCTCCAGGCTACGGAATGGCGGGATGTTGCGATTGGCGAAATTCCTGAAATCATTGTTTATCGTGACAAGCGGGGGACATTTACCCGCTCGGTGACAATTGCTTTTGTTGTGGTGATCATTATCACATTTATCATACGAGGCAATACTTCTGCTGGGCGTTCCTTATTATGGCATCGGCGTTTTCATGCCGATCATGATGATGGGTTTCGCGATACGGAAGCATATCTTGAAGAATTTCACAGGACGCAAGCGCTTCTGGGGCAGCCTGGGAGCCGGTTTTGCCGGGGTGCTTTCGGGGATTGTTTTTGTCGGACAGATCGCCGGAAAATGGACGGAAGGCGGTTGGGTTGTATTGATTTCGTTCAGCGTGCTGGTCATTACCGCCAATTTGCTTTTCATTTCGCCCATTGGTTTCCGTGAGCCGAAGCAGATCCACCGTATCGTGCGTGAAAAGGCGCGGGTGCAGGGAGCGATGGCATCCATTGTTGAATGGCAGTCATTGCGGATGCAGGAATATCGCTATTCGGTTTTGGTTGGCATTACCACGTTTCTTTGAGCTTTTTGGCGTTCGTCGTCCGGTCCGGTTTGAACGACCCGTTCCGGCTGGCGAATATGATCATGCTTTGCATGTCGATCATCCCGATGCACCTTCCCTGCTGGAACAGTATTTGGATAACAAACCCAAAAAACCCACTGTGGGCGGCGCGCCGAAAGAAACCGCTCCCGGCGAAGAAGAAGAAAGAATAATTGTAATGCGAGAGGCGAGTCTTATAGGCTTGTCCCTCGCTTTTGAATATTATGAGCTCCACTCCGATTTACAGCCTGCGCGTCCCGGATGTTTATAAGGCCCTCGAGACCTCCTCCGAGGGTCTTTCTGCTGTTGAGGCAGAGGCCCGGCGCTCGTTATATGGTTTCAATCTTCTCTCTGAACAAGCAAAAGATCTCCGCAATGGGAAAAGCTGGCCGGTCAATTTGCCCATCCCGATGGCTCTCCTCTTACTGGCAGTGGGCATCCTGGTATTTTTGAGGGGCGATTCGGTTTTGGGCGTTCGTCATTTTTTCCCTGGTCCTTGCAAATGCAGGATTCTCATTCTGGCGTGGATACCAGTCAGAGAAAGCCATCGAAAAACTCCGTCAGATACTTCCGGCTTATGCCCGCGTGATCCGGGATGGAAAAGACATCCATCTTCACGCCAGTGAACTTGTGCCAGGTGATATCCTGATCCTCGCCGAAGGGGATAATGTTTCAGCCGATGCCCGTGTGGTCGAGGAATATGGCTTGCGTGTGAATAACTCGACTCTGACGGGAGAGGCGGTACCGGCCCGTAAGACTGCCGACCCCTCACTTCAATCCGGAGCCAGTGATCTCGAACGCCCCAATCTTATTTTTGCAGGGACAACGGTTGCGTCCGGAACCGGGCGGGCAGTGGTATATGCCACGGGGATGCTTACCCAGTTCGGGCGCATCGCACACCTGACGCAATCCGTTGAAGAAGAACCGTCTCCCTTCCATAATGAGCTGGCCAGGCTCAGCAAAACAACCACCTGGGTCGCCCTGGGTATCGGGGCAGTTGTGGCGGTGGTCGGTTTCTTCGAACTGCAGATGAGGATCTCTGAACTCATATTGCTTACGCTTGGGATTATTGTTGCTGCCATCCCGGAAGGCTTGCAGGCAACATTGACCCTTTCCCTGGCGATGGCGGTTCAGCGACTTGCACAGCATAACGTCCTGGCGAAGAAACTCTCCATTGTGGAGACCCTGGGGTCGGTCTCCGTGATCTGCACCGATAAAAGCGGAACGTTGACGCAAAACCAGATGACGGTCCGGGAGATCTGGGTTGCCCGTCAAAAGATCAAGGTTTCCGGTTCGGGTTATGAGCCGAAAGGCGGCTTCTCGCCTTCTCCTTTGGGCCAGCCCTTTGAAGGCGACTGGATGCAGTTGATTGGATGCTGCGCTTTCCTGTAATAATGCCCGCGTGAACCCGCCCTCGTTGGAGCATCCGCAGTGGACCAGCCTGGGAGATCAAACTGAAGCGGCCATGAAAGTCGCGGCCTTGAAGGCGAATGTGGGCGAGGAATCGCTGAAACTTGAATATCCCCGCGTACATGAGATCCCCTTCGATGCCCGCCGTAAGCGGATGACCACGATCCACCGTGTCGGCTGATAAGGAAGTCGCTTTCGTCAAAGGCGCGCCGCGTGAGATCCTGGCGCTTTGCACGCACATCCTGATCAATGGGAATACGCTCCCGCTCGACGATGCCCTGCGGGCCGAGATCCTGGCTGCCAATGATGGTTATGCGCGCGGCGCCTTGCGAGTGCTGGCGCTGGCACGGCGCGAGCTGCCACTGCGTTCGACCGCCTTATACGGTGGAAAATGTGGAACGCGATCTCACGTTTCTGGGTTTAATGGCGATGATGGATCCGCCGCGTCCGGAGGTTGAAAAGGCCATCCGGGTATGCCGGCAGGCAGGCATCCGCATCGCCATGATCACCGGCGATTATGGCCTTACTGCCGAATCGGTTGCTCGACGCGTCGGAATGATCTCCGCGCCCAATCCGACCATCCTTACCGGCGCCGAATTGGATGCCATGAACGATGCAGAATTACAGGCCCTGCTCTCCAAAGAAGTCCTTTTTGCCCGCATGGCCCCCGAGCATAAATTGCGCCTGGTTTCCGCTTTTCAGGCGCGCGGAGATGTCGTTGCCGTTACCGGCGACGGGGTTAACGATGCACCTGCCCTGCGCAAGGCCGACGTGGGTATTTCGATGGGCATCATCGGCACCGATGTTGCCAAAGAGGCTGCCGATATTATTTTAACGACCGATAATTTCGGCGCGATCATTTCTGCCATTGAAGAAGGCCGGGCGGTGTTTGATAATATTCGCAAATTCATCACCTATATTTTTTCGAGCAACGTGCCCGAGATCCTTCCGTTCATGGTGGCCGGTTCCTTCCCGTCCATCCCGCTGGCTCTCACCGTCCGGCAAATACTTGCCATAGACCTTGGCACCGATCTATTCCCTGCCCTGGCCTTGGGCATGGAAAAGCCTGAACCGGATGTGATGAAGCACCCACCGCGCCCGCGCAATCAACCCTTGCTGGATCGCGGCCTGATAGGGCGCGCTCTTTGGCTGGGATCGATAGAAGCCGCTCTGTGTTATACCGGTTTTTTTGCGGTCTATTTGTTATCGGGGAACGCCGCCATATTGCAACTTCCCTACCTGAATTTGATACCCGATCATAGGAAGCCTGAGACTTACGATTGCGCCCGGTTCGGTTTATCAGGTGGCGATCACCGTGTTTCCATGCCGGCGTGGTCATGTCGCAAGTCGGGCAATGCCTTTGCCTGTCGTTCCTCCAAAACGCGCAGCACGTATCTGGGTTGGTTAAGCAACCGGTATTTATTGTTGGGTGTTGCGATCGAGATCGCAGGGATCGTGGCCCTGATCTATATTCCATTCCTTGCGAATGCATTTAACCATGCCCAGTTACCTGCCCAATACTGGCTTGGCCTCGGCCTCTTCGGACCCGTGCTATACTCGCTGGAATGGATTCGTAAGGCAATCGGCCGTCGTTGGGATCGGATGCGCGTTGACCAGCCTCGCGCATAACGAAGAGAGGAGGTGCCGGATATGAAAGTTATTGTGATGGGTTGTGGCCGCGTGGGGAGTCAGGTCAGCCAGATGTTATCGAACCAGGGCCACGATGTGACCGTCATCGATCATGATGCCAATGCGATTGCCAGGCTCAGCCCCGACTTCAAGGGAAAAGTGGTGCGTGGGGTTGGCTTTGACCGTACGTATCCTGCTGGAAGCCGGCGTCGAAACGGCCGAAGCTTTCGTGGCGGCCAGTTCCTCCGACAATGCCAACATTATTGCCGCCCGCATTGCCCGTAATATCTTTCATGTGCCGCGTGTGGTGGCGCGCCTGTATGATCCCCTGCGCGCCGAGATCTATCAACGATTGGGGCTGATCACCATATCCACCACCAACTGGGGGGCGGAGCGTATTTGTGAGGTGGTAACCCATACCGACCTGGATGTGGCTTTTACCTTTGGCCGGGGTGAGGTTTCGATGGTGGTGATTGAAGCGCCGCTGCAACTGGCAGGGCGCACCGTGCATCATTTGTCGATTTCCGGCGAGATCGAGGTGGTTTCCATTACCCGCGATGGTCAGGCGTTCATCCCGTTGCTTGGCTCGGAGTTCCAGGAAGGCGATAAGATTTACCTGGCTGTGCTCCCCTCGGCCATGGAGCGTCTGGAACAAATGGTTGGCCTGGAAAGGGGGATGTAACCATGTATGTCATCGTGGTCGGTGGCGGAAATACCGGTTCCTACCTCACCCGGTTATTGCTGGATGGCGGACAACGTGTTGCGATCGTCGAAGAGCGCCCTTCGGTCCTCGAAAAACTTAAGCTTGAGCTTCCGGCTGAATCGATCGTTCAGGGGGACGGCAGTTCACCGACCGTCCTTGAAAAGGCGCAAGTCATCCACGCGAATGTATTGGCGGCCGTTACGGGTTCTGACGAAACGAACCTGGTCATCACTTCCCTGGCGCGCTTCGAGTTCAATGTCCCACGCGTGATCGCACGGGTCAATAACCCAAAGAATACCTGGCTGTTTAATTCGGAGATGGGGGTGGATGTTTTTCTGAACCAGGCCGAGATCCTGGCGCAGCTGGTTGCCGAAGAGATGTCGCTGGGCGACATGATGACCCTGCTCAAACTGCGCCGTGGGAATTACTCGGTCGTGGAGGAAAAAATACCGGCCGGGGCCAAAGGCATCGGCACTGCGCTGAAAGAAATTGACTTCCAGGAACAGTGCGTGATCGCGGCCATCATCCGGCGAAGGAAAAATGACCCTGCCGCGCGGTGACAGTGTATTTGAGGAAGGGGATGAGGTCGTGGCCATAGCCAGCCCGGAAGGCGCAAAGAGATTGGCCGAATTACTAGCCTTCCCCGTCTACCCGACGCGTGGGCTGTAGGGACCGCCCAGGAAGGCGATTTTCTCCAGATACGGACGATACCGGACCGGCTATAATATCAGGCCGATCCGAAATTGACCGAATCCGAAGCTTCACGGTATAATACCCTGCTTCTCCGAATTGAAACCCAACTCCCGTTTGGACTTCTTACCATCAAATTGGACTTGCAATCATCCATAAGTAAGTGAGGAACGTATATCATGCCTAAAAGAACATATCAACCCAAGATCCGCCGCCGCCTGCGGGTGCATGGTTTTCGCCAGCGCATGGCCTCGGCCGATGGGCGCGCCGTGCTCAAACGCCGCCGCCTGCGCGGTCGTTACAAACTTACCGTCAGCGCCAATGAGCACGTCAAGCGGAATCATTGGTAGATCTCCTGCGGTGTGACGAGAAACAGAACTCTCCTCTTTCACTGCGGTCGGTTTTTACCCGGTCAAAGAGGGTTGGGTGCAGCGCAAATTCCGCCTGACCCGGTCGGAGGATTTCAAGCGGGTGCGGCGATTATGGAAAATCGTATGCTCACCCGCTTATGGTGTTGGTAGTGCAGGCAAATGACGAAGCCGGAATGGCAGGGGCAGGTTCAACCAAGGTGCGTGTGGGCGTTGCCGCCGGCCGGACAGTAGGCAACGCAGTGAAACGAAATCGCGCGAAACGCCTCCTGCGTGCGGCCATGCGGACGCTGCTTCCTGAACTTGCCTCCGGTTGGGATCTGGTCCTGATCGCCCGTCCCGCGCTTGCCTCTTCCAGTTTGAATGAAACCCGCCAGGCTTTATTATCGCTTCTGCGCCGCTCCAAATTGATCTTCCCTATCTGATGCAGCCTGAATTTTATCTGCCGCATGATTACCCCGATGAGCCGCGTCTGCGGGATTTACCGCACACGCCTCAGAACTGGGCCCGCCTGCCGCTGTTGGGCTTGATCCGTTTATATCAAATGACCCTCTCGCGCGGCCTGCCCGAGGGCACCTGCCGCTTTTATCCTTCCTGCTCGCATTACGGATATCAGGCGATTTATAAATATGGCGCGCTGAAGGGTTCGGTGATGGCGGGTTGGCGTGTGCTTCGCTGCAATCCGTTCAATCCCGGGGGATATGACCCCGTTCTGTAGGAGAACTGTATTTTCCAATGAAACGATTATTGCTGATCTCGCTTGTGTTGCTTGGAGCCATCCTGCTCAGCGCCTGCTCCGCTTCCGCCAGCGACCTCGAGCTGGCCCGGCCTGGCTGCAGACGCTAAAATGGCCTATCTTGCCGATGGTGCTTATATCTATGCGGTGCGCCTCACTGATGGTACCAAGGCCTGGCAGTATCCCGATAAGAGCGGCACACAGCTCTTCTATTCCAACCCTGTGCTTACCTCCGATGGACAATTGCTGGTGGGCAGCGCCGGCCGCGATAATGAATTGACCAGCCTCGATACGGCCACCGGTCAACAGAAATGGGCTGCACCTTTTGTCGCCAGCGATCGCTGGGTGGCTCCGCCTCTGGTCGTCGGTGATACGGTCTATGCTGCCAACAACGATGGCACACTTTATGTGCTCAAACTTGCCACAGGCGAAAAGTCGTGGTCATTGCACATCAGCCGCGAGCTATGGGGCGCACCGGTAACGAACGGCAAACTGATCTTTGTGACATCGCTCGACCATTTTCTTTACGCTGTTGACCCTCAGGCGCAAAAGATTGTATGGAAGGTCGATCTGGGCGGTTCAGCGCCGGGTTCACCCGTGGTCAGCAGCAGATGGGACCACCCTTTACGTTGGTTCGTTTGCAAAGAAAGTATTCGCCGTTGATGCGGCCACCGGCTCTGTCCGCTGGACCGCGGACACGAAAGATTGGGTCTGGAGCGCGCCTGCCCTGGGCGGCGATAGCCTCTTTGCCGCCGACATCAGCGGAAATATTTATTCGCTTGGGCGCGCCGAACGGCAAGAATGCCTGGCCTAGTCTGCAGCCCGATGGACCGATCACCGGAAGTCCGCTGGTTCTTACCGGAAATACGGTCAACTTCAGATACCATGATGGTCGCGACCGAATCCGGCTCTCTCTTTGCTTTTGACGCCACCGGTGTCAAAATGTGGGATGTCAGCGCTCGGCGGAAAGATATACACCTCGCCTGTTGCTGCCGGTCGACCTTATTGTGGTTGCACCCGTTGAATACCGATTTTCTGCTCGCGGCTGTGAGCAAGGATGGCAAGCTCCTTTGGAAGTTTACTGGCAAATAAAAGGAAGGTACCATGTGGGACCAATTTATTATCAATCCCATTTACTAATGTATTGTTGTTTATTTACAATATCATTGGCGGTAACTTTGGCATTGCGATCATTTTGTTTACCATCCTGATCCGTGCCATTACCTGGCCGCTCAACGCCCAGCAGTTGAAGGGCGCCAAGGTGATGCAGGACCTGCAAAAGGATAAGGAATGGCTGGATATCCAGAAGAAATATGCCAAAGACCGTGAGAAGCTGGCGTCGGAACAGATGCGCATCTACAAGGAACGCGGCATCAATCCTTTTGCCTCCTGTTTGCCGACTCTCATTCAGTTCCCGATCATTATCGGCTTATATCAAAGCATCACGCATGCCCTGGCGGCTACGCCCCTGGGACTGCTGCAACTGGCGCGCAGCATCTATCCTTCTTTCCTGAACGCTGCGCTGCTCATCCCTCTCAACAGTAAATTCCTGTGGATGGATCTCGGCCGGCCTGAGGGCATTCCCTTCCCGGCCGGTTTTTCGCTTCCCTTCCTTCCATACGGATTTCCCACACTGGCCATCATCGTGGCGGTCACAACCTATCTCCAGACCAAATTGACCATGCCGCCTTCCACAGGCGGGGCCGATGATCAATCCGCGGCCATGAACAGCATGATGAGCATTTACATGCCCTTGTTGCTGGGATATTTCGCCCTCAATTTTGCATCCGGTTTGGCGGTCTATTTCGTCACCAGCAATGTTCTGGGTATCGTCCAATACGCCTCGATGGGCCGCGTCAACTGGCGCAACCTTTTGCCGGGTGGCGATAAGACGCTGCCTGCAAAACCAGGCAAAGAAATAAGATCAGGGAGGTCAATATGAACGAGCGTACAACATTGGAAATCATTGCTCCGACTGTAGAGGAAGCTCTTGCGCAGGGACTTGCCCAATTGGGCCTGCCTGCCGATGCGGTCTCTGTCGAGGTGCTGGATTCGGGCAATAAAGGTTTGTTTGGTTTGGGTGGACGCCAGGTGCGTGTGCGCCTGACGGTGAATGGCCCCGGTGGGGAACCGGCTGTTTCCAGTTCGGACAAAAAACCGGCCGCGGGCAAAAACGAAGCGCCGGCTGCCTCGCGATCAAAGGCGGGAACCGGGCGGCAGGCACGTGAGAGCCGCACACCTGCCGCAGGAAAATCTCCAGCCAGCACCGCCGCACCGCCACAGGACAAACAGAAGAGTGAAGCTAAAGAGGCAGGTCCTGCCAGGGTTGAAGCAGGATGGCCGAGCCAGATAAGCGATGGACATGATCCGGTCCTCGATAAGACCGAAGTCGACCATCTCCAAATTGCTTTATCACATGGGATTGCAGGCGCAGATCTCGGCCCATTATGGTGAGGCCCGCGAAGACCGCCGTCCGATCATGGTTGATATCCGCGGCAGCGATCTGGGCGTATTGATCGGGCGTCGCAGCGAAACACTGGCGGCCTTTCAGTATGTGGCCTCCTTGATGGTGGGTAAAGAGACCGACCAATTTGTGCATTTGATCGTGGATGTGGAAGGCCATCGCGACCGCCGCGAGCGGCAGCTGCGCCAGTTGGCTCAGCGCATGGCGGAGCAGGTGATCAAATCGGGGCGCAAGCTGACGCTGGAACCAATGCCGGCCTCTGAACGCCGGGTCATCCATATGGAACTGCGTGACCACCCGGCGGTGACCACCCAGAGCATGGGCGAAGAACCGCATCGTAAGATCACGATCCTGCCCAAAGAATGATCAAAAACCTCCGAGGTCTTCAAGACCTCGGAGGTTTTTTTTATGCAGTTCAGAACTGCCCGTCGCAATACAGGATCATCGCATCTTGTGTCGACTGATAACTTCATTCCTTGTTGCAGCCTCTGCGCAGTTTAGTCAAAGACGGTAGATGCTTTTCCTTTTGCATCAATCTTTCGCTTTCATTTCTCTATCCATATCGCAGCTAACTTCCGCCCTTTCCTCGTTTATAATCTGTTTATGTTTGAACTCGTCCCTCTCGAGCCGGTGGACTATCTGGTGATCGGCCATCTAACCGAGGATCTGACTCCTGCCGGCCCGCGTCTTGGAGGAACAGCCGCGTTTTCGGCGCTCACCGCCCGTGCGCTCGGCTTGCGCGTGGGGGTGGTCAGCGCGCTGAGCGCAGCAGACTTCACTGGAGGCTTTGGAGGGCATCCCGGTCGTTAAGGTCCCTTCGCCGCACAGCACTACTTTTGAAAATATTTATTCCGTGGATGGACGGGAGCAGGTCCTGCATCACCAGGCTGCGTCTATTTCCATGGAAAACGTGCCGGATATTTGGCGGACGACGCCAATCGTTCATCTTGGCCCGGTTGCCCGGGAGCTTGGCTGCAGACTGGTCGAAGGATCTGGCGAAGAATTTTTCCGCTTCTTTGCTCGGAATCACGCCTCAGGGCTGGCTGCGCACCTGGAATGACGATGGACAGGTGAAGCCCTGCAAATGGGAATCGGCTGAGGCATTTATTGCCCCAGGCCGGCGCGGTCGTCATCAGCCGCGAAGATGTACTGGGAGATGATGAACTGATCGAATCAATGGCGCATCAAACGCGCCTCCTGGCCGTTACGGAAGGCTCGGCCGGCTCGGTGCTTTATTGGAACGGCGACCGCCGCCGCTTCCGTGCGCCCGAGCTTGTGGAGTTGGATGCCACCGGCGCCGGCGATATTTTTGCGACAGCTTTTTTCTTCCGCTTATATGCCACGCGTGATCCATGGGAGTCTGCCCGTTTTGCCACACAGCTCGCTGCACGCTCGGTTTTGCGACCGGGCCTGGATGCCATCCCCACCCAGCCTGAAATCCAGGAATGTCTTATGGAGGTTTTTTAGTGGCTCGCATTTATACGCTCGTCAATCAAAAAGGCGGTGTGGGCAAGACTACAACGGCCATCAACCTCGGCGCTTACATGGCCCACTTCGGCCAACGTGTCCTGGTGGTGGACCTGGATCCGCAGGCCAATGCCACTTCCTGCCTGGGAGTGGATAAGACGACGGTCGCCGGTGGTACGTATGAATCTTTGTTGGGCAGTGCCGCGGCGCCCTTTATCCTGATGAATGAACGTCTCAAGCTGGCGCTTCTACCTTCCTCTCCTGCGCTGGCCGGAGCAGAAGTGGAGCTGGTGGAAGAACTGGCCCGCGAGATGCGCCTGAAAAAAGCCCTCGAGCCGCTGGTGAGCCGCTATGATTACATCCTCGTGGATTGTCCTCCTTCACTGGGTCTTCTGACCATCAATGGTTTGGTCGCTGCGAAGGATGGCGTCCTGGTCCCCGTGCAATGCGAATATCTTGCGCTGGAGGGCCTGGGCCAATTGACGCAGACGGTCCAACGCGTCCGCTCGGCTCTTTTCCCGGAACTGAAAGTGCGCGGCGTGGTCCTGACCATGTTCGACCCTCGCACCAATCTCTCCACCGATGTCGTGACTGAAGTCAACCGTCATTTCCCCGGCCAGGTGTTCAAGGCCATTGTGCCGCGCAGCGTCCGCCTTGCCGAAGCGCCTTCCTATGGATTGCCTATTTTGGCTTATGCGCCCTCTTCCAATGGCGCGCTGGCTTATGAAGCGTTGACCAGGGAATTGCTCAAGGGTGATGGCGTAAAAGTTTCACCAACGTGCACGCACAGCCTGCAAAGAATGTAAAAACTTAATCGACCGGTGTTACTCCCGCTTGCATACTTACAAAGTTATAAATCGGGGATTTGTTCGAATGTGACATTTTTCGAGATAGTTGCAAGTGTGGTGAATAATAGCATCGTTCTGGTTTGGATAATCACGAGTATCTGTAAAGGAGCAAGCATGCCTCAACGCTCTGGCCTTGGCAAAGGACTCGATGCCCTCATCCCCGGCGGCTCATCTGCTGTAAGCGAGGGAGGTGCATCGCAGGTTTCGATTGATGCGATCGCACGCAACCCGCGCCAGCCGCGCCAAACTTTTAAGGAAGCCGAACTCGATGAACTGGCAGGCTCCATTCGTGAGTATGGGGTGATCCAGCCGTTGATCGTTTCACCTGCCATGGGCGGTACCTATACGCTCATCGCGGGAGAACGCCGCTGGCAGGCTGCACGTCGGGCGGGACTTAGAACGGTGCCGGTCGTCATTCGCAATGCCAGCGACCAGCAGTTGCTCGAGCTGGCGTTGATCGAAAACGTCCAGCGCGCAGACCTGAATCCCATCGAAGAAGCGGAAGCCTTTCAGCACCTTGCCAAGGAATTTGGGCTTTCTCATGAAGACATCGCCGGACGCGTAGGCAAGAGTCGCGTGGCGGTGACCAATACGCTGCGCCTGCTGGAGGCTGCCTCCGCGGTGAAGCAGGCCCTGGTTGATGGGAAGATCACGGAAGGCCACGCCCGCGGCTTGCTGGCGCTTACCTCGGCCAGGGCGCAGGAAGTCGCGCTGCATAGGGTGGTCAATCTCGATCTGAGCGTCCGGCAAACCGAGTTGTTGGCGCGCAAACTCTCGGGCCATAAACCTGCCCCCCGAAAGAAGCCCGGCCGAAGTCCGGATGTGAGCGACATCGAGAAACGATTGCGCGCCAGCCTGGGGACAAAAGTCTCGCTCAAGCACGGCAAGAAAGGCGGCACTCTCACGATCCATTATTACTCGGATGAAGAGCTGGATGCCTTATTGGAAAAGCTGTTATGAAGGCAGATCCTGCTTATAATACATTTTCACTTGATCATGCGATCTTTTCAGTCGGCACTTGCGGTATGCACGGATGAATCATGAAAATTTTATATAATGCACGTATCTATACTCTTGATAAAGCCAGGCCGCTTGCCTCGGCGATCGCAATTGATCATGGAGAGATTGTTGCGGTCGGTGGTGATGAACTGTTGACTGCCTTTGACCGGGCTGACAAACAGGATCTGCAAGGGTATACGGTTTTGCCCGGGCTGACCGATGCACATTTGCATCTGCAGTATTATTCGTTGTCACTCCAGAAGATCGATTGCGAGACCGATACGCTCGAAGAATGCTTGCAGCGTATAAAAGAGAAGGCCCAGGCAACCAGGGCGGGTGAATGGATTTTGGGGCACGGTTGGAATCAAAATAATTGGGGGAATTGGCCATGCGGCGGCGGACCTCGACCAGATTGCGCCCAACAATCCTGTTTATCCTGACGGCGAAATCCCTGCATGCAGCCTGGGCGAATACTGCCGCATTGAAACTGGCCGGGGTAGGCGCAGGGACCGCCGATCCGAAGGATGGACAAGTTCAGCGGAACGCGAAAGGCGAACCGACAGGCATTCTCTTGGAGAATGCCGTTTTGTTGGTAAGCGATATCGTGCCTGAACCGGGCCCGGCGGCCCTGGCTGCCGCGATCGAGCATGCCCAACCGATCTTGTGGAAGATGGGCTTGACGGGTGTCCATGATTTTGACAAACGTGATTGTTTCCTGGCCTTGCAGCAACTCCATGCCCAGCACCGATTGAAATTGCGCGTCACGAAAAATATTCCCGTTGAGCTGCTTGACCATGCCATTGAAATTGGCTTGTCGTACCGGCTTCGGTGATGACTGGCTGCGCATAGGCTCAGTCAAGGCGTTTATGGATGGCGCTCTGGGTCCCCGCACAGCGGCGATGTTCCAGCCTTATGCCGGCGAACCGGAAAATAAAGGCAACCTCAATATGGATGGTGAGCAGCTCTTCGAGATTGCACGCCGGGCCGCCGATGTAGGTCTCGGCATGACCGTCCACGCCATCGGTGACCGGGCAAATCATGAAGTGCTGAACGCTTATGAACAGCTGCGCGCTTATGAAAGCGGAAAGGGTTTGCCGCATCTGCGCCATCGCATTGAGCATGTTCAGGTGCTTCATCCTGACGATGTTCCCCGGCTTGCAAAATTGGATATCATCGCCTCCATGCAGCCAATCCATGCCACGTCCGACATGCTCATGGCTGACAAATATTGGGGCGAACGCACCTCCCTGGCTTATGCTTTGAAGACCCAGCTGGATGCCGGCGCGCATGTGGCCTTCGGCTCTGACGCGCCGGTGGAGTCGCCGAACCCGTTCCGCGGCATCTACGCCGCGGTCGCACGTCGACGGGCGGATGGCTCACCGGGTACCGGCGGGCTGGCACCCCGAACAGAAATTGAGCATGCAGCAGGCAATCGAAGGGTTCACCACCGGTGCGGCCTACGCGGCCTACGCTGAAAATCGCCAGGGCAGGCTGGCGGCGGGGTATGCTTGCCGATTTAATCGTCCTGGAAAAAGACCCATTCAATTGCAATCTTGAAGAAATGAAGGATTTACAATCTTCTGCTACAATGGTCGCTGGTGAATGGGTCCTGGAAATTTAGCGGTCTTGGCGTCCGGCATTGAATTGAAGTGAACCCTGGCACGCTCTATTTTCCGAAAAGCAGGTACTTCGAGGAGCCGGTTCCAGCGGCCTATAGAAGATACTCTCTTCCAGGTGAGAGGGTGTAGGTGAGGGAGAACGTCCTTATGGCAAACGAAAGATCTCAATTAACGCCTGAAATGCTCGTGCCCAGATTGGGCGAGGCTCTTGTCCGGTCGGAACACATCACCGACCTGGATCTAAAAAAAGCCCTGGCGTACCAGCAGGAACAGATCGCTGAAGGCAAAACGATTCTGCTCGGCCAGGCTCTCCTGGACTTAAAATTAATTGATCAATCTACGCTTGACCAGGCGGTGACTGAACAGATCATCCAATTGCGCTCCGCGCTGCAGGCTGCCAACCGGACCCTTGAACGGCGGGTTCAGGAACGGACTGCAGAATTGCAGGGGGCCCTTGAACGCCTGTCGGAACTCAGCCAGATGAAGGCCAATTTCGTAGCCAATATTTCCCACGAGTTACGCACCCCGTTAACTCATATCAAAGGTTATCTTGAATTGATGGTGACCGATTCGCTCGGCCCGCTCACGGATGAACAGCGCCATGCGCTTGCAGGTAAGCCAGAAGGCCTCTGACCGCCTGGAGAACCTGCTCGAAGACCTGATCATGTTCTCGCTGGCTTCGCGCGGCGAAATGAGCGTGAAGCAGGAAGCCGTGGATATTCGCCGGATGGCCAACCTGGCAGCCAAGAATGCGAGCCAGAAGGCAGAGGAACGCGGTGTCGAAGTGCACATCCTGGCCAAAGAGCACTTGCCCACCGTCCAGGGCGACCCTGAAAAGATCATGTGGGTGCTAAATCAACTGCTCGATAATGCAGTCAAATTTACGCCCTCCGGCGGGCGCGTGGTGTTCAGCTTGAAGGAGGAGAGCACCAATCTGATCATGGTCTCCGATCGCCGATACGGGCATTGGCATCCCTGCACATCGCTTGGATGAGATCTTCGAGCCTTTTCATCAACTGGATGCTTCCTCGACACGCAAGGCTGGGGGTACGGGCCTGGGACTCTCCCTGGTCCGGCAAATCGTTGAAGCGCATGGCTCATTGCTTGATGTGAATTCCATCGAAGGCAAAGGCACGACTTTCAAGTTTCCCCTCCTGGTCGTTGCGGAGGAAAGTAAGAAAAAACAGCGCCCATAAATTATGCCGGCAGACGTCCATGCCCTGGAAACCATGTATTCCATTCTGCAGGCTGCCAGCCTTAAAGCAGATTGGAAAGCCGCGCTGGATACGCTCCTTGCCTCATTGCGTGAGGAGTTTGTTTATGATAATGTGGCTGTTTATCTGCTCGACTCCGAAGGCAAAAGTCTCGATGTGGGCTATGCCCGCGCCGTGGGACGCGGCAAGCTGGCCGAGGCGGATGTGAGTTGGGGGGAGGGGATTGCGGGAAAAGTGATCGCGAAGCAGGATGTGATCATGCAGGAGCCCAGCCTTCGTCCTCGCAAAGACCGCCTTAATCTGCCTTATTTGATCGGGTTGCCGCTTTTTATGGCAGGACGTTTAGGCGGCGCGCTGCTTTTCGTCCGCTTCGGCGGGCCGGCCTATTCGCCGGCCCATCTCCGTATGGCAAAGTTGGTCGCCATGTTGGTCGCTTCCCTGCTCGAATCAAAGGCATTGGAGGAAGCGCGCGCCAGTCTTGAATCTGTTCAACGCCAAATGCGCTTGCAGGATGATTTTGTCTCCACCATCTCGCATGAACTTCGCACACCGCTTGGTTTCATCAAAGGCTATAGCACCAGCCTGCTGCGCCAGGACACAAAATGGGACGAAAAAACCCAGCATGAATTCCTGTCCATTATTGACGAGGAGACCGACCGCCTGACCCAGCTGATCGAGAATATGCTGGAATCGGCGCGCCTGCACAGCCGGACCGTAAAATTCAAGTTCCAGCCGCTGCGGCTCGATGCCCTCGTTCGTGATGTGACCACGCATGTCCGCGCCCACAATACCGAACTTCTGGTTGAACTGGATTTTGATGTGGTTCCGCCCATCCTTGGGGATAGTGTGCAGCTTTCGCAAGTCTTTGAAAATCTGTTCGGCAATGCCATAAAATATGCACCCGGTTCTCCAATTATTATCGGGATGCGCCGCACCGAAAAATGGCTGCGGGTAAGTTTCAGCGGACCAGGGTCCCGGCATTCCCGATGAGTTTCTGCCTTTTATTTTTGAGCGATTTTACAGGGTTCCCGGGGAGCGTACGGTGACCGGCACGGGCCTCGGCCTCTATATATGCAAACAGATTATCTTGGCGCATCATGGTAAGATTTGGGCAGAATCGGTATTGGATAAGGGTACAACCTTCTTCATTGAACTGCCGGTCGACTCACAGTTATGATCCGAGACCAGCTGCTTATTTCCAACCGGCTCGTACATGAATTTGCCTTTCGTCACTGCCCCTCAGTTGTGGCGGGAAGGGTGTATGCACCGCTGTTGAAGTACCTTTGATCAAGAAAATTCTGTCGTTTAGACCAGGAGGAACCGATGTCCAAGTGCATCCTGATTGTTGATGATGAGCCTCGCTACCTGCGCCTGCTGGAGGTCAATCTAAAAACAGAGGGCTATACCGTGGTAACTGCCGCAGACGGATTGCAAGCCATAGAGGTCTTTTCGGCCCAACCCGTTGACCTGATCCTTCTGGACATAATGATGCCGCGTCTGGATGGATTTGCCACCTGCCAGCGTATTCGGGAGTTTTCCAACGTACCGATCATCATGCTGACGGCCAAAGGCGAGGAACAACGACCGGGTGAAAGGCCTGGATCTCGGGGCGGATGACTACCTGGTAAAACCTTTTTCGGCGACCGAACTTCTTGCCCGCGTCCGGGCCGTGCTGCGCCGGGCGCAGCTTCCCACGGAACACGGGCAGGAACGCTTCTTCACGCACGAGAATCTGAAGATCGATTTCGCCCGGGCTGAAGTCTGGCGCGGTGACCAGCCGGTTTCGCTTTCGGCAACCGAGTATCGTCTGCTGCTCCAATTTGCCCATAATATCGGCAAGATCCTTACCTCCGAAGATTTGCTGACCAGGGTATGGGGTCCCGAATATAAATCGGACAAGGAAATCCTGTGGGTCAGTATTGCCCGCCTGCGCCAAAAGCTGGAAGATGACGCGCATGCCCCGCGCCATATCGTCACCCGCTCGGGCCTGGGATATTTCATGCCGCCCATCGAGGCCTGAGGATCTATTATGGCCGGGAGCAATATCCTTATTATCGATGGGGATCTTGCCAGCCGCAACTACCTCGCCCGGGCTTTGCATACGGAGGGACATCATATTCTGCAGGCTGCCTCCGGCAAGGAGGGGCTGATCTCAGCCTGGCGCGACCGCCCCGACCTTATCATCGTTGATCCGATTATTGTCTGATTTAACGGCCGAGCAGCTGGCCACCCGCCTGCGCTCGGATGCACGCACGGCAAAAGTCCCGCTGATTGCATTGAGCAGCGATCCGAAGCCCGGACGGGCCGCATTATGTAAAGAGGCGGGTTTCAACGAATACCTGGTCAAGACTCCTCAGGCCATACCTTCTTTGATAGAAACGGTAAATCGCCTTTTGGGCGGCGGCGATCGTCGCAAACGCGGGCGGGATATTGATGGCGTTTATCAGCGCCAAGGGCGGGACAGGCACTTCATCTCTCTGTGCGAACATTGCCATGAATATCAAGCAGAGCGAGCCTGAGGCCCAGGTGGTAGTGGTGGATATGGTTCTTCCGATAGGCTCGATTGCGGGGATCGTCGGCTATGAAGGGGATAAAAACCTCGTTACGATTTCGCAGCTCCCCGCCTCCGAAACTACGCCGGAATTTTTTCGCAACACCTTAACAGAGCTGGCGGTTTGGCGTATTCATCTACTGGCCGGGTCTCCCGACCCTGATAAGGGTAATCAGCTCGCCGTCGGGCAGATCGATGATATCGTATCTGCGCTCAAATCAACCTATGATTTTGTGCTGCTCGACCTGGGTCGCACCCTTTCGCATATCAGCCTGCCGTTGATCGAACATGCTGACCTTATAAGCCATGATCGTCGGCGCGGACTTGAGCACCGTCTACTCTGACCAAAACCGTTTGGGATTATTTGCAGACCAGGGGCGTGAATGCTGCCTCCATTTACATCATCATGAATCGCTCGGTCGGACTGGAAGGGTTGACGAGACCGGAGGCGGAAAAAATAATCGGGATCCCGATCAAAGCCGCCATGCCCTATCTGGCAGGAAACTTTGCCATGGCAAACAACCAGCACCAGCCCTACTCCCTCAAATTCCCGAGAGATACAGCTTCGATCATATTAAGAGATGCGGCGCGGCAAATGGTTGAACTTGCAAAAAGCTTGCGCCCTGGATAATGGGATGCCCAACGTGAACTCACTTCTCAGGCCGGCGGGCTGGGTAATTCCGGACTGAGGTCAGGGGCTGCCCTGAAGGCTGCCTGCGTCCGGTTCTGAAATAACAAACCTGCGGAAAATGGCATGCAACGTGAGCTAAGATTGGCAGCCTTCCTGCACCTTTTGCTTATAACTCTTCAACTTTCACTGACCTTCAAACGACTGTATTGGAGATTTTTTATGACCATAGAATTCGATGAAAAGGGCAAGTTCTTTACGGATGTAGTGCCGAAGATCGCCGTGCCGGCTGCCGTTCAAACCACCAATCAGTTAGTGCGCGGCAAGGTCCATGTGAGGCAGGGAGAGCGTTTGAAAGACGAGCTGGATCGCGATGAACTTTTTCTTGCCATAACCGATGCAACCATCCTCGGCGCGGAAGGTCAGGTATTATTCCAGGCTCCCTTCCTGGCTGTGGGGCGTTCGCAAATCGTCTGGGTGCTGCCCGACCACGATGAATAACAGGGCCCTGCAGACCCAACTTCGCCAACCCAGATTTACATCAAAGGCGCTTAGCCGTAGGCATAATATTTTTTTTCAACGAATGTTAAAAGGTTAGAATTCATGACTCAGCCTGCTTCCTCCAATAGCTCGCGGTTATCCGCGGCCGACCTTACGAAACTCAAACGTTATTTGATTGACTCGCTTTCGCGCGGGATCGAGACCGAAGGCGTTTCATCGGAGCAGCGCGCTGAATTCATAAAACAACACCTTAATGACGTATACGTCCAGGCCCGTCTTAACCTGCCGGAAGATGTTCAGCACATGATCTTTCAGGATGTGGTGAACGATATGATGGGCTTCGGCCCCATCCAGCCATTGTTGGACGACCCGGAAATCAGCGAGGTCATGGTCAATGGCCCGAAGAAAATCTATGTTGAAAAGCATGGACAACTGATCCGCACCAATGTGACATTCGACGACGACGCGCACGTGATGCGGATCATAGAGCGCATCATCCTGCCTCTCGGACGGCGCATCGATCCCGACAGTCCGACCGTTGACGCCCGCCTGCCCGACGGTTCACGTGTGAATGCGGTGATCCCGCCGGTCGCGCTGGATGGGCCATCCATTACGATCCGTAAGTTCCTCAAAGACAAACTTACCACCGACCAATTGGTGGAATTTGGCACTCTTACCCAAAACATGGCCGAATTTTTAAAGGCATGCGTGGTGGCACGTCTGAATATTGTGATTTCGGGAGGGACCGGTTCCGGTAAGACCACCCTGCTGAACGTGCTCTCAGGCTTTATTCCGGAGAATGAACGCATCCTCACGATCGAAGACGCAGCCGAGCTGCAGCTTCAACAGGACCACGTCCTGAGGCTGGAGACCAAAACCGCAAATGTGGACGGCGGCGGCGAGACAACGGTTCGTGACCTGGTGCGCAATTCTCTGCGCATGCGTCCGGACCGCATCGTGGTGGGTGAGTGCCGCGGCGGCGAAGCTTTGGATATGCTGCAGGCCATGAATACCGGCCACGATGGGTCGCTCACCACGCTCCACGCCAATTCTTCCCGCGATGCCCTCTCGCGGCTGGAGACGATGGTGCTGATGGCTGGCGTGGAACTGCCTCTCAAAGTGGTCCGCCAGCAGATCTCCTCGGCAGTCGATCTCATCGTCCAGCAGTCGCGCCTGAAGGACGGAACCCGCAAGATCACTGCCATCACCGAGGTTGCAGGTATGGAGGGCGACATCATCGTGCTTACCGACATCTTTAAATTTGAGCAAACTGCGATCGCCGAGGGCGGAAAAGTGGAGGGAGTGTTAAAAGCCACCGGCATCCGTCCGCAATTTTCTCCAAGGCTGGAAGCCGCCGGTTTCAAGTTAAGCGCCGAAATCTTCGGTATTTCGATGGCAGAGATGCTCACCAGCCGTCAGCGGCGTTGAACAGTCTGACGGAACGTTCTCTGCTATAATAGTCTTGAACGGAATTAATTCCGCGCATAAGAAAGTTTTTCCGTCTTTGGAATTGTCTGGATGCAAAAAATTCTTTGTGCTCCACCGAAGACCATTTCCTTGCGAAACCTGCGGACTCATGATATTGCATAACCGAAAACGCCTAATCGACTGACCTATGGACATTCGCTCCCAAACCACTCTTCGTACCAAAAAATTGGGGGTTTTAATTCGAGATGTGCGCCTGACTGCACGCCGTAACCTTGATGAATGTGCCAAAGCCATTGGTGTGACCAAGGGCGTTTTTCGCGCCTATGAGGAGGGGCGGCGCGCTCCTTCCCTGCCTGAACTTGAAATCCTGGTTTATTACCTTAAACTCCCCATAGACCATTTCTGGGGCAAAGCCTCCATTTCCGACGATGGGCCTGCGACCGAACCCCTTGACCTGCCGCAGCTCATAGAACTGCGCCAGCGCATGATCGGTGCGCTGCTGCGCCAGGAACGCAATACCGCCAGCATGTCCATCAAGGCTTTGACCCTGGAGACGGGTATCCCTGCAGGCCGTATCAAGGCTTATGAACTTGGCGAGCGCGCCATTCCCGTCCCTGAACTGGAAGCCTTGCTCACCGCGCTTGGCGGCCGCATCGAGACTTTCTTCGACCAGAGCGGACCGATCGGCCAATGGATGACCGACCAGAAATTCATGCAGCAGTTCCTCGAGCTTGCCCAAAGAACTGCAGGCTTTTGTATGCCAGCCTGTAAACCGCCCTTATCTTGAACTGGCGATGAAGCTGAGCTCCATGTCTACCGATAAATTGCGCTCGGTGGCCGAAGGCCTGCTCGATATTACGCTCTAGGTTAATCCGGGCGACGGGATATATAAATAACAATGGCAACTGTATCCGAACTTCAGAAATTATCTAGCAACGGTAAACAGGCTTTTGAAGCCGGGGAATACGAATCCGCCGCAGATTTATTCGAAAACGCTGCACAAGGCTACAGCGCCTTGAACGATCAGGTCAACGCGGCCGAGCAAAAAAATAACAAGAGTGTCGCGCTATTAAAAATGGGCAAGGCCCAGGAAGCACTCGATGCGACCCTCGGCACCCAGGAGATATTCGTGCAAGCCGGGGACCTCAAACGTCAGGGCATGGCGGTCGGTAATCAGGCCGCGGCGCTGGAGGCTCTCAAACGTTTCGATGAAGCCTATGCTGCCTACGAACAATCCGCCGGACTCTTTGCCGAGGCGGGCGAGGGGGATTTGCGTTCCATGGTGCTCAAAGCAGCCGCAGGTATCAAACTTAAGCGCGGCAAGGTGTCGGAATTCGGCCATCAAAATGATTGGCTCACTCGAAGCCAAAGATAAGCCGTCTGTCTTCGACCGAATTCTCAAGTTCGTCCTCCGTTTTATCCAGCGATGATCGTGATCAATACTTCGGCATCTTTAAAGGCGGGCTTGCAGCTCCGTCCGGCAGTCTCCTCAGACCAGCAGAAGATTTCCGACCTTATCTTATTTTCATCGCACGTCCACCGGCACCTCGATTGGCGCACCCCGCTCGACTGGCTGGGCTACCCGCCTTACTGGGTATTGGAAGAAGGCGGACATCTTGTTGGGGCTCTGGCCTGCCCGCCCGACCCGGACTCGATCTCCTGGATCCGCCTCTTTGTCTTTGCTTCGAACCTTTCCGGATCCTCGGTTTGGCCGCGGTTATGGAATGCAGCACGGGATGAGCTGGCCGAGGCCGGCGGCGCGACCGTTGCCGTCATCGCGACCCAACGCTGGTTTGATTCGATCCTGATCGAAAGCGGATTCGACCTCAATGGGCACATTACCCTGCTCGAATGGAATGAGCAGACCGTCATACCGACTCCTATTCCCCCCAATACCAAACTGCGCGCCATGACCTGGATGATCTGCCGGGCGTGGTTGAAGTGGATTCGTGCCGCATTCGAGCTCCCTCTGGCGCAACTCATTGGCGGCCTTGAGCAAGGCTTTTTCGCAGGCGTCCTACGCTTCGATCGTGGAAGATGCCTCGGGTATGGTTGGATATCAGCTTTCGACCGGAGCCCCGCTTGGGGCTCACCTGGCCCGATTGGCCGTCCGGCCCGAAGCACAGGGCCGCGGGTTGGGAGCGGCGCTGGTCGGCGACCTTATTCTACAAATGCAAAACAGCGGGGGCTCGCGCTTAACGGTCAATACCCAGGCGAATAATGCGGCCTCGCTTGCGCTGTATCATAAATTGGGTTTTCGTCGTACGGGTGAACAGTTTCCGGTTTATACGTTTCAAGTCGAATGATAATATTCAGCGGTGGCGTTACCGCTTCACATCGCACTCCCATCCCGCGCTTTCAGAAACTGTTTCTTAAAGACTTTTTGGGTATATGGAAGGCGCACTGAAAAAATGCGGCGCCAGCGGATTTCAGGGATTCTCACTGCCAAAATCAAGAAAGAACCCGTAATTGGCAGTGTTATGCGTGGAATCCGCGTACGGGGTGCATGTCCGTCGACTTTAGTAGCGCCCTTTTAGGGAGAAACGATCGTGAATTCAAGATCCGGGTTGGAGGGCATTATGAAAACATATGAATTCGGTTGGGAAAACAAAGAGGGCATAAAGTTCTACGTCGTGCGGCTGGGAACCGGACGGAAAAACCGAAAGCTGTTGTGGCCCTGGTCCATGGGCATGGCGAACATGTGGGGCGTTATGCCCATGTTGCCGAGGCTTTTACACAAGCGGGGTATGCGCTGGCCGGCTTTGATCTGCGCGGACATGGCAAATCGGGCGGGCCACGCGGCCACACTTCAAGTTATGAAGCCTTGATGGATGATATTGCGGATTTTCTGGCTCAGGTCGCGACGCGTTATCCGAAGCTTCCCATGTTCATATATGGTCACAGCCTGGGCGGCAATCTCGTCCTGAACTTTATGTTGCGCCGCAAGCCGGATGTGGTTGGGCGCCATCGTGACGGGTCCCTGGCTGAAACTGGCTTTTGACCCGCCCGCCGTTCAGGTCACTTTGGCAAGGGTCATGAACAAGATCGCTCCCGGATTTACTCAAAACTCGAAGCTGGATACGACTGCGCTTTCACATGATGCGCAGGTCGTGAAAGCCTATGACAATGATCCCCTGGTGCACGACAAGATTTCGGCCCGGCTTTATATGGGCATGTACGATTCCGGGCTATGGGCGCTTGAGCATGCGGCCGAATTTCCGGTCCCGCTCCTGCTTATGCATGGAACGGCTGACCGGATCACTTCGGCGCAAGCCAGCCGCGAGTTTGCCGAGCGAGGCGGAAAGAATGTCACCTGGCGCGCCTGGGATGGCTTGTATCATGAGATCCATAACGAGCCTGAAAAGGCGGAAGTATTGGAGGCGATGGCGGCCTGGATGGATCACCGCTTAAAAAAGAAATAAGTCTTTCTCATCCATGCTGGACAAAAGACCATGACCATGAGAAAATTTCGTGCCTGCTTTTCTTTGAGCAGTGATCAGCCCCGGCGGACCAGGAAAAATCAACGGGCCTTTATGTCTGTGAAGCTTCTTACTAGGAATTTATCAAGAGCATGCCGTATACGCGCCTGGCAGGTTCTAACCCATAAACGATGAGGTGATCGAATGAGCAAAAAGGAAAAGAAGGAATGAGCAAGCGCGCAGGAATTCCGTGAAAAACGCCGCCGCGCCGAACAGCGGAATCGTCTGGATCTGGATCGGATCCATAATCCTGTTGGCCCTGGTGGTTGCATTCTTTTTGATTTATCCGCAGCTTAAGCCCCTGGCCGCCATTCAGCCCGCCACACGCGAAGCGCGCCCCAATGTAAACCGCAATAGCACAGGCGACCCGAATGCGCCCGGTCAAGCTGGTCGAATTTTCTGATTATCAGTGTCCCTTCTGTAAGAATTTTTGGGCAGAAACTGAAGCCCAGGTTATTGATGCCTACGTAAAACCGGGCAAAGTGTACTTTACCGCCCGCTCTGCAGGTAATTTTGTAAGCGATAACGCCAACCGGGCGGCGGGTGGGACCGATAGGGAATCGCTGGATTCTGCCGAACGCAGCCTATTGCGCAGCCGACCAGAATAAGTATTGGCAAATGTACGATGCGCTGTTCACCAACGTTTTAGGAGAGGCCGATGGGATTTCCTTTACGCCTCGCCGTTTGCAGGCCATCGCACAAAGCATCGGCCTGGATATGAGCGCCTACAATTCCTGTTTTTCCAGCGGAAAATATGAGACCCAGGCGAACCAGGACTTGCAGGATGCGGTGAAAGCTGGGCTGACCGGTACGCCTTTCTTTGTGATCACCTATACTGCAAACGGCCAGACAAAAACCGATACGATTGATGGGGCCCAACCATTTTCCGTCGTTTCAGCAGAAACTGGATGCAGACCTGGCGGCAGCCGGTGCTAAATAGTTAACTGTTGTCAAGAATTACATAAAGCGGCGGGTTCAAGACCTGCCAGAGACAAGAAGGCCGCGGATCATTCCGCGGCCTTCTTATTTGCAGTTGTGTAGATTGCTCTATTTTCCGAATAATGACATGATCCACACGATGAGCGGCGCAATGGCCAGCGCCGGCAGGAAATTGCCTACGCGGATCTTCTTGATCTCGAGCAGATTGCTGATCGCCAGTCCCATCAAGATCACCCCGCCTGCCGCCGTCATCTCGTTCATCATGGATGCGGTTACGATTGCATTCAATTGTGCTGCCAGCAGGCTGATGCCTCCCTGGTAGGCCAGGATCATTAACGCCGAAAATAAGACCCCCACTCCCAGCGTGGATGCAAACGCCAGGGACGCGAAGCCATCCAACACCGACTTAACCGCCAATAGGTTGTAATTGCCTGTGAGACCATCCTGGATGGAGCCAAGGATGGCCAGTGGACCCACGCAGAAGAGCAGGGAGGCGGTCAGGAAGCCGCGGACAAATCTGCTCGAAGCGCCTTCGCCATCCTCGGCATTCCCTGAAAATCGTTTTTCAAGGATTTGGCCAAGCGCCTGGAGGCCGTCCTCGATACGCCACCATTCCCCCAGCAGCGCCCCGATCAAAAGCGCCCCAAGAACGATCAGCGAGTTTTCAGTCTTGAGGAACATTTGAATACCGATCGCCGCGACAAACAGGCCCATCCCTGTAACGACCGTGGCTTTTAATCGTTCCGGAACGCGGGCCCCGAACAGCAAACCGAGCGCCCCCCCAATGAGTACCGTGGCAACATTAAGCAAAGTACCGGTCACAACTAACTCCTTCCGATCTCTAAAATGGGTCTCAGGATCTTTTCAAAGTCCCAGGTTCCTGTCCAGCCCTCGTGGAGGAAGATACTCTGCTCGAGATTTTGCCGGACGACGATTTTTAATGAGAGCTGTTTCTTTTCTTTACCAGTTCCATTTGGCAATATGGTCCTAGGTTGAACCTGGAGAGTTATGTCACCAGGTCGCCTTTGAAAATACCAGGTTAATTTGAGTCTGGGTAACTTCGAGACGGATTTATGACCGGCCCTGCCATGGGATTTTTTCCATTCGTTCCCGTTCAATCACTTTTCCTGGCAAGCGTGGTGTCTTTCCCCGCTGCCCGGTTCTCCAGCAGTTCCAGCACAAACAACAGCGACGACAGGCGGTTAAGGTATTGCTGCAGTGCCGGATTGGTGATTTCTTTTTTGTCGAACAGTTCGACCACGCGTCGTTCAGCCCGGCGGACGATTGCGCGCGCCAGGGATAATGCCGCGCCTGCCGCCGAGTCTCCCGGCAGGATGAACTCTTTCGGCATTTCCACAATCTTGCTTAATGCGTCGGTTTGCTCTTCCAGCCAATCCACGCGCCGGGCATCGAAATGGAACTGTTCCGCGTTTTCGTGCGTTGCAGCTACTTCAGCCATCAGCAGGTATAGGTCGCGCTGCGCTTCGAGCAAGAGCGGCTTGCAGCGTGCATCACGCGCTGCCGCGCGGGCCAGGCCCAGGCTCGCGGAAGATTCGTCCAGGGTTCCAATGGCTTCCATCCGGGCATGGTGCTTGGCGATTCTTCCTTTGCCAAGCAGGCCGGTTGTCCCATCGTCCCCTTTGCGTGTGTAAAAAGACATGCTTGGATTATAATCTCACCTTACGCGGACACAGGGACATAAAAGCTTTGTATGTATTCACACCTTCGCCCCACTCTTTCAGCCGGGGATGAAGAACTCCGAAAAAAGGGACACACACGTCCCTTTTTTCCGGCATTTCATGCCGGGCGGCGAGTAGCTGGACAATGTCACATTGGAAGAAATCGGACACCTTTTGAATAATGTGACATTTTCAAGGTAGAAACAAAGCTTCAAACACCGGCCAACCGGCGATAAAACTTCAGGGTCCTTCGCCTTCTCCTCCAGGTTTATTTATCGGCGGCTCTGCCTGGTAAGAATATTCTCCATCGGATAACATCCTGACTTCACTTATAATTTCATAAGAGACAGATGCAAACCCCACCCCACGACAACCGGTATATCCATATCCTGTCGCTCCTGCTGGCCGGGATAGCCGTGTTCATGCTGGTTCTGACTCCGTTCTGGGCGGTGCAGTGGTACCAGACCCCGTTCCTCGGAATGGTGCTGGAGCCGAATAACGTTGTGAGCCAGATCAAGGAGCCGGCCTGGCCGGCGCGCAATCAGCGGTGTCGTTTTTGCCGACCGGCTTTTGGCCCTGGACGGCCAGCCGATATCTGGGGCGGAAACGATCAGGAATTTCATGCAGCAAAATGGGATGAAAGCGGTGCGGGCTCTATTTTCGCACCGCGCCGGGGGGACATTCGAGCTAACCCTCACGCCGCTCGCACATCCGCCTTTTGGCGACTTATTTACATACTTCATCATTCCCTATGTAGTCGGCCTGGCTTTTCTTGGCCATCGGTCTTTGGACCTACACGCTGCGCCGCGACCTGCGTGCCAGCCGCGCATTGCTGGCTTTCACATCCGGCTTGAGCATGATGACCTCCGGCTTTCTGGATATGGCCACCACCCGGTATGGGGTCCTGCTTTGGGCTTTGAGCCTGGGCGTGATGGCTGCCGGCCTGGCGCATCTCGCGCTGGTATTTCCTCAACCCTTGAACTTGGTTTTACGCTGGCCGCGCCTGCGTTTTATCTTTTGGGGTATCTTTCTTCTGCTTGCCGTTCCAACTACATTGGCCATCGTTCGCCCCTGCCGATCCTATTTTTATATCAATACCTGGCAGTGGGGCTATTTGTTTATTACCGCTGGCCGTGGCGTTTTTCCTGGGGTTATTGATTTATCGTCTTTTTGCCACTCATTTGCCTTTTGTCCGCCAGCAAAGCCGGGTCATTATCTTTGGCGCCATTATCGCTTTTCTCCCGGCGATGATTTACATTGCGCCGCTGGCTTTTGGCATTTTCACTCCGTTCTACGCCTGGCTGATCTTTCCGGCCCTGATCGTCTTTCCCCTTTCCATTACCTACGCCATTCTTCGTTATCGTTTGCTGGATGTCGATCGCTTCTTTTCGCGTGCCCTTGCCTATCTGTTACCGTTGGCGCAGCCCTGGCGGTCTTCTATGGCTTGCTGATACTCTTTTCGATTTTTGTGGAGAAGACACTCCATGCCAGTGATCCGCTGGTAATTGCCTCTTATCTTCTTCTGCTGGTTGTGGGATTCAACCCGCTGCGGACACTGGTCCAACGCGGCATTGACCGTCTTTTTTACCGTTCGCCCGCCGATTATCGCCGCGCTCTAAGCAGCCTTTCGCACAGCCTGGTCATCACACCCGATCTCACACAGACCTTGCGTACGTTGGAGGAGCAGATCACGCAGGCCATCGCGCCCGAGAAGTTTGTTATTTATCTTTACAACGACGAGCTTGGGGCAATACCTGCCGCATGCCACTCGCGAGGATTCGGCTCCTCCGTACGAGGTGGAAGATCCGCTGGTTGACCTGCTGGCCTCTTCCCCCGCACCCATCTGGTTTCCGCCCAACGGGCCTCTCCCGCCTGCCGCTTCAGGGCGGAGCGGATGCTTATCGGCGGTTGATGGGTTTTACTTTTGTCCCTCTGCATTACGAGGAGAAATTGAGCGGATTTATGGCGCTCGGCCCGCGTCGTTCCGGAGATCTGTATACCAGTGACGACCTCGATTTTCTGGCTGCAGTCGCAGCGCAGTCCACGCTGGCGCTCGAGAACGCGCGCTTGTTCTCCAATTTGCGCCGAACTCTCGATCAGACTCTGGAAATGAAGAATCTGATGGACGATATTTTCTCTTCCGTCGCAGCCGGTATCATCACGACGGATCTCAAACGCCATATCACCCTATTGAACCGGGCCGCGGAAAACATTCTGGGCGTGCCGATGCAAAGCGCCGTTGGGCATCAGCTCATGAATGCCTTCCCGGGCCTGGGCAACGATCTGGCGGATGCTGCCGAGAATATGCTCACCAGGGGCGAATTGAGCCTTCGCACGGAACTCAGCTATAATGCGCCTGCCCGCGGCGACTTGGTGCTGCGTCTCTCCGTCTCGCCTTTGCGGGATGCCTACCTGGATACGAAGGGCGCTACCTTTGTCTTCGAAGATCTCACCGAACAACGCAAGCTGGAGGTTGAACGCGAGCTGATCCGCCAGACTTTTGGCCGGGTGGTCGCGCCACGGGTTCGCGACCGGTTGCTGGCAAACCCTGCCAACTTACAGATGGATGGCGCTCAACAACTGGTCACCATTCTTTTTGCCGATTTGGGCGGCTTCACGAGTTTCAGCGAAAAACATGCACCGGAGCAGGTCTTCGGCGTTCTCAATCAATATCTCTCTTTGGCTGCCCAGGCCATCCTCGAGCAGGAGGGCACACTGGATAAGTTCATGGGCGATGCCGTCATGGCGATGTGGAACAGTCCGGACCCCCAGCCGGATCATGCGCTACGCGCAGTTCGTGCGGCGCAGAAGATCATCGAGCGCACCACAGCCCTCCATGCGGAATTCGACGATCCGGGCCATCACCTTTTCTTTCGCATTGGCGTGACCACCGGCCGGGTCATGGTTGGCAACGTGGGTACGGATGAACTTTTCAATTACACGGCCATCGGCGATACGGTCAACCTCGCATTCCGTTTACAATCCTCAGCCCGGAGCGGGCAGGTGCTCCTGGAGAAATCCACCTATGATACTGTGGCCGACCATGTGATTGCCAGCTCCGCTCGAACCGATCTTGGTCAAGGGCCGTGCGCAGGCTGCCGAGATCTACGAACTCAAAGGACTGAAATAGATGCTGAAGCCCGTTCATAAGGAGATCCTTCGCCATGCGCTGGGGCGAGACCTTCAGCCCACGTGCTCTGGACGCCATCATCGCGGCCAACCTCCGACAGGATTTACTGATCTCCCAGTTCGGACACGATGAATTTCATTTCGACAATAATGCCTTGGAAGCGTCGCGCGAGTATATTGACGAGCAGCGGTCGCTGATCAAGCCTGCCCTTGAACAGGGACAGGTGCTGTCTGCCTGGCAGGCATTTGGCCGCCTCACGCACTCCGCCCAGGATTTCTATGCCCACTACCAACTATGTTGACTTGTGGCTCGTCTGCCAGCCCAATGGCTTGCAGCCCGCGCCTTCCGAGATCGATCCGCTGGATGATGCCCTGATCGAGAATCCCGCCTTGCGGTCGGGAAAATTCTATTATCCCCTGGAAGCCTTTAGTTTTGTTCCGGGACTCAAAAAACTGGTCATTCCGCTCCTGCCGCGCGATTCGCATGCCTGGATGAACCTGGATTCCGCAAAACGCGGCCCCATGTTCGAATATGCCTGGCACGCGGCAATCAAACGTACGAAGTATGAATTCGATCTGATTGCTCGAGGTCTGACAAAAGCGTTAAATCAGGATCTTTACAGGGAATCAGCAGGCTCCCTGATGTCTCGAAAGAATCCCGGTTTACTGTGTATGAGAATCCTTTAGCACTCGGAAAACGCCTGGTGAGAGCCTCCTTATGCTTGCATCCTAATGGTTAAAAAAACCAAGACCTCGTCTTTCGGCTCCCCCGGCCGCGTGGCGCATGACGCCTCCGCCTTCTATTCAGCGCATCTATACGACGATCAACCGCAATCCGAAGAAACGCAGTTTGTGGAGAATCCCATCCCCGCCGAAAACCTCGACAGGGTATTCAATATTTCCTCCGAGCGGATGGCGGAACTGCCCGATAACTCCGTGCATCTCATGGTCACCTCACCGCCGTATAACGTAGGCAAGGTATATGACGAAGACCTGACGCTCGCGGAATATCTTGCTTTTCTTAAACGCGTCTGGGCAGAGACTTATCGTGTGCTTGTGGCCGGCGGACGCGCCTGCATCAATGTCGCCAACCTGGGGCGGAAGCCCTATATCCCTCTTCACACGTTTATTGCGCGTGACATGATCGAATTGGGTTTTCTTATGCGCGGTGAGATCATCTGGGACAAAGCGGCCTCGGCCAGCGCCTCCACAGCCTGGGGCTCATGGCAGTCGGCTTCAAACCCAACCCTGCGCGACGTACATGAATATATTTTGGTGTTTTCGAAAGGTTCTTATCACCGGGATCGGACCGGGGATCGCAAAGATACAATCACAAAAGATGAGTTTCTCGAGTTTACCAAATCCGTCTGGACCTTTGCAGCAGAATCGGCCAAAAAAATCGGTCATCCGGCTCCGTTCCCCGTTGAACTGCCATATCGCCTGATCCAGTTATATACCTTTGAAGGCGAAGTGGTGCTCGATCCGTTTATGGGCAGCGGACAGACGGCGCTGGCCGCGCTCAAAGCCGGCAGGCATTTTGTAGGATATGAATTGAATTTGGAATATCAGAACCTGGCGAACAAACGGATCAATTCTTCTCGATCTTGATGTCCACGGCGGGAGCCTGGCCCCTGCAGGGGTTTCGGCTCGGTCCAAATCCTGACCTGCAAGTTCAAGCAGGCCGTCGGCGGTCATATCTGGTTGGAAGGCGGCACAGCCGATACTGATCGCCATCTCTTCATCAGAAGCCAGGGCGCCTATTTTTATTTTGCTGAGTTTATCGGCCACGAACCTGCCCTGTTCCACGCTGATTTCAGGCAGGAGGACAGCGAACTCGTCTCCTCCATAGCGGGCTACAAGGTCGCTGGACCGCAAGAGCGCCCTGAAAAGATGTGCGCAGTCCTGCAGTAATTTATCTCCCATCGGATGGCCGTGACGGTCGTTGTAATTCCCGAAATTATCGATATCGATCACAAGCACCGAGAGGGGTCGTTCGTAGCGCTGGGCTCGTTTGATTTCGCTTTCGAGAGTCTTTTCAAAAAAGCGCCGGTTCGCTATTCCGGTCAGCGGGTCGGTGGTCGCTAAACGTTCCAGTTCCTCACGGAGGCGCCGATTCTCCTGCAGGAGAATCAACCTGCCATCACCAGGGCCGACTGCCGTAACAGCAAAAGCGCCAAACAAAAGCGCTTTGGAGCTTCTACCCGTTTCTTTCCTGGGAATGTCGCCGGTCTGCTTCATTTGTGCGAAATTATACGACCAACCCGGACTTTAGCGAATGGTCATGACTCCGCCCTGAAAGATCCGGGTCAGCTCCTATGGAAATAGATGGTATAATAACCATACAACTGTAAGGACCGACAGGTTCCAAGCGCCAGTCCCTTTGCTAGGCTGGTGTTTTTTTTATCATTTATCCCTCTATGCAGGTTTTTTTGCAGACAGCCTTGTGCAAGTTAAAGGTTCCCAGGAGGGTAGAGAATTTCCCCGCTGATTTAAAAAGGAGGTACTCGTGGACTTTCATGTAGGTGATTCGGTTATGCATTGGACTTATGGACTTGGTCAGATTACCCAGTTGGAAGAGCGAGCCGTATCCGGCAAGAATACCCTGTACTATGCAGTCCAGATCCGCGACATGACCGTTTGGGTCCCGGCGGATGAGAAGCTGGAAAACCGTCTCCGGCCGCCGACCCAGGCCCCCAAATTCAAGCGGCTGCTTGCCATCCTTACCGGCCCCAGCGAGCCGCTCCCAATCGATCGCCAGGAACGCAAGCTTCTTATGTTGGAGCTGCTTAAGGACGGTCGCGCCGAATCGATATGCCGCGTGATCCGTGACCTGACCTCTTTCCGCCAGGCCAAGCCCCTGAACGATAATGACCAGGCGGTGCTGAAACGCTTGCAGACTGCCTTGCTCAGTGAGTGGGGCTTTGCCTTGTCCATTTCGCCCGCTCAAGCCGAAATGGAAATGCGCCGCCTGCTTACCCCCGCCTCCGCAGCAGATTAGGCAGATCGTTCTACTCGGAAAAACAGCGGTACTTTGGGAACGGCACTGCGCACATATCGGGCAGGCGGTAAAAAGGTAAACCATGATGAACGGTGACGGTATTCCTGTTGTTGAGACGATCAAACGAAAGTTCGACAAACCGAATCGTGTGATCAAGATACCTTTGCAAGGGGGACGGTTATTTAAAGCCACGATGACCGATGAGGGCATAATGGTTGATAACCTTGGCTCCAGGCCCCTGCTGCCCTGGATCGTTTTTGAAGAAGTAGTCAGGTTACTCGCCCAGAACGGCGGCCGCGCCCAGAACGGAAATGCCATCACAGCCAGGCTTGGCGAGGCCGGCCTTTCCCTGGAGTCCGTTGAAGGACACGTGGCTCAATGGGTGTACGGCAAGAGAGTGGGGGACTCGGTTTTTCGCCGTATTTTTCCAATTACTGCTATTTTGGTTTGGGCCGGCCTATGCAATACCATGCCTCACGAATTGATATTGCGCCAATCAACTCCATAAGAAATTTGTAATCACGGGTGGTGATATTGCCGCACGGAAGTGGGATGCGAAGCATCCCACCTTTGCTCTTTCCCCATTTTAGCCGGCGCTTCCCTATCTGAACATTGACGAATCTTAGGGTGGAATGATGAATTACAACTCTAGTATAATCATATTATGGATATCAAAACTCAATTGACCGACGCAATGAAAGAAGCCATGAAGGCCCATGACGAAGTCCGCAAGCGCACCGTGCGGATGGCGCTGGCCGCGGTCAAACAGGTCGAAGTGGATAAGCGTATCATGCTGGATGATGCAGCCGTAATCCCTCTCTTGCAAAAAGAGATCAAGAATCGCCGCGAGGCTGTAGAGGAGGCCAGAAAGGCCAACCGCCTCGATTTGATCTCAGAAAATGAGGCAGAGATCAAAGTGTTGGAGACTTTTCTGCCGAAAGCCATGAGCCAGGACGAATTACGCACCCTGGCGCAAAATGCCATAGCCGAGGCCGCCGCCTCCACGCAGGCCGATATGGGCAAAGTAATGAAAGTGCTCATGCCCAAAGTGGCGGGGCGAGCCGCCGGTGACCAGGTCAGTTCGATGGTCAAGGAACTGCTCACAAAGCAGGGCGCTCAGTAACACCTGCTGCAAGCGCGGCCGGAACCTGCCTCATAAGCTGGCAATAGATATTTTCCCTTCTGGTAGAGTTAAGAAATTCAACCGATTGCTCGAGCTATCTATTCGTCTTTTCCTTACGCCGTTCACGTTTTATAAGTCTTTTCCTGGTGTTCTCTGCGCTGAAGACACTCTTTCATGGTAAAACGCCCGTCTGCTTCTTTTAGCCTCCGCACCCTGCGAGCATTTCTTCTGCTCTCGGTAAGCGTGGTAACGTATACCGCGCTCGCCTTTCCCTTAAGCCTGCGTCCGCCTGCGCCGCCGGTTCAAGTGGGGGATGTCGCGCCTCGCGATATGCAGGCCCCGCGCACATTCCAGTATGTCAGCCAGGTGCGGACAGACGAAGCGCGTGACGCTGCCGAAAAAGCAGTTCTGCCTATTTACACCCTGTCCGATCCGGCGATCGCCCGCAAGCAAATAGATCAGCTTAATTCCACCCTGCAGACAATCTCTTTCGTCCGGTTGGACACGACCACTACCACAACCAGAAGGGAACCATTCTTTCTTCGCTGAATGGCCTGCGTCTGACGCCTGAAGCCATTCAGGAGATCCTGGGGATGTCTGATGCCAATTGGAACGATGTCCAGCAGGAATCGGTACGCGTCCTGGAACAGGTGATGCGCAACCCCGTCCGTCCAGACAATTTGGATTTTGTGAAGAGCGATATTTCCTCGCAAGTCAGTTTAACGTTGGATGAACCGGATGCCGTGCTTGTCACGCAATTGGTCGGCGCCTTCGTGGTTCCAAACAGCCAGTACAGCCAGGAGCTGACGACAGCCGCTCAACAGGCCGCACGCGATGCAGTACAACCCGTGGTGCAGTCTTATAAGTCTGGCGAGACCATTGTTGCAGGCGGCGATATCATCACGCCGGCGGAGATGGAAGCCTTGCAGCAATTCGGGCTGATCCAGGTGCAGCAGCCCGTCGAAACGTATCTTGGCGTAGGCGCCTTGACGCTTTTATCGGCTGTCTTTGTAGGGCTTTATTTCTATCGCCGCCCCCAGCTGGAGCTCTTATCGGACCCTCGCAGTCTGATCGTGTTCGCTTTTATCTTTCTGGTTTTTCTGGTTACCACGCGCCTGGTGGTTCCCAATCGCACGATTGTTCCGTATGCCTACCCGCTGCCCGCCATCGGGCTTTTGCTCACTTCCCTGTTCGGCATGGAAATCGGCGTGGTCACCTCGTTGGTGATCTGCATCCTGGCGCCCTACGGCCTGCCGAACACGCTCGACCTGATGCCTTATTATTTGCTGGCTACTTTGTGTGGCGTGGTTATGCTGGGCTCGGCGCGCCGGTTTCTGGGCCTTCTTTCGCGCCGGTATTGCGGTAGCCTGTCGCAGGGATTGCCATGATCCTTGCCTTCCGGTTGTCCACGGGCTTCATTGATTTGATCGGCATGGCCACACTGGCCGGCGCGGCGCTGTTCAACGGACTCGCTTCAGCCAGCCTGGCCCTTTTATTGCAATACATGCTGGCGCAATTCCTCAGCCTGCCCACGGCCCTGCAGCTGCTTGAAATCTCACGCCCCGATTTTCCGCTCCTGCAAATGTTTTTGCGTAATGCGCCCGGGACCTATCAACACAGCTTGCAGGTTGCCAATCTGGCTGAGCGGGCCGCTGAAAAGATCGGTGCGGATACGCTGCTGACGCGCGTCGGCGCCACATTCCACGATATCGGCAAAGCGGCAGCCGATCCTTCCTTCTTCATCGAGAATCAGGCTCCCGGAAGCATTAACACGCATACGGATATAACCCCTGAAAAGGCTGCGTCTGCCATCATCCACCATGTGCACGATGGAGTAAACCTGGCTCACAAATACCGCCTGCCTCGCCGGATCGATGACTTTATCCTCGAACATCATGGCACCATGCTCACCCGCTACCAATATAACCAGGCGCTGGAGAAGGCGGGCGGTGATGCTTCCAAAGTGGATTTTGAAAAATTCCGTTACCCCGGCCCGCGTCCGCGCTCGCGTGAAACCGGGATACTTATGCTGGCGGACGGGGTCGAAGCGCGGGCCCGGGCGGAAAACCCGGAAGGGGATGATGCCTTGCGCGCTATTATCCGTTCGGTGATCGAGCGCTGTCAAAAAGAAGGCCAGCTCGATAATACGCAGCTCACCCTGCGCGACCTTAATCTTATTACCGAGTCCTTCGTCACCACCCTGCGAGGAACGTATCATCCACGCATTCAATATCCGGCCGCCGAAGTGCCTGCTTCCTCTCCCTCGCCGACGATGCCTTCCAAAGACAAGCAGGAAACATGATCCATATCGAATCTTTCCTCGACCCTGTGCCGGTACCTATAAATGTGATTCGAACGCGCTGCCCTGGCCGTGCTTGCCCGGCAATCGAAGGCCGGCGACCTGTCCGTTGTCTTAACCGACGATGCCAGGCTCCAGCAGCTCAACCGCGATTACCTGGGGATCGATGCGTCCGACCGATGTGCTGTCCTTTCCCGCCTCCGAAACGGACCCGGAAACGGGTACCTCCTATTTGGGCGATATACTCGTCTCCATCCCTCGCGCCGAGGCGCAGGCACAAGCCGCCGGTCACCCGCTTGAAGCCGAAGTACAGCTGCTGGTGGTGCACGGCGTTTTGCATCTGCTTGGATATGACCATGCAAACCCCGAGGAAAAATCCAGGATGTGGGCGGCGCAAGCCGAAGTCCTGGAAGGTATCGGGTTGGCAGGCATTGAAATCCGGGAATCCTGACGCCTGATAGGCTACACTTCATCTCTCCATGTGGAATTTCATCGAGTCTCGTTTTCGCTCATTCGGATATGCTTTTCGCGGCTTTTGGTACGTTTTGCGGACCCAGCGGAATGCCTGGATCCATGCCGTAATCGCAACGATTGTCTTTTTGCTTTCGTTATGGCTGCGTCTGGATGCGCGCGAATGGTCGATCATCGTTCTTACTACAGCCATGGTCTTCACCGCCGAGTTCCTCAACACCGCCATTGAAGCGGTGGTGGACCTGGCGAGCCCGCAGAAACACCCGCTTGCCAAAGTGGGCAAAGACGTGGGAGCGGCGGCCGTGCTGATTGCCGCCCTGGCAGCGGTGCTGGTTGGCCTTCTCATTTTGGGACCGCCCCTCTGGCAGCGGCTCGCTCCCCTGTTTGTCGCTCACTAATGCTCTTCACAGTGCGTTATTCGGTTTACATGACTGCTCAACGCCCCGAAAGTTGGCTTCCCCGAAAAATGGATATGGGCGGAGTGTTCTTGCCCGCCCATATCCATTTTTCGGAATTCTTCGTCCCAGGCTGAAAGCGTGGGACGAAGGAGTGAGCAGCTCGACCGGGTCACATTCGAAGAGAAACCTATAAAATAATGTGACATTGTCAAAGTAGATAATTCGGCTCACCTCGGAGGTTCCTCATGACTTTATCGTTTCGCTTCGGCACAGTTGGCTCTCCGACCGGCACTCCCAAGAAACCGGGCGGGTCTGTCGGCGCGATCGCGTATAGCAAGTCCATCGGGTTGACGGCCTTTGAATTGGGTTGGGTGCAGTCGGTGCGCGTCTCGGAAGAAACCTGTGTGCTCATCAAGCAAGCTGCGAACGAACAGGAGGTTGGCATCAGCGTGCACGCGCCGTATTTTATCAACCTGAATGCGGACGACGAGGAGTGGCCCAAATCGCGCAAGCGGCTCATGGATGCCGCCCATTACGGCAACCTGGCAGGCGCCACGGATATTATTTTTCATCCCGGCTCGTATTTCGAGCGTCCACCTGAGGAAGTGTTGAAAATTGCCATCCCTCGCCTTAAGGCCTGCGTGGATGAATTGCGCAAAGCGGGTAACCCCGTCACCATCCGCCCGGAAACGATGGGTAAATCTGCCATGCTGGGCTCGGTGACAGATACGCTCGAAATGGCGAAGTCCATCAAGGGCGTCGAGCCGTGCCTGGATTTTGCCCATCTGCACGCCCGCCCCGGGGATGGGACCATGAATACCTATGAGGAATGGTGCGCGTTGTTGGAAGCCTATCAAAAAGCCGTCGGCAAAGCTGCACTCAAGCGTTTACACATCCATCTATCGGGAATTGAATATGGCCCCAAGGGCGAAAAGAATCACTTGAAGCTGGCTGAGGCCGATCTTGACTTGAAAGCCCTCTTCAAAGCACTCAACGAATTTGGCTGCGCCGGACGGATCCTGTGCGAGAGTCCCATTATGGAAGAAGACGCGCTAAATATGAAGAAAGCCTGGATGAAAGTAAGCGGGGAAAAGTAGAAATTCGAAAACATCCATACCACTATACCACTTTGGATATTGGGGGACATGGGGGTGATTTTTGCATACCCTGGGGGTGATAAAACTCACTTGTACTGCCCCATTAAAAAGTCATAAGATACTTGTACATAGGTTTGTTTAATATTTTTAGGCTGATTTCTGCTAAATGGATGTCGAATCCGCCTGGGCTTGCCCATATTTATGGCAGTCCATACCACCAACCACTTTATTGATTAACCCGCATTAATACAATAAAAACGGATAAGTGGTCATGAGCGAAGAAATCAATAAGCCGCTATACAGCCGTATCCAGGAATATATAGCCGAATTAATCCTTTCGGGTAAATTAGCTCCGGATACCAAGATCCAGTCTGAGCGGGATTTCAGCGAAGATCTGGGCGTAAGCCGCATGACCGTGCGCCGGGCTATCACCGAGCTGGTTAACGAAGGATTGCTGGAGCGGAAACACGGTTCCGGTACCTACGTAGCCAAACCCAAGGTCACCTATGAGTCGCTCGAACTGGTAAATTATGTTCAGGCCCTGCAGGCCCGAAATATTGCGGCTGCCAGCCAACTGCTTGAGTTTGATGAGATCGTGGCCAGCCGGCGTTTGGCCGAAACACTGAAAATCGAGATCGGAAATCCGATCTACCGCGTGTCCATCCTGCGCTTTGCAAATCGCGTTCCAGTCATTCTGGAGCGCGTTTTTATTCCCTGTACGCTGTGCCCCAAGCTCGAAGAATGGGATCTCGAGAAAAGCACGATCTACGACCTGCTGACCGATGTCTATCACATCAACCCCGTCCGCATTTCGCAGACTGTTGAAGCGGTGGCTGCTGCCGAACCCGTTACCCAGCAGCTGAGGGTAAGTGAAGGATTCCCGCTGCTCATGCTCTCACGGGTCATCTATGGAAAAGAATCCCAAAACCCGGTGGTCTTCTCACAAGATTTGTTGCGGAGTGATTATGCGCGCATCCATACGGATGCGCAGGTTGAAGGGTCTCAGTAAATCACAATTTCGAGGAATATCCGATTTCTGGGATGTGTGGCGCATGCCGCACACTCCAGAAATCGGAACCCTTCTCAATATCAGTGATTTACTGAATTTAATGCAGGTGAAGAGAATGAGATAGGAAAGGAGGATCTTGGAGGAACATCGAGTTCGCAGCCGGAAAGAATGGAAGTTGATCCGCTTGGAAACAAAATTCGAAAGGAGTAAATAGAAATGGCTGATATCGTTATGCCTGCTGCTGCAACGGGAAAGAAACTCTATGCACGGAAAAGCTCAGGCCTGGTCAGGACGATCGGTGTTTTTGGCGCCATGGTCTTCGGCATTCACTGCATTAGTCTTTCATCCTCGGGTCTGATCCCCTTCTCCTGGGTGGCCGGTGTATGGCCCGGGAGCAGCATCATCGGTGTATTGACTGTGGCTATGTTCTTTTGTTTGTTCCACGCTTACACCTATGCCGTGATCGGCGCAACGATGCCTCGTTCGGCGGCAGACTATACCCTGGCCAGCCGCACCTTGAGCGCGCCGCTGGCCTTTGCCGCCTCCTGGACCCTGGTTATCTTCAGCGCCATGGTGGCGGGTTCCCTGATCGCCTGGATCCCCAAGACTGCCCTGCCGGTGCTTTTCCACACGATGGGCATCGTTATGGCGAACCAGGGCTTCGTGGACTTCGGAAACTGGTCGTCAACCGCAGCCGGGATCGTGATCATTGGCACGGTCTGCACCATCATCACTTTCGTCCTGATGATCCAGCCGACACGCACGATCCTGCGCATTCTGGAAGTCGGGTTCTTCCTGGGCCTGCTGGCCTGGGTTGTGTTGTACTTCCAACTCGGCACAGCTGCCAAGGACGCGTTCCCCGCTGCCTGGGATAAATTCATGGGGGCCGGAAGTTATGCGGGACGCATCGAGCTGGCAAAAACCAACGGTATGGTGATCAACCCCAATGTCGGCGTCATGACGCTTGCAGGTTTGATCATGGGCTTCTGGATCTTCTACGGTTACTACATCCCGACCTTCTTCGCCGGAGAGGTCAAGCAGGCTGAATCCACATTGATCACCGGCTCATGGGCTTCCCTGCTCGTGACCTGGGCGATCTTTGTAGTGGCCGCGATACTCCTGCAGCGTCTCGTCCCTCTGGAGTTTATCGCCGCAGAGTCGTATCTGAGCAATGCCGGCGTCACCAGCGCAAACCCGATGCCGTGGATCACGTTCTATGCCGCCATCCTCAAACCAAACATCGTTCTGCTATGGATCGTGGCGATAGCATGGGTTTATACGCTGATCAACCTGGCGCAGACCTACTTCTTCTACTGCAGCCGCATCATCTTCGCCTGGTCGTTTGACCGCCTGGTCCCGGAGAAGGTATGCTATATTCACCCGACCTTGAACAGCCCGATCATTGCCATCCTCATCATCACCCTGATCGCGGAAATCGGCGTGTTGGATGCCTCAGGTTGGCTATGGGCCGGCAGTGTAATGGGAGCGCAGTTGAACTTCGTGTTCTTTGCGGCTTGCACCATGCTGGTACCGGTACTGGCTATCACGTTCTTCCCGTACACCAAACCGGATCTATTTGAGAACGCCAGCGCCTTCGTGAAGCGCAAAATTGGCAACGTGCCTGTGATCACCATCGTAGGCGCCATCACCATGGCCTTCTTGCTGTGGATGATCCTGGCCTCCTTCCTGTTCCCGGCTGTGGGCGGCATGATCGGGTTAGGCACGCTTGGGACACTGGTTGGCTTCATCACCAGCGGCCTGATCGTGTTCTATGTAGCCCGCGCGTACCGCATGAACAAGGAAGGTATCGACATCAACTGGACCTTCCAGTCTGTCCCGCCCATCTAAACTCTTAGACATATTTAAGAGCCTATCCCTCTATTTATGGATAGGGCCAAATACTCTATACACATCGTCTCGCAGGTTTAGTCCTGTAATACGCATCGATAGTGGCAGCCTGCGAGACGATGCATTGGAGGGTCTCATGAAGATGACTCGTATTTTGTACGGATCTGATTTTCACGGTTCTGAAGCCGTTTATCGTAAATTCCTGGCCTCGGGGCTGCAATATAAAGTAAATGCGCTGATGGTCGGCGGTGACGTGACCGGTAAGGCCATGGTGCCCGTCATTCATCAGGGAGCCGGCCGTTACCAGGCCCACCTGTTTGGCGAAGATAAGACCTCTTCAACGCCTGATGAACTCGAGAAATTAAAAAAGGCCATCAGCAACGTCGGTTTTTATCCCATCGTCCTGGAACAGGATGAGGCCCGGGAACTGGAAAGCGATCCCGCAAAAATGGGGGCCCGCTTCGAGCAGGAAATGTGCGAGCGTGTGCGTGATGGATGAAGCTGGCCGAGGAAAAACTCGCCCCGCAGCATATTACGCTCTATTTTATGGCAGGTAATGACGACCTCTATTCGATTGATAAAGTCGTGGACGAATTCAAAAACATTCGCAATCCGGATATGAAGCATTTTGAGATGGAGGGCGGATATGAGGTGGTGGGCCTTTCGAACGCCAACCTGACGCCCTGGCTGTGCGCCCGCGATGTGGAAGAGCAGGAAATTACCAGGAAATTGGACGAGCTTGGCGGCCATGATCCAAAAGCCGGAGCGGACCATTGCAGTTATTCACGTTCCGCCGTTCAGTTCCGGTCTGGATACTTGTCCCGATCTCGATAAGAATCTCAAGATCATCACCCAGGGGGGACAGGTCGTGATGAAATCTGCCGGCTCACCGGCGGTCAAAGCCTTTATAGAGAAGGTGCAGCCGATGCTGAGCCTGCATGGGCACATCCACGAGTCACCGGGGCACATCCACAACGGCCGTACGCTGATGATCAACGCCGGCAGTGAATATGCCGAAGGCATTATGAAGGCTGCCATTATCAATCTCGAGGATGGGAAAGTGAAAGGCCATCTTTTGGTTTCCGCTTGACGGAGGGATTTATGGCTAAATATGGCGAAATCCTCGAAGATTTTTACACCGAGCGTACCCGGATCCTGAACGCCCTGGCGCAGGATGAGAACAAACATATCATCATGCGCCTGATCGGCGCCCTGGCGTTCCGGACCCACTGTCAGACCTACGGCTATATTCAGGACAAACTCGGCCGAAAGTTCACAGATTTCGATTTCGTTGCCTATCCCCGTTTTGTAAAGGATATCCGCCGTGTCCTGACTGAATTGGGTTATGAAGAAGACAAGCAGGTTACCCAGTTATTTGGCGACCGGCGCATGCTGTTCCATGACCCGGCCTTTGGCCGGCATATAGACGTATTCCTCAACGTCCTGGATTTCTGCCATCCCATCAATTTCGTGGGCCGTCTGGAAGCAGAGGAACTGACCGTTCCCCTGGCAGAACTGATGCTCGAGAAAATGCAGATCGTTCAGATCAATGAAAAGGACCTGATCGACAGCATCATGTTATTACGTGAGCATCCGATCGGCGATGCGTGATAAGGAAACGATCAACGCTCTGGTGTTAACCCGCATCCTTTGCAACGATTGGGGTTTCTGGCGGACATTCACCGGCAATTTGAAATTGCTGGATGAAAAAGTGGAGCACGACCAGGTGCTGTCTGATGAAGATCGGCAGGTGGTACAGGGCCGCATTAAAGAATTGACAGGATCGCCTGGATGCCCAGCCGAAAACCCTGCGTCTGGAAAGCCCGTGCCAGCATCGGCGAACGGGTCAAATGGTACAAGGACGTGGAAGAATTGGAAAGATAGACCGATCCAAGCCAAAAATCGGAACCCTCTCACTATTCTGTGACTTATTTCTGTTTGGAGAAAGAGACAACCTATGAAATCCGCTGAAGACTTCATCGTACCCTGGGTGAAAAGCAGTGAGCCCTACAGCGACAAACATATGGACATTGCCTGGGAGAATCCGCAGATCATCCGCATGATGTCAAATGAAAACCTGCTGGCTCCCTCCGAAAAGGTGCTGGACGCCATTGTCCAGGCAGCCCGGTTGGGGAATTTATATCCCGGCTCAGGACCGGAGTTGCGCAAGAAGCTCGGCGAGGCTGCCGGGTTGACTGCGGACCACGTCGTGCTGGGGAACGGCTCAACCGACGTGATCAACTTTGTCATACATACTTTTGTCGCCCCCGGCGAAGATGCGGTCATTTCCGTTCCTACCTTTCCCATGTATGCGGCCCGCGTACGCGTGGCCGGAGGCAATGTCATTTCGGTGCCTGTGAAGAGCGATTTCTATTGGGATATGGATGAAATCCTCAAGGCCGTGACACCCTAGGACGAAATTGATTTTCATTTGCTCACCGAATAACCCGACCGGCAACCAGATCACAGAGGAAGATCTGATTCGCATCCTTGAATTGGGGATCCCCACATTCTTCGACGAAGCTTATTACGAACTGGAAAACGAGGTCTGTACGCGTGCGCCGCTCATCCAGAAATATCCGCATATGATGGTAAATCGTACCTTCTCCAAGGCTTTCGGCCTGGCGGGTTTCCGGGTTGGATATCTGTTATGCGATCCCAAACTGGCTGCTTATTTCAACCGTGTGCGCATTCCCTGGAATGTCAGCCTGATCGCCTTCGCTGCGGCCCTGGCCGGGTTGGAAGATGCGGACGACCAGCAGCGAAAACGGAAGAACGTCCTTCAGGGCCGCGAATATATCTATGAAGAGATCAATAAAATGCCCGGTCTGCGGGCTTTTCCTTCCGAAGGTAATTTTGTATTGATCGATGCCGGCGTGCTGGATAAGGAATCCAACGAGATTCGCGACCAGATGGCCGAAAAAGGCATATTCATTCGACCAATGAGCGGCCACAACATGGCCAAGGGTTTCATCCGCATCACGGTCGGGACTCCGGATCAAAACCAGATGTTTATTCAGGTTTTTGGAGAATATGTCAAGGAAGTCCTGGGAATCTAAACCTTTAGAGATTTGGGAGAATTATTGTGGCAAACAAAAAATACATTCTGGCTCACGATACCGGCACCGGGGGAAATAAGGCGGTGCTTTGTGATTTGAAAGGGAAGGTAGTACATTCGGTTTACCGGTCTTATGGGATCTCCTACCCGCGCCCGGAATGGGTCGAGCAGGATCCGGATGAATTATGGCGGGTCGTTGCTGCCACCTCGCGGCAGGTCATCCGTGAATCCGGTATAGATCCGGTGGATATCGTGGGCGTGGGTGTCTCTGCCCAAATGTGGAACACGCTCCCGGTCGATGAGAAAGGAAAACCCCTCACTCCGATGCTCTCCTGGCTGGACCTCCGCAGCATCAAACAGGCCGAGCGTGTCACAGCGGGCGATATGCCGGCTTTCCTTTTCAAGCATACCGGCAATATCCCCACGGCCAAAGACAGCATCCCCAAGATTCTCTGGCTCAAGGAAGAGCGGCCGGAGATTTGGGATAAAACCGCCTATGTGCTGGATTGCAAGGAATATATTCTGTTCAAGCTGACGGGCAAGATAGCCATCGACTGGGTGGGCGCTTCGGTATATTTCCTCTTCGACCCGTATACCAAGAAGTGGTCGGAGGAAGTCTGTCAAAAACTGGGCATCCCCATTGAGAAATTGCCGCCGGCCTTTCCTTGCACGGAGGTGATCGGTGAGATCACGCCCGAAGCCGCGCGGCAAACGGGTCTCAAAGCCGGTACGCCGGTCGTGATTTGTGCGGGAGACGTGGCGGTAGCCCAGTCCGGTGCAGGGGCCAACCAGGAAGGCAAGGTCCATCTCTGCATTGGCACGGCTACATGGATCGGGGTTTCAACCTCCACGTTCCGTAACGATCCCATCAAGCCGTTCTGGGGACTTAACCACATCGATCCGAACAAATACATCATTGCCGGCGAGATGGAAACAGGCGGTGGGGCGCTGATGTGGTTCCGGGATGTATTATGCCAGGAAGAAAAGCGGCTGGCAGCAGAAAAAGGCAAATCCAGTTATGATCTGATCAGTGCTGCCGCCGAATTCGATATCGCCCGGCTCGGATAAGCTGATCTTCCTGCCGTGGCTCTCCGGCGAACGTGCGCCCGTATTGGATCATTACGCACGCGGTGGGTTTATCGGGCTTACCATGAGCCATAACAAAGCCCATATGGCGCGGGCCGTAATGGAAGGCGTGGCTTACCACTTGCGCTGGATTTGCGAGGCGATGGAGAAGGTCGGTTTTCAGATCGATGGATTCAATGGGATTGGCGGCGGCTGCAACAGCAAACCCTGGGTGCAGATCATCAGCGACGTGACGGGCCGCCCGGTGCGCGTGGTAAAGAACCATCTTGAGGCCGGGGCCGCCGGCGCGGCTTTGGCTGTGGCAGTCGGGCTGGGTATTTATTCCAGCATGGATGAGGTGGATGACCTGGTTAAGATCCGCCGCGAGGTCCAACCGGATACGTCGCGCTGGAAGCGCTATGATGCGCTCTATCGGGAGTATCGCGATCTTTATGAAGTGCTTGTGCCCGTTCACCGGAGGCTTTATCAAATCCCATGAAGATATATATAGACCGTCCAAAAATTAACGCCCGCGCCCAGGCCGCCCAGTTTGCCAGCGTCGGCGGGCTGCTTTTGTTACTGGCCAGCGTGGTAATCCCTCTTTTCCTTCCGGGCTGGGCCGGTTTCTCCTGGGTTCTGCTGGTCGTGGGGCTGGGCACGGCCATGCTCGGCATCTATTTCGCTAACCGCTGGGTTAGGAAGCCGCGTCCGGAGGAAAGCCTTGATAAGGCTCTGAAGGCATTCGATGACCGCCATCACCTTTATCATTATCCATCCCTGCCGTGCAGCCATATCCTTTTGACCCCGACCGGACTGATCGCGTTGGAGGTGGTTAATTTGAGCGGTAGTTTCTCATACCGCAACGGCAAATGGAAAGAGGCGATGACGATTGGGCGGGCGCTGCGTTATATTGTGGAAGAACGTGTCGACGACCCCGTGAAATATCTCGCAGAGTGATGGTTCAGGAACTAAAGGGACGAATCGAAAAGGAATTTAACGGTGAAGTAGCAGTACCTATCAAAGCATTGACGGTATTTACCCATCCGGCTGCCGAGCTTGAGATTGAAGGAACGGCCATCCCGGTATGTAAGATTGAGAAACTTCGCAAACAGGCCACAATAATCGTCGGATAGGCTGGCCCCCGAGTCTTATGACAAGTTGAGTTCTTTCCTCGAACGTTTAACCGTTCAGTTGAAAATGGCTTGCTTGAAATCATATCTCCTTTTGGGTGAAGGATTCCAAAAAAAGGATGTGCGCAGGGCATAACCCTGCGCACATCCTTTTTTTGGTCATTTCATGCCGGCATGGTGAGCAGCCTGACACTGTCACATTCGAAGAAATCCCCACCCTAGGGTATGGAGCGGGTATTCGTCTAACCCCACAGCGCCGGTTTTACCACCATCAGGAAGACGATAATGATCACATCCACTCCTACCAGCATGCCCAACAACCTTGCCCTTTTCGCCACGGCTTGATAATTCGGCGAGTCAATGCCTTCACTATCCAGGAGCTCGATTTGTCGTTTGACGATAGGTGTATAACCAAACGCTCCAAGCAGGCCGGCGATAACGTATAAGGTCAGCCCGGTCAACAACCAGGGCGTCGTCAGAGGGATTGGAGCCAGGAAAGCCATTGTCAGCCCGGTCAACAGCAGCAATCCATAACAAGGATTGGCAACGCGATCATCGATAAATTTGATATTGCGTAACACAAAAGGGAGGAAATTGGGTTCTTTGGAAGCCCGTCCGATCCAGATACCATAGGTGATATTTGCTCCCACGGCCGTGATGGCGGCCAGGACGTGGATCCATTTTACGATTAAGAACAACATGGTTGCCTCCTGCATAAAAGTATTTGCTCGCGCCAACTGCTGCAAATTTTAACTCATCTTGCATGGGGCAAGAACCCGCAAAAAATCTGGATGACCTGGGTCGGACTTATCTGCCGCGGTATTCGGCGATTGCCGAATCTGAGTAAGGCCTCCCACTGGAGCGATAAACGGCTATAAGCTCAGCGGCGTTAAATGGCACACGTCTGAATTCCAGGGCAATTCGTCTCACCTTCTGAAGTCAGCACTGCATACTCCGCCCACGGATCGGCCTGGAAGCCCTCATCAGGTTGGTGATGGCTGTAGGCAAAGCCGACACTGCCGGGATTGAAAAAGAACCTGGCATCCGAACTGAGGCGGCGCAGGTATTGAACGTGCGTATGTCCCGCCGGTCATTACAAAGGCGTCATAAGCGCCCAGATATTTAAAGAGCGCCTCTTGTGATATATCGGGCAGCATCACATCGTCGAAAGAGGCCGGCGAGCCATGGAAACAAAGCAGTTTACGCCCGGCCTCCAGTTCCACTTGTACCGTAGGCTGAAAGGCCTGAATAAAAGCGCGGTCCGTGGTAGAAAGCTGTGCGAGGCTCCATTCACGGACTGCATCCATTGTCAATCGTCGTTCATCGCTGATGGGTTCGCTGCCGGTTTCTTCGCCCGTTAAGAGCCACGCGTCGGCGTTGCCCATCACCACTACGCAGCCAAGCTCACGCAGGCGCATCACCACTTCTCCAGGCTGTGGCCCACCCTGGATCGCATCGCCCAGGCAGACAACCCGGTCAACCGGTTCTCGTTCTAAATCGTTCAGGACTTGATCGAAGGCAAGGCAATTGCCGTGTATATCTGAAATGATCGCAATACGCATAGGGACTCCATGGATCTGGGATTCGTAACTGCTCGCCATCTCATAACTGGTTTTCTCGAAATATCCAGTCCGCGCAGACCGCAGGTGCAGGCAAAAGGTGTTCTTCGCGCAGCATACCAGGCTGAAAGCGTGGGGCGAAAAGCTGGCTTAATCGTCAATGTCACATTATAAGAAATCGGACACCTTTTGAATAAGGTGACATTGTCAAGCTGCATACAGGGATTCATGGATCGGCAAAACCGCCGGGTGGATGCGGCGCGGCATCCTAAGCCGGTTACGGATGCAGCTTTTCATGTTTTTTTAGCATTTCAATGTACTGCCGCAGGCGCTTTGCACGCGTCTCGGGCTTTTTGGCGGTTTGAAGCCTGAACAGGATCGCATATCTGTTTGCACTGTTGAGAGTGGCAAAAAAAGCTTTTGCCTTCGGGTTCTTATCCAGCTCTGATTGAAAATCATCGGGTACGGTGATTTTGCTCTGCGAATCATAGGCCGTTTCCCACTTATCGTTTTCTTTGGCGCGTTCTATGGCCTTCAGTCCTGCCGGTTTCATCAGGCCTTGCTTGATAAGCTCCTGCGCCTTCTCCCGGTTGATAGCTGACCAGATGCTGCGCGGTCCGCGTGGAGTGAATTTTTGCAGCCAGGTGGTCTCGTCATAGGTTTTCTTCTGGCCGTCTATCCACCCATAGCATAATGCTACCTCGAGCGCCTCCGCATAGGACAGGGATTTGATCCTGGCCGCTTTTTTCGCGATCCTTAACCAAAGCCCGGCTGAGGTGAGGTGATTCTTATCGATCCAGGCTTCCCAGTCTTTCTTATTCTCGAACAATTGCACCGGTAAGTTGTTGCCTGTTTTTGATTTCATCTCATTTGTTCATTTGGCCGCAGGTTTATATTCAAACCTGAACCCTTCGATCTCCACATAGGGCTGCCAGCGGTCGTAACTTACTGCGCGTACCCGGCGGGCAATCTCTTCTTTCGGCATATCGGGCGTGATCTTGAACAATTCATTGAATTGTTTGCGCGTGAAGGGTGGGCGAGTCCAGTTTTCATTCGAAACGGGCAATTCTTTCCCCTCGGCCATTAATTGTGCGATCTCAAAAAACAAGGCGATCTGATTTTCATACGTGCGTTTCAACAGGGCCGCCACATCGTCGTTCGGATAGACGGGAAAACGCCTGACGGAGATGATCCGGCCTGTGTCCACTTTAGCGGCCATATGATGGCAGGTAACGCCGTATTCCCCGGCGTTCTCATACAGCGCAAAATTATTGCAGCCGATCCCTGGATATTCGGGCGAGGCCGGATGAAAGTTAATGGCGGCCTTCCTGGCTCGCTTTAGCAATTCTTCCGGGACCACCCAGCGTGAAAGGAAGGAGATGAGGTAATCACCTTCCCAGCGACGAATATCGTCGGAAAGCGGATCGCCCCATTTGCCGAGACAATAGGTTACTTGTGCAAAATTTCGATGACAGAATTCAAGGGCGCGTGCACAATCAGGATCATCGGCTTTGCCGAGAAAAAGCAGGGAAAAGTTGTTATCAGGCATGTGGTTGGTTCCTGCACCCCGCCACCTTGGCTGTGAATCTCGTTCTCTCCTGAAGGCGCAGCAGGGCGGGGCTGGGGACAATTATAAACGCGGCATGAGCCAAAAGTTCTAGTGAAGAATCGTATCTACTAAACATCCCTGCATGAAGTAACGGATAACATTCCTACCTCCCAATCTCATAATCCCTCGCGATTTTTTTCCTTTGTAACTTTCGTGCCTTGTGCTAAAAAAGGCATCCCGGTAACTCACCCTCCCCATATTCAGTTTTCCGAAGGTGCAGATGTACTACCTGCGCGGAATCTCTAGTCCTCGCAGATGCAGGTGTTCTACCTCCCAGGCTGAAAGCGTGGGGCGGAGGGCTGACGCGAATGCGAAGCAGTGTCACTTCCAGCGGTATCACCACTAGTAAATACCTTTCCCATTAAAAAACGACGGAGCCAGGAATCAAAACGGCGTCGTCCGTGCGAAGAGCTCGCAGCGTTACGACGCCGTCAGTGATCGAGGCGCAAAGTAGTTTACGTTGAAATATATTCCCTGAGGTTGTGTTCGACCGCGTAAGCAGCAGCCTCGGCGCGGTTGTTCACTCCCAGCTTCGAAAGTATGCTTGAAACATAATTCCTCACCGTGCCTTCGCCCAGGAATAACGACTTGGCGATCTCGCGGTTGGTCTTGCCCTCCGAGACGAGCAGCAGGACGTGTTTTTCCTGCTGGCTGAGATGCGCAAAAGCCGAGGCCTCTTCTTCCTTGACCGCCCGCCGCACCTCCTGAAAGACGCGCTGGGTCACAGCCGGATCGAGGAGAGCTTCACCCCGGCTGACGGCTTCGATCCCCTTGATCAGGTCTTCGCTTCCAATCTGTTTCAGTATATAACCCGAGGCACCGGCGCGGATCGCCGAAAACAGCATTTCATCTTCGGCATACGAGGTCAGCATAATGACTTTCGTGCCGGGGAATTTGTTGATGATTTCCTCGCAGGCTTCGATGCCGGAGGTCCCCGGCAGGCGGATGTCCATAAGCACGACTTCCGGTTTTAGAGCAGCCACCTGTTCCAGGGCCTCCCGCGCTGAAGCTGCTTCGCCTACGACTTCGAAGTGAGGATGACGATCCAGAAGCGATTTCAAGCCCAAACGAACCACTTCGTGGTCGTCTACCAAGAGTATTCGTTGTTATAGCCATGGGGGAATAATATTCTCCAAGTTGTCCAGAAAAGAGTATAGTCGAGAGAAGGATGTCTGACAAGGGCGCTTTAAATGGATAGAGACGACCCGCGGGTCGTCTCTATCCATTTGGGTCCGGCTATTTTGCCTTGATGGTGATCAACCTGGGCTTAACTTCCTCGGCCTTGGGCAAGGTTACGGTCAAAACCCCGTTCTCGAATTCGGCTTTGGCCTTATCTGAGACCACGGCGATGGGGAGCTGCACGCTGCGTTCGAAGGCGCCCCAGCACTGCTCGTGGATGTGATAGTTTTTTGCCTTGCTTTCGTCGGTCTGTTTCGTCTCTCCCTTGATGGTCAGGACATCGCCGGTCATGTTGATCTGGACGTCATCCGCCTTTATGCCGGGCAGGGACGCCTTGACAACTACTTCGTTATCGGTCTGGTACATGTCAATGGCAGGGATACTCGAAGAATGCCAGCCATCGTTCATACCAAACGGGTGGGTGAAGGCATCATCCAGGAGATGATCCATGGCCTCGCGCAAGGTCACGATCTCACGCATCGGTTCCCAACGAGTTAGATTGGACATAGCAACCTCCGTATAAAAAATTGATTGGTTTTGTACTGCCCAGGCTCAGTAGCCTTCGCAGAGGAAGATCGGTTCTCTCCTCGCAGGCCTAAGCAGTTACCTGGTTTTACCCTTTAAAATACTCAACCTATGTTAGAAAAACATAGGTTGAAAATAAGACCTCTATTAGAAATTCGGTATATCGCGGAATGGTGGGAGGCTTAGGATTTTTCTCGTTTGAAATCTACAAACCGGTATCCTACGCCCCGTTCGGTCAGGATATATTTCGGGTCCGCCGGGTCTTTTTCCAGCTTCTGCCGCAAATAGTTGATATAGAGCCGGACATAATGCGGTTCGTCCCGATATTCATAGCCCCAGACTTTTTGCAGCAATTGGTCGTGCGAAACCACCCAGCCTGCGTTCTGTACCAGATGATATAAGAGACGATACTCGGTTGGGCGCAGTTTGACGAGCTTGCCTTCCAGCCAGATCTCGCGCCGGTCGAAGTCTATTTTCAATCGATCATCCACTTCGATCAATTCATGCATCGAGCCGCTGACGCCTTCCGTACGGCGCAGCACCGCTTTAACCCGGCCGACCAGCTCACGGGGGCTGAAGGGCTTCGTAATGTAATCGTCCGCGCCCAGTTCGAGGCCTCGCACCCGGTCGTTTTCCTCGCCTTTGGCTGTCAGCATGATCACCGGCACATTGCTCACTTCGCGGATGGTCTCGAGCACTTCGAAGCCGTCAATGTCAGGCATCATCACGTCGAGCAGGATCAGGTCAGGCGTATCGCGCAGTTTATCAATGGCCTGCTTGCCGTTAAATGCCTCCGTGACCAGAAAGCCATCGTGCTCCAGGTTCATCCGAATGAAACGCACCATGCGTTCTTCGTCGTCCACAACCAGGATGCGGCGGCGGTCAAACTCTTCAGGCATATCATTCCCTCACAAAGCCGATGATTTTTTCTTCTTCAGCGTTTTCGAGCACTTCGATAAGCGTCAGTTTATCGATGGGCCAGATAACCTTGACAACATTGTGTTCAAGATAATGCAGGTCCTTGCCATCACGCTGGCGCGGGTTGGTGATCGTGATGATCGTGTCGGTCGGTTTGGGCAGTTCCTCCACTTCACCGATCACTGGCACATCCCCGGAGAGATGCAAAACAAGTGTATATGCCATGGATATCCTTTCGCTACGATCCTTTAAGGAGTACCTGAATTTTAAGTTTGCCGAGGGCCACAACATCCCCGTTCTTGAGGGTATGTTCCACATTGGGATTCAGGCGTTTGCCATTGACATAAGTGCCGTTGGCTGAATCCAGATCCATTAGAAAGACATGGCTGGCCTTCGCGTTTGATCACTGCATGTAAGCGTGAAACACCGCTGGCATATGCCTGATAGGGCGAGAGGTCGATATCGGGCATGATGGGTTGGCCCTCGCTGATCCGTCCAATGGTGAACTCATTGCGTTCAGCAAGCGGGAGCACCTGGCCGGTATCCAACAGGTGCAGGGTCACCCAATTCTTGAGCACCAGGGACGGCGGCGGGGGTTGAACAGCCTTGTTATTCAGCGCTTCGTTTACCTGGCTCGATCTTGATGTTTTGCGTGGTAAGCGCATCAGCGCTTCCCAGGGGGGCTCCGCATTCGATGCAGAACAGGGCCCCGGTTACATTGGTATGATTGCAATTCGTGCAGATGATCATTCCGATTTCTCCATGGCCGACAGGAGCAAAGCCCGCGTGCCGTATTTGATTTCTTTGCCGCCTTCCTGACTGAAGGCCTGGGATCGTTCGATGTGATCAGCCTCCAGCAGGGCTGTTTTGGCCAGGTCCTTTTCACCTTGCGTTAGCAGCAGCGAAGCCAGGTTCTTTAGGTGGCGCGTGGCCATCTCAAATTGCCGGGCATCGACTTCCTGGTGGGCGCGTTCCTGCATGCGATATAGAGTGAATCGCGAGAGCGCATTGAGGATGGCTGGAGGCGGGGGGTCATTCCTCGGGAACTCTGCCGCTTCCCGTTCGAGCTTGAGGCGGATGGGCGGCACGGGAATTGGGCGCGCTGGAGACAACCATTTTTAAGGTTCCGTCCAGCAGTGTAACCAGATCCGCTTTGGATGCCGATGGTTGCACAAGAAATTCAAATAAAACGTTAAGAGGGGTATCCTGCAGGATCGGGCCAAGGTGAAGCAGTTCCTGGATTGCGATCGGCCCGCTCTCCGGCTGCAGGCGGAAGGCGTAATTCAGTTGAACTGCCGTACCTTCTTTGAATTCCAGGACGACGTCCTCGGCAAAGGTATTCGTCGAGCGCATTGAACTTCTCGATGAGCAAACGTTGTATCTCCTGAGGTTTTGAAATGTACGTGCTGTTGCTTCCGGTACGGCCTGCAAGCGTATCAAGGAAAATATCGTTCCAATCCGTGCCAATGCCAAATCCGCTGATGCCGATATTTAAGCGGCTGGCTTCCTCCGCCAGTTTCAGGCAGGCTTGTTCATCCCCATAGGTGTGACCGTCGGTAAGAAGCAGGATGTGGTTAACCCGTTTGGGGTCGAGACCCTGGCGGACTTCATTAAAACCGGCTTCAAGCCCCTGATAAATTTCCGTTCCTCCACCGGTCTGTATCATTTGGATCCGCCCCGGCAGTTTTGTGCGGTCGCTTTGATAGGCGGACGGGATCAGTACTTCGGCATGGTCGCTGAAAGTCACCATGCTGAATATATCTTCCGGGCGCAGAGTGTTGAATGATCTGGGTGGCTGCAGCTTTGGCCACCTCCATTTTTTCACCCTGCATGGAGGTGGAACGGTCGAGTATCAGGCAAATGTTGAGCGGCGGGGTGGGAAGTTTTTCATCCGTCTTGTGCGGCCCGGCTTCCAACAGGACGTAAACCAACTGGGGCTCGTTCAAGTGAACCAGGTTTGGGCGGCTGTACTGGACCTTGTGTTGGACGAACGCTGAATGGAGTGTCTTCCTTGGGGAGAGTTGCGTCGTATTGTGCGCGTCGTTTTGGATTGGATAATACTTCGTAGGCCTGCTGGATCTCCAGAAAGATCTCGGTCTCGCCGGCCAGTTTATTTTTGTCGGGATGTAAGCGCTGCGCGGCCTCGTAATAGGCGCGTTTAATTTCCTCCATCGAGGCATCACGCAGTACGCCCAGAAGGGCGTAATAGTCCTTCTGTGATGGGTACATTCCTATCCGATCATTTGCACAAGCACCACACTGATGTTATCCGGTCCTCCGGCCGTATTGGCGGCTGCGACCATATTCTGACATGCGCGTTGCAAGTTGGGTGCTTCTGTGAGGGACCGCAATAGATCCTGGTCCGACACCACGCCCCAAAGTCCATCGCTGCACAGCATGAGCGAACCGTTGTGCGGGAAGGGGATGGTAAATACATCCACATCGAGGGTATCGCCCTGCCCGAGGGCGCGGATCAGTACGTTCCTGTGAGGAAAAGTTGCCGCTTCTTCTTTATTGAGATGGCCCAGCTCCTCCAGCCTTTTTACCAGGGAATGATCGTGAGTGAGCTGCTCCACTCGTCCTGAAGAATAGATCGCATACGCACGGCTGTCGCCGACATGGCCGATGGTCACTTGTTGACCGAGCACCAGCGCCGCCGTAATGGTTGTCCCGCTGCCGGGGGCATCTTTCTGGACGGTACGGTGCGCCTCTTTGATTGCATTTTCCATGATCTCCTGCAGCGACTCTTCCGGCTGTTGGGTGGGGATGGCAAAGAGGTAGGAGTGGAACTTGCGCATGATCTGTCCGGCAATCACGCGGATGGCTGCATTACTGGCTACCTCGCCGAATTGGTGGCCCCCCATGCCATCGGCAACCATATACAACCCAAAGGGAATGTTTGCGGCTTTTCCGGCAAGGGTGGTGGTAAGGGCGAGCAGGCTGTCTTCGTTATGTTCGCGCTGTTTTCCCACCGATTGACCTGTCGCCGCGATCAGCTGCTGCATATCAAATTGCACGTTCTGGCCGTGGATAATGGACTGGATCTGCTGGTCGCTAAGCGGTGCGGTGGTGGCTCTTTCGCTGGGTGCTTTTTCCTTGCCGCCAAACAATTTTTGGAAGAAATCAAGCATGTAGGACTCCTTTGTCAGGCGAGCAATGCATACACGTTATGGTCGGTTGAGCCGAAATAGACGATATCGTCGAATACCACAGGCGAACCTGTGATCGGTCCGCTTCGTCTCAAATTTCCAACGCTGGCGGCCCGTGCGATATTCAAGACAATACAGATTTCCATCTACAGAACCGCAATATACCGAATCCTTATAAACAGCCGGAGAACTGCTGACCTGATGCTCGGTGCGGAAACGCCAAACCTCTTTACCGGACTGCGCTTCGACGCAATAAACGAATCCATCTGCTGCGCCGACGATGACAAAGTTTTCAGAAAGGGCAGGTGAAGAAACTGAACCCTTGCCCAGCCGATAGCGCCAGATGACCCAGCCATTGCGGGCGTCGAGGCTATAGAGCGTGCTATCCACTGATGTAAAGAAAATCGATTGTCCGGCTACAATGGGAGAGGAGGTGATGGCCCGCTTGGCCTGGAAGCGCCATTTCATGGTGCCCCGGAAGTCCACCGCAAAGAAATCCCCGTTTTCGGCCCCAAAATATACAAGTTCGTTGGCAACATAGGGTGTCGAGCGAACTTCATCGCCCGCATCGAACTTCCAAATGCTGCGGCTGGTGTTGACGTTCACCGCGTGCAAGCGTCTGGTCGTCTGATCCGATGAAGACGTGTCCCTCGGCAATACGCGGAGAGGAATGGATCTGCCCTTCGGTAAAGTAGGTCCAGACGACCTTGCCTGTACGTGTGCTGACGACATGCAGGCGCTGATCCTCAGAACCGAAATAAATGTTGCCTTCGAATATTGCCGGCCGCGAGACGATGCCGCCGTCGCTCGCATATTTCCATTGGAATTTTCCATCTGCGGCATTCAGGGCAATACAGGTTGTTATCGTAACAGCCGATATACAAGACGCCCTGGCTTAAGAGCGGGGTGCCGCGTATTTCGTCTTCACATTTGAATGTCCAGATGGGTTTGATCCCGCCGGCAGGTGCGATCGAGGTGGTTGCGATTTTTGAAAGCGCACCCGTTTTACGGGCAGCCCCCATCAGCGCATCTCTCATGGCTTCTGCATTGGGGAAACGCTCCGCGGGATCATAAGCCAGTGCGGTATTGATCACGGCTTCGAGTTCCGGTGAGACGCGGGAATTGATCTTTCGTACGGGCCGTTCGGCGAAAGAGAAGGGCGGCTCGAGGCGCGGATCGCGGCGCGTTAACGCATGGTGAAGGGTCGCGCCCAGGGCGTAAATATCTGCAAATGGCGAGGCCTCGCCGCGATATTGCTCGGGAGGGGAATATCCTTCCGTCCCGATCATGGTGCCTTTTTGTCCCACCTGGAAGGTCCTGGCGATCCCGAAATCCACCAGGATCACGTCGCCGTTGCTGTTGATCATGATATTGGAGGGTTTCATGTCGCGGAAAATGATCGGGTCGGGCTTGTGGGCGTGCAGGAAGGAAAGCACGTCGCACAATTCGATGGCCCAGCTCATCACCTGTTCTTCCGACAGGAAGCCGTTGGTATCACTGATGATGGACTCCAGGTCTTTGCCGTGGACGAATTCCAATACCAGGTACGAACGGTCTTCCTCGGTGAAATAATCGTAGATGCGCGGGATGGACGGATGGCTGAGCGTGGCCAGCATATTCGCTTCCCGCTCGAAATTTTGGACGATGGTCTGCCTGACCAGCGGGTCAGGCGCCATATTGATCATTTCCTTGACCGCCACCAATTTAGTCACATTTGGAAAATGCAGGTCGCGGGCGCGATAAACCGACCCCATGCCGCCGACGCCAATTACTTCTTGAATATGATAACGTTTGACCAGCGTTATACCGGATTGTAATTGACGCCGGGTAGTTGGTGATTCGTCGTCCTGTGGTACCGTGATGTGTTGAGTATCCAGAATGCCTCGGTTGCCAATGAATTATAGTGTGCGTTGACGGGATTGACAACTATCTATTCTGTCGGTTGGAGACAGGCTCCCTTGCGCGGAAGCTGGTTATGGGGCAAAATGAACCCAGATGAAAATCCTCGCCGTTAGTGACCAGGTGGTGGAACGCGTATACACACTCACTCCTCAGGGTCATTTTAACGGTGTGGGAATGGTCCTGGGCTGCGGTGATTTGCCTTACAACTACCTTGAGTATTTCGTTTCCATGCTGAATGTGCCTTTGTTTTACGTGCCGGGCAACCACGATCCGGTCTATGATTCTAAGTTTACCTCTACACGGGCCGAGGGCGGCACAAACCTCGACTTGAAAGCGGGCCTTCGCTCAAAGGGCTCCTGGTGGCCGGCTTTGGCGGTTGTATCCGCTACCGGCCGGATGGCATCAACCAGTATACACAGACCGAAGCCTACCTCCGTGCCTACAAGCTTATGCAAGGGCTGCTCTGGAACCGGATCCGTTATGGCCGCGCCCTCGATATCCTGATCACACATTCTCCGCCATTCGGGATCCATGATGAAGAGACTCAGGCCCACCGCGGTCTCAAAGCCATTAACTGGATCCTCCATTGGGCACGCCCGCGTTATCATTTTCACGGGCATACCCACTTCTACCGTCGAAACCTGGAGCCGTCTGTGACCCAGTTGGGTCCCACGACCATCACCAACGTATTTCCATATTACCTGATTGAGATTTAAACAATGTCTGATGAACTTAATTCCCGCGTCCGCGCCGACTTCAGCCGGGCGCGCTTCAAAGCTTTCCTGAATCGCATCCGTTCGATCGTTTCCGGCCAACCGACCACCCTGCTTTCTTACGACGAGGTGAAGGCAAAGCTGCATGTTGGCGGCCCTATCTACCGCGGCGTCCAGACCGTACGCGTGGATCAGATTGTCGGCAGCCTGAACCGTTACCACCAATTTGACCGCGCCTTTCTCCCCGTTGAAAGTCAAATCGCCTCGCGCTGGCAGAGCGTCGACCGGGCTTTCTACAAGGATGTCAGCCTGCCGCCCATCCTCCTGTACAAAGTGGGACAGGTGTATTTTGTGGTCGACGGCCATCACCGTGTTTCTGTGGCCCGTGAGCAAGGGCAGGAATTCATTGACGCCGAAGTGCGCGAATGCGCCACGAAGGTCAATATCACGCCCGACCTCAAACCCGAAGACCTGGTGATCCTCGGGGAGAAGGTATATTTCCTTGAGCGCACCCGCCTCGATTATTTGCGTCCGGAGTCCAGGGTTCGCCTGACCATACCGGATGGGTTTGATCGCATGGTGGAACACATCGCCGTCCATCGTTACTTTATGGGCATCGACTTGAAGCGCGATATTTCAGAAGAAGAAGCCATTACGCATTGGTACGATACGGTATATTTGCCCATCGTAAAAGTGATCCGGAAGAGCAAGATCCTTAAGGAATTCCCCGGTAAGACCGAAGGCGATCTCTATCTGTGGGTGCTCGATCACCAGCGCTACCTTTCTGAAGAGGGACAATCTCTTCAACCCCCTGAGGAAGCCGCCCGCAAATTCATCGAAACGCGTGACGATTGACAAATGTGATCCGGTCGTTCAACGCCGTGTCACTAAAGTCTACAAACATTCATCCAACATGGAGTCTTCGTGACCCACCCCCTTTCAGGTGTCTACGCGGCGGCCGTTACGCCGCTCAAGCCCGACCTCTCACCCGACCTGGATTCGTTCGCGCCGTTCCTGGCCTTTCTGGCGGCTCGAGGCTGCCACGGGGCATTGATCTTTGGCACCACCGGCGAAGGTCCTTCCTTTTCACCCGCCGAACGCGAGGCGGTCTGGCGGAGCGCCTTTCGGGTCCGTGAGCAGGTTCCAAACTTTCGATTACTGGCCGGCACCGGCACGCCAAGTCTAACGGAGACAATTGACCTGACGCGGCTGGCGTTCGACCTCGGTTATGATGGTGTGGTCACCCTGCCCCCCTATTATTTTCGGAAAGCCACGGATGATGGCCTGTTTCATTGGTTCGAGCAAGTCATCCGGAAGTCTGTTCCCCACGACGGATACCTGTTTGGCTATCATTTCCCCGGCGTGTCCGGGGTTGGCTTCTCGCCTGATTTGCTTGCCCGCTTAAAAGATGCTTTTCCGACTCAATTCGCGGGTATCAAAAATTCCTCGCATGACGAAGATTTCACCCGCCTGCTTGGAAAAAAATTTGGCGATAGCCTGGCTGTCTTCAGCGGCACCGACTCGGACTTTACCCTGGCGCTGCAAAATCAGGCTGTCGGTTGTATCACGGCGCCTGCCAACCTTATTTCTCCCGGTTTGCGCGAGGTTTACGATTTGTTTTTTGCCGGCAAAGAAACCGCGGCTGCACAAGCGAAGGTCAGCGCCCAGCGGCATACTCTTGAAGCCTATCAGCCCTTTCCTGCTTCTCTCAAAGCTATGTTGGCCCGGCTTTATGGACAGCCGCGTTGGCCTGTCCGACCTCCGTTGGTGGAGATTTCAAAAGCAGATGAAGACCAGGCGGTCCACGATTTAACAAATCAATAAGATTCTTTTTTCCAAATCATGCAGGTTCCGCCGTTTCTTTAAATTGAATCTGCGTAATCTGGAAAATCTGGGGATGGATCGAGTTTCTTTCCCTTAATATGAGCGAGCCACACTTTTCCGGAGGGTAAAGATGCAGATCGCAATACCCGAAATGCACAAGAAGGATGGCGTCTGTTACGCCGTAACTGATGATGGGGTGGAACTGCCGGTCATTGATGTGACTACACCCGGCCTTTGCTGTCGAAATCAGCGACAGCGAACTGGATCGCCTCGCACAGGAATACATCCGGACTCATACAGGCGCCAGACTAAGCTCTCGGCCTTCGTCCAAAATGTGGTCATGAAATTCATGGCGAAAAATTCGATCATCATGCGGGGACATCATGGATGCAGCCGGCGGATTCTTGAGCGGCATGAACACTTATATATTGAAACTCGGCCCTGATAACCTGGGAAAGGGATATGCGAGTGACATTGACCGCCAGATTTCCGGCTTCTGCGGCCGGTTTAACCATGCGGCTGCGTTTGCAGGATATTGTCCATCTGTTGGCAGAAGGTATTATCCCGGCATTGACATCAGAGAGGAAGAAGGCGCTCCACCTGTTGAACATCGGCGGCGGCCCTGCCATCGATAGCCTGAACGCCATAATTCTCATTCAGAAAGAGCATCCTGAACTTCTCACCGGACGCCCTGTCTTCGTCCATATCCTGGACTGGATGAGGCCGGCCCGAATTTTGGCAGGCGGGCGCTGGATGCGCTTCAGGCCGAGGGCGCTCCATTGCATGGGCTGGAGATCACCTTTCAGCATACAAGATATGACTGGTCTCATACGGATGTATTGCGGGGACTGCTCGTTTCTATCGGAGGCAGCTCGATCATGGCCGTCTCCTCCGAAGGCGCCCTGTTCGAATATGCGTTCCGATGAAGAAATCACGGCGAACCTGCAAACGCTGTGGGAGACGACTCCTCCCGGCGCAATCATAGTCGGTTCTTTGACGCGGGCCGATGAGACCGGTCGCCTGATGAACAGCGGCAGCCACGCGGCGCTGCGTTTTCGCGGGCTGGAAGCTTTCACTACCCTGGTGGAGCACGCAGGCTGGCGGCTGGCAGAAAATATCACGCGGCCCTTGAGCCACGATATTTGCCTGAAGAAAAACCAGGAGAGGGTTTCTGAATAGTAGGTCAGCTCGGAGGATCGCAAAAATTTCGCCCAAACTCCTTTGAATGTTCCCAAGAGTATCGATTGCAAGGATTTTATTTCTGACTTGGGATTTGCTGCGTCCAGTGATCGTAGACGGCGCGCGCCAGCGAGGCAATAAATGGATGGGCGTCTTCATCCCTTTGAAAGCCTCGCGTGAGGATCGCCAGCACAAATTCCCTGCCTTCGGGCGGATAAACGATCCCAACATCATGATAATACTCTCCGGTCCAGCCGGTCTTATGCGCTACGCGCACCTGTGAAGGTAATTGGGCAGGGATCATCTCATTGAATTGTTGTCCGGCAAGAATCTCGATCATCTCGTCTGAATCTTCTGGCTGATACGATTTCCCTGTTCGCCAGCTTTACCAAAATTTGCATAAACCCGCGCGCGGTCGCGGCGTTATTCAAGCCCAGCTTGAACGCTTTGTTATCCTCCACGCCCCGGCGGACGATCAGACCTTCCGCTCCGAGGTCCCGCATGAAACCGGTCGTCCGTTCCGGGGTGACGAGTTCGATGAGGATGTTCGTGGCCAGGTTGCTGCTGACCGTGATCATGCGCCGCGAGGAGTTCTCGTACAGATAGCCTGTCCCCGATCCGATGATAGAGGTCCTTTTCAGAGTCGTCATCGGCGGATAACGAATAGGAGCTTCCGTCTGCAATGCTGGTAAATTCATTCTTAACCCGGATGGATCCATTAAGCGAAAACAATCCCTGCCTTGCCTGGCGGAAGACCTCCACATTACACAGATTTTCATTGTGCTGGCCGGATGAAAGAGAGTATCGGGGTTGATAAGGATTTCTTCCCCGCTTCCGAGTAGATCGTGCGGCCAAACCCACCTCTATGACTCCGCTGTTTTCGATTAATCCATTGAGTTCATCTGAGAGAGAATTCGTCACTCAGCCACTCAAAATGGTTCTGTATTCCAAACCATTATAATATGTCCATGTCTGATACTTGGCGGCTCCTGCGTACTGCACTCCGCACGCGGCGCGTGGAACATGGCTGTGGATGAAGCGATCCTCGAGCATATTGGGCGAGGCCAAGCACTCCCAACCCTGCGGCTGTATGCCTGGGAACCCGCCTGTCTCTCCCTCGGTTACGCTCAACCCTATGCGGACGTGGACGAAGCGCGTATTAAAGAACGCGGCTGGGAAGTTGTGCGCCGTCCCACCGGCGGACGCGCCATTTTGCATACCGATGAATTGACGTATTCCGTGACTGCACCCGCGGATGAACCGCGCCTGGCCGGTTCGGTTCTGGAAAGTTACAACCGGTTGGCGGTCGCATTGCTGCAAGCCGTTCAAGTCGTTGGGTTTGACGTGTTGAAATGAAAGAGGGGGCTGGTGGAAATCACGATACGCCCAACCCGGTTTGTTTTGAAGTGCCGTCTGCCTATGAGATCACGGTTCAAGGGAAAAAATTGATCGGTTCCGCGCAGGCAAGGCGCAAAGAAGGTGTGCTGCAGCATGGCTCTCTTCCGCTCAAGGGGAACCTGGCGCGCATCACCGATGCGTTGACTTTCGTGGATGAGACCGAGCGCCTGAATGCCGCACACAGATTGCTTGAGCGCGCCACTACCGTCGAGACGGTCCTTGGGCAGGCCGGTTTCATGGAGCGAGGCTGCGCAGGCATTTATCAACGCCTTTGAAGATAAATTAAGTTTGAGCCTCGAAGAAGGTGTTTTATCGGAGAGCGAACAAAAGCGCGCCGAAACGCTTGTCTGTGAGAAATATGACCATCCGGGCTGGATGAAGAGGGTCTAGCTTCAGCGGGATCAATCAGCCGGCGTGCTCACGAAAATCGTATTCTGGTATCCAAGCGCCGCGAAGAACTTGGTGAGATACGTAACGGCATTCTGCTGCGCCAGTTCGAGAATTCCATCGTCCGTCTGCCGCCTGGCGGATGTCAGCCTCGGCCTTTTGCCGGATGGATGTTTCCAGGTTGGGGTCAGGCTTTCCCAGCAAACCCGTCGTGCGATCAACGACATAGGATTTTTGATTATCCAGTGTGGCGATGAATATTTCAGGCGGCTGGCAGCTTCACGGTTAATACGCCGTTTTGCAACGTCATATCGCCTGGCATGATCTTGGACATATCAATTCCTGCGATGACCACTCCGTGCGCTACGAAGAGCAGTTTATCGCCAAATAAGAAACCAAAGGTCCCCTGGTTTTCTTCCCCGGTCTCGACCTTCTCCACACTATATTGGATCGTCTCGAGCCGCGCCAGGGCGCGTACTTCGTTGATATACGTGACCGGGTCCGGGATGATCGTCGGTGTAGGGTGCATCAGGTCTGAAACCTGGGTTTGTAGTGAGCTGTTAGCCTGTGAAAAAGGTGCGACAGCTTGCTGCGTGGTATCCCTGATGCTCTGGACAATGTAATAAGCTGCCCCGGCTATTACAATTAGAATTAGAATGGAGAGTAAATTGGAACCGCGGTTCTCTTTCATGATATTCTCCTTGCGGTAAGGGGTAGGTTCGGTAGCTAAACCAAAACTAACGTTTTTTTGCTAAAACCTATGAAATTGGCATATATTCGTATATTATTAACGGATGAAATCGCAAATTTGCCTTGTTATAATAACCCCTTTCTAACCAAAGAGTTAAGCGAACAAATGAAACGACTGCTCCCGTTGGTATTACTCGGACTCTTTGCCTGCACATTACCCGTAGTGGGTGGTCAGGATTCCACGCCGACGGTGATGCCTACCTTCGACTCCCACTGCTCCATCCCCGGTCGGCAGCACCCTTGGGCACCGATCAAAACCCTTTGATCCTCGCCCTGGGGCCCTCCGCGCAGCCCAAACCAGACCGTGCTTGCTGCCGGCAACACGCTCACCTCTCTGCTCGAGAAAGAAACTGGCTACAAATTTGTTTCAGTGATCCCTCCGGATGAAACTGAACTGATCAAAGCTTTTGGAATGAAGGACGCGGATATCGGTGTGCTTTCACCGGCCGGTTATTTGCTGGCCAGCGGTCAAGGTTCGGTCGAGGCAGCCTTTGCCCGTGAACAGGCCGGAAAAGTTTTTTACGGCGCACAGCTCATTGCGCGGAGCGACGCGGGATTCATTTCATATTATGATCCGATCAAGGACGAGAATAGCGCGGATGCCCCGGTCGCATTGGCTCAATTCAACGATAAGAAACCCTGCTGGACGGATGAGCGTTCACCATCAGGTTACGTTGTTCCCCTGGGGTTTCTGAGCGGTGCCGGCGTGCAAACGCTCACACCGGCCTTTTTAGCCGGCCATCCGCGGTGGTGCGGGCGGTTTATGCAGGAGGAATTTGTGATTTTGGCGCCACATACATAGATGCCCGTGCCTATCCCGGCCTTGAAGATCAATATCCCGATGTGATGAAGAAAGTTGTCGTCGTTTGGCAGATTCCGCCGATCATTCCCTATGATACCATGGTTTTCATACATGGCATGGACGAAGACCAGCGCCGCTCGCTGATCCGTGCCTTCGTGGATATCATGGCGACAGACCAACGGGAAGACCGCCATACAAACTTTATATGGCTTCGATGCCATGCAGGTCGTGCAGGACAGCCAATATGAGGAATTTCGTAAGGCGGTCAAGGCTTCGGGGCTGGACCTGTCCACATTGATAAAGTAGCACTTCTCGCTTTGTTTAACCCCATTTGTGACAGAAAGAATTTTAAGGTAAATAACTTGTCCGTTCCTGATAATTAGATTATTATCAATTCTGTCATGGGGTGTCGTTTGCACCCCTATCCCATATTTCAATAAAGGAGAAGCATATGAATAAACGTCTTACGTTCCTTCTGTTGACGCTGATCGCCGTTTTTTCGCTGGCGCTCTCAGCTTGCGCCCCTGCCGCGACGCCTACCCAGGCCCCGCCTCCGCCTACTGCGGCCACCTGCTCCCACTGAAGCTCCCACCGCAGCCCCCACTGTTGCTCCCACTGTGGCGCCGACGGCTGCTCCGACGGCGGTCCCGCCCGTATGCACTAAGTTGTCTGATGCCCCGGCAGCTCCGGCAGCTGGTCAACTCGGCGCCTCGGATACCCCCATCGTGATCACCTTTGTGCCCTCCGGCGATACCGGCAAGATCACCAAGGCTGGCACCGCGATCGCGGACTGCCTGACCGAAATGACCGGCCTCACCTTCAAGATGGAAGTTGGCACCACCTTCGCTGCCTCCATTGAAGCCATGGGCGCTGAGAAGGCCCAGGTCAGCTTCCTCAACACTTTCTCCGTCCTGCTGGCTGAACAGAAGTATGGCATCATACCGGCCCTGGTTGCCATACGCAATTATGCCACCAACGATCTCGATCCCGATAAGGCGCTGGGAGGCCAGGCGGAACCGTTCTATAAGGGCCAGTTCATCGCCAATGTTGCTTCGGGCATCAAGAGCTTCGCCGACCTGAAGGGCAAGACCTTCTGCTTTGTCGACCCGAACTCAACCTCTGGCTATATTGTCCCGCGCATTATCCTGAAGGCCAATGGTATCGATCCCGATACCGATTTCAAGGCCACTCAGAATGCCGGCTCGCACCCCAATGTAGCCATCGCCGTTTACAAGGGCGATTGCGATGCGGGCGTAACCTTCATCAACGTTATTGACTGATGCTGCGACCAATCTGGCAGCCACCTATCCGGATATTGCAACCAAAGTAACGGTCTTCGCCGATACGGACCGCATCCCGAACGATGGCATGCAGTTCATCAAGACGCTGGATCCCAAGATCCAGGCTGTCACCGTCGAAGGCATGCTGGCCATGGCGAAGGATCCCGGCGGCAAAGCTGTCCTCAAGAGCCTGTACAACTATAATTCCTTCCAGAAGGTCGATCCCACCTTCTACAATGATTTCGCTGCCGTCCTCAAGAAGGCCGGCGTCGATCCTGCTACTCTCGTAAAGTAATCACACGGTAAGCCTGGCAGGTCTTTATGACCTGCCAGGCTTTTCTTTTATCTCTTTCTGTTTCGATTTGGGCATGGCGAACCACTATGTTAAAAGTTGAAAATCTCACAAAAGTCTATCCCAATGGAACCCAGGCGCTCAAAAACGTCAGCTTTGAAGTAAAGGACGGGGAATTTTTGGCGGTCATTGGATTGAGCGGGTCAGGCAAATCCACTTTGCTGCGCTGCATCAACCGCCTGATCGAGCCAACCTCGGGAAAGATCTTCTGGGACGACCAGGATGTCACTGCGGCTTCGAGCGCAGAAATGCTCAAGATACGCCGCCAGATCGGCATGGTCTTCCAGCAATTCAACCTGGTTAAACGCTCTTCCGTGTTGACCAATGTGCTTTCGGGCCGCCTGGGATATGTAAACACTTATTCAAGCGTTCTGCATCTTTTCTCAGAGGCGGATCACAACAAAGCGCTGGCCAGCCTGGACCAGGTCGGTTTGGCTGAAAAAGCGCATGTGCGCGCCGACTCGCTTTCAGGCGGGCAGCAGCAGCGGGTGGGCATTGCGCGTGCCTTAATGCAGGATCCCAAGCTGATCCTGGCAGATGAGCCGGTGGCCTCGCTGGACCCGGTCCTGGCGCACTCGATCCTCAAGTATCTGGAGCAGCTAAATAAAGAGCGCGGCATCACCGTGCTCTGCAGCCTGCACTTCCTCGATCTGGTACACCGCTATGCCACCAGCGCCATTGCGCTAAAAGATGGCGAGGTGGTCTTTCAGGGATTGCCAAAGCAAATTGACGATGCCCAATTCAAGGCCATCTACGGGCAGGAAGCGGAACGCGTCTCGATCATCTGATCGGGCTGGCCATTATTTGCGCATAAAACTCCAGGCAGTAGAAATTGATGCAATGTGCAGGCGAACGCCCCACGAATGAGCAGCCAACATAACCGTCGGTTCCTCTATACAGATCAAAAATGACAACTTCAGAGAATATTCGAACCTATCCGATCAGCCGCTCTTTGGCGTTAATTTCGTCTTTGCTGCTACCGGGCTTGGACAATTCCTGCTTGGAAAACGGTCGCGCGCTGTGATGATATTCCTGGCGGCTGCCGTCTCAACTTTTTTGATCGATTGGTCTCTTGTCACCCAGAAGATCGGGATCATTACCATCGGCGGATTGGCAACAAGCTGGCTGTGGCTGCCGCTGATCTTATTCTGGCTGTGGAATGTATTGGATGCCCACGCCTTATCCGCCGGTAAAATATCCACCATCTTTCCTGGGATAATTTTTACAGCCTTTATCCTGTATGTGATCGCCTGGAATGTTACCGATGTCAAGCTGAACCGCCTTGTGGAGCGATTCAACGACGCCCGGACCGTGGCTACCAACCTTCTCAACCCGGACATGATCACCCTGTCGGTCAACGGCCAGGATCAGATCTGTGCCTGGAGCTGTATGTCTACGTATATCAGCGACAGACTGGCAGGACGGACTCCGGCAGGCACGATCCGGGTGAGCGATAACCTGTTGGATATCATCGGCAGGATGAAGCTTATACCTGCCTCCAAATGGCAGATAAACCTGGGCCTGGCAGCGCCGGGTGGCAAAGTCAATACGTTTGTCGGCGGCTCGATGATCGAAACCATTGCCATGGGGTTGATGGCAACCATTTTTTCCACCATTTTAGCCGTGCCGATCAGTTTTTTTGCGGCGCATAACATCATGTCGAAGCTTCCAGGCGGCACAGTTATCTATTATGTGGCGCGTGGCATACTGAATGTGGTGCGCGCCATCGATACGATCGTTTGGGGTCTGATCGTTATCGTATGGGTGGGCCTGGGGACTTTTGCGGGCGTGATCGCTTTGACGATCCATTCGGTGGCCGCATTGGCAAAGTTATTCTCCGAAGAGATCGAGCATATCGATACCGGCCCGATCGAAGCGGTCACTGCCACCGGCGCCAATTTGGTCCAGACCATCCGATATGCAGTGATCCCGCAGATCGTGCCGTCCTTTCTTTCCTATTCACTCCTGCGCTGGGATATCAATATGCGCTCGGCCACCGTGATCGGTTTTGTGGCCGGCGGAGGCATTGGCTTTTTTGTGATCGAAACCGTCCGGATGGGCGGATACCAGCAGTATGCGACTGCCTTATGGGCAGTGGCCGTCGTCATCATCCTGGTGGATTATATAAGCGAGAAGTGGCGCGAAAGCATACTGAATGACCAACCGCAAAAGGATAAAACCGGGCAGCGTCCTTTGCTCAGAGCCCTGCGGATGGCCTTTTATGTGATCCTGGGAGTGGCTGCTTTTGTTTATTGCTGGAATATCGCCGAGATCAGCATCAAAAGCATGCTCAACCCGGGCAAGAACTTTGGCCAGCTTATCCTGGATTTCGTCAGCATCGATCTCACTCCGAAGATCCTGCGAGCTGTATTTCAACAAATACTCGTTACCATCTTTCAGGCGATGTTGGCTACCACACTGGGAGCAGCCATTGCCTTTCCCTTCAGCATCCTGGCTGCCAAGAATCTGACGGGTCGCAGCCGGCTCTCGGTTTGGATCTACTACGCCACCAGGGCGGTGCTGAACCTGCTGCGCTCCATTGAAGCGCTTCTGTATGTGGTCATTTTCATCTTCTGGGTGGGCATCGGCCCGTTTGCAGGCATGTTGGCCCTGGCTGTCACCTCCTTTGCCCTGATCGGAAAATTATTTTCCGAGGCCATCGAGAACATCGACGCGGGCCCCATCGAAGCTGTTAACGCCACAGGTGCGGGGCGTCTGCAAATGATAACTTATGCCATTTTGCCTCAGATCGTTCCGCCTTTTGTTTCCTACCTTATTTATCAGTGGGATATCAATATCCGCATGGCAACGATCATAGGCTTTGCCGGCGGCGGCGGGATCGGTCTGACCCTGACCACCTTCTTTGGTTCGCTGCAATATCATAAGGCCGGGACGGTCGTGGCCTTTATCGTGGTTGTGGTCGCATTGATGGATTTTGCCAGCGCAAAATTGAGACAAGCGTTGATCTAAAGAAACAGAATCATGTAAGCGGAGTTCTCCGTTGCACACAACCGACGGACTGTCTTCATTGTTTTATTGGTAGAATGGGGGAATGTTAAAAAGGATTTTGAAGTTCATTCGTAATTTGTTTCTGGCCCTCGCCGCGCTTGGACTGCTGGCTTTGTTCCTGCCGCGCCTGATCACCACGGTTTACAGTTGGACGCGCATCTACACTGTGGATAAAGCTCCGACGGAACGTGTTGCCATTGTCTTCGGCGCCGGTCTGACGCGCGATGGCTATCCGACCCCGATCCTGCGTGACCGGGTTGAGACGGCCGCCCAGCTTTACTTTGCCGGTAAAGTGCAGAAAGCTCCTGATGAGCGGCGATAACCGCTTTGAGAATTACAACGAGCCGGGAGCCATGCGTGCACTACGCCATCAGCCTGGGCGTCCCGGCGGAGGCGATCGTCCTGGATTATGCCGGGCGCCGCACCTATGATACCTGCTATCGCGCCAAGGCTATTTTTGGCCTGAGTTCGGCCCTGCTGGTGACGCAACCGTTTCACCTGCCGCGTGCTTTGTTCGAGTGCAACGCGCTGGGGGTGCAAGCCTCGGGCGTGGCAGCCGATAACCATCATTATTCGCCGCTGCTTTATTGGTCTGGAATATCCGTGAGCAGCTTGCAACAGCCGGCGCGTTCGTCGATGTATACGTCAGTAAGCCCATCCCCGTGCTCGGCATCCCTGAACCCATCTTTCCGGAGGCATCATGACCCGCGACGAAGCTCTCAGCCTTGTGCGTGAATTTGTGAAGAACGAAGGACTTGTGCGCCATATGCTTTCGGTCGAAGCCTGCCTTCGCTTTTATGCGGAGAAATTTGGCGAAGATGTGGAAGCCTGGGGAATGCTGGGCCTCATCCATGACTTCGATTGGGAGATCCATCCTACCCTTGATAAGCACCCGGTTGCTGGTGCGCCGATCCTGCGCGAGCGAGGCGTGCCCGAAGACCTCATTCAGGATATCCTGAGTCACGGCGTGGATACGGGCGTGCCGCGCGATACCTTAAGGCGCAAAGCCCTGTATGCCTGTGATGAGATTACCGGGCTGGTCACCGCGGTGGCTTTGGTTCGCCCTTCCCGCTCCCTGTCGGACCTGGAACCGTCCTCGGTCAAAAAGAAATGGAAGGATAAAGCCTTTGCCGCAGGCACCGACCGCGCCGAGATGCAAGCAGGCCGCGCAGGAATTCGGCATTGAGCTTTGGGAACACGTCGGGAATGTGATCGCTGCCATGCGAAGGATAGCACCCGAGCTGGGACTTTAGATTGATGATTGTCGATTGTGATTGGTGATTGTACCCACATTGCGTTGGAAATGCATGAATCCGCAGAATGGAGATTGCTGAGCGTATTCTTCCCATGCAGCTTGAGGATTCGGAATGATCTTCGCTCATGCTCTGCTGTACATCGGTGGGCTGCAAATATGATTAGGCAGCAACTGCTCGCGTTCGTGAGCACATCCAGTAGTTTGATATCGAAGGTCGGCCGATCTCAATTGAAGACCGGTCTTAGATCCAAATCGGGATTCTATCGGGAGTGGCAATCTGTTGGATAATTCGCATCGAGCGGAAATGATGCCCAAAGAGAAACTGAGTGCGTTACTCAAAGAGGCGGATGAAATCCTTGCGATCCTCACAGCCTCAGTGAAAATCACGCCGACCTGTTGCCGGTCTTCAAGTCCCTAGTTCGAGCATTACTCCTCATGTCAATAGCCAATCCCCTTCAATCAACAATCTAAAATCCTCAATCAGAAATCCTCACTCTCTTCAGCCATTCCAGAAGTTTCTTCGTGGGCCAGCAATTGATAACGTCTTTTGGCTCCACCCACGCGCGCCTGGCGGTGGCAACGCCATAACGCAGCACATCAAAATGGCTTTCGGAATGTGCAGTCGGTGTTGATGCTGAGGGGAATCCCCATATCTTTCGCGCGGCGCGCATAAGTATCGTCCAGGTCGAGGCGCGCCGGGTCGGCATTGATCTCCAGCGCGACGCCCGATTCTGCGGCGGCCTTGAGCACCGCATCCATATCGAGGTCCGCGCCTTCCCGGTCCGGGATGAGACGGCCGGTCGGATGCCCGATGATATCCACATGCGGATTACGGATGGCGTTGAGTATCCGCTGCGTGACCTTCTCGCGGGGCTGCCTCAGGCTGGTATGCAGGGAGGCAAGCACCAGATCGAGGCTTGCCAGGAATTCGTCCGGGTAGTCGAGCGTGCCATCGGCTTTGATCTCAACTTCCGTTGCATGCAAAACCAGGATGCTATCGCCGAGCTTCTGTTGAACTTTCTTGATCTCGGCCGCCTGTTTTTTATGATCCTGCATGCTTAAACCGCCCGTGACACCCAGGCTGACCGAATGATCGGTAAAGGCGATCACCTTTCATCCCGCGCCTGGCGGCAGCCTGTGCCATCTCGAGCATGGATAACTTTCCATCGCTCCAGTTGGAATGGGTTTGCAGATCGGCCTGGATATCCTTGACCTCGATCAACTTTGGCAGTTTGTTCGCCTGTGCGGCCTGCACTTCGCCCCGGTCTTCGCGCAGCTCGGGCGGGATCCACGGCAGGCCGAGTGTCTTGTAAACTTCCTCTTCGGTGGCGCACAGGATCTCTCCTTTGCCCTTGGTTTTGGTTAACGAATGTTCCGATAACGATAAACCTTTATCGAGAGCCAGCTCACGGAGACGGACATTATGGTCCTTTGAGCCGGTTGCATAGACCAGCGCTGTGCCAAATTTTTCCGGTGGGTGTACCCAGACCTGCGCGCGCACGCCGTCGCTGAACTCAATGCTCGATTTTGTTTCGCCTTTGCCCAGCACGCGTGAAACTCCCGGCAGATGGACGAAGGCTTCCATCACCGGCGCAGACTCTTTCGATGCAACCAGGATATCGAGATCGCCGACCGTGGAACGCATCCGGCGCAGGCTTCCGGCCGGTTCTGCCGCCACAACGCCCTTCACCTTTTTGAGTTCGCCGATGATCTCCTGCGCCAGCGGCCAGGCGCGTCCCAGCGGGATGCGCCCCGAACGGCGCGCCAGCGACTCGATACCCGTGATGATCTGTGCTTCGGATTTTGCGCCCATACCGGGCAGGTCGCGCAGTTTTCCCGCTCGCGCCGCCTTCTCCAGCTGCGCCAGGGTCGTGATGTTCAATGTCTTCCAAATGAGGCCGATCTTTTTAGGGCCCAGGCCCGGCACCTGCAGCCACTCTGCCAGGCTGGGCGGCACTTCCTTCTTGAGTTTCTCGAGGAATTCCAGTTTGCCTGTACTGAGCAGTTCGTCTATTTTTTCAGAGATGGCTTTGCCTACGCCGGGGATGTCTTCGAGCTTGCCCTCTTTCCAATATTCCGAAGCCTCGCGGCCCAGGCTCATCAAACTATCGGCGGCTTTGCGATAGGCGAGGGTCTTGTAAATGATCTCGCCTTTGATCTCGGACAGGTTGGCGATCAGGGTAAAGGTATCGGCCAGTTGACGGTTGTTCATCATGGGCGCCTCCAAAGAAACTTTAAGATTTTCCTGAGCCTGCCTCATATCTCGAAAATCGGGGATTTCTGCCAATGTGACATTGTCGAGGTAATCACGCTTGCGGAATTACATTTAGACCTATCCGTAAATAGAGGAAAAAGCGACCTCTCCTGAAGTTATGGATAAGTTTCCAGATTATACGATTAATTTCCTAATATCATTTTATAATACCGGCCATGTTTATGGAAATCATTTTGCATGCCCTGGTCTTCCTGGTCGGGTTGATCGTCGTCGCCCTCACCCTGTTCTCGGCGATATCCACCTTCGTCCTGCCGCGCAGTGCGCGCAGCCCTCTAACCCGACTGGTCTTCCGCGTGCTGCGCTGGGTATTTGATCTCATGCTGCACTTTGCGAAGACTTACAGCCGCCGGGATGCCATTATGGCCTATTATGCTCCCATCGGCTTGATGATGCTCTTGCCGGCCTGGTATCTGCTGATCTCATTGGGGTACGCTGCCATGTACTGGGGGCTGGGTGTCGGCAGTTTCGTCGCGGCTTACAAGTTGAGTGGTTCGTCCCTGTTCACGCTCGGGTTTGCTGCTTCACAAGGGTCTTTGGCAATCTGTCCTGGTTTTCAGCGAGGCCATGCTTGGCTTGATCATGGTGGCTTTGTTGATCGCCTATCTGCCGACCATGTACGCAGCTTTTTCACGCCGTGAACAGGCGGTAAACATGCTTGAAGTTCGCGCCGGCAGCCCGCCCTCTGCGGTGGAAATGCTCCTGCGCTTCAGGCGCATCCATGGACTCGATAAGCTTGGCGAATACTGGCGCACCTGGGAGACCTGGTTTGCGGATATCGAGGAAAGCCATTCCACGCTTGCAACGCTGGTCTTCTTCCGTTCCCCGCGTCCGGAGATGTCGTGGGTCACGGCTGCCGGTGCCGTGTTGGATGCCGCCGCACTGACGCTTTCGGCCGTGGATGTGCCGTACGAACCGTCGGCTGCGTTATGCATCCGCTGCCGGGTACCTGTGCCTTGCACAGCATAACCCATTATTTTGGCATCCCGCTCCCGCATGACCCGCACTTTCCCGACGATCCCATCAGCATCAGCCGGGCCGAATTCGACGCGACCCTGACCCAGCTTGAAGCGGCAGGCTTGCCGATCAAACACGACCGCGACCAGGCCTGGAAGGATTTTGCGGGCTGGCGGGTTAACTATGACCGTGCCCTGATCGCCTTGTGTGTATTGGTGATGGCACCCTTCGCACCCTGGTCCAGCGACCGTATACCGATGCTGAACCAATCCGGGGCAGAGCATAAATAAGCGGACGTACTTTTTACATAATCTCTTGAAATCTTCAAACCCTGTCATTCAACCGGGGTTGCAGGGCTGACGGATTGGCTGGGCGCATCCAGCGTCTTCAACTGGCGCATTTCAGGCCACACCCTGGCTACAAGTAAAACAACCAGGATCGTCCCAATGCCGCCTGCCACTACTGCCAGGACCGGACCCAAAAAAGCGGCGGCCAGGCCCGATTCAAAGCTGCCCAGCTCATTGGACATCCCAATAAAGATGCTGTTCACGGAAGAGATGCGACCGCGCATTTCGTCCGGGGTTAAGGTCAGCAGCAACGTGCTGCGGATGACCACGCTGATATTGTCAAGGCCGCCCAACAGGGCCAGCATGGCGACCGACAGCCAGAAGGAAGTCGAAAGCCCGAAGACGATGGTTGCCAGGCCAAAACCGGTTACGGCCAGCAATAAAGTTCGGCCTGCATTTTTCATGGAAGGCAGATGGGCCAGCATAAAAGCCATGATCAGCGCTCCAATGGAAGGCGCCGCGCGCAGTATGCCCAGGCCCGTCGCCCCGACCTTCAAAATATCCGTGGCATAGATGGGCAGTAAAGCAACCGCACCGCCGAACAGGACCGCGAACATGTCCAGGGTAATGGCAGCCAGGATGACCTTTGTATCACGCACGAATTTCAAGCCTTCGGTCAGAGATTCCAGGGTGGCGGATTTACGCGCCAGGGGCAGCTGCCTGCCTTTGATCATGGTCAATAAGATTGAAAAAACGATCGCCGCCAGGGCATCGAACACGTAGATGCCCGTGACGTTGTTCGTCAAGGCAACCACGATCCCGGCAACGGCCGGGCCTGCGATGGAAGCGAATTGCCAGGTGCTGCTGTTCCAGGTGGCAGCGCTTGTAAATAAATCGGGCGGAATGGTCTGCGGTAAGAGCGTGGCGGAAGCCGGATCGTTAAAGGCGCGGGCCAGTGCCGATCCCCAGCAGGCACACATAGACCCAATAGATCGATCCCTGAAAATAAGAGAGAAATGCCAGCCCCAAGGCGCATAACGCCAGAAAGGCCTGCGTGATCAACACGATCCGTTTGCGGTTGTATTGATCTGCCACGTGCCCGGCAAACAATGATAGTAAAAGCACAGGGATAACCTGTGCCAGCCCAACCATCCCCAATGCGAGAGCGCTGTGGGTGCGCAGCCATAATTCCCAGCCGATGGCAAACGATAGCATTTCGCCGCTAAATGAACTGATGAGACGGCCTGTCAGCAGCAACCGAAAATCCTTAAACCGTAAAGCTGCATAGGGATCGCGGCGCGGGCTTGAAGCGTTATTTGTTTCGGAACTCATTACATATCCTCGTGATACCTATTCGTAAATGGAACAAACCGTCCCGCGACGAGGGGCAACCCCTCCCAGGTTTACGGGTAAACTCTTCGTAAGATGGAAAGGCTTATGATACCATTCCCCGTATGGATCATAACGATCACGTCAATCTCCTGAAGCCTGCAAACCTGTCTCCCGGAGGTATCTGGGCGGATTTCGGCGCGGGCTCGGGCGCATTTACCCTGGCATTGCGCGAATTGATCGGTCCGGATGGCGTGATCTATGCCGTGGATAAAGATCGCTCCCGGCTGAATGAATTGGAACGAGCCTACCGCCTCCGCTTTGGTGATTCGAATAACCTGCACATCATCCCCGGCGATTTCACGCATTCGCTTGACCTGCCCGCGCTCGACGGCGTTGTGATGGCGAATTCTCTGCATTATTTCAAAGATAAAGAAAAGGTCCTGCGCCATGTGAGTACGTTCCTGAAGCCGCAGGGCGTGCTGCTGCTTATCGAATATAACGTTGACCGGGGCAATCCGTGGGTGCCGTACCCGTTGAGCTTTGAAACCTGGCGAAATCTGGCTCCGCGCGTGCGGGTTTAGCGAACCGCGCTTGCTTGCAAAGCACCCGTCAAGCTTCTTGCGCGAGTTTTATTCGGCGGCGGCATATAAAATAATATAGCTGCAGATTCAGGCCTTCGCCATAACGTTGTAATTATGATTTCATCCCTGGATCCCTTTAAAATCCCAACTCTTTCAAATTCTGCTCCTTGCTTCTCTTGCTGCCGCCTAGCAGCTCCTTCCAGAACTCATCATCATAACGCCGCGACTTCACCGGCAGCGGCATCGGAACACCCCAGCCGAGCAGGAGCACTTCCTCCTTGGGCTGAAGCCGCGCCAGCATGCCGCGCAAGGCCTCGCGGCCCGAAAGGCCCGAAAGCACGGCATGGATATCGTCGTCGTCGCCCAGCCAGCCGCTGATGCGCGTCCCCAACTGCGACATGACCTCGTCGTAGATCTGCGAGGGGCGCTGGTCGATCACCAGCAGGGTCACGTAATATTTGCGCAGTTCGCGGGCGATGGTGGCGAAGGTGGTCTGCATGGCCATCTCGCGGTTGAGCAGTTTGTGCGCCTCCTCCACCACGATCACCAGCTGGCGCGGTTCATCTTTCCCGGTGGTGCGGTAGGAATTGGTCTTCTTCTCCCAGGCTTCGCGGAGGCGGCGAGTCAGCAGGTTGCTGACCAGCAGGTAATCGAGGTCGGTCTCGAATTCTCCGAACGAGAGCACGATGTGCCCTCCGCTGTCGAGCGAGGAGATGATCTCTTTGATCGAGTCCGCTGCGGGTTTGGCGACGATATAGGGCTTGTTGAACAGGCGGCGCAGTTTGTTATGCAGGGCCTCGGCCGCCATCACATTGACGCCGTTGGCATTGGCCCAGGCGGCCACGCTTCCATTGGCCGGCATCTTTTTGCCTTCCTCGGTGGTGATGACCTCCTGCGTCATGGACTTGAATTCGCTGTACCACGTATGCCTGAACGAATTCCACAGCGCGTCGAGCGTGGTGGCCGTGGTCTCTTTCAGGTCGAGCTCACGCGCCAGCAGCTCGATATCGGCGGTGGAAATATCGGTCTCGGCGATCTCCAGGTTGAAGTCGGGCGCGGAGCCGCGGATCTTCGCTCCGGCTCCCAGCCCCACAACGCGCAGTTTGGAGGCGAACTTGCTCTTTAAGCCGACCACACGCAACCCTGAATCCGAGGCCGTATCGTCATAGCCATATTCGTTGTGCATGTCGTAGACCAGCACCGAGGCCTTGTCATATTTGATCAAGCCTGCCAGCACGAGCCGTGTCAGGAACGATTTGCCGGTGCCGGTCGCGCCGAACACGCCCGACGAGCGCTGTACGAATTTCTCAAGATCAATGCAAACGGCATGTCCCTGCTCGCGGGTGTAGCCGATGATGAAGTTGGATCTCTCGGCCGGGTCGCCGAAAATTTCGGCGATGTCGCCTTCATTGGCAAGCCGCACCTGGGCGTGATGCGGCGGCACGGTCTTGACGGGCAGGGGACGCGGTGTGTTATCGCCGATCTTCTTGACCCACACATCGTAGGCAGGGGTGCCCGGCTCGGGTCCGCGTTCGAGCATCAGGGCAGGCAGGACTTCGAGATTGGTGAACAGCGTCTGTCCGTGCAAGGCCTTCGCCAGCGCAGGCGGCAGGCGCGTCTCGGATTGTTCATCCGCAAAGCGCGGATCGGTCGCCCCGAGCTGCAAGTCCGTGACCAGGCCGTAGAATTGAAAGTCCCCGCTCTCGATGACGACGAAGGCGCCTTCCTGGACTGTGAGCGGGTCCACCGTCAGACGCACACGGAACGATTCTTTGAGACCACCGCCAACGACATAACCGATTACAGATTTTTGATTATTCTGAATCTTAGATTGTTGAAGTGCACAAGGCCACTAAATTTTCTTGTCCTCACCACGAACGGTATCATTTCGATACGGTAACACGCAAGGAAACAAGATTTAAAGAACGATCCGCTTTATGCCATCTTTGAGATGCTTGACGTTAAAGTTAATCAAGATACCCCAGCCGACAGCCCGTGATCTTCAAGATAAGTAAGTAAGTTGCGCTTCATAAAGTGGGTTCATGGTTTCTACAGACTTAAATTCGACGAATTACACAGTTTATCTGCCCAACAGATCTAATCTCAAACCGGATTTCAATGAAGACATCATGATATTTTACGGGAACAACTACCTGTGTTTCCACACTTAAACCCAGCTTGTTGCGACTTCATAAGCAGTACAGGTCTCATAGACTGACTTCGAGAAGTCCAGGCCCTAGCGCACTATGGACTGTGAACGCGGCATCCAGGATCAGTTCTTCCCAATAGCTTCTACTTCGAGTGGAATTGGCCTGAAATTTCTTGCGGTTATTATTTTCTCTTCCATCTCTTGATCTTCCTTTGTGATCCTTTGTGTTCTTAGTGGTTAAATCTTCTTTCTAAATTACTTCGCCTAATGCGCCTAGACACTGACATTAGCGTTGGATAATCATCTCTTAATAGGGTTATCAATTCCTGCGTTGCGTCCTCTTTCCACTTTCCATTTTCTTTTCCGTGAGCCTTGGCCGCTTGCTGAATATGTGCCGCCAGCACTTCCCCAACAGGCACGTCCTCCGAGCGCAAGACATGGCGGAAATAACCAAACCTTCCTGCCGAAGTGAACCGCACGATATCTTTATCGTCGCAGAGATAGATCACATCCAGGCTCAATGGCGGACGCGGGGGAAGCAGGTGATAAACCCGGCCATCCTGCTCATAGCCCACCGTCAGCACCGAGAGCTCTACGGGAACGATCCGCCGTTCGCGGTTATCGTGCATCACTTCTTCGGTGATGTTTTCTGCCGTGACCAATTGCCGCACCAGCCCGTCATCATCAATGTGAATGTCGTGGATCAGGCCGTAGACCTGATAGCCTGCCCCCAGCGGCGCGCGCACCAGCGCCCCGAAGGCCGGCGCCTCGAGCTGGTTAACGCGGCAGCCGGCAATGAAGCCGGTCGTGCCTGCGCGCAGTAAACGTCCGATTTCTATTTGATCCATAATTCTTTCCTCCGGTCGAGGGAATGGTCCGAGGATAGAACCGATATTACGGATCCCGGCGGACACTTTTAACTTATCCACCTTTCGTTCGATCTGTTTTCTATTCACATCCTCGTCCTTCCCTGTAGATCTTTCGCCGATTGCTTATAGGAGCCTTCGCCAACCTCATCGTTTTGATTCAGCAGTTCCTGCGCCAACATCTGTTCCACTTGCTGCTTTTCTTCCAGCTTTACAACCGCGCTTTCGTGCGCGCGATGCAAAATGTACGGATAAGGTTTTGCTCCCATGATCTTGCACTGGCTGATGAGGGCCGCGTGGATCAGGTTCACTTTATTTTTGTCTTTCGCGACCCAATACGGTATTTCAATACGTGTGATCCAGGGATGTTTCTCATCGCCCACATTAAGATAAAAGAAATGGATCTCGAGCTCGCCCGTGTAATGATTCCTGGAACTGGACTGCATCACGAAAACTGCCGAGCGTTCGCCTTTTTTGAGGAAGCTGAACAACCAGCGATCCGACACGCCGCGCAGGCTGTGTTTTGTCCGAATGTCCTTCATTTCGTTTTCGGGGACCTGTGTTATTTCAAGCAGGCGTGCCACCAAATCGGCGGCGGGTTTTTCAATGTAGCCGGCCGTCAATATGTTTTTGGATGCCATTTGGGAAAGGATGGATAAATGGGTATCCCGATTACGGCGAAAATCGGCCTCACTGCCCCCTTTCGCTCCCCATAGCTCAATGGGCCCATCGGTAAACGTAATAACCGGGCCGGGATATCCCGTTGCCAGCTCCAGAAGTTTTCGGCGTTCGGAGAGATCACGCCCCAATGCCACCAGGTCTTCTGTCAGAAGGTTCCCCGTATCCGTGTAGAGCTCATCGCCATACTTCATATCAACGGTGCTGAATACTTCAGGCGCAAGGTTTGAGCCGGGCTTGAAAACAACGAGGCCGATGTTGATTAGAGCATAGAGCAAGGACGCATGACGATCGGGGTTGATCTGCGACCCGTCCGCGGCGATGAGCGTTGCCTCGCCCATGGAATCCGGCGCGGGGTAGTGCGCATCGAGCGCCTCTTCCAACGGACGCGCACAGCGGAGGTTGGGGTCAGCTGCTTTGGCGGAATCCACTTTGGCGCGCAGAAACTCCAGCTCATGCGCATATTGGTTGAGATAGGCGCGTGCCTTCTCGCGACGTTCGTCTATCGTCTTTCTTCTTTCCCGTGCGCCGTTACCGATTTCCCGGATGCGTAAGGAGATTTGTTGAAAGTCAATTGCCATATGCAGCCTGTAGGGTTTTACTCGCCACTTTTTCAGAATTCTTCGTCCCAGCTAAATATCGGTGCGGGTAACTACTCACCGTCCCGCCGCTGTTTACCCGAAAAATGAATATGGACGGGGTGTTCTCCCCCGTCCATATTCATTTTTCGGAATCTCTAGTCCCAGGCTGAAAGCGTGGGACGAAAAGGGTGAGTAGACACCGGTGCGGTATAGAACATTTGTATCAAAATTGTAGCGTCAAATCAACTAAAATACAAGGGAAGCCCAGTTCTTAGCGGGAACTTTTCATCACGTGAGAACGTCTTGAAAGGGACAAAATACAAAGGAGAAATTCTAATGAAACGGTCTTTTCTTTTCTTAACCGCCGTAATACTTGTGGCGATCGCCTTGAGCGCTTGCGGCCCGGCAACCATCGTAGCCAACCCCGCTGCTCCTCAGCGCACGTTGAGCGTCACCGGCACCGGCACCGTCAATATGACCCCGGACATTGCCTACATCAATATCGGTGTACATACCGAAAAACCGGCCGCGACAGACGCAGTGGCGGAGAACACTACGCAAACCCAACAGGTGGTGGATGCGCTCAAGGCTGCGGGCGTGGATGTCAAGGATATCCAGACCACCAACTTCAGCATTTACCCGAATACGCAGTTCGATCCGCAAACCAATCAAAAGATCGGGACCACCTATGTAGTGGATAACACGGTGAACGTGACTGTCCGCCAGCTCGATAAGTTGGGCGCCCTGCTGGATGCCACGGTCAGCGCCGGCGCCAACAGCGTCAACAGCATCCAGTTCGATGTATTCGACAAAACCAAGGCGCTCAAACGGCTCGCGACCTGGCCGTGAAGGATGCCCAAACGCAGGCCCAGGAGCTCTCCGCCACCGCCGGTATCACTCTTGGCAGCCGTGCAGACCATCAGCTTCTTCAACAATGTCCCGGGCCCGTTATGGATACATTTGGCAAGGGTGGCGGAGGCGGCGCCGTGGCCTCGGCTGCTGTACCGATCCAATCAGGCCAGATGATGTTGACTGTAACAGTCAACATGTCCTACGAGATCAAGTAAATGCTGTAATTGATACGCCTCTTTGCCCCAGGCTTCAAGCCTGGGGCAAAGGATTTGAGTAGAAAAAAGGATGTGTGCTGCGCAAATTTCCCGGTGCACATCCTTTTTTTTGCAAGATAAAGTGCAAGCTGTCGGAGGCGGGTAGGGGTTGGTATAATCTCAAAACGTCTACGTCTCAAAGATGATTACTGCGTCTGCGTAAATACCTGAATACCCGTAATTTCATAGGCAGGATCCGGGAATTTTAGTTCAATAGTACGCAGTACCTGTAGGAGACCCCATGCTCAAAGTCGGATACATCGGCCTCGGATTGATGGGCAAGTCCATTGCCCGCAACATTCTCAAAGCAGGTTTTCCCCTCATCGTCCATAACCGCTCGCGTGCGCCGGTGGACGAGCTCGTAGCAGAGGGGGCGCTGCCGGCCGGTTCGCCGGCGGTCGTCGCCGCGCAGGTGGACGTGGTCTTCACGAACCTGCCCGATTCGCCGGATGTGGAAAAGGTGGCGCTCGGTGAAAAAGGAATTATCGAAGGCGCTCATAAAGGGCTGGTCTTTGTCGACAACTCAACCATCAAGCCGGCCACCGCCCGCTCGATCGCGAGGAAGCTTGAATCGAAGGGCGTGCTGTCGCTGGATGCGCCGGTTTCCGGCGGCGACATCGGCGCCAAAAATGGAACGCTGACGATCATGCTGGGCGGACCGGCAGAAGCAGTTGAAAGGGCCATGCCTGTCTTGCAGGCCATGGGCAAGACCGTTACGCATGTGGGCGATTCCGGCGCGGGCCAGGTGGCGAAAGCTGCCAACCAGATCATGGTCGCGGCCCAGATGGTGGCGATGGGCGAGCTGCTGATCTTTGCGCGCAAAGCCGGCGTGGACCCGCAAAAGGTTGTGGAGGCCATCAAGGGCGGCGCGGCCCAGTGCTGGACGCTGGACGTCAAGCCGCCGCGGCTTTTCATGGGCAATCGCAACCCGGGCTTCAAGGCTTATATGCAATTAAAGGATATGAAGATCGTGATGGAAACGGCCCGCGAATATGGCATGCCGCTGCCCTCCGCTACGGAGAATACCAAACTGTTCGAGCAGATGATCGAGATGGGCATGGGTGAGCTGGATAACTCGGCCGTGTTGGGCGTCATTGAACGATTGGCGGGGATCAATTTGTATGATGAAGAGTAGACGCGGCTTTAAGTTTGCAAGGCTGGGACGCAGTCCGTTCACTGTCTCGCCGGGAGCGTCCAAACAAACCGGCTTAGATGGCGTCCTCAGCGCTGAGAACTGCTGCCTCAAGCATCCTTTCAAGAGGGTTTTACCAGGGAACCAAATATGAAAAAAACTTTATGCTGCTTGCTAGGCTCTTAAAATGCCGGCTTTCCTCAAGCGCTTCCTGCCTTATTTTCTTGATTACGTCCTGCTCTTCATCGGCGCGACGATCCAGGCGATTGGACTGCGCTTGTTCCTGGTTCCGGCAAACCTCGCCAGCGGCGGTGTAACCGGTATTTCACAGCTGATCAATCACTTCACCGGCTGGCCGATCGGTTTGATGGTGGTGATCGGCAACCTGCCGCTTGTTCCTGCTCGGCTGGCGCTTCCTGGGCGGACGGCGCTTTGCTCTCCGCACGGCCTTTGCTGTCCTGGTTTATTCGCTGGTCGTTGACCTGCTTCCGCGTTTTCATCTTCTCCCCACGAACGGGATCACCGATGACATTTTTCTCAATTCGCTTTATGGCGCGGTGGTCAGCGGGGTGGGTTATGGATTGGTCTATCGCGCGCGCGGCACCAGCGGCGGATCGGATATCCTGGCCCGCATCCTCAACCACTACCGCAGCATTCCCATGACCCAGAGCTACCTGATGGTCGACTCGGTGGTGATCTTCTCGGCGGGCTTCGTCTTTGGCTGGAAGCAGGCGCTGTATGCCATCATCACGCTATACGTCAGCGGGATCGTTTCGGAAAATGTCCTGGAAGGGCCGGGCACGGTGCGGACGGCGATGATCGTCACCAGCCAGGCAAAGCCGATCTCGGACCGGGTGCTCGAAGAAATGGAACGAGGGCGTGACGATCTTGCAGGGCACAGGCGCGTATACGGGGACCGAGCGGCCGGTGATCTACTGCGTGATCACGCGTTCGGAGGTGGCGCAGCTAAAGTCCATCGTCCAGGAAATTGATCCGCAGGCCTTTATCGTGATCGGCCAGGCGCATGAGGCCCTGGGCGAAGGCTTTAAACCATTGAGAAAATTGTTGTAATAAATAATATTGAATTAGTGGCCTTTCCCGGCCTCTTGACCCCAGAACGCTTGTTCTAGTATACTGACTCCCAGCATGTCTATCCGGCGAACGATCCAACGCTTGATAGGCTCGCGGCAGAACATTAAATATTCTTATACCCTGGATGATCCTGTACATCTTAGACTTACCGAATTAGCCGCCCAGGAGAACCGTACACTTGAGCAGGTAACCGCAGACGTTCTGGCTGCTGGCCTCATCCATTACCAAACTGACGATGACCTCCGTCAGCGCTGGGATTCTCTTACACAGCGCGAAAGAGAGGTGATCGCCTTGATCTGCCTTGGTTATAAGCGGAACCAGATTGCGGAGATCCTGGGCGTCACACCCGGGACGGTGAAAAGCCACATGGAAAGTATCTTTGAGAAATTCAATATACACACCAGCAGGCACTTATCCGATCTACTGAAGGATTGGGACTTTTCACAATGGTGGGAGGACCACCACCGATAGGTTCTGGTTTCTGGTTTGCCCCCATATGGCAGTCTGACGAAAGATCCCCCAAACAATCCGCCAATTACTTCATGTTGGCGGATTGTTTTTCGATTCTTGTCCTGATATGTTGACTTATATGAACACTCTTATCAATATTTCCTCGAGCGGCAAAGGCTTAACATTTCGGCCTCGTCACCTGTTGTTGATAGAAATTGTCGGCAGCCAGCACAAGAAAATCACGGAACTGATCGCAGCTCTGGGGCTGCGCGGCTCCCTTTATACGATTGCCGGCAGTGATTGGGTCCCTTCCTATGGTTTAGCCCGTTCGCTCCGGCTCAAGACGGTTGAAGTGAAGCAGGTGCTCGACCGTACGCGTTTAGCGCGTGCATTCACCTGCTATCAAATGTTGGATCTGCTCGCCGGCACAAGGCCGGACGGCAACCCCGTGCTGGTCTTGAACTTCCTGCATACTTTCTACAGTCCCGATATTCCCTTGCAAGTCCGCCTCCGTGTATTAAAGCAATGCTGTCAGTATTTGGAACGCCTTTCTTGTTATGAACCTGTGGCGGTTCTGATCGAGCAAACGACGGTGGAAGATTATCAGCGGTTCCATCAAGTCGTTTCGCCCATTGCGGACGAGATCTTTCAGACTGATGAAGACCGTGAGGAAATTTTCCAGCCTGCGCTCTTCCGGGATTAAACCATGGGCCGTTCCATTCTTCCCGTCACACAATTGGTTTTTGAGCAAATCAGGGAAGTTAAGCCTCTGTATGGGGCGCTGCGGCGAGGCGACCAGCTTACCCTGGACGGCATATTCGATTCGGTTTACCAACATCGAGCCGCCATCGCCAACGCCGCCAACCTGCTCCCACTTGAAGCCATGCTGATGCTTATGTTAATGGAAGAACGTAAGAGAAATAACCATATCCGTAATGAAATTTACGGGGAACTTCGGGAATTGCGGGAACAAATCGAAACCTTGAAAAAAACCGCCCCGTGAAAAAATATAAGGGTTGGTTGTTTGACCTGTATGCTCATCCCACGAAAGGGGTTATGTTATGGCTTGTAGGAGAAGATGGAAAGCGGTATTTCTTTTATCAGGATTTTGAAATCATCTTCTATGCAGGCGGGTCTCTTGCACGTTTGCGCGAATTATGGCGCTTCCTGCAGGCAAAGTCGGTGAAGTTGGCGCGTATCCAGCGAGAGGATCTTTATGTCGGCGCCAAAGACGTGATGGAGATCAGAGTTCCGACTTTCTCCATCTTCACAGAGATATTTCGAGAGGCGAGCCGGTCCTTCCCGGACCTGGAATATTACGATGCCGACATTCCACTATACCTGCGGCACGCAGCTGCATTCAAGGTCTTCCCATTGGCCTACTGCGAAATAACGGCGGAGCCAAACGGAAAACTCACAAACATTGCGGTCTTAAATACGCCCTGGGAAGTAGACGCTTATCTTCCTCCGTTACGGAAATTGATCCTTAAGCCGGATGCAGACCCTGCTCACGCACAGCCGCATAATTTGCTCATCAACTACTATCGCTTTCACTATTGTTTACCCCTGGATAAACCGCGCGAGCTTCTCAACGCATTGAACGGCATCCTTAGGCAATACAACCCGGACGTCATCCTTACCAGCTTTGGCGACACATGGCTGTTCTCTTATCTGGAAGAAACATCGCGGCAGACGGGAATTCCTTTCAATCCCAACCGCGACCTTTCCCGGTCGGTTCTACGCCGCAAAGAAATCAGCTTCTTCAATTACGGGCAAGCCCATTTCCGCGGAGAGCAGGTGCATTTATTCGGCCGCTGGCACATCGACAGCCAGAACTGTATGACCTATAACGATTATGGATTGTTGGGAGCCGTCGAGCAGGCCCGCGTAACGGGGTTGCCCGTACAGGAGATTGCCAGGCGTTCGCCGGGTGCAGGTATCGCCGCCATGCAAACCCTCACGGCTTTGCGGCGTGGAGTGCTTGTTCCCTACCAACAACAAAAAGGGGAAGTTTCCAAGACGTATGCCCAACTTTTTAAGGCCGACCGAGGCGGGCTGGTCTTCGAGCCGTTATTAGGTATATTCCCTCACGTTGCCATTCTTGACTTCACCTCGATGTATCCTTCGCTGATGGTGAAATATAACCTCTCTCCTGAAACAGTGGGCACAGGGGCCAAAGATGCATGGGAAATCCCCGAACTTGGAGTCAAAGTTGATCGCCGCCCGGGCCTGGTGCCTGAAACTCTCAAACCGCTGCTGGAGAAACGAATTGCCATCAAACGACTGCTCAGGACAATGGACAGGGACGTCCCCCGTTATCGTTATTACAAATCTCTTTCCAAGGCTCTCAAATGGCTGTTGGTGGTTGCTTATGGGCGGTTGGGCTATGCCAATTCCACCTTTGGACGTATCAACTCGCATGAAGCGGTAACGCACCTTGGAAGAGAGATGTTGCTTCGAGCGAAAGCCATTGCTGAAGAACAGGGTTTTACTGTTTTGCATTTGTATGTGGACAGCATGTTCCTTTATCGCGTGGGCGCTAAATCCGCTGCAGATTTTCAAGATTTGATGGATGAGGTTGAGTGTCAAACAGGTTTATTCCTGGATTTGGACGAAGGCCTGTATCAATGGATGGCTTTTGTGGCTTCCCGCCGGAAGCCGGATCAACCGGTTGCTAACCGTTTCTTTGGCTTGTTGCCGGATGGAAAATATAAAATTCGCGGTCTCGCTCTGCGCCGTGACGACACGCCTGCTTTTATAGCAAATATTCAAATGCAGGTATTGGATATCCTGGGCAGGGAACCGGACCCCGCTCAACTGGCGAACCTCCTGCCGGATGTCTTGCAGATGGTGCAGGAAAAACTTGCCGCCCTGAACAAAAGGGAAGTAAATCTCGAGGAATTACTGGTTACACAGACCCTTAATCGCGAACTCAATGAATATCGTGTATTTTCACCGCTTGCACGCGCCGCGCTCCAGTTACAGAAGACCGGCAAAAATTTAAAAATGGGCCAGCAGGTCCGTTTTATTTATACAAAAACTGCACCGGGCGTATTTGCCTGGGACTTGCCTGCCTCCCCCGATCCGGAATCTATCGATGTCCGAAGATACCAGGAGCTTCTTTTCCGCGCTGTTTACGAGGTTTTACAGCCCGTGGGTATAAGCGAGGCCACTCTGCGAGATTGGCTATTCGGTCGGGCAGGCTATATTACATCGCCCGGACAGATCAAGTTTCCCAGTACGATCAAATACCAACTCCCCCTGTTCGCCGGATTAAAACATATGCATATGGATTCCGATTAATATCAGAAACTCAAACTCGCCAGGGCCAATTTTTGATGTATATAGATCATCTTACATCGCTGCTTACCTGGCTTCGGCAGCACGGGAACTTGAAGATCGCCGAATAAGTTGCGATACCCGGTCCATCCATGAGATTGAGTCCAGGGCGCATGAAGCGATCACATCGTTCCCGTCCAACTCTGGCCTGCTTACGGGGTTTATCTCTGGTGAATTTTCACTTATGAAACACCTATCAGACCGCTATATGGATAACCTATAACATATCATCAACCACCTGGCGCAGTGCGGCCAGATCAAGATCCTTCTTATCCAGGAAGGCAATTGCGCCCGCTTCGAGGCCTAAACGATGAAATTCCCGGTCAGGATAGGCACTGATCAGCACAATTCGTGAATGAGGCAGGATGGCTTTAATCCGTCTGGCACAACTGATTCCATCTTCGTCTTTTAGAACGACATCGATCAAGATCAATTGAGGCTGAACGCGCTCTGCCAAATGAACTGCGCTGTGGATACTCTCCGCTCCATAAATGGCCGCCTGCGGAGCGATCTTGCTTATTACACGCTGCAAATGATTTCGATAGCGGGTATTGTCGTCCACCACTAAAACAGAGATGTTTTTTGAAGTTGAAGTTGATGAGGATGGCAGCACAGGTAAGTTGTTGTCCTTTTATTCCCAGGATCTGTGGATAACGCAGGATGTAGTTTGCAGCCTCAAGCCGGCTCTGAACGTTTAACAGGCGATACAGACGGGTCAGATGATTTTCCACCGTTTTTATGCTCAAATCCATCTCTTGCGCTATGGTCTGGTTATCCTTGCCTTCCTGAAGAAGCTGCAATAGATCACGCTGGCGGTTGGTTAATGAAGGGAGTTCAGCAGCCCGTTGGGATATCCCCAGCAGCTTATTTATCAATGGCGGAGAAAGCCACAATTCACCTGCCCTGATCCGCTGCAAGGCAAGCCTTAGATCGTTAAGCGGTTGGTCTTTCAGGTGATAACCGTTGACCCCGACGCCTAATAACCCCTGGACATAGACATCATCATCATAAGCGCTGACGATCAGGATCTTCATATCAGGATAGCGTTCGCGGATCTGCTGGATGGCAGAGATCGGCTCAAAGTCAGGCATCGTTACGTCGATCATCAAGCAGTCAATCCGATATTGTTCAAGGGTCAGGAAGACTTGGGGACCATCTCCGGCTTCTGCGACGACCTCAATATCCGGTATCTCCTCGAGGGTTTTGCGTATTCCCGCCCTGACGATGGCATGGTCGTCCGCTAACAGGATCCGATATTTGTTCATCGCTATTATTTATACCACCAGTGTCTCCCGGATAAATTTCGTGTGACCGGCTATAAGGGGAAATCCCCTAAACAAACCCGGAGACATCAAAAATTGCTGATTTTGCAGCATGCTATAATGATTTAGGTGCATGCCCAGCGGTAGATGCATTGTGTCCTTCTGGCAATTTGAAATAATTTAGGAGAGCCAAATGTTAGCCTCGCTCAAACGCGGCTGGATAATCTGGGCTGATCGTCAGGAGTTCTTTGTTTTTGCTCTCTTGCTCGTTGTTATTACCTATTTAGCCCTGGCAACGGACACCTTTCTCACTGGCAATAACCTGCAGAACGTTGCCCGCAATTTCGCCTGGATTGCGATACCGGCATTTGGCGAAAGTATGGTCATCATCATCGGGGGTATTGACCTTTCGGTGGGGGCTGTCATGGCGCTGGCTGGCCTGGTCAGTGCGTTGGGAATGCGGTTTGGCCTGCCGGTACCCGTTGCTGTGTTGGCAGGCATTGCGTCAGGCTGCCTGGTTGGATGGATCAACGGGTCCCTCGTGGGAAGGATCAGGTTTCCTCCTTTTATCGTCACTCTGGGGACAATGAGCATCCTCCGCGGCATTATCTATGGTCTGGCCGGAGGCTGGCCGGTGCTTGACCTGCCGGCTTCCTTCACCTTTTTAGGACAGGATGATCTGGTCATTGGGGCGGCAGCATTTCCCGTGCCCATGGTAGTCATGGTGTTGACGGCGCTACTCCTGGCCGTGGTGATGAATATTTCCGCGCTCGGTCGTTATATTTTTGCGTTGGGCGGCAGCGAACAGGTGTTGACCGTAACCGGTATCGGCCTGGCGAAGGTGAAGATCGTAGTTTACACTCTTGTGTGGATGTCTTACAGCAATCGGGGGGATCCTGATGACGGCCCGCCTGGGAGTCGCAGCCCCTACAGCCGCAACCGGCTATGAGCTGGATATCATTGCAGCCGCCGTCATCGGCGGGACCAGTTTGTTTGGCGGGGAGGGCAGCGTCCTGGGCGTATTGTTGGGGGCAGCCTTCATGCAAATTCTGCGGAATGGATTGGTACTGCTGGGGTTTCCGGCTTACTGGCAAACCGCTGCCATCGGCTCGATGATCCTACTGGGATTGTTGCTGGATTATTGGAAGCAAAGAAGGGCGAGCCTATGAAGATAGTTCGTCTGATCGCCGAAGCGTTCCTGTTAATATTGGTAGCCTGCCAGAGCGCTCCAGGACAGCCGACCAGCCGTTCCATGACGCCGGCTCCTCAACATCGGAAAATCACGATTGCATGGATCCCAAAAGCATTGAACAACCCGGTATTCGAAGTAGGGAAGGCAGGCGCAGTCCAAAAGGCCGCAGAACTTACATCGGCGGGTCCCGTGGATGTAGAGATAATGTACGTGGGCCCGGTTGCCTCGGATGCAGCCGAGCAGGCGCGCGTGGTGGATGATGTTATCGCCCGGAGAGTGGACGCCATTGCAATCTCCTGCGACGATCCCACTGCCTGCATCGATCCCATCAACCGGGCCGTTGACGCAGGGATTCCCGTTATGACCTGGGATGCAGATTCGCCGCAGAGCAAGCGGTTTACCTTCCTCGGGTTGGATAATATCAAGGCCGGGAAGGCAGGCGCTGAACTGCTGGTGAAAGCCATGGGCGCCAAAGGAAAGGTTGCCATCCTCACCGGCGTTCCAGGTGCATCGAACCTCGAGGTGCGCATACAAGGATTTAAGGAAGGCCTGGCAGCTTATCCCGATATTGATATCGTTACAACGGTTGTCACCAACGACGACATCAACCTGGGGGTGCAGGCTGTAGAGGAGACGATGCAGGCCCATCCTGACCTGACCGGCTGGTACTTTGCCGGGATGTGGCCGCTCTTTGCAGAGCGAGGTTCCATGCCTTTATGGGAGGATGCGGCCCAGCACCATGGCATGAAAACCATTGCTTTCGATGCTTTACCGGTAGAGCTGACTTTGCTCCGTGAAGGATATCTCTCGGCGCTGCTCGATCAGAAGAACTGGTTTTGGGGTTACGATACCATTCAGATCGCCTATGATTACGTCCTTAATGGAAAAAAATTCGACTCATTTACCGACCTGGGCTATAACATCATTACGAAAAACAATGTGGACGCCATGATCCAGGCTTGGGATACAAACGATTTCAGCAAGCCGCTGCCGCCGCCATAAGGGATTTATGGAACCACTTCTGCGCGTTATCAACCTCTCCAAGCATTTCGATACGCTGCCTGCCATCCAGCAGGTGAGTTTTGATATGCAGCCGGGGGAAGTAGTGGGATTGACAGGCAATATCGGTTCAGGTAAATCAGTTCTGGTCATGCTCCTGGCGGGGCTCTACGAGCCGAATGATGGCAGCATCTATTTCGCCAACCAGCGGCTCATCTGGCCCTACAATGCAAAAGCAGTGGGAATTGGGGTTATCCATCAAAGACCCGATCTTGCAGATCGGATGGATATTATCAGCAATATCTTTCTGGGAAATGAGATCGGCTGGCCGGCAAGTTTTGGATGGCTCAGGCTCCCCAATCGTCGCCGCATGCAGCAGGAGGCGGCCCGCATCCTGACCGAACTGGATGTGGCGGTCCCTTCGCTGCATGAGAAGGTTTCGAATCTCTCCAGCGAAATACGGCAGATGATCGCGATCGCACGCGTCCTCACGTATCCGGTCAAGCTCGTTATTATCGACGAACCCACGATCTCGCTTACCTATCCCTACCAGCAAAGACTGCTCAGACTTATTCAGGAATGGAGCAAGCAGGGGGTGGCGGTCCTCTTCAGCAGCAATAACCTCGATCATTTGTTTGCAGTCACCGACCGCATTATCACATTGCATCAGGGCGGCAAGGTTGCGGATGTGCCTACGGATGAAACCAACCGCGAGACGATTGTGGCCAACATGTTTGGCACGGGCATGAGCGATCAGGAAAAGGCAAGCGCCACGATCCTGGATTTTGATAATTATGATCGCATCCGCGAGCAGGCCGAGAAACTTCATTATCACCAGATGCTGCTGGAAAAGGACCTGGCTTCGCAGGATGCATTAAATCGCCAGCTCGTTGAACAATTGACCGAACATGTTCAGGCTCTGGACCTGGCAAATCAGGCTCTCCAGGAAGCACATAGGCGCCTGCTTTCCGAGCGCGAACAGGAACGCAAGCATCTCGCCCGCGAATTACACGATCAGGTGATCCAGGATCTGCTCAGCATCAATTATCAGTTGGAGGGCATCGAGACAGAGCATAAGGTGCCATCCACCCTGGTCGGGGAGCTGACCGATGCGCGGACTCGGCATCCGTGAGCTGGTGAATGATCTGCGGCGTATTTGCGGCGACCTGCGTCCACCCACCATTGATAGCCTCGGGTTGGGAGCTGCCCTGCAATCTTTTACGCGTGACTGGTCGGAACACACGCACATCGAGGTCGGCTTGATATCGATCCACAACTCGGACGTCTGCCGGAAGCAACCGAACTTTCCATTTTTCGGATCGTTCAGGAAGGCCTAAATAACGTCTGGCGGCATGCAAAAGCATCCATTGTCCATATCAAACTCGAGCATACTTCACCGCGGATGTTGATGATCTCCATTGCCGACGATGGGTTGGGGATTTCCGAAGAACTCGACATCAACAATCTTCCGGAAAGCGGGCATTTTGGTTTGCTCGGAATCAGTGAACGTGTGGCGTTGCTGGGGGGACGGTATCCGGGTGATAAGCCAGCCGGAAAACGGATCGGAACTTCTCGTCGAAATTCCACACCCAAGAGTACAGGTTAAAACCAACATTTCCTAGGTTTCAAGCGGTGGGGGGAATCCCCTAAAGGAAACAAGGGGGAGCTGGAAGTCGCTTTTTCCATGGTTTTGCTACACTATTTTGGCAGCTTTGCAGATGGTCGGACTTTTTGCGTCTCTGGAAAGCATGTGTTCGCGAAGAAGCGGAAGAATGCTGCTTTCTATATGCTGCACAAATGCTCGTTGGCATTGAAAATATTCGATTCTATTGAGGAGGAAGAAGAAATGCGAAAGAAGTCATAAACTTTCATCCCTGCTTGCATTCCATTCTCGAGCGGGTCGAATGAATAAGAGAGTGAAAGGATCTCTCCCTCCGGTCTAAAAGGGCATCCGCAAGGACATCCGATATGGCCGATGCCCCATGCCGAGCAGTATGCTTTACGCATGGTCAATATCGAAAAGTATTTTGGCCTGGTATGCGCCCTCAAAAACATCAATTTTGAAGTGGGCCGCAACGAGATCGTCGGACTCATCGGAGACAATGGCGCCGGCAAATCGACCATGGTGAAAATACTGACCGGCGTGTTTCCGCCGACCAGCGGCGAACTCTACATTGCCGGCCAGAAAGTGGACTTCCGCACCTATAACGTGAAGCGGGCGCATGCCCATGGGGTTGAGACGGTCTACCAGGATAGATCGCTGGGCGAGAAGCAGGTCCTTTGGCGGAATTTTTTCATCGGACGTGAGATCACACTCCCGTTCGGTTTTCTCAATGTGAAAAAGGAAAAGGAAATCGCCAACGAGATCATGGTCAATACGATCGGGTTTCGAGGCAAGGGTATCACCGTCGATTCGAAAGTGAGCAAGCTTTCCGGCGGAGAGCGCCAGGGAGTCGCGATCGGAAGGGCCATGCATTTCGAAGCCGAGCTCATCATCCTGGATGAACCGACGGTCGCGCTCTCCCTGAAGGAAGTGCGGAAGGTGATCAACTTTGTGCACAAGATCAAGGAGGCCGGCAAGGCCTGTATCTACATCTCGCATGCCATGGCGGATGTATACGAAATTTCCGATCGCTTTGTCATTATGGACCGCGGGGCGATCGTGGCGAATATTGCCAAGAAGGATATCAGCTTGAAAGGCCTGGATGAATTCCTGCTTGAATATTCTCATGGATTGAAAGACAAGGCGGAGTCATGAAACAGGGTACTTTCCTTCTGAAATCCTTTGCCAAAATTGAAGGCCTGCCTGTAGCCGCGGTGCTGGTGCTTCTGTACGCCGTGCTGATCGTTTCGGCGCCGACGGTCTTTACAGGATACCGCATTTACATGTCTTTCCTGCAGACGGTACCCCCCGTGCTCGTCTGCGCGCTGGGTCTTACCCTGGTCATCACTGCCGGTGAAATCGATTTGAGCTTCCCCGCGGTTGTGGCGCTTTCGGGGTTTGTCTTTGCCTGGGTTTTCAAGAACTTCAATTCACCCTGGCTCCGTGGGCAGGCTTCATTCTGGCGCTTGCCTGTGGTGCTTTGGTCGGTTATATCAACGGTTTAATTGTTGCGCAGGATCGGTGTGCCTTCGATCATGGCTACGCTTGCCGCGCAATTTTTCTGGTACGGGGTAACGGTTCTGCTCGCCAACGGGCTCCAATTGAACATCAAAGAGGTCACCACACATATCGTACATACCATCTTTGTCGGGCGCATCTTTGGAGTCGTGCCTCTGCAGGCAATCTGGGCCCTGGGGCTGACCATTTTCCTCTGGTTCATCCTCAACCGGCACAAGTTCGGCGAGGAGATCATGTTCATCGGTGATAACGCTGAACGTCGCGCGGGTCATGGGGATCAATGTGGAGGCGACCCGGATCAAGCTCTTCACCGTCAATGGGCATGATCGCGGCTTTTGCGGGGCTCTTGCTCACACTCGAGATCAATGTCTTCTATCCGACTCAGGGCGGAGGTTTTCTACTTCCGACCATGGCCGCGGTCTTCATCGGCGGGACCTCGATTGCCGGCGGCCTGGGTTCCATGATGGGTACTTTGTTCGGCGCTTATATTATTGGCTCGCTGGAAGCCGGGATCGTCGCGACCACCATCAGCGGCTATTGGGTTCAGTTGATGGAGGGTGTCGTCATGGGCGCCTCTGTTGTTCTCAATGTTGTCATAGAGGGAGGGCCATTTTGCTGCCTTCTCCAACCGGATCCGCCATTGGGCTATGCCTGCTCATTCAAAAACCACGGGCGAGGCGCCGCGTGAGGAAAATGCGGCGCTGAAATAGTCCGTAGAATGTCATCCCGTCTGATTTTGTCGAAAGAAAAGGAGGAAGACTATCGCAGATAGAAGGTGACGCCAGTTCTACAAGGAACATAAATCGAAACATTCAGATACATCCGGAAATGGAGAAAAAGATGAAACGAATTTTGAAAATATTGACCATTGTGATTGTGGCCTCATTTGTCCTGGCGGCCTGTGGATCACCCGCTCCCGCTGCGGCTCCTGCTGCCCCAGCGGCCCCTGCGGCCGCGCAGCCGGCTGGCAAGCAGCTCGTCGTCTATATGCAGATGGGTGGCACGGCCGGTGATGCCTCAACCCTGGCTCGCACCAACGGCGCTCGGGCGGCCGCGGCGGCGCTAAATATCAAATTGGTCGAGCAGTATTCCGGTTGGGATCCGCAGAAGATGATCGATCAATTCAAAGAGGCCGTGGCTGCCAAACCGGACGGCATCGAGATCATGGGCCATCCCGGTGGAGACGCCTTTGCGGCCCTCGTGGATGACGCAGAAAGCCAGGGCATCATCGTAACCTCAGGCAACAACCCGGGCGACGATGCTTTCAAGGCCATCATGAAGAAATATCAGACCAAAGGCTTTGGATATGCCGGCGCGGACTTGCACGAAGGCGGCTTCCTGACCGGTACAGCAATGATCGCAGCTGGACTGAAGTCCGGCGATGAAGCGGTCATCTACGACATTTGGCACAATGAAGGTCGAAGCCAGAGCTCCCAGGGTATGTACGATGCGCTGACTGCTGCCGGTCTCAAGGTTGACAAGCTCGATGCTTCCGATGCAGTGGACAAAGATGCCTCCCTGGCGATCCCGATCCTGACCGCATATATCGCCGCCCATCCCAACTTGAAGGCGATTGGAACCCAGCACGGCAATATCACCGCCAATCTGCCGAAGGTTCTCCAGGCAGCAGGCAAGAAGCCCGGTGACATCATCGTTGGCGGTATCGATCTTTCACCCGCGACGAAAGATGGCATTACGCAGGGTTGGATCAGCGCCAGCTTTGATCAGGTGCTTTACCTGCAGGGCTATCTCCCGGTGCAGCAGATCTTCTTTACAAAGATGTATCAGATCCCGGGGCTGACGATCAATACCGGCGTAGGCACGTTTACTCCGCAGAACCTGGCTTCTATTGCACCCCTCATCGATCAGGGAATCCGCTAGACGATCTCTGATTGTTGACCTGATTTCAAAAAGACGCCCCGACATTGAATAGTCGGGGCGTCTTCTTTTTGTCTCCATCTTTTTATTTCCTGTCCGAACAGCGGCAGATCCCAAGAATCGGACACCTTTTGAATAATGTGACATTTTTGCAATTGATTAACCGTACCTAATCACGGCTTCGACGATGTCACATTAGAACTTGCAACATCCCCGATTTTTGGGAATACACCTAAGAGGGTGCCGGTTAAGTTCAGCCCCATGGATCCCAAGAATCGGACACCTTTTGAATAATAGCTCACATTTTTAGGGTTCTCGCTGGCCCCGCTGCTGGCCTTACGCTCGAAGAGCGCTTAATGCCATGAAAAGTTCGGATCATCATAAATGGAACCGGGATCATGCAATAAATGCCGGAGGTTGGCTGTCTCCAAAGCCCACTTTTATAATCCAATTCATCTCTGCTGGTCGAGGAAATTCCTGTTACAAGCATATTAATATTATTAATCCGAAACTAATATGGTAAATTACTACAAATGGCTTGGGAACTTATCATTCAATCACCCAGCACGGAACGAACTTACGTCCAGGTCAAGCCGGGGAAAACCACCCTGGGTCGTAAGTCCCAGAATGATATCGTCATCGAGGATGAGGCGGCCTCGAGAGAGCATGCCGTGCTTGAATTCGATAGGGCGTCGAACCGACTGATCATCTGGGATGCCGGCAGCACGAACGGCACGTTTGTAAATGGCAAGAAGATTTTCAAGGCGCAGAACCTTGAGCATACCGATCAGATGCGGATCGGCGCACACCTGATCACGGTGATTTCCAAGGAAACGGCCAGCCTGGTCGAGCCGAAAGCCCGCCGTTCCGGCCAGCCCGCCAACTACAACGAACTCCTGCTCCATTCCGTGGATAACTACACGGTCTTGCTGCTCGACTTTTCCAAACAATTATCCAAAACTCAAAGCCTGTCGGAGGCTCAAACCAGCATCTCCGAATTTCTGGGCAAGATGCTCAATGCGGATAAGTGCAAGGTGGTGTTGGCAGAGCATTTCGATGATCTGATCGTGGAGTTTGGATCCAGGAAAATCACTGGATCACGTTACACAGACACAGTCCCCTGTCATCATTTCCAGCAATTCGAGTACTGCCCCGCTCAGGGAGGATATTGCCTCGCTGGTTCTTTCCCCGGTATTGATAGACCAGAATATGGCCGCCGTGATCTATGCCACAAAAAAAGATAGGACTGCCCGGCCTTTTGAGGAGCTTGACCTGCTGCTGATCGTGGGCGTGAGCCACCACGCCGCGATGGCGATACAACGCCTTAAGTATGAGCAGGCCTTGCTGCATTCCGCCAATTTCGACATGCTCACCGGCCTTCCGAATCGCAAGCTCCTTTTGGAGCGGCTCTCGCATGCGATTGCCCGCACAAAACGCCACAAGGATTATGGTTTTGCACTCTTCTTCATCGACGTGGATGATTTCAAGTTGGTCAACGACAGCCTGGGGCATACCCTGGGGGACAAGATGCTGCGGGAGATTGGCCGGCGGTTGCAGGCCAGTTTTCGCGAAGTGGATACGGTGGCCCGCTTTGGCGGCGATGAATTCGCTGTGCTCTACGATGATATTCACGGCGTCGATGATGTTTTGAAGGTGGCGCAGCGCCTCATGGAGAACGCCGCGGAGCCGTACACCATGAACGATCAGGAATTCGTGCTTTCGCTAAGCATCGGTGTTACGTTGAGCGCCACCGGGTATGATTTCGCGGAAGATGTTCTCAGGGATGCAGACATCGCCATGTATAAGTCGAAGGAGGACGGTGAAGGAAGCCTCAAAATATACGACTATGAAATGCATGCCCAGTTGATGAATTCATTGAAATTGCAGACCGAGATACGGAATGCCTATAAATTAAAGGAGTTTCTGCTCCAATATCAGCCCATCATTTCCCTTGAAACGGGCCGGATTGCAGGGGTGGAAGCGCTCATACGCTGGAATTCCAGACAGAAAGGCCTGCTAAAACCCGATCAGTTCTTTTCATCCATAAACACAACCGGCATATTGAGTTCCGTGGAGAAGTGGGTCCTGCGGACAGCCTGTGAACAGATCGCACAGTTGAACAAGCATACGAAAAGATCTGCTCCATTGTTTGTCTCGGTAAATCTCACCAATAAGCAGCTGGCAGATCCCGGTTTGGCTGAATTGATCGACCAGACCCTGGTCAAATATGAAGTAAGCCCCGACCAATTATGGCTGGAGATATCTGAAAAGAACAGCGTCGGTGACGAAGCGGTTGCCATTCCCCTGCTTCAGGACATCCGGACACGCGGCGTGCGATTTTGCCTTGACGATTTTGGAACAGGTTATTCGACTCTCAGATATTTATCGCACCTGCCCATTGACGTTTTGAAGATCGACCGGTCCTTGATCACGGATGTCGATACAAATCTCGAGAGCGGGAAAATTGTCAGGACTGTGATCGGCCTGGCCAATAACCTGGGCTTAAGCCTGGTGGCGGAGGGAGTGGAGACCCGGGCGCAATTGGATTTCCTGAAGGCTTCGAAATGCAAATATGTGCAGGGCTATTATTTCTCAGAGCCTCGCTACCCCGAACAAATCGTTGAATTATTGGAACGCGATCAAACATATACATAGCCCCGTTACTGGTTTTACCGAAATAGGTATCTGTTCACGGCCCACTGCTGGTTTTGCCGAAATAGGTATCTGTTCACGGCCCATTGCTGGTTTTACCGAAATAGGTATCTGTTCACGACCCATTGCTGGTTTTACCGAAAAATAAGGACAGGCGGGGTGTTCTCCCCCGCCTGTCCTTATTTTTCGGAATCTTCGTCCCAGGCTGAAAGTCGAGCGCAGCGAAGATGGACGAAGATATGGTGTGAAGCATAAGCAAGGCGGCATCACTTCCAGTATCACCACCCTCCGGACAGCTTTAGAAAAACGCGCTCCATCTGGAACCTTCCAAATGGAGCGCGTCTGAGGTCGGATCATTGAGCCTAACGAGCCGGCTTTTTCCCGCTGACAAAGGCCAGGATCGCAGAGCGGGTTGGCCCGGAGGTGACATCAACAAACCCGGCCGAGGAGAATAGTGGGGGAATGATGTCAACGTCCGTTTGCATCATGTGGTGACCAACAAGTGCTGCCAAAGTGAGGTGGCTCAAGCCCTGGTTTGTCTGGCCGCTTAAAATCGGCCACCAGGAAATGCCCACCCGGTTTCAGCACACGGAATATTTCTGCGAATGCCTTGCGTTTCAAATCGTCGGGCAGGTGATGGATCACCAGCCGGCTGACGACGACATCGAAGGTCGCATCGGGGAAGGGGATCTTCTCGATCAGGGCGACGTCAAAGACGACATCCGTGCCCGCCTGCTTTGCCTTTTTCCGCGCCGTGTCTATCATCTCGGGCGAAGCATCGATGCCATGCACCTCGCCGCCTGCGCCGGCGGAGGTTTTCGCCGTCAGCGTCAGGCTGCCGGTGCCGCAGCCCACGTCGAGCACCTTGTCGCCCGGCTTGACCTTTGCCAGTTCGATGACCATCCGGCTGTTTGGCCGGTTCACGCCCATCCCCATCAGCCTCGAAAAGATATCATATTGAGAAGCCCAGTGAAGCGTAAGGCCTGTGGTCTCAGGACCGTTCCCGATCTTTGGTTCGTTGCGCATTCTATGCATGTTTATCATCCTTTTTTGTGTGTGGGAAGGTGGTTGCTTACCGTCCAGTTGCTGGTTTGACCGAAAAATGAATATGGGCGGGGTGGGTAGATATATGAGAAGATTGAATCTGTTGGCCTGCCTGCGCCAGGTAGCCAAAGGCCGCATGGACGGTTTCACGCTGTTTGGCAGGAGGGAGGTCATCAAATCCACCAGGAAGTGATTGGAAGTAATGCCGCTTTGGATCAGCTTCAGGCTCTTATCGGTGAGTCGCAATTTCTTGTTGCGCCTGTCCTGCGGGTCTTCCGTGCGCTCCACCAATCCCTGCTGCACCAACCGCTCCACCAATTGGCTGACGGCCGGCTTGCTCGAATCGGTGAGAGCGCCAATTTCCGAGAGCTGGCAATCGCCCGCGATGATAGATGTACATCAGGGCGTGGATCTGGGGGGTGGAGAGCCCGGTCTGGTGCATGAACTGCATGAAGTCCTGAATGATGCGCGCCAGGATGTATTCCAGGCCGGCATGGGAGGGAGGAGTATCCATTGTGATTAATCCTGTATTTATAGTTAACTATAAGTTAACTATAAACGACAAGTGAATTTAAAGCAAGAGGTGAATTTCTAAAAAAGATGGATGCATTTCATCACTGCATCCATCTTTTTCTCGGACATTTCATCGTGGGCAATGAGAAGTTTCGGTTTATCCCCAAATAGATCTTTTTATTTCTTCAGCTTGTACCCAAACCGTCTCAAGGCGTTCTCGTTATTGCGCCAATCCTTTTCCACCTTTACGCGCAGACGAGAGATCCTTAATGCAATCGATGGCATGTCAGATCAGATATCTTTCCAGAAATGCTCGTGGCTTCAGAACTTCAATCTTCTGATATCCGCTTACTTTTAACAGGTGCCGATCTCCACTGACGATCACCCTGCTTCCACTGGCCAGTGCACAGGCTATAAATTTGTCATCGCTGGAATCCTCACATACCCTCTCTGGCAAAGGCGGTGCGAAATACATGAGGGAATTTTGAAGCACAAGTTCAAGCACCGGACCAAGATTGATAGCGGGATGCTCTGCCGCAAGGATCTCGCCAACTCGATGATACTCATCCAGGATTTCAGGCGTGACGATCAGTTCGAGTTTATCATTTTTCCAGGCATTCAGGATCTGATAAGGCGGCCCTGTGAAGAAGACAGCTGAAACGAATACATTCGTATCTAGGATGACCTTCACTTGTGTCCCCGCACCTTGGAAATGGCCATGGCAATGTCGGTGCGCTTCAGCCTGGCAGTTTTCGCTTGCTGGCGCGCCTGCCGGATGAGTTTGTCAAAGGCGTCCATATTGGGCGGAGTGATCGTCTTCAGGATCACCATGTCCTCATCGCCGACAACTACAAATTGCGCGCCCGGCTGCAAATTCAGTTGTTTTCGAATAGCTTCAGGGATGACGATCTGCCCTTTGGAGGACATACGGGTTGTGGCAAGTGTATCCATTGTGACTCTCCTTTTCTTACTGGTAAGATTATAACATGGGCTGAATCCGAATGCGCCGACGGTTCTCAGGGACGGCGGAAGCTGTCCCGAAAATTCGATGGGAATACACTAACTTTTTTTCGGGGGACTGTGCCTAAGGCTGTGAGTAGATAGATCTTTTTATTTCTTTAGCTTGTACCCAAACCGCTTCAAGGCATTCTCGTTATTGCGCCAATCTTTTTCCACCTTTACGCGCAGCTCGAGGAAAATCTTGTGCCCGCCCATGGACTCGATCTCCTGGCGCGCTTTCGTCCCGATCTGCTTGAGCATCTTCCCGCCTTCGCCGATCACGATCCCTTTTTGCGAATCGCGTTCCACGAAGATCGTCGCGGCAATGTAAGCCACGCCGTTATCGCGTTCCTTGAAATCGTCCACGCGCACGGCAATGCCATGCGGCACCTCGTCGCGCAGTTTCAGCAGCGCCGCCTCGCGGATCAGATCCGCGGCGATCTCCCGCTCGTACAGATCGGTAACCTGGCCCTCCTCGAATTCGGGTGGGCGGGCGGGGCAATTCTCGATCAGTAGAGTCAACGAGGTCGTCGAGGCCATCGCCGCGTGCCGCGGAAATCGGCACGGTCTTCGCTTCCTTCTTGACCAGGGCCTGAGCCCTTTCGAGACGGGCCGCCAAATCTCCCTCCGGCACCAGATCAATTTTGTTTACCGCCAGGACGAGCGGAATGCGGCGTGCCGGTCTTTTCGAGCAGGGCTGCGATCTGGCTGTCGTCCTCGGTCGGTTCGGAAGAGGCTTCCACGAGGAAGAGGATCACATCCACACCGTTAAGAGCTTCCTCCGCTTCCTGGTTCAGGAACTTTCCAAGTTTATGGCGGGCTGTATGGATGCCGGGCGTATCCACGAAGATAAGCTGCGCATCGTCGCGCGTCAATATTCCAAGCTGGCGGCGGCGCGTGGTCTGGGGACGCGGCGATACCGCCGCGACCTTTTGGCCCAGCAGGGCGTTGATCAGTGTGGACTTACCCACATTGGGGCGTCCCAATACGGCGACAAAACCGGAACGGAATTCGATCATGTTCGATATTCATTACCTTATGAAAGAGTACTGCCGGGAATTTTTTGAAACCTGATATACCCTGCAAAAAATCGGACTTCTCCTGTGAATGCTCGCAAAGCTCATCTAATAGATGACTGTGTATGTAGGCTCGGTTGTGATTCGAAGTGAGCATGGCGCGCATCACATACTTGTTGACGCCGCCAAAGCGATACTTATATTCTTCATCGCCGCGCATGAAGTCAAATTCATAACGCCCGTGCTCGCAGGCCCACTGCAATTGATGAGCCGAGCAAGACCCAGCCGGGCGAAAGTTCCATGAAATCGCTGGCTGACCCCGGAGTTGTATCCCCATAGCTTATTCTTATAATCGAAGTTGAGACACGCTGCGGCCTTGACGCCGTCTATGGTCAGGAAGGCCAGCCACAGGTATCCCTGCTCGAAGGCGCTGCGCATGAGCGCGCTCATATGCTCGCGCATGGCAGGCTTCAGAAAACCGGCCTTATTTGAATCCTGCGCCATGAGCTGAAAGAAAGCCTCCATTTCAGACTCCAGCGTGGCGGCATCTTCGACGATATAGAAATGTACCGGCAGGTCGCTTTCGGCGGCCCGCCGCATTTTGCGGCGGATCTCGTGGCGTTGTTTCTTTTCGATGCCGGATAGATAGGCATCGAAATCGCCGTTCAAGGCGATGCGCGGGGTGGGGCGGTAGATCTCTTCGTGATAGGTCCAGCCGCGTTTTTCGGATTCGGCTTTGAGCGCCGCCAGCGTGGGCGAAGAATTCGACCAGGTTATACCAATCGAAGGGCAGGCCCGCGAACGTTTCGGACCGGATGATGAAATCAATGAGCCCCGCCAGGAAACGAGACAGGTCTTCAGGGCGCACGATCAGGTCCAGGTAGTCTGAAACCTCGATGCTTCCCACCAGCAAAAGCGCGGCGCGTCCATCGTATTCCGCCTTGAACAGGGGCGCAATCCCGATGAGCTTGCCATTCTCCGAAGCGGAGATCAGAACGAGCTCGGCCTCTTTCCATTCGCCGCCTCCGAGGGTTTTCCACCATTGGCTTAAGATCTCATGACGCAAAAAAGGCGTATCTGATATGCCGGCTTCCACCAGGCTGTTCCAGTCAGACGCCGGGATGGATGAAAAATCTTTGAGTAGTGTATATTCCATGGATGTCCAGTGAGGGATAATGTCGCCCAGATTTTACCAGTATAATGATGTAGAAATTTTCGGTTTCTTACCATGCCGTTGGATCTGACTCTCATACCTCTCTATCGCCTTAATGGAGAAGACCAGGCCTCACTGCCCGGTTTGATGGCGAGCTGTACCGCCTCGAAAATCTGCGCGAGGCCGCGATCAGGACCGCCTGGTCGTCTATCTTTTGCTGGCCGGCAACGCGGTGCTTTCAACGGGGGAGTTCGTGCAGCTTTCCAGCCGCGCCGCGGTGGCTTTCTTTGAAACGCCCGGCACTCTCACCGCGGCCTTGCGGGTTGCTGCCGAATCGATCAACAAACTCTTGTATGACCGCAACATGTCCAGCCCCGGCCACGGACTTTATGCGCAGGGGGTATTGACGCTGGCTGTCATCCGCGAATCGCAGGTCACGCTGCTGATGAGCGGTCCCATGCAGGCTTTTGTGCTGGGCGCGAACGGCGCGCAGCATATCTCCGATACCCTTTCAGGCAAGGGCCTGGGCCTGAGCCAGACTGCGCCTTATTATTTCTCGCAAGCTCAGCCTTCAACCGAATGACCGCCTGGTCCTGTGCAGTAAGGTCCCGTTTGCCTGGGAATCCGCCCTCAAAGATACACGACCTGCTTCCCTGGAATCCACGCGCCGCCGTTTGATGACTTTGATCACGGAGGACGTCAATGCGGTGTTGTTGGCTGCCACGGAGGGCACGGGGGTCTTGACCGTGTTACGGCCGGCGCTGGAAGACAAGGCTGCTCCTGCTCCTGCCGTGGAGCAGGCGGGTGCGAAGGCGGCACCTGCTCCAGCCGACGTTACCTCAACCGGCCGCGCAAACACCCGGACGCCGCGCCGGATGAATGCTCATCCTGACTTTGCCGAACCCTCCGCCTACGCTATCCCGCCCGAACCGAAAGAAGAGCTTCCGCCTCCTGAAGAACCCGCTGCAGCCTTCTCCGCTCTTTGATTCTCTGCCGCGTGCAAAACCTGCCGAGCCTCGTCACTCAGGATGAACCAGCGCTCGCGACGGAAAAACCCGGGCCGCGCCAGCCTTCGGCACGGACGCGCCGGACGGCAAAGACCATCGCAAACGGAATGCAGACCGTGCGCCGGGGTAATACAATGGCTCAGCGAAAACTGCAGAACTTTCTGCCGCGCCTCCTGCCGGGTTCACCCGGCCGCGCCGGGTCGGCAGCCTCTCCGGGCGCAGGGCAAAATCCCTCTTCGCTTGGAACGCCTGTCATGATGTTCATCGCCCTGCTCGTTCCACTGATCGTGGTCACCATCGCGAGCATGGTGTATTTCCGTTATGGACGAAGCGTGGAGTATGAGGAATATCTCGTGCAGGCGCAAAATGCGCGCGCACAGGCGGTCAGGCCTCACCGATCCGGCCGCGCAGCGCGAGGCCTGGCAGCATGAGCTCTTTTATCTCGACAAAGCCGAGGCTTCCAACGTAACCGACCGAAACTCGCAGCCTGCGCCAGGAAGCGCAGTCGGGACTCGATCAACTGCAGGGCATAACTCGTTTGCAATTCCAGCCGGTCTTGAGCAGCGGCGTGGGCGTGCCGATTGGCCGCCTGGCCGCCTCTGAAAATGACCTGTATCTGCTCGATGCACAGCGCGGCGGGGTCATGCACATTGCCCTCACCACCAGCGGATTTCAGCGCGACAGCGCTTTTGATTGCCACCCCGGCTCCTACGGTGATTACACGGTTGGGCCGTTGGTGGATATCCGCGCACTCCTGACGGTCAATACGTTCAATGCGACGGTCATTGGCGTGGATGCAGCCGGCACGTTGTTGTATTGCGCGCCCGGCCAGGTGGCGCAGGCCGTCCCGCTTCCGCCGCCCGATACCAACTGGGGGCGGGTCAAAGCCTTCGCGCTGGATAGCGGGAATCTTTATGTCCTGGATGCCCAATCGCGTGCGGTCTGGGTTTATGTGGGCAAGGATGGCAGCTTCGTGGACCGTCCTTATTTCTTCTTTGGCGGTCAGATCCCCGAGTTGGCCGATGCCATTGACCTGGCAGTCAACAACGACGATCTTTACATCCTGCACTCCGATGGGCATCTCTCCACCTGCTCCTACAGCCGCATCGCAGCCGTTCCCACGCGTTGTGTGGACCCTGCGCCTCTGGTGAATCCCCTGCCTGCATACCGGGATACCGATCTCTTTTCCACGGCGCATTTCACGCAGATGATGTTCACGCCCGCACCCGATTCGGCCTTGCTCCTGCTGGACTCTGACAGCCAGGGCGTATTCCGCTTTACACCCCGGACTTTGGAACTGCAAAGCCAGCTTCGACCCTTGGCCGGCCGCGATAACCAATTGCCGCAGGGCACAGTCGGTGCAATGACCATCAGCCCAAACCACATTTTATATTTTGCCATACAGGACAAGCTGTACTTTGCAACCGATTCGCCATAAAGCCTTATCTGTAAATGGATGACAGTCTTGAAATTTATGGATGGACGCTTGATCATCAAGGAGGAGTTCATATGTCACTTACGGATTCATAAATTCTCTGTTTGGCAGCAAACCCAAACCGACGCCGCCGCCCGCCAAGCCCAAGCCGCTCCCCGATAGCCCGGACGAACCGGCGCAGATCACAAATCCCAAAGTCCTTCTTCTTATCTATAACCCCACGGTGGATGCCGCTACCGGGAAAAAACTTTGTGAGTTCATGAACTGGCCGCGGCCCGACGATCTGGTCAGCCAGTTTATCAGCGACGTGCTGCAGGTCAGCGCTGGACTGGCGCGCTATCAGATCGCACAACGCCTCGAATTGGATGAATTCCCTGCCCTGGTGGACGGCTTTCGTTATACCTCCCAGACTTACCTGGATGTGGTCCGCGCAGGCAAACCCGCGCACAACCCGCCAGGGCTTGGATTACCAGGCCATCCTGAAGCAGTTCAACATCCTGCAGCGCGTAGCCAATAATGAGTTCGATGAAGTATGGGTCATGGGTTTTCCCTATGCCGGTTTATATGAGTCCACCATGGGCGGGGCAGGCGCATTCTGGTGCAACGCGCCTCCGCTGCCAAACACAGCTTCCTGCCCGCGCCGGTTTATCATCATGGGTTTCTCGTATGAACGCGAGGTGGGCGAGATGCTGCATTCCTACAACCATCGCTGCGAGTCCATCATGGCCCAGACCTTCAACAGCCAGGATTTCCTGACCTGGGCCTATAAGACCAAACCGCGTCGCCAGCCACGATCACACCCGGTCAAAACCTCAATCTTTTCCAAAGGTTCATCTTGTTCGACCAGATCGCTCCCGGTAAGGCGGCCGTCGGCACGGTCCATTATGCCCCGAACGGCGTCAAGGATTATGACCTGGGCAATCCCAACCCGGTTCAATCCGAGTGTTATGACTGGTTGAATTACCCCAACTTCAAGGGCGATATCCGCACGGTCACTGCCCAGGAATGGGGAGGCGACGAAAGATCGTATCAGCAGTGGTGGCTTAACCACATGCCCAAAACTGCCGGGCGCAAGAACGGCATCCACAATAATTGGTGGCAGTACGTGGCCAACCCCAATAATGTGATCGTTTGAGATTTCAGTTCAGACCAGGAGACACACAAAAGAATGCCCTTTTTACAAGGGCGTTTCTATTTGATCATGAGGTTTCAATGGTAATCGATATCAGGCGCATTGATTCGAACGAACTATCTGCCTTCCCGCTTAGTCATCAACCCTTTTTGTTTAATGTTAGACGTCTTTTGTATAAGCCACACATACCCACATGAAAGGCATTGCGGTTTATGCATACATAGCATCGCGCCGCACTGCAGGACAAGGTCCATTTTTTATTTTCGTTTTTGACAAAATTTCTTATGCCGATTTTCTCTATGCCTATTAGATTGTCTATTGGACTTGTTCCATATTTGGTTCTATAGCGATTATCCAGGTGGGTCAGGCGCGCACAGGGAAACTCGTCGCAGTCGAAGCAATACTCAATTTCCCCTATTACCAACTTTTCGCAGTTCTTGATCTGGCAGGTTACACAGGATTTTGATTTCGAAGCATCGTCACCCCTGCAGCCCGGACAGGCCTTCTTATCCCTTACATAGGCGCGGCAAAGGCGGCAATTTATCCCGCAGGGGGCAATCAGTATTGGATTGGTTGAATTTGTTATTGTTATTACCATGTCAGTCCAGCCAAATCTCGCCCGGTGGTAATCAAGGAACAGCCCAATGTGCTTACCCGTCATTATACATTCTAATAGGCTTTAGATTCCAAGCCGCCGAATGCCTGCATTAATGCAGGCATTCGGCGGCAAAAGATCATCCTATTATCAAAAACATGGCACTAACTCAACGGTATTCAAGGTGCGGATTTGAGGCGAACGGGTCTATCCTCCTTGAATGTAAATCCGCTAGCCAACCTTGGAGGCGATGATCGAAATATCGTCGATAAAACTTTTGCCTTCGGCAAAATCGCTTACCGTCACAAGGAGCGCATTCGCCAGCTCCTGCGCCGAAAGAGCGGTGTTTTCCTTGACAAGCGTGGCCAGCCGTTCGGTGCCGAACTGTTCTCCCTGCGAATTCATTGCTTCGGTGATGCCATCCGTATAGAGCAGCAGGATATCATCATCCTTCAATTCGACTTGTTCTGTGCGGACATTAAATCCCTCCATCAATCCAATGGCCGGGCCGGTGGGGCGCAGCCAGGTTTCTTCCTTCTTTGCCGGCCGATATAGGTAGGCAGAGTTATGCCCTGCGTTGGCATAGGTAAATATGCGCGTGTCTGGGTCGAATTTGGCAAAGAAAATAGTGACGAAGGTGGTGAAGCTGACGTTATGCATGTAAAGGCGGTTGATCCGTTCCAGCACAGCCAGCGGGGAATCGGCGTCGGGCACCAGCGTATGAAAAGCGGTTTGCAGGCTGGTCATCATCATCCCGGCCGAAACGCCGTGTCCGCTTATATCGGCCATCACGATGCCATGCGTTCCATCCTTGAATTGGATGAAGTCGAAGTAGTCGCCGCTCACGATCTGCGCCGGACGGCTGAAGCCTGCTATATTCATCCCCGGGATGGTAGGGAGCCTGTTGGGGCAGGAGCGAGCGTTGGACGACCTGCGATAACTCCAGCTCGTTTTCCAATTGGCGAAGTTCCTCCTCGGTATAGTGCCCGAGGCAAACGGTGGACGTGTAATCCATCTTCAGGAGCTCCTCATCCACCGGTTGGTTGCATATTTCACAGATGCCAAAGGTTCCCTCATCTATTTTTTCAAGTGTCTCGTTGATCACGTTTAAATGCTCTTCCACGCAGGTTTCATCGTCCGTGCCGCAGCAGACTTCCTGTTTCGCCTCCGGTGTCGATTCCAGCCAGTGATACAGGTTCTCACCCGTTTCGGACAGACCCTTTTTGATCTCCTCGTTCACAATCTTCTCCATACTCGCCTCTTGGTTTCCTTTGGTCTATAACAAGAACATATATTCTATAATATCAAATTTTCAAAATCCTGGCAAGCTTTTTTGCCCGTTGTTTTTGGTTAAACTTTGAATATTAACGAACAACATGTAACCGCCCCTTCGGCTTTGGCAAGCTCGTCCGCCTCCACCGTGACCATGGGGATGCCGGCGGCTTCGAGCCGTTTCTGCGTCTTTGGGAAAGCGGCAGGGTAAATAATAGATTCGCCGATCATGACGGCATTGGCCGCGTATGGCTCAGATGGATCGATCTCGATGAATTTTACGCCCTGAAAATTATTCTTATCCACCCAGGCCGGGTTGATCAACAAGCGTATCTTTTGCCACTTGTGTAACAGCCGATTTGAGATGCAGGCAGCCCGTCACGGTGACAGCCTGCAGCTCATACCCGTAAGGTTGGAGGAAATCCTGCATCTGTTCGATGGCGTTCGTGTCGCTGCGCGTGGACAGGCCCACGTAGATATGTTTGCCCACCTGCAGGATATCGCCGCCGTCCACCCGGGCTGGGGCCTGGATGTGGAACAGTTTGCGATAAGGCGCCAAATATTCCGCGATATCCCGGGTCTCGGTCCTGCGTGAGTCGGCGCCAGGGCGGGTAATGATGGCGCACTCGTCCAGGACGAGGGCCGTATCTTCCACAAAGACCGAATCGGCCAGGGTCGGCGCTTCAGGCAGGCTGAGGACTGCCAGGCCCAGGTGCTTGAGGGCGGCTTCGTATTGGTGATGTTGGGCTCGGGCTCGCTCCACATCGATGGGCGAACGTTCCAGGTGCGTCAACTCGCAGTTGACGATGGCACGGCTGACTTCGCGGGTAATGGCAATTTGCATAGATTTTCCTCATTAGACTTTGTCGGCAATCGGCGATGATGTTTACCGCCAGGCTTGGCGATGGTCTCCGGGCAGTCTTCTCGGCGTTAAATCTTTTTTGCAGGCTGACGTATTATTTACATTTTCTTCCAAATCTGATACAGCCCCGATCTTTTATTTTCACCATCGGAATAAAAGGTCTCTACGATCTCGAACTTGCTGGCCCTGGCTAATACCTCCAATTCATCTTCGTTGAAATGATGGACGTAGCGCAGGCCGTTGGAGCCGCGCTTCCAGTCGAGCAGATAATCGTTCGGGTCAACGTCTTGCTGGGCTGAGCCGAGCCAGTTCCCAGGGCTGAACCCTTGCTTTCAGCCGCGGGTTGTCAAGGAACTGCCAGTTGGAATGGATAAATAGTCCCTCGTCTTTAAGCAATTCGTGAACCTTCTCGAGGATCCCGAGACGTAAATTGAAGCCGGGGATATGATGCAGGGCAGCAAAGGCAAATACAATGTCATAGACCTGACGAAATACCGTCTACTGACGGCCAATCCGCTGCAGTCAGGTCTTCTTCCATGAACTTGACGGGAAAGGTAAAAGCCTCGCGCTCCGCTTCGCTCAGCAGGGGCAGGCTGAAGTCCAGGCCCAAATACGAGCCAAGATGTCCGCGCCGCGACAAGGTGCGCGCCAGTTCGCCGTTGCCGCACCCCAGGTCCAGGATCGCCTCGTCTTTATGCAAACTGTCGAGCAGCCGCATGACTCCCGGCTGCAGCCTGGCACGCGTATCGGAAAAGTCGCGTCCATGCTCGCTGTAAAACCGGCGGGTGAGTGCGATCAATTGTTCGGCAGTTGTAGAGTTCACGCTACGATTATAACGGGTATAATTTTCCCCTATGTTTCTGAAGGAAGAGATCGCTTCGCTTTCGGCGCAGTTTGAAACAAAGACGCCGCAGGAGATCATCCAATGGGCGGTGGAGGCCTGCGCGCCCGATATTGCCATGAGCACCTCGTTCCAAACGCAGAGCATGCCGCTTCTGCACATGGTCACGCGTATCATGCCGGATATCCGCATTTTCTTCCTCGACACGGGCTATCATTTCTGGGATACGCTGATCTTCCGTGAGCAGATCCAGCATGAATGGAATCTGAACGTGGTTGATGTTTATCGCGATGCGCGTTGGGATGTTTTCGTGCGGCAAAATGTGCGCACCTTGCCGCTCCAGGATGCGAACCTTTGTTGTTACATCCATAAAGTCCAGCCGATGCAAAAGGCCCTGCAGGGCTCTGAAGGCCTGGATCACCGGCATCCGCCGCGACCAGACGCCGGACCGCGCCATGCCCAGATCCTGGAATTGCAGGATGACGGACTCCTGAAAGTCAATCCGCTGCTCAATTGGACGAAGCGCGATATCCAGGCTTATATTGTGGAAAATCAATCTGCCGGCCGCATCCGCTTTACGAGCAGGGATACCGCAGCGTTGGATGCGCACCCTGTACGGTGGCCGATTGGGCCCGGCGACGACGATCGCGCCGGACGCTGGGTCGGCCGAGGCAAAACCGAATGCGGCCTCCATACCGAACTGTTCAAGCACAAAGACCTGGCTGAGGTTGGAGATCAATTTATGTCTCAAGCCCGAGGACTTGAAATGAGAACGCCAAAGCAGCAAGCCTGGGTTGATATGCACGCCATCAAGCCTGAATGGCTGGTATTGGCGCGCCAGGTGATGGGCGAGATCCAGGGCGGCAGGCCCGTGATGGATGCGCTGCGCAAGCATCCGCTGGAAGACGGCGGCTACCTGGGCAAATATGTGCTGGTCGCTGCCTATCATGAGATGGTGCGGGTCGGCGAGCTGGGCGCCGATGCGCGCCTGCTCGAACGCTTGCGCATGAAACCCGTGCGAACGCTTTCAGGCGTGACCACGGTCACGGTGCTGACCAAGCCTTATCCCTGCCCCGGCAAGTGCATCTTCTGCCCGACCGACGTGCGCATGCCGAAATCGTACCTGCCCGATGAGCCGGGGGCCATGCGCGGGCTGGAGCATGATTTCGATCCGTACACGCAGGTCAAATCGCGCATCCAGGCGTTGGAGATCCTGGGCCATCCAACGGACAAGATCGAGCTGCTGATCCTGGGCGGCACCTGGAGCTCCTACCGCCGCGATTATCAGGAATGGTTTGTCAAGCGCTGCTTCGATGCGATGAACGAATCTGATCCCTCGGTTTCGCTCCCTTCCTTCTAAAGAAGAGGGGAATGTGGATCTGAGCTGAAGCGCAAGCGCTGAATGAAACTGCTGTGCATCGTAACGTGGGCCTGGTGATCGAGACCCGCCCCGACGAGATCACACCGGACGAATTGCGCTGGCTGCGTCATCTGGGCGTTACCAAGGTGCAAATGGGCGCGCAAAGTCTGGATGACCGCATCCTGGAGATGAACAAACGCGGGCATGATGTGGAATGTACGCGGCGCGCCACGGCCTTGCTCCGTGCCGCCGGTTTCAAGATCGTCCTGCATTGGATGCCCAACCTGCACGGCGCAACCCCGGAATCGGACCGTGAAGATTTTGCGCGCTTATGGCAGGGCTTTTGCCCCGATGAAATAAAGATCTATCCGAACCAACTGCTGGCGAATGCCGAACTGTACGAATACTGGCAGCGCGGCGAATTCCATCCCTATACCACCGAACAATTGATCGACCTGATCGCGGATATCAAGCCGGCCATCCCGCGCTACTGCCGCGTCAACCGGGTCATCCGCGATATCCCCTCCACGAATGTTGTGGAAGGGAACCGCCGCACGAGTCTGCGGCAGGATATCCACGATGAAATGAAACGCCGCGGGACGCACTGTCAATGTGTGCGCTGCCGCGAGGTCAGAGGCAGGATCTGTGGACCTCGCCCTGCTCAAACTGGACGATCTCATCTATCCATCCGATCAAGCCGAGGAACATTTCATTTCTTATGAAACCCCTGACGACAAACTTGCCGGTTTTGTCCGCTTATCCCTGCCGGATGGGGATGCGCCGCAAACCGGCCTGGTGGACCTGGAAGGCGCGGCGTTGATCCGTGAAGTGCACGTCTACGGACAATCATTGCCGGTCGGTGCGGAAAAGCAGGGCGCAGCACAGCACGCCGGGCTGGGCACCCGTCTCCTCCAGCAGGCCGAGACGATTGCCAAAGAACATGGCTTTACGCGCCTGGCGGTGATCTCTGCCGTGGGGACGCGGCAGTATTATCTCGAGCGCGGCTTCGAACGCGGCGAGTTGTATTTGGTTAAGAATATTGTATCTACTCCCAGTTCCGCTATTGGTCTTCCCGAAAAATGAGCATGGGTGAAGTGTTTTTTTCCCCACCTTGGATTCATTTGTATCTGCCCACCGTCCTGTTGCTGTATGAGTTACAGAATATTTTGTAAAGTGAACGATCCCAAACCTGGAAGTAATCAATCCGCCCAGTCATAAACCCGGGCGGATTTACTTTGCGAGGAGACAAAAATCGGTTGAAGGGTTCGTTACAAGCGGTCAAGATATATGAATGAATACCATGATCCACATGACCAGGACGGCACCGACCATCAGTAGGTCGTTATCAAATAGACAGATCAGGGCCGCCGGCCATGAATATAGGATGACATAAGGCGAAAGGAACGGCGCGGATGAAGCCGCCAGATATTTACGGTTAAATATAAGGGCTGTGACCAATAGAGCCAAGCCGACCGGGACGCCCCAGGGGGAATATGCTGTAATTAGAATTTACTTTGAGAATGACGGTATCACTAGCCACCTTGAGACAACTGCCGTAAAGTATCTGGGTTATAACCTGCGCGATCGTGACCGGCGCAAAAGTAATTAGGACTTTGCGCAGGCCGCCGGTGCGCCAGGCTTCGACCAGCCAATAGACCGCCATCCCGATACCAATCTGTGGTTTTGCCAATACAAAAAAAAGTCCAAGGGGCGCCGGTAATAGAAAGCCGAGCAGAACAATCGCATCTATGTTTAATTGTTGTAGGCTGAGAAAAATACCGGGTGAAAGCATGAATGCGGTCAGGCTAATGGGTTGGGCGTGCAGTTTCAGGCCGATAAAAATATAGATGACCAGTATGAGAACAAAGAAAAAAATAAGGCCGAGTCTTTGAGGAAGCATCCCCAGCGGGATAAGGGGAAGTAGGATCCAGACCGGATTCATGAAGGCGTGGGCGGTTTTGTAAGGGTTTTGTCCTGCTACCAGAGCGCGAACGGCCGGGACGTAGGTCCCGAACCAATCCGCGCCCACCCTCGCCCAGATGTGCGGGACTAGGTAAGCGTAGACGCCAATAAGAAGCGCGAGGCAAAGCGCAGCAATCAGATGCTCGCGCTTAAATCTTAGGCCGTGCATTCGCAGGAGTTTGCTCGCGGCGATTTCTTCGCTGTTATCAATTAATGTAGTTGTCTTCAAATTACCTTCCCTGTATTTTGTTTGATCCCACTTTTGCCGTGGCTTTCGACGCGGCGCCAGGTCTGCACGCCAGATGATACGCAGGCGCGCTGACGTGGAACCGCGCCGTCGAGCACATCACGCCCCACAGGCTTCCAGGTGACCCGCGCAGTTGTGCGGCGCGCAAACCACGGCCGTCTATTTAAGGTCGCTCAGACCTCTTGATTTTGTCGGGATTCGGTTTTACTTCTAAATTGACGAACGATTATCGGTAAACTAAGATCTATATCATCCCGCTAAACATTGTTTCACCAAAGCCGGGCTCCGGCGGATAAAGATTATTTAGTGCTGGCTGCGCCTTCCGCAAGATCCCAAAATTCGGGATTCTCTTCATCCCCTTTAGAGGAAATACTTCATCTATAACCCGGTGTGTATCTTCTCTCCCACTCCGCGGTCGCAGCCCGGATGGCAGCTTGCACCGCAGGATCAGGGACATCGCCTACGCCTGCGTAACTTGTCTCTCCCACAAAAACCAACGCACCTCCGTTGATCGATTCAACAAGACGGATGCCTTTATCCTCAAGAGGCGTGCCGATGAGTCGAGCCTGCAGGATCGCGTCAATCTGACTGACCATGCTCGTAAGCGCTGGCTCCGGCACGGGCACGGCGGCTTGAGCGGGCTGCTTGGCCGCAGGTGCTGGGGCGGGCGGAGGCGGAGCCGTCATGGGCCGTGGCATAGGTTGTGGGGCGGACGAAAGAGGAGTGGTCACGGGGCGCGGCGTGGGTTGTGAGGAAACGGTTTGTTTTTGGACAGGCTTGGATTCGACCCAGGGACGCAAGATCAACATTAATTCAATCAGTCGTTTGCGTTGCTCGGGAGTAAGCTGGGACGCGTTCACGCACTGACCATCCATTTCGAGCTGCGGTTGATTCATCTCATCGAGCTGGATGGCAAGCAGGCGGTTTTCAACCGGCGCAACGGGCGGGCTGGGAGGGGGCAGTATGGATCCAATGTTGCCTTTGGCAATATTATCCGCCGCTTCCTCGGCCTTTCGTTTTTTGGCGCCCTGTCCGCGCCCTCGAAAAGACCAAAGAAATAGCCGAAGAACATGGCAGCCAGACCGATCCCGACCAGGGTAATTAGATTAATTTCCATAGATTATTTCCTCTGGCAGTTTGGGCAGATATGTGTGCCGCGTTGACCGACCACAAGCTTCAGGATGGTGGTGCCGCAAACCGGACAAGGCTTTCCTTCGCGCCCATATACGCGAAAATGATTTTGGAATTCACCGCCCCGGTAGACCCAGTCGAAACTGGCGCCGTTGCGGCGGATCGCTTCTTTTAGTATGGTTTGGATCGCTGCGTGCAGTTTCCCGGCTTGCCTGGGTGTCACCGAATCCGAGAGCAGCAGCGGATGCAGCTTTGATTTGTGCAGGGCTTCGTCGGTATAGATGTTGCCGAGACCTGCCAGAAACGTCTGGTCGAGGAGCAGGGGTTTGAGCTGGCGGTGACGTTGGTGAAGAGCGATATAGAGCCACTGGGGCGTAAAGTCGCTATTTAGCGGCTCCGGGCCGAGCCTGCCCGTCACGTCTTCCACCTTTTTCGTCAACCAAACTCGTCCGAACTTTCGTGTGTCGTTGAATACGAGTCTGCCTGGCGCCCTTTTCCCACCGGCGTGTGAAACAGGGTCTCCACCCGTGGGGGTGAGGGTTAAGATCAGCCGGTCGTGTTTCTCCGGCGTCATTTTACCTTCTTTGACGGATAAATCTCCGCTCATGCGCAAATGGATAAGTAAATGTAAGGTGGAAAGTTCCAGGGTCAGAAACTTCCCCCGGCGCGAAACCTCTCTCACTTGCTGCCCCCTGATCTGCTCCTTGAACTTTTTGGCCGAAGGCGCGGCCACCGTCCGCGCCCACCGCACATCGGCTTCGAGAATGGTCCTGCCGATCGAGTCGCGGCCGCAACGCTCGCGCGATGGTTTCAACTTCGGGAAGCTCAGGCATGGGGGCCGGTTGCTGGTGCAGGGGTATTACTTTGATATAGACGGAACGTGTTCATAAATTCTTCATAAGAACTTTTTTCGATTTTGGATCGGGGCACGATGATCGCCAAATTCTTTTCAATGGATATGAAGGTGTGCCCCGGATTTTCGATAACGTTGTCGACTACATTCCATTTGACTCTTGCCTGTCCCGCTTCGGATATTTGTTCCAAACCCTCGGTTGTTGCTTTTAGCTTGCGTTGGCCGAGGGAAGACGGCCTCATTTGATCGCGAACGATCCGGGGAATATTCCTTTGTATACTCCATTTTGTATATAGGGGATAAAGAATGAAGAATAAAACCCCCAATGCAGCAAAGCTGATGGGGATGGTCACTGGCATGGAGAGGAAGTAACTGCCCACAGCCAAAAAAGAAAAAGCTACTAGATAGGCAAGACGCCGGGCCCTGAAACGCTTGCGCAAAACAGGCGAGTTTTTGGCCTGATAATCCGCAAGAGCTATTAAATCAAATTCGTCCAATGAATATTCGATTTCCATAAATCACTGAAAACTGCCCACTGAACACTGAACACCGGCTATTCATTGAACATCTCACCCACACTTCTTCCCTCGTGTGCGCGTTTGATCACTTCGCCTAGCAGCCCGGCCACGGATAATATGGTAATTCGTCCCTCCAGCACTTTGAGCTTCTCCTCGGAGACGGGGACCGAATCGGTTGTGATGATGTGCTTGATGGGCAGGGACGCCAGTCTTTCGGGAGCGCCCTTTGAGAAGATGGGATGGACAAAGGCCAGATAGATATCGCGCGCACCGTATTTCTTGACGACATTAACGGCCTCAGAAATGGAGCTGCCCGTATCCACTTCGTCGTCCACGATAAATACGTCGCGGTCTTTAACATCACCGATCAGAGTAAGAGCTTCGGCCTTCGCATCGTTGCCTATCCGGCGCTTTTCAATGAAGGCGACCGGCATGTCCATATCAGCGGCATAGTTCCGGGCTTTCTTCGCGAAACCCAGGTCGGTTGCCACGACCACCGGGTTCTTTAAATTCGGGCGTAGCGTTTGGTTTATGTTCTCTATAATGAGGCGGGAAGCAGTGAGCACGTCGCCCGGGATGGAGAAGAAACCCTGGATCTGTCCGGCGTGCGGATCGAGGGTCATATACCGGTCCGCTCCTGCCACTTCGATCATGTCGGCGATCAGGCGGCCGGTGATCGGGACCCGCGGCTGGTCTTTTTTATCCGAACGCCCATACGCGAGATATGGGACCACTGCCGTAATACGGGCCGCCGAATCCAACCGCAGGGTTTGAAGAGTGATCAGCAGCTCCATCAGGTTGCGGTTGACCGGCGAGGCGGTCTGCTGGATCAGGTAAACATCCTGCCCTCGCACGCTGTGCTTGAGTCTGATGAAAATGTTCTCATTGGGGAACTCGATTAATTCCCGTTCGCATAAGGGCGATCCGAGATAACTTGAGATTTTTGCGGCCAGTTCCGGCGATCCATCGCCTGCGAAGAGCTTGATCTCGCCATAGACTTTCATTTCATGCGGATGAGTATGGTTACTCATTCACCCTCCCGTTTTGTGCACCACTCCGAACGTAAAACGCTCATGATGTGGATGTCTGCATACTTGCCGTGCCGGTAAACCGCCTCTCGCAATGTGCCCTCCGTAACAAACCCCGCTTTTTCATAAGAGCGTCGCGCTCGCGGGTTTGTTGAATAAACTCGTAAGTAAATCCGATGCAGGTTCAAGGTTTCGAATCCATGCTTCAGGATTAATTCTACCGCTTCCGTGCCATATCCTTGATTCCAGGCAGATTTATCGCCTATGAAGATCCCGAATTCGGCGGAACAATTCTGCCATTCGATGCCAAAGAATCCGCTATTTCCGATCAACCGCCAGCCCTCGCCGTCTTTGAGATCGATCGCCAGCGGCTTTTCAGCCTGGTCGGCCTGTGCGATCTTTTCGAACCATTTCTCTTCGTCGGTCATGGACAGGGGTAGATAAAGCGCCAGGCCATCCGTCACTTCGGGGTCATTCAACCATTCGTAGAACCGCGGGATGTCGCTGCGTTCGACGCCGCGCAGCCTGAGGTGCTCACCGTAAATCATATTATATCTACTCATGCCTTCTATCATGCGTTACCGAATTTTTGGATGTGGGCGGTATACTCCCGCCCACATCCCAAAATTCGGAATTCTCTCCCTCCCCTTTAGGGGAGGGATGGGGTGGGGTCCTTGTGGGTCAATTCACCTCTAATCCCGGTCCCCTTTGCACGCGAATCCGGCCATCACCACCCGCGGATTTTGATGCACGGAGATTTCCCATTGGTCAGCATTCTTACTGCCTCCCACGGTGAAATACTCTTTTCGAAGACCTGCTGCATCACCTCATCATAACGCGTTTCGGAAACCTGTTCGCGAAACTGACTCATCAGCTTCTGCTGCAGGATCGTTTCCATTTCCGACTCAAGCCTGGCCTGCTCACGAGCCTCCCAACCGCCGCTCTGCGCAAATATTCGGCATGCTTCGCTATTTGCTCGGCCAATTCCGGGATTCCCTTTCCTTCAGTCGAGATCGTTTTTTGAATGGGCGGGATCCATAGCCCGGCATTTATGTTCGCTTCTCGCCATTTGCCGGGCGTTCACGGTACCGCAGGTATTGCCCTGCCATGATGCATATAGACCCTTTGCATCGGGTGCGCCAGGTCGAGCATGGACTTCAGCGCCTTCTCCGTGTTTTCAACACCGGGGCGATCAGCCTTGTTTACCACCAGGATGTCTGCAATCTCGAGGATTCCCGCCTTGATGGCCTGAATGTCATCACCCAGGCCCGGGGCTTCCACCACCAGTGTGGTATGCGCCAGGCGGGCAATATCCACCTCACCCTGTCCGGCCCCGACCGTTTCTATTATTACGATCTCGTAGCCTGCCGCGTCGAACACCTGTACTTCGCCTGCCGTCGCCTGTGCCAGCCCGCCCAGCGAGCCTCGCGAAGCCATCGAACGGATGAATACCCCGTTATCTCCGCTCAGGTCTTTCATCCGGACGCGATCGCCAAGCACTGCGCCGCCCGTGAAAGGGCTGGACGGATCGACGGCCACGATCGCCACCGTCTTCTTTTGTCGGCGGTAATGGAGGGCAAGCTGGTTCACCAGGGATGATTTGCCCGTGCCCGGCGCGCCGGTCACGCCGATCAGATGCGCCTTGCCTGTGTGAGGGAAAAGCGAATTCAAAGCGTCCCGGCCTGCGGGTGTGTTGTTTTCAACCTGGGTTAGAACACGGGCCAGTGCGAGACGATCACCCTGAAGAACCGAATCTATCGACGTTATCTTATCCTTGCTTGTCATGAGATTTGATGTAACTATTTACGCCTTCTGGAAGTTCGCCGAATTTTGGGATGTGGGTGGTGCTCTCCCGCCCACATCCCAAAATTCGGAATTTTTCTCCAAGCATCCCGCGTTGGGTAGGGGCGGGTTTCAAACCCGCCCTTTAGGTTTGAAACCCGCACCTACTTCACTGCATTCCGTATGTCCTTCACAATATCTGCGGTCGAGGCGCCCGGCCCATAAATGCCGCTGATCCCCATCTCCATCAAGCGCGGTACGTCTTCATCGGGCACGATCCCGCCGATGAATACTTTAACCTGTGTCTGTCCATTGGCCTTAAGCAGGTCCATGATGCGCGGCGCCAGCGCCATATGCGCGCCGGATAGGATGGAAAGGCCCACCACATCCACGTCTTCCTGTAAGGCAGCTTCTGCGATCATTTCGGGAGTCTGGCGCAAACCCGTATAAATCACTTCCATACCGGCATCGCGCAAAGCGCGCGCTACCACCTTTGCGCCGCGGTCATGCCCGTCGAGGCCGGGTTTGGCCACCAGCACACGGATTTTCTTATCGGTCATGATTCCTCCGCGGGTGAATTGCAGGGAATTATACTAGACCTCTTGTGCTCATGACGGAGGTGAAACCCTGCATGGCGCTAGCGCAGCAAACATCCCCGCTCTTTATCTTGCGTATTCCCATCCTCAATCTAAAATCGTAAATCTGAAATCGAAAATCCGCTTTGACCGTCAGATAATATCCGAATTGAATATGATGACACAAAACGATCTCTTGAACTAATGGCTGACCAGCTGAACCTCCGGATAGGCCGCAGAAGGCCCGGATAACAGGGGAGAACTGATCCCTTTTAGATAGCGGTCAAAAAAGGCTGCCAGGTAAGCACCGGTCACTTCCGGCCCTCTACCGGGGTCAATGGAACCCACAATTCCCATCCTTCCTAGTAGCAGCCGGGTAGGCAGCAACGAACGGTAAGGTCGATCGGTAAAGTTGAAGTGCTTGGCGCCATTGACTGTGACAAAGTAGGCCGGTCCGCTTGCTTGTTGATAAGCCGCAAAGAGCGGCCGGCAGTTTTTGTCGGTTTGACAACCTTGGGGAAAAGGTGAAGGGTAGCCTTCGGAGATAAACAGGAAGGGTTTGGGGACCGGCTGACCTGCAGCATCGCTCAGGGGTGTGCCATCCAGATTTACGCCGGCCTGGCAGCGCGGGTCCTCCTGGCATACGGCCATGGCAGTCGCCCCGCCGAAGGAGTGACCCCAAACCCCAACGTGGGCCAGATCTAATCGGCGATAGAACGCGCTCGCCGGATCCCTATTTATGACTTCCAGCTGGTTCATCACGTAGATCACATCTTGGGCCCAGACCCCACCTATCCTGTTTTCGTCCTGGAGGATTGTGGCCGGATTGGCGCTATCGGGCAGGTTGCCGGAATTGGAGCGCTCCACGACCCGACCGTCTGGAAAGGCAACATAGAACTGGCTGTCCGTTTCATTGATGCCCACCACGACATAGCCATGGCTGGCCAGGTTTTCCGCATACACTGTGTAGTCCGATATCGCCGGTCCGAACCCGGGCTGGAAAATCAATACCGGGTAGGTGGGTTGCGCCGGCGAAACGGCTGCATTTAAAAATGAGTGGGTCCGGATCAGCCCCATATCCCTTTCCAGGAAACTCCCCATCCCATCACTGGCTGCTTTGGCTTTGGCCCACGCCGGAGGCAGGAAGGGAGCTGGGATGGCAACCGAGTCTGCCTGAGCTGGATACCAGACCCAGATGGAGAGTTCGCGGTTCTTGCCTGGCGCGTCCGCTAATGCGTCAGGACGCGTTGAGTTTACCCAATCCCATTCGATTCGTCCTGCTTGAAAAGGTCCCGTGGGAGAGGGGAGTACGAGGGGTCGATGGTGCTCGATGGTCATATAGACCGCGAAGGCGATCGTCAGCACTGCCCCGATCAACACAGCCCTCGCTGCAATCTTAATGGTTCTTTTCAAGATTTTTCCAATCATGGGAACCTTTCCAACTCATAGTGCTCTGTGAAGGACGTTTGTAGAATGCGGTGTCATGATATTAATCCCACCGAGAGCGATTCTAAGACAGAGAAGGGCCAGGCCGGGAAACCTTTGGCAACCAAAGGAGTGCATAAGCCCAATTCGCTGGCTTCGAAGTACTCGTCTTGACACCACAGTGTGCTTTGTCCATTTCTGCTCGGCGAGGGTCTTCGCGTAGCATACATCCCTGTTCTTGTTTTTCGGGGACCACGAAGCGCAGTCGAAGATCCCGCGCTAGCGGGGCGCAGGGGTCGACCCCGCCGAGACACGACTGCCAGGTCTCCCGCTCGCCATCACGTATGCCGCCGCTCAACCCACATCATAGTCCTCATTCAATCACAGAAATCATGGTTCAGACCCCTCGCATTTTCCGGCTCCAATTACCCAATTACCTGATCACCTGATCCCTAATCACCTGATCGCCTTATCCCTATTTTTCTAAACTCTCCGTTTCACTTGAAATTCACAACGGCTGCCATAACTCTGCCCATTGCAGTAGAATTCTGGGGACTTAGTGGTATTAAGGACATAGATTGCCTTGGAAGAGAGGAACCCAAATTGCATCAGGTAGAGATTTCGACACTTTTTGTGAATAATTTCCAGGTCCCGGGAAGAACCGACCTGATCGCCTATCTGGAACAGACCCCCACCCGCCTTGCTCAATTATCACATCTCCCTGATGACCTGGCGTCCTACCAGGTCATCATCGTCGACCCATTCCACCTGGAACCAAATAAGCTTCAAAAGCTGAAGCAGTTTGTTGCCGCCGGAGGAAGCTGCCTGGGGATTACACCATCTGTCCCGGAAGACCCCGGCGCAGCGAGCCTCTTTGGAGCTTTGCCGAAAGAGGCGGGTCCTGAGTGTGAAGTTCGTATGCTCTTCACAGATCATATGAATCCGCTGGGAGTGCGCCTTCCGGACGCTTTCTATGTGAACGGCATGTTTCTGCCGCTCACTATCCAGGACAATAAGGTGGAAGTGGTACTTTACGCCGATTGGCGCCACACTCACCAGCCCATGCTGACCTGCCGCTCCTCCGGTCAGGGGTCTGCAGCTCTGACCACCGTCCAGGATCTCAACCACCCCACCTTCAGACGTATCCTCTACCGTTTACTGCGCCGCCTCGCTGGGCTGGAAGAGCCCTCCCGGCCCCTGCAAGTTGGCCTGCTTGGATATCCGCCGTCCGTGGGTGTAAGACATGCGCAAGGCACGGCCTCCGGTACGCCGGGACTCAAACTACGCACCATTTGTGATATCAGTGAAGCGCGTTTGGGCGCGGCCAGGGAATTTTTCGGTTCCAGTGAGCTACATTACACAACGGACTCGGCCGATCTTCAGAACGACCCGGATCTTGACCTGGTCATTATTGCCACACCTCCCAACATTCATTCCAGGTTGGCATTACAAATGCTGGAAAGCGGCAAACATGTCCTCGTCGAGAAGCCGCTGGCGCTGACCTCGGCGGAAGTGGCCTCAATGCGCGAACTTGCAGATCGCAATAACCTGCTGATAGCCTGCATCCAGAACCGGCGTTGGGACGACGACTATCGCGCCATCAAGCTTGCGCTGGTTCAGGGTCTGATTGGTGAGTTGTTCTACATGGAAACTTTTGTTGGAGGCTATGGGCATCCCTGTGGGTTCTGGCATACGGAGGAGAGCATCTCCGGCGGCACCTCGTACGACTGGGGCGCCCACTATCTGGACTGGATGCTCGATCTGATGCCCGGCACAATTACGGAGGTGCGCAGCACGCGTCAGAACCGCCTCTGGCACGATATCACCAACGCCGACCAGGAGCGCATCCAGCTGCGCCTTTCAAACGGGTACGAAGCGGAGTTTACTCATTCAGACCTGGCCTTTATACCCAAACCCAAATGGTATCTGCTGGGCACCCAGGGTTCGATCGTCGGCGCCTGGCGGGATATGACCATTAACGAAGTTGATCCACTCCACTATTATCAAACGACCGAGATACCGGCGGGTGAGCTCGGCGCAGACTTAAGCGTGCGCCGCCTGCAGGCCAGGGAGCAAATTATCGAGCAGACCCTTCCAAAACCACCGCAAATGAATTACGCTTTTTATCATAATCTGGCCGATCACCTTTTACTGGGCGAGCCCCTGGCTGTGCCCGTTGAGCACACGGCCCGGGTGATCGCGGTGCTGGAGGCCGCCAAACGTTCTGCCGAAAATAATGGTCGCATGGAGCAGGTGGAAATATAGGATCAAATATGGTTCGTTGGGGCGTATTAGGGACTGCCCAAATTGCAAAGGTGTGCGTGATTCCCGCCATCTTGAAGTCCGGGAACGGGGTGCTTCAAGCCATCGCCAGCCGCGACCTGGCGAAGGCGCAGGCTCTGGTTGATGAATACCGCCACGGGGTTGCATATGAGAGTTACGCCGCGTTACTGAAAGATCCTGAGATCGACGCAGTTTATATCCCGCTGCCCAATCATCTGCATAAAGAGTGGACCATCAGAGCCCTTGAAGCGGGAAAGCACGTCCTGGTGGAGAAGCCGTTTGCCATGAACGCCGGGGAAGCCCAGGAAATGGCGGAAGCCGCGCATCGTTACGACCGGCTGTTAATGGAAGCCTTTATGTATCGTTTCCATCCACGGAGTCGGCATATAAAACAACTGGTGGACCAGGGCGCTCTTGGCAGGATCTCGCTCATCCGCAGTGCTTTCACGTTCCCTGTGAAGCGGAATGGCAGCAATGAGCGTCTGTTCCTGCCGGAGATGGGCGGCGGATCGTTATGGGATGTGGGTTGCTACGGCGTCAGCGTTGCCCGCTGGTTTCTCGGCGAGGAACCCACGACCGTCTCAGCGCTGGCCGATTATGGCGAAAGCGGCGTGGACATCAATTTCGTTGGCACACTGCACTTCGCAAGCGGCGCATTGGCGGTGATCGAAAGCAGCTTCATAGCCGCCTTACAACAAACATTTTCAGTGATCGGTGAAAACGGCGCAATCGAGTTGCCTCATGATGCCTTCATCCCTTGGGAGAAGGACGCCACTTTTATCATGCGGGGTTCAGAGGAAGAACATGGGCAGCCCGTGACCATACCCGGCGCCGATGAATACCAGTTAATGATCGAGCATTTTGCGGATGCAGTACAGGGATCTGCGAAGCTCGCTTACTCTCCGGAAGAAAGCGTCAACCAAATGCGGGTTCTGGATGCGCTGGCGCGCGCTGCGCGCCTGGGTGAAGCCGTGCAGGTGGAGGGTTGATACTCCGGTCTAAATAATCCTACTCGGCGATCGCCAAGCATACATCCCCGCACTTGCTCTTTGGGGACAACGTCCCCGTTCTTGCTCTTAGGGGACACCTTTAACGTCCCTGCCTTGCTCTTTGGGGACAATGTCCCCGTTCTTGCTTTTGGCGATTCATCCCCGCCCTTGCTACTTTTACGCCAATGTCCCCGTTCCTGCTCTTGAGTCACTCCCATTCTCAATCTAAAATCGCAAATCTGAAATCAAAAATCGGCTTCGACCGTCAGGTCTCCCGATTGTCATTATGTTCGCCCATGTACAGCCTAAGGCCGATTGTAAGCGGACGCTTCTCTGCCCCTTGTTTTGTCCACATCAACTCACATTTATTCATTCTGAGCCCCAACCCCATATCGTATTGCCGCTTCAAGTATATCAATGTTTATATCTTTCAGCGTTTTGAACTTAATGCAATATCCGCTCACACTCGCCTTGCCGAGTTTTTTCCCATATGTCTGGGCTAAGTATTTCTTATCTTTGATACCAAGGATGTAGACAGAGATTCCAGTTTTGTTTGCGCTAAGACCAATTTGATAAAATTCTCTGGTTTTTCCATCAGCATGTCTTATGGTGTGAAGTCCATATCCTATATTAGGATTAGAAACAGTTTTATTTTCACTGTTTTTACCATCCAGGAACCATAATTTACATGCTGGCATTACTTCCAGAATGATGCGGTGCAACTCTTGCATGTCGCTGCGTTTTGGTTCAGGTTGGTTAGTAATATACTTTTTGATTTGTTCTTGTATGTTCATATAAAGTTACGGGTTGCTTACTTTGCCTTTTCAAATATCGCTTTTTTTTACTGAATGTGATTGTATATTTTCTTTTTGTTGTCGTTTCGATAAAGTTGTCGACAAATTTTCTGGCGAAGCCGCCCAACTAGTAGTTATACGGCTGGCTACCGTATAACTACTTAAGGGCAGCCAAAGATTAAAAGAATAATACTCATAAAAGGACATTTGAGATATGACCGCAGGCGCGAGGGTCCTTCCCAAGCAATCTCGTCTTGCTACAAAGATTGCCAGTAGTATTAATGTGGTTAACCAGCATAGCGCGGCAGAGTGGTGCCGAAGCATGAAGCGATTTGACGAGTGGAAACGCGGACGCGCTCCCCTTGCTCGGCGATCGCGAAGCATGCATCCCCGTTCTTGCTCTTGGGGACTTCGACCCCGCCAGATACGACCGCCAGGTCTCCCGCCGGCCATTATATGCTCTATTGCGCGACCCACATCATAGCCCTCATTCAATCACAAAAATCATGGTTCAGACATCCTGATTACCTAATCACCTGATCCCCGCCTGGCCCTATCTTGCCGGGAGTTGTTCACTTTTCACGGGTATGGTTTCGAAAGCTTACCACGCTCATATAGTCTTTAATTAGTCCTTTTCACAAGGTTTGATTATTGCGAAAGGGTAAACCTGCATCAAAAATTAAGAAGAGAAATTAGGCCAAAATTATCCAATAACCCATTGGGTAAGTGGATATCTTGAATTAACCTACCGGTTTCCTCATTAAGGTTTTTTAGGGGCAGGGTATTGATCAGGCCGGGGCTTAAGTTTTTCGTTTCTTCTTTTTTTAGGGCTGGGCGACGGTCTTCAGAATGAATTTCCTGGGCGTCATGCACGAAAGTGAACAGTTTAAAGGACAGGGTGAAGCATGAAAACTTTCTTTGGCATATTTGGGATATCAAGACCCGGCGATATTAAAGTCTTTGTAGCATTATAGTGCTTTTCAATTTAATGGCTGCGCCGGTTCAGATCCCGGCAAGCCCGCGGGAACCAATAGCCAGCTCAGCGTTTCCGGATTACCGCAATCCGCATCAGACCCTGTCATCGCCGCAGCGGGAGACATCGCTTGCGATCCGGCCAACCCGGTTTTCAACAACGGGAATGGCGATGCTAACAATTGTCATCAGAAAGCCACATCTGATTTACTTGTAAACAGCAACCTATCAGGCAGTCCTTGACTTGGGCGACAATCAGTATTTTTGTGGTGGCTATCAGGCATTGCTACAGTCTTACGACCTTAGTTGGGGACGTGTAAAATCAATAACGCATCCATCCTTAGGCAATCATGAATATTTGACCTCTAGCACAGGTGAAACAACTATACAGGCACGGATTGCACAATCACCAATGAGGGTGCTGCTGGCTACTGGAACTACTTTGGAGCGGCGGCCGGTACTCAAGGTCAGGGCTATTATAGTTTCGATATTGGAGCCTGGCATATCCTAGCCTTGAATTCAGATTGTGGTAATGCAGGCGGATGCGCTCCGAATTCTCCTGAGTATCACTGGTTACAATCAGACCTCGCTGCTAATACTTCATCGTGTATTCTTGCATACTGGCACGTTCCGCTGTTGAGTTCGGGAGGGCAGGCAACATCAGCTACACTTCCCTTTTGGCAGCTACTATATGATAACGATGCGGATATCGTTTTGAACGGCCATGACCATATATACGAACAGTTCGCGCCGCAGGATCCAAATGGTGTTGCCGACCCTACCCGCGGGATCCGTGAGTTTATCGTTGGTACCGGTGGCGCCGACCATACAGGGATCGAAGCAGTAGCCGCAAACAGCGAGGTAATTACACTGGTACATACGGGGTGCTCAAGCTAACACTCCACTCAACCAGCGCCGACTGGCAATTCGTACCAGAGGCAGGCAAGACTTTTACCGACTCGGGCACAACCGTATGTCATGCCATTGATAAATACCACCCACAGCTCCGACCGGTCTAACAGTGACGGCAGTGAGTGCAAGTCAGGCAGATTTGAACTGGACGGCCAGTTCCGATAATGTCGGCGTGACCGGATATGGTATCTACCGAAATGGAATTCAGATCGGCACGTCTGCTGGAACATCATATTCAGATGGTACCTTGCAATCCAATATGGGCTACAGTTACTATGTGGTCGCCTTTGATGCTGCAAACCATGTCTCGCCCGGTTCCAATACAGCGACAATTCCAACTCCGCCGTCTTCATTTGTTTTCAGCGATGGGTTCGAGAGCGGTGATCATGTCGCAGTGGACAACCGTGCAAGGATTGGTGGTCCAGCCGCAGGAAGTAGCTTCCGGAAATTATGCGGCGCGAGGGACAAGTAATGCGGGCGCGGCAACTTATGCCCGCAAGCAGCTGGCTGCACCGCAAAGTGATCTCTATTACCGCATTCGGTTCAAGTCCATCAGCCAGGGTGCTAACAATACGAGCTTGCTGAAATTCCGAACCGCTGCCGATGCATCGATTTTGAGTTTGGGCATCAACAACCTTGGTCAACTGAGTTATCACAATGATATGGCCGGCGGCAGTGTGAATAGCACAGCCATCGTCAGCAAAGGGAGCTGGCAGACCCTGCAAGTCCATGTGCAAGATCGCGAACACAGCCAGTCAAATCGAGGTCTGGTACAACGATGCCTTGGTGAGCGCCCTGACCCGAACCGATGCATTCGGCTCTACCCCGATCGGACGCTTGCAGTTGGGTGAGAACACACCTGGCTTGACCTATGATATCGCCTTCGACGATGTAATGGCCGCTCTCGGCTTCATTGTGGATTCTTCCCCTACTCCGATAGTTACACCAACATTCACACCGACATTTACATCCACCCCCACTTCGACACCCACATTAACTCCAACGGACACTCCGACATCTACCTCGACCCTACTTCCACCGACGGACACTCCCACATCTACCTTGACATAACTCTACTCCAACTCTACATCGACCCCAACCGCCTCTCCGACATTCACGGCGAGTCCCACTGCAACCACAACACAGTCTTCGATTGTATTCAAAGATGATTTCGAGAGTGGTGGTCTGTCGCAGTGGATTACCGTAGCCGGATTGATAGTCCAGCAACAGGAAGTAGCGACCGGAAATTATGCGGCGCGTGGAGTAGGTTCAGGGGGCGCGGCAGCCTATGCCCGCACACAGCTTGGTACACCAGAAACTGATCTCTATTACCGCATTCGGTTCAAGGTCCTCAGTCAGGCTGCGAATACCGTCAATTTAATGAAGTTCCGGACCGCCACAGATGGACCAATTTTGAGTGTAAGCATTAACAATGTCGGCGCACTGAGCTATCACAACGATATAGCCGGTACCTCCGTCAACAGTTCCGTCGTCGTCAGCAAAGGGACCTGGCAGACCCTGCAGGTCCATGTGCTGATCGCGAGCACCTCTAGTCAGATACAGGTCTGGTACAACGATGCCTTGGTGAGTGCCCTGTCCCGAACCGATGCCCTCGGTTCCACACCGGTCGGTCGCTTGCAGCTGGGAGAGAACACGCCCGGCCTGACCTACGATATCGCCTTCGACGATGTGACCGCTGACCTTGGCTTTATTGTAAATCCTCTCCTACTCCTACTGCCACTCCAATATTCACATCTACATTCACCATGACCCCCACAATACCTCGCTGCCTCCCTCATCGCCGACAGCCACCCCAACTTCAACCTCTACCGTGGTGCCTTCGTCGACGCCAACAGATACACCGCAAGCTACAAGCACAAGTTCACCCACTTCCCTGCCAACCAGCACGCCAACGCCCGGATAGCCGTCCATGAACTGAAGACCATCAAAAAGCTAACCATCATATTAACCCATTGACTATCGTGAGGCCAAATTCTGGAGCCTGGCGCTCCCCTCCTATGACATCAAGAATGGTTGGAGCGCGGCTGCGGCGGTACGCCATGACCTTCCAGTGCCCCACTCGCGAGGCGATCGCGAAGCAGTCCGATCCCGCTGAGATATGACCGCCAGGTCTCCTCGCTCATGATCCACTAACCATTTCTCGATTCCCCAATCTTCAATCCAAAATCTAAAATCTGCAATCAAAATCCCCGCTGAGATACGACCGCCAGGTCTCCCAATTATCATAATATCCGCCACTGCGTAACCCTCATCATAGTCCTCATTCAATCACAAAAATCATGGTTCGGACATCCTGATCCCCTTCGGGCAAGGCGGCTTCAAGCCGCCAAGGTGGTCGGCGATTGCCCGTCCATTGCCCACTTCGGCGACATGAGTCGACGAAGACTCCCCCAATTTACAAGGTGGTAGGCGGTTTTTCTACCAAAACTGTGTGCGCCCTGATACTCCCCGCACAATCGTTAACTTGCATTTAGAACATTATGTTCTGTATAATGATTCTAAACAGAATGGCCGTTCTCATCTACTATCCATCTCAGCTATCACCGAATAACTATCACTGTTTTCCCTTACCTGTAACTTGTACGGGTATTCGTTCCTCCTTCGTTCCTCTGCATATATCCCCGTACTTTTCCTTGGGCGACTCGGCGCTCTTCCGAGTGCCTGCATACATCCCCGTACTTGCCCTTAGAGGACTCGGTGTTCTCCGGGTGCCTGCATACATCCCCGTACTTGCCCTTAGGGGACTCGGTGTTCTCCGGGTGCCCGCACTCGGTGTTCTTCCGGGTGTCGAACGAATATTGCTACCCCCCAACTCCCTATTCCAAGGTGTCAAGTTCGTGTCCTTCTATTTCGGTTCGCAGCCGCCGGGAGGATTTGAACCGGAATTGAATTATTCGCAACCGACTGTGGGAGGAATTAAATCCGAATTGATCCGGATTTCGATTTTTTCCCGCGTTTCCGCAGCCAACCCTCGGGCGAGCGAGCCACAAGCGAGCAAAGTGGTCGGCGATTTCCCGACCAAAGTGGTCGGGGCTCGCACGACCAAAGTGGTCGGCGATTTCCCGACCATCGCCCACTTCGGCGATGAGAGTCGCCGAAGCTGGCGAACAGGGAGAGTATTCGACCTTGATTCGAACCGCTCGCGCGCTGCCGTAAATCGGGTATTTTCGCGCAGTCTTTGCTCTCAGAGTTGCTTCACATGTCAGGTAGTAGCGGCCCAGGGAGGGGTCGAATTAGAGTTGAATTGTTCGCGCACTGCCGTAAATCGAGCAAAAATGTCCTCGCACCTCGCACATCCTCGCTCCTCAATCAGCAATCATCGCTCCCCGCTCGTCGAAGCAGCACACCCTCGTTTCCGACGGGATCCCGATACCTGATACCCGATACCTAAGACCTAAGACCTAAGACCTAAGACCTAAGACCTAAGACCTAAGACCTGATCTCCCAAATCCTGTAACTTATCTGCAATTCTGGTCATTTCCTGTATGGCAGTTGAAAATTAAAATATGCTATACTTTTGTAGATTACCGCGTTTTTCCACTTTGAGGGTGATTGTTTACCCCTGCCATCCACCGGACAAAGACTCATGGCTGGCAATGATAGTGTTCAGATAACAAATGCGGTGGAGAACCCCGCAAAACAAGGTGGTCTTGAGACCATGAAATCAGGGTCAGACATAAATACAAGCAGCAGGTTGACGAGTTCGTCGCGGGCGCACTGGCTCCAGTGGGCTGGAACCCTGCGCCGCTATCAACTGGATGGCCTGATGTCCTGGCTGCTCGAGGCCGGCCGGCCGTTGGCGATTCTATCCGCACAAATGCTTTATATGGGACGGCCCTTCCTGGGTGAAAGCGCCGATGCCCTGGCTCGCACGCTCGAATCAGACGATGAAGCTCGTGCCTTCGCCTCTTTTTTGGATGGGGAGCCGCACCTATGAACCTGCTGGGGCTTGGTCTTGTAGTTCTTTCAGCTTTCCTCCTTTTAATACTATCTTTGGTCAAACGCAAGTCGCCTCCGAAATTGCGGGCAATTCCCGCCCTGACGCGTCTTTATCGGGCAGTGGGTCTAAGCGTTGAAGACGGCACGCGTCTGTTGATTAGGTCTGGGAAGCGCCAGTCTGCTGACACAAAATGGCGGCGCTCCGCTGGCAGGGCTGGGGCTGCTGCGTTATCTCACGGAAAAGACGTCGCTAAGTGACCGTCCGCCGATCGCGGCGGCGGGCGAATCTTCCCTGGCGTTGCTGGCCCAGGATACCCTTGAAGCCGGTTATCAAGGCGCAGGCGCCGGAGAGTTTTATCAACCAACCACCGGCCGTCTGACCGGCATGACGCCCTTCTCGTCTGCGGCGGGCATGATGCCGATTATGCATGATGAAAATGTTTCGGCCACCGTCCTGGTCGGTCATTTCGGGGTGGAGGCCGCATTGCTGGCTGAGGCCGCCGAACGCGAGAATACCTTCCTGATCGGGTCGAGTGACGCGCTGTCGGCGCAGGCGGCGCTGTTTGCCTCTGCGCACGAAACACTGATCGGCGAAGAGCTCTTTGCGGCCAGCACCTATCTCGGGGCAGGCGCCTCGCATTCCGCCAGCCTGACCGTGCAGGATGTATTGCGCTGGGTCATCATCCTGGTCCTGTTGGGTGGGGCAGTCCTGAAATTGTTCGGGATTAATTTAATGCGTATCGTAGCTTTGGTCCTTGCCATTCTCACAGGGCTGATCGTCCTGTTCGGATACTTTATCCCCGCCCTGACCCCCGCTCAAACTTTATTGTTGAACTGGGCCATCATTCTGGCGGGCATGGCGGCCCTGGTGGGCGTCTTCAATTTGATCCTGGTGCATGGAACGAAGATCTCCCAGCGCGAAAAAGGCACCGCTTACAGCGCCATTCTTTTGATCAGTTTATTCGCGGCTTTTTTCTTTGGCCTGGTTCTTGGTCCCGATCATCCGGGGATGCGTTTGCTGGTAAATGCTGTCATCGTCCCGGTCGAAGCAAGTTTAATGGCCCTGCTGGCCGTCACGCTTCTATATGCCAGCATCCGCCTGCTGCGCCGCCGCGCAAACCTGATGAGCATCCTCTTTATCGCCACTGCCCTGCTGATGTTGATCGGCTCGGCTACCCTGCCTTTTGGCGAAGTGGGCGCGTTGAATAACTTTCTGCGTCCATGGTTCCAACATGTGCTTGCGCTGGGTGGGGCACGCGGTATTTTGATCGGCGTTGCGTTGGGTACGCTTACTACCGGGTTGCGTGTCCTCATCGGCGCTGATCGTCCCTATGGTGGCAAATAATGGCGGAACCGATCATCTGTCCTGTTTGCGGCGAAGCCAACCCGGCTGATATCGAGTTCTGCCAGAACTGCCAGTCGCGCCTGCTTCCTCTCACCGGTGCCGCTTAAAGGGGAGGATGCTCCCATCCATCCGGGCCAGCTGCCCACCAAAAAAGTGACCTCTGAACTCGAGCCCATTCTGCCGGAATGGCTGCGCGAAGCGCGCAAGCAAGCGCGTCAATCGGCACAGGAAGAACCCACGATTTCCGGCGGCGATAAACAGACCAAGCCGCTTCCTCAGGTCCCCGACCTGTTGGCAGGGCTCGCCGATCAGAAGGAACATGAAGAGGAAGACGAAACACCTGATTGGTTGAGGACTATTACCGGGGCGCCCGCCAACAAGAAAAAAAGCGAGCCGGAAAGCTCGCAGGTCAAATGGGTTGAGCTCGGTCATAATGATGAACCGGCCGGGGCTGCTCCTGAAAGCGAAAGCCCGGTCTTGCCGTGGATGGCCGGGGCAGAACCTGCCCCGGAAAAAGATGAGCTGTCCGAATGGTTCAAGCAGGCGTCCGGTTCCGCACCCGTCGCGGAACAAAAGCCTGCTGCCCATGATGTTCAAAAGCCGGCCCCACTTACGCCGGAACAATCCACGCCCAACCCTCCTGCTTTTCCCCCCGGTGATGTTTCCGAATGGATGAAGGACCAGGGATCGTACTGGACCGACTCCGGCGACTCAAGTTCTGAGCCACCGCTCTCAACGGAGACTGAAGTACCGGATTGGATAAAAAGACTGGATGAAAGCAAGGCAGTACCTGATAAGCCTGCTGCCGAGCCGGCCCTTCCTGCCGATGTTGAAATACCTGATTGGATAAAAAAGCTCGATGCTCAAACCCCGGCTGCCGGGCAGACGCCTGAATTGGGAAAGGAAACCCCGGCTTTACCCCCCGAGGCGACCGATGTCCCCGATTGGTTGAAGAGCCTGGATCAGGAGTCTGCATCCCCGCCTCTTCTGCTCCCGAGCAGCCCGTAACCGCCTTCGGCGAAGTATTGCCCGATTGGCTGAAAACTCCTGGCACGTCCGCCCAGGAACCTCCCGCCAGCCCAACCCCTGAAGAACCTGCCGTTGTTGAGCCTCAGCCTCAACCCGTCCCTGAAAAACACCCCGGCTTTGACTGAAGTGCCGGATTGGATGGCCTCACTCGCAGCAGCCCGAGCCACAAACCTCTGAGCCTGCCGAAGCGCCTGTCTCTGCTTTCCACGAACCCGCGCCCGCGGCGGAAGAGCAAACTCCTCCCGCTGGGACCTCCGAAACGGAGCAGCCCCCTGCAGAACCGGCCGGCCCCGTTGCTGCCTTTACAGAAGCTCCCCGGTTCAGAGCGATGATGTGGATGCGATCTTCGCCTCGATGCAAATACCCGATTGGCTCTCTGACGTTGCGGCGGCTAAGCCAGCTTCTACCGATGAGAGTCTGCCGCCTGCTGCGAACGAAGAGGAACCGATCGAGCCGGCAGAGCTGCCTTCATGGGTGCAGGCCATGCGTCCCGTGGAATCGGCCATGCGTGATACAACTACGGCCTCGCCGTGGATACGCGCTTGAAGAGCGTGGCGCCTTAGCCGGCCTGCATGGCGTTCTGCCGACCATTCCGGGTGCAACTGCCGCCGACCAGCAAACCGAAGTCCCAATCCATCAAGCTCGAATCTAACCGATCAGCAGCAGGCGCATGCTACCCTGCTCGAGCAGATCCTCTCCGCAGAGACGGCTCCGGTTCCGATGAAAGCGGACTCCCTTCCTAGGTCGCAACGCGTTTTACGTTGGGCGCTGAGCGCGCTGCTTATCATTATTTTGGGCGGCGTGATTTTTGGGAGATCACAGATCTTCCCGCTGCCTGCCCAGGTACCCAACGAAACCAACTCTGCCATCCAGGCGGTTGAGGCGATCCCGGCCGATGCCCCCGTTCTGGTCGTCTTCGATTACGAACCGGCAACCGTCGGTGAAATGGAAGCCAGCGCGGCTTCACTGATGGATCATCTCCTTCTATTGAAGCATCCCCGTCTCGCGCTTATCTCCACCTCTCCAACGGGCGCGGCGCTCGCCGAACAGTTCATGAGCGTCACCCTTGTTACGCATAAAGATGTTTATCAACCCGGCGTTAAATATGTGGATCTTGGTTACCTGCCCGGTGGATTAGCCGGTGTGTTTGATTTTTCCCAGAACCCGACCACCGTTATGCCTCTCGACGCCGACTCCAATGAAGTCTGGAGCTCACCCGTAATGCAAGGCGTAACCCATCTTTCCGACTTTGCGGCGATCATCGTCCTGACCGACAGCGTGGAAGCCGGCCGCGTCTGGATCGAGCAAACCGCCCTCGCCCGGGGAAACGCTTCGCTGATCCTTGTTTCCAGCGCGCAGGCGGGTCCGATGTTCCTGCCATATGCGGACTCCGGCCAGGTGAAAGGTCTGATCGCGGGCCTGAACGGCGCGGCCGGCGCGGAACAGGCGAACAACGGACAGCCCGGTTTTGTCCGCCGCTATTGGGATGCGTACAGCCTGGGTCTCTTACTGGCGGTGGCTATCATGTTGATCGGCGGATTGTGGAATTTCTGGCTCGGTATTCAAGATCGGCGTGAACATGAGGCTGGATAAATGTCACCTGATTTGATCGCAGGCATCGTGGCTTTTCTCCTTACTTTGATGATCCTGAGCTATCTCATCGGAGATAACCCTCTTTTTCGCGTCGCCGTTTATATTTTCGTTGGCGTTTCAGCGGGTTATGTTGCCGCGGTATCCATCCGCCAGGTGCTTTGGCCCGACCTCCTTCAACCGCTTTATCACGGATTCCAGTCTGGTATGTCGGTTCAACAAGCCATTCTGGCGGTGCCTCTTCTCTTAAGCGGTATGTTGCTCATGAAAGCCTGGCCGCCTCTTACTCGCCTGGGTATGCCGGCCATGGGATTGCTGGTGGGAGCCGGAGCGGCGGCCGCGGTGGGCGGCGCTGTGACCGGTACGCTCTTTCCACAAGTCAATGCAACCATTGGTGCCTTTGATGTAAGCAGCTTCACTTCGCCTGAATCGCTGCTCAATGCCGGGCTGGTGCTGGCGGGTGTTGTCACCACTCTGGTTTATTTCCACTTCGGCGCACGCACAAGAGCAGATGGCTCGGTGCGCCGCTTTGGCTTCATCGAAATCATCGCTTTTCTCGGCAGTATTTTCCTTGCGGTCACGCTCGGCGTCTTGTTTGCAGGAGTCTATTCTGCGGCGCTGACCGCTCTGATCGAACGATTGCATTTCATCTTCTTTGGACTTGGATAACCGGTCAACCTTCCGAAGGTTGACAGACCTTCGCAAAGGTAGGGTTAACTGATTTATGCCTGCTTCTCTCGTTCAAGGTGACTCTCTTCTGGCTGTGGATATCGGCGGCGCAAATACGCACGCCGTGCTCTTCGATGTTGTCGAAGGAGAGTATCGGTTTCTCGCGGCGAGCTCCGCGCCCTCCACCGCGGAAGCGCCGTTCAAGGATGTGAGCGAAGGCGTTCGCAATGCGATTGCCGGCCTGCAGACGGTGACCGGGCGTACCTTGCTCGACGCGGACGGCCGGCTCGTTACCCCTTCGCAGCCGGATGGGTCGGGTGTGGACTCGCTGGTATCCACGTTATCTGCGGGCCCCGCCCTCAAAACAGTGATCGTAGGCCTGCTTTCCGATGTCTCACTTGAAAGTGCGCGCCGCCTGGCGGAGACCACCTACACGCGCCTCGTCGATTCCATCGGGATCAACGATCACCGCAAACCCGATGCACAAATCGATGCGCTGATGCGCTTGCAGCCTGATGTGGTCATTATCACGGGCGGGACAGATGGCGGCGCTTCACGCTCCATCCGCAAAATGCTGGAGCCGGTTGGCCTCTCCGGCTATCTCCTGACGCCGGAAAAACGGCCGGCTGTGTTGTTTGCCGGGAATCAAAAATTGGATAATGAAGTAAAAGAGCTGCTGGGCAGCGTGACCTCGGCGTTGCACTTCAGTTCCAACGTCCGGCCTTCGCTTGAAACGGAGGACCTTGAGCCGGCGGCCCGCGAACTGGCAGATGTTTACCTCGGAGTTCGCAAACGCCAGCTCAAAGGCGTGGACGTTCTGGAAACCTGGTCGGGCGGGCATGTACTGCCGACTGCTTATGCCGAAGGGCGCATGCTGCGCTTCCTGGGCCGGGTATATACCGGGAAGAGGGGCGGCATCCTCGGTGTGGACATTGGCGCCTCTGCGGCCGTGATCGCGGCCGGCTTCAAAGAGAAGACCACGCTGGGGGTTTATCCGCACTTCGGTCTTGGTGAGAATTTGCCTGCACTGCTGCAATACACTACTCTTGAAGATATCCTGCGTTGGTCGGCGCTCGATGTTTCGACCGGCGTTCTGCGCGATTATCTTTTCCAGAAATCCTTATATCCTTCCACCATCCCCGCTACCAAGGAAGAGCAATCCCTCTCGCAGGCGGTGACCCGTCAGGCTTTGTACCTGGCAATGCAGACGGCCAGACGCGATTTTCCGCGTTCCGCACGCGGGCCAAGGGCCGGCTTGCTTCCGTTCTTTGAGCCGATTATGGCCGGCGGAGGGGCGCTGGGCGATGCTCCCACACCCGGACAGGGACTGTTACTGCTGCTGGATTCCATCCAGCCCGTGGGCGTCTCCACGATTATTTTGGATCGCAATAATTTGCTCCCGATGCTGGGCGCGGCCTCGGTAGGCAACAGCCTCCTGCCGGTGCAGATCCTGGAGTCCGGCGCTTTCCAGAGCCTGGGCACGGTGGTTTCCGTGGTCGCTTCCGCCAGTGTTGGCGCGCTGGTCGTCCGCGCCCGCCTGACCTATGACAATGGCACGGAAACGCTTGCCGATGTTAAATTCGGCAATCTCGAAGTGCTGCCTTTGCCCGCAGGGTCAGTCGGCAAAACTATCGCTCCAGCCGCAGCGCGGCGCGAACGTTGGGTTTGGCCCGGGCCGCGGCGGTACGGTGCCGGTTAGCGGCGGCGCGATGGGCGTAGTGATCGATGGTCGCGGCCGCCCCCTGATCTTATCTGAAGACACGGGCCGTCGCCGCGAATCCATCAAGAAGTGGTTGTGGACGGTCGGAGGTTGAAGTGGCGCTGGCTCCTGTTCATCACATCCTGCCCCTGACGACCATCGTGCGTGAGCGCGTCTTACCCGTAAAAGGTAAAGTGTTGGTGCGTTTGAGCCAAAAAGTCGCTCCGGCGGATATAGTCGCAGAAGCAACCTGGGCACGTGAACATATCTTCCTGGACGTAGCCCGTACGCTCAATATCTCTGCCGATGCGGCAGATAAATTGATCCGCTGCAAGGAGGGCGATAAGGTCCTCGCCGGCGCGGCGATCGCGGTGGGGCGCGGTTTGCTGCCGAAAGCGGTCAAGTCGCCGAGTGAAGGTAGGGTGGTCGCGGCCGGCGGCGGGCAGGTATTGATCGAATCGGGTGAGTCGCACATGGAACTTCGCGCCGGCATCCCCGGCACGGTCACGCAGATCATTCCCGACCGCGGCGTCGTCATTCAAACCACCGGGGCGCTTATTCAGGGCGTGTGGGGCAATGGCCGCGTTGATACCGGCGTAATGATCAACCTGGCCGAAAAGCCCGATACCGAGCTTACCGTGAGTCGCCTGGATGTGAGCATGCGCGGCTCGATCATCGTAGCCGGACAGGTGAAGCAGGCCGAAGCCCTGAAAGCCGCGGCAGACCTTCCCGTACGCGGGTTGATCATCGGGAGCCTGTTCCCCTCCCTGCTGCCCGTTGGCGCGTGAGATGCGATATCCGATTATTTTGACCGATAGCTTTGGCGTGCTGCCGATGAATTCAGCCGCCTATCGTTTGATCAGCACGAATGCCAAGCGCGAAGCGACGCTGAACGCCGAATTCTTCGACCGTTACAGCGGGGCGCGGCCTGAAGTGATCATCCCTCTCCCGGTTACATCGGAACCCGCGCAGCCGCGTGATGTGGAAGTCTTTGCTCCCGGTCAAACGGTGCGCCTCCGCCGCCAACCTGCCGCGGGCTTGATCGGTACCATCGTTAGTTTTGCAGCCAGGCCTATCGGTATTTCCCAGCGGCCTGCGGGCCGCCGCGGCCGAAGTGAGGCTTGAAAACGGTGAGCAACTGCTCATCCCTCTTGTAAATCTTGAAGTTGTGGGATAATAAATCATAGTACGTGAGGAGAATACACCATGTATGATGGCGAACAGATCCAACGTTGATGCCCCACCCCCGAGGAATCCAGCAATCGTACTTTTCTGATCGTGGCTGGCATCCTGGGCGGCATCGTCCTTCTTTCACTTGCCTGTGTAGCTGCTTATGTAGTATTCGTTTTACCAGGTACACAGAAGCAACAGCAGGCCGCGGTAGCCACGCAGAATGCCCAGAACGCGCAGGTGGCTCAGGCCCTTACCTCCACCGCGCAGGCTGCTCTGCTTGCCCACTGCCACCAGCACGCTGCCGCCTACCCAGACTCCGGTTATCGCCGAGGCCACTTTCACGAGCACCCCCGGAACCAGCACACCGGACCCGGCGACAGCCACGGTTGGAGCGGCTCTGACCCAGGCCGCGCTCGCCCAGCTCACCGTAGTAGCCACCTCAACCGCCCTGCCCGGCACCGGCCTGGCCGACCAGTATGGCGCACCCGGTCTCGTAGTGGCCGGCATGGCCCTGGTCGCCGTGATCTTCCTGGCCCGCAGGCTGCGCGTTGCACCACCGACGAAATAATTAAGAACCTGATCTTGACAGTTGCGTTTTTAAATTGATGGGACAGCGGTTCGTCTGCTTGCTGTCCCTTTTTTTCATCCAGAGAGAGGGAGAATGAGATGCTCGTTTTTCCGATCCAGGCTATGCTGCTGCCTTGGACGGCTTGGGTCGCTGGACTTTGCCCTGACATTACCGCTATTTGCTGACAGCTGAGAGCTTACCGATGTCTCTGGTTTGTATTGTCCTCCTCGTTTACCCCCAACTCTAAAATATACTCTTCCGGGTCCTCGCTTAAAATCGTGAACCCACATTTTTGAAGCACCCGGAACGAACCGACATTGTTCCTGGCAACATGCGCATAGAGCGGGCGTGCTTTCACTTGTTCCAGGAACGTGGAGAGCGCCTGTGTGGCGACTCCCTTACCCCAGTATTCCTTTCCAATCCAGTAGCCGACTTCCCGTTCACCGGACTGTTCCCAACTCACAATATTGCCGGCCACATGCCCGTTGAAGAGTATGGCCTGTTTGAAAATAGCATTGTCGCGTAGTACATTCGCCCAGAGCGCCATGAACGGTTCCCTATCCCTGGCAGAGAAGGAAGCCATTTGAGTCGCGATGGGTTCCAACTGCTGTTCGAAAAATATAGGCAGGTCGTCTTCCGTTACGTCACGCAGCAGGACTTTGCCTGTCATTAGATCCTCCGGATCAACCGCTAAATGCTTCCAGCTGTGGGGTTGTCGAGGCTCAGCTCTCGGCCTGAACTTTGATCTCCCACAGCCTCGGCTTCTTTATCGTGGATCAACAGATTCTATTGGCACACCGCCCCAGGCGGAATATATTTCACGACAGCGAAGACCGCGCCCTTCCTTTCAACGGTGAACACCGTTTTTCCGTCCCTGCAATGGGTTTCGTCCAGGTTGTGGCGGTTTATTAGGATGGCATAATCGTATTGCTTTTGTGAAGTATCTCCTGCTTGAGGCTGGGATACCTGAAGGTCGGGCCTCGCAAGCTTTCCTGTAACGAGGATGGGACCATAAATCAGCACCTTTGCGTTCTGCGGCGCGACTCGATTCACATCCTCGACAGCTTCTGTAAAAGAAGTGCCCCAATAATCCATCTCATAGGAACGGAACGCGCCGCCGGTCCCGTTGACCAGGGCGTTATAGTAAACATATTCATAGGGATGCAGGCGGATGCCGGCATAGATGCCTGGCAGCACAATCAACGCTATTAATCCGACCCTGAACACCGGTTTTGTGAGCCTTCTGAATATGAAATCCAAGGCTATCCCGGGAAGGAAGAAAATGGGCGGGAGCAGAAAATAAAGCTGGCGGCCGTTATCGTAGATAATACTGTGGTATAGAATGACGCCGGCCAGGGGCAGCAGGAACCAGCCCAGGAACAGGAGCAAGACTTCCCTGTTCTCCATTTTAGATAGGGACAACACCAGGACAGCCAACCCGGCGATGGCAAACAGCCAGGCCGGTTCGGTAAGCTGCAAAGACAGGAGGGTGGGGAAATATGTCCACGGCAAATTCTTTGGCAGGTATGACTTGCCCATGAACAAGACTCGGCCCGTGAATGGAAATTGTTTCATGGTCTGAACGCTTTCCATGTAATGGGCGAAGGGCGCCATCCACAGATAAGGCCAGGCCAGGTAACCGGCAGCGACTGCAAGGAGAAAATAAGGGACGGCCCTCGGTATCATCCTGAAACGCAATTTGAACGCGCCGTAAACCAGGACGAACAGCCCGGCCAAAGGCCCGACGACCCTCATCGTGCTTGTCATACCCAACAGGATGCCAGCGAGAATGACCAAAACAACAATTCGCGGCGTCTCGTTTGCTTCCACCATGCGGAATCCGAGATATACGCTCGCCATAAAAAAGACCATAAAAGCCATGTCTTTTGGGTTAATGAAAGAATGCCCCCAGAAGAGCGGCTGTAACAGGAACAAAAGGCTTGCACCGAAAGCCGCCCAGCGTTGAACCCACCTGCGCATAAGAAGATAGAATATCCAGACGCCGGCGAGGAAGACGATGAAGTTGATCAGATGGTGGGCATTAATGTCAGACCAGCCCCGAAAGATGAGCGCGTACCAGCGCGGCAGATTTATTGCTAAACATGAAATAGGCCGGGCCGTACAGATTTAAGTTTGTGTCAAACGGGGTTAGCGCCTGCGGATGGAGGATATACTGGTAGGCCTGGATCGCATAATCGCCATAACGATAGGCATCGTTTTCGTCCCAGGTCTCTCCGTAGTCCCGGGCGATGAATACTCCGATAAGAAGACAGGCTGCCAGCAGCGTGAGGATCGCTGCATATTCGTGTGAGAAGATTCTCTTGACAAAAGCCTTGATATCCGTCATCTGCACTGACCCGTTGCTAGTTTGACCGAAAAATGAATATAGGCGGGGTGTTCTCCCCGCCTATATTCATTTTTCGAAGGTGCAGGTGCTCTTCCTGCGCGGAATCCTTTGCCCCAGGCTGAAAGCGTGGGGCAAAGCTATGACTAGTCACGTAAATTTGACTTTCCAAACCTCACACCACGCTCTCGGCCACCTTGCGCCCGTAGGCCATCAGCGCCTTGACCATCTCGACAGTGCGGCCCTCGGTGTAAACACGCAGCACGGGCTCCGTCCCCGAGGGGCGGATGAGCAGCCATGAGTCGTCGGCCATAATATATTTAATGCCATCGCGCTGGCTGATCTCGCCGACCTTCTCGTCCGCCGATCTCACTTCGGGGCCTGCTTGAGGAGAAAGTCGGTCATTTCGGCTTTCGCCACCGGGCGACTCAGACGCAGGTCGACGCGTTCGTAATGGGCCGGGCCCACTTCGGCCAGCAGGTCATCTACCAGCTCGACCAGCGGCCTTTTGGCGGCCGCGATCATTTCGACCAGCAGCAAACCCATGATGGGGCCGTCGCCTTCGGGGATGTGTCCCTTGAACGAAATGCCGCCTGATTCTTCGCCGCCGATCAGCACATCTTCCTGCATCATGATATCCGCAATGTGGTTGAACCCCACAGGCGTTTCGTAAACCTTTAACCCATATTTATTTGCCAGGCGGTCTATCATGCGCGTGGTGGAAACCGTCCGCACCACGGCGCCCGTCCATTTGCGCTGCTCGACGAGGTACTTCAGGGCCAGGGCAAATGATCTTGTGCGGGTCAACGAAGATGCCGCGCTCATCCATCGCGCCGATGCGGTCCGCGTCGCCGTCGGTAGCCAGGCCGAAGTTACCCATGTCCCGAACTGATGGCGGAAGCCAGCGCGCCCAGGTTCTTGGCGATGGGCTCCGGGTGGATGCCGCCAAAGCCGGGGTTCATCTCGCCGCGCACTTCCGTGATATCGCAGCCGGTGCCCTGCAAAAAGGCCTTGATCACGCCACGGCCTGCGCCGTACATGGGGTCGACTGCGAAGCGCTGCGGGTTATCTGCGATCAGGTCGGTGTTGATCAGCGTGCGAAGGTGGTCGAAGTAAGCGGGCAGGGGATTGAACTTTTGGATGAGATTGGCATCCCGCGCCTTATTGAAATCCATCAGGTTGGGGCCGCGGGCCTGTGATTCATTGTCGTTGATGTAAATCTCCACCCGGCGGCATTGCTCCGGCAGGGCCGAACCGCCGTACGAGGCCTTGAGCTTCACACCGTTATAACGAGGGGCATTATGCGAGGCCGTGATCATCACGCCTGCGATCGCGCATTGATCTTTGACGGCGAAGGAGATGGCCGGAGTGGGGGCATCGGCCTGGGCCAGCAGCACCGTGAAGCCGTTGGCTGCCAGCACGCGGGCCACTTCCCCGGCGAAGCGGTCGGAGAGGAAACGCGTATCGTAACCGACCACGATCTTTTTGGGGTCGGGCTTGGGGCCGCCGTTGCCGCGTTTGTCCCAATGGTCTGAAGCGACCGCATCGGCAATGGCTTGTGCAACGATGCGAAGATTATCGAAAGTAAAACTGTCCGAGATAACGGCGCGCCAGCCGTCCGTGCCAAAATGAATGGGCATGCATCCTCCTGATTTAGTGAAGTTATTTGGTGTCCCGCCTTGCAGAGCGGGATCATCGACAAGTCTCCCCTGGTGAGGTTAGCCTCATCTGATCAATACTATGGTGTTAAGGTTATGGTTGGTGTATCGGTGGGTGTCCAGTTCGGTGCAGGAGTCTCTACATCCAGGTAGGCCTGGGCGACCCAGCCATTCATCTGGATGCCGTTTTGGGTGGCGATCACGTGCGCCCAGGTATAGCCGGTTACATCCTGCGTATCAGGCAGGATCTGAACGATCGAATAATCATCCAGGGTCGTGAGGCCTTTTCCGGCAGGCGTCTCGCGTAAGACCACGCCTTTGCCTGAATGGACGCGGCCGTAGACCGGAGTAGGCTCGAAGGTGATGGTCACGGTGGGCGTCTCAGTGGCGGGAAGGGTGATTTCCAGCGTGAGCGGAACGGCCGTGGGAGCGAGAGTCTCGGTGGGAGTCTCCGTGTCGGAGGGGGTCGGCGTATCGATGATGGGCGTGGATGTAGGCTCGGGAACCAAAGCCGCTTGCGGAGTGCCGGCGGGAGGCAGGTTGGCGCTCGATGCGGCGGGCGGGAGCGCGCCTTGCTGCGCGGCCGCGGGAGTCCATTTCCCGCTGCTCATCAGCATTACCAGGACAACGACCAGGACCAGCGACACACCGCCGCTGAAGATGAACCCCTGCAGGTTGGTGGGCAAAAGCGCAGGGCAAGCAGTGTGATCAGCCCGAACAGGCCTGCCCAGGCAAAATGGACCAGGAAGACGAGCAGGCCATAAGGCCAGATGGCGCCGATGCCGCTGCCGAGTCCGAAGCCGCCTGCGCTGAGCGGCAGGAAGAATTCGTAAGCCAGCATCACGCTCGGCAGGAAAGGCTTATCTTCCGAACGGACAAAGGAGATCGTCAGGATGACCGCGCCGATGGCCAGGACGATCAGGTCGGGCCACCAAAGGCGGGAATGCGTGAAGGCTTCATTAAAGGTGCGAGGCATAAAGAGCCGGGCGGCGAAACCGGCCAGGACACCGATGACGAACACCAGGGCCGCGCTGATGAGCAGGGCCATGATGGTCTCGAAAAAGAAGCGCGTCGAACCGGTGATGGTCGCCAGCAGGAGGCCGACCCAGGGCAAGAGCAGAGGCGCCACCAAAATGCCAAACAGCAGCAGGGCCTGCGAGTCGATCACATAACCCAGGCCGAGGATCGCGCCGCACAGCACGGCGTAGACGAATAACTCGTAGGTGGGGTATGAACGCCGCGCCAACGAGGCAAGCAGCGCAGCACGGGCTTCCGAATCCTTGGGGACGATCAGCTGGCCGTGTTGACGACGGCGGCGCGCGCGAGGCGGGGCGCGGTGCAGAGGGTTCGTGAGGAATGGAGGCCGGATCGTTGGTTGTCATTTTCGAAGGCTCGCAAGGATACGTATGGGTTGATCAAGCAGGTCGAAGGCGCTCATAATATCTGGCACCACCAGGTCGGCGGCCAGCAGGGTCTCGGTGGCGACGCCCTCGGCGGACATCACGCAGATGCCCAGCGCGGCGGCTTTCAGCATGCCCGCGTCGTTCGCGCCCTGGCCGATGGCGACCACCGAATTCGCGCCTAGATTTTCGACAAAAGTACGCTTCTGTTCCACTTCATTGCCGCCTGTTAATCGGATTCCGGTGAGATCGAGCTGCTTATCTATCACAGCCTGCCGTCCCAGCGTGTCGGCGGTGAGCAGGTGGATGGTCAACCGCTCACGGAGAGCTGCGATGCGGGCGGCGACGCCTTCGATCAGTATACCGTCCACGGCCAGCGTGCCGTTGACATCGGTGACCAGGTGCTGAAGCCGTACGTCGCCGCGCCCTGGGATACTGAGCTCGATCATCCCCGTTATTATACCTGCATTGACACCCCCCTGCTCTTAAGGTATCATCCGTTGCGCCAAGCGTCATGGCCGACTAGCTCAATGGCAGAGCAACTGACTCTTAATCAGTGGGTTCAGGGTTCAAGTCCCTGGTCGGTCACACCAAATACCGTCTATGAACGGTATTTTTTATTTAATTTCCAGTCACATGAGGTTTTCGGAGCGAGGTGAAAAAATAGAGCACACCGGCGAACATGGTGCAGGCGGATTGCGCGGACTGGGCGGATTTACACGGATGAGTCTGCTAGAAAAGATCTAACGCCACCCTCAAAGAACAAAGGGCCTAGACGCAAAGCTCCTTTAATTTCTAAAGAATCAGGAAGCTCAGTAATTGGCCCATCAAGGCAAGCAGACAGGTGAATAGTTTAATTTTGTTAATGTGCAAATCTGGCACAAGTTGCCGAGGAGATTCTTGAATTTTGGCTTGATGTGCGCGATACTGTGTGCCACAAACCCAAACTCTTATAAAACTTGTGAGGAGGAGTACATGCCAAACCTTATCGGTAAGAATGGCCGACTTTTCAGCGAGCAGCAAGCCGGCGCAGATGAAGTCAGTTTTCAGGTAGATAACACAAGCGACGCGTACTACAACTCTCCGTATTATCAACAACACAAGGACCAGGTACTGCCGATCCCGGCGCCGACTGCCAAGCCGCCGAGGATGAAGCTCTCGGATGTGCTGGATGATCCGGCCATCCAGGCCATCCAGGCGGCGAACAAGATTTCATTCCACTCGGTGGGCGACACGGGAGCCGCCAAATCGTCGGGGCCGGCGACGGAAGCCACCGTAGCGGATATGATGGCTGCCGACGTGCTCGAGGGCCGGGCGAATGCACCGGCTTTCTTCTTCCATTTGGGCGACGTGATCTATTATTTTGGCGAGAGCCAGTATTATTATGACCAGTTCTATGAGCCCTATCGCGCCTATGACCGCCCGATCTTCGCCATTCCCGGAAACCATGACGGCGTACTGCACGATGCCTCGGGGCAAACCCTTCAGGCTTTCCTACAAAACTTTTGCGCAGCCCAGCCGGGTCATTCGCCCAACGCGGGCGGGTTGGTGCGAAGCGTGATGACACAGCCCGGCGTCTATTTCACGTTGGATGCGCCGTTCGTTTCGATCATCGGCCTGTACAGCAATGTGCTGGAAGGCCCGGGCGTGATCTCGTCACAGGGCGGGATGTACCCGGTGAGCGATGAGCAGCTCCAATTCCTGCAGGCTGAGTTGACGCGCCTTAAGCCGCTGCGGGAGGCCGGGCAATGCGCGGTGATTGTCGCAACACACCATCCGCCGCTCTCTGTAGATGCGAAACATGGCGGCACCGTTGGGCTTTCGGAGGATATCGACAAAGCGTGCCAGGCCGCGGGACTTTGGCCGGATGCCGTACTATCGGGCCACGCCCATCTTTACCAGCGCTTTACGCGGCGGGTCGCCAATCACGAGATCCCTTATGTGGTTTGCGGCAGCGGAGGCTTTTCGGTAACGCCGCCGATGACCCAAACGCCGCCAGCGCCTATCACATTGGGCGACGCCACGATGGAAATCGATCCGATCATCCAATTCGGATATCTCACGCTTACCGTGGATATGTCTGCGAATACCAGGCAGTTGACGCTGACCTTCAACTCTCCGAAGCTGGGAGCCAACTATGACCAAGTGACGGTGGACCTTACCACGAGTTCATTTGGTGCCGGCCGGGGGCGGAGGCAGTGCGCCAAAAAAGGTCAGGGCTGCTAAATCGGCGGTCAAGACAAAAGCAGCTGCCTCTGCATCGAAGGCCAAAGTCGCGAAAGCAGCAACCAAAGCAAAAATCGCGCGCCGTTCGATCTCCAAGACCCGGAAATGATTGCAGCCGAGTTTAACGCCCCACAGGTGTAAGGAACTAGCCATCGGCTGCTTCGGCGTGCAGGAAAAGCACCTGCACCTACGGCGTGCGGTCATATCGGCGGGGTCGGCCCCCTACGTTCCACTTGGGGATCCCCAAAAGCAGGAGCGGGGATGCATGCTTCGCGAAGACCCTCGCCGAGCGGAGATGAGGGTTCGGTGGCGGAGTATATAATAGGAAACGGGAGACCATGCGGTCGGGTCGAGGCAGATTTTTGATTTTAGATTTACGATTTTATATTGGGAATGGAAGGACGATTAGCATATGATGGGCGAACAGGCCAGTGGGTCGAGTCTCAACGAGATCGGCCCAGGCACTCCGCCTTGAGGGCTCCAAAGATCAAGAACGGGGATGCGTCCTTCGCGATCGCCGAGCGCAGAATGCATCTGGAAAAAACGGAGGAGAAAGATGAAACATTTTGTGTTTGCTGCCGGGCTGCTGGCCCTGCTGCTCAATGCCTGCGGGTCGCTGGCGGTTGCAACCATTGACCCGGCCCATGTGAAGGCTTCAGCCATTGCGGCCGCGGCCACGATCGTTGCCAGCACCCGGGCTGCCATACCCACTGAAACGCCCTCGCCGCTTCCAACGGAAACGCCGCTCCCGAGTCCGACAGCTCTCTTTCCGCCTACATTGGATCCCCTGGCGGGGTTCGCGAACGGGCTCGCTCCGACGGCTACGTCCCGGGGTGGCGAGGGGACCTGTGCGCATGCGCTCGATGTGGGTGGGGCCGGTCGAACGCATCAGACCCTCATAAAAAATGAAACCACGGGAGTTGTCAATCTGTCGCTGAGCTTGTACAAGGTCAATACCTTCGGCCAATGTGGATACCTTTACTACGGTAATCTCCACAAAAATTCATCGGTAATGGCTGACCTTCCGGCAGGATACTGGTCCGCATACGCCTGGGCAACGACTAAAAACAAAAACTTTACGGCCGGAGGCTCGTTCTTCGTCCAACCGGCGCAATTCGACAAGCTGGAACTGTGCGTACGCACAGAAAGAATTGTTTACTCGCCGCAGTGCTGAGATCAATGGAACAGTACCCACCAGCGTAGTATCTGATTTGTTGTAAAGAACCATTTTCGTCCCATACTTTGTGCGATGAAGGTCGCCTACTTCGAGGTTGAAGATAAACTCCAGTGGCTCTTGTCCCATGACAAGCGCAGGAACAGTTTTGATTACCTGTTCAACGGTCCACAATCCGTCAAGCACTTGATCGAGTCGGTGGGGATTCCGCATACCGAGATCGGGGAGATCAAAGCGGACGGTGAGGCCATCGGGTTAGGGTACCTCGTCAAGGATGGAGAATGGATTGAGGTCAGAGCCGTTTTGCCATGGGCCAGGCGAACCGCTGAGCCACGGTTCGTGCTCGACGGTCACCTTGGGCGACTGGCATCTTATCTGCGCATGCTGGGCATGGATTCTTTATATCGCAACGATTACGATGATAAAGAATTAGCCCAGGTGGCGGTGGACGAGGAGCGGATCCTGCTTACCCGCGATCGACGCCTGCTGATGCGCAAGAACATAAAATCAGGACAGCTCCTGCGCAGCCTGGAACCCGAAGAGCAGTTCCAGGAAGTAATCCAAAGACAGGGACTGAAGAAATGGATCAGGCCCTTTCAGCGCTGCATTCGCTGTAATCATCCCCTGGAACCGGTGCGCAAGGAGGATGTGTTGGAGAGGCTGCAGCCGCTGACCAAATTGTATTTCGAGGAATTCCATATCTGCCCGGCCTGCAAGCAGATCTATTGGAAAGGCTCGCACTATGATCGGATGCAGAAAATGATCGAAGGAATAGTGAGAGGGGAATAGTACGCGGATTACACGGATTACGCGGATTTGCACGGATAGGGCTGTCTAATGAAAAAAGATCTAACGCAAGGACGCCAAGGCGCAAAGATTCTTTGAGTTCTTTAGGCAGCTTTAGCGGGGCTATCAGAGCAAACGGATAGGCGGATGGTTAAATTATTAAGGTTCAGAGCTGCCACCGGTTGCTAAGAGGGCGGCTTTTAGCTTCGGCGACCCATGTCGCCGAAATCAGCCATGTTCGCTTGAGGCTCGCTCGGCCGGCTTCGGCGATATGATATCGCCGAAGTGGGCGACGCTCGGGAAATCGCCGACCACTTTGCTCGCTTGTGGCTCGCTCGGCCAGCTTCGACAATTCATATCGTCGAAGTGGGCAAGGGTGGCTTGAGGCCACGCTTGCCCGAAAAAAGCGCAGAGTTACGGCAGTGCGCGAGCAATTCAACTCTAATTCGACCCCTCCCATGGAATGCCGGCTTCGGCGACACAGGTCGCCGAAGTGGGCGAGGCTCGCTTGTGGCTCGCTCGCCCGAGGGTTGGCTGTGGAAAAGCGCGAAAAAATCGAAATCCGGTTCAATTCGGGGTCGAACGCTCCCGGGGTATATTCGTTCCCTTTTGAAGAATAAGGGTTCAATTGAGGTTCAACCCTCCCCATGGACGGTTGCGAATAATTCAACCCCGGTACAAATCCTCCTCTGACAGGAAGAATCCGGTTCAATTCAGATTCAATTCCTCCCGCGGTTGGTTTAGAAAGGGGTTGTTATCATCTACCGGGAACCTTGCTATTGTAAACCAACTTTGATGCGTGGCTGGTGATATTGTGGCCGTTATCCTCCACTGGCTCGAAGGTGCGCCTTTATGCTATGGCCTTTTTGGCGGCGGGGGTTTTGATGTGCTCGGCTTGGACGGTGATGCCGATGCCGCCGCGGACGTTGAAGGTGCCGGTCACTTTGATGTAGTGGGGGTTAAGGGCTTTGATCAGGTCATCCAGAATTGTGTTTACCAGGTGCTCGTGGAAAGTCCCTTCGTCACGATAGGACCACAGGTATAGCTTAAAGGATTTTGATTCAACCACTTTCTTGTCGGGCACGTAATCGACGCGGATGGTGGCAAAATCAGGCTGGCCGGTGGCGGGGCAGAGGCAGGTGAATTCACTGGTTTCAAGGGTTACTCTGTAATACCGTTCGGGGTTGTGGTTGGGAAAGGCCTCGAGCTTTTTGCTGGGCTGTGCCTTATGGCCAAGCAGGGTAAGACCTTTTAGTTCTGATGCAGTTGTCATGAATGCTCCTTGTCCGAGCTGCGGGAAATGTGGTGCGATCGCAGGTGAGATTGTACCAAGTGCTTGGGGGAATGGGACGCGGATGAGCGCGGAGAAACGCGGATGAACTCCGTAAAGTACATCGGGAAAATCTTTGGCTAGCTTGAAGTCCGAGATTGAATTTCGAGATTGCTTCAGTCGCCAGGGCACAACGTGTTGTGCCCCTACTCCTTCGCAATGACAGGCGAAAAGGATGCATAATGTTTCGAACATCAGTAAGTGGCAGAGACCCTCGCCGAGCAGGAGGCGAGGTAGGCAAATTAGCAATTTGCCCTACACGTGAAGAATTTTGAAGTAAAAGGAGGTGCAGGGCGTGTGCTCTGCAGCTCCTTTTTTACGGCTATTTCAGGCGAGCGGGCAGAATACGGATCGGGGAAAATGGGAAACTGTCCACTTGGACAGGGTAAAAACCAGCCTTGAGGAGAGGGCCTGCCTACCCGTGAACGGTCTACAATATCCTTAGAAATCATAGGAGATTCTCGATGAAAATAAATAGATCAGGTCTTTTCTGGGGCATCCTGCTGGTTGGAGGAGGTTTTTTGGCCCTGGCTCAGCAGATGGGGTACATTGGCAGGCGTCTCGACCAAATGTGGGTGTGGATCTTTGCGTTGATCAGCCTGCTGGCATTGGTCAGCTACGCTTTGAGCGGATGGAAACAGTGGGGATGGCTGTTCCCGGCAGGCGTTTTCGGCGGTCTGGCCGTGACAGCCGCGCTGGCCGTATTCGGCGTGGACAAGGCCGCGATCGCTTCACCTTTATTCTTTGGTCTCTTGCTGCCATTCGCTGTCGCCTACCTGACGGACCGGTCAGGTAACTGGTGGGCACTAATCCCCGGCGGTGTGATGTTGTTCCTGGCATTGACGACCCTGTTCGCTGACAGTGCGGGCGGTAAATGGATCGGCTCGTTGTTCCTGTTCATGGTTGCGCTCGCTTTCCTTGTGGTGTATTTGAACAACCGCGCACGCACCTGGGCTTTGCTCGTTGCCTACATCGTCGGTGTGCTGGGCATCGCGCCCGGAATAACATCCGCAGGCGAGAACGGGGCTTACTATGGACCGTTGTTCCTTTTTGCAGTTGCACTGCCATTCTTCCTACTCTACTTCCGTTCTGCTACGAAATGGTGGGCGATCATCCCGGCGGGCGTGTTTACTGTGCTGGCGATCATCACTGTGCTGGCCATTGCAGGCCTGATCCGAAATGAGAACGAGGGCGGCTATGCCAACGCGATCCTGATGGGCGGACTGGCCATACCGTTCGCTGTGCTCTGGCTTCGACACGGAAAACCCTGGGCGAAGGTGGTGACCATTGTCCTGGCGGTTGTGGCTGTTGCCTCTATCTTTTTCGTGAGTTACTACCAGATATTCTGGCCCGTAGCTGTTATTGTTGGAGGCCTGTACATGTTCTATGCTGCATTACGGCCGAAGACAGCTTAATCGTGTGTATTTACTAGTAGTGATACTGATTCGCTAATTCGCGTCATACCCTCCGTCCCACGCTTTCAGCCTGGGACGGAGAATTCCGAAAAAAAGGACTGGCACAGGGCGTACGCCCTGTGCCAGTCCTTTTTTTCGGATATTTCATGCAGGAGCAGTGAGTAGTTACCCGACGGCTTCACTCAATCACGGCTGGGAGGCTGGGCCTGGGGTCGGTTGGATGGGAAGGATCAGGGGCGGTAGGGGCGCCTGGGAAAAGTCGAAATCTTCGAGCAGATCCCCGAGCTGGGGCGCGTTTTCGCGCACATTGGGACGAGGATCGGGGCGACCATCGGTCTTGGGATCGATGCGTTGGCCACCGAGGAATAGATCTTCGATCAACTTGACATAGGCATCGTGGCTCAGTACCTGGTGGTCAATGAAGCCGCGTTTAGCGTAGGGGCTGATCACGAGACCGGGAACGCGCAGGCCGTAACCGTTCTGGTCCACTGTGGGAGGCACGACATGATCGTAGAATCCGCCCCAGTCATCCCAGGACAGGAAGATGGCGGTGCTGTCCCAATCGGGGCCCTGTTCCACCGCGTTTATCAAACTCGCGGTCCAAGCCTGGCCTGTGCTTAAAAGCGCCGGTGGATGTTCGCCGTTCGGCTGGCTGGGCGTGATCCAACTGACGGCAGGCAGAGACCCGTTCCTGGCATCCTTGTAGAAATTGGTCACATCGGTCACGTTCGCCAGCTGACCATCCTGCTTGACGGTATCAAAGTAGGGCAGAGGATTCCAGATACCGGGCGTTTTTGCATCCTGATGCACCGGAGGACAATCGGCCTCATCGTTTGCGCAATCGGGCTGATCGCCTGTCTGGACATAGTATTTCCAACTCACCTGATTCTTGAAGAGCAGATAGGTCAGGTCGGTCCAGGCATAGTCCGGATTCCTATGAAGACGGTTCGTGGCAAAGTCGGGCGGAGCCGGCGGGTGTGTCTAATTCATTTATACAGCTCATGGGGTCACCGGCCTTGCTGCACCTGGCTGACCATTCCGAGACCATGAAGAGGTGAGCGGGCAGGCTCCAGGAGGCGTTGGGTTCGAAAAGATGGTCCTGCAGGACAAAATTCTCGGCGAGGGTCCAGTAATTTGGGATTTCACGTGCGTCGTGATAGCCCATGACGTTGATGCCACCCCCACAATTGGGAGCGTTGGTCGCGGCGCAGCCCGCTATACCCTTCTCCGCCTGCCCAATGAATCCGTCCATTTTGCCGCCATCGATATCCGCCGTTGCAGCGGCTGCGGCATGCGGACCTCCCTGGTTCTTATCTGCAGGATCATGAAAAGGGTAGACGCAGTTCCCGGCAGCGGGGTCGTTCACGCAAACAGTGAACTTGCCGTTGGAGGTGGGGATACCGTCTGCGCCGGGATACGTGCCAAAGTAGGAATCGAACGAACGGTTTTCCTGCATGATGATGACTACGTGTTTGATCTTTGCACGCGCCGTTCCGAGGTCTTCAACAGTGACTGGGTTGGGAGACGATGGAGGGGTGGTCGGCGCCGAGGTGGCGACCGGCTGGCTGGTATCCTGCGCCTGCGGTGGACTATTAGGCTGTTGAGTTGGTGCAGAATCTGATCTGGGTGTCGTCAGAGTACAAGCTTCCAACAAGATTATGACCATGATCGCTTTTAAAGCAGTACTTCTATTAGACATTTTGCCTCCTGTTATCGGCGAGGTGATAATAGCGAGGCACGGTTAAGATTGGGTGAGAGCGATGTTAAGCCAGTGTAAAAGTTTCGCCGCTTTTGTAACTACTGGTGGTGATACCGCTTCGCGTCACGCACCTTTAGCTTTTCCCCTTCCGTTATCACGGAATGGGAAAAGAGATCCCGCGCAGGGAGTACACCTGCACCTCCGGAAAATGAATATGAGCGGGGGAGAACGCCCCGCTCATATTCATTTTCCGGGTAAACAGTAGCGGGTGAGGTGAGGAGTTACTATTTTCTTGTTTCAGGTCTTAACGGGCCTGCAGATAATTCGGATGCGGGTACCTTTACCGGGGGCGGAATCCAGGTGGATCTCGGCATTAATCAGCCTGGCCCGTTCCACCATACCGACCAGCCCAAAATGCGCTTTGGGTATGAGGTTGTTCAATTCCAGTCTTGGTCCTATTTCAAAGCCAGCCCCATCATCCTCTATCAAAATATCAATCAACTGCGGATCCATACTGCCAGAGATGGATATTGTGCCGGCCTTTCCATGGCGGAGTGCATTCTCGCAGGCTTCCTGGACAATACGAAAAATGTAAAGCTCGGTCAAAGAATCATAGCGATTTCTGATTCGATCCCAGATTGCTATTTACCTGAACCTTGTCATTACTCCGCTCCATAAGGTTTTCGGCCAATTCATTTAAAGCGGGCCCGAGACCATAATCCAGAAGCGGCGGGCGCAAATTGCTTACGGTCTCTCTCACGCTATGAGTTAAACTTTCATAAGCCTTAAGGAAGCTCGGGGTTAAAGTGACTCCATCCAGGTTCATGAGCAGCGATGCCATCTGGTTGAGGATGCTGTCATGCAGGTCGCGAGCGAGGCTCAAGCGTTCCTGCTCATGGCGGTTGATATTTGCCTGATAGAGGGTCTTCAGCTGTTCTGTCTGAAGCAGGTTGCTTAGGCCGATGGCGGTTTGATTGGCCAGGGATTCAATCACGGAAATATCAGCCTTGGAATAGTGATCATCCGGATCGCGGCGGCCGAGCAGCCACAAGCCTATTAAATCGTCACCAACCTTGAGCGGCAAAACCAGTCGGATCCAGGAGTAGGGCTTGTCTTCATCCATTTGGGCCATCGGACGATATTTGCCGGACTGAGAAATGATCTGCGGCAAAGATGGTCCGTCCGGTATCTGGGCTGGCTCAACTCCAATCGCAACAACAGGCCTGGGCAGCCTGTTCATCTGCAAAAAAACGAATTGTCGCACCAGCAGGCTGGGCATCACTTCGCCCTTCAAGAGCTCTTGGAGGGCCATAAATGAAGTACTGGTTGCGATACGGGCTGAGTAAATTTGTGGTAAATGGCCGGTTGATAGCGAAACTCCAAGCCAGTGCCTTTCGATGTGACTCTGGAACTCAGGAAAGCCCCATATCGAAATCACGATTGCAAGCAAAGCCACGATCGTTCCTGTGACCAATGTGTTTTGCGCCGAAGGCAGCCAATGATCAAGCGCGGCCAACAACGGGACGCCGATAGTGCCTAGCAGGATCAGAAAAAGATAAGCTGACAGCAGACGGTTGATCCGCAGCTCCAGACCTTCCAAAAGGTGATGATTGGCTGCGTAAAGATAAGCAAGAGGAATAAGGGGAAGGCCAAGCAGCCCCAAGTTCAGGGCGGAGGGGTAGTCTTTATTTATCCATCCTGCGATCCCAATACCTATCAAAGGTAGAAGAGCCAGTACGATCAAGCCCATAAGGAGACCCAGATCGCGGCGTGTCTCAGACTGACGGATGGCATGAATGAGCAGCAGGATCAGGCTGCCCACGACCGCGGCGAGGAATCCCAGAAGATAGAGGCTCGAGGAAAATACTTGAAAAAACTGGGCGAGGGCAATAACCGCAAAAACAGTGTAAAAAATTGGTGCTACCAGACGAGGCAGTCTTCCAAGCGGGCGCGGATATAACCAGTGGACGTGCAGGTACACGGGTACGCATAACCAGATGGCCACGCGTAACACTAAGGCGCTATACCAGGTATGGAAAGCCGAATTTCCGCTGCCGGCAATCAGCCAAATGGCTGTCAGAAAATTAAAAGCTACTATTGCCCGCCAGCGCACATCCTTTGGCCGCACCAGTAGTATTGTCAACAGGCCGGCGACCCAGAAGAAATAAGCAATTATCCATTCGCTGGGAAGTTGATCGTAGAAATCGCCGACATTGAGCCCGGGATAAGTCCAATGGATCGTCAGGGCTTGACCGCCCCGCTCGACCATGATCGGCACAATATCGCCGGCCCTGGCTCCGTCAAAGAAAGTCTTTCGCAGATCGCTGTTGAAATCGTTCCAGCGTACGTCGCCGATCTGGAGCAACCGATCGCCTACCTGCAGAGTGGGTGGTTCGGGATAGACAAATAAAAATTCCACGGTTCCCGCCGAGGACCAGCGGAAACCATAAGGATGCATGAAGAATTTGGTATATGAATATGTAAGGAGAATTATCAGGACAAGCCAGGGAATCGCTAATTCAACAAACTTTTTGAATTGTTCGTTGTCCGTTTTCATAGCGAGGGTCAGGCCTCTTCTTAAAGAAGGATCTGGTCTCTTATTACGTATAAAAGTCGTGGATAACTTTAGTATAGCATGGACTGGCCGGACATTCGTCCGGCCAGTCAAAAGGGTTACTTATGGGGGATAATGAAAAGCACAGTTTCCTGAAAGGAGATCTCGAGAGATTTACATGGTTTCTAGAAATTATGTAGATGTTTGATCATATTAGTCAGTACCCGGCACCCTTTTGTTCCACGATTCCGGCCTGGAGGGAAAGGTTCTCAAAAAAGGGCGAGTTATTATGATAGTGAAACCAGGCATACTGCAAGGCAATATATTGTAAACACGGCGTGCATTGTAATCAGCCTGACAATGTGACCCTGTCAAGTTACGCCCGCGCGTTCCTTCTGAAGTCGTCCGGGAGCAGGGTTAATTTACGGGCCATTTGAATGGCCGCGGCCCGCGTATTGACTCCCAGCCTCAGATAGGCGCCTGAGAGCAGGTTGCGCACAGTTGAGTTGCTAACGCACATCTTCCTGGCGAGTTCTGTTGTTTTATCATTCGGGAACATTGCGCATAACAAAAGCACCTGAAGTTGGCGGTGCGTCAGGGGGTCCTCTTCCCCTTTGCCATCTTGTTTTTGGAAGACGCCGCTTACCCTCTGGCTTATATAAATTCCGCCATCGGCGACCGTATGGAGGATTTTGTCCAATTTCTGTATGGATTCGGCATCGTCTTTGACGATATAACCGCTGGCTCCCGCCTCCATAACGGCGCGTATCAGTCCACGCTCAGTAAACATGCTGATGACCACGATATCGAGGTCGGGGTAAAGTTGGAGCAATCGAGGGATCAGGGTAAGCGTGGGGAAAAGATTCTGGTTAAGCGGCCCGGTCGGCACGCTGAAATCAAGCAGCAAGATGTCGGTGGGGGTTCTTCGCCAGGGTAGGTTCAAGATCTTCACCAAACCTGATGGCGGCCACTACTTCGATCCCAGGCTTATTGGTTAAACGGAAAAGATACCCGTCCACTATGCTCTGGTGGTCGTCTAGAATCGTCACCCGGATTTTGTCAGACATATAATAGGATCCCTCTAGTTGGCTTAAGATTAACAGGAATCCGGCCCTAATGCAAGGGCCAATCTCCAAAAACAGTACATCTGCCTATTGATTGTAAGGTGGAAAGGCATAGAATGTATATGCAACATTTTGTTGGGAAGGCAATACAGGGTGGAGAACAGGGGAAGGCATTATAAGGGCGGAGCAAGGGGGCAGCCATCATCATATCAATTGAGTTCCATCTTTCATCTAATACCCTGACCGGCGTCGGGGTATTTACTTTAACTCGCATCCATATATAGAAGAAACTGTTTTTTGGGCCTCCGCCCTACGGAGCATCCGCCAAAAAATGGATATTCCTCGAAATCATGATCTAATGAAATTCGAAAAAAACAGTACAGCTGCCTATTGATTGTAGAATGGATGTGAATAGAATATATATGCAACACTTTATTAGGGGAAGGCATCATAAGGGCGGAGAAAGGGGGTGGCAATTATTACTTGAGTTCCAGTTTCATCCAATACCCCGACTATGTCGGGGTATTTTCTTGCGACCCACCTGTAAGTAGAGGAAACTGTTTTTTGGGGAGATGCACGCCCCAAAAAAGATTCATCCTGAGGTTTACGGATAGTCTCTTATTCTTCTCCTATGACCCTCTGTTATAATCTTCCCCCGAAAGGTAAAAAATGCTCCAGAAATTCGTTAAAACCGTCGGGGGCAATCCCCATAAACGTCAAATCGAACAGCTGAGCGAAGAGATCGAGCAGATCAACGCGCTCGAGCCTGAGTTCGAGCAGCTCAGCGACGCTGCTTTGCGCGCCAAGACTGATGAGTTCCGCGCCAAACTCCCCGCTTCAACAACCAACTCCCGGTCGCCGTCTTCGGAGAAAATCGAGAACGAAGATCGGGAGGCTGCCAGCCAGGATGAAAAAGAGCAGCTCCAGGCTGAGCAGGATGCACTTGAAGACATTTTGCCGGAGGCCTTTGCGGCGGTGCGCGAGGCTTCGAAACGAGCAATCGGTCTGCGCCACTATGACGTCCAGATGCTGGGCGGCCTCGTACTTCATCGCGGGCAGATCGCCGAAATGAAGACCGGCGAAGGCAAGACCCTGGTCGCTACTTTGCCTCTCTATCTAAATGGACTCAGCGGCCGCGGCACGCACCTCGTCACGGTCAATGATTATCTCGCGCGCAGAGATGCGCGTTGGATGGCGCCTATCTTCCAGATGCTTGGCCTTTCGGTCGGCGTTCTGCAAATGGCCGCTGCAACCGAGAACGGTAAGAAGGCATTCGTGGTGGACTTTGCTCATGAATCGCCGCATGAAGACCAGCAGCACCTGCGCCTTGTGGATCGCGTCGAAGCCTATCGGGCGGATATTACCTATGGCACCAACTCAGAGTTCGGCTTCGATTACCTGCGTGACAATATGACCATGCGGCTCAGCGACCGCGTCCAACGCGGGCATTATTATGCGATTGTGGATGAGGTGGATAACGTCCTGATCGATGAAGCCAGGACACCGCTCATCATTTCAGGGCCCGCGCAGGGCGACCTGGAGTGGTATGGCAGGATGTCGCAGATCGTCAAACAACTTAAACCTGAAGACTATGAAGTCAATGAAAAAGACCGCGGCGTAAGTTTGACGGAAGTAGGCATCGGGCACGTCGAAGCTCTCCTGGGACAAACCCTTTTGGACCCCGACCGTCCGGAGGACGTCACGCCGGAACAGGCACGCCTCACGGGCTATCTTGAACAGGCTCTACGCGCCCAGTATTTGTTCCATCGCAACAAGGATTACCTCGTGCAAGGCGGCAAGGTGGTTATTGTGGACGAGTTCACCGGCCGCCTCATGCCCGGCCGCCGCTGGTCGGATGGTTTGCACCAGGCGGTGGAGGCCAAGGAAAGCGTACGCGTTGAACCTGAGAACGTGACGTACGCGACCATCACACTGCAGAATTATTTCCGTATGTACAAGAAGCTGGCCGGCATGACGGGTACAGCGCTTACCGAAGCGGAGGAATTCAGCAAGATCTACAAGCTCGAGGTTACACCGATCCCGACCAATCTTGAATATCAGGCAATTGGAAAGAATGCCTCGCTTGTAGAAGTGAAAGCGAAAGACGAAGAGAATTATCAGTTCTTCTACTACGCGCGGCGAGACGACGGCAACGAACCCCTTTATTACCGCCGCAAGGATTACCCGGATGTCATCTACCGCACCGCGGAATCGAAACTGCGCGCGCTGGCGGCGGAGATCGTGCGTTACCACGCGTTGGGCCGTCCCATGCTGGTCGGTACCACCTCGGTTGAGTCGTCGGAGCGATTATCCAATCGCCTGCGGGCCGAGTCGGTGCGGAGATTGCTGCAGGTGGGGCTGGTCCGCCACGCTTTTGTTAAGACCAATAACCGCGAGGAGGATGGACGGCTCATTCCCGAACTCCAGCCTTTTAATGAGCCGCTCGAAAACCTGACGCCCGACGGAATGCGCAAGTTCGCTTCGTCGTTCGGCCTCACCACTATCAGCCTCGACGATACGCAGAACTTCACGGCGCTGCTGGAAATCCTGAATTTGCCTGCAGAGGCGGGCGACCGGCTTAGGACGATCTTGCAGGCCGGTGTGCCGCACCAGGTTTTGAATGCGCGCAAGCACACGGAAGAGTCGCAGATCATTGCCGGCGCAGGTGCGTTCGGCGCGGTAACGATTGCCACCAACATGGCGGGCCGCGGCGTCGACATCAAGCTGGGCGGGGAACTGGCCGAAGAAGTCATTTCGGCGGTCAACCGTGTATTACGGCGAGCCGGTAATAAAGATCCTTTCGACATGCCGCTGGAAGACAGGCGGCAGGCGCTACAAAAAGTGGACCCGGCCCAGTACGGCCTGTACGAGGGGGAGGTCAAGCTCTTCCTGCAATACTTCGAAGATATGGAGCGCGTCAAGCAGTTGGGCGGGTTGCATGTGATCGGCTCGGAACGCCATGAAGCCCGTCGAATTGACAACCAACTGCGCGGCCGTTCTGCCCGCCAGGGCGACCCCGGCTCCTCGCGTTTCTATCTTTCGCTTGAAGACGACCTGATGCGGCTGTTCGGCGGTGACCAGGTCAGCGGACTGATGCAGCGGCTCAAGGTGGATGATTCGCTTCCGCTGGAAGCACGCTTGGTCAGCGGCATCATCGAAAACTCGCAGTCGCGGGTGGAAGGCGCCAACTTCGACGTGCGGAAACACCTGCTCGAATATGATGACGTGCTCAATAAACAGCGCGAGCAAATTTACTCCCAGCGCGACCGCATCTTTACCAAACAAGATCTCACACGAGATGTGGGGGAAATGCTCGATTCCGAAGTCGAGAAGCGCGTCGGGCTTGGGCTGGAGGATGAAGAAGGGCCATGGAAGCTGATCGCCTGGCTGGAAGGGGTGCAGCCGCCGTTTGAGTCGCAAGGCAGGCTGGTACCTTCCTTCGGACTCAAACTCATCCTGGATGAGATCAATGGGGCGGCCGCTGCTTCAAGCTTTAAAGTAGAAGCGGTCAAATTAATTGAACGCGCGCATCCAGGTCGAGCAGACGCATACCCTGCGCGCCATCGAAGCCCTGATCGACAGGACGGAAGAAGGCCTGGATACGCAAATTGCCGAGCGCAGCGATGCCCTGGATGCTTACTTCCAGGGGCTGCGCGACTCGGAAGAAACGATCCGCCCGCAGAAGGCCGCGGAAGAACTGAGCAGCCTGATCCGCCTGCCGCTGCGTTTGACGGGCGAGCAGTCGCGTTTGCTTGCGAGATGATCCCGATGAGTTCAAGAAGTGGCTCGAGGAATATCTTGAAGGCCAGCTGATCGCCCTCAATATCGGTCGTGTTGCCGGCGCGATAGAACACCGGCTGGCTGAATCACTGGGCGGCAAGATCGAAGCCGCCAATTGGAATGAGGCGGCTGAGAAGATTTCGGGGCGGTCACGTGAGCTGTTGGAGCGCCAACGCGAACGTCTCACATCCCAGGTGGAGCGCGACCTGGAAGTGCTGCTGCAGCGTGAATCAGGCGAAGACGACTCATCCAAACTCCGGCTGCTGATGTCACTCTCACAGGGGGCGCGCACCGCCTTTGATGGGCGTACTCACCGCCAGGTGCGACAAATATTCAACCGCTTTAATTACATCTATCTGGCCGCACAACTGCTTGAGAACCGGACTGCGGAGGATGTAACCGGGGCGGTGCTGGATCATCTTGAAGAAGCCGAGTCGGCGTTGCAGATGGCCTGGGGGCAGGGCGAGTATGCCCGACTAAGCCAAAATGCCGCGCGTTTGGCGGACTTTGGCCCGGCCGCGCAAGTCTTTGGCGAGGAACGACTTAACGAGCCGCCTTCCGCGTTGAGCCAGTCCGATAACGACATATTGATCCGTGCCATCGGCTCTTATGTCCTTAACGAAGTCAAGCGGCAGCTGCTGTTATCGGCGATCTCCGAGTTGTGGGTGGACTATTTGACCAAGGTAGAAGCCTTGCGTATCTCCATCGGCCTCGAAGCCTATGCCCAACGTGACCCGCTCGTACAATATAAAGGCCAGGCTTCAGAATTATTCCAACAATTGCTCGAAGATGTACGCGGAGCGGTTATTGGAAGGGTTTTCGCCTATCAGCCGCGGCGGATGGAGATCACGCCGACAGAGGTGAGTCCCGACGCCGGCTGCCATGCCTTCAGAGGTGAGCACCCCGGCACCCGATGGAGCGCCAGCCGGGCAGATCGGACCTGGAAAGAAGAAGCGTAAACGGCACTAAGCGAAGGCAAATTGACAATTTGCCGTACGTTGCGAAGCCAAATTGGCAATTCGGTCTACGTTGCGCTCGACTTTCAGCCTGGCCACTGCGCGAATTGCACCATTTGCCGGGAAAGCACCCATACCTGCAACTTTCGATCTGCAAGAATCTATAAATGTCCAACAAATAGATCGCACATGCATGCCGGTGGCCCGGAGTTTGTCCGTCCTTGCAGTACCCCCCGGCGGATGGATTTACATATTTTTGCTGTTATAGATAAAATCGAATAACAGGGGCAGGTTTCAAACCTGCCCCTACGTTCAGACTGGGTACCGTTGTTCAGGGCGGTTTCAGACCTGCCGGTCGATCAGGTCGGTTTCAGCCCGGCCCCCACGCTCACTCTGGGCGCCTTCGGCATCCACAGGGTTCGCGAGCCCTGAAACGGGATCCCGCAGAAGGCGCGAGTAGCTTGACAATGTCACATTATTAAACAGTTTCCGATTTTTGGGATATGGGGCGGGTGAATACACCCGCCCCATATCCCAAAAATCGGGGATTTCTTCTAATGTGATATTGTCGAGGTAGATACGATAACTAAACGTCATGGCAGAACGAATTACCGCAGTGTTAGGTCCATACCGCGCCCTCCCCAAGGTGGAACTGCATCGTCACCTGGAGGGCACGCTGCGTTTAGATACGATGCTCGACATTGCCCGCCAGCATGACATTACCATCCCTGAGGACGTGCTGAGCCTGAGCAACCTGGTTCAGGTGCAGGAGCAGGAAAACTTCTCGTTCCAGAATTTTCTCGCCAAATTTAATACGCTGCGCCTGTTCTATCGTTCACCAGAAGCGATCCATCGCATCACGCGTGAGGCGATAGAGGACGCGGCGAAGGATAACGTGAAGTACATGGAATTGCGATTTACGCCGGTAGCTTTGAGCAGGGCGGAACGCTTCCCACTGCACGACGTGCTGGACTGGGTAATCACGAGCTCTCAAGCGGCTGCGAAGGAGTTTGGGGTGGTGGTGAAGCTGATCACCTCGGTCAACCGGCATGAAACCCCCGAACTGGCCGAACAGGTAGCCTGGCTTGCAGCCGAACACAAGGACGACGGCGTGGTTGGCATGGACCTGGCAGGCAATGAGGCAGAATTCAAAACCGAGCCCTTCTATGCTGTTTTTAGAGAAGCCAAACAAGCCGGGCTGCACATTACCATCCACGCCGGGGAGTGGGGACCGGCTACCAACGTAAGCGAAGCGATCGAAGAACTCGGCGCCGAACGGATCGGTCACGGCGTGCGCGTGCTCGAGGATGACTACGTCACGTCTCTCGCCAGGGAACGCGGCACGGCTTTTGAGGTATGTGTAACCAGTAATTATCAATCGGGCGTTGTGCCCGGGCTAGAATCTCATCCGCTGGCCAGGATGCTGGATAAAGGGCTCAATGTAACAATCAACACGGATGACCCCAGCGTCTCACGGATCACCTTGAGCAACGAATACCATATCGTCTGTGATGACCTTGGAATTCCCCTAGCAAAACTCAAACAACGTATCCTGGCGGCTGGCGAGGCAGCGTTCCTGCCTGAGGCCGAACGCGGCAAACTTGTTGACGCCCTTAAAAAAGAGCTAAAATTGTAATTAGCCTGACAATGGCACGTTATCCAGCAGGCGACCCATTTCCTGGACTGTGCCATTATCCAGCTAGCATCAAGCAGACCGAAAGGACGACAAAGGCGCACCTTTGCGTCTTTTTGGTCTCCATGGTGAGAAGCCTAACCGCATTACAACGGTGCCAGAGGTAAAGCCGGTGTGTTCGAAAACTGGCGTCCAAAACATCTTTAGAGCCTGTGGTACCCACCATGACAATGTCGTATTATTCAACAGAAGTCCTATTTTGGGATACGGGGCGGACTTCACCCCCCATATCTCAAATAGGTGATGTCTTCGAATGTGACATTGTCAACCTACTCTCGTCGAAGGAGACATTTAATGAACGATCTCTTTAAAGCCCGCGACATTTTGAAGGTTGGGAATAAGCAGTATGTTATTTACCGCCTGGATGTGCTTGAAAAGGCGGGACTCACAAAGATCAAAAGGCTTCCGTTTTCGATCCGCATCATGCTCGAGGCGGCCCTGCGTCAATGCAACGACCGGGAGATCACACAAAACGACGTGAAGAACATAGCCGCATGGAAGCCAGTGCCTGATGCCAATTCAAAGGCGGGGCAGAAGCAGGCAGGGAGCAGGCCCGGCATCCCCTTCCTGCCTGGACGTGTGATCATGCAGGATTTCACGGGAGTGCCCGCGTTGGTGGACCTGGCTGCCATGCGCGCAGCCGTTGCCCGCCTGGGTGGCGATCCCAAGAAGATCAATCCGCTTGTACCCGTTGACCTGGTGATCGACCATTCCATACAGGTGGATTTTTTCGCGACCCAGGATGCATTAAAGCGCAATACCGAAATCGAGTTCCAGCGCAACCACGAACGCTATGAGTTTCTCAAGTGGGGACAGAAAGCTTTCAGTAATTTCCGCGTGGTCCCACCCATGACCGGGATCGTGCATCAAGTCAATCTTGAATATCTTGCCGATGTGGTGATTGCGCGCCCAACGTCCGAATCGCCCAAAAACAGCGGGACATCGGAAGTCGTAGCCTTCCCCGACACGCTGGTGGGCACGGACTCACATACCACCATGGTCAATGGACTGGGCGTGCTGGGCTGGGGCGTGGGCGGCATCGAGGCCGAAGCCGTGATGCTCGGCCAGCCGATGGATATGCTGCTGCCGGACGTGGTGGGCTTCAAGCTGCACGGCAAATTACGCGAGGGTGTTACAGCCACAGACCTGGTGCTAACCGTCACACAAATTCTGCGCAAACAAGGCGTGGTGGACAAGTTCGTCGAGTTCTTCGGGCTGGGACTGGACTCGATGTCCCTGCCGGACCGGGCGACCATCGGCAATATGGCGCCGGAATATGGGGCGACCATGGGCTTCTTCCCGGTGGATGCCGAGACCCTGCGCTACATGAGATTGACAGGGCGTCCCCAGGAAGTGGTTGAACGGACTGAAGCTTATTGCCGTGAACAGGCTCTCTTCCGGGAGGCATCCACGCCCGATCCTGAGTTTACCGAATTGCTCGAGCTGGACCTGGATTCAGTGGTGCCTTCGCTGGCCGGTCCCAAACGCCCGCAGGACCGTGTGCCGATGTCTGAGATGAAAGAGGCGTTTCAAAAAGCCCTCACTGCGCCCGTTAATGAACGCGGCTTCGAGCTTAAACCTGAAGCCGTCGAGACGGAAGCCACCTTCGGGACGAACGGCGGTTCGATGAAGATCAGGCATGGCGCAGTGGTGATCGCAGCCATCACGTCCTGTACCAATACGAGCAACCCGTCAGTCATGGTCGGTGCGGGATTGTTGGCGAAGAAGGCGGTGGAAAAGGGTTTGAGCGTCAAGCCCTATGTGAAGACCAGCCTGGCGCCCGGTTCGCGCGTCGTAACCGAATATCTGCAGCGGGCCGGCTTGATCGAGCCTTTATCCAAACTCGGTTTCAATATTGTGGCTTATGGGTGCACGACTTGTATCGGCAACAGCGGTCCGCTGCCCGGTGAGGTTGCCAAAGCCGTCACTGCCAGCGACCTGGTGGCCGTGGCCGTGCTTTCGGGCAACCGCAACTTCGAAGGCCGCATCAATCCGCTGGTCAAGGCCAGCTACCTGGCTTCACCGCCGCTGGTGGTGGCGTTTGCGTTGGCCGGCCGGGTGGATATTGACCTTGATAAAGAGCCTCTCGGCACGGGCACGGATGGCAAGCCCGTTTATCTTAAAGATATCTGGCCCACCCAGCAGGAGATCGATGCGACCGTAGGCCAGAACCTGGCCTCCCACATGTTCACGGAGAAATATGCCAGCGTTTTCGAAGGCTCGGAGGCGTGGAAAGCGATCAAGGTTTCGGGCGGCGACCTGTACGAGTGGGATGAGGCTTCCACTTACATCCATCACCCCCGTATTTTCAAGGAGTGACCCTGGATGTGCCGCCGGTCGGCGACATTCAAGGCGCACGGGTGCTCGCCATGTTCGGCGATTCGATCAATACCGATAATATCTCGCCGGCAGGCAATATCGCCGCCAACAGCCCCGCCGGAAAATTCCTGCAGGAGCACGGGGTGCAGCCGAAGGATTTCAATTCCTACGGCTCACGGCGCGGCAATGACCTGGTGATGGCACGCGGCACGTTTGCGAACATCCGCCTGAAGAACCTGCTGATCGCGCCGAAGGAAGGCTTTTCAACGAAGTATTTCCCGGATGGTGTGGAGCTGCCGATCTTTGACGCCGCCATGAAATATCAGAGCGCGGGCGTGCCTTCCATCATCCTGGCGGGCAAGGAATACGGCGCGGGTTCCAGCCGCGACTGGGCTGCCAAGGGACCGTTGCTGCAGGGCGTAAGAGCCGTGATCGCCGAGTCGTTCGAGCGAATTCACCGCTCCAACCTGGTGGGGATGGGTTTGCTGCCTCTCAAGTTCATGGACGGACAAAGCATGCAGTCGCTGGGGCTAAAAGGCGACGAGGTCTATGACATCCTTGGTTTGAGCGACACCATGAAGCCCAAGAGCACCATTACGGTCAGAGCGAGCAAGCCGGACGGCAAAGTCATTGAATTCAAAGCCGACCGCCCTGCTGAATACGGACGTGGAAGTAAACTATTATCGCAATCGCGGCATCCTGCATACCGTGCTGCGAAATTTGGTGAAGGAATCCTAAGATGCAGGCTGGACAGTGAATCTTTGTTGTGTACAGCGGGACTAACCCGCAGGGTGCTTTCGCGAAGTCCCTACTGATGGTGACACTGCTTTGCGTCGGTTCATAGAAGCCCTGACGGGCTGGCAAGTGGATAAAGGATCGGGTTTGACATTCCATTAGTTTACGGTCGCCTGGGAAATCTACTCACCCTTTCGTCCCACGCTTTCAGCCTGGCATGCTGCGCGAAGAACACCTTTTGCAGGGAGATCGCCTGCACCTTCGGTCTGCGAGGACTAGAGATCCCGAAAAATGAATATGGGCAGTGAAGAACGCCCCGCCCATATTCATTTTTCGGGCAAACGATAACAAGACGGTGAGAGTTAACGCCTGGGTTTGAATGGAAAGCGAGTTGTCTCGTGCCTTTTCGTAAGTTCAACTATACGCGTGCCATTGAAGTTGCATTGCTCCTGGTTGTCTCAGGCCTCACCTATCTTCCCAACCTGCTCCAGGCGACCATCTACCGTGACGATTGGTATTATGCCATGGACCGCATCATCGGCGGGCCGGGTGTATTCCAGGCTATGTTCAGCATCGACCGCCCGGCACGCGGCCCATTTTTTGAAATCTATTACCAACTATTTGGGGTTTCTCCCCTCCCTTATCACCTGACTTCCTTTCTTTGGCGCTTTCTGGGGGCACTGGCGGCATTGTGGCTTTTCAACCTGTTGTGGCCCAAACAACGCAGAGCCGCACTGCTCATGGCTCTTTTATTCAGCCTTTTCCCGGGCTATCTGCGCTGGATGGAAGGGTTCGAGGACCAACCCAGGATCGCCAGCCTTTGCCTGGAAGTACTTTCGTTTGCGCTCACTTTAAAGGCCATCAGCACGGTTCGAACGATCCCCAAAATTGCCGCCTGGGTCGGGGCGATCGTCACCGGCTGGGCCTATATTGCCCTGGTTGATTTCGCCATGGGGATGGAAATCTTCCGGCTGCTATGTGTATTCATTTTTATCGGTCAAAACCAAGCATACGGATCTCTTATTAAGAGGTGTGTTCGAGCGGTTCAAGGCTGGGCAATCGCGGCAGTGGTTCCGGCCGGTTTCCTGTTCTGGAAGCTGTTCATCTTTCATAATGAACGCCCGGCAACCGATATCAGCCGGCAGCTTGGCGTTTTTATTGGTTCCCCTTTGTCCACCGGCTTTTGGTGGTTAGTTCGCCTTTTCCAAAGTGCGGCGGATGTTGCGTTGTTCTCGTGGGTAACGCCTGCATTCCAGGGATTTTTTGGCCTACCCTTGCGGAACACGGCCAGCGGTCTATTCCTGGCATTATTGGCGGCTGCCAGCGTAGCCCTGGCCCATACCTTCCTGAGCAATGAAAGAGTTGACGATCAGGAACTCGCGGGACCAGGCAAGCCAGGAGCCTTGGCAGACAGAAGCCATCTGGGTCGGACTGATCGGTGTGGTGATGGGTGTATTACCCGTTGTCATGGCCAACCGCTACGTCGACTTTCAGAGTTATTCCCATTATGCCCTGCCGGCTTCACTGGCAGCCGCGGTATTAATCGTTGGATTGATCCATTCACTCCGTTCAAGCAGGCTGCGCCTTTAGCGCGACCCTGGCGCTGGTGTTGTTCGCTGTATTAACCCATTTGACTTATTCCACACAGGTTGTCGACGAAGAAAAAATCATCAATGAGTTCTGGCAGCAAATGGCCTGGCGCGCGCCAGGAATACAAGCGGGGACGACATTGTTCGTTAATTATCCGGGCATCAATTATGGAGATAATAATGACGCCGTCGACGGGCCCGCCAACTTCATCTATTTCCCCGAACAGACCAACCAGATCCCGGTCACTTACCAATTTTATGCCCTGCCTCAAATAAGCTCCACCACGAATGACGTCCTGGCGGGAAAAAATAGAAGCGAGGGTTATCGAACTCATGTTGCCCTGGTTAATTTCGATCAATTCCTGATAATGAGCCAGCCTTCCGGCACTGCCTGCGTACATGTAATCGATGCGCGCTGGCCTCTGTTTTCAAGCAGCGACCCCGATCAGGTTTTGTTGATTGGAGGCCATTCGAACATTGAGAGCATCCTGCCCGGCCAGAGATCCCCCAAACTGGCGCAGTTCATATTTGGCCCCGAGCCGGCTCACCGGTGGTGTTATTATTTTGAAAAGGCAGAGCTAGCCGTGCAAACCGGCGACTGGCAAAAAGTTGCGGAACTGGGAAACGAAGCGGCGAAACAAGGCCTGCATCCGGAAGACCCGGTGGAATGGATCCCCTTTTTACAGGCTTATGCCGACTTGGGAGATGCTGCAATCATTCAACGGTACGGCACACAGGATCAACGGCGATCTCTATGCAAAGAAAGAGGCCTGTCGGACCCTGATGGCCATGCAGAATTCGGGATTTATTTTTGCTCCGGCCATCCAAACTCAAATGAACAACCTGCTCTGCAACTGAGGCCGGGATCGAGGCGCAGGAGGGCGTTTGCACACGGATTTCATCCACGGGATGCTGCGCGACGGAACCCGCGGGGCAAACACGGAATTCTTTAGGAGTACTTCACGCGGAGCAGTGGGGGTTACAAAACGATATCTATATGGTTGGGTTTAAGATCTGTAATCTTAGCCTTCAACCGATAATCGCAAAATAATCACCAGGAGCAGGATCGCCACCACGCAGGAGAGGATCCCCGGCAGCCACCAACCCATTAGACCGGCCAGCAGGGCGAGCAAGACCGCAATGGCCAGGGCCTTCATGGCGCGAGTCAGGTTCGAAGCCTTATTGGCATGTATGTTCGCCCTGGTTTCCCAAAGGCCAAACCCGACCGCAATGCCCAATAAGCTGGCAGCCAGAGCCAGATTGAGCACTTGGCCCCCGCTTGGGCCTGGAAGATCAAGCACCACGATCCCGCAGATGTCCTCCCGGGTGGAGTAGCCCTGCGACGGGCAACACCTGCATATCAATGAAGATGAAAGAACCCAGGTCGATATCGTTTGCATCCACCTTCCATTGAACGCTTTTCGAGGTGTGGGCCGGCAGCGAAAGCTGACCCTCAAGTTTGCGCATCGATGCGGGTCCGCTGACGGTCACTTCGTAATATGGTTCGATTTCCTGGCTGTCAGGGTTACTGAAGCTGGCGCTGACGATACCGGTTTCCGAACGCGTCATCAGGACGGGACAATTCAGGCCGTTGTAGGATGGATAGCCGGCTCCACTGTAAAAATAGGAAATTCCTTCGAAGTCGCCCCATATGGCCACAAGGGCCAACGCAAGCCCCAGGAAAATTCCAAAGAAAAAGATAACGCTGCCGAGCGTGCGTACTGATTTTGCCTGCATGTGGGAACCCGCTCGATCTCCCCTGTTAGCCAATCAAAATGTTGTAATTTCTCACAGCCTGCCCCACGCTTTCAGCCTGGGGTCAAGGATTCCGGCAAATCCAGAAACAGGGTGTTGAGTAGCTTGAAAATGTCGCATTATTCAAAAATCGGGGATTTCTTCTAATGTGACAGTGTCGAGGTAGATACAAAATGATTATAACCGCAGACTTGAGGGACACCCTGCCTCATCTCCGGGTTCCCCAGGATGCAGCAGGAAAGAAACCAAATCGATCCGCAGATTACGCAGATTTTAATTCTTTAGATCGATGAAACCATTTGGCTACTCCAACTTGTGCTAAAAGTGCATGAAAAGTTTGACAAAAGAGGCGTGACCGTGTAATTTTGGTTTATGCCTAAACAAAAACACATACAGCCACGCCGAAAAACATTATACCGTGTCCAAAACTGGTCTGAGTATGACAAAGCCTTGGTGCAACGGGGCTCGATCACATTCTGGCTGGCAGAGGATGTGGAGAAGGTCTGGTTGTATGCTGGCGAAAAGCAGCGCGGCGGCCAGTTTGATTACAGTGACAAGGCGATTGAAATGATGTTGACGATCAAGGAAGTCTTTCACTTGACCAATCGCGGCGTGGAAGGATTTGTCCGTTCGCTGTTTGAGATAATGGATATGCATTTGCCTGTGCCAGACCATTCGACGTTGTCGAAACGTGGCAAGCGATTGAAAGTGAAATTGCCCAGGAAAACCGGCGAGAGTTTGAACCTGGTGTTGGACAGCACCGGATTGAAAATCTATGGGGAAGGGGAATGGAAGGTTCGGAAACATGGCTATTCCAAACACCGCACCTGGCGCAAGTTGCATCTGGGCGCCAATCCCGAGAACGGCGAGATTCAGGCAGTGGTCTTGACGGAGAATAGTGTCAGTGATGATGCGGTCGTAAAAGACATGTTGAAACAAATCGAAGAAACTCTTCTGGCTTGTGCAGCCGATGGAGCGTACGATAAACGGAAAGTGTATGAGGCTCTGAACCTTCACTCGCCAGAAGTTGAGATTTTGATCCCGCCGCGCAAGAATGCACGCATCTGGCAGCATGGCAACTCGAAAGCAGAACGTCTCAAGCGAGACGAGAATTTGCGTTACATTCGCAAGCATGGACGGAAATCATGGAAGGCAGATTCGGGCTATCATGTTCGTTCGTTGGCGGAAACCCTCATGTTCCGTTTGAAAACCATCTTTGGTGAAAAACTCTCCGCACGCTTATTGGAAACGCAAACCACGCAGGCCATGATCCGTTGCCTGGCGCTCAACCAAATGACCCATTTGGGCATGCCGGAAAGTTATCCAGTTGCCTGAGCATGCGGCTCCCATCAACGTATTGTGCCCATTCTTCTAATAAGTTTTGATTACAAATGTGAAGGGTTGCCTGTTTTAGCCGTAATTCAGGTCTGGGGTGCGACCCGGCGGAACACCCATAAGGCCCTTTGTGTGTTATGTTCCATAGCAGGAAAGAGGAAATCATGACGTCCAATCACGTATATGGCCTGACGGTCCAACTTATCCGTTTATATGCCCGCCTGATGTTTAAGCTCGATATCCGGTTTCATTCCGCGTTGCCCGCCGGGCCGAAGCTGTTTGCCGCAAACCACCCGAGCGCCAGCGATCCATTCCTCATCCACCTGCTTTCTTCGAAACACCTGAGCGTTTTGGTCAGCGGCAACGCCTTTGCCATGCCGGTGTTCGGATCTTTCCTGTATCACTGCCGCCAAATCTCCGTAATTCCGGGGCAGGGCAAGGATGCACTGGATCAGGCTGGGCTGCGCTTAAAATCCGGGCAATCGGTCGGTATCTTTCCGGAGGGGCTGGTGAGCCCACATGAGGGCGGCTATCATTCCGCGCGCAGCGGGGCGGCAAGATTGGCATTAATGACAGGGGCGCCGGTGGTTCCAGTTGGGATCTATCTGCCTCGAGATCGAAATCTATACATCACTTCCAAGTTGAGCGGCAAACATACTGCCGCTTACTGGTATTTACGCGGTCCGTATGGGATAACGATTGGCGAGCCGGAGAGATTCGAGGGCGACCCCGAGGATCAGAGCCTGGTGCATGCAGTGACTGCCCTGCTGATGGAAAGGATACACAGCCTGGCAGAGGAAAGCGAACATCGTGTCTGTTTTGCGCCGTCGGGATTGCAGATGCCTGCGATCTAGAAAAGCCGATCCGACATTTCTAAGTAATGCACAACAAACGGAACACGGATTTCCCCGTAAGTACTCCGGGGCGAGACGGCACGGATGATACGGATTTTCACGGATTTTTTTAAAGGGAAAGACGAAACTTGTTCGATGCACCTGCATGGTAGATACGTCAGTCAACGCAGTTTGGGAAGCCCATCCAGGTGGACCAAAATGGCTTTGGGAGGGCGATCAGATCAAACTACCAGGCAGAAAAAATCCTTTCGTCAATATTGACGAAAGGATTTTTTATATACCTTGAAATTGTCACATTTTTCAAAAGGTGTCCGATTTTTGGGATATGGGGCGGGTGTTCACCCGCCCCATATCCCAAAATCGGGGATTTCTTCTAATGTGACATTGTCGAGATACTCATGCGAGGACAGTGAGTAGCTTCAACGAGCTTTACATCGATACCGGTATGGGCTGAGGTAAAGCCCTGGCTTGCATGGACCATGGACCCGTCCAGGTAATAGTTACAGGGAGGGTTTTGCCTTTCAGGTCTTCGTCTGATTCCAGGAAGACGAGTTTGTTCGTGGGCGTGCGGCCTTTCCAGCGATCCTTTACCTTATCTTCGAACAAGACCTCAACGGTCCGGCCGAGATACTTCTGGTTGATCTGTTCCACGATCCCTTCCTGCATTTCTTCCAACACCCGGAAGCGCCGCATTTTCTCCGGGTCGGGGACATTATCGTCCATGCGGCGGGTGGCGACAGTTCCTTCGCGCGATGAGTAGCGCGCCAAATGGGCCACATCCAGCTTAAGGTCCGCAAGGACGCGGTATGTCTGCATGAACTGTTCTTCGGTCTCGCCGGGGAACCCCACGATGATATCCGTTGCAATGGAGCAATCGGGGATCTTGCTGCGGATCTTTTCGACAAGCACGCGGTAGTCCTGCTGGGTATAGCCGCGCTTCATGTGGCCAAGCACTTCATCATCGCCCGCCTGGATGGGGACCTCGATGTGCGGCATTACTTTGGGGAGCCCGGCAACAGCATCCATAAGCTCCTCGGTGAAGTAATTTGGGTGCGAGGTGAGGAAACGGATGCGCTCGATCCCTTCAACCTCATGCACCACACGCAACAGCCCGGCGAGATTCGGGCCATCGGGTACGTCTTTTCCATAGCGGTCCACGATCTGACCGAGCAATGTGATTTCCTTGACGCCCTGCGCAGCCAGAGAACGGACCTCAGCCGCGATATCACCAACGGGACGGCTGCGTTCCACGCCGCGCCGGAAGGGGATAATGCAGAAGGTGCAGGCGTGGGAACAACCATACACGACCGGTACATGGGCGCTGACAAGCCTGCCGCGTTCGTGCTGGGGCAGGATAAGATCACCGTCCATCACCGCAAAGCGGCGGGTGGTTTCATCTGATTCAATGGCGCGGATCTCACCCTGGCTTAGAAATGAAACCAGGGGACCGGGATCGGAGGGGGGTGAGAAGACATCGACGAACGGGAGCCGTTCGCGCAGCTTCTCGGCGCCACGTACACCCACCAGGCAACCCATGAGGTTGATAACCAGGTTCGGATTCTTTTCCTTCAGGGGTCGGAGGGAAGTCAATCGTCCAATGGCTTTATCTTCGGCAGATTGACGCACTACGCAGGTATTCAGGACGATCACATCGGCTTCTTCGGCCTTATCGGTAGAGGCATAACCGAGGTGTTCCAGCGAGGAACCAACCCGCTGTGAGTTGGCCACGTTCATCTGACAGCCCTCGGTCCAGATATGGTATTTCATAGAGCGTGAATTATACCAAGTATGGTCAGGATTCGAGCTTCGCGAAGTGGAGGGCTCCGGGAATTATGAGAAGGGATATCTATCCGCAGATTTCGCAGATCAGGCAGATTTAATTCTAAAAAGCGATGAAAGTTAGTATCTACTCACGCACCTTTAGCTTTTCCCCTTCCGTTATCACGGAAGGGGAAAAGAGATCCCGAAAAAAAGAAGGTGCTGGGAGATCTTCCCCAGCACCTTCTTTTTTTCGGGCATTCTTCCAACAGGGGTGGGCAGAAATGGGGCGGTGTGTAGAGACGAAAGTTATATTGTCTCGGAAGGGTTCCTGCTGAGTACGGCAAAGCCCTCGGATACCGATCATCGAATCCCGTTTCCTTTATGGTAAAATCTTCCAGCCTGGAGGGATGGCCGAGCGGCTGAAGGCGCATGTCTTGAAAACATGTTTGGGTCACACCAACGTGGGTTCAAATCCCACTCCCTCCGCCTTGGGTTGAAGGTTTCCGACTGTTATTCAGCCGCCTGCCCTTTGTTCGAGAAGGGTTATCTTTGAACTTTTCAACCAAAATTCGGGGAGGTGCCAGAGTGGTCGAATGGGGCCGCCTGCTAAGCGGTTACTGGGGCGAAATCCTCAGTCGCAGGTTCGAATCCTGTCCTCCCCGCCACGATCAAGACGCGTCCTGTAAGGGCGCGTTTTCTTTTTACAGGTTGAAGGTTACAGGTGAGAAGGTTTAAGGGTTCGACTGCTTTTCAGCCGCCTGCGTTGTACTCCAGATGTGCTTCTCAATCGCCGAGCAGGGGCAAATTGGCAATTTGTCCCATGCAATGCTCCTTAAACATTTCACCGGCAATTTTGGTAGTGGTAGAAAGTAGTAACCGATTGACAATATTTTGACCTAGTCCGTATAATGGAAATGGACTTTAATTCACTCCTGAAAGGTTGGCAGAAATGGATATTGGAACCGGCTTCACTTGCTCTTCCGTTAATCTGCGAGGCACACCGGATCTCAAATCGGGTGTTATCGAGGCGCTTAACCCCCAGGAACACGTACAGATCCTGGAGGACGCGGGAAACATGGTCAAGGTGCAGGCCACCCGATGGAACCCGCCGATCTTGGGCTATGTCTTAAAGTCTTCGATCGTCGACCGCCAGGCTGACCAGCAAATCTTTCCGAAGATCGACCTGGGGAGCGGTATTGCGATCGCATCCGTCCCCGCTTCGCTGCCTTTAGCGACTTTCAAGCCCTGGCTTGATTCCCAGAGCGAATCTCCCTGGCTGCCCGCCGACTATCTGGACAGCATTAAATCAGGGCAGCAGCCTTCGGTAGGGGGCTTGATCCGCCAAGCCATTTCCGCTCATCAGGCCGATTGGGATGCGTGGGTAAACGAGATCGTGCAGCAAGGCCGCCAGGCCATCGCGACCATGGATGAATGGCTGGTGATCCTGACCGGAGGGCGTGCGATGTGGAGCTTCCGCACGGAGAGGATATTCGCTCAACCATCCCAAAGCTCGGCTGCCCCTGCCTGGGTCACGCCGCAGGACGTCCTGCGCTGGACGGGGCATATTCAGATCAATAACCAGGAACCGAAATACAAGACCTGGTATGAAGTTGAATTTACGAAACTCGACAGGGAGTTCAAGGGTTGGTATAAGGCAAGCCTGTTGGAGGAATTCATCATTCCGACCCCGGATACGGACCTGACCATCGCCGAGAATAAAACTAAAGTCTTCGATCTTTCCCATCCGCTGCTGCGACTTCCGGCCGATCCGGAGATCGATGCTGCCCGGAAGGCGGGGCTCCTGGGTGCACAATATATTAATATCAAGGAAGCGACAGGCTGGGCGAAAGTCAACCATAACCTGTGCGGCCAATTCTGCGCGGCGGCGCTGGGCGCCAGCGATGTCATTCCGTTCCTGAAGAGTTGGTTTACGGCGTATCCGGGCGCCAAGGCCATCCTCGAATTCGATAGCGGTACCAGCATACAGGACCTTGAATCCATGCTGGATCTCTTTAATAAGAAATATGAATTCTTTCAGTCCGAGGCCAGCGTTATCCCATTAACGCCAGCCTATTTGCGGAAAATGCTCGATAGCGGCAGGATGGCCATTATGGGTACCGGTATAACCTACGACGGCCTGCCTAAAATGGAACAGCCATATTCGCCACTGGGTGGTGATAGAGGATTTTATCAGGGTGGCCAACAGCGGCTGGGTGCGTGTCTACAATCCATTCTCCGATCAGGAGGAAGTCTATCCGTTCAATGTGGTATTTGACGCCGCCTCAGGGACGTCGATGGGTTTGTGGGTGGATCCTACTCGACCGTAAAGATTCGTTACGTCCCCAGTAACTTGTTCAACCTTCGCCCCACGCCTTCGGCCTGGAGCGAAGAATTCCGAAGAAAAGATGTGCGCAGGGCATACGCCCTGCGCACATCTTTTCTTCGTCTCCTTTTTTGCGAGGCGACAAGCCAAATATCGTCGGTATTATCAAACACTACTTTGTAAATCTTTTTTTTCCCCGTTCCATTCTATATCGTATGTCGAAGCCGCCAGCAAACTCAATCCCCGATTTCTCGCCAACTTGAGATAAGCGAGGATGCTTCGCCACTGAAGCAGGAAAGGCAGCGGATCGAGGAAATCAAATATCACATCGCGGCTGGAAAAGAAGGTCGAAAGCCATTTTCGCAGCCGACGGTTTGTTACGGCCGTCCGCAGGCCGTAAACCAACATGCCGGTTGAAAGCATTACAGAGTCGTCTTTCGAGGGGGTTAAGCATGGCGTCGAATCATCCAGGAATGCACATGCAAATTCCGGGTGGGAGGAGAACAGGTGAACGCCGCTGGTGGCGCGCGGGTTGCATTCGAGCGCCAGCACCTTTCCATCAGAAGTCTCTATGAAATCAAAGGCAATTTGCCCGGTAAACCCCACTGCAGCAACAAAGCGTTGAACCCAATCGAAGGCCCCCTGGTGGTCGAGGTGTTGAAATGCAATGGTCGCTCCCTGGCCGGCGGTGAAATCAGACCGGTAGGCGGTATGAGCGGTCAATCGTCCGTGCTGCGCCACAGAATATGTGCAGATCGGCGTACCCTCGATCAATTCCTGGGCGATCCATCGAGCCGATGAATTGAACGTCACCGTGTTGAGGGCCTGTTTAATGGTGGGCCCGATAAGGATCCGCGGACGCGAAGCGTGAATAAACAGGTTTGAATATTAATTTTTGCCATTGAGCGAAGGCGAGCAGAAGCTCGTCCGTAGACCCGACCAGGAATGTCTCCGGCACCGCAAGCCCCAGGTTGGAGGCCTGCACGGCAAACGACCATTTGTTATGAAGGGTCTGCAAATCTTCAATGGATTCCGCGAACACTTTGCAGGGAAGCGCATCGCGACCCATGGCAACGTAAAACACTTCCTCACAGGTGGGGATAAGCAGATCGATCTTATTCCGGCTTACGATCTCACGCAGGGCCTGCAGGAAGGCGCCGGTCTGTTGGCGGGGCGGCGGGACAAGAAAATTGGCCTTCAGCGCGCGGCTCGGCTCGGATAAGTGGCTGCGCGCCAACTCGGCCATGAAGACGGTATGACCCGTCCTATGAAATGCGCGTGCAAGTTCCAGGGTGGCCGGGGCGCGGCCACCCGTCAGCAGAATGTTAGCCATTTAGTAGGTAAAAACCAACCCTCCAATGTAAAGCCCGGCCCCGGTGCCAGCCAGGAGCACTTTATCTCCGCGCCGTATCCGGCCCGAGCGGACTGCCTCATACAGGGTAGCCGGGATAGATGCAGCCACACAGTTGCCGAGCCATTCGAGCGTGCGCATGATCTTTTCTTCGGGCCAGCCAAAGCGCGTCAGCATGAGCAGCCCCATCTTACTGGCCTGATGAGGAACGACTGCGTCGATATCCACCAGTCCTTTTGACAGGCCGGGATACAGCTCTTCGAGGAAGTCATCGCCGATCTCGCGTACCATGCGAAGCACGGCGGGACCGTCCATATGAAAGAGATTATCCTCGGGCCGGGTTGTTGACCGGTTGGGGTGGCGCCGGGAACCGCCGCCCATAATGGCCGTGAGATATGCGCCGCTGCCATATGTTTTCATATGGGCGCACTGCACCCGTGACTGCTCTCCGCTTTGCGAATGCGTTACAACCACTGCCGCGGCCGCGTCCCCGAGAAGGGAGGCGGATTCCGGCTCCGCGGGGTTGATACCGCAGGATGAGATATCGGAACTGACGATCAAAATATTCTTATAGCGGCCCGTGGAAAGAAAGTTGGCGGCGACATCCAGGCCTGCAATGAAGCTCAGGCAGGTGGTATGGACCGTCATGGAAGGGATCCCCGAATCGCCCAAGCCAAGCTGCCGTTGTATCAAGGCGCCCGTATCCGGAATGGCCTGTTCGGCGGTCCCGGAGGCGTTGATGATCAGATCAATTTGATGCGGTTCCACGCCCGCATCACGAGGGCTTCGAACGCGGCCTGGGCGCCCATATATGAACTGGTCTCATCCGTAACCCAACGCCGCTCGCGCACCCCGTTGCGATGTTCCACCCAACCGGCAGGCAGACCGCACATTTTCTCAAGCTCCGAGCTCGGCACGACGCGCTGGGGGAGATAACGTCCGAGGCCGGCGATCTTGAGGGGCAAGTTGACTTCCATCTGAACTCCTACTGCTTCCTGGTAGGCTCTTACCCTACCACTTTACACAAATATCCAAACTGATTTTGATTATTTGCCGCGTAAAAGATAGAGTGTTAGTGTAGGTACTGTTAAAGCGCAGTACACGTACTGTTAAAGCGCAGCACAGGTAATTACCGAGTCCTCTGTAAATTGGACCTTATCCATTTTTTAACCGAGAAGCAACTGTGATGAAGATCAAGAGGCAAAAACAAAGAATACCCGCTGATTTTGCAGATGGGGTTAATTCGAATAAAGATTTAGCGTCATGATAAGGCAAGAATCCATCACCTGGCCTTAGAGATTGCTTCCAAAAAAGTAGACATAAAGGTTCCAAATTCAAGATCAGAGGGAAGATCCTTTTTCAAGATGGCGCATATAAAAACGATCTTGCAAAAAGCCACATTCTACCCGTAAATCCAGCTCAAACAAGCTGCCAAACTGGACAAAGCCCGGCTAAAAGTCGTTCTTCTTAAAAACAGGGATCGCCAGATCGGAAATCCTTTTCATGATTTTCCAGGGCAGTTGTCTGCGAAGGGGGAGATGACGATGGTACACAGCATTATATTCAATGACAGATTTCCCGCCGCGCAGCTTTTTGAATCCTCCCACGCCGGCGCTGGCATGTACGGTGAGTCCCTGCGATAAACCTTCCTGTATTGTCAGCAAACTCAGCATCCGATAGAGGCCTTCCTTTTGAGGCAGGCCTGTATCATAGCCGAACAAGGGCTGTGTCATCAGGCCATGGCGCTCAAAGTAGCCAAGGACCCCGTCGAGGCTGCCTGCACGGCGTAATCCCCTTAAATGCAGCAAACCCTGGTCACGGGCCAGCCTCATAAATTCGTTCGTGAACTGGGGGTTGTAATGAGAATACTTGGTGAGATAGAGCAGGTTATACAGCTCCAGCGCCCTGGAAATATCATCATCCGTCAGCTGCTTTCCATCGACGACCTCATAATCACTCCGGCGCCAGAGGCTCCGGTCCACCTTGAATTGCTTGTTGTGCCGGGTCTCTTCCGGCTTTTGATACCAGACCTGCCGGCTCAAAACCATTTCATATCCAACCTTTTTCAAACTATTGTAAAGGATGGGGTTAGCAAGGTTGTCAACGGAGCGGAAGACGATGGCCCGGTCGGTGAAACGGCGCGGAAGTTCGCCGGCCAGGACCTCAATTTGAGCCTCGGTCAGGGATGGATATAAATTCGTTGAAAGCAACCAGTTGTTGACATACACCACTCGGTCGAAATCGCTGTGACGAAAATAGGCTGCGATGGGAAGCACCAGGAGCCTTATCAGCGCTTCGAGCGGCGGATTATTCAGGCGATGGACTTCTTCGAATCCGCCGTAGGAAATATAGTGACTGTAAGGTGAGCAGATGAAGGCGTTATCGGGGTGAAAGTCCGTAACCGTGAGGGGCAGGAGGGCTTCGCCGACTTTGGCGATCAGCAGCTCGGTATTGTAGACATTACGAATGTATTTTTGAGGCCCATCCTGCATGAAAGGTATAAGATATCTGCGCGCATAGTCGCCGTCGGGTGTGCACGGCCAATCGAGAGAAGAGAGATCCGCGCGGGTAAAGAGCTGAACATCAACGCTCATTTTGCAGCCGTCCGCGCCAGGGTCTCGGCGCAATGAGAAGGGATGACGAGCACGTCAGGATGATTGGCTTTATAGGTATGCAGATCCGAGAGCGTAGCCCTATAAGCCGTGGAATCTGCAAAAAGCAGGTCGGCGAGTGGGTGGGGAGGAAGGTTTCCGCTGACAGCCCGTGCAAGCCAGGCTGCATCGGCCACGAAAAAAAAGATTTGACCCCTGTCATCACGCGCAATGATACCCATCTGCCCGGCGGCGTGACCAGGCAATTCAACGGCCAGGAGCGATCCGTCACTCAAGAGGTCATAACCTTTGACGAAGGGTAAATATTCGGGAGGCAGGGCACACGCTCGAGTCACATCGATGGGGGCGGAGCGCGCCCCGAAGTCGTGAGGGATGAGACCGGAGAGGAAAGCACTCAATACAGCCGCAGTGCCTCTCTTATGGCGTACGGCCTCATATGCCTGAGGAAGATATACATAGCGCGCCTTGCCAAAGTCCGCCAGCGCGGCGATATGGTCTGCGTGAAAATGAGAAATGAAGATATGCGTGATGTCTGACGGCTTCAGGCCGCGTGTTGAGAGCTGATTGACCGCCAACTGCTCTTCCTGCAATGTCACCGGCGTAAGCCAACGATGGAGGCGGTTCGGAAAGGAACGCGTCTCTTCGAAGAAGCGGTAGGAATAGCCCGTATCGAACAGCATGGGGCCCAGGCGCGGATGTTCGAAGAGGGCGAACATCGCAGGAAACGGAATCCCACGCCAACGGCCACCCTGAATAGCGAGATGCTCGGGACACGTGCAATAGCCTGCCTGGAGGATGGTGATCTTCAAGCGTGCGTTCCCTTCCACCAGCCCATGTATTTTTCAAAGCCTTCTTCGATGCTGATGCGCGGCCGGTAACCGAGATCCTGTCTGGCCGCTGAGATATCGAGCGTGAAACTGAGAGCAAGAATACCGACCGAATAGCGGGTGACCGGCGGCTCGGGTTGATTGGGAAGCAGCCCATAAACGATTTCAAATATTCGCGCCAGGCTGTCTGCGACCCGGTAAGGGACATGTTTCTTTGGGAAAGGAACCCCGAGGGCAGCGGCTGTTTTTCTGACAAGGCCCCATAATTCCACCTGCTCACCATTGGTGATGTTATATTTTTTCCCAAGGGTAGAGGCAGGCGACTCTGCGCAAAGTAATAATGCGTCAACCACATTCCCGACATAGGAAATATCGGCAACGTTTTTTCCGTCGCCGATAATCCTCAGGCCGCCTTTTTGCAAACGATCGATCAGGCGGGGCAGAATGGTGGTATCGCGCGGGCCGAAGATGGCACGCGGACGAATGCTGATCACAGGCAGCCCGCGCCGGAAGGCTTCATCGACCCGGGTCTCGGCGATCAATTTGGTGCGTGCATATTCGTTAACGGGCTGCCTGGGCAAATCGGCATCTTCCCGGACATTGAGACGCGCCCGGTAGTTGAAATAGATACTGGGCGTCGAGACATAAACCAGCCGTCCTACATGGTGCTGCTCGCAACCGCGGATGATATTTTCGGTGCCGGCGACGTTTGCGTCATGGAAGTTCTTCGGTTTACCCCAGGGAGCAGAGAGGGCGCCGCAATGAAAAACAACGTCCTGGTCGCGGCAGGCAGACACGATCACCCGGGTATCAGCAAGTTCGGCCCTGCTGGTCTTGATATGTTGCGCCTCGAATTCTGCCAGGCGGAGGGGATTGCGCCCCAGCGCGGTAACCTGCGCGCCCAGGTCATGAAGGCGCCAGGCCAGAGCGCCGCCCAGAAAACCGGTCGCGCCGGTGACAAGGGCTTTCATGCCAATCTTTTCTGCGCGAGAAAAGTCAACTTTTCGCGAATGATCTTTGAGTTATGCCTGACATCGGTCGGGAATTGCGAGAGGAACAAAAAGGTTTTGATCCTGGCCGCCTGCGGATGCTTTGCACCGAGGGCGAGCAACTCGTTCGTAATTCTCGCTCTATCCGAACTGCGAAGGGAACCTTTGGGCTGCACCCATAAGACAGGCTCATTATTTACGCCGACCAGAGCAGTCCGATAGACCTGTGGGTGTGCATTGAAAATGCCCTCGATCTGCTCCGTAAACAGGGTTCCGTTGGGAGTTTCGACGCGCTGCGATTTACGTCCGCAATACCAGAGGCGTCCCAGTTCATCGAAGGCGCCCAGGTCACCCATGCGATGAGCGATCTCTTTGCCATCCTTGATCTTTGCAAGCTGGTTTATCTCTCGCTGAGTCGACGTACGAAGCCGTAACTGCCGGGCCTTTCACCACGATCTCGCCGACCTTGTTAGCCGGCAATTCAAGCAAATCCTTCCACTCGGGGATGGGTGTGTCGCTGATCTCAATGATCCGGACGTTCATATCCTTTACCGGCCTGCCGATGCACACGCCCGCGCCAAGCTCCGATTTATAGTGCGTCTCGGTCAGCACTTCACTGCTCTCTATCACACTGATGGGCAGTGTCTCGGTTGCACCGTAGATGCCGAAGAGTCTGGCGTCCCCGGGGAGTAATCGTTTAAATCCTTCGAGCACCGAGACGGGTGTGGGCGCGCCAGCGGTGATCACCCGCTTGAGCGAGTTTAGCTTTATGCTGCGGCTCACCCCATAATTGGCCAACCTGTCCAGCATAATTGGCGAGGCAAACATGTTGGTGACGCCGAACTCATTAATGGCGTCGATCACACGCGCCGGGTTAACTTTTGCAGGCGCAGGAAAACCGATATCCGGAATGATCGCGGTCACTCCGACCAGGCAATCTATCAACGCAAAGAGGGGAAAGGCGGGCAGGTCAATTTCGTCTGAACTGATACGAAAAGTATTGGTCAGCAGATCAATCTGCGCCGCAAGGTTGGCCCGGGTATAAACCACGCCTTTGGGTAGGCCGGTGCTCCCGCTGGTGTAGATAATGGCAGCGGGTGAAGCGGGCGATAGATCGGGGGCAACAAAGTTTCCGGGGTTGGAGCTCTCGATCCTGGCCAGGGATAACCTGCCAAAACCCGACGTAGTAATGTTGGTTTTTATGGTTTCTTTCCCCCAACCGTAGATGCTTCTGACGAGATGTGTGAGCGGCGAACCAAAATAAATCTCGGGCTTTGATTCTGCAAAGCAGCGCGTCAGGATAGGCAGCCCAACAGCGGGGTCAACCATGATGGGAACAATACCAGTTTTGGCGAGAGCGAGGGTGAGAGCAAACAATTCGATACAAGTCGGGATCATCAGCGCTGCCTGCGCGCCGGGCTTAATTCCCAGCTTTTGAAATCCGGTTGCCAGCGCGTTGCTGCGCTCGAGCAACTGCCGGTACGAGAAGGTCTCCCACCTTGAACCATGCCTGAAAATAAATGCGGCTTTATTGGGATGCTGCGCGGCGATCTTGTCCAGCCTGCTTCCCAGATCAACGCTCATAGGGCAGGATTGTAACATGCACAAGTTGCTCAATAACCTCGGCGCGCGGCTACTTTACAACACTGTATATCAAACGATTGCCTCCCCCGCTTGCTTCTGCGCGCATAAACAACTCTTATATTATTGAGTGAAGACCGAGGAAGATTACGGTCGCGTCTTACTCCTGGCAATCACCCCAATAAATTCGAAAATGACTTTTAATGCGGCAAAGACGGTCGCCTCGGAGGGATCGAGCGGCGGCGCGACTTCGACTACGTCCAGACCAACCAGCGGCAAGCCCTGTAACGATTGGATAAGCGAGATCACTTCGCGCGCGGTCAATCCGCCGGAATCGGGGATGCCCGTACCGGGCGCAAAGGCCGGGTCGAGGCAATCAATATCCAGCGAGATATGGACTGCATCGCAATCCGATAAGACCCGATGGACCTCGGCCGCAACGGCCTTCATGCCGCGTTCGGCCACCTGCGCTGCGGTGTAAATGTTCAGGCCGCTGTTCTCGATCAGGTCAATTTCCTGTTCTTCCCAGGAGCGCAGACCCACCAGGCAGACGTCTTGTGGTTGGATGCCGAATTCAAGCCCGCGGCGCAGGACACAGGCATGCGAATATTTCGAGCCGTTGAATTCATCACAGAGATCGGGATGTGCGTCAACCCATAAGATGCCCAGGCGCTTACCTGCAAAACGTCCGCGCTGGCCTCTAAAAACCGGGATCGTTACGGAATGATCGCCTCCGAGCAGGATCGGGGTGTTCGGCAGGGCTGCGACCTGTCGGCTGATTTTTTCAAAGTCCTGGATTTGATCCTTGACCTGGATGTCGCCGAGGTCGCAAACCCTGAGCTTTTTGAGAGGCGTGCGGTCCTCGCTAAAGGGGGTCAGATGCCCCGACCAGAAGCGAATCCGTTCGGGGCCAAAGGCCGCGCCTTTGCGTGCGGAAGCGCCGCCATCGTAGGGGATGCCGATTATGCTAAAGTCTGTTTGGGCCGGTGAAAGATCGGGGCGATGCAAGTCTGCCCAAAGTTTGTGAGTCGGTGCAGGGTCCATGTTTTTTTCCTTCCGCAAAGCATTGTGGTTCGCCCAGCATTTAGACGGGAAAGAAAATAAATCCATCCACAGATTTCGCAGATTACGCAAATTCAATTTTAATGATCGATGAAATCTGCGTGATCTGTGGAGAGCTCTCGCCTAAAAATGGAGAGCCAGTATTGAATCTTATCTCAATTTAGTGTATATTCGCCGCAAAATTCGCTGGAGGAGAGCCATGAAACGAATCTTGAAATGGGTTGGAATTGTGCTGGGAAGTTTGATAGCTCTGATCTTGCTGGTTGCCGTGGGCCTGTATACAAAGTCACGGATCGAATTCTCACAGAAGTATCAAGTAAAGGTTCAAGCAGTATCCGTCCCCACAGACGCGGCCTCGATCGAACATGGTGCGCATCTCGCCACTATTTTATGCATGGAGTGCCACGCGAAGGACCTGGGCGGCACGCCTGACTGGTTTGACGGCGGGGCGCTGGGCGGAGCAAACGCCCCAACTTGACCGGCGGGAAGGGCGGGCTGGGAAGCCAGCTCACCGACGAGGACTTTGTGCGGATCCTGAGGCATGGCATCAAGCCGGATGGCACGTCGGTATTCATCATGCCGGCGCAGGATTTTTATCATCTTAGCGATGCGGACCTAGGCGACCTGATCGCTTATGTCAAGTCGGTGCCGGCGGTGGACCGGGTGGCATCCAAACCTCAATTACATTTCTCGTTCATGGGGAATGTGATGTACGGCGCGGGAGTGTTTGGCAATCTGCTGCGGGCCAGCGAGATTGACCAGGCTAATCGCCCCTCTGCTCCGGAGCCCGGCGTCAGCGCGGCGTACGGGCAGTATCTGGTTGACATAAACGGTTGTCGTGATTGCCACGGCGCGCAGCTGGCGGGCGGGAAACCAGGAGACCCGAGCTCACCTCTGGCGCCCAACCTTACGCCTGGAGGCGAATTGACCGCCTGGTCGGAAGCCGATTTCATCAAGACGCTCCGCACCGGGGTTACACCCTCCGGGACGAACCTTCCCGACCGGTTCATGCCCTGGCAATTCAAGAGCCAGATGACGGACGATGAGCTGAAGGCCGTGTTTGCGTATCTAAAATCCTTGCCGCCTCTGCCAACCTCTACCAAGCAGGCGGAATAAGACACACCTTTTTCTGGGCAGATGCAGAAAGAACGCCTGCATCTGCCCAGAAAAAAATTCCGAAAAAAAGAGACAGGTTCAGGGCATACGCCCTGAACCTGTCTCTTTTTTTCGGGTATTTTACGCAAGGGTGGTGGGTAAATACGACTAAACATCAGGTAGATGTACTCACATCGACCTGACGTTTATTTATCCACCGGATAGTAGCATAAGCCGGTTGTACCCGGCCCGCTGTGGACTGCCAGGGCCGGGGTCAGTTCGGTCAAGAGGGATTCGACTACCTCCACTTTTGACTCGACCAATTCTTTTATCTTTTCCACTTCCTTTTGTGCGCCCACGTGAACGTAGGCGATCCGCGCCTTTCCCTTTGCCGATCGCCTGCGCAACCATATCAGCCATCTGTTGATAAGCCTGGCCTCTGCTGTGGGCTTTGCCCAGCGGGACGATTTCGCCGGCTTCCAGGCCGATCAGAGGCTTGATATTGAGCATGCTTCCCAGCAGGTTTTGGGCTTTGCCAATCCGCCCGCCCATGTAGAGATACTTGAGCGTGTCGGCAGTCTGGATCATATGTGAGATGGGAATCATGTTTTTAACGTTCGTCGTTATCTGGTCGAGGGACAGACCGGCGACGGCCGCGCGGGCCGCTTCCAGCACCATCCAGCCCTGGCACATGGAGGCGTTGAGCGTATCCAGGACCACCAGGTGCAGGCCGGGATTGCTCTCCTTTAACATGGACTGGGCAACCATTGCAGCCTGATAACCGCCGCTGATCTTCGAGCTCATGTGAATGCTGATGATCTCTTTCGCGCCCTCACCGGCCAATTCATTATAGGCGTTGAGATAATCGCCCGGACTCGGGCTGGCTGTAGTAGGTGCAAATTTGGCCGTGACCATCCAACGCACGAATTCTTCGCGTTGGATGGTGACCAGATCGCGCAAAACTTCCTGACCGCGATTGATGTAGTAAGCCACCGTCTTGATGTTGAGATTTTTCAAGATGCACTCAGGCAGGCCGGCTGTGCTGTCCGTTAATACGGCAACGTTTGTCATAATTACCCTTTGCACGTCTTTTTTCCCGGGTATTTGGTGCCCGGACGGTGAGTAGTTACAAATACAAGAACCATGGAAACTGTGAATTACCGGATTTAATTGTACACCTTTTGATATTATTGCGATTTTATGCCAATTCTCCCGACGGGAGGTTGACCTGCCCTTTGTTTCCTCTTACAATACTTAAAATGGCCTACGTCGCCAACCAGTTTGCGGGTTTCTTTCGCCCCGACCACGATCCTCCGTTTGGTCTAATTTGCGCGCTTATTTCATCTTATAGTTTCCCTGGTCTACTAATTCGGAGGAACATCCTATGAATACCCCTATGGTTTCCAAACGTGCACCCATTTACAGCGACGTCCCAGATGAGAAATGGAACGATTGGCGCTGGCAGTTGAGCCATCGTCTCAATTCGGCCGAGGAGATCGAGAAAGTTATCACCCTGACCGAGTCTGAACGGAAAGCATTGAATACCGCCGGCCTGTTCCGCGTGGATATAACGCCTTATTTCATCTCGCTCATCGATCCTGCTGACCCCCATGACCCGGTGCGGCAGCAGATCATCCCGACCGACGCGGAGATCGCGCCTTTCACCGGGATGATGGAAGATTCACTGGCCGAAGACCGGCACTCGCCCGTACCGGGACTGGTCCATCGTTATCCCGACCGCGTGCTGATGCTTGTGACAACCCAGTGCGCGTCCTATTGCAGATACTGCACCCGTTCCCGCATTGTGGGAGATCCCGGACAAACCTTTTCACGTAAGGAGTTTGAGCAGCAGCTCGATTATCTAAGACGGACTCCGCAGGTGCGCGACGTGCTGCTCTCCGGCGGCGATCCGCTGGTACTGGCACCGAAAATACTCGAAGAGATACTCACCCGTTTGCGCGAGATCCCGCATATCGAGATCGTCCGCATCGGTTCGCGGGTACCCGTGTTCCTGCCCATGCGCGTCACACAAGAACTTTGTGATATGCTAAGCAAATTCCATCCGTTGTGGTTGAACATCCACGTCAATCATCCCAACGAGATTTCCAAGGAACTTGCCGAGGCCTGCGACCGCATGTCACGCGCCGGCATCCCGCTCGGCAACCAGTCCGTTTTATTGGCGGGGATCAACGATTGTGTTCATATTCAGCGCGAATTGGTCCAGAAGCTGACCCGGATCCGCGTGCGACCGTATTATCTTTACCAGTGTGATCTGGTCGAAGGCGCGGGACATTTCCGCACCCCGGTTTCGAAAGGCATCGAGATCATCGAAGGGTTGCGCGGACATACCTCCGGTTATGCCGTGCCGCAATTTATCGTGGACGCGCCGGGCGGCGGCGGAAAGATCCCGATCATGCCGAATTACCTGCTCAGCATGTCGGACCATAAAGTGATCGTGCGAAACTATGAAGGCTACGTAAGCAGTTATGAAGAGCCCTCCGAGTATAAAGCGCACGACCCGAAGACCTGCAAATACTGCCAGGAGAAGCGTCCCGAGCCCGGCCAGGCCGGACTCACCGGTCTACTCGACGGCGAGGAGATGTTCATTAAACCGCTAGGCTTTGACGAAATTCACGACCGACATGGAATCCAGCATCGTTTGAAGGACGAAAAGAAATGGCAGCCGCTGGGCATCGGTTCCGGTGAATCGAATCCGAAGTAAGAAGCCTAAAAAAAGGTCAATAAGGAGAATACCATGCAATTAATCCCAAAACCCGTAATCGTCGCTCTTGGAGTCATATTCCTGCTCTCCAGCTGCGCTCCGGGGCAGGCGGCTCAGAGCCCCGAAGAAATTCAGGCACAAGTGGGGACTTCGGTTGCCATGACCGTGGACGCACAAAACCAGATGGGAACGGCGGTGGCCTTGACTGTTGCGGCGCAGGCACCAGCAGCAACTGAAACCTTAACCCCGACAACCATCCCTCTTGAAGTACCTACTTTGACTCCGATCTTCGATACTGCCACTCCCTTTGTAGTTGTCCCGCCGTCCGGCGGGAGGCGGTGGAGGTGGTGGAAGCGGCAGTGTAGCTTTCTCCTGCGATCCCGACACGGGCAAGAAACCCAGGGATAACACAGTGTTTCGCCCCAACGATCCCTTTGATATAAAGTGGACAATTATCAATACGGGCACCTCTACCTGGGTGGCCGGCAAGGATTTCGAATACTTAAGCGGCCCAAAGATGACTACAGCGGCCGGTGTTCAGCTTCCGGAGATCAAACCGGGCAAGAGCATCAGCTTCAACTTTGATGGTAATGCGCCGACCGAAAAAGGTCTCCAGGTTATGACCTGGAAAGTAGAGGGCGGCTTCTGCTTTCCTTACATCGCGATTGATGTAGAGCCCAATCGCTAGTGAAGATAGCCTGTCGGTTATCCTCTGGCAATTTCTGGCATCAAACCCAGGGACCGATGTGACAAGCTCCACGGATCTGTGTAAGCAAACGCAAGTGCGCTGTACATACCGTTCTCGACACTGACTGCAGTGTCGAGAACAACTTGAGGCACCATGAACAGTTTTGTCAAGCGTCGAATTCGTCCGCTGTTATTGTTCCTGGTAATCAGCTCCATGTTTGCGTGCGCCCTGCCTTTTGGGGCGCCCGTGGCGATTCCAACTACAGCACCGGGCGGCATAGAAACTATTGTTGCCGAGACTGCCGCGTTTGCGGCCACTCAGACGGCCGCCGTATTTACGGCGACGCTAACCCCCACCCTCACGCCTTTCCCCACTGCCATACCTTCGGATACGCCGACCGTCACCCCAACCTTTTTATTTCTTTTGATCTCGCCCACACCTGTCCCGGGGGTGGTAATCACTCCTTCCACACCGATCACTCCTTCGGCAACAGATTACGAATGTCAACTAACCGGACAATCGCCTGCCGACGATTTTATAATGCCTGCAAACAAGGGATTTATTACAGTTTGGACGGTCGCGAATACGGGCAGGAAAACCTGGGATGATACGAGCGTAGATTTTATCTATCTGAGCGGCGCAAAACTTGCTAAAGGAAAAGGCGCGGACCTGCCGAATTCCATTGCTCCCGGGGCTGCAGTCTCGCTTAAGATAAGCATGACGGCTCCCAAAAACCCAGGGACTTATAGGACCGTTTGGACCCTTCGACTGGGCCAGAATGAATTCTGCACAATGTCCCTGAGGATCATAGTGCAATAAGAAGTAGAAGTCCGGGCAGGAGGAATACCTTTGCAGGGAGATCACCTGCTCCTACGGCCTTCGAAATAATAAATGAGTTCCGGGCGTCCGCCCGGAACTCATTTATTAATACCCAATACTGAAATAATTAAAGAAAATCCGTCTTGATCAGGCCGCAGGCGGGATGGGTTCGTTATTGCTCGACACACCAGGTTTGCTCCGCAGGGTGAGGAATCCAACCACTATCGGTATGACAATTAAGATCAAAGAGAAGCAAAGCAGCACATAACCGGCAGTCGGCGGCAGGGTGCCGGAATTGGTTACACCATTCAATTCCGTATTAAAAGGCATATTCCCGGTGGCAGTGAAGGCGCCGAAGAGACAGAAAAACAGTCCGGGGCATCCACATAGAATGACCGAGGCAACCGTGGCGATGATCCCTTTCGTTCTGTTGTCCATAATGCATTCTCCCGTATATTTGATAAGTATATTTTTGCCGTGTACGATCTTTCGTGATTACCTAGAGTATGTCGCAGTAGAAGAAATCGGCCACCTTTTGAATAATGTGACATTTTCAAGCTACTCACGAATGATTTGCAACAAGGCAAATTGGCAATTTGCCCTACGCTCGGCTCGACTTTCAGCCTGGCAGGTAGATCGCGTTTTTGCCACGCGCATCCCGTATTTGTCGTGCTTCTTAACTGCGTAGTTTCGCTCCCACCTCCTGTTCGAGTCTCTTCACGATCTTATTGCGGATCGCCGCCGCTTCGGCATCGGTCAATGTTTTGTCAGGGGCTTGATAAGTAAGGCTGTAGGCCAGCGATTTCTGGCCTGCACCGATCTGCTCTCCGTGAAAAACATCGAACAAGCGGACATTCGTCACGCGACTTGCCCCCGGTTTGCCGGATCAGAGCCTCTACTGTAGATGCCGGAACGGTCTCTGCTACGACGATCGAGATATCTTCCAAAACAGGTGGAAACTCCGGCACCGGTATGACCTTGTACGTCGGCGAGACTGTCCGCAGGGACTCAAGATCAAACTCGGCAACCAGCACGGGGTACGGACCGAAATCATATTTCTCTTTAACCATGGGGTGCAACTCGCCGAAGGCGCCAACTATCCTGTCTTTCACTTTGATCTCGGCGGCTTTGCCCGGATGCAGATAACCTGCCTCGAATGACTCAGCACTTGCTGATGAGGTCGAAGAGTTAACCGAACCGGCTGCGTTAATGGAAACGTCGGCGTAATGGAGGCCGCCCAGGAGGAGCTCGATGCGCCCTTTTATGTCAAAGAAATCGAAGACTGGGGGTTCCTTTGCATCCCAGGCCGTGGCAGTACGCAGGCCGGTCATTGCAATGGCCAGCTTGCGCGGTTCATTGGGGAGGCCACGCGCCGCGATGGGTGTCGAAGCATTATCCGCCGCGGGCTCGAACAGCGGCCCAATCTCAAAGAAAGCCAGGCTTTCGCTCAGGCGAATGTTACGCTCGAGATCATCGAGCACGGAGGCCAGAACGCTACGGCGCAGAACGCTCTTATCAGGAGCAATGGGGTTTGTAATCCGGACATATTCACCGGTTATACCCAGCCGCGACTCGCGTTCGGGGGAGGTGAGGCGATAGCTGACCACTTCGTCGAAGCCGAGTGCAACGAGAAGGTCGCGCAGATGTTCCTCCCACTCATGGCCGGGGTTGCCGATTTGCGGCGGAAGTGCATCGGCCATATTGGTGGTTGGGATGCGGTCATACCCATAAGATCGGGCGATCTCTTCAAGGACGTCGGCGAGACCTACAACGCCCTCACCAATATCGAGCCGGTGCGGCGGCGCGGTGACCGATATGGGGGTTTCGAGATCCGTGAGTTGTGGTTTCGAGCTGCCCTTAGCCGAGCCCGTCCCCCCTTCCGCAGTTTTCGATCCGCGAATGCTGCATTTAAATTCGAGCTTTTCCAGCATCGAAACAATTTGCTCCGCAGACAGCTCAAGGCCCAGCAGGCGTTTTACGTCGCCAGGCGTAACCGTGACGGTTGGGTCCTTTGGCTTGATGGGGTACTCATCCACCAGGCCGGGCGCGGCCACGCCACCCGACCATAAAGCCATATACTGCAAACCGCGTTTGACCCCCGTTTCCGCCAAGGCGGGATGCACGCCGCGCGAAATCTGAACGAGGCTTCAGAGGGGAGGTTGTGCTGTCTGGCAGTGCGGCGAATATTGATAAAGTTCCAGGCCGCGCCTTCGAGCAGGATATTGGCAGTACTCTGTGTGCGTACACTGGCTTTGCCTTGAGACATTTCGCCGGCCTTCATCTCAATGCCTGTTGCATCCAGGATTTCCCTGGAGGCATCGTACACTTCGCTCTCAGCTCCGCCCATTACGCCTGCTATGGAGAGCGGACCCTTATCATCACAAACCAGCACGTTCATGGACGTGAGCCTGCGGTCGACGCCATCGAGGGTGGTTAGTTTTTCGCCGTCCTTTGCCGGGCGGGTGGTGATTCTCACCGCCTTCTTGCCCGCACGTTCCTTAAGCACGTCGTAGTCGAAGGCGTGGAGAGGCTCGCCAAGCTCAAGCATGGCATAGTTGGTGGCATCCACGATGCAGTTGATGGGGCGCATGCCCGCCAGCTTAAGCCGCCGCTGGACCTGGTAGGGGCTGGGTTTGATCTCTACATTTCTGATGAGCCCAAGCACAAAACGCGGGTTGAGATCGGGCTCGGTGATCTGGATCGAGACGAGATCTTCTATCGGATCGCCGCCCGCATTGACCTTGACCTGGGCTTTATCAATTCGCGTCCGGTCAGGGCGGACAGCTCACGCGCCAGGCCGATCACGTTCGCGTTGCGGGCCATATTTGGCAGAATGCTGATATCGAGCACGGCATCGCCCATGTAATCGGCAAGCGGCATGCCGACCGGCGCATCATCATCCAGCAGGATGATGCCCTCGTGATCTTCGGAGATGCCGAGCTCCTTTTCGGAACAAACCATTGAATATGACTCAACCCCGCGGATCTTTGTGCGCTTGAGCGTCATCAACTGCAGCCCCTCGGCATGCCCATCATACAGGGTTGCACTTTCTTTGGCATATGCGACTTTGATCGGTTTGGGAAGTTTGCCCTGGCCCTTCAAGTGAAATATATTTGGCGCGCCGGTAAGGACTGTATGCACTGCCAGGCCGTCGTATAGGTCGCACAACGTTAACCGGTCGGCGTTGGGATGCGGCAGGACCTCGCGGATTTCAGCCACGACAATTTTTTCCTTGTCCCAGGCAATACCGCTGGTCTTGAATTCATGCCGTTCCCCGCCCTTATCCGCGGGCATAGCCAGTCCGACATAGACAATCTCGTCAACTTCGAGTCCGGCGAGAGTCAGTTTGCGTGCAATATCTTCGACGCTCAAGCCATCGAGGTCGATAAAGTCTTTGAGCCAGGAAAGGGGGATCTTCATTTTGTTCTCCAGAAAGGACAGAGGTAGTTGGGTATCAGGTAATTAGGTATTAGGTAATTCGGTTTCAGGTGCGTTGGTATTAATGACGTAACCTTCAGATGCATCACGGACCAAAAGATTTGCACCGGGTTCCGATATGCCGCGTTTACTTTCCTTCAGGAAGGCAATATAGCCATTTAGCATCATCCGAATCTCTGTGACCTGGCTATTTAACTGTTTGTAAGTTTCGTCGTCGAAGTAGCCAAGCTGATGAGCCAGGGACAAATGACTAAACGATTTCTTCCAGTGAACCGCGTGCAACGTAGCAGAAACGGACTCCCTCCTGAAAGTAAAACCTGCCATACCCTTCTGCAATGTTCGCCGGAATACTTTGCACCGAACGCCGCAACTGGTCTATTAGCGACCACTTTTCTTGAGCAGGAATCAACGGCAGAATATTTTTACAGACTCCCACGCTGAAAGCCAGCGATTTTTGCCAAACTTGCAAAGTCTCCAAACCCTTCTCCTCAGATTTAGTCATGCAACCTCCTGAGCGCCTGATTCCTAATCACCTGATCCCTTAATAGTTAAAACTGCTCGAGGAACCGGACGTCGTTGCCCCAGAAGTAGCGGATGTCGTCGATACGGTATCTCAGCATCAACTGGCGCTCGGGTCCCATGCCGAAGGCGAAGCCGGAATAGCGCTTTGGATCGTAGCCGCCGTTCTGCAAGACGACGGGATGCACCATGCCGCAGCCGAGTATCTCCAGCCAGCCGGATCCTTTGCAAACCTGGCAGCCTTTGCCGCCGCAAACGAAACACTCCACATCCACTTCCGCAGAAGGTTCCGTGAACGGGAAATATGAGGCGCGGAAACGGACGAGGGCCTGGGCGCCAAACATACGGCGGGCAAAATTTGTCAGCATGCCCTTTAGGTCCGCAAAGGTGATCCCTTCGCCTACGGCCAATCCTTCCACCTGATTGAACTGGATCTCCGAGCGCGCCGTGATCTGTTCGTAGCGAAAACACATACCCGGCAAGGCAATGCGAATGGGCGGCGGATTCTTCGGGTCTTTTGCCGCAAATTCCTGCATGGCGCGTATCTGGCCGGGAGAGGTATGCGTGCGCAGTAGGATGGGATTATCGCCGCGCTCAGGTGCATCCACGTAAAAGGAATCCTGCATTTCACGTGCAGGGTGATGAAGCGCGAAGTTCAACAGCTGGAAGTTCATCTCGTCGGTTTCAACTTCGCGTGAGGTATAGACCTGGAACCCCATATCGGCCAGGATCGCCAATACGCGCCGCAATTGTTGGGTGGATGGGTGGAGCCGTCCATGGTGGATGGGGCGGCCGGGCAGGGTCACGTCCAGCTTTTCCCCGCTTAATGAACGTTCCAGCGCGGCCCTTTTGATGGTTTCCGTTTTCGCGGCCAAGGCAGCTTCGAGCGCCACCTTGACGCGGTTTGCCGCCTGTCCAACGGCAGGACGTTCTTCTTTTGAAAGCGAACCCAGCCCGCCAAAAACCTGCATGAGCGGAGAGCTGCGTCCGAGATGCGCTACCCGCCAGCCTTCCAGGGCAGATTCATCCTGCACTGCAGCGAGGCTGTCCAGGGCGGTTTTCTCTATTTCACCTAGCTTATCCAACATACGTCCTCCGTGATCCGATGACTTGGTAATGCTTCTGGTAAAACATATGCAACTGTTACGCAGGGCCGTGAATAAAATCAAACGCAGGTAGTATCGAGATCATAGAAAAATAAAACCTCCCGCCCATAACTGGGACGGGAGGGAGTTCCCGCGGTACCACCCAACTTAGCCTATACAGGCTCACTTTGAACCGACTAACATCGGCCTCCCGGATAACGTTGGGATCACGGTCTGAACTACCAGGGTTCCCGTTCACTCAGACGGCTCAGGAGGGAACTTCCTTCAGTTGCCACCGCGCCAGAGTCTCAATCATCTTTCCTGTATTAGGAATGCTCCGGCTTCCCTGTCGGCTTACGCTGAAGTACTTTCCTCCGTCCCTGCCTTTGGAAAAAACGAATGCAGTAATTTCCGTAAATCACAAAATAGCGAGGAGGGTTCCGATCTTTAGGGCATGAGGCGTTTGCCACACCCCATACCCTAAAAATCGGGGGTCTCTTCGAATGTGACTTGGTGAACGTAATTATCTGCAAAACAATAAGACTGTCAAGGATGAGCCGCACCCGTACATCACGCAGACCTCGTTTAATTTCGTAAAGGGCAAGATGTCATCTTGCGCTACTGCAAGATGGCATCTTGCCCTACTTCACCTATAGGCTTGCAGATTTATGTCTGGTTCCAAGGCTCGAGTTTAGGGTGTCCAGGTCGGCTTGGGCGTCCAGGTAGGCGTTGCAGTTGGAGTGGGAGTATCCGTGGGGAAAAAGGAAGCAGCGCCCAGCCAGGGCAGGAAGCGGGTCATGCTCCGGGCGTCGTCCGAGCCTTTGATCTCGCAGCGCTGTAAGACAAACAGATTCCCTGTGCCTTGATCGGCTGTGTAGCCGGTGGCGCCCATGGCGGCAATGTACCTTGCAAAGATAACGTAATCTGTAGCCGAAGAGGGCGCATCGCCGAAGGGATAAGCAAAGGTCAGGATCGGCAGACCGAGCAGGGCCGCCAGTTTCTTGCGCGAATCGACAATTTCAGAGCGCATGGCCGACGGGCTCAGAGTCGAAAAATTTATAGGGTGACTTAGAGTGTGACTGCCTATTTCCCATCCGGCTGCCGCCATTTCCTTGATTTGATCGACAGTTAGGTAGCCATTCGTGCCGATGTAGTCGTAAGGAAGATAAAGCACACCGGTAAACCCATATTTCTTCATGATGGGGAAAGCATTGGTGTAATTGTCTTCGTTCGCATCATCGAACGTAATGAGGATTGGCCGCGGCGGAAGAGAAGCCCCGGTTGTGATGGCCTTTACCAGCATGGTGGTTGTGATAGGCGTATAGCCCCAATCATGGAGCAATTTGATCTCGGTTTCGAATTTGTCGGGCGGGACGTAGTAACGGCTTGAAATGGGAGAGACTGCAATATGATGATAAAGCAGGATGGGTACTTTTACCTGATTCGGTCCCTGCGCCACCCAGGTAGGGGTTGCGGTGGGGGAAGGGCTCGGCGTTGTGGTGATCGTGGGGGTTGCAGAAGACGTAGGTGTGGATGACGCCGTCGGCGTTGACGGTATGGCAGTTATTGTGGCCGTAAAGGCGGGGGAAGAGAAGGGCAGCCCACTGCAGCCTGCCAAAAGAGTCATGACAATCGAGAATATAACGACACGCTGAAGATTCATAACCTGCCTTAAAGTAAAACGCGGAGGGCGCGTTTTATCCTGATCCGCGTTCGTAAAACGCTAATTAATGGTTGAGTTCCCAGATGATTCGAAGCCCATCCAGCGTGAGCCAGGGAGCGAGGATATCAATAACCTTGGTCTCTTTCGCGACAATCTCGGCCAGACCGCCGGTGGCGATGACCTTCATATCGGTTCCCAACTCGGACCGGAAGCGGACCACCATGCCCTCGACCATACTCACGTACCCAAACAGCAGACCCGACTGCATGGCATGGAGAGTATTGCGCCCGATCACGGAAGGCGGACGCTGCAGATCAATGCGCTGTAATTTTGCTGTGTGAGTATAGAGTGCATCTGCAGACAGGTTAATGCCTGCGGTGATGGCCCCACCCAGATAATCCCCTTCCTTGGTGAGGGCATTGAACGTAGTAGCCGTACCAAAGTCAATGATGCAAGCCGGTCCGCCGAAGAGATGGATCGTGGCCACGGCATCGGCTACCCGGTCCGCGCCGACCGCTTTCGGGTCTTCATAGCGGATACGGATGCCGGTTTTGATGCCTGTGTCTACGATCAGAGGCTCCTGTTTGAGATATTCCCGGCAGGCCAGCGCCACGCGCCCGGTCAGCTGTGGAACCACGGAGGCCAAACAAATACCGGTCAGGTCTTTGACCGAACACCCCGCATGTTCGAGCAAGCCGAGGAACTGCAGGCCGTACTCATCGGGCATGCGGGCGGGGTCGGTGGCGAGTCTCCAGTGGGGATCGAGTTTTTTTCCCTCGTAGAGGCCAAGCGTCAAATTGGTATTGCCTACATCAATGGCGAGCAGCATGCTTCGCTCCGTTTCAGTTCGTCGTGTGCGAGTCGAAAACAGATTCAGGGGTCCGGCTGGCGCATAAGACCATGAAAAGAATCAGCGGGAAAATTTGCAGGACAATCCGATCTGCGGAATAATTCAGGTGCCAGGCGAGATCGTAGGGCGTAATCAGGTAAATGACATAGTAACCAAGCGATTGGGCTACCAGGATTGTAATCCCCGCAATATAAGCTGTGCGATGTTCTTTTAGAACCTTAGACCGGAAAAGGAGATAATAGACCAGCAAAATTGGCAGGATCCCATAAGGTAACCATGCAATCTTCCAACTGCCGAAGCCCCTGATCTCGCCCCAGAAGGATTGAAGTATCTGCACATGGCGGGAGAGATCCAGGACTTGTGCAATCGAGCGCGCCGGGCCGCTGCTTAACACATCGCTGGGCGGGGCGAGGAAAAACTTGAAATAGAGCACGACTGCCAACGGCAGGGCCAGGCCTATGGCATACCAAATCAGGATCCGCAGGGGTTTTTCGCGAAAGAAAGCAATTGCCAATGCCAGGCCTGTGACAAGCACAAATAAGCTGCCCTCGTTTTTTGTCCAGGCCGCGAGCCCGGCTGTGAGTCCGGCGAGAGCCAGAAGCCCCGGTTTGTGATGGAGTACAAAAAGATAGATCAAGACCCCGGTTGCCAATATAAAGAAAGCCAGCGGCAGGTCGGCCATTTCACGCGAGCCTTCGTTGACGACAACGGGCATGCCCCACAAAACGATCAGCCCGAATGCAGCCTGTCCCACTGACTTAATAGAGGCCAGGGCGCCGGCCATCAACCCGGCGCACCCTACAGCGAACAACGCGCTTAAGACCATGGGCACGTGCGGCGTTTCACCGCCGAGGGTATCCCAGCCTGAGGCCGAGTTCATGGCGAGAAGTAAAGGATAATCGGCGTGGAAGATCGGGTCCATCTGCCGTGAGAACGAATCCAACCAATTCGCCTGATTCAAGTAAACAAATCGCGCAGCGCGATTGAACATCATCCACGCGTCCCAATCACCCTGCTTTCTACGCAATAGATAGCTGGCGGTGCTGGAAAGGGAGACCAGGAAGACGAGACCGCTGAACCCCAGCAGGATGCCCTGCATCCTCGTCGGACCCAACAGTTTCCATTGCGCCGGGACAGGCCAGCCGCGTTTCCTTTCGTTCCAAATTGTAAGGGCCAATAGAACGATGAAAATTGCAAGTTGTACGACGACGAACCAATGCTGGCCCGCGAAGAATAACAAATAGAGAAAATACAGCAGGGACCAAAGCCCCAGTCCAATCCCAACCCCCAGAAATAATTTCAACATCAGGGCCCGGCTGTCGCGGTCCGGCCATATCAGGTGAACGATCATTCCGCCGGTCAGGACCGGCAAAAGGAAAAGAAGGATCATGCCTGCTTCACTTTTTCAACCGGTGGAGAAGGTATAGTTTGTCTTTGAAGGGTATCACTTCAAATTGTCCCTGATTTGTTTTGCTCCAGATCGCATAGGCATCTTTGTCCAGGTTGGCGACGTTCCACTCCTGGTTTGTGCCTTTGACAATGATGATCGGCGCCAGCGCATACTGCGTCAGCACATATTCACCTTCATCATTGGCGGCGTTGAAATTCACGCCGGGGATGCTTGAGTCGGAGATATAACCGACCACCCCGCGCTTGAAGGGAAGTTGTTTGAGCAGGGGCACAAACCGTACCTCCCAGTCTGCGACGGGATCGTCGGTTATGCTCCCCAAGTCTTTGGTTGCGATCAAATTCAGGATGCTTGCGTAAAGGCTTGCGAGAACGATGACAACGATTACGCCTCGCTGCAGCCACTTGATGATCATGCGGTATTCTCGGGTAGTTTTGTTTTTTCGATGATGTCTGCGATCAAATCGAAGCGGCTGAACTGAGGCATGATATAGACACCCTGCGCCCAGCCCCTGACCTGCTCGATCAATTCTACCGCGATCCGCACCCCCTCCTCCGCGGCATGCTCGCCTGCTTTTTCCATGCGCCGGATGGTCTTCTCGGGAATAGCGATGCCGGGCACCTCATGATTTCAGGAAATTCGCATGCTTCAAGCTGACCAAAGGCAGGATGCCTACCAGAACAGGTCTGCCCAGAGCCCCATGTTCTGCCTCATACTTCGACAAGAATTCGCTTCCCTGCTCGGGACGGTAGAGGGGCTGTGTTATAAAAAAATCGGCCCCGGCCCGCAGCTTTCTCACTAAGTTCCTGGCTTCCTGCTCCGGATCGCTCGGACAGAGATTGAGCGCCGCGCCGACGAAGAAATTGGTGGGCTGGCCGATGCTCGTCCCGGAATGATCCACGCCGGCGTTGAAACCCTGCTTTATGAGCTTGATCAAACCCGAGGGGACGAGGTCATAATTATCCATCGCCTCAGGATAATCGCCGATGGCAGTGGGGTCGCCCATAATGACGAGCACATTTCGTATGCCGAGCGCATGCGCGGCCAGAAGGTCACCCTGCACCCGCAAAAGATTACGGCCACGAGTGGGGAAATGCAGAGTGGTCTCCACATGGACACGGCGTTGCACCACGTCGCATACCGCCCAGGCAGACATTCGCATGCGCGCCATGGGGCTATCGGCGACATTGATTACATCCGCACCGGCTTCTGCAAGCAGCGAGGCGCCCGCCAGAAGCTTATGCGTCGAAAGGCCGCGCGGCGGATCCATCTCGACCGCGGTAACAAATTTCCCGGCGGCGAGTTTTTGTGCGAACTCGGTCGGCTGTTCCTGGGCGGCCTCGGTGATCTCATCTTCGGGCTGGACCGCGATTTGAGACGGTTCGATGGACGGTGAAGTGTCCAGGGCCTTGCGCATGGCGGCGATGTGTTGAGGGGTTGTGCCGCAGCAGCCACCGACGATGCTTGCGCCGGCCTCGCGGAACGAAAGCGCATAGTCACCGAAGTAATCGGGGTCGGCAGGGTACATGATCCGTCCGCCGACCTGTTCAGGCCAACCGGCGTTGGGTTTCACCCAGAACTTGCCAGATGGAACTGCATGGCGCATCTGTTTCAACAAACGCAAAAGCTGTGCGGGTCCGCCCGAGCAGTTGACGCCGATCACATCCGCACCGGCCTCATGCAGCAAGCGGGCGACTTTCATAGGATCATCACCCAGCAAGGTGCGGTCATCGCGGGTAAAGGTAACGGAGGCGACCAACGGCAGGGAACAAACCTGTTTCGAGGCCCTGACCGCGCTCCTGGATCTCATAAAGATCGCTGATCGTTTCGATGACGATCAAGTCGGCGCCGGCCTGGCACAAGGCTTCAATCTGTTCGGCGAACGCAGCCCGGGCCTGCTCGGGCTGAACTCTTCCAAACGGCGCGATGCGTACCCCGAGCGGGCCGACATCGCCCGCAACCCACACCTCTTTGAACGAAGAGGAAACGATACGTTTTGCGAGCTCCACTCCCGCTCTGTTGATCTCGGCGGTCTTCTGCTCCAGGCCATGCTGGCCTAACTTGAAACGGTTCGCGCCAAAGGTATTGGTCAGTATCAACTGCGCGCCCGATTCAATATATTGGCGGTGTACTTCGGCTACGGCTGCAGGGTTGGTGAGATTAAGCTCATCGAAGCATTTGTCAAAACTTACGCCGCGGCTGTGGAGCATCGTGCCCATGGCGCCGTCAGCAAGGATCACTTCCGTCGAAAGCCGTTCCAGTAAATTTTGCATCTCTTCTCCGTTCAGGGTTCCTTGATCACTGTTAAAAGTGATCCATCGCGTTCAATGGTGTGGACGATCCTTGCATCCGGATACGTTTGCAGGTCCAGGTTGTAGCGGGTGGTCACCACCACATAGTCATAATGGTCGGCCCGGGCGGCTTCGTATGTCGAATAAATCTTCAGGTCGTGCCGCGCATAGAGCTGCAATATTTGCACAGGGCCCTCGACCCAAATATTCGCATTGGCCGGCGCGGTCGGCATTCAAATAATTAGCGGCCTCACGGTACGACGTGCCCCAGTAATCCAATTCATATTTCCGGAAAGCTGCCTGCACGCCGCCGATGAACCGGTTGTAATAGATATATTCGTAAGGGTGCAGCCGGGCGCCATCCACAATTCCGGGCACCAGCAGCACTCCGATCAAGGCAGCCTGCAAAATGGGCCGCTTGATCTTCTCGAACGCGACCCCGGCCATCATGAAAATCGGCGGCAGGATGAAAAAGACCTGGCGAAAATTATCATATAAAGGGGAGCGGGTGACCACGAACCCGACCAGCGGAAGGATAAACCAAACGAGAGTTAAAGCCAGTAGGACACCGGTTCTCCATGCTGCGTTTTATGCTCCCATAAACGATCACAGCCAAACCCACTGCAAACAGGAACCAGACCGGTTCGGTCAATTGAATGCCCAGCAGGACGGGCAAATAAGAGCGCGGGATGTCGGTAGAGGTATACATCACGCCGTCGAAGAGGACCTGTCCCTTCCAGGGATATTCCGACATCACCCGCACGCTCTCGACAAAGTGACCGATTGGATCGGGCCAGAGATAGGGCCAGGTGAGGTACATGGCAATGAGGGCGACGACTCCATAAACGACGAGGGCAGGCACGGCTTTCCTGCCCGATTTCCAGAGGGCATATGCAATCACCATCAGACCTGCAAACGGACCGAGCACGCGGATGGATGTGGCCACGCCCAACAGTATCGCTGCCGGGGCGATGGAAAGAACAAAGTGGAACGCGGAAGGAAGCTTGCGCCAAAACCAGACGAGAATGAGGGTGGAAAGAACAAAGAAAACGGCCCGGGCCCGCAGGAAAAGGACAAAGTATTTCTGAATATAGATATCAGGCTTCACTTTGTGAATATCTGAAGCGATCGAAGAAATAATATTTGCCTGTCCGGCGGCCGCGGCTTGCACCAGGCCAGTTATCCACGTATGAACCCAATCCGTGGCCCCGAAGAGAATCAAAAGCAGGGCCAGCCAGAGAAGGGTGAGACCGAGGAGCAACCATTTTGCCCGGGGTGAAACTGTGTCGAATGAAACAGGCTTAACAGAGTCGACCATCCAAGCCCGAACAGGAGGCTGAGCAGGAAGAAGGTGAGGAAGGGAATGTCCTTCGGGCTGATAAAAGCATGACCCCAGAAAACGGGCTGTGTGGCGAAGAGCAATGCCGCCCCGAGCGAAGCAGCGCGGGTGAGCCAGCGTTCGCAGAGTTCGGTAAAGGGCCCAAATACCAATTAAGATATGTAATGAAGTACAGCAAATGTCGGAGGTCAGAGGTGATCAGGGGAACGAACGTGCCGAGCAAACGCGCGCCGAGCGCCACAAGCATTACATAAGCAGGGCCGTAGTTGTCGTAGGTGTTGCCTGTAAGCGTAATGCTGCCGGTACTCGGCCAGCTGGAATAGGCAGCCAGGGCGCGGTCGGCATATTTGAAGAACTGCAATTCATCCCAAGATTCGCCGTATTGCTTGAGGGTGAGAACACCTATCAATAACGCGACGGCGAGTAGAATGTAAATAGCATATTTATTGATTCTTGCGAAAATCTCTGTACTTGTTTTCATTATTTAAAGAGTAAGAGACGATACCTTCGTCCATCCATAAAAACCACGTCGTATCTTGCATAAACAAAAAACTGATTCAAGGCAGAATTCCAAATTCCTGGATGCTGTATAAAGAGCGAGCAAACATCATTTCGATATTACCTGCATTCCGCACCGGCCGGGATGCTTTTTAGTACAGAAAATAGCGCGCCTCTTCGGTCTACCGAAAAAATGGTCCTGCGCCGCTTTGCAGCGCCGTTCATCGAGATTTTCCCGGGTGAGAAAGGCAACATAATCATAGGCAGCCGTTGGCTGCTGCTGGGGAATAAAGACATGGATATCGGGCCGCGCATACAGCTCCACCGTCTGTTCCGGGCCATATACCAGCACCCGTGAATTCTCGGGGGCCGTGGAGTTGATATATTCGGTAATCTCTTTAAAGAGATCCCCCAATAATCCATTTCGAACTTCCGGAAAGCACCGCCCGTCCCGCCGACGAAAGCATTGTAGTATACATATTCGTAGGGGTGAAGCCGGGCCGCAACCAAAATACCCGGCAGGGCAGCTACCAGGAAAAGCGCTGCCTTTGCCCAGGGGTGGGTAAGAAAAATGAATATCTTTTCGATGCGCCAGACCCATCAATATGAATAAGGGCGGGAAGAGGAAGTAAAGCTGGCGGGCGTTATCGTAAAGCGGGCTGCGGGTTCCAACAATCACCAATGCCGGAATCAAGAACCAGGCGAGGAAAAGTAAAAAGGGCCCTGCCGTTTCCCTTTTGCGGATCAACAGAATGGATAGGACGATGCCTACTCCCAATAATAAGAGAGCCGGCTCGGTAAGCTGTATCCCAACCATGGTTGGAAAATAGGTGTTTGGAAGCTGGTCTGCCTTATACAATTTGCCCATGAATAGGATATCGGTGGCAAAGGGGAATTGGGACATTGTAGTGAGGCTCTGCATATAATGCGGGATCAACGAACTCCATAGATAGGGCCAGGTCAGGTAGGCCGTGATCCCTGCCGTAACGAGGTAGAGAACCGCGGAAGGGATGGCCCTTGTTCGTAATTTGTAATATGGCATAGCCCAGCACCAGAATGCCGGCCAGGGGACCGATCACGCGGAATGAGGCAGTAAACCCTAAAAGGATGCCCGCAGGTATTAATGCCAGGTCGAGCCTGGATGAAACCTCATAATGATCCACCATTCTAAAACCGGTGTAGATGCTGGCGGTGAAAAAAGCCATGAAGGGGAGGTCCTTCGGATTAATGAAGGCGTGTCCCCAGAGCAGCGGCTGGGACAAAAATAAAAGGACTACCCCAAATGCGGCCAGCTCGCTCATCCATCGTCTTGCCAAAAGGTAGATCACCAGGGCGCAGGCCAGGAATGTCAGAAAGTACACGAAATGCCAGGCATTGATCAGTGACCAGGCGGGAATAACGATCTTAAATAGATGGGCGAGCAGATCGGTTGCCAGGTAATATCCCGGCCCATAAAGGTTCAAGTTGGTATTGAAAGCCGGCAGCGCCTGGGGGTTGAGAATATATCGGTAGGCATTGATCGCGTAATCACCATAACGGTAGATATCGGCTTCGTCCCAGCTTTCTCCGTAATCCTTAATCGTAAAAAAACCGATCAGAAACGCGGTGATCAGCAGCAGAATTACCGGAAAATGCTTTTTATATTTTTGCATGGGATTTAGCAGCGCAAGCTGCCAGCTTGCGCTACTTCATCAATTGTTCGACACGACTTTCGCCGACGCTGTAATACTTTGCCTCTTTGTGATGGACAATGATCGCGGCCGTTGATTGCTCAGGGATCAATTGATATGCCGCGGAGAGAGTCATGCCGAGATCTGTTTTGACGGCCGGCAGGAGCTGAAACACCTTTTTATGATCTTCCAGCTCGGGGATGGCCGGATAACCCCACGAATAGCGTTTGCCCTGCTCCTCGCCGATCCCTAACTCGCGCCGGATATGTGCGTGCAGATAATCTGCAGTGGCTTCCGCAGTCTGCACGGCCAGGCCGTGCGTGAAGTAACCTTCGGAGTAATCGCCGGCAGCCTGGAGTTTATCGAAGCGCTCGGTGGCTTGGTTGCCGACGGTCACAACCTGGAATGCCACAACGTCCATCTTGCCCGAGTCGGTGGAAGAAAAATAATCAGCAAGGCACAGATGATCGTCGTAAGGCTGGCGCGGACAGGTAAAGCGCGCCAGTTCATCAGGTGAGGCAGTGTTGATCGTATCGGGATTGTAGACGATCAATTCCTCGCCCTCGGACTGGCAGGGGAAAATATCCGTAAACGGCCTGTGGTTTGAGCCAGCCATCCTTGATGCGCTTCCTTGCGCATGCGATCCAAGCGCGCCTCGAACTCAACTTTGAGTTTATCCCATTCCGCGCCATGCGCGTTCTTGGCCCCCCACGAGAGGCGGAAAAGTTCGTTGAGGCTGAGATGCTTGAACACGATCTCCAGCGGCATGTCTTTCACAACGCGCTGGCCCCATTTGAGCGGAAGCGTGATCGGCTCCGGCAACGATGTTCGAACGGGTGCCGGCAGTCTTGCGATGCTCGGGTATTTGTGAGGCGCGCCCCATTTCCATATCTCCTTCACGGCGGACACGTTCAAGCAGTTCTTCGCGCTTCTCGGGGACGATGATCTGGTCCATCGTCTCGAGGCCTTCAAAGGCATCCTTGCAGTAGAAAACACCCGGCTCATGCGCCTGGCCGTCTTCCGTGAAAAGGATTCGCCGTCCGAAACGACGGTTGATCGCTGCGCCGCCGACCAGTACCGGGAATTTTAGATCCCGGCGGTGTAGTTCGTTGATGATCAGCGGCATTTGCTTTGAGGTGGAAACCAGCAGCGCGGACAGTCCGATTGCGGTGGCATTGACCTCGACGGCCTTGGTGATGATGGTCTCTGCCGGAACCTGCTTGCCCAGGTCGATCACGTCATAGCCGTTGTTGGCCAGGATGGTCTTAACCAGATTCTTGCCAATATCGTGCACGTCGCCATAGACGGTCGCAAGCACCACCAAGCCCTTGCTGACGCCTTCCTTCTTCTCGAGATATTTCTCGAGATGTGCGACAGACTTCTTCATCACCTCGGCGGATTGAAGGACGAACGGCAGGATCAATTCACCTGCGCCGAACTTGTCTCCGACCTCTTTCATGGCGGGCAGCAGGACGGTGTTTAGAGTGTGGACGGCGGCTTCGTGTTTGGTTGGGAATTGCTCCCTTGCAGTGTCGGAGGAAGGGGAGACTGAGCCATTGATGATCTCATCAATATCCGCTTCCACGCCCTCTTTATGACGATGCAATATAGACCAATGTAAACGCTGTTCGGGCGTCATACCTTCGGTCGGGTTCGTCAGGGCAGACTCAGCGGACTGCGGTGAGACCTTTTCAAAATATTCTATGTAACGCTGCAAGGCGTCTGCACGGCGGTTGAAGATCAGGTCCTCGGCCAGTTCACGTTCCTTCTCGTCGATCTCGGTATAGGGCTTGACCTGGGCAGCATTGACAATCGCCATGTCGAGGCCGGCCTGTATGCAGTGATAAAGCATGACCGAGTTCAGCACGGGCCGCGCCTGCGGTGCAAGCCCAAACGACAGGTTGCTCACTCCCAGGGAAGCCATCACCCCAGGCAGGTTCTGTTTGATCAGGCGAATGCCTTCGATGGTCTCGATCGCGGAATTGATGAATTCCTCATCGCCGGTTGCGAGGGTAAAAGTCAGCGCATCGTAGACCAGGTCCTGGGGCTTAAGTCCGTGATCGTTGACGGCAATATCATAAATGCGCCTTGCCACTTCGAGTTTGCGCTCGCGCGTCTTCGCCATGCCATTTTCATCAATGGTCAAAACAATGACGGCCGCATTGTGGGTTTTGGCCAGCGTGAAAATCTTATCAGCCTTCGCGCGGCCGGATTCGAGGTGAGTCGAATTGATGAGGCAGCGCCCCGGCGCGGTCTTGAGCGCAGATTCGAGCACGTCCAGCTCGGTGGTATCGATCACGAGCGGGACATCCACACCCATCTCCAGCTTCTTGACCACCTTGCGCATCAGCTCTACTTCGTCCGGGCGTTCGGTCACGGCGCAGGAAATATCCAGCGCGTGCGCGCCGCCCGCCACTTGTTCACGCGCCAGTTCGAGGATGCCGTCGTAATCTTCTTCCAGCAGCATTTTCTTGAACTTGCGGGAGCCTTGCGCGTTGCAGCGCTCACCGAGCAGGGTGGGCGGTGGGTCCTGTCGCATGAGGGTGGCGGTCATGGATGAAGCCAGCTTCGCATCCGATTGCCCCGGCCGTTCAGGGTGCGGTCGCCCGTTGATCTTTTCCACGAGCAATTTGAGGTGCGCGGGAGTTGTCCCGCAGCATCCGCCCACAACCGAGATGTGGTGTTTCTCCACGAACTCCACCAGCGCCTCGGCGAAGGGTTCCGGTTCGAGAGGGTAGACCGCCTGACCGTCCACATTGAGCGGCAGGCCGGCGTTAGGAATGCATGAAACGGGCAGGGTGGAATTTTCACCCAGGATGCGAATGGGCTCGCGCATATGTTCCGGACCGGTGGAGCAGTTGAGGCCGATAACATCGATGCCCATCCCTTCAAGGATGGTGAGGGCTGCGGCTACGTCGGTTCCGAGCAGCATGCGGCCCGTGGTATCGAGGGTAATCTGGGCCTGGAGCGGCAAATACGTTTGTGTTTCGTCGAAGGCTTTGTGAATGCCGGTAATGGCAGCCTTTACTTCGAGGATATCCTGCGAGGTTTCGATGAGCAGCACGTCCACGCCGCCGCGGATCAGACCGAGGGCCTGCTCGCGGAAGACGTCGGCCAATTGATCAAAAGTAACGTTGGAAAGGTCGGGGTCATTGGCAGAAGGAAATTTGCCGGAAGGGCCTATCGAACCCGCTACAAAACGGGGCTGTCCTGTTCTTAGCATGCGAGTATTCGTCTGCGAGACGGCGAGCCAGGGCGGCCGCAGCCTGATTGATCTCGACCACACGTTCGCCGAGCTTGTATTCCGCCATCGTAATGCGGTTGGCGCGGAAGGTGTCGGTTTCGATCACGTCCACGCCGACCTCGAGGAACGAGCGATGGACTTTTTCCACGGCTTCGGGATAGGAGATGACCAGAAAGTCATTGCAGCCGTTATATTCCTCGCCGCCGAAATTCTCAGCAGTGAGGTTTTGGACTTGCAGGCTGGTGCCCATCGCGCCATCGAAGACGAGCACTTTCTGTTCGAGGGCGTCGAGGTATTTGCGATTGTGTATCTACGATTCATTGCTCCTAAGATATTATCAATAATATGCTCCTGAGGTGATCTCTTCGCTATCCTTCAAGGCCGCCAGTGCCCATGCGGTTACATCTGCGCAATAAACTTCGGCGTTCTGGAGGCGTACATCTAAAATCGTTTTCGTCCATTCGGTCCTGCTAATCTTTGAAATTCCGTCTTTCGAAGTGATCTTCCATTTGCGCTTGCCGCTATCCACATGATTTTTATTTTGCCTTCTTATTTCGGCAGGCGGCTTATGTTCAATCAGAAACTCTCTCAATAACCTGCGTGTCTCGAACCAGCCTTGCAGCGACAATTTGCTCGAGTGCTGGAGCATATAGGCTGCGACAGTCAAGTGATGAACTGCGCCGAAACCCGCGTCAGTGAATTCTTTGACAAGACACTCGTGGTATTGCGTTTCACAAGTTTTCTCGCCGGTAATAATCGCACCACATTCAGGACAATTCATTGAAGTATTTGCAACTCCAAAAAGGTCGACATTCCAACATTCAAGCCTTTGAACTCTTAAAAATCGGCGGGCAAGGCAGCCCGGCCTGCCTCTTTCATTTTACCTTCTGCAATCATCTTTCTGGCGCGTTCCTTGTTTGTCTCCGTCCAATTGGACTTCGGCCGGCGCGGCGTGAAACGCGTGGCATAACGTTCGGCATCCATTCCCTTTTCGAAGCCATCAATCCAGCCGAAACAGATGGCCTCCTCAACCGCCTCGATATAGTTAATAGACGGCTTCTTCGTGGCTTTTTTATACTGGACCAGCCAGATCTCTTTCTTGGTCTGGTGATTCCTGGTAAGCCAATCGCGAAACCCTGCGCGGGTTGTCACATAAAGCGTTTCGCCAATATCCATACTATCCGGCCTTTTCGGTTCAACCGTTACACCCATCGAACAAAAACGCCTCTCGAGACGAGAGGCGACATCATTACACGGTCATCTCTCATCTCCCAGACTTGTGTCTGCCGAAATTGGCACCAGCTTTGTAAGCGGTTGCCGAGGCTTCATCGGGTCGGTCCCTCAGCCTCTCTGGATGAGCACTTCTATAATAATTAGCAGATTACGGATTTGAGGAATTTCCTTTTTTGGGGATGTGCGGTGCATGCACCGCACATCCCCAAAAAAGCTTTCTTCCTGCTATTTCGTAATTCACTAAAATTGTTGCGGGAGTTTATCACACGGGTAGAGGATTGTCAAATTTGCAGCACACCTTCGTCCCACGCTTTAAGCCTGGGACGAGAGATGCCGAGAAATGGATGGCTGCTGGGGCGTACGCCCCAGCAGCCATCCATTTCTCGGGTATTTTAGGCAGGAGCTGTGAGGAATTGTCAAACGGTTATGGGGATTCATGTTAAAATTCCTGACAATTAAGGAAATACTTAATCGTGATGGTCGATCTTAAATCCTTACGGTTCCCGAACAAGATCAAGTTGCTGGCCGATGCTCGCCGGCTTGAGATCCTGCGCCTGCTCATGGCCGAACCTGCCACCCTGACCCAACTCGGCCTGGACTCTAAAACATTCTCCGGCGTGGATCCGACACCATATCAAGGCGCTTGAGTCCGCAGACCTGGTTGAAATGGCCGAGATCCGTACAACGGGTAGAGTGACGGAAAAGTATTACCGCGCCAAAGCCGGGGCGTTCCTTTTGCAGGAAATGATCCTTCCTAAAACCAAGTCGCCGACCATTGTCTTTTCCGGCAGTCACGACCTTGCGATCGAAGCAATAGCCAAGCGCCTTGCCAAATATGTCATGCTGCTCACTTTACCGGTCGGCTCCCTCGACGGATTGGTAAACCTTCGCCTGGGATTATGCCAGGTATCAGGCGCGCACCTGCTTGACGAAACCGGAGAATACAACAAGTCCTTCGTTCAGCGCATCTTCCCGGACCGCAAGATGGAACTGATTACACTGGCTCACCGTACACAGGGATTAATGGTTTCCCCCGGTAACCCCAAAAAGATCAGGCACATTGCTGATCTTACGCGCCCAGATATTCGCTTTGTAAACCGGAATGGCGGCTCGGGTACGCGTGTGTGGTTCGACGCTCAGTTAAAACGAACCCGCGAAGAACCCGCTGCCATTCACGGCTATGACCGGATCGTCAATACCCACACGGAAGCCGCCTCGCTGGTCGAGGCCGGCAGGGCAGATGCCGCGATCGGTATACAGGCAGCGGCTCACCAACACGGCCTGGACTTTATCCCACTCTTCGAAGAACGTTATGACCTGGTCGTACCGCGGGATAACGAGAAAGACTCTGTCTCCGGTGCTCGACTATATCCAGGCCTCTGCATTCCGCCGCATGCTCGATTTACTACCGGGCTATAACACCGCGCACAGCGGTGAACTCATCCCTGTCTAGAGGAGAAGGAAACATGAAATCCCGCCTATCTTTGCTTTTTGGCCTGCTGCTTACATTCGCGTTGGCCCTTTCAGCCTGCGCACCGGCAGTGCCTCCCTCGCCGACTGCCGCTCCGGCGACCGAGGTACCCACCGAAGTACCTTCCGCTGCACCTACAGCCATCCCTGCGCCCGCCAACCCGGACTTGATTTTGGCAACGACCACTTCCACACAGGATTCGGGTTTGCTGGACGTGCTGGTTCCGCTCTTCGAGCAGCAGACCGGCTATAAAGTCAAAGTGGTTGCCGTAGGTACGGGAGCCGCACTGCAGATGGGACAGCAAGGCAATGCCGATGTCCTTTTAGTACATGCGCCTTCTTCCGAGAAGACCTATATGGACGGCGGCTTTGGCAAAGAACGCCTGCTGGTCATGCATAACGACTTTATCATTGTCGGGCCTTCCTCCGACCCTGCTGGGAATCAAGGGTACTGCCAGCGCGGTGGACGCCTTCAAAAAGATTGCCGGAGCGAGCGCCATGTTCATCTCCCGAGGCGATCAATCGGGCACGAACACCAAGGAATTATCGTTGTGGAAGAGCGCGGGCCTGGACCCCGCGGGGCAGAAGCCGGCCTGGTATGTCGAGTCGGGGCAGGGAATGGGCTCCACGTTAACCATTGCCTCGGAAAAAAGCGCCTATACCCTGACGGACCGGGCAACCTATCTGGCAAACAAATCCAACCTGCAGTTGGATATCCTGGTGGAAAAAGATACCAGCCTGTTGAACGTGTACCACGTCATCACCGTCAATCCCGATAAATGGCCCAAGATCAACTATACAGGGGCAGTGGCCTTTGCGAAATGGATCACCGACCCGGCTACCCAGGAAGTTATTGGCAAGTTCGGCGTTGATAAGTATGGCCAGCAACTGTTCATACCCGACGCCAACAAGACCGATGCCGACCTCGGTCTTTGAGCACCAGGCTGCTTGATTAAAAGATATAACGGGAAATTGGCCTGGGCTGCGAGGCCGGTTTCCCGTTATTATTTCCTTTGATATGTCCATCGACCCCGAGATCTTTCAGATCACCCTGCTTTCGCTGCAGGTCTCTATCCTGGCGACCCTTCTCAGCCTGCTGGTTGGTTTGCCGCTGGGTACGCTGCTGGCATTGGGAAGATTCCCGGGCCGGGCGTTCCTGTTAAGCGTTGTCAACACCGGTATGGGGCTGCCGCCGGTGGTGGTGGGTTTGTTCGTTGCAATGGGGCTGTGGCGTTCCGGTCCGTTGGGAGACTTGCACCTCATTTACACTCCGACCGCGATCGTGATCGCCCAGGTAGTGATCGCCTTCCCGGTTGTAACCGGCTTGACGACGGCCGCCCTGCAGGCGCTCGAACCGGCTTTGCAGTTGCAACTGCTCGGGCTGGGTGCGTCGCGCCTGCAAATGATCTGGATGCTGTGGCGCGAAGCCCGGCTGCCTTTACTGGCCGGTTTGATGGCCGGTTTTGGAAGTGTTATCTCCGAGGTGGGCGCCTCGATGATGGTGGGGGGGAATATCCGCTATCAGACGCGGGTGCTGACGACGGCCATTGTCCTGGAAACGAGCAAAGGAGAATTCAACAATGCCATCGGCCTGGCCGTGCTGCTGCTGATCATTACGTTCCTGGTCAATTGGGGGCTGACCTGGATCCAGCAAAGAGGGGCGAAGCGATGAGCGCATTGGTTGAGATCCGCGACCTGGTGGTACGGCGCGCTGGAAGGACAGTGCTCGAGGTTCCTTCGCTCGAGGTGCCGAAAAGTGAAGTGCTTGCCCTGGTCGGGCCGAACGGCGCCGGCAAGACAACCCTTATGTTGGTGATCGCGCGGCTGCTCAAACCGGGGAGCGGCCAGGTGTTCTTCCAGAACCGTCCGCAGTCTGAATGGAATCCTTTGGAGTATCGTCGCAGGATATCTTTTGTTTTTCAGGCGCCGCTTTTGCTGGATATGACGGTGGCTGAGAACGTGGCCCTCGGGTTGAAATTTCGCGGCCTGCCCAGGGATAAGATCCGCGCGCGCGTTGGGCATTGGTTGGAGCAGCTGGGGATCGAATTCACTCTCCAGCCGGCGGGCCGGGGAGTTGTCCGGTGGGGAGGCGCAAAGGGTGAGCCTGGCCCGTGCGTTCGTGCTGGAACCCGGAACTGATCCTGCTGGATGAGCCTTTTTCCGCACTCGACCCAGCCCGCGCGTGCCAAACTGTTGGGAGACCTCACGGCCCTGCTGGCGGCAGACCAGCGCACGGCCATAATCGTCACGCATAATTTGAAAGATGCTGCAAAGCTTGGGGACCGCGTTGCGGTAATCCTGCGCGGCAAATTGCGCCAGGTTGGTCCGGCAAGCCAGATCAAATCCCGGCCTGCTGATGAAGAAGTCGCTGCCTTTTTAAGGGAACTGCCGCGTTCTCCCCTTAACGGCTTGCCCCGCGATCGCTCGCGGGGTAGCCAAAGACCAACTCAGAGGGAGGAGAGAGAGTTAAGCCAAGTAGGCTCTGATAGAGCACTACCGGGTTTATAAGGTTGGGTCGTGATCGGGGTTTGTTCCGCACCAAACGCATACCGGTTTATCGAACTGATTGCAAACCAGGGCGTTAGAACAACGACGTGCGATCACTCGAGGAGGCTGGTCGGGCAGGTGTTCGGCCGGATAAACCATTTCGGATTCCAGCGCGATCTCGTGACCGACATGTTCGCAAAACTTGATCTTGCTAACTTCCCAAGCACGGAAGGCCATCGAACCTCCAGATTACGCCCTTAGTTTACGAGATGTCAGACATGTCTGCCAGTGACACGCGTCACGAATGCTCGTGACAAAGTACACGATTTATGGACTAATACGACCGTGTTTATGGGACTCTATACATAAGTGAAAGGAATCGTTATTGGGGGAGCGCACGGAGGCTGTGCAATCCTAAGACACCCCTGTTTTGCCCGATCGGCAATCAGTAATAAAGTGGACGGTCACATTAGTGTGACCGTCCACTGATCTTGTAGGGTTATTTCTCAAGACGATAGATAGTTCCGCCGCGGTCGGCGAAGTAGATTTCGCCCGAAGGGTCTTGACCAAAAGTCGTGATGCTGGCTCCTGTCTGAAATAAGACCTGAGACTGCCAGGGTTTCCCGGAACTGGGATCTGGTGAATGGAGAAGCCCCCAAATTATCCCCGAGCAGAAATCACCGTAAAGATAGATGCCCTGCCATTCGGGCATGGAACCGCGATAAACATAGCCGCCGATTATCGAACAGCCGCCCACGAATGGCTGTATTCAGCGACCGGATAGTAGAGTTTCAGGCTGGCAGGCGGGCTGCCCGCGTAGGGATGCATGCCTTCGCGATAATTCCAGCCATAGTTCAACCCCGGAGGATTGCCGGGCGCAACATCCACCTCTTCCCACAGATCCTGGCCCGACATCTCCGATATATAGATCGCCGGTAAGCCTGTCAAAGGAAATGCGCCATGGATTGCGCAGGCCATAAGCCCAGATTTCGGGCCTGCCGCCGGTACTGGCAAAGGGATTATCCGGCGGGATGGAGTACGGGTCGCCGTGGTCAACGTCGATCCGCAGGATCTTGCCCAAAAGGACATTGGTGTTTTGGCCGTTGCCGTACGGGTCGCCTGCGGAGCCTCCATCGCCGAGGCCGGCGTAGAGATAACCGTCATTCGGACCAAAAGTCAGTACGCCGCCATTGTGATTAGGGAAGGGCTGGTCAATCTTAAGCAGGTCTTTTTCGCTCCCGGGATCGGCCGTATCGCCGTGGGCCTGAAAACGCGCGATGACCGTATTACCGTTCTTATCTGTGTAATTTACATAGAAAAATGGAGTTGTTTCAAAGTCCGGATGAAAGGCCAGGCCGAGCAAACCCTGCTCATTGCCACCGCTTCCAACACGGTCGGTGATATCCAGGAAGGGGGTTGGGAGAACCTGCCCGTTCTGAACGATGAGGATGCGGCCGGCCTGTTCCACTACGAACATGCGCCCCGTACCGTCGTCAACAAATTGAATGCCGACGGGTGAAACGAAGCCAGAGACAACTTGAGTCCATTTATAGGCGGTCGGATTGGGAAAGGACGTTACGTCTGATATTGGGGCGGAAATTGGGGGGATTGCAGCAGTGGGAGTCGGAGGGCTGGGAGTTTCTGTAATGGGCGCCGTAGTGGTTTCGGTTACCGGGACCGATGGCGCTGTCAGGGCGGTGGGCGTTCCCAGGCTGCTGCAGGCCGTCAAAACAATAACCAATAAAAGGAGAAATCGTTTCATCATAGGCCTCGTTTTAACGAATTAAGTTTGACTTGACGATTAATATTAGATATCCAGGGATGCGGCTCGATATCCTTCTTTCCAGGGAGCGGATAGACTAATGGGGGAGCGACAGGAGCAGCCTGGGGCGAGCGGTGCGGTGCATGGCCCCAGTGTCCTATTTTTTTGTGTCTTTGATCTCAACCGATTCAGCCTCGATGATATCGTCATCGTCTGCTGCGCTTCTGTTGGCGTTCAAGGCTTTCACGTGCTCGCGCACGATCTCCGGCGGGCAAAGCTCAACGAAAAAGTAATTGGTGATCCATAACACGGCGGCATCGTCCAACTCACCGATAATGGGCAACGCGATATCCGGGATCAGATCGATCGGTGAGATCAAATAAAGCAACCCGCCGATCGGGATTATTTTCAGCCACGGATTTACGCGTTTGTCGCCTATCAGGCGCAGGATCAGTTTTACGCGCAGGATGAAATCACGCACAACTCCGCCTTGCGGAGGGATCATCAGATTTTTTTTATCGGCCATAGCATGACTCCTGTCATAGCAGAATGAGTTACATTATACACGCCTGTTTTTTGCGGGCTGCGGCGTCAGAGGGATATACGTAAAATCGTATTTATTCACACGCGCGTCCCACGCTTTCAGCCTGGGACGAAAGAGTTCCGAAAAAAGGGATGTACGCAGGGCGTACGCCCTGCGTACATCCCTTTTTTCGGGTATTTCATGCGAGGTCTGTGAATATATACGTAAAATCTTCTCCAGGAGTGGCAGAAATGGAATTGATCATTGATTTTCCGGGCGGCTCGAAAGTGGATGCGCATTTTGGGCCGTTCACGGTCCAGACCGACCAGCCTCCGGCGGCCGCTGCGCCGTCGCCGTTTGACGTGTTCCTCTCTTCGATCGGGACGTGCGCCGGAATTTACGTGCTGGGTTTTTGCCGCCAGCGCGGACTTTCCACGGATGGCCTAAAAATTATCGAACGAGTGACCAGGGATCCAACGGGGGGAATGGTCGAGAAGATAGAGCTCGATATCCAACTGCCGCCGGGGTTTCCGGAAAGGTATCGCGAGGCTGTGATCAATTCGGCGCAGTTATGTGCGGTAAAAAAACACCTCGAGCACCCGCCCAAGTTCGAGATCACGACCTCCGTGAATTAAAGGCGAACCAGAGCTTCGCAACAATCATAAATAAACGACTTAAGATGCGGATGAGAATAAACGTCCAGCCGTGCTCCAGGCTACGCCGGCGGGTAAAATGGATGGGATGCCTTATCTTATTGACGGCCATAACCTGATCCCCAAAGTCGGTTTGCGCCTGGATTCGCCCGACGACGAGCTGGAGCTGATCGCCATCCTGCAGGAATTTTCCCGTTTATCCCGGCGCGAATGCGAAGTCTTTTTTGACGGGGCGCCTGCAGCTCAGACGGCCAGGCACGGCACGGTGACCGTCCACTTTGTACGATTGGGGAGGACGGCCGATTCGGCGATTAAGACCAGGCTCAGAAAGTTGGAGCGGGCCGCGCGTAATTGGATCGTTGTCAGCTCAGATCACGAAGTGCAAAGCGCAGCGCGAGCCGCGCACGCGGCCGTGGCCTCTTCGGAAGACTTTGCGCGACAACTCGAAAGGATCAACCAATATCCACAAGCGAACACAGCGGCTGGCAAGCCGGGGCCGGGGAAAGAATTATCGTCAGAAGAAATAGACGAATGGTTAAAGTTATTCGATAAAAGAAAATAGGAAAGTGGCGTTTGTGACTTCCTTTCTCTAATCATAGTTTAATGTGAATTAGACAATTCGGATGTATATTAGCCGCACGACACCTGCCCTCCCTTTTATTGGTATCAAGGGTGTCAGCCCACCGATCATTTGTCCGCATGCCCCCCCCATGTTGACTGACGGTGGTGTCCCTCCCCCCTCAAGATTACCAGGCGTGTCTTTGACACGCCTGGTAATCGTTTAAGGCGGAGTCGTGTTCCAGCGGACGCGGGTTATTGATGGAAAGTCCAGTTGCCAGACAGTCTTAATAAATGGGATGGATGACGCGGAAGAAACTCTTTTTCCGAAAAAATCCCCACCGTCTCGCCTGATTTGCCGAGCAAATCAGGGATTACGGGTTTCGTCGGCGTTTACACTTGCACGTGATAAAAGTGCAGGTATCCACGTCCTATTTCCAAAGTGTCATGCGGCTGGATCAAAGATCACTTGCGGTATGAGTCATTCATTTTCGATCTGTAAAAACAGGAGGGGTAAAATTATCAATGTTCCGGCCCTTCGCTTCCCACGGCGCGAAAGGCGGAAGCCACTCCTTGGTTCAGCACATCCGATTCTGCAGAGAGTGAAGAGGGTACCTTCAATGTCAACGGTTTATGCTTATGTCCCCTCACCGAAACATACGTTTCCAGACCACCCTGAAGGGCCCGGTCGCTTCGATATTTTGACGCCCCGACTTAACTTGTTCGACGCGCTGAAGGTGGAGGTAAAGCCAGCACTCAAAGATGAGGTAGCGCGTGTCCATCATCCAAAGCTGATTGCCGGATTGGAAGAGGCCTGCAAGCAGGGGCCAGCCGTTATCGACCCCGCGCCGACGTTCGTGACGCGAAGTTCCTTTGAGGATGCTCTTCTCGCGGCAGGCGGGACGCTGGCCTGCACACGCAGCAGTGTTAACCGGCACGGCAAGAAATGCCTTTGCGCTTGTCCGCCCGCCGGGGCATCATGCCGAGCCTGACCGGCCGATGGGGTTCTGTATTTTCAACAATGTTGCCATTGCCGCGCGCGAGGCGCTGGCGGAGGCAGGAGGCAGCTCTCCGCTCAAGCGCGTTGCCATTGTTGACTATGATGCCCATCATGGCAACGGCACCCAGGCCGCGTTTATCGATGATGAACGTGTGGCTTACCTGTCAACTCATCAATGGGGGATTTATCCCGGCACCGGCTGGTATGAAGAGGCGCCGCAGGCCAGGAAGAGGATCGTTAACGTGCCGCTCCCCGAGGGATCGGGGAAGGTCTGCTTCCGGCGCATCGCAGATGAAATCTTTACGCCGTTCATAGAATCCTTCAAGCCTGAATTGATCCTGGTCTCGGCAGGTTTCGACGCGCATTGGAGCGACCCGATCACTTCGCTGGGGCTTTCAACGGCAGACTTTTACATGCTTTCGAAGAAACTGGTTGATCTGGCCGAAGAGCACTGCAACGGGAAAATCGTGTTCGTGCTGGAAGGCGGTTACGACCCGGCCAGCCTCGCCAACGGCGCTGCGGCTGTCTTTTCGGCTCTGACCGGCTCAAACTATGCTATAAATGCGGACGACACTTGCCCTTATCCTGAGCCGGATGTAAGTGAACGAATTGATGAAGTCCGTCAATGGCATGAGTTTTAGGCAAAAGGGGTCCGAGCTGCGCTTGAGTTTGACGAACAAAGCGCCAGGTTCTGATCGTGATCACGCAGGACAGTTTCAGTAAACCCATAGGCCAGCCTGTCCCTGATTACTCCGTTCCTTGAAGGCTTGTCTTCTCACGAAAACGCCAATTAATTGTCTCGGGGCTGGACCATCATTATTTTTTTGGGAAAAGTGAATCGTGCCATGAAGAAAATCTTTTTTCGAACCATCCTCCCGCTTTGGCTGGCCTGGGTTTTGATCGTGATCGGTTTCCAGGCGCTTGCGACGGCCCGCTTCCTGCCGCAGTGGCCCGACCGCGCCCAGGACTGGACCGAAAGATCAACCGGCAGTTACTATCAGAAAGGTCACGTATATCTGCTCGACCCATTCATGAACGACCAGGTGGCGTGGGACTCTGAATATTATCTTGGCATCGCCACCGGGGGCTACAATGACCTGCGCATCCCCACCATGACAACCTCCGGCGAAACGATACCCGCCAACGCGCCAGGCGTAAATTTGAAGGGCAGTTATTCCCTGAGTTACGCATTCTTCCCGCTCTACTCATGGACGATCTGGTTGTTCCACTGGCCGCTCAAGATCTTCGGATTGGACCCGATCGCCACATCCACACTTGGAGGGGTGATCGTCTCTGCGCTCGGAACGCTGGCGGCCATGTTTGCCCTGTATGATTTGACGCGTGATAAGCTCGAGGACGAGGGAGCCATGCGCGCGGTCTTCTACCTGCTTATCTTTCCAACCGGTTTCTTTCTAGTCCAGGTCTACAGTGAAGGCTTGTTCGCGGGTTTGGCCTTCGGCTGCCTGGCGATGCTCAAACGACGTCAATGGATCCCCGCAGCGTTATTGGGCGCGGCCGCGGCTCTGACGCGCGCGGTCGGCGTGGCGCTTGTCATCCCAATGGCGATCGCCTGGGTTCGCACCGAAGAGTGGCGGCAGATATTCTCCAAGGGTATTCCGTGGCGTCCACTTGGCCAGGCGCTGCTGGTATGCGCTCCGCTGATCGTGTTCCTCATTTGGAAATATTCCTATCTCGGCCTGGCGTTCGACTATGTCGAAGCCCACTTTTTTTCGCGCGGCGTGCTCAAACTGGGTTATGCCTTCTCCGCCTGGTCGGACTCTTTTCATTTCATGTTCATTGGCAACCCCGAGCGGACCGCATACTTCCTCACCGAGTTCATCGGCCTGATCATCGGTATCGTGACTTGCGTTGCCTGCCTTAAGTACGACCCCGAAGTTGCATGGTTCAGCCTGGCGGTGCTGGTCATATCGTGGAGCAGTGGACCGGCGCAGGGCATTCAGCGCTATATCCTGGTCGCGCCGGCGGTTTTCATTATGCTGGCCCGCTGGGGCAAGAACCCGGTCTTCGACCGGGCCTGGACGATCTTCAGCCTGCTGCTCATGGGGCTGCTGGCGATGCTGTTTGCTTTTAATTATTGGGTGGCGTGAGTATTTCCGAAAAACGAGATGTGCGCAGGCCACACGGCCTGTGCACATCTCGTTTTTCGGTTGCTTTACTAAAGGCTGTGAGTGGATACGAGTTTTTTTGATGCTCGCCTTCATGTTTATCCTGCGCCTTCCATTCCGAGGCAGCGCCGGGTTAGTGAATGAAGAAGCCGATGCTCAACAAGGCCGGCGTAAGTAAATTGATAAGCACATTCTGCCCCATGGAGGGGATGAGGGCAGGGATATTATCAGAGTTCGCCAACAGATTGCGGATCACTTGCAGGGCCAGCACGAGCGTCAACAGACCCAGCAGGCTAAAGCGCGGCAGGAAGCCAAAGATCACGCCCAGCCCAATGACCAGATACGTGGCAATCAGAAATGCGATATAGATATATCCACTGATGGTACGGCCCAACAGGATCGGATAATGGCGGCGGCCCGAAGACCGGTCGGCTTCGAGGTCGGGGAATTGATTCAGCAATAACAGGTCGCTGACAAGGAAGAAGGGCACCAGCGAAGCTACAAAGGCCTGCCAGGAATAAGTGCCCGTGAGGGCAAAATAGGTGCTGAGGACCATCAGGGGGCCAAACCCAAGGCCGGGGGCGAGCAGGCATAGGATCGGGTTGTACACCATCCATGCCGTGTAACCATAGAGCAGGACCAGGCCGAGAAGACCCAATGGGAGTGCACGCCATCCCCATATAAAAGCAAAATAGATCCCAATCAAAGCTGTGATCCCGAGCGCGGTCCATGCTATGGTCAGGGCCCCGCCTTCGAGTTCCGGGCGGGACTGCAAGGTACCGCTGCCGCCGCTGAACGGAGTGCGCTGCGTACGGGCATCGAGCCCGGTCTTGAAATCAAAGTATTCGTTGAAGGCATTCACGCTGATGTGCGCGGCGATACCGGCGACCAGGGTGAGCGCAAAATACAGCCAGTTTACCCGGCCGGTGGTCCAATAGGCTGTCCCCATGCCGACCAACACACAGACCGGGGCCAGGATAACGAAGGGCAGGCGCATGGGACCAAGCAAAGCTTTCCAATCTTTCATCTCGATCAGTTCTCCTTTTTGAGGATATATGACAGTATCAGTAGATCACGAAAATCAAGAGAAGTCCGATTTTTTGGGGTGGAAGGGTGGGTACGCACCCTTCCACCCCAAAAAATTGGGTACCCTTTCGTGAAGTACTGAATATAAGAGTAAATACGGAGATTCTATCCGGGGAGTTGTACCATACCTTGCAGGGGATGATAGAGAACTTTTGTCACTGTCTCGCCATTTCCAATAACACGGCGAAGCACTCCGAAAAAATATGTATACAGGGCATATGCCCTGTATACATATTTTTTTGTATCTACTCACGCACCTTTAGCTTTTCCCCTTCCGTGATAACGGAAGGGGAAAAGAGATCCCGAAAAATGAATATGGGCGGGTGTTCCCCCGCCCATATTCATTTTTCGGGGAGACCATTAACAAGACGGTGAGTAGTTATCTTTTTTTGATATTTCAAGCGGGGGCGGCGAGAAGTTACATCTCCTCTAAAAGCCCAATGTTCCGCCTCACGCTGTTTATGGTGTAGGCGGATAGCCTTGCGTGTCTCCGGCAGGGCCTGACTTAGCCTGCGGGACCAAAGCGTTCAACAGATCTTGGCGCCACTGTAATTTTACCGGGTCATAAACGCCGAAGCCGGCGGCGAATTCCCAGTAGGCCCAGGCAAAGCCGTGCTGTTCCGCCTGCTGCACCACAAAACTCGTCCAACGGATGCGGGAAGCCAGTTCTGCGGTGGAATATGCGCCAAATTCTCCCAGCAGAACATGGATGTGATGTTGCTGGGCCCAGGCAGCCACCAGGTCGAAATTGCTCGTGATCCTGGCCTTTTCCGCATCCGAGCCCTGCCAGGTTGTTCCAAGCCAGCTTCGAGTATCGCCTGGGATCCAATTCGCACCCTGGAGTGTAAATTGGTTAGGCTCATAATAATGGAAAGTCGCGATGAGGTGCGGGTCATCGGGCAGGTCCAGCGTGCTGATCCAGTCATAGGAGCTTGACTGCGCGTCGTCGATGATCACATCCCGCGTGGGGTTGCTGGCCCGAACGGTGTCCAGGGTTTCGCGAAGATATTCATTCCATACGGAGGCGTTGAGCCAATCGTTGGGCTCATTGAGCAGCTCAAACAAAACCTGGGGCGGATAAGTGCTGTAATGCTCGGCGATCTGCTTCCAAATGCCGATGAACCGTTTTTTATTGTTCGTCGGGTCGGTCATGATCCCGCCGTAATTATGGAAATCGAGGATAACCGTCAGATTGTCATCCAGGGCCCAGCCGACCACCTGATCGATGCGCTTGAAGAAAGAGGCATCGATGGTATAGGGGGTGGTCATTTGTGCGTGAGCATCCCAGCGGATGGGGATACGGACAAAATCGAAGCCTGCATTACGGATCAGGCCAAAATATTCTTCATGAACCGTGAGTCCCAGATCGCCTTCCTTTGGCGCTTCGAGCATGTTAGCCAGGTTTATCCCCCGCTGCATTTCCATGCCGGGGTCAGGTATCGGCGTGGGCGTAGCGGTAGGCGCAAGTGTAGGTGTGGATGTGAACGTGGGCACGGGTATGGGTGTTGAAGTTTGTAATATCTTGACGATGCTATTCAACGGGCCCGGAGCATGAGGCGACCAGGAGACACAAGAGGAGGACGGGCAGGGACCGTTTCATGTATGAATTAACGCAGGAGCGCGGATCATTGTTCTTCGCTGCCGTCGCGGGTTAACCCAGCATCCCCACCACTTCCTGAACTTTATCGAGTATTTCGCCGGACTTTACCAGGGCTTTCATGGCGTTGTGATCGGGATACAGCGGACGATCCACTTCGAGATGCTTAACGTATTTGCGAATGACCTCGTGTGCGGTTTTGGTCCCCCTGCCGGGAGTGAACTGGCGGAAGTGGAAGGCCTGTGCGGCGGCCATAAATTCGATGCCCAATCACGCCATAGGCATTATCCAGGATCTGCCCGTTCTTGAGGGCGGTGTTCATGCCCATGGAAACGAAGTCCTCCTGGTCTGCGGCGGCGGGGATGGACTGTATGCTGGCGGGTGTGGATAATATTTTTTGCTCGACGATCAAATGGTCGGCGGTGTACTGGCTGAGCATCAGGCCGGAGTAAAAGCCCGGCTCATGCGCCAGGAAATCGGGCAGTCCCTGCGAAAGCGCGGGGTTGGTCAGCCGGTTAAGGCGGCGCTCGGCCAGCACACACACCATCGTAATGGCAATGCCTGCCATGTCCATCGGCAGCGAGACCGGAGTCCCCTGGAAGTTCGCGCCGGTCAGCGTAAGCTGCAGCTCCGGCACGAAGATCGGGTTATCCCCAACCCCGTTCAATTCGATCTCGACCTGGGAGCGGGCATAGGCAATTGCATCGCGGGCCGCGCCGATCACCTGCGGGGTCGAGCGCATCGAATAGGCATCCTGCACCTTGGTCTTCATCTTGCCGGTCAGCAGGTCGGACCCTTCCACACATTTCAGGATGTTCTGCGCGGAGATGATCGCGCCGCTGAACCCGCGCAGCTCGTGCAGCTTGGTGTTATAGGGTTTCATGTTGCCCAGCAGCGCCTCAATGGACATGGCCGCCGCGATCTCGGCCTGTTTGAGCAAACGCTCCATGTCATAAATGTGTAAGGCGGACATGGCGGTCAGCAGGTTGGAGCCATTGATGGCCGCCAGACCGTCGCGGGCCTGCAAGCCGGGCGCTTCGATGCCTGCCCGCCGCAGGGCTTCGGCCCCGGCCAGGCGTTCGCCGTTGTAAAAGGCTTCGCCTTCGCCCAGCAGCAGCAGCGCCATCTGCGCCATGGGGGCAAGGTCGCCCGAGGCGCCCACCGAACCCTTCTGACAAACAACTGGTGTGACGCCCTTGTTGAGCATCTCCACCAGTGTCAGGGTGATCTCGGGCCGGCAGCCGGAATTGCCGTGCGCGTGGACGTTGATCCGGCCGGCCATGGCTGCGCGGACGTGTTCGATTGGCGCAGGGTCGCCGATGCCGGCCGCATGGTTATAGATGAGATACTTCTGAAATTCCTTTACCTGTTCTTCGGTGAGGATTTTTTCTGAGAACTCGCCGATACCGGTATTCGTGCCGTACATGATCTCTTTCCTGGCAAGCTTATCCTCCAGCATGGCGCGGCAGACCTTGATCCGTTCCAGGGCCTGGGGGGTAAGCTGGACTTTCTCATTATTGCGCGCAATTGCGGTGAGCTTTTCAACCGTGAGAGCAGACCCGTCGAGGGCTATGGGCATGAAGATACTCCTGTATATGTTTTGGGTAACTACCGGAAGTGATACCGCTTCCGCATCATCCTTTTTTCCGGTGTTTCATGCGAGGGCAGCGGGTAGTCACCTTTTTTGTTATTGTACTCTAAGCCCGAGGCAGGTAAAATCAGTCGCTATGGACAAAGAATACTTACCCAAAAGTGCAATGAGCATTCAAGCTCACCCTGACGATCAGGATTTTGGCGTGGCCGGCACGCTTGCCAAATGGGCGAGAGCAGGCTGTGAGATCGTATCGGTTATGCTTACGAGCGGCGACTCCGGTTCGAACGACCCGACCAAGGGGGCGGACTACAAACCCCAGCTTGCGCGACTACGCGAGGAGGAGCAGCGCGCAGCCAATAAAGTGCTGGGGATCAAGGAAACGGTCTTCCTCCATTATCCCGATGGAGAACTGGTGGCCTCTATTCCGCTCCGTAAAGACATCACCCGGCAGATACGCAAATATAAGCCGGAGGTCGTCGTGACCGGGGACCCCAGCGGCTGGTTCTACGGGAATGAATATATCAACCATCCCGACCACCGGGCGGCTGCCGAAGCGGCCACCTATGCGGTCTTTCCCTCCGCCGGGACGCGCATGATCTTCACCGACCTGTTGGATGAAGGCCTGCTTCCGCATAACGTGAAGCGGCTCTATATCCAGCAACTCTGAAAAACCGGATACCTGGGTGGATATCGGTGAAACGCTCGATACCAAGATCGAAGCGCTAAAGAAGCATGTCAGCCAGGGCGACACGCACGATGTGGATCAGTGGATGCATGAATGGGCCGAGCAGGCCGGCAAGGAAAAGGGAATTAAATACTCTGAAGCATTTCGAGTGATGATCCTGGAGAATGAAGAGGATCACGGATAAGAACAGCTTTACCCGGCAATAAGAAACAGTGGGGCCACAAAGGTCAAGACGGGAATATTGTGGCACTATCGTGCCGGACTTTAAAGATTTACTAAAGAGTTCGCTACAATTATACATCATTTAATCTCCTAGGAAAATAAGACTGTCCGGCGCTCAACGCCGGACAGCTCTTTATTGCTATGCTGATTAATGGAAATCGTACTGATCAACTGGGGCGCATTGGCGCCCGATTTACGTGAGGCCAGGCTGATAGCCGTCCCACCGGCAGTGGAGACCCCAAAACTGAAGGTGCCATTGCCGGTGACGTAGGAAGTTACATCCAAAGTGATCCAGGTGCCGGTCACAACCTTCGGGGAGGTAGCCAGGGTGCTGCCCATGGGCGGAGCATTGCTGGCAGTAATGGTGGTTTCTCCCCAGGTGTTGTCTGCTACCGTCTTGGCGGTGATGCCCGAGGAGGAAGCGCTATTGGCAAAGATCAACAAGCCGAACCTGGCTGATGGTGCTTTTCCACTCAGGCCTGACACGGTAAAGCGCAGATAGCTGTTGACTACCGGCGAACCATCCACGCGGAGGGTGGTTGCGGTGCCGAAGTTTTTGCTGGCGTTGGAGGTGTCCACATAGGAGTCGGCAACAGGGTTGAAGGTCACTGAGGTGCTGGCCGCTGTGGGTGTTGGCGTAAGCGTAGGAGTGGACGTACTGGTCGGTGTGGGTGTGGCAGTGCTAACCAGGGTATTCGTTGGCGTTGCCGTAGAAGTGGCCGTAGATGTGGCCGTTGGCGTGTTTGTGGGAGGCTGCGTATCTGTCGGCGTCGGGGTTGATGTATTGGTCGGTGTGTCTGTAGCCGGCGGCGTATTTGTGGATGTAGGAGTATCCGAAGGAGTCGGTGTGATGGTGGGCGTTGGGGTATAAGTTGGAGTATCCGAGGGTGTCGGCGTATCGGTGGAAGTGGGCGTATCCGATGGGGTCGGCGTGATGGTGGGCGTTGGAGTATAAGTTGGAGTATCCGAGGGTGTCGGCGTATCGGTGGAAGTGGGCGTATCCGATGGGGTCGGCGTGATAGTGGCTGTAGGTGTGTCGGTTGGCGTGTTTGCGGCCGTGGGCGTATCAGTTGCTGTGGGAGTATCCGACGGCGTGGGCGTGTTCGCTGAAGTAGGGGTAGCCGATGGGGTGGGTGTCAATGTGTAGGTCGGCGTGACAGTGGCTGTGGGAGTCACCGTCGGGGTCGGCGTTGATGCATTGGTCGTAACGACCAACTGGGGAGCAAAGCCGGCCGTACCTTCCTTGGTTGAGTAGTAAGCTCCATCCGAGGAGGATGAGATGCCCTTAAGAGCTATAAGCTCCATCGCCGGTCACGAGAGAGGTGACATCCACTCGTACCAGGTGGAGGCAGTGACTTTACCCAACGTGGCAAAACTGGCGGCATCCGCCACCGGGGCATTATTCCAGTTGACAGTGCCCTCACCCCAAGTGGTGTCTGCCACGCGATGGAACTCTCCGCCGATGGGCGAGGCGTTAACACAATAAAGTCCGCAGCTTGGCGCTGAGCACGGAACGCGTACCAACACCTGAGACCGTGAATTTCAGGAGCATATTCTTTACCGGACTATTGTCGTTGACGAACTGGGTGGATGAACCGAAATTGCTGGTTGGAAGATCCGATTCGACGTAGGTATCGGCCGCAGGCGTAAAGGTGAGGACCGGGGTTCGGAGCGGGCGTGGTTACCGTTGCCGTGTTGGATGGAGAGGAGGGATTCCCTGCGCCGTCCAAGGCGATTACATTGTAATTGTAGGTTGTCTGGGGCTGGGTGGTAGTATCTACAAATGAGGTGCCGGAGGGAGTTGCAATCTGCGTACCATTCCGGATAACCTGGTAACCAGCTACGCCAACATTATCCGTGCTGGCAGTCCAGCTTAAGTTAACCTGGTTGGAAGCAACGGCCGTAGCTGTAAGATTGGTGGGGGCGGAGGGCGGAGTTGTGTCGGTGGTGGCGCCGTGACAGACGCCGGTACCGGAGTCGGTGAAAGTGCCGCCCGTTATCGGTACGAACTGCCAATCGTAGCTGGTAGGATGCAAGGTCAGTTTGAGGATACCGAAGGTATTTACGTTTTGCACTTCGCTGTTCGGCCAGATGCCAGCTCGGAATGCCTGTGTGGTTGGCGCCGCCGGTGCCGACCATGATCTCGCGTATTCCTCGAACCGGGTCAGCCACTCCGCCCGGTGTCTGCGGTGCGAAGCGTTCATACATGTGATCGTGGCCGGCCAGAACGAGATCGGCATTATGGTTGTAAAGGGAATTCCAAAATGGCAGGCTGTTGGCGTTGGCGCGGCCGCCCGAACTAAAGAGCGGAATATGCCAGTAAGCAAGGGTGCAAAAGTTCGAGTGGGCAGCCAGGTCCGCCTCGAGCCATTTTCCCTGCGGAGAATTGAGATTGCAGCCGCCTGCATCGCCGCAGTTGGAGTTGAGCGCGATCAGATGCCAGGTCCCTATATCGAAGCTGTAATAGCCTGCCCCCTTGGTTCCGGCAGCCGAGCCAAAATATTGGAAATAACCGGCAGCCGCTGCATTGGTTGGGTCGCAGCCGGTCCCTCCCGAGGTGAGATACTCGTGGTTTCCAACCGCCGGATGTGTAATGGATTTGATGCGGCCCCAGGTGAGGTCGTAGGATTGCAAAAAGGCCTGATAGCCTCCGCAGTAGTATTGATTATCTCCGAGCGCCAGGACGGCTGCAAAGCCACCATTTACCAACAGGTCAGAGGTGGCTTTTTCACGACAATTATTGGTGTTTCCATTCCCGGAGTTGAAATTTGCATTGGTGGGGTCGCAGGCAATATCTCCAGCCGCCGCGATCACGGGATCCGTGGCGGCAAGTACAAACCCGGACCTGCTTAACAGTCCCCTTAAACCATTAAATGACCAGACCAATGCCCCCAGTATCGTTACCAACAAGATGACATAGCCGATTCTGCGGCGCAGCGTTTTGTCACCGCGATGCGATTTCGTTCTTTGTTTTGAATGATGTCTAAGGGTGTTCATTTAATAGGCCCAATTCCTTCCCTAAACGGTTAAACAAAAATAAGCGATGCTCTTTTCCATCGCCGATGCTGAAAAAATAATCAGTGTGCCCCAAAAATTACTTAGTGGCGGAGGCCGCATAAGGATAAAATATGTCCGCCTTAATAAATGTAGTAATTAGGCATTAATAGTCTAATTACCCTTCATCAGTATACATGCTGGCCGCACAAATTTCAAGTGCAAAACCCTCAAAAAAGACTGATCTTAAGACTATAAGATCTCATATTTCTAACCAGATCATCCTGCTTACCCGCCTCTTTACTCAGGGATGGCAAGAACCAGAAAGCCTTGAAGCTCATTGTCAAGCCTCCTGGAGATATCTGTCCCATTTTCAACATAGGCAGATTTAGCGATGGGACACGCCATAGCGATACATTGCCCGGAATCCGGGTTTCAATTTGAATAATCGTATCTACTGGTGGTGATACCGCTTTGCGTCACCCTTTTCGTCCCACGCTTTCAGCCTGGGACTGAGATTGCGCACACGCTTCGCGGAGTACACCTGCACCTTCGGAAAATGAATATGGACGGTGTTCTTCCCCGTCCATATTCATTTTCCGGGTAAACAGTGGCGGGACGATGAGTAGTTACGAATAATCGATCAATTCTAAATTATCGGAGAGGGTTTCCTGCCAGAATGGGAGAGTTCGCTCATAACTATTTGATCAAGGGAAAGGAGTGTTATAATATCGGACTTATCCGATAAGCGTCTTACTAGTAGAAGGAGGCCCTGATGAGTGTAGAACAAGTTGCACGTGATCTCGTATCCAACATGAACAATGAGACAAAGGTGAAGGCCATGGTTACCGCGGATGCCATGGCAAGCGGTGGTGTGCTGCCGCAGCCCATTCCGGTGCTGGAAGCCATGAAAGTAATGGACCGCGCTTACGACTGCTTTTCCCGACCTCAAATTTGACGTTCAGCAGGTTACCGTGAACGGCAATAAGGCCACGGTGAAAGCGCAGTGGAGTGGCACAAATACCGGTCCGTTGAGTTTAATGCCGGGGATGCCAACCATCCCGCCGACCGGGAAGAAGGTGTCGGTGAAGGATGGCTACATCGTCACTGTGCAGGGCGATAAAATCTCTCATATGCAGGTCGATTTGCCCGCCGACGGCGGCATTCCGGGGGCGATGGCGCAGCTAGGCGTAAAAATGCCAAGCATGTAGTTTCATAACAAAGTAAGGCTTCCCAAATCTGGAACGAAAAAATCTCCGCATCCATCAGGATGCGGAGATTTTTTCACCCAGGCATGAAGCTTGACGCCGCGCTGGCGGCTTGGTGGACGACAAAAAAGTGGGGACCCTGTCGATTCGACAGAGTCCCATAACCTATTAAATCCCTGTTGAGACTAACCTGCGCTGTTGAGACTGGCGTTGATCGTGCTGAATACATTGCCAATAATGGGTCCGAGGATCATCAGGGCTGCGATAACAACAATGGCAACCAAAACAAGAATGAGCGTGTACTCCACTAAACCCTGGCCTTTTTCCTGCGGTGCGAATAACATGGGCGTATTTTCTCCTTTCGCTGGATTTCTCTAAGGATTTCAGAGATTGGTTACCATTATACTCCAGTTTGTAAATTTGAAACTAAAATTGAATAAGATTTTTAATTCTAAATTGTCTTTGCTGCCCATCTCCAGGGCATTCAGGGTCAAACCCAATTGAACCGCAGACATCTGAGAGAGAAGAGCGGCTGCAAACATTCAGGCTAAAAGCGTTGACCTTGTTGCCGGGGAAAAAATCGATCCAATCGGCGGGATAGTGGAGAATAGTATAATGATTCGACCTACGGGTATAAATCGACGAGATCATGGGACACCTTTCCAGATATCTACGACAATATAGCCATGAGACCTTCTCGTCGCTGTATGTCCGCAATTACCGTTTATATTACATCGGGCAGATCATCTCCACCTCCGGCACCTTCATGCAGTCGGTGGCGCAGGCCTGGCTGGTGCTCGAGCTTACCAACTCCGGCACCGCCCTGGGAATCGCCACCGCCCTGCAGTATCTGCCCATCCTGGTCCTGGGCCCGTACGGCGGCGTCATCGCCGACCGCTTTTCCAAACGAAAAATCCTTTACTTCACCCAATCCCTATCCGGCATCCTGGCCTTGATCCTGGGCGTGCTTGGTGGCAACCGGCCTGGTAAGGGTCTGGATGGTTTATATCCTGGCCTTCTGCCTGGGCATGGTCACCGTCTTCGACAACCCCACCCGCCAGACCTTATACATCGAATTGGTCGGACCGGAGCAACCTCCGGAACGCGGTCACCTTGTATTCGACCCTGGTCAACCTGGCCCGCATCATCGGACCGGCCATCGCGGCGGCGATGATCGCCGTCTTTGGGCTGGCGCCCTGTTTCATTATCAATGGGATTTCCTACGTTGCCGTGGTGATCATGCTCGCCATGATGCGCACCGACGAACTGCTCGTCACCCCGCCGGTGCCGCGCTCCAAGGGCCAGCTCCAGGAGGGTTTCAAGTACGTGGCCTCCACGCCGGTCCTCGGCTCTACCCTGTTGATGATGGCCATCATCGGCATGCTTACTTTTGAATTCCAGGTCAGCCTGCCGCTGATCGCCCAATTTACATTCAAAGGGGATGCCAGCAGTTATGCCTTCCTGACCGGCTCGATGGGGTTCGGGGCGGCGATCGGAGGAATTTTCTTCGCCAGCCGCAAAGGCATCGTGCCTTACAAACTGGTCAGTGCCTCGCTGCTTGTTCGGGCTGGCGGTTCTGGCGGCGGCCTTCATGCCAAGCCTGCTGCTCTCAGGCGCTGGCCCTGGTGCTGGTGGGGATCTGCTCGATCAACTTCTCCTCGCTGGGCAACAGCATCCTGCAGCTGGAGAGCTCGCCGCAAATGCGCGGCCGGGTGATGTCATTCTGGTCGGTGGCTTTCCTGGGCTCTACCACCTTCGGCGGGCCCATCGTCGGCTGGTTTGCCGAAGCAGCCGGGGCGCGCTGGGGCCTGGCATTGGGCGGTCTGGCTGCCCTGATCGCCGCAGCTCTGGGGGCGGTCACCTTGCGCAACCTGCAGAGCGGTAAGACGGTCAGAGCCGGGTAAACAGTGGTGGGACGGTGAGTAGTTACGGAACCTCTACATAGATCGACAGCATCAGGGGACAGAAGAAAGTATTTCCCTGACGCAGGCTCCAGGACGTAGTGTAGCTGGCGGATCTCATGGGGGCTCTCATATGGACGGATAGGATCACGTCTTGTCCGGGGGCCACGCTGGTTACCAGATGGACCACTGCGTAATCGTACAGCTTGGCGCCGCGGAGGTACGTGAATTCAACACTGCCCGCATCCCATGCGTTGGTGCCAATGTTCCTGACATTCCAACCTACAGTGAATGCCTCATCTGGCTGGTAACTGATGAAGCTGCCGGGAGACTGCCAAAGTAACTTGCAAGCCAGCTCACTTGGTGTGGTTGCAGTCGGGGCAGGTGACGGAGAAGGGCCGGTCGGCGTGGGTGACAGCGTCGGCTCCAGGGTGGCGGATGGGGTTATGGTGGGGGTCCTCGTCGGTACCGGGGTAGTGGATGGCCTGGGAGTCAGCGACAGCGTCGGTTGGGCGGTCCATGACGGGGACGGTGTTGGCGTGCCTTTGAGAGCGGTCAACGGCGCAGACAATGCAACACAAGCCACCAGAGGCAGTACCAGACCCGCGAGAAGTAATGCTTTCTTCATCGCCACTTTTGCCTCCCATCGTCAGGGAACAGCATTCTCAGGAATGGTATCCCACGCACTCGCCGCGAAGCGGGCAAGCTTCACGCAGCGACGACCCTCCAGCAGGAGAGGTATCCCGATCACCAGGCCGACAATGGCAAGCGGCAGCAGCCTGAACAAGCCCGGGAATGGACCCAGCACGGAGAAGACCCCAACCGCCAGAACCAGCAAGATTATCAACACGTTGATAAAGCCTTTCAGGACCACCCGACCGTTCTCGCGGTCAAATAGCAGCATCCCATGCATTAGATTATCAGGGAACAACGCCGACTGGAAAAATCGCCTGCGGAAGCCGTAGGTGTTCGGGGCGATCTGCTGGAATATCAAAGAACCGATCAGGGCAGATCGAAACTGGGCCTGGAGCAGGCTCGCCGGCGGAGTGTCCGGCTGAGAGGCGGTCACCGGAATCCGTCGTATGACAAACGGCAAGCCGTGAGTGTAATATAAACGGTTCAACCCGCCGTATAAGGAATGCTCCACCAAACCGACTACGCAGAACAAACCGAGCAGAAGAGAAGACAGGATTAGGGAATATCGGTGTGCATTTTCCTACCGAATTTGACCCTGATCGTATTGCCTGGCCCCGGGTATAAAAAGAAAGAGAGCTCAGATTCCGAATCTTGACCTAGCGCTGGGAGCTCGTGTCTTAGTGACTTAAATTTTATCACTGACGATTTGGATTCAAGCGGCTTTGTCAGGCGGCTCGGTTTCTGCTTATTAATAACCCTCCCCCTTCCGTATTTTGATGATAACTTTGTTGCCGTTTTTTTGAATGATTATTCTTTGCATGATCTCTCCCCTTAAATGTTCCGGGATATGTTGTGATTGCCAATTGCGTTCTTTGGCGACTTTAACTTCGGCATTCACAGGGTCAATTGCCGCGATGGCTTTCAGGGCATAATAAGCGCCACCGTAAGCATGTTGGGGCACGTGTGCTGTTGCCACTGCCTGGCCTGCCGCACGTGTGGCAAAACAAGCGGCCTCATTTTCTTTCGCCTCACGGGCAGCAGCATGCGCTGCCAGAGAGGCTTCCGCGCATATTGGCCATCCTGAAAACCCCTGTGCGGACCCATGTTCGGCATACTTCGATGGCTTTGCGAGGCTGTTCGTCTTTAGGATAAGCTTTCTCGAATAACGGAAGAACTCGTCGGCGCAGTCTGCGGCCCAGTTTGCCATCGCTCTCTGATCTTGTTCTTCGTATTTTTTCATAACTGGAACCATGTAAGGGGAATTTGCAGCCAGGGATATTCATACCGGGGAGGACGCCTGGTATCTTCGAGCCTCACCTCGCAAATCCAGTTCGGCTATTATTTTACCTTGAACAGACGGGGAGTTCCGAACCTGGCGGTTAACAGTCGATCACACTGGCGATTCCTTGAGAAGTCTAGTGCCAGCAGAGATGTATTACTAGGAAACATATGACAGGTAGACTAAGAAGATGGGGATATCGGAGCCTGCATGGAAGATTACTGAAGGAAGAAGGCTTCCAGATTTTTGCATCAGATAACCAAACAACAATCCAAGGATCAGGGCAATAATCAGAAAGGGCACAAGAGCCGGGGTGTATTGTATCTGGACATGAAATGAGGACAAATATAAAGGCTGAGAGTATATTCGCGGAGAAGGGATTCAGAAACTTCCATACTTCTTCAGGAAAACTCCTCGGAGCCACAATTCTTCCCTTAGACCATTACAGAGCACAAGAACAATGATCGCCGGTGCGAGTTCAAGAAAACGGGAATGGGTTACTCCATTGTTTGGGAAGAATTTTTGAGTACGCCCGGACGAAGTAAGTAGATAGTACCCCGCAAAGCCGATCAAGCCGACTACCAATGGCCACCACTTCCTTGGCATATTGATAAAGATGGACCCCAGGTCATTTCTTGATGCCTTTGTGAGGAGGATGATCGGAATAACCAGGCAGGCGGTGCTGACCAACTGGGCCAGAACGGTTCCCATCACGGTAGAGCCAAGTGGATTATTGGTACTGGGAGTTTCTGGAAAATCTGCCGAACGAACGTCTGCTGAAGGAATCCACCCTGGTCACCTGCAACTCCTGCAATCGTGAAGACGAAGAAGGCGAAAGGAATCTCCCAGTATTTGCTCAGATTGGATGCTCTCCTTGCAAGGACCGCGAACAATAGGAGAAGAGCAGCGAAACCCAGAAGGACACCTGCTTGAAGGATGCTGGCGGGAAGCAATCCAACCAGTACTCGATATCCAAGACCGGCTGCCAGACAGAATACCACGAGTAGGAAACGCGACCAACCAACTCGTGAGATGGCTTATAAAGGGCTGAAGGTTGTCATTCTCCGCATGATTTCGTCGTGACCATCATAATTACCTCTAAGATCACGCCGGGACGTAAGAGATCTAGATACCGCCCGGGAAAACCTAAGTGCACGTTACCTCACTACAGCCATTCGGCTCGGCGAAACGAAGCACAGATCAAAAGTCGCAATTCAAAGCGTGTCTAAATCAAAGGACAGCTATAGTTGGCAATGTAAATTCAAGATAACCCGCATGAAGGACGAAATTAATCCAGTTAGCTTCGTTACCACTGAGCGATACGAAAAGTAACAAATCTGTAGTACAAATGGTTCAGAGCACAATTTCGTTATTGTAATCCAGATTCGATGCCCTTTGGGGTACTTACCTGACCAGGCGTATTCGTACCGGGGAGAACGCCCGGCATCTACGAGGCTCACCTGTGCCTGCGGCATGGTGCAGGCAAATCCAGTTCGGCAGAGGGTCAAGTATTCATTTTTTAGCCGATTTTCCAGAAGCGTAAATTGCCGGCTCTGCCGCAAGTCGGATGGCGGACTTTAACTCTTCGGCTCGTGGTGGGCTGGTCAAATAGTCGCAGGCACCTGCCATCATGGCTCGCCGCATGTAGCTGGTGGAATTCTGAACGCTGATCATGATAACTTTGGCGAGGGGATACTTCCGGTGAATTCCTTCGGTCACAGTGATACCACCCGCGGCGGACGCATTAATACAAATGGTCGTCACATCAGGGTTCAAGGAACTAAATTTCTCCACAGCCTCCACACCGTCTGAGGCTTCGCCAACAACCTTGATATCAGTTTCGCTGCTGAGCAGTTTGCGAATATACATACGTGTATCCGCAACATCGTCAACTACCAGGACTCGAATGGAGGCCGGATTGCTTTTATTTGGGTTTACTGGTGGCTGCTTTGATTGTCTCCGTCGGGCTTGTTCGAAGAAAAAACGGATCCATTCCTCTTGTGCTGATGCATCTGCTTCAGGATCAGTGCGGCGAGGTTCCCTTTCAGGCCGTTCCGCTTGTTGTTGCTCGTGACCAGGACGCTGCTGCTCTTCTTTGGCTTGTTTGCGTCGTCGAGGTTCCTCTGTGGGTCGCTGTCTTTCCGGTTTTACATTTCGCGAAGTTTGTCCTGAAGGCTTGCGGTCATATTCGGCCCGTTTCGCGATATCCTTGAGAACGCCGTACGCTATGTTGATCTCTTTGGATTTCTCTTCTGCTTTGGCTTTTTGCCTGGGACTGCGAAACTTGTCCGGATGCCAGGCTTGAATCAATAAATAGTACTGCTCCCTGATTTCTTCCTGGGTGGCGGTTGGTAGTACTTCCAGGATGTCGTAGTAGTCTTTCATTGCTTCAAGGCATTGCCAATGTATTTGAGATTTTGGTTGCTTTGACGATTATCATCTCTACGGACGGTTTCGTTTCTGCGTGATGGCGAAGATATGGAACTTGCCAGTAGGAGGCTGAAACGCAATAATATTGGCGATCATTAACGCTGGGAATCCAGTGGTTCGGGTACTTATCCGATTGACATACAGTTTGTCAAATGCTACTTGTGATCAAGCATATTCATGCCAAGCTTTGGCGACCATTGTCCCGAGGTAGCCGATGCTCGCCTGCTATTCACTTGGCTGAAATGCACTGGCATCTTCGAGGCTCCCTTTGCAGGGTGCTGCGCGACAAATCCAGTTCGACTACAATTTTACCTTGAGTTGGATTGCCCTATCACTCTCCCCATAAATTTAGGCATGGTCATGCTGCATTTGCCTTAAAAAATGCAAAAGATGTTTCATCAATAAAGGCCGTGAGTTAAAACCTCATGGAAGAGGTTTTGACAATTACAGACGGTGTTTATGGTTTTCTTTCCAAAAATGATGTGAAAAAGAAAATAATTGGTTTGAACAAGAAGGTGGCGATAGAGAAAAGTAGGAGCACGGAAGAACTTAGTTTTCTTGCCAAACCACTATTGGCAGAGTTAGAAAATTCTCGGAAATAAATAATCAAGGGGTTGGGTCTGATTGCGCTCATCGTCAATAGTGCTGCATCATATACCATTTGCAAGAGATATAACAATTCATCATCTACAACGCCAAATTGTTTCTTAACGATGATTGTCAATGCTTCTTGGAATTCTCTAGTGCCTTCGTTTTTAGATGCAAGTGATTCCAAATTATTGGGTGGAATATCTGGTTGGGAAATATCGACATAGGGTAATCTTATTGTTACGCCTATCGAAAATGGATATCATCCGGGGTTTTTTCGACTAACAATTTAGCGAATTTGGCATCACCGTAAACCTTTTTTGATATGCTTATTACGTCATCTCCACTTTGTACTTTATAAGTATGACCGCCTCTGATAGAATCACCAGCCGCTAGAAAGATTGCCCGAGCTCGGAAGTGCTCGGTTAAGGTCTGCCACTGGTAACAGTATCACCGGATTCTTATAGTGAAGGTCTAAAAATGGCGGGGTAATTTTCAGGGTGTCTAAGAATCTTAGACCAAGCCCAGTTATGTGTTTTTTATTCGGTGCTGAGTGTTTTATCTAAGTGCTGAGAGAATTATCAAGCTTAGAAATGGGTCGTTCAGTTGAAGTGTTCGAAGACTTTGGTTGTATAGAAATTTGGGATTTTAGGTATTTTCTTGTTAGCAATAAGGTAATAAGTACTAGTGCTGGCAAAATTGGTGGTAGAAATAAAGAATTCGTGAAGAGATAAATAACCCAAGTTGCAATACCCCTTATTATAAGTAATACAGCAATAGGCGCAATACTTGGTGATCCAAATCCAAAGGCGAATAAAATACTTTCCCAAGCTCTTCCTTTTGAGATAAGCAAAATGCTAGCGATAACAAGTACGATAAGTCCAGCTACTGCCTGGTCAGCTATGTTATCCCAGAATAGACGGATACTTTATTATCATTTGCCCACGAAAATTAGTGACTAAGTTAAAAGATTGTATCAAAAGGTGGGCCCGGCAGGATTCGAACCTGCGACCAAGCGATTATGAGTCGCCTGCGCTAACCACTGCGCCACGGGCCCTTATTGCAAAAAAGAAAGTTCCAGGTTGAAAGCCTCTATACAGCCCCTTCACCTTTAACCTGAAACCTTCAACCAATAAAAGAGCGGGAGACGGGATTCGAACCCGCGAATATCAGCTTGGAAGGCTGACGCCTTACCACTTGGCGACTCCCGCAGCGCAATGATTTTACCGTGAGGGAGGCGCATGGTCAAGCAATCCTTGACCGACCTCCGTTTCTGCATTAGAATTTCCTCCTGCCTTTGCTCCTGTAGCTCAGTGGATTAGAGCGTTTGGTTGCGGACCAAAAGGTCGCGTGTTCGAGTCGCGCCAGGAGCGCCACTTTCTTGAAGCGGTTTCGCCCGCTTCTTTTTTTGCCTGACTATGATATGAATAAACCACCGATCCTTCTAACCAACGATGACGGCATCCGTTCGCCCGGACTTTGGGCCGCGGCAGGCGCGCTCGGCTCGCTCGGGCATGTTACTGTCGCAGCCCCCAAGGAACAATCTTCAGGTTTTGGGCGGAGCCTGCCAAACACCTCCAGCGGCATCATCGCGAAGAGAAACTGCAGATCAACGGGCAGGAGTGGCCCGTCTATGCCGTAAGCGGCTCGCCGGCGCAGGCCGTGCAGCATGCGGTATTGGAGATCATGCCCGAGAGGCCGATCCTGGTGGCCTCGGGGATCAACTATGGCGAGAACGTGGGCTTTGGGATCACAATTTCCGGGACGGTGGGCGCGGCGATGGAAGCCGCTTCCATGAACATTCCGGCCCTGGCAGTCTCGCTGGAAGCAACGCCTGAATATCATCTCTCCTATTCCAAGGAAATGGATTTTTCCGCCGCGGCTTATTTCACGGCTTTCTTTGGCCGGCTCCTGCTCGAAAAGAAAATGCCGGATGATGTGCATCTCTTGAAGGTGGATGTCCCTTCGGATGCGACCGTGCAAGACCCCCTGGCAGCTAACCCGGCTGTCCGGCCAGCGTTATTACGAAACGATCCCGCCCACGCGCAAGTCCTGGGATGTCTCCGGACCGATGACTTACAAGGAAGCGGCTGTCCTGGAGGGTGAAGATGAGGACAGCGACGTTTTCGTGCTGCGCAAAAAGCGGATGGTCTCGGTCACGCCGATCAGCCTGGATATGACCTCGAGGGTGGAATTGGCGGACCTGGAAAAACACCTGAAAGAATAAGCTCGAGTGATTAAAACAAAAACGAGCCGACAGGCTCGTTTTTTGCTGTCCTTTACAGCAGGTATTCAGATATCGGATTGATCTTGGTCACCAGCTTATCTTTTGGCTGGTATCCGGTCACGCGTTCCTTGACCTGTCCGCTCTTGAACAACATGAGCGTGGGAATGCCCAGTACCCCGTACTGCATCAGGATATTGGGGTTCTCGTCGGCATCAAGTTTGACCACCTTGACCTTGCCGTCCCAGTCCTGGGCCAGCTGTTTGACGATGGGGTCGATCATCCTGCAGGGCTGGCACCATACCGGCAGTAAAATCCACAAGGACAGGTTTATCCGCATTCCAGGACCTCGTTTTGAAAGTCGCTTTCGTTTACATATTCAACTTCAACCATTTTACCTCCACGGATTCTTTAGATGATGACGTGTGCCAGATCTATTACGTTGACGTGTCTACTTTGGCATGTTAGAATGCAATCCGCTTTGCCCTGTCGAGGGTCTGGGACGGGCGCGTAGCTCAATGGTAGAGCAGTGGCCTTTTAAGCCATTGGTTGAGAGTTCGAGCCTCTCCGCGCTCACACGTTTCACTTTATACTGCTTGAGCCACCAAACGCATGGTTTCGAGTCCCTGCAGAGTTCATCGTGATTATAGCGCCGGATTTGGCGGCTTATTTAATTGTTCGAGTGCTCAGGGCGATGTAAGTTCTAATGATTAGGATCGCCCTATCTGCGGTCTTATTCTGTCGATTCAATGAATTTCAGTCTTTCAGTGAAACATACCGATCTGGTGAAGATCTGCAACGGATCATTAAAGAGTCTTGCCAGCACTTTCACTGTGATCCACTGTCTTTAGAAATTCTGGCACGATGGCCGGGTCAAAATGTTTCCCACTTTGGTCGCGAATAAAATCGATCGCTTTTTGCTTCGACCAGGGCGCCCGGTAGGGACGGTGCGAAGTCAGCGCGTCAAACACGTCAATGACCGCAAAAAGACGGGCATGCAGGGGGATCTGGTTCTCGCTAAGCCCAACCGGGTAGCCGCTGCCGTCCCATTTCTCATGATGATAATGAGGGATGTCGATGGCCTGGCCCAGGTAAGAGATGGGCGACAGCAATTCAAAGGCATAGCGCGGATGCTGGCGAATGATCTCCCATTCATCGACGTTGAGAGGGCCGGGTTTTGAGCAGAATACTATCGGGGATGGCCATTTTACCGATATCGTGCAGGATGGCCCCGCGCCGCACGTGGACCAGCTCGGATTCGCCCAGTCCCAGCCGCCGCGCCAGTTTGATGGTCAGATCGGTGACGCGCTCGGTGTGACCTTCGGTATCGCGATCGCGCAGATCGAGGGCGCGTGACCAGCCTTCGATGGTCGTGTTATACGCCAGGGTCAACTCGAAATTGGTGCGCTGTAATTCCTTGAGCAGGATCGCGTTTTCAACCGCGATGGCAGCCTGGCCGGCGAGGGTTTCCATAAAGTCCAGCCAGTCAACATCGGGATGGAGAGGCGCCCGATGGAAAATTTCCAGCACGCCTCGCACCCGTCCTTTGGCGATCAGGGGCAGGCCGTAATAGGCCTGGAAGCCTTCGCTCAGAAAGCGCGGAGATCGTAGAAAGCCGGTCTTTCCATGCTGCAGATCAGGGACGCTGATGATCTTCTGCTGCAGGGCGGCCATCCCGGCGTATCCTTCTCCCATTTGCAGTCTCGAGCGCATTAATGCATCGGTGCGGAAGCCAAGGCCGGTCTTGAACTCAAGCAGATTTTGCGGATTTAGCAAGAGGATATCGGCTGCATCCACATTCAATTGGGCCGTGACCTGGCTCAACACCACGGATAAGGCCAGGTTGAGATCCAGGCTGGATGAGATCGCCAGGTCGATGGCTCGCAGGGCGGCCATGCGCTTCAATTGAGACTTGATCTTCTCTTCGGCCTGTTTATGCCGGGTCGCATCCCGCACAACCACGAAAGAATTGACCTTGCGACGAAGGCACCAGCACGCGCTTCAAACCATCGTTCCGATCCCGGCTGTCCCAGGGAATATTCGAACGAAACGGTCTCTCTTTTTGTCCTTATATCCTGAAGGGCTTTCAGTAAATTGCCCGCCAATTCACGCGGTAAAGCAAGCTCAACTCTCTGGCCGATAAAGACTTCCGGGGGAGCAAAAAGCAACGAGGCCGCATCACCGGCCTTGTAATCCAGAATGACCCCGCTTTCGTCCAGGGTAAAAAGCAGGTCGGGGAATGCTTGTAATATTGCGTTAAGTTGGGTCGAAGCATTCGGTTTATTATCTATAAGAATAGCCATCACATTTCCTGATTGACACAGACGGGACGCGGGGCGCAGTGATCCCTTAATCACTGCGCCCCCTTTTCCGCCGCGTCATCCCATAAGCGATAATCGGTGGCGGTAACTCTTACAATTATAAAAAGCTAATCACCGATATTATGAACGACCTGATTCGCCAGATCGCTCAGTGATTTTGCATTCAGTGAAACGAGCAGGGAAGCATCCTCCTGGCTGAGTGCGAAACTTTTACCCAGATAGCCCTGCTTGAGGGCTTTGGCCGGTTCTTTGAGCAGCATTTCACGGAAGTTCTGGTTTACCACGGCGGCTGCAAAAACGCTGCTGAGGCCGGGGTGAGGATCGTGAGGATTCATTTTGAGCGGTGTTTTTGTAGTAAATGTACTTGACGAAATCATGTTCAACTCCTTTGGCCTTTGGCCTGGCCTGCCGGTTTAGCCAGCAGCCAGAAAATACCCAAGGCGATTAATGTGTCTCCCAGACTAAAAGCCACCTTATAAGGAAACCAGCCCGGGAGCAGAAAACGATCTGCTAAATACTCGAAGTGCGTGTCTTGCGTAAGCAGGAGGATGTCCTTTTGTCCGAAACGGCTGCCTAGGCTAAAGGACTGAAGGACATTCCCATTTGTTAGTTGGTTCGCGGTTTGTGGACTTATGGGCATCCACCCGCGATTTGCCAACATCACCAGCAGGTTTAGTCCCAATCCGATGATCAGGACCGGCATTCCAGGCAGCTTGCGATTCAGCCATACGAATGCCAGGAAAAGTATTAATGATGCCGATAAACAACTCGCAGCCAGCCAGTCGGGAAGCAGGTAATGGGTAGCGGGGAAATAGGCTACGACCAGCTGGGGAAGGAATGCTACCAGGACCAGCCACATGGACTGCAAGGCGGGAGCCTGATAGGGCTGATTTTTCCAGCGCGACCATCCCAATCCGACCAACAGCCCTAGAACCAGGGCTGAAAGGAGTATCACTAAGAGGCGCTTGGGCCTAATGGGGGCTTGAGCCGCCACCGTCAGACGGGGCGCCGATGCCGAGGACGAGCATGGCGAGGGCAGCAACGGCCAGAAGTACCTGAATGTGCTGGCGATCGATCTTGCTGGCGAAAATGGCGAGACGGGCGAGTTTTTTATTCATGTGATATCATCCTTTTTGGTGGTTTGTGATGGAAAGAAGATGTAACTCAGGTTTAATGGGGGCTTGAGCCGCCACCGTCAGATGGGGCGCCGATGCCAAGGACGAGCATGGCCAAGGCGGCGACAGCCAGGATTACCTGGACGTGTTGGCGATCGATCTTGCTGGCGAAAATGGCGAGGCGGGCGAGTTTTTTGTTCATGGAAGGCATCCTTTTTTGTGTTATGATGTATAGAAATATACAATTAGCCAGGCTTCAAAACAGGCTTCAAAATCCGCTTAAAAAACCAATAAAAAAACAGCTCGTTTGAGCTGTTTTTGGTGAGTTAGGAGATCAACTCTTGATAAAGGTTTTTTGTTTCTGCCGAGGGCGGTAGGTCAAAGATCCTCGCAGGGTTTTTTCACAGGTCTGGTAGGTGTGGACGATGGATGCTTTGTCCCCCATTCGGAAATAAATCTGCATCATGAGACGATAAATGGCTTCGGAAGTATCGTCAAATTCCAAAGCACGTTGGCAGGTACTGAGCGCCTTGGGGATCTGTCCCCCCTGATAATAGAGCACGGCCAGGGACAACGAACCGGATAGAAATGCCTCGTTCAACCGTTCTCGATCGGCCTGCGCCCAGGTCGCGCCGATGTCTTCCAGGTATTTTCCGTTCACAAGGTCGATCGCCTTTTGGAAGAAATTGATCTGCTCTTCTGCCGTGATCAAATTCTTGGCAATGGCGAGATAGGCGTCGAAGGCCTCGATATCATATTCGTGGTCGGATGGCCCGGTTGAATTGATAAGATTCACCGTCAAAGAGGATCGTGTCCTGACCGACGGCATGCCGCAAGCGATAGATCTCGTTCTTGAAACGCAATTTCAGCCTGGCGGGTTCCATGGCTTCGTTCCAGAGCACTCCCCCGATCTGCTCCTTGGAGAGTGGTTTGTTCTCGGCCAGAAGGTAGAAGAATAATTCCCGGACGGACTGGGTCTGCCAGTCGCTCATGGTAGGGAGCTTGCCGTTAACCCAAACCTGGCCCTTTCCGAAGGCGCGAATGATCAGGGATGGGCGCGGGGATATCCACCGAACGCGCAAGCATGCGCAGCTTACGACGATCACGCGGGAGTTGATCCTCCAGACGCTCCACTTTTTCGAAGAGCGGGCGCAGGATCGCTTTGACTTCATTTTCATGCCGGAGGTCTTCCAGCCAACTACGCGCCTGCCGGGCGGCAACGATCATCGGGTGATTGATGTGATGGGAATTCGGCAGGAGGTCTTTTATCTCGGCTGCTGCGGCTGGTCCATCTCCATTCTGGCATTGAGCCGCCGCCAGCCATATGCGGCTCAAACTGCTCTCGGTTTCCAGCTCGCCCTGCGTGAAATATTCCTTGGCAGCCGTCAATTCGGTCACAGCCCGTTTAAATTTACTCTCTTGCAGCAAAAGACGACCCAGCATCAAATGATAAAGGCCATTTTCGTAGTTTAAATCATTCGCTTTAATCGAGGCCTTTGCCTCGCCCAGGATGCTCCGTGCCTGGGGTAGATCCTTTTTCAGGAGGGACAGGTTGGCTTGTGCGAGAGCCAGGTAGTTGTTGAGAAAAGGCTCGCCTTCCTGTTGAACCCACTCATTTGCCAGACGATAGCTTTGTGATGCGATCTCAAAGTCTTCCGCTTCGGCGTAAAGATCGCCCATGCTGATGGAGATCAGGGCGCCTGGGCGCTTATGACCGCCTCGCTGTGCGCAGAGCAAACCCTCCTCGAAGGCCCTGATGGCCTGCTCGTATTCCCCATGCTGCTGTTGCAAGACGCCCAGGTTATTGAGAAGGGTGGCCTGCCAAAAGAGACTCCCGGTCTGCCGCCAATATTTTAATGCCTCTTCATAGGATCTCTTGGCGTCGTCGTATTTCCCCAGGGCCAGATAGGCCATTCCCGTCTCCATCCAAAGCACCGGAATGGTATGGGTGTCGTTGATACGGATATAGATCTCCAAGGCGCTTTCCAGAAGAGTGGTTGCCTGCAGGGTTTGTCCCTGGCGATATAAGCTCAGACCCTTAACCCGTAATGCATCGGCATAGATCCATTGCAGGTCGTCGTTGCCTTCCGTAAGCTGCATGGCTTCATCGGCATCCTGAATGGCCTCTTTGAAATTCCCGAGGACCCGGTTGGTGATCCCCGCGCCGCACCAGGGCCAAGGCCAGATCGGGCATTTTATTCTTCTCACGAAAGCTTTTGATGGAGCGATCAAACAATGCCAACGCCTCAGATAGCATTGCCTTTGGTTGTTTCGATCGCGCCGCGTAAGGAGAGCAACCCCGGTCGCTTCTGGGAAACCGACGGTGGCAAATCCTTAAGCCACAACTCCAGGGTAAGCATGGAATGCTGATACATCGGAATGCCGGCGCGCTCGATCATATCGGCAAGCGCCCCGTTATCACCGAGCTGTTTGTAAAGTTGGTAGGCTTTTTCCCAATCCTCATGTGCTTCCTGGAAGTGGGCCATGCGCTGCAGGATGGGGTTGGGTTCTTCCGGGTATTCCTTGCGGAACCTCTGTTGAAGGTAGTCGCGGAATAAATGGTGGTAGCGCACCCATTGCCCATCGGTCCCGACCGGCAGAACGAAGAGGTTCTTCTGAAGGATCGATTGCAGATAGCCGGACCAATCCTGCGGTTCGGGATAGAGCGGACCCAGCGTGGCCTCACACAGGCTGGTATCGAATTCTTCCAACAGGGAACTGCGCAGGAGGAAAAGCTTCAGGGGTTCCGACTGGTGCTGCAGAACCTGCTGACCAAGATAATCGAAAACGCTGACGCCCTGTGCATGAGGGGCGCGGAACGTATTTTCCCCCGACTTTATCAAGTCCAGGTCTGTAAATTGCAGACCGGTGATCCAGCCTTCCGTGGCCTCGAAGAGTTTGTGGGCATCCTCGTCCGAGATGTGGATGTTCTGGTTCTGGGCAACCAAAGCCTGGATCTCATCCTGCCGGAAATAGAGATCTGAAAAATCAAGGCCGCTTACCTGCTCACGCGCAACCAGTAAGGGGATATCTGCCAGTTCTGTAAGTGAGCGGGAGGAGAGCACGAGATGACAGTTTTCTCCGGCCAACTGGACGAAGCGGTTGACGAAATAATGAATGAATGAAACTTCGTCAAGGAGGTGAAAATCGTCGACCACCAGCACAAAATGCTCGGGGATGTCATCCAAAATCTCGTTGACGAGAGTGACCACCAGTCTTTCCATCCCCTCCTCGAGGCTGGTCAGGCCGTCGAGGATGGAGCGGGAGCGGTTGCCAAACTGCGGGAAGCGCTCGGTGATCGCTGCGATGAAATAGGCAAGGAAACGCTGCGGGTCGCGGTCCAGCGGATCGAGCGCCAGCCAGCAGAAGGGCAGGTCGCTCTGGTGAGCCAGGTCGATCAGCAGGGATGTTTTTCCGTAACCGGCCGGCGCGGTCACCATGATCAGCTTACGGTCCAGCGCATCGAACAGGCTGCTCAATAAGCGCCCGCGGCTCAATAGCTCCGCCCGGCGGCGCGGGAGGATTATCTTGGTCTTGCTGATAGGAATATCAGTGGCAACCATAGAATCCTTAACCAATAATCCTTGATTTTACCTGCAAGCGCCGCAAATTATCGGTTTCTTAATTTTAGCGATAAGTTCAGGAAGCTTCCAGGTTTTCCAGTATTTTTGAATGGATTCCGGGTGTAGCGGCCACAATGGATTGTGGCGCGGATAGGTAGTCTGAAAGGTTATTTATGTTGCTGACTTTTGCTCCCGCCTCTTCGGCGATCAGGCCGCCGCCTGCAACATCCCAGGGTTTAAGCGAAAGTTCCCAGAAGCCGTCAAAACGACCGGCCCCTACGTAGCTGGCATCCAATGCGGCAGAGCCGAAGCGGCGTACACCCTGGGTAAGCTTTCCAAAGCGTACAAAATTTGCAAAGTTATCGTGTTCCGTATCCCAGGCATCATAGGGAAAACCGGTGACAAGCAGGCTCTTTTGCAGTTCGGTGGTGCCAGATACGTGTAGCGCCCGTCCGTTCAGGGAGGCGCCCTTGCCGCGTTCCGCGCTGAACATCTCATCGCGCATCGGGTCGTAGACCACCCCTATCTGCATACTTCCCTTGTGAGCAAACCCTATGGAGACGGAAAAGAAGGGAATGCGATGCGCATAGTTGACGGTGCCGTCCAGCGGATCAACGTACCAGCTTTGTTCCGCATTTCCCGGCGTTACACCGCTCTCTTCGGACAAAATATAGCTGCCCGGCCAATGTGCATTGATCTCACCCAGCAGAAAACTTTCAGAGGCGCGATCAACTTCAGTAACGAGATCGATCACGCCTTTGTAGGAAACCTGATGGTCTTTGTTGTAACCAGCGCGGAGAATCTCTCCGGCCTGGCGAGCCAGATGCTCAAGCTCAGATCGTGTCGGCAATGTCATGTTTTGGAACCGCGCTTATTAAGATATTCGCTGAGATGCTCCAGTTCGAGTTCGATGGATTGGCGCTCGTTGATCGCCTGACTCAGGGTAGCCTCGAAACCCGGTTTTTCATGGGGAGGGACGGTGGAGAGCAGACGCTCTGCACGGGCAATTTGTGAGTTCTTTTGCTGCAGCTTTGTCTCCAGCCTGTTCTGGTACTTTGCATAGAATTCACTCTCCTTGAGCGGCTGAGGAGATGAACTCGCAGGCTGATCCAGTAATTCTGAAATGGTGAGAAGGAACGCTTTTGTATCTATCGGCTTTTCGATAAATTTGGTCGCGCCCAGCGTGGTGGCAAAGGCTTTATCTTCAGGCGAAACATAGGTGGCGGAGAGAAAGACCACCGGGATATCGCGCGTTTCCCTGTTTGTCCGCAGGCGATAGATCAGGCTGAAGCCGTCCATTCGGGGCATCAGGATGTCTGTGATGATCAACGCCGGGCGTTTGGTCTCGATAACATCCAGCGCCTCCTGGCCGTTGCGGGCGGTGATCACCTCATAGCCATTGAAGCGCAGGGTGAGGTCGAGTAACTCAAGGATATTGGGTATATCTTCTACAACCAGCAATACTTTTGACTCGTCCATACGTCTATTCTAGCCCTTTTAAGCTAAAAAACAAGTGGAGTTTTTTAGCTACCTTAACAATCTCATTTCGAAACGATCCCGATTTTTTTGGTATTCCGCGACGGTGAGCAGCTGGATGGTTTAATCGCCGTTCCAGATACGTTTGCCAAGCGCGGATAGAACATATTCCACGGCCAACGCGCCCGTTTGATTTTGCACATCAAGGATGGCATTGACCTCAACCACATCCATCCCGATCAACTTGCCGGTTTCGCCCGCCAGTTCACACGCCACATGAGCCTCGCGCTGCGTGAGGCCGGCGGGTACGGGCGTCCCCACACCGGGTGCATGGCGTGGGTCCATGGCATCCATGTCGAACGAGAGATAGAGGCCGTCCACATGCCGCGAAACATGCTCGATGGCTTTCTCGACGGCTGTGACCATTCCCAGTCGGTCGATCTGCTCCATGCCCATGACCATTACGCCGGCCTCGCGCAAATTGACTTTTTCACCGGGGTCGAGATCCCTGGCGCCGATAATGGCGACCCGTTCCGGGTCCACAACGGGATAGGGCTCATCCCATAATTGGACCAGCCGCTTGTCCCCGAGTCCGCATAACGCGGCCAGCGGCATTCCGTGAATGTTCCCCGAAGGGGTGGTCGTATCGGTGTTGAAATCGGCATGGGCATCGATCCATATCACGCCCAGTTTCCCGGTCCGGGCCGCGCCTCGGATGGAACCCAGCGAAAGGCTGTGGTCGCCGCCCAACACGAGCGGAAAGTGCCCGCTCTGTATTGAGGTGGAAACGGCGCCGGCAGCGCGCCGCGACATGGGGATGATGCAATCGAGATATTTCAATTTAGGCTCGGTGATGGAGCAAGTCTCGGCGATAGGAACTTCGATATTGCCCTTATCTTCAACGCTGTAACCAAGGGCTTCCAATTTCGATTGCAAATGAGCATATCGAATTGCGCTGGGTCCCATGTCCACGCCCCTTCGATCCACGCCGAGATCGATGGGGACACCGATAATATCAATCTGCATTTTTCCTCCTAAAATCGGAAAGTCTTCCTATCGGGGTTATCGAGATCAGAATCTTTCGGCTATTTTATCAAAAGCAAACCTGCGCTCTTCGCCGAGCCGGTAGGTTTTGTGCTCATTTCACAGGCTTTGCGCGTCTCGAGAGCTCTCCGCTAATAATCGGCCCCCGTGCCAATCTTACCGAAAAATAGTTCCTGCCCTTCCATCAATCAAAGATGAACATATTTGTCATCCTGTGTTCATCTATAGCCTATATACTCGGCCCAAAAGGAGCGGAACTATTATGTCTGCAACTCTGTCGGTCAACCTCACAACGCCCACACCCAACCTTAAGCCTGCCCGTTATCACCCGGCACTGGTGGCGCTGCATTGGCTCATCGCTCTCTTTGTTTTTGCGGCTGCCCTTCTAGCAATGGGCGGAGGGGAAGGGGGCCGGGGCGGGATAACGATAGCCGGTCTTCCCATTTTCGGCCTTCACATGATTCTGGGAATTACCGTGCTGGTGCTATTAGTTGTGCGATTGATACTACGCTGGCGCACACAACGCCCCGATTGGGCCACAACCGGAAGCGCTTTCCTGGATAAGATTGGCGAGTTAACCCATTGGGCTTTATATTTGTTCACGTTTGTGATCACGATCACGGGGCTTATCCTGGCGCTGCAAACCAACCGACTGGCCCGGGTTTTTAGCCCGGTCGGCGCACCCAGGGAACAGTTCACACCCGGGCAGTTACAACAGTCCGGTCAATTTCCATCTGGCGAACAATTTCAACTGGGTCAATTAGCGGATAGGGTTAAGCGGCGCTTCAGCGAAGGCGGGGTTTCTCTTTAGGGGCCTTCCATGGGGTAAGTTGGATCCTGTTATTTCTCCTGATCCTCTTGCATGTTGGCGCCGCGCTTTATCATCAGTACTTCGTCAAAGATAATTTGCTCGGCCGCATGTGGTTTGGGAAACCGTAGGGGTAACCGGGCGGGGCAAGAGACCCTTTGCCCCGGTTTCTTTTCATGCCATGGGCGGTAATGCCCTAAATACGTGCGGGCTTCAAAATAATATTTCTCATCCTAATTTTCTTTGCACGTATTTGGGGGAGGTGGCGAAGCCGGAGAGGGTCGAGCTGGTTGTCTTCAGTCCAGATAGATGAATATGTGGCAATTAGAAACTGCCCAGATTAAATTCAGGGATTAATCATGATGGGATTCCGTGGTTTATGCTAGAATACTTTCAAGATATGCAGAATATATAAGACGACGGCGATCAGCAGGATAAATCCGCAGCCGCGAAAGAAGAAGTGCATCAGGTGCCGGAAGAAGAAGCGGAATATGCCGAAGATCACCAGGATGACGAGGATGGCCACCACCCAAAAGACCAGATTGCTATTGATCATGGAGAGGTCCAGAGTCATTTTTAGCCCTTTCGATTATGCAGTTTGATAGTAACCGACATTGATCGAGTATACGCGCCCGCGCTTTACCACCTGCCGGACGAGATTGGTTCCAAACCGATAGCCAAGGTGGCGGTAGTCCGGCACGCTGAGGATCAGCAGGTCCGCCTGCTTGCCCGCCTCGATGGAGCCCAGGGTATCGGCGCGGCGGATGGCATGAGCCGAATTGATGGTGGAGGCGGCGATGGCCTGTGCGGGCGTCATCTCCATGAAGCGGCAGGCCAGCGAAATTACAAATTGCATCGACTCGTTCCAGGCGGTGCCGGGGTTGCAGTCCGTGGCAAGAGCCAGGATGGCGCCCGCTTCGATGATCTTTTTGGCCGGCGTGTAATCGCATTCACCCAGGCCGAAGGGCGTGCAGGGCAGGGCCACCGCGACGGTATCAGATTTGGCGAGGGCAGCGATGTCCGCGTCGGAGGTGCGCACCAGGTGATCGGCAGAAGCTGCCTCCAGTTCAACGGCCAGTGAAGCGCCGCCCAGGTTATCGAACTCATCCGCGTGGATCTTGAGTGGGAACCCCAGCTCGCGCGCTTTGGTCAGCACCTGGCGCGATTGCTCCAGCGTGAAAGCCCTATCCTCGCAGAAGACGTCCACGAAAGGATTAGGCATACTCGGCGCATGGGTCTGCCACCATAGCTGAACGGTCGGCAGCATCGTCTCGCACACCAGGTCGGTGTAGCCCTGTGGGTCATCCTTGTATTCGGGTGCGATCGCATGCGCGCCCAGGAAGGTGATGGACAGCTCAACCGGGGACTTCGTCCTCGAGCGCCAACAGCGCTTTGAGCAGGCGCAGCTCGGTGGCGGTCTGAAGACCATAACCGGTCTTGGCCTCGGCTGTGGTGGTGCCGTGGGCGAACATGCGCAGGAGCCTCGGCCGGGTCTGTGCGATGAGTGTTTCTATGGAAGCCATCCGCGTATTTTTGACTGTTGAGAGGATTCCGCCGCCGGCCGCCAGGATGTCGAGATATTTCGCGCCTTCGAGGCGCATCTCGAATTCGCGGGCGCGGTCCCCGGCCCAAATGAGATGGGTATGCGGGTCAACAAAGCCGGGCATAACGACGCACCCGCTGGCGTCCAGCGTGGGTTCGTCTTTGTAAGCCGCGCGCAGTTCATCGGTCGGGCCGACTGCGATGATCTTTTCGTCGCGGACGATGACTGCGCCGTCATCGATGATGCCCAGAGTGCCCAGGTCGAGTCCGCGCTGCGGGCCGCCTGCGAGGGTGAGGAGTTGGTTTGCGGAGTGGATGAGCATAGGTTTTTTAGCCGATTGCCTTTAGTTGGATGGTGGAGGGGAGATAACTTACCCAGGGCATTGGGGAGATGAGGTACGTGCGTAGACAGATCTTGCCACAAGATTAATTAATACACCTATAAAGGAAACAATCCAAAGTCTTTGAACAAATCTGGTTTGGACTGACGAGACCATTTCCGCCTCCTGCCTTGCCATCAAAAAGCATATTACATCTCACTATACTGTCAACCACAGCGAGCCTACAACTATCGTCGCGGATTCATTTTGCCGCGGTAGCCCATAAATTGAGCATGAACTCGAAGTAACCGAACTTTACATGGTTCATTTCAAAGCCTGCCTGCCCAAAATGCCAACCCAGCAGCGGCAGGGTGTAGGCAAAGGCATGCTCGTGGATCTCCTCCGCGCTGACCAGGTTGATACGAGCCATGAATTTCAGCAGTCCATCAGACCAGGCGGCCGGGGTAGTAAGGATAACCATTCCACCCGGGCGCAGGACGCGCCGGCTTTCCCTGAAAAGCAGCGCCATGCTGTCCGGGTTGAGGTGCTCGACTACGGCCAGCAATGTAACGGCCTCGAAATAAGCACCCTCGAAGGGCAGATGCGGTTCTTCATTCAGGTTGAGCGTGAAGAACTCGATCTGGTTTTTGGCCGCGGTTTCTTTTGCCATCGGGAGTTGATCCACTGCGAACTTCTCTTTGAAAGCCGTGTGTGCCAGGAAATAAGGGAAAGAGCCGCACCCGATGTCGAGAATGCGGCCCGACCGCAGGTCGGCGGGGATCAGGCGGTTTGCGCGCTGGGTTCGCAGGCGGGCGAGGGTCGGTTCGAGCAGTCCTTTACCGCGTGTAAAAGGGGTTGAGCTTGAAGACATCCGGAAATCCCTCGAGTTGTGGCTTTTCGGATCTTCAGTGGGCAGCCCAACCGTGGTGATCCGATATCCAGGAACGATTATATCAGCCTGTTTGAAAGGCTCGTTTGACCCAGGCGATGAAGTGCGGCAGGATGATGATCTTTTCCTGCACCTCTGCCAATGCAATCAACCCAAAAAGGTTGAAGAGGGTTGCGATCAGGGTCACAGACAGGAACCCCAACCTTAAATATACGAAGGTGGATAATAAAGCCCCCAGCGAACGACCAATGCCGAACCCTACCAGGTTGAAGGCCATTACCGTGGCTCGTGCCTGCGGCACGCTTTCGGTCATGAGCGGTAACTGACTGACCAGGGTGTATTCAAACGATATGTAGAACAGGAACAGCCCGATCAACGCTCCCGTCTCCGTCCGGCCAATGAACGGCAGAAGGAGGGAGGCGGCGATGTTGCCTGCCAGTCCGAGGGCCAGGGCGCGCGGTTTTCCGAGACGGTCGGTGGTAAGGGCAACGAGTCCTTCGCCACTTAGTTCGGAGAGCCCGATAACCACCGAGGCTCCCGCCAGGGCCGCGATCTGAAGACCAAACGAATTAGCCAGCCATAAGCCGAAGACCAGGTTGACCATTTCATTGGCGGCGCTGGCCCATAGGCCAATGGACATGCCGGCCAGCGCCGGGACGGAGGCGAGTATAACCCGCAGGTTTTGACGTGAGTCGCCAACGAGTTGCTGGCCGGGTTTTGCCATTCCATCCTGCGAATCATCCCCGGGGATCATCCGAAAGATGACGGTAAACATAATAAGGCCTAACACTGCCAGCACCGGAAAAGGAGACGACCAGCCAAAGCGGGCGATCAAATATCCAACGCCGGGCACCCCGAGGATAAAGGCCACTGACCACGACATTTCAGTAACGGCAAGCGCCGTACCGCGCTGCTCGTAAATGACACGGTCGCCGAAATAGGCTTGCACCGTAGGATCGAAAAGTGATTTGCTGAGCATGGCAAGAATGAGCGCTGCTGATAACGTGAAAAGGCTCGGATGGACCGCGACCATTCCCACGCCAACGGTAAAGGCAGTGATGCCTGCCAGCATCCCGAACCTGCGCCCGCGCCGGTTAGCGATGGGAGCCAGGAAAGGGCCAAAGATGCCGGTGATATTTCGACCCACCAGTGCCAGGGAGATGGCGGTCACATCCACGCCGAGGCCGCGGGCGAAGACGGATAAAAAGGGATAGACCATGCGGTGCATCGTGTTGAGGATGATGCGCAAGATCGAGATGACGATAAGCTGGACGCGAAGTTTTGGTTTCATATTCTGTGAAGCGAGACACTTTCCACGATGGCGCTGCCAGGGCAAAAGTGAGCCAATAGGATGGCAGGCCAAACTCCCCGAATGCTACAAGCGGGTTAGGCTCTGATTCCGGCAAGGATGAATTCTATCAAGGATATGGGCAAAACCCCGGTTTCGGTGAGTAATTGTGTAGGAATTTCGGTCATAAAAACCACACAATGGATATACATTTTTCTTATAGAATTTTATTTGTTGGGGAGTATGATACGGATAATCAATTACCAGGTACTGTATGATGCCTTTATACAAAGTTGAGTGAATTATGATTTCGAGGCATCTCTCGTAGTTCTGTGATGTACCTAAGTAGTCGCTCGAAAATAATTAAACACAATCATGCTGCTCTTTCGGGGGGCTGAGTCCCCGAAAAGCATAAAATAAGCATAAAGACTTACGAACGACTACCGAGTTCAGGAATTTTTGTGAAAAGCAGCAAAGGAATAAAAGGAGTAATGGAATGAGCAAAGTTTGGAAATGGATAATTGGAATTGTAATTGCGTTGGTAGTGGTGGCGCTCGTGGTCGGAGCCGTTTTCCTGGTGCGCAATCAGGCTCTTAGAGCGACTGCAGTCAGACCCATGCCGTTTGGGAATGGTCAAACTCGACCTAGTCCGCAGGCTACGCCCAATGCCCCCGGTACGCAGAACCCGAATGGGCAAAAAGGCCAGACCATGCCTTACGGATTCAACAATCGGCGCAATCCGATGTTTGGGGGCGGCGGATATGGCCCCATGATGGGCGGGCGCGGCTTCAGGAGCTTCGGCGGTTTTATGCCCTTTGGGATGTTCGGTATGGGTTTTTTCTTTCTGGGTGGTTTCCTGCGGCTGATCGTTCCGCTTGGCGTGCTGGCCCTGGTAGCCTTTATCTTCTATCGAATGGGGAAGCGGGCAGGGGCTTTATCGGTCGTTTCCCAAACTCCGGTTCCCACTGACCCCGCACCTGACGAGACTCCGGCTAAAGGGCGCAAGGTAGCAAAAAACTAGCGGGCTCTGCAACACAATAAGAACCCTTTCGTTACAGGAGCAGGTCATTGACCTGCTCCTGTATTGTTTTGAAGCTCACTTCGTTAAAATCTTTACGGCGATTTTTCTTTTCACCCTCTTGATTGAAACCGGACAATTATGCTATAATTAGGTTAGAACATTTATTCTGCCTTACAAGGAGGCCCTATGAGCGCCAAAGTGAATGTCCTGGTTGGTACAAGCAAGGGCGGCTTTATATTCAGCAGCGATAGCTCGCGAAAGAAGTGGCAGGTAAGCGACATCCAGTTCAAAAGCTGGAATATGATGCATATGCAGATGGATCCTCGCGACCAGCGCCTGCATGCGGCGGTAAGTCACTTCATTTACGGTCCCACAACTCATTATTCTGATGACCTGGGGAAAACGTGGATCCAGGCCAGGCAGGTGCCCGCCATAGCGCGTGCCTCGAAATCAGGCAGGCCGCTCGGCACACCGGATGAGGCGGCCAAGGCTGCCTCAGGCGAAGCGGACGTTCAGGCCACGCCGGAGAAGCTGGTCAAGGTCTGGCACATCGAGCCGGGGCGGGACAGCGAACCTGGTGTGTTGTACGCCGGGGTTGAACCGTCCGCCCTGTTCATCTCTCAAGACCGCGGCGAGACGTGGACGCTTAATGACGGCCTCTTCGACCATCCACACCGCGGGAAATGGTTCCCCGGCGCCGGTGGGCTCTGCCTGCATACCATCCTGTTGGATCCCAAGGACCCCAACCGGATGTATGTGGGGATCTCAACCGGCGGTTGCTATCGCACTGACGATGGTGGGCAGAGCTGGAGGCCTTACAATAAAAACGTGCGGGCTGATTTTTCCCCGGATAAATTCCCTGAATATGGGCAGTGCCTGCATAAGATGGTCATGCATCCTGCGAACCCACAGGTGCTTTATCAACAAAATCATTGCGGTATTTACCGCAGCGATAACGCCGGTGCAGACTGGATCGATATCGGCGAAGGCAAGCTTCCCACGCGTTTTGGCTTTCCGGTGGTGGTCCACCCGCATGAACCCCGTACGATCTATGTTGTTCCCGAGGAGAGCGATGAGTATCACATGAGCGTGGATGGTGAGTTTGCGGTTTGGCGCAGCCGCGATGCCGGCGAGACCTGGGAGAAAATGACCAAGGGTTTGCCCGAGAGGGCGCGTTTGAATGTCTTGCGAGATGCCATGGCAACCGATAATCTGGACGAGGCCGGCATCTATGCCGGTACAAATACCGGCCAATTGTTTTACAGTCGCGATTCAGGCGATAACTGGGAACTTTTGGCGGACTTCCTGCCTCCCATCCATTCGGTGGAAACGGCGGTAATCTAAAGATGTAGTGGTCAGAAAAAGGCGGAGAGCTTCACCAAAGCTCTCCGCCTTTTATTGCATGGATTCCATGGAGTAAGAAACTGATCAAGTGTCAGGTCTTTCTTTATCTCTTATCTCTATTTCCCAATTCCTTGATCATTATCCCCAAATGTTCCAGGGCCCGCTCCGTCGAATAGCTGAATTCGGCCGCGTTCAGCCTGATGAAGTTGGGGAATTGCTGCGTCGGCGAGAACACGTAACCGGGCGCCAGGGTAATGCCGCCATTGTGTGCGATCTTATACAGTTCAAGTGAGTCTACATTCTCGGGCAGACGCACCCAGAGCACGAAGCCGCCGGAGGGGCGCGTAAGGCGCGTGCCTTCGGGGAAATAGCGCATTACCGCATCGGACAGCAATTCCACATTGCGTGCGTATTCACGTCGTATCCTTCGCAAATGTTGGTCATAACCGCCGCTCTCCAGGAACTGGGCCACCACCAATTGTCCGAGGTTGGGCGACGTGGCGCTGACTGTAAACTTGGTCCACTCAACCTCGGCGCGAAAGCGCCCAGGCGCCACCCATCCGATCCGGAGCGCCGGGCTGAGGTCCTTCGAAAAAGATGAAAGCAGCATCACCAGCCCGCGCGTATCGAAAGCCTTACAAACCAGGGGGCGCTTCGGGCCAAAATAGATCTCTCCCGAGACATCATTCTCGATCAGCGGCACCTCATATCGCGCCAGCAGCTCCACCAGCTCCTTTTTCTTCTCATCGGGCATCTGACTGCCCAGGGGATTATTGAAATTCGGTATGACCAGCACGGCGCGGATAGGGTTGTGCTCCAGTGCAAACTCCAGGGCCTCGAGGCTGATGCCTTCACGCGGGTGCGTCGGGATTTCCAGCGCCCGCAGCCCGTGCACTTCGAGCAACTGGAGCGTGCCGAAATACGAAGGCAATTCGGTGGCCACGATATCTCCCGGACGGCATACGACGTGCAGGCAGATATCAATGGCCTCGACCCCTCCGGAAGTGATCACAATATCATTGGGCGAAAGGCTGCAGCCGGCATTTACCGCCCGCCGGGCGATCTGGGTGCGCAGCGCTTCGAGTCCCGGCGGCCACAGATAGCCCTCCAGGTCGGGGACATTTTGACGCGCAAGATTTGCAATAATACGGTTGAGCTTCCTGGTGGGCAGCAGGTTCGGATTCGGCAAGGCTGCGCCGAGCTGGATCAGGTTGGGGTTCAGCGTATCGTCCATGAGCATCATGGTCAGCTCATGCAGGCTCACCTGGCTGGGGTCGCGTCCGGGTGAAGATATCTCCGGCTCGGGCAGGCGGGCGGCTGAGGGCGTGCGGACAAAGTAACCGGATTGCGGACGCGCCTCTACCAGGCCCTGACCCTCGAGGATCGAATAAGCCTGCAAGACCGTACTGATACTGACATCGTACTGATGGCTTGTCTGGCGCACTGAAGGGATGCGCTTGCCGGGCGGATAGGTTCCCTGACGGACAAGCTCGGCGAGCCGGTCAGCAAGTTCCTGGTAACGCAGGGTTTTGGATGCGGAAGGTAGGAAGGACATAACAAACAGTTGGGGGTATTCTAACCAGTACAGTCAATTATATCTCAAACTGTTATGGTTACAAGTGCGCCAATGTGCATCTGTACTGGTTGATGGTGAAAGTGGGATACTATCCTTGCATGAAAGTCTTTATAGGAGATCATAAAATGAACCTAAGCTCACAAACTCGCAAGATCGAGTTACTTCTTAAAAAACACCAGTTACTCAGCCTCACGGAGGCCCAACCCAGGATGGCGATCGAGTGCAAAAATGGTGTGATATGGGTAACCCATTCCGGAGAAGGCCAGGATTATATGCTGCGCGCTGGCCATCGCTATGAACCCAAAACTCCGGGCAGTGTGGTGATCGAAGCCCTTGACGATGCCTGTGTGGACATCGAGGAACAATAAGCAATAACCTGTCTTGATTCTTATTCCTCCAGCCTCTTTCGGACCTTAACTGGGCAATAGGCCGAAAGAGGCACTTTTTATTAATGGTCACCCTTGTTTGTGCGAACGATAAGCGACGCGTATTGAAAAGGGTTTGCGATCATCCTCGGCCTGCATGGTGCGACGCCGACTGTTCTGTCATTTTGCGACTGAACCGATTGTTCATAAAAAAGGGTCAATGGTGACCGGGTGGATACGGTTGAGAGAAACACCGAGGCGGGAATAGACAACCGTCCGCCGGTCCGGCGGACGGTTGTTTGGGTTCAGGATTTTGCTTGAGCGCGCTCGTTCAGGAACTTGGTGAATTCGAAGTCGCCCGGCGACTGGCTGTAGCTGGTCAGCAGCACGGCGGCCTCGCTGCGGTGCTGCGTGCCATGGTTGACGGTATCCAGCAGGATATGCCACACCACGTGCTCGATCACCGCACCGGGGATGACATACCGGATCATGCTGTTCAGAGTCTCCTCGGTCAATGTGTCGATATAAGCCCACATCTCCCGTTGTTCCGTCATCCAGCGCTCCCGTAACGCGGCGAGCGTCGGGAAGGCGTCTTCGTGAAGCTCGGTCGCATCATAGGCCGCCTCGTCTGCCAGAGGTTCGTTGTAGAACCCCTGCAGCGCAATCCGCGACTGCCAGATGCTGTCCAGCATGTGGACCATCGTGGCGCGCAGCCCTCCCCATCCGGTCCCACAAGCGTTCGTAGCGGCATACTGCTCCGGGGTCACCCTCGCACAGGCCGCCAGGATGCGCGCATCGGCCCAGTCGTTGTAGTCATACAGCAGCTTGATTTCATTGATTTTCATCGTAGTATCTCCACTTCATTAATCGTCACAGCGCCCGCCGATGGTAATCGACAAGCGTGACGCCAATACGATAGGGTTGGTTTCGGATGGAGGAATCTGCTCAAGGTGGCGCAACCGATCGGTAGGCACAAAACACCGACGAACCGCTCCGAATCAATCTCGGGTGGTTCTTATGCTATGCCAATGATGAGCTGATTCGTCCATGAGCCCGAACAAACCAACCGGATACACAGATGTCAGCTCACGCGACGCCTGTGCAAATCCATCGGAGATACTAGAAAGCAGGCATGAAAGTCTCCCTGGTCTCGGAAATCAACACAGCAGATTATAAGTTCAGCCCGTTAATCCCGCAATCTGGCCTTTTTTGTCTAATCCCTCGATTTGATCTATTTCAAAGATAAGTGATCGGCCGCAGCGTCAAGAATAAATAGCAATGCCACAATCACTGCTCCCGGAGTCAAATTGTTTGATATTAATACAAAAGGGGATGAAATAGCCTTTTAGGGGTCTACGCAGAAAAGGCCTAATTCAAACTATCTGACACAACCCTGCACTAGGTAATACTCGTTTCCAGATCTTATGAATATTGTTTTCCGCAGGAATAGCATTTTTTGTCATGGACACAAATGGGGCTACCGCATTCCTGGCAGACCCACCTGGTATTTTCTATTTCCATAAACCGGTTTAGTCCGATATTTCTTATTTTGTCCAGGTTGTTTATCATGCTCATCCCGTATTTTGTTACGTATCTTTTGTCGAGCTGTTTTATCCTGGGGCAGGGATATTTTTTGCAGTCGAAACAAAAAGAATCAATCTGGGGTTTTTGATCACAGGTTCTTATGCTGCACACCAAACAGTGTTTGAGCTTCTGCGGGTTGTCTACATTACAGCCCGCACATTGATTCCTGGCTCGTAAATGGGCCCTGCATACTCCACAATTCATGCCACAGGGTGCGATCAAATTTGGCTGGATATGCGTTACATTTTTCGTTGTCATACTGCCCTCTTACTCTACACGTACACTTGACATTGCCTCTCCCACTTTACCAATATTCCAATTTACCAACTTACCAATTTCCCGAGCCACCAACCTACCTCTTCAGCGTCCGATACTTTACCCGATGCGGTGTAAGATCTTTCCCGAATTTCTCTTTCAGATACGCTTCGTAATCAGACCAGTTCCCCAGATACATCTTTGCCTGTGACTCGCCTTCGAAGGCGATGATATGTGTGCAGATACGGTCGAGGAACCAGCGGTCATGGCTGACCACGATGGCGCAGCCCGCGAATTCTTCCAGTGCTTCCTCAAGTGCGCGCAGAGTGTTTACATCCAGGTCGTTGGTGGGTTCGTCTAGCAGCAGCACGTTGGCACCCTCGGTAAGCGTTTTGGCCAGGTGCACGCGGTTGCGCTCGCCTCCCGAGAGCATGGTGACTTTCTTCTGCTGGTCGCTGCCCAGGAAGTTGAACGAGGCGCAGTAAGCGCGCGAGTTGATCTTGCGGCTGCCGAGTTCCAACGTATCGGCGCCTTGCGAGATCTCTTCGTAAACTGTTTTTTCGGGGTCGAGTGTGCGGACTCTGGTCGGCATAAGCCAGCTTGACCGTTTCGCCGATCTTGATCGTGCCGCTGTCCGGTTTCTCTTGCCCAATGATCATCTTTAGCAAAGTGGTTTTGCCCGCACCGTTGGGCCCGATGATCCCCACGATGGAGCCTGGCGGAATGGAAGCCGAAAAGGATTCCAGAATCAGCCGCTCATCGAAGGATTTTGTGAGACCCTGAAGCTCAAAGACAATATCCCCCAGCCGCGGCCCGGGCGGGATGTAGATTTCCAGGTCGGCGCGTTCTTTTTCCATTTCCTGGCTGAACAGGTTCTCATAGGCCGTGAGCCGCGCCTTGCCCTTGGCCTGGCGCGCCTTGGGCGACATTTGTATCCATTCGAGTTCGCGCTCGAGCGTTTTCTGGCGCTTGCTCTCGCTCTTCTCTTCTTGTTGGATGCGCTCTTTCTTTTGGGCGAGCCAGGAGGAATAATTGCCCTTCCACGGGATGCCGTAGCCGCGGTCGAGTTCCAGGATCCAGCCTGCCACGTTATCGAGGAAGTAACGGTCGTGCGTGACGGCGATGACCGTGCCTTTGTATTCGCGCAGGTGATGCTCCAGCCAGGCCACGGACTCAGCGTCCAGGTGGTTGGTGGGTTCGTCGAGCAGCAGGATGTCCGGCTCGGTGAGCAGCAATCGAGTAAGCGCGACGCGGCGGCGTTCCCCGCCGGATAACACCTTGATCGGGGTATCCGCAGGCGGACAGCGCAGCGCGTCCATCGCTACTTCCAGGTGGCTGTCCAGGTTCCAGGCGTCGTGCTTGTCCAGCTGCTCCTGCAGTTTGGCTTGTTCGGCCACGAGGGCGTCGAAATCTGCATCGGGCTCCGCAAATTTGGCATTGACTTCATCGAAGCGCCTGAGCATATCCACCACGGGCTGCGCCGCTTCTTTCACCACCTCGATCACCGTCTTCGTGTCGTCGAGTTTAGGCTCCTGCTCGAGCAGCCCCACGCTGTAGCCCTTGGACATGGCGATCTCGCCGACGTACTCTGTATCCACACCCGCCATGATGCGCAGCAAAGTGGATTTCCCTGCGCCGTTCAGGCCGAGCACGCCGATCTTGGCGCCGTAATAGAAACCGAGTGAGATATCACGCAGCACTTGTTTGTTGGGGGGCACGAGCCGCCCCACGCGCGTCATGGAATAGATGACCTGGGTATCGGAAGGCATATTGAGGAGATTCTACCTTATGTTAAGAGACCTCCGAGATTTTCAAAATCTCGGAGGTCGTTTTTTAGGTCATATCTTGTAAAAGATGAAATTAGCAAAGACTGGTTACGAGTCGAATTCATCAACCTTACACCGTTCAACCATATGCTCTAACATCTTTTTTAATAGCTTTCCTGGAAAGGTTTATGCTATACTTTGAAAAAATATGCCTGAAGCTAAACCAATCCAGGGTTTCATATTCACTGAACATGCCTTGGCTGAAATGGCACGGCGTAAGATCAGCGAAGAAGAAGTCAGAAACGCGCTGGCAATCCCAGACCAGATGGAAATGGTCAGGGCAGGGCGGGTAGTCTATCAGACAAAGCTTTATATGAGTGAGTTTGCTAAAACCTACATTCTGCGGGTCTTTCTCGATATTGATCGAAATCCACCGCAAGTGGTAACTGTTTATCGAACAAGCAAGGTTGAAAAGTATTGGAGATAAGCTATGAAAGTAAATTATGATCGCGAAACTGATACCTTGACCATTATTTTTGCTGAAACTACGATCGCCGAAAGTGACGAAGACAAGCCTGGTGTAATTTTGGATTATGACGATAAAGGGAATCTCGTCTCGCTCGAAATTTTGGACGCATCACTGCGGGTTAATGTACCCAGTAAAATAGAATATCAAGTCTCGCCAACGACAGGATAAAATAAAAGAACCCCGAGATTTTGAAATCTCGGGGTTCTGCTTTCAATTCATAGCATCTAGAAGATAACCCTAATAGAGTTCGGCTACGAGTCGAATTCATCTACCATGTTACCGTTCAGCCATACGCTGTAATGTCCTTTTGCGAAGCTGCCCAGGTTCAGGCTGGCCTGTATGGGCGTGCTAGGAGCCATCATCACGCAGGCCTTATCTTTTTCGGTAATGCCATAGGCGCTGAGGTTGATGCGGTTCCGGGAATCAGGTTGGCTCACCTCGACCCGCAGTTGATAACAGGGCGTCGGCGGAAAATAGCCAAAGTTCACCGTCACTTGCGGCGGCTGGGACTGGGTCAAAGCCAGCGAGGCAGAATCGATGCGGATGTCGCTGCGCAGCATGTTACTGTCATCGGCCTGTGGCGCATATGGGTTATTGCCTGTGAACACAGGCGGTATCGGGGCCGTTGCAGGGCTGCAGGCTGCGAACACCAGGGTTGCTAGTAAGAATAAGAAAATACGATTAAAGGTTTTCATTCTTTTCTCCATCAATAAATTTAGAGATAAGACGTCGAGAACGTCGATTTTTGTTCCGTGATGATATGAGGAATACTCTACGCTCATGATTTAGTTGCAATAACCTTTTTGGCCGAAACCTATTACCATCACGAAAAAGCAAGAGACTTTTGATTGGTGTAAAATCTCTTTGTGGATATTGATCTTCAGGTTCGAGTGGCAGCCTTTAACTGGCTTTCAGAGCAGATTAACGTGCAAGGGGAAGATGTATTACCAAGAAAACTGCTTGAGCAAGGTTTTGAATATCAGGGTCAGCGAATACCACTTATAGCCCCGCAGGGCATCTTCAAACCTAAAATTCTTGAGTTACCTATCTCAATTACAACTGCACCAAAGGGGCCCTACGATGATTTTTCGGCAGGGATAGTTTTCTTATTTATCGATATCGAGGCACGGATCCAAATCATCGTGATAATGCGGGATTGCGTAAAGTATTTCGAATTAAAGCGACCACTGGCCTATTTTCCTGGAATAGAACCCGGAAATATGTTGCCATTGGCCTTTTAAATTATTGCAGATGACCAAAGTAGCCTTACGTTCAAAGTTGCTGTCGATGATGCCCTTCCTACTTTCGAGTATTCAAATACGGACATTTCGCGTCAAATTGCCGAAGTGTCCGATGCAAGACACGCATATTTGACTGCTACCAGTAAAAGTTAGGCTATATCAGCGGAGTTTTAGAGAAAAGGTTCTCGCTGCTTATAGATCGCAGTGCGCATTTTGCCGTTTGAAACATCGAGAATTACTCGACGCTGCCCATATCATTCCAGACAATTTGCCGGAGGGCAAAACAACCATCGATAATGGTATATCTCTCTGCAAATTGCATCATGCAACATACGACAGTTTCATCATTGGCGTAACTCCCGATTATATTATTCAAGTCCGCGACGATATTTTGGAATGAGGAAGATGGTCCAGTTTTACAGCATGGTCTGAAGGGTTTACATAATACTAAGCTTTTTTTGCCTACCTCAAAGAAACAATGGCCCAGTCAGGAAGCATTAGAATGGCGGTATAGCAAATTCCAGAAGGCTGCCTAAATACCGAAATGAGATAAGGCATTCGGGAAATTGGCTATCCACCCGCAGGCCGTTATTCGCGCTTGTGGTTCATTGACGTCTTTGCTGGATATGGTGCATTTGTTAGGGGAAAACAGTTGGGTTTTACCCCTATAGATAAAATGCGGGGACTGCCAATTCCAAACTTCTCAGAACCAACTTCAAGTATGATTGCCTGAGCAGGCCCTTCTCAATCGTAAATATTCGGAGGCGGAATGACATCCAAAGAAGAGATCGTAGCCAATTGGCTGCCGCGATATACGGATACGGCCCTGGAAGATTTTGGCAAATACATTTTGCTGACCAATTTCGATGACTACCTGCGCCTGTTTTCCGACTGGTACAACGTCCCCATAAGCGGACTTGAGAAGCCCATGCCCAATGTCACTGCCGAGGGCATCACCCTGATCAACTTTGGGATGGGCAGCGCCAATGCGGCTACCGTCATGGATTTGTTAGGCGCCATACAACCGAAAGCCTGCCTGTTCCTGGGTAAATGCGGCGGACTTAAGCGGAAGAACAAGCTCGGTGACCTGATCCTGCCGATCGCTGCCATCCGCGGCGAGGGGACATCGAACGATTATTATCCGCCCGAGGTGCCGGCCTTGCCTGCCTTCAACCTGCAAAAGGCGGTCTCGACCACCATCCGCAATCATGACCGCGATTATTGGACAGGTACCGTTTACACCACCAATCGCCGCGTCTGGGAGCATGACGAGCAGTTCAAGTCCTACCTGCGACGAATCCGAGTCATGGCTGTAGACATGGAGACGGCCACACTCTTTATTACCGGCTTTTACAACGAAATCCCATCAGGTGCTCTACTGCTGGTTTCAGACCAGCCCATGATCCACAGCGGTATCAAGACAGCGGAGAGTGATAAAGAGGTCACGCAGCAATATGCGGATACGCATCTGCGCATCGGAATCGATTCACTCAAAGAATTGATCAACAATGGCCTGACCGTCAAACATTTGCGGTTCTAAAAGAAATACTTTGCTGCATGGTAAATAAGTCTCTGGCCCCTTGGATATACAACCTTACGCAGGCTTGCTTATTTCGATCCTCTCGGGATTCACCAGAACTCCAACTTCCTCCCCATATTTGATCCCGGGAATTTCATATGCGATGACTTCCAGTAACGAGGGGTTCTGGAAATTCCGGAGCTTCGTCTCCGGGTGCGGATAATAAACCCAGCCCTCGTATTCGATTTCCTTATAGATGACTTTGCAGCGTGAAAAAGAAAAATGCTCGGGCGGGTGCAGGTCTGTCCACTCGACGTGGCGAAACGTGAATTCCGGTTTGATCAGCGTGAACGTATGGGGACGGATGTCGATATTCAACGTGCCGTTGAAGTAACCTTCCAGGTCGAGGCCGCGCGTCTTGAAAAGGGGTCTCTGCCTGTCTAGAGCGCCATAAGGATAATCTTTGGAGGGGCCGGAGGCGACGCGGTAACCTTGAACCACGCTGCCGTGCACGGAGGTCCATTGGATCGAGGCGATGTCTTGCATGTTTAAAGGATTTTACCTTCTTATAGGTTTTTTTCGGGGAATTCATGCGGAGGCGAGGAGCAGCTGCTGGAACTCTATTGCAGGTTGCCTAGGGTAAGGGGTTTTTAAAGATTGAAATTGGACTCGATATGTCCTATACTCAGGGCAAGTAAACCGGAGGAGTGCCTCATGGAGAAAGCACTTAGTGTTGCCGAGAAACGGAACCAGCTTAAAGAACAACTGGAATTTCGCCGCTCCCTGCCCGAAATTATCCTGGACGGGATGGGCGCGTCCTATCAACGGCTGGTGAACCCCGCGGCGGTAAAAGCACGACAACTTTTTTGCCAACCAATGCCTCCAGCCTGGAGGATGACGGCTTTCCTTCCTACTGGCTCAGCGGCATAGCCATTGCATTGATCACGTTCCTGATCGGATGGGGGATCGCCTTTTCCAGCGGCAATCCTCTCACGCCTGAGGAGTTAAAGCTTACCGTGTGGTCTTCGCTTACGGGTCCGCTGGCCCTGATCGCGAACAAGATCAACATCCGCGCCTTTTTGAACACATTTCGCGTTTCGTGCGTGGATAAAATCCTGCGCGTCTCGGATATGGATAGCCTGGAAAAATGGCTCGGGGACAATTTCAGATGGTGGAAGCCGATGCTGGTGGGATTTGTGATCGGACCCTTGCTCGGGTGGTTCCTATATATCACCTGGCTGGCCAATCATCCGGCTGCCAGCTTCCATGTAGGGCCTTTCTTTATCGTTATAGTATCCTGTATCCAGGCGGTATGGGTCGGATATTATCTTTATCCTTTTTACGTGGCCTTTCCGTCCCGCCTGAACCGCTATCACTTTGATCTCTACGAACCCGACCCCAGCAGTTCGGAGGTGGTGGGCCAGCTTTCCCGCCTGCTCACTTTCCTCTTATATGTAACCATGGCTTATATCGTCTGGCTGACAATCGGCCTGGGCTATGTGGACGTGCTGACGGCGGATAGCCCCCAGCCCGGTATTGTCTTTTCTATTTTTGTCTGGGCCCCGACCGTAATCCTCTACTCAACCGGTCAGTATCATCTCTCAGACTTGATCATCCGCGCCAAGTGGAAGACGATCAATGAGATACAGAAACAGGTGGAAGATTTATATAGGGAGGAGAAGATCCCCGATAAAGATACGCTGGATCGTCTGGCGAAGCTCATGGATTATCATGACCGCATCAAGGACACGCCGAATTCCGCGCTGAATTTCCGTGCAGGTCTGAACTTCCTGAACTCGCTTTTGCTGCCCGTCCTGGCTTTTGTGGCTGCCAATCTCAAGGATGTTATTAATTTTTTCAAGTAGAAATGATTTAGAGCCTATCCGTAAAACCTAGGAGGGACCGCTTTTTGGGTGTGCGCAGCGAAGCTGCGCACACCCAAAAAAGCGAATTTCTCCATTTTACGGATAGAGTCTAAGCTAGACTTTATCCATTTGAAGATTAACAAAAAGCAGGGTAAGCTAAGGCAAACACTCGACCAAGAGGTAGCCTATGCCGACCCTGCAGGCAGAATATATCACGATCCTTGGAGCCTTTGCGAGATTGTTCTCGAAACGCATTTGGGAACATGCGCGGCTTTTGTTGATTGGTGCAATCCTGTCTCCTGCTGAACGAACGGTAACAGCGGCTTTGCGAGTGATGGGCTTGAGTGGCGAAAAACATTTTGAAAATTATCATCGTGTTCTCAATCGTGCGCGATGGTCCAGCCTGGAAGCAAGCCATATCTTGTTGGGCTTGTTGATAAGCATCTTTGCCATGAACGGCCCGATGATCATGGGATTGGACGACACGATTGAACGTCGTCGGGGAGCCAAGATCAAGGCGAAAGGAATTTACCGAGATCCAGTCCGCTCCAGTCATGGGCACTTTGTGAAAGCCAGTGGCTTGCGTTGGCTCAGTCTGATGTTATTGGCACCCGTTCCGTGGGCCAAACGCGTCTGGGCATTGCCGTTTCTCACGGTTCTGGCGCCTTCGGAGAGGTATTACAAAGGGAAGGGTCGAAAGCATAAGAAACTCACCGAGTGGGCACATCAGATGGTCTTGCAAGCCCGTCGCTGGTTGCCGAAACGCCTGTTGGTGGTCGTCGCCGACAGCGGTTTTGCCGTAATTGAGCTGCTGTGGCAGTTGCGCCAGCTGAAAAATCCGATTTGCATGATCACGCGTTTGCGTTTGGATGCCGCCTTGTATGAACCAGCCCAACCCCTCCGGCCAAACTGGGTCGGCCCCGCAAGAAGGGCAAGCGCTTGCCAACCTTGGAAAAGATCGCCGAAGACAAGCATACGCGTTGGAAGCGTTTGATCGTGCAAGAATGGTATGGCGAGAAAAAACGCAACATTGAAATCACTTCCAACACCGCCATCTGGTTTCATAGCGGACAGCCGCCTTTGCCCATCCGCTGGGTCATTGTGCGCGATCCAAAGAAGATATTCAAAACGCAGGCTCTGTTATGCACCGATATCAACATTTCTGCCAGAGCAAATTATCCAATGGTTCGTGCGCCGCTGGCAAGTCGAAGTCACTTTTCACGAAGTGCGCACTCATTTGGGTGTGGAGACCCAAAGACAATGGGCTGATCTCTCCATCTTGCGAGTTACACCTGCCTTGCTGAGCTTGTTTTCAGTGGTGACCTTGCTCGCCAACTTGCATGCCCGGAAACAGAAACTGCCTGTTCAACAAACTGCTTGGTATATCAAGAAGCTGCCAACTTTTTCGGACGCTTTGAGCATTGTGAAGGAAACTCTCTACTGCTCATCACTTATTTTCGAACATCACAGTTTTATAATGAAGTCCGAAAAATACCTCGGGCTCGCTCGAATTACCGCTTTTCTCGCTCTACTCATACCTTTTTACAAGTACCATTTGGATAAAGTCTAGCTTAGGGTTCAATTCGCAGGCAAAAAAATGATCACCTTTATACTTCCAAGGCGATCATTTTTATTGGTCTGTGCTTATCTTTCAGGATTCGGGTGTGAGCTTTGCCATTAACTTGGTGATCCCCTTGAGCTGAAGCCACCATTGTTCCTTTGGACGCTGAAACTTAAGATCGGCCATGCGGTCGAAGTCGCGCATATCATGGAAGATAAACTGTCCGTTCTGCAAGCCGATGAAGGCGCTGTCAGCACTGCCCTTATTACACTGGTCGATCAGATAATCCAGGCTCAGGCTCGCAAAGCGCGTGGCCTGAATACGGTCGAAAGGCGAAGGGTCGCCTCCTTGTTGCAGGTGACCCAGGATCGCCGGGCGCACGTCGAAAGTATCGCGACCCTCTTCCTCATAAAGAGAGCAAATGAAGTTGGTCGTATAAACGGAATTGGCGTATTCACTGCGGATGATCAGGCCCAGTTTCTTGCCGGCCTGGAAGCCTCGGCACAGAACGTCTACATCCTGTTGAAGGTCTTTTAATGTTATCCCTTCCTCGGGAAGGTAGAAGCGTTCCGCGCCGGTTGCCAGTCCACTCATCAACGCCAGGTAGCCGCAATAATGACCCATGACCTCGATCACAAAGCAGCGCCGCGTAGCCACGGCGGACTGTTTGATCTTATCCACCGCGTCGACGATGTTATTGAGCGCGGTATCGGCGCCGATGCTGAATTCCGTCCCCGGCAGGTTATTGTTGATGGAGGCGGGCAGGCAGACGATGGGGATGTTGTAGGCCGGGAAATTGTTCCGGTCGCTGATCATGTTATAGACTGCTTCGTAAGCATTCCAGCCGCCGATTGCAAGCAGCGCGTCGATGTGGTTATCTTCGATCGTCCGGGCAATGGAGTATAGATCTTTTCCCTTGGGGACCATGCGGCTGGTGCCCAAAACAGACCCGCTCAGGGGTACCCAGTCGCTCACGCTCATCCAGTCCAATTCGTGGATCTGGTTCTCGGCCAGGCCCTCGAAACCATTGCTTATACCCAGCATAATGTGACCCTGGTCCAACCCCAGGCGGATGGCGGTCCGGGCGGCTGTGTTCATTCCCGGGGCCGGGGCGCCGGCGTGGAAGACTGCAATGCGGAATCGTTTCTTCCCGGGCGTCGGCGGATGGGGCAGGGCCCGTACGATCGTTTTGTAGGTTTGGAATGCATCTTTGAATCCGGAGCTGCGCAGGTCCATCGCTTTTTCGTAGTCTTTTGCGTCAATGGCTTGCGCGACGGCTCTTGTTTTTTCCACACATTCCATCAATGGCAGGCAGGATATGCGGTTTTCCTTGATACGGACCAGCACCGGCTCATCTTCAGGTTTGGCATTCAAAATGGTGATGACCGCCTCGTTTCCCAGCATGGTAGCCAGGTTGCGATCGTAAGCCGTGGGACGCCCGCCGCGCTGTACGTGTCCAAGCACGGTGACGCGGACTTCCTCGCCGATGTTTTCCTCCAGCACCTTCTGTACATCGGTGCTGCCGATGTAATTGCCCTCGCGGTCGCGTGCACCTTCCGCCATGATGATAATGTGGTCGCGGCGCCCGGCTTTGGCGCTGGCTTTGAGGCGTTCCACCAGCACATTCTGCCAGTTATCAACATCCGGCGGAGCCTCAGGGATCAAGACCCAATCGGCGCCGGTCGCAAGGGCTGCGAAGAGGGCCAGGTAGCCGCAGTTTCGGCCCATGACTTTCACAATGAATGTACGCTGATGGCTGGCGGCTGTGCTTGCAATGGCATCGACTGCATCGGTGATGCGGTGCAGGGCGCTGTCTGTACCGATGGTCATTTCGGTGCCGTAGAAATCATTGTCGATGGAGCCAACCATGCCGACGATGAGCAGGTTCGGGTGGGCAGCCCCGATCTCAGAGCTGATCTCTCCTCTTTGAACCAGTTCGGCGAGTAGGTCGGGCCATTCCTTGCGGAAGACGTACGCCCCGGTGAGGGAACCGTCGCCGCCGATGACGATCAGCCCATCGATCCCAAGCTGGATGAGGTTCAATGCGGCTTTACGCCGCCCTTCATGCGTACGGAATTCCTCACTGCGAGCCGTCCCAATGATCGTTCCGCCCTGCTGCAGGATTCCCCCGACCGATTCCCAATCCATCTTACGGATGCGCTCGCCGCCCTCCACCAAACCCTGGTAGCCTTCATAAATGGCGTATACTTCCGCCTTCATATCCAATGTGGTGCGCACTACGGCCCGGACGGCGGCGTTCATGCCCTGGGCATCGCCTCCACTGGTAAGAACTGCAATTCGCTTTGTAGACATTGTTGCTTTTCATACTCCTGTAAACTTGGACCCTGTCTGTAAAGAGTGACAACCACTTAGCGCCCTGGGCCGCCCTCGACAGGTTACGGATCAAACTTTAATTAGAGGCTATCTGCTATAAGGATGGGTCGTTTTTGGGGGGTGTGCAGCGAAGCTGCGGACTTCCCAAAAAAACAGTTTCCCGTATCACGGATAGGGCCTTAATAGCCTGGATTGTACTATGAGGTGGAACTTTGTTCATTTCAACTTGGGTGCATATAACCGGTGCGAGGGATTCGTTATAAAGAACGTAATCTCTCACCGGAAAATACCGTTGCAAAGAAATTTGTGCATTGCTTCCATCCATCTTTACCCAAATAGCCTCAATGACTTTTTATTGTTTATACCTTAAGTTAACCGTGACTACTCACCTCCCTGTTGCTAGTTTCACCGAAAAATGAATACGGGTATTCATTTTCCGAAGGTGCAGGTGTACTTCCTGCGTGGGACGAAAGGGTGCGTAGATACCCCACATTCAGAGACCGTAACTTCTGCTTGAACTCATGCAGGTTGGACTACAGGTTGGCGCCGCTGCGCAAAGCTAAAGATCAGCGTGGCGAGCAGGATCAGGATACCAAACACAAAGAACATTTCCTGCGCGCCGATGTATTGGATCAGTATTCCACCCAGTAAACCACCCGCTGCATAACCGATCCCCATAAAGGCGCTGCTGAAAATACTCTGGGCCGTGGCGGCCATGCCGGCCGGGGCATTTTCATTGGCATAGGAAACACCGGCTACCAGCAGGATGGGGAAGGTGAAGAACTGCATGAGCTGAACCGCCAGCGCCATCCACGGGACGCTGACCAGGCCATACAGACCACAGCGCAGCGCCGAACCTGCCAGGCCGAGAGTTAACAGTCCGTTCGACCCGAGTCTCTTCAGTAAACGATGGGCAACCAATAGCGAGGGGAATTCAGCCAGTGTGGAAATAGTCACGGCCCAGCCCATCCAGGCGGGGCTGGTCCCGATCTGCTGTAGATAGATGAAAAGATAGTAGGTGATGATCCCGCTGCTGCTGCCGGCGATGAATATGATCGTAAGGAACACGATCCATTTGCGATCGGTCAAGAGTTCGCGCAGGCCTTCAAAAAAAGAAGCTCTCACGACCCGTTCGCCGAAGCGCAGCTGCTGGGCGGCAACCAATGCCAACAAGACCAGGCCCGCATAGATCGAAAAATTCCAATGCAGGCCGAAGCGCGCTACGACCGCCCCGATGATCGGCGCGGCCACTCCCCACCCAATCGTCCCGCCCACCCTGACGCTTCCGTACTTCTCTTTTTCGTCGCCCAACATGGACATGGTCGCGCTGTCCACCATGGAAATGATCGGCCCCCCAAGCAGGGCCTGGAGAACCATCAGGAGCAGGAAAGGCAGGAAGCTGTGGAAGAACGGCAGGAGGAAGATGGCGCTTGCATTTCCAATGATCGCCGCCGACAAAACCAGGCGGTGACGGTGGCTGGCATCGGCCAATCCGCTCCATAACGGCCCTGAAAAGAGTCCGACCACGGACGAGGCGCCCATCAATATGCCGATCTGGCTGCCCGGCAGACCCTCTCCTTGAAAGAACAATGCGTAATAATTGTAGATCGCCACCGCCCCGGCGAAAAACAGGAAATAGAACGTAAATGACCAGAACTTACCCGAGAAATTTTTCATCAATCCTTGATCAGGACCTCTCCGTGAAATTGTAACCCATGTAAATGAAGGCCAATCTCTCGCCTGATTGCAATATGCTGCCGGTATTTATATTCCCCTTTCAATTCATTCCTATTGTATAAATGGTATCTACTCACCGTCCCGCTGTTGTTCGCCCGGAAAATGAATATGGGCGGGGTGTTCTTCCCCGCCCATATTCATTTTCCGGAATTTCTTAGCCCCAGGCTGAAAGCGTGGGACGAAAGGGTGACGCGAAGCGGTATCATCACCAATAGATACAACAAAAAGAGCGGACGCTGGGTCCGCTCCTTTTGTTTGATAGTGTATCCTTAAGGCTCTATCGAAAAGTTTTTCGACGCCGAAATGTCATTAGGGCTGAGCACATGCAGAGTGATGGTGTAATGCCCGCAGTCGGCGGTGTAAGCCCCCGGGTCGGGAGCGCCTTTCGTTCCAGCGCCCTTGAAATTGAACGTTTCCGGGGAAGTGGTGTTGGTCTTGTCTCCGGTAATTTCCCATTGGATTTGCACCTTTGTGGCGCCATTTGTGGTGACCTCTCCGCTGAAGTTAACAACGTTCGGCCCGCCGCATACAACCGGGGAAGCTACATCGGCATTGGCAGTAACATTCGTAACAATGGCTGCCGGAGGCGCTGTGATCGGTATGCCAGCCAGGTTCCCTGCCGTAGTAACTACGCTCGCAGACACCCAGCAGAAGCCGCTGGTGTTATGCGGATCGCGGACATACCACCAACTCGAGTCATCGTTCCGACCCACGATCTGGGCAACCTGCCCGAGCGAGATGGAACTCGCGACAGGATAACTGACATCCGGTCCAGACCGGCAATTCACGGCTGCGGTGATCGGGGTAACCTGAGGCACGCTCGGTGTCGGCACGAAGGTTGAAGTGGGCGTGATGGTTGGGATCGCTGTGAGGGTCGGCGTCAATCCGGTTGGCGTATCTGTTGGAACTGCGGCTGCGCTGGTAGGGGTGGGTGAGGCCGGCTGCGCTGTCGGCGAAAACATCGGAAAATTGCAGGCCATTATCAGGCTGATGGATGCGATCAAGGCCACGTTCTTAATGGTTCGCATGACATTCTCCTTTGAATGATATCTACGCATTTGCTCCCACCTTCGTTCCACGCTTCAGTTTGGGACGAGGAATTCCTGGAAAAAGGATGTGCACAGGGCGTACGCCCTGTGCACATCCTTTTTCCCGTGTACTTCATGCAAGGGTGGCGAGTAGTAACATGTTTATATCGCCTCCATCATCCGAATGCAATAGGTCTTTTGGATTTTGCAATCGCCCCTTGACAGATCGTTGAAAAAGCATATAATTAGATTATGAAACTATTAGAAAGTGACATAAAATGACAAGAATAGTTCAAGACACTTCTCAGCAGGTGCTGGATGTCGTTCCGCTGGTCATGCGTACCATCCGGGCCAAGCTCCGTGAACGCCGTGCGGCCGATATCAGCGTTCCGCAGTTCCGTGCGATGGCTTATATCAACCGCCATGAGGGTGCCTCGCTCTCTGATCTGTCAACCCATATTGGGCTGACCCTGCCCTCGATGTCCAAGTTGATAGATGGCCTGGTGAGCCGTAAACTCATCAGCCGTACCAACGACAGCCAGGACCGCCGCAGGGTTTGCCTGGCGCTCACTCCCCAGGGGCATGAGGAGCTTAAGGCTGCCTATAGCCATACCCAGGAGTATCTCGCCGAAAAAATGTCTCGCCTGGCCGAGGAAGATATCAAGGCGATATCGAGAGCGATGCAGGTTCTGAAGGAACTATTCACCCTCGAACGGGAAGAACTCAATTTAGAAGGTTAAAAGGTACTATGAATATTGTTGAAACAAAACATCTGACCAGGCGGTTCGGTGCGCTTGCCGCCGTCGACGACCTGAATATTTCTGTGCAGGACGGGGAGATTTTTGGCCTGCTCGGGCCCAATGGAGCAGGAAAGACGACCACGTTGAAGATGCTTACCACGCTTCTGCCGCCCACTACAGGCACTGCGATGGTCTCGGGCTTCGATATTGTCTCGCAGGCCCGCAGCGTCAGGCGCCGGATCGGCTATGTACCCCAGCTGCTCTCCGCAGATGGGGCGCTTACCGGCTACGAAAACCTGTTGATGTTTGCCAAGCTGTACGACATCAACGGTGACGACCGGAAACAGCGCATCCAGCAATCGCTGGAGATGATGCAGCTCGAAGATGCTTCCAGAAAACTGGTAAGCACGTATTCCGGTGGGATGATCCGCCGCCTCGAGATCGCTCAATCCATGCTCCATCGTCCGCCCGTCCTGTTCCTGGATGAGCCAACGATCGGTTTGGATCCTTTGGCTCGTAACTCAGTCTGGGAGCATATCCGGCAGTTAAAGTCAAATTATGGAACGACGATGATCCTGACCACTCATTATATGGAGGAAGCCGATACCCTTTGCGGCCGTGTTGCGATCATGCATGAAGGCCGGATTGCCGCGATCGGCACGCCTTCTGAATTGAAGGCCTCCCTCGGCAGGGGTGACGTGACACTTGATGAGGTCTTTGCCCATTATGCCGGGGCAGAACTTGAAATTGGAGGTAGTTTCCGTGAAATCTCAAGAACAAGACGTACCGCGCGTCGCCTGGGCTAAACCCGTCGACCCGGACCGTGAAAATATTTTCGTTACGATCGGCCAGTTCTTTAGCAAGACCCTGGTCATCACCGAGCTGGAGATCCGCAAGCTGCGGCACGAGCCGACCGACCTGTTTACACGCGCCGTTCAGCCTGTGTTATGGCTGCTGATCTTTGGACAGGTGCTAAGCCGCATACGCGCCATTCCCACGGGGAATGTGAGCTATCTGGATTTCATGTCCCCCGGTATCCTGGCGCAGAGCGTGCTGTTCATCTCGATCTTCTATGGCATTGCGGTGATCTGGGAACGCGACCTGGGGATCGTCCATAAGTTCCTGGCCAGCCCCACGCCGCGCGGCGCGCTCGTGCTGGGCAAGTCCTTTTCTGCCGGCATACGCGCCATTTCGCAAGCCGTGATCATCTATATCCTGGCCTTGATCCTGGGCGTCAAGGTGGACTGGAATCCCCTTTCCTTGTTCGGCGTGTTGATTGCGGTGATGCTGGGCGCGGCCTTGTTCTCCACCTTCTCCTTGATCATTGCCTGCATTGTGAAGACGCGTGAGCGCTTCATGGGCATCGGTCAGGTAATGACCATGCCGCTCTTCTTTGCCAGCAACGCTATCTACCCGATAGCGATCATGCCGGGTTGGCTGCAGGTCATCTCGCGTGTCAACCCGCTCACGTACGAAGTGGATGCCTTACGCGCTCTCATGCTTGCCAACGGCACCAGCACCTACGGCGTGGGCTTGGATTTCCTCGTGCTGGTCCTGGTCACAACGCTGCTGATTTTCATCGCCAGCAAGGCATATCCACATGTAGTAGTTTGATACCGGCAGCAAAATCACCATAGCTCGAAACAACGAGCTCATATCATACGCTCTTTGGAAGGCTCAGCCTTCCAAAGAGCGTATATTTTTCGTGTCTCCTCACCGCCCCGTTGCAGGTTTTCCCGAAAAAGTGAATATGGACGGGTGTTCTCCCCCCGCCCATATTCACTTTTTCGAAGGTGCAGGTGTTCTCCCGATAGTCCCAGGCTGAAAGCGTGGGACGATTTCTAAGGAGCTTTTCCGGCAGGTTGATACCGGAGATAAACCACCCCCGAACTGAACGTCCGTGTTTCGATGAGCTTCAGGCTCACCGGCTTGGGCAGCGTCGGGAAGAAAGGCGTTCCACCTCCGAGGACAATCGGATTCACGAAGAGCTGGTATTCATCAATCAAGCCGAGTTTCATAAAGGTCGAGGCGATGTTGGGGCCGCCGATAGACATATCCTTGCCGGGCTGCGCTTTCAGCTTTGTGATTTCCTCAACGGTGACCTCCCGGAGCAGGCGGCTGTTCCATTCGACCTTGTCGAGGGTTTTTGAGAACACGATCTTCGGCATGTCCTTCCAGATGTGGGCGTAGTCAGCTATATACGGAAGGTCCGACTGCTGCGCTTCCTCTGTGGGCCAGAAAGCCGTCATAAGCTCGTACATTCGCCGTCCAAACATAAAGGTGCCCATTCCACGCGCCTGGTCGTTGAAAAAGGTGTGCAGCTCCTCGTTCACCATGACCCAATCGATCGATCGGTTCGGGGTCTCGACAAAGCCATCGAGCGAAACTGACATTGAGTAGATAATTTTTCTCATTTTATTCCTTGGGTTTAATGATGGGAGCCGTGATTAGAATCTGTCTCAAAAACCAAAATGTACCCTGGCAAAGTTGCTCTGACCGCCAATATATGGCGGTTTAAGAGAGAGGACAGGTATTTTTGAGACAAATTCTAGTCACTCGGGTGAATTTAGGATAAATCAGCCAGAGGATTATATACACAGTACTGCAATTGTGCATGATCTGCGCCCTAAAAGGAAAGCCGACCCATCAAAATGCACAAGTTAGAAATCGATAACCATCAAAAACTCGCTCTCCAATTGCGAAACACGGAAGGGCGACCAGGCCACGAAGCCTGAGTGATTCTGCCACCCAATCATTATAGAGCTGCGTAGGGCAGGTGTTGATATAGATGCCGGCAAGCCTGACGAAGATAGGTCGCCGCGTTTGGTGCCGTCGCCCCTTCGACAACCACGTAGATGCTCGGTCAGGTACTTGGATGCCGCAAGTGGAAAATTCGATGAAGAGAGAGGACGATGAATCAGGTGGGTATTTCCTTTTCCTAGCAAACAGATACTTGATAGTAGAAGTGGTTGCGCCACATTGTTTTCCTCATAATAAGATTGGCTATGTACCGACTGTTGTAAACTGATTCATCAGGATTTCGTACTTCTCATAGCATCCGCGATGGACCTCAAAATTGTTCCAACATCCCCATAGATAATCTTCTCTACAGATGCAATGATGGACTGGCCGAAATGCCTTTGAAATTCGCTGTGGTTGGTAGTCCAGAGAATAAGTTTGGTGCGAATTTCGCCATATATCCAGCCGAGTTCTTCTTCCGCGATTATTGCTCGCACCCTTTCCATTCCACGTCGATAATCCATGTCGCTGTTAGTGGGTTTCATATGCAATCTTCCCTGAGCATTTGCCACCATATTGGAATATCAATACGGCAATTTGAAGAATATCACATGCAAGAATCAAAGTTTCTCGGTACAACGTTGTCCATAATTGCCGATCAAGAGTTTATACCGTTTGGCAAAAATATTACCAGCGGATTTGGGTTTATGGTATTTATTTTACTTCAGCATCGGCATCTTCCGAATGCCGTGCCTCTTTGCGGCCGCTATGGCCTCTTCATAGCCTGCATCCGCATGGCGTTCGATGCGTGCTCCCTTATTCGTACGCCAGCACCTCGCGCACCGTCAAGCGCGAAGCATTCGGGCCGGAATGAAGCTGGCCAGCACGCTCAGGACGAGCACGACTGCCAGCCACAACCACAGGCCCTGCATCGAATAGGCATACGTCAGGGGCTGGCCCAGCATCGCGCCGCCAACGGCCGCGTTCAGCCCCTGGGTCATCGGGATGGCCAGCGCCGCACCTATGATCCAGCTAAGCACCCCGATGCCGACCGCCTCCAGGATGAAGACCTGGGTCACGGCCCGGCTGGATGCCCCGATGGCGCGCAGCACGCCGATCTCGCGCGTCCGCTCGAGGACGTTGATGCTCATCGCGCCCATCAGGCCCAGCCCGCCGACGAGCGCCAGCAGGACCGCCATGAACAGCAGCAGCGAGGACGATCACATCGAAGATCACCTCGGCCTCGGCGCGTTCGTTCTGCATCGTGCTGACCGTGTCAACGCGCATGCCGGCACCCTTGAGATGTTCCTCCAGCAGGCGGCTGGTGGCTGCAACCGAATTCATGTCATGCGTGTCGGTGATCGCAAGCAGGGAATCGGTCTCGCCCACACGGTCGGTGAGACGGGACAGGTATGCATAGTTGACGAAGAACATCTGTGAAGGTAGCTGGTGCCCACGAAGGTCCCGACGATCTTGAAGGTCCGCTCTTTACCATAGATCTTCATGACCACGTCACCCCCAAGCCGGAGGTCCGGTTCGTCAATCAAGAACGAGGTGGGGACGACCAGCGCGTTCTCGTCCTGTGGCACGAGATAGCGGCCGGAGACTATCGCCGGGGAGCGCACCAGGCTTTGCTCGCTCACGGTCGGCGCGAAGAGATAGAGCATGCCGCTTTCGGTGTCATCCGGCCGCACCCGGCGCGCCGGCAGCTGCAGCATGATGTCCGTGGCGGTGACCCCCGGTACGCTCAGGGCCAGCTACTCGACCTTCTCCGCCCGGTAGGGCCGCTCGAAGGTTACATAAACATCGCAGGCGAACCAGTTCATCATGTCGTCTACGGTGCTCGTCAGCGAGGCGCGCACATTGAAGACGCTCATGAAGGTGGCCGAGCCCAGGGTCAGGGTGATCAACGTCAGGGCCAGGCGCGCCTTGTTGCGGAAGGTGTTGCGCAGCGAGAGCAGCAGCGAGCGGACCGGCAGGCCCCGGGTGAACCACAGGTTGGCCCCCGAGATCAGCCGGTCGAACCAGCTCACCCCAAAACGGCCCCGGCCCATCGTGTAGGAGCTCATCGCCTCGGCCGGACTGATGCGCAGACCTGAGAGGAACGGAATCAGCGAGGCGAGCACAGGCAGGACCAGTCCGATCGCCAGCTGCATCAAGATGGCCTGCGGGGGAATGTTCATCGAGAGCAGGTCGAAGTTGAAGTAGGCCGCCAACTCACGGCTGAGGGTCCGTGCCCCGGCCACGCCGAGCGGCACGGCCAGCACCAGCGCGGCCGCGCCGTAGAGCATGACCATGACCAGGTACATGCCCAGTATCTGCATGGCTGCTGCCACCGACCGCCTTCATCACCCCGATCTGGCGCTTTTGCTGCGCCAGGAGCGCCGAGACGGTATTGATCATCAGGAAGACGCTCAAACCCAGCGACATCAGGCCCAGGAACCCCATCAACAGCAGGATGCCCTGCAGCACGTCGTTCATGGGAAGCTGGCCCGGATCGGCCGTCATCGTCATCGGGATGGTATAGCCCGCCTTCTCGGCCTTCGCCTTCACCTTGTTCACGACCTGTTGCGACCATGCCTTGTCATCCGGTCGATCTGATACCACATGCAACTCGTTGAAGCCGTAAGGCTCTCCAAACCACTCGAGCGTCTCAAAGCTGATGTAGCCATAGGGTGTGCCGTCGATCTGGGCCGGCATCTGGGCGGGATCGTGGGCCGGCCGGCGATCCGCATTTCGCGCTCGGTATCGTTCGCAAGCTTAATGGTGATGATGTCACCGACCTCAGCGTGGATGACCGGAAGTGCGAGCCGCTCCATCAGCAGCTCGCGCGTCCGGGGGAGGCCAGGCGCCGCTCTGCGGGGAGATCTTGTCGACCTGGATGTTATCGTAGTCCGCGACGATGAAGAGGGACAGGTTCTTCCAGATACCCGGGTCGGTCTCGACGCGGGCCGGGATGTAACGCCGGGCGTCAACCGCCTTTACGTTAGGCATGGAGCGTACCGCGCGGATAAAGCCCTCGTCGAAGAACTCGCTCGTGTGCACGACGCCGCTCGAGGGGCTGATGGCGGCGAAGCTCTGCGCCAGCCCTTCCATCAGGATGGCGCGGGCGCTCAGGATGATCCCCACCGCGAAAAGACCGACAGCCATCGACAGCACGATGAGAACCGTGCGCGTCTTGCTGCCGAGCAGATCGTGCAGCACCTTGTACCAACGCACCCTAAGCATGCGCGGCCTCCGCCGGCTGCCGGCGAGGGCGCCGTCGGACAGGGTAATGGTGCGTGAGCCGCGCCTGGCAATGTCCAGGTCGTGGGTGACCATAAAGATGGTACAACCCTGCGCCCGCAGGCCTTCGAAGATATCGATCACGGCCGCGGCGGTAACCGAAGTCAAGGCTTCCGGTCGGCTCATCGGCAACGAGCAGTTGTGGATCATTCGCCATGGCGCGGGCGATGGAAAGTCGCTGCTGCTGCCCGCCCGATAATCCGGCCGGCAGCTTGCGGGCATGCTCGGCGATACCGACCTGTTCCAGCAGGTACATCGCCCGACGGTATTGCTCGCGGATGGACTTGTGATGCGAAAAGTCCATCGGCAGCATGACGTTCTGCAATACCGTCAGCGTTGGCAGGAGCTCGAAGGTCTGGAAGACAACACCCAGGGTATCGCCCCGCCAGTGAGCCGCTTTCTCCGGTCGATAGCGGTGGATCGGCGCGCCGGCGACCCACGCCTCGCCGGAGGTCAAGCGGTCCAGCGCCGTGATCATGTTGACCAGCGTCGTCTTGCCGCTGCCGGACTTGCCCGTAACGACCAGGAATTCGCCTGGGAAGACTTGCAGGTCGATGCCGTTGAGCGCGGTGACGCGTCCGCCCAGTCCGTCGTAGACCTTAACGACTTTGCGGAGTTCGATCAGTGGCGCGGGGCTAGCGGTTCGTGAATTCATCCTGGATCTTTCCGTCCGCGAGGCGAACCGTGCGGTGGGCGCGCCGGGCAAGCTCGTTATCGTGCGTGACCATCAGGATGGTCTTGCCGGCCTCGGCCAGGCGCTCGAAGAGGTGGAAGACCAGCTCGGCCGATTTCGAGTCAAGGTTGCCGGTCGGTTCGTCGGCCGCGAGCAGGACGGGATCGTTCGCCAACGCGCGGGCGATGGCGACGCATTGCTGTTCGCCGCCCGAGAGCGCGCTGGGCAGACGGTGGGCCTTATCGGCCAAGCCGACTCGCTCGAGCAGCGCCATGGCCCGTGCCGGTCGCTCCGAGAGGCGGAAGCGCCCGCCGTAGTCCATTGCCAACAGGATGTTCTCGACCGCGGTCAGGGTCGGCAGGAGCTGGAAGAACTGGAAGATGACGCCGATCGATCGACCGCGCCAGACGGCGATCTGCTCCTCGCTCAGGGCGTGGACCGGCGTGCGGTTGAAAAGCACTTCGCCCGAGGTGGGCCGGTCGATGCCGGTCACCACGTTGATCAGCGTAGACTTGCCGCTGCCGGACTTGCCCACGATGGACACGAACGCGCCCAACTCGACTTCGAGGTCGATGCCGTTGAGGGCGGTGAAGGTGCCCGCCGCGCTGCGATAGACCTTGAAGACGTTGCACAGGACGACCAGGTGACCTCCGGGGCCCTCCGCTGTATGTCCATTCAACGGCAGATTTGACATGCCAATGCTCTCACTCTATATACGGAATTAAACAAAAACCACAAACAACTTGCGTTGTCGTGGTCTCGCTTTGGTCATCGTGGACGCCGAAAGCCGTGCGGGGTAGTGACCCGGGCTCTCTTGTCAGGAAGCTGTCCACTCAGTGGAGCGACCAGCTAGTCACCATCAAACGCGCGGGAGTTTAAATGACCCGCCGGATGGTGTCAAGAGCAAGGAAACGAAGGAAGGCGGAATTGTCGGAATTCGTGATTAAGAGTTAGCATTGTTTGGTAATAAGATCGCCAACAAATTTTGATCACGCTTTATCTACTTTAACATCGGCATCTTGATTCCATGCCTCTTTGCCGCCGCTATGGCTTCTTCATAACCTGCATCCGCATGGCGGACCACGCCCATGCCTGGGTCAGTTGTAAGAACACGTTCCAACCTTATAGCGGCTTCCGGTGTGCCGTCAGCCACAATGACCTGCCCTGCATGCTGGCTGTAGCCGATGCCCACGCCTCCGCCGTGATGGAACGAGACCCAGGTCGCGCCGCCCACTGCATTGATCAGCGCGTTGAGGATGGCCCAATCCGAGATGGCATCCGAGCCGTCCTTCATGGCCTCAGTCTCGCGGTTCGGGCTGGCGACCGAGCCGGCATCCAGGTGATCGCGTCCGATCACGATGGGCGCTTTGACGATGCCCTTTGCAACCAGCTCATTGAACTTCAACCCGGCTTTTGCGCGCTCGCCATAACCGAGCCAGCAGATGCGCGCCGGCAATCCCTGGAAAGGTACTTTCTCTTTCGCCATCTTCAGCCAGCGGCGCAGATGGTCATCTTCGGGGAACAATTCCATGATGGCTTCATCGGTGCGATAAATATCCTCGGGGTCGCCTGAAAGCGCAACCCAGCGGAAGGGGCCTTTGCCTTCGCAGAATAAAGGGCGGATATAGGCGGGCACGAAGCCAGGGAACTCGAACGCGTCCGTCACGCCGTAGTTGAAAGCCTGCTGGCGGATGTTATTGCCGTAGTCGAATACTTCTGCGCCCTTGCTTTGGAATTGCCAACATGGCTTGCACATGTTTTGCCATCGAAGCCATCGCCATCTTCTTATATCGTTCAGGGTCTGACTTGCGCAGGTCATTCGCGGCAGCCACGGATAACCCCGAAGGCACGTACATCAACGCTTCATGCGCCGAAGTCTGGTCTGTAACCACGTCCGGCGTCACGCCGCGCACCACCAGTTCATTGTAGATATCGGACGCGTTTCCGATCAATCCAATAGACAGAGGCTTGCCCTTGGCCTTATTCTCCTCGACCAGCGTCATGGCTTCTTCCAGGTTATCGACAACGGTATCCACATAACCCAGGGCGCGGCGGCGTTCGGCGCGGTCTTTATCCACTTCCACGATCAGGCCCACTCCCTCATTCATGGTGATGGCAAGCGGCTGCGCGCCGCCCATGCCTCCCAGGCCCGCCGTCAGCACAAATTTACTTTTGAGCGTTCCCCAGCCCCGGAGCTTCGCCAGCGCTCCGAATGTTTCATAGGTGCCTTGCAAGATACCCTGCGTGCCGATATAGATCCATGAACCGGCCGTCATTTGGCCGTACATGATCAGGCCCTTCTTTGCCAACTCATCGAAGTGCTCCCACGTGGCCCAATGCGGGACAAGATTGGAATTGGCGATCAGGACCTTGGGTGCGTCCTTGTGGGTCTTGAACACGACCACGGGCTTTCCCGATTGGACGAGCAGCGTCTCATCCTCTTCCAGGTTCTTGAGCGATTCGAGGATGGCATCGAACGCATCCCATGAACGCGCAGCCTGGCCGCGTCCGCCGTAGACTACCAGGTCGTCGGGGCGCTCGGCTACTTCCGGGTCGAGGTTGTTTTGTATCATGCGATAGGGGGCTTCGGTGAGCCATGATTTGCAGGTGAGTTGTGTGCCGCGCGGGGCGCGGACAGGTCGTGGACCAGACATTATGTTTCTCCTTTGAAAATAAAAAACCCTCCCGACTATTATAGTCGAGAGGGTTAGACTTTCGGATGGAAGAGTCTAGGCCAGCACTTTGTTGTGCTCCATGAGCTGTGCAAAGTTCGTCTTCTTGAGTCGGGTTACCAGTTCGTTCTGTGCATCTGACCACACGGAGCGCAGCGGGCAGCCGGTATCGAAAGAGCACTCGTTATCCTCGCCGACACATTCGTTCAGCTGGATCGGTCCATCAATGGCTTCGATAACTTCCAGCAGGGAAATATCCTGCGGATCGCGAGCCAGGGTCACACCGCCGCGTGCCCCACGCGAGGTGTGCAGCAGCCCTGCGATGGAGAGCTGCGAAATGATCTTGGCCAGGAATGAGGGCGGTATGCGCTGATCCTCAGCTACTGTACTGGTAGCTGCGCGCTCATTGTTGCCCAGATTGGCTAGATATAAAACCGCACGTACTGCATAATCGGCCTGACGAGTAATTTGCATGGTGTCGATCCTCTCCCAAGGATTTCTAGATAATGATTGTCTGTAATAGTGATTTTATGTGGTAGGGCTGGTTACGGCAAGTGATAGAGGTCATGGATGAAATATGACCTTTTACTCCGATTTTAGGTGATTTCTGCCCTTCAATGATGGATGGGAAACGACGAGTAGAATTTTTCCCAGTGGCTTACGGCTCCATAGCCGTTTTGGGCTGGCAATTCATCGTTCCAGGCCTAAGGCCTGGGGCGATGGACATGAATCGATAGCACTCTAAACCGCTAGGATTTATTAATGGGTCAGGGTGAGATTCCCCGCGCCCGTTTTCACAATAAAAGTAAGGGTTGGGCCGGAGCCGTTTTGCGTGTAGCTATTTCCGTTCTGGGTCCACTCTGAACCAGCAGTTACATTCGAAACGCCGCTTTCGACCGTTACATTGGCTTTTACCCCGTCAGGAATGACCAGGATCAAATTGCTGATGCCGCTCGTCACGGTGATTGTGGCGTCGTGCTTAAGTGTCCCAGAAAAATCCAGGGTGTAATTGCCTGCGCCGCTGTTGAAGATCATCGTGTTGAAATTTGCATTCGCCAGCCCGCTGAGTTTTACACTGGATGCACCGGTTTCATAACGGAATACGGCCATCTCTGACGGATTGGGCTTTGAAAAGGACAGGTTTACGTCCGAGGCGCCATCCTTGATAGTCAGGCCGGTCAGCGAAAGACCGCCCAGCTCATAGCTGCCCTTATAAGCCCCGGCGTTGATGGTCAAATCCATCGGCGCCGCGCCCAATTTGAGATCCCATTGGTTCTTGATATCCTTTGGGTAGGGGAGACCCTTTAGGTCGCCCTCTTTCACCTCGATCTTGCCGCCCTGATTTATCACTTCGGGCTTCAGATCGGGGATGTTGTAAACAGCCGTGCCCTCGACTAAATTCTGTGCGCCGGGGGATAAGGTTAGTTCACCTGCGCCGAATGAGAAGGTCAATTGCGTCTCACCCGAGGTCGGAGCAGGCACCGATATATTATCTGTGATATCCGGCCCTGGGGTGGGGGCCGATGGAATGGAAATGTTAAAACCGCAGGCCAATGTGGCCAATGCGAGGACGAGGACAACTGTAATAACTTTGTAGTTCATGGAATACTCCTTCTGCTGGAGTATACGAAGGATACCCCGCTGAGTTGCAGAAGTATTCCGCTTGCTCCACCCGTCAATCCGAAAATGCCGAGTTGGTCAGCCGACGTGCGCCCTGAGTAAATGTGGGCTTCCCCATTTTCTTTCAAAAAAATCCGCGCAAATCCGCTTCATCCGTTAAATCCGTGTACTTTTTTTTCCTGAACGGGAAGAACTCACGCGACCTTGCGAGCCTTGGGCAGCTCTTTTGCCTCGCTGATCAAAGCCGCGTCCAACGCTTGTTGAATGGAGCGCGATTCGATGATCTCGATACCTTTGGGCCAGCCCTCGCCCTTGTTAATCGCCTTCGGCACAACCGCTGTGCGGAACCCGAGCTTGGATGCTTCACGCAGCCGCGTCTGCATCTGCCCCGGCATACGCAGCTCGCCTGCCAGACCGATCTCGCCGATCAGCACCGTGTCGGCCCGCACGGAAATATCTTTCCACGAGGAAGCAATGGCAGCGGCGACTGCCAGGTCCGCGGCCGGCTCATCAATTTGGATGCCGCCAACGACGTTTACAAAGATATCCTGCTCCCCGAGTTTGAGTCCCATTCGCCGTGTCAACACAGCCGCGATCAGCAGGAGCCGGTTGAAGTCCACGCCGTTGGGTGTGCGGCGTGCGTTCCCGAATTGGGCAGGGGAAGTCAAGCCCTGTATCTCCACCAGGATCGGGCGTGTGCCTTCCATGGTTACGGCGATCGCAGAACCCGGCGCGTTGATCATTCGTTCCGCCAGGAAGGCTTCCGACGGATTGGTCACTTCGGCCAGGCCGCGCTCGCGCATTTCGAACACGCCTACTTCAGACGTGGCGCCGAAGCGGTTCTTCACCGAGCGCAGGAGCCGGTACGCCTGGAAGCGGTCGCCTTCGAGATAGAGCACCGTGTCCACGATATGCTCCAGCACGCGCGGCCCGGCAATGGCTCCCTCTTTTGTGACGTGGCCGATCATGAAGACCGATATGCCGCTCGACTTGGCCAGCTCGCGCAGCTGCGAAGCGCACTCGCGCACCTGCGAGACCGAGCCGGCATAAGAATCCAACTCAGAAAGATAGACGGTTTGGATCGAGTCGATGATCAACAGGTCGGGCTTGACATCGTTGACATGGTTGAGGATCACCTCGAGGTTCGTTTCGGTCACGAGCAGCAATCCCTTTGGAAATTCCTTTTTGCCGTCGCCCAGGCGTGTGCCTCGCATCTTGATCTGTCGTTCGGACTCTTCGCCCGAAACATACAGCACGCGCTTGTTATCCGCCATCTCCATCGCCATTTGCAGCATCAACGTGGATTTGCCGATGCCGGGGTCGCCGCCGACCAGCACGATGGAGCCTGGGACAATGCCGCCGCCCAACACACGCGCGAACTCTCCCATCGGCAGGGGGATGCGGTCTTCGGCATCGCTGACTACTTCGCCGATCGGTCGCGGCTGCGAGCGGCCGGTGAGCCCGCGTACCGCGCCGGAACTTTTGCTGACGGGCTCGTCATGGACGACTTCCTCGATCATGCTGTTGAAGGTTCCGCATTGGGGGCATTTGCCCATATAGGTTGCGGATGCGCGTCCACATTCCTGGCAAACGTAACGGGTGTGAGTTTTAGCCATAATCATCTCTTCTCCCCTCTCCCCGTGGGAGAGGGTCGCGAAGCACGCGGAAGGCGACCGGGGGTGAGGTCGAGTATACCAGAATTTCTGTTCTATTTTTGGTTGTATCTACTTATAACGCTATTCGGGGGTTAATCCCCGAATGAGCCATGTAGTGGTGTCTAATTATTTCTCAATCGTAACTATTCACTTCCCCGTTGCCAGTTTCCCGAAAAATGAATATGAGCGGGGTGTTCTCCCCCGCTCATATTCATTTTTCGGGATTTTTAGTCCCAGGTTGAAAGCGTGGGACGGAGGGCTGACGCGAAGCGGTATCACCACCAGTAAATACTTTCAATCTGCCAAAAGCGTTGGACAAAAGTATCAGTAAATTCTATTGAGTCTACAATGCGGGAGCGTATATCTGATCCAGCATCGCCAGGAACTCGTCCGGCGGAGTCCGCTGCAGGATCCTCTTGCGGTCTTCCCTGGAGAGACGCTGCATCAATAAATACTGCACCGCATGCTTGCGGAAGAGCCTCTGCCCATCCTCCAACCCATAAAACTGGATGTTCCGTTCGAGGTGGGTACGTATGACCTGATGCATCTGCTCGGAGGAGACCTGGTCCCGGTCCAGCTTGGAAAATATCCACGGGTTGGCGATCGCCGCACGCCCAATCATGACCCCGGCGCAGCCGGTATATTTCTTCATGCGCTCAATGTCGGCGACGGTCTTCACATCCCCGCTCCCAATTACCGGGATCTTCACAGCGGAGCACACCTCCGCGATTGCATCCCAATTTGCGTCGCCGCTGTAGCTTTGCTCTTTCGTACGCCCGTGCAGTGCGATGAGAGAGCCACCGTTTTCCTCGACGATGCGGGCGACGAGTTTGTAAGAACGGTAATTCTCCCAGCCGAGACGTATTTTTCCCGTGACGGGTACTCGCAGCGCGGCGGTCAGTTTCTTGAATGTCCGGGCGATCTTCAGGGGCGTGCGCATCATGCCCACCCCTGCGCCGCGGTCCGCCACGCTCTTGGCGGGACAGCCCATGTTGAAATCAATGATATCCGGGCCCCATTCCTGCACGCGCAGCGCGGCCTGCACGATCAAGTCAGGGTCGTCGCCGTAAATTTGGAAGGTAATGGGCCGTTCGGCTTCCTCGTAATGGAACTTCTTTTGGGGCTGTTTGGAGCGGCTGAGGATCTTTTCCACTTTGACGAACTCGGTATAGCTCATCGCCGAGCCGAGGCCCCGGCAAACGGAGCGGAAAGGCCAGTCCGAATACCCATCCATTGGCGCCAGGATCGCGTCGCCATACACAGGCACGTCGCGCACGTAAAATGCAGGGGAAGCACTCGAAGGTAAAGGTTGGGTCAACAAGCTATTCACTCACCACTATCTATCTGTTTTTGGAGTTTCCGAATTTCAGAAACAAAGTAAGGGTGAAGCCTTGCTTCACCCTTACGAGTATAACAAAAACTTACATATCCTTTATGCCGGCTGCGGTTTCTTCAGCATTTCCATGAAGTGTTTGCGGAACTTGGATACCTTGGGAGCGACCACGGCCTGACAATAAGGCTGGAAGGGGTTGTTGGCAAAGTACTCCTGGTGATAATCCTCGGCCACATAGAACGTATCCAGCTTAGTCACTTCAGTCACGATGGGCTTATCCCAAATGTGCTGTTCGTTCAGCTCTTTGATGAGCTCCTGGGCCGTCGCCTTCTGTTCGTCATCGTGATAGAAGATGGCCGAGCGGTACTGCGTGCCGGCGTCGGCTCCCTGCCGGTTGAGCGTGGTGGGATCGTGGATCCCAAAGAATACATTCAGCAGGTTCTTGTAGGTAACCACCTGCGGGTCGAATTTGATCTGTACCACTTCCGCATGTCCGGTGCTGCCGGTGCAGACGTCGCGGTAGCTGGGGTTGGCTACATTTCCTCCGGCATAGCCGGACTCCACTGACTCTACCCCTTTCACTTCATCAAAAACAGCTTCGAGACACCAGAAGCATCCCCCGGCCAGGGTTGCAGTTTGAAGATTCTTGTCCATGACAAATTCTCCTTTTTTTCTAAAATGAGTAAAGTATATTTTCGAGGAATATCCGATTTTTGGGGTGTGCGCCGCCGCAGACGGCGCACACCCCAAAAATCGGAACCCTCCTCACTCTTATGGGAATTGCCGAAAATAAGCTTTCTGTTCGCTGGGTTAGACAACCTGTAAGGCTGAAATATTTATTAAGAAAGGATTACAAAAAACAGTAGGGGCGGCCACCGGCCGTCCCTACTGTTTTATTCCTTCTTATTTAGATCACCGGGTCGGGGGTCTTCTCTTCGGCTCGTATCAGTGTAATTGCACCGTCGATATCCACGTCCACCAGCACCGCGTCGCCGTCGTTAAATTCACCGGCCAGCACCCGGTCCGACAGCACGTCTTCCACTTTCTGCTGGATCACGCGGCGTAAGGGTCGCGCGCCGAATTCGGCATCGTAGCCTTCCTCGGCAATGTTGGAGAGGGCCGCAGGTGTGGCTGTCAGTGTGAGCTTATGGTCTTTAAGACGCTCTGCCACCTTATCCAGCTCCAATGCAACGATCTTCTCGATATCTTCCTTGTTCAGTGAGCGGAAAATAACGATGCCGTCCAGGCGGTTGATGAATTCGGGCCGGAAGGCGCGTTTTAGAGAGTCGTTCAGTCTCTTGCGCATTTCATCGTAGGTGAATTGCTCCTCGGCCGCTTCATCGCGTTTCAATTTGAAGCCGAGAGTCTGGTTCTTGATCATGTCCGCGCCGATGTTCGACGTCATGACGATGATCGCATTGCGGAAGTCCACCTTGCGGCCTTTGGCATCCGAGAGATGGCCTTCTTCCATGATCTGCAGCAGCATATTGTGCACTTCGGGGTGCGCCTTCTCGACTTCATCGAAGACGATGATGGAGTAGGGGCGGCGGCGCAGGGCCTCGGTGAGTTGGCCGGCATCTTCATAGCCCACGTAGCCTGGAGGCGCGCCGACCAGTCGTGCAGCCGTGTGGCGTTCCATGAACTCGGACATATCGAGCTGAATGGCCGCGTCTTCGCTGCCGAACATGAATTTTGCAAGTGTCTTGGTAAGTTCCGTCTTGCCAACGCCGGTGGGGCCAAGGAACATAAACGACCCGATCGGGCGTTTGGGGTCTTTCAGGCCGGCGCGCGCCCGGCGCACAGCGCGCGAGATGGCGATAATGGCGTCTTCCTGTCCGATGATGGACTTGCGCAGTTCGTCTTCCATCTTGAGCAGGCGCTGGGATTCCGCTTCTGCCAGTTGCATGAGCGGCACGCCCGTCCACATCGAAACCACTTCGGCGATATCCTCCGCCGAAACCACCGGGCTGCTGGCCCTGTCCCAGCCGGAGCGCAGGCGTTCGATCTGTTCGCCCAGGTCAACCTCACGGTCTTCCCATTCCTTGATATCTTCGGCGTTGCCTTCTTCCTGGGCAAGCGAGCGGTTCTGGCGTGCGGTGCGGAGCTGGCCAAAGAGGTCCTTGGCCTGTTTGGCCGCAGGACTCTTGTACATGCGCACGCGTGAGGATGATTCGTCGATGAGATCGATGGCTTTATCGGGCAGGAAGCGCTCGGTTACATACCGGGATGAAAGATGGGCCGCGGCGATAAGTGCCGCGTCTGAGATCACAAGGTGATGATGTTCTTCATACGCGGAACGGACGCCTTTGAGGATCTCGATCGTTTCCTCCTCCGAGGGTTCGTCCACCTGTACCGGTTGGAAGCGGCGTTCCAGGGCTGCATCTGATTCGATGTGCTTGCGATATTCGTCCAGCGTAGTGGCGCCGATGACTTGCAGTTCGCCGCGCGATAGGGCGGGCTTGAGTATGTTGGCGGCATCCACCGAGGAGCCTGCGGCCCCTGCACCGACCAGCATGTGCACTTCATCGATAAAGAGGATCGCGCCTGATTGCTTCAACTCATCGATAACTCGTTTGAGTCTTTCTTCGAACTGGCCCCGGTACATGGTGCCCGCCACGAGCGAGCCCACGTCGAGCTGCAGCACGCGCTTGTTCATCAGCGGCGCAGGGACATCGCCTTCGACGATGCGTTGGGCAAGTCCTTCAACAATAGCCGTCTTGCCGACTCCCGGTTCGCCGATGAGGGCGGGGTTGTTCTTCGTGCGGCGCGCCAATATTTGAATGACGCGTTCGATTTCCATTTGTCGGCCGATGACCGGGTCGAGTTTCTTTTCCTCGGCCATGGTCGTCAGGTCGGTTGCGAGCTGGTCAACGAGCGGGGTCTTTGGCCCGCTGGTTGGAGTCTGCGATGGCTCCTTGCGCTCCGGCCGCCGGTGTGGGGGAGGAGGCGGTTTCATTCAGCACTCGGCGCGTCTGGCGGCGGATCTGGTCTGCGGTCACGCCGAGCCGGCGCAGCACTTCCATGGCCGTCCCGTCCACGCGTACCAGACCGAGCAGAATATGTTCGGTGCCGATGTAATGATGTCCGAGGCGGCGCGCCTCGTCCACCGCATATTCAAGGACTTGTTGAGTATCGGGAGCGAGTTCGATCTTGTTGTCTTCGTGATGACTCTCCACGCTGACACGTTCGATGATCTCATGCACGCGGCCTAATTCAAGGCCGAGTTCGCGCAGTACCCTGCCTGCTACACCGCCCTCTTCTTCCATAAGACCGAGAAGCAAATGTTCGGTACCGATACTGTTTTGGTGGCCACGTTCGGCCTCCTGGTGGGCTAAACTAAGAACCCTTCTTGCACGCTGGGTAAAGCGTTCCATGCCAGCCATAGTGTCTATAACTCCTGGACCCAATTGAGATAGTTTGGGTCGATGTTTGATTCTACCAAAAAGAAAGCGGAGTCTGTGTAGGAAAAAGATTAGAGTTTCGTGAAGTAAGGTAATCGGATCATGAATAATGTGTACTAATCTTCACTCACGGCTACATTCTCGCTGCTTTTACTGATGATATGCACTGTCATGCAGGCTTAACTGCGCCTCCGTCTCTAAAATAAGAACGATTTGGCCGTTTTCTTTGTTCTCTTCGTAACTCTTACCTTCTCATTTTTCGGAATCTCTTTTCCCATTCCGTGATAACGGCCGAAGGTGCAGGCGTTCGCCCGCACTGCCTGCAATGTGTTCTTACATTGTGTTCTTCAGTGTCCTGCTAAGGGGAAAAGCTAAAGGTGCGTGACGCGAAGCGGTATCACCACCAGTAGATACTTCTCTTCATCATATATATATTAACGATTATCGCCCTCTCCCTGGATTTTTCCCCGTGCCTGTCGGTCGAGCAATTTGGCAATATTGTGTTCGGCGATGTCATCCAATGACAGGCCAAGCTCAGTAGAGACCTGAGCCAGGTACCACAGCACATCGCCGAGTTCAGCCTTGAGGGCTTCACGGTCTGTCTCGCCGATGATGCCTTCCTTATCGCGAAAGATCTTCTTGATCTTCCCGGATACTTCACCGGCTTCGTTGGTAAGTCCCAGGGTCGGATAGATGACGCCGTGCCCGATCACGGGATATTTGGCCGTTTGTTTTGCTTTTTGTTGGTAGTCACTGAAGTTCATCGTTTATCTCACCATTCCTGTTGCAGGATGTTGTATTTTATCCGTTATAACGCAATTGCGCAATTGTCTATATATCCAATTTCCAACCTACTGCTCTACCAATTTACCAACATACCAGTTCCCCAACCTACTTATATTGAATTGGCTGAACTTCTCTCGTCCCTGGCATCGCTCAAGGCATCCGTGCCGCGTGGATAATAGAATGTTTGCCGCAGGTGTGCAGTCAGTGGACCCGAGGTCCGGTAACCCTGATAGGTCCCCCAGAACTGCATCGTCCGGAACCAAAAGATCGAAGCCATGTTTCGCAGCAGCACGCGCTCGCTGTACTGCATGTGCCAGGTCGCTCAAGATATTCGTCGTGGTTAAGCGGACAAAATCATACACATTGAAATGCGACTCCGGAAAGATGTGTTTAAAGGCCATGCCCTCGCGCTTGTAGCGGTTGAGCACATCGCCCGGTTTCTCGTTATGGGCATGGATGATCTCCGCCTTCGACGCATAAGCAATATCCCAGCCCTGGGACTGCGCCCACTTTGGCCCAGGCCACATCTTCCAGGCCGGTCAGTGTTTCGTCATACGGATGCTGTTCCCACAGGCTGCGCCGGATGGCGGCGTTGGCGTTGTTGCAAAACGGACTGGGCTGGCGCGGCATGTCTGCATCCGGGAACCATTGCTGGAGGATTTGCTGCTCGGAGAATTTACTGATCTCGGTGCCGCGCTGTTTGCCGTAAACGAGCGCGATCTTGTCGTCTTCAAACGGACGCAGCAGACATTCCAGCCAATCGGGGTAGACCGGATAGACGTGTGCGCTGGCGATCACTACAAACTCATGCTTTGCTGCCTGTATTCCCAGGTTGAGCGACCTGCCAAAGGTGAATTCGTCTGCCGCGATCCTTACCACCCGCGCACCGAACGACTCGGCAATGGAAACGGTATCATCCGTTGAGCCGGAGTCCACCAGGATCACCTCCACCTCTTTGATGGTTTGGTGGCTGATACCTTCCAGCAGCCGCGGCAGATGATTGGCTTCGTTGTACGCGCGAATGACAATGGAACAATTCATAGGATATGTCATCGGCGAATGAAAACCGATTTACCATTCTACCAATGAACCCTGTAACTTATAACGGCGCATCTGTGAGCGGATGCCACACCTAAGCGACCCATCCAAATCTTCATCTTTCACGCCTTTTACGACCTCCAACATCTTAAGATCTCGGATGTCTTATCGTGTACGGTATAATCCAATCGCTTCATCGTACTTCCAAATCTCGAATTATCCAATATCGAATACCTAATCTCTCATATCCCATGCCAAATCATCCTTCCAATCTATCATCCTCAAACTCCAAACATTCTGGTCAGAGCGCGGCTGCGTGCTCTGGCAGCCTTACTACACCCAGGTCGGCGCAGGGACCATGAACCCCGCCACCTTTTTGCGCGTGCTGGGCCCCGAGCCGTGGAACGTGGCTTATGTGGAGCCCTCGGTGCGCCCGGACGACGGGCGCTACGGCGAGAACCCCAACCGCTTCCAGACTGCATTACCAGTTCCAGGTGATCCTCAAGCCCGACCCGGGCAACCCGCAGGAGATCTATCTCAACTCGCTCAAAGCCATCGGCATCGACCCGCGCCAGCATGACATCCGCTTTCGTGGAAGATAACTGGGAACAGCCCGCCATCTCGGCCTGGGGACTCGGCTGGGAGGTCTGGCTCGACGGGCAGGAGATCACACAGTTCACCTACTTCCAGCAGGTGGGCGGACTGCCGCTCGACCCCGTGGCAGTGGAGATCACCTACGGCCTCGAGCGCATCCTGATCGCCCTGAACAACGCCAAGGCCATCTGGGATGAGGAATGGGCGCCGGGCGTCACGTACGGCGAAGTCCGCCGGCAGGAAGAGCGCGAGCACAGCAAATATTATTTCGAAGTGGCGAACGTGCAGGCCATGCGCGAGGTCTTCGACCGTTACGAGCGCGAAGCCAATGCCTGCCTCGACCAGGGCCTGGTGGTGCCCGCGCACGACTACGTCCTCAAGTGCTCGCACATCTTCAACACCCTCGACACGCGCGGCGCCATAGGCGTCACCGAACGACAGGCCTTTTTCAGGCGCATGCGCGAATTAGCCAGGCGTGTGGCCGAAGCCTATTTGGAACAGCGCAAGGTACTGGAATATCCGCTCCTTAAGGAATCGAAACTCGGACCTGGAAAGTCGAATATCGCCTCATCGAATATCGCCTCATCGAACTATCGAATTCATCCCGCTCCCCTTTCCTCTTTGAAATCGGCACCGAAGAACTACCCGCCGGCGATGTGGAAACGGCCCTGACCCAACTTCGTGAGCGCGTCCCTTCATTATTAACCGAACTCTCCCTTGAACATGGCGAGGTCCGGGTCTTTGCCACGCCCCGGCGGCTGGCGGTTTCGATCGCCGAGCTCAGCCCGCGCCAGCCCGACCGTGAAGACCTGGTCAAAGGTCCGCCTGCCAGCAAAGCCTTCGACAAAGACGGCAAAGCAACTCCTGCCGGGCTGGGTTTTGCAAAGAAGAACGGCATGGAGCCTTCCGCCCTCGAAGTCCGCGAACAGGACGGCGGAAAATATGTCTTTGCGAACGTCAAGCAAAAAGGCCGCTCCACGCCTGAAGTGTTGGCCGAAGCCTTGCCGGCCCTGGTCGCGGGCATCAAGTTCGACAAAACCATGAACTGGCTGCCCACCTGCTAATGCCGAACGTGGTCTTCTCACGCCCATCCGCTGGTTGGTGGCTTTGCTCGGCGGGCAGGTAATCCCGTTTGAATATGCGGGCTCATCTCGGGGAAAATCAGTCGCGGCCTTCGCCCATATGATTCTCCTGAAATCACGCATTCCTTCCGCCGATAAATATTTTGACATGATACAAGAATGCGGGCATCGTCCTGGATCCTGAAGAACGCAAGCGGATGATCGTGGAGCAGGTGAAAAAGGCCGCGGCCTCCGTTAAAGGCGAGGCCATCATTGAGGAAGACCTGCTTGCTGAAGTGGCGGACCTCGTCGAAAAGCCGACCGCCGTTTTAGGCGGCTTCGATAAGGAGTATTTATCCTTACCGCGCGAAGTGCTGATCTCGGTGATGAAAAAACATCAGCGCTATTTCCCGGTCGCCGATCCGCGGTCCACCAATTTACTGCCTCACTTCATCGCCATCCGCAACGGCGACGAGCAATACCTGGAGATCGTCAGGGAAGGCAATGAACACGTGCTGGGCGCACGTTTCGCCGATGCCGACTTCTTCGTCCGCGCCGACCTCAAACATAAACTCGAAGATTTCCGCCCCAAACTGGATAAGCTCATCTTCCAGACCAAACTCGGCTCCATGCTCGACAAATCCGAGCGTATGTTGAAACTTGTCAAAGAACTTGAGCGAATGCTCGGGCTCTCCGAGGCGGAATGCAGAAGTGTGGAACGCGCGGCGTATTTGGCCAAAGCCGACCTGATGACACAAATGGTCACCGAGATGACCTCCCTGCAGGGCATCATCGGACGCGAGTATGCGCTGCGCTCCGGCGAAAAGCAGGAAGTTGCCGAAGCCATCGGGGAACAATACCAGCCGGTGCCCCGGTCGAAAATCGGCCTGGCCATGGCTTTGGCCGACCGCATTGACTCGCTCGTCGGTCTCTTTGCCGCGGGTCTCGCTCCCACCGGCGCAAAAGATCCCTTCGCGCTGCGCCGCTCTGCCATCGGTGTGGTGCAGCCGCTGATCGAACATGGCACTCCCTTTGATCTGCGCATGGCCGTCAGGCAGGCTGCCAAACTGCAGCCGATCGAAGTCAAGGATGAAGTGCAGGCCCAGGTGCTGGACTTCATCAAAGGGCGTTTGTCGGTTGTATTGAAAGACGCGGGCTACAAATATGATGTCGTGGATGCGGTGCTGGCGGAGCAATCAGATAACCCCGCTCGCGCGGCCGAGGCGGTCAAGCAGCTGCAGGCCTGGGTGCAGCGGGACGATTGGTGGACCATCCTGCCGGCCTTCGCCCGCTGTGTCCGTATCACACGCGACCAGAAAAAAACATTTAAAGTTGATACAAAGAATTTCGCTGAAAAAGAGGAAGAGGCCTTATTCAAGGCGCTCGAAAAAGCGGAATCTCTTTCGGGGTCGGATGGCGGGGTGAACGATTTCCTGAATGCATTCGTACCGATGATCCCGGCTGTCAACGCCTTCTTCGATAAAGTGCTGGTGATGGCTGATGACAAGGCTTTGCGCGAGAACCGGCTCGGCCTGTTACAAAGCATCGCAGCCCTGTCACATGGGGTCGCAGATCTTTCCAGGCTCGAAGGGTTCTAGAATTCGAAGGACGGGCAAACGCCCGTCCTTATTTTTCATACAATTGAGTGAATTTCTCTTTTGTCACCCAAATTCTGCCCGATGCAATCCTTATTGCAGTTTGATCGTATGGTAGTTTTGTCTGATTGATATTAGTGTTTCAAATCCACCAAAGTGGGTCTATAATTCGTTTTTTCCGCGATTGATGAGATCGATCCCATAGTAATATCGCCGACTGGTGACGAGACTGATAGGCATTGCACTGGCTTCCATCCTTTCCGCGGCCTGGCCCGGCATGATGCCCGAACTCTTTTTGAATGCCTTGCTTTTTTTCGGTAATATCCCGGTTACGGCAGAAACTCTGCTTTTGCAGGGTAATCGCTCGGCTCTTTGTAGCATCTTTCAGCCTATATCAGGCACGTAGTAGACTTGTCTAGACTGGAGACTTTTTGACAAAAATCAAACCTTGCAAAAACGAAAGAATATTAAGGCGTAATAAATGCTTGCTCATATCGTTTTAATGGATGAACTGTTGTGAAATCCAACGGTGGCGCAAAACCTACTGAACCGCTGCCTGACGAACGACGTCTGGTGGAACAGGCCAAGTCGGGTGATGCAGAGGCATTCGGTCAACTCTACGATGCCTGTGTTGACCGCGTCTATCGCTTCATCTTTTTCCGCGTGAGCGATGAGCCTACCGCTGAGGATCTCACCTCGCAGGTGTTTCTCAAAGCCTGGCAGAACCTTGGCCGCTATCGGCCCAACGGACCGATCCTGGCCTGGTTGTATGCCATAGCCCGCAATACTGTGATCGATCACTACCGCACTTTCAAGCAGACCGTTTCACTCGACGAAGCTGCACCCATCGCCGCGCAAGACGACAAACTCGATGAGTTGGTTGAGTTTCAGTTCGAAATGAGTTCTTTGCAGGAATCAATGCAGTACCTGACCGAAGAACAACAGGAAGTATTAATTTTGAAATTTATTGCAGAGTTCGATACAGACCAGATCGCTCGCAAAATGGGTAAAAGTGAAGGCGCCGTTCGGGCCCTGCAAATGCGAGCTTTGCAGGCACTGGCTAAAGTAATGAAAAAGGATGAAATAGAGGAACTATGAACGACTTCGATCAGGTATTGGACGATTCTCTCAGGCAGATCGCAAACGGCGCGGCTACGGCGGATGAATGCCTTGCGCAGCATCCCGAATATAGCGCACAGCTTGAGCCCCTTCTGCAATCCGCGGCTCGCCTGGAGCGCGGACGTAGGTTGGTACCCTCTGAGGAATACAAAGGACAGGCCCGTGATCAATTAATGGCGCATATGCAGGCGCATCCTCGCCGGAATAGACGCGAGCCCTCCCTGGCCTGGAACATAGCGATCAGCCTGGCCGTGTTGATGATCGCCTTGTTTCTAACGGGTACGGCCTTCGCCCAGGGTGCGTTGCCGGGTCAGGCTTTATATGACTGGAAATTATCCAGCGAACAGATGTGGCGCGCCAGCTCTTCTGATCGGGTAGGCGTTGATTTGCAGCTTGCAGACCGGCGGGCCTTCGAGTTGACATCCATATCATCATCTGAACTCAAACAACAGGGCCATGGCGCTGGCCGGTTACCAGGAAGTTCTTACCCGCCTTGAGTTCAGAGAACGACGCGAAGAATAACGATCGGATCCTTTACACGCTGAAATCAAATCAGCTAAAGTTATCCGCTGCCGGGATCAAAATTCCTGAACTGGATAAGCATCTATCCCATTAGGCTGAATATCCGGTTACCTCTCCCGATCACTACTTTAGGTCGCGTCGGATATCCTTCCGGCGCGATTTTATTGTAGTCCACTAATGACGCAAGATTGATATGTTGATCTTTGCGGATTTTTATTAACTTCAAATCCAACTCTTATTAGATCGAGGATCATGTATTTCTGTTTATCTCGTTCTGGCACAAGTAACATATTCATTTTCGGTTCGTTTTAATGTAAGAACCGGCATATAAGCCTTCATCGAATTGAATAAAGGAGATACTATGGCTAAGTTTGCTGTTTTATTCTTGATCCTGGGGTTGGCTGTGGGGTTGTGGTTGGGTTTTAATCCACAGGCACACGCAGCAGACGATCCGGAAATGGGATAGTACCAAATCGGCCTTTCTGAAAATCAAAGCGGATGCTACTGTGCAGGTCCGGGATTTGAATTCCCACCTCAACACTTCGGTCACGACGAGTCCGCACAGTTCGTCAACGCCTCGATCTCAGCCCTCCGTTTCTGCGGCCTGGAGACAAGTCTCAGTTGCTGCTGAATCTCTTTGGAACTCCGTGCAAAAATTTGGGCGAACGTGGCGGTCAAGATAAACTCAACCAGGTAATTGAGATCGACACCGGTCTCAATTACCTCATGGTAATTGGTGGAAGGCTACTTCGATAAATACGCTGTTTGGAGGTCGACCAGGTTTGAATTCATGCCTCGACGAATAACAGCTCTTCTTACTCCTCCTTTGCAAATGTAGAGACGGTCATATGACCGTCTCTACATTTTGTTGGGTTGTTCATTGTCGTTTCTCGAATATCGATTATCGAATATCGACACTTCTCCACTTCTCCCCTGCTTTCCACTCTCTCATTTCCCTTATTTGCTAATCCATTGAAGCGCGTCTATAATTCCTTTTGTCCTTATGTCAACGATTGATGAGATAAAATCCCGCGTCGATATTGTCGACCTGGTCAGCGAGACCGGTGTAAAACTGCGCAAGACCGGAAAGAACTATACTGGCTTCTGTCCTTTCCATGCCAACAAGCACACGCCCGCCTTTGTCGTCTGGCCCGAGACGGGTACCTGGCGCTGCTTTGGCGAGTGCAATGAGGGCGGCGATATCTTCAAGTTCATAATGAAGAAGGATGGGCTCGATTTCCGCGAGGCGCTCACGCGTCTTGCCGCACGGGCGGGCGTGGAGCTGCCTGCCTATACGGCTGAAAAGCCCGAGCAAAAGGAAGCGTACGACCAGCTTGCGCAAATTACTCGAAGACGCATTGATCTTCTATCGCAGTCACCTCCATAAGAATAATGGAGGTGCTGGCTTACCTCCGTGAAAAACGGAAGCTTACCGACGCGACCATCGAGACGTTTGGGCTGGGGTACGCGCCCCCCGGGTTCGACAACCTCCTCCGGCATTTCACACAGCGCGGCAATCACCCCGCAAGAGCTCCTGGATGCCGGCCTGGTAACGGAACGCGAAGCCGATGCCCGTTTATCGAATTCCGAATCCCGGATCTATGATCGCTTCCGTCACCGTATCATGATCCCGATCCGCGACGAGAACGGGCGCATGGCCGGTTTCGGCGCACGCATTGTTGACCCCCAGGATATTCCCAAATTCCTCAACTCTCCCGAAACCCCCATCTTTACCAAAGGGCATTTGCTTTACGGCCTGGACCGCGCCCGCAAGCCGATCCGCACGGCCGATCAGGCCGTGATCGTGGAAGGCTATCTGGATGTGATCGCCCTGCATCAGGCGGGTTACGAGAACGTCGTCTCGCCGATGGGTACGGCCCTCACCGAAGAGCAACTGCGTTTGCTGAAGCGTTTCACGCGTCGGATCGTGCTTGCGCTCGACCCGGACACCGCCGGGCAAAAAGCCGTCCTGCGCGGACTTGAAGCCGCTCGCCAGGCCATGGATCGCGAAGGCGAACTTGGCTTCGACGCCCGCGGCCTCTTACGCAACGAAGCCCGCCTGCAGGCCGACTTGCGTGTGGCTTCCATGCCCGATAACCTGGACCCCGATGAGATCGTGGCGCGTGACCGCACGGAATGGGCGCGGTTGATCGAGAACGCCAAGCCGATCATCGAGCATGTCATGGAGACTTTGGCCCACGGCCGCGATCTTAATGACCGGAAGATCACTTCGGAGATTGCCGGCCAGGTTTTGCCGTTGATCCGAGATTTACCCAAACCCGAAGAGCGTGAGTTTTATTCGCAGAAGCTGGCGCGATTTCTCAAGATCGATGAACGTGCATTTATCGGCGTGCAGAGCCAGGCCCCGCTGGGGAGGCGCGAGGAGATCTGCCAGGCCGAAGCAGGTAAGTGAGTCGCCGCAAGTCGGGATAGCCGTCTCGATATCCTCCAGCCGCAGAGTGGAGGCGTATGTCATCGCTGCGTTGTTCCGCAGGCCCGAATTGTTGTACCGGCTTGACCGGTTCCTGGGACAGTACGGGCTTACCCCCTTGGCTGCCGCGGATTTCGAGTATACTGATTATCAGATGTTCTTCGACCTTATCCGGGCGGCCGTGGAACAAGACCAGACGGAGCATCATGAGTTTGTGGTGGAGGCGTTGCCCGAGTCGCTGCGGGCAGTATCGACGGGAATTACTGGCCCAGACTGAAAAGCTTGAACCTTTGGAAGAGAAGCTGATGGAAGAATTACTGCGCGGTGTGATCAAATTGCGCCGCGTGGCTGCCGGCGAAAACCTTAACCAGCTGCGTTTTCTCCAGGAAGATGCTCAACAGACTGGCGACTTGCGCGCGGCTTCCTACCAGGATCTGGTGTTACAAGCATACACGCTTATTGCGTGATTTGGATCAGGCCCATCATAAAATGTCGCTGAAAAGGCTGGAATAGGGTATAAAGGCTCGCTTCATAACTTGTTGAGAAAGGCCAACATGGTTGTAAGGAAAAAAACTGTACATCTGACCCGGCTGAAGCGAAGCCACCAGGAGACCGCCAGGCGTACCTTTGCAGGCAGCAAAGTCAAAGGTCAAAGCCTCCCCGGAGTCCTGCGCGCAGCATACCCGGAGCGGTACAGAGTGAGAAACGCAGATCAAATCCACGGCCGGTCCACCGCAGAACGATGCGCTTGACATCGACGCGCCAGAGACCGAGCCGATGATCGGAAGACCCCACCGCAGAGGTTGAAGAACTCGATATCGTAGAAAGCATCACGGAAATTCCTGAAGTGGAACTGGTTCAGCCTGACCTGGACCTGCTCGAAGACGAAACGCTCGAAGCGGCGTCGTCCCGAAATCGTAGCGGAACTGGCCGGAGATCCTGTCCGGCTTTATCTGCGCGAGATCGGTGAGGTCAAACTCCTCGATTCGGACAGCGAGTTCCGCCTGGCTACGCTCATCCAGGCCCATCGGCAGCTCGGCACGTTCCGTAAGCGCCCGGTCCGTAAGGGCGGCTCCCTGACGGTGGGGATTTACCACAGCCTGCTCGCTGAGTTGGTCACCTCCTGGAAACGTTTCGGAGAAGATGCCAAGCGTCTTAATAAGGAACTGCCCGATCTGTGCTTGATGCTGGCAGAGGCGCAAGCTCTTCACCAGACCTGGGAGTTCGATACACCCTCTTACTTACGTGCTTTTCTAGCCAGCGATCTATGGGGACATGATTCGCTCTGGAATAGCATGGTGCGTAAGGCGTACAGCGTTTTCCTTTGCCTGCATCTTCTGCCGGCGGATTATGCCAGCCTGGCTTTCGGACCACGTTCAGGGCTGCCAAAAGCTCCCGGTTCAACAAACCCTAAATCGGAACCTCCCCGATGAAGAGGCCCTTCTCTCAGAGATGGAATCCGTTCAAGGGCGGGCCGAGGAGGCGAACCGCGCCATCATCCGTGCCAACCTGCGGTTGGTGGTCAGCGTGGCCAAGCGATATCTCGGGCGCGGCATCTCGTTCCTTGATTTGATCCAGGAAGGTAATTTAGGCCTGTTACGCGCGGTCGGCAAGTTCGATCCGCGCCGCGGTTATAAATTCAGCACGTACGCCACCTGGTGGATCCGACAATCCATCAACCGTTCGATTGCGGAACAGGCGCGCACGATCCGCATCCCCGTTCATTTGTTTGAATCCATCTCGCGCATCCTGCGCGCGCAAAGAGAATTGACCCAGGTATTGGGCCGCGAGCCGACCAATGGGGAACTGGCCCTCGAGGTGGGATACCTGCCGGCCTCCGATGTTCAGGCGATTATGCGGGCCCAGGCCGAGGAACAGCCGCTTGAGTCTTCGTTGCAGCGACGTTTGGAATATGCCACCCAAAAAGTGGATCGCGTGCTCCGCTCTGCCGAGGAACCGGTGTCGCTCGATGGACCCGTGGGCGGCGAGGATTCGAGCCAGCTGGGGGACTTCATCGAAGATGAAGATGCGCCCTCGCCGATTGATGCCGCCGCCCGCCAAATGCTGCGCGAGCAGGTGCGGCAGGCCTTGGACGGACTCTCCGATCGGGAGCGCCAGGTGCTTGAATTACGCTTTGGATTGATGGATGGCAAGGATCATACCCTGGAAGAAGTGAGCCGATACTTCAACGTAACCCGCGAACGGATCCGCCAGATCGAAGCCAAGGCTTTGCGTAAGCTGCGGCATCCCACTAGAAGTAGATCGCTTAAAGACTATCTAGGGTAATTAACGCGCGGTTCAGGACGAGTGCCAGGTGCGGCGAACTACAATCAATTAACAGAGTCTATTTTTTCATTCCCTATGCAGCCGGATCATCGAACTTCGATATTAAATACGCGCGTATTTTTGATTGTCCTGCTTTCCCTGGTGTTTCTTACGATCTTGCTGCGTACGGCCTGGGTGGGGGACGATGCGTTTATTACCCTGCGTACCATCGACAATTTTCTGCACGGCTATGGTCTCACCTGGAACGTCAATGAGCGCGTGCAGACATTTACTCATCCGCTCTGGTTATTTCTTCTCACCGGGGCTTACCTGATCGCTCAGAATCCTTATTTTGCCATTCTCGGATTATGCCTGGTGGTTTCGAGCGTTACGATGGTGGTCTTCCTGTTGAACGGGCCGGGGGGCATGATTGATCTTATCCTGGGCGCTGCGATCCTGATTTTCTCGAATGCCTTTGTGGATTATTCCACCTCCGGTCTGGAAAATCCATTATCGCATTTGATAGCCCTGTGTTTTGTGCTTGTCTTCCTAAGCTCAAAAACGATAAAAGAAGATACCAGGCTCCTTCTTCTCGGTCTGTTGGCCGGTCTGGCAACATTGAACCGCATGGATACGGCCCTGCTTTACGTTCCATCCCTCCTCTACCTGTTTCTCACCCGGCGCAGCTGGCGGACGCTTGGATTGATCCTGGCAGGCTTTTTACCTTTTTTGGTCTGGGAGATTTTCTCTGTCGTTTATTACGGCTTTCCCCTGCCGAACACTTTTTATGCCAAGCTGAATACCGGGATCTCGCTGCGGATCATGCTTCAACAAGGCGCGATGTACTTCCTTGATTCGCTGACCTGGGATCCGATTACGCTTGTTATGGTTGCCCTGGCGCTTTTCTTTTCGCTGAAAGATAAGAAACAGATGATGCTGGGCCTGGGGTTGGCCTTATATTTGGTCTATATTCTGTTTATTGGGGGCGATTTTATGAGCGGGAGGTACTTCTCGATTGCTCTGCTCATCAGCGCGGTCTTGCTCGTCAGGCAGGTTCAGGGCATTGGCCTTGCGCCCAAATTCGTCCTCCTGGTTGTGATCGTATTCCTGGGCCTTTCCGCGCCGATACCCAGCTTTGCCATACCTGTGAAGCGCAGTATTCCGACGGATGACCTGAGCGGTGTAGGCGATGAGCAGGCCTGGTATTTTCCCTATACGGGGCTTGTAAACTGGGGGCGCTACCATCCGCTGCCCGACCCGGGTCAGGAGTGGGTAAAGCTTGCCGGCCAGTTAAGAAGTTCCGGAGAGCAGGTTTATGTGGGCAAAGGGATCGGCTTCCTGGGCTATTACGCAGGTCCGAAAGTTCACATTATCGACATGTTCGCCATAGGTGATCCTCTGCTGGCGCGCCTTCCGGTTGCCGCGGATAAGACCTGGCGGATCGGCCACTTTAAACGCGATATTCCGCTGGGCTATGTGCAATCCTTTCGGGATGATCAGAACGACTTGAAGAACCCTGCGCTCACCGAATATTACGACCATCTGCGGCTCATCATCAGCGGGCCGCTTTGGTCGGGACAGCGCTGGCTTGCGATCTGGAAAATGAATACAGGAGGTTATGATTCCCTCCTTAAATCATATCTAAAAAGCACGGCCGCGCCCTGAGACACAGGGCCCAAACCCACACACCTCTTACGGTTGTTATTTTTCGGTTTTACAAAAAATCATTTGTGCACTGCTTTTGTGAAGCGCGCCACATTTCTAGCCCCTGAAAACTACTTATGATATACTTTACCGCCAGCATACGAAGAGACTATCCCGAAATTTCAGGAGGGGTGCACAGCTTCGCTGCACACTCCACAGAAAAACAGTTTCCTCTATTTACGGATAGGGTCCAACTTTGAGGTGTCTATGTTGCTTGAGTACATTGCTATTGCAGTAATGATTGCAGTGGCAACTCTGATTGCCGCGATCGCTATTGGTTTGGGGGAACTCCTGGGGCCGAAGAAAAAATTAGATGTCAAAGATGAGCCGTATGAATCCGGTATTGTACCCATCGGTCCAGGGACCAGGCGCATGCCGGTTCGTTTTTATTTAATTGCCGTGCTCTTCATCCTCTTTGATATTGAAGTGATCTTCTTCCTGCCCTGGGCGGTGGTGTTTCGGCAGCTTGGTTTGTTCGGCTTGGCCGAAATGGGGGTGTTTATCGTTATCTTATTGGTGGGTTACATTTACGCGTGGAAGAAAGGAGCCTTGGAATGGGAGTAGAGCAAAAACTCGGCAATATGGGTATAGTGACGACTACTCTTGAAACTGCCGTAAATTGGGCGCGCACGAATGCCATGTGGCCCATGCTTTTTGGGCTGGCATGCTGCGCGATTGAGATGATGGCCGCTCAGGCGGCCGATTATGATATGAGCCGCTTTGGAATGGAACTGATGCGCCCCAGCCCGCGCCAGTCGGACCTGATGATCGTGGCGGGACGGGTCTCGCGTAAGATGGCCCCCGTTCTGCGCCGTCTGTATGATCAGATGCCGGAACCCAAGTGGGTGATCTCCATGGGCGATTGCGCATCATGCGGAGGCGTTTTCAACAACTATGCCATCGTGCAGGGTGTGGACGAGGTGGTGCCGGTCGACGTGTATGTGGCAGGCTGCCCGCCTCGACCCGAAGCTTTGATCCATGGCGTGGTGACGCTTTACGAGAAGGTCAAAGGCGAGAAGTTCAAGGATTTGGCAAAAGCTTAATCGAAACACACTCAGACCGTCGTAAGCGACGGAAACCTGCGCCGTGGATAGCGCGAAGAGCGGAGTGATTGTATATGGACACCAGATTGGAAAAAATAGTCCAGGTGCTGCAGGAAAAAGCGGGCGCAAGCTACGAAGAATTTCGCGACGAATTGCATATTTTCATCGGTCCGGAACAGATCGTTGATGTTTTAACTTTTCTGAGAGACGAGCATGCCTTCTCTCTGCTGTCTGCCCTGACCGCGGTGGATTATTGGCCGCAGGAGAACCCGCGTTTCCATGTGATCTACCAGCTTACCTCCCTGACCAATAATAATTCCATCCAGCTGAGGGTTCCGGTCAACGGGAGTCAGCCCCGCGTGCCAACGGCTACGCATGTGTTCGAGGTCGCAAATTGGCGCGAGCGCGAAGTCGCCGATATGTTCGGCGTGGAGTTCGAGGGCCATCCCGACCCGCGTCGTATTTTGATGCCGGAGGACTGGGATGGGCATCCCCTTCGGAAGGATTATCCCCTGGGTTATGAAGAGCCGCAGTTTACGTTTAACTTCGAAGAGATCGACTTGCGCAAGCCGTATGTGAAGGAATAGTCATGTCTGATTATCAGTTGGAAGAGATTCCGGTCGGCCCGTACAGGCACCTCGTCTCTGAACGGGCGGTAACCGGCGAGACCATGCTGTTGAACATGGGCCCGCAGCACCCTTCAACGCACGGAGTGCTGCGCCTGCTGCTTGAGCTGGACGGCGAGACCATCGTCAACTGCATCCCCGATATTGGTTATTTGCACACCGGCGTCGAAAAGAACATGGAAGCCAAGACCTATATCAAGGCCGAAGTGATGTCCGACCGCCTCGATTACATGAACCCGCTGGGCAACAACCTGGCGTACAGCATGGCCGTTGAAAAACTTGTTGAGCTCGATGTCCCCCCGCGCGCGCAAGCCTTGCGGGTGATCCTCGTGGAGCTCCAACGCATCGCTTCGCACCTGGTCTGGGTGGGCACCTTTGGCCTCGACCTGGCAGCCATGTCGGTCTTCCTGTACTGCTTCCGCGAACGCGAGGTGATTCTGGATATCTTCGAGCTGGTCTCAGGCCAGCGTATGATGACGACGTATATTCGCCCCGGCGGCTTATGGCGCGACGTGCCGGTCGAATTTGAGTCGGCGGTGCGCAATTTTCTCAAGATCTTCCCCAGACGCATCGATGAATATGAAGCGCTGCTGTCGAAGAACCCGCTCCTTCAGGACCGTGTGGTCGGCATCGGCAAATTAAGCGCGCAGGACGCCCTTTCGCACGGCGTAACCGGCCCCATGCTGCGGGCCTCCGGCGTGGATTGGGATCTTCGCAAGGCGCGCCCCTATATGGGTTATGAGCAATACGAGTTCAAAGTCCCAACCCGCACGCAGGGAGATACGTATGCGCGCTACATCGTCCGCATCGAAGAACTCCGCGAGTCGCTCAAGATCGTCGAGCAGGCGTTGAACAAACTGCCGATGGGACCCATCAACAGCGATAACCGAAAGTTCGTCCCACCGCCTCGCTCGGAGATCGGCACCAGCATGGAGGCCCTTATCCATCATTTTAAATTGTGGACCGAAGGCTTCCCCGCGCCGAAGGGTTCGATATACAACGCAGTGGAATCGCCGCGCGGTGAGTTGGGCGTTCTTCTCGAGGGAGATGGCGGGCCCAAACCTTATCGCGTCCACTGGCGCACGCCCTCCTTTGACAACCTTTCCGTGATCTCTTTGATTACCAAGGGTCACCTGGTGGCCGACCTGATTGCCATTCTCGCCTCTGTTGACATAGTTCTGGGAGACATTGACCGATGAGTCTTGCAACGAAATATCCCAGGGAAGTTAAGCGGATCCTGGCGAAATATCCATCTGAATTTAAGCGTTCGGCGGTCATGCCGCTGCTCTACCTGGCCCAGAGTGAAGCCGGCTACATTACCAAAGAGGCCATGCAAGAGATTGCCGATCTTTTGGAGATGAGCCTGACGGATGTGGGCGCCCTGGTCGGTTTCTATACGCTCTATCACGATAAAAAAGAGGGCAAATACCGCATGCAGGTCTGCACGGACCTGCCCTGCGCCTTGCGCGGCGCCGATCAATTTATGGATTCATTATGTGCCAATCTGGGGATCCAGGTCGGTGAGACAACCCCCGACGGCTCCATTACTCTCGAAGCGGTAACCTGCCTGGCCGCCTGCGACAAAGCCCCCATGTTCCAGATCCAGTCCTCGGATGGCCTTGAATATCATGAAAATATGACGGTGGACAGGACCATGGAACTGGTGAATGCGCTCAGGAAAGCCGGCGGGGAGGTCAAATAATGTCTTACGTCATCCTCCGGCATCGCGAAATCCCCGACCTCCACAAGCTGGATGTCTACAAGAAGAATGGCGGCCTCGAGGCCTTTCATAAAGCTGTGACGCAAATGAAGCCGAATGAAGTCACAGACCTGGTCAAGAGCTCCGGCCTGCGCGGCCGCGGCGGTGCGGGTTTTCCAACGGGCTTGAAGTGGTCGTTTATTGATAATAAGATCTGGCCGCATTATGTGGTGGCAAATGCGGATGAGTCGGAACCCGGTACGTTCAAGGATCGTGAGATATTGGAGAGCAACCCCCTGCAGTTCCTGGAAGGGGTGGCAATCGCTTCCTATGCGGTGGGCGCAACGGCGGCTTACGTATATTTGCGCGGCGAGTTTTGGAAGATCGCTGCTTTCCTCGATGAAAAGATCGCCGAGTTGGAAGAAGCGGGTTATCTGGGTGACAGGCTCTTTGGCACCGATACCTCCCTTCATATTTATACTCATCTTGGCGCAGGCGCGTACATCTGCGGCGAAGAGACCGCCATGCTTGAATCCATAGAAGGCAAGCGCGGCCAGCCGCGCATTCGTCCGCCTTTTCCGGCTGTGCATGGCTTATATGGCAAGCCGACCGTTGTAAATAACGTTGAAACGCTGGCCAACCTGCCGCTGATCCTTGCCAACGGTTCGGATTGGTATAAGACGATGGGCACACCGGACAGCGCAGGTGTTAAGGTTTTCTCGCTCTCGGGGCGTGTCCGCAAGCCGGACAACTATGAGCTGCCTTTCGGCACCACTTTCCGCCAGCTCATTTATCACTATGGAGGCGGCGTGCAGGAGGGTCGGCCTGTCAAGGCCATCATGCCGGCAGGCGCCTCCTCTTCATTTATTGTTGCAGATGACAAGGTGCTCGATACGCCGATGGACTATGCTTCCGTCCGCACGCTCGGCGCCGACCTGGGCTCCGCTTCTGTGATCGTGATCGATGATACTGTCTCGATTGACTGGATCATCAACAAGACAATTCATTTCTTCAGGCATGAATCCTGCGGCAAATGCACGCCCTGCCGCGAGGGCACGTACTGGATGGCGAACATTGTGGAAAGGCTTGAGGGCGATCATCCCACCCAGGCTGATGTGGATTTACTGCTGAGTGTGGCGAAGCAGATGCAAAACAAAAATCTATGTCCTCTTGGTGAGTTTTCGACGATGGCGGTTGTTACGGGTATCGAGCGCTTCCCTCAGGATTTTCAGAAATTGGCTCAGGCAAATATCGAGCGCCTGCCCGAAGACCTTAAACAAGTCGCGAGCGGTAATTTGTGAATCGGTGTTTGGGAATCGGCACAGTTCCAAACCCGGAGCAACGAACCCGACCTTAGCTTAACGGAGAACAATGACGAAACAGGTAACGCTAACCATTGATGGAAAGCAAATAACAGTCCCTGACGGGATGCTGGTGGTGAATGCCGCCAAGTTGGCGGATATAGATATCCCGGTCTTTTGCTATCACCCCAAGATGGAACCGGTCGGAATGTGCCGTATGTGCCTGGTGGAGATCGGCCGCCCCATGATGGATCGTACTACCGGCAAACCCATCCTGGACGAAAAGGGTGAACCCAAACTTCAATTCGGGCCCAAGCTCGAAACCGCCTGCACGAATCCTGTTTCGGATGGCATGGTGGTTCTGACCCAATCCGAGAAAGCGAAGGCGGGCCAAAAGAGCACGCTCGAATTCCTGCTTACTTCGCACCCTCTCGATTGTCCCATCTGCGACAAAGGGGGGGAGTGTCCACTTCAGAACCTGACCATCGCGCACGGTCCGGGGAAGAGCCGTTTCCTGTACGACGAGAAAATGCACCTCGCCAAGAATGTCCCTCTGGGCGAGCTTATCTACCTCGATCAGGAACGCTGCATCCAATGTGCGCGCTGCATCCGGTTCCAGGATGAAATAGTGGGTGACCCGGTGTTAGGGTTCGACGAACGCGGTCGCTCGATGCAGATCATATCCCTGTCCGAGCCGGGATTTAATTCGGTCTTCTCGGGCAATACCACCGATATCTGCCCGGTCGGTGCGCTGACCACCGCAGACTTCCGCTTCGGAGCACGCCCCTGGGAGTTGACGGGTTCCGCCTCGATCTGTACACAGTGCCCGGTGGGCTGCAACATCACTTTCAATACGCGGCGTGAAGCCATGGCGGATGGCAAGATTGTCATCAAACGCGTCATGCCCCGTCAGAATGAGGAAGTTAACGAAATATGGCTCTGCGATAAAGGCCGCTTTGCCTACCACTTTGCAGAGAGCAAGGACCGCCTGAGCAAGCCTCATGTTCGCCGGAAGGGCGGGTCGGAGAGCCGCGCGGAGCGGCCCTCCCAGCGTGTTTCGTGGGAGGCTGCCGAAGAACTGGCGGGCGAAGGCTTCCTCAAGGCGAAGAAGGATCTGGTGGTGCTGGCTTCGGGCCGGCTTTCCAATGAAGATTTATTCAATTTGAAGGCGCTTTCCGACCAGGTTGGCGGCCAGGCTGTGCTTTATTCCGACATGGGTGGCGGCAATTTAACCTCGTTGGTCGGTGTAGGCCAGGGGACAAACTTCAGCGACATGGGCAGCCCGGAGAAGGGCAAGATCGCCTCCACCATTGTTGTAATGGCGTCGGACCTATATGAAGAAGCCCCCATTTGGTACCTGCGTGTCAAACAGGCTGCGGAGAACGGCGCCACATTGATCGTCGCGAACCCGCGTGAGACCAAGCTCGATCGCTTTGCCACCTTTGTCGTCCGTTACGCCTATGGCGATGAGGTGAAAACAGTCCAGGTTCTAACGAAGAAAGGCAAGATCGGCGATGCCTTTATGAAAGCCGAGAATGCCGTTATTTTGTTTGGCAGCGAGGGCCTTGGCCTCGAAGCTTCTACGGCTCTTGGGACCGCTTGCGCCCGCGCCTTGAACGATACCGGTCATGTCGGCAAGCCTAACAACGGATTGATCGGCGTTTGGCCGCGTGCCAATGACCAGGGTGCCTGGGAGATAGGTTTCCGCCCGGCAGAGAACCTCCAGGCGGTATTTGACAACGCCGAGGCCGTATACATTGTCGGGGCCGACCCGTTTGGCGATGGCGCGCTCAAGATGAAGGGTGGAAAGGCCAAACCGTTTATTGTGGTCCAGGACCTCTTTGAAACTGAGACCGCAAAACTGGCCGATGTGCTCCTGCCTGCACAAGCTTATACCGAACGCGAGGGCACTCTCACTTCTGGTGAACGCCGCGTCCAGCGCTATTACCAGGCCGTCCCTCCCTTGGAAGGGCCCCAGGCCGACTTTGCCATCACCTCGCAAATTGCCAGGCAGATGGGGGTCATTCTGGAAGGCACCGCCGCTTCCGTGGTATTCGAGATCATGGCTGCCGATAACCCATCCTTTGCGGGCCTCAATTATTCCAAACTGGCGGAAGTCGAGCCGCAGTGGCCGATCGTTGGCCGCGGCGACATGTACTATGGCGGCACTACCTATGCCAACAAACAGGGCTTGGGCGTGCAGCTGACAAACGCCGCACAGCGCGGCGAAAAAGTGAGCCTGCCTCGCATTCAAAAAGTCGCAGTCTTGCGGCCAAAGGAAAAGAAACTTCTGGCAGTGCCCATTACGAAACTGTACGACCGCGGTCTGATGGTCTCATCCTCCGAATTGCTGGATCAAAGGGTCGGCGAAGCCTTCGTTGCCTTGCATCCGAACACTGCTGAGCAGTTCGGCGTCGTTGCCGGCGAAGAGGTGACCCTGAGTCTCGATGGCGTCAGCGAAACCGTCGTGGTGAAGATGGACGATACGATCTCGACCGGCGTGGCGTTGGTGCCCCGTTCGATGGGCTTGCCGATCAGCGGGCCGATGGAAGCGAGCGTTCAGGTCGCGAAGAAAGCCGCGGTGAGGTAGCCATGGATTGGACAGTCTGGCTGGAATGGTTTATCAAAGCCGTCGTCATGCTGCTGGTCTTGCTGACGGGATTTGCCTACCTCACCTTATACGAACGCCGGGCCCTGGCGCGCATTCAATCGCGTATCGGCCCGAACCGCGCCGGTTGGCAGGGTTTGCTGCAGCCTATCGCCGACGCCGTGAAATTGATATTCAAGGAAGAGCTCACGCCCAGGCGTGCGGATAAACTGATATTTGTGCTGGCTCCGATCGTTACCGTGGTGCCGGCCATGATCATTGCGGCGGTCATCCCCCTCGGGACGCAGTTTACGCTTCCGTTTGTCAACCGCGTGATCAAGCTGTATGTGGCCGATATTAACGTCGGCGTCTTATATCTGGCAGGCATGGCTTCGATTGCCGTGTACGGCATCGTGCTGGCGGGCTGGTCATCGAACAACAAATACGCCATGTTGGGCGGCATGCGCTCGACGGCGCAGATGATCTCGTACGAGCTTGCCCTGGGACTTTGTTTCGTTGTCTCCATCCTGCTTGGAAATTCCATGAGCCTGGTGGATATCGTCGAAGCGCAGAAGGGCATTTGGTTTGCAGTGCTCCAGCCGGTGGGCGCGCTGATCTTCATGGTGGCCACGCTGGCGGAGGTCAACCGCGCGCCGTTCGATATGCCCGAAGCCGAGCAGGAATTGGCAGCCGGTTACCATACCGAGTATTCCGGAATGAAGTTCGCGTTGTTCTTCATGGCGGAATATGAGAAGATGATCGTCATCAGCATGATCGCCGCCACGTTGTACTTCGGCGGCTATCGCGAGTTCTGGTTCCTGAAAGACACCTTCCTGAGCGTGGATCATACCTGGTGGCTTGGGCCGATCTATCTGCTTCTAAAAGTCATTGTGCTTTTGTTCTTTATGATCTGGGTGCGCGCCACCTGGCCGCGCATCCGTTACGACCGGCTGATGACCTTCGGTTGGAAGGTGCTGCTGCCGCTCTCGATTGCCGTGGTTTTCCTCACCGCGCTGGGCATCCTGCTGGCGGGGCAGTTTGGCTCGATCTATATCTGGACGATCCCTGTCTTCTCGATCATCGCCGGCCTGGTTACAGTTTTACTGGTAAACATTTCATTGAGAAGGAAGGTGGCTCATGCTTAGAGAGTTGGCGCGCGGTCTCGGTACGACGCTCAAATCCATGTTTGAACAGCCGGTGACCGTGCAATATCCGGAAGAGAAGCGGCCCGTCCGCCCGCGCTTCCGCGGCCGCCATGTGTTGAAGCGTTACGATAATGGTTTGGAGAAGTGCATCGGATGTTCGCTTTGCGCGGCGGCCTGTCCGTCGGATGCGATCTTTGTCGAAGCATCTGAGAACACGGACGAGAAACGCTTCTCGCCCGGCGAGCGTTATGCCAGCACCTATGAGATCAATATGCTGCGCTGTATCTATTGCGGCTACTGTGAAGATGCCTGCCCTACGGAAGCCATTGTCCTGGGCGACAACTATGAATTGACCTTTACAGACCGCCGTGATGCGATCTACGACAAGGATATGCTGCTCGAACCCGCGCCTGCCGGCGCTCAGACCACGCCGCAGAAGACAACGCCGGGTGAGTTCACACGTTCGGTGCCGGAGATGCAAAATCCTCAGGACTGACGATTTTGCATTTACGGCGATTGACGATCGGGCATCGAATTAATCGGAAAACTGTTGTTGGAGTACCATGACTGCTGACCTGCTCCTCTTTTTATCCTCGCTCTGACGGCCATTGGGACTGCGCTGGGTATGTTGTTGAGTCGCAGCGCCGTGTATTCGGCCTTGTTCCTGGTGCTGAATTTTGGCACGGTGGCCGTCTTCTATATTCTGCTCAATGCGCCCTTCATTGCCATGTCGCAGGTCAGCGTGTATGCAGGCGCCATCATGGTGCTGTTCCTGTTTGTGATCATGCTGCTGGGGACGGAGCTGCTTGCCGTCCTCGAAAGCCCTGCCCTGGCAGAGGCCCCTGGCTTTTATACTGGCCTTGATGCTGGCTGGTGAAGCGATTTATCTGCTCTTTTTCCGAAAAGTGACCGGCGGGCAGATCCCCCAAGCCGTTGAATTCGTTCGGCAGTCCGCAGGACGTCGGTCAGGTTATTATTCAGCCAATATCTTCTTCCTTTTGAGATCACCTCGGTCCTGCTGCTCATCGCCATGGTAGGGGCAATTGTCCTCACTAAAAAAGAGAAAGGAGCGCAGTAGATGGTTCCCGTAACTTATTACGTTGGCCTGTCTGCCATGTTGTTTACCATCGGTGCGCTGGGTGTGCTGATCCGCCGCAACCCGCTGGTGATCTTCATGTCCATCGAGTTGATGCTCAACTCCGCCAACCTGGCGTTTGTGGCTTTTGCCCGCTTATATCAGAACCTCGAGCGGCCAGATCTTTGTGTTCTTCGTTATGACGGTGGCCGCCGCCGAGGTGGCAGTGGGCCTGGCGCTGATCGTCGCCATCTTCCGCACCAAGCACAGCATCAACATCGACGAGATGAACAGCCTCAAGGGCTAACCTATGACATTTTTCTATCCTTGCTCCCTGGATCGTCATTTCTGCCGGTGATCGGTCTGCTGGTCAATGTTTTGCCGGTCAGCCGGTTCAGTGAAAAGGTCGTCGGAACCGTGGCCAGCCTGGCGCCGGGGCTGGCCTTCCTTATATCCGTATTATTGGCATATTCCCTGGTGGGCCACCCTGAAGCCGTTCGCTGGTCGGTCGGTGAATGGATCCATGTGGGTAAGCTGCAGCTCGATTGGATCTTCCGCGTCGATACCCTCTCCGTGACCATGATGCTGGTTGTTTCTGGCGTGGGTACGCTGATCCACATCTACGCCATCGGTTATATGCACGAGGACGTGCGTTTCAAATCGGACCCCGGCCGGTTCGCCCGCTTCTTTGTCTTCCTGAATTTGTTCATTGCGGTCATGCTGATCCTCGTCAGCGGCAATTCGTACCTGATGCTCTTTGTGGGCTGGGAGGGCGTGGGGCTGTGCTCGTTCCTGTTGATCGGCTTCTGGTATGAGATGGACACCCTGGGCCGTCCCTCCTGGGCCAACTCCGATGCGGCCAAGAAAGCCTTCATTGCCAACCGGATCGGCGACTTCGGCTTCCTGATCGCGGCCTTCCTGATATTCTGGACTTTTGGCAGCCTGCAATTCGACGCGGTTTTCAACGTGGTGCGGACCATTTCCGCCATCAATTCTCCGTTGATCATTGCGATCACGCTTTTCCTGCTGCTGGGCGTCGCCGGCAAATCGGCGCAGATCCCGCTCTACGTCTGGCTGCCGGATGCCATGGCCGGTCCCACACCGGTCTCGGCCCTGATCCATGCTGCGACCATGGTCACGGCCGGTGTATATCTCATCGCACGTTCGGCCCCGCTCTACACGGCTGTCCCCGCCGCGCAGTTCATTGTGGCGATGGTTGGGGCGCGTGACCGCCCTGTTCGCCGCCACGATTGCAGTGGGCCAGTATGATATCAAAAAAGTGCTGGCATATTCCACCATCAGCCAGCTGGGATTCATGGTGGCGGGGGTCGGCATGGGTGCCTTTGCGGCGGGTATGTTCCACCTTGTCACGCATGCCTTCTTCAAGGCACTGCTCTTCCTATCTGCCGGTTCCGTGCTGCTCGGCATGGAGCGCGGACATCATCACCTTTCTCATCATGGAGCGAAAGAGGAACCGAGGTACGAGGGCTTCGCCGTCAAGTGCACATCCTGCGCGCCCGGAAGAGAGTGCGGGGACGGGTGAAGTATTCGACCCCGGCGATATGCGCAACATGGGCGGATTGCGCAAGACTATGCCGGTCACTTTCTGGGTTTATGTGATCGGCGCACTGGCCCTGGCCGGTATCTTCCCATTTGCAGGGTTCTGGTCGAAGGATGAAATTTTGGCGGCTGCCTTCAGCCAGGGATACACTGCGGTTTATTGGCTGCTGACGATTGCCGCCTTCTTCACTGCGTTTTATATGGGCCGTCAGATCTGGATGGTCTTCTTCGGTGAACCGCATCATGAAGCCGCCGCGAAAGCGGAGGAAAGCCCGAAAGTGATCACGGTTCCGCTGATGATATTGGCTGCTCTATCGGTGCTGGGCGGCGCGTTCAACCTGCCTAGGCGCATTGGTCGGAGAAGGCCTGGGCGAAAAACTTTCTCTATGGCTCGGGCAGACCATTTCCATCCGGCCGGGTGAGTTTATCGGCAGCGTCGCCCTGATATCCACCGGGCTGGCATTATTGGCAATCTGGCTTTCCTGGCTTCTGTATGGGCGCCGATCCTCTCAAGCTGGCGAGCCGGACCCGCTCAAGAAATTGCTTGGCCCCGTCTTCACAGGCATGGAACACAAATGGTTCGTGGACGAGGGGTATAAGGTCCTGTTCATTGATCGTTATGTGGATATCGCCCGCATATTGCGGCGGACGTGATCGACGGCAGGTTCTGGCACGATTGGTTCCATGAGAAGGTCCTCGTTGGCGCGATATAACTTCCTTAGCCAATATTGCGCTCGATCGTTATGCCGATCAACGCGGAATTGATGCTTTCTTCAACGGCCTTGCGCAATGGACCAAGCAATGCTGCGGCTCCGTACGGCGCCTCCAGAACGGATTTCGTTCGCAGCTATGCGCTGGCGGTTCTCATCGGCGTAATTGTAATGTTTGGATATTTATTATCAGGTAATGTCCAAAGCTTCAACGGTGGAAACTCGAAAGTTCCGCATTAAACAGTGATCGTCAATTTGACAACCGAGGTAATTCATGGAATTTATTCTTCAACCCCTTACGCTCCTGACCTTCTTCCCGCTGGTGGGTGTGCTGGTGCTATTATTCTTGAAGCCTGAAGCGAAGGCGGCTGTGCGTTGGACGGCGCTGGTCACATCCTCGATCACCTTCGTCCTCTCGATCTGGGTGCTGACGCATGTTCAAGGCGTCCAACCCCGACCTGCAAATGGTCGCCCGATATCCCTGGATCACCGTCGCAGGCTGGAATATTGAATATCACCTCGGCGTGGATGGATTGAGCATCCTGCTGGTCCTGTTGACAACCTTCCTCACCCCCATCTCGATCCTCTCAACCTGGACGGCGGTCGAGGAGCGTGTAAAAGATTTCATGATCTTTTTCCTTTTGCTGGAAGTCGGCATGATCGGGGTTTTCCTGGCCCAGGATCTGTTCTTGTTTTACATATTCTGGGAATTCACCCTCATCCCCATGTATTTCCTGATCGGCATCTGGGGCGGACCGCGCCGCATCTATGCGGCCATCAAGTTCTTTCTGTATACCATGGCCGGTTCGATACTGATGCTGCTGGCGATCTTATGGCTCGGTATTTATCAGGGCACGTTCTCCGTTCCGGACCTTATTGCGAAGGGCGGCATCGACCCGCATACGCAATTGTGGCTGTTCATTGCGTTTGCCGCGGCCTTTGCCATCAAAGTCCCCATGTGGCCGCTGCATTCCTGGCTGCCCGATGCCCACGTGGAGGCCCCCACCGCTGGTTCCGTCATCCTGGCCGGCGTTCTCTTGAAGATGGGAACCTACGGCTTCCTGCGCTTCAACCTGGCCTTGTTCCCACAGGCCGCGGTGCAGGCTGCGCCGACGATTGCGGTCCTGGCGGTGATCGGCATCATTTATGGCGCGGCAGTTTCATATGCCCAGGCCGATATCAAGAAACTGGTTGCGTATTCGTCCGTCAGCCACCTCGGTTTTGTCATGCTGGGTTTATTCGCGCTTAATTCGCTAGGGCGTTCAAGGCGCGATCCTGCAGATGATCAATCATGGCCTCAGCACGGGCGCTTTGTTTTTACTGGTCGGCATGATCTATGAACAGACACATACCCGCGAGTTCAAAGTCTACGGCGGGTTATGGAAGGTCATGCCGGTCTTCGGCACAATGATGCTGATCAGTCTCGCTTTCTTCCATGGGCCTGCCGGGATTGAACGGTTTCGTGGGTGAGTTCACGATCTTGCTCGGCGCGTTCGGCTCGACTGTGCTTGACTCGCCCTGGTATGCGGGTTTCGCTGCCCTGGGTGTGATCATGGCTGCCATTTACATCCTTTACATGTTCCAGAGGATGTTCCTGGGCCCCGAAGGCTCGATCGTGGAGGAAGTCCAGCCAGCATGGACATGCCCTGCGAGACCTGAACTGGCGTGAGATCGCCACGATCGTCCCGCTTGCTCATCTTCATCTTCTGGATCGGTCTTTATCCCGCACCGTTCTTCCACCTAATGGCCCCATCCGTGGATAAACTTCTGGCCCCTTTCCAGGCTGCGCTGGCGATGCGGTGAACCTGCTTTCAGTGGTCAGCATTCAGTTCTGGATCTGATCATAAAACCTGCCATGCCTCCTCTCAACTTCTCCGTTATTCTTCCGCTTCTTATTCTGACCGTCTGGGCTTGTGCGCTTTTGCTGGTTGATCTCTTCATTAAAAACAAAGGCATCACGGCCCTGCTGGCCGCGCTGGGTTTGGCGCTAACCCTCGGTTTTACCCTTTCACAGATCGGCGCGTCCGACACGGGCTTCAACAATATGGTCGTGCTCGACGGTTTCTCGACCTTCGTGGATGCCCTGCTGCTCGTGTCGGGCCTCTTCGGCATTGCGCTGGCTTACGGCTATCTCAAGCGCATGGGCATCGAACGCGGCGAATACTACACCTTGCTGCTCTTCAGCATTGCAGGCATGCTGCTTATGGCGCAGGCCTCGGACCTTATCATCGTCTTCCTGGCGCTCGAAATGCTTTCCATCCCGCTTTATGTCCTGGCGGCCTTTGCCCGTCCCAAAGTCGAACTCTGAAGAAGCGGGACTCAAATATTTTTTGCTCGGCGCCTTTTCGACCGGCTTTATTGTCTATGGGATTGCGCTGGTCTTCGGTGCAACGGGCACAACTTCACTCAGCGCGATCGTCACTGCCGCTTCAAACGGGACGACGAACCTGCTCCTGCTTACGATTGGCTCGGCCCTTATCCTGGTGGCGACTCAGTTTCAAGATTGCGGCGGTGCCCTTCCACATGTGGACGCCTGATGTATACCAGGGCGCGCCTTCCGCCGTGACGGCTTTTATGGCAGCCGGCGCCAAGATCGCGGGCTTTGCCGCCTTGCTGCGTGTGTTTGCCCTGGCTTTTCCCGCGCTGGCTTCCGACCTGACCCCCATCCTGGCTGTCATCTCGGCTCTGACCATGATCGTCGGCAATTTGATTGCCATCGCACAGACGAATATCAAGCGGCTGCTGGCTTATTCCAGCATCGCACATGCCGGTTATATCCTGATGGCTTTTGTGCCCTATGGACAACCGAAGGTTGTCTCCACTTCGGTCGCGGCCGGCTTGTTCTATCTCGTTTCGTATGCGCTGACCAATTTCGGCGCCTGGGCGGTGGTCATCGCCCTGGAAAAGACGGAAGGCAAGGGGCTTGGAGATAACCGATTATGCCGGCCTCGGGCGCAAATATCCTGCCCTGGCCGCTGCGATGACGATCTTCATGCTTTCCCTGACGGGTATCCCGCCGACATTGGGCTTCGTGGGTAAGTTCTATCTCTTCCGCGCCGTTATTAATGGACAGTTCTATTTGCTGGCCGTGATCGGCGTGTTGACCACGCTCATCTCCGCCTATTATTACCTGCGCGTGGTCGTGACGATGTATATGCGCGAAGGCGACCCTGAAACCACCTCGGAATCCTGGCTCAACCTCACCTGGGCTGTGTCTGCCGTGTTGACTGTGGTTGTGAGCCTCGTCCCTGCGCCGCTGTTCGATTGGGCCAGCCAGGCGGTTTTGAAATTGTTCTAGAGATAGGGTAGAACCAGCCAAAAATCGTTGGAGGCGGCAGCTTGTCTTGCCGCCTCCTTGGATTTGCCTGATTTAATGAAGACCAGTAATTACTCGCTTTGCTGGCATGAAGTAACCGAAAAAACGGACGTGCGCAGGGCATATGCCCTGCGCACGTCCGTTTTTTCGGAATTTTCTCCCTCCCCTTTAGGGGATCGCGAAGCATCCCGAAGCGTAGCGAAGGGTGGTCGGGGTGGGGTTTCTGTGACTAAACACCAAAATCATTATCCCGAATTCACGTTGGTGTTACTTCCCCGCATCACCAGTAAATCCCGTTTGCAAGTATCTCTCGGAAATCTTTCTGTATGCCAACCTCATAATGCCATAAAACTGTGAAACTATAAAAACATAGTAGACAGGTTCCAAAAAGAATTTGAAGCGGTTGTTCTCGCCTTGCTCGAATAATACGGAAATCGCAAAAATATAGAGGGCGGGCAAAAGTATGGCCGCTCTGTAGCCATAGTCCTTTTCCTTAAGTGCTTTTGCAATCCATATCGCGCCCGCCAGGATCAACAGAACAGTCAGGACCGGCCCGGAGAAGATAAAGTCATAAACAGGCCTCCAGGGCAGGCGCTCCACAATTACATCGCTCATATAAAAAGAGGAAGGTGCGAAGTAATAGAGCAGGCTCTGGATATAAGCATGGAGCAGTATCGGCGCCGGTGTTGTGAGGAGATACGCCTTGTATTCGTCCGTTAGCTGTTGGTTGAACTCGAGATAGTGCAGATTGTTATAGTTGATGCTCCCATCTATTTTTACTTTCCGGGTTAGGACGCTCGGTAAGGAACCGGCTAGCTGTCCATCCAGGTTGATGGCATAAGGCCTGGAATACTTTGTAATGCCCACGGAGCGGACAAGGTTGATTCCATTCAACGAGGATGTGCTTACCAGGCCGAATTGCTTGTATTGCTTTGCGATGTAAAGTCCGCAAATTCCGCCGGATATCAATAGAAAGAGCGCCAACTTGCGCCGCGGCACTTTCAATAAATAGAGGGAAACGCCCATCAGGAGGACAAACGGGAGCTGGAAGATCGACCGGAAGAAAAAAAGTAATACGGAAGAGACCGTGACCGCCGAGATCGATGTAGGATCATGTTTGAGCTTCCACAACGAATAGAACATCCATAGTACAAGGAAGGCGGATATGAATGTAGTATCTAATAACGTTGAATACAATATGGCTGCGGGATGGGGCAGGAACAAAAGCGCGGCCACAAAGGCCGTTTTTGTATCAATCAAACCTGACAACCACTGGAACAGGATCACGCCGGTCAGGCAGTACAGGATGGACCATATGAAATAAATGGAGAGGTCTACGTTTCTAAGGGCCGACAGTATATCGAGGGACGGCCAGAGTTGGACTAAGATCGCGCGAAGTACGTCCAGGCCCGGTGGTTGGATGTGAATATTGGCGAGGGTTTCCAACGGAGTATTACGAAGGTCTTCCAGGGAAACGGTTTGCATCATTCCTTCCGATGACCACGCCTGGAACCGGTACCCGTCAATTACAAAAGGCTGCGCTTGTTTTTGTAAGACGATTTGAAATACCAAACCGATGATGAAAATGGCAACCCTGGCAAGAGCAAATTTGCTTTTTTGATCCATTACCTAACTCTTGTAGCCGTTGTTTTGCGGATGATGGGTTCTCCCCGTGGGAAGGTATCGTTCCCTCCCTGCCAAAGTGGCGAGTTTCTATCTTACCGTAGGAACCAAATCGGCTCTGCCTGATTGTTTGGCTTCCCATCCTGAATTTTTTAGTACGAATAAATCGTCTTGTGAGTATAGCATGGATGCAAATATGCCGACTGATTATATGGTCTTGCCCGAAAAAGGGAAATGAGCAGGGCGCATGCCCTGCCCATTTCCCTTTTTCGAAATTCCTGGTCGATCTGGTGGAGTGTCAAGTCTGATTGTTTGGATTGCGCTCAACCAGCCCGTAGGGCTTCCATGAACTGACGCGAAGCGGTGTTACCATCAGCAGGGGCTTCGTGAAGCACCCTGTGGGTCAGCCCCTGCGGGCAAAATCAAGAATTGGTTTTGACAGACCACCGGCCCTCCGGCTGTCCTGATTTTAATGAGGGTTAACCTTTTCCTGGCAGTCATCATATCTTGGGAAAAACTCTCTCCTGCCTGCTTTCAAGCTTTCCTCTTAATCCCATGGGGCGCAGGAATAAGTCTGCCGGGCACCAGTTGGTAAATGCGCTCTGTAGGATCAATAAGCCGATGAAAGCTGTAAGCACAAGCCCGGTTGTAAGATCGCCCCAATAAGCAATGGCTGCGAAGATGAGGATCAGCGCGCCGCGGAATAGGTCCCTGCCGTTTTCGAGATACATGGTCTTATATCCTTTCCGTTCGCTGTTTTAATATTTCCCGTACCACCAGGATCATGCCCAGGACGATCAATAGAATGGCAAAGATCGGCAGTTTGAAGGGTAGGTTTAACACGGTCCCTGCCAGTTCAAGCAGGCCGTCTGCGAGCATGAAAATACCGAGGCCAATAGTCCAGCCGCTGGCGGGGATGCCTCTCAGGGATCGTACCGCATTCAGGCCGAGCAGGATGATGCCGATCCCTATGTCGCCTGTGCCGTGGGGTAGAAATTTGAGCTCGGTGATACCCCACCAGAGAAAGAACACTCCCCATGCAATTATTTCGTACTTGTGGTTAAGCTTTTTGGTGTTATCCATTTTTTATCTCCTGGGCCGCGTTCAACGTGCCACATTCGCACGCGCCCCCGATCCGCTCGTGGCTGTAATGGTCACATTGTTGATATTCAAAGCGAATTTGTCCATTTGCGAGTCGGCGCTTCGCTTTACGCGCCTGCCAATATCGATGGCCTCCGCGACCTGTTGGCTAACGGCTCCGCATTGGAGCGCCGTGCGGACATTATGCTCCAGACATGGCTGGCAATTGGCCGCAATCGATGCGCCAACGGCTATTAACGCCAGGGTTTGATTGTCGAGCGTCATGGGATATCATCTCCTTTCTAACCTCTTAGACGGAGGTTAGCCCGGAAAAGATACACTTTCAGCAGTTTTTCCCCGCTATCTTTAGAGCCAGTCCTCAGCTTTGCAATGACTTCTGAGCTCCCGGATTAATTTCGTTCTCCCGCGATGCAGCCTGGCTTTGACCACGTTCAGGTTGAGTCCAAGGATTTCCGCAATTTCATTGTTTGTGAATTCTTCTAATTCGGCGAGCACCACAATGGTTCGATAACTGGCCGGCAGGTTTTTAACGTAATCCATGAAGCAATGATACATTTCCTTTTGCATCAGTAATTGCTCGGACGAAGTGATCTCTTCCGCGGCCCAGGCAGCCTTTTCTTCGATCTCCTCCGAATCATCCAGCTCGCCAAGTTCGGTGTCTCCCTGGAAGGCGCGAGTCCGCATCTTATCGACGGCCGTATTGGTCGCGATCCGATACAGCCAGGTTGAAAACTTACTCTCGGCCCGAAAGTCCTCCAGCGCCTTGGAAACCTTGACGAATACCTCCTGGGTCAGATCTTCGGCTTCCCCTTCGCCGACCATATTGGTCAGATAGCGAAGTATTCTGGGGTGATACTCGCCGTAGATACGCTGGAACTCTAGTCCTCTATTATCCATCCCATCCTCGATCACTTCGGATGTCACAAGATCGCACTTTGCTTGTAGGTGATACGGTCTGTCCATTTGAGTCATCATTACAGTAGACTGTGTGATTGTCTTTTGCAAGTGACAAACTTCTTAAATTCAGTAGATCTTGAGTGCGAGGAGTTTCTGATTTTTCGGGCGTTCCAGGCCTTCAAGATGAACCGCGTCTATCAAGGCTCAGCCATGAAACACTAAACAAGTGTTTTTTGAGGACGTGCGCCCTCAAAAAACACTATTAATAGCTGCAATTTGCCCTGAGAGGGCTCCTGGAGAATCAAAGGGAGGGCTCCGCTTAATTGATCTTGCTCAAATACTTGGTGCTGACCCATTCACTCTGCGTGGGGTTTATCCTTGCCCAGCCATCCTTTTCTTCATAAACCTGGACGATCGTTCCAACGGGCAAGGCGCGCAGCACCGTGCCTGCGCCTTTATCCCTTACGTTGAGCCCCTGAGGCGGAGTGACCTTTGCCTGGTACATCCCTGGCGGCGGGACCGGTATCTTCGATGAATCCATGGCAACCTCAACGTAATTTGGGTTGCCCACGAAAATCCACTGGTCCCGCTTATCGTTAATCGCTGCCCACTTTGTATCGCTAATGGCCCATATGGGCGCCAGCTCGCCTTTGGCAAGAGCTCCCATTTTGCTGCCCAAAGGCGCCGATCGAATATTCAACCCATCGTTCGTCTTGATCTTTGCCCACCCTATCGGTTGTGTCGGGATCGGCAGTCCGCCGGTGCTCCATTGATATTTCGAAAAAGCCTGCCATAGGTCGGGGGTGCCCACCGGATCGTCGGCGGCCCACATAAAAACGCCCTGGATAAACGGATCGCTATCGGCCGCGGCCAGGAATTGAGTTACCTGGTCGGGCGTTGGTTTAACTCCCGATGGACTGATAAACATGTCCCCGGCAGCCATTGGCATGGGGAGGCTTTTTACATTGGGGATATTGGCATATCCCTGTTCGCTCTGCGTCAATTTGCCGACCGGGTCGACTCCCCTCCAGTAAACCTGCGGGCATACGAAATCAACCGAGTTGAGGAATGCCGCCCAGGGGAAAAGAGGATGGTCTTTTACGCTCCAGAACGTGTTCAAACCCAGGGACATGTCAGCCAGCGCCGGACGCAGTTCGTTCATAAATGTTTGGGCCCCCGTGAAGTTGCTTTCGGCTTCCTTCTCCACGTCTACTAAATAAAACTCGGGTTGGTAAGTCCTGCAGGCGTTGGTGACGGTCTGTGCCTCCCGTTTTGGGTTTTGATTCAGATAAGAATATCCCCAGCCTGCGACGAGGATGTTATTGCTTCTCAGTACCTGGATAAGCGTCTCCAGCCCCGGCAGCACGTTGAAACCATCGCAAAGCTTTAGCGCCACGGATTGGACGCCGGCTGCTTGCAGCCGGGCAAGAATTTTGTGCGGGTCGCCGCCTTCGATATTTATGGGCTGCCAAATATAAACGCCTTTCCCGATGTTGAAGTTCGCCATGTCTGGTACTCCTTTGTTGTCCAGAATAGCACGAATTTATGGGCTGTCAATTGCACTTAATGCGGTAAATTGTGTAGCGCATTATTGGGCTTCGAATACAGTCAGCGGCTTGGCCCTGTCCCATCAAATGCCTGACCGTGTCGAACCATACACCACCCGGCCCGAACTACCGGTAATATTCGAAATCGTATCAGGACGAGAGAACAAGATCTCCACCTGAGTCCCTGTTCTATTGGGGCTCCTCACCTAATCCCCTCAGGGTCCGAATTAGATTTTGACTTCCTCGCCTCGGGCGACCTGTCGCTGGGGTGACTTCTCAACCAATTGCATCAACTCGATCGGGTTGCCATCGGGGTCCCGGATCCATGCCTGCCAATTGTGGTCGAGGCCGACTTTCGGTTCCTGTTCGATTGCGACTCCGGCTTTCTTGAACTGTTCGACGGTTGCGGCCAGGTCATCAACTGCCAGGCATAAATGCATAAAGCTGATCTGCTGCCGGGGATCGGGTACAGGCCCGTTGGGAAAAACTTCGATGAAGTGGTCGCCCGCTACGTGCAGGTATACCAACATTAATGTGCCGTCTTCATAATGCAGCCGAAAAGATTCGTGCAGGCCAATCTTCGCGTAGAAGGCTAGCGAGCGGTCCAAATCATGAGCGGCAAAAGCAAGGTGAGCAAGATCAGTGATCAAAGTGAATCTCCTCAAATCAAATTATGTGTTGCAAATATAACATTAACCGCGTCCATCGCACCGGACCATGCCGTGAATTTCATTAATCCTAAGAAGCTTATGACCCGCTTAGTAGTCCATGTACGATAAGCCAGTTCGCATATACAGAGAAGCTGTCGATTATTTCTAATCTACGATCCTTGCTTTAAAGGTACAATGCCTCTCAAGATTGGATGAATAAGATGAATAAACTCGCAAATGCAACAAATAGTAATGAGAAAGTTCGTTGGCAGGATGTAGTTGCCCGGTATGCTCATCCCGATCTGCAGCGCAGCTTGTGGCAGGTTGTTAATACGCTCGTGCCGTTTTTTACTCTATGGGTTTTGATGGTCCTCAGCTTCAGGGTCTCCTATTGGCTCACCCTGCTTCTGGCGATCCCAACCGCCGGGTTCATGGTGCGCACTTTCATCATCTTCCATGATTGCGGTCACGGCTCGTTCTTCAAGTCAAAGAAAGCTAATGATGCCCTGGGGGTCATAACGGGAATTATCAACTTTACACCGTACTACCGGTGGAAGCATGAACATGCCATTCATCATGCAACGGCCGGCGACCTTGATCGGCGCGGTATCGGTGATGTATACACCATGACGGTCAGCGAATATCTTGCTGCGCCCTGGTGGAAGAGGGTTGGGTACCGCATCTTTCGCCACCCGCTGGCGATGTTCTTAATTGGCCCTCTCCTGGTCTTCGTGATTGTTCAAAGGATCCCGGCCCCCAATTTGGGAAAGCGCGAACTTGCCAGTGTTTGGTGGACAAACCTGGCCCTGGCGGTGATCGTCGGCTCGCTGTGCTGGCTCATCGGCTGGCAAACCTTCGTGTTGGTTCAGTTCCCGATGATGATGTTGGCCTTGGCCGCCGGAGTTTGGCTGTTCTATGTGCAGCATAATTTTGATCCCACGTATTGGGAACGCCAGGGCGAATGGCAATTTGCGAAAGCCGGCCTGGATGGCAGTTCTTTCTATAAGCTGCCTGCTGTTCTCCAGTGGTTTACGGGTAATATTGGGTTCCATCACATCCACCATCTAAGCCCGAAGATCCCCAATTACAAATTGCCTGAATGCCATAAGGAAAACGCCATGTTCCACGTCAAGCCGATGACCCTGCTCTTCAGTCTCAAGTCGCTGCGCCTGCGCTTGTGGGATGAAGAGAACAGGATCATGGTGGGTTGGAACAGTCTGAAGCAATATCGCCGCCGCCAGGTTACTACTGCCTGAAAAATCAAACCTCCTGCAAATTTGCAGGAGGTTTTGCTAATTTATGCAGGCTGTTTGATACCCGATATCGTATCTGCCCATCGTCCCGTTGTTTTTCGGAGATGCAGGTGTAGTCCGCGAGCGGTATCACCACCAGTAGATACCCGATATCCATCTTAAGATGCCTCCATAGTACCCTGTGTGCCATGACCCGCTTGCCGAAATTTCGAACGGGGAATGAATTACAATGGAGCGGCTATGACAATCAAATCTCTGATCTTTGACTTCGATGGCCTGATCCTCGATACCGAAACGTCCGAAATCGACGTATGGACGGCCATCTATGCGGAGCACGGTTTTGAATTCCCCCTCGATCGTTATCTTCAGACGATCGGCGGCTGGGGAGTCTCAAGCTTCGATCCGGCTGACCACCTGCATCAGCTTGCAAACGATTCGCTGGATCTGGTTGCGCTGCGCCTGCGACAGCGCGATGAGAGCGCCATCCGGTTGTTAGAGCAGCCTGTTCTCGATGGTGTGCAGGGTTATCTGGCCGGCGCCAGGCGCCTGAACTTGCGGCTGGCGATAGCCTCGAGTTCCAAACATTCCTGGGTGGAACCGCACCTTACCCGTCTGGGCCTGATCGATTATTTCGATAAGATCATCTGCGGTGACGATGTCCCGCCCGGCCGCACCAAGCCGAACCCCGATATCTATCTGAAGGTGTTGGACGAATTAAAGATCGACCCGAGTGAAGCCATTGTTTTCGAAGATTCGCCGAACGGTGTCCACGCTGCGCATGCCGTGGGGATTTACGTCGTGGCTGTGCCCAACCCGACCACCGCCCGGATGAAGATCGAAGGCGCAGATTTGACGGTAAAATCATTATCAAGTCTTTCTTTGGATGACCTGTTAATGCAGATCGCCCGCTAGGATGTCTCCTATGCCTCGACCTTTCGGCTTACTGCACATAGCCTTTGTCGCTTCGCTTTTCGGGCTTTCGATGATCGCCTGCGGTTCTTCCGCTTTGCCTTCAACCCAAACCGTGACGGCGTCATCACCGGATGCGGCTCCAACCACGCTGCTCACCATGGTTGATACGGCTATCCCTTCTGCCGCTGCTTCGACCCCTGGCAGTTCAAACACTGGGCCTGTTTTCAAAGTTGCCGTGATTGTGGATACATTGTCCGAGCCGGTGACCCGTGACCAATCACAAAGCGTTTTCAATGAGGCCGGCGGATTTCTTCAAGCAATTTGTTCCGGTCAGCCTCGAAATGGCTGACTTCGTCGAAGATGGCAGCGGCGGCACGACTAAAGACATGGCTGCCCGTTACCTGGCCTCCCACTCCGCCTCACCGGTTAACGGCATCCTTATTTTCTCCTTCGGGGATGGGGGCAGGCAATGCGGATGGGTATGGTTATGCTTTACCGGGGCCGGCCGGGTTTCGGAACGCTTTTGTTTCGCCTTTAGGTGACGCGAGCCAGATCTATATTGCTGTTGTGCGTTTCGGATTGAAGTATATGCCTTGCGGTTATGGCGGCACGGATACGCTGCAAAGCAGCAGTGCGGTTGACGGTGAATGCCGGGGCAAGACCGGCACGGCCTGCGTTCAAAATAACGGTTATTCGATGTGCTCAAATGCGGTCGGCAACCAGTACGCCTCCACGCCCACTCATTTCGTTTCCAGCACGATCATCCATGAGTTCCTGCATTTATTCTCCCCCGGCGGCGACAAGGATAATTATGCAACACCCGAGTGCAATGCCCGCATGGGCTATCCCGACGGTTTCTTTGACTTGCAGGAATCCCAGTATTACAACGAAATATGCCCGTTTGTGTATAACGACTTCCTGGCCTCATACCGGCCCTAGGCTTGTCTGAAACAACACGGCATCTTTCCCGTTTGCAACGGTCATAAAAAAGACCTCCTGTCGAGCTCGAACTCGGCAGGAGGTCTTCATTCTGCTTATTGATCACCGATCACTGCTTACCGTTTACTGATCACTGCTCACTGGCTTTTCCCCGTACAATTTTCGATGCACAATGCTCAAGGCGCGCACCTGCTCCCCGGCGTGATAGGACGATCTCACCAGCGGCGCGGATTCTACCCACTTGAAACCGATTTCCCTGCCGTAATTCTTTAGCTCCACGAATTCTTCCATCTTGTAATAGCGGGCGATGGGCAGGTGCTTTTTGCTGGGTTGGAGATATTGCCCGATGGTCAGGATATCCACGCCCCACGAGCGCTGGTCGCGCATCACCGCTTTGACTTCCTCCATCTCCTCGCCCAACCCCACCATGATGCCCGATTTCGTCAGCACTTCCGGGTCAAGCTGCTTGGCGTGAGACAGTGTAGCCGCGGCCCAATCGTAATTGTCCTGCGGCTGTACCTGCTTGAATAGTCTCGGTACCGTTTCCACGTTATGGTTCAGTATCTCCGGCCTGGCATCCATCACGATCTTCAACGCTTCAAGCGAGCCTTTGAAATCAGGGATCAGCACTTCGATGGAGCAGCCCGGCTGAAGCTCGTCGGATACGCCGGATGACCATCGCAAAGATCGGCGCACCGCCGTCGCGCCGGTCATCGCGGTTTACCGAGGTGATCACCGCGTGCTGCAAGTTCATCGACTTCACGGCCTGTGCCACGCGTTCGGCCTCGCCCCAATCCATAAGTGCGGGCTTGCCGTGTTTGATATCGCAGAAACCACAGGTGCGGGTGCATACGTCGCCCAGCATCAAAAAGGTCGCAGTCCCGGAGCCCCAGCATTCGCCCATGTTCGGGCACATGGCTTCTTCGCAGACCGTGTGCAGTTCCTTCGAACGCATCAGGGTTTGCAGGCGTTCATAGGTTTCGCCGGAGGGTGCGCGGACCTTGATCCACTCGGGGCGGCGCAGTGGCCGTGTTTCCACGGTTTCCGGGCTTACTCTATCGCGTGTAGGTGTAACGGTCATAGATACCGATTTTTTGTGAGGATCACTTGTGAAATTCCTGTCGTCCTGGAGTGTCGATTATGCCTTGCGGACTTTTAGGCGCAATCCCTTGACTTCGACGACCTCGACCCGGTCGCCCTTACTGATCGCACCCGATCCGGGATAGGCTTCCGCCGTCCAAAGCTCGGACTCAACCTGAACCTGTCCGCTCAGGCCGATCTCACTCCTGGCATAACCGAATTTGCCGAGCACGGTTTCCACGCCCATTTGGATCGGCCCATGTTGTGACACGGAGTGCGAAGGTCAGGATCGTTGCAAACAATCAGACCGATCGCGATGCCTACTCCCACAACCAGCGGCACGGATACGCGTTCGAATTGTGGTACGCCCGGCGAATTGAACAGCACCAGTCCGCCGACAATGAACGAAGCCACGCCCGCGGTTGTCAGTGCCCCGTGGGTGGGCGCTTTAATATCCAGGATGAACAGGACGAAAGCGGTTGCGATAAAGATCAAACCGAACCAGTTGACCGGCAGAAGGCCCAACCCATAGATTGCCAGTGCCAGGCAAACCACGCCCACGAACCCGGGCGCCCACGCGCCGGGGTGCGACAGCTCAATTTGCAGGGCAAGCACGCCCACGGACAGCAGGATGAATACGATATTTGAGTCGGTCAGGATGAGCAGAAGCTGTTCGATCAGGCTCATATCCAGCGGTCTCGGTTGTGACGTTGCTTGTATTGAGGGTGCGCGCTCCCTGCCGGCATGGTCACGGAAAAGCCGTTTAGTTGTTTGAGCAGGGCGTTGGTATCTACGGCGATGAAAGTCGATTAAGTGGACTTGCAGGGCTTCCTTGGCCGAGACCGCTTTGGCATTATCGATCATATCCTGCGCCAGTTGGGTCGCGGCCGCCCCGCGGCGTTCGACCAGCGGTCGTATGGTCGCCTTCATGATCTGGCTGACTTTGGCTTTTTCGGTGGAGTTCAGGTCCTGGCCGCTGGAATCCACCGGGCTGGACGCGCCGATGGCGGCTTCCGGGGCCATGGCTGCTGCATGTCCTGCCATCGTTACCAGCGCACCTGCGCTGCCGGCCCAGGCTCCATTAGGCGCCACGTAGATTACCACCGGGACGGTGCTGGCGCGGATATCCTGGATAATATTATCGAGGCTTTGCAGGTCTCCGCCAGGGGTATCGAGTTGGATGATCAGTACTTCTGCTTTTTGCTGCTCGGCGGCCTGGATGCCGCGATTAATATACTCTTCCATGGCAGGGGCGATCGCCCCTTTGGCGTTCATGAGGATGGCGAGTGGCTGGCTGCTTTGTGCGTGGACAGCTTGAAAGGCAAACAGCAAGATCGCCGCAAAGACCAATAAAAAACCTGTGCGTTTCATAGCGCCTCCGCAGAGGATTATACTGCTTCCCGTATTCATCCCGCTCTGATTTCCCATTCTAAGAGTACCAGTGCGACTTTCCGGTTTCTACTCTTCACTCTCCACTTGTGCTTCTTTCCACTCACTCTACTCTTTCTATTCTCTGATTACTCTGTTCTTTTCGTTCAAATCTGTCCTTCAAGATAGGCCCTGGTGCGTTCATGCTGGGGGTTATTGAACACTTCTTTTGCCAGCCCGGCCTCGATGACTTCGCCCAGGTACATATAGATCACATAATCTGCCAGGCGTTTGGCCTGGCGCAAGGTGTGCGTGACGATGACCGTGGTGTAATCTTTTTTCAGGTCGAGCAGGCGGCTTTCGATGTTTTGGGAGGAGATCGGGTCGAGGGCCGAGGTGGGTTCATCGCCGAGGATGATCTCGGGTTCCACGGCTAATCCACGCGCCAGGCACAACCGCTGCTGCTGGCCGATCGAGAGGCTGGTGGCCGGGTCGTGCAGCCGTTTCTGTACCTCGTCCCACAGACCGGCGATCTCGAGGTAATGCCGCACGGCTGCCTTATATTCTTTTCGATTCCTTTTCATGCGGTGGATATGCATGCCATAGACCACATTATCGTAGATGGACATGGGTAGGGGAGAAGGTTGTTGGGCCAGCAACCCTACACGCTTGCGGACTTCGGTCTCGTCCACTTCGCGGGCATAGATGTCCTGGCCGTCCACCAGCACTTCGCCTGAAATTCTTGCGCCGTCGGTCAGTTCCAGAAAGCGGTTCAGGGTTTTGAGGAGGGTGCTCTTGCCGCAGCCCGAGGGCCCCATGATGACGGTCACTTGTTTCTTCGGAATTTCGATGTTGATATTTTTTAGCGCCTGAACTTTTCCATAGAAGGCATTCAAATTCCGTACTTGAATATGCGGCTCCATATTCAGGGAGGCGACGCTTTGTGCTTTTTGCGTTGGGATGTCCAGGTCGTGATCCATGATGGCTCCGTTTATTTCACTGTGTTTCGGTTCAGCCGGGCCGATATCAATCGGGAACCCAGGCTGATGATCAGAATGATAATGGTCAGGATCAATGCCGAAGCGTAGCCGCGTTTTTGCACCTCCGGATAGGGCGTTCCCAATTGAAAGAATACCGCCAGGGGCAGGGACGCCGTCGGACGCAGCAAGGAGGTGGGGATGCGGTCCGTATAGCCCGCCGTGAATAGAACCGAGGCCGCGTCGCCGATGCCGCGCCCGAAAGCCAGCAGGACGGCGGTCACGATTCCCGGCAGCATCTGCCGGATGACGACGCGTAAAGCAACTTCGAGTTTGGTCGAGCCGAGGGCCAGCGCGGCATGTTCGAGGTCCTTGGGCATGCGGCGGATCACTTCGTCCATCGCACGCACCATGATCGGCAGTTCGACCAGGGCCAGTACGATGATCCCGGCCAGCAGCGAGGCCCGCAGGCCGATCGCGATCATGATCGCAAAACCGAATGCGCCGTAAACGATCGATGGGATGCCCCACAGCACATCCAGTGCAAGGCGCACATAGCGACCCCACTCCGAATTTCCCAGGTAGGTTTCAAGGTACAGGGCGATCGGCAGGCTGACGATCAAAGCGATCAACGTCCCGCCACCGGCCAGGTAAAGCGAGCCGATGATTGCATTTAAGACGCCGCCGCCCTTGCCCATATAGAAACCGCCCTGTGGTGATTGTGTGATCATATCCCAGGTGAGCGCGGGCAGCCCTCGGATGATCACCGTCCACAGGATCAACCCCAGGCTCCCGGCCACCAGCACGAAAGAGACGATCATCAATCCTTTCATGAAGGCTTCCTCGATGTGGCGGCGCGCCCAATGTTTTTTTATCATGCCATCTTCCTTCCCAGCACGCGCTGGAGCACGAGAGTGGAGATAATATTGAAGATCAGGATGACGATAAACAGCACCAGCGCTGCACCCAGCAGGGCGGCGTCATACAGGGGGATGGACATCATGTCGCCGTAATTATTTGCGATCAGCGCCGGGAGCGGATAGGCCGGGTCAAAGATCGAGGTGGGAACCTTTGCCACGTTCCCAACCACCATCATCACCGCGATGGTTTCACCCAGCGCCCGCGATGCGCCCAGTACAACTCCGGCTACAATTCCCGGCAGCACTTGCGGTATGACGACTTGACGGATGGTCTGCCATTTGGTAGCGCCGACCGCCAGGGATGCCTGTCGCAGGTCATTGGGCACGGTTGCCAATATTTCATAAACAACCGAAATGATCAAGGGCGCGATCATTACCGCCAACACAATCCCGCCGGATAATATGCTGAAACCGGTTGGCTGGTTGACGGCGAAGATCGGGATGGAACCCAGCCACTTCTTCGAAAGAGGCGCCAATACTTTTTCGACGAAGGGAACGATCGCCAGCAGTCCCCACACGCCGTAGACCACCGGGGGGATGGCTGCCAGCAGGTCGAGGACGGGCTTGGTGATGGAGCGCGTCGTAGCGTGTGCATATTCCGATAAATAAAGTGAGACGAGCAGGCAGGCCGGTACGGACAGCAGCACGCCCACCACGGTTACCCAGACGGTGCCTGTGATAAAAGGCCAGAAGCCAAATTGTCCATTATCCGGTTTCCAGGTCATGCCGAAAACCAGGTCTGCCGGGGAATAAGCGCTCAGGATGGGCCAGGTTCGTATGATCAGCGCAATGGCCATGAGCACGATCAAGGATAATCGGCAGCAGGGTAATGATCAGGAACGCCTTTCGCGCCGTCCGGTCCTGGCTTCTGCGTGACGCGGAAGAAGGCCGGTTTTGCCGGCCTTCTGTTTCCTTCCGTGATTCAATTGTCAGGGTTTGATTTCGAACCGTTCATTTGAGCTTTGTTAGAGACTCCGCTTGTTGGTCGGGAGTCAGAGGGACATAACCGGCAGCGTCAAGAAATTTCTGTCCATCCGTCAGGATCCAATTGATGAAGGCAAGGGTCAGGCCGGTGGGTTTTCCTTTGGTAGCCAGGTATTCAAAGCGTGCCGGAGGGGAGGGATACTTGCCCGATGCCACGGCGCTGACTGCATCTGCTTTGCTCTGGAAATATTCGTCTGGCATCCGCCTTCCCGTTTTTGTTGGCGTCGATCGGTGGGACAAGTGCACCGCCGACAAGTTTACCACTAGTTGCATCGAACACGCTGTTCAGGTTGCTGAAGCCGATCCCCAGCGGGTCCTTGGCTGACCGTATCCACGAGCGCCGGTTCACCGTTGACGCCGATGGCAGTGGTCAGGATGTCCGCCTGGACCTTTCCGCCGCAGAATAGCGCCCAGGTATCGGCCGCTCCGGCTGAATCGGAGCGTGTATAAACATGGATCGCATCCTTGACATCGGGCTTGCCCACCACTTCGCCCCAGGTCTTGATCTCGCCGGTGATGAAGATCTTGTTGAATGTATCCTGGCTGATGCCCTTGGCGATCAGATCCGCCGCGACCGGGTTATTGCGCGCTGACGACCGGGAAGACGGCATCCTTGGTAACGGCCACCCAGAAGGCGCCCTGCGCTTCTTCTTCCGGTTTGATCGCTCGCGAGATCATGCCGATGTCGACTGCACCCGAGAGTGTATCGGTCATGCCTTTGCCTGCGCCGCCGCCCTGTACATCGAATTGAACATCGGGGTTTACCTTGCTGAATTCAGCGGCCCAAACGGTCATCATTGGGTAGAGGGCGAATGCGCCCGACACGGATATATTCCCGCTCAGTGTTGCCGTGGTAGTGCCCGAGGCTGCGTGCTTGTGTGGCTGCAGGCGCAGGCGTTGCGCTGCTGGCGCAGGCACTCAGCATGAGAGAGAATGCAATGATCGTGGAAAAGAGCATGAAACTAAGTTTACGCATCTAATATCTCCTGTGGTTGGTTCAAAATTTGTCTGGTTTGACCTGGAAACGATGGTTGAAATGCTGTCTGTTACCTTCAATAATCACCTCCGAGTTATACCTATGCCTATAAAGTCTATAATACAAGTAGACTTTTGACCTAAGAAAAAATATCTCATAAAACAGATTTCATTCAAACTATTATTTACTTGTCAACAATTCCCGGACTGAATGCACGCGCTCTGTGACATCTGCCAGCGAGGTGCCATCCAGCAGATTGGCAATGGCATTCCGCACATCGCCCATCGCCAGCCGTAGGCCGCAAGTCTCTTCATCTGGGCAGCCGCAGGGCTCGTAAGCCATCTGGCTTACGCATTTCACCGGTGCCAGCGGGCCGTCCAGGATGCGGACGATTTGCCCAAGGCTGATCTCACTCGGCGGCTTGGCCAGGTGATATCCGCCGCCCACGCCCATTTTGCTGTGCAGCAGGCCGGCATTCTTCAGCGAGAGCAGGATCTGCTCAAGGAACTTGGCAGGGATCTGCTCGTGCTGCGAGATTTCCCGGATCTGCAGGACAGAGGGGTGCCCTTCGGGGCCGGGCGTTGCCAGCATGATCATGGCTCTCAGGCCGTATTCACCGCGTTTGGATAATCGCATTGTCTAAGTAGTCTATTGAAGTTATAGACTTTCTGCTCAAACTATAATTCAGCGACTGAATTTTGTCAAGGATTTTCGATAAGCTGCACTTCTTCCGCCTCTTTCAGTGCACGCCGCAGGTCTGCGCTGCTCATGATGATGCCAGTATTGCGGATTCCTGAACCCAGGGAGATTTCCTTCTCTTTCAATACCCCGGGGTCGATAAGGATTCTGATAGGGCGCGGCAGTCCGAAACGGCGAAACTGTCCCGATCCGGTAACCCGTTACTGCCAGCACTTCGTCCTCGCTTGCCATTGTCAGCCGTGACTGGCCGAGATGCTGCCGCAGTCTCTTCCAGGAGATCTGCGCGGGCCCTGCCGCCAGCGCCATGATGAATTCACCTTCGCTCAGCCGGAACAAAATGCTTCGTACTACCTGTTCGGGCCGCTGATCGCGTTCCCGCGCGGCTTGCTCCAACGAGTTGACTTGACCTGAATGGCTGAAAACTTTGTGCGGGATCCCAAGTTTTTCTAAAGCAAGGCTGGCAGGAGGTTTATCGATCATATTTGTTAGACCTTATCCGTAAATTAGATGAAAACTTTGTTACTACTGACCGTCCCGTTGTTATTTTCCCGAAAAATGAATATGGGCGGGTGTTCTTCCCCGCCCATATTCATTTTCCGAAGGTGCAGGTGTACTCCCTGCACGGAATCTCTTTTCCCATTCCGTGATAACGGCCGAAGGTGCAGGCGTTCTTCCTGCTAAGGGGAAAGGCTAAAGGTGCGTGAGTAGATACAAACTTTTTTGTGGAGTGCAGCAAAGCTGCACTCCACAAAAAAGCCTCCTACTGAAGTTTATGGACAGTCTCTTATTTTGTTTTCGGCTCGTAATTGCATAATTTGCGGATGGGGCAGTGGGGGCAATCCGGTTTTCGTGCATGACAGACCTCGCGTCCCAGGCGGATCAAATTCAAGTGCGCCGCGTAATAAGTTTCCGGAGGCAAGATGCTCTCCAGGTATGGATGCGCCTGTTCGACCGTCATCTTCTCGGGGCGCAGCCCGATACGTCCGGTCACGCGATAGATATGAGTGTCCACCGGAAAAGCCGGCCGGCCGAGCGAAAAACATAAGACAATGGCGGCCGTCTTGGGGCCTACACCGTTGAATTTGGTCAGCCAGGTTCGGGCTTCTTCGAGCGGCAGGTCTTTTAGAAAGGACAGGTCAAGACTCCCGCGTTCTTTTGTAATGGCGCGTAAGACCTGTTGTATCCGCGGACCTTTTTGGTTCGCCAGGCCCGCCGTCCGAATTGCAGCGATCACGCCTTCTTTCCTGGCATCCCGCACGCTCTCCCAGGTTGGGTATTTCGCGCGCAGAGCTTTGAATGCGCGGTCACGATTGATATCGTTCGTGTTTTGGGAAAGGATGGTGGAAACCAGTTCGTCGAGCGGCGGCAGAGGAGTGCGCCAGGTTGGCTCGCCAAACGCTTCCAATAGCTTTTCGTGAACTTTGATGGCGCGCTTGGAAAGATCGGTTTGCATGCTACGGTTCATTACTTCTCTGAAAGAGAGTTGACCATGTGAACTTTGACTTTCACCAAGAATCGTCTGCAGGCGTTCATCGTGAAGCTTTTTCGTTGCTCGCATCCGGTCGTTAGTCAAGTGTTAGGCGATGAGTTTGTTAATTGAAACACCGGCCTCGACTCTCCCACGACGATCCCGCGATGATTCTTGATCGGCAGCGTCGGACCGAACTCGGCCAGCTCTTTCGTTTGCTCTTCGCTCAACGCCCCGATCTGGCGCAGGATCTCCAGCGTCACCGCCGGGCGGACGCGGTTATGTGGCTCGATATTGAGCTTGCGGAACGACAGGTCACCGTCCGAGACCTTGAACGTGATCCCAATGCCCGGAGAACCAACTCCCAGCATGCCGGGCAGCAGCCCGATAGCCTGAAATCCTTCCGCGCCGCGTTTGCAGACGATCCGGCCTTTGCCGGCTTGCATCAGGCGGCAATCGAACTCGTTGTACCCGCTGACCATTTCGGGATTGCTCGTCATGGCCTCGGTGATCTCATGGCAGGCTTTTGTGCGCTGCATCCCGGGCATATCGTATGGATCGCACAGCCGGGCAAAGGCCAGTGCAGAGTTGTAAAGCGGCACGGCAAAGTTCGGCGCAGAACAACCATCAATGCCCACCTCCACTTTGTCTTTCGGATAATTGCACATCTCGGCAAAGCCGGTCAGGATATCCTGTTGGATGGGATGATGGATATCGAGATAAGTATCCAGCGGAAGCCCGCGCATTTTTGCATGCGCCAGCATGCCGCTGTGTTTACCGGAGCAGTTGTTGCGGTTTGGGGTCGGGGCTTCGCCGCTGGCGATCAGGGCTTTATATGCGGCTGCATCGCCCGGCATGTGGATGCCGCACTGCAAGTCGCTTTCTTGGATCCCGGTTTTGGCTTGGATGCTTTCTGCAACCCGTACGTGTTCATCCGAGCCTTCATGTGAAGCGCAGATCAAAGCCTGTTCCTTTTGGGTCAGGTTAAAAGCCTCGGGCCCGCCGCGTTCGAAAAAAGGCAAAGCCTGGAAGGGTTTGGCGGAAGAGCGTAAAAAGGCGACCGTTTGTGGGTCGCCGTACGAATACAGAAGTTTTCCATGCGCAGTCCACAACGGCGATCGCGCCGTAATGGATTGATTCGACGATATGTCCGCGGGTGAGTTCGAAAAAGCGGCAGGAAGCGTTCTGTCATTTATTCTTCAGCCGAACTGCCCAGGTGATAATGGCGTGCATAATAGTGACGGAGTCCGTAACGCATGCGTTGGACATATTGTTTGTGCCGGGCGGCGGATGATTTGAACTTTACCAGGAATGGCTCGATCAGTTTTTCGGTTGCCTCGAGCGAACGTGCCTCGATAGGCCATCTTTTCCAGCCTGTCATGGATCTGTTTGATAAGCTCAGCCTGGGCTTTGATGGCCGAGGTGGAGACGGTTCCGCCGCGCCCGCTGACAAAAGTAAAACCTCGATATTTCGGACTTAACAGAATATCCAACGCCTTCCATCCAGGCCGGCAGGTCGGCGTGCGCCAAAAATGGAGGTTGGTTCTTCAGGACGAGGTCGCCCAACAAACACGACCTTTTCTTCGGGTAGGATGACCCACATGGCGCCGATGGAGGAGCCGGGATGGTGTTCGAAGATCACCGGCGTTTCGCCCCAATGCAGGGACATTTGATTGGTGAATGAAATTTCAGGCGGCGCCCAACGGACGGTGCCCAGGCCTGGAATGGTTTCCCAATCTGAACCGGTTTCGGTTCCCTGGGCCTTGAAGGTGGTGGGACGTGAACGAAAGACCTGCGCCGTCTTTTCCTGCGCAAGGACGGTGCAGTCCATGGCGCGAGCTCCGAGGGTCCGATCGGGATGCGAATCCAGATTGGCAAGCAGGCGTTCCGGTCCGCCGCTGAGGCTCATCAAGGCGGCTCGCCACGAGCGGCTGTCTTCGGGCGAGGGCGGCGCATCGATCTGTATCAGCCCGCGGGTCTGTTGGATGACGCCCAAAGTCACGCCCAGATAATTATCTTCGATATAAACATTGTCAGCAATGGATTGCATGAAAACTCCTGCCTCACCCGTCCCCTGCCCGCTTGATCCCCTCTTCCTCATCCCATTGCGAACCATAAGCGGGCATGAGGAGTAAAGGAAGGGTAGGGTAGGGAAAGGCGAGGCTTTATTTTACCCTTATTATTCGTATGAAGGCGATTTATTGAGTATGAGACCCGTTATTCTCCCTTCAAACCTTCTTTCATCTCTTTTCAAGGGCAGGGTAAAGATGAACTTGGAACCTTTGCCTTCTTCGCTTTCAACCCAGATCTTTCCACCATGGGCCTGCACCGCGATGCGGCAGAATGCCAGCCCAATACCCAAACCGGAGGGCCGGCGTTCCCCCTGGCTTTTAATCCGTGCGAATTTTTCAAAGATGCGTTTTTGCTCCGCAGGCGGGATGCCCGGCCCGTTATCCTTTACCCAGAATTGCACCGAATCGTCGCTTCTGCCCGGCTCCGATCTCGATCTCGGTCTCGGTCTTCGAGAACTTGATCGCATTCTCCAGCAGGTTGATGAGCACGCGGCGCAGCATGTCGGCATCCACCCGGATATCCGGTAACTTTTCCTCGATCTTTGTCGTGGATCGTCTGGCGGCGGCCTTCGAGGAGGGGCTGACGTCGTTTACGGCGTTTTTAATCGAGTTCAACAGGGTTGATTGCCGTTAGCGCCTCGATCGGCTGGCCCGACTCTAAGGCGGTAGATGTCCAGCAGGGAATTAACCAACCGTTGGATACGATCGGTGGAATGGACGGCGACGTTCAAGATCGAACGCGTGGCTTCGTCCTCGCCGATCATTCCGCCCAGGACCTCCAGGCTGGATACGATGTTGCTGAGCGGCGAGCGCAGGTCGTGATAGATCATCGAGGTCAGGTCTGCGCGCATGGAATCCAACTCTTTGCGTTCGCTGATATTGCGAACGGTCCACTGGATCGAATTCGGCGTCTTCGAACTCCACCCGCCGGGTGCGGACTTCGATCGGCACTTTTTCCGAATTGGCCTTGTGCAGCACCAATTCATAGGTGCAGCCCTCGCCTACTCGCAAATTCTCGAATTTCATCCCGACTTTGTTCCAGTCTACCTGGTGCAGCTGGTCGATGCTCATATATTGAAGTTCTTCGGTCTTATAACCGCTCAGATTGGCGGCTTCATGATTGGCTTCGGTGATTTTGCCTTCCCAATCGGTGATGAAGATCGGGTCGATGCTTTCCTGGAACAGCTCGTGATAGCGCTGGTGTGCGGTCTGCAACCGCTCGAATAGTTGTGCATTGATGATCGTTGTCCCTGCCAGCCCGCCGATACCCGATCATCACGGTCAGGGCGTCCGGGTCGAAGGTATGCGAGACCGGGTTGATCGCCTCGAGCACACCGATGACCCTGCCTTGTGATTGAATGGGGGCGATGGCGATAGCCAGGGGCCTCGATGCCGGTAAAACGATCTATATCGGTGAAACGTTTATCCCCTTTGACATGCGGAATGATGATGCCGTGCCCTTCGCGGGCCACCTGTCCGGCCAGGCCCTGTCCGCCTGGAATGCGCCGGTCTATGATCTTGCCGGAATTTTGTCCCGCCGCGGCGTGGATAGACGATGCTTTGTTCGGGCCCTTCGATCAGCCCAATTGCAGCCGTCTCCACTTGCATGGCCTGCAGGGTTTGGTTAAGCACCCGCTGCCATACTTCGCGCACGTCGAGCGAGGTGCTGAAGGCGGCCGCGCCGTCGGCTAAGGCGGTCATGATGCGTGCCTGCCGCGAGCTTTCAGTATAGAGCCGGGCATTCAGCACGGCGATGCTGGCCTGGTCTGCGATGGCTTGCGTCAGCTCAAGATGTTCGGTGCCAAACGATTTAGGGACGGAGTGGACCAGGGTGAGCACGCCCACCAGCCGTTCACGCGCGATCAGCGGCACACAGAAGGCGGACTTTGATCCGCTTCGATCAAAAGCATCGTCCGGACGGCGCAGCCAGCGTTCGTCCATGCTGGTATCCGGGACGAGCGCGGCTTTCCGGTGGCGGATGACCCAGCCGGCCAGGCCTCGATCCACGGTTTCCTTTAATTGTTGGGTGCTGTTTTCGAGCAGACTCTTCCCGTAAACGATGGTGGCGTCTACTGGTTTCCCCGTATCGTCAAGCACGATGATGCTGCCGCGCTCGCCGCCTACGTGCTGCATGGCGGCAAAGACCAGCCGTTGCAATACTGTCCGCAAGTCGGGAGCCGCGGCGACTTCGCGGTTTATCTGGATGAGAAGTTCCAGCAGTGATTTGGTCGGGTCTTCAGCCATCGTCATTTTTATAGGATTGCTTGATTTTCTAGCCGGGCGGACACTAAAGCTGTGAAGCAATCCCTTCGCAATCGGAGGTTGCGCTGGTAAGCCGCCGGGTCTGCAAGCACGTGCTCATTATGGATATTTTAACCCGCTTCCATTGTTGAATAATACCACGAGTTCACCGGGTTTACCCCGCCTTGTTACAGGAGCTCAGCTGGAGCGTTGCGGCGAGCCGCCTGCTGCGTAAGCGCCATTTTCCGCAGGTGCAGGTGCTTTTCCTGCAGAGGTACCTTTCGTCCCAGGCTGAAAGCCTGGGACGAAAGGGTAACGCGAAGCGGTAATATCACCAGTAGATACGTGCGTTTATTGTATTCAGGACCCTCGAAATAGTTCGTTGCGATTTCAATTGAAAAAGATATCGACGCTTCCCCCGGCATGGAATGCCTCCTGTAAGTGTTGTCTACCTGGCGCCTGCCAGGCGAATCCAGCCAGTCTACTTTAATCTCACCGATAGAGGCTGCCCGGTTTTCTGAAGGGGCTTTTTCACAAAAGTTATCCGCCCGCACTGCCTGCCATGTGTTTTTCATTGTGTTCTTACAGTGTGTAAATCCATTAAATCCGTATTCTATTCACTTCACACACTGTGGCATGCCGAAATCGTATACAATTGCTGAATGCCCCTCGATGTTCAGCGCATTCAAGCTTTGTGTTTCGACCTGGATGGCACCCTCAGCGATACCGACGATTATTATGTCAATATGTTCTCTGGCTGGCTTCGCCGTCTACCGTGGGTTCATGATCCTGAACGATTTGTGCGCCGGCTTGTCATGTGGATGGAATCGCCGGGGAACGCCCTGCTTGGCCTTGCGGATACCATCGGCTTGGACGATGAGATGATCGCGCTCATCGATTGGATGTCTCGCCATCGGCGGAGAATAAAACATCAATATCTGCTGGTTCCGGGCGTTGCCGAACTGCTGCCGCGGCTCAAGGATCATTATCCGCTTGCGGTGGTCAGTGCGCGGGATGAAACCAGCACCATGGCCTTTCTCGAGCAGTTCAACCTGGTGAACTGTTTCGATGTGGTGGTAACGGCCCTGAGCGCCGAACATACGAAGCCTTATCCGGATCCCATCCTGCTGGCCGCACAAAAGATGAGGGTCCAGCCTTGGGCTTGTCTCATGACCGGGGATACCACCGTGGATATCCGCGCCGGCAGATCCGCAGGAGCGCAGACGGTCGGTGTCCTGTGTGGGTTCGGCGAGGAAGCCGAACTTCGCCGCCAGCGTGCGGATTTGATCCTTCCCGGGACGGCCGACCTGGAAAAAGTGTTGTTGGGACAATAAATAGTTGCGTTGTCGCCCCTGCCCACGAGAGACTTGCTCCCTCCGGATGACAAACTTAGATTCTGGATTGATGCCGGCTGAGAATCTGCTCACTTTCGAAAAGTATCCGCATTCCTTCTATGATCACATCTTGCGTCCCTTCATCCAGGGGAAGTGCGGCCCAGCTCCGATCGGTTATCCCATACTCTACTTCCGGCCCGCCTTTATACCAGACGCGGACCGAGATCAGTTTTCCATAATCTTCGACCTGATATCTATCGACCTGTCCGAAGCCCCTGATCCAGCTCAAATCTCCAAGATAGTGATCAGACAGCTCGGTAATCATAACCAGGTCTATATCTGAGGTCTCAGTAGCAGCATTCCTTGCATGGGAGCCTACCAGCGCAAGAGCGAGGATGTCCGGCTGCGTCTGCGCCCATATAGTAAATTCTTTTATGAATTCAGCGGTTTTGTTCAGCGGCATATTTGTGATTTCCCGCCAGGCGATGCTTGTGTCATCCCGTGGTTTTCCATAGATGAAATGCAATCACTTCACTCCATCCCAGCACGGCCAGAAGAAAAATATAAAACGCGATCCCCTTCAAAATAAAAGTCGGCAGTGCCAGTGCAGCGGTTACCCAGGTATAAGCTGAAAAGGTTTTCCAACGGATTTGTTTTTGGAATGCAAAGCCTAAAACGATCATTCCAGGCATGAGAGACAGCCCAAGCAGAACAAACGAAAGATCGTGCAGGCGTCCATGCCAGGTGGCGGGTGTGGAGCGCAGGGTTGGGTCGGTGGTGAAGGCCAGCCCCATCATTGCCAGTCCTGCGAACATAAGCAGTATGCAGCCAATCTTTCCGCTCCGGGTTTGCAGGCTTGAGTGCTAGAACCCATCGCGAACAATGCCATCGACGCGCCGCCGATAATGAATGTGAGCGTCATCAACCAGCCATAGGGACCCAGTGCCAGTCCACTCGGCCAGTCAAAGGTTGGCGCATACAATGGATCCCATCCCAGCGACCGCATAAAATCGTATTGAGCCAGCGTCAGCCCAGTGACAGAAGCTGCGAAAAGCAGCGGGCCGAAGATGCCCGCCGCCGCGCCGAGCTTTTTCATTTTATCTGAGGAGAACAACCAGGATCAATCCAATTAAACCTGGAAGCGCTTGAATATATAAAATGGAACGTTTCGCTGTCAGCCCGCCGAAGACGCCGGCCAGCACGACACACGCCAGGAAGAAAATCTTGGCAGACGCCAACCCCGACCAGAGGCCCCAGATAAGACCCGCGGCCAGGAAACCGTTGTAAAGCCCCTGGTTGGCTGCCAATGTCGCTGAGGCCTCTGCAGTTTCTTTGGTCATGTTAAAAGTCTTCATGCCAAACGGCTTATTCCAAAGGAACATCTCGAGCACCAGAAAGCCCAAATGCAGTACCGCCACAATACCGATTACGATATTTCTCTAAAATTACCATTAAGACCTCCTCAGTATTTTCCGTTATTGTGAAGCCGTTATCTAGCAGCATAGCCAGATGTCGTACAAGAACCGGTCTTGCCTCGGCGTGTTTTTTCATGATCTCATCCTCTGCTCATACAAAAAGGTCCGTTTCACGACTTGCACCTGAAGCGCAACGTGCAGGTGTCCAAACCGGTGAATTTTCACTTGTCGAAACAGTTCATGTATGCTAGGCTGTAGTTTTCGGGATCGCCTTCGCCGCAAATATCCACAATATGGCAAGTATCACGCCTCCCGCAAAGAACGGGACGGGCGCGCCGAGCCATTGGAACAACGAACCATAGAACAGCGGCGCAATGGCGTTTGCAGCGCTGTAGAATCCGGCCGAGATGCCGAGCATGCTGCCGACCTCGCTCTTATCCGCCGACTTGGTGATCAGGCTGTTGACCGCCGGGTGAAGAACGCCGCCTCCCAACGCGGCCGGGAAACTGGCAATTAATAGCCAGATGATCCCGAAAGGACCCCTGGCGGCTTCGTCGGGCAAGGCCGACCTTGATGGTTTGCGTCGAAACCTGCAGGGCGCTTTGCCCCGCCAGGCTTTCCAAAACTTTCGACTGGTTGTACCACGGTACAGGGATGCGCGGCGTAAGCGAGGTGCCGATTAATCCAATGGCTAACGTCGAGACTCCCAGGATCACCAGCCAGCGGTCGCCTTTTTGCCGGGACCAGCGGCCGATCAGCACGCCTTGAACGATCACGATGAATACCCCGGCCAGCGCGAACAAGCCGGCGGTGTCGGTGGCATCCATGCCCAGGCGGGTGAGGGTGAAGAGCGAAAAGAGTTGTTCATACCCGCCGAACGCGATTTGATAGCAGAACATCACAAGCAGCAAGAAACCTATTACCGGTCGGTTGAGCGCCTGTCTCATCGCGCCAAGCGAAAGGGGCGGCCTGCGTGCGGAACCTGCTGCCGGCATCCTGGCTGTGCGTTTCATGGAACCAGAAAGTTGTCATCAGGATGGATGCCAGCGAGAAGAACGCGGCGGTCAGTGCAACCGCCCGATAGTCCCCTCCTGAGGCAGCCAGCACGAAGTAAGCAATGATCGGTCCGAGGATGAACCCCACGCCGAAGGCCGCGCCGATGAGTCCCAGTCCCTGCGTGCGGGTCTTGTCGGTGGTGCTGTCGGTAATAGCGGCCTGCGCGGTGGATAGGTTTGCGCCGGAGAGGCCGTCGATGATGCGGGACAGGAATAAAAGCGGCAGGGTATTCGCAAAGCCCAGCAGGATGAAACCGGCAAGCGTGCCCAGCTGGCTGAAGAGCAGGATGGGCTTTCGCCCAAAACGATCAGACAGACCGCCCAGGATCGGCGTACCGACGAACTGCATCATGGGATAGGCGGCCTGCAAAATACCGATGAGGAGCGGCGTTGCGCCAAAGCGGGCTGCGAACAGCGGCAGCAGCGGGATGATGATCGAGAGGCCCATCAGGTCGACAAGCACGATGCAGATGATGGGCAGGACTCGTTTGAAATCCAGCTTTTCGACGGGAGCGACGGTTTCAGTTGTGGTCATAGGATGGGATGATGGCGTGATTCCGGAGGCGGCGAAGGATTCTTCGGTTACCCTGTCTGAAATACCGTCCTATTATAGTAGTATTGTTTGCGAGATACTACATGCCTTTCCCTTGATTTCTCGTGTAGAATTATATCTATTACTTGGCTCATCCATTCATTCATTGTCTGCATCAGAATCTCTGTGTTTCCTTTAGGATTTGGAAGTTACTCAGGGCTTTTACCTGGGTCACCTTATAAAACGTGGATGGTCATAATTTGAGAGATTCGCGTTTCTTTTTTTGTGTTTCCTCCACGAAAATCCGCTTGCACTGCGCGTCAGTGTCACAATCCGTGGAATCCGTGTTCTATTTTCTCATGCCGGATTCTAGAGATCCGGGAAAGGAGACATCATGCCTTATCAAATGATCCTGGTTGAAAAACGCGGTCATGTGGGTTTGGTCACCCTCAATCGCCCTGAAGTCAGGAACGCCCTTAACAATCAGTTATTGCATGAGTTGATGGATGCCCTCGAAGCCTTCGACAAGGATGATGGGGTCGGCTGCGCTGGTTATTGACGGGCAGTGAGAAAGCCTTCGCCGCCGGTGCGGATATCAAAGAGATGGCCGATAAGAGCATGGCCGAAATGAAAGAGGCGGCCCGATCGGCGGAATTCAGCCGTATCTTGACCATCCGCAAACCCGTCATTGCCGCAGTCTCCGGCTGGGCTCTGGGAGGCGGCTGTGAGCTGGCCCTGTCTTGTGACATGATTGTCGCCTCAGAGACCGCCCGGTTTGGCCAGCCTGAGACCACAATTGGCGTGATCCCCGGCGCAGGTGGAACGCAGCGTCTCACCCGCACGGTGGGCAAAGCCCTGGCCATGGAAATGATCCTCAACAACCGCACGTTGAATGCGCAGGAAGCCCTTCAATTTGGTCTTGTGAATCGTGTCGTCCCCACGGCGGGATATTTGGATGAAGCCCTGAAGCTGGCCGAAGAGATTGCCGCCCAGGCGCCTCTTGCAGTTCGCGCCGCGAAGAAGTTGATCAATCAGGCATACGAACTGCCTTTGAACGATGCTCTTTTTCTGGAACGGCAGGAGTTTTATAATCTATTTGCGACCGAGGATCAGAAAGAAGGCATGAAGGCTTTCATCGAAAAACGCAAACCGGTTTGGAAGGGTAAATAATATAATGGATGGGTTCCCCATTATGTTATTTGCAAACCCGGTTGGAATCATCCCGCGCTTCATCGTCTAATGTATACCGTAACCTTCACAGACCTCCGCGCCGCTCTCTTTAAGCTTGGGCTTTCTCATACGCCCGTGATCGCGCACGCCTCGCTCAGCGCCTTCGGCGAGGTGGTCGGCGGTGCCGAGACCTTTCTGCGCGCCATGCTGGATTCGGTCAGCGCACTGGTGATGCCGACGTTCACCTATATGACGATGGTCACGCCGGAAGTTGGCCCGCCGAACAACGGGATTACCTACGGAAGCGAAAACGATTTGAACCGCCTGGCCGAGCCGTTCAAGCCCGATATGCCCGCGGATAAACAAATGGGTATCGTGCCTGAGACGCTCCGCAAACATCCGCGTGCCCGGCGGACGGCGCATCCAATCCAATCATTTGCCGGTATCTATGCCGAGAAATTCCTCGCCGCGCAGACTCTGCAAAATCCCCTCGGACCGATCGGCGCCCTGGCGGAGGCGGATGGCTGGGTGTTGCTGCTGGGCGTGGATCACACGGTCAACACCAGCATCCATTATGCCGAGCGGCTGGCCGGTCGGAAGCAATTTATCCGCTGGGCGCTGCTGCCCGACCGTATCGTTGAATGTCCCGGCTTTCCCGGTGACTCAGCCGGGTTCGAAGCCATCACGCCTGTGCTTGTCACTGAGACGCGCCGCGTAAAAGTTGGCGACGCTTCCGTGCAGGCGATGTCTCTGCGTGTTTTACTTCAAGCCGTTAATGAGACCCTTCGAGCCGACCCCCTGGCTTTGCTTTGCGAACGGCCGGATTGTGAACGCTGTAATGCCGTCAGGGATTCTGTGAGCATGAGAAGAATGTCCTGACCATCAGGCGGGGGAATGGAGCTGCCCGTAATACATTCGGGTTGTATACTCGAATCTCACCAGGTCATCGACTTCGTGTTCCTGAAAGATCTTCGCAAGTTCGGCGAGCATCGCTTCGTAACCGTGATGGCCCGCCTCAGGTGTGTACGAAGACGAGAGTAGTCGTCCCCGCAAACCAACAAAATTAAAGTCTTGAGCATGGGAGAATGCCTTTGATTTGAACCCCTCTTCTCCATAGAAAGCAGACAGGACAGCCTCGTCAACTTGTCTGTGATCCACCTTGGTGTAGTCCGTCGCAAAGCGTTGGAGAAGTGCTTCATAGGCTTTGAGGAAAGGCGTGCCCTCGGTTTCGCGTTCATTCCAAACCAGCATTACCCATCCATTTTTCTTCAGAATACGCGAGAATTCACTCCGTGCTTTTGGACGATCAAACCAGTGGAAAGCCTGGCCCGCCGCAATGAAATCGATACTTTGGTCCGCCAGGGTTGTAGCCTCTGCTTTGCCGGAAACACTCCGAAAGCCGGGATAGTTCTTCAAGATACGCTCACCCGCTTCTCGCATCTCACGGTTAGGCTCAACGCCAAACACCGGGTTGCCGTTTTGCAGGAAAAGCTCGGATAGAATGCCGGTGCCGGAACCAATATCGGCGACCACCGCCGCAGAGACGAGTTGGCACTCCTCTCGAAGTGTTGCAATGATCGCCTGGGGATAGTGGGGGCGATATTTGACGTAATTCTGAACTCGGCTTGAAAAGCGTAATGTTGGATCTGTCATAGGCGCAGCCTCATCAACTATGTCGCATCGGTCGATTGGGGTGTTTATCCGCTTTCTGAGGTCAAAGTGAGCCCTTTAAGAATTTCATATTGATCGTTTCATACTCTTTCCAACAATAAACTCTCTGGAATGGATTGCCAGGCTGTATGCTTCCAACTCCATATGGTTAAAACGATCAATCCAATCACTATCCAATACCCATCAGAGATTGGGCGTTCCCAGATCAGCACGCTTGCGATGAAGGCGCTGATGGCCCATCCACCCCATAGTGCCAGGCTTGAACGGGTAGACAATGCCATGGCCCAGAACAAGGGCAAAGTTAGTAGAGGAAAGTCATATTGAAGAGCATAGGGCGTGACGGCAAAGCTGACAAGCAGCGATACGATCACCACCTTCATAAGCGAATTTGATCGTAAAACGAAAAATATCAAGGTAAATCCACCGATTATCGCCGCAACAATATATATTATTTCACGCCAATTTCTGTTGGGCTCAAAGGTTGCCAGCCAATCAATCAGAGTCGTGTTGACGCGAACAGCTACGACACGAGTTGGGCCGTCCAGGACGGTCACTAGGCCATTGCCAACACCCGACTGGAGCAAGGGCCGATACCAGTCAGGTGTTGCGGCAGTAGATGCAAGAAATAAGCCGGTAACCACAAGGAACATCGTTAATAAGGGTTGCCAACGACCGCGGCGAAGAAGCCAAAGCATAATAGCCGCAACTAATATAAGGGTGACGTTTGGTTTAATAAGCAATAGGGCAAGCCATAAACCGGCCCAAGCCCACCGTCCCCTGCGAATCGCGGTTAGAGTGGCAATCAACAAGGTAAATAATAGAAGGCCCGTTTGCTCAAATCGCCACGTCATCCAGGCGAATAGGAAAGTAGCAAAGAGAAACATGGACCAGCGCCGCCAGCCCATATCCGGCCAATCGATTAGTTTGCTCAATTGCCATAACCCTACAACCCAAATGCTTATGTTGAACAGCATCCAAATAAGGCGTGCGGTCTCGAATGGCAGCAGCGCTAGTGGCGTAATGAACCAGGCAAACCATGGTGGGTAATAGTATGGGTTATTGCCAACATAACCACTAACATTCAAGAGGATGGGAACAAGCTGTTTGTAATCATAAGGGTTGCCGCCTATGAGCAGGACACGGGCCGCCGCATAATATCCCCTGAAATCCTGTCCGAACCAAACCAGGGATGAAATTCCCATTGCGGCGCTGGTAATTAACCAGGCGCATAAGGTGGCAAAGTTTATGAGTTTTATATGTGGTGTATTGGAATCTTTTTTAGATATCATTGTAACTACTCACCTTCCCCGATGCTGGTTTCACCGAAAAACGAATATGAGCGGGGTGTTCTCCCCCGCTCATATTCGTTTTTCGGGATTTCTAGTCCCAGGCTGAAAGCGTGGGACGGAGGGTTGAGCAAATACATATCATTACTATTATCTACAAAAGATGGGGCGTTTATGAATTGGAACTGATGGAGGCCTGGCGGCCGAGGCCGCATGCGGAGTTATTTCCATGCCCGGACGGCCTGATTGCTTTTGAGTTTACCCCACAATCATACTGTACTCTTAAGCTCTTACTTCCGAACCAATTTGAAGATGCCGGGATAATCGATCACGAATCCCTCTGGGTCCACCGTGATGTTGGAGGTAAACCCGCTCACCAGGCTTTCGTACTTATAAACCCGGTGATCTTCCTCTTGCGAGAGAAAAGTATATCTTTGATCCAGCCTTGATACGGTCAGATCTGGCAGGCCAAAATAGACCACCGCGATCTCCCTCGACTCGCCCAACCCTAATTTCAATCTCCTGATCGGCAAGGTATTTGTGAAGGGCGTGATCATAATGTCGACATCTTCGCAGCCATTTAACGCCGCCATCGGATGATCCTTTTCGTCGGTCCATGCCCCCTTTGCCTTCTGAATGAAGTCCAGGGCTTTATTGTTCAGTAAGTCCTGCACTCCCACCCTTTCCACCCTCCACTCAAGATCGCAAATGATCTGGTATTTTATTCTATAAGCGGCGCCTTCGATCATCCCCAACGCCAGGCTGTCCACCCGTATATCTTTATCTTGCTCCAGGACCAGATGCTCCAGCCCTTTTTCGACTAATTGTTCCCAAATCAGCTCTGTCTTCATCTTAACCTGTCACCGTCGAAGGTCCTTGCGTACTTCAAGGGCGGGCATTTCTGGTTGACCCTACTGTGCATCAAAAACCTTCAGCAGTTCCACCTGTGCGTTCTCCGCAACGAGCTGCACATTTTGTTGGATTTCCTTCAGATGATCCTCAATGAGCTGTACCTCAATTCCCGCCGGTGCGTAGACGGTAAACAGCGCATTGCGCGTCTGCGCCGTGATTTGTGTCCGCTGGTCCGGTCCGTAGACGATGCTTGAGATGATCCCTTCGCCGTCCACGATCATCATGTCCCCTGCCTTCGGCGTCTGCGGATCGCCGCGTAAGAGAGTGTAGCTTTCTGTGCCCAGGGCCGCATCCAGTATTGCCGGCAAGCGGACCGAATCCAGATCATGTCCGGCGGTCAACAGCATATTATTCATTTCAGCCATGAACATGGCTTCGACTAAAGCGGCCACGGTCGGTATGGATTTTCCCTTGAACAGCAGCGACTCGAGCTGAAGCTGCACGTGGTAGGTCTTCTTGAATTGGCGGTAATAGGTGGCGTAGGCTTCCAAAACCGGGTGCCTTACGAGCGCCGCGCGGTCCTGCCCCGCAAACCGTGAACGCAGTTCCGCTTCGAGGGCCTGTTTACGTTTTTCCAGTTCGGCATGCTGTGCCGGGTTGGACACGTCGCGCATAACCAGCACCCCCGCGTGCGCTTCCGGGAATGTCGTTTTCCATCTGTCTGATACTTGAAATATTGACATTTATCTTAGAATAGGAATCGGATGATTAGACAATTTTCCGTCGAAACATTCCGTCAACGGGTGATCCTTATTTCGCTCCGAGCTTCTGGCGAGTGAATTCACGGACAACTTTTGCCGCTTGGTATGCGCTTTGTGCCTCGCCTTTTTCGGCAAACTCACCAGGATAGCGGAATCGCACCGAGTAATCTTCAAGTGTTTCCAAATCCGCTCTCAGGAATTCACAACTGGCATCGAATTTCATGATCACTGCCAGGAGCTCCATAAGAAAGTGAATCTTTGGAATATGTTTATTATTCGCTTGTAAAACTGCCTTCAGATATTTCTCTGCGCATTGCTGGCTGTGAAAACATACCGCGTCATAATTCGGAGTTTTGCGCGCCCGCAACTCGCGGCCCGCTGTAACAAAATCTCCTTCAGCTTTTGACACCCACTCAGCGACTGCGGGATTCATACAAAACTTTTCCCTCTTTGAGCACGTCGGCCAAAAATAAATCACCCATTTCCAGGCGTCGTGCCAGCCGTTTTGGCGTATAGATGATTAGATCAAGCCCGAACAAAACACCCAACGAACGCCGGATTTTCAGGGATTGCTGTCGCTCTTTAAGTGATTCGTCAATGACGATCAACAAATCTACATCGCTTTCGGGACGGGGGTTTCCCCTTGCATAAGAGCCAAACAGAATAATCTTTTGCGGCCTGAATTGCTCTGCGATCTGACGCGTCATTGCGCGGATCACTGAATTTGGTATCCGCTTGCGAACATCAATCGTGGGGACGGCCAATGCTTGGTTCATTCTTAAAGACCATTATATGGCAATAAGATATTTACTGAAACGTGATCTCTTCGATGCGCCAGCTTTCCTCGCCCATCAACTTGCCCAAACGCGCCAGCATTTCGGGACACAGACGCGTCGTATCGCTTGGGAAATCGATCAGGTGGCCTCTGCCGCTCTCGAAGATCTGGAAGCTGAATCGGTCGCGCCCGTGGAAGGAGATCAGCGTACCGTAGATGGTCTTGATGCGCAGCTTGTCGCGCTCCTTATCGCCCGGACGAGCGCAGCATGATCGTGATCTGCTGCGGCGGATGGTCCTTGTTCTTGTCTTCCTGAACTACAGGGATATACAGGGAAGGCATGCTGGGTGGTTCGACGAGCATCGGTTCAACCGGCTGGACTGCCAGTACGGGCACCACGCTCTCAACCGGCCTGGGCTCTTCATCCTCCGCTCCGGGCCGCGCCTTCTCCGCGCTCTCCGAAGGATGCGAGGTTGTGTCTCCGCTCGATACGTTCGATGCGGGCTTCGCTGATTTATTCTCAGCTTTGGGTTCCGGAGCTACCTCCCGCAGCGCCTCTGGGCGGGCAGCGATTTGCGTATCGTCAAACGAGGGCTGCCATTGTGCGTCCCAGCCATCCGGGAAGTTATCGGGCGGAGGTGGCATGTTGGCGGTAATCCCGCCTGCTTCAGCTTCACCCGCCTTGGGTGAAACTTGACGCGCAGCATAGGTTACCGGCTGTTCTGCCATTTGTCTTGCCGGGGCAGGTTTGGGCTTGACAGCCGCTATCGGTTTTGAGACCGGGGCCGCTGCTTGTTTGGCAGGAACCGGCGTTGTGACCGGCGCGGCGACCGCAGCCAGTGGTTCGAGCACCTTGATCTCGGTCCTGATATTGTCCACCAGCACCTTGGGCGGCGTATTGCTCGTGTCCGCTTTGCCTTCGACGATGATGATTCGCCCGCTTGTCAGCTGCTCGCGGAACTTCTCCCAGGTGCGCGGGAAGAGCACGAGCTCGATGTTGCCCTGAATGTCTTCGATGGTGGCAAAGCCCATGGGCTTGCCGGCCTTGGTCACATACGGGCGGACGATTGTTATCAGCCCGGCCACCCGCACTTTCTCTTCGTTCTGCGCCTCGCTGAGCTGGCCCGAGAAATGAGTGACGATCTGGGTGAAGGTCTGCTGGTACGGCGTGAGCGGGTGGTCTGAGATATACAGACCGATCAGCTCGCGTTCCCAATTGAGCATCTCGCGCCGGTCCACATTATTCACATCCGGCAGTGAGATGGTTTCGGTCACGCCGGTGGCCGCGCCGAAGAGACTGAGCTGCCCGGCTTCCGCCGCTCGTGCATGGTTGCTGCTGATGGCGATGACGCGGTCCAGCGAAGCCAGCAGCGCCACCCGGTTGCCGAACCCGTCCAGCGCGCCGACTTTGATCAGGCATTCGAGCCCGCGCTTGCCGAGTGCGCGCAGGTCCACCCGGCGGGCGAAGTCATTGAGGTCTTTGAACGTCCCGTTTTTCTTCCGTTCATCCAGCACGAACTCCATCGCGCTCTTGCCCAGGTTCTTGATGGCGCCCAGCCCAAAGCGGATGGACGGTTTGCCATCGATATCCTCGATCTCGAAGTCCCAGCCTGAGGCAGTTGATCTCGGGCGGCAGGACGGGCACGCCCATCGTGCGCGCGTCGGCCACATACAGCGCCACCTTTTCGGTGATGCTCGCCGAGGCGGAAAGCAGCGCGGCCATGTATTCGGCCGTGTAATGGACTTTCAGATAAGCCGTTTGCACCGCGATCACGCCGTAGTCGGCGGCGTGGCTTTTGTTGAAGCCGTAACGGGCGAACTCTTCCCAATCCGCGTAAATGTCTTCGGCGGTATCCTTCGATCATGCCTTTGGCCACCGCGCCTTTCACGAATTTGGTCCGGAACTTTTCGATCTCTTCTCTTCTTTTTCTTCGAGATGGCCTTTCGCAGCTCGTCGGACTCGGAGGGCGAAAAGCCTCCCAGCTCCACTGCCGCGCGCATCACCTGTTCCTGGTAGACGGGAATGCCATAGGTCGAGTCGAAGATGGGCGCCATGGCCGGATGCCGGTATTCAACCGGGGCTTCGCCGTGCATGCGTGCGATGTAATCGGGGATGAAAGCCATCGGGCCGGGACGATACAGCGCCACCATGGCGATGATGTGGTCGAGCTTATTCGGCTTCATCTGGATCAGGTAGCGCGTCATGCCGCCGCCTTCCACCTGGAAGACGCCCGCGGTCTGGCCGTTGCCCATCAGCTCGTAGGCCTTCGGGTCATCGAGCGGAATATTGTTCAGGTCGAGCTTTATGCCGTGCCGCTCTTCGATCATCTTGCAGGCGCGCTCCATCACGGTCAGCGTGATCAAGCCCAGGAAATCCACCTTGAGCATGCCCAGGGAATCGAGGATGCCCATTTCGAACTGTGTGACGGTCTTGATGGGCGTCTCTTCCGAGTTGGAGGTGGGGCGGTGCAGCGGCAGGTATTCGAGGATGGGTTTATCCGAAATGACCACGCCCGCGGCATGCGTGCCCGCATTGCGGACCGTGCCTTCCATTTTGGCGGCGACGTCGATCAGCTCATGCAGGTGCGGCTGGCTGTTGTAGATCTCCTTGAATTCGGGGATTTCCAGCGCGTCCTGCATGGTGGTGCCGTGGCCTGCCACGAACGGCACCAGCTTTGCCACGCGGTCCACTTCATTCAGCGGGATGTCCATCACGCGGCCCACGTCGCGCAGGGCGGCTTTGGTCCCCATGGTGCCGAACGTGATGATCTGCGCCACCCGGTCGCTGCCGTATTTGGTTGTGCAGTATTCCAGCACCTCGGCGCGCCGGTTGTCCTGGAAGTCCAGGTCGATATCGGGCATCGAGACGCGTCCGGGGTTCAGGAAGCGTTCGAACAGCAGGTCGTGCTGCAAGGGATCGACCATGGTGATCCCCAATACGTACGCCACGATGGAACCTGCCGCGGAACCGCGTGCGTTGTACCAGATGCCCTGCTCGCGGGCGTGTGCGCACAGGTCCGAAACGATCAGGAAGTAGGCGTTGAACCCCATCTTTTCGACGATGCCCAGCTCATAATCGAGTCTCTCGCGCACCTCGGGGCTGGCTGCGCGTGCCCCGTAGCGTCTGCTCGCGCCTTCTTCGCACAGATGGTGCAGATAGGTGCTTGGCGGTATAGCCTTCCGGGACGGGGAACTCCGGCAGGTGATAGCCTTTGAATGACAGGTCAACGTTGCAGCGTTCGGCGATGAGCAGCGTGTTGCTCAGGGACTTCAGGCACTTCGGCGAACAGCAGGTTCATCTCTTCCGGCGGGCGCAGGTAGTAGGATTCGTCCGTCATGCGCATGCGGTTCGGGTCCGTCAGCACCGTTTGCGTCTGGATCGCCAGCAGGATGTCCTGCAGCCGCGCATCCTCGGGGTTGATGTAGTGCACGTCGTTGGTCGCGACGAATTTCGCGGAATAGCGCGCACCCATTTCCACCAGGCGGCGGTTCAAGTCTGTGATCTCTTTGATATTGTGCTGCTGTAGTTCCACGAAGAAGCGGTCCGGGCCGAAGACGTCGTAATACCAGTTCATCTTCTTCACGGCTTCTTCGGGCTTTTCGTCCAGCAGGGCACGCGGGATCTCGGCGGACATGCAGCCCGAGGTGCAGATGAGCCCTTCGGAGTGACTGGCTAAAAAGTCATGGTCGATGCGCGGATAATAATAGAAGCCGTCCAGCTGCGCCGCGGAGGCGATCTTTAGCAGGTTCTTATAACCGGTCTCGTTCTCGGCCAGCAGCAGCAGGTGATAGGAGGACCGGTCGAGCTTGGAGTCGCGGTCCTGCATGCCGCGCGAAGCCATGTAGGCTTCCAGCCCGATGATCGGCTTGACACCTGCTTCCTGCGCCGCCTTGTAAAAGTCGATCACGCCGAACATCGTGCCGTGGTCGGTGATGGCCACCGCCGGCATGTCCATCTCCTTCACGCGCTTCACCAGCTTCTTGATATTCGAGAAGCCGTCGAGCAGCGAGTATTCGGTATGGACGTGAAGATGTGCGAAGGTCATAGGGGGTTGATTGGGATTATGCGCCACGTCACATCGTTCTATGCGATAACCGAATTATTGCGGATCTGTTGAGCAATGCTTTCTGCTGCCAACATCCCGTATGTCAGCTATCGGCTATCCTCCCCATTAGGCCGGAGGGTCGGCTGGGGTCCATGTACTAAGCTATTCGGCATTATAGCCACGGCATGTATCAAATTGATGACGCTATGACAGATTTTCCTCAACGTTTCTTTGCGCTCTTTGCGCCCTTTGCGTTAAATCTCTTTTTCAAAAATATCTCCGTTTATCTCTGCTCATCTCCGCCGTCTCGCCCGTGATTCGTCCTCCGAATCTGCACTTACGGGGCTTCAATCTCTCGGTTCATCTCGTAGTTCCGAATTTCACCGGCCCTCAAAATCTGCTGTCGCTTCTTTTTTCAGCCTAATCAGTTCAATCTGCGGATATCTTTTCCCATCAATTCTTTGCGCCTTTGCGTTAAATCTCTTTTTCAAAAACATCTCCGTTTATCTCTGGCTATCTTTGCCGTCTCGCCCCGGTGCACTTACGGGGTTTATCTCCGGTAATCTCGAATCTTAATTTCACAGCCCTCCCAATCTGCAGATACCTCTCTCGTGCCTTGTCAAATAAAAGCATATCGGCTAGCATAGCCCGCATGCATCGCCAAAGGATGCTCTTTATCGGTATCCTCTTTGCCGCGTTCCTGGGAGCATGTTCCTCAGTAAGCCCCAACCCCACCTCCGCGCCCACGACTGTCTCGGCCTCGGCCAGTCCCTACGACGGCGCCTGGCAGGGAACCGGTACCGCCCAGGACGGCCGTCCGATCACCGTCAAATTCACCGTCACTGACGGGGCCATCTCCTCATTTATTTATTCCTATCCCAAAGCGGATAACAGCCTCACCTGCACCGGCCTCGACCACGCCGCCATACCCGCCGGTTCCCAGCCTCGCATCACAAACAATTCATTCTCTCAAACCTTCGGTCCCGACCTCACCGCCGATGGAACATTTACCATCTCCGGCTTCAGCCTCCGGCCACATCTCCATCATCTGGCAGGGACGCTATACCAGCGGCTGTTCTGCAACCCTGCAGGCGGCATGGACCGCTGCCAAACAGCAGGCCGTGCAAACAACCGCAGCCGCGCCCGTATCGGTGGCCTGGTGCGGAAAGAACGTCGACTGCGGCGGCCTGCATCTTCCAGCTGCTGATCTTCGGACTCGTCAACGGTGCATCCTGGCCCTCAACGCCATCGGCGTGACCGTCATCTACAGCACCGTCCGCACCCTCAACCTGGCACACGGCGATGTCTTCGCCCTGACCACCGCTTTCGTTACCTCGACCATCAATATCATCGGACTCAACCTCAATTGGCCGGCCGGTATCGCAGATCCTGGTTTTGCTCGGCGTCCTGGTCGGCTCGGTCCTGGTCGGCACGCTGCTCAGCGTGGGCGTGGAAGAGCTGGCCTTCCGCCCGTTCCGCGGCCGCTCGAAGCTGGCGCCTCTCATCGCTTCGCTCGGTCTGTCCTTCATCCTATATCAGGCGGCGCTGGTCTGGCGCACCTATCAGAAATCATTCATTCGCGGCGAGCACCGCAGCGTGCCCGGCCTGCCCGAAGTGCCCACCGACGGCATCCCGAATTTCCTGCCGCACACCAATTTGCTTGCGGGCAAAGTTGTCCTGCAGGGCTCGGATGTGTTCGTGTGGGTCGCGGCCATCCTGTTCGTGCTGGTGACCACTTATATTCTGCTCGGCACAAAGCTTGGCAAGTCCATCCGTGCCGTGGCTCAGAATGAAGAGCTGGCGCAGATGGTGGGCGTGAACCGCGATGGCGCCATCCGCCGCGCGTTTGCTCTGGGCGGCGCGCTGGCCGGCGCGGCGGCTTTTGTCTTTGCCCTGTATTATTCGCGCCCCTTCGGGAGCGACGGCGCAGAGAGCGGGCTGATCGCCTTTGCCGCCGCGCTGCTGGGTGGCATCGGCAGCCCGTTCGGCGCGTTGTTGAGCGGGCTGACGCTTGAGCGTGGTCGGTTCTTTCAGCGATTATTTCCTCAGCACCCAGTGGACTCCGGTTCTGCTGCTCGGCTTGCTGACCGCGCTGCTCGTCTGGCGGCGCGGCGGCTTTGCCGGTGAGACGGTGGCGGATGAAGGCCTCGGTGCGCGACTCGGTCGTTCTGACCGCGCCAGCTCAATCCTCGTACCGCCAGGCGCTGGCTCATTGGCCTGCTGGTCGCGCTGGCCATCCTGCCCGTCGTCACAACGGTCTTCAACTTGAACGGCGAGATCCTGCTGCGCGGCCTGGGCATCTACATCCTGCTCACGCTTGGCCTCAATATTTTACTGGGTGTGGCGGGCGTGCTCGACCTTGGTTATGCCATGAGCTTTGCGCTGGGCGGATATATCGCGGCCATCCTGACCCTGCACATCAAGCTCGACTTTACTTTGGTGATGCTGGTCAGCGCGGTGCTCGCCGGACTCTTCGGCCTGCTAAAGGGCAGCGCCTCGACCCGCCTGCGCGGAGATTATCTGGCGGTGGCAACGCTTGCGCTGGGACTTGATCACCCAGCAGGTGATCGTGAACGGCAGCGACCTCACCGGCGGCTCGAGCGGACTCAGCGCCGTGCCGGCTCCGCACCTCTTCGGGTTCGTGCTGTCCGCTGCCGTCCGCACAGTATTATCTTGTCTTTGTGGTGGTGCTGCTGGCCGCCTTCGCCAGCGGACGGTTGATGTCGTCCCGTACCGGTCGCGCCTGGCTGGCTGCCTCAGAAGATGAGACCGCCGCGGCCTCCCTGGGCGTGAATGCCTGCCCGTTATCGCCAATTGGCTTTCGTCTTATCCTCCGCCCTGGCAGGGATTGCCGGCGCGTTGTATGCCAGCACCTTCAGCTACATTGACCCCGACATCGCGGCCTTTCATGTCTCCGCCATGCTGCTGGCCATGGTCATCCTGGGCGGGGCGGGCAGCGTGACGGGCGCCATCCTGGGCACCGTGCTCATCTACAGCTACGACAAGGTGCTCATCGGACAGTTGTTCGCGCTGCTGTCGCCTGCTCTGGCCGCGCGGCCTTTACATCGGCCAGGTGCCCGATATCCGCGGCACCAACTTTTTCAACTTCGGCATCGCCCTCTACCTCACAGTCCTCTGGCGTGCCCGTAAGCGGTAGAGTAGGACCAATACGAACACGGATAAACACAGATTTAAAGGATCTTCACGGATTTTCTTTTCTTTAAAAGATCCCGCGTGCTGCGCGTTCACAGGAAGAGCTTAACACAAAGGTCACAACGTACACAAAGGGGAAAAGAGGTGTGATTTTTACGGGCTCTTTTCCTTCGTTACCTTGGTGTCCTTTGTGTTAAGATCTCTTCTTAAATCCGTGTCCTCCGCGTTCAAATCTCTTTGCGCTCTAAGTGGTAGGCTCTTGCCCTACCAAAGTGGTCGGCGATATCCCGACCATTGCGTTAATCTTTTTCCTTTCCTTAATCCGCGTACATCTGTTCCTATCCGCGTTTTCCGCGTTCACAGGAAGAGCCTAAACACAAAGGTCACCAAGTACACAAAGGGGGGAAAAGGTCTGCGACTTCATTTTCTTCCTTCGTTACCTTCGTGTCCTTCGTGTTTAAAGAGTTTTTTAAATCCGCGTACATCCGCTTTTATCCGCGTCATCCGCGTTCCATTTTCTTACGCGGCATGGCCGAGCGTCATGAACTTCGCCAGGTCATCCTTCAGCTTTGCCAGCGACGGCATATGGATATACATCATATGCCCTGCTTCGTAATACCCCATGCTCAGATTCTTGCGGACCGATTCATGCAGCCCCAAATGGTTCACCGTATATTCGGTCGCAAAGTACGGCGTGCCCAGGTCGAAATACCCGTTCGCCATAAACACCTTGAGATACGGGTTATACGTCATGGCGCAGCGCAGCCTCTCGCCCACGTTGACGAACTGGTCCTCGAACTCGGCGTACGACCAGGGATACACCAGCTCGCTGAGGATCTCATAGGCCAGGTCGGACTCGAATTTAAGCTCGCTGCGGACGTAATCGTAGAAAGCCGCCGTGTACGGACCCGCCACATTCGTCATCAGCGGATCGTACTCCGGTTTCTCGGTCACGCCCAGACGGTCGCGGCCCAGGAAGCGGCTGTCGAGCCGGCCGATCGTCTCGCCGCGGTCGCGCAGCAGCTCCTTGAAGAAATGCTGGTCGAGGATGCGCAGGTTGCTCCGGTCGATGAACTCGGGCGAGAGCCCCGTATAGCGCGCCATCTTCTCGATCACCGCCGCGCGCTCGCGCTTCGTGCAGCGTATCGCCCTTTGCGCAGCGCCTCCGCATATTCACCCTGCGCGAACTTCTCCACTTCCTTGAGCAGGGTCTGCAGCGGTTTGCGGGTCTTGAGCTTGCCGTGATACCAGGCCGCCGCCGCGTAGGAGGGGAGGTAGAGCGGCGTAAGGCACATCGTTGTTGAGCGTGAACTCCAGCGTGGTGAAATCGAGCACCACCGACACCAGCATGATGCCGTTGAGATACAAGCCGTGGCGTTCCTGCAAATAGCCCGAGAGCCCCGCCGCGCGCGTGGTGCCGTAGGATTCGCCGATCAGGAACTTGGGCGAGAGCCAGCGTCCGTAGCGGGTGGTATACAGCCGGATGAAATCGCCGACCGAGGTAATGTCCTTCTTGAAGCCGTGCCATTCCTTGGGCTTCTCGCCTTCCACCGGACGGCTGTAGCCCGTGCTGACCGGGTCGATAAAGACCAGGTCGGTCTGGTCGAGCAGGGAGTATTCGTTGTCGGTCAGCTTGAAGGGCGGAGGCGGCAGGCTGCCGTCGTCCTGCAGCACCACGCGGCGCGGCCCGAGCAAGCCCAGGTGCAGCCACACGGACGAGGAGCCGGGTCCGCCGTTGAAGGAAAAGGTGAGCGGGCGTTTGGACTTATCCTCGGCCTCGTCCTTGGTATAGGCGATAAAGAAGATCTCCGCCCGCGGCTTCTCGCCTTCGAACTCCTTGGCCTGGTCGGGTTCCTCTTCCTTCATCACGATCGTCCCGGTGACCACGGTGTACTTAAGCTCCTTGCCGCCGAGCGTGATGGAGTGTTTGGTCTCCACCAGCTTATCTACCGGCTTGGGCTTCTCTTCTTTTTTCTTCTCTTCGGTCTCGTCTGCGGCTTTTTTGGCTTCGTCTTTTTCGGTCATGGAGGCATCTCCTTGCGATTATGCGGTTAGTTTAATTGAATAAGAGAAATTAGCAAATAGGGGAACAAATTTCTCCCCTAAATCCACGAAGAACATTTTTGTTGACGACCGATGGATTTGCTCGTGGATTTGGGGGAGATGCCTGGAAGGCAGAGGGGGTTTAGTTGCCCGAATACTCTTTATCATCCATTACCAATCCATTAGCAGATGAGGCGGTCTGAAGACCGGCAGCTCGCGCCCTGCCCCCGAAGGAACAGGGGGGATATGTTTATTTTATAACGCAGTCCAATTGGTTTGTCAAACCATTCGCATCCAATGTAAAAATCATTGAATCCCTATTCTTGTAAGGCCGACAGCGTATTGCAGTGATTGGCGTATATCTTCCTCTTCGAGAGAGGGATATTCCTTGACGATCTGCGCGGCAGTCATGCCGTTGGAGATCAGGTTGAGAACCAGAGAAACCGTTATTCTCATGCCTCGAATACAGGCGTGTCCGCCCATGATATTGGGTAAAGTAACGAAAATTTTGCTAATCACTTTTAATCCATAGACGAGGCCGTCTTACTCCTGGTCATTATTGCATCCTCTGGTGAATTCCGCGTCGCTTTGCGTCCCGAGATTCTGACCTCAGCCCGAGTCAATACAACCAGCCAGCACTGCGGCGTAAGTTCGGCGCCGCATTGCATTGCGGGTATCTGACTGACCTGCCGCCACAAGGATTTGCAGAGGCTATCCATTTGACGGATGGGATTCGGAGCTAGGGCGCTAGCATGGCATGTTTGCAGGGTACGGCGAATTCACGTGAACGCGCATTTATCAGGATTTGAACCAAGGGATTCCATTTTTACGGTGGGAATGATCGGACCGTTAGATATTGATGCTCATGCAGTTAGTATACAGCGTCTCAGGCCGGTGCGCAAAGAAGGATGTGGGCATACTTTCCTTCTAAACGTGAAACACCCTCCGTATCGAGGGTGTTTCACGAACTAAGGGGGGAGTTGGGAGGAGTTTCGTACCGGTGTTGGTCTTACCGGTAACGTAAAACTTAACGGATTTGCCTGGGCTCCAGGAGTTTTAGCCCTGAGAGAAAGAGAACGGCGCCCAGAAGCGTGACCACTACGTTCGGAATGACGATAATATCGATCAACAGGTACTGGACGGTTGTAAATGATATCAGATGCTATCCAGGCCATCAGTGCTGCCACAATCAGAAACATGATCAGATTCATTTGGATCTCCATTGTGAATGTTCGATCGCAGGCGTTCCTCGATCGTTCAATCACCCTGCTCATTGGAGAAAGGACATAAGATCGCGCCCCGGGAAATTAACGTTTGGGGCCGGGGACCGTTTTATCCTTGTTGAGACTGGTTTCATACGCCTTGACGCGTTTATCGATCTCATCCTCCGCCTGCTGGCGGGTGTACCCATATTTTTCCTGAAGGATGCCGGCTAAAGATTCAAACTTGCCGCCAACACGCTTGAGGTCATCGTCGGTGAGTTTTCCCCACCACGATTTGGCCTCGCCTCGCATTTGTTTCCACTTGCCTGCCATAATATCTTTGTTCAAAGTGTCCTCCTTGGGTTTTTAGTAATGCTGCCCCGATCTTGCTTGCGCCCGGGACAGCCTGGTCCAATGCGGCGCAGTACATTTTATGTTTTAGTCTACGGATAAAAAGAGCGGACCACGAACTTATCGTATAACAAAAGCTCCCCGGCCGCATCCACCGGCTGGGGGAGCTTTCACCTCCGCCACTTGGGGGATGGCGACAGCCCGTTTTTTTCTCCCCTAAATCCACGAAGAACATTTTTGTTGGCAACCAATTAATGCGCTCATGGATTCGGGGGTCGCGAAGCAACTCAGTTTTTTCTCCCCTAAATCCACGAAGAACATTTTTGTTGGCGACCAATTATTGCGCTCGTGGATTTGCTTGCACTGCGTTCTTTCAGTGGGGGAGATGCCGAAGGCAGAGGGGGTCGAGTTGCCTGAATACACTTTATTTTCCATGCCGACCCATTCAAAAAACCAGAGGCAGTCATCGACCGCCTCGCGCCCCTGTCCCCGAAGGAACAGGGGGGATATGCTCATTTTATAGCGCAAACCGACCCGTTTGTCTCGGGTTCTCTTCCTTCAGTATCATCATCCCGGTGACCACGGTGCACTTAAGCTCCTTGCCGCCGAGCGTGATGGATGTTTGGCCTCCATCAGCTTGTCCACTTCCTTGGGCTTCTCTTCCTTTTTTTATCTTCCGTTTCGCGTCTGCGGCTTTTTTTCTCGTCTTTTTCGGTCATCGGGACTCTACTGGGCTGCAGGTATTAATCGTTTAACTGAATTAACTGATTAGGAAATAGAAATAAACCCATCTGCTGCTGGAAGCCAACAACGTTGAGTTACCATATCATTTAGCTCGCTCAGCTAGGCTCCCGTTGTTTCCCTCGTTATCCTTATGCCGTGCAATGTGAACTCTACCGGTTTGCAAATTGCGTTTCCTCAGGGCTTGATAGACTTTGTTAGCTTATGCAGTCGGCCGCTTCCGGTAGAAGTAGCCTTCTTCAAAATCATTTGACAAGATCGGATTGATTTTGGGTAGTTTAACCCGATGCGCGAGTTATTTTAGGAACTTGACAAAGGAAGGAGACCGCCGTATTTGTGAAGTTGCGAAACAAACACAAAACACCGGAGGTCTCCGGCATGGATATTACCACTTTCATGATTGAAATATATTGCCTGATTGATGATTTTGTGGCTGGGAAGCGGTTGCGGCAACGGGGTCCGCATCCGACTCTGCGGGACAGCGAAGTCCTTACGATCGAAGTAGTTGGCGAGTTTTTGGGCATCGATACGGAAAGTGGCATTTTCACTCATTTTTGCAGGCACTATGCAGATTGGTTTCCGGGTTTACGCAAGATCAATCGAACCACATTTACTCGGCAGGCGGCCAATCTGTGGAGGTTGAAGCAAGCCTTGTGGCAAGAAATCTCTCAACGAATTCCTCAGGATCCCTACTTATCGATTGTGGACAGTTTTCCCGTCCCGGTCTGTCGTTTTGCCAGAGCCAATCGCTGTCGTTCGTTCGGAGGCGTGGCAGCCTATGGGCATGATAAAGTGGCTCGGCAAACTTATTATGGTCTGAGAGCCCATGTGCGCCTGGCTTGGCCACCTTTCGCCCCCAAACGGAGAATGCCATGCAGCGTCTCGAAAAGCGCGCCTCCCAACGGCCCTTCTTTCCGTACGCCGGTTTCCGTAAGCAGTATGGCTACATGTATTCTCTCATGTCCGCCAGCGTTCTATACTTTTCCGCCGATCCTTCTGCCAATGTGGTCGGTCAGACCGCCGACCGCTTGCTGATTATCAATGAAGCGCAGGATGTTCAGAAGAAGGTCTATGACAGATGTTTCGCCCCCATGGCTGCCGCTGGTAACGCTACCCGCCTCTTTTCCGGTACCGCCTGGACGGGCGATACCCTCCTCGAACGCGAAAAACGATCTGCCCTCCAGCTTCAAAAACGCGACGGGCTCAAGCGCGTCTTCATCGTCACCGGTAACCAGGTTGCCCGGCACAACAAACGCTATGCCGTATTCCTCAAAAACGAGATCAGGAAAATGGGCCGTGACCATCCCTTGGTTCGCACCCAGTATTTTTGCGAAAATATAGATGCCCAGGGCGGCATGTTCACCCCCGCTCACCGCGCCCTGATGCTTGGCGATGTTCAGCTCGCACCTGGATCCTCAATCGAAAATCGTAAATCAAAAATCGCTTGTCCCATCGCTTTTCTTCTCGACGTCGCCGGGCAGGAAGAAACCAGCACCTCCTTTCACCCCGAGTCCATTGAAGCAGAACTCCCCTCTCCTAGGGGTCGGGCTTGCCTGACCATTAGGAGAGGCCGGGTAGGTCTCCCGCGGGGAGGGTTGAACCTGAATTGAACCCTTATTTAAAAAAAGACAAAAATCTGGATGCCGGCCAATGGAATGAATCCCGCGATGCCATAACCCTGCGCATCGTGGAGATCGACCTCTCCACCCTGGATACCCTCCAGGCCCCCACCTACCGCGCCATCGGCCTCCAGCAGTGGACCGGTTTGAACCATTTAACGATTTTTGGCAAATTAAAGGCATTGGCCGAAACGTGGCATCCTCAGCACATCGTCATGGACGCCACCGGCGTCGGCGAAGGCCTCTGGGCCATGCTCGACAAAGCCTTTCCCACTCGTGTGATACCTGTTAAATTTTCGCAGTCCGTAAAGAGCGAATTAGGTTACGGCTTCCTCGCCATCATCAACACCGGCCGCTTCCAGCGATTGCGTTCCCTGCGCCGAGACCGACCGCCAATACGCCGCCTGCGAGTCCGAGATCCTCACCGGCCCCGCCCGCACCATGCGTTGGGGCGTCCCCGAAGGCCGCCGCGACGAGAACGGCCTCCTCATCCACGACGACATCCCCGTCACCAATTCCCTCACCGCCGTCCTCGACCGCCTCACCTGGACCCTCCACACCGACACCGTCATCATCCAACCCCCCGATCCCCTCCTCGCCATGGATACAAATTTCTGACAATTCCTCTCTTGTCATTGCGAGGAGGGTGCTCTTCCCGACGTAGCAATCTCGTTCTTCAACCCTTCCCAAGAGGCCCGGGACACACGTCTGCCAACGATGCAGCTACATTCACCACCCGCACCTTTAACAACCTATATCGCAACATATCCAACGTCCGTAGGGGCACGATATCGGTTGGGGCACATAGCATAGCGTACCCGTGGTATCCCCCAACTGTGGTACAACTAGTCTCATCTTCTACTACCTGATCGCCTGATTACCTGATTACCTGATATATCCTGCCCCTGACTGTGGGTACCCATGATTGACCTAGATCACTTAGATTACCTTGATCCCCTTCAGTCCCCTCAACCTCACGGACAGGGCGGCGTAGATGCGCCCACGTGCTCGCTCGTGTTGGATTCTCCGGCGTAATTGAAAGCCCGCACAGAGTAAACATGGTTTATCGTGAAATTAACGTCGCACAATTGAGCTGCATCGTTGCCCATCGAGCCGGTGCCGTTGTGCGCCGGCAGCGTCACATACAGCGTATCATCCCGATAGACGCGGTAGCCGGTTTCGTTCGTGGCATTGTCCATCCAGGTATAGGTCACCGTGTCTTTCGTGACGCCGGTGATCGTGAAGTTGGTCGGCCCGCAGGGATAGGTCTCCGACTGGATGAGGTTGCTGTCGCCCGATTCTCCGGCGCTGTTGAAAGCGCGCACAGAAAAGGTGGCGACCAGGTTACAGGCCAACCCGCTCAGGTCGTAGTTTGTCCCGCCCGACCCGAGGTTGGGTCCGCGCGAGCCAACCGGCTGCGGAACCCCCTGCTGATAGATGCGGAATCCCAATTCGTTGTGGTTGGTCGCCACGCCCCAGTTGAAGCTGATGCTATTTCCCGAAGCGTTTGCGGTCAATTGATTCGGTATGCAGGGGATCGTGACTCCATCCACCGAGTTGCTCGAAGAGGATTCGCCCTCATCGTTATAGGCACGGACCGAGAACTTCCCCTTGAAACCGCAGGCCAGCCCGGGCCAGTTGTACGACATGCCGCCGGTGGCAGGGTGCGCATCGATGGAAGCGACCGGTGCGGAGACGCCATCCTGATAGATGCGGAATCCGGTTTCGTTGAGTGGCGTTGTCGTCCCATGCAAACGTGATCGCCGTTGCCGCACCGGTTGCCTTGAAATTCTAGAAAGTGTTTCTTAAATGGCCAGGGTAAGATTGGAGAATGACCAAATTCAACCAAACCTACCCGACCGATCTGAAGTATACCGAATGGCAGCTGATTATGGAATTCTTTCCGACCTACAAGCGGGGCCGACCGCGTAAATGGGAAATGTGGCAAATTCTGAATGCGATTTACTATGTGAACCGTACGGGTGGCCAATGGCGGATGCTGCCGGTGGATTTTCCGCCGTGGCAAACGGTGTATGGTTATTATTGGCGTTGGAAACGGAATGGAGTGTGGTGGACGGATCAATGCAGCCTTGGTGAAACAAGTGCGTAAGAAAGCGGGAGAGAGGCTCAGCCGAGCGCAGGGGTGATCGATAGCCAGAGTGTCAAAACCTCGGAAGGCGGAGAAGAACGCGGGGTAGATGTGCATAAGCAGACGCCTGGGCGTAAACGGCACTTGGTGGTGGATACTTTGGGGCTGGTTTTGCTGGTGTGGTCCATAGTGCCAGTGTTCAAGATGGTGTCGGTGGCTATCAGACCTTACAAAGATTGTTTGAGTTCATCAAACGCAGTGTTCACAATCGTTGGTGTCGCTTGAAACTGATTTGGGCCGACGGTGCCTACACTTCGATTGTCGAGACGGTTCGCCTGCAATTTGGCTGGGGTTTGGAAATCGTAAAACGTTCTGATGATATGAAAGGCTTTCAAGTCTTGCCTCGGCGTTGGGTGGTGGAACGGACCTTCGGTTGGCTCGGTCGTTATCGTCGCTTGGCTCGCGACTATGAGCATACGACCTCCTCTAGCGAATCGATGGTCTACATTGCTAGCGCCCGGCGCATGCTAAAAATGGTCGCAACTTGATTTTAAAGAACGCTCTCTTAGGCTTGGACGGCGACTTCGGCCCCGCCGTGTTTTGCGGAGGCGGCGGGTTGGCCGGGGCCTGCGTATCTGCCGGCTGGAGCGTAGCACCGGGAGCCGGCGTATCGCTCGGAGCCTGGAGAGCCGCGGCCTGGGCCGTGATGGTCGCGGCCTCGAGGTCCAGCGCCTGGGCCGTGATCGTCGCCGCCAGGTCAGGCTGGCTGGTAGGCTGACCGCTGCCCAGATTGCAGGCCAGAATGGCAGCATCAATACGCAGGATGCGCCGATCGGAATAAATCTGTTTCTCATCATTCACCTCAAAGATAAGGATGCAGAGCTACTTCTAACGTGGAGCATTATTGCATAAAGGCCTTCACAGTTCAAGTCAACCAAATCTCCCACTGACCCGTTGCCGGTATTACCAAAAAAAGAACATAGCCGGGGTGTTCTCCCACGCTCTTTTAATACCTGATCCGGAGCATTACTTTTGCCTTACAGGCGCCAACCAAGCGAGGCGATTTATGCAAGAAGCAGTAAAATGCATCTGACAACAAAATCGAACTTTTTCGACCCTCATAGTAAAAACTGGTATTGAGATGATCGGCAAAGCCTTGACTTTGTGCTCGGGTCGTGCCTCCGTTAGGGATAAGAAGCAGGAAACCATGGATAAAAAAACGGCAAAGAAGAGAGCATCCAAATCTATTCCAGCAAAGGCCATCCCGGGAAGAAACAAGCTGGCTTTGAAATCTAAAAGCGCAAAACTCAAGAAAGCCGGGAAGGAACGGATCGATGAACAGAATATCCTTCGAACATTGATCGACACTCTGCCGGACAATATTTTTATTAAAGATGTCTCAGGGCCGCATCGTCATCGATAACCATGCCCATCAGCGCACCCTGGGAGCAGATACCCTGGAGCAGGTGGTGGGAAAGACGGATTTCGATTTCTTTCCCAGGGAATTGGCCGCCCGATACGATGCCGATGAAAAGCAGGTTATTCAATCGGGCGAACCGCTGATCGATCAGGTGGAACCGGTGATCGATAAGGATCACAATCAAAGATGGCTGCTGACAACCAAGGTGCCGCTGCGAGATAGCCGGGGGAAGATCACGGGAATTGTGGGCTTTAATCACGATATCACCAACCGCAAGCAGGCGGAAGAGAAACTGGCGGAGGAACGAAACCTGCTTCGACATTGATCGATAATTTGCCCGATCTGATTTATATCAAAGATACTGCCGGGGCGAAAGATCCTTTCCAACATTGCCGATTGGCAGGCCTCCGGCGGGAAGACGATGGAAGATATCATCGGCAAGACGGATTTTGATACATATCCGCCGGAGTTGGCCGCCCGGTTTTGGGCGGACGATAAGACCGTCCTCGAGGCCGGTGAATCGATTATCAATCGCGAGGAACCCGCGCGTGATCCCGCTGGGCAACCCGTCTGGCTGCTGACAACCAAAGTGCCGCTGCGAGATAGCCAATGGGCAGGTACAGGGTCTCGTGGGAATTGGGCGGGACATTACCGTTCAAAGGCAAACCGAGAACGAATTGGTCCGTGAAAAAACATTCCTGGAGGCATTAAACCTTAACAGCCCTGTGGCGATCGTCGTGTTGGACAATCAGGAAAATATAATCTCCTGCAATCCGTCCTTTGAGCGCTTATACGGCTATACCTCTGCGGAGATCATCAGGAAAAAATCTTGACTCTCTCATTACAACACAGGATACGATCCGCGAAGCGAATGCCTATACTCAACAGGCCATGGCCGGTTCCGTCCATGCCATCAGTAAACGTTGTCGTAAAGATGGCACCTGGTGGACGTGGAAATCTTTGGGGTGCCTGTACAGTATCGGGGAGGAGACAAGTCGGCACACTGGCCATTTATCATGATATCTCGGAACTCGTCCGTGCCCGCCGCGAAGCGGAGGAGGCCAATCGTGCCAAGAGCGAATTTCTGGCAAACATGAGTCACGAGATCCGTACACCGATGAACGGCGTGATCGGCATGCTGGAACTGGCCCTGGATACATCCCTGACCCCCGAACAGAATGAATTTCTTCAATCCTCCCTGCAAAGCGCCGAATCCCTGATGATCCTGCTCAACGATATTCTGGATTTCTCCAAGATCGAAGCGGGTCGTCTCGAGCTTGAAACCATTGATTTCAATCTTCGCACCACGGTTGAAGATGTGGCCTTCACGCTTGCCAAACGGGCGCAGGATAAGGGCCTCGAAATGGCCTGCCTGATCCATCCCGATCTTAAATCCGATCTGCGCGGCGACCCGGGACGGCTCCGCCAGATATTGGTGAACCTGGTCGGGAATGCCATTAAATTCACCCATCAGGGCGAAATTGTCGTCCGGGCCGAGCCGGTCGAAGAAACCGAAACCCATGCTATTATCCGCTTTTCGGTTCAGGATACCGGCATCGGCATCCCCCTGGACAGGCAGGCTGCGATCTTCGATCAGATTTACACAGGCGGATGGCTCCACCACACGCAGATACGGGGGTACCGGCCTGGGTCTTACCATATGTAAACAACTGGTCGAGGCCATGGGCGGAAAGATCGGCGTGGAGAGCACACCGGGAATTGGCAGCACATTCTGGTTTGAGATCAAATTCGAGAAACAATCCCGCAAAAAGCCCACCACGGCGCCGCTCACCCCGGCTCGGTCAGCATTTAACCCGGGTTGCGTATATTGATTGTGGACGATAACCAGACCAACCGCATGATCCTGACAAAAAATATTGAAGCCATGGGCAGCCGGAGCGATGCGGTTGCCAGCGGGTCCAAAGCCCTGGAGAGTCTCCGCAACGCATACCGCGCAGGCGATCCGTATCATGTGGTCTTGCTCGATATGCAAATGCCCGGCATGGACGGCGAACAAACGGCGCGCGCCATCAAAAGCGATCCTGCCGTGAAGGATGTGAAGATCATCATTCTCACCTCCATGGGCGAGCGCGGCGACGCCGTGCGTTTTGAAATGCTGGGTTGCTCCGGTTATCTGCTTAAGCCGGTGAAACAACAAATGCTTTTTGATGCCGTTGTTGCCGTCCTGACCCATAAAGAGGACCAGGGACCGGGCCTGGTCACGCGGCATATCCTTTCTGAAAAGAGGAAATCCGGGCTGCGCCTGTTGTTGGCGGAAGACAATCCGATCAACCAGAAACTCGCCGTGGTATTACTGCAGAAAGCCGGGTACTCGGTGGATGCCGTCGAAACCGGCGGGCAGGCCGTCGAGAAAGCAAAGTCCGGCCTGTACAACGCGGTATTGATGGACGTCCAGATGCCCGAAATGGATGGTTTCGAAGCGACCCAGGAAATTCGCGAATGGGAAAAAGACAAGGGCCTGCATGTACCGATCATCGCCATGACGGCTCACGCCATGCCGGGCGATCGCGAGCGTTGTCTCGAGGCGGGCATGGACGATTATGTGAGCAAGCCTCTCGAACCGAAGGTTTTATTCAACGCCCTCAACCGCTGGATCCCGTCTCTTGAGCTCCGGAAAATAACGGCCAGGCGGTCGAAGAAACCCAGGACTATACTTCGATATCCACACTGTCTTCTTTTACGGAAGATCAATTTCAGGAGGAAGATGGCCTCTTCGGCGAAGAAGGGAAACACACCACAGAAGCCAGGATCAGGCATCCCCGTCAATTCTTCCGTGATCCCGCGAACCGAAATCGCTCCCCATCGATTTTGAAGCCGCCCTGTATCCGTTTTGGGGATGACCGCGATTTCATGATGGAGCTGTGCAGGGAATTTATGGCGGGACTGCCCGATCGTTTGGCGGAAATTCGCAAGGCCATGCGAGGCAAAGGATACCAATAGCCTTGGAAGGCTGGGCCACAACTTGAAGGGATTGCCTTGAATTTCAGCGCCGAGCCCCTGGCCGGTCTTGCCCTGAAGATCGAAGAAATGGGCAAGCGTGAAGACCTTACCAACGCCCCGGCCCTCTTCAGGAATTGGATGCGGCTGCCCGTTCCTTACAGGATTATTTTGCCGGCCAGGTTTCAGACGGCAAGGAGCAGCCATGACCCGTATCCTTTACATCGACGATGAACCGATCAATCATCACGATATTTGCACGCGCATTGGAACCCTGGGTTGCCAGATCGATTACTCTGAAACCGGACTGAGCGGGGTGGCCATGGCCCGCAGCCTGCATCCGGATGTCATCGTTACCGATGTGATGATGCCGGAGCTCAATGGGTATGAGGTCACGAAACTTTTGCGGCGTGAAAAACAATTTGCGGCAACTCCCATCCTGATCCTGACCGCCCAGTCCGGTTTGCAGGATAAGCTCAAAGCCTTCGAAGCCGGGGCGGATGATTTTTTAACCAAACCTTTCGATGCGCAGGAACTGGCTGCCCGTGTGACGGCCCTTTTACGGCGGATTGAGGCGGCCCGGGCTGCTGCCTCCCAACCTGAGGCTCCCAAGGAAGAAGGATATATGATCGCCGTGCAGAGCCTGCGCGGCGGGACCGGATCTTCCACACTGGCCACCAACCTGGCTGTGGGACTGGCTTCGCTCTGGCCACATTCGACCATCCTGTTGGATCTGACCATGACGGCCGGGCAGATTGCGCTCATGTTGAATAGGCCCTGCGCCGTACCTGGGCGGATATCGCTCACTATAAATCGGCTGAATTGGAATGGGAAATGCTTCAATCGATGGTGAATGTCCACGATAGCGGTTTGGCCTTTATCGCCGCTCCGACATTTCCCAGCCGAATCGGAGAACCTGAGCGGTGAGACTCTGACCAGGGCCTTGCAGCTCCTTAAACTGAAATACGGATATATCGTTGCCGACCTGCCTCACGATTTTAGCGATATCCCGCTGCACGCCCTGGATGAGGCCGATATCATCTTAATGGTGGCCTCTCCGGAGATGGCTTCCGTCCGGGCAGCCACCGCTGCCCTGGATACGTACGATAAAATCGGTTACCCCAGGGAAAAGGTCAAGCTGGTCTTGAATGCCACCTTCCCGCGTGCCGGTCTGCCGAAGGACAAGATCGAAACGGCTCTAGGGATGACGGCCGTGGCCACAATCCCCTATGTACAGGATATGTTTGTGGAAGCCATCAATCTGGGCCGCCCGCCGGTTTACCACAAACCGCAGGAACCCGTCTCGAGTTTGCTGGAAGATTTTGCGTTTTTCCTGAGCCGGGACACCATAAGAAGACCAAACCGCAGAATCCAACGGAGGCCTGGACGCGTGTTTATAAAAGATACATGCAGCGGCACAAGTAGGCGAAATGGATGGTTATTCCTGGTTTTGAGCGTACGAATATCAGAAGCCTCATTAGCCGGTGAATATTTTGGGCTTTCACAATCAAACACTACCTACTGAAGGCCAGCCCGACGATCTGCAGATCGAAGTGCCGTCCGTACTAACATGGTGAGTGTTCAAAAGCGTGTTCCTTCGACCAGCCTTTGCCATAGGGCCGGCTGGGGAGTCTCGTGCGCGAAACATCCGCCGCGCAAGCCGCGCCTGTTTAGATCATTTTCCTTAATATAATACCCATATAATAGGGTACTTTGGCGGTTTCGCTGCACGGAAATGAAGGCAGAGTGGTCGGGACGATCATACGGAAGGATCTCACTCTTTCCTTCTAAGTAGTCGTTCGTAAGTCCTTAACCTTGTGTTATGCTTTTCGGGGTTTAGCCCCGAAAGAGCAAGGAGAAACAATAGATGTGTGGAATCTTTGGGATCGTCACTGCTAAGGAAGAAACCCTTGGCCCCACCCTGATCGAAGCCGCCCGGCGGCTCACCTATCGCGGCTACGATTCGGTGGGCGCCGCCACTTTCAGCGAAGGCCGGATCGACCTGCGCAAGGATGTCGGCAAAGTAGAGACGGTCGCGGAACAATATCATTTCGCCGATATGCGCGGTTCGCGCGGCATCACGCAGCTGCGCTGGGCTACCTTCGGCGAGCCTTCACAGGTCAACGCGCAGCCCCATCTTGACTCCGACGGCGACCTGGTGGGCGCGCATAACGGCAACGTGGTCAATAACGTGGAGCTGCGTCAACAGTTCATGGAAGAGGGCATGGTGGTGCGCTCGGAGAATGACGGGGAGACCTGCGTGCACGGCGTGGAGCGATATCTCAACCGCGGCTATGAATTCATCGACGCCATCCGGCTGGCCTATGGCGACCTGGCCGGCGATTACGCCTTTGTCATTGGCCGTGTGGACGAGGATAAGTTGTACGCCTTCAAGAAGGGCTCCGGCATGGTGGTGGGGATGGGCGAGGGGTTTACCTGTGTCTCGTCTGACCTGCCGTCCATTTTGCCGCTAACCCGCAAGATCATCCGCCCGCAGGATGGCGAGATCGTGACCCTGTGGGCCGACCGTGTCGAAGTCCGCTCGGTGAAAGACGGCAGGCTGGTGGACCGTGAACCTGAAACCGTTACCGACAGCATGGATGCGGTTCAAAAAGGCGGATATCCGCATTTCATGCTCAAAGAGATCCATGAGCAATCGCAGGTGGCACGCGAGCTTCTGCACCTGCTGGGTGGGAGTCCCCAGGTGCAAAGCCTGGTGGATAAGATGAAGCAGGCCCGGCACTTGTATTTCGTAGCCTGCGGGACGAGCTATCATGCCGCCCTCATCGGCTCGGTCTATTTCGGGCAGCTCGCAGGCAGGCCGGCCATCCCGGTGCTTGCGCCGCAGTTCATCGCACAGTTCGCCCCGGCGGTTGGGTACGAAGACGTCGGCGTGTTTGTGAGTCAATCGGGTGAGACGAAAGATGTTTTGAATGCCCTGGAAGCTGCGGAAAAGCGGGGTATGGCCTCTTACGGACTTGCCAACGTCATCGGCTCCACGCTGACAAAATCCACCTCGTTCTGCCTGCCCTTATGCTGCGGCTACGAGATCAGCGTGCCCGCCACGAAGACCTTTACCAACCAGGTCATCACATTTTTGTATCTGGCCTATCGTATGGCCGGACGCGACACAAAAGAGCTGGAAAAGATCCCCGATTTGATAGAGCAAACCATCGCGGCGGTCGATCCCCAGGTGAGGGCCATTGCCAAGGACATCAACGAGTGGAATGACATGTATTGCCTGGGCTACGGCGCAACCTACCCCATTGCCCTGGAAGGGGCATTGAAGTTGAAGGAAATCACCTACGCTCACTGCGAAGGGATGCTTTCGACCGAATTCAAGCATGGGCCGTTATCGGCGGTGAGCAAAGGCTATCCGATCATCTTTGTCGCCGGGAAGCAGGATATCCCACTGATCATCAGCGGCGTCAACGAAGTCAAAGTGCGCGGCGCCCGGACAATTGTCATCGCGGAAGAGGATTCACGCCTGCAGGCCAACGCCCATGATGTGATCGCCATCCCGAAATCCGACGAAAACATCGGCCCTTTGCTGGGCGTGCTGCCTTTGCAGCTGCTCTCGTATCACATGAGCCTGCTGCGCGGCTACGACCCGGACTTCCCGAGGAATTTGTCCAAGACGCTGACCGTGGATTAGAGATCGCTTCTTAAGCCGACCTGGTTCGAGGCAAGCCTCATTTGTGGAGCGGGTCAGTCAGATTTGGGCCGAGCCTGCGTGTAACTGCTCACCGCCCTGTTGCAGGTTTTCCGAAGGTGCAGGTGTTCTCCCTGTGCGGAATCTCTAGTCCCAGGCTGAAAGCGTGGGACGAAGGGTGAGGAGTTGCGCCTGCATGCAGAGCGCCTTACAGTCAGGAAAAGTTATGTAACTGAAATATCACAAACAAGGGATTGGAATACAATTTTTTCGATAAGGTAAGGCGAATATGCCAAGCGAGAAAAAATTCTTCCTTTCCAGGGGCATGCCCTTCTGGCTGGTGATACTTTTGGCCGCGTCGGTGGTCCTGGGTATTCTCGCGCTCGTCCTGGACATAGGAGGGGCCAATCTCCGGCAGAATCTGTTCTTTCCTGCTGTGATCGGCGGTGTACTCTTTCTCGTCATGATCTATTGGTGGATCAACATCAGGCGAGTGGAGAAGACTCTGCGGGAGGAACGAAATCTCCTTCGCACATTGATCGACACGCTGCCGGACAGTATTTTTATTAAAGATGTCACGGGCCGCATCATTATAGATAATCATGCGCATCAGCGCATACTGGGTACAGATACCCTGGAACAAGACGTGGGAAAGACAGACTTCGATTTCTTCCCCATGGAACTGGCTGGCCGATACGATGCTGACGAAAAGCTGGTTATTCAATCCGGTGAACCGCTGATCGATCAGGTGGAACCGGTTATCGATAAGGATGGCAATCAAAGGTGGTTGATGACCACCAAGGCGCCCCTGCGAGATCGCCAGGGGAAGATCACCGGAATTGTCGGTTTTAATCACGATATCACCGAGCGCAAGCAGGCGGATGAGAAACTGGCGGAGGAACGAAACCTGCTTCGCACAATGATCGATAATTTGCCGGATCTTATTTATGTCAAAGACATGCAGGGGCGGAAGATCATTTCCAACAAAGCCGACTGGCAGGCTTCCGGTGGGAAGGCAATTGAAGATGTGATCGGCAAGACGGATTTTGAGGTCTATCCGGTGGAACTTGCAGCCAGGTTTTGGGCCGACGATAAGGCCATTCTCGATACGGGAGTGCCAATTATCGATCGCGAGGAACCCGGGCGTGACCCGCTGGGTAACCCGACCTGGCTCCTGACTACCAAGGTGCCGCTGCGAGATGGGCAAGGAACTCTCCTTGGCCTGGTGGGCATCGGCCGTGACATCACCGAGCGCAAGCGAGCCGAAGAAGCCCAGCGCGAAGCCGAAGAGAAATATCGCAGCTTTTTCGAAAACTCCTTCGAGGGCATTTTTCAGTCCACTCCACAGGGCAAATTCATAAGCGCCAACCCGGCATTGGCACAAATGCTTGGTTATGGCTCGCCGGAGGAGTTGATGGCGAGTATCACTGACATCGATCAGCAATTGTATGTCGATCCTGACCATCGGGCAAAGTTAAAGAAGCGCCTGGACGAAGAGGGAAGGGTTTCCAGCTTTGAGTCCGAGGTATATCGCAAGGACGGCAGCCGGATGTGGATCGCGAAGAATGTCCTGGTGGTCCGTGATGAGCAGGGCAAGCCGCTATATTATGAGGGCACTGCGGAAGATATCACTGCCCGCAAACAGGTCGAGCAGGCGCAGCAGGAGGCTCAAAAGTCCCAGGCTGCCTGGATCGGCGAATTGGAGCGGCGTACACGCCAGCTTTCCCTTTTGAATGAGATGAACGACCTCATCCAGTGCTGCTCCAGCATCGAGGAGGCGTACAGCGTTATCAGCCAGCAGGCGCAGTGGATATTTCCCCAAGAGTTGGGCGCGCTATATGTCTTATCCGCCTCGCGCAACCTGGCAGAGTCGGTGGCTGCCTGGGGCAAACCGCTGGGTGATTCGCCCACTTTCAGGCCTGACGATTGCTGGGCCTTCCGGCGCGGACAGCTGCATGTTGCAGAAACCGAATTAACAGGGGGCTCCCGGCATCAACAGCCGGCCATCAACTGCTCACATCTTCAATCACCCGCGCCGTCAGCCTATATTTGCATACCGCTGATCGCGCAAGGGGAAACCCTGGGCGTGCTGCACCTGCGCCACCACACAGAAGAGAAACCCGAGGCCGGGACGCCCGAGGTTTGGTATACGGAAGCCAGGAAACAATTGGCTCAGACGGTTGCGGACAGCCTGGCTCTTGCGATCTCAAACCTGAAATTGCGCGAAAGCCTGCGCCAGCAATCCATTCGCGATCCCCTGACAGGAATGTTCAACCGGCGTTACCTGGAAGAATCGCTTGATCGGGAGGTGGCCCGGGCCGTCCGGGCGGGACATCCTCTCGGGGTGATGATGGTGGATATCGATCATTTCAAACGCTTCAACGATCTGTTTGGCCACGACGCCGGTGATGCCGTGTTGCGCGAGCTCGGGGTTTTCTTTCGATCACATATCCGGGAGGCTGATATTGCCTGCCGTTTCGGCGGCGAGGAATTCGCCCTGATCATGCCGGATGCCAGCCTCGAGATCACCAGGCAGCGCGCTGAAAAAATACGGGAAGAGGTCAAACAATTGCACGTGAAGCACCGTGGACGACTGCTGGGCTCCATAACGCTCTCCCTGGGCGTGGCTGAGATCCCCAGCCATGGATCAACGGGTGAGGTTCTCATTCAAATCGCCGATGCTGCGCTTTATCGAGCCAAAAAGGCAGGGCGCGACCGGGTTGAAATAGGGAAGTCCCAGGAAGATCGGGAGAAGATCTCTGATGGCTAAAGTCCTTACCGACACAGAAAAAATGGATGCCCTGCAGCAGAGTGAGACATTGCTGGGCAGCATCATCCATTTCGCCATGGATGCCATCATTGTCATCGATGAGGACCAGCGCATCATGATCTTCAATCCTGCCGCCGAAACGATGTTTCAGTGTACGGCGGATAGAGGTGAAGGGAAAACCCCTGACAATTTTGATCCCGGAGCGGTTCCGTTCCGAGCATTTGGAGGATGTGGGTGATTTTGGCCGGACGGGCAAAACACAAAGGCATCAGGGTAAGCTTGGGGTGGTATACGGTGTGCGCGCCACTGGCGAGGAATTTCCGCTGGAAGCAGCCATCTCACAGGTTGAAGTAAATGGGACGAAATTCTTCACCGCCATCCTGCACGATATCACGGAGCGTATGCGGGCTGAAGAGGACCTTCAACGATCCCTGGAGAAAGCCGAGAGGAGTCGCAGGTTAATTCGGGCGTTGAGCGAGGCGGGAAATGCCGTCCAAAGTGCGCATACGAGCGCCCAGATTTGTCAGGCTATCCTGGACGGATTATCCGGACTGGGCTACCGCGCAGCCATTCTTCTGGCATTGCCGGACGATCCAGACCATGTAATGGTCTCCTATTTGTCCTATCCAGTGAAAGCAATGGAGATCATCGAGAAGATGATTGGAGTTACCTCCAAAGGCTTTCGGCTCCTTGTAGCTCCCGGAGGTTTATTCGATCGGGTACTGCGCACAGGCGAAGCCAATTTCAGCCTTGCCGATATTTCCTTATATGAGAACATCCTCCCGAAGACCCTGCGCCCGCTGGCCGGAAAAATACAAAAGGTTCTTGGAATAAAAGCTGGCATCATGGCACGGTTGACCAGAGGGAATGAAACTTATGGCTTGTTGTCCGTGGTCGGAGACGATTTGAGTGAAGCAGATTTGCCGGCAATGACAACTTTTGCGACCCAGGCGTCCATTGCCCTCGATAACCTGCGGCTGCTGGAAACAGTCCGTCAGAAAGAAGAGCATTTTCGTTCACTGGTAGAGCAGCTGCCTGCCGTTACTTATCAGGACATAGCAGAGAATAATCCCGGAGATTTCGTTACGGCATTCGTCAGCCCGCAAGTAGAGACTTTAATGGGGTACCCGGCCGAAAGCTTCATCTCCGATTCGGGATTATGGAATCGATTGATACATCCTGATGACCATGACCGGGTCGTCAAACGAAATGCCGAACATTACGCCACCAGACAACCCGACCGGATCGAATACCGGATGATAACCCGCAACGGGGAGGTCATCTGGGTGCGGGATGAATCGATCATCTTAATAAGCGAGGATGGCGAAAAGCTTATCAGCCAGGGAGTCGTTTTTGACATCACCGAGCAGAAACAGGCAGATGAAGCCCTGCAAGCAAGTGAGGCCCGTTACCGGGGATTGTTCGAAGATTCTCCCATCGCTCTTTGGGAGGAGGATTTCTCAGCCGTTAAACGGCGGCTGGATGCTCTGCGAGATGAAGGCATAACAGATTTCGAGCAATATTTTATCTCTCACCGCGAAGCAGTGACCGAGCTGACGGGCTTGATCAAAGTCCTGGATGTCAACAAGGCAACCATGCGTATATTCGGGGCTGAGCGAAAAGAAGACATCATAACGAACCTGTCGGAGATATTTAATGTTGACCCAATTCAAGACTTCCATACCGAATTCATCAACATTGCAGAGGGCAAAACCCGGTTCAGCTGGGAAGGGAGTAACAGGACCATCGACGGCAGGCTGATCAATATCGCCTTGAATTGGTCCGTGGCGCCCGGTTACGAGGAATCCTTATCCAGGGTGATCGTTTCGATGATCGATGTTACCGAGCGTAACCAGGCAAAAGATATGTTAGTGGCAGAGCGCGACCTGCTGGACTCCCTGATCAACACCCTGCCGGATAGTATTTTTATTAAAGATCTCGAGGGCCGCATCGTGGTGGATAATGATGCGCATCGGCGCACACTGGGAGCCAAGACCCTGGAGCAGGTCGTGGGAAAGACAGATTTTGATTTTCACCTCAGGGAACGGGCCGCCGAATACGATGCCGATGAAAAGCGGGTTATTCAATCGGGCCAACCGCTGATCGACAAAGTGTCAGCGTTCACCTATAAAGATCGCAGTCAAAGGTGGTTTCTGACAACCAAGGTGCCGCTGCGAGATCGCCAGGGGAATATCACGGGTATTGTGGGTTTTAATCACGATATCACCGAGCGCAAGCTGATGGAAGAGCAACTGCTGAATGAGCGCAACCTTCTACGCACACTGATCGATAATCTGCCGGATGTCGTCTATGCCAAGGATATCGAGGGCCGCTTTATCATCAAAAACCTGCTCGATGCCCGACAGATGGGGGCCTCTTCGCCCGAGGAGACAATTGGCAAGACCGATTTTGATTATTACTCCCCTGAATTGGCTGCCCAATATCATGCTGACGATCAAGCCGTCTTCCGCTCCGGGCAACCGATCGTTAACCGTGAGGAACCTATCGTTGATGCGACGGGCCGCTCGGGTTGGGTCCTCACCACGAAGGTGCCTTTGCGAGACCCTCAAGGTAAAGTGTTCGGCCTGGTGGGCATCGGCCGTGATATCACCGAACGCAGGCAGGCAGAGGAAAGGATCAAGAAACAATTGGAGCGCCTTGCCGCTTTGAGAACGATCGACCAGGTGATCACCTCCAGCTTCGACCTGCATACCAGCCTGACCCTGATCCTTGACCAGGTTGCCAAGGAGCTGGGGGTGGATGCCGCCGACGTGCTTTTATTGAACAGCGCCAATCTGTTTTTGGAATACAGCGCCGGGGTCGGTTTCCGCACCCGGGCTGCCGAGAAGGCCAGTGTGCGGATGGGCCAAAGCTATGCCGGTCGTGTGGCGCTGGATCGCCAACTGATACAAATCGCAGATCTAAAGGATCCATCGAATAAATTGATCTTGAGAACTCAATTGGAAGACGAAGATTTTATAGCCTACATCGGCGTGCCATTAGTTGCCAAAGGAAGTATAAAAGGCGTGCTGGAGGTCTTCCATCGCACTCCCCTCCAACCCGACCAGGAATGGCTCGATTTTCTCAATACCCTGGCAGGTCAGGCGGCCCTGGCGATCGATAATGCGCAGCTCTTTGAGAACCTGCAGCGTTCCAACATCGATCTTACCCTGGCGTATGATGCCACCATCGAAGGCTGGTCGCATGCCATGGACCTGCGCGACAAAGAGACCGAGGGGCACACCCTGCGCGTCACCGAAATGACCATGGAGTTGGCGGGCCTGTTCCGGATCAGAGATGAGGACCTTGTCAACGTTCGCCGCGGCACACTATTGCACGATATCGGCAAGATGGGCATCCCCGACAGCATCCTGCTCAAACCGGCTGCCCTGACGGACGAAGAATGGGTCATTATGAGAAGGCATCCGACGCTTGCCTTCGAGCTGCTCTCGTCCATAGGCTACCTGCGATCCGCCATTGACATTCCCTATTGTCATCACGAGAGATGGGACGGCACGGGTTACCCGCGCGGCCTGAAAGGCGAACAGATCCCGCTGCCGGCGCGCATCTTCGCGGTTGTGGACGTATGGGATGCGCTCACTTCTGACCGTCCTTATCGCAAAGCCTGGCCGAGGGAGAAAGCCATCGAATACATAAAGTCCCAGGCCGGGAAGCACTTCGATCCGCAGATCGTGGATGTTTGCCTTCAGTCGGGAGTGTTTGATCGTAAGGCCAGGAAATAGTCGCTGATTATCTGTGCTTCTTCGATTGGGAAGTTCAAGCCCAAAAAGTATATAGCGGTTCGATTCCTGCGAATTTTTGATTTTCGAGTAGCACGACAATATCACATTAGAAGAGATCCCCGATTTTTGGGATAGGGGGCGGGTGTTCCCGCGCCCCTATCCCAAAAATCGGACACCTTTTGAATAATGTGACATTGCCAAGGTAAAGAAAAGTTATTTGCGAGCAACTACATTTTCAGGAATTCCAGCAGCTTGTAGAGCAGCAGGGCCGGCCAAACAAGGGATTTGAGAATTCCCAACACGACGGCCACAAACGTGGTGGCGTGCTGGAGGTAATAGACCAGGGCGCCGATGAGCCCTATTCCATAGACCGGCGCTGCAGCAGCGCCTCTGTAGATAACTTTCTTTCCTTGTTGATCCTGCCTGGGTATACTCGTATCAGCGGTCATATTATTCTCCTCTTGACTTTGGACGTTCTTTTGTGAAGTACCGATAATATATACGCTGAACGAGCCGGTCGGTTTCCCGAATCTCGAATAACGAATATCGATTTCCGACACTGTATTAAAATAGATTGATTTCATCGAACTTGATCAAAGAGGAGAAAGTAGAGACTATGACAGAATCTAAAAGCACCCCTGAGGGAAATACATCCAGCCGGGACTGGATCGCAAACATCCTGATGCTGGTGGCGGCCGCCGCTGCACTCTACGCCTTTGTCACGGGCATCGACGTTGCCATGGGCAGCGGGCCCGATACTCAACAGGTCGAATGGTGGCGGGAGCTGGGGTACATAATGTTTGCGGGGATCTTCATCCTGCTTGCCTATTGGCCGCGCCGTTACCCCGGGCTGTGGGAGCTGGTCATCGTGGACAAAGCTGTCCTGACCATCGTGGAGGTGGTCTTGATCAAGAACAATGCCGCCAACGCAGTCACCACGGCGGAGGCCGACGGCATCCTGACGGTTATTCTCATCGCTGCTTACCTGCTGAGCAGAGGATACAGCAGCTGGAGACATTGAAGCGTAAAGACCCCCTTTCAACCTCCCCAAAGGATTTGGGGGAGGGGTCTAAAAGGCTAATTTGCCTGGCGCTACCCCGCCTGTTCGCCCTTGTTTAGATATTTCTCGGGGTCCTTCTCGAAAGATCGCTTACAGCCCGGCGAACAAAAGTAATAAGTCTGTCCTTTGTATTCAGACTTGCCGGCCGCCTCTTCGGCGGTAATTTCCATTTTGCAGACGGGATCGATAAATGTGTCACTCATAAGGTTCTCCTTTTATTCGTTAAGAGGGGTGGGTCACTCAAAGGAATCGAGGGCAGCCTCCAGGTTATCGAAGCTGGGGATGTTTCGAAGAAAGCCTGATACTTCGAAAACGTAGTATACCTCCGGAGACATATTGGCAAGCTTGAGATAGGGCGACATGGTCAGCTTGGCGGTGACGGCCTCCGGCGCCTTTGGCGCCAGCATCTTATAAAGCACCTGCACGCTGCGCAGCCCGGCGCTTCTGACGGCATCCACTTCTTTAAAGTCAAGCAGAAGATAGCGTGTCCCGGCATTCACTGCCTGGCGTGCATGGGCTTCAAATACGTCTGCGCTGGCGATATTGAGCGAGCCAGAGAGATGAAAGATCGTGACGGGGACTTGCCTTGTCACTTGCTCGACGTTGATCTGGAATTCCATTCAGACCTCCGGGTTGGGGTGAGTGCGTAGTACCCTTTTAACAAGTTGCATTAAGGAAGATCGCCGCAGGCGACAGTTGTACGATCCTGGACGGATTTGTAGAGAACAACGGTCATAGGTTTTTTAGCATTGAATTGTTTCAGGTTGATAGTTAGATCGGTTTCTGATTCGAGGGCATCTGGGCTGACTAGGACGTAGGCGAGGGATCCCGGGGAAGTGCATGTACCATAACGAAGCTCGATAGGCGCCAGGCTATCTTCGTCCAGACCATCAATATGGAGCAATATTGCGACGGCTCCGGCAATATCCTTAAAAGTAGCTGTGCCTGTTATTCCTGAGAGTCCAATGCTGTGAATGTCTACGGTATAAGCGGGCGCAGAAGGCGTAAGGGTTGAATAATTTCCCGTTTGGATATTGAGGTGGGCCGCCTGGATTGCCGCCTGACGGCGGATCAAGACTGCAACCATCAAGAGAGACACGATGACAATTCCTATAAGGATATATAGTCTCTTATTGTTTAGCTGTTGGCCCTGCTTTTTTGCAGTCATCGTCTTATCCCATCAGCGGAAAACGGACGAGTCATTATCTTACGAGGCCGCATCCACTTCTTGGCCTATGGAATTCGACGGGGAAGATTCCCATTTAGGGTGGAGCGGCGGTGAGGGATTTGCCAAGGATACAGCCAAACCCGGAACCCGGCAAGACATTTTTATCATCGAACGAAAAAAACCACCTCACTTAACTTCCGCTCTTTGGAATTTGAGGGAGGTGCCGGAGGCGGAGGGGTCTTAGCCTCCGCGCTTGCCAAGCGTATGATCGAGCATCAGGACGGCAGTGCCGCGAGCGTCGATCAGCTTCAGGTTGGATACGATCTCGGCGGCGTTCTTCTCTTCCTCCACCTGCTCGTTGATGTACCACTGCAGAAGCACCTGGGCCGGGTAGTCTTTTTCCTTGAGCGCCAACTCGTACAAGGCGTTGATGGAGGCGGTCACTTTCGCCTCGTGAGCGGCGACTTCCTCGAAGAGCTCCAACGAGGACTTCCAGTCGGCGCCGGGCGCCTCGATGGCCTTAAGCTGGACCCGTCCGCCGCGCCCGACGAGGTGACTGTAGAACTTCATGGCATGCTCGCGCTCCTCGCCCTCCTGGACGTGCATCCAGTGGGCAAAGCCGGGCAGGTTCTTGTCTTCGAAATAAGCGGCCATGGATAGATACAAATAAGACGAAAATAACTCCTTGTTGATCTGGTCATTGATTGCATCTTGCATTGCTTTTCCGATCATCGTTGCCTCCATTCAAGGAAAGGGCCAAAAAAACTATCCGCAGATTTCACGGAATAGGCAGGTTGTTTTTACGATCTCAAACATTCTGTGATTGGATTATACAGGTATTCGATAAATAAGGTCTTGGAATTATTACCGGCCGGGTAGTATACTTTTGAGGAGTAATTGGGGCATGCGGGATTGTTGCTGCCTGCCGCCGGGGTTGTTGTGAGGGCCAGGAGGACATCATGGCAAAAAAGGTATTGATCCTGAAGGGGAGTCCGCGGGAAAGGGGGAATAGCGCCGCACTCGCCAACAGGGCGGCGGCAGGCGCGCTGGAAGCCGGGGCACAGGTGGAGAGCGTGTACCTGCATGGGCTGGACATCCGTCCCTGCGATGGGTGTGATCTTTGTAAGGAAAACGGGGAGTATTGCGTGATCGAAGACGATATGCAGCCGCTCTACCCGAAGCTGCTGGAAATGGATGCGCTGCTGCTTGCCAGCCCAATCTACTGGTTCACTTATTCCGCCCAACTTAAATTATGCATCGACCGATGGTACGGTCTGTGGAATTTCAAGCCCGACCTCTTCAAAGACAAGCCAGTCGGCATCATCCTCAGCTATGGCGATACCGACCCCTACACTTCGGGGGCCATCAATGCCATCCACACCTTCGAGACGATGTTCCGCTTTCTCGGGGCGCCAATGCTCGATGTGGTCTATGGTTCGCTGAGTGTCCAGGGTGACGCCGAGAAGCAGCCTGAACTGATGGAGCGGGCCTATCGGCTGGGTCTGCAACTCGGGAAAGAAGAAAAAGTGCCATCCCCGGCTCGATGAACATCCCTACTGTAGAGACTGCGCATCTGCTTCTGCGCGCCTGGACGATGAAGGATGCTGAGGCGTGGTTTAACATACTGCATGAAGAAGACATCCTGCGCTATTTCCCGAACCCGACTCCGCCGCCGCGAAAAAGCGGAGCCGTATATCGCCCATCATTTGACCCAATGGCAGACGCGTGGCTATGGTCATTGGGGAGCGGTCACAAAGTTGGACGGTCTGCTGGCCGGCTGGTGCGGGCTGGAATACCTTCCCGAATTAGACGAAACCGAGGTGGCCTATCTATTCAGCCATCGGGTCTGGGGTAGGGGCTATGCTACCGAGGCGGCGCGAGCGGCTGTGAGGTTTGGCTTTGAGTTGGCCGGCCTGAAAGCAATCACGGGCCTGGTCCACCCGGAGAACGTTGGCTCGGTACGCGTGCTCGAAAAATGCGGTCTCATCCTGGCAGACCGGATCACGTTATGGGGAATGGAAATGCTCCGTTATCGGATCACGAGGACGAGTTACCAGGATCAATTCGCGGCAGAAAAGTAGAGATGACCTCAAAGTGCGTCCGTCCCGGGCCGAAAGCGTGGGACGGACGCACTTTACTTATCGTGTTTACGAATTACTGATCCTGATAATTATCGGGCAGCCAGCAGCAGAGGACCAGGTCGCGGGCGGCTTTGACTTCGTCCATGCGGCCAAACTGGGTGGTGCTGGGCGCGTTGTGCAGCAGCTCGGGCTGCGACTTGGCTTCCTCTGCGATCTTGATCAGCGCGTCGGCGAAGGCATCCAGGGTGTCCTTGTTCTCAGTCTCGGTCGGCTCGATCATCAGCGCTTCGTGGACGATCAGCGGGAAGTAGTTGGTCGGCGGATGGAAGTTGTAGTCCATCAGGCGTTTGGCTACGTCGAGGGCGCGCACGTCGGAGCCGGCAAACCGTCCCTCGGCCACGAACTCATGCATGCAGATGCGGTCAAAGGGGACGTGATAAGTGCCGCGCAAACGCGCCAGCAGATAGTTGGCGTTCAGCACGGCATACTGCGAGATATCTTTCAGACCGTCAGGCCCGTGCATGGCTATGTAGGTAAAGGCCCGCACCATTCCGCCGCCGAAATGCCCGTGGAAGGCTTTCATGCGTCCGATGGACCTGGCAGGCGTAACGAAGCCAAACAGAGGCGGTGTGTCATCCGTGGCCTCTTCGAGGATGCCAACCAGGGGAGTGGGGAGAAAGTCAGCCAGGTGCGCGGCTACGCCCACAGGACCGCAGCCGGGGCCGCCTCCGCCGTGCGGGACGGAGAAAGTCTTGTGCAGGTTGAAGTGCATCAGGTCGAAGCCGATCTCCGCGGGGCGGACGATGCCGAGCAGGGCGTTGAGGTTTGCACCGTCGCCGTACATCAACCCGCCGCAGCCGTGGACCAGCTTGATGACCTGCTCGATATGCTCGTCGAACAAGCCGAGCGTATTGGGATTGGTCAGCATCATGCCCAGCACGGTGTCGTCGCAGGCCGCTTCGAGGGCCTTCAGGTCGACGTTGCCGCGTTCATCGGAGGGGATGGTAACGATCTGCAAACCCAGCATACCGGCCGAGGCGGGGTTGGTGCCGTGCGCGGAATCGGGGATCAGCATCTTCTTCCGCCTGGCATCGCCGCGGGACTTGTGATAGGCATTCATGATAAGCACGCCCGTGAATTCGCCGTGCGCGCCGGCCGCGGGCTGCAGGGTCACAGCATTGAAACCGCTGATCTCCTTAAGCCATTCCTGTAGCTCATACATCAAAGCCAGGTTGCCCTGCACAGTCTCGATCGGCTGAAGCGGATGCGTAAACACGAAGCCCGGCAGGCGGCAGGTATCTTCGTCAATCTTCGGGTTGTACTTCATGGTGCAGGAGCCGAGCGGATAGAATCCGCCGTCCACGCTGTAGTTGAATTTACTCAGATGCATGTAGTGACGGACGACATCCACTTCGGCCAGCTCCGGCAGAAGGCTCCGGCGCGATGAAGTACAAGGAGATGGAGGAAGATAAGTGGGGGGTGGGGGGGTTGGTGTGTAAGCATGAGATTGAGGGGATGAGTGTAGGGTAATTGGTTTTGATGTATGAGTTTTAGGTGTGATTATGTTTTTTGTGATTTTGTAGTTTGTGGTGTGTGGGTTAAATAAGTGTTTTTGTTATTATGAATGTTTATTATGAGTTTTGTGGTGATGTGAGATGTTGATTTTGATTTTGTGTATAAAGTTTTTGTTGGTGTTGTTGGGTTTGTAGATTGTTATTATTTTTTTTGATGAATGTGGTAATGTGGATTTGAAGGTTTTTGAAGTGGTTTGTATGTGGATTTTGTATGATGTTGATTAATATGTTTGGTTTGTTGATGAGTATTTTATTGGGATTGGTTAGTATTATATGTAGTATTGTGTTGTTGTATGTTGTTTTGAGGGTTTTTAGGTTTATGTTGTTGTGTTTATTGGAGGGGATGGTGATGATTTGTAAATGTAGTATATTGGTTGAGGTGGGGTTTGTGTCGTGCGCGGAATTGGGGATGAGCATCTTTTTGCGTTTGGCATCGCCGTGGGACTTGTGATAGGCGTTCATGATGAGCACACCGGTGAATTCGCCATGCGTGCGGGTGGCGGGCTGCATGGTCACAGCAGTGAAACCGCTGATCTCCTTCAGCCATTCCTGGAGCTTGTACATGAAAGCCAGGTTGCCTTGCACGGTCTCGATCGGCTGAAGCGGATGTGTAAACATGAAGCCGGGCAGGCGGCAGGTATCTTCGTTGATCTTCGGGTTGTATTTCATGGTGCAGGAGCCGAGTGGATAAAATCGCCGTCTACGCTGTAGTTGAATTTACTGAGATGCATGTAATGACGGACGACATCCACTTCGGCCAGCTCGGGCAGAGGCAGGTCCGCTCGCAGCAAAGACTTGAGGCAGCTCGGCGCGAGGCACGTCCGGCTCGGGGAAGGTCACGCCGAGGCGTCCCGGCGAGGAGAGGTCGAAAACGGTCGGCTCGATAATTTTGGGCGCCACATCCACCGTTGCGTCAATCATGATCCACCTCCGAAAGTACTTCCACCAACCTATCTATCTCTTCCTTTGTATTCATTTCGGTCACGGCGATCAGCAGGTGATTTTTGAGCGTGGGGTAATCCTGTCCCAGCTCGTACCCGCCCAGGATGTCGTGTGCCAGCAAATGAGCATTGACCTCGGCAGCCGGCTGATTGACACATAAAGCGAACTCGTGGAAGAACGGCTCCGTGAAGCATAGCCCCATGCCTTTGATCTTGCTGAGCTGATCGGCTGCATAGTGCGCCTTGTGGTAACAAAGCTCGGCCACCTGGCGCATTCCGCTCTTGCCGAGCACCGACATATAAATAGCGGAGGCCAGTGCCAGCAAGCCCTGATTAGTGCAGATGTTGGACGTGGCGCGCTCGCGTTTGATGTGCTGCTCGCGGGCTGTGAGCGTGAGGACGTAGGAACGCTGTCCGTGGGAGTCAACGGTTTCGCCTACGAGGCGGCCGGCCATCTTATGAACGTAAGCCTTCTTGATGGTGAAGAAGCCGAGGGTCGGGCCGCCATACCACATGGGGATGCCGAGCGGCTGTCCATCACCGACCACGATATCCGCGTCCATCTCACCGGGCGTCTTGAACAAGGCCAGCGCGGTGGGGTTGGCAACCACGCAAACCAGCGCACCTTTGCCATGTGCGGTTGTAATGAGTTTTGTGTAGTCGTAGAGGCGTCCGAAGAAATCGGGATACTGGACGATGACCAGCATGGTGTTATCGTCAATCAGGGACGCCAAGTCATCCGGGCTGGAATTCGAGATCTGCTTCGGGGTTATCGCCGGCCAGCTCCAGTTCCATGCCCTGGGTGTAGGTGCGTATGACGGCGCGATACTGGGGATGGACCGTGGGCGAGATTACGACTTTGCGTCGCTTGCCGCGGAACTGGGCTACGGCCAGGTTGACGGCTTCTGCAGCGGCCGTTGCGCCGTCGTAGTGTGAAGCGTTGGAAACGTCCATTCCCGTCAGCGCGGCGATGAGGGATTGATACTCAAAGGTGGCCTGCAGCGTACCTTGCGATATCTCGGGCTGGTAGGGTGTGTAGGCGGTATAGAACTCGCCGCGGCGCAGCATGTGGTCCACTACCGACGGGATGTAGTGGTTGTAGATGCCGGCGCCCAGGAAGGAGGTCAGATCGCCGCGGACGTTTTCGTTACTGGCGGCAATTTCGGCCAGCTCGGCGGCGGCTTCCATCTCGGTCAGAGCGGGAGGCAGGTCCAATCTGGGAAAGCGGCGCCGGGCCGGGACATCTTTGAACAAGTCATCCAACGACTTGACGCCGATGGTCGCCAGCATCGCGTCCCGTTCTTTGGGACTAATAGGAATGTAGGTCATAAAGACTCCTGTGCGATGTGCGGAGTGCGGTGTGCGAGGAATGCAACGCGCACCTGGTACATCGCAAGAAAACTAGTGGGTTCTTCCGACGCAATACTTTTCGTAGGCGGCGGCGTCCATGGCCTCGGCGGCGGCTTCACCGCCTTCGACTTTGACCATCCAACCTGCGCCGAAGGGATCGCTGTTGAGGGTCTCGGGCTTATCCGAAAGGGCTTTGTTTACGGCGGTCACTTTGCCGCCTGCCGATGCATAGATCTCCGCCGAGGCCTTTACCGACTCCACCGAGGCGATAGGTGTGCCGACCTCGACGCTGTCACCGGCCTCGGCAAGGATTTCCACGAAGACGATATCGGAGAGCTGCGATTGGGCATAGTCGCTCAGCCCCATCGCGCCGCTGGCAGCATCGAACCATTCATCGGATTTGGTGTATTTCAGGTTGGAGGGAGTGTTCATGGTTTGGGTTTCCTTTGGGTAATAGAATTTTTTTTACTATGTGCAAAGGTTGGTTAAAACAAAAAGGCGCACGACTATTATCATGCGCCTCTGTAATTTGACCTGAGAGATTACGCCAATCCCTGGTTCAGACCAGGGGGTGGCGCTTACACCGTCGGTGTTCCTGCACGGAACTTTCCAGAGGAAGGCGGGGCAGGGTCCTTTTTGCCTGAGAGTTTCGTCTGGTTTCGCCTGTTTACCAGATTTGCACCTTCGGCGTCCCTGGCTTTAGCTTGCTCAATGATCTGCCAGGGAGCTCTTCCCTGTAACCCGTGAATTATTGCATCCATTCTACGGGCGAGGGGGATAAGAAGTCAAGAGGACAAAATCCCCGGTTTTGACAGGTTTTGGCTTTCAAGAAAGGGGCTAAATCAATCTACCAAAGGGTGGGGCCAATATGAGATGGTTAGCCTACCGGTTGATTTCCCAGCGAAAGCCACCGCCCCAAACTGGCCAAATAAATATGAATACACCGTCATAATATAGATGGATGAGCCAAGGCTTACCACGATGCTAAAGATCCATCCAATACAAGGGATCCAGCCTACAAAGGCGCTGAGGAATCCGATCACCAGTGCGATGCCCAGGCTGCTAAAAAAGCTCACGATCCAGGCGGTGAAGAATGGGCCCGCGTTCTTACCCACAAGTTCAAATACCTGCTGAAACTTAAAGCAGGAGGCAAATGTCCCCTCGCGGGAAAACACAACGAGGATGGCCGGATAAACAACCGAGAGAGCCACGCCGTAAACCACGACGAGGCATAAGATGCAGTAAAGGAGAAGCATTCCCGCGCCCGAAAGAATATTACTGATGTCCTGCAGGTTGCGATTCCCTGACAGCAGGCTTGAACCGGCGATAATACCGACCGGAAGGAAGATGATGATCAGCGGCAGGGCATAAACAAGGCCGACCGCAAACAAGATCAGTCCATCGCTGAATTTTTTGCCCAGGTCATCCCAGTTGGGGAGAATCTCTGCGGAATTGTTCATTATGTTGCGGAGGATCGCAACAATGTATCCGGAGAGGGCAAAGTTCAAGATGGGCACAATCGAAATCAGCGCGCCGATGCCTAATTTATTAATCCATTGTTTGTCTTCGAATTGGAATGAAAACGCCTTGCTGATGTCCATGAATTCCTCCTGCATAACCAACTATGAATTTTGTTCTTGGGGCGCATTTCGTGCGGGGCGCCCGGCGATTACCCAGATTAGAGACAAATCCATTCTACATCAGATGCCTTAACCCCGGGAGGGCGACCTGGTTAAAAAGAAGACCTGTGAAGACAGGTCTTCTTTCGATACTCGGAGGAACTTATGCCCAGCCCTGGTTCTTAATAAAATCGGTAACAAATGGCACTTTCACGGTTTGGCCTTGATAGGCCTGATATCCAATGTAGAGCATGTAAACTGCCCCGGCTATACCCGTACAAATTCCCACTATCACGGCAGCCAGAATACTGGCAACAACGCCATTGATAACAGCCAGGATCAGAGCCTGAATTGAATGGAATTTGATGAATGGACGGACTTTCTTATCATCCATCAAAAGGGCCACGATTGCAATGATCCAGCCCACTATCGGGAGATAAGCTAACAGTGCCCACAGCTTGTCATCACTGGTCAGGTCAGAAGACATAGATGCTTGAGTCATGAGTTGATCCTCCTCGGGATTATTTAAGATTTTAGTTATTGTACAACCAATTGAAACAAAAATCAACAAACAACGGAGAACCAAGAGTACTAGTGTGCTAAAATGCACTTAATGATCCCGATTGTTTTCCTGGGCTCGCCAGAATTCGCGGTGCCCACGCTCCGGATGCTGGCTATTAATGAAGAGAACGAGCTTCATCCCTACAAAGTGGTGGGTGTGGTGACCCAGCCAGACCGGCCTTCGGGCCGCGGGCGGGGAGTCAAACCACCGGCCATCAAAACACTCGCATTGGAATTGGGACTCCCCATCATCCAACCTGAGAAACTGCGCACGCCTGAAGCGATGGAACAGCTGCGTTTATGGGGGCCGGACCTGCTCGTGGTCGCGGCTTTTGGGCAAATCCTGCGTGAGGAGGTGCTGACTCTGCCGCCTCATGGATGCATCAATGTCCATGCCTCCTTGCTGCCTCGCTGGCGCGGCGCGGCGCCAATACAGGCAGCCATCTCGGCGGGGGATGCTGAAACGGGCGTAACGATCATGAAAATGGACAAGGGTGTTGATACAGGCGCAATCATCTCACAGCGCGCCATACCCATCGAAGCGCAAGACACGGGAGGATCGCTCACCGTGAAACTGGCCCAGCTCGGCGCCGGCTTATTGAGCGAGAGCCTGCCGGGCTATCTGTCAGGTGAACTTCTGCCTCAAGCCCAGGATGGAAGCAAGGCCACCTATGCGCCGATGTTGAAGAAGGAGGATGGCCGGCTGGATCTCACACAGCCTGCCGTTGAACTGGCGCGGCGCGTGCGCGCACTCAATCCGCGGCCAGGCGCATTCCTTGAATGGAACGGTGAAATGCTAAAGGTCCACCGGGCGCACACAGCGGAGAGAACGCAAACAGGGCCCGAACCGGTAGGGCAGAGGCTGATATATGAAGGCCAGGCCGCGGTTAGCACGGGGAGCGGGCTGCTCGTACTGGACGAGGTACAGCCTTCAGGGAAGAAGCCGATGAGCGGCAAAGCTTTCCTGGCGGGGGCGCGGGGCTGGGCCTCCTGATGGGATTGGGATTTTATTCATGCCGATAATAACCTGAACTCAAAACGTTTAATACCGTTTGAGCTTATTAATAAATGTTACATACCGACCTGATGGCTTGAGCGGTTGAACTGGGTTTTGCTCGGAAATCCTCAGGATATTGTGTGTAAGGTGGGTTAAATAATAGACATTATGCGAAATAACCAAAATCCGCAAATGCATCTACTGATTTTGCGGTTTTTTCCCAAAGTTTTTGAAATTCTGTGCGATTATGAAGTTTACGGATAATTTCGAAAAGAGTCTAATATCAAGCGATAAGAAATGCACTTGCCAAAAGGCGTTTTGTTGCCACTAGCGGTGCTGTCACCAAGGCATAAACATACTGCTTTTACGAATTGTCAAGCGGGTTTTAGACCGCTTATAAAACCGCAGGAGAAGGATAAAACTAGAAAACAAAGGAGCAGCCCCAGGAACACACACTTTCGTGTGTTCTTCACCATAATGACCGTTCTTACAAAATTGTCAGGTAAAATTTTTACACGTGCAGATAAAATAAAATATAGGTAATTTCAAGCTAGAGAGAGACGGTGTTACCTTGTGCGTTTGGGTTTGAGATTGCGATGCGCAAGATCACCGTTTGTGGAGCTAAAATGATCAATACAGCATCTACTACAAGTGTAAGAAGACCTTTGTTTGCTTTTCTTGCCGACTGGATAAGGGAAATCATCAGGAAAAACATCATCGCACGTGGATATGAGGACAGCAACGGTTTCCATTATAGCGAACCGGACCGGCGCTGATATCGAATTCAAGCGGCGCCCAGCTTCGGTCCTGCGCTCTTCACAGGTGATTTGCCAATCCATTGACCTACTTGATCTACTTTGTAGGTCCATTGGCCGGTGCGGCGGCCGCAGTTGACGTATTCAAGTTCTTGGACACGGAGACAAAGCAACCCGCAACCGTCAAGACCACGGCCCGTCGTAGATAATGATCCGCGGATTTCTCAAGTAGAGCAGATAAGGAGAAAGTAAAGGAAGACATTCCGCAAGCAGGATATCTGGACTATCTGGCTATGGGTTTGTTTTTTCATGGACTGGCGCGACGCCAGTCCATTTTTGTCATAAAATAGAGCCATTCGATGTCGTGAACAAGCGAGAAAGCCTGTTCGTGAAAAATAAGTATTTGCATAAATCTTCGCCCCAGGCTGAAAGAATGGGACGAAGGATCCCGAAACAATAGACGTGTGCGGGGAGCACGCCCCACATACGCCCATTGTTTTGATTGCTTTACAGCGGTCGTAAGTAACTGGAAAATGTCACATTATTTAAAAGATGTCCGATTTTTGGGATATGGGGCGGGGTGTTCACCCCGCCCCATATCCCAAAAATCGGGGATTTCTTCTAATGTGACATTGTCGAGGTAAGAACCAAACGAAGAATCTATGGCAAAATACATTGCGGCTATCGACCAAGGGACAACCAGCACACGATTCATGATCTTCGATCACGGGGGAAAGGTTGTTTGTATCGAACAAAAAGAACACCAGCAAATCTATCCGAAACCGGGCTGGGTGGAACACGATCCGCTCGAAATCTGGGGGCGTACCCAGGAAGTGATCGCGGGCGCCCTGGCGAAAAGCGGGATCAGCACCAAAGACATCGCGGCCATCGGTGTGACAAATCAGCGCGAGACGGCCTTACTTTGGGATAGGCACACGGGCATACCTGTTTACAACGCGATCGTCTGGCAGGATACCCGGACCGATGTGATCTGCAAGGAGTTGGAAAAACAAGGCGGGCAGGACCGCTTTAGGGCAAAAACCGGCCTGCCTTTGGCCACCTATTTCTCGGGCCCCAAGCTCAAATGGATGCTGGACAACCTTCCAGGTGTACGTGCCAAAGCGGAAAAAGGCGAACTGCTTTTCGGAAACATGGATACATGGATCATCTGGAACCTGACAGCCGGCAGGCATGTTACGGATGTGACCAATGCCTCGCGTACTCTGTTGATGGACCTCAAAACCCTTGACTGGGATGATGAGATCTTAAGATTGCTGGGTATACCGAAAAGCCTGCTGCCAAAGATTTGCTCTTCGTCTGAAATCTATGGGTCTGTAAGGCCACAGCAAGAAAGGTCTTTAACCAAGTCGACACTGGACTCCGCTGTGCCCCTACTTACCGGCATTCCGGTTTGCGGCGACCTGGGCGATCAGCAGGCTGCGCTGTTTGGCCAGACGTGCTATTCCGCCGGAGAGGCCAAGAATACGTATGGCACCGGCTGCTTTATGCTGCTCAACACCGGCGAACAACCGGTAGCGTCGAAATCAGGGTTATTAACCACCCTGGGATACAAAATCGGTGATCAGAAGGCCGTTTACGCGCTCGAGGGTTCGATCGCGATCACGGGGGCGCTGGTCCAATGGCTGCGCGATAATTTGGGCTTGATCGAAAAATCGGCGGAGGTAGAGACGCTGGCGCGTTCGGTGGACGACAACGGCGGCATTTATTTCGTCCCGGCATTTTCCGGTTTGTTCGCGCCGTATTGGAAATCGGATGCGCGCGGCGCCATCGTCGGGATGACCCGCTATATCAACAAAGGGCATATCGCGCGAGCGGCCCTGGAGGCGACGGCTTACCAGACCCGTGAAGTGCTGGATGCGATGGAGAAAGACAGCGGTGTGAAACTGACCTCGCTCAAGGTGGATGGCGGGATGGTGTTCAATGAATTGCTCATGCAATTCCAGGCTGATATCCTGGATGTTCCCGTGATCCGCCCCAAAGTCGCGGAAACAACAGCGCTGGGCGCAGCCTATGCCGCCGGGTTGGCTACAGGTTTTTGGAAAGACCTTGACGAGCTGCGCTCCAATTGGGGCAAGGATAAAGAGTGGAAACCCGGCCTTGACGCTGCCTTACGCGAGAAGTTATATTCACAATGGAAGAAGGCCGTCTCCCGGACATTCGACTGGGTGGAGTAAAGGGAAAGGGCTATTGAGCCTTACTATGCAGTTTGGAACCAAAAATCCAAGTAACCGGAAATCGAAAACATGAATCGCAATGAAATCCTCAGTTCCCTGAAAAGCAACCCCGAAGTATCCGTGCTCATTGTGGGCGCGGGTATCAATGGCATCGGCACGTTCCGCGACCTGGCTCTCAATGACGTGAACGTATTGTTGATCGACCGGGCCGATTTTTGCTCCGGCGCAAGTGCGGCCTCATCGCACATGGCGCATGGGGGCGTGCGCTATCTTGAGAATGGGGAATTTCGACTGGTGCGCGAAGCGGTGCAGGAGCGGAATCGCCTGCTCCAGAATGCGCCGCATATCGTCAAACCCCTGCCGACCACCATCCCCATTTTTAAAATATTTTCCGGATTCCTGAATGCGCCGCTTAAATTCATGCGCCTGCTCGACAAACCGTCTGAACGCGGCTCGCTTGTCATCAAGATCGGCCTGATGTTCTACGATGCATTTACCGGGAAGCAGCGCAGCATACCCGTGCATCAATTCCTCAACCGCGGCGCTTCGCTTGCCCGCTGGAATAAGTTAAACCCGAATATCGTCAATACCGCGACTTATTACGATGGAGCGATCCTCAACCCGGAACGCCTGGGCCTGGAACTCATCCTGGATGCCGAAGCGGGGAACCCCATGGCGCGCGCGATCAACTATATGAGCCTGGTCAGTGGAACCGGCAACAAGCTCCTGGTGCGGGATGAGCTAACGGATGCCATTTACGAAATTAAACCTCGTCTGCTGATCAACGCAGCCGGTCCATGGATCGACTTTGCCAACCGGAGTCTCGGCCTTTCCACTCGTTTTATCGGGGGGACGAAGGGCTCACACCTGGTCCTCGACCATCCTGAGCTGCGCGCGGCTATTGGAGACCACGAGTTCTTCTTTGAAAATAAGGACGGGCGGATCGTGCTTATCTTACCCGCTGTACGATCGGGTGCTGGTGGGAACTTCTGATATCCCCATCGAAAACCCGGATGAAGCGCGCTGCACGGAAGACGAAGTGGATTATTTCCTTGAGATGATCGCGCGCGTTTTCCCGACCATCAAGGTTTCACGTGAGCATATTGTGTTCCGGTTCAGCGGAGTCCGCCCGCTGGCGGCAAGCAATGCCAAGACAACGGGGCAGATCACACGTGATCATGAAATCGAAGTGGCGAGTGGGGATTGGACCGGACTTGGCTTCCCGGTCTATTCGCTGGTGGGTGGCAAATGGACCTCGTTCCGGGCTTTCTCGGAGCAGGTGACCGATAAGACCCTGGAATACCTCGGCCTGCCGCGCAAAAAAGACACAAAGGAATTGCCCATCGGAGGCGGGCGCGGTTATTCGAACAAACCTGAAGATAGCCAACGCGTCGTGGATGATTTGTCAGCCCGTACCGGCTTGCCTGAAGACCGTGTAAGGGTATTATTCGATAGGTACGGCACGCGCGCCGGGCTGGTGGCTGATTTTATCGGCCATGAGAAAGATGTGCCACTTAAATCGCTGCCATCCTACAGCCGTTGTGAAATAGGTTTCCTGGCTCAGTGCGAAAAGATCATTCATTTGGATGACCTGCTGCTGCGCCGCTCGATGCTGGCTATGCTGGGCGGTCTAACAGCGCAGGCCGTGGAAGAACTTGCGGATGCACTTGGAGAGTCACTTGAGTGGGGGGAGGAGCGGAGAACAGCCGAGGTGAAGCGAACGCTTGAAATCCTGAAGGAGCGGCACGGGGTGAGGTTGCAAAGCGGCCGAGTATAATTGTGGCTTGCATGAATTGTTCAGTCGTTATTCCCGTATATCGCGGCGAAGATACCCTCGAGCCGTTAATCGAACGACTCGGCAAGGTCCTGCCGCAAGTGGCGGAGACTTATGAAGTGCTGCTGGTCAACGACGGGAGCCCGGACAATAGCTGGGTGATCATCGGGAACCTCGCCAGGCAATACGACTGGGTACGCGGCATTTCCTTGATGCGAAATTATGGCCAGGAGAATGCCACGCTATGCGGGATCCGGATGGCGCGTTACGATGTGATCGTTACCATGGATGATGATCTACAGCACTGTCCCGAGGACTTGCCAAAACTAATCAGCAAATTGGATGAGGGTTATGACGTTGTTTACGGCGTACCCCGCGCCCGCCAGCAGACATGGTGGCGAAGCATGTTCTCGGTTGCTGTGAAATGGGCCATTTCGTCTTTGATTCGGATTACCCGCCATCCGCGATATGAGCTCTTACAAAGCGTTTCGGGCGAGCCTGAAACCCGCTTTTGCCGGGCTCAACAGCCCTGATGTGCAAATCGATGTGCTGCTCTCATGGGCAACCACCGATTTCACATCCGTACAGATCGAAGAAGCCACGCGCACGGCAGGTAAAACAAACTACAGCATGAACAAGCTTGTCAAAGTCTCCCTGTTGATACTGACCAATTACACGACTATTCCCTTGCGGCTTGCCAGTATCCTGGGCTTTTTGTTTACGATCTTCGGTTTCTTCGTACTGATCTATGTGCTCGGAGTGTTTTTCACAGTCGGTTCGATCCCCGGTTTCTCATTCCTGGCCTCTGCGATCACCATCTTTAGCGGGGTTCAGCTATTTGCTTTGGGGATCATCGGAGAGTATCTGGCGCGGATGTTCGAAAGGACATCCGGAAAACAGCCCTACGTCGTGTTGAAGACAACCGGGAATGGAGAATGAACGTCGTTATCCTGCAGCCATCCTATATCCCGTGGCGCGGTTACTTCGATCAGATACGTCGGGCAGACTTGTTCATTTTTTACGATGATGTGCAATATGATAAGCATGGCTGGCGGAATCGCAATCAAATCAAGAGCGCACAGGGGAAACAGTGGTTGACCATTCCGGTGCATAGTGCGGGCGCGACCCAGGGACTCGCGATCAAGGACGTGAAGATAGACTGGAGCAAACCCTGGACCAGGAAATCACATCAAGGCATTGACAGCATCCTACAACAAAGCGCCTTATTTCAAAAGATACCTGCCATTATTGGAGGCGTTTTATTCCCGCCATGATGACTCCATCGCAGATTTCACCATCGAAACAACGATTGCGCTTGCCAGGGAACTGGACATCCAGCATACACGCTTTATGCGATCCTCCGAGTTTGCCGGGATCGATGGGCGAAGAACCGAACGTCTCATTCAGATCCTGACAAAAGTGGGCGCGACGCACTATATCAGCGGTCCTTCTGCTCGCGATTACATCGAACGGGAGAAATTCGATGCGGCGGGCATAACGCTGGAATACATGGCCTATGATTATCCGGAATATCCGCAGCTATACCTGCCCTTTGACCCCTATGTAACCATCCTGGACCTGCTTTTCATGACTGGCGACGAGGCTCCGAAATATCTTGTCAAGAATGAAGAGAAGCCTCAATGAGCAATGAGAACCATCCTTGCACCGCGTGCCTCGGCCATTCTTTATAACTTGCTGCTGGGTCGAAAAGACAGGCGGGCTTTTCTTCTGCCAGGCAATATTTGTCCGATCGTTCCCATTACTTTTTCTAAAGCAGGAATGCCTTTCGAATTCGTAGATATCTCCCCTCACACCCTGCATATGGACCTGGAACAGGCGGAGAGGCGGCTCAAGACCGGCAAGTTTGGCGGATTGCTGTATGCGCACACGTACGGTGATCCGTCCCTACCCCGCAGGATCCCTAAAAGAGATCAAAGAAAATCATCCCGATCTATTATTGATAGATGACCGGTGTCTTTGCGTCCCGGACCTTGAGCCTGATCTTTCCAGCCCGGCGGAGGTAATTCTTTATAGCACCGGTTATGGCAAGATCGTCGACCTGGGCTTTGGCGGCTATGCTTGCCTAAGTGGAAATTTGGCCTATCAATCACCACAGCCTGCCTTTTAACCCGCAGGACCTGGAGACGGTGGAAAATACCTTTAAACGGAGCATCGAGGCGCGTGAGCAATATTCCTTTAACGATGCGCAACTGGCTGCTGACAGATTCGGTTTTGCCGGCCTGGCCCGAATTCGTGCAGCAAGTGCAGGCGGCAAAAGAGAGATCCATCGCTCATCGTCAATCGATTAATGCGGTGTACAATTCGCTCATCCCACCTGACCTTTGCCTGGGTGAACCATACCAACTCTGGCGTTTTAACCTGCGCGTGCCAGATAAAAAGAAGACCCTGGCTGCAATCTTCGATGCGCGACTTATTTGCAAGCTCGCATTACGCCTCCCTGGCAGGCATCATGGGTGAGGGGAACTGTCCGGCAGCGCAGCAACTCGCCGGGCAGGTTGTCAACCTTTTCAACGATAGTCATTACACTGTTCAAATGGCAGAAAGAACGGTGCAGATTGTGCTCAGGGAGTCTTTAATTCATATGCCGCTAGTCGACTTCAATAACCCAATACCGGTTGGGAAGGAACTTGAATACATTACACAGGCCATCCAAAGCGGGCATATCTCCGGCGATGGTCCCTTCACGAAGAAATGCCATGCATTTCTTGAAGGGGAACTGGGTGTGCCTAAAGTTTTGTTGACCACTTCCTGTACCCACGCCCTGGATATGAGCGCCATCCTGCTGAACATCCAACCTGGCGACGAAGTCATTATTCCTGATTTCACCTTTGTTTCCACGGTCAATGCGTTTGTGCTGCGGGGAGCGAAGCCGGTCTTCCTTGATATCCGGGCAGATACACTTAATCTTGATGAATCCAAACTTGAAGGGGCGGTAACGCCGCGCACGAAGGCGGTCGTCCCGGTGCATTATGCGGGGGTGGGCTGTGAGATGGATGTCATCATGGATATAGCCCATCGCCACAGCCTGGCGGTCGTAGAAGATAATGCCCACGGACTCTTCGGCAAATATAAAGGCAAGTATCTGGGCACGTTCGGCGCGTTGGCGGCTCAATCGTTCCATGAGACAAAGAATTTCAGCTGTGGTGAAGGCGGCGCGCTGCTGATCAACGATCGGGAGCTCGTGGAGCGCGCCGAGATCGTGCGTGAGAAAGGGACGAACCGTTCGCGTTTCTTCCGCGGCCAGATCGACAAATATACCTGGGTAGACATCGGCTCCTCCTTTCTTCCATCCGATATCCTGGCAGCATATCTCTACGGTCAATTGGAGCAACGGGAGAAAATCCAAAGTCACCGGAGAAATTTGTGGCAGACTTACGAAACAGGACTGAGAGACTGGGCTATTAAGCATGAGGTTCAATTGCCGGTTATACCCGGTAACTGCGAACAGTCTTATCACATGTTTTATATGCTCCTGCCGAATCTGGCCCTTCGGCAGAAACTGATCCAATACCTGCGAGACTGCGGTATCTACAGCGTGTTTCATTATTTGCCGCTCCACCTTTCCGATATGGGACGCAGCTTTGGCGGAAGAGAAGGCGATTGCCCGGTTACGGAAAGGGTGAGTGATCGATTGATCCGCCTGCCATTTCATAATGTGTTGACCGGCGCAGAGCAGGAACAAGTCATAGAAGCTATTCTGGAATTTAAGTTTTGAGGCACAGGGCGGTGTTCCTGAAGTATGTAAGCTTGTTTTAGGCCGAAAAGAAATTTGCCGCCGCAGTCAGGAACACGAAGAAAGAAGTGCCCAGGCTGCACACGGATAGCCGAATTGTTGCAAAAATGACGAAGGAATCACCGTGAACGGAGAGTTCCGCTCGCATGGTACAATCACGCCCCAGAGAGGTCTACGTGCCGCGCAAATCCCGCCTGTTAGTTGATATCGTGATCCCGGTCTTCAACGAAGCCACTGTCGTTGACCAGACCCACGCAAGTCTTCGTAAAGTCCTTGATACCCTCCCGCAATCTTTCAAAATTTATTATGTAGACGATGGCTCGACCGACGGCACCCCGGATGCACTGGCCCGGCTGGCTGAGCAAGGACCGTGTCGTGGAAGTCATTGAGTTAAGCCGCAATTTTGGCCATCAGGCGGCGTTAACAGCCGGGTTGGAGGCCTGCGCGTGGGGATATTGTGATCACGATGGATGCGGATGGCCAGCATCCCCCTGAGTTGATCCCGCAAATGCTCGACCTGGTTAAACAAGGTTATGACATCGTCCAAACCCAGCGCATGGAGGCTACGCAGAGTGGAACGTTCAAACAATGGTCCTCTGCAGGCTTCTACCGCTTGTTGAATCTTATCAGCGGGACGCGGGTATTGGCAGGCAGCGCCGACTTTCGCGCTCTTTCACGCCAGGCTGTAGAGGGGCTTAAATCGATGCCCGAATATCATCGTTTCCTGCGCGGCATGATCTCCTGGATGGGATATTCCAGCGTGATCCTGCCATACCATGAGCAGAAACGCGTAGCGGGGAGATCGAAGTATTCCCCGGGCAAGATGTTCCGGCTGGCGATGGACGCCATCTTTTCGTTTTCGCTGGTCCCGTTGTATATTGGCTTAAGTATGGGTGGGTTCCTGCTGTGCCTGGCATTGATAGAGATTGTCTACGTGGCCTTCCTGTGGCTGACCGGCCACACGGCCAACCTTGCGCCGGGATGGAGCTCACTCATGTTCGTGATCCTGATCGTGGGAGGAATGTTGATGGTATCGCTGGGCTTCGTGGCTGTCTACGTCGGTTATATTTTCCAGGAGGTAAAACGGCGGCCGGTCTACCTGAGAAAAGATCGAGAAAAAGATGGTTGAGACGAAATCCTATGATTTCGTCTTTTTGCGCCACGGTGAATCGGTAGGGAATGCCGAGGCGCGTTTTCAGGGCCAGTCCGATTTTCCGCTTACGGAAAAGGGACGCCATCAGGCCCTGGCTTTAGCGGAGCGCTGGCTCACGGAAAAGACGAAGTTCGACCTGGTGGTGACCAGCCCGCTCAGCCGGGCTAAAGAAACGGCCGAACTGATCGCCGGCAAGCTGGGAGTCCCGGTGGAAGCGGATCCCATCTGGATGGAACGCAATGCCGGCCAGGTATCGGGCCTGACGCGTGAAGAAGCCCTAAAGTTATATCCCGAACCCGAGTTCACCACGCCTTACGATGCATTTGGTGAGAGCGGAGAGGGAGACTGGGAATTATTCCTGCGAGCGGGAAGGGCAGTCTATGAGTTGATCAAACGCCCGGCCGGCAAGTATCTCATTGTGACGCACGGCGGCCTGCTGAATAAAGTGATGTATGTGATCCTCGGCATCCCCGTACAGGCCAACTATAACGGCCCGAGATTTCGTTTCAACAATACCGGCTTTGCCGAGTTTAACTACAGGCCCGTCCGCCACCAGTGGCGGATGATGCGGCTTGAATCCCCAGCATAAGGATTGGAAATGGCAAACTTGAAGATCTTAGCTTTCGGCGCGGGCGCGGTTGGGACCTATATCGGCGGCTCGCTTGCACTGGCCGGTGAACAACTGGTGTTCATGGAAAGGCCCGAGGTCGCAGATGAACTACGGCGGCGCGGCCTGCGGCTTGACCTTACGATTGATAAGCGGCGGAATACCAGGGAAGCTTACGTGCTCAACCCCGGCTCTTTCGTCACGGCATCATCATTGGAAGATGCCCTGAGGTATGGTCCCTTCGACGTCGCCATCTTCGCGCTGAAATCCTTCGATACAGCGGGTGCGATCGAAGTCGATGAGACCCTTTGCCGGAAAACTTCCGCCCTTCCTATGTTTCTCGAACGGAGTGGATAACGAGCCTGCACTGGCGAGCCTGCTTGGCGCGGATAGGGTTATTCCCGGCACAGTAACGCACTCGATCGGGCGCCGCGGCCCCGGCGATATCGTTCTGGAAAGAATGCGCGGCATCGGCATTGCCAGCACGAACCCGCTTTCCACCAAATTAATAGCGGCCGCCAATTCCGCCTTTCTCAATGCGCGTGCCTATTCCAACCCGGTTGCCATGAAATGGTCGAAGATGATGACCAACCTGACCGCCAATCCGATCTCGGCCGCCCTGGATATGACCGCTGCGGAAGTCTTCGCGAACCCAAAACTCTTCCGGCTTGAAATGGCGTTGGTCCATGAATGCATTGCTGTGATGCAGGCGCAGGATATCCCCCTGGTGGACCTGCCTGACGCCCCCGTGCGTTTCCTGGCTCTGATCACGCGGCTGCCGATCTGGCTGTCCCGACCTCTGCTGGCAGGAGCGGCGGGCAGCGCGCGCGGCAGCAAGATGCCGTCCTTCCATATCGACTTATATGCGGGCCGGGGTAAATCAGAAGTGGAGTTCCTACATGGGGCGGTGGTCAGGGCGGGTAAGAAGTTTGGCGTCCCAACGCCGGTCAATAAAGTACTGTCTGAAACGGTGACCGCTTTGTTCAATAAGGAAATTCCACTGGACGAGTACGCACACCAGCCGGAGAAGCTGCTGGCTAAAGTCCACGAGGAAGAGGTTAAGGGGTAGAGAAATCGGAGAAGCGAAAGTAGAGAGAAGAGAAACGTGATATAGTCGAGATACCCAGCCTGGGTTTGCCCGGGTTGGGTTCTTTAACGGTGATACAATAACTTTCCCGTCTATAAGTATATGGAAAATAAAACAGAATTTCATCTTGTTTCCCCGCGCCCTGAAGTGGAGATCCATCTCCCTGACGGGCGTGTTTTATCAGGCCCGCGCGGCGCGCAGGTGGGGGACTTTCTCAAGGCACTGGAATTTCCAGTGCCGGTGGTGGCAGCGGATGTAGACACCGAACTGCGCGAACTCACATATCCAATCCATCATGGATGCAAGCGTGCGCCCGATCGACATGTCTGAATCAGACGGTGCACTGATCTACCGGCGCTCATTGAACTTCATGCTGGAGATGGCGTTTGCCGATCTATTTCCCAAAGCCAAACTGAGGATCGACCATTCGATTTCGTTTGGGGGCTACTATTGTCAAGTCAACGGGCGCGCACCCTTAACGGGTGATGAATTGGCTGCGCTCAAATCACACATGCAGGACCTGATACGGGCCGACCTGGCCTTCGACAAAAAGGAAGTGCCGCTGCAGGAAGCCATTGATTATTTCCGCTCCATCGGATACGAAGATAAGGTACATCTGCTCAACTATCGGCGCAAACCCTACCTGACCCTATATCGTCTCGGTGAACGGATGGATTATCACCATGGCTACATGGTTCCATCCACAGGCTACTTAAAATATTTCGACCTGTATGGCGCCAACGGCGGCTTTACCCTGCGTTTTCCTCGCCGTCATTCGCCTACAGAACTGGAACCGATCACGCCTTATCCACAACTGCTTTCTGCTTTTCGGCAGTATGGCGATTGGCTGGTGCACCTGGGTATCGATAACGTGGGCGTGCTGAACGATGCCATTCGAGGCGGGCGGGTGCATGAGGTTGTGCTGGTCTCGGAGGCTCTGCATGAGCAAAACGTTGCCGAGATCGCGCGTAAGATCGCGGTGAGGAAACCGCAGATCGTCCTGATCGCGGGGCCTACCTCTTCAGGCAAGACCACCTTTTCGCGGCGGCTGACAATCCAGTTGCTGGCCCTGGGCATCTCGCCTTACCCGTTGGAGCTGGATAACTATTTTTTGGCACGGGACGAGACGCCGCCAGGGGAAGACGGCCAGCCAAACTTTGAAGCGCTGGGGGCCCTCAATTTGCCGCTGCTGGCCGAACACCTCGAACAACTGCTCGCAGGAAAGAAAGTCCAGCTGCCGCGCTACAACTTCGAGAGCGGCAATCCTGAGGCAGGCGGACATGTCCAGCTGCGACGCGGCCAACCCATTATTATGGAAGGGATCCATGGATTGGATCCCCAACTCCTGCCCCCGAAGCTGGGCGGGCGCGGATTCAAGATATACGTCTCGGCCCTGACCCAGCTCAACCTCGATCGGCACAATCGCGTCTCAACCACAGACACCCGTCTCCTGCGCAGGATCGTGCGAGACGCACGCGAACGCGGGTATACCGCCAAAGATACGATCTCGCGCTGGGAGTCGGTGCGGCGCGGCGAGAAGAAATACATCTTTCCTTATCAAGAGAACGCCGACGTGATGTTCAATTCGGCCCTGGTTTATGAGCTCTCTGCGCTCGTACCGCTGGCCGAGCCTTTGCTGCGACAGGTACCTCACGGCATCCCCGAATATATAGAAGCAAAACGGCTGTTGACCTTTTTGGAATGGTTCCTGCCGATCGAGGCCAGCCTTATCCCTGAGAATTCCATCGTACGCGAATTTATCGGCGGTTCGATCTTGAGGGAATTCAGAGCCTGGAGGAGCAAATAACTCGAGATCGTCATGCCTTTTCCACAAATCTTCCTGCTGGCCCTGAGTATGGCCATGGACGCCTTCGCAGTCTGTCTTGCCGCCGGTTCCTTAAGTCTGACACAGGGACCGCGCCCTGTCTTTCGGCTTTCCTTCCACTTCGGCTTGTTCCAATTCATCATGCCGGTAGTGGGATGGATGGCCGGCGCGACCATCGAGCCGGTTATTCGAAATTATGATCATTGGATCGCCTTCGGTCTTTTGGGATTTGTGGGCGTGCGCATGATCTATTCCGCATTGAGCGGAGAAGAAAGCCAATCAAACGATCCCTCACGGGGCTGGACACTTGTCCTTCTATCTGTCGCGGTCAGCGTGGATGCGTTAGCAGTAGGGTTGAGCCTGGGTTTGCTCGGTATTTTTGTTTGGTATCCTGCCATTGTGATCGGGGTGGTGACCGGCATACTCTCCCTTATCGGTCTGCGAATGGGGAACCGCCTCGGCAGGCAATTTGGAAAAGTCGGCAGAGATCATCGGCGGGTTCGTCCTAATTGGAATTGGCCTTCAGATCGTAATCACAAAATTACTATGATGTCATAAAGTTGGTGGCAGAATATGAATTACTCATTTCCCCGCTATCTGCTTTCCAAACAAACAGTGGACGACCGGGCTCTGAATCGGGGGGTGCTCGATGCTCTGAAAGAGAATTTGCCCCAGGACCGGTCAACATCATTGAAATCGGAGCGGGGATGGGAAACATGGTCGCCCGCCTGCTGGCCTGGAATGTCATCACGAAGGCCGATTATGTCCTGGTGGAAGCAATGGAAGAAAACATCCGATTTGCTTTAGAGTGGATCCCAAAGTGGGCTGCCGGAGCCGGCCTAAAGGCGGAGCGGGCTGGGGAGAACCACCTGCGGGTGTTCGACAAGGCGCGCGAGGTTCGACATCCATCTCGAGTGCGCGGATGTTTTCGATTTCATCTCAAAAAATAACGCCCAAGCCGACTTGTTGATCGCGCATGCAGTTCTGGATTTGTTCAGATGCCGGAAAGCCTGCCGAAGTTGTTGTCGTTGACCAAGGGCCTGGCGTGGTTGACGGTGGTCTTCGACGGGTTAACCTCGTTCGAACCGTCGATTAATGAGGCATTGGACGACCAGATCGAACGGTTGTATCACGAGACGATGGACAAACGAATAACAGGCGGGGACAGCCGCGCGGGTACGGCACCTGTTTGCCCATTTAAGGAAGGCGAAAGCACAGATACTGGCGGCGGGCTCGTCAGATTGGGTAGTGCATGCCCGTGGACGGAAAATATCCCGACGATGAAGAATATTTCCTGCATTTCATCCTGCATTTTTTCGAAGAGTCGCTTACGGGACACCCCGCCTTGGATGCAGCCGCCTTTGCCGATTGGCTGTCGAAGCGGCGTAGAGCAAATCCAGAATGGGGAATTGGTATATATTGCACATCAGATGGATTTCCTGGCACGTGTATAAGCTTGATTCAGGTTCTCAGGCGGCTAATGGGTGAAAAAGCCTTAACTATCCGCAGATTTCCAGGATAAGGCAAATTCGATTTTACAAATTGGTCAGATCTACACGACAAACGGTGGGAACCCAATTTATGGGAGAGGCGAGCCAGATTAGAGTATAATTCTCTTATTATTAATAATCGAACCGTAATTCAACCACATCAGCAGTCTGCCGCTGTTTTCGCTTGAGCTAATACTCAATTCCCCGACATTGTTTGACTCCTGAAGAAATGGAAATATCATGAACTTTAATCAGTTCAATCTGGATTCCCGCTTGATGGCGGGGATCAAACGGGCCGGCTATGAAACGCCGACGCCCATACAAGAAGCGGCCATCCCTGCGGCGCTGAAAGGCCGCGATATCATCGGTACCGCACAAACTGGCACCGGTAAGACAGCCGCATTCGTTCTTCCCATTCTAAACAAGCTGCTGAATGGGCAGCGCGGCGTGCCCCGCACTTTGATCGTCACACCGACGCGCGAACTGGCCGAGCAAATCCATGAAGTGGTGCGCGACCTGGCAATGGGGACCAGAATTCGCAGCACAACTATTTACGGAGGGGTGGGCGCCGGGCCGCAGATCAAAGCGCTGCATGATGGCGTGGAGATCCTGGTTGCCTGCCCGGGACGCCTGCTGGACCTTATCAATCAACGGTATGCAAAAATGGAGCACATCGAAATCCTGGTGCTGGATGAGGCTGACCGTATGTTCGACATGGGATTCCTGCCGGACATAAAACGAATAATCAAAGCCGTGCCTGTGCAAAGGCAGACCATGTTGTTTTCGGCCACTTTTCCGCTCGAAGTTGAGCAGTTGGCAGCACAGACGCTCAAGAATCCGCAGCGTATCACCATGGGACTCAGCCGCCCGGCGCATACGGTATCGCACGCGTTGTATCCCGTCCCCGCGCATTTGAAGTCCGGGTTGCTGCTCAAACTGCTCAAGCAGACCGAGACTGAATCGGTGTTGATCTTCACCCGCACGAAATACCGCGCCCAGAAGCTCACCCGTCAGATCGAGCACGCCGGTTATAACGTGACCAGCCTGCACAGCGACCGGACGCAGGGCCAGCGCCAGTCCGCCCTGAAAGGCTTCAAAGACGGCACGCACGACATCATGGTAGCCACAGATATTGCTGCCCGCGGCCTGGATGTGGAGAAGATCTCGCACGTCATCAACTTCGACATGCCGGATACAGCCGATGCCTACATCCATCGCATCGGGCGCACCGGCCGGGCCGAACGCAAAGGTGACGCCTTTACGCTCGTTACGCCTGAAGATAATGACGTAATCAGAACTCTCGAGCGGATCATGGGGCAGCCTCTCACTCGCAAGACCCTTCCGGATTTTGACTACACGGCGCCCGCTCCGGCCAGGTCCGCTCCTGATGGACGTGGAAGGGGCCGCCCGCAAGCGGCACGGCCCGCCCCGACGCCGAGAAGTTTTGGACACAACCATTTGGCGCCCAGGAGAAGGAAGTAAGATGGGGAACAGTGTTTTGTAAATGGAAAGTAGTTAGCGGCAACCCGACTCGATATAGAGCCGGGTTTTTATTTCGCTTATAATTTCCGCAACTTGCGATCAAAAAAACTCATTACGGACTTCCTAATAGACTGCCATGATTAAACTGCTGCTTGCCACGGAACAAGGTCTTGTGATCTGCGAAGGTGAGGGGGATGAATGGCGTGAGGTCACAAGAGGACTCAAGGATCAGCACGTTACCAGCGTCATCGCCCGCGAAGGGGTAATTCTGGCGGGGACACTTGAGGGCGTCTTTCGCTCCGACGATGCAGGCCAAACCTGGAGAGCGGCAGGCAAGGGCCTGGCGGAACGACATATCCGCTGGCTGGCCTTCCAACCGAATACTTCCGATTTCGAATTTGCCGGTACCGAACCGGCCGGTATCTACATTTCGCATGATGGGGGTGAGTCGTGGCGCGCCTGTCCCGAGGTGGCACAACTGCGCGATCTGCATGAGTGGTCCCTGCCTTATTCACCTGAATCAGGCTGCGTACGGGGCTTTGCTTTCAGCCGCTTGCGGGCCTATGCGGCTGTCGAAGTCGGGGGCGTGCTGAGGTCGGACGATAGCGGCGAAACGTGGCGTCTGGCCGAAGGCAGCAATGGAAACCCGGACCTCGAAGGCCCTCCTGAGCCCTTTATCTACCCCGATGTCCATTCGATCTTTGTGCACCCCTTCCTTCCCGACCTCGTCTTTGCGCCCACTGGCGGTGGCTTCTATCGCTCCGGCGACGGCGGTAAAACATGGAAATGCGTCTATGACTGCTACTGCCGGGCGGTCTGGGTGGATGTGATGGACTCGCAGCATATCATCCTGGGCCCAGCCGATGGCGTTGACAGGAATGGCCGGATCGAGTCAACGAACGACGGAGGGCAAACCTGGACCTCTGCCTCCTCCGGACTCAAAACGCCGTGGCCGCGCGGCATGGTGGAACGCTTCACACAGGTTGGCAATACCTTGCTGGCAGTACTCTCAAATGGCCAGCTGCTTGAAGCGCCTTTGAAGACCCTCGAGTGGCGGCGTATCCTGCCCGACGTGAGCGGCGTAAATGCGGTTTCACAGTTTGATATCTGATAGACCATTTGAATCTGCCTATAAGGACCCCAACCTGGCCATCAATCTAAAGGGATGAATTCTGAATTTAGGATGTGGGCTGGAGAGCGCTGCTGCCCGCTTCCTTAAATTCGGTGATCTTGCCAGGCGCGAGTAATCTCTGAATCTCCAATAAAGTGTCTTGAAGGCCAAACCGCATAAAACCAAACCGAATACTCCCAACTATTTGAGATTAGAGATTTGTTAGCTTGCAATAAAACTTCTTGACAATTGCGTTTATAGGGGGGTATTATGACAACGCAAATTGAACCTCGTTAGGCCAGGCGGCTGCAAGGTATACAGGCCATTGTCCTGAAACGTCCAAAGACGCCAAAGGATAGAACAGGTGAGGCCGGCTTAAGGCTTCACTCAAAGTGGCTGGGATCTTTTCCCTACGACCTGCAGCGCTAAAGCTAAACCAGGAGGTGGTCGATAGTCCTTGTGTGCGTTAACTTGCCTCCTGATGAATAACGGGAGGTTTTCTTTTTGACTCTGCACCTGGCTTGACCAAATTTAAAGTGCAGATGGAAAGGAGGTTGTATATGGACTCAGGAAGTTCTGGAAGTCTATTGTCCCATAGGCGAAATGACCTGACGTTTCTCCCGACGTACAGCTGCTCTTTCCTCCCCGTGATTTTGGCTTAGCCTTGCCGGCTTATCACTTGATAAGGGGAATCAAAGCTGCTCGACCCACGAACGCCATCCTTTCACCTGAAAAGAAGGCGTTTTTTGTTGCCTTCGTGATCTCTGGTTCGACGGAGGTTGTTATGGTTTTTCAGACAAGAGCAGGCAGTCACCTTTTGACCTACTTGAAAGTAATAATTCGTGCCACGCAGGATTTTCCGGAATCGATGAATACTTATATTTATCATCGTCCAATCAATCGGGTTGTTCATGCTGCCAGGGACCGCGTCCCGTTATGCAGCTACCTTCAGCTTCCTATATATGATGTCCCCCGATCTTTCGGGAAATGTTCTAGGAACGATCAAACATTCTGGAGGTACAAATGGGATTCCTCGCTACGATTATTACGGCGCCACAGCGCTTGATGAACAATACGCACGGAAAGAGCATTCAAATCTCGAAACTTCTCGTAGAGAGCGCACATCAGGACGCTTCCGCCGTGCTCGAAAAACTTAATACGACTCCCAACGGGCTTACAGCTGATGAAGCAGAAGCCCGCATCGAGCGTTTTGGCGCCAACGAGGTGGCGAAAGAAAAGCGTAAAACCTGGTTGATGCGCCTGTACGAAAACGTCAAAAATCCGCTGGTGATCCTGCTCTCAGTACTCGGCCTGGTCTCTTACCTCACTGGGGACTTGCGCGCAACGATCGTGATTTTCATCATGGTATTGCTGGGGATCGTTCTGCGCTATGTGCAGGAAAGCCGCGCCGATACCGCGGCTGAGAAGCTCAGGGCGATGGTCAGAACAACGGCAACAGTCGTGCGCGACGGCCAGCGCAAGGAGATCACGCTCAAAGAACTGGTACCTGGAGATATCGTACACCTTTCAGCGGGTGACATGGTCCCTGCGGATGTCCGTCTGCTCTCGGCGAAGGACCTGTTCCTTAACCAGGCTGCATTAACGGGCGAGTCTATGCCTGTGGAGAAGTTGGCGGCCCCAGTGGCAGACGAGGCACAGAATCCGCTTGAGATGTCCGACATCTGTTTCCTTGGCTCTAACATTGAAAGCGGTACCGGCCAGGCAGTTGTCGTCCAAACGGGCAGCGGGACCTACTTTGGCTCACTGGCCGGTAGCATCGTTGGACAACGCCAGTTGACCAGCTTTGATAAAGGCATCAACGGCTTTACCTGGCTGATGATCGGCTTTATGGGCGTGATGGTGCCGCTTGTGTTCCTGTTCAATGGCTTGAGCAAGCACAACTGGCTGGAAGCCTTCTTGTTCGCTCTGGCCGTGGCTGTGGGCTTGACCCCTGAAATGCTGCCGATGATCGTCACGGTGAACCTGTCCAAGGGCGCCATTTCCATGTCCAAGAAAAAAGTGATCGTCAAGCGCCTGAATTCCATCCAGAACTTCGGAGCGATGGATGTGCTGTGCACGGACAAGACAGGCACCATCACGCAGGGCAAAATTGTCTTGGAAAAACACATGGACGTGAAGGGAAACCCCAGCGAGCGTGTGCTGCACTACGGGTACATGAACAGCTATTATCAGACCGGGTTGAAGAACCTGATGGACGAGGCGATCCTGAACCATGTCAACCTTAATGACGACCTGCAGGTGGATGAACTCTACCGCAAGATCGATGAATTGCCTTTTGATTTCAAGCGCAGGCGCATGTCGGTGATCGTCGAAGACAATCAGGGCCGGCATATCCTGATCTGTAAAGGCGCGGTCGAGGAGATCATGCATCTCTCCACGCACGTGGAGGTTGAAGGCGAAGTACTGCTCGTCCTGCCGGAGCATGACGAGCACCGCAAGCAGCGCGTGAAGCAATTGAATTCCGAGGGCTTCCGGGTGCTGGCGGTGGCCTACCGCATATTTCCGGGCGACAACGATACGCCACACTACACGGTTCAAGATGAGTCCGACCTGACCTTGCTCGGGTTTATGGCGTTTCTCGATCCGCCCAAGGATACCGCTACGGAGGCGCTGGTCAAATTGCATACTCAGAATGTAAACGTCAAAATCCTGACCGGCGATAATGACATTGTCACAGCCTATATTTGCAGGCAGGTGGGCATGCCTGTGGACCATATCTTGCTCGGCCCCGAAATCGAGCTGTTAGATGATTTGCGGCTTGTGGAAGTCGCCGAGGCGACCACGGTGTTTGCCAAGCTGTCTCCGGCGCATAAGGAACGCATCATCCACGCCCTACAGGGCAAGGGACACGTGGTCGGTTTCATGGGCGACGGCATCAATGACGCACCCGCGCTGAAAGCGGCCGATGTTGGCATCTCGGTGGATAGCGCGGTTGACATCGCCAAGGAGTTCCTCCGACATCATCCTGCTCGAAAACAGCCTCCTTGTTTTGGAAGAAGGTGTCATTGAAGGTCGCAAGGTATTTGGAAACATCACCAAGTACATCAAGATGGCGGCTTCCTCCAACTTCGGCAATATGTTCAGTGTGCTGGGCGCCAGCCTATTCCTGCCGTTTTTGCCGATGCTGCCCATCCAGGTGCTCAGCAACAATCTCCTGTACGATTTCTCGCAAACTGCCATTCCAACCAACTCGGTCGATCAAGAATGGCTGGCCCGGCCGCGCAAATGGGACATCAGCTCACTGCGCCGCTTTATCCTTTATATTGGCCCGATCAGCTCCATTTTCGACTACATGACGTATTTCATCATGTTGTACGTCTTTAATAGTTGGAACAACCCCGCCTTGTTTCATACTGGCTGGTTTGTGGAATCTTTGTTCACTCAGACGTTGATCATTCACGTGATCCGCACGAACAAGATCCCGTTCATCGAAAGCCGGGCAAGCAAACCGTTGATCCTCACATCGATCATTATTGTCGCGGTCGGCGCCTGGTTGACGGTATCGCCTCTGGCGCCGATTCTGGGTTTTGTGCGCCTGCCTCTTCTTTACTGGCCCCTCCTGGCTGGAATGCTAATTGCCTATGTTGTGCTCACCCAGGTAGTAAAGGTCTGGTTCATCAGGAGGTTCTCCGAGATCTAAATTGGCTTTTGGGATGGTTGAACTCGTCCCTTCGGATGACCAACCATCCCAGATATTCGTCTTGATCCTGGATGCGCGATATGCATCAGTCAAAGGGCCTTCCAAACAGAATTGGAAGGCCTGTTTTTATCCTTGAGAAAACAAGCAGTATAATCCCTCCGCTATGAACTTCCTAATTACCGGCGCGGCGGGCTTTCTGGGTTCCTCTTTGGCAAATCACCTGGCCCGCGAGGGCCATCAGGTACGCGGGCTTGACGACCTCTCCACGGGCGATCCGCAGGCGTTAGCGCCGGATATCCACTTTACCCGCGGCGATGTGAGCGACCGTCCCAAGCTATGGACTTTGTTGCAGGAAGTGGATGTTGTTTATCATCTGGCTGCGCGCGTCTCGGTGCCTGAATCGGTTTTATATCCGCGCGATTACAACACGGTCAATGTGGGCGGTACGGTTGCCTTGATGGAAGCCATGCGCGACGTGGGCGTCCGGCGCGTAGTGTTGGCCTCCTCGGGCGCCGTCTATGGCGACCTGGGGGATATGCCCTTGCGAGAGACCGATAACCCCAATCCGCGCTCGCCGTATGCCGTCTCGAAACTGGCGGCGGAGTTCTACGTTCGCACAATCGGCGGATTGTGGGGCATAGAAACCGTTAGCCTGCGCATATTCAATGCCTACGGGCCCGGCCAACACATGCCCGCTTCACACCCGCCCGTAGTGCCTTACTTTTTACGGCAGGCCTCGCGCAGCGGGACCCTGGTGGTTCATGGCGATGGAAATCAAACCCGCGATTATGTGTATGTGGACGACGTGGTCAGCGCCATGGTGGCGGCTTCCACCGCGCCAAATATCAATGGATTGGTCATAAACGTGGGCTCGGGGATCGGGACCAGTGTGCATGACCTGGCAAAGAAGGCCCTGGACATCACCGGCGGTAAACCTGAAGTGATCTACAATTCACAGACCTCCGGCGGCGTCTCCTGCCTGACAGCCGACCTTGCCCTTGCCCAGGAAAAACTGGGTTACCGTCCTTCCATTAAACTGGACGATGGCCTGCGCCTTACTCTTCAACGCGATCCAAGACTTAAATAATCGATCTTTAAGGTTGAGAGATTGAAGGTTCCCCCGATGATCCGGGAGCTTTCAATCTTCCAAATGGATATGATCCTGCCGCGCGAAGTTTTATAATCGTCCAACCCTGACTGTTGCCCGCGAACTCATCGGCGCCCGATTGACCCGGGTGCTGAATGGGCAAAGACTGGTCGGCCTGATCACCGAGACAGAGGCCTATATCGGGGAAAGTGACCTGGGATGCCATGCCAAAGCCGGACGGACGGCGCGCACAGCCGTCATGTACGGACCGCCCGGGCATGCATATGTTTATTTCACATACGGAAACCATTGGATGCTGAATGTGGTCACGGAGCGCGAAGGATTTCCCTGCGGCCGTGTTGCTGCGGGCAATCCAGCCCCTCGCAGGCGCCGAGCTCATGTCTGCAGCGGCGGAACGGGCGCGATACTTTTGGTCCCGGCAAGCTGACGCAGGCTCTGGGGGTCACGAAGGACGAGAACGGCGCTGACCTAACCCAATCCGATTCAGGTCTTTGGATCGAAGAAGGCCAGGCCGTACCCAACCGCCTCGTGACGAAAGGCCCGCGGGTGGGTTTAAATACTGTACCGGAGCCGTGGAAATCCAAACCGTGGCGTTTTTTGGTCAAAGGCTGGAGAGTAGAGACCGGTAATTAGCCGGCTGGTCGTCTGCTCTCCGTTCCCTACTTTACTTTTTGGAGGAGCTATGGGTTTACTTGAAGGTAAAACCGCGTTGATATTTGGACTGGCGAATGAGCGTTCGATCGCCTGGGGCATCACGCAGGCCATGCATCGGGAAGGCGCAAAGATCGGGATCAGTTACGCAGGCGAAGCGCTGGAACGCAGGGTGAAACCACTCGCCGAGCAGATCAAATGTAAATGGGTGGAAGAATGCGATGTAACGAAGGATGAGCACATTACGGCCATCGCCGAGAAGGCTAAAAAGGATTTTGGGCAGGTGGATGTGGTCGTGCATTCGATCGCGTTCGCGGGCCGCGATGAATTAAGCGGCCCATATTACAATACCAGCCGCGAAGGCTTTAAGAATGCCATGGATATCAGCGTCTTCTCCTTTGTGGCGCTGGCCAGGGCTTTTCGACCCGTACTGCGACCGGGCGGCTCACTGCTCTGCATGACCTATTACGGCTCGGTGAAGGTCGCTCCGCACTATAACGTGATGGGCGTCGCCAAGGCTGCGCTGGAATCCAGCACGCGCTACCTGGCCTACGACCTCGGCCCGGAGAAGATACGGGTCAATGCAATTTCAGCGGGGCCGATCCGTACGCTGGCTGCTGCGGGCGTGGGCGGCTTCCGCGATATGTACAAGCATTTTGCGGACGTATCTCCCATGCGTGAGAACATAACCATCGAGGATGTGGGCAACGCGGCCGTGTTCCTGGCTTCGGACATGTCGGCCCGCATCACCGGCGAGGTGTTGTACGTCAGATTCGGGCTTCAATGCAGTTGGGGTTCAGATGAATATGGATGCCGAAGGAAAGCGGCGCATAAGCAGCAATTAGTATGGTGACTCGGTGGGCGGACGATACGTCCGCCCATTTCGTTTCTAAGGTAAAATTATTGCACGATGTTTAAACGTAATCCTGCTACAACTGATACTCCTTCATCCGTCCAGGCTGTCGAGCGCATCACATCCGTGCTTGGGGTCGGGCGTGATCTGGCATGGGTCCATCAACGGCTCGGGCGGCGTCCGCATCGAAGGCGCATTCGAAGGCGAGATCGCATTGCGCGGCATGCTGGTCGTAGGCGAGACCGGACGAGTCACCTGTGAAAATGTGCGCGCCAACACGGTCATCGTGGCGGGTGCGGTGCGCGGCAATATCACAACGCAAAAACTGGAGATCCGCGGCACGGGACGCGTCTGGGGCGACGTGGTCACAACGGCTTTTGTTACGGACGAAGGCGCATTCTGCGCGGCCAGATCCGGATGGAAGAAACGGTGGAGCTGAACATCGAGCCGGCGCCGGAGACCACACAGACCGAAGCGGCCATGGCTGAATCCATCTCCCAGACACCCGTCCCCACGCCGCCTCCGTCAAACCGCCGGGAAGACCTGCGCCAAAAGCAGAAGAGTGGCACAACGGTAGTCAGAAAAAGAAGAGCAGCGATCTTACATCGGAGAAGACCCTGAAGGCCTCCACGACCTTTGGGGTCTTTTTACGAAAATGAGAATCTCGACCTGAAAATCGAAACACTGCGACAAGCTCCTTCCAATGCACGGACGGAGGGTTTTGCCTTCCTGGTGCGGGCAGGTTATATTACCCGCGATGGCGAGTTCGACACTTGCTGGGCGAACAAGCCTTAGCGCGACTGCAGGAATTGTCAAAAGAGAACCCGGATTTCTTCGTCCAGCTCGGCCTGGCTGTTATCCAAACAGAAACCGGGAAACCTTCTTTGAAATCCCGACGGGCGATATTGCAGCTCCTGCAATGTCCAGCCTGTCGTTATGCCGACTCGGGCGTGAAACTGCGCGATTCAAAAAGCAAGCCCTGCCTGCCGAACCTCCCCTACCTGTCGAAAAGATTTCGACCCCTGATTGCACATACGATCGAGTCTGCTGGCAAATTATCTGGGCATTCCCAAAGAAAAAACAGCCAAGGCGTTGATGTATACACGTCTGTCGGACGACCAATTCGTGTTTGTGGCCGTGCGCGGCGATATGCAGCTCAGCGAAGCGAAATTGAAAAAATTTGTCGGTGAAGTTCGCCTGGCGACGGCGGAAGAAATCGCAAAATCGGGCGCGGCAGCCGGATATGCATCCCCGATCGGCCTTAAGAATGCATTGATCGTCGTGGATGATCTCATACCCGCAATCGTCCAACCTGGCGGCAGGGGCCAATGAACCGGGCTACCACTTGAAGAATACGAACTATGGACGTGATTACAGCGCCGAGGTCGTTGCTGATGTGGTGCAGGCGGGCGCCGGCGATGCCTGCCCGAATTGTGGCACGCCGTTAAATTCACCGAATGCCGAACTGTTGGCCGATGAAACCGGCTTTTATTATGAAAATATCCTGGCTGCCCTGGCCGAAGTTCACCATGATGATAAGGGCCTGACATTGCCTGCATCCGCCGCCCCGTTCGATGTTTATCTCATGCAGCTGCCGGGCAAAGAAATGGATACCAAGGCAAAAGCGGAAGAACTTTACTCAAGCCTGCAAAGCGCGGGGATTTCGGTCCTGTTCGATGACCGCGCCGAACGGGCGGGCGTCAAATTCAACGATGCAGATCTGATCGGCTGCCCCTGCGGGTGACAGTGGGGGAAAAAAACCTGAAAGAGGGGATGGTAGAATTGAAGACGCGTAAAAGCACGGAAAACCAGCTTGTGCCGGTCGACTGAAATAGCCCAAACCATCCAATCTTTGTTGAAAACACTCAAATGACAATGCAAATCCCAATGAGCTCTCCCGACCTGACAGACGTTGAACGTCAGGCGGTTCAAAATGTCCTCAATACGCCCATCCTGAGCATGGGCCATTGGATCCTCGATTTTGAAAAATCCTTCCGCGACCTTACCGGCGCCAAGCACGCGGTGGGCGTATCGTCCGGGACAGCCGGCTTGCATCTATGCGTCCGGGCAGCGGGAATTGGGCTGGATGACCTGGTGGTCACCACGCCTTTTTCATTCGTTGCATCAACCAATGTGATGTTATATGAGAATGCCGTACCCGTTTTTGTGGATGTGAATCCCAAAACCGGGAACATCGATCCGCAGCTTGCCGTGCAGGCGGTGCGCGATTTGACCGAAGGCGGGAAAAAAGCCGAACGGTGGCTGCCCAGAAAAGGGTCCGGAACGAAGCGCACACTTGAAAGCCATTTTGCCGGTGGATGTCTTTGGCCAGCCGGCGGACCTCGACCCGATCCGCAAGGTCGCCGATGAATTCAGGATCAAGATGATCGAAGATTCGTGCGAGGCGTTGGGAGCGGAGTATAAAGGCAAACCGGCAGGCACTTTTGGCGATTACGGCGTGTTTGCGTTCTATCCGAACAAGCAGATCACAACCGGCGAAGGCGGTGTGATCATCACCCAGGATGACAAGGCGGCGGATATGATGCGCGCCCTGCGTAACCAGGGCCGGGCGCCGGGGGATACCTGGCTGCAACATACCTATCTTGGTTATAACTACCGGCTGGATGAAATGTCGGCTGCGCTGGGCGCCGTGCAGATGGGCCGCCTCGATGAGTTATTGAATAAACGCGACCGGGTGGCCAAATGGTATGCCGAACGCCTGAGTGAGATACCCGGCGTGGAACCGCCGGTGATCGAACCTTTCACCACACGGATGTCGTGGTTCGTATATGTTGTCCGATTCGATGCGAAGATCGATCGCGATGTCCTTGCCAAACGATTGGACGCCCGCGGATATACCGGTACGCCCTTACTTCCTGCCGATCCATCTGCAGCCTTATATGATCGAGCGCTTTGGATATCGTGAGGGCGATTATCCTGTCACAGAAGACCTGGGCAGGCGCGGGCTTGCCCTGCCTTTCTCCGGCGTGATGGCCGAAGAACAAGTGGAAGCGGTCTGCGCCGCGATCCGCGATGAGCTGACGAATTCTGTCAGATCATAAGTAAGTATATGAATACCGGGCTTTTCCCCCCTTCAAAACGCAATGGTCTCATCCTGCATGGGATCCTGCTTGCCGTGTTGGCCGCGGCCGCGGGCTGGGGATTCACTAATCTGCTGCGGGCGGGAAGCGGGCCGAACTTTGTCGTTTATTTGCTGGTGGGCTTGATCGGGTTTGCGCCCATCCCGTTATTTGGCTACCGGGCATTTGCACTTTTTCGCGCGGAGTATATCCTTGACCGCGACAGCCTGGAACTGCGCTGGGGCCTGCGGGATGAAGATATTCCGCTCACGGATATTGAGTGGGTGCGTTCCATGCAGGACCTTACGCAGCCGTTGAGCCTGCCGCCTATGCCAATGGCCGGGAGCGATACTCGGTTTGCGCCGGCACCGTGACCTGGGAATAGTCGAATTCATTGCAAGCGACAGGAAGAACTTGTTGCTGGTTGCGACCGCAAAACGGGTATATGCTATTTCCCCCGCTGATCCCGTTGAATTTACGCAAACTTTTGCACGCGCGGTGGAGCTGGGCAGCCTGACGCCTGCCAAGCCAAAATCGGTTATATCCATCGTTCTTGCTGGCGGAAGCCTGGCAGTCGGGAGTGGTACGGTTATCTCTGGCTGGCCGGGTTATTCTTGAATATCGGATTGATCGTCTGGATCAGCCTGTTGATCCCGGTGCTTTCGCAGGTTGCACTGGGTTTCCGGCCCGACCGGACGCCGGACGCGGTCCCTTCCGTCCAACTCGTGATCCTGCCGTTGGTGAGCGCATTTCTGGCCCTGGCCGGTTGGGCAGCCGGATTATACTTTTATCGTTGGGAAAAGCAGCGGGTCTTATCCGTGATCATCTGGGCTTCCAGTGCGTTGACGAGCTTGCTCTTCATAATCGCTGTGCTGTTTATTGTCACGACCCCCATATAAACCCAGCTCTGTCTCTGAAACAAGAACGGCCTTAATGGGCAAGAGCCTGACGCCAAGCCGCTGAGAACCCTGAGCTTTTTATCAAGCCGCCAAAAAAAGCCTGGTGACTCTGCCTATTACAGATAAGATAATTAAATGCAACTAATCATCGGACTTCTTCTGGCAGTTGTTAGTTCCTATCTTGCTTATCGCGCCCACAGCCTGAGCAAAGATGGGGCGTTTGCCGCCATCGTAATCGGCACCGTTATCTTTGGGCTGGGCGGATGGCAGTGGGCTGTCTTATTGCTGGCGTTCTTTGTCTCTTCTTCCGTCCTCACACATGCTTTCAAAGACCGCAAGCAAGAGTTGAATGAGAAATATTCCAAAGGGGGGCAGCGTGATGCAGCCCAGGTTCTTAGTAACGGGGGTATCGCTGCGTTATTCGTTCTTCTAAACGCACTCCTGCCGCAAACGACCTGGGTCTGGCTCGGTTTTGCGTCGGCGCTGGCAGCCGTCAATGCAGATACATGGGCGACCGAATTGGGGGTGTTGAATCCCAATCCACCGCGGTTGATAACAGACTTGAGGAGGAGCGTTGAAAAGGGGACCTCCGGCGCAGTCTCGATCTATGGGACAGGCGCGGCTCTCTTAGGCGCCGCTCTGATCGGATTTTTGGCGGCTGTCCTTTTCCCCGGCGGCCGCGGGTCCGTTATTCCTCTTGGTTACCCTGAGCGGACTGCTTGGTTCGCTAATCGATTCGCTGCCTGGGTGCGACCGTGCAGGCCATCTACTTTTGTCCCACCGATAACAAGGAAACGGAAAAGCATCCATTGCATACCTGCGGCACGCCCACTATCCAAATTCGCGGCTGGAAATGGTTGAACAACGACTGGGTCAACGCGATATGCGGCGGCAGCGCCGTAGTCTTTATGTCTTTATTCATGCGGATTCTTGGCTGAAAAGCCTCGGAGGATCAATGCTCAAAAAGATAAGCACTACAACCGTACTTATCTCCGGCTGTGTATTATTGCTCGGTCTCGGCTTGCTCGCGTACATTGGTTTTTATAACCGGTACTGGGGAGATGACTGGTGCTACAACCGTGATTTCAAAAACCTCGGGGCGATCGGCGCCGTAGGAACCTATTTCTTCTCCGGGGACGCCGCACTCCGAGGTTATTCCACCAACCGCTTCTCACTGACCCTGCTCTCGGGTCTATCTTATTTACCGGGGATAATTGGCACCCAAGTCATGGCTCTATTGATCATCGTCCTGTGGCTCGGAGCCCTGCTGTGGATAGGGTTGAACCTTGCAAAAATAACCGATCAGACCCCCAGAATGGTTGGCATCCTGGGGGTGGTGTTCTTGTTATATTACGTCCTTTACCTGGACCCTGACCGGTTCGAGATTCTTTATTGGCGGTCGGGTGTCCACTATAGTTATACGATCATTTTAGGTCTTTATATTTTAGGGTTGATCACCCACCAAATGAGGAGGAAAGAACCGGGCAAATTAGCCGTCTTTCTGGCCGCGCCGCTGGCATTTGTGGCGGGAGGGCTTTCAGAAACTGGCTGTGCCTTTCTGGTCAGCGCAATGTTCCTGATGTTGGCTGCGGGCTGGGTGGGGAAAAGAAGGCAGCTGGATTGGGCCGTAAGATCATTCCCCACGACATTAGTGGCTTTTATCTTTCTCCTGGCGTCCATGCTGGTATTGATCGTATCTCCGTCAAATTCACGCTATGGGGACATGGCCGTGAGGTCCACTAGCCTGCTGGCGGTGCCCTTTATATCATTCGAATTCACCCTCAATTTCATCGTTGATTTATTGAAGAGCCTGCCGTTACCGCACCTGATCGTGATCGTTTTCTTCGGATCGCTTTCCGTCCTGTCTGCATTTTGGGCATCGACCCGGCGGGTCATCACTTTGAAAGGGATCGGCCTTTCCCTGCTTGTTACGGCAGTAATCACTTTCCTGCTGATTGCCGCGGTCCAGGCCCCCAGTGTCAAGTTCTATAGTTCTTATCCCGAGCCGCGTGCACAATCCCTTTCGCGTTTTACGATGCTTTCCGGGTTGGCGGTCATGGCCTGGATGGTCGGACAGGCCGTCATTCAACAATGGCCAAAGCAATGGCTGGTCGTGATTGCATTGATCGGCATCGGGTTGGGTACGGTTTATACCGCCCGTTTGATTACTGTGAATTATGCGGAATTGCCCGGGTACATATACCGCGCAGAACTCTGGGATCAGCGTGACCGCGATATCAGGCAGGCCAGCGCCCAAGGTCAAAAGAGACTCGACGTGACCGTAATCGATACCCATGAGATCGGCGTTCAGGATATCATGCGTTCCAAGGATATGAATGGAAATTGGGTTAGTACCTGCGGTAGCGGATACTATGGATTGGATGCGATAAAAGCCATCGGGCACTAGCCGGATTCCGGTCTGGAGTCAGGCGGAACCGGAGGGGAAAGTCCCTATATTTCTTAATAAGAAATTTCGGATGTTTTCTGCAGACTGGGCCCAGGTGGGTTGAGCCCTAAAATGCTTCAGGGCATTAAGCGACAGGCGCGTGAGTAATTCGCGATCTGCTGCCAAAGCTCGCAAACATTTGGCTAGCTCCACGGAATCGCCCGGGGGTATCAGGAAGCCGTTTTCGCCGGCTGATATCAATTGTGGTATGGCGCCTGCGGAGGTTCCGATAGCGGGCAAGCCAAAGGCCATCCCTTCGAGATAGGAAATGCCAAAACCTTCGTAGAACGAGGGGATGACGAGTACTTGTGATTCCCGGATCTTTTCGGCCAGGGCGGCGCCGTCCAAAATGCCATGAAAGAATATTCTGGCTTGTAAACGGTGGGCAATGACTTTTTGCTGCACCTCTTGCGCGTAGCGGGAATCGACAGTCAATGAACCGGCCACATCGAGCCTGAAATCTGAGCCTGCAAGCCTCAAGGCATCCAACAGGACATGTAATCCCTTAAGCGGCGTTACATTTGCGAGAAAGAGCAGTCGCAGCGGGCCGGGCTGGGTGGCGCGAGCGCGAACTTGATCAGGGGTCAGGGTGCCGAGGCGGTCGCCTCCGGGGGTTGCAATGACATAGGGCTTATTATCCGCCAGCACAGGGTGGACGGCATCGCGGGTCGTAACCGAATTAAAGATGAAACCGTCCACCGATTTGAGATAACGGCTTTCGACCGCCCGGAAAAAAGCATTTTGCCAGACCGCTCTCTTCTCCAACGAATGCAGGTTGTGGACAAGGCTGAAGATAGGGTAAGGATGCGGAGGCGCGTTGGCAGCCAGCAAAGAGGGGTGATTTAGCTCGTCTTCTATCACAAGGTCAAAGCTGCGAGGCAGCCGGAATCGCAGGTTATCCGTTAGATGGGAGAAGTAATTGCGCCAGGGTAGCGATATCACTTCGACCGTGTCGCCCTGCGCTCGAAGATAAGCGACCAACTGGCGGTCATAAAGATAACCGCCGCTCATCGTATCGAGGGAGCCGTAGATGACCAGGCCGATATGCATTTGGGTTTAAGGTTGATGGTTGAACGTGAAAGGTTGAAGATTGGAGAGCTCGAAGGTTAGCCCGCTGACCGGTCAATCGAAAAAGCCGCCCAGGCGCTCTGGTTTTCCCACAGTATCAGCTTCAGAGCGGAGATGTTATTTGCCTTGATGCAATCGCTCAAAGAAGTGGCGAAGATGCGCGCAAAATGCTCAAGGCTCGGATTCAAGCCCTTGAATTCAGGCAGGTCATTGAGCATTTTTTCGCGGTAATGAACAATGAGTTCATCCAAATGCTTCTCAACATCCACAATATCCACGAGGTAACCGTGTTGATCCAACTCTCGGCCTTCGAGCTGAAGCTCGAGGATGTAGTGGTGTGAGTTCGGAAAGTTTTCCGGACCCCAGTCACCGCCAATCAGGAAGTGGCGGGCGATAAAGTCACGGCGGACGGCTAGCGTATACATGAGGGCTCCTCTGTAAGGGTTTGAGCGAAGAATTTTAGCTATAGTCCAGGATGACTTGAAGTGCTTGTTCGGGGGAATTGTCCAGGAGTTCATAGGCTTGGGCGGCCTGGTCCAGCGGGAATTGATGCGTGATCCACTTTTGCGGCTGGATGCGCTTTAGCGCGTTCCAGGCTGTTCCAAACCGCCTGGCCTTATCCCAGCGCCCGCTGAGGTCCGGTGAGATGGAGCTGACCTGCGAGGAAATCAATTTGATGCGAGAGCGGTGGAATTTGCCGCCAAAATCAACTGGCGAACGCTTTTCGCCGTACCAGGAACCCATCATTACGCGTCCGCTAAAGATCGTTAGAGCGATGGCATCATCCAGGGCGGATGGGTTGCCGCTCAATTCGATAGTCAGGTCGAAGCCGCTTTGTGAACCGGAAACTGTTTGAAGTGCAAGGCTGCGGAAATCATCAAAGGTGGGATCGAGCGCAGCATCCACTCCAAGCTCAAGCGAAACTTTTCGGCGCAGCTCATACCGATCTGCAGAAACGAGCCGTTCCAACGGGAATTCATGCAGCAAAGCGGCAGCGAGCAATCCCAGCATGCCCTGTCCAAGGACGAGCACACGTTCACCGATAATGGGGGCGGCATCCTGCACCAAATTAACCGCGGTTTCCATATTGGGGAGGAAGCAAGCCGCCTCGGGCGGCAATGATTCGGGAAGAGGAAGAGGGATTCGGGCTTGGCGATGAAACGGGAGGTGTGGGGTTGGAACGAAAAAATAAGGCGGTTTTGCCAATCGCCGGGTACCGACATCCCAACCTCGACCACTTTTCCAACACAGGCATAACCGTAGGCGAGGGGGTAATTCAAACCGTTGCTCAGGCTATCGTGTGAGTTGGCCAGGTCCCGTGGGAACTGACCGCGATAGACAAGCATCTCGGTGCCTGCGCTGATGGCAGAAACTCGTGTTTCCACCAACACCTCATCCGCGCCGAGAGGAGGCAAATGTTCCTCGCGCAGTTCAACCCGACCTGGCGCGATAAAATAAACTGTCTTGTGATCCATGTGCTTATTTTACATTCCCCGCTCGCGGGCTGCTAGGGTCTATCTCTCCATAGGAGAAACAGCAAAACCACTTCAATGATCTTGGCCGGAACGCCGTAGATCGAATCCCTGCTAAAGAAGGGCGTGCCCTGGGCGATAACGTTGAGCCCAACCCAGATAACAATCCAGGCTACGATGGTTAGGATCACGTAACCGAACATGACCCGCCAGACCAATTTGTGGTTTTGTTGGAAGAAGGGGATGGGAAGGAAGTATGCTCCCAACAGGCCCAGGTATCCAAGCCCATTCAACAGGAACAGCGGATCGGGAACTCCGCCGGGGAAAAGGATTCGATCGAAGGATGCAGCCAAATGCAAAAAGGCGGTGGCAAGCACAAGAAGGATGATGACGTAGTGCTGGGCTTTTAGTTGCATATGCTCTCCTTTGAGGAATATATTGAAAGTTGAAGATCGGGAGGTTAATAAAATATTACGCGCCTGCGCTAGGCATTATCTTCGACAAGCTGGAACCGTCCCCCGAGCTGCAGGAGATGATCCATGCGCTTGACTTTGGTGTGAAGGTAGTTGAAATTTTCGGGTCGAGGCGGGACTTCGATCGCTATCCGCTCGCGAACGGCAATCCCCAGGCCGCGCAGCTCACTGATCTTCTTGGGATTGTTTGTGATCAGATTAACCGATCGGATCCCCAGGTCCCGGATCATGAGTGCGGCCACGCCATAGTCACGTTCATCAGGCTGGTGTCCGAGCTTCAAATTCGCCTCGACCGTATCTAGGCCTTCATCCTGCAGATTATAAGCGCGAAGTTTATCAAGCAGGCCTATACCGCGTCCTTCCTGGCGGAGATAAAGGACCACACCGCGCCGGGCGTGGGCGATCAGTTGAAGGGCGCGATCCAGCTGCTCTCCACAGTCGCAGCGCAGGGAGCCAAGCACGTCGCCGGTAAAGCATTCGGAGTGCACGCGCACCAGGACATTTTCCTGGTCGCGGATTTCACCCATAACAAAAGCCAGATGTTCTTTATTATCGGAATTGCTGGTGAACAGCATGAGTTGGAATGTGCCATGTCGGGTCGGGATACGCGCTGAGACCTGGCGATGGATCGTCAATTGATTCATAATTCTCTTCCCTTGAGTTTGGTTTTTATAACACCCGAATCTATTTCAGGGTACTACTTCTATACCTACCAATACGTACGCAGGCCTCGAGTTTGGATTTCAGTCTCGACGGACCGCATTGCCTGCCAGCAGGAGCCCCAGGCCGCCAATAAATAGATCGCGGCCGCGCATCAGCAAAGTTACGCTGAGGGCGGAAGCCGCAGAGATTCCGAAGAAGCCCAATGCAAACACCTGGCTGGCCTCCAACGCGCCCAAACCACCCGGCAAGGGTACAAGGAAGGATAGCCAGCCCGCGGTCCAGGCTGCGGAGGTTTGCCAGAAGGGCAGACCGACACTCAAAAATGACGTGATGAGGGCGTATTCGCTTACCGTCCCGGCAGAAGCAAGAAGCGAAACCAGGATCGCGGCAAACAAAGCGCGCGGATGACGCTGGCAAAATTGCCCTGCCAGATGTTCACAGGCACGCACGAAACGGACGGACTTTCCATCCCGGCGGGAGGCCGGCAGCATATGTAATAAGGCGGATATGGGATAGCGCCGGTTGTACAGTAAAACCAGGTGGACCAGGGGCCATAACACTAAAATCGCCAGGGCGATCAGACTCAGCAGCGACGGCCCGGTGCGGGTCGAAAGGATGCCTGCTTGCAGGACCGCCGTTAGGCCGAATGCCAGCAGGAAGAAATTTGCGAGAAATTCAAGCAGCTTGTCCATGACTACAGAAGCGGTGGCGCGAGTATAGGTCAAGCCATGATTGCGCTTAAGATACAAAACCTGGAGGGGTTCACCGCCGACCTGCGGCCCAAACGTGAAATAACTGATCCCGAACACGGAGACGCGGACGCCGATCAGCGGCAAATATCGGATGTTTTTGTTTTCAGCATGGACGATAAACCACCAGCGCGCAGTTACGAGAAGGTAGATAAGCGTATTCAGGCCCAGCAGTATGGCGATTTGCCCGGGCTGAAGACTGCCAAGTGTCTTCAAGATCTCCGCAAGAGGAGCGTTGCGCAGGGCAAAAAAAAGAAGGGCAGAAAGCACCAGCACCAGAACCAGGCGCGCGAGCCACTTTGTCCTCGGCCTAGTCTTGTTCTCGGGAGGCAGGACAAGGGCGAGGGCATCCTCTTCACCGACAGGTAGAGGGGTTAGGGGTGAGGGCGAATTCACAATATGTTCTGCCCTTTTCCCTCAGGCGGATTTTTGATCAGTTCTTTCATTTCGGCCAACAGGGCTTGATGGATGACCCGAGGTTCAGTAGAGCCGAGATCTTTAACAGTAATGGGTTTTCCAATCAGAACGTGTACAGTTACAGGACGCGTATTAAGCAGCACATGCGAAAGCAGCTGCATGGCCGAGGCGAGAAGCTGTTGGTCGTCGAATGTCCTTCTAAGGCGGGTCAGCGGATGGTGAGCGGTCTTGTCCCAGGTTACGCCGCGCACGCAGACCGGAACCAGGACCGTGCCCGGCGCCAGGCGCAAGAAGACTCCGGCGCTGTCGGTCCACGTCCCTAAAGATTTAATCGCGCCCGGATAGATGTCCGGATCGGGCTCATTGTGGCCTGCCGGAAAAGTGAGGACCGAACCACCATTCCTTAGATGTGTGCTAACCCGACGCACCATGGCTACGCGTTCATTGGGATCATCGGTTACGAAAAAAAGTTGTTTGCTCAGGTTGGGGAGCGATAAAAGGAAGGGCCGGTCCAGGGCGATGATTTTTAGATCCGCTCGTCCCAACGCGGCCATAACCGCCAGCGTATCGGTAACACCCGGATGGTTTGATAAAGCCAGGAAGGGGCTGTTAGGCAGCAGGTCCGCGCCGTGGACGCGTACCTCTCGAGCGTAAAAACGTTCGGCCAGGCAGGCAGCATCGGCGATCCCATTTACACCGATGGATGAGTCGAAGTCCAGCATTTGTTGAGCGAAGGTTTGGGCAGGCTTCAAGAAGAGCCGGCGCAAGAGCCGCGCCAGCAATGGATGATCCTGCCAGCCAAAGGCGCTGACGAGATCGTCGAGATTTATCTCTGTAAGCCTGTCCAGGGCTTCCGACATCTATTCCGGTTCCATCGAGAACTCGAGCGGGTAATTTTTCAGCCGGGCGGCGAAAAGGGCTTTGTTGATCCGCCTTTTCGCTTCGGTCTTGGGAAGCGTTTGAACATGCGCCGCACCGTTGAGGTGAGCGGTATACATGATGTTTACTGCGTTGGTGTTCGGTATCGAGAAGACCGTGATCAAAATATGGATGACGAAATCCATCGGCGTGACGTCATCGTTATGAATGATGACACGGTAGAGGGGCTCCTCTTCCGTGCGCCGCTCTTCTTTTTCGATTTTTTCAGGAGTAGGATTTGCTCTGAGATCCATGGGTAGAATTAGAAATTGGAAGGAGTAATACAAGCTGGAAAGTGGAAAGTGGAAAGTAGAATGAAGGAACAAGGATGAATAACAAACTTTATCGTCGAGAGACGATCAGGCCAGATGGTTGAGTTGTTCCATTTCCGTGGCGGTAAGCTCGATCTCTGCGGCGCTGAGGTTTTCCTTTTGATGCCCGGCATTGAAGGACATCGGAATGGTAATGACGCAGGGCTGTGAAACCACCCAGGCGATTGCGATCTGATGCGGTGTGGTGGAGTGCTTCTCTGCAATGGACTTTAGAGTTTTGTTCACGGGCAAATGTCCCTGTCCAACCGGGGAGTAGGCGGTAAACAGGACGGCGTTGGTTATGCAGTGATCGAGGACGCCGTTCTTCGCATAAGCACGGTCGAAGAGGCTATATGGTACCTGATCGGTAAGGAGAGGCGTGGCAGACAGCTCCTGTGATTGCTTAAGAAGCTTGAGATTGAAATTGCTGACCCCGAGATGCCGGACCTTGCCATCTTTAACAAGTGCATTGAGCGCTTTGAAGGTATCCGCCAGGTTCATGCCCATCTTCGGCCAATGGATAAGATATAGATCGAGATAGTCCATGCCGAGACGACGCAGGCTGCCCTCGCAGGACTTCAAAACCGCCTCGGGGTGCAGATGTTCGGGAGAGACCTTGGATGTAATGAACAGCGACTCCCGTTTTATCCCCGAATCGCGGATGGCTTGCTGAAGCAGTTCTTCTGTGTGACCCGCGGCGTAGCCCTCGGCCGTGTCGAAGTGGGTATATCCGAGTTCAAGCGCGGAGCGGAGAGCCGCCAGTGACTGTGCATCGAGCGAGTAGTTTGCATGGGACCCGCCGCCGATCTTCCAGGTGCCAAAGCCGATCTTGGGCAGGGTAAGTTTGTGCCAGGATTCGAATTTCATCGTGGGAAATTATAGCACCGGGGGAAAAGCATCTTGACGTGGGTTCTTACGCGGGACCTCAGGGATTGCGTGGAAAAGCCACGGATTTTTTTCTTTGAAGTTTCCACCAGCATTCTTCGCGTAGGGTCTCTTCCGGCGAAATCCCTGTGCACCGCTTTCTCTCGTTGCGGCCCTGCAACAAAAAGAGTCTTGACAGGCTCGCCAAACTACTTCCAGTCTTCGGCAAACCAGAGCAGATATGATTCCATACGCGGCGACCAAAAATCCCAGTTATGATCGCCGGGCTCGATATCCAGGCTGTAAGCAATACCATTCTGATGAAGCACGGCCACCAGGTTCTGGGTAAGCGGCCTGATGCCGCTGTCCTGGTTGCCAACATCTATCCACACGCGAGGCCAAAGCTGGGATGGGTTTGATCTAATCCATTCATCGAAGGTATCTTTTTCTCCGGAGGCAATGCCTCCACTAAAAACGCCAAGACTGCCGAACACCTCCGGGAACTGGAAGGCCATACGGGCGGCTATGCCTCCGCCATGCGAGATACCGCCGACCCCACGATATTGGCGTTCAGAGAGAGTATTGAATTTTCCATCAACGTAGGGAACCAGGTCGATCGCAAGTGCGGCGTGATAACCGAAGGCAACGGTGGCATCGGGCACAACCAGGATGGCAGGCGGCATTTTCCCAGCCCGGATAAGCCGGTCCGCCAAGGACATGGGCGTGTTATCCTGGTCATCCAGCCGCGATTCAAATCCAACAGCGATCAGATAGATCACGGGGAAATGGGACGTTTTCAATGTCTCGTAGCAGGGCGGTAGATAATATTGGAAGGAAATATTAAAGCCCTGCGTCGGATATTTAACTTTATCCCGCCCGATAGTGCCGGGCTTCGGGCAGGTCGTAGCGCTTTCCGGCTGCGGACCAGGAATACGTCTCGTGCAGGCAGAGAGGTTGATGGTACCCAATAGAAGGATAGAGCAGATCCAGGCTCTCATCATAAAATTTCTTAAATTTGACGTTACTACCTCGACAGTGTCACATTAGAAAAAATCTTGGATACACCCTCTTTAAATGGATAATGTGACATTTTCAAGCTAATATCCACGTTCTAAAAGGTCCGTGCTCAAAGTAGCCTGCCTTTGGGTGAGATAGATACCAAGTCGTTGCCGACAATCTGCGTCGCGACCTCCTCCCGGCTTTTCACATTTTTGAGCAATAGCACGGCCGAGATAAGGTTTAGGATGGTCAGGACGATAAAGATGCCCAGGATGATCGAGCTATCAGCTACGCCGTTCAGCGCCATATTGATTCCCATCGTGCTTACGGCCAGTGCCATGGTCAGTCCTTTCAGCACCGTGACGGACGCCAACAGATAGCCCCAGGCAGTTCCACGCAGCAGCAGAACGCCGGAAAGGATGGCCAACGGCATGATCAGGACCAGGTCCATTGCCTGGATAACGAGGGTAGTCGTATTTTCCAGCGCCGGGATTGTATTCTGCAGCAAAGGTGGAACGATCCGACCCATCCAGGCCAGGAACAGGAAACCTCCCATCGCGAATAATACGGCGGCGATCCAGCCGCGAGGCAGGCGAGAAGAAAAATGCCGCGGCAGGTCTGCCAGATCGAAGGACAGCATGCTCAGAATAAACGCATATAGGCTGAGGCCGAATAACGCCACATAGACCAGGAAGAGCGAATTGTACGCGGTGAGCATGGACATGGACATGTAGGTATACAGGAAGAAAGCCAACGTGCCGGTGAGCAGCAAACGCCCCCGCAACGAACCGCGGAAGGCCAGCCAGGTTGATGCGATCAACAGAGGCAAACCTACCACTAATGCAATGAGATCGTTGGCCTGCATTTGCGCTGCGGTACTGACGGTATCGTAAAAGTACAGCCCGTGCCCGTTGATCGTGACCTGTTCGCCGCGAAAGGAAGTGAGAGGATAAGGCTGACCCGGGGTTTGATAATACAGGCCCATGAGGACGGCAAACAAAGCCAGGGACCCGATCAGCGGAATAAGCCATTTAAGCGAAGATTGGTTTTTCAAGATTTTCTCCTATTGTAAGTTACTGAATCTTTCCTGCTCTGGCCTGCGTCCAGGGGATCCCGGCAGCCCAGCCGCGGATGGCTGCCCAGTTACGCTTGTCGCCGGCCGGAGCCTGGATGATGAGCATGACGAACATCACGGCCCACCAGGCCAGGCGCCCATAATCCAACCGGCCGCCGAAGAATGCGATGCTGAGCGGTCTGGCCGAACCGGCCGCATTCATAATGGGCCGGGCGTAATTCAGGACGTTCGCATAGCGTTCCCTGAACGTCAGATGGCCTTCTTGAGCCGGTGGTTTGGGCAGAGTATCATCTATGAAGAAAGGCACCCCGCTCATGCTCTTTTCAGACGACTTTGTCAGGCTTATGGCCATAACAAAAATCGCAAACGGGATATGGCTCAGCTGATTCCTGTGCTTCCTGAGGAAACCCAAAGCAGAGCGATGCCAGCCCATTACCATCGGTCCGCCCAGCACTACACCGTCATAGGCGTCGAGATTCGTGACTTTCTCGAGAGGCAAGACCTCCACTTGCAGACCGGCCTTTGTGATCTCTTCACCGATGGCCTGCGCGACTTCCACAGTTGTGCCGGAGAGGGTAGCATACGTGATAAGGATTTTTTTCATCTTAAGTTTTCTCACTTTACAGGGTTTAGTTGGGCAGATTATCACTACGCCCATGATTGGGCTTCAATGGGAACTGCCTATCGTAATCATAATTCCTGTTCTTATCATAAGCAGATTCAACAAAAGACTCCCCCGCCTATGGAGGAGTCTTGTCCCTGGTCAAGTGGACAGGGGAGCGGGCCGGAAAGGCACAGGAGGGAGGTTAACCTTTAACCGCTCCCGCAACCACGCCTTCGATGATGTACCTCTGTAGGAATAGATAGAAAATAACAATGGGCACGATGGCGAGGACGAGCATTGCCATCATGGCGCCGATATCCCGGCTGCCATAGCCGCCCTGCAGGTACTGTATGGCGATAGGAATGGTCTTGTAGTCTCTGCCAATCACCAGGTACGGCAGAAGGTAGTCGTTCCAGATCCACATCGTATTCAGGATGGCAACCGTGATGTAAATGGGCCGCAGGACCGGGAAAACGACCAGGAAGAACGTTTGGATCGGGTTGCAGCCGTCAATCGTCGCGGCTTCCTCTATTTCAATCGGTATGCTCTTGACGAAGCCGCTGAATATGAACACGGATAGCCCGGCTCCAAATCCCAGGTAGAGCACAATGATCCCAACCGGGTTATCCAGGTGCAGGATATTCGCCACTTTGGACATGCTAAACATCACCATCTGGAAGGGAACGATCATGGAGAAGACCAACAGATAGTACAGGCCCGAGCTGGTCCGCGATCTGACGCGGGTGATGCACCAGGCTGTCATCGACGTGAAGAGCACAATGGCGCTGACAGAGAAAACCGTGATGAACAGGGAATACCCAAAAGCTTGCGGAAGACCGGTCTTGACAATGCCGGTAACATAGTTTTGGAGTCCCACCCACGTCTTGCCATCCGGCAGAGCAAAGGGGGTGTCGGAGATGAAGAACCGGCCTTTGAAGGAATTCATCAGGACCAGGAAGAGCGGCACCATGTACAGCACGGCCAGGATCGAGAGGCAAACGAACAATATATCGTTGCGGGAGCGTTTTTCGGTTTCCATCAGGCCTCCGTCTCCCGGCTGCGGCTGGCACGCAGCTGCAGCAACACGATAGTACTCACAAAGATGAAGAACATTACCGCCTTGGCCTGGCCCACGCCTTCATAACCGTTTTGGCCATAGAAGGTGTTGAAGATGTCCAGCGCCAGCATGGCGGTTTGCCTGCCCGGTGCGCCCGCCGTGAGGGAAAGGTTTTGATCGAATAGCTTGAATGAATTCGAGACGGTCAAGAACGAGCATATCGTTAGCGCCGGCATGACGAGCGGGATGGTGATGCGGCCCAGCATCTGCCACGAGTTGGCGCCGTCGATCTTGGCTGCCTCGACCACATCTGTCGGGATCGCCAGGATGGCGGCGATATAAATGACCATCATATATCCCGCCATCTGCCAGTTCGTCACGACGACCAGCCCCCAAAAACCGAACCTGGCGTCGTATGTGATATCCACCCCGAAGTTGATGAGAATGCCGTTGATGAGCAGCAGCCAGACATAGCCAAGGACAATTCCGCCGATGAGGTTCGGCATGAAGAACACCGTACGAAGGGCATTGGTGCCCCGCATCTTGCGCGTGAGCAGATACGCAAGTGTAAACGCCACAACATTGATCAAAATCACAGAAACAACCGCAAACTCAACCGTGAAGATCCCGGCGTTGATGAAGTTCTGGTCATCCGTGAACGCCCGAACATAGTTTTCGACGCCCACCCACTTCGCATCGGTCACGGCCGTGAACTTGGTGAAGGAAAGATAGATACCGAATAGGAACGGTATCACGAAGGCGATCGCGAATGCGATCGCGGTCGGCAGGGTAAAGAAGGCGTAGTATCGCTTTGGCATCTTCTGCACGGCTATTCTCCTGCTCTGTGATGGGGCACGGGCCCCGTACTAAGGGTCACCCCGCCTCTCAATGGAGGCGGGGTGACATGATCAGGCAGAGCTCAGGCTATTGGCCGTACTTGGCCGGCCACTCGGTAACTACCAGCTGCGTCACAGCATCCCAGTTCATCTTGCCCTGTGCATACTGCAGCAGTGCGGCGCCGAAGTCGTTCTTGAAGTCCTGTCCTGGGAACTTGACGAAGTCCCAGGCGACATTGTACAGATTGGTATCGCTCGTATAGCGGAGCACTTCCTTGGCCAACGGATCGGTTGGTTTCTCGTTGTCGGCAAAGGTGTCGAACGGAGCAATGAATTTCAGATCGTTGGTAACGAAAGCCTTGCCCTTCGGGCTGCTGTACAGCCAGTAGATGAAGTCTTCGGCGAGCTTCTGCTTGTCCGCAGGAGCCTGCTTGTTGATGGCGAAGAAGTTCTCAGTGCCCACGTTGATGGACTGTTTTTCCTCGCCCGGCATGCCGGTATAGATTGGCAGGAACTTTACATCTTCCGGCTTGACCGTATTGCCTTGGACGCCCGAGATTTGGCCCCAGGCCCAGTTGCCATTCTGCACCATCGCAGATTGACCCAGCGCAAACTCGGCCATCGAATCATCGACGCTCTTGCTGCCAAGCAGGCTTCGGAGCGGTGGTCGAGTTGTTCAGATACAGATCAAAGATATTCTTGAAATTGTCCGAATACTGGAATTTGAAGTTGTTGGCTGCAGCGTCTTGCATGTCGATCTTGTTGTCCCTCCACTCATAGAAGACCGGGAGATCGGCATGAGATGCGTCTGCCAGCGCCAGTCTTCGCCAGGTCTTCAGTGAAGTGGAAGAAAACACGCCCTTGATGCCGAGCTTGGGCTTTCTTGGCGGTCATGTCTTCCACAACGGCCTTGAGCGTCGCAAAATTGTTGACCTCGGTCCATGGAGGTTGCTTTGGCGCCGGCCAACGCGAAATACTTGGTCATGATGGCATTGTTGTAGATGATCCCGTAGCCTTCGACCACATACGGTATGCCATAGACGCCAGCTGCCATCGGTAACAGCCATGGTTTTATCGGAAAGATGCTTGTACAGCTCGGTGCCTGATAGATCGGCAGTGTAGTCCTTCCAGGCTGCGTAACCGACCGGGCCGTTGATCTGGAACAGAACAGGTGCATCCGACTTGGCAATTTCTGACTTTAACGTTTGCTCGTAGGTTCCCGATGCAGCCGTGACCACTTTCAGCGTGACGCCGGTTTCCGCCTTGTATTCGTCAGCGATCTTCTGCGTAGACATCGGCTACTTCCGGTTTGAAATTCAGGTAATATACTTCCCCGCCTGACTGAGCCGCAGCCGGCGCTGAAGTTGCAGCCGGAGCTGCGGTAGCGGCAGGCGCCTGGGTTGCAGCGGGAGCGGGGGCCTGGGTGGCTGTCGCGGCCGGACCGCAGGCGGATAGGGCGAACGCGGCAATCAGCAATAGGCTGAATAACGCGAGCAATTTTTTGTTCATTTCTCGAATTCTCCTCATAGCATTCAATAGTCGAAATTTCCTGTATTCTGACTTGCACGTGTTACTAAAATGGAAAAAATTCAGGATCGGCATCACCTCCATTGTTCAGAATCGAATACGATCGAAATGTTTGTTACGCAGCGGCGTCGAGGATGTATAACTCTGCTGTGTCAAGTACGATTTATACCTGATTGCAATGAATATTTGTTAAGGGGGATTTCGATAGGAGAGACAAAGGTGTTATTGCGGGCAGCTAATGGACCCGGATAGTGGGCTAACTATACACCAAATAGATAGAGGCGGCTAGACAATTCTGAATGAGCTTATAAGCCCCGCCCTGGACTATTACGATTCACATGTTGATTTCATTGCCAAAACCTTCTTTCTAGTTCTTCAGGTGCTCTCCAATCCGGTTCCACTGAATAAAGGGCTCCCCATCATCGGGGAGCCTGGTTA
>CAVUHJ010000005.1:0-416839 GCA_963741325.1 uncultured Chloroflexia bacterium
TGAGCTGGCCTTCAATCAGGCCCTACTGCACACGATCTTGTATGAGATCAAGACCTTCGATGTGTGGTTGGTAAAGAATCGCACTACCGGACCTTACCTAATCGGCCCCGATCAGGATTATGTCCGGGATTCGGCGACTAAGAAGCCGCTGATGTGGAACAGCACGACGAGCCAGCCTGTCCCGTTTGACGACCCAAATACGGCCGATCTCGCTTTGGAAGGCACCTACACGGCTAACGGCGTGAAGGCCACCCCGGCCTTTCAACTGATCAAGGACTCCGTCAAGGACAGCACTCCCGAGTGGCAGGAGCAGTTCACGACGATCCCGGCCGCCAAGGTCCGCGAAATCGCCAACGACCTGATCACGCACGCTCATATCGGCGAGACGATCACGATCGACGGCGTCACCATGCCGTTCCGCCCCGTTGCAATCTTGTATACATCCAAGGGACCCTACTCGCACCCGTGGAGGGGCCGTGGGCTGATTACATTACCAAGTTCATCTCCGAGCTTCTCGGAAATCTGGAAGTCCCGGCGGCGTGACCGGCAACTCCGTGCCGGCCCAGGCATGGCTTCAACCGGATGACGACGGCGTTCGCATTCCAAACTACGAGGCCGGCGCCGGCTATTCTGGGCTATCCCTGGACTTGGCCTCTGACCTTCGCCGACCTGCGGCAGTTCTATCCAATGGCCCATACGCTCGTATTGGGGTCTTGCGAAGAACATCCTCGAACCCGAGAAATACCATTCGCCTTACGAGGTGGACACCCTGATGTCTGTCGGCGGTGGCCCAGTTCGTTCGAGCTATGATCGCGGCTCTCTTCGAGAAGGCCTGGTCCAAGGTGCCATTCCACGTCGCGTTCCCGCTTACGATGGACGAGAACGCGGTGCTGGCCGACTATGTACTCCCGGATATGGCATTCCTGGAGAAGGATCAATATGTTCCAGGTAGCAGTGCACCTCCAGGTCATAAGATCTCCACGGAGGACACGCGCGGTTCCGTATACTTCCTGTTCCGTGATGCATCGGCCATCAAGCCCGTCTACAACGCTCGCTCGATGGATGCAGTACTGCTTGATTTGGCAGAAATGTCGGCGTCCTCAGCGGTCGAAAGGGCATGGTTGCGACGATCAACGGTGCGATCAAGGATTTTCCGCTGGACACCATCACCAAACCCACAATGCGGCAGATTGCAGAGGCCACCCTCAAGCAGAACTTCGGTGCGGACGCAAGCCTCTCGGATGTGAATGATGAGCATGGTCCGTTCTTCAAATACACCGTCCGCGGCGCCAAGCTCTACAACTATTCTTACTGGCCCGACAACAAGGTGCGCCATCAGATGTACTTGGCCGAGAACCTGCGCGCCGGCCGGGAGTTGAAGAAGAACCTCCAGAGCCGCCGGACTCGATGCCATTCCTGGTTGGGAGTCCAACATGGCGATTACTGGAAGGCCTACGAGCCTATTCCATCCTGGGTTCCAGTGCTATGAGAATACCAAGGCACCAGCCGAGTTCGATATGTGGGCCATCAACTGGAAGACGCCTATGGCTCCGTTCTTCTGCGGCGATACCTATGGCAACGTCTGGCTGCACGAGACCATGAAGACCTGGGATCCTTATGAGTATTCCATCTGGATGAATACCGCCACCGCGGCCAAGAAAGGCATCCATGGAGGGGATACCATTATGGTCGAGTCACGCTGGGGCAAGACCCAGGGTACGGTCAAAGTCACCGAGCTCATCCATCCAGATGTGATCGGAATCCCTGCCGGGCATGGCGCGGCGTCGTCGATGGCAAATCCCATCACGGCCGAGGGCGCCTACCATAACGCGCTGGGCAACCTGGATGAGAACAATCTGGCCGTGGATCCTTTGACCGGGCAAATCGAAGAGGCGCCAGCGGTCAAGGTCTACAAGGCATAGGAGATGTTGACATGAGATACGGAATGGTAATCGATTTACGCAAGTGCGTCGGCTGCAATGCATGCACTATTGCATGCAAGCAGCAGAACGGGACGCCGGCGGGTGTATTCTACTCACACGTCAATATCTCCGAAGCCGGCACATACCCGAATGCGAAGCTCCAGACATTGCCTGTCCTGTGCAACCACTGTGCCGATGCCCCGTGCGTAGATGTATGTCCGACGGGCGCGACCCAGAAACAGGATAACGGGATTGTCACGGTGGACGCGAGCAAGTGCATAGGCTGCCGATATTGCATGGTGGCTTGTCCCTATAATGCCCGCACCTTCTACTACGGCAAACCGCAAGGTTATTACCCCGACAAGGGCCTCACGACCTTTGAGCAGGTCCGCTATCAGGAGCACGTTGTCGGCACGGTAGGGAAGTGCAACTTCTGTGCAGATCGGGTTGCGGCAGGCGAGCAACCGGCCTGCGTGCAGACCTGCCCCGCCGAGGCGCGTATCTTTGGCGATTTGGATGATCCCAAGAGTGAAGTCTCGCAGTTGATTGCCAATGAGGGCGGCTGCTCCCCTGCATCCCGAACTTGGGACCGATCCATCAGTGTTCTACATTCGTGGATAGGAGGCAGTGAAATGACTAAACTAGCTGCTGCCAAACAACAGGAAACCAGTTCTGCATTGGGGACCTGGATCGTACTCGCCGTGATCGGAATCGGCGGAATTGGCCTGGCGTGGATACTGCAATTGGTCCAGGGTATGGGCATCACCGGATTGGGCGAGCAGGTGGTGTGGGGTCTCTATATCGCCGGGTTCTTTACGGCGATGGGAGCCGGGGCTGCCCTGGTGGCCCTGACCGGCCTGAGTGAATTCGTGCCGCTACTGCCGGTCACGAGACGGCGCCATGCATTACTGCTGGCACTGGCCGGGTTTGTGGTCGGCGCGCTGCTGATCTCCATGGATGTCGGCAACCCGATCAATCTGTGGCGCATCCTGACCGCCGGTCGATTTACCTCGTTGATGACCTGGGACTTCCTTGTCCTGATCGTCACCGGTGTTCTGACCATTATCTATCTGATTGCAGCCTGGAAAGAACAAGCCAGCACGAGCAGCACACGGACTCTTAGCGTGCTCGCATTGATCAGTGCGACGATGCTGATCATCGTGGAGGGCTGGATGCTGGCAACCCTTTCGGCTCGTCCGCTGTGGACGGGCGGCCTGACGGTGGTGACCTTCCTCGTTCTGGCGCTGATCGCCGGGCTTGCCCTGGCTATCATGAGCTGGGAGGAAGTTGCCAGTAAGCTATCAGGCTGGTTGACGACCGCACTGTGGGTTACGCTGGGCTTAATGCTCATAGAGTTTCTGACAGTCGTCATTGATGCAAACGTGCGCCCTGGTCCTGAGGTCAGTCTGTCGCTGATGGGTAATCTGAGCGGGACCCTGTGGACCTACCTGATCGTGGGCTTAATTCTGCCGCTGGCTAATCTTAAATTGGCGCAAGGATCTGCTCTGGCTGCGTATTGCGGCCGGGCTGGCTGTGCTGGGCGTGCTCACCGAAAAACTGTGGCTGCTTAGTGCTGGTCAGGCCCTGCCATGGGTGCCTTTGCCACAGGCTTCGTACGCCCCGAGTTGGATCGAATATATGGGTATCCTGGGTGCGGTCGCGTTGAGCATCCTGATCTATCGGCTGTTGATTACCGTATTCAAAGCCGAGATGTAGAGTTTGAATCGCAGGTTTACCCACCTGCGGAGAAGCCGTTGGGCGAGGAAATATTCTCGCCCAACGGACTACAAATTTGGCGCAGAGGCTTGGGCCTGCGTGCTTCACGACACAGACCCATTATTCAACCACAACAGATGAACGTAACCCCGTTTCGAGCAGGCCTTGTACTCGGGGTAGGCGCGGCCCTGGTACAAGCATATTTCAAGGTTATCCCGCCGTTGGCATATGGGGTTTGCATGGTTTGCCATCCCAGGGATCTGTTCAATTGGGGAGCAGACCATTTGTTTAATCTGAATTGGCACTATAGCGTTGCCTCGACGAATTGGCCGTTGCTGACTGTGCCTGGGGTACTGGCCGGTGCACTGGTGGCATCCGCTCAGCATGGTGAGTTGCGCCTAAGGCCGGCCCGCCAATCGTGGTTCTTCTTCCTGAACGGTTTCCTAATGATGAATTTCGGACTTATTCTGGGCTCCTGCCCTATCCGGATCGTAATTCTTGAGCGCCTATGGTGATTGGACAGGCATCCTTGGATGGATTTGCGTGGTAATCGGGGTCGTGATGACCAGCGCCCTTCTCCGCTGGCATGCCCGCTGTACCTTGGGAAGGCAGGCCGTCGCATGATCGCGGCGATGGCCACGCTTGTGCTCGGTTTCGTCATTGGCTACCTGGGACAAAGGTCGCGCTTGTGCTTTATCTCTGGTTATCGCGATTTCTTCCTGACCAGAGATACAACGCTTTTGAAGGGTATTGGTGGGACATTCCTGGGGGCATTGGGAGGCTTCATTATTTTCCATTTGTTGAATGGCAGCATTCCGGAATTCCCGCTGTTGCTCTCGACGCCATTGCCAAATCTCAGCATTGGCCTGCTCGTTACGATCCTGGCGGGCCTGGCTGTCGGCGTGGTAGGGGCGTTGGCTGGCGGTTGCCCGTTCCGCATGCATGTGCTGGCAGCAGAAGGTCGAAAGACTTACTGGTATTACCTTCTGGGATTCTATGGTGGATTGGTATTTTACAACCTAGTCACTGCCCATCGTGCTGGACATGGTCGCAAGATGAGAGCTGCCATGAAGATGATGATCAGAATCTTGCTGGTGTTGTGTCTCAGTTGTATTCTTGCAGGGTGTGCGGGCACGAGCTCCTCGGCGCCTGCTCCAGCAACCCAGGCCACGGACCTGCCTGCAACGGCTGCATTGCCGGCTATCACTTCCATTCCCACACAACCAGCCGATAAAACCTATCTCCCGCCATTTCCGCCGTGCACTGGCATGCAGACTCTGGATGGCCGGTGCAGCTCGAGCTGGCCGAACCTTAACGAGCAGATGGAGCAGTTCATAGGGGGTGAGTGGAAATACTATTCGTGCAACCAGCCGCCAGCAGAGGTTGCCAGGGCTTACCGGGATCAACTGACAAAGGCTCCTTACAACCTAAAGGAGATGAATTGGCTGGAAAGAGACGAGGGTACGCTAGGGATCTATTTTGCGCAGTCGGGACTATGGTATTACGTATGGTTCATTGCCCAGCCGAGCAACGCGCACAGCTCTTATATCATCGTTGCTGCGTCATTTGCCTCGGTGGAATGTTGATCCGAAGATGAATATACGTTCACGAAGCCGCGAGTGCTGGGTCTACTCTGAGCACCCAGAATGCTTGTGAAAGAAGTATTCGAAAATGATCTACCTTGATTATGCTGCTACCTCCTGGCCGAAGCCAAAGGAAGTTCTGCAGGCAATGTCCGACTTCATGGAATATTCCGGTGGCAACCCGGGTCGCTCAGGACATCGCCTATCCATTGCTGCGGCCCGGGTCGTCTTCAACGCACGAGAAGCAGTTGCCGAACTTTTCCATATCTCTGATCCTCTGCGCGTGATTTTTACCGCCTAATGTTACCTATTCCCTCAATCTGGCATTATACGGATTATTGAAACCGGGTGACCGGGTCGTTACCACTAGCATGGAGCACAACTCGGTCATGCGTCCTTTGCGCGCAATGGAGAAAGATGGGGTCAGCTAGACGTTGTTCGCTGCGAGGCAGATGGCTGCCTTGATCTGGAAGCATGCGGAAAGCCATCTACGAAGGGAACCCGCCTGGTTGCAATGACACATGCCAGCAATGTAGTGGGGACGATCCTGCCGGTAAAAGCTGATTGCAGACATTGGCTCACCAGGCTGGAGCCTTACTGCTGGTGGACACTGCCCAGACTGCCGGGTGTCATTCCGATCGATCAGCGGCATTGGGAATTGATCTACTGGCTTTTACCGGACACAAAGGGCTATATGGCCCGACCGGAAGCGGCGGGCTCGTCCTGGGTGAACACTTGAATTCGCAGAATTGAAGCCCTTAGTGCGCGGGGGAACAGGCAGCAAATCTGAATTCGAAGAGCAACCGGAGATGCTTCCGGATAAATATGAAAGTGGTACGGCCAATGGTGTAGGTATTGCCGGTTTAGGCGCCGGGATTCGGTGGGTGCTTTCGCGGGGGATCGAGACAATTGGGGCCCACGAAGATCAAGCTAAAAGATGAGTTAATCGCGGGCCTGTTGAACGTCCGCGGGCCTGACGGTTTATGGGACACAGGATCGCGAATGACAGCTGTTGTTTCGTGCAGGGTGGCAGGCCAGCGGGTATCGGAGGTGGGCCTCCAGTTAGACGACGATTTTGGGATCCTTTGCGGGTCGGATTGCACTGCGCTCCGGCGGCGCATAAAACCATTGGTACTTTTTCTGAGGGCACCATCCGGCTTGCGCCCGGCGCCTTCACTTCGCCGGAAGATATTCGTGTAGTCATAAGGCATTCGAGGAGATCAGAGCCAGGCATGACTGAATATGGTGTGATCCTTTTTCACAATATCACTCTGCAATGCAGGCCGAGGCGGTGCTGACGAGAGCAAGCTGGCAATGAGGCTGATTCCAACACCCCGGGAGCTCTCCAGCGACTGCGGAATTGCCCTCCGTTTTGACCGGGGATGAGGAACAATGAGGTTAAGGCACTTCTCGAAGGGGCACATGTTGAAATAGCCGGGATGCACTCGGTGCAAAGCAAATAATGTGAGCAAAATCATCATAATTCCCGTCAAAGTGCAGTACAAGAGAAGTGCATAGGAGGAGGTACACTAAATTACGCAAGAAACGCAATTTTATAGTTGTAATGCCCCATATGCTTACGGGTGATACCGAAAATCACCCACAATGATGATGGCAAATAGAGGCAACTCAACTAGTATACGATCAGGTTTATTCCCGCAAAAACGGGGATAGATCTGCAAAAAAACAACTCCGATCCATTCGGCCTAACGCCTGCGCTACGGCAGAATGGACTAGCCTCTCTAGAGAGGCAAGGGTTATTGTGGAAACGCAGTAACCTCCCGAAATCCCAACCTACCCTGGGATGGACTTGGAAAGGAGAACAGTCTCTGTTTATTATGAGGTTGTCTCTTTTCCATGAGACAACCTTTTTTGTTGGAGTACAAAATGGAAGACCTAAAACCCTTACTCGATGAATCGTCCAGCCATCACAACCATCTCTGCCCACGCCAAATCCTGGGTGTGCGCATCGGATTGGCCGGGGCAGCCGCGGTCGGGCTGGAGCCAAGAGTCCCAGGAAAGCGTTTGCTGGCGATCATCGAAAGCGACGGCTGCTTTGCGGACGGCGTAATCGCCGCCACCGGCTGTACGGTGGGCCATCGCACCCTACGCGTGGAAGATTATGGCAAAGTCGCGGCCACTCTTGTAGATACCAAAACTGGTTTGGCGGTACGGGTGGCTCCGGTTTCCGGCATTCGCCAACTGGCCTGCTCCTATATACCTGAAGAGGCCCGACATTATTTTGCCCAGATGCAGGCCTATCAAACCCTGCCCGATGCCAGTTTATTCAGCTTCACCAGCGTGCAACTGACTACGCCGATCGAGCAAATCGTTTCGCGCCCCGGCCTGCGCGTGGACTGTGCATTTTGCGGCGAGGAAATCATCAACGAACGAGAGATCATCCTCGAAGGCAAGCCTTATTGCATGGCCTGCGGACGAGGCGGATATTATCATACTGCTTCCAACCTGGAATCACTGGCAGCAGAGGGATCACATGAAAAAGTGCCTGCCATGAACTGATCCACCCGGTTCCGGCTGGGAGGTAACGGCTCCATATTTTTCCCAGCTTGCCTCGAAGCGATCCATCTTCTCACCCTGGAAAACTCATGCTTACTGACCATTTCGGACGTCCCATCAACTACCTGCGTATCTCGGTCACGGACCGGTGTAACCTGCGTTGCGTCTACTGCCTGCCCAAGGAAGGGGTTAAGTGGCAGCCACGCGCTGATCAGCTTTCCACCGAAGAGATCATACGTTTAGCGGCGACCATGGCGAAGGCTGGATTGAGGCGCGTTCGTCTCACAGGCGGGGAACCGCTTGTTCGTCCGGAGATCGTTGAAATCGTCCGGGGCATTGCGTCCATCCCAGGCATCGAAGAAGTCAGCCTGACCACCAATGCCATGCTGCTGGAAAGATTTGCGGGGCCACTGGCTGAAGCCGGGCTTAAGCGGGTGAATATAAGCCTGGATACCCTGGATGCAGACAAGTTCAAGCAGATCACGCGTGGAGGAACGATCAACCGTTTGTGGCGTGGGATTGCGGCAGCAGAGCAGGCGGGACTTACGCCCATCAAGTTGAATACCGTGGTGGTGAAAGGGCTCAATGCCGACGAACTGCCGGATCTGGCGCGTTTGACAATAGAGAACCCATGGCATGTGCGCTTCATCGAATTGATGCCGGTCGGCAATGCACAAGACTGGGGCGCGGGCCTTCCGGCGTCATCGGATCGTTACCTGCCGGTCCAGGAAATGCACGCCCGGCTTGCCTGCTACAACCTTGAGCCTGCAACCGCTCCCATTGGGAACGGCCCGGCCCGCACGTTTCGCATCCCCGGCGCCATGGGAACCATAGGATTTATATCCCCGCTCGGCGAGCATTTTTGCCAAACTTGCAACCGCCTGCGCCTCTCGGCAGATGGCTTCCTGCGTCCGTGTCTTTTGATGGATGACGAGATCAATGTTCGTGATCCACTCAGAGCCGGCGAGCTGCTTCTGCCTTTATTTGAACAAGCGGTGGATGCCAAGCCGGAAGGCCATGAGCTGTTCCTGCAGCATTATCCGGAGTCACGCCGCATGGCGCAGATCGGGGGATAGGCACGTCGCGCCGGAAGTTTTCAACAAATGAAAGAGTTCTTATACTCCAGACGTAAATAGATGGAACCCTTTTTTTGTGGGGGGGGTGCAAGGAAGCGGTACACCCCTCAAAAAAATCATGAAATCGAGGGATGGGTTCCCGACCTCCAATCAAAGGAAAGGTAAATGCAAAACATCACGGTATTGTTCTTTGCCACTTTGCGCGACAGGGCGGGGACTCGCTCGATCCAAATGCAAATCCCTTCAGGGACGACGGTGGCAGGTCTGCGAGTCATGTTGGGCGAGAAGTTCGTTCCTCTCACAGGGCTGGTGGACCATTCGCTTGTAGCTATTAATCAGGAATATGGTTTCAACGAAAGCGAGATTCCTGCAGGGGCGGAAGTTGCCCTGTTCCCACCCGTTTCCGGAGGGTGAGATGCCAAACTTCCCGACTATTGTTTCCATTACCGAAGACCCGATTGATTTAACTGCCCTGCTGGAGCAGATCACACTTCCATCCACAGGTGCGGCTGCAAGTTTTACCGGCGTAGTACGCGGCGTCACGGGCGGCGCTAACCCGCAGGAAACGGAATACCTGGAATATGAGGCCTACAAGCCGATGGCCGAGGCAAAGATGAAGCAGGTCGCCGGCGAGATCAGGGCACGCTGGAATACTGTCGAGGGGATTGCCATTGTTCAGCGTGTCGGAAGATTGCAGGCGGGTACGCCCACCGTTTTTATCGCATGTACTGCCCCGCATCGTGATACGGGTGTATTCGACGCGGCACGCTATGGGATCGATCGCTTGAAGGAAATAGTCCCTGTTTGGAAGAAGAACCCGGGTCTCACAGGGAATGAGTGGGTGGAAGGGTCTTATATTCCAAAAGCCCGGGAATAATGCAACTCTAAAAGCATTTTGCAAAATCTAACACGTATCAGGGATGGCAGGAATTTGCCACCCCGTTCCCGCTATAAAGCCGTGCAGGTTCAGAGGGGGATTTGTAGAAAGGCGGTTAAGATTCGCGCCTTTCCAACCTTTTGGTTGCAGACAGCACTATTACAGATACAAATATCAGGACCACAGACAGCACCAGCGCCACGCCCAGGTTTTGTTCGAAACCCACATAGATGGCCATGGGCATGGTTTGGGTGACGCCCTCCAAATTTCCCGCAAAGAGGATCGTTGCACCAAATTCTCCGAGCGCACGCGTCCAGGTGAGGATGGCTCCGCTGGCGAGGGCGCGCCCGGCAAGCGGGATCATCACCTCGTTGAAACAACTGCCACTGGCTGGCGCCTTCCACATGTGCGGCCTCTTCGAGCTGCCGGTCTATCTCCGTGAAGCCAACACGCGCCGACCTTACGATACAGGGGCGCCGCCACAAAGGTCTGTGCAAGGACGACGGCCGCGGTGGTGAACGGAAGGCTGATCCCCAGGACGTTCAATGCCGGGCCGAACAGTCCATTGCGGCCAAATGCGATCAATAGGGCCAGGCCTGCCACTGAGGGCGGCAGGACGATCGGCAGGTCGAGCAGAAGCTCGAGCCATGCTTTAAACTTGAATTTCCAACGTGCCAGCACATAAGCCAGCGGCGTGCCGAAACGGCCATGCAATGACCATCGTGATCGAGCTGGTGACCAGGCTCAGGCTGAGCGCTTTTATAGCCTGCCCGGAAAATGCGTTGTGGAAGAAATCCGGGTTGATGGAACGCAAAACCACGGCTGCCAGCGGGACCGCGAAAAGAGCGAGCAGGATGCCGCTGGGGATGACGAAGCATCCATTTTAGATTGCCATCGCACAGAAGCTGATGGAGGAACTTTTGAAGTTCTATTCATACAGGTCAGGAAAGTCGCGGGTCGGCAATAGCCAACCCGCGACTTTCCTCTTTTCCGGCATTATTTTATTGGAGTAAATCCCCATTTTTTCAAAGTGGCCTGCCCGTCTGCGGAAAGGACATAGGCGATGAACTGCGCGGCCAAGATCGGGGTTGGCGGATTTGACCAGCGGCGCGATGGGATATTTCGCGACTACGTTCAGGTTGGCGGGGATCTCGATGGTCTTCAGGGTCGGCGCGGCGATGGCATCGGACACGTAGACAATGCCTGCGTCCGCTTCGCCGAGCTGCACTTTGGCAACCACCTGCTTCACGTCGGTTTCGTTCGAGACCACGTTGGCCAGTACCTTGGTGCTGAAATCTGTTCCATAGGTGGGGTCCTTGCTCATGTTATCCAGGATCTGGCGGGCATATTTTCCGGCCGGGACCGAAACATCTGCCAGCACGACTTTCAAACCCGGCTTCGCCAAGTCCTGCAAGTGTTTGAACATTGGCCGGGTTGTCAGGGGGCAGGATGACGACCAGTATGTTCGTGAGGAAGACCTGGGGGGCAGCCTTGTCCACGAATCCGCCGGTCACCACTGCATCCATATTCGTTCCGCTGGCGGAGGCAAATACATCGGCCGGGGCCCCCTGTTGGATCTGGGTGACCAGTGTTTGTGAGCCTGCAAAATTGAACGTCACGGTGACACCGGGGTTGGCGGCTTCAAAGGCTTGTCCAATTTCCTTGAAGGCGTCGGTCAGGGAAGCCGCTGCAAATACGTTCAGCGTACGCGGCAGCGGGCGCAGAAGTTGGAATAACTGTGGGGGCCTCCGTGGGAGGTAACGAGGTTGGCGCCAGTGTAGCCGTAGCCGCCGTACCACAGGCAGACAGCAGAAAAGCCAGCAAAAGGGCCAACGAGATAAAGCGTTTCATTTATTCACCTCAATGAAGATATGTTGTGGGCTTACACTCCTTCATGCAGCGGGAGTCCAATGTAGTAATCGATAGCCATGTATGTTCGTTCGCCAATGCATCTTCCAGAGGCGCAATATCGTGCTGGACCTCAGTGCGATCCCGCGAGGGCTTTATTCCTCATCGGTCCCGATCATCACATTCGAGGCCTTGATGATTGCATAGGCCAGCCCGCCCTCTTCGAGTTTGAGGTTCTGTGCGGAGGTATTGGTGATAATGGAAACGATTTGCTCCCCGCCTGGAAGCTCGAGGGTGATTTCAGAGTTAACTGCACCCTTCGTAACTTTGAGCACTTTCCCTTTCAGAATGTTCCTGGCACTGAGTTTCATTTCTTCCTCCTGTTCATATAAGGTTTCAGATTCTTCTTCCGGATAAAACTGAAGGTTCAACGTTTGACGACATGCGTCCAGCCAATCCAGGATGGATTTGCGCTGGAAGATCTGATATTCCAATCCGAGCCGGTTATACGTTTGTGTGGGAGGTGTATCTGCCAGTAAGCCCTCCAGTTGCCGGAGACTGATGCGTACTTCAGCCACCTGCTGGTCTATCATGAATTGAAGCTTGAGGATGCGGGTCTGCCGGGCGAAGTACAAGCGCGTGGTAAATTCCAGACGGATGGTGCGAACGCTAGTCCCACCCGGCGTTTTGAGCCAAGTCTCAAAGTGGGAACGGCCCGAGAGCGTAAGACTGAGCAGGTTGCGAGGCGGGAGTTTCTCCTGTTTCACGACCCTGGACTTGATATATCCCTGGGCTTCCAGCCTTTTGAGGATGTTGTAGGTCTCGCTCTGACTGACACTCCAGATGGTGCCCAGCTCGCTTGAAAGCCGCTGGTGCAGCTCATAGCCGTGACCGGCTGCCAGGTATAAAAATCCGAGCAAGGCAAATTCAGGGGATTTTCCAACCGAACGAGGCGATTGCCTGGAGGTACTCACTGAGTGAGTATATCAGCGATTTTTTCCCTCCACAAGCCTCTTTCGGGATGATTGTGACAAATCTCCGGCTATATATATGAGACCCTCCTTAACTTCCCTTGGACACGACGAAAACAGCGGAGAAATGCAATAGAATCAGGAGGGATTTGTTGTGACGGATGAGATGAAGACATCCTCCAGGGTCGGCGCGATCCACTCCAGCGAGCTGACCTGGATGTTCTTGCTGAGAAGAATATTTCGGATGGCTTCCTTATACTCCTGGGCATCGGGCAGCACTACATGGATCTGGGCGCCATACAAAGCCACTTCAAGGAGCGGGATTTCGCCCTGCTGCTGGACGGCTTTCAGGACTCGCATTCCCCCTTCAGGATCGGAAGCAGCTGATCTCCAGCACCTGGCCGTGCATCTGGGTCTGTTTGAGGCGGCTGGGAGAGTCCATGGCCACCAGGCGACCCTGGCTGATGAAGCCAACTCGCTGGCAAAGCTCGGCTTCGTCCATGTAGTGAGTCGTCACAAGCACAGTAACCCCTTTTTTCGTCATGGCATAGATCAAGCCCCAGAAATCCCGCCGGCTGATCGGATCAACCCCTGCGGTGGGTTCATCCAGGAAGACGACCCGGGGCCGGTGGACGATCGCACAACCGAGCGCCAGTCGCTGCTTCCAGCCGCCGGAAAGCTGGCTGGTCAGTACATTTTCACGCCCGACCAGCCCGGCCATCTGCAGGATCTCTTCCTGTCTTTTTCCAAGCTCTTCCCGCTCCAACCCATAAACCTTGCCATAGAATTGGATGTTTTCACGGGCAGTCAGTTCATTGTATAGGGTGAATTGTTGTGACATATAGCCCACATGCGCCTGCATGGTCTTGGTCTGGGTGACCGGATCGAAGCCCAACACCGAAGCGCTGCCCGAAGTGGGTTTGATCAGACCCAGGAGCATACGGATGGTTGTGGTCTTGCCGGCGCCGTTGGGACCCAACCAGCCGAAAACGTCCCCGGCTTTTACGCTGAAACTGACGTGATCGACGGCCATGAAGTCGCCAAAGGATTTTGTCAGCCCATCCACGACGATCGGAGGTTGCGCGAGATCCGAATCCTGAGATCGCCAAAATGGTTCGTTTGATTCATTTCTGAGCCCTTTGATATCAGTCTCGGCGATCGACCTTCTCTCCGGCATTTGCCTGGCGCCGGATCAGGCTTATAAATGCTTCTTCCATGCGAACTTCGATCGTGCGGATGCCCTGATGGGTAATCCCCTGGGCGGTCAGGGCTGACTCGATCTGCGGTTTGCGCCGTTGAGCTTCATCCACGAAAACATGCAGTTTTTCGCCGTAGGTCTGGACTTCCAGCACGCCTTCCAGCGAATTCATCAATTCCTGGGCAGGGACGAATCGCGAGGGCGTCAGTTCGAGCAGTTCTCCGGTGACCAGGCGCTTGATTTGGTTGGGGTATCGTTGGCAATCAACTTTCCCTCATAGATCAATCCGATCTGTGTGCAGCGCTCCGCCTCATCCATATAGGGAGTGCAGACAAAAATGGTCAGGCCGCGCTCTGCCCGCAGGTTTCCCAACAGATTCCAGAATTCCCTGCGGCTAACCGGATCCACGCCCAGGGTGGGTTCATCGAGCAGGACTACCTGGGGCGTATGGACCAGGCTGCAGGCCAGCGCCAGTTTCTTTTTCATTCCCCCGGAAAGCTGCCCAGCCAGCCGGCCGGTGAAGTCGGTCAGACCGGCAAAAGCCAGGAGTTCCGGGATGTGTTTTTTTTGCTCCTCGCCGGTCACACCCTGGATATTGGCAAAGAAACGCATGTTTTCCATCACGGTCAAGTCCGCAGGCAGGACGAATTGTTGGGCGATATATCCCACCCGTTCACGGATTTCATATGTGTCGTTCATTGAGTCGAATCCCAGAATGCTGCTCTTGCCTTCCGTCCGGCTGAGCAGGCCGAGCAGCAGGCGGACGGTGGTGGTTTTTCCGGCTCCATCCGGGCCGATCAAGACCATAGGTTTCACCGCGGCGGACCTGCAGCGAAAGGTGATCCACCGCGGTATTCCATCCGTTGGAGGTTTCAAATCTTTTGACAACCCTTCTGCTGAAAGAGCAATTTCATCGATCACATCGCCTCATTGACCGGAACAAGTTTTATCCATTCATCCATATAACTTTTTGAATATGACCGAAAATAGTCTAGATCAATCCAGGCGATTCCTGAAGCTAAAGGAAGCCGCGAGCATGACCACCAGACCATAGATCAACAGAACCAGCGCATCGTTCCAGAAAAAGGCCAAGCCCACGCCTTTGGTGACAATCCCGCGCGAGATGCGGATGAAATAGGTAAGCGGGATCAGGTCGCCGATAAACTGCGATACCGCGGGCATGGCGTTACGCGGATAAACCAGGCCGGTAAGAAGCATGCTGAAGATCATAAGCATTTGGGTAATCTGTTGGGCCTGTCGCTGGTTCCTGGCAATCGTCGAAACCAACAGACCCAGGCCCAGGCTGGAGGTGATGAACAGGAGCGACAGCCATAGATACAGCCAGAGACTCCCCTGAAAAGGGAACGCCGAACCAGAAAACACCCAATCCCAATGTGATCCCGATAATGATCAGGCATAGGACCAGCAGCGGGATCATTTTTCCAACGATCAACTCGAGCGGCCGGGTGGGGGTTGCCAGGATCTGTTCGAGCGTACCTGCCTCCCGTTCACGCACAACCGCCATGGCTGCCAGAACGACAGCCATACTTTGCAAGATCATGCCGATGATAGCCGGGAGGATGAACCATAGATCCCGCAGGTCGGGGTTGTACAGCACCTGGATGGAACTGGTGATGGGCATGGCGATGGCCTGTTGGAGCGGCCCGGCAGCGGCTCCGGCCCGCTCTATCTTTTCGGCCGTCAATTGGATGGAATAGTTTTGGGATACGATGCTGGCGGCGCTGTAGCCTGACTGAACACTGAAGGAGTCGGATCCATCGAGCAAGATCAACACATTCGCGTTCCCGGCTCGCCAGATCGGCAGGGAAATCGGGAGGAATGAAAATGCCCGCCTTCACATGGCCGGCATCCATCTCCTGGATGATCTGATCCTGGCTTTGCAGGGTTTCGGTAATGTCAAAATACTGCGAATTCACCAGAGCCTGGATAAAATCGCGACTCTCCTGGTCTCTTGTTTTGATCCACGACCGCGGTCGGTATATGATAGACCGTCAATGCGACGGCATAGCCGAAGAGGAACAGCTCGATCAAAGGCAGGCCGAAAACCATCATCAGGGTGCGGCGGTCACGCAAGAGCTGAGTGGTTTCTTTAAGGATCAAGGCCACGAGACGTTGGCGTCTTTTTTGCATGGAGCGGTCCATTAATCCAATCTCTGCCGGAACAGGCGGGCAGCCAGGAACACAATCACCACAACATAAAACGAAAGCGCAGCCACCTGGCCGGTCAGGAATTGCATCCCTATCCCTTTCATGAAGATGCCGCGTGAAATGGGAATGAAGAAGGTCAGAGGAAAAAGATCACTGATCCACTGCAGGATGACCGGCATGGCATAGCGCGGGAACACAAACCCGCCTATTACCTGGCCGATGAAGGTGATCATGGTGGTCAATTGCTGGGCTTGCCGCTGGTTCTGCGAAAACGACGAAATCAGCAGCCCCAGGCCCAATCCCGAAAAAATATAAATGATGGTCAGGACAAAATAGAGCAGGAAATTACCCTGGAGCGGAACTCCGAATCCGAGCGTGCCCACTACGACTATCGTCAGCATGTTGATCACCGCGATCAGGAGGTTGGGGATGGTCTTGCCCAACATCAACTCGATGGGGCGGATGGGCGTCACCAGGATCTGTTCGATGGTGCCCACCTCGCGCTCACGGACGACGGCCAGGGCAGTCAGCGTGATGGTCTGGGTTTGAAGAAGCATGGCGATCAACCCGGGGACGAGGAACCAGAGATCCTGCAGATCGGGGTTGTAAAGAGTACGGATATGAGCCGTGAGGGGGTTCAGCGATTGCGCCGCGCTGCTGCCGCTCGAGATGCCGATCCGATCCAGCACTAATTGAATGGTATGGTGCTGCGCGATGGCGCTGACCGTGTTATAGGCGGATTGCGTTGTAAAAGGATCGGAGCCATCCACCAGCAACAGGACGCTGGCATCTCCGCTGGTCCACATCTGGCAGAGAAATTGGAGGGATGACCACTCCGAGGCGGGCCTGGCCGGCTGTCGATCACACTGATCAGCCTGAGCCTGGCTCTGTACGGTGGCGACAATGTCGAAGTAGTTGGAATGAACCAGGTCATCCAAATAGGAGCGGCTGGCGGTATCCAGGCTTTGGTCTGCAACCACCATGGGGATGTGCTTTACATCCATATGGATCGCGTAGGCAAAGAGCACCAGCTGGATCAGGGGGATCAGCAGGATGAGCGCCAGGGTCCCGCGGTCGCGGGCCATTAGGATGAATTCCTTTTGAGTGATTGCCCCGATCCGTTTCAGCATTCCGATTTCCTGGGCAAGTATTTCCTAGTCGTTATGCATGCTTCCATTTTGAGAGTGGATCCCATCAATGAGAACGGAGACCATGGCCTCGGCCAGCGCCCGCCGCTCCTTTGGAGCAGGCGGCGGTTCAACCCCGCGGACGACCGGTATCACCAGCGCAAAGAACATTCCCATTGCAAGGCGGGAGGCCAGTTGAGGGTCTATGGGGCGAAACAATCCGGCTTTGATCTCCTTCGAGAAGAAATCTCCTAATATTCCGGATATCTGCCGCAAGCGAACCGTCCCATAATTTTCAAGGATATCGTTATCGATCCAGGCTTCCGCGACCAGGGCGCGGATGAAGAATGCCCGTGAGGTAAACAAGTCTATGGTCTTGTCGACCAGATCGACAAAGGCCTCGCGACTTGCGAGGGCAGTGGCTTCGCTGGAAATCGGCATCGAACAACTTCTTGTATTCATCCAGAATTGCCAGCATGATCTCGCGCTTGCTGTCAAAGTAGTTATACAGGGTGCTCTCGCCGATATCGGCTTCATTGGCGATGTCTTTGGTGGTTGCAGCGGAAAACCCTTTGGCCGCGAATACACGAGTTGCAGCCGCAAGGATTTCCTCCTTTTTGCGCTGGACCTGGCGTTCGCGCCTGGTTGAAGCCGGATTCATGGCAGTCTTTTGCATGTTCCGATCCCTCGATCTTTCATAGAGGATTGTATGCCATCAGAATAACTATTCGTTTTACGAATAATTACTCGTAAAACGAATACACTATACGGCTATTCGATTTTGTAGTCAAGCCACGACTTTCTGCGTGGGTGCGCTAAAAGTTGATCCCGGATTCCAGAACGCAGGAGCTTTCAAAAAGATGGGTGATTAGGGATCAGGTGACCAGGCAATCAGGTAATTAGGAAGGAAAAGCGCAAGGTGGGAAAAATAAATCCTTTCAATCGAGCTTGAGGAAACTATCATCTGCCCCGAGCTTTGCTGCCGGATAAATTGAAATCAAAAAGAGCTGGAGAAATTATTTCTCCAGCTCTTTTTTGTTGAGGCCAAGTGCCTCGCAGCCCTTGCTTTCTATTTTAACGTGAATTTGGTATAAAGATTTTTGTGTCTAATCACAGAAACCCCACCACGACCGCCCTTCGCTACGATTCGGGATGCACAGCACGCGCTTCGCTTGTCCACAGGACTCGCTTCGCGATCCCATAATGGGGAGGAAGAGAATTCCGAATTTTGGGATGTGAACGGGAATGCGCCGCCCACATCCCAAAGTTCGGGGATCCATATTGCCTTATTCCGAACTCAGGTTATTTTATTTCAAGCGTTGCCATAACCAGCTTTCCATCGATCGTCGGATCGAGAGAGAACCCAAGTTTTTTGAAGATATGCTGCATCACCAGGTTATCCGGGGTGAGCGTGGCAGTGAGACGGCGCAGGTGCTCGCCTTTAGCGACTTCCACAAACCGGCTGACCAATTGACTGCCGATCCCCTGACCTTGAAATGGATCGCCGACCAGCACACTCAGACGGGCATCATTCGTACCGTGAACCTTGCTCAACCGGCCAACGCCCAGAATCCGTTGTTCACCATCCTGGAGCTTGTCTTCAGCTACGAGTGCGATCTCGCGATCGTAATCGCAATGGCAGAGGCGTCCCAGCCGCTCATGCACCACGCGCTCGGTAAGCATCATCGGCTGCAAATAGCGCATATAGACCGTCCGGTCGGACAAGTGTGGTATGGAATTTCGCCAGGTAGGGCTCATCCTCAGGGAGGATCGGACGGATGGTGATCTGTGCATGACCTTTGGCCGCCCAGGTGCTTACGTATTGAGTGGGGTAGGGTCGGATAGCCAGCTTTGGCAGCTTGTCTTCGGTTGTGTCTGATCCGTAGACCAATACCCGCGCGTCCAAAGCCAGCAATTGCTCCGGCGAGGCTATTAGCGGATTGATATCCAGTTCCTTGATCCAGCGCTGCTCGACGATGAGCTGCCCAAATCGGACCAGCAGCCGCTCGAGGGCCGCGATGTCCACCGGCTGCCGGCCGCGCACACCTTTCAACGCGGTGTAAATGTGGGTCTGCTCCATCATCCGTCGCGCAAGAGTTGTGGTAAGCGGAGGTATTCCCAGGGCGCGGTCCTTGAATACTTCCACCAATTGTCCGCCCAGGCCGAATAGCAAAACCGGTCCGAACTGCGGATCGATGCTGCTGCCAAGAATCAGCTCGTATCCATCCATCTTTGCCATGGGCTGAACGGTTACGCCCAGGAAGTGTTCGGCCCCTACTTTGGTCTTCACCGATTCCGCAGATCGCGTTATAGGCAGCCCGCACTGCTTTGGAGTCGTTGAGGTTCAACTGGACACCGCCCACGTCCGTCTTGTGCGTGATCGTTTCGGAATGGATCTTGAGCACGACGGGATAACCGATAGCATCGGCGGCCTTGACGGCTTCCGCCTCGCTCCGGGCAATGCGGGTATCCACGGTGGGGATGCCGTAAGATGACAGCAACTGCTTGGACTCGAATTCGGTAAGGATCGTCCGGCCCGAATCGCGCACAGTCTTGATGATCTGTGCGGCGCGCTCGCGATCCACTGCGTCCTTTGCGCCTTCACTGGCCGGCATGGGCGTTTCATACAGACCGCTCAGGTTTTCGGCATAATAAGCCATGTAATCAAAAACGCGTGCGGCCGTATCGGGATAAGGGAAGGTGGGAATGTTCATGCGGTTGAGGATCAACTCGCCGGGCTCCACATCTCTTCCGCCCATCCAGTTGGCGATCACCGGCTTGTTCAGAGACTGCGCATAAGGCTGCAGCATTTCGGCGGTCTTTGTGGGATCCGTCATTGCCTGGGGGGTGAGGATGACCAGTATGCCGTCGCTGTTCGGGTCTTTTGCGGCGATTTCAAGCGCCTTGCTGTAACGCTCCGGGCTGGCGTCTCCCAGGATGTCCACAGGATTGTTGTGACTCCATGCAGCCGGCAGCAGTTGATTGAAGGCGTCCATGGTTTCAGGTGATAATTTGGTCAATTCACCGCCGTTGGTGATCAGTGAATCCGTGGCAAGCACCCCCGGTCCGCCTGCATTGGTCAGGATGGTTAAACGGCGGCCTTTGGGACGAGGCTGCTTCCCGAGCACTTCGGCCATGTAGAACAGCTCGGCAATGCTGCTGACGCGCAGTGCACCGCTGCGGCGGAAGGCCACTTCCAGGACTTCATCGCTGCCGGTGAGCGAGCCGGTATGAGAAGCAGCCGCTTTTGCAGCCCCCTCCGTGCGACCCGGTTTGATGACGATGATCGGCTTGGTGAGTGCGACCTCACGCGCGGCTGAAAGAAATCCTCGGGCATTGCCAATGGTTTCCATGTAGATGACGATGCTCTGCGTATGCGGGTCGTCGCCCAGGTAGTAGATCAGGTCGCCCCAGTCGACGTCGAGCATGGAGCCGATCGAGACGAACGAGCTGAAGCCCACATTCTCGCGCAGACTCCAATCGAGAATGGCGGTGCACAATGCACCGCTTTGGCTGATAAAGCCAACGCTGCCGCGCCGCGCCATGGTGCTGGCGAAGGTCGCGTTCAGGCCGGTGGTCGGGCTCATCACACCCAGGCAGTTCGGCCCGATGATGCGCATGTTCCCACGGTGCGCGTGCTCCATGATCTGGCGCTCGAGTTCAACGCCGCCCGGACCAGTCTCCTTGAAACCGGCCGAAATGATGATGGCGCTTTTAACACCGAAGTCAACACAGTCGCTGATAATGCCCGGAACCGTCTGAGCCGGCGTGACCACAACGGCCAGGTCTACCGGCTCAGGAACGTCGGAAATAGTTGGATAAGCCTTGATGCCTAACACGCTGGGTCGCTTTGGGTTGATCGGAAAGACGGTCCCGCCGAAAGGACTGCTGATGAGGTTCCATACGATGGTACGGCCCACACTGCCGAGTGTCTCGGTCGCACCGATAACGGCAACATTTTTAGGAGCAAAGATCGTATCCAGGGCCTGGCGCTCATAGCGTAAGACATCATGCGCCGAATTGAAGATGGTGGGGACGGGTAGTGACATTTATTCTCCTTGCGTGATCTGCTCGTTCTCTTCTTACTTGTCGTACGTTAAGATTTTGGGATTTGAACAGATAGGACGATGCATCATGGAATTTTGGATAGGAATTACCCAGAATGATGCAAGGCTCCTATCATTCTACTGCTTCTTTCATAGATTTCTAAACTGGTTTTCAGCAGTTGCAAAGCGCTTTCCTAGCCTAGATACTGTTAGAACTCAGCACACGTTTTTGCGCAATATTCTCTAAAATGCAGTCGGGTTTCCCGGGTGAGCTAGTGGAGGTATTTAGTGGGGACATCGTTTCGTTGAGATAGAGAATAGGTCCGGGATCAAGGGGGAAAGACCAGCGGAATCCAAAACGAGGGGCCATCACGGCCTCTCGTTTTGTCGGTTGATTCCTGGAAGTACTTTCAGCTAGATCGCGAAATCATCTCCATGCCAAACCCCATGATCCGGGGTATGGAGGACCGGGCCATATTTAGCGCCTCCATTGAGGCGTTTCTCCAACGATTCCACATGGGTGATCAATGCCGCCAGCGTATCACCGATCGTGTCAGGCAGGCTGCCGTGTTCCAGATCTGCCCTTTCGTTGACGGGATGATGCGGTTGGTCGCGGATAACGATCTGACCGGGCACTCCGACCACCACCGAATCCGGCGGGGTCGATTTCACTACGACCGCATTGGCACCGATCCGACTATGCGCGCCAATTGTGATGGCCCCGAGCACCTTTGCGCCCGCGCCAATGACAACATGGTCCTCGATGGTGGGGTGTCTTTTGACCTTTTCCAGGCTGGTGCCGCCCAACGTCACCCCATGATAGAGCGTAACATTTTCACCGATCTCAGCGGTTTCACCGATCACCACTCCCATGCCGTGGTCAATAAAGAAGTTCCGGCCGATGGTTGCGCCTGGATGGATCTCAATTCCCGTAATACTGCGCGCGAGCTGTGAAAGCCAGCGCGCCGCGAGTTTTAGCCCTTTCCTCCAAAGGAAATGTGAGATGCGATGTGTCCAGATGGCGTGCAGGCCAGGGTAGCATAACAGCACTTCTGGTACGTTACGCGCCGCCGGGATCGCGGTCTAGAACCGAACGGATATCTTCACGAATAGTCTTGAACATGGTTTTCCCATCCTTCATTTATATAAGCATATGTGGTTGAGTGCCTACCCCACTGAACAGAAGATCATGCTTCTGCAAGGTCAGCGAATAAGGGGGTGCTCAGATAGCGCTCGCCGAAGGAAGGGATGATCACTACGATCAACTTGCCTTCATTTTCTTTTCGGTTTGCGACTTGCAGAGCGGCCCAGGTTGCGGCGCCTGAGGAGATGCCCACAAGCAGGCCCTCTTCGCGGGCCATGCGCCGGGCCGTCTGGAAGGCATCCTCACCCTTAACCCGGATGATCTCATCGTACACCTTGGTATTCAGAACTTCCGGAACAAAACCAGCGCCGATGCCCTGGAGGGGATGCGGACCCTTCTTGCCTCCGGAAAGCACCGGCGAGGCATCTGGCTCTACCGCGATGGCTTTGAATGAAGGTTTCCGCGCCTTGATGACTTCTCCGATGCCTGTGATGGTCCCGCCAGTGCCCACCCCGGCGATAAGATAATCAACCTTGCCGTCCGTGTCACGCCAGATTTCCTCGGCTGTCGTTTTGCGGTGGATCTCCGGGTTGGCCGGGTTCTTGAACTGCTGTGGAACGAAATACTTTGGGTCAGAGGCCGCAAGCTCTTCAGCCTTGCGGATTGCGCCATCCATGCCCTCCGAGCCGGGAGTCAGGATCAGGTCGGCCCCGTAGGCGCGAAGCAGCATCCGGCGTTCCTTGCTCATTGTTTCAGGCATGGTCAATATCAGTTTGTATCCGCGTGCGGCTGCGACCATCGCCAGAGCGATGCCGGTGTTGCCGCTGGTGGGCTCGATGATGATCGTGTCTTTGTTGATCAGGCCGGCCTTTTCGGCAGCGTCGATCATGGCCACACCGATCCGGTCTTTGACCGAGTGAGCCGGGCTGTAGAATTCAAGCTTGGCAACTACTTCTGCCTTTGTCCCCTGAGTGATGCGATTCAGGCGCACGAGGGGAGTATTCCCAACTAATTCTGTTACGTTATTTGCGATTTTCATGGGAGGTTTCCTTTTGTATCGGGCTATTCTCAAGTTAAATAAGCAAAACGGCTGTCTGCCTATTGAGAATGACTCTCAATATTCGCAGACGATGGGCGCTATTAATCAGTCGTGGGAAGCGACTTTTGTATCTGCGAGGTCCAGCCCACCGTCCACGGCAATCAGCCGTTTATCTCTGTGAGAGGGAGGCGGTAGCTAGAGGCCCCGCCGCGTACAGATGCAATTCAGTGTCATTTTCATGTTGGTTTGGAGAGTAAGTTTCATTTCTTATGTCTGGAGGAAGTCAGAAAGGTTATCCTAGTTCCAATCCCCAGTGCCGTCTAATCCTAGAAATTGCACTCGTATTTTACACCAGTTGACTGCTTGTTTCATGTGTCAAATGTCATATAACGATCTGCGGGACGGATAGTAGGGGCACGGCAGAGCGCCGTGCCCCTACTGGAAAAACATGACCTGCCCAAAATTGTGCCGGGGGTTCCAATCCCTCACGATGAGGGGCAAGATCACGAAGATCCCATATTTCCGGCTGCGTAGGCGGGTCTCAGACCCGCCCCTACAAATACAAACATACCCAGGTTGGTTGCCCGTTCCGTCCGGGTTTAGAGATGCCGGGCGCTGCGGGGATCCAGCGCGTCCCGAAGACCATCCCCCAGCAGGTTGATGCACAGGATCGTGAAGACGATGAACACGCTCGGGAAAACCCACATCCACCATACCCCGCGAAGGATAAAGGATTGGGCTTGATCCATCATGTTGCCCCAGGTGGCCGTGGGCGGCTGCACCCCCAGACCCAGGAAGGAGACATACGCCTCAGTCAGGATGGCGTTCGCCAAACCCAGGGTGGCCGCCACGATAATGGGTCCCAGAGTGTTCGGCACCAAATGGTTGAAGAAAATCCGACGGTCGTTCGCACCCAGCGCCCTGGAGGCTGAGATGTAATCCAACTCCTTGAGCGAAAGGACATTGGCGCGCACGATGCGAGCCAGGAACATCCAGGAAGTGAGACCAATCACCAGGATAACGATCCCCACGCTGCCGCTAAAGGTGCGACCCAGAAAAGTAATGGTGGGGATATCCTGGCCGAGGAACTTCGCCAGGACAATGAGCAGGAACAGGGAGGGGATCGCCAGCATTGCTTCTGTGAAGCGCATCAACAGGGCATCCACCCAGCCGCCGAAATAGGCGGCAACCCCGCCAATGAGGGTGCCGAGCGAGACTTCCAGAGCCACGGCCAGGAGGCCGATGAAAAGCGATATCTGGCCGCCATAGATGATGCGATCGAAGACATCGCGCCCGGTGCTGTCGGTGCCGAAGGGATGTCCGGCCGCCGGCGCGCTTAACCGGATCAGCAGATCCCCTGAATTAGCGCTACTTTCGGGCACAATGATCGAGCCGATGATAACGAAGAGGATCAGTAATGTGATCCCTACTGCGCCGACCAACGCCATACGGTGCTTGCGGAACCGCCGCCACACCAACTGTCCCGGAGTCAGCGCAACCCGGGTCTCTTCTCCCCCAATTCCAATTGGCCCCGAGGTTTCAACCATAGAAGGGTTTATTGTCATTGCAATTACTCCAAACGTATGCGGGGATCGATGAGGCCATAAGCCATATCAACAACAATCGTAAAGAATACCACCGCGGTAGATGTGACCAAAAGCACGCCCAATACCACCGGGTAATCGCCGCGTTGGGCATATTCCCAGAACAGGCGTCCCATGCCCGGCCAGGCGAAGATCAACTCGGTGACCAACGCGCCCCCGAGCAGGAAAGGAATATCCAGCCCAGCCACGGTTACGAAGGGGAGAATGGCATTGCGCAAGGCATGTTTGAAAAGCACGGCACGGGTGCTCAACCCTTTGGCATGTGCCGTGCGAATGTAGTCCATACCCAGCACTTCCAAAATACTGGTACGCAAGTAACGGGAATATCCCGCCACCGAAATCGTCACCAGGCAGAGAGCCGGCAAAACTAGATGGCGCGCCATCTCCAAAGGATTATTGTGATCCCAAATGTCTGCGCCCGTCGGAAGGTAAGGCAGGCCCCAGGTCTTAAACTGGACCGCGAATATTTGCATGCTGCCGAACGCGATAAAGAAGATGGGCATGGAGAAGCCAATAAAGGAGAAAGAGGTGATCAGGTTATCAGTAAACGAGTACTGCTTCATGGCCGAAATGATGCCGAGAAAGATGGATGTGATGATGATGAGAACCTCCGAGGTTCCCATCAGGATCAAAGTCATGGGCAGGCGCTGCTGGATAAGGAGAAGCACGGGTTGATGGGAGAAAAACGATTCGCCCAAGTCTCCCTGTAAAGCCAGGTTGAGCCATTTCAGGTACTGCACTGGGAGAGGTTGATCCAGTCCCAGCCGTGCCCGGATGGCCTCTCTGTCTGCGGCCGTCATGCCTTGCTTATTGGCATACTGGGCCATGGGGTCCGAAGAAAGACGCGTAAGGGCGAAGCAGAGCATGGTAATAACGAACAAAATAAGAACTGCCTGCACAAGTCTGCGCACCAAGTAAGGCCACATAAACCAATCCTCCTGTGAAATCCTGAGTAGCTTGAAAATGTCACATTATTCAAAAGGTGTCCGATTTTTGGGATATGGGGCGGAGTTCACCCGGCCCTATATCCCAAAAATCGGGGATTTCTCCCAGTGTGACATTGTCGAAGTATTTCTTCCGGTGATAGGCCTGCAAGATCACGTGACCTTGCAGGCCCATCTATTTAATCAAGCCGTCTTGCTATTTCACATCGTAGTCAAAGGCGTCCCAGGACCAGCCTCCAAAGCCAGAACTGGGCGGAAATACGAAGCGGTCGCTATACCCATATACATTAGCCCGCGCGTACAGTGGGATGAACAATACCTGGTCATACTGGTATTGCTGGATTGCATCCACAGCCGTCTTGCGAACCGCCGGGTCGCTCGAGGTATTCAATTGTGCGAAAAGCTGATCGGACTTGCCGGTCTGATCGCAATAGTGATAATTATTGTCGCCGGACGGATTGGTTTTACTCGGGACACTCACGCACAGGAAGTTATCTGTGTAGGGATCCGGATAGAAGCCGGTAGTATAGATCGCCATGTCGAACTTGCCGAGCGGCATATCGGCGCCTTCTGGATAGAGGCCGAAGAATGTGCCAGACGGAATGGGATTCGGTTTGAGTTCGACACCGATCTTGGTATACATATCGCGCAGGGCGTTCATGGTGTCAACGCGTACCTGCTTGTTGGTGGACTCGACACCGAGCGAGAACTTAACCGGCTTACCGTCACAGGTGCCAGCACGGATGCCATCAGCGCCAGTCTTGTAACCGGCGGCATCCAGAAGCTGGTTTGCCTGGTTGACGTCGTACGGATAGGGCGTCAGGCTGGTGTCGTACCAGATGGAGTTCGGCCAGAGGGAAGCCGGTACGGTAGTCTTGCCGTACAGTAAAGTCTTTACGATCGTATCGCGGTCGGTAGCCAGCATGAAGGCCTTACGGACGTTGACGTCCTGGAACGGGCAGAAGCCGGCTATATCGCTGCTCCCAATCGCGTTGCCGCTGGCATCTTTGATCGTGCTGTTGGTGATACCCAGGTTGAAGAAAAGGTGCTCAAAGAAAGGCGTTGTATCCACACGCAGGTGCTGATTGGGCTCCAGAGCCTGAATAGTAGGGATATCGGATTCCGCAAAGTCTGGAACCAAATCCACGTCGCCATTTTTCAGCGCAGCGAGGGCCGTTTCAGGATCAGGGACGAACTTGATGTTGATGACATCGAGCTTGGCATGGCCTTGATAATAATTGGGGTTGGCAACCATGGTCATGTGATCGCCTGCCACCCAATCTTTGATCACGAACGGGCCGGAGGCTATGGTCGGTTGGTGGATGAAGGGATCCTTTTCCAGACCTTCCTTGCCCTGTAGGAGGTGAGCCGGGAGGAGGGAGCCATTGTTGTTTGGCCCCTGGTTGAACAAGGTCTGCCAGGCCGGGTAAAGCGACTTAAAATGAATTACGGCCGTCTGGTCATCGGGCGTGTCAATACTGCCAATCTGGTCATAGCCGGCGCGAGAATAGGGCGCGTTCTTTGGATCCACCAAAGCCTGCCAGGTAAAGAGCACATCCTTCGATGTGATGGGCTGTCCGTCGGACCAGTAGATGCAGGGCTTTAGATGCCAGGTAAGGGTCAAACCATCGGCAGAAACGCCGCCGTTGGCAGCGCTGGGAATCTCTGCACCAAGGTCAGGGATGAAGTTATTCTTATCATCCCATTTCCCCAGGCCGATGAGGTTCATCTGACTTATCCAGGCCACATAGCTCATGCTGCTGAATAGAGGGTTTTGATTATCCGGTTCCTGCGACAAGGCGATCGTGATGGACTTTGGATTGGCAGGCAGCGGCGCGGTTGCCGGGTCGAAGGCCGCAGGGGCGGTACAACTACCGGCAACCTGCGTAACGGGCGCCTGAGTCGAGGGGGCCTGGGTGGCAGCAATGGGGTTGGCGGGCGCGGCGGTCGAGGGCGTTGAACCGCAGGCTGCCAGAAGCATACTGGCCAGGACGAGCGCGGATAGCAAAGCGAACAATTTACGATTCACGGTTTCTCCTTCCTCCAAATCGAGAGCGTATTTCAAAGGGAAATTCGAATTAGCAATTACGAATAATGGGTACGATGGTTAATTCTCACCTCTTTTCTGAAGCACCAAGGTTTGCACGACCATGGAGCAAAGTGGAGACCTTCAAATTTAGAAATCCGGAGGCAATCCATTCACTTGAAATAACAATCCGGCCCAAACCGGCGTCCCGAAAGAGAGGGCGGTGGAAATCGACTCTGTAGGAGGAGGGTCGTTTCGTGTTTCGTGAATCACAGGTTTACCTATTCTTGCCTGCCGCATGTCGTTGCTTCAAGAACCAAACCTATAAGCCAATTCATCCGGGGCACCGATTTGGGAAGGATTACAAGGATCCGTCCATCCACCATATTACGATGGCTCCCACGAAAAGGCATGCGGCTACGAAAGGGTTTTTTTACTTCGCAAGAGGGGTACAAAACTTAAAAATAACCCCTCTGGAGAGGGGGTAAAAATAGACCCGAAAAACCCCATTTCCTGCTATAACTGTCCAAATTCCTGATGTATCGTTGATGATGAGGTCTCTGGAAGTATTGCCGTATGGGCTGCTAACCCCTTATTGGTCAGGCGCCTAACCCGGTTAGGCCAAAAGCACGATTAACCTTTGTTAAATGTCCTTCCTTGCATTACTCTAATACGGTCGTGTACTGATATGCTGTATTTCCGGAAGTATGCATTTGCCGGCTGTGTGTTCCTCGCTCTTGTGCTCGCGCCAGGCGCCTGCGAGAAAATCCCTTTTTCCGATACACCTGTAAAACCATCCCAGACAACCGGCCCTGATGAGGCGCTTTGGACCCAGACATTTCCCCCGATTAAAAGTAACGGCAGCACGCTGCACTTTGCGCATTACGGCCTGGAGCAAGGCTTGTCTCAGAGTTCCGTCGAGGCGATGCTGCAGGATAACTTCGGTTTTTTGTGGATAGGAACCCAGGACGGACTCAATCGCTATGACGGTTATTCTTTCAAGGTATTCAGGCCGGATCCCAATGATCCCAATGCGCTAAGCGATGGCTATATCTCCTCGATAGTACAAGGGAACGATAATGTGATCTGGGTCGGCACACATGCGGGCCTCGATCGTTATGATCAATTGACAGGGAAGTTTAGCTACTTCCTGCACGACGACAATAATCCGAACAGCCTGACCAGTGACGTGGTCCAGGCGCTTTATCAGGACCCGAACGGCACGGTTTGGGTTGGCACGGCTCAGGGATTGGACGAATTTAACCCTGTCAACCGGGAAATTCAAGCATATTGCGCCACCCAACAATCAATCTCTGAAATGGCAATATCTCCTCCGTTAACGTACTTTTTCAGGATCGCGGCGGAGTCCTGTGGGTAGGGACAAATGATGGACTCATCAGCATGGATCTGGAGACCCAGGCTGTAAAGCTATATCAAAACGAAAGCGGAAACAACGGAAGCCTTAGTTACAATGTGGTGAGCTCGATCAGCGGAAGACAAATCGGGCGCCCTCTGGATAGGGACCTATGCCGGGTTGAATCAGTTTGAACCCCCGACCGGACAATTTGTCCACTTCACTCATTCCGATTTTGACCCTGCAAGCCTGGCGAATAACCTGGTCATGAGCACTTATGTTGATCGCGGGGGCCAAGTATGGATCGGAACAAGGAACGGACTTGACCGGTTTGAACCGCAAAGCGGAGGATTTGTCCATTATCAGTACGATCCAACCGACCCGGCCAGCCTCAGTGATAATGCAATAGATTCCATCTACGAAGACCGCGGCGGTCTATTATGGGTGGGCACGAACAACGAGGGGCTAAACAAATATGATCGCAGCCAGGATAAGTTCGCCTATTATCATCATGTCAACGGGAATCCTCAAAGCCTGAGCGGCAACGTGATCCTTTCCATTCTCCCTTCAGCCAATGGAAAGGTATGGATTGGCACCTACCAGGCCGGCCTGGACCTTTTCGACCCCGTGACAGGTCAATCCGAGATTTATCGTCACGAACCGGGAAACCCGGACTCGCTGCTAAGCAATACTGTCACGGCGCTGTACCTGGATAAGAATGGAACCTTATGGATCGGAACATCGCTGGGGATGGATCGGCTCGACCCGGACAGCCAGCGATTTATCCATTACAGTCCCAATACCCAAGATCCGAACAGCATACCTTTTGGTACCATCTATCAAATCTACCAGGACCGCCAGTCAAATTATTGGATCGCCACTCAACAAGGCTTGCGCAGATTTGATCCGACCAGCGGCAAATTCAACAAGATCAATTCAGAAACGAACAATGCTACGGCGAGGTTGGATAGTGATCCTGTGACCGTGATCTATGAGGATCGGGCCGGAAACTTGTGGCTCGGCACCATAGGACAAGGAATTATCCGGTTTAATCCAATTACCCAGGATGTGACCAATTATAAAAAAGCGCCGAACCTCGAAACCGGCTTAAGCAATAACACGATACTAGACATTTATGGCGACAGCCTCGGCACGATTTGGATCGGCACTGAAGAGGGCTTGGATCGTTTCCTCCCCGCACAAAATACGTTCATGCCATACCTTCGGAATGATGGATTACCGAACGAGGTGGTACACGGCATTCTGGCGGACAGCCGCGGCCGCCTTTGGCTCAGCACAAACTTCGGCATTTCGCAATTCGATCCATCCAAAGGCACCTTCAAGAACTATTCAGTCGCGGATGGGCTGCAGAGCAACGAGTTCAACAGCGGCTCCTATGCCAGAGATTCCGATGGTCAGGTTCTATTTTGGCGGCGTGAAGGGGCTGACAGTTTTTGAGCCTGCCAATATTCTCCAGGACGCGTATATCCCGCCGGTGGCGTCACCTCTATAACATCGCAGACCGGCGATCCGGTAGAACCATCGCGGACGCCAGAGACGCTGCAAACCGTGGTGCTTGCATATCCCGCAGACCTCATTTGACTTCAGCTTCACAGCTCTCAGCTTCTCAGAGAACGATAAAAATCAATATCGTTATAAGTTGGATGGATTTGAGAAGGATTGGCATAACTCCGGATCGGGACATCGCGGCAGCTATACCAATCTACCCGGCGGCACTTATACACTTCATATACAGGGCAGTAACAGCGATGGCGTTTGGAATGAGGTGGGCACCTCGATCGAGATCAAGGTGAACCCGCCTTTCTGGCAAACATGGCTCTTCCGGGGGGCATCGGGGATCCTGTTGATCCTCGCCGCCGTCCTGGTATATCAATGGCGGGAACGCGGCGTCAGGGCGCAAAAGCTCGAACTGGCGCAAATTATCCAAGAACGCACCAGCGCATTGCAAAAGAGAAACCTGGACCTGGAGGCGCTTTATTCGGCGGACGAGAAAATGCTGCGGGTGCTAACCCTGGACCAAGTGCTCCAAGGGCTTGTAGATGTGGCCGTTGAAATCCTACAGGCGGACAAGAGCGCGGTCTTCACTCAGGCCGAACCCGGAGGCGAGTTTTCAGTGCGTGTCTCACGCGGTTTCAGTCCGGAGACGATCCCTTCCCTGCATTTTGCAGAGAGCGCGAAGGTGGCCGCTTTAACGATCGATTCGGATGCGCCGCTCACCGTGAATGATGTCGTCAATGATAGGAGTGGAGAACTGCAACAGGAGGAGATCATTCAAAAGATGGCCGCCCAGAACGTCAACTCGCTCATGTTTATTCCAATCAAATTAGAGGACACCATTCTGGGAATTTTCAATGTCTGTTCATCGAAACTGTACGAATTCGACGAAGATCGGCAGAGACTATTCGCATCCCTGGTCCAACGCACCGCGCTTTCAGTCGAAAATATCCAATTGTTCGATCAAATCATGGACCTGGCGATCATCGAGGAACGCAACCGCCTGGCGCAGGAGCTGCATGATAACGCCAAACAAAAATCCTTTGCGGCCCTGGCCCAATTAGGAGCAGCAAAAAAGTTGATGGAACAAAATGCCAGCAAGGCAGAAAAATACGTGGTGGAAGCCGAAAATATTGTCTCCGAGGTAATTCACGATCTCACTTACCTGATCCAGGAGCTTTATCCCAAAGACTTGAAAGAGAGGGGACTCGTGGCATCGCTGCGGGATTATGGATTCGAATGGGAGAGCCGCTCTGGAATCCACCTGAGCCTTTCCAGTGCAGGCGAGCAATCCATGCCGCCGGAAATGGAACAGGCTCTCTATCGAATTGTCCACGAAGGACTATCGAACATCGCCCGACACAGCCAGGCAACGCAGGCAACCCTTGGAATCGTCTATCGGGAGCAGGAGATAGAAATCAGAGTGAGTGATAACGGCAAGGGCTTTGACCTTCAAAGAAAAACCGGCGGGCTGGGTATGCAATTGATACGAGAGAGGGCGAAGAGCATTGGAGGCCAGGTTGATATCCGCAGCCAGCCTGGCGGAGGTACCTTACTGATCATCCGCGTGCCCATCTCGCCCCGCCGATAAGGAGAAGAAATGGACAAATCAGTCAGCATCGTTATTGTGGACGACCATGAGGTGGTTCGGAAGGGGATCAGGGCGTACCTGGACAGCACCTCCGAATTCAGGGTTGTTGGGGAGGCCTCGTCGGGCGAGGGGGCGCTGCAGCTGGTAGCCGAATTCATTCCTGATGTGGTCCTGATGGATTTGATCATGCCGGGCCTGGATGGCGTGGAGACAATCCGCGAGATCAAGAAAGTCAGCCCGCGCAGCCAGGTGGTGGTTCTGACATCCTTTCACGAAGACATCCACATTTTTCCTGCGCTGAAGGCGGGGGCCATCTCCTATATTCTGAAAGACATGAAGATGGAATACCTGGCCGAGGCGCTTCAGCGCGCGGCACGGGGCGAGGTCACTTTTCATCCCCTGATTGCCGCCCGGGTTCTGCGCAGCATACGCGGTGAAGACCCGGCCGAAGAATTACTTTATGCCCAGCTCACCGAGCGGGAACTTGAGATCCTCAAGCTTATCGCGAATGCGCGGACAAACAGCCAAATCGCCGAACAACTGGTGATCAGTGAGTACACGGTCAAGGGATACGTCAGTAATATATTGAGCAAGCTACATCTGGCAGACAGGACCCAGGTAGCCGTGTATGCCTGGCAAAAAGGATTGGTAAAACGAGACGGGTAAGCAGAGCGTTTTGAATCGAATTTGTATTGACAGATTCAGCCCAAACCGCAGGAGGATAGGTATATAATGTCATTTCTTAATTATTAGAAAGGCTAAATAATTTTGCGCGGGCCACTGCAAGAACCAGTTTTGCCACGAGCTTGAATTTCCCCACCAACCGAAAATTGAGGGAAATTCGTTAAAGCCGGATTTTCCACTTTCGCTCTTTCTGCTACAAAGCTGATAGCAATCGCAAAAGAATTACAAATGAATCAGGTATTCAAGCTCTTCTCTTTTGTCCGTCCATACTGGAAACGCGCCGTCATTGCACTGGTCTTATTGACCTCGCTGGTGTTTTTCGATCTTTCCATTCCCCGCCTGATCGAACGCATCATCGACCAGGGGATTACACAGAAAAATCAACATGTAGTGATCCAGACAGCGCTATTGATGATCGGTATCTCGCTTGATGAGCACGTTGATCGCAATCGGGAATAATTATTTCTCGGTTCAGGTGGGGGAGAGGGTGGCGCGTGACCTGCGTGACGGACTTTTCCTAAAGATCCAGACTTATTCCTTTGGCGACCTCGACCGGCAAAAGACCGGTCCGTTGATGGTGCGCCTGACCAGCGATGTGGCTGCCTTCAAAAGCCTGGTGCAGATTTCGCTCCGCATCGGCACGCGTGCACCCTTGCTGATGGTAGGCAGCCTGATCCTGATGATCAATACCAGCCCCAGCCTGGCTTTGACCATGCTGCCGCTGCTGCTGGTCACATCGGTGATCATCGTTTTCTTTATTGTCAGGATGGAACCGCTCTTCCGAACGGTACAGCAAAAACTGGACCGGCTCAATAACGTTTTGCAGGAAAACGTCGCAGGCGTGCATTTGGTCAAGGCATTTGTGCGCGCCGATTTCGAAGGTGAGCGTTTTGAGACCACCAACGAGGAAGTCACCGAGCGCTCCGTAAAGGTCATGGAGTTCATGTCCACGATGACCCCTGCGTTGACGATGTGTATCAACATCGGGGTGGTGATCGTCATCTGGGCGGGCGGCCTGCAGTCCATCCATGGCAGCCTATCGATTGGGCAGATCGTGGCCTTCACGAATTACCTGATGACGACCATGACCCCGCTGACCATGATGACCATGTTGTCGAATACCTGGGCGAGCGGGATGGCCTCCGCCCGGCGCATCAACGAAGTGCTGGATACCGATACCCGAAGTGCGGGATGCAGCCAGACGCGCAGACCTTACCTGAAACATGCCCGGGCGAAGATCGTCTTCGAGAATGTTTCCTTTCATTACAACGGCAACAGCGACGAATCCGTCCTGGATGGTATCAACCTGGTCGTCGAACCGGGACAAACCGTGGCAATCCTGGGCGCGACCGGTGCAGGGAAATCGACCCTGATCAACCTGGTCCCGCGCTTTTACGATGTCTCGACCGGCCGGATCACGATCGATGGGATCGATCTCCGCCAAGTGAAGGAGGATGTCTCTGCTGGCACAGATTGCGATCGTTCCGCAGGAGACCATCCTGTTTTCCGGGACGGTACGCGACAATATCCGCTATGGCAACCCAACCGCCAGCGATGACGAAGTCGTCGCGGCCGCCAAGGCGGCTCAGGCGCACGATTTCATTACGTCCTTCTCGCAAGGATATGATACGCACATCGAGCAGCGCGGCGCAAACCTCTCCGGAGGGCAAAAACAACGCCTGGCTATTGCCCGGGCGCTGATCACGCATCCCAAGATCCTGATCCTCGACGATAGCACCAGCGCCGTGGATGTGGAGACCGAGACCAAAATCCAGGATGCGCTGGATGCACAGGCCTTCAAACATACCAGCCTGGTGGTCGCCCAGCGCATCAGCACCGTCTTGAGGGCCGATAAGATCGTGGTCATCGACCAAGGGCGGGTCGTGGCCGAAGGCAACGCACCAGGAGCTGATGCAGACAAGCCCCATTTACCAGGAGATTTACGAGTCGCAGTTGGGCAATGGTTTCCACCTGGAAGAGCCGTGCGCCGGCGGCGTGGAAGAGGTGAAGGAATGAACATGCAATCTTCCGGCCACGATACCGGCAGTGTTCGCGCGGTCATGCAGCCCAGACGCCCGGCGGGTGTCGGCAAGATCGAGAAAGCCAAGGACCCGCGCAGCGCCTTAATGCGTTTGTTACCTTACCTCAGCTCCGTTCAGATTGGGCGTTGTCGGGGTATTTGCCTTTGTCCTGATCTACACCGTTCTGGGGCTGATCGGCCCTTACTTGATGGGTGTTGCCATCGACCGCTTTATCTCCACGAAACAGATCCCCGGATTGATGGGCATTGCCCTGTGGATGCTGGCTGTATACGTGTTGTATAACCTGTTCCAGGGCGTTGCAGGCTGGTGGATGGCGGCCATTTCGCAGCGCGCGTTAAAGCAGCTGCGCAAGGATCTCTTCTCGCACTTACAAACCCTGCCCTTGAGCTTCTTCGATCATAACCCGGCAGGCGAATTAATGAGCCGGCTTGACGAATGATATCGATGCCATCAACCAGGCCGTCTCGCAGAACGTTACGTCACTGCTGGCCAGTGTGCTCTCCATGGTCGGCATCCTGATCGCAATGTTCGTGCTGGACGTCTGGCTGGCGCTCGCTTCCGTGCTGGTGGTGCCGATCATGTTCTGGTTCACACAATTCATCGCCAGGTACACCCGGAAAGGGTTTCGGGATCTGCAGAAGCACCTCGGCGAACTCAACGGCGTGATGGAAGAGTCCATTAGCGGCGAGAAGGTGGTCAAGGCCTTCCGGCGCAATGAGACCGTGATCGATGCGTTCCGCAAGCACAACGAGGAGGTCTTCCGTGCCGGCGTCTACGCCAACACGTATGCCCTGTTGTTAATGCCTTTGACTAACGTGCTGGGGAATTTCTTCGTCATCGTCCTGGCGGGCTTGGGCGGCTGGCTGGCTTTGCAGGGACTGGTCACGGTGGGGACCATTGCGACCTTTATCAACTACGGACAAAACTTTATCAACCCGCTGCGGCAACTGGCGAACATATACAACTCGATCCAATCGGCCTTAGCCGGGGCTGAGCGTGTCTTCGAAATCATCGACACGCCCTCCGAGGTAGACGATGCGCCGCAAGCGATACCGCTGGAGTCGGTGCGAGGGGATGTGTGCTTTGAGCATGTCAGATTCGGATACCGGCCCGAGGTGCCCATCATCAAGGATATGACCCTGGAAGCCAGGGCCGGACAAACGGTTGCACTGGTCGGCCCCACGGGGGCAGGCAAGACCACCATCATCAACCTGCTTACCCGTTTCTATGAGATCAACGGCGGCAGCATCAAGATCGACGGCACTGATATCCGCGACATCAAGAAAGCAGACCTGCGCCGCTAACTGGGCCTGGTGCTGCAGGATACATTCCTGTTTTCCGGAACCGTGATGGATAATATCCGTTATGGGCGATTGGATGCCACGGATGAGGAAGTGTATTCAGGCTGCCAAAATGGCCGACGCCGATCATTTCATCCGCCAGCTACCAGACGGCTACCAGACGAACCTATCCGAACGCGCCAGTAACCTCAGCCAGGGACAGCGCCAATTGTTGGCGATTGCCCGCGCCATCCTGGCCAACCCGGCAATCCTAATTCTGGATGAAGCCACCAGCAGCGTTGATACCCGGACGGAGGTACGCATCCAAAAGGCACTGCTGAGGCTGATGGAAGGGCGGACCAGCTTCGTAATTGCGCACCGCCTGAGCACCATCCGGGATGCAGACCAGGTGCTCGTCATCAATAATGGCGAAATCGTCGAAAAAGGAACACACCAGCAGCTCCTTGACTTGAATGGCTTTTATCATCATTTATATGTCAGCCAGTTCAAGGGGCAGGCGATCTAGCCCCCAGATTATCCGTATGCCAATCTCTGGAGCCGATGGTTAATGCATGACTCAGCACGACCCATACGCGCGGCGCAAATGGGCTCATGTTCTTTCAATGGCGAGCGTCGCAGGCCGGATCGGAAAAATGCCACAGCGCGATGCATTCCGCACGTCGGAACCGATTCGCAGGGTCTGGCGCGAAGCGAAGGCATTGGGAACGGAACTTAAACGCTACGACGCGCTGCTCCCGAGCCGGGTGCAGGCAGATGTTGCCATTCTCTTTGATTGGGAAAATTGGTGGGCGTTGGAAAGCGGCGATAAACCGGTGAACGATATCAAATTGCTGCAGCGCATCACAGAAATCTACACCCAGATGTTCCGCCGGAATATCTGGGTGGATTTCGCACATCCCCTTGGCGACCTGGCGCGTTATCGTCTTGTGGTCATCCCACATTTGTATCTGGTGAGCGCAAAGGCGGTCGAGAATATCGAGCGTTATGTAGCCGATGGCGGTATTGTATTGATGACCTTTCTGAGCGGCATCGTGGATGAAAATGAGCACGTTGGGCTTGGCGGCTACCCGGCGCCATTTCGCAAATTGCTGGGTCTATGGATCGAGGAATTCGCGCCTTATGGTTCTGCAGATGCCAACCAGGTGCAGACCGACACTGGGTACCGGTTTGCCTGTAATTATTGGAGCGACATTATCCGTCTTGAAGGGGCGGAGGTATTGGCTCATTACCTGGAAGATTATTATGCGGGTTATCCGGCAGCCACCCGGTATGTTTATGGAAAGGGAACGAGTTATTATCTTGGCACCTCGCTGGAGCCCACAGGGTTGTCCTGGCTTCTGGATAGCGTACTGAAGGAATCAGAAGATTGAACCCCTGGAGAAGTCACCGGCCGGAGTTGAAATAACGCGGCGAAGCGATGGTAATCAAACATGGACATTCGTACTTAACTATTCGGATGATACCGTGCGAGTGGAATTGCAATCGGGCGGCCTAGACCTCATAACGGGCGCCATGACAACGCGCACAGTCCAGCTTGGGCCTAAAGCAGTTGCGATCATACAAACTTAAACAGTATATCTGATGGCTGAAATCATCGCAAGTAGATTTCCAGTCCCACTCACTGCATGCAATATATCTAAAATGTGATGCTCTTAGTGTTCATTAATTGTCATCTCTTCGTCTCAGGCTGAAAACATGAGACGAAACATACCGAACAGGTAGGGGCAAATAAGCAGTAGTGTTTTCATCTCCGTCGTGATCTGAATTATTGAATATCCCACTATACGATGATTATTTCGCGCACGCCAGTTTATCCGGATATGTAAGGTATCCCCGTCGCATTTATTTCCTTTTGCCCCCCCCGCCCAAAAAAAATGGAAGATGGCCTTGCATTTCATTATGGATTTAAACATGCATATCCTCTTGCATATTCTGGCGGAATCAGGTAATATATATCGAAACTAACAAGAATGCAAGGTTATGACATTCGTGAAGAAAAACATTTCCTGAAATAACGTGATTTTCAGGTTGGTTTTTATTATTTCCCGACTGAAACAGTTGATCACAATTTGCAAATTGCCTTTGCCATGCGAGACTCTAGCACATATGAGCTAGGTTATGGTTAGTACTGCGTTGTCAAGTCGAAGAGAGAGTGAGGAATAATGGAAACTCGTCTGTACTTTCAAATGCTGAGGCGCGGCTGGTGGATGATCCTGCTGACCACCCTAACTGCCCTGGTGGTTTCTTTGGCTGCTACCTACCTGGCAGTTCCTCAATACAAGGCCGTGGCACGATTTATTATCAGTCCAAGCAACCAATTAGTTAACGGAACCGAAGTGATCAACAGCTTGGATACACTGAACAGTCAATCTGTCATGGCAACTTACGCGGAAGTGATGAATAGCACCCGCATCTATAGTGATACATTGACTTTTTTGCAGCTTAAGCCCCTAGACGTCAAGGCGTATACCTATCAAGCGGCTGTGGTTTCAAATTCCAGCGTGCTGGAGCTAACGGTCAGCGGTCCTAACCCGAATCTAGCCGCGAAGCTCGCCAATACGATTGGCGACCGGACCATCAATTTCACCAGGAATCTGAATCAAGTTTTTACCGTCGAATTCCTGGATGTTGCTGTCCCACCCGCTGTTCCATCCAGTCCGGTGCCCCTGGTAAATGCAATTTTGGCTGTTATTGCAGGTCTCGTGATCGGCGCCGCCCTGGCCATACTGAATGAGCAGCTTCGCCTCTCGCTGGAATCTTTCCGGCAGCGCACTCACCTGGACAACGTGACCGGTGTGTACAACAATAAGTATTTTTCGCGTCTGGTAGACGAGGAGCTGGCACGCAACCCGAATAATGTGCTCACCATAGGCATTATTGAGCTAGATGGTGTACGAGACTTGCTTGATACATTTCCATTAGCCGGCCTCCAAAAAGTATTCGAGGACGTGACTCGGACGCTTCGTCGAGAATTGCGCGGTAACGACGTAATCGGGCGCTGGAATGATATTAGTTTCATTGTCATGCTTCCGAATACATCGGGAGCGTCGGCCAATCGGATCTTTGATCGTATCCATCAAGCTCTCTCCCAGCCGCTTAAATTTGAGCAGCTCGACCTGATCGTAAACCTGGGTGCATATATTGGCGGAGCCGAATACGGAAACAATATTTCATCCAAGGAACTGATGGATCTGGTGAACAGAGCCCTGGAGAAGAAGAAACGGGATACGACAAGCCCTATATATGTATGGGGCCTAAATGGCGGATTCAGAAATGAGCAGGGCGTGGTGAAGGGTTAATCCGGTCGCCGCCCTCGACCAAGGAGATATGAAATGAGCAAGAAAATCATGCACGCAGTGTTCGCTTTCGCATTCTTAATTGGCGGCCTGATGGCTCTCGGTGTCCCTGCACAAGCGCAAGGCGTGGCCCCGACTCCGACCGCGTCCCCAATCCCGCCTACTCCGACCCAACAGGCGGCGTTGATCTCGTCCGACCCGAACGTTGTTTCATTTACCCAACTTCAGCAGAGTGGTATACAGTTGACCGGGCCATATGATACTTATCGTTTTACATTTTCATTGCCATCGGACTGGAAGATAACGCCGGGGGCCGTGCTGATGCTATCCCTCACGTCGTTTTCCAGCGCGGTAGCGCTAGGTGCTACAAACGCGGGCACAAGCGCGGGAGGAACCCTGACCGTTCGCCTTAATAATAATACGTTGGATGTGGTGCCATTAAATACAATTGGCGATATTGAACAGAAGATCAATATTGGGCCATCCGATTTCACCTCGATCAACACCGATGGCAGCATGACGCTGGATCTTAGCCTTGAAAGCGGTACAGCCTGTCTCGCCAACGACAATTTGGACTTATTAATCCAGCCGACATCCTATTTCAACATGCCGCATAATCTGGTTGCGCCCGATACCAGCCTGGTGAATTTCCCGCGTCCGATCTATCAAGGCTCATTTATTCCTAACTCGGCCTTGATCGTCCTTCCTGATCATCCGACCTCGGCCGAACTGCAGGCGGCGCTAACCACGGCCGCCGGACTGGGTTCTCTCTCCGGTAACGCATTGCAACTCGATATGACCACGATCGGAAATTTTCGTCCTAACGATGCGAATTCCACACAAGGTACGGCCAACCACTTAATATTCGTCGGCAAACCGAGTACCCTGTCTGTTTTAAATCAGCTCATTTGCCTTTGCCGGTAAATGGGGGCCAATTCCAAACCACAGGCGGCGGTCCGGATGACGGTGTGATCCAGATGATTGGATCGCCCTGGAGCGCTTCGCACACGGCGCTGGTAGTTTCCGGCAATACGGATCGGGAATTATCAAGGCCGCTCAAGCCATTAGCACCGGTGTGCTGCGCCCCAATAATTTGCCCAACCTCGCAATCGTAAAGGATGTTAACCCGGCAGCCATTTCTCCTTCTCAATCCGTCGACCAAACTTTGGCCGACCTCGGAATGACGGGTGGGATGTTCGTCGGCAGGGGAGATTTTGGAAACTCTTTCAATTTCACAATACCCCCGGGCCGGACCATAACATCAGACGCCTCCTTTGAATTGGAGTATGGTAATTCCGCCTCCTTAATTATGATCGCTCGAGCATCGTGGCATATGTAAACGGCCATCCCATTGGCAGTGTGAGGATGAGTGATGCAACGGCCGGACAGGCAATCAATACAGCACATATGACGATACCGTCCGTTGCAGTGGTCCCCGGAAACAACTCACTTCAGTTCAGGGTTTCGCTCGTGCCTTTGGACAACTGTACGCCCCCGGCCACCCGCGGCCTATGGATCAACGTATGGCCGCAATCGAATCTTCATTTACCGGTCGAGGCGGCATTGGTCAGCCCCGTTACGGCCACGGATTTAGCAGCCTATCCCCGCACCTTTTGTCTATGACATATCCCTTAGCAATACCGCCTTTGTCCTTCCAAAGGATGACCTGGATTCCTGGCGCGGCGCGATCCGAATCGCTGCCGGAACTCGGAGCGCAAACGAACACGCCCGTTTCCGAACTGTCGGTCTTCTATCGCGAAGAAATATCCGCGACCCAACGCGCACAATATGACCTGGTGGTAATCGGCCAGCCCGCTCAGACGCCCTTCGTAAGTGACATAAATCAATTTTTGCCGGCTCCTTTCTCCAAGCGGGAGTAATATCGCGACAGAGAATAATTTCCAGGTGACGTACCGGATACCCCCGGATTCGCCGATGGGGTACGTAGAAATGCTGCCCTCGCCCTGGAATTCCAATAACGTTATTCTGGCGGCTCTGGGCAACACCACGCAGGGAGTCGATTGGGCAGTGTCAGCATTGGTCGATCCTAATCTGCAGGCAAAACTGGCCGGTAACATTGCCGTGATTAACGGTAACCAGATAGTCTCAACCGATACGCGAGTCACCAATGTCACAACGGGAGCTTCTCCCGCAGGGGCTCCAGCCATAAGCGCAACACCGGCGGTTTCGAATATACTCGCACCGGCACCCTCTCAGACCGGTTGGATCATTCCAGTTATGGTTGTGGCCATTATCCTAATTGTAGTGATCTTGATTGTTGCCATTGCAGGAAGCCGGAATCGGATGCGGGGCCCTCACTAGGATCCATAGGAAGGATACGATGTCGACCGTTAACTTACCGTTAAACGGAAAAAAGGTAAACCCTGTTATCATCTCCGGCAATGATCATGGACATGGCAGCGAGGCCGTTCGATCCAACTCGATCTTGTGATCCGCTGAACCCTATGGTGTGAGCAGGATCACAACTCACGATCCGCCGGCTTTGAAAATATCACAAAGGAAATAAATCCGTGACCTTGGTTGCGTATCGATATTTTCAGAGATAACTCTAATTTTTTTTACTCAGAGAGCAAAATCGATTTTTAATGCGATTTTTACGTGGATTAATTCGTGAGTAATCTTACAGAGTTGGCGGTTCCCAAAGACATAGTGGTACTGGTAGAGGATCAATCATGAACAGTAGAATTCAAGATTTAGCGGCAAAATCAACATGTCCTGTGATGAATTTGTTGGCGAGATCCAAAGCAGGCTGCAGTGAACCAACAGCTTTAATCCGACGCAGCCTCTACGAACAGTTCGAGACTTTCGAGGATAACGATATGTACCTAAGCAACCTCCGTAAGGCAGCCGATGTACTAAAAGTCAAAACAGGCTCACTCCTGCCAAAATAGATATGACATCGATTTATTGCTTCTTGGTAGGGGGCAAGAGCCGACCACTTTGGTCGGGTAATAGCCGGCCACCTTGCATAAATATCTAAACTGGATTTGATCATTTGTAGGCGAAAAAATGGAGCGTTGGTTTAGATACTGAAAGAGCGCAGTACATGCAATTACGCAGTACTCTGTCGTTGTTTGGCTACACCCGCTTTATCCGGATGCTTTCGGTTTATCCGATGGGAGGGGTTCGCTGCAAAGGAATGGCTATAAAACAAGTAATTACTTACCCGTCTTGGTTCGATTAAAAGCCATGATCGGTAATCGCCACTACTATTACTCTATAAGCGCGTTCTTGATGCAGCCATTGCCTCGATCTTGCTGCTTTTGTTGCTGCCGCTGATGCTCTTGATAGCGATAGCGATCCGGCTGTATTCCCCGGGGCCCGTGTTTTTCGTGCAAGAACGAGTGGGTTCGAAAAGGCGAAGTCCAGGCAAAGTGTCCTACTGGGAACGCCAGACTTTTCGTTGTTTCAAATTCCGAACCATGCACATGAATTCGGATCCCACCGTCCATCAAGCTTATGTGAAGGCATTGATTGAAAATGACCGAGAGCAGATGGCCAACCTGCAGGGAGAATCCACGGAAATTCGGAAACTCACACACGATCCGAGAATTAGCCGACCCGGAAAACTACTCCGAAAACTAAGCCTGGACGAGCTGCCACAACTGTTGAACGTCGTGCTAGGTGAAATGAGCCTGGTTGGTCCCAGACCGGCAATTCCTTACGAAGTACAGATGTACAAACCCTGGCATCTGCAACGCTTGAAGCCCAACCGGGCCTGACAGGCTTACAGCAGGTGACGGCTCGTTCCACGGCGGATTTCGATCAGCAAGTCCTTTTGGACGTCGGCTACATCGACCAACAATCTCTTTGGCTTGACATCAAGATCATACTTTAACCCCCTTTGTAATTCTATCTACTCGCGGGGCTGAATAATATTATCCAACAAGGAGGATTGACTGGATGGATGCAATCAAGATAGGCGTCATTGGATATGGTTATTGGGGTCCGAACCTGGCCCGGTATTTTTACGAGCTTCCAGGCTCGCAGTTAATTGCAATAGCTGATCAGAAGCCGGAGCAATTGGGGCGGGCGAAGTCAAAATATCCTGGGGTGACTCTACAACGGATTACCACGAGCTGTTCAAAATGGGCCTGGATGCCGTCGTCATCTCCACTCCTCCAAAGACTCATTTTGATATTGCAAAGGACTGCCTGGAGCACGATCTAAATGTGCTTGTGGAAAAGCCGATCACGCTCAAGAGTTGTGATGCCGAGGAATTGATCAAATTGGCCGAGGCCAGGGGATTGATTTTGATGGTGGGTCATACTTTTGAATATGATACGGCTGTACAGGCCATGAAGAAATATATCGACAGTAAAGAATTGGGCGATATTTATTATTTGGATACAGCGCGCTTGAACCTTGGCCTTTTTCAACGCGATTCGAATGTGATTTGGGATCTCGCACCTCATGATCTTTCGATCCTGCTCTATCTTCTCGGAGAAGAACCCATATCCGTGAGCGCTCAAGGCATGCCATGCGTTACCCCGGGAATACATGATGTGGCCTACTTGAGCTTGATCTTTCCAACAATTAACTGCCTATGTCCACGTAAGCTGGCTTGACCCATGCAAAGTAAGGCGGGTTACCGTCGTAGGAAGCAAAAAAATGGCCGTCTATAACGATATGGACGTCGAGGGCAAAATCAAGATTTACGACAAAGGTATTGAGCCCCCCGAATATTCAGATACTTATGGAGAATTTCAATATAACTATCGCCATGGTGACCTCACCATCCCGAATATCCGCTTCACGGAGCCCCTGCTTCAGGAATGCCAGCATTTCATCGATAGTATCACAACACATACGGAACCAAAGAGTTCGGGTCGTTCCGGAATGCGGGTGGTAAAGATAATCGAGGCAGCCCAGCGTTCAATAATCAATGGCTCCACACAGGAGATGATCAAATGACCTGCGAATTCTCTCGCATTGCTCCGGACGTTAAATTGGGACAGGGGGTCAAGATCTATGCCTTCGTCAACTTATACGGCTGCGAAATTGGGGACGAGAGCCGGGTAGGCACCTTTGTCGAAATCCAGAAAGGCGCCCGGATTGGGAATTGAGTAAAGATCTCCAGTCACTCTTTCATTTGTGAGGGGGTCACTATTGAAGACAGGGTCTTCATCGGTCACGGGGTCATGTTCATAAATGATAAATACCCTCGTGCTACAACGGACGAAGGTCAGCCACAAAGCGAGGCTGATTGGGTATGCATACCCACCCTGGTGAAGGCCGGCGCATCGATTGGCAGCAACGCCACGATCTTATGTGGTGTGACCATCGGCGAACAGCGCTGATCGGTGCCGGTAGTGTGGTCACACGTGATGTTCCTCCACGTGTCGTCGTCGCAGGAAACCCCGCAATCATTATTGAGATACTTGGAGAAAGCAGTAAGATGAATATTCCGTTAGTTGATCTAAAAAGCAATACGCTCCGTTGAAGGTGAAATCCTTTCGGGATAGAGCAGGTATTGGATGGCATGCATCTTTTTTTGGGTGAAAATGTTCCAGAACTGAGGTTGAGTTCGCGAATTCTGTGGGGCGGCTTACGGGATCGGAGTAAGCGACGGGACGGCTGCTCTAACATCATCATGCGGGCCCTGGATATCGGGCCCGGAGATGAGGTTATAACAGTATCCCATACATTCATTGCCACCACCGAAGCCATTGTTTTGTTGGGGGCAAAACCGGTCTTTGTGGATATCGATCCGAAGACATATTTGATGGATGTTACGCAGGTTGAAGCAAAGATTACCTCCAAAACCAAGGCAATTCTACCTGTCCATTTATATGGGCAGATGGCGGATATGGACCGTGTTCGATATTGCCTCACGACATGGTTTGAAAGTGATTGAAGATGCCTGCCAGGCTCATGGCGCCGAGTACAAGGGCCATAAGGCCGGTAGTTTAGGTGACGCCGCAGGATTTAGCTTCTATTATTCCAAGAATCTGGGCGGTTACGGCGAAGGTGGCTTTATTACGACGAATAATGCTGACCTGGCGGTCAGGATGCGAAAGATCCACGATCATGGTCAGGCGTCCGTTATCACCATGATATGTCGGAGTCAACGGCCGTTTAGACGAAATCCAGGCAGTGGTTTTACGCAAGAAGCTTCCATATCTAGCAGCCTGGAACCAGCAGCGTCGCAACCATGCTCAATTATATAATGAGCTGCTACAAGGATCGCCTGTCATTACGCCGGCAACATGCCCCGAGAATATGCCCATCTACCATCTCTATGTGATCAGTACACCTCGCCGCGATGAACTGCAAGCCTATTTGAAGGACCAGGGCATTGCTACAGGCATTCATTATCCCATCCCAATTTATTTGCAGTTCGATGATGGCCTTTGAGTATATGCCCGGGGATTTGCCTGTGACCGAGAGGGTTGTTTCACAGATTTTGTCTTTGCTATTGTATGCGGAAATCAGTGACGAAGAGATAAAATATGTGGTTAAGGCGATACGGATCTTCCTGGGAGCGAATTAGAGCACGTCTTTAATTTTATGAGGAAAGAAAGGTAGATTTCCGATGCGTTACCAGTATTTGAAGCCGACATCCATCCCAATCCAAGTCATCTTATTCTGTGGAATTGGGGTTGTCCTGGGTTTGTTGAGTGTCTGGCTGCCCTCCTATTTTTTGATGCTGGGCATCGGGGCATTGATCTATATCACCGTGGTTTGGAGGTGGCCTGAATATGCACTCCTATTAATATTGTTATTGTTGTCCACGGCCATAGATGAGAATGCTCTGCCCAGCATACCGATTGGCGTGGGTCATATCATCGTGTCGGACATCATCCTATTCTCCGCTCTGGCCATTATCATCATACGCGGCTGGAGTGACCCCGGTTTCGGCTTGAGCATACCTCCCGGAGCTGACCCCTTCTCGCATTTTGGGGTGTGGCTTTACTTTCGACGGTCATCGCCATCGTTAACTCAACGGTCACGATTAACCAGAGTCTGGGCGAGGTGCGAACAGTTAACTTATACCTAACCTTCTTTATTGTGACGAACTTGATTTGAGACGAGAAACACTTACGCAGGCTGCTGAATGGGATCTTTATCCTGGCAACACTTGTAGCCCTGTTGATGATCGCACAGTATTTCCTGGGAGATGTTACGAAAATATTGCCGGGACGGGTCGAGACTCTCTTTACGTCAGGCGCGGGTGATCCGGGCGTGACCCGGATTCTTCCGCCTGGGCAGTCCCTCGTCCTGGTTGCCTTGATCGCCATTCCGATTCTGTTGGTTTTTGATAAGACGCCGTCGAAGTTCATATTCAGGTTTCTGCAATTAATCGTTGTCGGTTTTGCGGTGATCCTGACCTTCAACCGTAATTTCTGGGTTGCGGCAGTCCTGGCGTTGCTGCTCATCGCTCTCCTGGTTTCCATACCCGACAAGGTACGAGACTTTAATATTGCAACATGGACTGCGGTTTTTGCTCCATGATCTTCGTGCCGCTTGTGTCTTTGTTTGGGCGCAGGCCCAGAACTTCCTTGATAGCACGTCAACCCGGTTCGCTACATTGGTTAATCCCAATACGGTCAATGAGGCAGTTTGCAGTATCGCTATGTAGAGAATTTATATGCGATTCCACAGATTGAAGCCCACCCTCTGATTGGGACGGGGTTAGGGTCTCGATACCGTACCTACGACCCCCGCATCGATCTTGGAACGGCTAATTATGACAAATTTGCCTATATTCACGATGGCCACTTGTGGACGATGCTGAAAACCGGACTATTAGGCTACCTATTGCTTGTACTAGCTTTCCTGCTCTTCTTAAAGCATAGTCTTTCAAATTGGAAACGAATCCAGGACCCATATTTGAGAGCCATTGTGCTGGCCTTTGCCGTTACCCTTGTCGGTTTATTGCCTGCGACCATCGTCAATCCGATATTCTCCGAGAATTATTGGACGCCTCTGCTGGGAATTATGATGGGTGTCAATGAGGTATTGTACAGACTTCATCATGTTCCCCTGGAAGATGCGCAAAAAACAGGTTAATGCAGAGTTTTGCCGGCCCGAACTGAAACTCTATCCTGCCATTGAAGGTTGTTGCCAGTGAGCCGTTTAAGCCGACGGTTCTCCCCGGACCGATTGAGCCAGACATGCAGTTAATCAATATATTCTTATTTGAAGAAATGTTTACCCATTGACGATGAAAAACCCGGAAGAAGTCAGCGTTTCTGAAGAACACATCGCCTCTCAGGCATTGGGGGGAACTTCCTGGTTAACTGTTGCCAACTTGATCACGATCGTGTTGGGTTTGGCGCTGGTTGTCGTTTCTACGCGTAAATTTTCAGCCGATCTATACGGCAGCTATATCCTGCTCTCAATCATGAGTGGGTTATTGACTCAACTTACGACCTTAGGATTAGGCCTGGCTATTCCCCGATTCCTGGCGATCTCAACCGACCCTGATCATAAGGAATTATTGGTTAATAACTTTCTAACTCTTCGTCTGCTGGTTTTCTGTGTGGCAACGCTGCTTGCATGGATATTTGCACCGTTGTTATTCCGGTTCTTCGGCGCTACCTGGCAGGCTGCGGATTTCTATTTTGTCGTTATCCTGTTTTTCGTGAATTGTTTTACTGCCACATTACAATCCATCTTGCAGGGATCTTTCTGTTCAAGCAGATCGCAATTTGGGATATTACTTCCAGCCTGCTGAACCTGGTCTTCCTTTTGATCTTAATGGCACTACCCGTAAGCGGGTTGCTCGCCCTGGTGGGTTCATATTGGCTGGCCTATCTATTTCCGGGGATATATTTGTTTTTATCCATACCCGTGAAGAAACGTTTGATCTTAACTCCCGCTTTGGCAAAGGAAATCGTAAAGTTCGGTTTTCCCCTTCAGCTTAACGATATATTGAGCTACTTCTACAATCGTATCAATACCTTCATGATCGCTGCGCTGCTACCCCCGGCGGATATCGCTTATTTTGAGATCGCTCGCAAAATTCCGGACAGCCTTTTGTCTTTTTTTGACGCCTACAATACGGTGTTTTTTCCGTTGTTTTCCCGCCTTTACGCCCGGAATGAGTTTAAGAAGGCCGAATTGTTGTTGCAGGATGCTCTCCGGTTGATAACATTCATCAGTCTCTCCGTCGCCGCCATTGTTTTTCTCTTCGGAAAGGACATCATCCGTTTGCTTTTTTCGGAGCGCTATGTTGTTGTGGCGCCGGTGTTCTTTGTGTTGATGCTCGCCTTGACCTTTACCCTGATTGGATATCTGCTGGGAAAGTCATTGGTGGCCGTCGGTGAATCCGATAAGCCGGCAAAAATCAATCTGGTCCACGGGGCGATCAGCCTGCTCCTAAGCCGCCTGCTTATTCCCTTCATGGGTATCCTCGGGGCCGGAATCACAGAATTTACCGGTCCCATCGTGACTAATCCGCTGAATTATTTCTTTCTTAATAAGAAATTTCCGATGAATACGCTATCCGCGTATCTCAAACCCATCTTGATTTTTGCCGGCTGGCTTGTCCTTGTTGTTCTGATACCTATGGATTATTTCCTGGTCAAAATCGCCGCCCTGATCTTGTACGTGTCCGTCAACTTTGCGTTTTCGGTCATTAAAAGAGAAGATATTAGTTTTATCCAGTCCGAGGTTTACAGGGTCGCAAAGGCCTTTTTACAGAGAATGAGCGTACGCAGAGTGCAGAAACATGAAAATATTGGTGATTAGTGACCTGTACCCTCCAAACTATATTGGCGGCTATGAGCTAAATTGTCGTGAAGCCGTCGAGGCATTGGCTGCCAAGGGGCACATAGTAACGGTTCTGACCAGCTCCTGGGGCTCAAACCGGAAATCAGTTCATGGAAATATTTATCGGTTGTTGGATTTTGATTCCTCGTTACTAGAGAACGATGGGCCGGGCGGCTCCGGGCATCTCAACTCTCTTATTAAGCGATTTCTTCAATTTAGGCGAGTGATCATATCAAGAAAGAATTATGCAGTTACCCGTAATGCTATTTCGAGGACACGACCGGACGTGGTTTATTTATGGCACCTCTATTATCTGACGATCAGCCCCGCGCTGGCGGCACAGGATGCAGGCATCCCGAAGTGTTTCCGTATCGAAGATTATTCGCTGGCACGCATCAAAAGGTCCGTCGATGAGCGTGCACCCGTTTCTAAACAGATCTACCGGGGCCTTATTTACGGAAAACGAGATATGGACAGGTTGCGCCCAAACAATCTACTGTTTATCAGCCAGTTTGTTAAAAGTACTATTTGGAAGCCGGCTTCCCTGAGGCTGGAATGGAGGTCATTTCGAGCGGTGTCCCCTCCAGCTCTCCAGAGAATCTAGCTGACCATCGAACTCATCCCTTTGAGGCCGGGGATGGAACAATTCGTCTGGTATTCAGCGGGCGGGTCGAAGCTGAAAAAGGCCCGGACATAGCCATTGATGCTATAGCCAAACTTAAAGTTTTATCGCCAAATCGGTTAGTGTATCTTGACATAATTGGAAACGGGAATCCGGACTTCCTGGAACATCTTAAACAATTAGCGGCCCACAGCGGTGTGGCAGACAGAATTGTTTTTCTTGGAAAGCTCGACCAACAAGAGGTCCTGAAGCGTTTTCAATCTTATGATGCCTTGCTCTTTACATCCCGCTGGCAAGAACCTTTTGGACGAGTATTAATTGAAGCGATGGCCCAAGGATTGCCCATTATCGCGGCGCGAACCGGCGCTGTTTCGGAGATAATCTCAGATTCTGAGAATGGGTTGCTAGTCAAACCTGACGATCCGGAAGGTTTTGGCTGCTGCCATTAGAAAATTTATGCAAATTCCCGTTCTGGCTGCCCAGCTAAGCCAAAACGCGCTCGTCACCGTTCGGTCACGATTTACCATTGATCATGTCGGCGCTTGTATGGAGGCCTATCTTTCTGGCGTGGCGAAATTGGACAGCATCAATGTCTAGATCGGGTCCTTTTACTGCAGACTAGTAAAAAGGCGAATCACAGACCACCCAACCTCAGGCACGCTTGGAATTCCGTCCCCATTGGAAACCTAGATGAGAATCTTGATTATTACTGATTACCTGCCGTATCCTCCCATTTCGGGGGATACCATCCGTGTTTACAACCTGATCCGGCGTATTTCAGATTATCATGAAATATATTTACTGGCCCTGTTCGAATCCCTGGATACGGCAAACAGCATTTCACAGCTTTCCAAGTATTGCCGTCAAGTAACTGTTGTAAGCCATCAATGGCCTAATCCATTAACCTGCATCCCGGATCTCGTTCAGTACTTTATTGAAGGCAAGCCAATGGAGCTGCGGCTGTTATATTCAAGACAATTAGCCGAATTGGTGTATCAATTGACTTCGGAAGAGAATATTGATGTTGTGCAGATCGAACACTCGCGATTAGCACTCTACAGGGATTGCATCAACCCGAGTTCTCATTGCGCCTCGGTACTAGCCCTACATAATATCGCTTACGATCAAATCGACCGGCTCCTGCAATTTGATAAGAACCCGATGGATCGAATTCGGACGTGGATTTTTGCCAGACAGTTAAGACAATGGGAGCCAAGTTATGCCGGGAAATTCGACCGGTGTTTGACTGTGTCTGAGCTGGATCGAAAAATCCTGCTGGGGCTTAATTCGGACCTCGATATCGATGTTATTCCAAACGGGACCGACACGAAGAAATTCCAGCGATTGGAAACCGATCAGGATGTACCGGCTCTACTTTTCATCGGCTCGATGGATTATGCACCCTGTGCGGACGGGGCAATATTCTTTTGCAAGGAAATCCTTCCTTACATCCAGGAGAAAATTCCCGAGATTGAAGTTTGGATCGTGGGAGCAAGCCCATCTGCACAAGTGACTTAACTGGCGGGTGAGAGGATTTATGTAACCGGATATGTTGAAGACGTATTACCCTACTACAAAAGATCCTCGATCAGTATTGTACCCATCCGGGCGGGGGGAGGGACGCGGCTTAAGATTTTGGAGGCGATGGCATTCGGCCGGCCCGTAGTTTCAACGTCCATAGGTTGCGAAGGTTTAGATGTTGTCGATGGTCAGCACCTACTGGTGGCTGATGGGCCCAAAGAATTCGCGGACCAAACAATACGGCTTCTCACAGACCAGGCCCTGTATTGCCATATTGCGGACCTCGCAAGGGAATTAGTTGAAAAAAAATACGATTGGGATGCAATTGCCGGGAATTTGTTAAATGTTACCGTGAACTTGAAGTATGAGGCCGCTTCGGAAAAAGCGCCGCTGACGAGCATGAACATAAACAGGGTAAATCCATGAACACGCAGGTTAATCTAAAATTTAGAGACCGGTTGAAATCGCTCCTCTGGGAATTTCCGCCTACCGGAAATTTCTTGATGAACAGATATCTCGAAAATAATTTAAGCACTGAAATCAAGTTGATACAGGGTCACTATCAAAATACCAATAATCATCAAAGCATCATCCATTTTTCTGTGAATAAAGCAGCCACACAGTATGTTCGTGACCTCCTCGTACGCTGCACGGCGGAGAGCGGTATGACGTCAGTCGGCCTGGCAGAATATGCCTTTCATACGAACTTTCCTTACCTGGACGACCTTTCTGCCGGCGAGATGGAAAAGTATCAATATTTATTCAAGCCATCAGGATACTTGTACGCTGTTTTTGGCGGCATGATCGATGGAATTCGGGAGTTCGAGAAATATCTGGTTGTCTTGATGGTAAGGGATCCGCGAGATGTAATTGTCTCCGAATATTATTCTTACGTGTACAGCCATACGGAGCCATCCAAGTTGGGTAATAAATACAGCAGTTTCATGGAAAAGAGACGTAAAGCCAGGCAGGTCACAATTTCTGAATACGCCCAGACCGAATGTGACAGGGTTAATAATCATTACCAGCGATACATTGACCTTCTGCTAAATTGCCAATCCAATGTCCTTGTTACAAAGTATGAAGAAATGACGTCTGATTGGGATTCCTGGCTAAAAAGGCTGCTTGACTATTGTCAACTTGAAATAAGAGGCGAACTCCTAGCATCATTGTCGAAAGAATTGGAACGGTTGAGGCCCAGGCAGGAAGATATCCATCAACATATTCGAAAGGGTATGCCGGGAGATTATGAGGTGAAGCTGGATCGTCCAACTATTGATGTCCTCAACTCCAAGTTTTCCCTGGTTTTGAAGAAATTTAACCATGATTAGGCAAAAACTGATTCCTGGGGTGCATTCGATCCGACCGTGGTCCCCGGGCGTTTTTGGAACCACCCTATGTTGTCTGCTTATGAACAATCATCTTTGTCCTTTATGAGTAAATGGAGAACGGTTGAATGCATATCGGGATAATTTGTCGTTCCCAGATCGATTATGCGATCGATCTGGCGGGCGAATTCAGTGCGGCGGGTGCATCGGTCACCTTGTATTTGGATTTCCCACAAACCGCGGATGAAGTCGGCGATTTTGATCAACCCATCGAGCGTCTTTATGAGAGCGGACTCCTGCCTCGGTCCTGCCGGGTGCAAATGCTGCGTCCGCCGCGGATGGGCGATCCGCGCTCGCTCTGGTTCTTTTTCAAGCTAGCGCGTACGATCCAGAAAGATGGCATCGAGATTGCGCATATTCTTCTAAACCCCGGAGAAATATGGTATGCGGTTTTGGCATCTTTGTTGAGGTCCGCGCCCGTGGTCACCACCATGATCGTACCGGTTGCCAATACCGGCGAACCTTTACCTTTATCCGTATTATGGCTAACCAACAAACTGGCCGCGCTTGGCTCTGATATGGTGATCGTAAATGGGACGGACCAGGTATCGATTGTTGAGCGCTTATACCAGCTCCCTTCCCACCGAATAGCTTTTGTGCCGTTAAGCTTGTATGCCAGAGCCAGTAAATTACGGCACGCGATGATCCCGGAAGAGCCGCGTACGGTCTTATTTTTCGGGCGAGCGCATCCGCATAAAGGACTGGAATACCTCGTCAGGGCTCAACCTTATATTACAAAGGAGGTACCCGATGCCCGCTTCCTGGTTTCAGCCTATGGAAAGGATCTTGAACGCTGCCGTTTACTGATCGACGATGCCAGTAAGTTCGAAATTACTGAAGGATATGTTTCAGCAGAGATGATGGCCACATTATTCCAACGAGCTGCGCTCGTGGTTTTACCCTACGTTACAGCCTCTACCAGCGGCGTCCGGTTACCGCCTATGCCTTCGGTAAACCGGTGGTAGCTTCCCGAGTTGGATGCCTTGCTGAATATGTTGAGAATGGAACTACAGGTCTGCCGGTTCCGCCGACTAAAGTGGATGAACTGGCTTCGGCGATTGCGAAGTTACTCCTTGATGATGACCTGCGCCACCGTATGGGAAGAAATGCCGAACAATGGATGAAAGAAAAGCAAAAGGACGTAATCGGGAAATCATGCAAGCCTATGAGCAAGCACGGTCTATCCATTGCGCAGGTATGGATCGCAAAAAAGGATCGCTACACGGATGAAAGCTCACGTCGAATTAAAAATCGAGTTAGCTCCAATGGCGGCTAACCGGATAGAGAATAAGCCTGAACGGAATGTCTTGGCTTACGGATGCCTGCCGGGCTTAACGGAGCGGCCGGTTCAACCCATATTTGTCAGGCAGGCCTCTGCAGGCTCGAGATCCACCTAGAAAAGGACGCTTGTTGATGCAGGCCCTCCATCATTCCCAACGACAGCCTTCGCCTCTTAACTGGATTCCATTGCTGGTCTATCATAGAATCGATTTATAGTGTGCAATTAACATTGAGACCCAATATGCCATAGGAACAAGACGATTTGAAATGCAGATGCAGTACCTTTATGAACATGACTATCAATGCCTGAATCTGGACAGCTTCCTTCAAGCTCGGTATGATGGAATTCCCTTGTCCGGGAAGGCGTTTGTTCTTACTTTTGACGATGGATATGAGAATTTCCTAACGGAGGCGTTTCCTGTCCTGGCGCGATATCAATTCACAGCTACCGTATTTCTGGCGACCAACCTGGTAGGCAGCCCGAGACTTGAGGAAGGGGAACCCGAATCGCCCTTGTTGACCTGGGAGCAAATCATTACATTGAGAAAGGCCGGGATAACTTTTGGCAGTCACACCTGCAATCATCCACGCTTGCTCACTCTTTCCAAGGAAGAGATTTGGTCCGAGCTATCTGCCTCAAGGGAAAAGCTTAAAGCCCGGTTGGGTGAACCAATCCAGTACTTGGCGTACCCATACGGTGAATCAAATAAGGAGATCTAATGCATGGCGCAAGACGCAGGGTATGAGGCCGCTTGCGGTGTAATTACCGGCAAGAACGGGAAATATAACTTATGGAGAATCTCCTTTGGATGGCATGACAGCATGCGGACATTTGCATTCAGGTTAACTCCCTGGTACAACCGCTTGTTGTTGCTACGGAGATGGGCGCGAGAGGATACGGTTGCAGGGAATGCTGTACGCCTTTCAAACGCCGCCAGCATTAATTGGCGTATAAATAATTACGCAAATTGGCTATTCTTCCCGGTAAGACTCCAAGCTCGGGCCGGATGTTGATTATCTTTATTCGAAGTGCATATTATCAGACAACCCTAAACGAATTATGACTGAACCTCTTGTGAGCATCATCATCATTACCTGGAATAGGAAGACAGAGGTATTGGAAACCGTGCATTCTGTCTATGCTCAATCTTATCGGAATTTCGAGATGATCGTGGTGGATAACGGCTCTACAGACGGCACCGCCGCGGCGCTGTGTAACGAGTTTCCAGCCGTCCACATGATCGAGCTCACTCAGAATCAGGGAATCTCGCACGCAACCTGGGTATAAAAGTTGCTCAAGGCGAGATAGTATTCTGTTTGGACAGCGATGCCAGTCTGGGTCGCGATACCCTTCGAAATATCGTAGACAGATTGGAGCAGGATCGAGAAATCGGAATGATCAATTCAAAAATCCTGAACGCATCGACACAGAAACCGGACCAGAATGCGGGATGGGCGTATAGCGAGAAACAGAGGGCGAAAAGCGATTAAGAGTTTTTTTGCCATAACTTCGCAGAGGGTGGCTGCGCGAACCGAAAGGATGTATTTGCCGGCACGGGCTTGTTTTGGGAAAAACTGTTCTTTGGATGTAAAGGCGAAGAGTTCAGTTTGCGTGTGCTCGACTCGGGTTAGGACAATTTATACTACCCTGAAGCAGTAATTTATCATCGTGTTTCTCCCGAGCCGCGGCCGTTCGATCCCGTGCGCCAGTACTATGACCTGCGCAATTCTTTGTACATTTACCTGGGCGAATCCCTGGTGTCGTTCTGTGGTTCAGTCCATTGAAGATCGGCGCTGCGTTGTTTCGAGGATTGCATCGCCGCAAAATCAAATGGGTCTTCTCAGCAATACGCGATGTAATCAGGGGCACCCCCAGTCTGATAAGCGAAAGAAAGCCCATAAAGAACGAAACCGCCCGGGCCTATTTGAAATACCAATCGGAATTAGGCTCATTAAGCTGGAGCCTGTCCAGCTGGATAAGAAACAAGATTTGATATTTCCTTGTTTGGAGCAAGCATGGGTAAATCGCGCAAAATTCGAATCCTTATGTTATTGGAAAATAGTCCATATCCGGCTGACGTCGTGTGCGCGGTGAAGCTCAGACTTTGACGGATGCGGGTTACGAAGTTACGGTCATCTGCCCGTCCGAATCCGGGCAAAAGCAGCACGAGCGAATCAAGGAAGTGACTGTTTATCGCTACCCGTACCCCAGGGAATTGGCAGGTATGGTAGGTTACCTTTGGGAATACGGCTTCTCAATGTTCGCCATATCCTTGCTTGCTCTTTACGTTTTCGTCCGAGAAGGTTTTGATGTAATACACGCCCACCAACCCCCGTATTTATTAGTTTTTGTCACAGGTTTTTACAAATTTTTTGGAAAAAAATACGTACTGGACCATCATGATCTGGCGCCGGATTTATATGAGGCTCGGTTCAGGGGCGCGGCAAGACCGTGGATGCGGCAGATCCTAATACTTCTTGAAAAGTTTGCCTGCCGACTTGCTGATCGGGTGATTGCCACCAATGAGTTTTATCAAAGAATTGAAATGGATCGATATCTTATCCGCCAGCAAAATAACCATCGTTCGAAATGGGCCCGATATGCATGAAGTGTTCCAAATCCGCCCCAGATCCCGCACTCCGCAGGGGCGCCAAAAATATCATTGGTTATGTCGGGGTCACCGGGACTTAGGACGGCGTTGATCAATTGCTTCGGGCAATCGACCATTTGATCCGTGACTTCAATAAGAAAGACTTTCTCTGTATTGTGGTAGGGAATGGCGATGCGCTACCGGGTTTGAAGCTGCTGGCCAAAGAACTGTGTATTTCCGACTATGTTATTTTCACCGGCTGGATAAACGGGCAAGAGCGGGTCAGATCGGGAATCCCTGCGTTCGATGGATATCTGCGTAGCTCCAGAGCCATCAGATCCATATAACAGGTCTTCCACGGCTGCCAAGGTAATGGAATACATGGCGGTTGGAAAACCAATAGTTTCATTTGATCTCCCGGAGCATCATTACTCGGCTCAGAATGCGGCTTTGTATGCGTGCCCCAACGACGAGAAGGATTTTGCAGGGCAGCTGGCCTTATTGATCGATCACCCTGACTATGTGGTCTACTCCTGGGAGAAGCCGGTTTAGACAGGATAAAAAACGTGCTGGCGTGGCAACATCAGGCCGAGGCGCTAGTGAACATGTATGCTTCCCTCTGTAAATCCGATTCGGGTAACCAATGAAGATATCAATCGTGCGCTGATCCTCCCTGAGAATGTATGGCGATCATTTGTGGATGACAATCCTTTAGGAAATATCTTCCATACGCCGGAAATGTATAAAGTCTTTTCCAAAACCAAGGGCCATTTTCCGGAGTTATGGGCCGCAGTAGATGAAGGCGGTTTGCCGCTGGCATTGCTTCTACCGGTGAAAATATCCGTTTTTGACGGCTGGCTGCGTCAACTTACCACGCGAGCTGTCGTTTTTGGCAGTGTCCTTTGGTCACCGGGGAGAGGCCCGGACAGAAGGGTTTAACATTGATCATTAAAATCATATGGTCAGAATTCTGATGGGGCGCCCCTTTTTACAGAACTGCGCAACCTGACTGATTTGAAGGCGACACCGAACCCTTGCTGGGCGATCTGGTTTTTTGTACGAGGATCATCTTAATTACCTCATTAACCTGGATCTTCCACCGGAAGCAGTCCTCCAAAATATCAGGCCTCGAACTCGTAAGGAGATCCGGCATGCAATCAAGGGTGGGCAAATAACGGTCGATGAATTGAACCAGGTTGAACAAATTAAACCCTGGTACGATATTCTTTGTAGGACCTACAAAGCCGCCCGAGTCCCGTTAGCGGATATTTCGCTCTTTGAAGCTGCCAGTGAAATACTGGGTCCAAAAGGGATGGTTCGGTTTACGCAGGCATGCGCGGGAGATGCCATTGTTGCAATCTCAGTAGAGTTGCTCTACAAAGATAAAATATTCGGTTGGTATGGCGGCGTCGACAGGACCTACACTCTATACAGGGCAAACGATTCTTAATGTGGCAAATTGTTGACTGGGGATCAAGGAACGGATACCGTCAATATGATTTCGGCGGCGCAGGCAAGCCAACCGAAAAATACGGTGTAAGTGACTTCAAAGCAAAATTCGGCGGCGAACTGGTTTGTTTCGGAAGAAATACTACGTCCATAAACCAAAACTGTTATCGATTAGTCAACGGGATACCAGCTCCTTCGAGGACTATTGTGAAGGTATAGGTGCGATATCAGCGAAATATCCAAAGGATAATATTGATTGCCTAATCTTTGGTCGAGAAATACGCCCGATGAATACTGGGGATGTCCCGGAAATATATCCAAGAGCCAATGGGAAGCATCCATTGCTAAATCGATTCCCATTTTGGGAATAGCCGGCAAGATTGATGACATGGATGAATTGCTTGACTTAACCCTGGGTGAAGGTCGATTTGGGCCGGATCATTGGAAATTAAGCTGGCTCAAGCGGCTCTATTACTTGCTAAAACCGATATTGCCGAGGGCATTGACCAGGAATTTGCGTCGTTTTTATGGAAGGCCGATTGACGACAAAGTGGAAAATACCTGGCCTATAGACCCTCGCTATGTCTTATTCCAGCGGGAAGTGATGCGACAAGTTCTAATAGCAACGGGCCATGAGTTTATCAGTTATAGGCGTTTTTGGCCTGGTGACTATGATTTTGCCTTAGTTCTAACTCACGATATTGAACGAAAGGTCAGTCTTTTGTCCGGAAGTTGGCTGACTTGGAAGAGGAGCTGGGATTTCGGTCCTCGTTTAACTTTGTATTGGATAGATATGCTCTCGATCTACAATTGATGCAAGACCTTAGGGATCGGGGGTTTGAAGTTGGCTGTCATGGTCTCAAACATGATGGGAAATTGTTTAATACGCGAAAAGGCTTTATGAAAAGGGCGGAGAAAATAAACGCCTATATGGAAGAATATAAGATGGTTGGCTTCAGATCGCCGTTGACACACCGAAATCCCGAATGGATGCAGAAACTTGACATTGAATATGATTCTTCATTTTTTGATACCGATCCCTTTGAGCCTATTCCCGGAGGCGTAATGAGCATTTGGCCATTCTTTTTGGGCCACTTTGTGGAATTACCTTATACTCTTGTTCAAGATTATACGCTGACCGCCGTTCTCGGCGAAAGAACGCCACGAATTTGGATGGATAAGATTAAATTCATCAAGGACTACCACGGAATGGCACTGCTAAATACACATCCAGATTATCTGGTCGACATGAATAACCTCAGGATTTATACTGAATTTTTGCAAGCCCTGCAAAATGAAAAAGGCTATTGGCACGCTCTGGCCCGGGATGTCGCCGCCTGGTGGAAAATCCGCGCCGAAAGATCTCCGGAAGTTCATCAGGGTGATGATCAATTTGGTGAAATAATGCTTAGGGGTGAGAAAATAAGTGTTCATCCGTGAGCCCCGGGCCTGTTGCATACAAACCACGAAAAGCAATGGAGTGGATCCCCCTACCATGAAAAGTTTCGCTACAAGTTTTATCAATTGGCAGTTGGTTTCCCGGCGGCTATAAATGCAAACTCCGAGAGTATATTCGTCTTCGGAATCCAACGAAGCTTCTCAATCCGTTCCTCGTCGAATTAGATCCGCAATTGCCTTCTCTATATTGGCACATACTCGACCGCGGAAGTGGATAGCATCTACATTTATCATATGAATCCTGTGACCGGCATATTAGAATCTTATGAGGGTTGTAAGGCAGGGGCAAACCCTTCCTACCTAACGTTATCCCCCAACGGTCAATTCTTATATACTGTGAATCAATTAACCACCTTCCAGGGCCAGCCAGGCGGTGCCGTAAGTGCTTTTATCATTGATCCCCTCTCTGGCAAATTAAAGTCCTAAACCAACAACCATCGCATGGGAGCGGGCCTTGTCACCTGATTACAGATAGGGAAGGGCGCTTTCTCCTGGTGGCCAATTATCTAAGTGGCACCCTATCGGTTTATCCGATCACCACAGAGGGTCTCCTGATTCAGCCTCCCAAGTCATTCAACACCATGGACGGGGAGTTGCCAAGGAACAAGAGGGGCCACATGCTCATTTTGTAATTGTGAGCCCCGACAATCGCTTTGCGTTGAGCTGCGATCTGGGAATTGATAGAGTGCTAATTTACCATTTCGATACTGCGAACGGCAAACTCCTTGCGCATAGCGAAGCAGTTCTTCCTCCCGGAGCGGGGCCGCGCCATCTGGCTTTTCACCCTCAGGGACAATATATATACCTCATTAATGAACTAAACTCGACGATGGTTGTATTTGGCTATAACTTTGGGACAGGCACCATTAACCAACTCCAGACGCTGTCGACGCTGCCGGAAGGGTACATGGGGCCCAATTCCTGCGCCGAGGTATGGGTACATCCTTCCGGGGAGTTTGTATATGGGTCCAACCGGGGTCATGACAGTATTTGCATTTTCCTCGTTGATGAAGAGCGGGGCGGCTCAGACTTATTGGTCACGAACCGAGCCGCGGTAAGACGCCACGTTATTTTGTAGTGGATCCAACGGGTAGATTCCTTCTAGTGGCCAATCAAGATAGTGATACGGTAGTTAATTTTCAAATCAATACGCGGACGGGGCGACTAAGCTATCTCCAGCATATTGATGTTCCCAAACCGGTGTGTGTGAAATTCCGGCCAGCCCAGCAACGGACCTCGCCATAAAGAAACTCCATGCATAATCGAATTCTATTAATGTAATCCTTAGAGGTGCAAGAATGATAAATCAAACGACCGAACTTACCCAACTTCCCCCGCAACAGCTTGCAATAAGATACCGTTGCGTTCATTCGAGTAACACCTTCCTCCAGTTCAAGCACGAAGAGATCGAACAATCAATTGACAGCCGTTTTGAAAAGCAAGTCGCCAGTCATGGAAGCCGCATAGCGATCAGAGGCAGGCGTCAAAACATTACCTATACAGCATTAAATAATCTGAGCAATCATTTAGCGGTCACCCTTCTTTCAAGGTTGGGTAATGAGGAGCAACAGGTCGCGCTGCTCCTAAAAAACGATATCTCCATGATTGCCGGTATTCTTGCGATCTGGAAAGCGGGTAAAGTTTGCGTCCCCATTGATCCGGATTTCCCAAATTCACGGATCCGCTATATGTTAGAAGATGCTCAAGCCGGTCTTGTTATCACTGATACGGAAAATCTTTCTAGCGCTACTGGGTTAACCAACACCGCTTCCAGGTTGATCAACGTGGATGATATTTCAGTCGAATCCCTGGTAGGCAACCTGAATCTGCCGATTCCACCTGAAGCTCCAGCTAACATCATGTATACTTCCGGCTCAAGCGGGCAACCAAAAGGTATCGTCAACAGTCACCGGAATTTGCTGCATAACATCATGAATTACACAAATAACTTCCATCTCTGTCCGGAGGACAGGTTTACCTTACTCCATTCTTATAGTTTCAACTCGGCTATGGTCGATGTTTTTTGCGCTCTCCTTAACGGCGCCACACTTTTTCCGTGGCAAATCAAGCAGGAAGGTATTGCCGACCTGCCTGAATGGCTCAAGCAGGAGGGCATCACAATATTCAGCTGGTCACCAACGCCATTTCGAAATCTTGTTGAAATATTAACCGGTGAAGAAGATTTTCCGGCACTGCGCGTTATCACTTTAGGAGGCGAACCGGTCTACAAAAGAGAATATGAGCTTTACAGAAACCATTTCTCGAACAATTGTATTTTTGTTAATAGAATGGGAACTACAGAAACCAATAACTTCCGCCTGTATTTTCTCGACAGGAACAGTGACGTTACCGGGAGCCTCCTGCCAGTTGGATACGATGTTACCGACAAACACGTTTTGCTTTTTGATGAATCTCATCAATTGGTCGATACTAATAACGTAGGTGAAATTGCAGTCAAATCCGCATATTTGGCATCGGGTTATTGGGGCCGGCCAGGACTGACTGAAAAGGTATTTCTTCCCGATCCAACGGGAGGAAGCGAGCGAATCTATCTAACCGGAGACTTGGGTATCATGCGACCGGACGGCTGCCTTGAATATCTTGGTCGCAGAGATTTTCAGGTGAAGATCAGGGGATACAGGATCGAAGTTTCTGAAATCGAGACGGCCTTAATTGAACTTGGAGGCATGAAAGATGCAGTAGTCCGGTCGAGAAAAGATGAAAACGGAGAAGAAAAACTTGTAGCCTATGTTGTTCCAAATAACAAAGCACCTGATATCGCCGAAATCCGAGCCGCTTTAGTACAGAGATTGCCCGATTATATGATCCCCTCAGTTTTCGTAATATTAGAAAGCCTGCCGCTCACCCCCACCGGCAAGATAGCTTACAGCGACCTTCCCGCTCCTTCCAGCGTCGCGCCCAATAATCACGGCTCGTTGTTAGTTGCACGAGATGAGACGGAATATAGATTATCAGCCCTTTGGGAAGAGGTCCTGGGCGTACAGTCAATTGGGATCATGGATAACTTTTTTGAGCTGGGAGGTCACTCGTTGTCGGCATTGCGGCTGCTGGTGAAAATCGAGCGTTTTTTCAACCTTAAACTTCCCCAGACATTTCTCCTTCAATATCCGACCATAGAAAAGCAGGCTCAAGTCATTCGGGAAAATCCTGAATTTCACGAGAACCGATTTTCTGCGGTCCTGGCAATTAATCCGAAAGGTTCCACCCCGCCGCTTTTTTGTATTCCGGGAATCATGGGGAACGTGTTCAGCGATCTGGCGGCTCTTTCTCAAGGCCTTGGCCCAGACCAGCCATTTTACGGACTTCAAGACGGTTTGGGTATTCCGGCGGCCATTGGGAACAAAGCCAGGTTCTTCCTTGATGAAATCCGCAAGATACAACCCCATGGCCCGTACATGCTAGGCGGTATATGTTCAGGGGCCCTGACTGCTTATGAAATAGCCCAGCGACTCATGGCCCAGGGTGAGAAAGTATCGTTGGTGGCACTTATTGAACCGGTTTACCCCTGGAAACCCGGCATCCGCTCATATATTGATTTTGCTGCCCACGTCTTTTACCGGCTTACGAAACGTATTGATTACCATACGCGCAGCGTCTCGCAATTGCGGATTGTCGATCAGGGAAAATATGTTCAGCTAAAGATGAAGCTGATATCGAATATGTGGAGTTTGCGGCGATATTTCGCGCATGCTTTTCCAGAAAGGATCCATATTTTTTCAACCCACGAGTCATTCGAAAAATCCCCTTCCAATTTTCAAGTAGACTGGGATGAACTGGCAATTGAGGGGGTTAACCGTCATGAGATTCCGGGCACACACAACGCAATCACCGGCGATTATGATACCAAGATCGAGGAGTCCAGTATGAAAGCCATCGCAGAAATAATCAAACAACTCCTGCTCGTGCGTGACGAAAAGACGCAATGAGCTGCAGGGTATTATGCTCCTGGCCTGATTGTTTCCCGGGTAAAATGCCAGATTTGCGGAAAGAATTACAGGTGAAGAATCAAAATTCAAGGCCTGTCATGGATGCTGCAATTGGAGAGATACAACGGCTTATCTTCGAAGTTCTTATAGGTTCAGTCTTCTCATGAAAATGATGTCAGACCAAGTTATCTGGGCGCCAAAGCCAGCCTGGTTGGCTTTGGAGAAAGATGAAGTGCATGTTTGGTGCGCGGTTCTTGACAAGCCGGCCGCCTCGATCCAATCCTTACTGCCCAGCCTCTCTTCCGAGGAAGTCAAGAGAGCCGAGGGATTCCATTGTTCCAAAGATCGGAGCCGTTTTATTGCCTCGCATGGGGCCCTTAGGACTATTCTGGGCCTCTATCTGGATATCTCTCCAGAGAAAATAGGGTTCCGCAGTAATTCCTTTGGTAAACCCTTGGTGGATGTGTCTACCTCAAAAGGAAATATACAATTCAATATTTCACACTCTCATGACGTAGCCCTTCTTGCAATAGCGCGCAGTCGCCAGGTTGGCATTGACGTGGAATATGTCCAGCCGTTTGCGGAGATGGATCAATTGATCAGCCGGTTCTTTACCTCTCGTGAACAACAAGCCCTTCGGTCGGTCTCCGGAGATCATAAACTTCAGACCTTTCTGCGCTATTGGACATATAAAGAGGCGAATATGAAAGCAAGAGGCGCGGGTTTATCAATTTCTCTCGAGCAGCTCGACGCCTTCGATTCCGCAGTAAATGTCAGCGCGCTATCCGATATACGTAAGGACCATCGGGGAATTTCACAATGGCATACTATCGAGTTAACGCCTCCTTTTCCTGATTATGTAGCCACCCTCACCGTGGAAGAAAATTCCGCCTACCGTCTTTCCTGCTGGCAGTGGCCGGATTGAAATAATGGAATGGTCGCACGAAACTTATGTGCCGGGAAAAACCCGAACTACCTGTAAATCCAAGGGTTCGTCCTCATCTCCGTTGAGGTAATCTGCGAAGGATCAGCACCGGAAAGTCCGTAGAACGACCTGGCTGTATAGCGGACGAAATTTTTCTGGATATCTAGACGATAATAAAGGCACAATTTATCCCCGATAACCTTTGACCAGGAGAAACATCGATATGGACGCCATTATCTTATGCGCCGGGTTCGGCACCAGAATGTATCCGCTAACAAAAACTTGTCCAAAGCCCTTGCTAAAAGTAGCCGGCAAGCCGGTACTGGATTATCTCTTTGCCCAACTCGTATTATGCACCGGACTTAATTCCATCCATATTGCCACGAACAATAAATATTACGAACAATTCATGGAATGGAGTGCAACATGGCATGACAGAATGAGAGAGAGCAATATCGAACTACAAATCTACAATAATGGAGTAGAAGATAATGAAACGAGGCTGGGGGCTATTGGAGATCTGGCATACGTACTCAAGAATGGAAACCTATACAATCGGGACCTATTGATCGTTGCCGGCGATAATATTTTCTTATTCAGTCTTTTGCCCGTTTGGCAGAAGATTATGGGATCAGCTCGGAGCCTGCTTCTGGCCATCAAGGAAACCGACCGGGCGAGATTGCAAAAGATGGGGCTTTTGGAAATTGGAGATGACAATCGGGTGATCCGCTTTCACGAAAAACCCCAGGATCCAAACTCAACCTGGGTTTGCCCGGCGTTTTATTTCCTTACCGCGGAAGCTGCCCGGTTAATCGAACAATATATGGGAACGACGGGTTCAAAAGACGCAATCGGCCATTTCATCCAGTATGTCGTGGATCTATTGGACGTATACGCTTTTCCGGTCGACGGAAGGCGATTGGATATTGGCTCGATGGAAGATTACGAAAAGGCGAATAGTCTGCTTGCCCAAGGGAATGGCTCTTTGGTCTTCGAATAGAAGCTACGTGGGCCAACTCACATTACGTAATTTAACTGGCTGCTCATTGTGATCGGGAAAAAAACTGATATGAAAATAATCGGATTCGATTTTGACGGTGTATTCATTAACATTGAAAATGAAAAAGCAAATTTGTTTGGCGATATCCTTCACAAACATTGGGGGGCTGATGCGGTGGTGGCATCCAAACTTTGGTTGGTGAACCTGGGCACGTCTCGAAGGCATAAATTTGACTTGATATACCAGGATAGATTCAAAAATGAATTGCACGAAGACGTATATCAGGTAGTCGAACAAGAGTTTAGCAATACACTGATTACCGATTACTATCCAAAGGTTCAATTGGTGAACGAGACTTTCGAAACCGTCAGAGACCTGAACGATAAATTTAACTTATCATTTATTTCAAGCGGCATCCCTCATGTTGAGCTCAATGCCATCGCGTCCAGGTTCAAGCTTGACGAATATTTTGATTTGATCCTGGGCACCAGCCAAAACTTCAGATCAAAGGTGGATCATTTCCATTTGATCACCAAAGACAATCAACCCTCCATGGGGATATTTATAGGAGATGGGTTGGAAGACATGAGAATTGCCAAACAATTTAGCTTTACCGCCATTGGATTACCCGTAAACCACAGCCATGAAGAACTACGGGAGGCGGGGGCAGACATAATTTGTGAAGTTCCCAGCCTGAAACAAGAAATAAGCAGGATCTTAATGACCTCTGGTTGTAAGTGAAATGACGTACGCGAGTTCCATGCATTTGCCGTATATTCCGAAAAGGCGCCTGCCACAACCAGAAAGCCTGTTTTGCAAAACCACAGATTTGGATGGTACGAGTGGAATGAATTCGCGCAGTTGATTGTCTGAAAATTGCCTGTCAGTCCTTGTCAGCTACATCCATGCGGGTTCCAAATCGTTATTTTGTACCGATGAATTCAAAAGCGCCAATATCATAACCGGCACCCGAAGGACGCACATTGCCATCGTAGTCGTTGGGCACATCGCCGAGTTTCAGGCCAGTATCAATTGCAGGTGATGCAGGTTGCAGATGGTAGTCACCGGCAGCGGCGTTGACAAACAACGGATTCACTCCCCACAGGTCATTCAGATGATTGTATGTGTCCGTTGTATATAACGGTTGACCATCATCCCTGTAAACCAGGTTGCTTTCTCCAAGCACGTCACTGCTCTTGACATAAATGATGTGACCAGGTTGATCAAAGAAAACATTGTTCTCTACAACGATATTCTTTGAGCTGCCGTCGACCTCGACGCCGCCCGGATAGTATTGGGGGTCCAGGGTTACATCACTTAGAAGTGTGTTGTTTAGAATTGAGACCCCGCTGCTGCCGTAGAGATAGAGATCGACATATGACTTTATGAGGTTGTTTCGAATGACAATGCCGGTTCCGGCGTTTTCGATGGTTAGTCCGGTGCCGCCCTGTTCGGTTGCGTGGGGCTGGTAGGCATTGTCGCAGCGATTCTGCTCGATGATGACGTTGCTGGCAGCTTCGTGATTGGTATCGTGCCAGGTTTGGAAGCAATCTATATGCGGATTGACATTTTCAGGTTCACTATAATTGATGTCGTGGATATAGTTGCGTTGAAGAATATGACCTGAACCAAAAAATCTGATCCCATCCGCGTCGACCCACGAGGGGGGATTTGCCCAGGCCGGGTGATACTGGATGGTCCGCCAGATTTCATTTCCTACGACCAGATGATCACGGCCCTCGATATTGAGTCCGTATTGCGAATTGTGATCCAAACGATTGTTTCGTACCGTACAATGGGAAGTTTCAGCATAATTACCGGGCTCGGCGGCAAGGTTGATACCGCCGCGCGTCGCGAAATAGATGTAGTTGTTCTCCAGGTCACAATAGCTACCCTGAACAAAGATCCCCACTCCATCTTCATCATTGTCTGGAGTGTCAGTAATCTCAAAATTGCGTATAGAGATGTAGTCTGCGTGGATGGTGAATCCGTGCAGGGTAACCTGGCCCTCGGCTTGAAATGTAATTGGGGATGAGGCGGAACCGGATTTATCCACCCGGACCCTTTCATCATAGTTCCCGGCGCGAACCGTGATGGTATTCCCTGCTTTCGCGTTTTCAGATGCTTTTTGGATGGTCTTCCAGGGCCGGGAACTGGAGCCGGGATTTGAATCCGAACCCAAGCCGCCATCTACATAATACATTGTGCTTATGGATGTAGTAGGTAGCTGAACAGGGAGAGTGGGGTCGGATATGGAGGAGGGCGGGGCTGGCTTGCAGGAAGTGAGGCTAAACAGGAAAGCACTTGTCAGTAGCAGCTTCATTAAGAAGATCGTCTTTGATAAGGGCGTATTTTCAATGCACATATAATTCAGTCATCCTGTTGGGATCGGGCTGAAAAACCGATTAAATTGAATATTTAGATGGAACGGCGATTTCTTTCACTGGCGGCCTGTACGAGCAGATAATACCCAAGGTTGTATAAGTTTTCCAGAAGCGGAAAATCAACGGTTTCACCTCTATCATATTTCTCAAGGATCCTTGACATGGATCCTCGAATTCCGCTGGCGCGGTGAGCCAGGTACGAATCCGCCGAGATTCGTTCCAGCCGGTCGTATAAAAGCCGGAGCGGTTCTACTTCGTTGACGTTTTCCATAGCTTCAGCCCTGGAATGGCTCGAACCTTCGATCGAGAGATTCGAAATCTGTTGCTTTACTCATCGAGCCACAGAGCGTGCCCGGCGAGCATACCCCGGCACTGGTCTAATAAATGTGATGCTCAGCGTGCGGCTTCGAAAAGCGAATGAACGTCAGACGTGTTTCCTTTCGCAGGGCTACTGATTGATTCCCGGTAAAGCAGGCAACGACGGTAATAATGTTCCGAGAAACCTTGATTTCCGCATATGATATACTGCAAATGATCGCTCAGATGATTCTAATCTATAACAGCCCAATGCCTCAACCAACTTGTGGATCAACTCAGTAAGACTAAATATGTACAAAGAGGAAGCTGTTTTTTTGGGGGGTGTGCAGCGAAGCTGCACACCCCCCAAAAAAAAACGAACGCTCCTGGAATTCACGGACAGGCTCCAAGTAATTTTTGAGTTATTAAGACGTAAAGCGGCGGCAAAATACCCAACCAGCGAGAGCAGCCAATGAAAACTAGACTCGCGAAGCTTTATAGCGGAATCAATGAGGTCCATCCATCCATGGGAGCCCTGGCGCGGAGATTGTATCATCGAAAGCTTTTTAACAGCGTTCGCCGGGTAATTCGCGGTAAAGACAACCTGATTACTTACAAGGGCGCGATACTGACCTCGGTGGTTTTTGATATTCAGGGAAATGGCAACAAGATTTCAAGTAAAGGAAAATTGCATCTTGAATGATGTGAGATTTTACATTCGAGGAAATAATCACAGAATATTGATAGGTAGAGACTGCCGCTTTAACCGGGGCGGCAATATATGGTTTGAGGATAATGATTGCTCCCTGTTAATTGGAGAAAAATCGACTTTTGAAAATGTTCATCTTGCTTTAACCGAGCCGGGTTCGCAGATAAAGATCGGTCGAGACTGTATGTTTGCAAATGATATCGATGTCCGCACAGGCGATTCCCATTCGATTATTTTGCAGCAGAGTAACGAGCGCATCAATTATGCAGAGGATATCTTTATCGCAGATCACGTATGGATTGCCGCACACACCATCCTTTTAAAAGGATCGTCAATACCCGAAAATTCGGTCGTTGCTTCCGGCTCTGTTGTCACCAAACGTTTCGAAACAAAAGGAATCATCATTGGCGGAAATCCGGCGAAACAATTAAGAGAAGGGATCACCTGGACCCGCGAAAGAATCTACAAGGGCGGCCAACCAGGCGCAGTGCCGAATGACAATACTGTCCTTCCTGATTAATCGCCCGGTGGGGGCTCGGGAGGTCAGGTGAGATGGTGGGCAACCGAGCAGTAGCTGCACAGTGAGATCAATGCGGTAAATCCTCGAATATCAACACAATAGATCTCAATTTCTAAATTCGATACGCTCATCGGAAAGAGCAATTCGAGCGAAGTCAGACCGTAAGTTAAAGCATTTGTTCCCCAAAGTCTCATGCAGTTTTTTTGAGTATACATGTCTATTACGGAACCCAATAACCAAAAAAGACATTGACAAAACAGAATACGTGTTCTAGAATGCGGTATTCCTGGCCTTAATAGGCCGAAAAACCAATCCTTTCTATCATTAATGCACCAATAGTACAAAGCAGGTGAAACTTTTTCACAATTTGGTTAGGTCTTTCGAGCGATCATGGTATCCAACTCTACTTAACGGAGGCTCTAATGAGAAAGGTGATCTTCTTTATGCTCGTATCCCTGGATGGCTTTTTTGAGGGACCGGATAGGGACATAAACTGGCATCACGTAGATGAGGAATTTAATGAATTTGCCATTCAGCAGTTAGACACGGTGGACACTCTTTTGTTCGGAAGGGTGACCTACGAAGGTATGGCAAGTTATTGGCCGACCCCGAGTGCGGCGGCAGACGACCCGGTGGTTGCCGGGAAGATGAATTCTTTTCCCAAGATCGTCTTTTCAAAAACGCTGTCAAGCCCTACATGGCAGAATACACAACTCGTAAAAGATAATTTTGTGCAAGAAATCACAAAACTTAAGCAACTGCCAGGAAAAGACCTGATCATCTTTGGCAGCTCCGATCTGGCGGTGACTTTTATCGAACAGGGCTTGATCGATGAGTACAGGATCATGGTTAATCCTGTGGTCTTGGGGGATGGCAAATCCTTATTTAATGGACTCCAGAAAAGGCTGGAGCTTAAGCTGCTGGGAACGAAAGTTTTCGGTTCCGGGAACGTTTTGCTTTATTATGGGCCAGTTGGCAAATAGGATGGCTTGCCATGAAAAATCAACCGCTCGATCAACCGGCAAACGACTTGCCTGAGAAACTGTCCAACCCGGCGCGCCGTGCGCTCGCTGGCGCCGGGATCCAACGCCTCGAAGAGTTGACCATGCTTACAGAAGAGCAGGTCAAGAAATTACATGGTATAGGTCCGACTGCGATTGCACAGCTTAAGAGCGCCCTCGGCGCCAGAGGGCTGACGTTCGCTCAAGACGAGCGGAAGGATTATTCGCAACGATGAAGATCCACCTGGTAGACGGCACCTACGAGTTGTTTCGAAACTATTTTGGCGCGCCTCCGAAGAAGGCTCCTGACGGCCGCGAAGTCGGCGCTACTCTCGGTCTCTTGAGGAGCCTGCTCATGCTGCTAACAAGCCCGGGAGTAACTCACGTTGCGTGCGCTTTTGACCATGTGATCGAATCCTTCCGAAACGAGCTCTACCCCGGATATAAAACGGGCGCGGGCGTTGATCCAAATCTCCTCGCGCAGTTCTCACTGGCCGAAAAAGCGGTTTCTGCGTTAGGCGTGGTTGTCTGGCCCATGGTGGAATTCGAAGCTGACGATGCCCTGGCCACGGCAACGGCCCGCTTCAAAAACAACAAGACGGTGGAACAAATAGTCATCTGCTCGCCTGATAAGGACCTGGCACAATTGGTATCCGATGGCCGTATCGTCTGTTGGGACCGTCGGCGCGACATTGTGATGGACGAGGATGGGGTTGTGGAAAAATTCGGCGTGCGCCCGCAATCGATCCCGGACTGGCTCGGGTTGGTGGGCGATTCCGGCGGATGGATACCCGGGCATCCCCGGTTGGGGGGCCAAGTCAGCTTCTATTGTGCTTTCACGCTTTCAGCACATTGAGTTGATTCCCGATGATCCGCTGAAATGGAAACTGATCCCAGGCCGCGCTCCGCGCCTGGCGGAGAGCTTGACGCAACACAGGGCGGAGGCTCTGTTGTACCGACAGCTGGCTACCCTCCGGAAAGACGTTCCGATCCCGGAAAAGCTCGGAGACCTAAAGTGGCAGGGCGCACGAGAAAAGCTAAAAGGGATCTGTCATGATTTAGGTGATGAGCAGATCCCCAAGCGAATTTCCCGCTGGCGCAAGGATTAGCGGTCCAAAATGCGGGGGTCAGTTTTCTTCTATCTACTTAAGGGAGAGATCAGGAAAACCATCTCCTGGGATTCATTCACTTCTCATTTCTCTGCAAACCACAAGCCGTAAAGAATTCGGCTCGTAGAGTTGGATCGGTTGCATGGTAGCCGCGCCAGACCGTGGTGCGCGTCATAGGGGCAGTTTCTCGTACGCCGCGCATCTCCATGCATAGATGATGTGCCTCAAGATAAACGGCTACACCATGTGGATGCAGCATGGTTTCCATCGCGTCTGCAATCTGCTGTCCGACCCTCTCCTGCACTGCAAAGCGCCGGGAGAAAATCCGCACGAGGCGGGTCAGTTTGGATATACCGATGATATTCTCATGAGCGATATACCCTACGTAAGCCCTCCCGTAAAAGGGAAGGGCGTGGTGCTCACAAAGGGAAAAGAAAGGAATCGGACCCTCGATTACCTGGCTAAGACGGCAATCAGGCTCGCCGTGACATTCCGTATCAAAGACGCGCAGAAGATTAGCGTCGCCGTCGTAGCCTTCCGTGGCATCGAAGAGCGCCTTAATAAAACGGCGGGGAGTATCTTTCGTCGAGGGCGTGTTCAAATCAAGGCCGAAAGCGGAGAAGATCTCAGCTGCGTAGCCCTCGAACTTGTGATACTGCTCGTCCGATATCTCGCGCATTTGTAATTTGATCGTTGCAAGGTACTCTGCATCATCGGGGTCGTCGTGAATGTTCATTCTGGTTTCCTGTTCTTTTCATGATTTTTTTGAGAATTTTATTACTCCAAAGCGTTTCCTGGAATAACTGTTTGTGGGGTGATCGAGACAACTCCTTTCGATCCTTCCAAGATTCTCTGTGTCCCTTTCATCTGTTTCACCTTCGACGAGGTGTCACCTCTCTAAGCTTACTGCATTTTTTAGGAAAAATAAACCAAGAAAACCATGAGTAATCCGATTTGCAGATCCGATGAATCAGAAGCGCCCGTCTGGTCTCTTATCAGACTTATAATATGAATTAACAATCCTTTTTCCGCCCGGTCGAGGCGGAGTTTATCCGCCCCTCGCTCTGGCCGCTGTATTAAGCGGAACCCGGAAAACCAGTTCAAAGCACCTGGAACGATTCATTCGTGCCTGTGCACCGAGATTCCCATAGAGTCCTGGAGGAAGTCTTAATAATATCAATGTCATTGTGCTGAGGCAAATTGCGCCATGATATTGATAGACGAAAGCCTTATGCCCACACTTAACAGCAAGACTATAACGTACGAACAACTTGCCAAGGTCATCGACCACTCGCTACTGCGTCCCGAGCTGACGGAGAGCGATGTAACAGCAGGCTGCGAACTGGCGGCCCGCTATCATACGGCCACTGTTTGCGTAAAACCATGTCACGTAAGACTGGCGAAAGAGGTGCTCAGAGACACGGATGTGTTGGTGAGCACCGTAATCGGGTTCCCGCATGGCAGCAATGTGACAGCCATTAAAGTTGCTGAGGCCGTCCAGGCAATGGACGACGGCGCTGTTGAACTGGATATGGTCCTTAACATCGGTGGACTGCGTTCGGGCAAGACCGATTATGTGCGCAACGAAATAAGGGCCGTATGTGAGAAAGCGCATGCGCGCGGCGCAAAAGTCAAGGTGATTCTGGAGAATGCCTACCTTACCGATGAGCAAAAAGTGACCGCCTGTAAATTGTGTGAGGAATCGGGCGCTGATTGGGTCAAGACTTCTACGGGCTTCGCCCCCAGCGGCGCCAGCCTTGAAGATTTACGGTTGATGCGCAAGACCGTCAGCGAAAAGGTACAGGTCAAGGCTGCGGGCGGAGTACGCACTTTACCCGCATTATTGGATGTTATCGACGCGGGCGCCACACGCTGCGGCGCCACAGCCACGGCTACCATACTAGACGATTTCAAACGGATGAAAGGTTGAACGCTCGACTGATGCTCCTACGAAGGTCAAGTTAGAAATCCCCGCGGAAAATCGAGCGCAACGTGATCCCGCGGCATGACGACACGAAAAGACTTGCGTTATCAAGGCGCCTCCGATCGAACACTTAAATACCAAATGAACCCTGACCAGCCGTCAGGGTTCAATATTGCCCCTGAATTTTACAACGGACTTCGTGGTTTATCAGATCGCCTATACTCCTTTTAGCCACGCTTCAACCTATTCACCTTTAAGCGGTCCCCGTCATTCCTTCCAGGGTGACACAATTGGACTCCTTATCCGCTGGCTAAGCCTTTCCTTCTGCCTCAGCCTCGAGTCGATCCAAGCGCGTATAGTAATCCTGGATTTCCTTAAGGTGCGCCCAGGCAATCTTTCCGGTGAGCAGCGGGTCATCATCGGTTACATTCGTCTGCGGATCAAGCGTACCGTGCTCCAGCTCTATCCCGAGCCCACGGCGAAACTGCTCCACGTCGATTTGGGTCCAGTCAACCCCGAGCTGTTTTCCGATTTTAAGAGCTTCTGGTGTTGAGAATAGTTGTTTGCGGCTCATATATGCCTCACGTTTCGTTGTATATATCCATCAACGATATTTCTTTATTGTCTGGTTTTGTCCTAAGTCGTGAAGTGTTCTCGAACTTTGGCTGCGATCTGGCGATCTGTCATCTTGTCGACGGTCTCGAGGGTTAAGATCCGTCCTTTGATTTCTTGATGCTTAAGACGCGTTTCCAGCTCGCCTTTTGCCTCACCAGGCCCAAATATCTGTATGGAGTCTGCATCACGAATAATGGAAATAACCTCATCGTAAAATTGGTTAAGGTGATTTCCAAATTTCCTATCTCTCTGGTCCTCTGAAGCCACCTCTTTAATCCTTCCGGGGTTTTTGAATGTGAGCTGCCTGAGTATCGGATATGTTTTCCGTTATTTGAGGCTATATGTTTGATTTCTTCTCCACTGTCGGTGAGAATTACCACGATCGCTTCACGATGGTCAATCCATAAACCAATTTCCCTTTTCATAGGAATCTCCTTATTTGTGCCCGGAAGAACCAACTTTCTTGAAATCGATAAATCCACGTTCGACATTGGTATCAATCAACTGCACCCGCAGCCGCTGACCAACATCCATGCCCTCAAACCCTTGTATGAGCTTGCCTTCAACAGGAAGATTGATCAGCCTAACCCAGGTACCCTTCTCGGAAGCACCCGTAATGATCGAATCAAACTGTTCTCCAATTCTCAATTCGAGGAGCAGTGCAGCCGCCGATTTTTCGACCCGTCGTTCTACTTTGTTGGCCGCATCTTCTGCCTCGGTGCAATGAGTTGCAAGAATATCCAGTTGTTCTTTACTGTAAGGCAAAGGCTTACCTTCTACAGCAGCTTTCAGTAAGCGTTGGGTAAGCAGATCGGGATAGCGGCGATTGGGAGCCGTAGAGTGCGCATAGTCTTTCACGGCGAGACCAAAGTGGCCTGGGATATTCCCATTAGGAAGCTCGGCAACATATTCGCCAGCGCCCAAAAGCTTGATGACCGCGAGAGATAAGTCAGGGAAGCGGATCGGATCCGCGGCTTTTTCTTTGACGAGGAACTCCTCCAGTGCTTTTGAATCGGGAATCTCCGGAAGCCTGAATCCATGCTCCTCGGCAATTTCAACGATCCGGTCCCATCGTTTGGGGATCCGCACTACCCGCCGGATGGAAGAGAATTTCCTGGCGGAAAGATACCGGGCGGTCACGCCGTTGGCCGCGATCATGAAATCTTCAATGATCTCCTTGGCACGATTTTTTCCTTCCACTTCGAGATCACGTATCTGATCACCGTCAAATATCGGTTTGGCTTCTAAAGTCTCCAAACTAAGTGCACCGTGAACATGACGGAGATTTTTCATACTTTGGGCTGTTTTGTCTTGCAGCCGCAGGTTCTCACCAAGTCCATTGATGGAAGAGACGGCTTCAGGCTCAGTTCCGTTCCCATCCAACCATGCAGCCACGCTGTTATAGGCCAGTTTGGCATGATTGAGGACAAGTGCCCTGTAAATCTCAGAATCGAGCAGCGATCCGTCTGCACTTATCTTCATTTCAATTACAAAGGCCAGTCGTTCCTCGTTGAGATTGAGTGAAGTAAAGTCTGTAGAGAGTTTATCAGGGAGCATCGGGAAGATCCGGGCAGCGGTATAAACCGAGGTGGTATTATGGCGAGCGTGTTCGTCAATGGGGGACCCGTCTTTTACGAGAGAGTCCACGTCCGCAATGGCCACCATAACCTTGACCTGGTCTGCAGGCATGGCCTCGGCAACTGTCAACTGATCGAGGTCCAGTGAGTCATCATTATCGATGGAAGCCCAGAGTAAACCTCTTTGATCACGTATTGGCTCACCATCCATGGCTGCCGGCGCCTTAATCCTGCCAAGTTCGGCCAGCGCCCCGGCAGAAAATTCGGGAAGCAGGCCTCGCTCGAGCATCGCTCTCTGGGCAATACTTTGTAAAATCGCACGGTGGTGTTTTTCATTGCTGTTCATAGGATGCCCTTTTTACATTGATGATGTTTAGATTATATCAAGGCACCACCCGGATCGTCCGCGTCGTGTGGGCCGGCACAAAAAATTAGCATGCCAGTCGAACAGTCCTGGGAGTGCGAAAGGCGTACCAGATACGTCTTTATAAGAACAGCAGACAGCCGAGAACCATCTGAACAAACTATTTCTCGACGGTTGGCCCTACTTCCTTGATTGTCTCAATTGGAAGTGCCTTTTTCTTTTGCTTACTATCCAACATCGTTCCTTTGCGGGACTCTTGCTTCATTCGTCGTACATGCCTGCGCTGTCCCCTGGATAATTGTTTGCGTTTCGTTGCTGTTGTTTGGGCTACCATTTAGTTGTACTCCTAATTTTGTCGACGATCTGGCAGGCTACCTTCGCCTCTTATGCAATTCGATCGTTATTCCCCTCCTGCTAGTCTTCCGGGAATCACTTCTGTGTCTGTAGCATCGAGCTGCAGTGGACTTTTGCTTTGTAATCATTGTTTCCATCTTCGGTTGCCATATCAGAGGCTGGGATTAATGATGACTGAGCTGACTTAGGTTGCGCACCGCACTAATCAGATCGTCCCGACTGAGTATCCCCTGAATTTCATTATCCATCATCACGGGCAACTGGTTGACGCCATCACGATCCATTTCTCCGAGCGCGTCCGTCAACTCAGCGTCAGGCCTTATGCGCTTAATTTGCTCAACCGGGATCATCACCTGGCTAGCTCTCGTGGTTAACCAATCAGAACGGGGGACGGCTTTGACGTTGTGCAAAGTCAATAAACCAGCGATCCTGTCATTCTGTTTGATCACTAAACTGCGGCGGCCACTGCCCAGGATGTGCTCCCTGACCAGTTGATCCAGGGTGGCGTCCGGGCTTACGGATGTGTAGTCGCGGCGCATTGCATCGGCTACATGGTGGCCGGCTAACAGCTCATGGATCGTTTGCTGGCGGAGCTGTGAGGATGCGGCACTTTCCAGGAACCAACCGATGAAGGCAATCCATAGGCCATTGCCGAAATTGCCGCTGAACATCTGCCACACTCCCGCGATGATGAATAGATACGCAATGAACCGACCTAAATTGGCGGCGATGAGAGTGGCCCGGTTCAGACTTTTTGTGATACTCCAGACAATGGCTCTGAAAACCCGACCCCCATCCAGAGGAAATCCCGGGATTAAGTTAAAGAGAGCAAGTGCACCGTTTATATAGGCCAGGTACCTGGCAATCGCAAGCAGCGGACCAAGTGTCCCGACAAGCGGTTGCAGCAGTCCAAAGATAATGGCCAAGCCGAAACTCGTAATAGGACCCGCAATGGCAATCCAGAATTCTGCAACGGCACTGGGTGGTTCTGCTCCGATTTGGGCAACACCGCCAAAGACGAAGAGTGTGATGCTGCGCACCGGAATTTTGTAGCGCAAGGCCACAACTGAATGACCCAGTTCATGCAGCAGCACACTGCCAAACATAAAGATAACCGTCACCGCGCCCACAACCCAATATTGGACCACAGGCCAGTTCTTAAATTCTGCTGGAAAATAACTTGTGGCCAGCGACCAGGTGAGCAATGCAAAGATCAAAAACCAGGAATAATCCAATCCGATAGGGATTCCAAGAATGCGCCCCAGGGAAATTGCGCTGCGGTTCATATTTGATACATTTTCTTACCCTTTTTTGAACGGAAGATCAGGTGACATGCAAGGCGACTACCTGACGGAAATGAAAACCGTATATCGCCAGGGTGATCGCGAGCGGGAACAGGCGCGGACGTCGAAACAAGGTCCAGAAAAAGAGTCGCCAATATTGGAGGCGCTCGGCGCCGCGAAAGCCAAGCTGATATATAGACCGCCAAAGGGCCAGAACATATTGCGGTTCCAATTGGAGTCTCAATTTGGGCGGCTTGTATTCGCGGAGAAACGTCAGAACGCGCTCATAATAGAACTGAGGCGCGTAGATCTGTTTTAGGATCTTCTGATAACCTTCCCGCAACGGTTCCAGGCCCATCTTGGGAATTATATTGGTTGAGCCATCCACATTATCGCCGGAGAATTCATTTACCAGGCGGCCTTCTTTTTGCATGCGATCATACAGACGAGTTCCTAAAGGAGCTTGCAGCAACCCGACCATAGCCGTAACAATGCCGCTTTTTTGGATGAAATCAATTTGCTGTTGGAAGATGGAGAGGGGATCATTGTCGAACCCCACGATGAACCCACCCTGTACCTGCAGGCCGACGCGTTGGAGCCGTTTTACGCTCTCCACCAGATCGCGGCCCTTGTTTTGATTCTTGCTGCATTCGGTGAGACTTTCTTCATTGGGCGTCTCGATCCCGACAAATACGGTGTCGAAACCGGCATCCACCATGAGTCTCATGAGTTCCGGATCATCGGCCAGGTTAATGGAGGCTTCTGTGCTGAACGCCAGGCCGCTTTTGCCTTTACGCCATTCAATTAGGGCAGGCAACACCTCTGACTTGATATGTTTCTTATTGCCGATGAAGTTGTCGTCCACGAAGAAAACGCTCTTTCGCCAGCCCAACGCATAAAGGCCATCCAATTCGGCGATAATTTGGGCGGCCGTCTTGGTACGAGGGCGATGACCCAGCAGTGATGTCACATTGCAGAAGTCACAGTTGAAAGGACAGCCGCGCGAAAACTGAATACTGACGGTGTCATAATGCTTTAGATTCGCCAGCTTCCAAAGCGGAGCAGGGGTTTGATGGATATCGGGGTATTCCGTGGAGGAATAAACGCGTTTAGCTTCACCCTGTTCCAGGTCGCGCAAAAACGGGTCAAGAGTGAGCTCAGCCTCGTTCAATACAAAATGGTCAACACCGGGGAACTGCTCATGTTCCATGGTGAAGAGCGGCCCGCCTGCCACCACTTTCACGCCGGCTGATTTACAGCGGGCGATCACCGCACGCGCCGATTCACGCTGCACTATCATGGCGCTGATGAACACATAATCAGCCCATTCCAGGTCGGCATCCTTGAGGTAGGCCACATTGAGATCGGCCAGTCGTTTTTCCCACTGGGAAGGCAACATAGCTGCAACAGTCAACAAACCCAGAGGGGGTGCACCGGCCTTCTTATGGACAAATTTAAGTGCGTGTTTAAAACTCCAAAACGTGTCCGGAAATTCCGGGTAAACAAGCAGGATCTTTAACGGTATCTCCTTCATCCATACTCCTTTAGAAAGAAACGCGAATTTTTGTGCCTGGATAGGCTAATAACTTGCTTTACACTTTTTTCGACCGAGAGAGCTACTATTCTCGGAGCGATGTATTAAGAGCCTATCCGCAAAACCTAGGAGGGATCGCTTTTTGGGTGTGCGCAGCGAAGCTGCGCACACCCAAAAAGCGAATTTCTCCATTTTACGGATAGGGTCTAAGCCCTTCTTCCACTTACGACGCGCAATATGATAACCAATATCACAGCTCCTGCGAAGGCAACCAGGATCGATTGGAAGTTGATGCCGGACATTGCGTCGCCCATATGGAAGAAATAGGAGGCTATCCACCCACCTAATAATCCGCCGATCACGCCGACGATGACGTCACCGATACAACCAAAACCGCCGCCTTTCACTACCAGCCCGGCCAACCAGCCCGCGATCAAGCCAACGACTATCCAGGAAAGTATTCCCATACTAATCTCCAGTTCTTTCTATGATGTTTCTTCTGTTGTGGTCATGCGAGGAATTCCTGTCTTTCGCATTTTCAAAATTTGTTCCGTTCATCACCTGCCAGCAGCGGCTTGACCAGCTGCCAATAGACCTGGCAAAGCAATACTTTCTCTTGATTTTGAAAACCGATGTAGCTTGCCGTGCGCAAAAACTATCGGATAGGCCAGTAAGGTAAGCAAATCCATAACGACAAAGAGCAAATTCATTTTCATTGACTTATCTCCCTGGTAATACTCAAAAAAGATAAACATCAACGCATTATTCGGAATCTTAATTCCCCTTTTTATGTTTCTTATTCGATCCTGCCAAAGGATTTATTCCGCCCGTGTTGGAAGAGACTCGATTGTCTTTCACGAGTGACTGCACTGATTGGCTTTCGTCGAGGTGTAGATTGGAAGAGCCTCTGATATCAGCACTGGAAAACGGTCTTGATCTCTTAGGCTTGCGTATACTTACGCCTTTGTGTCCCATTTTTTTTCTCCTTAATTTCTAATTATAGAATTACAGGTCCGTCTTTTAATTCTACCGGACATCCCTTACCTCTTATAGTTATCCGCCCGTATCATCGAATAGCTTCTTGAGACGTTTGCTCCTCTGCCGATCGGCTTCATACTCCGCTACCCGTTTATTGAATTCGGCTTCATCTATTACCACAACCTCGGGCAGGTTTTGAGAAGAGAGCTGTATGGCGATATCATCCCTGAGTTTAATATCGTCAAAGACCTTCAAGAAGGCTCCCACGCCCTGGTGCACCCGCGTATGGTCATCAACCAATCCTGGTTTTCCAGACGGATCTGAAACGGTTTGTAGATCGTCGCTGTAAACAACCCTGACCGAAAGCTTGTCGTTGTCAACAAAGGGAAAATCAATATGTGTCGGCAATCTGTCGAGGTTGCCGCGATCCAGGATAAAGGCATAGCGGAGGCCATCGCTGTTACAAGACACCACCTGCACTTGCAGCTGATTTGCGAGATCATGCAACAAGCGGGGATCGAAGTAATCAGTGAATGGAAACGAGGTATGCGCGGCGATATATTTATTATTAAGGACACCAAACAGTACTACCATTCCAGTACCTGGATCTTTTGTTAATCGCCATCGCTTAAATCGTGGCAGCAATCCCCATTTTTCAATGACCGTAGATACCTGAGACTTTATCAGTTGGGTCTTTTGATCGAAATGATGTGGTTCAATTGCCGCTGTTATCATCGTCATCCTTCTTATCACCGTCATGCAGCTTGCTCTTGATTTCATCGACCCATCGGCCTGTCTGATCATCCGGTTTCGTAAGCTCATATCGGCTATTGACATCATCGCCGCCCGACTGGAGAAACTTGTCTTGCGACTCGCTTGAGTTTGGGGATGCATCCAGGTTCTCGATCGATCGTAGGATAATGCGTTGACGATTCTGCCTTATCTTCAACCAGCGCCAGAATCCCCAAAGGCAGAGACCCGCGAATAGAACAACGAAAACCGGCAGGCACCACATCCACAAGAATGAAATAGGAGCCTGTCTTTGTTCATCGCGCTGCCGTGACTGGTCGAGATACCATTGCGAGGTCGCAACTGCGGATTGAGTTTGCGTGGCGATATTATTAGCAACGGCTGTCTGGGTGCTAGCGGCGAGTGCGTCTTTATTTTGTTGATTCACGATGTCGCCAGCACCTGTGGTTGCCTGATCAGCCATTTGGGTCTGCGCGGATCGCGTCCTGGGTCAGCGCGGCGCTTTGCGTTGCTCCGGCTGAACTTAAGGTTGCCTGTGCATTGGCACGGACGATTTCGTTGGTAGCCGCGATCTGAGCCGCCAGGGCGTTGGCATTATTTTGGGCCTGGGTCTGTACCACATTCAAGGTTGCGTTGGCTGAATTCAAGGTTGCCTGCGCGTTGGCGCGCACAATTCCGGCAGTAGCTATCGCTTGATTATCGACGCTTTGCTTCTCCTGGGTCTGTGCGACTGCCAGCGTAGACTGGGCGCATGCCTCACAGGGGAGCTCCGTTGGCGCCGGCGTAGCCAACAACATCTCCGGCGCAGAAGGACTTGCTCCGGAGGCGGAACATGCGGACAGGATCATCAGCATGGATAGAGTTCCGTAAATAGCGACAACGCTCAAATTGCGTCGCATAACATGCATGTTATTTTCCAATCCAAAAAGACTTGAAGTTGCCGGCGCTGAAGTAGCTTGCCTTTTATTCAGTCCGCTTTGATTTCCTATTGGCCTGAGAAATCTCCTTAACCATTTTGGCCATTTTTTTCCGTTTATCAACCCGGGTCGCCACGTCTGCCTGTGCAATGATCCCCACAATCTTATTGCCTTTACCTACAACAGGAAGACGGCGCACTTTATGTCGGGCCATCGTATCCAGCGCCTTCTGTATATCATCGCCAGCGAGGCAGGTTATTACCTCGCGTATCATCACATCAGCCACTTTCGTAGATTTAGCATTGAGTTCTTCGGCCACGATCTTCAAGGTCAGATCGCGATCGGTCACGATTCCGACCAATTTTCTGGTCTGCTCATCCTCAATTATCGGTATCGAGCCGACGTTCTCGCTCTTCATCAGCTGCGCTACCTTTGACACCATGTCATTCGGGAGGCAGCAAACGGTCTTTTTCGTCATCACTTCATTGCATTTCATCTTAAATCCCTCGTCTACTGAGCCGGAATCAGTACCTTCCTTACACCGCGTACGGAGGGGCAGCCAGGCAGGCTGCCCCTCCTAATTTCGAAAGGCACGGATTTAAGCGATCCCTAACACGTGCAATATGATGAGAATGACGACAATAACGATCAGAATATGGATCCAACCGCCTGTTTGCGGAAAGCTTGAACTTATGTTACGTCCGAAAAAGCCGAGCAGCCACAGGATCACTAGGATGACGATGATAGTCCACAACATGAGATTTCTCCTTTTTGAGTGATTCGTTCAGTATGATGTTTAGGGATGGTGGATTGAATGATTTCCACGAGTCGCAAGGTCCCTAAATCACAACCAATAGACCTATATGAGGCCCAAACTAATACTACAACAAACCATCTTCTCCCGCATCGTTCGCCCGGAGGGTGTTAATCTCCGCCAGTTGGGGGAGGCTGGACGTTAAACACCACTAAAAGGGCCGATACCTTACAACGCAAAGCGCCTGCCATGTTGGATGGGCAGTCTTTTTGATTTCAAGCATGGGATTATTTGGCAGGGCGGAGCTGAGGGCCACCGGCAAATCATCCCCAGCAGCTTTTATCGGCCGGGGGATGTTTGTCTTCGCCACTTGTGGGAGGTAGACGGTAATAATCAGGGATCGGAACTTTGATCACCTGGATATTTCCAGCAATCCATCAGAAATACCCACAACATCGATACAGGCTGCTCGATGCGGCTTCCATTTCCTCGATCGGTAATCGTAGAACGGCCGGGGTTCTTCCATCACTGGCAACCATAGGTAATCGTGCTGGTCCTTGCTTGCCAATCCTGATTGAAGGCTTCGACTGAATAACTAAGTGCCTTCCCGACGGCGACGAAAGCGACATCAACATAAGAGGTGGAATTGGGCGCCAGGGTCGCGATTGCTTGCTCATCACGATAGACTTTATAGCCTTCTTCACTATTGGAGCGATCGGTCCAGGCAAGGTTCATCGTCATGGTGCCGCCGCCAACAGCAAGTTCGCAGGTGTAATTATAGACTGACCAGACCGGAGTGTTGGGCGTGAACGCCGTGGACATTGGCGAGGCTATTGCCGTCGGCGAGGGATTCATCGGGGTGGCGATAGATGTTTGAACCTGGGTAGGATTGACCTGCAACATAATCGTTGCAACGGAGCCAACTGGATTTTGGTCGGTTATTTGAGTTGGCGAACCAGATAGGCCGGGCGGGCTGCAGTCTGCAAGAACAGCCATAAGCGAAAGGGATATCGATAGAAGTCTGAATGTTTTCAATTTTGCCTTTATGATCGTATCGTAGATCGAATTCCATGTAAATCGACTTACGTAACCTGCCGAATCACGGCAATTAGTTTATGTTCCTGTTGATCCACACAGTCCTGCGCCACCTGGGGTGATGACCAGAAGCAAGCACAGTGAGCCGATTTTACGGAACCGAACCTAGTTGCCCGGTGCAGTAAAGGTAGCAGGGACGCAGGTAAAGCCCAGGCCTACCGAATATAAGTTTTTTACGCCGTCCTGGCCCGGATTGAACTTACCGGACGCGTCCAACAGGTCCAGATCAGGGGAGATAGCCAGCATCAACACAGGATTATTCTCAAGCTCCTGGAGGGTAATTGTCCCGTTATGGTCAGAGTCGAAAGCCTGCAGGAGGGGGGTTGCCACAGCCTGATCTGTTTTGATAATTTGATTAAGTCCGTCAGCGATGGCTGGAAGAAACTTACTACGGAACTCGTCGACCGTTACGCCGCCGCCCAGTTTGCCGTTGACACAGCCCTTTGCGTTCAAGTCGGCTTCGAGACGTACCCCGATCAAATCCGCCTCAACGGGCTGGCCCAATAGAAACATCTGGACTCGTGTCAGGCTAGGTCCGCCCGTGAAATGACCGTTCGCAAGCGAGCCGACAATCGGCGAGCCGGCAGGTACAGCGGGATCGAGTGTGAACTTGTCAGAGCCATCGAAACTGGGCGCCGACTGGGTCTTTTGCCCCAGGAAGATTGACCACGAAACGCTTGGGTCGTTCAAGGGATCGTCTGCCTTAATCAGGTGAAGCGTGACCAGCTGACCGGAATTAATCGCCTGATCGAGGGCCGACTGCAATTCAAGGTTCGGGACTGCAGACGTGAGCAAGGTAAGCAGTTCTCCGAGCTTGTTGTCGAGATGGTTTTGCGGATCACCATCCACGTTCAGCGCGAACGCCTGGGTCAACGCCTGTGTTGTCGGGAGCAACAGTTTGTTGGTGACGAATTGATATCGTATGCCGGTGGCAGGCGTGACCTCAGTTGTCGGGGGCGTGAGCGTTGGCGTTGGTTTTACCGCCCCGCAGGCCGCCAGCAACAAAAAGATCAGGGCGGCACTTGCAGCAACAGAAAATTTTTTCATCCTCATATAAGATCTCCTTCTTTATTTTTTCCCGTGCAGCATTTAACTAAGCTAGACTTTATCCAAATGGAACTTGCATAAAGGTATGAGTAGAGCGAGAAAGGCTATAAGTCGGGCGAGCCCGAGGCGTTTTTCGGACTTCATTATAAAACAGCGATGTTCGAAAATAGGGATGAGAGTAGAGTGTTTCCTTCACAATGTTCAAAGCGTCCGAAAAAGTGGGCAGCTTCTTGATATACCATGCGGCCTGTTGGATGGGCAGTTTTTGTTTTTGGGCATGGACCTTGGCGAGTAAAGTCACTACGGAAAACAAGCTGAGCAAGGCGGGCGTACTTCGCAGGATGGAGAGATCGGCCCATTGTCTTTGAGTCTCAACACCCAAATGAGTGCGCACCTCATGAAAAGTGACTTCGACTTGCCAGCGGCGCACGAACCATTGGATGATTTGCTCTGCAGAAATGTTTACGTCGGTGCATAAGAGAGCCTGTGTCTTGAAGGTGTGTTTTGGATCGCGTACGATCACCCAGCGGACGGGCAGAGGCGGCTGTCCGGTATGAAACCAGATGGCCGTGTGGGAAGTGATTTCAACGCTGCGTTTTTTCTCTCCATACCATTCCTGCACGATCAGTTGCTTCCAACGTGTATGTTGGTCTGCGGCGACTTTTTCCAAGGTCGGCAAGCGCTTGCCCTTCTTGCGCGGCCGACCCCGTTTGGCCGGTGGGGTTGGGACGGGTTCATACAAGGCGGCATCCAGACGCAAACGGGTAATCATGCAAATCGGATTTTTCAGTTGGCGCAGTTGCCACAGCAGCTCAATCACGGCAAATCCGCTATCGGCGACGACGACCAACAGGCGTTTAGGCAACCAGCGACGAGCCTGCAAGACCAGCTGCCGTGCCCACTCGGTGAGTTTCTTATGCTTTCGTCCCTTCCCTTTGTAGTACCTTTCCGAAGGCGCCAGAACAGTGAGAAACGGCAGCGCCCAGACGCGTTTGGCCCACGGCACGGGCGCCAACAACATCAAACTCAGCCAACGCAAGCCACTGGCCTTGACGAAGTGTCCATGACTGGAGCGGACGGGATCTCTGTAAATTCCTTTCGCTTTGATCTTAACTCCCCGACGACGTTCTATCGTATCGTCCAATCCCATGACCACCGGACCGTCCAGGGCAAAGGCGTTTATCAACAATCCCAACAAGATATGGCTAGCCTCCAGGCTGGACCATCGCACACGATTGAGGACACGATGATAATTCTCAAAATGTTTTTCGCCACTCAAGCCCATGACTCGCAAAGCCGCTGTGACCGTGCGTTCCGCAGGAGACAGGATTGCACCAATGAGCAAGATCTGCGCATGTTCCCAAATACGTTTCGAGAACAACCTCGTAAAGGCTCCAAGGATCGTGTTATATTCTGCCTGCAGGGTCGGCATAGGCTACCTCATGGCTGAGTGTTTGCCTTAGCTTACCCTGCTTTTTGTTAATGTTCAAATGGATAAAGTCTAGCTTAGAGCCTATCCGTAAAACCCAGGAGGGACCGCTTTTTGGGTGTGCGCAGCTTAGCTGCGCACACCCAAAAAGCGAATTTCTCCATTTTACGGATAAAGTCTTATCCTATTCTAAACACCCCCCGACCGCATCCATCCCATGGGGAGTGTTTTTCTCCGCCAGTTGGAGGAGGCTGCATCAGAAGTGAAGTACAAGCCAATAGCGGTCCACAAGCACCGCTAATATTCCCCAGACCGATCCCAGTACAACCCCGGCGATCACATCTCTTGGATAGTGCGCACCAACGTAGATCCGTGTGAAACCGACAAGAGCAGCGACTGTATACAAGCCAATGGATTCTCCTATCCCTAATTGAAAGTGATGGATGAACAGCGTCATCAGGAAAAATATCTGAGTCGTGTGTCCACTGGGAAAGGAGTCGCCTTTTTCCCGCCAGCCGACAACGCGCGTCTGATCAAGGGTAAGGAATGGACGGTCCCGATCGGACAACGCCTTGATAACTTCCACCAATAACCAAAGCGTGAGTGTGCCCAGGATGATCTCTATGGCGAGACGGCGATCGTTCAGTATAAAAAGTATAAAAGCAGCGATAAGTGCAGCCAGCATATTGCCAATTTGTGTTGCCAGCCACATAAAGCCATCCAGCCATCCGGGATAGCCCCGCATGTTAATGAGTGTAAAAACCCGGGTGTCCAGTCGTTGACCGGCAGACCAGATCAGGGACAACGTCACCAGGGCAAAGAGGAGAAGTAAAAGGAACAGCCCACGTTGGGCATTAAGAGCCGATGAGAGGGAGGTGCGTGCCGCAACCGGCAGCATGGTGAGAAACAATACGAGCCCTGCCAGGAGGACTGCCAGGAAAACAGGGCGTTTATTGGCAGACCAAAAAGACGGTGCCGGTGACAATGGTGGAAGAGGCGTCTGCTCAGAACCACTATCCATGATTTGCACCCTTGAAATCAGACAACTAAACTGTTGCCTGCTGTCCGGTAAGGACTGATCCGGCCATAACAGCCAGGGCACGAGGATGGATATGTACCGATAATGAACCTTCGCCCAGCAGTACACCATCAGCAAGTACCGGCATGCGGGGAACCGAACGGATCTTTACGTGTTTTACACGGTAGTGCTTTATTCCGATGTCCTCAAAATGTCCAATTTGGGACAGCATGGCATAAGAAATCATGTTAAGTTTGGTCATATCTGAAAAAGTGAATACATCCAAGCGGCCATCCTTAAAGGAGACATTCGGGGAGATCTGGAAGTGCGGTCCGAGAAAGGGCATATTGGTAATCACCATCATATGCGCGGAAGTATCAAGTTGCTTGCGCCCGTCATAAACCATACGCAGGCGTGAAGGTGTCGCAGAGACGAATGTTGATAGCAAATTCCCGATCATGGTCAAATTGCCATGCTGGAAATCATCAGCCAGGGGATATAGATCCGAAAGAAGCCCCAGCGCTGCGACTTCGAGGAACCAGTGACGGGAATGTCCGGAATGAACCCGTCCAACATCGATCTTTAACCGGCGACCCTTGCGCAATAGGGCAACTGAATTTGCGATATCGCCTGTGATCCCCAGGTTAAATGCAACGTTGTTTCGTGTACCGGTGGGGATGATACCCAGAGTCGCTTCCGTTCCGATCATGGCTCCGACGACACTGTCTATCGTCCCGTCGCCGCCGGCCACGACGATCAGTTTGATGCCCGACTTAATTGCATCTTTTACAACTGTTTCAAGTTGGCTGTCGGGGCGCACGGTATACACCTCGGGCAAAATCTGCTGATCCTGCATCTCTGAAAGGATACTGGCAAGCTGCTGAGGCGATTCTTCCAGCCGGCCGGAGCCTGCATTAAAGATCAGTTTTGCGCGGAGCGGGCGGCGGGAAACTGATTTGAGTTTTCTTGATATTGATGTAGTGCATTTCAATTCCTGGGCGCAGGTTATGGCATCCTATCCAGCCATTTCCTTGATTACATTGCCAATAGTTTCTGAGAACTGCATAACTTCGTTCAACATTGGTTAATTCTTTTCATTTTTATCCGCCAAGGCTGTCGTTGGCAGGCATAAGTTCTCTCGTTGATTGATCTTCGAGTGCCACATTAAATGGCGAGCGCTCAGGTTGTTCCACAATTTGATTATCAACATGCTGATATTCAACTGGAAATAAGACATCATCATTGCAATAGGGATAGGGAGGTACCCAATCCACATTGGGCGTAATAAACGAAGCCGGATTGAAATCCATGTACCGGTTTCTTTCGCTGCTGCGAATAGTTAGAAATCCCGAGACCTTGGTCAGATAACGGACTAAATCCATGGAAAGAACGATGAGCCGTTCCGGGGATCGGGCTTCCCCATTATTCAAGGATTTGAGATCCTGCCGCTGGTTTGTAAATTGTCCCAGGACGGTCATGGCAATGACTCGCCGATTATTCGGGTTAATAATTACCTGCCTGACGACACCCGAGATCCCATTAAGAAAGAAGATCTCCTCACCTATGGTGGGTTGTAAAAATGGTTGATCTGGTAAGGCCAAATCATCCCCTGCGATACGAACACTATTAATTACAGCCCGGACATTTGGGTTACTGGCTGCGCACTTCTCTGCCAGCAATATCACCTTTGCATCGTTGACACTCCCGCTGAGCAATACCACCCCATGGGAAACGCCGGTAAAAAATTTGCAGTCATAGGTATGTTCAAGAGATCCCAACGCCGTAGCCACTTCTGCCACAAGCCTGTCATCCGGGATCAGATAGTTATTAACGCCCCGCAGGCCAGGGATGGCTTGAAGCGCTCTTTCGGCTCGATGCTGGTTTGTCAAACTACTAACGTGACCATACAGGCGAACGATGCCGGCATTTACGCGTGCGTCGATATTGTCATAATCTGTGGCTCTGAAAGCGGCATCTTTCCACAGCGCGTTATCAACTTCATGCGCCAGGGCTGCATCCGCCTGGGTGTTTTTGTCCTCGCGCCTTCTGATCTTTCACCATTAATTGGTCTGAATCTCTGCACCTGAATAATTCGTCAGGATCGGTTCGTGGAATTTGTTCCGGGAACATAATGTATTCCTCTCGTTCAATTGGCCAGGACATAAATAAAACGCCGTCAAGATATTGTGCTTTTGCTGAAAACAGTTACGATCCTCAGAAAAGTAAAAAAAGCAAGTGTTGGAACCGGACAGGAATTTCATAATGATCTGAACACAACAAAGACGGAGATCACCAGGTGAAACCGCCTGCCTGTGGGATGCCCGCAATGATTGACTGACCAAGGAAACTAAGCAACTACGGCAAAATCACCATCGCGATAATTCAAACCGGGAAACCCTAATTTGAATCATCTTTACATCGCCTGGTCTGATCTTCATGGGATATTCTTCACCTTGTGGCCGGCTTTAGAACTCATAAACAAGATATGAGACACAAAATTCAAAGAGCAGAGCCTCCCGTCGGGAGGCTCTGCTCCTGAGAGATATTGAGGTTAGCGGTTGATCAGGAACAAAATACCGGCGACTATGGCGCAGATTCCTGCGACGATACTAAAAATATTGCCACCGAGATTCACACCCAAAAGAACCAGGCCAGCCAGGATCAGATAAACGCCCAACAGAATCCATTTTATTTTATCCATGTTCATTTGAATCTCTCCTTTGAGTTGCTATTAAACAGAATTGCCGGCCACAAAGATCGTGGTATTGTGTCTTAGTATCCTTGATTTTTTCAACTTTTGCAGCGTTTTTGCATGCAGTTATACGGCCTAGGAACTTTGGATCGCCTTTTTTCCAGCCAGTGCGGCATCGGATACACGGTCTAATTGCTCGACTACCAGCGCTTGACCGTGCTGCAACAATTCCTTAGCCTTATGGCGCCCACCCATGGTGATTTGGTTCCTATCCGAACGAACCTGCGCCATGGCATCTTCCATCATTCCGGTGGTTCGATCACGCAGTTCGATGCCTTTTTCCTGGATCTGTGTTCTGGTCTCTTCTCCCGATTGCGGCGCCAGCAGCAACATCGCGGCAGCACCGGCCAGGCAGCCTATCACAAGGCCGACCAAAACACCTAAAATATTATTGTTGTGATATTCGGGTTCTTGATTCTCATTGACCATTATGTTTTATCCTTCTCGTCTAAGTGTGATGACTTATTGTTGCGATTTCCGTGCTACATACGCAGGTCAAGTCACTCCGACCGGGTATTACTTATAACGCTGGTCTCCAAGATAGATGCCAGCATCCTTTTGTTCCGTTTCCGTCAACTTGATGAAACCGGCCAACCAATTTACGATGCGATTAAGAACCTGCAGGCTGTCGACTAAAAAACCGGCCGCGTGGCTGCGTATTGGACCCTTGTCGATGGAAGGAATTATCCATTCTTGCCTCTCCTATTTATGGATTGTATATGATGCTCGCTGGTCGTGGTCTGGGTGGTGCCGACTACAGGCCCACGCGGGCGGTAAAAGATCAACCAGACTACTCTTTCCACGGCAAACGCGATCAGGCCGTATACTACCATTGCGAACATGGAAGATAGTTCAAGCACCATGTTGCCCGCTGCCGGCGAGCCGACCAATCCGGTAAAGGGGAACAGGAACAGGTAGGTGAACCCGTAGATCAGGGCTACGATCGGGCTGTCGGGATTGGCGCCGATGAGCATCAGCGCGATGCGAAGCGCTATGAGCACCTCGAGGGCACCGAACAACAGCCAGATCAATTGGGTGGCCTTAAAAGTAAAGATGCGTTGTTCCCGTTCCCGAATTCTTGCTCGGAGGAGGTTATTTCTGTCCTTCTGCTATCGTTTGTCATATTGGTCCTACTTTCTTTTCTGAGCATGGTCCGGATTCAATAATACGGGGACCAGGGTCCTTAAGTCGCTGAAGCCGGTTGAACCACACAGCCCTGCCAACAGGGTTGCGGTGGCGCAACCGGCCTCGCTGTGACCTGGGATTACTTTCGATATGACAGTTCAGCCAAACCGTTAGTTTGCGCGCATCCCTCTATTGCGGAAGAGATTGACAACCGCCAGCAGGATGATGGCACCGAGCAGGGTGACCAGCATGGTCGGAATGGTAAACGCATCATTGATCGTACCGACGTGAAAGATGGGGCTGAGGAAGTAACCGCCCAGGAATGCACCTACGACAGCCACAACGATATTGATCAACAGGTTCGAACGGTCATGCATGATTTCGGTTGCGACCCAGCCGATCACTGCTGCAACAATAAGATAGATTATCAGATTCATTTTGTTTTATCCTTCTTTGGGTTTTTGCATTACACGGATAATCCGTGGCTGCAAATCTATTTACTTACTCTTTAAATAATGTACTCAGCTCATGTTCCCATAGATTACGAAGCTGGTGGATTTTTCTCCTGGGCCTGATTCTGCTCTAAATGTTTATTTATTTCCTCTCTGGCATATTGCTTGGTGTAACCGTATTTCACCTGGAGCAGAACGACATATTTATCAAGCTTGGCGGCCGACTTATCGACACGGCTCAGGTCAAGGTCATTGATCAGGCTCCACCATTCCTTGGATTTTCCACGGATTTGCTTCCAGTTGCCATCGAAGATAGTCTTGTTCATCTGGTGGACCTCCTGATCTTTCTGAAAAGCTGTCCCAGTTTGTGCCGGCGCTCGGGGCAGCATTATGCGCCGGTTTTTCCAATCCTTCTTACCAGCCAGGCGGCATCATTTGATTTGAACGCTTGCGACAGCCTTTCGCAAATGTTCAGCCACACGGTCAGGCGTCTCACCTTTACTGATAAACGCATCGGCGCCGGCGGAGAGTGCGGCTTGGTGACGGGCGTCCAGATGGCTGATAAGGACAACGACCAGCGCGTGCGGGCAGGCCTTTCGGAGCTCTTCAAGAGCCGCGCCAGGGGCGCTGGGAAGTAAATCCCAATCTATCAACAACATATCTGTGCGGCTGACCGGCGCCAGAGCTAACGTGGTTGGCCAGTCGCCAGCTTCACCGGCGATCTCTAAGTTCAGATCCAACAACACCAGCCGCAAGGCTGAACGTTCCTCAGGCAGGGCATCTGCCAGATATACTCGGGTCATGCACTCATACTACAATAGATACTCCCCAGCCGCATCCTGCGGCTGGGGAGTATTGTTCTCCGTCACTTGGGGGAGGTAGCCGCAGTGCCAACCAAAATAGATGGCCCAGGGTGTACTGCAGATAAAAGTCCGAACCACCGGGCTTTATCTTCAGGCTTTTTCTGGAACGACTGGCTCTGTTTGAAGGAGTTCATCGAACAGGGACTGGTAATTAATCAAAGCCTTCCTTAGATCTTCAGTACCTGCATGGTGCTGCTCATTTCTAATGGCAGTCTCACGGGCGGCGCGGTAATTCGTCACAAAATCAGGATAATCAACCGAGAGATCGGCCGCCCGCTGCTCAAAGTCAGATACTGGATAGTCACGAAGCTGCATAACTTCCATGATCAGGTGGTCGGCTTCGACAGTCGCCTGCCCCGGCTGGTCGACAAATTTAGCCTGGACGGCAGTCCAATCAGCCAGATAACGCTCACGCTCCTTATCTGAAAGTGGACGAATATCCAAAGTATCAACATGCTTCTGTCGTGCATTCAGCTCTGTTTGTGCTTTTTTCTCGGTCCCCATGGTCTGCACAGTGCGATCATATTCGGGTCCAAATTTATCCTGGAACCGTGCTGTACGTTTACGACGGGCAAAAGTCGGCCCCATGATGGCGCCCATGATGACCAATATCAGAACAACAGCGACGATAAGATAGATGTTATTCATTAGAAATCTCCTTTTCAGTGCAAGAAAATTGCGCTGAATTACTACTCAACTGTTTACAGGCTTGATTTACACACAAGGCCTGGTTATCGGCGTCTCGAACCAAAGATGGCTCCCAGAATGATAAACAGGACAGCCACTCCAATCAGGAAACCGAGGTTATACTGGCTCCCGTTGTTGTGCACTTCGTACATCTGAACATCTTTGTTGACGAATGACCACACCATGGTCACCGGGGAAATGAACCCGTGCCAGAGTCCCAGCAGGATGCCGGCGGCACTCCCGTGTGAATCGGCCGTATTGACCAGTGGGTTCGGGCCGGGGGCATAGATTTGTATGCTTACGCCGGGCACGTTGATTTGACCGCCGGGAGCGGGCGTACCGGCTCTTTGTGTTCGGGACAGGCGTATTGATTTGTGCAACGGCGCCGGAAGCACAGCCAGTAACTATTACAAACATTACGGCGATTAAACCTAAAATGGATAGTTTCCTCTTCATCTCTTACCTCCGGATCTAATTAGGCAGGCCCTTTCCGTAAATGAGCCTTAGCCGGCTTGCGAGCTGCGAAGACGTATGCAACCCACTTATCATTTTACAATCAATATTCCCCAGCCCACAACCAGCGGCAGGGGAATATTGATCTCCGCCACTTGGGGGAGAAGCAGAATGTAAGTTCACTGTCAGGCGGTTTATGTCATGGTCAATATGCTTCTTCACACGCCCCAATGACAGACCGTAGGCTAAGCGTTATTTCAGGTAATGTGAGAACCGCAGTGATGATCGTAATTACGGCTGAATATGTCCCGTTCGGAGCCAACCTCTCTGCTGCCAAGCATCCGCATATTTTGGGTCAGGCCAGCTTTCAAGAGGATTGAAATCTGAAAATTCAACCGGCGAAATGAGACCGCGACGATCCGGTTGTGACCAGCCAAATTCAATCTCGCGATCACAGTTGCCACAATTTACAAAAAACTCATCGCCTTCCCGGTTGGTTTCGGGTTCGATTATTTCATATTCTTCCGGTTCTGAATCAGAGTCGTCGGTCTCGAACTCACCGAGGTCGCCCCTCTGAACCTCGTTATCAGGATTTTCTTCGATCTTTTCCTTAAACTCATATTGCCAGTGGTGATCATCTTTGAGGGGCCCCCATTCCCGCCAGCTTTCACTTTCCGGCCCGGCCTGGATCGTCCAAATATGAGTAACGTTCAATTCATGACCACCACATTTCTTGCAGGTAAACTTCGATGCATTGTTATCGTTCATAGTCGTACTCCTTAGTGAATTGAGCATCAACCGGAATTCCAGAATCAGAGAAGTAAATATTGATGACAAGTTCACAAAACATTGGATCGCCCCCGGTATTAATGATTTTCTCCGCTAAAGATGGTTGCCCACAATTCATACTTGTACAAACGCTCCCCCGCCGCGTCCGCGGATCAGGCAATTCTTACCTCCGTCGCATGGGGGAGGCTCAAGCACCGCTGGTTAGATTTGCTGAGGTATATTTTTGGCCTGCTTCCCAGAGAGTCCAGGTGACGTGATTTCTATTTTGCCGCCACAACCCTGCCTTTTCCTTCGCGCTTGGAGCGATAAAGCGCAGCGTCAGCGGCCCCCAAAAGGGCTGCACTGGTAGAGCCATTCTCTGGAAAAACCGCAAGGCCAATTGAGAGCCTGATCTGGTCAAGCGGTGGCCCTTCGAATTGGATGATGAGATGCTGAGCAAGCTCGCTTAATCGTTCAGCACGCTCCCTCGTAGTTTTCTTCAAGGCATCCGGCAGGACAATTATGAATTCATCGCCGCCATAACGGGAAACAATATCCTCTCCACGGACATGATTTCGCAGCAAATTGCCCAATTCCCGGAAAACTGCGTCGCCCGCAGCATGGCCGCGCGTGTCATTGAATCGCTTGAAATCATCCACATCCAACATAATGATGCCCAATGAAAGTTTCTTACGCGAGGCTCGAAGCAGCTCGCGTTCCAGGGTCTCTTCCATATACCGCCGGTTGAATAAACCGGTCAGAGGGTCCCGGACGGATTGCTCGCGCAGGAGTGACTTGCTCTTGAGCAGGGCATTCTGGGCCTGTTTACGCTTTGAGATGTCGCGGATATTGCACTGGATGACTTTCTCGTGGCCCTCCATATAGACATTGCTCACGAATTCCACCGGGATAAGCTTTCCGCCTTTCGCTCTAAGGGGTAGATCCTTATACCGGATATATTCATTCTTTTGCAGGACCTGGAAGGCTTCCTTGCTGGCTCTGATATCTTTGAATGCACCGACTTCCCAAAGCTTTTTTTCGACAAACTCTTCGCGCGAGTATCCCAACAGATTGATCAGGAACGGGTTGACATCTGTGATGGACCCTGTTTTGGCATCCAGAATTAATATCCCATCCAGCGCTGCTTCAAACAGGCGCCGATACCTAAGCTCTGAATCTTTCAATTTTTGCACGGCTAAGGGCTTTAATGCCCTGGCTGGGTTCTTCATGGTTTGGGGCCGATCATGCTCTTCCGCTCGGGTGCCTCGATTGTGTGGATATATACAACACCTTTCAATTTTAAAACAAACACTCCCCGATCGCATCCATCGATCGGGGAGTGTTTGTCTCCGTCAATTGGGGGAGACAATTAAATAGGGGTCAAGTGACGAGTTTATGTCGTAGAGCCAGGGCAACGGCTTCAGTGCGGCTGGTAACACCCAACTTGGAAAGAATGCTGCTGACGTGGGATTTAATGGTGGATGGGCTGACGGAAAGCCTTCCGGCAATTTGTGTGTTATTCAGCCCTTCAACCATAAGTGCCAGGACACCCCGTTCGCGTTCAGTCAGGTCGTGTCCGGGTGCGGGCGGCTGGTTGGCGGCATGGACCAGTGCCTGGGCAGCCTCCGGCGATAAGGTGGCGCGTCCATCATGCGCTGCCCGGATGGCCTTGACCAGATCGTCGGCTGAGACATCCTTGAGCAAGTAGCCGATGGCGCCCGCTTCCAAGGCATTCTTTACCAGTTCCTCTTCCTTAAAGCTGGTCAGGGCAATAACCTGTACCTCCGGAAACTGCTCGCGGATTTTGCGGGTAGCCATCGCCCCGTTCATATCGGGCATGATCATATCCATCAGGATCACATCAGGGTGAAGCTTGGCGCATAGTTGATGGCGGCCTGGCCGCTTTCGGCTTCACCCGCCAGTTCCAGATCATCGAAAGCTTTCAAGAAGGTTGCCAATCCTCGGCGCACCATTGTATGATCGTCCACCAAGCATAACGCGAATAGTTGGAGACAGTGGATTTTGTCATAATGCCTCCTTTTGCTCAGCGTCTTTCCAACGTATGATGAGTTCGGTACCCTGACCGGGCTGGCTCGTGACCGATAACAAAGCACCCACTGCTTCGGCCCGTTCGCGCATCATGGACTAAGCCATAGTGACCTGATGCGGTTTGCTCAGGATCAAAGCCCTGGCCATCATCATGTATGCTCAGTTCGATGGCTGTTCCTTCCTGCTTTAGATTAATATCCACTTTGCTGGCCCTGGCATGTTTGGCAACATTATTAAGCGCTTCCTGACATATCACGGTAGATCGCCACCTGTACATCAGCAGGCAGGTTACCTTCTCCAACTACGTTTAACGTGGCCGGGATATTTGTCCGCCCGATGAAGGAATTAACCAACAAACGCAAGAGGTCGCTCAGTTCAGCATCGGTTAGGGTCGAAGGTCTAAGCTCGGCCAGTAGGGCACGCATTTCGGCCTGAGCACCGCGAGTCAGGCGGCGCAAGTCTTCGAGGGATTCTCGCGCCAGAGCCTGGTCACGATCCCAAAGCCGCGGCAGGACTTCAGCGATCAGACCCGCCGAAAAGAGGGACTGGTTGACGGCATCGTGCAGGTTCTGTGCAAGGCGCTGGCGTTCCTGCAGCGCGGCGAGCGCCTGTGCCTGCTTATAAAGCTCGGCATTGACCAGGGTGATCGCGGCCTGGTTGGCCACGGTCAGTGCCAGGTCGGCATGATGGCTTGTGAAGTAATTCCTGTCGGTGTGCGCCACGCCTATACCGCCGATAATGCGACCTTTTATGGCCAGAGGCACCCACATCCATGCTTTTACTCCATCCAGTAAGATAGAGGCCTCACCGTTCAATAACGAACGCAGGAAACTTCGCTTCCTTATTAGTCGCCAGATACGTCTGCAATGCGGATAGGGCGGTGCTTGTTAAACAGCCGTGCAAGAATCTCGGGGCCATCCAACCGAATGCGGAAGGGTGCGGCATTTTCAAGCTTGTGCACTCCGCGCAACGCCACGGCCACCAGCGTTGAGTCTTCCAATATAAAAAGTGCGGCATGTGTGTATTTGATAATTACCCGCAATTGGTCGAGGATAAGGTCCGGTTTGAGTTCCAGTGAAGAGGCTAGTGCGTGCGAAATATCCAGTAGGATGGACTGCTCACGCCGGCGGACATTCTTCCTGCTGGAAAAGAAGTTGTTCAGCTTCGACACGTTCGCTGACATCACGAACCACGCTCAATTGACAAGGACGGGACTTGATATATGAATCGCGTCCTGCGGACTTCGACGTAGAACGGTGAGCCATCACGGTGTAAATGTACAGCCGAGGAATTGATCAACACGGCCGGATTGAACTGCCTGGGTGGACTCGGTGAAATCGTCCTGGCTATCAGGATGGATATATGCCGTCGGGGGCAGACCGATGAATTCCTCGGCGGCTGTATCCGTGCATCGCGGCGGCCGCGGGGTTGGCCTCCACAATGCGCTGGGTTTCTAAGTCGTGAATGATCAATCCATCGCTGACGGCTTCGAAGATCTCCCAATATTGTCTTTCAATTTCTTCGGGTAATGCCGGAAGAATCAGGTTTGTGTCCATAAGGTTAAGTTTCCGAGTTACGCCTGCCTGTTTTGATATCTCAGCAGAAGCAATTTCCTGCATTACGCTGGTTCACAAGTTGACAGAAAAACCCAGCTGGAAAAGGCTTGAATCGATGCGACTATTACCTGATGCTTTGATGAGGCTCGATGGGAGATCGTGGGGCAATCAACAGCCGATGTGTACTAGACAAATAATATATATCTATTTCAGTTTTTTCGCAATGGTTACACACTAGATCGTTCCGGAAATAAGGACCAAAAGGAATTCTATTTCATGGACCGCGGACTTTCTAATGATTGTGCGGCTGCCAACATTTGTTTTCTTAAGCCCGGGCCTGAACCTGATCGATCCACGAACTAAGAGAGATTAACTCCTGATAATTAACGGAGGCGAGCAATAGAAGTAAGTAGGAAGCTAGTCACGAGATAATCCCGCTATGCTTCAATTTCATTGGGGCGTGCATGAGTCCGCCAATAACGATGAGCCTTGATCTTCCTGGCCAAAAATATTTCCTGCCTGCCCAGTATGGCAAGACGAAGCAACCTATAAGACGGATAATTTATCTATCTAATTCATCCCGGCCACCATGAACCTTGTGGGTTAGCCTGATAGAAGCTTCATGAGTTTCGACCTTGTATGGATTGCAGCTTGATTTGCGACATCCTGCCAAACCGAACCTACAATTCGTCGGCATAAATGATTACATTTGTCAGGAACAATATGACTGTGGAATAATTGTTCCATACATATTTGATAGATATTAGTTAATTTGTCGCCACTAGCTTGCAAATCCGTTATTTCCGACGATCGATTAGTTTTTAGATGCTACACTGACTCAACCAATTATAGAAAAGGCCATAATGCGATCGTTGCGGGGAATATCCAGGCAGTCAACATTCTTTCGGGAGGCTCGGAGACTGTTTTCACTCTGATACCTGGGCGAGCAGATAGCCCAAGTCGAAGTGGAAGCTGATTTCACAGCATCACTTCCTAGCTGAAGGTCCTGGAGGACGCGAATGACTACCAAGATTAGTTTTACCGGATCCTAAACAATTTAAGCTGGCCGCTATCTATCAGACGATCCAAATACTGAGAGGATCGTCGGAGATCTCTGCCTCCCCCTATTAGAGAAAGATTTGACAATTCTCAGATGCAAGATGCCCCTGAGAATAAACTCCTCGGCCTGTTTTGTCCGGGTCGATGAGGCAGGGCTGTTGCTTTTCAAAATCAAGTTGCTAATTTGGCGGCAACCCACAAAATATGTATAGGATTTAGGAGAACAAAATGAAAAAACTTCTGATGGTTGTTGTCTTACTGCTGTCTGCATACATGCCTGTTGCGGCCAAAGCACAATCACAAGCATCGATAACTCCGGTTCGAATGGCGTTCTACTATCCATGGTTTCCCGAAGCCTGGACTCAACTGGGGATTACGCCGTACACGAACTATCACCCTTCTCTCGGTTTTTACGATTCGTCCGATCAGACGATCATCAAGGATGATATCGCCGCCATGGAGTACGGCGGGATCCAGGCTGGCATTGCCTCATGGTGGGGTCAGGGGTCTAAGCCAGACGGGCGAGTCTCGGCGCTGCTTCAGGCCGCCGCGGGAACATCCTTCCAATGGTCAATCTACTATGAACCGGAAAGTCTGGGTGATCCTTCTGTTGCTCAACTCAACAGTGACTTGACTTACATCCACGACCATTATGCGGGCGACCCAGCCTTCCTCAAAATTGGAGGCCGTTTTGTTGTTTTCGTGTATTCAGATGGGGCAGATGGGTGCGGTATGGCTGACCGCTGGAAACAAGCCAATACGGTCAATGCCTATGTTGTCCTTAAGGTATTCTCCGGCTATAAAAGTTGCGCGAGCCAGCCGGACGGATGGCATCAATACAGCCCGGCCGTTGCAGTAGATTCCCAGGCCGGATACAGTTATGCAATCAGCCCTGGTTTTTGGAAGGTGGGTGAGAGTCCTCGGCTGGCGCGTGATCTATCCAGTTGGAATACGGACATCCGGAATATGATCTCTTCGGGGGCGCCGTTCCAATTGATCACCACCTTTAATGAATGGGGGGAGGGAACCGCCGTTGAATCGGCATCAGAATGGAATACTTCATCAGGCTATGGCGCCTACCTGGATGCCTTACACAACAATGGCCAGGTTGTAACCTCCGCCCAGCTCGACACCAGGCGCAACCGCAACAACTGTCCCATCAGCAACCCCAACCTCTTTACCTACCCAAACACTTACACCCGCTCCCAACCATTACCTCGACGATCATTCCCACCAACACGCCGACTCTGGTATTTACTTCCACACCTGTAGCAACGAAGACGCCGACAATTAGTCCGTCTGCTACACCTACACAGACTCAAGTGATTACCCCCTCGCCTACCTCCTCTCAGACAGTCATGCGATTCCCGCCAGCGGCAGATGCCTACACAGATGCTTCGAAACCCGACCGTCAATAATGGCAGTTTGACACAGATGCGGATTGACAACTCACCGGTTGTTAACAGCTACCTGCGGTTCAATATCCAGGGATTAAGCGGCCCCGTGATGAAAGCGACATTGCGGGTTTATGCCAATAGCAGTTCAACTGCTGGATATCAAGTGTACAGGATATCTGACACCAGTTGGGGTGAAACTACGATTACCTACAATAACGCTCCGCCGCTTTGGAAGCCTTGTCGGCTCGATGGGCGCTTTCAGCGGGGGCACGTGGACGACGGTAGATGTCACCTCGACGATCACCGGCAACGGTCTGGTTAGCCTTGCCCTGAAAGGCAATAACAGCACGGCGGTCAGCCTGGTCAGTCGTGAAGGTGGAGCAAATGCGCCTCAATTAGAAATAACGGTAAGTGGCGCCAGTGCCAGTCCGAGCCCCGCTCCATCACCTACACCTACATCCACGAAGCCGATGACTCCGACCAATACTCCAACCCAGGTATTTACCTCTACACCCGTACCGACCAAAACCCCGACGATAATGCCCACTGACACGCCGACTTTGGTATTTACTTCCACACCTGTAGCGACGAATACGCCGACTGTTAGTCCGTCTGCTACACCTACACAGACTCAAGTGGTTACCCCCTCGTCTACCTCCTCACCGACAGTCATGCAATTTCCGCCATCGGCAGATTCCTATACAGATGCATCGAGTCCCACTACCAATAAGGGCACATTGACACAGCTCCGGATTGATAATTCACCGATTGTCAATAGCTATCTGCGTTTTGATGTCCAGGGATTGAGCGGCAAGGTGACGAATGCTGTACTGCGCGTTTATGCGAACAGCAGTTCAAGCGCAGGTTATCAATTGTATGGAATACCTGATACAAGCTGGGGTGAAACAACGCTTACTTACAATAACGCGCCACCGTTTGGGAGCCAGGCTGGGTCCATGGGCGCCTTCAGCGCCGGCGCTTGGACAAGCGTAGATGTTACGCCCCTCATTACCGGTAATGGGTCTTTCAGCTTCGCAATGACCGGCAAAAGCAGTACAGCAGTCAGTTTTGCCAGTCGTGAGAGTGGCACGAATGCGCCCCAACTAGTAATCACCGTGGGAGGCGCTAACGCCAGCCCGACTGCTATTCCACCTTCGATAACACCTACATCAACTCAGGCTGTAAGTCCGACGACGCACCCACACAGCCGTTTACTCCCACACCTACTGCCAGGCATTACCCCCACACAACCCTCAGGAGCAAGCGACCCCATAGTCTTCTTTGTGAGTGATCTAGTGTCCGGCGGCTCCTTACCAAGGGCAAAGTTGGTAGTGGCTGAAATACAAAAATTAATGGCTCAACATGTTGGAACTCAAATGCTTGTGGCTTCCATAGGCGACAACGAACAAGAAAATAATCCAACTGTTGCCAATTATCAAGCAAACTTCGGAACGACATATGGAACATTTGTTACCCAGGGCATATTCATGCAAATCAGAGGAAACCACGACATTCAATCCGCAGGCTCCTATTCTGATTACAACGGAACTGTGCATAGCAGCGGTGGAGCTTATTGGACCTATTTTGGAGCAAACGCCCACGATAACAATATAGCAGGCCAACGGCTTACGGATTACAGCTACAACCTGGGAGGCTGGCATCTTGTTGGATTAGACCAACTTAATGGCTCGGTAAATACGGCAACACTCAATTTCTTGAAGTCTGACCTGGCTGCCAACCCCGGTCTTTGCCAGTTAGTCTATTGGCATGTCCCGACTTATTCCAGCGGGTCGGCCCATGGAGATGCAACCGGACTAACCCCTCTCAATCAGGCAGAATATGATGCAGGGGTAGATATTCAACTCAACGGACATGACCATGATTACCAGCGTTTCAACCCCATCAACCCCTCCGGTGTCCTGGATGTTGCCAAAGGTATCACCACATTCATTACGGGGATAGGCGGGGAGGATAACCGTACCGGGTCACAGACCAGCAAAGCTCAAGCGGCATCTGCTGTCTATTTTGATGCCTTTCCTGGTGGGTCTCCAATTGGCACATTACAGTTAACCCTGCATCCGACATCAGCGGATTATGCTTTATACGATGCATATAACGGGGCTATCCTCGACCAAGGAACTGTGAATTGCCACTAGAAACAAGTGCAGGTTTTTTCCAGGAGTTCAGGTACTGCGGGCCCCTACCTGAAAATGGTGGAGCCGCCGGCTAAACGCAATCCTGACAGTTGTGAAACTTGACGGCGATGGAAAATAACGCCCATCGCCGTCAGGTTTCGGGATCCCTTTTCACTTTCCGTCTCCACTGATAGGCGCAATCTCCAACAGGGATGAAGTTTGGCCGACCAACCTTTCGCCTTCGGTTCCCGGTGAGGATTCCATAAAAGCGCAGATACATATTATCGTGAGACATATCTTTATTAATCACTAGTTAATCCTACACTTAGATAGCCCTCTGATTTTGCGGCGAAAACCGCGGAATCGGAGGGTTTTCCATAGGCTTAGCTGATGAATTAGCACCTAGCTTACAAATTCGTCATTTTCAGACTTGGCTGATTTTTGGATGCTACACTGTGGCCCATTAATAATTGGTTCTGAGCGAAGTTCGCTATTATTATTTTTTATTTCTGAGAAATAGCGATCCCTAAATATTGTTAAGTAGGCAGTGATCGAGCCGGGGGATATCAAGGCAGTCAGGAACCAGGTTGATGGCTGCGAGATTGTTTTCACCTGAACGTGAAGTAAGTGAAAGTCGAAGTCGATGCTGTGCAACCAGCATCGACTTCCAAGCCAAAGGTCCTGGAGGACGAAAAATGACTATCTATGATTGCAAAGCCAAACCACCATCGATTCAAGGTTATAAGATGGTTCCCATCTCGAAACCAGTAAAATCGCTGAGAAGGATTTTTCTTAGTTGGATAGAAAACGCACCGTCGTCTCGAACAGCCCACACCCTGGCCTCAATTTTGCTGGTGATGGTAATGAGCCTCAGTGTGACGAACGCTGGGGCCTCTTCTCTCCCGGCTGTAAACCCACAGTTGCAAACACCCATCCGGGCAGCTTTCTATTATCCCTGGTTTCCTGAGGCCTGGAACCAACAAGGGGTTTCTCCATACACAAATTACCATCCATCGTTAGGTTCATACGATTCATCCGATCAATCCATCCTTAAGCAACACATTGCGGCCATGCAATATGGCGGAATCCAGGCCGGCATTGCCTCCTGGTGGGGGCAAGCCTCGAAGTCTGACAGCCGTATCCCTGCCTTGCTCCAAGCCGCTGCCGGGACATCGTTTCAGTGGTCAATTTACTATGAACCCGAAGGACAGGGCGATCCTTCGGTTGCTCAAATTACGAGTGACCTGACCTATATACACGACCACTATGCCAACGATCCCGGTTTTCTTACGATTGGAGGCCGTTTTGTGGTCTTTGTATATGCCGATTCAGCGGATGGCTGTGGGATGGCCGACCGTTGGAAACAGGCCAATACAGCAAATGCATACGTAGTGCTAAAAGTATTCTCTGGATATAAGAATTGTTCCAGCCAGCCCGATGGATGGCACCAATACGCCCCAGCCGGGGCCGCGGATTCACAGGGAAAGTACAGCTACTCGATCAGCCCGGGTTTTTGGAAGGTGGGCGAAAGTCCACGCTTGACCCGTGATCTGACCACATGGAACACGAACATCCGGAATATGATAGCTTCAAATGCAACATTTCAGCTGATCACCACTTTCAATGAATGGGGGGAAGGGACTGCGGTTGAATTGGCCTCTGAATGGAGCAGCCCCTCGGGTTACGGCGCTTACCTGGATGCATTACATAATGATGGCCAGGTCCAGTCCTTGCCGAGCTCCACACCGGGGTCAACCGCAATCGCGGCGCCGGGAGCCTCTCCAACAGCTCCTTCGACGAATTCAATAACGACCAGTTTTGCGCCCTCCGCGGATTCATTTGTAAGCGCCTCTGCTCCCAATACCAATTATGGCAGTTCGAATCAATTACGTACTGATAGCTCGCCCATTACCAACAGCTATCTTCGATTCGATATTCAGGGATTAAGCGGCACGGTAAGCAAGGCGACTTTGCGTGTTTACTCGAAGAGTAAGTCAACTGCCGGGTATAAGGTAAACATTGTCGCGGACACAAGCTGGGGTGAAGGCAGCATCACATACAAAAACGCGCCAGCTTTGGGAAGCCAGGCTGGTGTCAGCGGCTCGTTTGCCAGCGGTGTGTGGACAACGGTGGATATTACCCCGTTCATTACTGGTAACGGCACAATTAGTTTGGCATTGAGCGGCCTAAACTCCACGGCGGTCAGCTATGTCAGCCGCGAAGGGGGAGCGAACAAGCCCCAATTAGTGCTGGTCACAAATGGGAATGGCAGCCTCCCAACCGCGGCTCCGTCGGCAACACCTACCTCGACTCAAGCAGTAATTCCATCACCCACGGCTACGGATACTCAGCCTGCTGGGTTATCGGCTACGCCTGCTCCGACTCAAGCGGTGAATTCCTCGCCTACTGCCACGGAAACTCTGCCTGTTGAATTGTCAGCGACGGCTTCTCCCGACTCAAGCAGTGAATTCCTCACCTACTGCTACGAATGCTCCCCCGGTTGACCCCTCAGCTACCCCCACGGCGACCCAGGCCATTGTGCCGACTAATACACCGACCCAGGGCGTCGCTGCCACACCTACGACGTTGAATACCTCGACGCCAGGGCCAACGGCGACGCCTTTGCCCACGCAAATACTGACAGCCTCGCCAACACCTGGCAGCATCAACAATGACGCGATTTTTGCCTTCTGCAGATTCTTACACCGATGCTTCGAACCCGACTGTCAACAACGGTATTTTGACTCAACTACGTATTGATAACTCGCCCGTGGTGAACAGTTACCTTCGTTTCGATGTCCAGGGATTGAGTGGTGCGGTCACGAAAGCCACTTTGCGGGTATATGCGAACAGCAGTTCAAGTGCCGGGTACCAAGTTTATGGTATTCCCGACACGAGTTGGGGCGAAACTACGATTACCTTCAATAATGCCCCGCCATTTGGAAGCGTAGTAGGTTCAATGGGAGCCTTTAGCGCCGGCACATGGACAACGGTAGATATCACGCCTCTCATCACCGGTAATGGCACGTTCAGCCTGGCTTTGACCGGGAACAACGGCACCGCTGTAAGTTTTGTGAGTCGTGAAGGTGGTGCGAACGCGCCTCAATTGGAGGTAACGGTAGGAGGTACAGTTGCCAGCCCCACGATTGGCCCCTCGGCTACACCCACGGCAACTCAGCCCGTCAGTCCAACAAACACGCCAACTCAGGGTAGTGTTCCGACCAACACACCAACTCGGCCAGTTGTTCCCACGAATACGCCCACTCACTCACCGACTGCCACACCTACGACAGCGACGACTTCTACACCTGGCCCCTCGAGTACACCAGGAGCATCTACAATCCAACATGTCTTCGTGGTGGTGATGGAAAATCACAGCTATTCCGAAGTCTGGAATACCAGCGCCTCGCCCTATATCACCAGCCTGGGGAATAGCTATGCACGGGCTACCAACTACCATGCAGTGCTCCACCCCAGCCTGCCCAACTACCTGAGCTTGTACGGCGGCAGCAACTATGGCATCACCACTGACTGCAACCCTTCGTCTTCCTGCCACGTCAACGCCGTGAGCCTGGCCGATAACCTGGAAGCCAAGGGCCTGACCTGGAAGGGCTACATGGAATCGATGCCCTCGCCCTGCTTCCTGACTACCTCGGGGAACTATGCACCCAAGCACAACCCGTTCGTCTACTTCGATGACATTCGCAACAACGCCACACGCTGTAACAGCCATGTTGTGCCTTACACCGCGCTGGCGACCGACCTGGCCTCTGCTGCCACGACGCCGAATTTTGCGTTCATCACTCCGAACCTGTGCAACGATATGCACGATTGCTCGGTGGCCACAGGCGACAACTGGCTGAAGAGCAATCTGCCGAACATCCTCAACTCGCCGGCCTGCACGGTGGATAAGTGTCTGTTGATCCTGACCTGGGATGAAGATGACAACGGCCCGACCAACCAGGTGCTGACCATCTTCGCCGGTTCGGCAGCCAAGACCGGAGGAGTGGCCTCCGCGGTGTCCTACACCCACTTCTCCCTGCTGCGGACGGTTGAGAATATCTTTGGCGTGCCAACCCAGACCAGCAATGATGCTGCTGCCAGCCCAATGACTGACCTGCTCCGCTAGACTATAGCGCAATCAGATCGAAAATCTTGGAATGCATTCAAAACTCACGCCAGGCTGAGGCCTGGCGTGAGTTGTTTGCAAGCTCTTATCATTTTCAACTAGTTGGGCTAGAGCTGATTTCTTTGATATTAGGCGTTTGCGAAATTAAGGCGGTTTTCCTTATCCTTAAGGAGAAGTTGTTTGCGCCGGACTGACAGAAGTGGAAAGGGCAGGGGGCTTGCCATCATAATGGAGGGCATCAAGATAAAGTCCGTACCCGGATGAGCTTTGCCCAATCCGACCCACTCTCCACGGCTGTCCCCTCTCCCCATTCGTTAAATGTCGTGATGAGTTGGAAACGGGCCTGCGATGCAACCATTGCCTGGATCGCGAGGTTCCATGCATTAAGATCGCGCGCCAGGCGGGGATTGTTTTCGTCGGCCTTCCAGAAGCCAGGGCTGATCGTGAAGCTGTTTTTCCCTACGGGTTTTTGGGAAAGATCGGGGGCATATTGGTGCCATGCATCTGGCTGGCTGGCGCAGGAACGATAGCCCGCGAAGACTTTCAACACAAGATATGCCCCTTCGGTATTTGCCTGTTTCCAACGGTCACTCATTCCACAATCATCCTGTGGATCACCGTAAACAAAAACGACAAATCGTCCGTCAATCTTCATATAAGCTGGCGAACTGGCGTATTGGTCGCGGATATACTGCAAGTCAGAATGGATCTCATCAACAGAAGGATTCCCGGTTCCTTCACTTTCGATATACAAGGACCAAAGAAAGCCTTGCTTCTCACCGGCTTGTAAAAGGGCAGGGAAACGGGCATCCGTATAATTTCCCTTTCCCCACCACGATGCAATGCCAACCTGGATCTTGCCATACTTCATCGCGGCAACATGTTGTTGGATCACTGCCGGATCGTCTTCGCTGTAATAACCCAGGGTCGGATTGAAATGGGTGAATGGGTTCTGCCCGTTCTGGTTCCATGAATCTGGGTACCATGGATAGTAGAAAGCCCCCCGAATGGGAAAAGCCACTGTGCTATCGGAGGAAGGGGCATTTGCCTGACCCGGCAAAGCTGTAGCTGTCGCAGTCGTGCCGGTCTGTCCAACCCACGGGGCCTCGATCGGTTGGCTGGAAGCGGTTTGGCCAAGGTCAGATAGATTCCAGGCCAGCAGGATTGTTTTGAGCAAGCTGTAATGTGAATAGGCTGTTCCATCAACGAAGGCCTGGTGCGCTGTGGGAGATATCAGGACTGTCGCAACCTGTCCACCCGCCTTGACTACCCAAACCGCAGCAAGACCCGTTGCTTTGCTCGCCTCCTTCATCGAAGGTAATGATGATCAGGCTGTTCTTGCCCAGGGACGGAGAAGCCTGCAGCTTGGTGACCACCAGATTCAACCAATTATCGGCGGTCCGCGGCGGGCAGTTGTGACCTGAATTGCAAATGTTGGGCATGATAAATGAAAAATTCGGTAATCTATTATCCGCCAGGTCAGTATCCAGCTGTGTCAATGGGACAACGCTCTGGCTGCAGCGATAGGTGTTGAGCCGGATCGAGTCGAAGTAAATAAATGGGTCGTGCTTCTGGAAGTAAGGATCGGCGTTCCCAAGAAAACAAGGGGTAGGCATATCCTCCTGATAAGTTTTCCATGTGCGCCCGCTGCCTTCGATCAGGTCCGCCAGGTTTGGTTGGTTCACGAAACAATCAATGCAATCGCTGGTGATATTTTGCGTGCTGCCGCTGATCAGTGCGACGTAGTTAGGCAGGCTCGGGTGAAGCACTGCAAAGTAATTGGACAGCAGTACATTCTGTTGGGCGAGGGTGTTCAGGTACGGCATCTGGGCACTTCCGATCACATCTTTGAAATCCCTGTTTTCCAATGCGATCAAAACGATATGGTCAAAATTTGGAATGCCGCTGAGGTTGCTAACGGCCGGTGTATTCGTCGGTATTTGTGTGATGGTGGGCCCGGGCGTAACTGTACTTGTAGCGGGTGCACAGGCCGTCAAGACCAGGGAGATCAATACCAAAAACCTGATCTTTTTCATCTCGTATCTTATTGGGAACATATTTAGATCACTTCCTGATTAAAAAGTTTGAAAATCCTCGATGAGGTAAGTCATGGTAGAAGGCTGTCCCTGATCTATTTAAACAAAGCTGCCCTGCGTGAGCATCCCGTACGGCCTGGTATATTTTTATCATCCATCTATTGGAGTTCGACGATCAGCTGGGGGGAATTTGCCCCCAATTCACGTGAGGCCAGGCTGATTGCTGTCGTACCTGAGGTAGAAACCCCAAAACTGAATGTGCCATCCCCGGTGACATACGAAGTTACGTCCAGAGTGACCCACGTCCCAGTGGCAACCGCTGCGGAGGTAGCCAGTGTGCTCCCCATGGCGGGAGCATTGCTGGCCGTGATCGTTTTTTCTCCCCACGTATTGTCTGATACCGCGTTGGAGGTAATGCCCTTTGAGGAACTACTGTTGGCATAGATCAACAAGCGGACTCGGCTGATTGGACTTGCACCGACTCCCTGAACCGTAAAGCGCAGATAACTGTTGAGTATTGGAGAAGCGTCTACCCGCAGTGAGGTAGACGTCCCGTAGTTGGTGCCAGGGTTGGATGTGTCAATGTAGGAATCTGCCGTGGGGTTGAAGGTCAAGGAGTTGCTGCCCAATGTGGGGGTTGCTGTAGGTGTGTTGGTACGAGTCGGAGTTGCAGTGGGCGTATTGGTTGCCCCAGCAGAAGGAGTATTAGTTGCCGTTTGGGTAGCCGTAGGTGTATAGGTCCGGGTTGGGGTAACTGTGGGAGTATTGGTGGTCGGGGTAGGGGTCGGGGTGGCTGTACTACCAGTATCAATGTAGCTGAGATTGGCGCCAACCTCGTCAAAGTCAACATTGTAGATATGGGTGGTTTGATTATCACCGAGATGGATACCGGCCGATCAAGTTGGTTCCGAAATTATCCGTCTTGCTCAGTGCGGCGACCTGCGTGCCGTCATACCAGACTTGGATCTGGCTGGATGTGCCATTGATATGCACATGGGTCTGGAGCTGATGCCAGACATTTTGAGTGACAGCGATAGTACTGCTGGTGGTAGTGGAGGCCACATCATTGTGGTAAGAAAGCTTGCCCGTATTGCTGACGAAGACTCCGCCGATGGCGCCGTTTGTGCTGGTGCGGAAACGTTTTCGAGATAAGCAGAAGTGTTACCCTGACTTAAGATCTTGAAATGCAGATTGTAGTAGAGATCGGTCTGGGAGGTGCTGAGCGTCTTGGAAGCGTAGCTGGCTGCAGAACCGCTGCTTGTTGCCCGCGCAGCATATGCGCCAGAATAAACATCCTGTTGCTGCACGGCAATGTTTGTGAACTTGTCCAGGCTGAGAGATTTCCGCTTTCGAACCCATCACTGAACAGCAGGGATTGGATTGTTGCTGTCGCGGTATTGCTGAAACCGGAGACATTGCCCGCAGCGTCCCGCGCCTTGACCTGGTACTGTAGGTTGCACCCAACGTCAGGTTTGAATCGGTGTAGCTGGTCACCGGGCCAACACTGGTCAGCAAAGAGCCATTGCGATAGATATCGTAGCTGGCAACGCCCACATTATCGGTCGAGGCAGTCCAGCTTAAGTTGACATTGGTGGAGGAGGAGTGTGCCGGTCAGGTTGGTTGGTGCGCTCGGCGCGGGTTGTATCCGTCGGAGCGCCATTGCAGGGATCGACGCCAGAGTCGAGTACAGAACCGAGGTAGTTTATGTATTGATAATTGCGCCATATTGGTTCAACTGCAGGCGCAAGGCGCCAAATGTATTGGGAGAGTTATCATAGCCGATCACCATCCGGCTGTCTGTGGTAAAAAGGGTGTGATACCGTGGCCACCGCCACCCGCAACTAACTCGGTGATGCCGGTTGGGCTCGATACTCCGTTCCCATCCAGCGGCTCCCAGCGCTGATAATCATGCTCGTGGCCGTTCAGGACGATGTCCACACCATGTTGCGCCATCAGGGCCCACATGGCGTTCATCGTAGTGGTGTAACCTTCCTGCCCAATGTTGAAAACCGGGTGATGGTAATATGCGATCGTGCAGATATTGGTATGAGTGTTGAGATCATTCTGCAGCCATTGATACTCGGCCTGACCGACCGCACATATCGCCAATAAGCGTGCAGTTGCTGTTTAGGGCGATAAAATGCCAGCCGGCGGCATCGTAGCTGTAATAGCTGGGGATATTGATTCCAGTAATCAAAATAGCCGGGCGCCGCCCCATTTTGATACTCATGATTTCCAACAACCGGGTCTGTGATCGAGCGGAATTGCCCGTAGAATGCGTTGGAGGTGCCATACCAGTTATAGAACTCGGCAAGAGAACCCTTTTCATACACATCCCCCAGAAAAAGGAACAGGTTCGGGTTCCAGGAAGCGATCAGGTTGGTCACATTGACGGCATTTGTTTCGCCACCTGCACCATCCCCAACGGCTGCCAGCACGAACGGCTGCCCAGGTTGGGGAGAGGTTCCGCTTGTCGCAGTAAACGTATTATGGTTCACCGGCGGAGTAGTAATGCCGTTGTTGAACGTAATTGTGATCGAGGATTGTTGGGAAATGAAGCCGTCTTTCATGGTTACCGCGGCCGACAGTACCTGGCTGCCGTCCACCCACTTGGTCGTGGGCAGGACAAAGGTATACGGGCTTTGGAAATCCGTGATCAAATATTGACCGTTCAAATAGAAGATCAGCTGCGAAATGCCTGTATTTGGGCCCGACCAGGGTTACGGTGACTGACACGGTTTGGTTCCCGCTGACTGTGGCGCCATTGGCCGGGCTTGTAAAACAGGCCGTAACGGTATAAGTTCCCCCAGACGGACCGCTGGATATACAGTTGTTGCCCGCGGCCTGGGCCGGGGTTTCGTACGGGATTGACATTAAAATGACGAGTAGGATTAGCGCCACAGTCACGTGAATGTAGCCGCGTCCAGATGCTCCGAATATACCAAGGAAGGTTTTCATTGAGTACCTTTCGCAATCTTCATTGCTTAAAGCGTCGGATAATAACGACAAGGGCAAGCAATGCGAGAGTTGCCAACCCACCAAGTGCGGCCACCTGGCTGAAAGTAAAACTATTAAGGGTGCCACCGGATTCGCTGGAATCGAAATCGGCAACCTCCGGGCCGGGGAGATGGCGGATATCAGACATCAGCTTCAAGTAGCGATCGCCATAGGTTTGGCTCGGCTCGATGTAAGAATTCTCGCTAAATTCATTCCAACTGATAAGGCCAATTACGTCTGGCGCTGAACTATAGGCTACATTCATTTCCGTCCGCAGAGTCTGACCATTTTTCCTGTCCACCACACTGGTTCCACCGACCAGCCGTGCGTCAAATCCCGGCGATGCCGGTGCGATCCAATATCCACCGTTCGCATGCACCGCCTGTCCCATCGAGGTCAACTTGCCTGCATATCCGGTAAATGTGTCCGGGTTAACAGAAGACCAGTAATATGCATTCCCATCCACAAGGTCCGCCAGTCGGTTATAACCCTGTACGTCCTTCTCGGACGCCAGAATTAGGAGTGAAGTTCTCCTGCTTTTAGTTACACTTGCGATGTCGTCGCGCGTATATTTCCAAGTGCCAGACCAGATGATCAGGGGTTGACCGAAATAGTCAAAAGCAGCATTCCCGGCATAGCGATTAATAAAGTAGTCCATGCCATCGCTGATCTGACTAATGGGAAGGGGGTTGCGGTTAAAATCCAGGCCTTCATAAATAACGGCAAGCTTGAAGTTTTCCTGATCGGCAATAGCCACCAGCTGATCAAGGCGGCGATTTAGAGTATCGGTATTTTTCCAACTGACAATAAAGCCGTTAATGCCTGCAGACTTGGCCCACTCGATGTGCTGTCGCATGACGTTGGCATCGTCGCTCGAGTAGTGGCCGAGCTGTGGATAATCCGACTTTGCCCGGTTCCAGGAGCTGGGATCGAACCAGATGTAATAATATGCGAAGACGGGAATAGGGTCGGGCGAGGCGGTAGCAACACTCTTTGGCGGCGTGGCGCAAGAGGAAGCGATCAACGTTGAGAGGAGGAAAAACAAAATTCGATTCGTCCAAGCCGAGAATTGACCGATAACCTTCCTCACGGGAGGAAGGTTATCGGCAGATGCTTTGTCCCTACTCATGGCTTCCTTCCCCCCGCTTCAGGGCTAATCAAATTCAGGGGCAGAAACGACTCTCGATTCCATTTTCCCATCCTGCCTAAGTAAAACAGCGAGCGGACGATCATTTTGGGCTCTCATTTTTCCCCTCTTGAGAAGAAAGGTTCTGGTTGAGAATTAGCGTCCGGTTGGAACCGCAGTCATTGCAGTGGACTCGTTGCCGCCCACGACGGCCCCTGCCCATCTTGACAATATTGACGCTGCCGCAAACGGGGCACGTTAAGGCAATTGCTGTTTGAACATCACTGTCTTTCTCGTCATTTTCTGCTTCGTAATTCTTAATGCTCTGGGCTGCCTGCTCCTGTTCCTCAGGCAATACAGTGATGTGCTCGACTATTAACTCCTGGTAATCAGCCTTTGAAACTTCAAAATAAGCGGAGGATCTCGTCAGTGACCGCCAGTTCAGCCGCCATACTCTGAAGGCGTCTCTCCAGTTTCCAGGAAATGGACTTTCAGATGACGCAAACGCCATCCGGTGGGGCCAAGCCAACAAATTGGAAAGAATCTCGGGACGGCCGATAAAGAGCAAACCCAAAACCAGCGAGAGGCCCAGGACAACGACGATTAGCATGTCAAGATAGCTGATCACCTGTAAATTCACATCCTGGCTTCTTGATAGAGCGATGGGAGTGGAAGGCGCCAAGCCCCAGGGCCCGAAGGCGGTGGCCCTATAGTTGCCCCGCGGCAGTCCTCCGGCAGTGTAAAGCTCATCTTTGCCGAAATTTAGCGCCTGCATTTGCCCATTGGGGAATTCCAGCCTAATTTGGGACTGGACCGGAAAATTAAAAAAGCACGTCGCGTGTCGAAAAATTGGCCGTGTAGAGCAATAGATTTATCGTCCAGTTATCATTCGGGTGAACGTAGAAACGCTGCTGCGCATTGCTGACTACATTTGACCCTTTCATTTGCACGTCTGCGACTGAATACAGGATCTTGGTTTCCTGAAACGTGCCAAGTCGGACGACACGGTTTGCTTGCAGCCAATGCGGTTGGTCATCGTTAAAGGTCAGGACTTTCCCATTGCTCCCTCTGAGAGTCAGCGAGGTGATCAAAGAAGGATCGACCGGGTTGCCCTGCAAATTTGTAAAATTGTGGCTGACCAGATGACTTACATCGAAACCCGCCTGGAGAACCTGGGTGTTTGGAACGGTAACATCCCGATAAGGCAGAAAGGTCTGGTCGCCCCAGCGGCTGAATGTCGCTTGAAAATCAGGTCCCGTAAACGTCCCCGGAAGAACTTCGAGATGATAAATTCCAGCTTTAGGAACCTCGACACGGGCTACACCGTTGGCGTCGGAGGAAAAAATCTTACCGGCGAAAGAAAATTTAATACCTTGGAGGGCAGGAAGTGTTTGCACTTCGACTATGGCAGGTTTAATGACTACCGCTTTTCCAACATGGGCAGATGCATACGCATGCTTTCGCGAACCGGAATAGACCGCCGTCAGTGCATAGGTACCAACCTGGTCCTGCTTGAAGACAATGGCAGTCCTACCTGTGAAATTGGTTTTTGAGCTCTTCAGCTTTGCCCCATTCAGGTAAAAATGGATCGTTTGGTCTGCGATTGGATCCCCTCGGTAGTCTGTAAGCAAAACGTCAACCAGCATCGCTTCTGAAACTTTAGCTGATGGGGGTAGGGTGATCTTTAGCAAGGTGCCCGTGAAGTTGATCTTTTTCGCCTGTGCAATGGAAGCCAGTGGAAAAAAACTCAGGATTGCCACTGAAAGTATTACCAAGGTACTAAAAATCCGATGGTGTCTCATGACTTCATTTCCTTCTGGGATGATAAGGCTTTGCCGTTGGTCCGGTCGCCAATCGCGGTTGTTAGCAAAGAAGATCCCGGCGAATAAGAGCGCCGCTCCATAAAAGGCGTAAATCACGGATCGTCGAGGTTCGGCAACCGCCTGGACTGTTTGGCGTGCAAACGGAATAAAATATGCCGCACGCGGGGGCTGGGAAAAATCGAAGGCGGAAACGAAGCTGTTCGCCTGCGCGTCGCGGGCAGCAAGTGGCGCAAGGTTCCAATTGTCCTCGATAAATTTCAGGATCGAGGTGTAGTCCAATTGAGTATTATCGATATACCCGCGGCGGGCATATGTACTGATCAACAATGCGGGGACCCTGAAGCCGTAGCCATAGGCGTCAACCTGCGGAGGTTTTACGTGGTCATACCAGCCTCCCCAATCGTCCCAAGTGAGAAGGTAAGCAGAACTATTCCACGCTTTACTGATAAAGAGAGCCTGGATTAGCCCTTTTGAGAACTTCTCACCCGATTGGACACTCCCCGGCGGGTGTTCGCTGGCGCCCGAAGGGACAATATAGGCTACCGCAGGCAGCGTATCATTTTCCAGATCTGTATAATATTCACTCAGGTCAACAATGTGGCTTGAGAGCTTTGGATCATCAATGAAGCGATCAAATTTTCCAAGCGGCGCCCAAATAATCTGAGATGCACGATTGCCGTTGATTTGGTTGGCGGTCCGGTAGGTTATACCAGGGTCGTAGTTTTGAACATAGAACTTCCAGGATATTCCCTTTGCTTCGAGCTGGTCAAAAATGGTGGGCACGTTCTGTCCGAAACCCTTGCCAGGATCATTTCCCGTTGTTCCGGGAACTCCCGCTACCCAGTACATATGATTTTCAATGCTTCCATTTCCGTCCGAACTGAAAAAGCGGTCAAATAATACGTAGTTATCGGCCAGGTTCCAATAATAGGATAAATCGCTTCCATCATAATATCCCATCGCAATGGAACCATCTATATTTCGTCGGGCCTGGGCATAGACGAATCCATTCATGTTCCCGCCGTTGTATTGCCGCTGGAATGTAGCCTGGCTGTGGTCCAGGTCGCTGATAGGGGAACCGCCGATGTGGTACGGCTTAACACAACTGTGGTCATTGGGAGTAGTTGGATCAACCGGCATGCAAGTGCCGGCCGGAATGCCATCCGCCCCGGGGTACGTGCCGAAGTAGTTGTCGAACGAATGGTTTTCCTGCATTTCCACGATGATGTGTTGTATTGGGGTTTTTGCCCCGTTGGCAGGGGCTCCGCTTTCGGCCTGGGCGCTATTGCCGGACAGCGATGAGCCCAAGGATGAGCGCGCACAGAATCAAAGTCAAAGCCTTCGAATAACCGTCACGGGCGCACCTCATAAATGATGATCACCGGCTTGGCTACGCTGGTTCCATCTGCGGATGGAACCTCTACAGACTCAACGTAGATTATCCGGCCATGGTATCGTTTAGTAAACTTGATAAGACTATTAGAAAAGAAGGATGAACGTTCGGCTGAATATGAATCCCAGACCACATATTGCAGGTCGCCGTTGCGGATTTGTAGGTCCGGATTGGTAATCGCCTGATAGGATGGGTTACGCCGAAGAGGGTTAGGGCTAATCGAAAGACCGTAAGCCTGCCGATACCCATAGAATTCGAGGATATTGGCCATGGATGGCCCGATGGTGAGCATCGTAGCTCCCGTTGGGATATGGTCTCGAATCCATTCTCCGGCCTCGCGCCCGCCCGGGACCCCGCCCGTGCCGGCAATGAATGTTCCGGTTGTAGCAGGTTGAATTGCCCGCAAACTTGGGATGAGGAGCGTTAGGATCATGACGGCGGCTACGATACCGCTGATCAACGAGAAATTCAGCCGTCGGCCCAGGAAGTTGAAATCTTTGATGGGGCGCCAGTGCACTAATGTACGAGCTGCCAGTATGGCGAAGGGTGGGGCTATAGGCAATAGATACTGATAACCCTTGGTGGGCCATAGGTCGAAAAATACCACCGGAACCAGTATCCAGCAGAGCAAGAGTCTTTCACGCCAGGTATTTTCCTTCCGCAGCAACCAAAGACCGATCAGGCCAATAACGATGACCAGGATGCCGATGACGGGCGGCACTGTCAGAAGGTAAAAATCCCATGGATGATTGGCGCGCCGGAAGAGTTGCCAGAGCAGATATTGTTGTCCGGACCGGGTCCCTCCACCCAGCATCAAGGAAAGAGGGTAAGGTGCGACCATCAATGACAACGAGACCGGTTGAAATTACCAGATCGAGGATCCGAATGCGAATCTCGCGTGACAGCGCCAAAAAGGCATAAATGGCAGCCAGGAGAATGATCCCGGTCTCTTTAGCAAGGAAGGTTAGGCCCATCCCAACACCCACGGCGTACAGCCAGGCAGAGCGACCCGTATTGGCAAAGCGCGCCAGGAGGTATAGAGTCAAAGTTGAAAAAAACACCAGTGGGCCATCAAGAAGAACCTGCCTGCTGACAACCACATGGTAGGGCATAACAGCCAAAATCAGTGCTGCCAATAGCCCGGCATTCTTACCGTATAGCAAGCTGCCAAGCAGATAAGCAAAGTAGACTGTAGCGAGCCCGATGGCAACTGCCACAATCCGCCCCGCAAGATCGCTAACGCCAAAGTGGAACACCAGCGAAAGGATTACATGGAATAAGAGGGGGTGGGCTCGAAATATCGGGAATATGTCTTTGAGTATAGGGGCCCCGGCGATCGCGGCCGCCTGACCCGAATAAACGGCTTCATCCGTATTAAACCCGACTTGTCCCAACTCCCACACGCGCAGCCCAACTGCCAGACCCATGATGAGGACCATGGCTACGAGGCGGCCAACTGCTGCTCGATCCCAACTTCGTTTGCCGACAAGATTGCTGTTGGCAACGGAGATACGACGAGCTATCCAGTCACGCAAATAAGGAAAATCTATTAGAGCTCATTTCGCTCGACTAGATATTGGCCGGAACAAATTCACTGGAAGCCGATGAAAATGAATCGGCGATGACGGGCAAGCGCTGCCACCAATTGAATTTTGGATCGCGTAGCCGGATAGTGGGAATCTGTTTGAGCGCCGCGGCAATAATAGCCTGTTCGGCGGGGTGCAGATCCTTCTCATCCCACCGGCTCAAGGACCCGGCCAGGATCGGATAAGGCGGAAAGCCATACGCATCCTCGCCATTATTGATGAATACCTCAAGAGCCTGGTCGGAGGAAAGCGCCTCTTCAAATTCCAATGCCGCGTTCGATGATGACAGCCCGTGTAAGAGTTGCTTGCGAAGCATAGTTGACCTTTGGAATTAGCCGGTGGACCATATATTTCGGAGGCGGAATGATCATCTGAACCAGCGTGTTCATCGTAGCAGCCGGCAGTTTTGATTCGCTGAGCTTCATTCCAACCCGGCGTCCGGACTTTGAATGCAGGCGGCTCTGCAATTGCAGCGAGATTCGTTCCATCAACGTCAGGGAGGCGTTCCTAGAGACCGCCTTCAGGGTGTGATTGCTGATGGTCAAGGGTTTGGGGTAGCTCAGGACCTGGCCATCCTTGCTCACAATGGTCATATCATCAGATAAGAATGAGCAATGGTAATTGTCCACAGCTCGAAGTATGGTGGAAGTTTTCCCGGTATCCGTTCGTGCCGTGATCAATACCGCGCGACCATCCACGGCAATGCAGGCTGCGTGAACCAGGGCATAACCTTTTCTAACAAGGCTCCACCGCAAGATCGGCTCGATAATATTGGTATACAGGACGTGAAGAGAAAGCTTGAGTATCGGTGAGACCGCGACTTCGACACAATCTTTATAGCCGATGCTCACTTCAAAGCCCAGCCGCCCCATTATTTCATTGTAATGGATGAGTTTTTCAAACCGGCGCTGGTTGGGATTGCGCTTATTTTCAGAAAGTTTCTGAGCAAGAGCCTTATCCTTGCGCCGGCGGTCCTTGTGCCGCCGCTCAAGGCGCACCCGTATGTCCGGTTCACCCAGCAGGTCGGGGACACGGAAGTATTCAAGCTCTGGCAGCTCGAACATGGAAGCCACTCGCAAGATATTGTGAATGTTATAGGAGTAAACGAATGGCAAAGAACTGGGTCCCGTGGGGCTCAAGGTAACTTTTTCAAAATCCCTGGCGGGTTCATGCTTTATTTTGAACATTTGAGAAATCCTCCATTTTAAGATCCGATTTTGCGAAGTACGTGCCGGTGTCGCAGCGGTCCAAAGCCACTTGTCGGCTATGAAATAGCGGAGAACCATGAGTGAAGAATAGGGAAACTAAATTGGAGATCAGGTAATGAATTCTGAGATTTGAAACCATTAATGCTAATATCGGCGCTCTCAACAGAAGCAGGAGATTGTTCATAAGGAGATAGCCGACCATTCTCACCAGGAATGGCCGTTCAGATTTGCGTCCCCCAAAGACCCAGGCTTCTGTAAGGCCAAAGTTCCATAATGTGGAGGCTTGCGTAGCCACTGCCGCAGATACCAGGTAGTAAAGACCGGCAAACTCGGTAAAGGCGGCCAGGACAAGGCTGTTGACCAACAGGCCTGAAGCCCCGACAACCAGGAAGCGGACAAAAGATTGATTTGCCTCAAGGCGCAGGCGCAGCAGCAGCCGAGAAAAGCGAATAGTCTCCAGCACCGATGCCTTGCTTTCGCCCGCAAGCCTATGACCAAAATGTATGGGCATTTCCGAGACGCGTAAATCAGGACACCGGACAAGGATCTCGAGCAGGATCTTGAAGCCATCAGGCCTGAGGATATCGAGGTTCACCGCGGTACGCCGGACGAGGAAGAAGCCGCTTAGGGGATCGGTGATTTTGCCCAGGCGGACGGGGAAAGCGATGCGCGTCACAGTGGCGAATAAACGTGAGATCAGGGTGCGTTTGAAACCGAGGCTGGTCGCGTCTCCACCTGCGGCAAGGCGGCTTCCCACCACGATATCGACTTTGTTCAGCTGGGCGTGTTTATACATCTGAGGGATGAGCTCAGGTGGATGTTGAAGATCTGCATCCATAACGCAAACCCAGGGTGCATGTGCTTTCCGGAACCCTTCCACTACAGCTCCGCCCAGGCCGTTTACGCGAGCTTCTGGAGGGCGTGCGACTAAAACGACCCGCAATGAAAATCGATCCCGATTATTCAGGATGACTTGAGGAGTGTCGTCGGTGCTGTCATCAACGAATACCACCTCGGTCGGTATCCCCTTGGTTGCCTTTTCTATCCGGGCAAGCAACGGCTCAATGTTCCCTGCCTCGTTTCTGGTAGGGACAACGATCGAAATGGCATACTTGACCTGATTCCGCCCTTCCGGCAGATCGGAGATTGCTGACTTCGAAGCGTTTGCTTCTTCTATTTTTCGTGATAATTCATTGTCTATCATGGCTATCTCCTATTTCCTCTTCTGATGTAGATAATGATCGAACCCATAAATAAATCTCGTTTTTTATTATGAAGAACGGCAACTCCTCCTTTGTAGAAATTCCTTCCCACCTGGCTTGCCCGAAGTTCCAAACGGGCTGCTCAGAGGTCTGGATCGGTAACTGGACGATCCTTGGGCTCAAATATTGCAGAATCAAGCCTACCGGCCGACTAAAAGCACCCGTTAATATTCTTGAAGTGCGTTTCCGGGAACTTGTATTTTTACAACCCAGTTATATGTTGCTTGTCCAGTAAGAAGGACTAGTGCCAAGTTGCACCAGCCAAAACTGAGACAACGAACGGAGTCCAATAGATGACGACTTGAGTAATTCGGACATTAACGACTAATTAACGTATATTAATAGAATATCCTTGCTTTATCAATAGTCCCAATTAAGCAAAAGGACTAGAAAAGGACTAGTTAAATGTTGTATTTATGTTTTTGGACTTTGGTTGGAGCAATTCCTATGACCTTGGATTTCCCGCGTTCCCGGTCATAGGCGGCAGGGGTAGTTTCGGTCGCCGCATAAATCTAAGAAGCCCCCCTTTTAGCCTGGTTAATTTCTTTACCCGCTAATGCGCATTGCCGTACAGTCTCATTCTTTTGGCAAACTCGGCTGCATCGCGCCGATTTCTGGCATGGAGTTTTTCAAGAATGCTGTGGACATGTACCCGGACCGTATTATCAGAGATAACAAGTTGCCGTGCGATCTCGCTATTGGTCGCTTCGGTTGCCAGGAGTTGCAGCACCTGTATTTCCCGGAAGGTAAGGGTATCAATGTCGATTTGTTTGCTTGGAGTTACCTGGGACATCCTGCGGAATTCGTCAACAACTTTAGTCATCAATCCGCGGGGTATCGCCGTTTCGCCGCGTTCGATGGCGCGCAGCGAGGCAAGCAGCATGGACTTGGACGTGTTCTTGGGGAGATATCCTTTTGCGCCGTTTCGAATGGCATCCAGAAGCAGATCGGCGCTCTCATTAGGCGCAAGTATCACAAAAGCCGTCTGTTGAAGTTTAGACAGGACGCGGCCCATCATCTCACGTCCGCCATCCTCGAAATAATTGGAATCCATCAGGATAATATTCGGCTCATGAATAAGGGCTTGTGCCGTCATATCAGGACCTAAATTATCATCGCCGACAATATTAATATCGGTCTGGTCTCTAAGGAGACTGATCAACCCTTCCCTGAATAAAACATGTTGGTCAACAATCATGATTTTCATTGAGATTTACCTTTATCGAGAGTAGGTCAGACTTTATGGCCAAAACTTAGCAGATGAATAGGGATGGCTCTACGAATAGTTGGTAGACTTCAATGGCACAAACCAACGCTCTATGGGTTCCGATTACAAATTTGTAAAGTCTATGGGAATAATATACAGGTTGCAGGTAACAAAACAGTCGCAATCACGTAAAACGGGGTCGCAAAATGGTGCAATGCGGTCGCAAATCTCCCAATATGCTACCGAGACCGATACTCCATTCCAAAACAGTTTCTCCTTAGAATGTTTGCGAATTTTCTGTGTGAAGGTTTTGTCACCGACCTACTTGAAATGTTGCAGCAAAGTTTTTCTCAAAGCAACGTTTTTTTTCGGACTGATGGAGCCATCGGACTCATTGCCAGGATGATGGAAAGTCAAAGAATTGTCTGGTCGAAAAGAGCCCTTGTGGCAAAATTATATTATGCATTCAGCGTTTTATCAATGATTTTTCAACGCCTCCGGGCTCTTACGCTCATTCTTCGAGCTGGTTGGCGGAACTGCTCTTGCCGAGTACCTGTGCCTCTCGAACAGACCAAACATTTGGGCCGAGGTCGAAGCCCGAGCAGAGGGTAAAGCCCCTTACCACAAAGTACTGCGTAACCAAAGAAACCAACGCTCCATCTTGGCCCCCATAAATGATTGAAACCGGTTCAGGTATTTATGCAAGAAGCCGCGACTCTGGCAGAACAGAAACAACCGAAACTTCCGGGGGAGCAGGCATTATATGTGAAGAAACCAATTGAGAGTGGGCGTATTCTACACAATTTCCAAATGAGTCCATTATCCGTTCTATATGGCTGGTCACTATACTGTCAACAGTTACGCCCGGAAGGATCTAGGTGATTTTACAAGTCGACCCCTCCTGAATCTTACGGACAGGCTCTACCCAGCAAAGGATGCAAGATGAAAAGAATATCGATCTTCGGCACATTACTCTTGATCGTTCTCGTGGTGGCTGCATGCGGAAGCAGCAATTCAAAAAGCAGCTCGGCCGCAACCCCTTCGGCACCTGCGACAAACGCGATAACACCCACCATGGAACTCGCCGTGGGTACGCTTCGTTTGGAAGGCACAAGTCAGGCTGTTGATCAAGAACTGGCTGTGCAACTGATCCCCTACTGGCAGCTTATGGAAGAACTGAATAGTAATCCTGCCGCAGCCCCTCAGGAAATAACCGCCATTGTGGAAAATATGCGGGCTCTCATGACAGCCGAACAGATCAAGGCGATCGAGGACATGCAATTGACTCGATCCGATGTTGTCGCAGCCTCTCAGGCTGCCGTATCGGGCAGTTCGGTTAGCAACACCAACACAAATGCCAATGGGATGCCGCAAGTCTTTGCACGCGGCGGTCAAGACGGTCCACCTCCGGGTGGGGGTGGGGGGCTCATGGGCCAGGGAGGAATCGAAGGGGCATCAATAATAGCCTCAAGCTCTCAGCAAAGCGCTTCAAGTTCACAGAGCCCTAGCTCTGCCGATACCGCATCATTGATCGAGCAGGTGATCAAGCTGCTTGAAAGCAGGACGAAAAAATAACTATATGAAAATGCCATGTTGCTAGATCTTGTAAAACGGGCCGCTGCTTGAAGCGGCCCGTTCTATATATTTCAACCTTCAATTCATGTTCTGAACTACGGCCTGTTTGTACAACTACCTATCCTCAGCTCATTAAGCAACAGACTTGATCAATACCTGCTTCGGTATGGGATAAGACACTCCTCTTGCCCAATTACGGTATGGGAAGGATTATTCTGATCCGGGTTCCGCTCCCGGCCTCACTTTCTGCATTTATGGTTCCGCCGTGCGCCTCTATGATGGACTTTGCGATAGCCAACCCGAGCCCGGACTCTTCTCCTCCGGTTCTTGACGGATCGGCGCGGTAAAAGCGCTCAAAGACGTAGGGAAGCGCCTCAGAAGAAATCCCCTGGCCGTTGTCAGTCAGGGTCAAAATGACGGATTTCCCTGAGGCCCGTCCACTTATTAAGATTTCGCCGCCCTCCGGTGTATAGCGCAAGGAATTCGTGATCAGGTTTCCCAATACCTGAGCGAGCCGGTCGGGATCGGCCCGAATTTCCGGCAGGTCGGGGTCGGCCTCAATCTTCAATGCTATTTTCTGCCTGTCGGCTAACGCCCGGTATGATTCTGCAACGCCTTCCAGAAAGAACGGGATGGAAATCGATCCAAGATTCAGGCTCAACTCACCGGCATCGGCCTTGGAGAGAATCCGTAAATCATCAACCAGCCGTTCCAGATGTTGGACCTCCATTTGAATAGCATCCAGACGTTCTGGGGTGGGCTTGAGCACCCCTTCGCGCATCGACTCTACATATCCCCCAATGACCGTCAATGGGTTGCGCAGATCATGGGCGATGTCGGCCGTCATCTGCCGGCGCGATTGGGTTAGGCGGTTGAGATCCCTGCTCATTTGATTAAAGGCGGCTGCGAGCTCGCCTAATTCATCTTTGGATGCCACAGGCACATTTTGTTTAAATTCCCCAAGTGCTATCGCGCGAATTCCTTTTGTTAAATCACGGATTGGATCCGTGAGTGCGCGGGCCAAGACGATACCCAGGATCAAGGCCAGGGCTGATGCCCCTAATACCGCATAAAGCAAAGCCAGGTTTGTCCGACTCAAATAGCTTTCTTCCAGTGGGCCCAGGGGGGGAGGATTGCCCAGCACCATGACGGTGCCTACCTGTACATTGTTTAAGTTGATCGGCGTTCCCTTTGACTGGGCAGTAGGGGAGATTGTTTCACCGATCTGGTAGCTTCCAGCCGGAATAAGGATCCGGCCAGCTTGGTCGGCCAGGGCGAAGAAGAAAGTCTGAGGTTGCAGCTGCCCACCTCCCGGCGGACCCGGCGGTTGCGAATTGGGCTGGGAATTAAATTGGGAATTGTTGCTTGCTCGAAGTCGGTAATAATCCAATACCCCGTCCCAGGTTCCGTGGGTTTGATAGTAGAAGGTCATGTCCGCAACAAATCGGTCACGAGCCTGGTCGAAAGTCAATTGTTTGAAATCGCGCACTGTCAGCCAGTAAGTAATCCCTGAGGCTAACGCCACAACCGTGAGGCTTACAACGATGAATGCGAGGATCAATCTGGAAGTGATGGAACGGGACACGCTATTTTCCTGCCATGCGATAACCGACACCAAACACCGTCTCGATATACCTCGGTTTGGCCGGGGTAGGCTCTATCTTTGCCCGCAAGTTGCGGACATGTTGGTCAATCGTCCGCGCGCTCCCATCAAAAGATGTCCCTTGAAGCTCTTGAAGCAGATCGAGACGTGAGAAGACACGTCCCGGGGAAGCCACCAGGATTGCCAGTAGGTCGAACTCGGAGGGTGTTAGTTGGACTGTTTTGTTACTTACGGTCACGATATGGGCATCCTGGTCCAGGGCTATATCTCCGGCACGCAGGACACTGCCAGGTTTAGGAGTTTTCCCGGTGCGACGCAAAACTGTATTGATCCGCGCAACCAATTCACGCATGCCAAAAGGTTTGGTTATGTAATCATCGGCCCCCAATTCCAGGCCAATCACCTTATCTGATTCTTCCAGTTTGGCGGTCAACATAATGATAGGCGTGTCGCTCTCCTTCCGATAAGACCGCATGAATTCATAACCGTTCATCTCTGGCATCATGATGTCGAGCAGGATCAGATCCGGTTTGTCTTGTCGGGCAGCATAAAGAGCAGTCTGTCCGTTGCCAGCCTCCATAACATAGAAACCTTGTTCACGTAAATAATCGCGTACCAGTGTACGGACGCTTGTTTTGTCGTCTACAACCAGGATCGTTTTCATCATCTGGATCTCTACAATCTTGATCTGCTCGAATTTTTGGGCATCACTCAACGAATGGATTATACCTATATGGGGTAGCTTGATCAGCATCTGCAATTATAGATTTCGGAGTTTACCAAGATCGTGTTTAGATCTTGTAAAGGAGTAGTTTGTATTCGACGGTGGGTTTGCGCCGGGGGAATCGTCTGAATTACCGAGGATCGATCCTAAATATCGAAATTCGAGCAGGGGAGTCGTAATCGCAATTTTTCCCTTGACAGGTTCATTAAGCGGGAGTAGTATCTAACCAGTTGGTTATAAATCTAACCAGTTAGATATAAAGGAGATAATACCATGCCTAAATCTGAAAGCTCCGAGCCTGGAAGTACCCGTTCAAAGCCTGGAAGTAAACGATCAAAATCCGGGACCCGAAGAGGAAGAATGCACGACGCAGAAGGAACGCGCGAAGCAATTTTGGATGCCGCCGAAGAGGTCTTTGCCCAGCACGGTTTCGATGGGGCGCGGATCGATGCCATCGCCGCAAAGTCAGGCTACAACAAGAGTTTGATCTTTCAGTATTTCGATGACAAGCTCGGCCTATATGCAGCCGTTGTCAGACGGGCGGACGAACAAACTCGCGTTGTGCAGGATCAAGCTCTAGGCGCCTTGCACGACGATAGCGTAACTCACAGCCCCGAGCAGCTCAGGGACTTGCTGCGCCGCTATGTAGGGTGGTACTTCGACTATTTGGTTGAGCACCCGCACGTCATGCGCATTTTCAACTGGGAGTTGGCTGAAGGCTGGCAAACGTTCTCTAAGATCTTGACGCAAAGAGATTTCGATGATGTGGATCAATTCATGCCCATTTTTCAGATGTTTCAACGTGCCGGCCTAGTGCGCTCTGATGTGGATCCTATCCTTCAGTTCACGTCGGCTTTATTCGTGAGCCACATCTATCTTGGAATCCTGCCTCTTTACAACACCCTACTACCGAACGCCGATCTCTCGTCCCCGGAAGCGCTGAGGTCAGCTCGTGGGTTCATTATCGAGTTTGTTGTAAATGGGTTCTTGCTGGCACCGGCAGAGGCAAAAACCTGAAATAAGAAGGAATAGATATGCTGAGACGAATTTGGGCACTCATTCAAAAAGAATCCATTCAACTGCTGCGTATGCCGATTGTATACGTGGGGATGACCCTCGGACCGGCGCTGGAGTTGATCCTTTTTGCAGCCGCCATTCATACGGATATCCAACACATCCCCATGGTGGTTGCCGACCAGAGTCTAAGTGCGGTCAGCCAGTCTTACTTGAATGGCTTCACTAAGTCGGATTCGTTTGATATCGTAGCCAGGGTGCCTGATCAAGCAGGAATGGCGCGCGCTATCGACAGCGGGCAGGCAGAAATCGGCTTCTTCATTCCTGCAGATTTTGCGTCCCAGGTGGCGCAGAAGGATGCAACGGTATTGATGCTGGTGGATGGATCCAACTCCTTCGTGACCCAATCTGCTTTCAGCAGCGCCCAAGCCATATCGCAGCAGTATGCCATCAGCCTGAGCCGTCAGCAGCTCAGCGCTCTGGATTCGCATGTGCAGATCTTATACAACCCGGACCTGAAAAATCTGTGGTTTCTTGTCCCGGGGATGTGCGCATTTCTTCTGTATGGGATCGCGCTGAAGTTGACCGCCTTCTCTATCGTGCGCGAGCGCGAGGCGGGCACGATCGAGGCCCTGTTGGTCACACCGATCCGGCCTATTGAGCTCATGATCGCAAAAATGGTCCCGAACCTGGTTATTGCCTTTCTTGACCTAGCCTTCACTTTTCTTCTGGGAACCGTATTGTACGGAGTTCCCTTCCGCGGCAGTCTATTGTTGTTCTCGGTGTTAGCGATGTTATTCGCAATCGGCAGCCTGGGACTTGGATTGGCAATCTCATCGGTTTCTCAAACACAGGTGCAGGCGAACCAACTGGCCTCGTTAACCAACATCGCCGTGATGTTTGTAAGCGGTTTCCTTTTCCCTGCGTATTCACTGCCAATTATCCTGAGGCTGCTCGGATACATTATGCCAATGACCTTCTTCATGACGATCACCAACAGCATCATGATCAAAGGGGTTGGATTGAATGACCTTTGGCCTGCAACCCTATCGCTGACTGTCTTGACGGTACTTATCTTCTTTATCGGGGCCAGGCTTTTCAGACAAAATTTAGATTAAGGGAGAGCCTCACATGCAGTTGAATTTTCAACGACTCAGCACGCTGATCCGCAAAGAAACGATCCAGATACTGCGGGACCGCCGGTTTATCATGCTCTTCCTGGGCCTTGCTTTTGTTCAATTATTTATTTATGGCTACTCTGCATCCAAGACGGTCTACCATATGCCGATGGCCGTGGTTGACCAGAGCCGGGATGATAAGAGCCAGGCCTTTGTACAGGCGCTTGAGAATTCGCAGTATTTTGATGCGACCCTGTATTTACAGAGCCAGGCGGATGTTATCCAGGCGATCGACCGGGGTCAGGTAAAGGCAGGTCTCATTATTCCACCTCACTTTGCCGCAAGCGTTGTTAAGGGATCGGCTGACTTTCTGATGATGCTGGATGGTTCGGACCAATTCGCGGTGAGCTCCGCTTACAGCGCAGTGAATCTGGTAACCCAAAATTTCGGTCTGCAATTAACTGCCTCCAACCTTGCCTTAAGCAATCCAAACGCCGCAACCTCCGGAACCGCGGGTTCACTGCTGCCGATCACAGCGTCTGCCCGTGTGCTTTACAACCCTGACCTGAACGATAAATGGTTTGTCATACCGGGGATCATCGGAATGATTCTGCAAACCCTGGCGATCGAGCAGGCAGCTATCCTTCTCGTTCGAGACCGGGAGTGGGGGACCCTGGAGCAGATCCTGGTCACGCCTGTAAGGCAGTTGGAGCTAATACTGAGCAAGCTCATCCCATTATTGGTCCTGTGCCTGTTGACTTTGGCAGTAAGCGTGGGATTTGGGATATTTTGGTTCGGCGTACCGTTCCAAGGCAGCCTATTCCTTTACTTCTGGCTGGCGCTGCTGTTTATTACATCTTGTCTTGGCCTGGGCCTTTTGATCTCTACACGGGTGAAGACGCAATTTGAAGCAAATGCCTCGAGCATGTTTTTCATGTTGTTCGGCTTGCTCTTGAGCGGCCTCTTCTATCCACGGATTGGTATGCCATTGATCCCCCAGTTGATCGGCGACCTGGTTCCCCTGACTTATTTCCTGCGGATCTCACGCGGCATTTATACCAAGGGCATCGGGCTCGATTTCCTGTGGAGCGATGCCCTGATCTTGGTAATTTACATGTTGATCGTGGTGGCGATTGCATCGAAGAGATTCAAGATGAGGTTGGATTGATGGTGGGATTTTAGAATACTGAAGAAATCAATTTTAAGAAGGTGTGAATGAGCGAATTTGCTATCTTTACCAAAGACCTTGTAAAAGAGTTTATGACCAATAATCACATGGTTAGGGCCATCGACCAACTTTCCCTGCAAGTTGCACCCGGCGAAACATATGGCCTGATTGGGCCGGATGGGGCCGGCAAGTCCACCACAACGCGGGTGATTTTGGGATTGCTCACCCGCACAAGCGGCGAGAGCAGCATCCTGGGATTTGATTCGATGCGTGACATGTATCAAGTCCGACAGCGCGTAGGGTATATCGCTCAACAATTTGCCCTGCCTCCCACATTGACGGTGACGGAAAATATGGCCTTCTTCGCCGGAATCCAAGGCGTTAGTCCCGAGCAGCAGAAGAAACGTATTCCGGAACTACTGCAGTTTGCCGGCTTGAGCGAGTTCACAGGACGACTGGCGGGGAAGCTGTCGGGGGGGATGAAGAAAAAACTGGCCCTGGCTTGCTGTCTGATCCATGAGCCGCAAGTTGTGTTGCTGGATGAGCCTACCCTGGGCGTGGATCCGGTAAGTCGCCGCGAGTTTTGGAGCTTGCTGGGTAACCTCCAGGTCGAAAGAGGCCTGACGATCTTCGTGTGCACCCCCTATATGGACGAGGCTGAACGCTGCACCCAGATTGGGTTGATCTATGCAGGCAAGATGATCGCCGCCGGCTCCCCGGCGTCTATTAAGGCAGGCCTGCCGGGGTACTTGCTTGAATTGATCCCTTCTAATTTTGTCCCGGCCAGGAAGTTAATGAATCAGTTGCAGGGAGTGCTTGAAGTACAGTCTTATGGCGACAGGCTCCATCTATTCGTGGATGACGTTGCACGTCGTGGGCCGCAGGTGGAAGCCGCACTAGCCGGTGCAGGGATTGGGTATGAAGGCTTCCGCGAAGTCGAAATAAGCATGGAAGAAGCATTTATCAGTCTTGTACGAAGGCAAACTTCGAACATTGAACGTCAAACCTCAGGATGAGAAGATGAATGAAGAACTGGCACGGCAATCGAACGTAAATCCGGCCTATCAATATCCAATCGTTGTGAAAAACCTGACCAAAGAATTCGGAGCCTTCAAGGCCGTGGATCATGTCAGCTTCAGCGTGGATGCCGGGCAGATCTTCGGTTGGCTTGGGCCCAATGGAGCCGGCAAAACCACTACGATCCGTATGCTGCTTGGGCTAATGAAACCAACCTCCGGCGACACCTATGTACTGGGATTTAATTCAGCGACGCAGGCTAAAGCCATTCATGACCACATTGGTTATATGTCGCAGCAGTTCACCCTTTATAACGACTTGACCGCCAAACAAAATATCCATTTCTACGGCATGATACACGGCTTGTCCAATGAGGATTTGAAGCGTCGCGAAGCCGAAATTATTCTGATGGCCGGACTCGCTGGTCGCGAGAATGTGCTGACCGGGTCCCTTTCGGGTGGCTGGAAACAGCGCCTGGCGCTGGGCTGCGCCATCGTTCACAAGCCGAAGGTCGTGTTCCTGGATGAACCAACGGCTGGTGTGGACCCTATCAGCCGCCGTGAGTTTTGGGACTTGATCTACGGCATGGCGAAGCAGGGCGTGACCGTGCTGGTTACAACGCATTACATGGACGAGGCGGAATTATGCCAGCGCATCGGTTTTATCAGCCAGGGGCATCTGGTTGCCCTTGATTCTCCGCGCCAGCTCAAACTTACGCAGATGCGCGGGCAGGTATTGGAGATCAGAACACCCAGCCCGGACCTGGCTATGAGGGCGCTAAAGGCTGCACAGCAAACCGGGCGTATCAGGATCGATGAAGTAGCCTTGTACGGCCCGCAAATTCATGCTGTGGTTCCTGACGCGCTGAAATATAAAGGGACGCTTCGTAAATTGCTGGAAAACGAAGGAATTGCGGTAATTGCAATTGAACAGATCGCACCGACCCTGGAAGATGTATTCATCTCTTCCGTGAGGGCGCCGGAAAGCTAAAGATGCGTTGCACATGCGGCGTTTTGCGTTTGGATATCAAACAACAGAAAGGAAGAGGATATGAAAAACAGAAGGACAATCATCATAATCGTGATCGTAGTAGCGGTGCTGGTGGGCGGCTATTACGGCGTGCGCGCCCTCAACGGCGGGAACAACGGAGCCCTGAAAGCCTCCGGCACCATCGAAACCACCGATATCCTGGTGGGACCCGAGATCGGCGGCAAAGTGCTGGAGGTCGCAGTCCAGGAAGGCGACTCCGTCAAAGCCGGTTCGCCGCTCTTCAAACTGGACGATACCCTGCTCCAGGCGCAGCGCAAAGTAGCCGCCTCGGCTCTGGATTCCGCCAAGGGTGCCGCCACCACGGCCGAAGCCGCCCTGGCCACGGCCCAGGCTCAGTACAACATCGTCCTGGACACGGCCCTCAGCCAGGACAGCGCCAAACGCACAACCGATTGGTTCACCAGCAGCCAGTCTGATTTCATCCAGCCCAGCTGGTACTTCAGCCAGAATGAGCAGGTGGTGGCCGCCCAGGCGGCAGTGGATGCCGCCCAGCAGGCGCTGACCGACGACCAGGCCACCCTGACCAAGGTGGAGACCAGCACAGCTGGAGCGGACTTCGTGAAGGCCGAGAACGATATGGCCCAGGCTCAAGCCGGCTACACGGTCGCCAAGAAGTTGAACGACCAGGTCTCCAACGGCAAGGACATCACCGATCTCACCAAGCTGGGCACGTTCAAGCTGGCGCGCGATACCATCATCAAGAACAAAGGCGTGGATCCCAAATGGCTGGGCAACAACCTGGACAACGAGCTGCGCGTCTCGGCCCAGGACACCTTCGATCAGGCTCGCGCAAAACTGGATGCTTCCCAGCAAGCCTACCTGGGGCTGGTCACGTCGCAGGGTGCGCAGGATATCCTCAATGCCCGGGCAGATGTCAGCGTGGCGCAGGAGCGCTACTACCGCGCACAGGATCTGCTGCGCTCGCTCCAGACCGGCAGCCAATCGCCGCAACTGACCGCGGCTCAAAAAGCCCTGGACCAGGCCAAGAGCGCCGCCGACCAGGCCGACCAGGCCGCCAACCAGGCGCAGGCCAATGTGGACCTGATCGATACCCAGATTGCGAAGATGACGGTCGTCGCGCCTTCCGATGGCGTGGTTCTGACCCGCAGTGTGGAACCGGGTGAGTTCGTGCAGCCGGGGGCAGCGGCCATCACCATGGGCGACCTGAGCCATCTGACCATCACGGTCTATGTCCCGGAGGATCGCTATGGCAACATCTTCCTGGGGCAGAAGGCCAGCATGACGGTGGACTCGTTCCCGGGCCAGAAGTTCGATGCGCAGGTGAGTAACATTTCGGATCAGGCGGAGTTCACGCCTCGTAACGTGCAGACCGTGGAAGGTCGCAGTTCGAGCACGGTGTATGCCGTGAAGTTGAAGGTCATCGACCTGCAGAACAAGCTCAAACCCGGTATGCCTGCCGATGTCACCTTTAGTGCAAAGTAAGAACTGAAGATCATGTCACATACCAGAAGTCGGCGTACGGATCTCCGCAACGCCGATTTCTGTTTTTGTGATCCCGTTCAATAAGAAGATGAGCAGCTCGCGGACGCTCATACGATCCAGCAGGGTATGGGAGATTTGACCCTCCAAGAGCAGCAGGACGAATCCGTGGACGAGGCTCCACAAACTAATGGCAACCATGTCGGCTGGCCCGCCTGACAGCAAACCTGCTTGCTGGCACTCTTTCACCAGCGTAACCAGCAGGCCGAAATTCTTCAATGCCATTTCCCTGAACTCAGGGTAATCTTTTTCCTGTTCGATTATGCCCGAAAACATGATCTTGAAGTGTTCGGGATCTCTGACGGCAAACTGGATATAAGTCCAGCCCATCTCCACCAACATTTGTTGAGGGTTATCCCTATGGCTTTCGACAGTCGCGGATAATTGATCGTATAAGCGATGGTAGCCTTCGGTGGAGATGGCGGCGATAAGCGCCTGCTTATCGGCAAAGTGGGCATAGGGTGCTGCATGGCTCACCCCCGCCTTTTTCGCCACCTTACGGAGACTCAATCCGGCCAGCCCCTCTTTCGATAGGATCTCGATCCCCGCTTTGATAAGGCATTTTTTAAATCACCGTGATGGTATTTTTTGCGCGGCATATTGAAATCTTAGACCTCAAATCTTGACGCCGTCAAGATATCACCATATAATCTTTACAACGTAAAGATTATATGGAGTATCCTGATGGGACAATATGACACGGTTAAAAAGCAAGTTGTTGAAACTGCGCAAAAGTTAACCAGGAAAGGTTATCTCATGGCGACGGGGGGAAACCTGTCCCTGCGCATAATCGGACAGGATAAGATTGCCATAACCCCTTCGAATTACGATTACATGAAAATGTCTCCAGAGGACATTTGCGTTTTAGATTTTGGCATGAATGTGGTGGAGGGCAGCCTGAAGCCGTCTGTGGAAACCGGCATGCACATTGGCATTTATCAGACACGCGCTGATGTGAATGCGGTGGTCCATACTCATCAAGTCTACGCGAGCGCTCTGGCCCTGATAAAAGCGCCAATCCCGGCCCTATTCGATGAACAGGTGCGTTTCCTGGGCCGGACGGTGGAGATCATTCCGTATGCCCCCTCCGGAACAGGGCTGCTCAAGAACACGATTGCCAAACATATCAAGGATCACAACAATGCCTATATTATGCAAAACCACGGCGCGTTGTGTTTTGGCCAGGATGTTGAACGCGCCATGCACAATGTCGAAATCCTGGAGAAGTGTTCATTGGCCTATTTGCTGGCTTTGTGCGCCGACCGCAATATCAGCCGGATTCCATTAGCGATACGCGAGATCGCATTCTCAAAACTACGGGCAGATCAAAAGAAGGTCGAGCACGGCATTTTAGAAGTTGGCGGCGAATAGGAATATCTGCAAACCGCGCTTTCGAGCAATTTATTATTTGTAAGTGTGCGGCCCGAAAGGACCGCATGCTCGCAAAACAGGCTCTCTCTACACTATTCTGCGAATCACCGAATTTGGAGAATCGATGACAACGGGACAGTATGGCATTTCTGAATATCTTGATGTGAAGGAAGTTTACGGAAAATTGAATGCGCTGATCAGCCAGCCAATACGGCCGATCAAACGCGAAAAGATGCAGGAGTATCTAAGGTACTATGAAACGAAATGCCAGCGTTCGAAGGGCCTGAACGATGAAGCCCAACAGATCATCCCTGGTGGGGTGCAGCATAACCTGGCCTTCAATTACCCTTTCCCGATCGCGGTGGAGAAAGCAGAAGGGGCATATCTTTGGGATGCCGATAACAACCGCTATATCGATTTTCTACAAGCAGGGGGGCCCACCATGCTGGGCAGTAACTATGCCCCGGTTCGCGAAAAGGTGTTCGAGCTCCTGCGTTCATGCGGCCCGGTGACCGGGCTATTTCATGAATACGAATTAAAGTTGGCGCAGCTCGTCCAGCGCTTCATGCCTTCAGTGGAAATGTTCCGCATGGTAGGCTCGGGGACCGAAGCCGTAATGGCTGCCATCCGCGCCGCGCGCACCTTCACCAGGAAAAGATATATCATCAAGGTTGGAGGGGCTTATCACGGTTGGAGCGACCAGATGGTATATGGTCTGCATGTCCCCGGCACCGGCCGCCTGGAGGCGAAAGGTATTCCCGGTGGGGCAAACAGCGCCACGGAAGAGTTCTATCCTAATAGTTTGAGCGCTCTCAAACGACATTTGATCTTCAACCGTTTGCGCGGCGGCACCGCGGCCGTGATCGTGGAACCGGTCGGACCGGAAAGCGGTACAAGGCCAGTGCCTTTTGACTTCAACCAGAAGGTCCGTAAGTTATGTGATGAATTTGGGGCGCTTTTGATCTTCGATGAGGTTGTTACAGGCTTTCGTATAGGTATGGGCGGTGCACAAGGATACTTCGGTGTCAAACCTGATCTCACAATTTTCGGCAAGTGCATTACCGGCGGTTATCCGATGGCCGGCGGAGTTGGTGGGCGGCGAGAAGTGATCCTGAGCTTTGCGGCCGGGATCGGCGGCGCCGGGGAACGCGCTTATGTAGGCGGGACTCTTTCCGCGAATCCTCTGTCTTGTGTAGCAGGCTATTACGCTCTGCTCGAAATGGAACGCACAAATGCACCCGTGATCGCCGGCCTGGCAGGCGACCGCCTTACGAAAGGGCTGGGAAAGATCATCGATAAATATGGCCTGCCGTTCGTAACCTACAATCAGGGCTCGATCGTGCATCTTGAAACGTCGGGCGTCATGTTGCTCGACCTAAAACATCCGATCCGTTTGCTCAGGGAGCTTAAGCCGCGCCGGAACATGATGGAGGAAATGGGTGCTGCCTACATGGCGAGTGGAATTGTGACTTTGGCCGGCTCGCGCATGTATACCTCGATGGCGGACACGGATGCGGTAATTGATGACGCGCTCGATAGATTTGACGAAGTCCTCTCGCAGTGCTAGAGGTTTTGGCAGTAAGGTAAATTCCGAAGTAAATTTGCTCCGCCGTGAGGGCGGCTTTCGGGGTTAAAATCCCCTTTGGAGACTTTCATGATTGAACCCACCATTCTCGCTGTAGACTTGGGCACGTCCAGCATGAAGGTCGCGCTTATTACCGTGAGCGGGAAAGTTCTGGGCTGGGAATCCGAGCCGATAAAACTCTACGTCACGCCGGATGGCGGTGCGGAGCAATCTCCCGAGGAATGGTGGAACGCGTTCCTGGTTGCCGCGTGCCGTTTGATGGAACGAAAACTGATTAAGCGAAACGCGATCCGGGCCATCTGTTGTTCAAGCCAGGGTGAGGGTACGATTCCCGTTGATCGGGATGGCAAGGCGCTGATGAACTGTATCCTTTGGATGGACATGCGCGGCGCCCCTTACCTTCGCAAGCAGTTTGGTGGCCTCCTCAATCTCGATGGCATCAACTTATTCAAAATATTGCGTTGGGTGCGTCTGACCGGCGGCATGCCTTCGGTGACCGGTAAAGATCCCGCTGCGCACATGCTGCTTGTACGCGATCTATTTCCCGAAGTCTATTCCCAAACTCATAAATTCTTGAACGTGTTGGATTTTCTCAACCTGCGCCTTACCGGGCGGTTCACCGCGACCTATGACTCGATACTGACCTCCTGGGTAACGGATCAGCGCGATCCGAATGCCGTCCATTACGATCGGGGTTTGCTGGCTGACTGTGGCGTGGATGCCGGCAAATTTCCCGAGATCGTGCCGTGTACTGCCGTATTGGGTCCTTTGAAAAAGGATGTGGCCGAATCGCTTGGCCTTTCCAGAGATGTACAGGTTGTGGCTGGCGCAATTGATAATACCGCGGCAGCGGTTGGGGCCGGCACCGTGGAAGATTACGCCTTGCATCTTTATATCGGAACCTCCTCCTGGATGGCCGCGCATGTTCCGTATAAAAAAACCGACATCGGAGCCTCCCTGGCTTCGGTACCTTGCGCCGTTCCCGGCCGTTACCTGCTTACCGCCCTGCAAGCCACCGCAGGCGGAAATCTCACTTTTCTGCGAGATAACATTCTTTACCACAAGGATGAATTATTGCAGGAAGCCGCGGTTCCCGATATCTTCAAGGTCCTCGATCTCATCGCGGCGCGGGTTCCCCCCGGGAGTCACGGAGTGATCTACACGCCGTGGATTTGGGGCGAGCGTGCCCCGGTCGACGACCGGCACCTAAGGGCAGGGTTGAACAACATTTCTCTTAGCAACACACGTGAAGATATCTTACGCGCGTTTCTCGAGGGCGTGGCCTTTAACACCCGCTGGCTTCTGGACCCCGTTGAAAAATTTATGGGTCGAAAAGTGGACACCCTTAACATGGTTGGCGGAGGAGCTCAATCTGATGTATGGTGCCAGATCTTCGCGGATGTGATGAACGTGCAAATAAAGCAAGTAAAAGATCCTATTTATGCCAACGCCCGCGGCGCGGCCTGGATCGCGGCTGTAGGCCTGGGCGAGATCACATTTAGCGATGTGCCAAGGTTGGTGACCATTCAAACAAGCTTTGATCCCAGGAATGAAAATCGGACTCTCTATGATGAGCGCTTTAGTGTATTTACGCAGATCTACAGGCAGATGAAGGGTGTATATCACCGCCTGAATAAGTAGGGAACCTCCGGGCTCCGGTTTAGGCTTCCGGGTATATACAGGATAATGTTATTGGCACCGAGGAGAAGCAGAATGGACTATATACTGGCTCATGATGTTGGTACCGGAGGGAATAAGGCAGTTCTGGTTGATACTGGCGGAACGGTACGCGCCGACTGCCTTCGTTCCTTACGAGATCCACTATCCTCGCCCTGGCTGGGCAGAACAGGAACCTGAAGATTGGTGGCAGGCCGTTGTCTCAAGCACTCACCAGGTGCTGCAGGCCAGCGGTGTTGCTCCAGGTAACGTTCTGGCAATGGTGCATGCCACCCAACTGCTCGGAATTGTCCCGATGGCCTCCACCGGGACGCCATTACGTCCTGCGATTATCTGGCTGGATGCCCGCGCTCCGGATCAGGCCACACGTATCATGAATAAATTTCTTGGCAGGCGCGTCTTTGCAGTTATCGCGGGCGCAGAGCTTTCCGGCAAGGATGGCCTGGCAAAATTGCTCTGGCTCAAAGAGAACGAGCCCGATATCTACCGAGATATGACCTGCTTTCTGGATGTTAACGGCTATCTCATTTACCGGGAAACCGGTAAACAAGTTTTTGAATGGTCTTGCGCCTCGGCCTTCGGTTTCGACCTGGGGAAAAAGGATTGGCTGCGTACGATCATCAGCTACATGGGCTTGGACATGAGCAAGTTTCCTGCATTGGTCCGTTCCGTTGACCGTGTTGGAGGCCTGAGCCCAGAAGCAGCCCGCGAGTGCGGGTTGTTGGAAGGGACGCCTGTCTTTGGTGGGGGTGGCGATGCGCAGGCGGCTGCCACCGGCTCCGGGGCAGTCGCAGAAGGAGACGGACATATCTATCTGGGTACTTCAGCCTGGGTGGGCGTAACAACCAGCAAGAATCCCACGGGTCATGATGGCGTGGCCTGCATGCAGGCCTCTGATCCCGGCAAGGCGCTGCTGTTTGCCGAAATGGAAACCGCAGGGGCCTGCCTCAAATGGATCGCGAATGAATTCTACAAGGCTGAACAGCTCGATCCGAAGATACCCAATGTTTATGCCTTGATGGATCAAAAAGTACTGACGGTGCCGCCGGGTTCGGATTCATTGATTTATACTCCCTGGATGTATGGAGAACGCAGCCCCATCACCGATACCTGGGTGCGCTCCACCTTCTTCAATCTCAGCGCCGATCATACCCGCGAGCATCTGTTGCGTGCCGTCTATGAGGGCATTGCGTATAACTTGCGCTGGATCATCGAGATCGTGGAAAAGAAATTTAATTATCCCCTGCCGGTATTACGATTAATCGGTGGCGGCGTGCGTGGGGCTCCCTGGATGCAGATCATAGCCGATGTAACCGGCCGTCGAGTGGAAACCGTCGCCGATCCTTTGGAAGCCGGCGCGGTGGGGATTGCCCTCACTGCAGCCGTGGGCCTCGGGGCCTATCCTGATCACGCTGCCCTAAAGAAAATTGTTCGGGTTGGACGCGAATTTGATCCGCGTGTAGAAAATGCTGCCTGTTACAATGAGCTCTACCGGACCTATAGGCAGTTGTATTTGAGCCTGCGGAGCTTGTACCGGCAGGCAAATGAAGGGCGCTTTAGCAAAGGACAGAAAGCTGACCTCGTTAACCCATGACTTTGAGTGCCTGCAGAGTATATTGATTGGCTCTTTTTGGAGGTGCAATTCTGTTGCACCTCCAAATAAGCACCCCCTAGTGCTGAGCGACGCCTCAGCAGTCTTTCTGTGCCTTGGATAAACACGATAATGTCAACTTCGAAGATGTCCCCGATTTTCGGGTATTGGGCAGAGTGAACATCTGTGCCATGTCCCAAAATCGGAAACCTGTTGCCTGTTGAATAATGTGACGCGTTCAAAATCGACATTATGGAGGGAACATGCGCAAACCCAGCTTCAGCAAGTATTATCGCTACGAAGAACTTACCAGTCTTCTGAAACAATATGCCAGGGAATATCCAAACCTTCTCAAACTGGAAAGCATTGGTCAAAGTTACGAGGGCCGATGCCGTCTGGCTGATAACGGCCACCAACTTCAAGTCCGGGTCCGATGCTGATAAGCCGGCCTTGTGGGTGGATGGCAATATGCATGCCTCTGAAGTTGCCGCCTCATCAGCGGCCCTCTATCACCTCCATACACTTGTAACAAAATACGGAAAGGATAAACAGGTCACACAGGCCCTGGATACCCGCGCCTTTTATATCGTGCCGAGGGTCAACCCTGATGGCGCCGAATGGGCGCTGGCCGACAAGCCCAAAGTGATCCGTTCGAGCACCCGGCCCTATCCCTACGATGAAGAGACGGTGGATGGTTTGATGGAGGAGGATATAGATGGAGATGGCCGTATCCTGTTTATGCGCGTCCCCGATACGAATGGCGCCTGGAAGGCGCATCCGAAAGAACCTCGCTTGCTTATCCGGCGCGATCCCACCGAAACGGGCGGAAAATATTATCGGGTGCTGCCTGAAGGCTTATTAAAGAACTATGACGGCGCCACGATCGAGATCCGCAATCCCAAGGAGAACCTCGATCTGAATCGCAACTTTCCGGTTGCCTGGAAACAGGAAGCTGAGCAATCGGGTGCAGGCCCCTTCCCTGTGAGCGAGCCTGAGACGCGCAATCTTGTGGACTTTATCGTCAGGCATCCGAACATAACCGGGGTCATAACTTTTCATACTTTCAGCGCGGTGATCTTGCGCCCCTACGATGACCGTTCCGACGAGGCTTTTCCCTCTGAAGATCTATGGACTTATCAAAAGATCGGAGATGAAGGCACAAAGATGACCGGCTATGCCAATGTTTCGGTCTATCACGATTTTCGGTATCATCCGAAGACGGTGACCACCGGGGCCTTCGATACCTGGATGTATGACCATCTCGGCGTTTTTGGCTGGACGGTTGAATTGTGGAGTCCGTTGAAACAGGCTGGGCTGAAAGGCTTACAAATATATTGACTGGTTCCGCGAACATCCGGTGGAGGATGATCTGAAAGTCCTTCGATGGAGCGATAAGAATTTAGGGGAAGCCGGTTACGTGGATTGGTATGAGTTCCAGCATCCGCAGCTGGGCAAGATCGAATTGGGCGGGTGGGATTGGCTCCATACCTGGACCAATCCACCTGGTGCGTTTCTTGAAGCAGAGATCAAACCTTTCCCGGATTGGATAGTGTGGCATGCGTTGATCTCGCCCAAGCTGGAATTGAGGCAGGCCAGCGCCTCTTCCCTGGGTGGTGGAATGTATCGCGTACGATTGGTGGTTGAGAATACAGGATGGCTGCCAACCTATGTTACGAAGAAGGCGCTGGAAAAGAAGCTGCGCGGTGTGGTTTGTGAGATCGAGATACCCAAAGGCGCTAATTTGGAAACGGGTAAACCACGCGAGGAACTGGGTCAATTGGAAGGCCGTTCCTACAAGGAGGCCTTGCTGAATCCCTCTGCGGAAGGGACCTCGGAACGATTGAAGGTCGATTGGGTTGTCCATGCACCAAGGGGTGGCAAGGTGAAACTGCTCGCTCGTCATGAGCGCGCCGGGACGGTGAGGACAGAAATTGAGCTCAAGTGATTAAGACGAAACGCACCCTTAAGGGTGCGTTTCATCTTATAGGGAACCTTAGGCAAATAAATACGTCTTTATAACAGACACCTGACATAGGCATTGGATCCAGCATAAAAAGGTGCTAACGCCGAAATTCAATCTAAGGAGGAAAGAATGCAACGTAGAAAGTTCATCTTTTTCGTGGTAATTCTCCTGGCTATTATTGCCCTTATGGGTTGTGCGCCCGCCGCTGCGCCAACCTATGCTCCCGCCGCGGCAGCAGCGTAGCCCGGAGCTGCCCTCTTCATCGGACGCTTCGGGCAGAGCGCGCCTGCTGCGCCCGCCGCTACCGCGGCTGCCGTTTATCAAACAGGGCCTGATACGATAACGAATAATATCGCATCGCGCGATCACATGATCATTAAGAATGGGGATATCAAACTTCTGGTCAAAGATAGCGACCAGGCCCTGGATGGCGTAACCCAGATCGTGGGCGATGTACAAGGTTATATTGTCAGTTCCCGCGTCTGGTATCAGGATTATTTTGGGACGAATTACAAATATGCAACACTGACCATGGGCGTTCCGGAGGACCAGTTCGAGAATGTTTTACGCCGCCTGCGGGGCCTGGCGCTGCGCGTCCTGGATGAGAATGCCACCGGCGAAGATGTTACCGATCAATATGTTGATTTGCAGTCCCAGCTTACCAATCTTGAGGCAACTCGCGATCGCATAAAAGGCTTTCTGGACCAGGCAACAACCGTAGATGAGGCGCTCCGCATCAATCAGCAACTTTCTGACGTTGAGGGACAGATCGAGCAGCTAAAAGGAAAAATGAATTATCTTTCGAACCGCTCTGCCTTCTCAACCATAACAATCAACATTGAACCCGATCTGCCTCCGGTTGTTGCGACGGAAACCCCGACGCCTACACCGGTTCCGGTGCAGCCCCTTGGCGCTTGGAACCCTGGCGAAACGACGCAGAAAGCCACAAACGTATTGGTCTCGTCCTATCGAGTAATTGTTGAGCTGCTGATTTGGATATTCGTAGTACTCGTGCCAATTTTAGCTCCGCCAATTCTCTGCGTCTGGTTGATCGTGTGGTTGATAAGAAGAAAGACCAAGCCGGCTCTCAAAGCCTGATTCTCTGTGTGATCTCCGTTAAAGGACCGCGAAATACTTAATCGTTCGCGGTCCTTTCCTATTTCTTGCAGTCGGCGCCTGCCCCATCGGGTGGGTAGGCAAACAGGTCATCTCCTGTGTCGGCGCCTAAAACATATTATTGTCCGGGGCCTGTCCAAATGCAAATAATATGACCATGAAACGCGTATTTTTTCAGAATGAAACCCGGACCAAGGTGTTAGCCGCCCGACGATGTAACCTTATCAAGATAGTTACGAACCTGATATCAAGAGTTGCCCCCCAATTGTTTCGACTATAATAGCCCCGAAAAGGATGCGCACCCTCAGGCTGTATAACCTGATGATTTGACCGGCGATATGGATGAACCTGATGGCTGAAAAAATACTTGTGGTGGAAGACGAACCTTCTTTGCAGGAGACTCTGGCTTATAACCTGAAAAGGGAAGGGTACATTGTGGAGGCTGTAGGGGACGGTCGTAGCGCCCTGGATGTAGCCCGCAGCATAAAACCCGACCTCATCATCCTGGATTTAATGCTTCCCGAACTGGACGGTTTCGAAGTTGCTCGTATTCTGCGCAAGGAGATGTCTACCGCCATTCTTATGCTGACAGCCCGCGTTGATGAAATTGACCGGGTTGTCGGGCTGGAAGTCGGCGCAGATGATTACCTCACCAAGCCTTTCTCCATGCGTGAACTGATGGCGCGAGTGAAGGCCCAACTGCGACGGACACGTATGCTGCGGGAGGAAATGGGCAAGGGCGCTTCGGTTCCCCATGAGAGATTGACTTTTGAAAACCTCGTAATCGACCTGACGCGTCGGGAAGTGACCCTCGATAACAAACCGCTGCAGCTCAAGCCCAAGGAGTATGAACTGTTTCTCTTTCTCGCCGAACATAAGGGCCAGATGCTGTCGCGCGAATTTATTCTTGAACGCGTCTGGGGCTGGGATTTCATCGGCGACAGCCGCACGGTGGACGTCCACGTTAGGTGGCTGAGGCAAAAAATTGAGGCCGAGGCCGGCAGCCCAAAGCGTATCATCACGGTGAGGGGCGGCGGGTATCGTTTCGAAGGTTGACCCTCGTCATTAACCATTATTTGCGGTAGCGTTTGTATGGAATCTATTCTGATTATCGCTTTAGTCCTCTCCATTATCGCTGCGGTGTGGCTCGCCTCGCGCTATTTACGCCTGCTCCATCGCTTGGAAGACTACGCCCGGGAGCTTCACCAACAGGATATTTCGAATTTACCCGTTGATGTGGAAGGCTTGGAAGACCTTTCGAATACGGTCCATTCAGTCGTCTCGACCTTGAACATCAGACTCCTGGCCAAGGAAGCCGACCGGGCGCGACTTGCAACGGTCCTTGACCAATTAACCGATGGTGTGCTCATCGCCGACCCCACTGGACAGGTCCAATTCGCGAACCCGGCCGCATGCAGGATCTTTGAAAGTCCCGATCCGCTGGGCCGAACGGTCACCGAGGTCATTCGGAACCATCAATTGGTCCAGGCCTGGCAGCGCTGCCAAAAGACGAATGAACTGCAAAGCGAGACTGTCGAGATCCCCACACGCCATCAGTTTCTCCAGCTCATTGCGATCCCCGATCGGCATACTAGTGGAAGCCTGCTGCTTGCCCAGGATCTTACGCGGATGCAGCGACTCGAAACGGTGCGCCGTGACTTTATTTCGAATATCTCGCACGAGCTTCGTACTCCGCTGGCCTCCCTTAAGGCCCTGACCGAAACCTTGCAAAGCGGTGCGCTCTCGGATCCGGAAGTGGCGCCGCGTTTTCTGGACCGCATGGTTACAGAGGTCGATGCGCTGACTCAAATGTCTCAGGAATTGGTTGATCTCTCCCGCATCGAGTTCGGGTCAGGTGAGGCTGGAACTCCATACGATTTCCCCGAACGAACTGCTGCAGTCTGCTGCAGACCGCATGAAAATGCAAGCCGAAAGAGCCGGCCTCGATCTTCACGTTGAATGCAGGGATGATCTACCCGGCCTCCGTGTGGATCAATCTCGCCTTGAGCAGGTCCTGGTCAATTTGATCCATAATGCCGTGAAGTTTACTCGCCCAGGCGGCCGGGTGATTCTCCTGGCCGAACCCGCTGTTGATGCGGTTCAATTCGCCGTCAGAGATACCGGTATCGGGATTCCTGCGGATGATGTGCCGCGTATTTTCGAGCGCTTTTATCGGGTCGATAAGTCTCGCACCGGTAGTGGAACCGGCCTGGGCTTGTCCATAGCCCGGCACATCATCGAAGCGCACGGGGGCAAGATTTGGGCCGATAGCGTCGAAGGACAGGGGAGCACGTTCTTCTTTACCATTCCACGATCCTTATAAGTACAGGTAAATTACGAATTTGTTATTTTCAAAAGCTCGAGCAACACTCGGGCTTTTGAGTTTTCATGGGTTAAGACATTGCAAATTTGTTTACCAGATGTTAACCGGTTCTTAGGTCGGTATTAAAGGTAAGGGGACTAAGATAGGGTTGATAGCAAAGGAGAAATATGAACATAGATGTTTTGTTCCTTCTGGTTATGACAGTGATAATGCTGGCGGTCTTCTGGATCGATGTTTCACAGAAGCGCCGCGCAGTAATTGAATCGATGATCGGATAAACAATACTATATGGACAAGCACATTCTTGTAACGAACGATGATGGTGTACTTGCGCCGGGCTTGTTGGCCCTGGCGCAGGAAATGCGCAAAATTGGAAAGGTCAGTATCCTGGCGCCGGATCGAAACTGGTCGGGGGGCGGACATGTCAAAACCCTGGACCGTGCCTTGCGCGTCCGCGAGTTCAGGCTGGCAGACGGCTCGATGGCTTTTGCCAGCGACGGCGCTCCGTCAGATTGTGTGGCGCTTGCCACCCTGGGCTATTTCAAAGAGCCGATTGATCTGGTGGTTTCCGGGATCAATGTGGGAGCCAATCTGGGTCACGATGTGACGTATTCCGGCACGGTGACGGCGGCGATGGAAGCTGTGATCGCCAACGTGCCCGGTATCGCAGTTTCATTGGAAACCATCGAGGGCCGTCTCGGCGAAATCGATTTCGGTCCCGCAGCGCGTGCGGCCAACAAAGTTGTCCGGCATGTGATAGAAAATGGTTTGCCGTCTGAGATCCTGTTGAACGTCAATGTGCCCTTGCTGAAGGATGAAGACATCAGCGGTTTCCGTCTTACCCGACAGGGATTGCGCGTCTATCACAGCCGCCTGGACGAAGGCGTTGATCCGCGCGGCCGTCCTTATTATTGGATCGCCGGCGATGCGCCAACCGGCGTCCCCGAGCGCGGCACGGATATCGGTGCTCTGGCAGAAGGTTGTGTTTCGGTCACGCCCCTGCATCTGGACCTGACTGCTTATCGGTCCCTGACCGACCTGAACACCTGGTCATGGGATGAAGACGCTCCGATTCCTTTTTTTGAATTGCACATCCAGGAAAGAAAAGAAAAAGCGTAATACTCGTTGGTTTCTCTCCTCCTTTTGTTTGTCTCCGTTCGGAGACGCTGCCTGCCTTTCTTTGGCAGGCAGTTTTATTATCAGCTCCAGAGATTTTCTTAGTTGACGGAGCTGGAATTTAACAAGACGTTAACTTATTCTTCCATTGACATTAAAGCCCGGCTGATACCATGTTGAGGAATAAATATCCTAAAGGAGAGAAAAGAATGTCTAAATTCCTTCGCACATTCGTATTTGTTACGGTTGCCTTCAGTTTCCTGCTTGCCGCCTGCGGAACGGCAGCCACGCCGACTGCATCTCAGCCGGTCGCTACGCAGGCGCCCGGTCAGCCAACCGCGATTCCATCCCCAACACCGCTGGCTCCAGGCTCTGTTACACTCAACGGCTCAGGCAGCACTTTCCAGGCGCCCGCCGAGAGCGAATATGCCTACGCTTTTCCCCTGGTTGATCCTGCGGTGGCTGATTAATTATCAGCCCACAGGTTCGGGCGCGGGTAAGAAAGCCATCATCGATGGCACTGTTGATTTCGCCGGCTCCGATGCGGTCCTAACTGATCAGGAAACTGCATCTGGCAAAGATCTGCAAATGTATCCATTCCTGGCCGGTGCAACGGTGATGACCTACAACGTTCCCGAACTTGATCCAAAAGGCCCTGCCCTCATTTTGGATGGCAACACATTGGTTGGCATCTACAATGCCACCATCACCAAGTGGAATGATCCTGCCATCGTCGCCCTCAATCCGCAGCTCGCCTCCAAGCTGCCGGCCAAGCAGATCACCGTTGTACACCGCTCGGACGGATCGGGCACTACTGAAATCTTTACCAACGCGCTGACTTCATTCAGCAGCGCCTGGACCGTCGGCCATGGCACGACGATCAACTGGCCTGCTGACAAGGCCGGGAACGGCGTTGGCGGCAACGGCAACCAGGGCGTGGCTGCAGCAGTTCAGAACACCCCCGATTCCATTGGTTACGTCGAATATGCCTATGCAGTCTCAAACAAACTGCCCTTTGCACAGATGGTCAATAAGGCCGGCAAAACGGTCACAGCCACTGCGGATAGCACCAAGGCGGCCATGACGGACTTTGCCACTGCCTTCACACCGCAGTTGACCGCAGTCATCGTAAACGCGCCAGGGGATGCCTCCTGGCCGATCGCCGGCTATACCTACATCATCATTCATCAGACCAGCATGACCGATTGCGTCAAGGCCTCCAAACTTGTGGAGTACATCCACTGGGTTTTGACAGACCCGGCTGCTACCAAGCGCGCCACGGACCTTGGCTTCGTTCCGCTGCCCGATGCGGTTTTGCAGCAAGTGCTCACAAAACTCGGCCAGGTGACCTGCAACGGTCAACCCGTAATGGGCCAGTAAGGTTTACATTTTTCCTGATCTTTGGAGGGCCCCCTCTATGTTATAAATGGGGGGCCCTCTCTTGGTTTTGTAAAGAAGGCAGGTCAGGAGATATTTTTGTTCATGTGAGATCACATGAAGAGTAAAATTACCCGCATTTCCAAGAATCCTTTAGCTGGATTGATATGAAAACGATTTACGTTCCACAAAGAAACCATTGGTTGGCGCGGCTGCAGCGGGCAACCCATCATGGAGATACTCCGTGGTCGGTGCTGATTATCCTGACCTCAGTTCTGGTTCTTGTATTGGTTTTAGCCATCGGTTGGATGTTATGGCAGCAGTCGGCTGATGCGCGTGCAAAACTTGGCTGGGCCTTCATTCTTCCCACGGCCGACGCAACCTGGGACCCGTTATCGGGAGTCTTCCAGTCATGGGCTTTCATCTATGGGACTTTGATCACCTCGATATTTGCGATCATCCTGGCGGTTCCGATCAGCTTGGGTATCGCAATTTTTCTGGCGGAATTGTGCCCTGAAAGAATTCGCCTGCCGCTAAATTGGATGATCGAATTGCTCGCCGCCATCCCGAGCGTTGTCTATGGCCTGTGGGGAATCTTCATTTTCCTCCCGAAGGTGGTGGTTCCGGTCGGGCAGGGTTTATCTGCGGCCTTTGGACAAGTGCCGGTGCTGAATTCGTTCTTTACGGGACCGATTCCGCTAAGTGGTTCTTCCCGGCTGGCGGCTGCCATGATCCTGACCATCATGATCATCCCAACCATTACGGCAGTCACGCGCGACGTATTTCTGGCAATTCCCAATAGTCAACGCGAGGCCGCCATGGGGATCGGGGCGACCCGCTGGGAAATGATCTGGCAGATACTGCTTGCCTTATGGACTTTCCGGTATTCTCGGAGCGGTCATATTAGGACTGGGACGGGCGCTTGGCGAGACGATGGCTGTGACCATGGTCATCGGCAATTCGCTGGAGGCCACCAACTCGCTGCTTAAGCCCGGTTCCACCATGGCCAGCCTGCTTGCCAACCAATTCAAAGAGGCCGTCTCACAACTCCACACGGAAGCGATGATCGAGATCGGCCTCACGCTGTTCGTCATTACCCTGATCCTGAACCTGATTGCGCGGTTCCTGGTCTGGCAGGTGGCGCGGCGGACGCCGCAAGAGGCGCGCGCATGACCCGCTTCCAGGAACTCATCGCCAGAAATCAGGTTGCGCATTTGCAGCGCCGCAGGTTTGTCAATGCCGTCATGCTTTCCGTTACCGGTCTTCTGACGTTGCTTGCACTCGTGCCGTTGTTTTGGATCGTCGGTTATGTGATCTATCGCGGTGGAAAAACAATCAACCTGGACTTCTTCACGCAATTATCACGCCCACTGGGCATGCCCGGCGGCGGCGTCTTATTTTCCATCGAAGGCACCATGGTGATTACAATATTGGCCTGCCTGTTTGCCATCCCTCCGGGCGTGCTTGCGGCTTTTTATGCGGCGCGTAACCCGAATACCCCGCTGGGAGTGGCATTGCGTTTTGGCACAGACGTGCTCTCCGGCGTTCCGTCCATCGTGATGGGCCTTTTCATTTATGTCCTCCTGGTGGTGCCGACAAAACATTATTCCGCCCTGGCAGGCGGCCTGGCTCTGGCTATCCTGATGCTGCCCACAATCATTCGGACCACGGAAGAAATGCTTAAGCTGGTGCCGCACACTTTGCGTGAAGGTTCGCTGGGATTGGGCGCGCCGGAATGGAAGACTTCGCTAAACGTTGTATTCCCGGCAGCGCTCAATGGTATTATCACGGGCTTTCTTCTGGCGATTGCCCGGGCGGCCGGCGAAACCGCCCCGCTGCTGTTTACTGCCCTGGGCAATGAACAGTATGATGTTGGGCAAGATCGTCAGGGGCGGGATTCAGACCCATCAGAGTCTGTTCGCAATCATCGGACGTATCATCAACCAACCGGTGGACTCGCTTCCGCTGACGTTGTGGAAGTATGCCCAACAGCCCTACCCGGAACGGATCGACCAATCCTGGGGAGTGGCACTGGTGTTGATGACCTTTGTTCTTTTGATTGAAATCGTGGCACGTCTGTGGGTCGAATCCCGCAAACGTGCGCTTCAGGGATAAGCCTATGGAAACCAAAATCGCTGTTTCTAAGAATGTGATGCAGAAGCGCTGTCTCGCCTAATAAGGTGGAGGTAAAGAATCTTTCGGTCTTTTACGGGAAATTCCGTGCCCTGGCCGAGATCAACCTATCTGTGCAGGAGAACAAGATCACCGCCATCATCGGTCCGTCGGGATGCGGCAAGTCAACCTTGCTGCGATCCTTCAATCGGATGAATGACCTGACACCCAGCGCACGAATGGAAGGTGAGATCATTCTGGATGGCGAGAACATCAATACTCAGGGCGTGGATGTCGTGGATGTCCGCCGCCGGGTAGGCATGGTCTTTCAGCGTCCCAACCCGTTCCCGAAAAGCATTTATGACAACGTGGCCTACGGTCCGCGCTTATATGGGATCCGGCGCAAGACGGATCTTGACGAAATCGTCGAGAAATCACTGCGGCAGTCCGCTTTATGGGACGAAGTGAAGGATAAGCTGCATCAAAGCGGTTTCTCTCTCTCCGGCGGCCAGCAGCAGCGGCTGTGCATTGCGCGAGCCCTGGCCGTCGAACCCGAAATCATCCTGATGGACGAACCCGCCTCGGCCCTCGACCCGATTTCCACCCTTCGCATCGAGGAGCTGATGCATGATCTCGTCAAGGAATATACGATCATCATCGTAACGCATAACATGCAGCAGGCGGCGCGCGTCTCCGACTTCACAGCCATGATGATGATCGATGATCAACGCGCCGGGCGCATGATCGAATTCAACGAGACGCATATTATCTTTACCAATCCGAAAGATAAGCGAACGGAAGATTATGTTACCGGACGGTTTGGATAATCAGTGGCGGGATCTCTCCATGAGTAATCCTAAAGTGTTATTCTTGTGCACGGGCAATTCTGCACGCAGCCAGATGGCTGAGGCGTTCCTGCGAGCGTATGCCGGAAAACATTTCGATATTTACAGCGCCGGTATCGAACCCAAAGGCTTCATCCTGCCTGAAGTCGTGACGGTGATGAAGGAACGCGGATTGGACCTCAAAGGTCAGTATTCCAAAAGCGTCAAGGAATATCTCGGCAAATTTCATTTTGCCTTCGTGGTTACGGTCTGCGCAAAGGCCGAGAAGAATTGTCCAACGACCTTTTTGAATATGGGACAGCACGAGCACTGGCCTTTTGATGACCCGGCGGAGTTTCAGGGTAGTGAGTTGGAGCGGCTGAATTTTGTGCGGGGCATACGCGACCAGATCGATCAACGCATTCAGCAGTGGCTCAACTCCCAAAATATACAATTGGCTGCTTCATAACTTGAAAATGTCGCATTATTCAAATGGTGTCCGATTTTTGGGATATGGGGCGGGTGTTCACCCCGCCCCATATCCCAAAAATCGGGGATTTCTTCCAATGTGACATTGTCGAGATAATCAAAGGCACGGTTTAGAAAATGGGTTCCTGTTACAATACGGAAGCCCCGTCAAACTAGGAATGTGAGGGTCCTTATGCTCAGAAAAACATTTGAGACCGAGATCAAACAAGTCAAGGACGAGATTTTGGTGCTTGGCTCGATGGTGGAACAGGCGATCATTGACGCTGTCTCTGCCCTGAAGAAGCGTGATATCAAGGCATCGGAAAAACTCCTGGATAACGATCGGGAGATCAACAGGAAACGGTTTGAGATCGAGGATCGAGTTAATGATCCTGATCGCCACGCAGCAGCCCATGGCTCATGACCTGCGTTTGCTGGCTTCCATCATGGAGATCAACTCCGAACTGGAACGCATGGGCGACTATGCCAAGGGTATTGCCAAGATCAACATCCGCATGGGGGATGCTCCCCTGCTAAAACCGCTGATCGACGTGCCGCGCATGGCCCAAAAAGGCGCGGATATGCTGCACCGGGCTCTTACCGCTTTTATCAATGAGGATATTGATACTGCCCGCATGATCCCGGTGGAAGATGATGAAGTGGACGCGCTTTACAACCAGGTCTATCGTGAATTGATGACAATTGTCATTGGTGATCCGACAACCATCGAGCGCGCCAACTGGCTTTTATGGGTGGCCCACAACCTTGAGCGTTTTGCAGACCGGGTCACGAACATTTGCGAACGTACCGTATTCGTTGTCACCGGTGAACTGACCGAGATCGATGACACGGATAGCAAATTTTGGAAAAATTGAAGGCATGAGCCGCACAGGTACTGTTCCTCTGCACCGGTAATTCATGCCGTTCACAGATGGCCGAAGCAATCGTCAATGCCCGCTACCCCGAGTGGCGGGCATTTTCAGCAGGCACCCGGCCGTCTGGCTACGTTCATCCGATGGCGATCCGGGTGCTGCATGAGATAGGGATTGAGCACCAGGGGACATCGAAAAATGTTGAGCAATTCCGCACCGTTGAATTTGACCGGGTGGTAACCGTCTGTGACGATGCCAATGAAGAATGTCCGGTTTGGCTGGGGAAGGGGAAACGCCTCCATGAGAGCTTTCGGGATCCGGCCAAGGCCGAGGGGACCGATGAAGAAAAACTTGCCGTTTTTCGTGAAGTACGCGATGAAATGGCCCGGAAAATTCCCGCGCTTCTTGAGTAGGTAAGAGGAACTGCAAGAGGACCGCATGCTCTGGTTCGGGGTGCAAAGCTGTGCAATCCCAATGGTGCGGTTTTCTGGGTTAGCTCAGTATCACTTACATTTGACGGGCTGAGTCGAGCGATGGTATTCTTGTCGAGGAAAGGATACTGATCTCATGACCGGCCCGTTTGATGTTTTATTCGAACCCGTTCGTATCGGCCCCGTCACTGCACCCAATCGCTTCTATCAGGTGCCACACTGTAATGGCTTTGGCCACCGCATGCCGCAGGGTTTGGCGGCAATGCGCGGTGTGAAAGCCGAAGGCGGCTGGGGCGTGGTCTGTACAGAGGAAGTGGAGATTCACCACAGCAGCGATCTCTCACCATATTTTGAGGGTCGCTTGTGGAGCGATGAAGACATCCCCGCGCTGGCCTTAATGACCGAATCGGTGCATAAACATGGCGCGCTGGCCGCGATTGAGCTGGCGTATAACGGCTTCGATGCCCCGAATTTGTATTCGCGTGTTCCTTCGCTGGCCCCACGATCGATGGGTACCATCGGCGGCTCGGGGTTCGACCCTGTGCAGACACGGCGCATGGATAAGGAAGACATCCGCAGCGTACGGCGTTGGCACAAAGCCGCTGTCCTGCGGGCGAAACAGGCCGGCTTCGACATTATTTACTGTTACGCAGGCCATGGCATGACCGTGGCCATGCAATTTATCCTTCGACGATATAACGACCGCGCCGATGAATATGGCGGCAGTCTTGAGAACCGTGTGCGGTTCCTGCGCGAATTGATCGAAGATACCAGGGATGCCGCAGGCGACTGCTGTGCGGTGGCTGTCCGCTTTGCAGTAGACGAATTGCTGGGCGAGGATGGCTTGACCCACCAGGGCGAGGGACATGACGTAGTCGCCATGCTCGCCGAGCTGCCTGACCTGTGGGATGTAAATATCAGCAATTGGAGCAATGATTCAATTACTTCCCGCTTTGGTAAAGAGGGCACATCAGGAAAAATACATCTCGTTCGTCAAGGGTCTGACCAGCAAACCGGTGGTCGGGGTTGGGCGATACACCTCGCCGGACTCGATGGTCTCTGCAGTAAAACGCGGAGTGATGGATCTTATTGGCGCGGCGCGACCTTCGATTGCCGACCCTTTCCTGCCAGTGAAGATCAGAGAAGGGCGCATCGATGACATCCGTGAGTGCATTGGATGCAACATCTGTGTGACCGGTGATACGCGCTTTGTGCCCATCCGCTGTACCCAGAATCCGACCATGGGCGAAGAGTGGCGTCGTGGCTGGCACCCTGAAACCATTGCGTCCAAAAAGAGCGGAGAAGGCGTGATGGTGATCGGCGCTGGACCCGCGGGCCTGGAATGTGCGCGTGCGCTGGGTCAACGCGGTTATTCAGTGGAATTGCTCGAATCTCGCAAAGAATTGGGCGGGAGGGTTCTGCGGGAATCAACCCTGCCTGGGCTCAACGAATGGCGGCGTGTGATTGATTGGCGGCTGACGCAAGCTCAGGAAATTGAGGAACGTCACGGTCTATCCATCCAGTCCAATGACCGCTGGCGAGATCCTTGAAACGGGCGCCCGGAATATCGTCGTGGCAACCGGTGCGGACTGGCGGCGCGACGGGATCGGCCGTACTTTGTGGAGACCGGTTGAGGGCCATGACCTGCCGAATGTATTCACGCCTGATGATTTGATGGAAAACAAGCTGCCATCCGGCCGGGTGGTGATCTTCGATGACGATCACTATTACATCGGCGGTGTGCTGGCCGAGTTGTTGGCTTCAGGAGGCGCCACAGTTACGATCGTCACTCCGGCGCCGCTGATATCCTATTGGTCACAATTCACCCTGGAACAAGAGCGTGTGCAACGAAAATTAATGAAGATAGGGGTGAGGATCTATGTTCAGCAGGTCCTGAACTTGATTCGCGCTCAACTCGGTCACGATATCTTCAACCCTCACCGGCGAACACCGCGAACTCGGCAGCGACGCCGTGGTATTGGTAACGGATCGCCAGCCGAACGATGCGCTGTATTACGGGCTTCAGCCTGCACTGGATGGAGGGGTGCTCCACTCGCTGCGGCTCATTGGTGATGCAGAAGCTCCGAACATTATTGCGCAGGCTGTTTTCGCCGGTCATCTGGCTGCCCGCGAGTTTGATGAACCAGTGATTGACGGCACGCCCTTCAAGGTTGAGAGACCAATTTTGCCGTAAGCACCTCTCCACGGCTTGAAATGAATCCGTGAGACCTGCGGCTAAATTAACCAGCTTATTCATAAAAAAGCTCTTCCGCTCTTTTCGGGTATGAACTAACCTTGTACGATTCCCAGATTTTTCATATTGCGTAGTCGGGGAAGATCTGGGCAGTTTGGGGGTTCTTAAGTCTTTTTTCGACGACCTCTCCAAGCACATCACGATAATCGGAAGTCACGGCCAGATCACCGGGACCGTATAACTTATCTGCCGCAAGCCCGGGCCATTGACCATATACTTTGCCGCCGTTCACACCTCCGCCGATGACGAACATACAGTTGCCATGGCCGTGGTCGGTCCCGCTCGAAGCATTTTCCTGGACGCGCCGTCCAAACTCAGACATGGTTACGATGGTTACCTGCTTGCCGCGGTCACCCAGATCGAAGTACAGCGAGGCCAAACCTGTTGAGAATTCGTTCAACAGGTTCGGCATTTCGCCATCCAATTGACCTTCGGCGTTGTGTGTATCCCACCCCCCGATATCCACACAAGCCACCTCGAGCCCAATGTCAGCCTTCATGATCTGTGCAACTTGCTTCATTGCCATTCCGAATTCCGTATCCGGATATTGGGCATTGTTCGCCGGGACGTAATTGGATACGTCCACGTGTGAAAGCAGGTCAAGTGCGTTAAACGTGTCGGTCGCGCTTGAGTCAAGGGAGGAGCCAAGGGAATACAAGGCGGCCAGGCGCTGACGGATTTCTGCCAGGCGGGTTGTATCGCCTTGCAGGTGAAAGTCGGCTATTGATTGCAGCGTGGTGACGGGGACCGGTCCACGCAGGGAAGCCTGCATGATGCCGCCCATGCCGATGGCGCGGAAAGGCGAATCATTTTGCCAGGGGGCAGTCTGCAAATGGCGGCCGATCCAGCCGGTTGCGATGGTCTTTTCGCCCGGAGTCCCGCGTTCCATATAGTCCATGGCGTCAAAATGGGAATGCGTTGGGTCGGGCGACCCCACCGCATGCACGATGGCAAGTACCTTCTCATCCCATAGGTCTTTGAGCGGATGGAGTGAAGGATGCAAGCCAAAAAATCCATCCAGGTCTATGCCTGTTTTATCGCTGCCGTCTGCCGGTTCAGGGATGGCCAGGGCCGAACGGTGATGATAGTAATCGGGGTCGCCATGTGGCACAACCGCGTTCAATCCGTCCATACCGCCCCTCTGGAAGACCACTACCAGCACGTCACCAGGCGGCTCCACGCCCTCTGGCGCAAAGGCCATGCGCGGCATCCAGGAAGGCATTGCTGGCGCGACGGCAAAGCTGCCGGCCAGTTTTAGGAAATCTCTACGAGTAAGTTTGTAATCCATTTCATCTCCATTAGGTTAATGGTATTTTCTTGAGTACGCGGGCAGATACGCCCTTCATCTCACTTGAAAGTGCGGCGAGCCCATAATGAGGCCGGCCACCGAGGCTATATTCCCGCCCAGGTCGCCGGATGAGGCGAAGTCCACGAGGATCGAGCGCGCATTATCCGGCAGTATCGCCCCCAGGAAGCGGATGCTCAGCACATCCACGACATCCTGTGCCGAGGCTGCTTCTTTTGTCAGAGCCTTCATGTCAAGTTTTGCACCATCAATCTGGCCCGATACGAGTTGCATGCCAAAATTCCAGCGCTCGAGCAGCCCGCTGGTGGTGGCCCAAAATCCGGCAACGTCTGGGAAGCCATTTGGTTGTTCCCAGGTAAAGGGAATCTGGCCGAGCTGGCGCAGATACTGCTGAAGCTTTTGCGACGTTGAACAACGGTCGCGCCGGAAAGCCGTAGAGCCGACAGGAAGAACTCCAGCGGACGTTTGAACTTTTGGCCAGCGGAGTTCTTGAAGGCATCCGAGTCGATGATGGCGCGGATCATCTCCCGCGTGTCCCCACCGGATTGAGTAAACACCTGTGCAAGCGAATTTACCAGCGCCGGGTCCGGATCATCGGCTATGAACCGGCGCGCCAGTTTTTGGCTGATGAATTGGGCGGCAGTGGGGCGATGTGCCAGCAGATCGAGCAGGGAGTTGCCCTCGTCCTCACCGCCAGGTGCGTATGGTCGTTCCCATAACGACCTTCTGGCTGGTGTCGTGCATGGCGGGTCTGAATATGAACTGCCCCGGTTCCTTTAAGAGACTATTTGGGCCGGTGATCGACCAACCTGTCAGGATGCGCGCAACTTGCGTAACATCGTCTTGTGTATATCCACCGTTCACCCCGACCGTATGGAGTTCCATGAGTTCGCGGGCATAGTTCTCATTGGGAGCTTCTTTTTGACTTTCAGCCTGGTCGAGAAAGATCAACATGGCCGGGCTATGGGCTGAAGCGTGCAGGAGGTCGTTGAAGTTCCCCAATGCGTTCGGTCGTATGGTCTTTAGGTCGTCATTGGTTTTCAAAACGCGGCAAAGGCTTTTCCCGATATAGATGCTGAAATGGTTGCTCCAGAAGTCCACCATCATCTCGTAGACCTGGCGCTGGCTGCGCCACTGCCGCAGAACGGTAGCTGTGACCAATTCCTGCGCCGGTTGTTTCTTTTGGCCTAACTGTAGGAGTTGAGCGGGAGTCATCTTGAGCGTTGAAAAACGCTCAAGTAGGGAATCGGTTTCGGGATCCGGGATTGATCCGGGCGAGAGTTGTTCTTCGATGTAGGCCTTCAGTCCCATCTGTTTGGCCTGGTTGATCATTTCCGGAGTGGCCCCAAAGCTGAATCGTTGCAGCGTATGGATGATCAGCCCCTCGTCATCGAGCCCCGTAACCCTGGATGGAGAAGCGGCGGTTCCTGTGATGCCAGCAGTGGATCTTTTGACCGGGGTGCAAGCTGCAAGCGCAGCCCAGGCTGTAAAAAGACCGGAAGCCTTAATAAAATCACGACGCGATATTTTCATCTCGTCTCCTCCGCGTCATTTTAGTCGGGGGCCTTCAACTTATGGTTACCCCGCTGTAAATTCCCTGTAAAAAAGTCAAATCCGGAAATTGCCCCGTTGCCGGCCTCACTGAAAAAAGAACCTACGCAGGTGTTCTCCCTGCGTAGGTTCTTTTTTCAGAATCAGACGCGCCACGCTTCGGCCTGGGGCCCCGGTAGTTTCAGAAATGTGAAGCCGGTTGAAATACCGGGTTCACTTCCTCGTCACCAAACTCTCACAAGGTTCGGATTATCACATGGCGCTCGTCCCTTTTTTGCCATGGGTACCCATTCGTCATGCACCTTCACCCGTACTACATCTGCGGTGAAGTCAGTGACGGTTGAACCATTGTTGTTAAAGAGATACGAGCCCACCGCGTAAATATCTACCGGAACTCCCAAATATTCGAATTTACGGATCTTATCCGGATTGAATCCGCCCGAGACCACGATCTTGACATTTTGGCAGAATTCCTGCGCTGCCTTTTGCTGCCCTATTGGCAAGTCCCAGCTTTCCCAGGCTGCATCCAAACCCTTGCGCACGTTGAACACCAGCCGCGGCGTTACACCGAGGTCGAGACTTGGCTCACCCAAAGGCTGAACGGAGACATCACGGATACTCCCGCTGGTATCCAGGCGTACACCATAGAGCCTGTACTTATCGGCCTCGGTGTTATTGCCCGCCTCTTTCAGTTCGTGATATTTTGCGAACATGGCCGCGAGGGCGCGCAGGGAATCGCGTACAGAATCGTTATTAAAATCCACCAGCGCAATGCGGGGTATGGAGGGTGGCAGGACCCGTGCGAATTGCATCATGGCCTCAGCCGTATCGCCAAGGAACGACGCAATGGCGGCATGCGCCACGGTCCCTCCGCCTGCCCCGCCCCACCAGTCTCCCTGGGCATCGGTTGAAATGAATGGTCCCAGGTCTTTTTCGTGATCCAGGTTGAAGCGTTGGACGGCGATATTATAGGCATAGCCGTCTGCAGCCTGTACCTCGTGCAGGTCGAAGCGGGCCGGAAAGAACAGCACCGGTTTGCCTCTTGCCGCGACCAAAGTCTCATAGACATTGGTCGCAACGCGGGTGGAGCGGGTGAGGATCCCCAGGGTGGGCGTCTCGAGCATGGCAAAATCGCGGTACCGGCCTCGCACTCGCAGCACGGGTTGAATGTCTTCGGGATTGCCATCGTACCAAACCGTGCAGCCATCCTGCACCGCCCAGACCTGCAGTCTGGCGGATGTGTCCTGGAACTTTTCTCCCTCGAAGAAACCAGTGGAATGTTTGAGCATTACCAGCGACTTATCTACGCCCACCACGATGCTGGTGCCAAGCCGCCGTGTGAACCATTGCATTTCAACTTCGATATCACCCGCGGCGATCCCTTCGTCGGAGAATGCCGGGGGCAGGTTGGGATATTGGCCCGAGTAAGTGTATCCTTCTCTGGAAAGGGCGGCCAGCATCTGGTTGATATTCTCGAAGTATTTATCGGAGTACCAGCCGCGGCGCATGCGATCAATATCGAGTTTAAAGGTTTCGTTGGTGAGGCGTTTGTTATCGAAGAAACTCATTGATTTCCTTTGCGAGGATTTAGTTCTTTAGAAATTCATCGGTGGATTTTACAAGGTGCATGCCCGCCTTTGAGAACTTCGCGAAGGCCTCATTTCCAGCATCCGTAAAGTCCGCACCGGGGACTACCACCGGCGAAGTACAGTCGTCAAGAAGGTAAACCTTGTTCACAAGGGACTTATCTGTGGCGTTGATATCATCGAGCAGGTCGGAAATCGTCCAGGCCACGCAGTGCGATTTGGCCTGACCGGCGATGACGAGCGCTGTCCACTTTCTTGAGCGTTTCAATGAATTTTGAATTGTGCTCACCGAGGCTTTCACCTTTCGGTCCCAGCGTCACCTCCGGACCAATAACGGAATAATGTTCTGTGAAAGGCCGGTCGCCTTTGACTTCGAAGGCAGGCTGGGTCAGCCTTGCCATGGTATGGAAAAAAACTGCTTCCTCCACGGCAGAAACCAGCGCGTGACCGATACCGCCCAGCATGGCGTGATACGGCCAAATGGTCAGCGCATACTTGCCCTTTTTCTCCAATTCGGCGGCGTAATGGATCATCATCTCCTGCCCATAGTCCGGCGTGATGCCAAAGCGGGGAGCGACCGCCGGATTGAATTTCCATTTCCCTTCTTTCAGCTCGCCGGCCTGGATGTTCGTATAAGGTGCCGGGTGGTTCCCTTCCTTATCAACAAAAAAGATGGCGTGGAATACCTGCTGCGACAGATGGGTATCCATTGTTGCCGATATATTCGTGATCCTATCAAGATTATGGTAGATGAAATTGCAGAGATGGATGTTGTCATCTACTGCCCCGAGACCGCTGCGTCCGGCTACAAACAATTCAAAACCCGGGATGCAGAAGGTGTTTTGAACATCCACTAGCAGCAGCCAGTTACGGCTTTTGTCAGCGGCTGCAGGCTGAAATCCATTCTTGAGCGCCCAATCGCTGGCTTGTTTGGCGCGCTCTTCATAAGGCACGCGCCAGACATTTCTGACTTGGTCAGGGTTAAAGAAAGGAGGAATAGGAAGCATCAAGTTTTTATTCTACCGCATGGATGGAAAAGACGGGAATCTCCCGACTGCCAATATAAGGCTGGATTGTTCAGCCTCTATTTATGAGTGGCAGCCTAAACTACAAACCCCGGTTCTCAAACGATTAATATAAGAGAGGCGATATCTGAATTACCGGGGGAATTTGACAGACGCAGCAAAGGCAGGATATTCTGCTGCAAAATACCAATGAGCAGGTTGAGCAAATGGATTCTGATAACTTCTTAAGCTTTCATTAGTGTAACCAACTTTTATGTTCTTAATCTTGATTATGCGCTTGTTTGCATAGTTTATACATATATTACCCCATATTTTAGTGATTCTTGTTTTGTGCGGATAGGCACAAATATCGGCTGCGGATTTTCCTTCCGGGTTGTTCTAACAGCTTTGTAAGCAATCGTTTTGGGTTGCGGGGGTCATAGTAACATGCGGGCGCAACGAAAAAAGGAGCTTCTAATGCGATCTTTCAAAAGAATAAGAATACTATCCCTTCTCCTGATGATGTTTAGCTTGATTTGGCCTTACGCAACTACTGCGGAGGCCCAAACTTCAACGCTAACTCTGCTGCCGGCTTCAATGTCGACCCAGTCCGGGTCAACGGGAGGACAGCCTGTCAGCGCTCTCAGGACAAAGGATCAATCCGGAAAGGCTGACGATCCCAAGAAATACGTTCTTTTCACGACCCCACAAATTGCGTACAAAGGGACCCAGGTTTTCAATATCCCTGAACAGGTTACCAGTGCATCTGTGAATGCCTTTGAATTGCGGGTAAATTTTAAGGGACCTGCACGTTCGACCCAGAAATGGACCTGGTCGATCTACAATGCAAATGGTAATTCGTGGGACCAGGTTGGATTGAATCCGACTTCAAAGTCAACTTCCTGGACCTTGCTCAAATTCCAGGTAAGCCATCCTGGTGTTTACTTCGGTTCTGGTAATCAGATCCGTATAATGTTAGTCTCGAATAACGACAACGGAGATGCGAAAATAGACTCTGAAGTGATTAATGTTACTCTTCAAACTCCCGTATCGCCAAGCCAGGCTTCAGCAACACCCACTTTGGCCTCAGTCCCGACTTCTACAATAGTTGAAACCTCGGCCCCTGCCAATGCCCCGCCAGTATCGGTGACCCAAACGCCAGTCTTATTGCCTACGGATACAGCGGCCGTTCCCCTTACAGCGACGGTCGATCCTGTGACAAATACGCCGGTGCCTGTCTTTTCGCCCACCTTTGTAAGCCCATCTGCGACCACAGGGGCAGTGGTGGCTCCCTCCGACACTCCCTTACCAACTAACACAATCGTTCCGGCATCAACCAATACGGCTACACCTTTGCCCGCCAATACAGCGACCTCTTTGCCTACGAACACAGCTAGCTTGGCGCCAACTAAGACGGCGACCTCGCTACCGGCTAATACCGCGACCTCACTACCGACCAATACCGCGACTTCTATTCCCACCGCGACTCCTACGCAAAATTTGCATGCCGCCAGTTATTATGTGGCTACGAATGGGATTAACTCAAATGCAGGGACGCAGGCGCAGCCGTTCTTGACAATCCAGAAATGCTTGAATGTGGTTCAACCCGGAACTGTCTGCCTGATTCGCGGTGGTACCTATAACGAGGCGCTTAGCCTAAAAACCAGCGGGACGGCTGCCGGCCCGATAACCATCCAGAACTACAACGGCGAGCTGGTCACCGTCAATTCAGGAAGTTCTAACACTGTGCAGACAACCAGTTCTCACCAGTCGTATTATGTTTTCGACGGACTCCGCTTTATCTCGAGCAAATCAGGCGGTGAAGGCACGCCAACTATGGATTTCTCTGTCGGTTGGGCGATTGGCACCAATCACTTTCCCCCTGAGGGCAATAGTCACATCACCCTGCGAAACTGCTATGTCGAAGGTGAGGTGACACTTTTCGGACAAGGAAACACAATCCAGAACTGCGAATTTAACGGCAACAAAAGGCTGGCGGAAGCGATCCGCGTGGAATACCCTGCGAGCACCGGGGCAACTATCGCGAATAACCTCATCCACGATTACACTGGACGGGGAATTTGGAGTGTGGGCGGGACGGACTTTACATTGATTCAGAGAAATACAGTCTACAATGTCCAGCATGGGATCGACTGCGATGGGGCCGGTGTTCCAGTAACGCATTGCAACGTCCTGGGAAATACTATCCACGATGTAAGTTCAAGTTCTACCTGGGGCAGTGGTATTTTCTTGGAGAACTCCTTCAACGGCGTCGTTTCTGGGAATACTGTCTATAACATACCGAACGGCGCGGGCGTATATGTTATCAACTATGGGGATGGCCCAAATTGGCATACCCAGAATAACGTTGAATACAGAACCCTGGATCTGAACACATCCATTACTAATAATGTCGTTTACAATAACCCAACCAACCCTGGCCTTTTGGATATATCTGCTTCGGGATTGCAGATTAAAAACAATACGTTTTCCAACTCTGGAAATGTACCGACCGTTTATTTGAAGGTCGAACCGAATACGACTTTTTACCCGGAACGACTGGTCATCCGTGACAACATCTTCGCAGATCCATCGGCCTCGACAACCATTCTGATTGACTCTGCGGCCAGCCTTACTGGAAGTATTCTATCCAATAATTTGTACTGGACGGGTAATAACACTCATAAAGTCGGTGGCACAGGTTATACCCTTTACGGCTTCCAGGCTACCGGCCAGGAATCAGGTTCAATCTCTGGTGACCCGAAGTTTGTAAAACCGGGAAGCGATTTCCATTTACAGTCAGTTTCTCCGGCCATGGACAAGGGTTTCGATACGGGGGTTACAAGCGATTTTGATGGCAATCAGAGACCATACGGTACAGCTTATGACATTGGAGCCTATGAGTTTATTAAGTAAAGGCGCCGTATGCCCGGCGTTGGTTTTCGACAATATGATTAACAGCCGGCATGGCAATAGAAAAAGAATTCTTAGCTGAGACATAAAGCGAACGGCATTGTATTGCCGTTCGCTTTGTACAACCTCCTTGCCCCGATCTGGATCACTCCATGACCCCTAATCGCGGATAAGGCAAAAAGGCCGCCTGTGAAGGCGGCCTCAAGTTACTATTAGTATGGAGAATCCGGCTAACAGACGGGCCCGTTTCATCATGCTCTTACCGGCCCAGGCGATCTGGATAACCCAAGCGAATCAAACCCCCGCTATAGTTAGTATCAAATCGGTGAGATAGCCAAAGATAAAGCCAACAAAAAGGCCCCAGCCCGCCTGGAATTTTGTGCCCGGTCGCCGGTTAACGTGGAACAATTCGCCAATGATATAAACCAGCGCGCCGGCCGCCAAGGAGAGGAACAAGACGAACATCGCGCTTGAGAGGAAGTAATAGCCCACGATCGTGCCAAGGAAGGTCGGTCCACCACCGATCAGACCCGCCAGGCCAAGGAATGCCCACGATGGCCTGTCTCCCCCAACGAGCGGACCCACAATGCCAAATCCTTCCGTGGCATTGTGCAGGCCAAAGCCAACGATAAGAAGAGCGGCAAAGGCGATCTCACCGCGCCCGGCTGATTGTCCGATCGCCAGGCCTTCAGAGAAGTTATGTAATCCAATGCCGGTAGCGATCATCAATGCCAGGCGGGACGGAGACAATGTCTGCCCTGCTACCGCCCTGAATCTTATAAATTGATGCTCGAAGGCGATCAGGCCCAGCAAACCCAGCCCCAAAGCCAAGGATAAAAATGGCGAGTAAAACAAAGAACTCACCATAGTTTTTATTGTCAACGATTGCTGCTTTTATCGGTTCTGAAAGTTTTGTAAATATATCTATCAGGAGGAAGAGCAGGATGCCTGCGGAGGTCATGGAAAGAAATGACCGGGCCCCATCAGAAATTCCTTTTATCCTGCCTAGAGGCAAGCCCAGATAAATAGTAAACCCGGCGATGGCGCCGAGAAATACAGTTTGAACAAAACCCAAGTTTGCATTCTCCTTATTGACATAAAAATCAGCCTATATCAAGGCTGATTTATCAGGATTGTACCATGCGGTACTTGATTTGAAAAGATTTTTATTACAAATTTGATAAATATTATTGGCCGATGATTCCCAACAAAGTCTCTTCTATTTTTTGGCCTTTTTACGATCTTTCCCCGGTAAGCCGGCGCAGTTATGCCGATAATCTTGCAAAACCTAGTGTCAAGCAAGCGTGAACGGATGCGGGCATCCAGCTCCTCCAACGAGTCGGCCGCGATGGTTATGACGGTCGGTAGTTCCGCATTATAGCGATAATTAAATAATTGATATAGTTTTTCGCGTACCCAGGGTGTCATGGATTGTGTGCCAAGATCATCCAGCACCAGGAGGGGCGTAGTCCTGATTTCATCGAAACGCCGATCAAAGGTCGTTTGGCTGTTTGGGCTGAAGGTGGCGCGCAGATGATCGAGCAGGTCGGGGACCATGACGAACAAAGGCGGGTCGCCCAATTGTGCACGGTGATTGGCGATTGCTGCAGCAAGATGAGTCTTTCCGGCGGCAGTAATCACCGGTCAGGACAAACCATCCGCGCGGTTTTTCCGCAAAATTTTGAGCTGCTTCGTAGGCTTCCTTCAATGATTTGAGTACAGGCGCCTGAAGGTCTTCATCCTTGCGAAGTGAGAAATTCTCGAAAGTTCGGTTGGAAAGCAGATCCAGGGATGAGAGCTCGGGATGACCCGCGTCGGCCATGGGTCGGCGGAAATCGGGTGCCATGATCCGGCTCTGTGTGACAAGGTCCGGGTCGGAGAGACGCGAGCGGATCCGGGCTTCGATCTCATCGAACAAAAGATTGGTGGTTACCACCGTCGGCAGTTTGTTGATGTAACGATAGTTGACAATTTGAAACAATTTTTCCTGCGCCCAGCCGGTTGCATTCTGCGTCCCGAAGTCATCCAGGATGAGCAGCTTGGCGTTACGGATTTCATCGAAACGGCCTTCAAAGGTTGTATCCTGCGTCGTTATATGCAAAGCGCAAGGTATCGAGCAAATCTGGCACGGTGAGAAAAAGCGTTGGCACCCCCATGCCTACCGCGTAATTCGCAACCGCAGCTGCCAGATGGGTCTTTCCGCATCCATATCCGCCCTGCGAGCAGCAGCCAGCCATTAAGGGATTGTGCATAATGCCTTGCCTGGTTGTAAGCCATTTCAAGCGAATTCGCCTGGAGTTCTCCCAGTCCTTTGCGGCCGCGCGCTTTGAATGTCTCAAACGTCAGGTCCTTGAGTTCATCGAGATGGCTGAGGGCAAACAAACGCTCGCGCACGGTATTTGTCACATTGGCGTGGCGGCAAACACATATCTGTAGTTTTCCAAAATCTGGATGTCCCACCGGCACTTCCGCGCGCAAATATCCCACCCCGTGACAATGCGGGCAGTTTGGGTCTCCGGGCAGGTCCCGCCCAGCCGTCGGAGAGGACGTCGAGGCGTCGCTTCCCGGTTCAACCGCCGACAAATTTTTTGATCTTGTCTTCGACGTCGCGCTGGCGAGATTCTTTATCGTCTCGTCTATCTTGCTTTTCGCCACGGCCCTCTTCCTTCCAGCGTTTTAATATCGCTTCTGCGTATTCCAACTTCGCTTGTTATTCTTCACCGCCAATTCAATGGCTTCCGCAATCCATTCAGGCGAGAATGTATTCTCGGCATCCTTCAAGGCGTCCGCGATCATCGGCGTCAGGGGTCCGATATTCTCCTCGTACAACTTGAAAACATTCGGCCGTTCCAGCGGAGCGGACATGATCCTTCCCGACTTCGCGCCAGTCTCCTTTGGCGAATGCTTCAGCCGCCGCGCGCCCGCGCGGTGAATTTAAAAAGTAGAACACATCGCTTTCATGGATTGACTTCAACAGGCTTCCACGCTGCACGGCTTTGTCCAAACCGGTAGTGGATCTCATTCTCCGTCAGGCCAAGCTCGTCGGCATCGAAATCGGTCTGGCACAGGGCATGGAACGGACCTTCCATGTGCTCCATGCGCCAAAGTGCATAGAGAGTAACCTTCAATTCGCCCGCATCTGTGATCTCGTTCAGCAATTGACTAAAAGAACGAATCGGGCAGTTGAGTGAAAGTTTCGGAATCGGTAAAACCGCGAAAAGGAGTCATTGGGGTTTATCTTTTTTGCGCACCACGTGTCACGCTTCGCTTATCAGGTATTGCGTACTCATCTTCATTCATTCGGGTTGAACATCTTGGTTGCGGCATTCTCGAACTTGGCCAGGGCGTTGCGGAAGATCAGTTCCACACTCCCAACCGGCCCGTTGCGATGTTTGGCAATGATGATCTCCGCAACGTTTTGTTTGACCGTATCCTTTTCATACTGGTCAGGCCGATAAATGAACATCACAATATCCGAATCCTGTTCGAGCGAGCCTGATTCCCGCAGGTCCGAGAGCACCGGCCGTTTATCCGAACGTTGTTCCACGGCGCGGCTCAATTGTGCCGCTGCGAGCACGGGCACATTCAACTCGCGCGCCAGCACTTTGAGATTGCGCGAGATATAGGAGACTTCCTGAACACGGTTCTCATTTCGCGTATCGCCGCCCATGAGCTGGAGATAGTCCACAATGATCAGGTCGAGATGATGCTCCAGGTGCAGGCGCCGGCATTTCGTCCGGAGCTGGAGCGGAGTGATGGCCGGCGTATCATCCAGGAAGATGTGGGTATCAGACATGACCTCGACCGCATGTGCGAACAACGGCCATTCGTTCTCCTGCAGTTTGCCGGTTCGCAGCCGTTGGGAATCGATCCCGGTCTCCTGCGCGATCAGGCGCTGTACCACTTGTTCATTCGACATTTCCAGGGAAAAGATTGCCACATGCTTTTTGTGAGTCAGGGCGGCGTTCTTCGCGACCGATAAGCAGGAAGCCGGTTTTTCCCTGGCCCGGGCGACCGGCAATGATCAATAGGTCGGATGGCTGCAAGCCGCTCAGCATCTTGTCAAGGTCAATGAAACCGGTGGGCACGCCAAAAATCTCTTCATCGCGTTTCGCGAGGTCATCGATCCGATCGTAATATTCGCTTAAGACCGCGGAAATCGGCTGAAGGTCGTGCTTGAGCCGGCGCTCGCTTACGTTGAAAACAGCCTTCTCGGCTTCGTCCATCACATTGTCAACGGTTGAGTCTTCGTTATAGGCCAGCGAAGCGATGGCATTCGCGGCATTGATCATCTTGCGGCGGATCGAGTGGCTTTCGACGATGCGTCCGTAAGATTCGGCATTGAGCGAAGTCGGCACCTGGTTGACCAGCGCCGGTTAAATAGGCAGGCCCGCCGATCTCGGTCAGTTGTCCCTTGCGGTCAAGCTCTTCATTGATGGTCAACAGGTCGATCGGGATGCGTTGTTCATGCAGGCTGGTGAAGGCCTCCCAGATCCACTTGTGCCGGTGAATATAAAAATCGTCGGCCTGCAGGAACTGGGCGACATCGTAATAGACTTCGGGGTTAATAAGAACCGCCCCTACGACGGCTTCTTCAGCTTCACGGCTGTGCGGGATACTCGGCGCGGCGGGGGCGGTAGTTTCTTCAGCGGGTGAAAAATCGGTCATTTCTTTTTGGGCTTTTTGGGCTTATCGGGTTTGTCGGTCTTGGGTTTATCGGACTTGTCTTCTTCGTCGGGTTTGTTCTTATCGTCGAGTTTATCGAGGTCAAGTTTACCGAGAAAATCTTCAAAGACGGACAAACGCTCCGTATTTACTTCACCCACTGGAGGGATAGGCCGTGCAAGGTTTTGAGCCTTGGCTTGCTGCGCCCGCGTTGGCTTCCACATCGGTTTCCGGCGTGATCCCGGCCCCTGCCATCACGCTCTCATCCACCAGGATGGAAACATGCGCCCGCACGGCCAGGGCGATGGCATCCGATGGACGCGAAGTCGACATTGGTTTCCTGGCCGTTGACTTCAGCTACAATGTTTCCGTAGAAAATATCTTCTTTGAGGGAAACGATCTCAATCCGTTTGATCTTGGCATTGAAGGTTGTAAAAACATTTTTCAGAAGATCGTGGGTGAGGGGCCGGACTATTTCCACTTCCTGCAAGGCAACAGTAATCGCTTCAGCTTCATACGGCCCCACCCAAATGGGCAGGTAACGGTCAGCGCCGACCTCACGCAGAATCACCAGTCTCTGCGGTGACATCAGGTTCACGCGGACACTATCAATCGTCACTTCTATCATTCTTAACTCCAAGAGTTTCTTATTCTATCATAACACCGCAGGAGGGTTTGCTGCCAGCCTTGGTTGCCGGTGCCCGACTGTGATGGAAAAGCAAACTCTTCTATAAATATTAACGATTGTCTTGCGAAAAATACGTGTGCTGCGAAAGACAGTGATGCAGCGTCTGCCGGCATATCTCCGCTAAATCAGTCATCGCGGCTAAAAGATGAAACTGCTTAGAACAGCTGCCGCACTCCGATAAAAGGCAGTCTCCCTGGATCTGCAGATGGGCTCTTTGGTATCTACGCGTCCAGATGATAGGTATGATAGGTATTCTGGCATGGGTTACCCCAGCAGATGTGCATCTCACGGGCGGTCAGGTCGATGACCATTGCATTGATGGTCTTCTCCCGGTCCAGCGGATCTGACCACTCCGTGGCGTGATTGCAGATCGAATTTGGCAAATTCACATGATCCTTTTGAATGGCTTGCAGGGTCTTAATCTGTGCCCGGAACTTTCGTCGCAGCAAACGGTTGGCGCGGAAATAGCGTACGCGCGAAGAGATCAATTCCTCGGGCTCGCTCTCGATTTCCTTCATATATGGAGCAAGATAATGGTTGGTGTGTACGATGTAACCATCAGTACCATGCAGGATCTCAAAGCGCCGGGCCGAGACTTCAATGGAATACATCTCGCCACTTTCATGGATCAAGCAGATGGTTATATCCGGCTGCGCGGTGGGGCAGCAGTGCCCGCCCTATGGCTCCCGAAATACGGCGCGAGCCTAAAACGGCGCGTGCAACCACCAGGCGCGGGATCCCGATGCGTGAATCGGTCGGGTAGACCGAATCGATCAGTTGAGCGAGCCCATAGGCATTGAATCCGACATTTGGTAACAGGCCACCGTAGGTCATGGCAAGGAAGGGCGGTTCATCCCTGGGCTTGGCAGAGATAACATATACATCGTCTTCATCTTCTGGAACCCAGTCTTCGGTGTGGGCGGCCAGGATATGACCGTCGGCCGTTCGTTGTTCGTTTACGGCAAAACTTGTGCAGCGCGTAAGATGCAGGGCATCCATCGTGACCGCTTCCATGGCGTTAAGCGCCATCACATCGTCAAAGGCCGCATTGGCGCCTTCTGCGATGCCGCGCATTTCATCCACGTATTGTGGGTAGCGTTCTTCGGCAAACGGCAGATATTTCCGCGCTTGAATTTGCGCCCCATCCCAGGTCAGTTCGAGTTGGTCATAGGATTGATCGATCAATTTATGGCCGTTTTCGATGCTGTGCTGTATCTGTTCGCGGCGTGCCTCGCCGATCTGACATCCCATCTCATGGTGAGTGCCGGCGACCTGGATTAACGGGGGCGGTGCGTTGTGCACTGGGGTGTTTGGTATTTCAACTTTTGGCAACATGGTCTCCTTTCACAAGGTAGTTCATTGATTTCCTGAAATTCAATTCCTTTCCCACCTGGTTGCGGTCTCTTATTCGAGCGATTCTCAAGGATTATACGCAAACCCGCCCCGGTTATCAGACCGAGGCGGGTAAATTATATCATGCGGATATTTCCTGGCTCTCGCATCACCGGATTCAAGCAGCGGGCGGGATGGGAGTCCCGGGGTTTGATCCGGGTTCTACGGCCGGAGTGCTCATTGCGGGACGGTACAGTGGCCTTGTGCCAAACATGGTGACTACCGCGGCGCCCAGACCGATGAGTCCAACCAATACACCGGCCAGCCAGCCGACACATGGGACCAGGTTGACCGTACCGAGCACGATCGCCAGCAGGAAGGTTCCGAAACCGGTGGTGAGGACGGGTTCCCAGGATTGATGGATGGCTTTTGTAAAACGATCACCGACTTCCATCCCAAAGGCAACCACGCCGAATAACAGAGCGAGAGCGAGCAGGATCGTGGCTGCAAATGCAACCGGGATCAAGATTAATGTCACCACCAGAATGATCAGCGTTATCGGAGCGACAACGACCGTCAACAGACCGATACTGCCTGCCATGAAGGGTTGGGAAGTCACAGCTTGGGCTACGCGGTCCAGTTGAGGATGGAGGAAGACTGCCAGCAACATGGCGAGCGCAGCAAGGCCCAGGGCCTGGAAGAAAACACCTGCAGCCGTTCCCAACGGACCAAAATTAACTTCAAATTTTGGAGCTGGCGGCACAGACGGGTTTTGAGTACCCGGCACTTTGGGTAGTTGAATGGTAGGCGGAGGCAGGTTACTCACAACGTTGCCGCCAATCACTGCGCCCTCAGCCCGTTGGAGTGAGCCACCTACGGTCACTACATTGCCGGCCACCGAAGCGGCCTTGCCCATGGTGACCAACCCGCCGATCACCACAGCATCTCCTGTGCCCTGGCCGTCGAGGGTCAGGCTCCCACCGATAATCACGATATCACCCTTCACAATGGCATTGTGTTCAATATTTGCCTCACCGCCGATGACAACCAGGTCGCCATTCAGCGTGTCGCCGCTTTTGAGCGTAAAGTTCTGGCCCACGATCACCCGGCCATCTTTGGGATTGCTCAAGCGCATACGCCGAACGAGCAGGCAAAAGCAAAAGTGCGAGTAAAACAATTGCGTAAACTAATTTTTTCATCTTTCAAACTCCTTGCGGTATACGAGTTACCCGCCAAATTGAAACAATCCACAAAAGACTGATACCGGAGACCATTAAAGTTAAGAACGAACAAGCCGGCAGGTGAAATAAAGGTCGGTATGACACGTAGCAGGATAGTGCTTGCCACACTCAGCACCTGGAGCGAGGTTAATATGAATAGAAAATAGCCGACCGCCGTAGTGATCCACTCGGCGGGCGAACTGAGTGCCTCCTGGATGATGGGTCCCGCCAGCCAGAAAAGGAGACCCAACCCACCCAGCACCAATACCAGCGTACCGATAATCTGTCGCCATCTCTGTTCGCGGCGGCGCTGCGCCAAGCGAGTTTGAAAGCGATCTTTAAATCCTGGGGCAGGTGAAACTGTGCGTGTGGAGTGCAAAGCCAGGTTGGATTCTGCGATCGCTGAACATGCATGTGCATGTCCTTAGATGGGATTGCAGGTCACGCTTTTGTTCTGGGGTGAGAGGCTGGTCGTCTAACAGCCAATCTTCAAAAGGCCGGTGATTCATGAGGCCTCCTTTCAGGTTTTGATCGTGGTGTTTCTGCCTGCCAAAGACCGGCAAGTTCACGCCGTGCCCGGTGAAGCCTGGATTTGACTGCACTCACGGTAAGATTAAGGGTTTCGGCGATCTCGGCTTCCGAGCAATCATTCCAATAGCGCAGGACGATTGCAGCCCTATCCACCGAGTCCAGCCGTTTGAGTAATCCTTGCATTTGTTCACGTTGTTCCCCGTGTACCACTTCGGACTCAGGACTTGGGGCATCCAGGTCGGGCAGCTCCACGCCGCTTTCATCTTCATCTTCATCAATGGAAGTGATCGAAAACTTGCGACGGCGCAGACGGTCAATACAATAGTGTGCGGCGATGGAAAGCAGCCAGGTCGCAAACGGCCGCTTGCGGTCGTAGCGATGGAGGTGCTGATAGGCTCGCAGAAAGGTCTCCTGCGCCGCATCTTCCGCGGATTCAGGCTCGCCCAGCATGCGATAGCACAGGTTATAGACATGCTTCTGGTAAGCATCCACCAAATTGGTGAAGGCTTCGTCGCTGCCTTGCTGGGCCTGGAGAACCCAGGCCATTTCTTCGTTCACACCTTCTCCTTTGCCGTTCTAAATTATTCTACGCAGGAGGCTCGAGAAAGTTGCGATCACTCCCGAGTTATGTCTATACAAATTTCGGGCATCCCCAAAGGATTCTCGAGCTGCCATAAATGTTGAAGCCTCGTTTCTCTGAAATCCCCCTCCTAATGCGGAATCACTATCCAAACATCATTGGTACCAGAACAGTAAAACTAATACCCTCCTCGCAAGCGTGCCCGAAAGGCATCTCCATTATTTGTTACCGATTTGGCAGCTCACCTTTATTGCGATTTGCATCTAAAACTTTGCATCGCTTCGGTAAGTAAGTTTTTGGGAAGGTCAGGCTGAGGGGCATAGGCTTTCCATCCAAAGGCACGGCCACCGCAAACCCAGGCGGCTGCGCCGCCATAAGGTAGCACCGCTGTTGCGGTAGTCGCGATCGGTAGATACAGCACATTCAAGTCGCCGATCAAAAGTGGGTTGATATCGCCGCTGCGTGTATCCACTTTAGAATCCAGAATCACGTCAAACATGAATTGAGGATCAGTGGCTACCGGGTGCATCCTGCCAAACAAATTGAATAAACAGATTTGCATTGTATGCAGCCAGTATGCCTTGCGAGGCTGTGCTGGGCGCTGTGGGGTTGCGTTGAGCGCTGACATCGAAGAAAGCCATGTCTGCAGGGTGGCCGATGCAGAATTGATACTCGCAGAAAAGGCCATCCAACGGAGGCTGGGTGGCGGTGGGTAAGATGGGTGGGGGCGGATAAGGAGTATAGGTTGGAATGGCTGCGACTGTTTGTTGAACGGCGCTGCTGACTTGTTCTTCCACGCTTGGCGTTTTGGGGCCGCATCCTGACACTAGTAGTGCGAAGGCAAAACCAAAAACAAGACCTCGTTTCATGGGCAGGCTTTCTGGATGGATGGTGCGATCACTTCGGCAAGATGCTGTTCGCCACTCGGCGTGAGATGCAGGGGAGTATCGGTGAAATACCCTGGTGGGAAGATGTTCCAAAGGTCGAGATAATTCCAGCCCTTCTCGACCGCGGCTTCATCCAGATATTGACGATATTGATCGTATACCCAGCGTGGATAATAACTATTGTAGCGGAGGTCGCTGTTGGGGATCCCGCTGAGGATCAGCATCGGTTCATTGATGAGCAGTACCGGCGTCTTCCCAGCGAGTTGATAAAAATCCTGCACCTGGTCCAGCGATACTTGCGATTTGCGCAGGGTGGGCGGTTTCAGGCCCTCAAAAGTCGTGTCGCTGGTCAGTCCGGGCGGCACAACCTCGGGCGGGCCGGGGATTTGGTCAAGACCGGTCGCCAGCTGGACCATGGGATAAAGTTGATAGCGGGCGATTCGGAATAATGCACGCTGCTCGTAAAAAACCTCGTCCCACAAATTCTTCGGCTGAAAATCCTTGGGGAGGAAATCGAAACGTCTGCCTAATTTGTAAAATTCATCCGGGTTCTGATCTACGATCACATGATCGACCCGTGTCTTGGGCATTAGGGTATACCAGGTGACCAGCCAGATGATCAGATCCGGCTGGTATTGCCGGACTTTATCGAGGATCATCAAGTCTTTGGTGGAGGATGACCGGGGAAAGCTCAAGTTATATGTCGTTACTTTTTTGCTCCCGCAAGTCAGGCCTAGCGCATTCAGCTGGCTAGGGAGGGTCTGTTCGGGGCTGAGTTGGAGTCCCCAAACAGCCGAGTCGCCGAGCACCATCACCCGGAACTCGTTCGGGGCTTTGGGTCGTGAGATGATATGTGATGCCACCATTGCGTCCAGGTTGTCAACATCAAGCGCGGCATCTATCGGGTCTAGTGTAGCGATTGGAAACCGCTGGCGTTCCAAACCCAACGGAGCATATATGTTGATGAAGCCCAGGTTCGGAGCCAACGAATAAAGCGCGATTTCAAAGATCAGGAATAGAAGGACTCCCTTTAGAAGCACGCGCCACGGATTAACAGTAGTTTGCACGCTCTTAATTATACACGCTGCGTTTTTTGTGGTTTCCCTAAAGTCTGCATCCCAATTATGCCCCGCTTTTTGCCCTCGATTAACCGCTTTCTACTTTCTAACCCCTATTCTCATCTCTCTTTTCCTTTACCTCAACCCCTTCGATTTCGAGCCACTCACTCTGTGGATTTTCCTCCAATCCCCATCTCAATTTCCCGTCAGGCATGAAAGCGGCATATTGGTTATCGATCCAAATGACCAGGCCCAGGGGTGGAGCAGGGCTTACCGCCGACTCAAAAACGAGATTGTCATCCACCCAGAAGGCCGAGTCTGTTAGGCCCCACTCGAGTCGATAATTGTGCCATTCGGTTGTATCGATGCTGAGTTTCAGCGCATCTTCCGCGATTACGCGGCTTAGCAACCGCCGCGATGTTTTCCGTGAGAAGGGCAGCACCAGGCCGGCGGGAATTAATGTGCGGTCGAAACGCGGGCTCTGAAATACCTGGGCCAGGAAGCCTCGTCCGGGTTTATCGTCTCTGAAGGATAGATAATTCTTCGGAGAGGCGTGGAAGAACCAGATAGTGTTTGGCAGGGCTGGCAGGTGAAGAAAACCTTCGCCCGGGCCGAAAGAGAATCCGAAGGGATCATTCCACAGACCGAAGCCCCATGTTCCAGGCGCCTCTGTGGATGATACGCGGGCGCGTAAACCAAGAGTCAACGGCGGGTGCCAGGGATACGCGCTTCGTAGGATGCCTAAATGATCGTCAAGTTGCGACAGGCGATAGCGGCCCGAGGGTCCGCTGGGAATAGCGAGCCGCCATCCGTCGCTCGTTGAAGTGATCCTCCCGTCGCGGGATAAGCGGGGCTTTAGATCCATAAGTTATGCCTCGTCCGCAGGATTAATTTCGCGGATCGCGCTGCTCTGTGATGCCCTGGGCACGCGATTGACAAGGTAGATCCCTAATATGACGATGGCGCCTCCGAAGAGCACGATAAACGTAATCGGTTCGCCGAGAAGAGGTGCCGCCAGGAGTGTTGTGGTGAGGGGTTCGATATTCAGGAATACTCCGAGCTGCGAGGCCGGCAGTACTTGCAGGGCGTCATAGTAAGCGATGTAGGCCAGGCCGGAACCGAAGATACCCAACCCCAGGATTGCGCTCCAGCCGCGCAGGTCTAAGTCGGCTGATTTCATGCAAGCCCGGACCAAACCCAAATATCCATACTGTTGTGAATAGCCAGCCCAGTAACATGACGTAGAACATCATGCGCGCTGCCGGATGCCGCGCCAACTCGCGCCTCGACAGAATAGTATAGATCGCCCAGTTGGGCGCGCTGATAAGGATAAGAAGATCGCCGATCGTTCCTACCTGGCCGCTAAACAGCGCGCCGAGGTTGCCCTTGCTTACGATCAACAATACGCCGAAGGCAGCCAGCGAAATACCGCCTACGCGTATCCAGCTTAGTTTTTCCTTCAGCACGGACCAGCCGAGCAGGGCGATAAAAACAGGCGTTGTGGCTACGATCCAGGCAGTTGTAGTAGCCTGTGCTGTCTTGAGACCATTGGCCTGCAGCCATTGATGGAAGGTTACGCCGATAAAGCCTAGCAATGCAAAATAGGCCCACTCATTACGTTCCGGAAGGGCAAATTGTTTGCGCAGGATTACCGCTGCGCCGAGAATAAGCGACTCCCATCGCAAACCGCAGCCACACAACAGTTGCCGGCGATACTTCCTGCAGGGCGATTTTGGTTGCGATAAAGGTCCCGCCCCAAATGACAACGGTAAAAACAGCTTCAAGGATTGGGATCAGTCTCGATTTATTTATCATCTTGGTCCTTTGGCGAGCTTTCTCTATTATAATTGGCGCTCGGAGGTTCCTTCATGGAAATTACCTGGTACGGACATTCGTGTTTCCGTCTTACTGAACGCAATATGGCCACAGTGGTCGCGGATCCGTTCGATAACAAGTCGATCGGCTATTTTCCGCTCAAGCTCAAGGCGGATATCGTTACTGTCAGCCATGATGCCCCTGGACACAACAACACCGACGCGGTGAAGGGCACATCCCATGTCATAACTGGCCCGGGTGAATTCGAGATCGGCGGCGTGTTCATCACTGGGGTTCAAACCGACGGTGCGGGTCGCGCGAAGAAGGCGAAGGAGGAAGCGGTCCGTAATACGCTTTATGTTTTCGATTATGACGGTATTACCGTTGCACATTTGGGTGACTTGAAGCAAGTCCCCACCCAGGCGGAAGTCGAGGCCCTCGGGACGGTCAATGTGGCGCTCATTCCGGTGGGCGGCGGCGGAGGGACTCAATGCGGCAAAAGCTGCAGAGGTCGTAAGCCTGCTCGAGCCCAACATTGTGATCCCAATGCATTACTCCACAGCCGACCTGAAGCTTACTCTCGATGCACTTAATAAGTTCTTGAAGGAAATGGGTTTGAGCAAGCAGGAAACCCAGCCGTCTCTCAAAGTGACTCGCAGCGGCCTGCCCGAAGAGACGCATGTGGTCGTCCTGGATTACCAACGCGAGTGAATAACGTGCCTGTTAAAAGTCATCATGACCTGGGATATTGCCTCCGACCACGAACAGGAATATTTCGAGTTCGTCATCGGTGAGTGGGTGCCAGGGGTCCAACGTCTGGGCTTCCAACCGGTGGATGCCTGGTCGACTGTCTTCGGGTCGTATCCGCAGATCCAGGTGGGGTTATTGGCTGATAACGAGCCTAAAGCCCGTGAAATGCTGGACTCTACAGATTGGAGGACGCTCGAAGATCGGCTGCTGACCTTTGTCAGCAATTTTTCCTATAAAGTCGTTCCTGCCCGCGTCGGCTTCCAATTTTAGCAGTGAAACTCAAACCATCCGGATGGCGCAAGTTCTTTGTGTTGGCGGCTCTCGAAGCGGGAGCCGCTTTCTTCATATTAGCTCTTGGTCCCACACACGGGCGCTGCTTTTTCCTTGTCCCGTTTCGCCATGCTGGGCCTGCTCTTTGCTTTTTTTGTTATATGGATTTATTCTCGCCCTTCGCATTCCAAACGGGCTCGCCAATCTTGAGCGGCCGGTTCATGCCCTGGCCTCGGCATTTGTGGCCGTGTTATTGGCGGGCGCCCTCTTCCTCTTGCGTTACCTCGACTCCTGAACGTTTCCTGCCTATTTACCAGCGCCTCAGCCCTCTTCTTTTTTACTTTCTTGTTCTCACCATTCAATTCTCAGTCTTCATTTTGGCGCTACGTTACGGCTTCCATTTTGAAAATCTGGCCACACGCAAACCCGTATATTTATCTGCCCTTATTGTTTTTTGCCTGTTTCTCCTCACTTTCCTCTTCATCGCCGTCACCCGGATCGGCCTGATTCCTGATCAGGCTTACTGGGGTGAGCCCGGAGTCCCGTTGATGGGTTGGCAGCTGGCTTTGGCTATCCTTGCAGGCTTGTTCATCTTGCTTCTCGGGCTGCGGTTGCCGTCTCGGTCCCGCCTGGATGTAATCCTACCTCTGGTTTTGTGGCTTTTGGCGGTGGTGATCTGGCTCAATGTGCCGATATCCGTGATGCAAAATAGTTTCTATGCGCCCATGAATCCGCCCACCAATCAACCGTTTCCAAACTCCGATGCGGGTTATTACGACTCGATGTCGCAAAGCTTGTTGATGGGTTATCCCTACCTGGGCGATATACCCACCCGTCCGCTGTATGTCGTTTTTCTGGCTTCTTTGCACCTGCTGGCAGGGGATCGTTATAACCTGATCATTGCCGGCCAAACACTGGTGCTTGCGCTTATCCCGGTCGTCCTATATTTTCTTGGGAAGAAACTGCACAGCCGAACAGCCGGTGTGGTCGTTGCTTTGTTTGCGATCTTCCGCGAATGGACTTCGCTGCTCATCTCTTCGCAAACACGGGTATCGAATACCAAAACATTGTTGGTGGATTTGCCCACCCTTCTTCTGATATTGCTGGCATGTTTGTTTGCGTTACGCTGGCTGGAACGCAAGGACTGGAAGAGCGGGTTGCTGGCGGGCGGGTTATTTGGCATCCTGCTGCTGCTGCGCACCCAGTCTATGCTTATCCTGCCGGTGCTTTTTCTTTTGGTCATTCTGGTTTATGGCTTGCGCAGTCGAGGCTGGGTTGTTGCCCTTGCATTCTTCCTGATTGGTTTCGCGGTGACGATCGCTCCGTGGTTGTTGCATAATTACATACATAGTGGGCAGCTTACTTTCGATGCTCCGTTCGAGTACCAGGTGGTTGCCAGCCAGTATCAATACACGGGTAATCTCGATATTCAAAATGTGGACCTGCAAGGTAAGGGACTCTTGGGCATTTTGCTTACTTTTGCGCTCAAAGACCCGAAGTTTGTCTTTGGTTTTATTGCGACTCATTTCTTCGCCACACAGATCAATGGCTTGCTGGCTTTGCCTTTGATCGAGCCATACAACGGACTCTTTGCCCCCCTCAATCTTTATTGGATGACCTGGGATGGCGGCCTGAGTTTGCCCAACTCACTGCTCGTGTTGATTTATTTGGCTGTAATAGCCGTTGGTTTTGGCGCAGTCTGGAGGCGGCTGCGCTGGATTGGGTTGGTGCCGTTGGCTTTCTCGCTGGGTTATGCCCTTGCCAATGGGGTCGGGCGTTTCTCCGGCTGGCGCTATGACCTGCCGGCTGATTGGATCTCCTATTTTTATTTCGGAATCGGTGTCGCAGAGATCTTTAGCCTGTCCGCCTTGCTCTTTGGTGCGCAAAGTGAAAAGTTGGTTACTCCCGTTTCAACGGACCTGCTGCCGGCATCGAAATGGTCTCAAGGCCTGCTCATTGTGGGCGCCTTTGCTCTTGTGGGCGGGTTGCCCTGGCTGGCGGAAGTGCGGCTTCACCTCGTTATTTGGACGAGACGCCGGCGAAATTGGTGCTCACGCTTTCGGATTCACCTGCCGTCAAGGGACTTGGCGTCACACGGAGCCCAGATCGAAATCATTTACCGCATCGCCGCAAACGTCCTTGCAGATCGGGCGTGTGCTCTACCCTCGTTTTTTTACTCGGAACCTGGGCCTGGCTTCCAGTCATCCGTGGCCTGCCTATGCTCCCCGTGATTTTTCTCGCATGGGTTTTGTGCTGCTTGATCAATCTCGTAATTACGCGGTCTTTCCCTCCCGCGGTATACCTAATCCCTTCCCATCGGCGGCTGATGCCATCGTTTTGGGCTGTCAGCGTGCCGATTACATGGAAGTCCGGCTTATCCTCTTTCCTGATTCGAACAACGCTTACTTGAGCACCCCTCTCACAGTTCCCTGCAACTGATCACAAACGACTTACCCTGAATACTGAGCACTGAACACTAATAACCGGCATGTCCCGTCTCTCCTCCCAACTCTTAACTTGGTACCACAGGAATAAACGGTTCCTCCCCTGGCGTGATCATCCGGATGCGTATGCCGTTTGGGTTTCTGAGATCATGCTCCAGCAGACCAGGGTGGAGACGGTCATTCCGTATTTCGAAAGATGGATGAATTTATTCCCGACTATCTATAAATTAGCCGAAGCAAGTGAGCGAGATGTGTTGAACGCTTGGGAGGGGCTTGGCTATTACGGCCGTGCCCGCAATTTGCAGAAGGCAGCAAGAATTGTCTTAGAAAAATATGAAGGCGAATTGCCTCGTAATTTGGAGGAACTTCGTGCCCTGCCGGGAATCGGTCGCTATACCGTCGGCGCTATCGCGTCCATAGCCTTTGGAATGGACCGAGCCTACGCTCGATGGAAACCTTCGCCGGGTATTTGCCCGCCTATTCGATGTGACCGAACCCGCTGATTCTTCAGCGGGTGAAAAAATACTGTGGGGACTGGCTGCCAAGCATTTACCGGAGGGCCGGGCCGGTGACTACAATCAGGCGCTGATGGATCTGGGCGCGACGATATGCCTTCCGAGGAATCCACGCTGTCTGCTGTGCCCACTTATGAAAATTTGTAGAGCTCGCCAGAACGGGACCCAGGAACAGCGACCAGTTCTGAAACCGAAGAAGGCAACGCCACACCATATCAATGCTGCGGGCGTGATCCTCAGCAGAAGACGCGTGCTGTTGGCGCAGCGTCCATCGAAAGGCTTACTGGGCGGTATGTGGGAATTCCCTAATGGGCAGGTGGAGGGTGATCCGGCTAGGGAGTTGGTCAAGGCCTTGAAGAAAGGCTATGGTCTAAAAGTGAAAAGGAAAGAAGCCTTGAGCAGCGTAAACCATGCGTATAGTCACTTCAGCGTGACCGTTTATCCGTATATCTGCGAACTGACCACAAATTCCAATGATGAAAACCTACGCTGGGTACGAATGGCTGAGTTGGAGGAATATCCTATGGGGAAAATTGATCGTCAGATTGCGCGGCAGATCCAGCGTAGAATGTTGGAATAATAAACGTGTAAGATGAATGATTATTCCCTTGAACGGCGCCGCATGGTCGTAGAGCAGATCTCTGCGAGGGGTTTAAGCGATCCGCGTTTGTTGGCTGCCTTCGAGTCGGTGCCGCGGCATCTATTTGTCCCGGAAAAATTGCGCTCTGTAGCTTATGAGGATCATCCCCTCGAGATTGGTCATGGTCAGACCATCTCCCAACCTTATACCGTGGCATTGATGACCAGCCTGCTCGAATTGAGTGGGGACGAGTGTGTGTTGGAGGTGGGGACGGGCTCAGGCTACCAGGCGGCAATTTTGAGTCTGCTGGCGGGCGAAGTCCATACAATCGAATTGATCCCGGAGTTGGCTGCCGGGGCCGAAAAATTGCTGAGTGATTTAGGAATTAAGAACGTAACGGTTCATGCCGGCGATGGCTCCCTGGGTTGGCCCGGAGCGGCACCCTTCGCCGGTATACTTGTTGCCGCCGCCGCGCCCAGGCCTCCTCGGCCTCTCTGCGGGCAATTGGCTGAAGGGGGCCGGTTGGTCATACCTGTTAATCGTCGGCTGGCGCGGCCAGTTATTAAAAGTCCTGACGCGTCATCAGCAGGAGTTTGTGGAAAAGGCCATTGCCGGAGTGCTTTTTGTGCCGCTCAGGGGCAAGTATGGGTGAAGATGCAGGTAAAAAAGAATGCCCGCCATTTCAAATGGCGGGCATTTTGATACTTAGGGCATAACCATTCACCCTTGCTTCCCACGCTTTCAGCCTGGGACGAATGATCCCGAAAAAAAGGACGGGGGGTTGTGAGTAGAAACTTAGGGTTTGGTTAAGGTCACAAAGACCATTGGCCTGCGCTTGACCGTTTCGTGCAGGTAACTTTTCACCGCCGCGACGATCTCTTTCTCGTTTTCCAACCCGCCGCTGTTGACCACTTCCATGACACGCTTGCGAACTTCGGGTATCAGGGTTTCTGCATCTTGCGGAGAAACGTAACCGCGGGTGATGATCTCGGGTTCATGCAATAAGCGTCCGGTCAGCTTATCCAGGCTGATATCCACAAGCAGGATCCCATTGCGGGCCAGCATCTCGCGTTCTCGCATTACACCATGGTCTATATCGCCGATGGATTCACCATCCACGAAGATGTAATCTCCGGGGATGCGCTCACCGAGTTTGATCTTGCCGCCGAAAGCTCGACGATCTGTCCGTTCTCAACAACAATAATGTTCTCTTTCGGTATGCCCACCTGTTCGGCGAGCACGGCGTGTCGCGTAAGCTGGCGCAGCTCACCATGGATAGGCAGGAAATGTTTCGGTTTGACCAGGTTGAGCAGGAACTTTAAGTTCTTCCTGGCTGGCATGCCCGGAGACATGGATTGGCAAGACGCCGTCATAAATGACGTTTGCACCGCGCCGGATCAAGCGGTTGATGGTCTTGCTGATCGTCTCTTCGTTGCCGGGGATGGGGTGCGATGAGAGCACGATCGTATCGCCGGGTTTGAGATCGAATTGACGGTTTGTTCCGGTGGATAACCTTCCGACAATCGAGGATGGCTCGCCCTGTGAACCCGTGCACATGATGACTATTTTATGCCCCTGCATATTCAGAGCCTGGTCGATCGGGACCAGCAGTTCATCGGCATATGTTGAGATAACCCAGCTTGCGGGCGATCTTGACGTTATCGATCATGCTTGGACCCGCCAGCGCCATCTTGCGTCCGTGCTTGGCAGCCGCGTCGGCCACCTGCTGGATGCGCGAAATAAGCGAAGCAAAAGTTGCGATCAGTACACGCCCTTCTGCTTCAGCAAATACTTTGTCGAAGGCCGGGCCGATCACCATTTCTGAGGGGGTCCAACCAGGACGTTCGGCGTTGGTGGAGTCGGAGAGTAATAGGTCTACGCCGCGCTGCGCAAACTCAGCCAGCTTGGCATAATCGGTCGGCCAGCCGTCCACCGGAGTGAGATCGAATTTGAAGTCGCTCATGTGAACGACGAGACCGGCGGGCGTGGTAATTCCCAGCCCGACTGCATCAGGTATGGAATGTGAGATGTGATAGAACTCGATCTTGAAGGGACCGAGCTCGATGCATCTGCCCGGCCTGCACGGTGTGTAGGTGGGCATGGTTGTTGGTGCCATTACGCGTCAGCTTTACTTCGATCAGGCCACGGGTCAGGGGGGTGGCATACACCGGCGCAGGGATGTCGTTCAAGGACATGGTGGATGGCCCCGATATGGTCTTCATGGCCATGGGTGATGAGGATACCCACCACCTGGTCGGCTCTGCTGCGCACGTACTCATAATCGGGAATGATATAGTCGATCCCGAGCATGTCGTTTTCCGGGAACATGATGCCGGCGTCCACGATAATGATCTTGTGATCGAATTCATAGGCGGTCATGTTCTTTCCAACTTCCCCAAGTCCACCCAGGGGAATGATCTTCAATTTTCCTTGCTTAGCCATGCTAATTTATTTTTTCCTCACTTATTTAATAAGATATATTTATCCGCCAATGGCGGTTAAGGTCACTTTCATGGTATACAAAAATGCCCGGCGGTCAGGAGACTCCCGCGGGGCCTTTCGTGCCACACCTGCAATTCCTCTTTCCAAGTTTCTTGCAAAACTGCCAAAAGGCAGTGAAAGTCAATATCCAACTTAAGTCAGTATAGCAGGTGTGGATGGATTTGTCAAAGCTTGGCACGTAAATGTTTTGTTAATTCGGCAAGGGGAAAGCGTGCCGCGAGTTTCTTGTTTTAGGGCAGAGGAAGAGCCAAATTTACAAAGACTGTGCTTCTTTAACGCAAAATTCCCGGTAAAAGCCACGACTGAGACCGAATTACTCATTCAACAATGAAGCCTGCGACGGTGGGCACTTCTTGGCTTTCAGTATACATTGGCCCCCAAAGCTACCAATAATGGGAACGTTCGTGAAGCGATCGAGGAATAGGGTCATAGGGATGGATAATTTGCGTGGAAGAATCTCATGGTCGAACACCGTTAACAACTCCACAGTGATTGCCTCGTATTCCAGAACCTTTACACCCAGCGAGTCAAGCGAATTCCGGATCGTCGGGTAGAACTGAGTCGCAGGGCCGGATTCTTGATCCTTTTTGACCACCAGGCCCGTACTATTTTCGATCCTCCGCATAATTCTCTTGATGAGAACAGGCAAATCCAGGCGTTTTACCAGGCGGATCCTGTTGTCGAAAGAGAAAATCAATGTTCCTCCCGGCTTTAGAAGCCGGGCCAATTCACGGAGCGCCATCTCGGGAGATTTGACATGAGGGATGACTCCCAGGGAGATAATTACATCGAAATTTCCACTCTTGAATGGAAGATGTTCAATGCGCCCTTGCAAGAATGGGGTACCCGAACCATCCATCGGCTTATCAACAGCGGCAGCCTTTATCAGCATTTCATAGGAATAGTCCAGACCGAAGACATCGTAACCGCGGCGCGCCGCCTCGGTCACAAGCCGTCCGGTTCCCGAACCCACATCAAGGATTCTCGAATGTTCCGGCAGCTTCAATTCATCCAGCCAAGCCAGGGCCTTTTCCATTCGCTGCCTGAAACGATCACCTATAAAGTCATTGCGATCATATATTTCATCCCAGTATTCAACCGCGCCGGGCTTCGTGAAGGCGTATTGTTGTAGAGGTTGATCCATTATTCTTGTTCCCTTTTATGAGTATCCGTTCCGGGGCCTATAAAAGCGGCCGGGACCGGGAATTTGTGCAACCGAGAGGTAAGGAAGCGAACCCTCTGCCGGACTCAAGCCCGGAATGCCTCCTAAACGAAGGGTCATTGAAAAACCCTTCTTCAACGAGACTTCTATTAAATACTTATAACGGGGCTTCATGACGCTCAGATGAATACAGATGAACTGCAATATTTAAGTGAAACCTACCACAAGAAGCGAGCTACTTAAAAAATGAACTGTTTGAGGCTGCAAGCTGTCAATACCCAGGTTAATGATCGATCTTGGGCTTTTGAATGTGGCAATGGAATCAGCTCGCGCTCATCTGCGGTGATAGAATCTTCCTGAATTTGCGGAGGCATCATTATGCAATCATCACGTTTACGCGCCCGATACCGCTTCATCATGTGGTTCTTTGCCAGGACGACGGCCGGTCTCGTTTTCTGGGAAATCGTGCTGCCGCGAATCGGTCTGCGAAGTCTCTCTCGTCAGACCCGTTCGTCTCGTTCAAGGCAGATCGCCATTGAATTTCGTGCGATGGCTCTCCGCATGGGCGGGGTGATGATCAAGGTGGGCCAATTTCTTTCGGCGCGGCTCGATGTTTTACCGGTCGAGGTTACTGAAGAACTTTCCGGTTTACAGGATGAAGTCCCGGCGGAGGATTTCGCCGCGATCCGTACACTGGCCGAGGCCGAGCTTGGGGCTCGGCTGGATGATAAGTATGAGGGCTTTGAAGAACAACCCCTGGCGGCTGCATCTTTAGGCCAGGTTCACCGCGCCGGCTTAAGCGCAGACGCCCCTGAAGCCGATACATTCCGCAATGTGGTTGTTAAGATCCAGCGGCCGTTCATCGATCAATTAATCGATGTGGACTTCTCAGCGCTGCGCCGGGTTGGTGGGTGGCTACAACACTATGGACCCATCCGCAAACGTGTGGATGTTCCCGCCCTGATCGAAGAGTTATCGGTAACCGTCCATAATGAAACAGATTATTTAAGCGAAGGCAAGAACGCCGAAAAGTTCGCTGAAAACTTTGCAAAGCGTAAACGCGTTCATGTGCCGCGTGTGGCCTGGAGCCATACGACCCAGCGCGTGCTGACGCTTGAAAATGTTTATGCCATCAAGATCACCGATTATGATGCCATTACCGCGGCGGGCATTGATCGGGGCGAGGTAGCCAGGGTCCTGCTTGATACCTATCTCAAGCAGATCTTCGAAGACCAGTTCTTCCATGCAGACCCTCACCCTGGCAATTTGTTTGTTACGCCGGTAAAGGCCACAAAGAACAGGAAAGCAACCTGGAAGCTTACCTTTGTAGATTTTGGGATGGTGGGCACCGTCCCGACTAATCTGCGTGATGGACTCCGCGACATGCTGATCGGTGTTGGTACACGCGACTCCGCTAAAGTGGTCAAGTCTTATCAGACCCTTGGCGTCCTGCTCCCCAGCGTGGATATAAAGCTTCTTGAAGAAGCCGAATCGCAGTTGTTCGAGCGCTTCTGGGGTTTGTCAATGGGGGAGCTTCGCAAGATCGATCAGCGTGAAATGCGCCAATTCGCCCTGCAATTCCGCGAGCTCATGTATGAAATGCCTTTCCAGCTTCCGCATAACCTGTTGCTGCTGGGGCGGACGCTCGCAATCCTCTCTGGCATGTGTACAGGTCTCGACCCTGAATTCAATTTGTGGACACAGCTTGCGCCTTATGCGCAAAAACTAGTAATGGATGAAGGGGTCTCCAATTGGGAAGTGTGGCTTGACCAAATCGGAGACTTGGTCAAGGAATTGATTTCAATTCCCGCACAGACCAGCCGGGTGTTATCCCGCCTTGAGCGCGGCGACCTTATCGTTAATATGCCCCAGGTAAACCGTCAGATCTATCATCTGGAAGGCGCAGTAAATCGCCTGGTGGGTGGCGTGGTATTTGCGGCTTTTCTCTTTGGCGGCGTGCTGCTCTACCAGGGCGGAGATATTCTGCTGGGTTATATCTTTTGGGGATTTTCGGTATTGGCACTGCTCTGGACGGCGTTCTTGGTGCATGGGCATTCCCCCTGGAATTCTTGATAAAAAGAACTGCTCCGCCATCGGCGGAGCAGTTCTTTTAAGCCTCTTTGTCGTTTTCATCGATGCGTTCCAGCGCAGAGTCGATCACGCTGCGCCATGCCAGTAACATTTCCTTGCGAGCCTTACGGCGGTGCACAACGAATTCGGGCGGGAGGAAGGCTTTAATGCTTTCACGCAATTCTTCGCGTGCCGCCTTCACATGCTGGCGGACTTCCTCTGGAACCTTATCTTCGAACACTTTGCGTCTGGTTGTCTTTTCGGCCATGCTACCTCACTTTCTCTTCGTGATCATATTATAGCTCAAAGCAGCTGAACCTTCATCCTCTACTGTTTGTCGCATCAGAAGCTGCACTTCTTACCGGGCGCTGGTGACTGGCTCAAACTCCTTAATTTCAGCCCGGTATTACCAACAAGCTCCAAATTTGACATCTCTCCCCGTCTCATGTAAACTGCTTGAATGGACATAGACCTCGACCTTTATCGGCGCGAAGTACGTGTCTCATCTACTCCGCTGGTGCGTCTCTCAGCCATAGATGTTTCGCCTGAGCAACCCCGGCGGACTTTTGTCTTCCTGCACGGATTCGGCGGGCAGGCGGAACAATGGCATTTCCAGCTCCAGAGATTTCTGATCGAGAATCGGGTCGTTGCGCTGGACCTGCGCGGGCATGGTCTCTCTGATAAACCGGCGCGGGGCTATGATATGGCGCAGATCCAGACGGATCTCGCCACGACCCTGGATGTACTCAAGGTCAACGGCAAGTTTGTGTTGGTAGGCCACTCCTTCGGCGGCGCAATTGCCACCGATTTTGCCTTGGCACATCCGGAACGCCTTGAAGGTCTGGTGCTTATCGCCACCGCAGGCGAGTTCAAGTTACGGCCAATGTTCCGGTTGGGGTTGAATTTGCCGAACTGGCTCTTGCAGCTGGTGGGTCTATTCACGCGCAGATGGCTTTCGGCGCCGCCGCATGCACTCAAACCTTTCTATAAAGCAAATCTTTCCAAATGGGTAGGCTGGGAAAAATTCAGCGCCCTTACCGTTCCCACGCTCGTGATCCGCGGAGATCGTGACCGCGTTTTCCAGCGCGCCTTTTTTGAAGATGTGGCCAACAGGATACCCGATTCGCAGGAGGCCGATATCGGTGCTTCCGGTCATATGGTGATGCTCGAACGGCGTGAGGCGGTGGAGCGCGCAATCGAGCGTTTCCTGGCCGGGGAAGGCCGTCGTTCCTGGCGGGATTCCTCTTCGTTCGAAAGCAAAGTATCCGCCGGGCGCGAGGCCCTGCGAAAAGAACGGCCTTGGCTGAATCAATATGAACCCGGTGTGCCGTATACCATCGGCATTCCTGCTATCCCCCTGCACCATTTGCTTCGTTCGGCGGTAAGGCGTTTTCCGCTTCATCCCGCTGTCTTTTTTGAAGGCAGCAGCCTGTCATATCGCCATCTGAATCATGAGGCGAATCGCTTTGCCAACGCGTTAGGCGCGCTGGGTGTCAGCAAAGGCGCGCGGGTGGTATTGTTGCTCCCCAATACCCCGCAAATGGTAATCGGGTTCTTCGGCACGCTGAAAGCGGGCGCGGTGGCGGTTTTTGTACCGCCCTTGATCGAGCCGGAGGAGATAGTTCGGCAGGTCAAGGAGGCAGATGCAAGTGTGGTTGTCACTCTCTCAATGTGGTCTGGTCTTGCCCGGCAAGATTCAGCAGGGGAGCGGTGTCCCACATATCGTGCTAACCGATGCGGCTCAATATCTTTCTTTGCCAAAACGCTGGATTTCGCTCTGGAAGAATCATGGCTTTCGCGTTCCGAACTCATTAAATTGGGGATCATTGGATGAGCGGACAAAGCGATAAATCACCGGCAGTGGACGTTCAACCTGAGGATCTGGCGGTCCTTCAATATACCGGCGGCACGACCGGCCGGGCCAAAGGGGTGATGCTTACGCATCGCAACCTGGTTGCAAACGCTCTCCAAACCCGCCACTGGATGCCCGATGCAAGGGAGGGTAAGGAACGGTTCCTGTGCGTGGTGCCGATATTCCACAGTTATGGATTGACCACTTCATTGAACGTCCCGGTGGCCCTCGGCGCTGCCATGGTGCTCAAGGCGCAATTTCAGACCCTGGATGTTTTGAAAGCCATCCGGAAATATAAGCCAACAATCTTTGCAGGCGTCCCCGGCATGTATGTAGCGATCAATAATTTTCAGGGTGTACGCAAATACGGAATACAGTCCATCCGGGCCTGCATCAGTGGCTCCGAACCACTGCCGGTTGAAGTGCAGGAAGCCTTCAAAAAACTGACGAGGGGCCGGCTGGTGGAAGGATATGGTCTCACCGAGGCCTCTCCGGTAACGCACGCCAACCCGCTGGGCGGCGAGGGAAAGGTCGGGACCATTGGAGTGCCCATTCCGTCCACTTCTGCTGCGGTTTTCGATCTGGTCAACGGACGAAAGCAAGTAAAGCCAGGTCAGATCGGCGAATTGGCCGTGCGCGGTCCGCAGGTTATGCAGGGTTATTGGAAAGACCCGGAAGCCACCAAGGTAGTTCTGCGGGAAGGCGGCTGGCTGCTGACCGGCGATGTAGCACAGATGGATGAAGAAGGATATTTCCGCATCATTTCTCGTAAAGCCGACATGTGGTACCCTGCCAGGCCGGGTAAACCCGCCTTCCCTCGTGATGTCGAAGAGGTGATTTACGAGATACCTCGAGTGAAAGAAGTGGCTGTTGTGGCGGTTGCGCGCCGCCCCCTGGCCTTTGTGATCGCCGGGCATGAACGGCCTTCTCCCGATTCGGTGATCGCTTATTGCAGGCGTCGTCTGCCGCCCGAGCTGGTGCCGCGCTTCGTGATCTTCATGGATGATTTTCCCCGGACCTTTATAGGGAAAGTGCTACGCAGGGAGTTGGCAAAACGATATGAGCACCATGGCGAGAGTTGAAGAATTCAAGGTCCCCACACAGGCGAATTTTGTCTCGCAAGGTAAGGGCGCGCCGGTCGTCATGATCCATGGATTGGCCGCCTCGCTTCACGATTGGGATTTTTTGCTGCCTGAATTGGTGAACGCAGGATATTCCGGCTATGCCCTCGATCTACTTGGACATGGAGACAGCCCCAAGCCCCAGGTCCGTGGCTACCGGATGGATTGGATTTTCGATCATTTTCTAATTTGGTTTGAATCTCTGCATTTGGAGCGGCCGGCTGTCTTGATCGGCCATTCCCTCGGCGGTTATATTGCACTGGAGTTTGCGCGCCGTTATCCTGAACGAACGCGCGGCCTCGTACTGGTTGACCCTTTCTACTCCCTTGCTCAACTGCCCGCCTTATATGCGTTTTATCTATCGTTATCCGGGATTGAGTGGATTCGTTACACACAACACTCCTGAATGGCTGCTCAGGGTCATTATCGACATTTCGAGCCTCTCGATGGGACACAGCGCCGGCGGTTTGCACTCCCTGCCCGAAGGAGTCCGCGCGCAGACTGCTTTGGATTACACACGGACTGCTCCCGGCGTATACAATATCCTCAACGCTGAACTTGATCTGACCTACAGTCTGCCCTCGATTTCGATGACGTCGCTGGTGATATGGGGGGAACGCGATCAAACCCTGGCTCCCGCCTCCTTTGCAAAGCTGGTGGGGATGCTGCCGGTTGCGCGAGGCAGATCTATCAGGGCGGGACATGTTCCGCATCAATCAAACGCAGACTGGTTTAATGGACTGGTATTGACATTTCTTTCCTCCCTCGGTGAATCTTGTACTGATTAAACGTTTTCCCTACGCTCATCTTAAAATCCCTGATATTTTAAGGTGAATGCCCCCTATGGCCTCTTGAAGAGGCCATACAAATGTGCTAAAATCGTCTTAATTCGCCATATGTACGGGTATGGGAGGTCGTAACCCCTACATATGGCTATTACATCTGTTCTGGAAATCATCGTCGATGCGTTGCCCATATTGTCAATATCATGATTCAAAAGTCCTTGATACATCTCACGACAGCCACGGCGGTATCCGCCGCCGCCGGGAGTGTTTCAAGTGCAAGCAGCGATTTAGTACCTATGAACGGCCAATTCTTGCCATCCCGCTCATCATTAAACAGGATGGCACTCGCGAAGAATTCGACCGCGAGAAGCTGGTGCGCGGTATCCGCATTTCGTGCGCCAAGCGCCCAGTCTCAGCTGCGGACATCGAACGGCTGGTCGGGCATGTCGAGTCCGAATTACAGAAGGTGGGCAAATCAGAGGTTTCATCCCGCATGATCGGTGACATGGTCATCAGCGGTTTGAAGGAAATGGATCAGATCGCATATATTCGTTATGCGATTGTATATCTGCGCCTTGATGATCTGGGCGCGCTGCGCAAGGAAATAGACAAGTTACTGCAAGCGTGATCCTGACAGGGACCTTCTCTATACAAGCCAGAGAAGTGTCGCTGTTTTTTTATGTAGATTATCTGTTGGCTCGCAACAGTTCGAATCACAAAGGTTGTTCGTAAAAATTTTATCGGAGGAGAGTTCTATGGTCACCAAGAGTGCAGACCTATCCAAGCCTGGTTTAACCGGCGCAGCCGCCCATGCCCAGGGGACTTCCTAAAATCCAGTTGACCGACAATGCCCGTCAGGTACTGGAACGTCGCTATGTGCGACGGGGGAAGGATGGCAAGCCTGCCGAAACTGTGGATGAAATGTTTTGGCGTGTGGCTTATAACGTCGCAAAAGTCGAAGAGTTATGGGACGACGACGTGATCGGGCGCGCCAAAGAGTATTATCTTTTATTGACTGGAAAGAAGTTCTTTCCCTAATTCTCCCACATTTACCGGTGCGGGCACCCCGCTTGGACAACTGGCCGCCTGCTTTGTGCTGCCGATCACCGATGATATGGGCCGTGACAGCGCGGGTATCTTCCAAACCCTGCGCGATGCTGCGCTGATCCAACAGACCGGCGGCGGCAACGGCTTCTCCTTCTCGCGCCTGCGGCCCAAAGGTTCGCTGGTTAACTCATCGGCGGGGCAGGCCACGGGTCCGGTAGGATTCCTGCGCGTGTATGATCATGCTTTCGGTGAGATCGCCCAGGGCGGAACGCGCCGCGGCGCCAATATGGGTGTGTTGCGCGTGGATCATCCGGATGTGGAGGAGTTCATCACCTGCAAGAGTGATGAGAACCAGATCACCAACTTCAATATTTCGGTGGGCATCACCGACGCATTCATGCGCGCCGTGCGCGACGACGCAGATTGGGAACTGCGTTTCCCGGATGTTCACGACCCCAAATACCGCGAAATACGGGGAACGCTCGAGCAGATGGAGAAGGGCGGCGTTCAGATCAAGACACATAGGAAAGTCCGCGCCCGCGACCTTGTTCAATAAGATCGTCAAGCAGGCCCATCATAACGGCGAACCGGGCGTTTTGTTCCTGGATGCCTCCAATCGCTCCAACCCGGTGCCGCATCTCTATCCGCTGGAAGCGACCAATCCCTGCGGCGAGCAATGGCTTGGCCCCTACGAGAATTGCTGTCTCGGCTCGGTAAATCTTAATGAGCACTGCGGACCGGATGGATCGGTCGATTGGGAAGGCCTGCGCCAGAGTGTGGTTACCTCCACCCGCTTCCTCGATGATGTGGTGGAAGCCAACGCCTATGTCCCGGCCGTCCCGCAATTGACCGAAGCCGCGCATAAAGCGCGCCGCATCGGCCTCGGCATTATGGGCCTGGCGGATCTGATGTATCACGTCGGCGTGCGATACAGTTCTGTCGAAGGGCAGGAATTCGCCGCGCAGGTTATGGAGTTCGTGCGCTATCACGCCATGCAGACCAGCATCGCACTTGCTGAAGAGCGCGGCCCCTTCCCGGCCATTGAAGGTTCGATCTACGATATGGACAATATGGCCTGGACTCCGCCTCAATCGCTTGGTTAAGTTCGAGCATGATTGGGGTCGTCCTGAGATCCATTGGGAAGCGGTCGTGAAGGGCATCAAGACACATGGCATCCGTAACGCGGCGCAGACCACCGTCGCGCCGACCGGCACCATCGCAACGGTTGCAGGCTGTGAAGGCTATGGATGTGAACCGGTCTTTGCGCTGGCTTATATCCGTCATGTCAATGATCATGGCAAGGATTTGCAGCTTACCTATGCCAGCCCGCGCTTCGACGAGGCATTGAAGAAACTCGGGCTGGGCGAAGAGAAGCGCCAGGAGATCGTCGAGACAGGTGATGAAAGAAGGCACCTGCCAGCACATCAACGAGATCCCCCAGGCGGTGACGAGATGTCTTCGTCGTTTCTGCCGATATCACCGCCGAAGAACACGTCCGCATGCAGGCTGCCCTGCAGGCTTTTGTGGATAACTCGCTCTCCAAGACCGTCAATTTTTCGGAGACTGCCACGCGAAGAAGATGTGGCACGCGCCTATATGCTGGCCTGGGAGCTGGGCTGCAAAGGCATCACCGTCTACGTTACCGGGTCGCGCGAGAAGGTTGTTTTGGAGACGAAAGCTACTGCTGAAAAGAAGGAACCGCTGCCTGCCTCTGCGGCCAGGGAGATCAAAGCCGAAATCAGGTTCGTTTGCACCGGTTGCCTCCTGGGCCGATGGCAAAAAGCCACGCCCGCGTTCCTTGCACGGCGAGACTTATAACATCGAGACCCCCGTTGGCAAGGCTTTCATCACCATCAATGAGAACGGCGGTTCTCAACCCTTCGAGGCCTTCATCAATACGGCCAAGGCCGGCTCTGAGACCGCGGCGGTTTCTGAGGCGATTGGTCGCCTTGATTTCCTATATCCTGCGGCTTTCATCGCCCATTTTGCCCACCGAACGCCTGCGGGAAGTAGTGCGCCAGTTGGCGGGTATCGGCGGCGGACGGTCGCTGGGCTTCGGGCCGAACCGGGTCCGCTCCCTGCCCGATGGCATCGGACAGGTCCTTGACCAGTATCTGCGCAATAAAGAAGGCGCTTGTCAACGATGCCGTGGCTCTGACCGAGACATCCAATATCGGCCACGCCATCGAAGCCGAAGTTGAAGCTGCGCAGTCAGTTTTGAAGATCGGCGACCTTTGCCCCGAATGCGGCGAGGCTGCCGTAGTGAATGAAGAAGGCTGCCGCAAGTGCTATGCCTGCGGCTACAGCGAGTGCTAGATTCTATCCGACCTCCGAGGTTGCCAGGATCCCCGGAGGTCTCTTCAACCAGGACCCAAATAACATGAAGCTCTTCGCGATCTCCTTCCTTGTTCTGGGGGCCGGATTTTTGGCCGCCGCGATATTCATTTTTTTGACCCAGGGATTTGGTACAGTTGGCACCACGCTGATCACCACTTTCGGGTGCATTGGACTCCCATTTTTTCTCTTCGGCGTCTGGGGAACGTACCTGGAACTAAAACCCTATGACCCCCATGCTCCAAGGACACCAAAAAATAAAGGCTGCGTAATTCGAGGTCCGGACCAGTTTGAAATTCTGAAAGGTGATCGCTTCCCCTTATAAAAAGTTGTAGAATAGAGAGGGAGCAAGGGTTCAAAATGGACGACAAAAAACTTCGCAAACTATTGGAACAACTTCACGACGAGATTGAAAATGCCGGCAAGGTGGATGAAAAGGGTCGCGCGCTCCTGACTGACCTGGATGGGCACATTCGTGAGCTGCTAACCCGTTCGGAGGCCGCTCCGATTACCCCCAAGCCGGCGCTCCGGCGTGGATTGGAGAATGCTCTCCGCCATTTCGAAGTAACCCACCCGGAATTGACCACGGCTATTTCCAGGCTATTGGAGACCTTGAGCAACGCGGGGATTTAGTTCTGATTTGATGTGGTATTGCCGGCTGCGCCTGTAAAACGAAGCTGTCGTTTCACTGCGAAACGACAGCTTCGTTGTTAAGCATCTGCCACCGGGGTGGTGAGCAGCGACCAAACGTTTATTTTTGATTCAGCTTCCCTGGGCGCTCAACGCCTCAATTTTTTGACCCGGCGAGAAGAAGAGAATCAAGGCGACCACCGCAAAGCCCAACGATCCAATGATTCCTACCGGCAGCGGCCCCAACAACGGGTTCGGCTGGCCGGTCACGGCCAGGGCGCCTAAAGCCGCGATCCCGTTGATCGCCGCATGGCCGATCACCGCTGGCCAAATGCTTCCGGCACGCAAGGTAAGCCAGGCCAAAAAAACACCGAAACAGAACGTGATCCAGATGAAAAGCAGCGGACCAAGCCAGGGATATCCGGGGTAGCTGAACCCGTATTCATAACCCATGAAGATGACCGGCCAGTGCCATACTCCCCAGATGATGCCGATCAGGAGCATCGCCTTTCGCCACCCCAAAGGCATCAGCTTGGGCAGAAGATAGGCGCGCCAGCCAAACTCCTCGCCAAAGGTCGCCAGGCTGTTTAAAATTGGAGAGATCAATATCGCTCCCAGGGCCTCAATGACCACAAACGTCCACGGAGACAAGTGAGTTAGGACCGGGGACCTGAGCATGCTCTCTTGTAATCGCGCCAGACTGGGATCGAAGTAACGTGGGAACATCAGGAAAAACAAAACTGCCCCGATGATTGTCAACAATCCCGGTAGAACCCAGCCCATCAACCAGTAGGTCCAGCCCGTACGGAAATGTGGGCGTAAGCCCGCGTCTTTCCACCGCTCATGTGTCAGTGCATGGGTAAGTATGTTTGCGGCTGCCGGCGCCCACATGTAGGGGACAGCCAATAACAGGAGTGCCAATGGCAGCGGCCCGACCTTAGGACCGTTCGCCAGCCCTCCCGTCAGGTAAATGACCAGACCGGTGAGCCAGGCTATGCCGAACGCCAGGCCGAGAAAGATCATGGTTCTACGTGTATCAACTTTCGTTTCCATTTTTTTCCTTTTCACTACTACTGTTTCTTCTTGTATAAATCTCCAAACGAGTTTTCAGCATTTATAGCGCAAAACGCATCGTTCTGGTTTCGATACTGTTAGATGCGCAGTACCTTGCTAGTTACGCTTTGCTCTGTAATTGTAAACCTATGCCTCCTCAATAATTTTGAGTCTTCGGGAGTTGAGGGGCCCCCGATGGCAACTAAGGTAAATTCGGCATCTACCTTTGTTTTGTCGTTTTTTATGAGCTTTCTTCTATGCCCAGCTTAAGAACCTTTGTATCTGATCTTCCTTTCCTTATTTCCATCGGCGCGTATGTGGTCGAGATCGCCCTCATCCAACTCTTCCAGGTTAAGCACCGCGTTGTGGGCTTCTTCCATTTCCCTAATCAACTCGTCCAGCCTGATCTGGATTGCCTCTGAATTGGGGTTGTGCGTGTCTGGATCAGGAACGCCGTTGGGAACGTCACGATTGTGTTGCTGGTGTTGATTACCAGTTGCCAGCTATCGCTAAATATGAGAACGAGGGCAGGATCAATTCCCACCCTCGTCCTTAATGTTATTTTTGGACTCTCTTACTGTATATCTGTTATGGGCGCATCAAGGCGCTGTAATGTATCAGGTGCTTCGATGCGTGTGCATCTACCGGGCTTGACGAACTTTATTTCGGTCATACCAGCAATCTCCATATACCGGTAAGGTGGCTGCCCATCGTCGGTGAATATCTTATAGGAGGTTTCGGGTTATTTCAATATCATGTATACTGATATCCTCGCTATGACACAATCTGGCATCCGTATTTTTCAAACGTTTTTTACGAGATGCACCAGGGATATTCGTTCACGGTCAACTCGTACTCTTCAAGGAACGCTCCTTCATCACTTGATAGCTTTTTCGTATAACCTTTGTTCTCCAAGGAGTTAGTATGTCACGACTTATTCCGGCTGCTGAACGGATTCTCCGGGCGCGGGGGTTGATCCAACAAGCACGCGATTTACCCGTCCCTGCGGAAAGCGGTCGCGGTGATTTTTCCTATATTGCCCAGGTGAAGGACCTTTTACGCCAGGCACGTGAACTGATCAAATTCATCTCCCTGACGCCCAGTGCCAGCGCCGAAATGAAAGAAGAAGTCAAAAAAATCTACAAGGAAGCCGAACAGGCCGATCGGGAGATATTACACTAAGCTGCTGGCTTGGGCGAATACCGGTAATCTGGCATCCTGACCATAAGCGGCACGGCCTTCTTCGACATATAGTTGTGGAGTTTCTTTAGCAGCCTGCGTAGGGCCTAAGTAGAGCCTACTTGGAAAAACGGACTTGAAAAGGTTCATTTTTCTCGTTTCAAGCCCATTTCATCGAAGGTGCTATTGCCCGATATTGATTACCAAGAACCGATCACCGATCACCGATCCCTGAACACTGTCTACTGCTTACAATCTATTCATCCGCCAGATTGTCAGGTTGAGGTACATGGCAAACGAAACCCACGCCAGATAGGGGAGCAATAACGCGCCCGCCATTGGCTCGAACTGCCAGAAGAGTGCTAGCATGGCAAGGATCAACACCCATAGTAGGATGATATCTGCCAGCGCAGTGCCTGGCCGGTGGAGACCAAAGAAGGTCCATGTCCAGCCGGCGTTGAGCAGCAATTGAACAACGTAAAGCACAAGTGGGAAGATGGCTAGGCCAAATCCGAAGCCCCTCCATACCAGCCAGGCCGCTGCAGCCATCAGCAGGTAAAGCACACTCCACACCGGCCCAAAGATCTTATTGGGAGGGTTCCATCCGGGCTTTTTCAGGTTCTCATACCACTCGTCAGGTAGAAAACGGGAGCCAAGCCAGGCTGCACCAAAAGTAACTGCGAGCCATCCTATGGCGCCAAGAATTGATTCAATAATGGTCATGAGAATATCCTCCTTCACCCAACCTTGTCCGGCCAAGGAGATTATAACTCCTGCCTTGATTTTCCTATCGATGGTTGAGAAGGCCTGATTCCAGGCATACTTTTAGCACCTGGGGGTCAAAGTGGCTTCCAGACAAAGATTTAAGGTGTTCCAGAACTTTTGCGGCAGGCCAGGCAGGTCGATAAGGACGGTCGGAGGTCAAAGCATCCCAAACATCCACAACCGCAAAAATGCGGGCCGTAAGAGGTATTTGCTCACCTACAAGACCGCGCGGATACCCGGTACCATCCCATTTTTCATGATGGCAATATGGGATGTCCAAGGCAGGTTTCAAATACTGTATCGGAGCCAGCATATCAAAGGCAAATTGTGGATGCCTCCGCATCGCTATCCATTCTTCATCGGTCAGGGAGCCTGGTTTAAGCAGAATTCCATCCGGTACGCCCAGTTTTCCTATGTCATGCAGCAGCGCCCCCCGGCGGATGTGCACGAGCTCCCTGTCATTCAAACCGAAGAGGGCTGCGAGTTTCAATGTCGTATCGGTGACCCTTTTGGTATGGCCTTCGGTTTCCTTATCGCGTAAGTCCAGCGCTCTTGACCAGCCTTCGATCGTGGCGTCATAAGCCAGGGTAAGTTCTACATTGGAGCGCTGCATGCCGTCGAAGAGGGTCGCGTTATCAATGGCGAGCGCGGCCTGTCCGGCCAGGGTCTGCAGGAAATTAAGCCATTCCTCATCAGGGGCCAGCAGGCTGCGATGAAAGATTTCCAGAGCGCCTCTCACGTTTCCTTTGGCGATCAAAGGCACACAATAGTAACTAACAAACTCTTCGTCTGGTAATGCCTTTTGTAGTCGGGGGTTATCGATCTGTTCTTTCAAGTTGGCAATGTGCAGGGTGCGGCGCTCCAGGATCGCTCGGCCCGCATAACCTTCTCCGATACGCAAAACCTTCGCGCGCTCGAAGGCTTTGGTTCGGAAGCCGCGCCCGGCAGTATAGCTCAAAGTGTTGGTGGCCGGGTTGTATAACAGGATCGAGGCAGCATCTACGCTTAATTGTGCGATAACCTGCGAAAGGACGGTCCCCAGGCTGATATCCAGGCCGAAGCTGGAAGTGATCGCCCGGTCGATGTCGCTTAAGGCCGTTAAGTGAGCCAGCTGGCGTTGGATTCTTGCTTCCTTTTGCTTGCTCTCGGTGATATCGTGGTTGATGCCAACGATTCCCGTGATCATACCCTGCGGGTCACGTACGGGTATCTTGGTCGTCAACAGCCATCTTTGTCTGCCATCCGGTTCGATAAATGGTTCCTCGCGATTGATCAATGGTTGGCCCGATTGAATTACTTGTTTCTCATCGTTGTGATATGCAGTAGCTAATTCCCTGGGAAAGAAATCGAAATCGGTCTTTCCCACCACTTCTTCAGGGCTGTCCGCCCTCAGCATTTTCTGGTGGGCGCTGTTGTCGATAACAAGGCGGCTGTTGACATCCTTGACAAAAATAGTATCCGGCAGGTTATCTATCAGGGTGCGCAGCAGGTTGCGCTCGTTCGCCAGCACCTGTTCGGCCAGGACGCGTTCAGTGACGTCGTTGGCTAACACCAGTCGGGCCGGACGGCCCTCATAAAGAATTTCATGGGAATGAATTTCGACTTCGATCAGGCTGCCGTCTTTTTTGCGATGTTTCCAGGGGCCTGACCTTTCCATTGTTTGATGGGCGGCATTTAGGTTTTCGAGCAAAACTGTCAGCTCTTCCGCTGGGCGGATGTCATTGATCGTCATGGATAGGAACTCATTTCGTTGGTATCCATATCGTCTTATCGTAGCATCGTTGACGGAGAGGAAAGCCAGCGTTTCCAGATCGTAGACCCACATGGGCAGTGGGTTATTTTCGAATAGCAGCCTGTATTTCTCTTCAGACTCGTGCAGGGCCTGTTCGGTCTGCTTGCGCTCGGTGATGTTCCGGCCCACCCCGACCAGGCCTATGACATTTCCTTGTCCATCCTTCAGGGGCACCTTGGTAGTTAAGATCGAGACCCGATTACCATGCTCATCCAGCCCGGGTTCTTCAAGATTTATGACAGGAATACCCGAATCCAGGATTGCTTTGTCGACAGCCCAGAATCCTGCTGCCATTTCAGCGGGATAGGTATCAAAGTCGGTCTTTCCGAGCACCTCTTCCATTGATTTTCGCCCGGAAGCTTGCCAGTCTGCCGTATTTGAGAGGGTTTTTCGACCTTGAGCATCTTTGACGTAGATGAAGTCCGGCAGGTGGTCGATCAATGTCCGAAGTAGATTCCGTTCCTCCGCCAGCCCATCTTCTGCCTGCTTCCGGGCTGTAATATCGCGATAATTGATCACAACGGCTCCCACACTTGGCTCATCCAGCAGGTTTGTTGCGACGAGTTCAATCCACAACCATGCTCCGTCTTTTCGTCGAAGCCGGACAACGGTATCATCACGACTGCCGGGTGATTGAACCAGCCGGTTGAACAAGCCGATTGTAGGCTGCAGATCATCCGGATGCATCAACTGGAATGCGCTCGAGCCAATCAACTCCCCGGGAGCATATCCTAACATGCCGGGCGCCGCAGGAGTATCGTATAGAGTGATGCCGTTGGAATCCAGTAGTGTTATGGCATCCGCATTGTTTTGGATCAATGCTCGGAAGCGTTTTTCGTTCTCTTCGAGAGCCTTTCCAGCGCGGGCTCTTTCGGTACGCGCCACACCGATCAATAAGGTTGCTATATACATGACCAACATAAAGAGTTGAAGGTCGTCCAGTTGCGTCGGATTGAAATATAGCCGCCCCAAAACCAGGGAAATTCCAAAACTGATTGCTGGGATGCCCAGGCTGATCCCGGCTAGTCCCTGGTCCAGTGAGATCCATAATAAAGGCAATGCAAGCAGATATAGAGGGTTAAGAGATTGGAAACCCCGAATCCCAAAAACGATATAGATTACTAATGGGATACTGAGCGTTTGTCCGATAATCGTGATGTCGAGGTGCCGGAATGATATGGATCTCCCGGATAGGTCCAGGTCCCCGCTTGCGAATCTCTTGGCCAGTGGCATAATGTGGATTAGCAAGACAGGTGTAACGACTAACATCCCGATCATTTCACCGGTCAACCAATGCAATGTGGCAACAATCTGCCCCGAAACGGGTAATAGGCCGGCACTCGTTTCGGCCGAAACAGATCCAATAGCCAGGATCAGGGCTACTACAAAAGATGATAATATCAACCAGAGCACATCGCGCAGGCTTCGAAGCTGCAGATCAAAGCGTACGCGTTGCCTTAGGAACAAAACAACTGATCCAAAGATCAGTGGAAGGAGGATGGACCAGCCGATGAGCACGTAAACAGGTAGCTGGATTTGACGGATGAGGAAAGCGCTAATCAGGCAGGCGACTGCCAGCGCCGGCGTGAAGCCGGCGCCGAATGTCAGCACCAGGGCAAAACTCACTCCATCTGCGGGGAACCAGGCGACAGCTCTTGGAAGGATTTCAAAAGAATACGTCAACCAGTCTAGGGCGCAATAAACCGCCAAATATACTATTAAGATAAGCGCGGTCCGCAGGACCGCACGTGAATTTGGTCTTATTAGAGTTGCCGCAGCCTTCTTGCCGTTTTCCACACCCATAAGAAACTATTCATGCAGGCTGAATGCCCGCCTAGACATTTTAATCGATTACTGCGCGATGCCAATTTGCAGCGACTTTACACTTTAGTATTGTCTGCTCGGTTGCTTTTTGGGGTACTATCGACTGCTTTCGCATGAAATCCCTGCAAAAAGATGATGTGCGCCGAGCATATGCCCTGCGCACATCATCTCACTCGGCAGGTGCCGGTGTACTCCGCGAGTGCGCTCGGAATTGCTTTGTCCGAGGCTGAAAGCATGGGATGATGAAGAAGATTCGGTTTTTCTCGTTTCCTGAAAACGCGGCTCTATTTTTCCGTGATCGTGACGCTCTGCATGGCGTCTCCGGGGAAAGTTGGGTTTTGGTTCGGATCGCGGCGCGTCAACCCGTTAACCACATCCATACCGCTGATAACCTGTCCGAAGATTGTATAGCCGCCATCCAGTGATGGTTGGGGGCTAAAGGTAATAAAGAACTGGCTGCCGTTTGTATTGGGTCCGGCATTGGCCATGGCAACCACACCCGCCTTGTCGAACTTCAAATCGCTGTTTTCGTTGACGAATTCATACCCTGGCCCACCCTGGCCTGTTCCGGTTGGGTCTCCACCTTGAGCCATAAAGCCATCCAGGACCCGGTGGAAGGTCACGCCGTTGTAGAATCCCTGGCGGGCAAGAAAAACGAAACTATTGACCGTGATCGGGGCCTTGTCCGGATAAAGCTGGATGACAAATTCGCCGCCTTTCGCCATCTTGACGTTGGCGAAATATTGTTTTTGAGTGTCAATGGTCATGGCCGGTGCAGTCGCCCACTGCATAGGGGTTCCCTGTGCGGCAACTGGCTGTGTGGCCGGGATCTGTGCGGCCGGCTTGCGTGTCAGAAGGATGGTCAACCATATGGCCGAGGCTACGATCACGATAACGATCGCGATCCCGGCAAGTCGGATGCCGTCCAATTTCAGGGGCGGATTGTCTCCGCGTTTGTTCCTTCTCGCAGACGGATTCCTCTTGGACATGATCTGCTCTCCTTAATTGATTTGGTTCTATTTTAAGCGCAAAGTCCCTTTTTTATGCCCGCAGTTCCCGGTGTGCGGCGAAGCTAAGAGTTCAGGTTCTCCACTGATAAAATTATCAACCCTCCGCGTACGCTTGGCCATAAAGGATGAATCTGCATCTGAAGCCCTTTCTAAGAGGAGAATTTGCTATTTGCCCGGAAGTAGGGTATATTTATCTGAGCTATTGTTATAGCGGCTTCGAGACAAATCCACTTTCCACAAGAAAAATCTCTAAATTATCTATCTGGATATAGCAGAAGCGGCGGGCCGGCGACCGTTTGTTTGCGTCGTATGACTGGACTCTAATTGAACAACAGGCGTAATTGGAAGGAGAGTTTTGAAATGGATCAGACCACACGTGCGCCTATCAAGCGTGTTGCCTTTATTGGGAATTACCTGCCGCGCAAGTGCGGCATCGCGACATTTACGACCGATCTGAGCGAGTCCCTGGCGGATGAGTACGAAGACACCTCCTTCATTGCCTTGCCCGTAAATGATATCGACGGCGGCTATCAATATCCGCCCCGTGTTCGATTCGAGCTGATTGAGAAGGATATTGAATCGTATCGACGCGCAGCGGATTTTCTGAATATCAACAACGTGGATATAGTGAGCTTGCAGCATGAATACGGCATCTTCGGCGGGCGTGCCGGCAGTCACATCCTGTCCCTGCTCCGCGAATTGCGAATGCCGATAGTCACAACCTTGCACACGATCTTGCGTGAGCCTGACCCGGATCAAAGACGGGTGCTGGAAGAGATTGCTTCCCTGTCCGACCGCCTGGTTGTGATGAGCGCACGGGGTTCCCAATTTCTGCAAGATATATATCATGTACCTGCTGAAAAGATCGATTTCATCCCGCATGGTATCCCCGATGTGCCATTTGAAGATCCAAGTTTCCATAAAGATCTGTTCGGCGTTGAAGGCAAGACCGTCCTGCTGAGCTTCGGTTTGCTTTCGGCCAACAAGGGTATTGAGAATGTCATCTCTGCCCTGCCGGAAATTTTGGCTCGTCACCCGAAAGTTGTTTATATTATCCTGGGCGCAACTCATCCCAGTGTTTTACGGACCGAAGGTGAATCGTATCGGTTATCTTTGCAGTGGTTGGCTCATGAAAAGGGGGTCGAAGGAAGTGTGATCTTCTACAACCGGTTTGTCGGTCATGAGGAATTGCTCCAGTTCATCAGCGCGGCGGATATCTATATAACACCCTATCTCGACGCAGCGCAGATTACTTCTGGCACGCTTGCATACACACTGGGCGCCGGCAAGGCAATCGTTTCGACGCCCTATTGGTACGCAGAGGAAATGCTCGATGATGGGAGGGGAAAACTTGTTCCATTTCGCGATCCGTCAGGCCTTGGCGGGGCAGGTGATCAACTTATTGGACCATGAGGCCGAAAGGCATGCCATGCGCAAGCGTGCTTATCTCTTCGGGCGGGATATGATCTGGCCGGTCGTGGCCGGCCTTTACATGAAGAGCTTCGAACGCGCTCGTGCGGAGCGCCGTCATTTTGCGCAGGCCGACTTTGCCGTCAAACCGCTGGACCAACGACCCAGGGAATTACCGCCCCTGAAGCTGGATCACCTGTTGCACCTTACGGATGAGACCGGCATGCTTCAGCACGCCACTTTTACAGTCCCTAACTATAACGAAGGATATACCACCGACGACAATGCACGTGCCTTGATGGTGAGCGTCCTGCTGGAGGAGGCTGGGATCAAAAAAGGAACTGAAATAGCCTCCCGTTACCTTGCTTTCATATGGTATGCATTTAATAACGATACCAGGCGGTTTCGTAACTTTATGAGTTACCAGCGCCAATGGTTGGAAGATACCGGCTCAGACGACAGTCATGGTCGTGTATTGTGTGCTCTGGGTACTGTCTTAAGTCGTTCGAACGCGCCAACCCTTTATAACATGGCCGGTCAGATGTTCCAGCTATCCCTGCTTGCCATCCTGGAGACAACCAGCCCTCGTGCCTGGGCTTTCGCGCTGATCGGCATCCACGAGTATCTGCAGCGGTTTGCGGGAGACCGCCGCGCGAACCAGGTGCAGGAGGAGCTTGCGGCGCGGCTGCTGACTCTTTACCAAGATAGCCGCCAAAACGACTGGCATTGGTTCGAACACAGGTTGACCTATTGCAACGCGGCCTTATCGCACGCTTTGCTCCTCTCTGGTCAGTCACTTCTAAACGATTCAATGACAGAGGCAGGGATGGAATCTCTCCGCTGGTTGGCCGACTTACAGCGGTCGGATTCGGATAGTGGACATTTCGTCCCTATTGGTTCCAATGGATTTTATCAACGCGGCGGCGAACGTGCCCGCTTTGACCAACAGCCTGTAGAGGCGCAAGCTATGGTTTCAGCTTGTTTGGTCGCCTATCGCAGCACGGGGGATGATTATTGGATTAAGGTAGCTCGACGTGCCTTTGAATGGTACCTTGGTCGAAACGACTTACACCTCCCGGTGTATGACCCGACGACAGGTGGTTGTCGGGATGGTTTGCACCCTGATCGCCCTAATGAGAATCAAGGTGCAGAGTTTACGCTTGCCTTTCTCCAAGCTTTGCTGGAACTACGGCTGGCAGAAAATATGATAAGGTCTGATGAAAAACCCAACATTGAAAACTCAACTCTCGGAACTCTTTCTTCGTCACAAATCCAATCCCATCCTGACGGCCAAAATGTGGCCGTATCAGGTAAATAGCGTCTTTAACCCCGGGGCCACATTATTGGCGGATGGAACTACCCTCCTGCTTTGCCGTGTTGAAGATCGACGCGGGCTTTCTCACTTATGTGCTGCCCGCTCCGCGAATGGCATTGACGGCTGGCAGATCGATTCGGAGCCAACTTTTCCTGCCGATCCGGATCATTATCCGGATGAACTTTGGGGTATCGAGGACCCGCGCATTACGTATGTTCCTGAATTAAGCCAATATGCAGTTGTGTATACGGCCTATTCACATACAGGTCCAAGCGTTGCCTTGGCGTTAACAAAGGATTTTATTCATTTTGAGCGGTATGGCGTCATTATGCAGCCTGAAGATAAGGATGCGGCCCTCCTTCCGCGCCGGATCGATGGTCGTTGGGCGCTTATCCACCGCCCGGCTAATGCGATGGCAGCACACATCTGGATATCTTTCTCAGAGGACCTGCGACATTGGGGCAGCCATAAACAGATCCTGGAAGCTCGATTGGGAGCGTGGTGGGATGCAAATAAGATCGGATTATCTATTCCTCCTATTGAAACCTCGCAAGGCTGGTTGACAATTTATCATGGTGTGAAACAAAATGCCGCTGGTTCTATATACCGGTTGGGTCTTGCCTTATTCGATTTAGACAACCCCGAGATTTGCCTGAAACGCGGCGATGAATGGGTGCTTGGACCGGAAGAACCGTACGAAGTAAATGGGGATGTGGATAACGTTATCTTTCCCTGCGGCTATACTCTAGCAGGCGACGGCGACACCCTCCACCTATATTATGGTGCTGCAGACACCAGCGTTGCTATGGCCACCGGTAGCGTGAAAGTCATGCTCGATTGGCTGCAAGATCACAACTTTACAGCCAGGTAAATTATTGAATTGTTCGTAACTACTCACCGTCCCGTTGTGGTGGCTGCAGGTGTATTCCCTGCGCGGAATCTCTAGTCCTCACAGACCGGAGGTGAGGCGATCTCCCTGCAAAAGGTGTTCTTCGCGCAGCATGCCAGGCTGAAAGCATGAAACGAAAGGGTGACGCGAAGCGGTATTACCACCAGCAGATACAATTCCCCAATCCGATTTAGAATTCACCGACCTGCCAATCTATCCAAATAATTATCCTCCTCATACAGTGAGGAGGGATTTTTACAGGGTTTACCACCTATGGATGGTGTTGTTTCCGACTACTTGTTGAAGATTAGCCTTTGTAAGCTCCAGGCCTGCCGCTTTCACTTCATTGTGCGGGACTTCTTCAAACCAGGGCAGTGGATCAAATGGGTGGATCTTGGCCATTTCATCGGGGTTCGCTTCACGGTCTGCCCAATGAGCCAGGTCGCTCTTCCTGCAGGTTTGCATCGCGGTCAGGGATTAACCTCCCGTCTACCAAATCGAAGGCATTGTATTTCACTTTGCGCCGGTCGACCTCTTCGACTACCTCGCGTGCAATGTGTGCACCTTCGTTGACGTACGATCTTCCGACAGCGATATTTTGTTTTCTCAACACGATCAGGCTCCTTTCTAGCACAAGAGACAAAGGCTGGCGTAAGGTTATACACGAGCCAAATACCCCGGATCCGAGGGCGGCTCGCAAAGGGATGGTCTTTGGTTTAAAACAGGGAGTTGCCTTACGTTGCCAGGCCTTTTCCTCTGGCAATGAGCCATCAGTTTACCTGACCTCTAGGTAGGACTGTCAAGGGCGAAGACCCACGAATAACCTACAAAGTGGTTTAGAAGTTCCTTAGAAATCAAAGCAACTATAAGTTACGGAGCCTTTGCCTGCAGAGTACTGCGTCACTTGAAAATGTCACATTATTCAAAAGGTGTCCGATTTCTTCTAATGTGACGTTGTCGAGTTAATTACTGAACCTTCAACAAGAACCAGGTAAGAACTATTTCGTTTCGCTCATGGGGTGGCCGTTGCTTCAGGCGTGGATGGTGTGCCAGTACTCGTACCGCCGAGGTCAATTACAACTGTAAGAGCCTCACCGAAAAAAGTTCCGTTTTCATCGGACATGCGCCATGTTCCCTGGGTAATGCCGGTTTGATCTGTAGGGGCCACCATCTTAATGGAGATCTCGATCCGATCTCCCGGATTGGTCGTTTGGACTAATGTGAAGGGTGAACCTCCCATAGCTACCCCGCCTATCAGTACCAGTTTGAAGCCCGGACGCCAGGCGCATATCCCGCTGTTTTCTACCAGCCAGGTCTTGGTAAAAACCTGTGCAGGTGTCATCGGTGTGTTATCCGGAATGGTTACATCCTTGACAAAAAGCAATCGATAACACGAAGGGGTCGGGGAGACGGCATCCGTACCCGCTTGTGTCGAAGTTGGCGGGGGAGTGCTGGTGGTGGTGGAAGTCGGTAAGGCTTGAGCCGTGGCTGTGAGTTCGGACACAAAGGTTGCGACTGCTTCGGTCTTCACCCGGTTTAGATTGACAGTAGGGATTGGAGCGGCTTGTGGCCTGCCGCGCAAGTTTAAGAGGAAGATCATAACCAGAGCTAAAAGCAACACTGCCACAATAGCCAGTCTTGTTTTGTTGTTTAACATCAAAGCTCCTTTCGTCGCCCGAACGAAGTTGTTATTTTACTCTATGCTGATAACAGCCGTTCACCTTTTCCGTGGGTGCCGCTGTTCTTCACGTCGCATCCTGGCTGAAAGTCGAATCGAACGAGGGGCAAATTGCCTATTTGCCTTCGCGAAGCCTGCCACGGGCACAACTGCAGGATGCGCAGCGCGCGTATGCGGAACCGGCTCATCTAATTGCGAATGGGGCCTAGGCTGGCCTTTATTCCTCTTGTCAGCTTGCCTTGGTGCCGGTCTACCCGTGGAAATTGGCACTTCGAGATCAGCAAAATCTGCAGATGGATCTTTGCCCGAGAAGGCCATACGTCGAACTCCTTCAATGTTGATGAATTGTATGCCTATCTGCTATACTTGGTTGATCGAGGCGCTATGGCAAAACATCTGGTACTGGTGGCGGGAAATATCGGAGCCGGCAAAACGTCTTTGACCGAGCGCATTGGGGCGCGGCTGGGCTGGCGCACAAGCTATGAATCTGTAACCGATAATCCTTATCTTTCCGATTTTTATGGCGATATGCATGCCTGGGCTTTCCATCTGCAGGTATTCTTCCTGGGTCACCGGGCTGAGCAATATTTGGAAGCTGCCCGCGATGCCCGTTCCGCGATCCTCGACCGGAGTATTTATGAAGATTTCTACATCTTTACACGGGCTCTTCATCAAATGGGAAACATGGCCGAGCGCGATTATCTCTCTTATCACAGGTTGTTCGAGTTGGTGGTCGAAGGCCTGCCTCGGCCCGATCTTCTGATCTATCTCAAAGCCCCGGCTTCGGTGCTGATGAACCGCATCCATAAACGTGCCAGGAATATCGAGACGGGTATTACTTCGGATTATCTTTCGCTCCTTGATTCTTTCTATGAAGAGTGGATGAACGCCTTTGATATGTGCCCCGTCCTTACCATACGAAGTGATGATCTTGATTATGTTCATCAGCCGAAACATTTGGAAACGGTTGTGGATAGAATTCAAGACAAATTGGCCGGTAAAGAAGTGATGGACCTGCGAAGCTGATATCCTTTCAACCTATCCTTGCAAAGTTTTGGATGGGCCCTATCTTGTTGATCGGTGGATAATGGTTCAACTTGTATGGATGAGACCGCCTTTTTAAAAATACCTTTATTTCAGGACATCCCCCGGGCTGATTTGGTTAAGATGGTCGATGAATTGCCCATCGAGACTTATCGGCCTGGCGCTTACTTATTCCGGGATGGCGACCCCGGCGAGAACCTCTACGTGGTGATTGACGGCACTTTGGAAATAGTCCTTGCCGCCGAAACTCCAGATGAAATGCTCCTTAAGACTTGTGGACCCGGTGAGTACGTAGGGGAGATGGGGCTGATTCTGGCCGATGGCAGGCGGACGGCCACGGTTCGCGCCAAGACTGAGACTCGTACCTGGGTTATGAGCCGGGTGAAATTCGTCCAGGTTCTGCAGCGTTGGCCAGTCATCGCCTACGCGATGGTCGGCATTCTCAGCGAACGCCTGGATGCGACCAACGATGCCACCTTTCGAGATCTAACCGAGAAGAACCACGCGTTGCAAAAGGCTTATGACGAGCTAAAGAACGCGCAGGCCCAATTGATTGAAAAAGAGCGGATGGAGCGTGAGCTCCAGGTGGCCGCCGATATTCAGTTGAGCATCCTGCCGGACGTCCTGCCCTCCGTTGTTGGTTTCGATTTTGGTGCGCGGATTTTGCCGGCTCGTCACGTAGGCGGCGATTTTTATGATGCCTTTCCAATTGATCAAACCCACATATAGGTGTTGTGATTGGCGATGTGGCAGATAAGGGTGTGCCCTCTGCCTTGTTCATGGCCCGTTCGCACGCCCTCATCATGGCGGAGGCAGACCCGGGCATTGGGCCGGGTGAAGTGCTTCAATTGGTCAACGGCCACATTACGCATCTGGATAAATCGGCCCAGTTTGTCACAGCGCTATACGGCATCCTGGATTCGGCTACCGGCGAATTCACTTATGCGCGGGCTGGCCACGAGCCCCCATTGATTTTGAGGCCCGATGGCACGGTTGAGCGCATTCCTCATGCGCCTGGAATGTCGTTGGGGTTGTGGGAAACGATCACGTTGGATGAGCGCACGGTTCTTCTGGAGCCCGGAAGCACTTTGCTTCTTTACACCGACGGGATGACCGATTGTCGCGACCCCAATGGCCTGGCCTTTGGCCTGGAGCATATCAAATCCGGTCTCGCCGGGATGACCGGCCGCCCTGCTCAGGAAGTCTGCGACAGGTTGTTTGCGACCTTGATGGATTATCAAAATGGTTCGCCGCAGGACGATGATGTGACCCTGCTGGCAATCCATAGAGCCTGAGTTAAAAGCGAGCCTGACGCGAGGTTGCCCTGGGCTTGCAGTCAGTGAATCACGTTTCCGAAGAACACCCCAAAAATCGATTTCCTCTATTTGCGGATATGACCTAGGCCTTTTCCAAGGCCTGTTCGATGTCCATTAATAAATCCTCTTTGTTCTCGATGCCAACCGAGAGTCGCACGAGACCCGGATCCACTGCGATCTGAGAGCCCGCCGTTGACAGGTGGGTCATGGCCGCCGGGACTTCGATCAGCGATTCCACCCCGCCTAATGATTCGGCCAGCGTGATCAATTTGGTTGCTTCAGCCACCCTGACCGCCGTCGCCGCCCCACCTCGCAGGATGAATGAGATCATGCCGCCTCCGTTCCTCATCTGTTTCTTCGCGACTTGTACTTGCGGATGGCTCCTGTGGAACGGATACATGAGCCGGCTTACCTTGGGATGGCCCGCCAAAAATTCGACGAGCGCCGACGCGTTCTCAGCGTGACGGTCCATGCGTATGGGCAGGGTTTTTATTCCTCGCAAGACCAGGAAGCAGTCCATGGGCCCTGGTACTGCTCCGACTGCGTTTTGCAGGAAGGCTAATTTATCAAAGATGGCTTTGTCTTTGACAATGACCGCGCCGCCTACCGCATCGGAATGTCCACCGAGATACTTGGTTGTCGAATGGATCACGATGTCGGCGCCCAACTCAAGTGGATGTTGCAGGTACGGGGTGGCAAAAGTGTTATCCACGACAAGCAGCGGACGATTATCATGCTGGTGGACGATCTCTGCCACCGCCTGGATATCCGTGAGCGACAGCAGGGGGTTGGTAGGGGTTTCCAGCCAAACCAGTCTTGTTTGCGGTGTGAGCGATTCGGCTACATTCTCCGGGTCGGTTGTATCGATGAAGCTAAAGCTGAGACCGTAGCGTCGTAACACCTTATCGAACAACCGGTATGTGCCGCCATAGATATCGTTACCCGCCAGTACGTGCGCACCGCTGTCAACGAGCCGCAGCACGGTGTCGGTCGCTGCCATGCCTGAAGAGAAGGCGAGACCGTATTGTCCGCCTTCAAGCGCCGCCAAACAATTCTCGAGGGCCAGGCGGGTCGGATTCTTGGTCCGCGAATATTCGTAACCGGCACGGGCTTTGCCTACGCCGTCTTGAATATAGGTGGATGTTTGATAGATGGGCGTCATCACGGCGCCGTTATTTGGATCGGGTTCCTGTCCTGCATGAACGGCAAGCGTTTCAATTTCCATTTATTCTCCTGCTGATTAGACTCAATTTGGACTGCGGTATTACACAGATTTTACCCGCGGTAGGTTTGATCTAGCCAATTGCGACTAATTATCGCTATTGACATTAGAACATATGTTCTATATAATCGGCGTAACCACAAGCGCACACATTTATTCTTCGGACCCCTGCATAACTATGTCCCGACAACCTTCCGGCCGTCAACGCGGCGGCCAACCCGGTAACAAAAATCGCCTCAAACATGGCCTGTATTCAAAACAGGTCTCGCCGGAAGACAGCGCGGAGCTTGAATCCATGCCGTTGGATCTGACCGAGCATGAGTTGGCTTTGGCCCGTGTTCGCCTCAAAACCTGCATTGAAAAACAACTAACGGCCGCGCCGGAAGATTGGCTGAGTTACGAAAGAGCGATTACACACTACCTTCGGCTGATTGCCTCTCTGATCCAAAAGAACGCCGAGAGCGATGGGGGTGGCGAAGCCTTCATGACGGTCATGGAAATGATCCGTCAGGTGAATGAAGAAGACCACGTCAAATAAATCCCCTTTTTTCGGCTTGGTAACATCATCGTGAACGCGGTTTGCAGTGTCTTCGAACCTCATTCGAACCTCCAGCTCTTCAATCGGAAAATAGCCGTGGTTTACGGGAAAGCCGGTGCATTCGAGACGTTTTTTTGCCTGAAAGCAAGGATTGGTTCGAATTACCTTCAGAAAGTTTTTACAACCTTGATTCAAAGATCTCGAGAGGATGATCCTTCGGCAGGTAACAGCTGGCCTTTTTTCCTTTGGACGCCTCTGCGTCATCTGCGGATGGATTTGCAGATTGCAACGATTAATCGGAGCCTGATAACCACTTTGAAAAGGAGCAGATCATGACCAAAAGGAATATTGTTCATATTGAGATCCCCACCCGGAACCTGGCGGAGTTGGGCGAGTTCTATCAGAGACTTTTTGGTTGGAAGATTACACCCATGCCGGAAGCGAATTATTCCCTGTGGGAGCCGGCTGAAGGACCTGCCGGAGGTTTCAACCCGCTTGGCGAGGAAGTCAAAGTCGACAACGTGCTGATCTATGTGGATAGTGATGATATTGAAGCTGACCTGAAGAAGGCCAAATCGCTTGGTGCCGTGATCGTCAAGCAAAAATCGGAAATCCCGGGCTTTGGATGGTACGGGGTGTTCAAGGATCTCACAGGAAACTCGATTGCAGTCTATACCGCTCTGAACCCATCCTGAAAAGAGCTGCAAAAATGGATGTGTGCCAGGGGACACCCTGGCACACATCCATTTTTACTAAATTTTATTTCTTCTTTTTGGGAAACTTCAATTCAAACGGCGGACGCCGATTTAGCCAGATCAACTGTGCCCCTGATTCACCAACCGCCAGCATGGTCACCGACGCCGTATCGCAAGCCAGGCGCTGGAAGTGATCAAGCGGTAAGCCCAGATAGTGCGCCGCCGCCAGCTTGATGGGATCCGAATGGAAGACACACGCGATGATATCGCCGGCCTTATGGGCTTTACAGATCTTATCTAATGCCGTGATAATGCGCGTCTGGGCTTGTAGAAAGGTTTCGCCATCCGGGTGTCCGGCCCGGGACGGCGCTTGCTGGATGATTTGCCAATATTTTGTAAGCGCCAATCTTCGTATGGATTGTCCCTGCCACTTGCCAACGTCGGATTCGAGCAGCCCCGGCTCCTGGATGATTTTCAAACCCCGCGCCTTGGCGATAGGCTCCGCGGTTTCCAACGCGCGTTCGAGTGGGCTCGAATAAATGGCTTTTAATGGTGTTTCGGCCAGCGCTTTCCCCAATTCTTCGGCTTGGTGTCTACCATGTTCATTTAGATGTATGCCTGCCAGGCGCCCTGCCAGGCGCCCCTTTTTGCTGTAATCATTCTCGCCATGTCGGATAAGGAGCAACAGGGGCATGTTATTTAATTTTCCGTTTCATCTCAAGGATCTTCTCTTCGCTTAGGTCCGGTAGATTCTTTACCTCTGTTACGCCCAATGCCTTACGCTGCGCCTCTCGCCACTGCTCCAACCGTGAGACCACTTGGGCCTCATAGCCTTCCTGCGAAGGCTGGTAAAAATAGGTTCCAAGCAGTCGCTTTGGAAGGTATTGCTGAGCCACAAAGTGGCCGTCAAATTCATGGGGATAGACATATCCCTTTCCATGCCCCATGGCCTCAGCATCGCGATTATCGTCCATTAGATGTCGTGGAACCGAAACCTGGCCTTCCTCTTCCAGCTTCTGCATTGCTTTGAAGTACGCTCCCGCGCTGTTGGATTTGGGGGCTGTGGCGAGATATAGAGTCGCTTCTACGATCGGATACACGCCTTCGGGCAGCCCGATGTAATCGAAAGCCTGCGCGGCGGAGGCTGCCACAACAATCCCCAAAGGGTCGCCGAGGCCGATATCTTCGCCTGCCAGGATGATCAACCTCCGCAGGATGAAGCGTGGATCTTCTCCGGCGTAAAGCATCTTGGCGAGCCAGTATAGAGCCGCATCCGGGTCGGAGCCTCGCACTGACTTGATGAATGCGCTGATCGTATCGTAATGAGCATCACCGTCTTTATCATACAGCACTGCCCGCTGCTGGATGGATTCCTGGGCCACATCGAGCGTAATATGTACGGTTCCAGCGCGGTCTGGTGGCGTCGACTCAACCGCCAGCTCCAGCGCATTCAACGCGTTACGGGCATCGCCGCTTGCCACTTCGACTATATGGCTGCGCGCCGCGGCGTCAAGAACGATGGCTCGAGTTCCATAGCCGCGTTCTTCATCCGCCAGCGCCCGATCGATCAGGATGCCGGTCTCTCCTTGATTTAAATTTCGAAGTTGAAATACCCGTGAGCGGGATATGAGTGCTTTGATGACTTCGAAGTATGGGTTTTCAGTGGTCGCACCGATCAAGGTGACGGCGCCGGTTTCAACGTGGGGCAGGAGCGCATCCTGCTGCGCCTTATTCCAACGATGGACTTCATCGACAAATAATATGGTGCGCTGGTTCTGAAGCCGCCTGCGTTCGACAGCCTCCTCCAGGATAACCCGCAGGTCGGCCTTGCCGGCCAGGATGGCCGAGATGGTAACAAAATGACTTTTGGTAGTGTTGGCGATGACTTGTGCGAGCGTGGTCTTTCCAGTTCCAGGAGGGCCCCACAAAATGATGGAGGAGAAAAGCCGGTCGGCTTCGATTGCGCGCCGCAGGAGTTTGCCCGGGCCGACGATGTGTTCCTGCCCGATATATTCATCCAACGTGCGCGGACGCATCCGCGCCGCCAGTGGGGCTTCGCTCTTCATGCGTTCCTGCATGGCATGATCAAACAGGTCTGTCACTGTCTGATTCTACCATGCAGTTAAATTGATCAAAGCAAAGGATCGCCGGATGCTCTGTCGGACACGGCTTGAGTTAAAAGGACGAAATTGCCTTTTTAAAGTCGCTGTAGATATCAATATACATATTGAGCCCGGTCATTTCAAGCGTGGTCGTGGCTTCTTTGGATGGGTTGAGCAGCTTAAGGTGAGGGGATTTATAAGTACCTTCATTGATCCCTTTGCGCAGCTCCTCGTCGCTCACATCGGGCGTTAGCCCGCGTAATTTGTTGAAAAGTGCATGGATGGCCCGGATGCCTGCGCTGCTCACGAAGTGTACGTGGGTTAGATCGATCAGGATATCCCGTGTGCCTGCTGCGATCAATTCCTCGGCCTTCGATTGGAATTCCTGATAGCTGGCCGAGTCGATATTTCCATCGACATGGATCACGGATATAGGACGAACACCCTTCTCGGTCGAGACTTTGATTTCCATTCTCTCCTCCATTAAACAGATCAATAAAATTTGCGCCCATTATACTTGATGCCTATTAGGTCAATTGTACGATCCTCTAAGAGGCATATTGGAAATTTTGCGCTGATCCACCGCTTATGAGACTGAACTATGTTCGTATAGGCGCCCATGATTATCCGTGACGCCGAGCACATAGTTGGCCTCAGCCGCGACAATGGCTTGGGCGATATGGGTTTGGGTGACCATAGGCATCGATTGTTGCGATAGAACCCGAAATCTCCAGCATACTGAGTAATTCGGGGATGGCCGTGATTTCATTCGACTTTTCGTCCACCTTGCGCTGTCCCAAAACCAGCTGGTTAGCTTCGGCCAATGCGATCACCATGAAAATCGCCCGTTTACCTAATACTGCGTCTGCCGAGCGACGCACACATATGGGATGAATTAGAAGATTTGCTCCTCTGTCACTTCATGAACTGCCAATACCCAGCATGGAATGCCGATTGAAATTCCTGCGCATCCAGCCTCGAGAAGACACGCCCAAAGGTGTCATGCGAAGGAAGACCATTGGGTAATTCCAGAAAGGTCTTCAGCAGGTACTTATCCATTCGGGATTTCAGCCTCTTCCCCCTAATGCGGTTGATTCACGACAAAGATGCCAACGAACGAACACGGCAGAAGGGCTTAATGACAAAATCCCTATGCCGAGCCCGACATAGGGAAATGTTTTGGCGATCTTCATAAATGGATCTTATCATGTCGAAAGCAGGGGAGGAATTTCGCTCAGTGTGGAAACGATCGCTTCCGGCGGGATGGGTGGATATTCCATCAAATCCGGAACGCGCCGGCGGATCCAAATCGTGTTGATACCGAGCTGATGCGCACCGAGGATATCCGCCTCGTAATTATCGCCAACCATTACGGTTTCCTCTGTGGAGATTTGAAAATGATCGAGGGCAGCCTGGAAGATACCGGGATGTGGTTTGCGTTTACCAAAAGCAGCCGAAGAGAGGATAAATTCAAAGTACGAGCGCAGTTTTGATTTGTCGATCAGCTCGTAGGTATTCAAGTCCTCTGCGCCATTCGAGAGGATACCCAGGCGGTAGCCGCTTCGCTGCAAAACCTGAAGCACTGGTATGGCATCGTCCTCAAGCATGCCAGTTGGTCTGGGTGACCGCATACATCGATCGCAATGCGGACTGTAATTCCTTCTCGGGGAGGGTTATCTTTTTCTTGTTCAGCAGCTCTCTCAAAACAGTGCCTATGCCCGGTTCATCCAGTTCTCCCTCGCGCAAAAGGTAATAGTAGTGAAGAAGAGTCGCGTGGGCGCCGTACAACTCGCTTGGCGAAGAATTAACCCCAGATCCTTGCAGCGACATCCACAATGCATCGTCCGCCCGCTGGAAGACCTCTTTCCAGGCCGCCGGATTATCGTAGATGAGCGTATTCCCCAGGTCGAACAAAATTACTTTGACGGGTTGTCTCATGTATTAGTGTAGAGACGGGTATAGAGATAAACCAGGCCTGCTCCAAGCACGATTGCCGGGAGCAAGATCAAACCGGCCTCGGGCCCGAATGCTCCGCCGGTCCACAGGCCGGGGCCTGAAACGCTGATCCGGGTCAGGTGGTAAGTATCAATGCCCGAGACCGGATACCCGAAGATTACGCCTTCAAAAAAGTTCCACCCGATATGCAAGCCGATGGAAAGCCATAACTTCCCGGTTCGGATATAGGCATAACCGAGGAACAAGCCGGCGAAGAAAATGCCTGCAGCGCTGATCCAGGTTGCATGCGGATTTGCCAGGTGCAAAGCCCCAAAGATTGCGGACGAAACAATAAGCCCCCATAGTAAATTTGTTCCACTGGCGATGGTCTGCAGATGATAACCACGGCTCATCAATTCCTCGTTCCAGGCCACCACGACAAAAATGATAAAGAATAGTAATACCTGGGCCATCACATTTATGCACCGGTTCAATCGTCCAGGCAAATGTATCCACGGAGAGCCAGCCGAGCAGACTTTCCAAAAGGAAGATCAGGCCCATCATGACAAACGTGATGCCAACCCCGATTATGAGATCAAGCAAGGCTTGTTTGTTTACCTGAAGGCCCAGGCTCACGAACGTGCGTTTATCAAGAAATCGGCGGGCAAGGTAAACCGAGAGGGTGACCGCCACGATCTCTATAATTTCACTAAATGCCAGATATGGGGTACCGCTTAGGCTGATTGCACCCGTAAGCCAGCTGTAAGGGATAAATAGCGCCAGGCCTGCGAGGGCCGTTATAATGATCTGCATTAACACCTGGAGTAGAAATCTCCAACCGGCTCGCAGTCGGGGTTCGGCCGGGGAAAGGAATATTCGTCCCAATATTGAACGGTGGGCTGAAGGATGTTCAGTATTCACATTTATCTCCTGCTCCCATTAGGTAGTGTCGCTAAACCCTATTCGTAGACTCAACGAAGACACGGCCCGCAACGCGCGGTGGTCTCCTCTAGAAGATCAGTCTTAAGAATGTCAAACACCTGATCTTCTGTTAGGTGTCTCTTAGCCGCTTTTGAGATAAATCCCCGTTGGATCAAGTTCTTCGCGCAAAATCTTCAATTCTCTCTGGGTCACCGGTTCGGTGACCTTCATGGGATCGGCGATTTTGAGATCCCAGCCGGTATTTTCCTTTGCCTGGGCTACTGTTTTTCCCGGATGTAGAGCAGTCAAGGTGAGTTCTCCGTTTTCGTCCGGTTCCATGAAGCCAAGATCGGTGACAACGCCCACGATCCCGCCGCCGCGCACGCCGGTGGCTGCACGTTCCTTGCGTCCATTCAGAAATCCCGCGGAGGTCATGAAATCCACTTTTTCGGGGAAGCGGCGTTTCTGATGCGGCGTCATGATATAACAGCGGTTTGCCCAGGCTGCGATCTCCTGTGATCCGCCGGATCCCGGCAAACGGGTTCTGGGATGGGCATAATCCTTGCCGATCACGGTGGCATTGATATTTCCATATTTGTCAATCTGTGCGCCGCCCATAAAACCGACATCCACATTCCCGCGCTGGAGGTAGAGTGTAAAAATATCATACATGCTTACCACTGACAGCGACCCACTGACCAGGCTGGGGTCCCCAATGGATAGTGGCAAGCGCGCCGGCTCTGCCCCGATCACACCTGCTTCGTAGATCATGACGATATTTGGCCCGTGTGTCCGTTTGGCAAGGTTGCATGCAAGGTTAGGTTGCCCTACGCCCACAAAAACCACATCTCCGTCGCGCAGCAAACGCGCAGCATTGATGATCATCAGCTCAGCGGATGAATACTGCATTTCGGTCATACTTCTCCTTCTCTTTCGCACTGAAAAATCCCAGTTTATTCATGATAATTCTGATTTCGGCGCGTATACTTGTGCGGATCCTCATTCCACCTTTTCCAGGAATGATTTGGTTGCTTCGAAAACTTCCTGTGGTTTTTCAAGCGGTAGGAGATGAGTGGATTTTTCCACCGTGACGATCTTAATCTTGGGATTCCTTTTCCCCACAGATCGGGCAGTAGACTCCCAAAATGTATCTGTGTCTGCGCCGCGTAGGATCAAAGTTGGAATATCCAGTCGAGAGATATTCATCCAGAGATCCCAATCATGCCAAAGGCCAGTATAGTAGATCTGCGCTTCCCATTCCGGACTATAGACCAGTTCGTAACCGCTCCTGGGGATGCGCCGTCACCGTTAATTGTTTTGTGCTTTGTCATGCCTCGTATGAAAATGCGCAGGTTTTCATCCGAAAAGTATCTAAAAATAGGGCGGCGTCGATAACCAGTGAAAACCTGGTCGAGATCATCGAATTCCCGGCGCCGATTGAGTGCGCCTTCAATTTTTGGGTGCAGTCGGTGACCCAGCCCAAAAGTCCTGTGCCAGATTCCATTCCAACATGAAATAGAGTGGGAAAAGGACAGGCTCGATGAGCACAAGTGCTCGAAAACGGTCCGGTTCCAGAAGTGCCGCGCGTAACGTTACGGTGGCGCCGATGGAATGCCCCATAGCGATGAGAGGACCGGTCTCTTTTTCATCAAGGAATTTTAGAAAGTCATCGCTGAGCGGATTCCAGTCTTTGATGTCCGCCGGATTTGATGCTTTCCACAAAGGGCGCAGCGACATTCCAAATACATGGTATTGGGTGGATAAGAGGCCGAGCAGCGGCTCATAACAGGCAGGTGGATAGCCATTGGCATGCAGGAAGTGCAGGGGTTGGCCTGATCCGCCATAGTCAAAAAAAGGTATGTTCATCCGCTCGTATTTCTTTGATCCTTAAGATTTTGATATTCGGGGTCCTGCAAATCGATGTTTGCTCGTGGATATCATCCCGAAATGATGGATCAATATACTCCATAGTTGATTTGTTCGCTATAACGTGGCTTGACCGATAAACGCTTGTGTGTTTCAGCACCAAGTTTTTGCCAGTATTCGTTGCGATCTCTTACACCGAAGACCCATTCGTCCAGCCAGTTCCTGATGCTCTCGGGCGACTCGCTGATCTTGTCCCACTGCAAATAAAATTCATTATCGCGGTCGTAATATCCTTGTGCATAAGAGGGATGGCAGGCATAGGGGACAAGGCAAACCGCATCCACGACAATTTCGCGGTATGAGCGTGCGGTTCGGGTCGGATCGGATCACTGCCTCGTCACGATTTCTTCGGCAGTCAGAATGACCTTCTTTGCCGCGAAAGCCGCTTCTTTTTGCTCACCGATGATGCCCCATAAATGTGCGTTGCCGTTTGCATCCGCACGTTGAACATGGACAATGGCTACATCCGGGTTTAGAGCGGGTACGACGATCACATCCTTGCCGCCGTACGGATCAACGACCCGCTTTATATTCGGGTTCACCTTTTCAAGGTCGGATACTGCTGTTTGATTCATCGGAAGGAAGGGCAGGCCCGAAGCACCGGCCTGTAAGCGCGTGATCATCCCAAAATGTGAATATTCCTCCCATTCAAGCTTGCCCTGCTCGATTGCGCTGCGGACGATGCGCAGCGATCCAACGCCGGGATTACCCATATAAGAGAAAATGACTTTTGCTGCGCAGCCTGCCGCGACCATCTGGTCGTAGATCAAGTCAGGTGTTGCGCGCGCCAACACCAGGTTTCGTTTCTTTTGGCGGATGATCTCATGTCCTGCCGCAAAGGGGATCAGGTGTGTAAACCCTGCTGCATAAACAGTGTCCCCGTCGTTTACATATTTTGCAATTGCTTCTGAGAGGGTTATTAGTTTTGACATTGATATACTTCTTCACTTCTTTTCATCTTTATGACCCTTCTGGTCTCCCCGCATTCTGCGAAAATAAGAAAAGCGTCCACTGGGAGGCGGCGGCTGGTTTCCGCCTGCGGAACAAAATGCCGACCGTAACCGAAAGTACCGCCCAGAAAAGATAATCGAAATTCGTCTGGTTGGCATAATCGGAAGCTACAAACAGAATAAAGATGCCGACCCCGATGAGTATAAAAAAGGTACCGATGCGGATTATAAATTCATCAACCATGGCAATGAAAAACCCCTTCCCCTAAGCGGGGAAGGGGAATTGTAACTTATCTGCGGGAGTCGTCTTCCTGACCGATTTTTTTGGTGCTTTTCTTCTTGAAGCCGGTATCCTTGCTACGATTTTCCTGGCGGCCTTTTTGGGCGCGGCTTTCTTCCCTTTTGATGACGATTTTGCAGCTGCCTTTTTTGGCGGCCGGCTTGCCGTTGGTGGCAGGTTTGACCAACGTACGGATCTGCTCATGCATATAGAGTTGGACGTAATAAAGACCGCCGCCGTTCTTGCCGCTGGCGCCCGAACCTTTCCAACCGCCGAAAGGTTGGAAGCCCGGCCAGGCGCCGGTTGTTGCGCCCTGCGGGCGATTGGCATAGGTCACTCCGGCTTCGATCTTGTCGAAGAACCAATCGGTTTCATCGAGCGAGCCATAGAAGCCGGCCGTCAAGCCATAGTTGACATTATTGGCGATTTGCATGGCTTCATCGAGATTATTGACTTTGCCAATAGTGGTGATCGGCAGGAACATTTCATACTGCCACAAGCGATGTTCAAATGGCAGGTCGGTGACAAAGGTGGGTTCGCAGTAGTATCCCTTGTCGAACATGCCGCCGGTCTTAACATGGCCGCCGGTCAGGAATTTGCCGCCCGCCTGGTTGATCTCTTCGGTGAAATTCTTGAAATCGGTGTAGGAGCTTTTGTTTATCACCGGGCCAATGTAGGTTGCGCGTTCGGTTGGGTCGCCGATGACCAGTTTGTCGGTCATTTCTTTTAATCGCCCAACCAATTCGTCGTAAACCGGTTCTTCGACAATGACCCGCGAAGCGGCAGAGCATTTCTGTCCCTGCAGGCCAAACGCCGAACGGACGATGCCGGTGGCTGCATCTGTGAGATTGGCATGGCGCGAGACGATGGCCGGGTTCTTGCCGCCCAATTCCAGAACGATGGGGCGTACATAGTTGCGGTTGGCAAAATCGCGGTACATCTTCATGCCGACATCAAAGGAGCCGGTGAAGGTCGCGCCATCCACATCCTTGTTATCCACCAGCGCCTGCCCAAGGGTCGAGCCAGGACCGGTCACAAAGTTGACCACACCATCCGGGAATCCGGCATCTCGCAGGCATTCGGCATACAAACGGACGATCCAGGCTGTATCGGTCGCAGGTTTGATGACAACCGTATTGCCGGCAACCAGGGCTGCACCTGTCGGGCCGCCCGTCAATGCGAACGGGAAGTTGAAGGGGCTGACGATGAGCCAGACACCGTAAGGTCGCAGGACAGAAACGTTTGTGGAATCATAGCCCACGAGCGGGTCCTTGCCCATCGGTTTGATGAAGCCGTTATTTTGCTCCATCATCAAAGCCGAGAAATACATCAGATCGGCAGTTTCCTGGACGTCACCGAGCGATTCCATGCGGTTCTTGCCAACTTCCAGAGCCATGGCCGCACCCAGATCGAAGATGCGCTGTTCGATCAATGAGGCAGCTTTGCGGACCAATTTCACGCGTTCCTGCCAGGGGGTCCGGCTCCATTTTGGGAAGGCATTGCGGGCCGCGGCAATTGCCTGTTGAGCATGGGAGGCGTTCCCTTTTTGCATGCGCGCCAACACCCAGTCTGTATTGACGGGTGAGTGGTCGTCCCACTTATCATCGGAGAATACATCTTTGCCGTTGATGATCATGCCATATTCTTTGCCCAGATTTTGCTTTAGCTTCGCCACAGCGCCATCGAAGCCCTTGTGGAGTTCTTCGGGCGGGTTGAACATGGTTGCATAGGTGAGCTTGAAAGCCATACCAAAACCTCCTTGATTGTCTTTGGTCTGAAGGTTGAATGATCTGATCGGCGGACCAATGAAGCCGATCAGATTAGGAAGACAAGTTTGACTAATATAGTATAGCGCGGGATTTCACAGACGTCAAAAGCACAAGTCTGCATTTTGATATGAACATCTTCCTGACCTTTCAGGCAGAAATATGCGGTAAATTTAGTCGAAAATCCGACTAATATTGCGAATCCGCGTTTCCTTGCACTGATTCGATAAGAGCACTTACTCAACTTTGCCCGTTGGTCTCATTTTCGGGCCGGAAAACCGCTATTAACTGACCTGCAGGTAGATGAGATCTGTTCGGCTCTCATATCATGGAGATTCGAAATTGCTTAGATCGCAGATCGGCGATAAGGAATTGCCTGATTTTCAGCTACAAAACATGAACGGAATTCGATCTTTTTCGGAGCTGATTTCTGATCTTGACAATCATTCTATTCCCTTGATAATATCTGGAACGGAGATTAACATGGCAATTATTACTCTGATGACGGATTTCGGAATCAAAGACGGAAATGTTGGCGTCATGAAAGGCGTGATTTGGAATATCTGCCCTCAGGCACAGATTGCAGATTTGAGTCACATGGTTGGGGCCCAAAATATCCGTGAAGCGGCACTGGTTCTTGCACGCTCTGCCCCTTATTTTCCAAAAGACACTGTCCATGTTGTTGTGGTTGACCCGGGCGTAGGGACAAAGCGTCGTCCCATGGCTGCCCGTATCGGCGATTGGTATTATGTCGGGCCCGGACAATGGGATCATTACTCTTCTGCTCGAGCGTGCAAAGCAGGAACAATGGATCTGTGAGTTTGTTGAACTCGATAGAGCCACAATATTGGCTGCCGAAGGTAAGTTTTGTCTTTCACGGAAGGGATATATTTTCGCCGGTTGCAGCACACCTGGCTGCCGGTGTTCCGCTCGATGAACTTGGAGACAGCATTTTCTGATCCCGTGCTGATCCAATTTCCTCAAGCCTGAACGGACAGAAAGCCGGTTGGCGTGGAGAGGTAATTCACATCGATCACTTTGGCAACGTTGCCTCGAATATTCGGGTCGAAAACCTTGGTGAAGCACTGCAGCAAAAAGAAAATATCAATGTGCGTCTGAACGGTATCGAGATCAATGGAATGGTTGATACTTTTGGTGAGCGTCCGGTCGGCGAAGTGGTTGCCCTGCTTGGGAAGCACCGGCAATTTGATCGTTTCGGTGGTTAATGGTAACGCGGCAGTGAAGTTAGGTGTTAAGGTTGGCGATACCATCGAAGCGCTTATTCCTTAGCATAGAACAGGGATTAACCCATCAATGGGCGACCCGAAAGGTCGCCTTTACACAATTGAATTATGCCTGAAACTCCTCTCGTTGTAGAAAACCTCACCTTCCGTTATCGGGACCGTCAAGGACGCTGCGATAAATGATCTATCATTCACTGCGAATCAGGGCGAAATCCTGCTCGTCGCCGGCGCCAGTGGATGTGGCAAGACCACACTCATCCGGACGATCAATGGCTTGATCCCACGCTCCTACAAAGGCGAGCTCACCGGCCGTGCGCTTGATCTTTGGTGAAGAGACCATCACCTGGAAGTTATCTCAAATTTCTCAGAAGGTCGGCACCGTTTTGCAGGACCCGGAGCGCCAGATCCTCGGAACAAAGGTGTTGAATGAAGTTGCCTTTGGCCTGGAAAACCTTGGCATGCCCCGCGATGAGATCATTCAGCGGGTGGATGAAGCCCTGGCTTTCCTGAATATTTCCGATTTGCGCTCTCGTGAGACTTTTAATCTTTCGGGCGGCGAAAAACAAAAAGTTGCGTTGGCGGGAGTGCTTGCCATGCGTCCAAGCATTTTGCTGCTCGATGAGCCGCTGGCGAGTCTGGACCCGGCCAGCGCACAAGACACGCTGGATGCTGTACGGGCGCTGGCCGACCAGGGAATGACCGTTTTGATGGTGGAACATCGTGTTGAAGATGTGTTACGTATCAAGCCGGAACGCGTAATGTTCATGTCAGAAGGGGAAATCCGTTACCTTGGCAAGCTGGAAGGGTTATCTAAAGTAGTGAACTATCGTGAGGTCAAATTACCTGCTGGAGACATCCTCGAGCGTGCCAGGCAGGATCCACCGCCGGTTGAGATAAAGATCCTGCCGGGAGCGTGCAGCCAACAGCCTCACAGAATGACGCGCTTGTTAAATTTTGAGAACGTTGGGTTTCAGTTATGAGGCCGAAACCGAAGTGCTGCATGGGATCAATCTTGAGATCAAGCGCGGCGATGTCATTGCGGTTTTGGGTCCGAACGGTGCGGGTAAGACGACCTTCGTCAAGCATGCGATCGGCCTCTTGAAGCCTAAATCGGGACGTGTGCTGGTCAATGGCCGGGACACGAAAGAAGCGAGTGTTGCACAAATCGCCAGCACGTTGGGTTATGTGTTTCAAAGCCCCAGTCACATGTTGTTTGCTCCGACGGTCCGCGAAGAGCTTGCCTTCGGGCCGACGAATCTAAAACATCCGAAAGATCAGATTGAACAGGAGGTGAAAGAGGCGCTAAAGATTGTGAACCTCGCTGACAAAGAGCAAGACCCACCGCTGGCTTTGTCATTTGGCCAGCAGAAGCGCGTCAGCATTGCGGCCATCCTGGCCATGCGTTCCCGCATCCTGATCATGGACGAACCGACCGCCGGGCAGGATTATCAGAATTACATGAACTTCATGGATTCCATCCTGCAAATGCCCGGGTTTCGAGGCGATCATGTTCATCACGCACGATGTGGACCTGGCTGTCATCTACGCCAACCGTGTTTTATTGATCGCGGATGGCCGGCTCATTGCCGATGGACCTCCGCAAGAGGTGCTGCGCGACTTCGACCAACTCGTAGGCCTGCCGCCTTGTGCCCTCATCGCTGCTTGCCTTGAACGTCAAGCATTTTCCGCAAACAGGAAGGTTTATGCGGGCTGAGGCGCTGGCGCATATCTAAAATGAGGAGAACAGAAATGGATAAGAGACTCACAAATGTCCTGATCTCACTGGCTGTGATCCTGGTGATCTTTGCGATCGTTATGTTTGCCCTGGGCACAGCAGACCATTGGCCCCTTCAATTTTTCGGTGGATCAGGCCACGCTCGTCCTTCGCTTTGTGTTCGTCATCATCGGTCTTCTGATTGCGTTCGCGGTGTACTATTTCACTCGTGAGAATGCCGCCTGGGAAGTGGGTACCCGTGAGGTGGTCTGGATGGCGATTGGCGCCGCTTTGTATGCAGTATTTTCATGGCTGTTCAACGGCACCGTTTTCGTCGTGCCGTCCTTGAGCCAGGTTTCACTGCGGCCGGCGATCGCGATCCCGATGTTTTTTGGATATGCCTTCGGACCCGGTGGTTGGTTTCTTCAGCGGTGCGGTTGGTAATATGTTCGGCGATGCGCTGACCGGCTTCGGTCTCTCGCCACAGTGGAGCATCGGCAACGGCCTGGTAGGCTTTATTGCCGGGATGGCATTGTTGTTCAAAGATAAGAAGAAGAGCATGGACACCGTATTATGGGTGAGCGGTGTATTGGCCGTCCTGACCGTATTGTTGTTCTTTTTCAACCGCAGACGTACAGAATGGCTTTTACTTCGACCGGCTTCTGAACCAGTCTCTCATTTTTGCGGGCCTAACGATTGTGATCGGTTTCGTGCTGGTGTTGGTTGTCCGCTTTGGATTTGCGTCACAATGAAAATGTCGCGGCGGCCGTCACATGGGGCATGCTTGGGAATATCCTGGGTATCCTCTTTGCTGCGCTCTCCGATATCTTCATCAATGGCTTCAGTCTGGTCGCGGCGGTGGTCGGCGAGTTCCTGCCGGCTGCCGGCCCGAACCTGATCTTCGCCGCGATCCTTGTCCCGTTGCTGGTGGGGGCCTATGCGGCTGTTCAAGGCAATCCGGGCGCTAAAATATTCATTCAATTCAGTGACCGGCGGCACGCTTGCGAATGCCGGTCACTGAACACTCTATGGAAAGTTGATTAACGATAACTATGCTTGTCGCCTGGCGTTATCGCAAACGAGAAAAATCCCTGATCCAATGGTTCGATCCGCGAGCCTGGATCATGTTCTATCTTTGTTTCCTCTTTTCCACACTCGCCTTTTGGGATGTGCGTTTTCTGTTGCCCTTTTTTGTGATTGCCTTGATCGTATTCTTTACTTCACGCGTTAAATGGTGGGAAATCCGCCGCGCTTTTATTTTCATTATCGGCTTTGTTTTCTTTTTTGCAATCCTGACTTTTCTAACCGGCCGCGGCGGAACGGAATTATATAAACAGGAACATCTGATCCGCCAACTAAAGGCGTCGTTTTCGATATTTGGCTGGGTGCCGACCCTTGGATATTACAGTGGAACGCGCTTTCTTTGCGAGTCAGCCAGTTTGTGCGTGTATTCAGCATTGCGATCATGACCATTTTAATCCCCTACTCGCTCAACCCCGCGCTTTACGGAATCACATTCAAGGGATTGCGTCTCCCGGATAACATTGCTTATGCCATGGATTTGACCATGCGCTTCATACCAACCTTTGGGCGGGATTTCCAGCTGACGATGGATGCGCAACGGGCGCGCGGTTACGAACTTGAGAAGATCAGCGGGGGATTGATCGCAGCAGGTGCGAAAACTCGGTCCGCTGATGGTTCCCGTAACCATCCATGCCATCATCGGAAGCGAAGACATCATCGATGCGATGGACCTGCGTGCCTTTGGCGTGGGTCCGCGCACCTGGCTGGACCAGCTGACTTATCATCGCCGTGACCGTATTCTGGTCGCGTGTTGGGGTCTTGATCTTCCTGGCTTCACTGGCGGTGGGGTTTGTGGGATTGGGCAAGTTTTGGGTACCGCCTGAATTGATCAAATTGGTAGGTGGATAGAGAATATTCATCCAGCAATCTGATATGCCGGATGAATCCAGAATTCTGCCTGGCATGAAGATTTTGTTCAAGAACCATTCGGAACATCCTGGGTTCTTTCAAAGCTCGGGGCCTATCCTGTTTATTCTTCCAGCGTGCTAATATCTCCTTCCGGCAATCCCTGTGCACGAGCCTTGAGCACCCGGCGCATGATCTTGCCTGAGCGCGTCTTGGGAAGTTTATCAACAAATTTTACATCTTCAGGTCGCGCGATGGGACCCATATGGGTGGCAACATGCTGGCGTAGCTCCTCGGAAAGTTCGGGCGTGCCGGTGAAACCGGTGCGCAACAAGCACAAAGGTGTGGATGGCCTGACCTTTCACTTCATGAGGCAGGCCAATGGCGGCCGCTTCTGCCACGGCAGGATGACTCACCAGCGCGGATTCGATCTCGGCGGTTCCCAAGCGGTGACCGGAGACTTTGATCACATCATCCACGCGGCCGATGATCCAGAAATATCCATCCTTGTCGCGCTTGGCCGAGTCGCCGGTGGTGTACATGCCGGGATATTTGCTCCAGTATTGATTTACATACCGATCGGGATCGCCGTAGATCGTTCGCAGCATGGCCGGCCAGGGCTTCTTCAGCACCAGATAGCCTTCGGTATTATCGGGAACTGAGTTACCTTGTTCATCGAGGATGTCCGCTTCCTGTCCAAAGAAAGGACGCGTACCTGAACCGGGCTTTAGCGGCACGGTAGGGGTGGGCGTGATCATGAACATGCCGGTTTCGGTCTGCCACCAGGTATCCATGATCGGGCATTTTTCTTTGCCGATCACACGGTAATACCATTTCCAGGCTTCAGGGTTGATCGGTTCACCAACGGAACCAAGCAGACGCAGGGAGGAAAGATCGTGTTTGTTCGGCCAGGCTTCGCCGAAACGCATCAGCCCACGGATGGCGGTGGGCGCGGTATAAAGGATCGTAATGCCGTAACGTTCGACACACTGCCACCAGCGGTTCGGATACGGATAGGAAGGCCCGCCTTCGAACATGAACGAGGTGGCGCCGTTGAGCAGGGGACCATACACAATATACGAATGACCCGTCACCCAGCCCGGGTCGGCTGCACACCACCAGCGATCCTCATCATTGAGATCGAAGACATATTTGAGGGTTGAATAGATGCCGACCATGTAACCGCCGTGCGTATGCACGATGGCTTTAGGTTTTCCGGTGGAACCGGAGGTATACAGAATATAGAGTGGATCCTCGGCATCCATGACCTCGGTGGGACATTTGCCATTGGCAATGGGCAAGGCGAGCAGATCGTGATACCAGTGATCGCGACTGGCTTCCATCGGGACCTCGTGGCCAACCCGTTTGACCACAATGACATTCTCCACAGACGGGCAGCGTTTGAGCGCCTCGTCCACCGTGCGCTTCAGTTCGACAACCTTCCCGTTCTGATAGGAACCATCGCAGGTGATGACCAGCTTCGACTGGCTGTCGTCAATCCGGCCCTGCAGGGCGTCCACGGAGAAACCGCCAAATACCACAGAATGGATGGCGCCAATCTTGGCGCAGGCCAGCATGGCAAAAATAATTTCGGGGATACGCCCCATGTAGATCGTGACGCGGTCGCCTTTCTGGATGCCCATGGCTTTGATGATGTTTGCCATGCGGCTGACTTCCCGGTTCATGGCGTAGTAGGAATAAGTCTGATGCAATTTGCCATCTTCCGATTCCCAGATGAGCGCCAGCTTATTTTTGCGATAGGTCTTTAAATGTCGATCAATTGCATTATGGACGATATTGACTTTCGCCCCCACAAACCATTTGTAGAATGGTTTCTTTAAGTCATCCAGCACCTTGTCCCACTTTTGAAACCATTCCAGTTCCTCGGCCTCGGCGGCCCAGAAACCCTCCAGATCATTTGCGGCTTTTTCAGCCAGTGCATCCCAATCCTTGAGGCGCGCCTGGGTAATTACTTCTTCGGAGGGGTAAAAGACTTCACCTTCCATATCTTTGGGCTTGCTACTCTTTGCCATACAAAAGCCTCCTCGATGGAAAATGTAATAAGGGTAATTTTAATCCGTTTTGCCGAAATATGTGACTAAGAAATGAATGGAGGCGGGTAAGTCTGAAGAAACGATACGCGAGGAACGAAGGAGGAACGAATACGCATAGCCGAGTATCTGTTTAAGAAATGGAACACGGATGGGACGGATTTACACTGATATTTGTAGGGTAAAAGACGATAGAGAGAAGAGAGAAGGGAGAAGAGAGAAGAGAAGAGAATTCTAAATCTCGACGGACACAAAGGATCACCCCGTAAATGCATCGGGGCGAGACAGCAAAGGAAAAGAGTAAAAAGAGCTTTCAGCAGAAATCTTTATGAGGATCCAATTCACGCAGGGCTTGCAAGATGATGTCTCCAATTTCATTCTTGTGCATTTTATTTTGCAGGCCGACCATCTCACCGATGACGATGGCAACGCGGCTGAATACCGTAACCAGGTCGATGTGGAGCTTCATGGGGAGGGCGGGTTTCTTACTGTCGTGGGGAAAGCGCGGGACCTGGGCGAAGCAGCGAGCGAGGAGAATACGCAGAAGCTGGATCTCGCTGGACACATCATTCTCTGAGATGGACTTTAGCCTGCGACGTTCGGCGGATGTGAAGTACTGCTGGTAGATGTGATGGTTGGGAGCGCCCGGAGGACGGCACTGTGGTAAGTTGTCAGATTTGGGTTTTGAGGCCGGGAAGGGTGGCAGCTTAGGAGATACGCTTTCGGTGAAGGGTGGGAAGAGTTCCATGATTTTGCTCCTGGGGTATCGAGTTCAAGGTCGAAGGTCTAAAGTTCAAAGTTGAAGGTTCCAAGTTGAAAGTTGAAAGTTTCCTTCGGCGATTCATATCGCCAGCTTCGACAATTCGTATCGTCGAAGTGGGCAGTTGAAAGTTCCAAGTTGAAAGTTGAAATTCTTTACATTCATTATACAGAACAAATGTTCTGTGTCAAGTTAAAATGGAGTTCGTGGAGTATCATGGAGTATCACCGCTCACAGAGTTTGGGCATTTTCGGTATTTCCTGGCTTTACTACCCCCACGAAAACATATCACTGGAATTTAATGACTATTTCACCCCCGATCAAATCATGGGCCGAGCCCATGATGGATTTGATGCCTCCATCAGGCAGCGCTACGCACCCGCCTCGGGCCCATTCTTTCGAAGTTCAGTGCCCTGGATCAAGACGCCCGCGAGCAAGAGAACAATAAAGACGACGCTGGCGGTCGAGGGCGTGAGGCGTATGGCGCCCACGATCATAGCCGCTCCGGCCAGGGATGAAATGCTGATCAGCGCCCAGTCAAACAGGACGGCAATGAGCACCACGCCTATTATCCCTCCCAGGATGAAAGCTATGGCCGACATTATCCCTTTATCGAGACCTAATACGGATGCGAGGCTCAGGAAAACATAACCGCCGCCCAGGAAGCCGGCAATGCCTATGGCGATCAATTCCAGAAATATTGCCAGCAAGGCAAAAATAACGCCCAGCACAAGCCCCGCGAGGATCGTTATTAATTCAGAACCATGAAAGAAGCGGTTGACAAGCAGGATGCCGGTGACAAACCCGATCCCAGCCACAAACAACCAGAACAACTTGCGTCCTACCACAAGCAAAGCACCACCGAGCACGACGTTCAAGAGAGCAAGCATGTAAACCTCCGAGGTATCTATCCCTTTGGTGTGATGGTTAAGTTTTTGCCTACTTTTTTGCAGAAGGCTTGCCACGAATAAACTCGCGAACTTCTTCTTTCAATTCCGGCGGAAGAGAGGGCGAAATTCGACGGAAGGTGATGGCCGTCATTGGGTTTTCCGAATTTACCAATACCTGGCGAATAAAATAAGACGTCTCGGTTGGAGAGGACTTATATAAGGCCAGAATCAACTCTTCCATCTCGAGCTGCAGTTTGGAAGGGGCCGCCTCCACGATGGGCTCAATGACTTTGAGAAGGGGAGGAAGGTTGACGAAACCGGGGTCGGAGACGGCAGAGATGACAGCCTGGATCCCGTTGGGCCAAAGCGCGGACCGTTCTGTCTGAAGCCACTCGCCGATGAGCTCGAGGAATTTTTCGGGCGCTTCTTTTCTCATACGCGCCAGGCTTTTGTCCAGTAATTCGGCGCGCAGCTCGGCTTCGTAGACTTGTTGAGTCCAGGCGGTGAGCCGAGCGAGCAAGCGTTCTTCCTGCGGCGGAATGCGTCCCAATAAAAACGCTGCCAGCAAGCGGGTTTCAAGATAGTCCTCGTCCCACAAATGATCGGCCAGGTCCAAAGCGGCATCGGCATTATCTTTATTGTTCACAAGAACCGTTAGTTCCTGCTCGATTTGTTTAACGACGACAGTTGGCGTTCGATACGTCTGGAGGTTTGCCCCCGGGGCTATGGCAGGCGGCTTGCGCACAGAGTAATTGACGTAGAAATCAAGCATTTCATGCAGGTGCTTGATGAATTCGTCCGGGACAAAGAAGAAATCAGCAAGGCGCGCAGCTTGTTTTCGCAGTCGGGCGAGATCAATAGCAGGCATGCTTTAGTATGGTTAGTTTAAGCATCAAGTGCCAGGGAATTTTACCTGACACTTGATCGTTGATATTCGATGACCTAATAAGCCCTGGCGAAGTAAACCTTCTTGCTGGCGTTTTCGCCGCAGACGATGCACTTGCCGTCGCCACCGGGTTGATCCAGCGGGATGTTGCGGGTGGTGGCCTTGGTGTCTTCCTTTACTTTGGCTTCACATTCCTTGCTTTCGCACCACCACGAGAAGGCCCAGCCGTCTTGAACGATCTCTTTAAGCTCATCGTAGGTCGCGGGCTCATGGATATTGGCATCACGGAAGGCGGTAGCACGCGCCAGCATGGACGATTGGATCTCGACAAGAAGCCCGCTTACACTCGATACGAGCTCCGATTGCGGAACGAAGGATTTGCCATCCCTTCCAGGGAAGTCGCGGCGGGCAAGGGCAACCGAGCCCTTTTCCACATCTTTCGGCCCGATCTCGATGCGCAGGGGAACCCCGCGCATCTCCCAATCATTGTATTTAAATCCCGGTGTTACTTCTTCACGGTCATCCATCTTCACACGAATTTTCGCAAGCTTGAGTTCTTTGAAAATACGATCGGCCACTTCCATCACTTTGGACTTTTCCGCATCGTTTTTGTAGATGGGCACGATCACAGCCTGTATGGGCGCAATACGAGGGGGCAGGATCAGGCCCTGGTCATCGCCGTGCACCATGATGATCGCACCGATCATCCGAGTGGAGAGGCCCCAGGATGTGGTCTCACAGAATTGCAGAGTGTTATTTTTGTCGAGATATTGAATGTTGAAAGCCCTGGCAAAGTTCTGACCGAAGTAGTGAGATGTGGCTGACTGCAAGGCGCGCTTATCCTGCATCATGCCCTCAATGGAGGTGGTGATCTGCGCCCCGGCGAATCGTTCGGTTTCGCTTTTGCGGCCTTTGATGACCGGGACGGCGGCTTCGTTGATGGCAAAGTCCGCATAAATATCGAGAATGCGATACATCTCTTCAAGCGCCTCGTCTTTGGTGGCGTGGGCGGTGTGGCCCTCCTGCCAATAAAACTCGGCGGTACGCAGGAAGAGTTTGGTGCGCAATTCCCAGCGCAACACACTGCCCCAGACGTTGATCAGCACCGGCAGATCGCGCCAGGACTTGATCCATTTGGCGTACATGTAGCCAATGATGGTCTCTGAGGTGGGGCGGACGGCCAGGGGCTCTTCCAGTTTTTCGCCGCCGCCATGGGTGACCACGGCCAGCTCGGGAGCGAAACCTTCCACATGTTCCTTTTCCTTTTCAAAAAAAGACATGGGGATCAGGATAGGGAAAGCCGCATTCGTATGGCCCGTCTCTTTTAGACGGCGATCGAGTTCGGCCTGCATGTTTTCCCAAAGTGTCCAGCCATAGGGACGGACCACCATACAGCCGCGAACAGGTGCATAATCCGCCATCTCGGCCCTAAGGACAAGCTGGTTGTACCATTCCGAAAAGTTTTCAGCACGGGTTGGAAGTTTTTCTTCAGCCATTTGAACTCCAAAACGAAAAATAGAATGATCAGAAAAAGAGCATTGAGAGAAATCGAGTAGGGACCTCGGTAAAGCCCAGAGAACAAACCACGCTAACCTACCCTTTGCTCTCAATTTTCTCAACAGCAGATTTTATATCCGGCGAAAATTGCAGCAACTCACGCTGGCCTTGGGGCGAGTAATCACCCAGCGTCAGAAAAACCTGATCGAAAACGGTTCGCCAGCCGTCTCCGATCAGGACCAACGGCCTACGGTGCAAAGATCCGATAATCATCAAATTCCACATCAGTGAGATCTCCGTGAGAGTGCCAGGACCGCCCGGAAGGGCCAGGGCTGCATCACAACTTTCGATGAGGCCTTGCAAGCCGTTGAATTAACGTTTCCTTTTTCCATTCTTCGGCGACCCATTGATTTGCCCCGGCGCCACGCCAGCTTTCTATCTCTCCGCAGGTAATACCGATCACGTGTCCGCCGGCTTCTGCCGCGCCGCGGGAAACGGCCTCCATGGTGCCCATATAGCCGCCTGTGAGGACAGTATGACCGCGCTGCGCCAACAGCCCGCCAAGCTCCTGCGCTTCCGCATAAGCCGTTGAACCCACTTTAGGTTGAGATCCACCAAAAACCGAGATATTCATTTCTCCTCTATAGCCTCCAGCGCCCGGAGAGATGCGGAATGAGGGACAAACAAAAACGGCTCCCAAACCTGGTGAGCCGTTTATTTGCTTAAGGACGAAGTTACTGAACCTAATCGGACCAGGCAGGTTATGTCATGCGAGTGGACGGGAGCGGGTTCAGCAACATGGCGCACATTATACACGATTTCATGAGTTAAAATGGTAAGGTGGAACAAAACCTCGCCGAAAGGCTGCAGCAAGTGCTTCATCCGGTCCAACTGGAATTAATCCGGAACGTGGCTGGTGAAGCAACCCGGATCGGCTTGCCGCTTTATATGGTGGGCGGGCTGGTACGCGACCTGTTGCTTGGCCGCGACGGTATTGATATTGACCTGGTGGTGGAGGGGGAGGCGGCTGCATTGGCGCGTGCTCTTGCCGGAAAGTATGGTGGGAAGGTAACGATACATTCCAAGTTTGGGACGGCGAAATGGGAGGTCCGTGGATCAAGTTTTGGAAAAGGGAAATCCGCTGCAGATAACGACTCTCGGCTCCCGATCCCTGAGTTTCTCGACCTGGTATCTGCACGCAGCGAAATATACAAACACCCGGCGGCACTGCCGACCGTCAAAATGGGAAAGATAGAAGACGACCTTCGCCGGCGTGATTTCACGATCAATACCCTCGCCGTTCGCCTGGACGGCCCGGACTTCGGCAGTCTGCGCGATGACTATAGTGGAGTTGAAGATCTGCAGCAGGGGCTTATCCGGGTATTGCATAATCGTTCATTTGTCGATGACCCGACGCGGATGTATCGTGCGATACGATACGAGCAACGCTTCGGATTCAAAGTTGCAGACGACACGCTCAGCCTGATGCCGGAGTCACTGGGATTGGTCGATAAGCTTTCGGCCCAGCGCATCAGACACGAGCTGGATCTGATCATGGATGAACCCAGCAGGGCGGCCATCCTGGAACGCCTGGCGGAGCTTGATTTGCTCAAACCAATCCACGCGGCTTTGCCGTGGGACCAGGCTGTGCATGCGCGTCTCCAGGCGAAGGGTCAGCCTGAACTCATGGGAGGCGGAACCGACGAGCGGTTGACGGCCTGGCTCCTGTGGCTCATGACGCTTTCCCAAAACCAGATCGAGTCGGTGAATAAGCGGCTGCATTTTACGGCCTCACTCCTAAAGGCCCTGCTGGCTGCCTCGGCACTTTTTTCCGACTTGAAGGTGATCGCAGACCAGAAACCCAGCTCGTGCGTGGAAACCCTGGACGAACTGCCACTGCCGGCCGTTTACGCGGTTTATCTTGGTGCGCCGGAGGGGAAGGCCAGGACTGCGTTACAGAAATACCTGGGTGAGTGGCGGCACGTCAGGCCCAAAATAACAGGAAATGACTTGAAAAAACGCGGGCTCACACCTGGCCCCGCTTACCGCAAAATATTACGCGAACTCCGAAACGCCTGGCTGGACGAGGAAGTGCAAGACGTTGAGGGGGAGAAGAAACGGCTGGAAGAAGCCTTGCGGGAGCTATAAACCTCACGGTTTTCTCAAAGTAATGTCAGACTAACTACCTGACACTTTTGAGCGAGGCACAGAATAGAACGCGGAAAAACGCGGACGAGACAGATTTACCCGGATTTTTTATGAAAGAGAACGCTAAAATCTACCAATTTTGTTCGGATCGGATGATGAAACTGACCGAGAAAGATTTAAGATGAGCTTTGATAGGGTCATCAGAGCAAAATGTCAGGTGGCTAGATGTCAGACAAAAGCTATTTAGCGCGAAGACCGCGAAGTGCGCTAAGAAAACCGCAAAGCTTTGCGAGCCTGGTATTCCAAGCGGTTTTATTTGTTATGACCGCCATCGTCATCGAGAATTCGAGAAAACTCTGCTATAAACCCTGCCGAGGTCATTTGTTATTGAGCACATAGGTGATTGAGCAGCCTCCTTGCGCAGCAGCAGCCATCCTGGCGTAGTTCTTCCTCATAAACCACCCAAACCCGAACACGCGGGAAGTGCGCCCAGATAGCCACGTCGTAGCCCGTAGCGTAGGCTCTGCCACCCAGCCCGTCTGTTGATCGCAACGTGGATCATAGGCTGTCCAACAGTGGGTCTGGGATGTGCCCCGGGGTGAGCGGATGGCGATCTGCGGTCCAATAAACCGTGTGGCAGGCACGTCCCCTGGTTCTACCGGCTGTCAGGTGGCGCGGCCCGTCCATACAATCATCCATCCCACGGCCTGAATGGGATGTGCCGCCCCGGGTCGTGGATCACAGCCGACCCACCGGCTGGTGTGAAAAGCGAGGTCCGGTACGCCTGCCTCGTAGGTCGGCATGGCTCCAAACCAGGCTGGGGTAGAACAAGTCTCCGTCATCCAGGTGCAGACCCGCCGTCACCAAAGCCAGAAGACGCCTACCTGGCTCATCTCGATCTGCCCAACGTCCTGTGCTGACGACCTGCCCGGCGCTATGCCGCCCGCCTTCCCGCCTTCGTCGAACCCAGCCTGCTTCTGAGGCAGATACCTGACTCGTTCGACAGCCTCTCACCTCTTCGCCCGACCGGAAGAATGACTCAACAACGCGAGTCTGCCCACGTCGTTTCCTGCCAACGTTCGCCAGTTACGCTCTGCTTCCTGCGCATAATCCACTGATGTACTTCAACCTCTCGCGCGTGTCTCTGTTTTGGTGCGAATACTGCCCAAACGCTTGTAAAACAAAACCAGCCGTCCCCCCAGATCGCTTATCTCTTCCCGCGGCAGCCCCCACTGACCATACTCTTTTTTTCTCCATATTGCTCATTTTCCCATAGAACATTTGTCTAAAGTCACATAGTCAATCTACTCACCCTTTGCCCCACGCTTTCAGCCTGGAGCAAAGGATTCCGGAAAAAGGGATGTGCGCAGGGCGTACGCCCTGCGCACATCCCTTTTTCCGGATATTTCATGCAGAGGAGTATGAGTAGATACGTTGATTTTCTAGTGCGTTTGTTCTATAATTCTTTATATGACAGGGTCAACGATCAATAATTCCGTTGCGGTAAATGAAGAATTGCTGCCCTACCGCTTACGCGAGCACTTCCTCACTACACCCGAGGTGGTGCTATATCGGGCCCTGAGACAGATGGCGGGTGAGCGATATGTCATTTATGCCAAGGTGGCTCTAAACGATATATTCTATATTGTCCGCCCAAACGAGAATGTCCACTATTTCAACAAACTATTTCGTAAACATGTGGACTTTTTGTTGTGTCATCCACAGACATTAAGGCCGCAAATCGGGGTGGAGCTGGTGAGACCGATCCCCAATACAGGGACGCGCAGCACCGACCAATTCATGGAAGACCTGTTCATAACCGCAGGCCTGCCGCTGGTACAAATACCGTCCAACGATCACTATGAGATTGCCGAGATCGTCTCTCTTTTCCAGGCTTCGCTTGCAAAAGTCAAAATGATGGAACGGCGGCTGGCTGACGTTGCGCTCGACTCGGTCCCTGCGTGCCCAATCTGCGGCAAAATGATGGTGCTGCGCACGCGTCGCTCGGGATCTTCGTCCGGCGAAATATATTATGGATGTATTGACAACCCCACCTGCGCGGGACAAGTCCCCTTGAAATGAAGTTATGAGGCGGGTTTGAAACCCGCCCCTACCGTCAATACCGTGCGCAATCGGCGAGAGATGTGAATAGATACGAAATGAAGAGCCTGGCTTAGAAAAGCCAGGCTGTTTTTTTAGATGTAATGCCGCTTCAACTCTGAGGCATACTCAACGCCGAGGCGTTCTTTGTTGGCCCTGAGCCAATCGGCGAGGCGGGTTTTCCCACGGGGCGGCTCGTTTGAAACGAGCAGGTCCGCCATCAGGCCATCCACTTCTTCGGGGGTGAGCAATACGTCACCGACAAACAGGCTCAGGAATTGGGCAGCGATCAGCGCCAGACGCGGCGGCAGGGAGAGCACCGGCCGCTTAACTTTGACGCTCGTTTAAATCAGGGCAACCAGCTCTTTGAAAGTGAAGATATCGGGCCCGACGGCATCCATAATATAGTTGTCCTTGCGATAAACGGCTTCGACCGCCAGATCAGCCAGGTCTTCAACGCAGACCGGCTGCAGACGATAACTTCCGTCGCCGGGTATGGCAAAGAAGGGAAAGCGGCGGAGCAGGAAGGCGATATTGTTGATCAGGATGTCTTCTGAACCCACCAACACCGTGGGGCGCAGGATCGCATAGGATAAGCCCGAATCGATCACGGATTTTTCGTTGGCTGCCTTGCCCCAGAAATAGGGCAGGGGAGAATCCGATGAAGGGTTCGTGATGCTAATATGAACGATCCGTTTGACGCCCGCGGACCTGGCGGCATTGACAAGCTTGCGCGTATTTTCGACGGCACGAGGCTGGGTGTTCTCGGCGCGATCAAAGCGCACCCAATATGTATTGATGAATACATCCACACCCTTGAGCGATTCGGCCAGGCCGCGTTCGTTGTTGAAATCGAGCGGGAAAGCCTTCACTCGGCCGTCGAACGGGTCGGGGCGATTAGGATGACCGGTAAGAGTGATGACCTCTTCACCACGCCCCAGCAACCTTTTGGTGATGTACTTACCCGAATATGAAAATGCACCGGTAACCGCGATCTTCATGGCAAACTCCTTATTTCAAAATGGACAGCACTTTTCTGACGGTCGAAATTCCAAGGCTATCGAGCTTGCTGACAGCGATGGAGAGATGATCAATGGCATCGAAGAAATCCTGCAGAGCCTTGACGCGCTCGATCAGAAACAGCCGCTCCTGTTCATCCATCGATCCTTTGCCGGTTTGCAGCTTCTCGAGGGTTTCGCGGACCGACTGGACTGCGCGGGAGAAATCACTGTTTTGGCGCTCACCCAGGATGGAACGGATGGCTTTATAGAAATCGGTCTCGGCCACGTAGTAATCTTTTCTATCCCCAAGACGCGAGGAGGATTGGACGAGACCCATGCGGGCCAGCGCGCGCACGTCCGTGCTGACCGCACCTTTGGTCAACCCGGTGCGGCGGACGAGCTCGTCGAGCGAGAGCGGGGAAGGGGAGAGGTAGAGGACGGCGAATATCGCGCCGACCCCTTTGGGGAAACCCCAGAACCGGCTGATGCTGCTTAGGCCTTCGGTGAAGTCTTGTTTTATTTCTGCAAGTTGTTCGGTCATATCAGGTTGCACCTTCGAAATTTTTGGGGAAAAATAGTTTGGCGGATCTCAAAATTTGTGTTCCTGGCGAAGTCGAAGATTGCTTTAGCCGCCGGGGCACAACATGTTGTGCCCCTGACGGGCTGCGAATTGGAATAGGGACGGATGCCGTATCAATACTTATGAGGATTTATCCGCAGATTACCAGAACATGCATAATATAAAGAACGTTTAGTATTTACTAAACGAAATATACAACAAGAGATGGATTCTGTCAATGGGGTAGGAGGAGAACGCTGCGCTAAAGAATGTTGGTCACGGAGTGGTGAGCGCCCGGGCTTTCGAAAAAAAATAGGTGATTGGGGATTAGGTAATTAGGCGATCAGGTAATTGGGGATCAGGTAATCAGGCAATTAGGTGATCAGGCAATCAGGTAATTGGGGATTAGGTAATCAGGTGATTGGGATCAGGTGATCAGGGGATTGGGAAGGGGTAAGCGCGAAATTCGAAGGCTCCGGGCTGTGGCGCGAAATTTGCTCCACAGAGTTCTCCAGCAGCAAGAATTGACACACTGTGCTTGGTGTTGGAGAGGTTAAGGTTTCGGAAAGGTGTGGGGGAAAGTCAGGGGGTTATTGCGACATGCCGTGATCTGGGGAGGCGACTAAAGTCGCGACTACGATTTTAGGGATTGTGATTAAAGAGTTTGAATACTTCGGCTCCGGATAAGCCGGCAGCCTGGGAACGATACACATCGATCGGCACATTCAGAAACAGGTTTTCTGAGGCGCTCTTGTCAAATTCAAATTGGACGCGGCCGGGCTGGGGGCCGGCGAGTTCATCAGGGGGGAGCTTATTGATCACATCCATGGCTTTGATGACCCAATTGCCGAGGGAACTTTCGTCCTGCAGGTCGGGGACGGTCACCTTTACTTGAAAATCGGTTTCCATGGCGGAAAAGGTGCTGTGACCATCGGCGTAGGTGCAATCTTCGCCATAGGCGGAGGCGCTGCCCGTCAGGTTGGGATCCGACGGCCTGGAGGGAGGCGGCGAGTTTTTGGGAAAGGTCGGGCAAGTCGGGTGGAGGCCCACATGTAGGCGCAGTTTTCGTAGGTGGGCGTGATCTCGGGCGTTGTGGTTATGGATATGATGGGGGTGGTGGAGGCAGGCTCAGCGATTTGGGTGGGCCAGTAGAGTCGGGGGTGGCGAGGTTCGCCAGGGCGCAGGCGGAGAGGGCGAGGCTCAGGACGAGGATGGGCGTGAGGTAGGGTTGTTTCATCAGGGAGGACTCTGGGATTGATTTTACCTGCATGTGGGGGAAACGCGGGAATGGGACGCGGATTACACGGATGGAGCGAAGTTCACGGAGTTTAGGGAGAAAGACATATTTCACCGGAGATAAACGGAGATAGTCCGGAGATGAACACGTAGATGGGAATCACCGGAGATGAACGGAGAGTCCGGGGATAAACGGAGATAAGAAAGGGAAAGAGGGAAGAACGTAAGCAGGAAGACACGGAAACAATGAGATGAGGAAACAGGGAGAACCACGAGAACGGAGGCGAAACGTAGGGAAAACGAGAGAGGAAAAGACGGAGACAGGGAAACAGGGAAACACGGAACTGTAAGGAAACGAGACACGGAGAGAGGGAAGTGGGCTCTTCGTATGTTTAGATGAGAGTTATGGGATTTGATGGGAAGAGGTTAGGGTTCGGGCTTGGTTTGCCAGAGGCGGACGGCGGCGTGGGGGCTGGTGCAGGCGTCGCGGAGGCCGCAGCCCTGGCAGCCGGGTTTGCCAAGCGTGCCGTCGTCACAATTGAGATAGGGCTGGATCAGGCCGGTGCGCTGCAGGTGCTCGAGCATGGCTTGTATTAGCTGAGGGGAGGCGCCCAGCTTTGCAGCTAACACGCCCGTTTCGAGGGTGCCGCCGTTTCGGATCTCTGCGACAAGTTGTTCGAGCATATCTAGATTCTCAACTCCCGTCCCAGGCTTACAGCCTGGGACGAGGATACCGAAAAATAGATGTGTACAGGGCGTACGCCTGTACACATCTATTTTTTCGAGTGCTTTACGTGAGGGCCGTGTGTAAATACAGCATAGCTAAAGTCCCAGGGCAAGCGCGAGATGATAAACACCGGCGCCAGCGGCAACCGAGAGGACCAGGAAGAAGGCCAGGTTGAACAGGGTCCAGCCCCAGGAATCCGTTTCCTGGCGGATGACGCGACACAGTTGCCATGCAGGGGATGAAGAGCATGGTCACGACCAGGAAGGAAAGACCGGATGCAATTGAGAAGGAGGAGGTGAGTGATTGGACGAGGCCGGCGTTCGGGCTGCTGCCAAAGAGCACGCCCAAGGTGGCGATGGCATTCTCTTTAGCGGGGAAGCTGGTTATCAGGGCGACGGTAAGACGCCAGTCGAAGCCCATCCAACGGCCAACGGGTTCGATCAATTTTCCGAAGCTGGACAAGGTAACTGGTCTCGAAATTGCCGCCGGGCAAGAACCGAAAGAACCCAGATCACCAGAGCCATCGCCAAGAATATTCGTGCCGGCCTTCTTGACAAAGGATAGCGAACGCTGCCAGACGAGAAGACCAATGGTGCGAGCGTTCGGCAGATGATAGAGCGGCATCTCCATGATGAAGGCCGAGCGCTGACCATTAAAAATAAGTTTGTTGAGCAGGGAACCACTCAAAACAAGTGCGAGCATCGAGAAGAGGACCAGACCCCATGAAACCAATAAGGCCTTGGGTCCAAAAAATGCGGGGGCGAGGAAAGCCACGACAGCCATGCGGGCGGTGCAAGGCACCAGAGGGCGCGATCAAAATCGTCAGCAAGCGGGCCGGCTTTGAATCAATGACGCGCGTGCCCATGATGGCAGGGACGTTGCAGCCGAAACCCAGGAATAAAGGCAAAAACGATTTTCCATGGAGGCCCATCAGATGCATCACGTTGTCCATGACGTAGGCAGCGCGGGCCATGTAACCCATATCTTCGAGCAAGCCGAAGACGGCGAAAAATATAACCATGATGGGCAGGAAAGTAAGAACGGCGCCGACCCCGCCGAGTACGCCATCGACAACCAGGCCCTTTACCCAGAAGGGAGCGCCCGCCAGCGCCAGACCGCCAATTGGGAAAGCCCGCCAACGACCCGCGTATCGAGCCAAACCTGCACAGGCGAGCCGATGGTGAAACGTCAGCCAGAATACCAGGCCTAAAATTCCAGCAAGGATGACCAAGCCCCAAAACGGATGCGCCGCCCAATGGTCGAGCTGCTTCGTCCAACTGATCTGACCCATGCGGGGCTGAACAACCGCGGCACGAACCATGCGCCCGATCCATTCGTAACGCCCGGAGGCAACCGCCAGCAAGGCATCATCGTGCTGGCGCAGAACCATATTCACGGCTTCCCATTTTTCGGCAGGCAACGCAGTCTGCATGGTGCGAGCGATCTCCACGTCGCCTTCCAAGAGTTTGAGCGCAACCCATTCCGGAGGGTAGGGGGCGGGAACACAACCGGCGATATGATGCAGGATCTCATCCAGCGCAAGCGCGATGATCGGCGCGGATCTCAGGCAGGCGCGGCGTCATCGGATGCTCGCCCGTCGAGAGTCTCCTGAACAACGTGAAGCAGGCCGGGGGTCCCGGTGGCGCGGGTGGCGGTCATCGGGATCACGGGCACACCCAAGGCGGCTTCCAGGACTTCGGGTTCGATGCACAACCCTTCCTGCGCGGCCACATCCATCATATTCAGAGCTACGATCACCGGGGCGGGCAGGGTAACCAATTCGGCGACGAGATAGAGGCTGCGTTCGAGGTTGGAGGCATTGACAACAGCCACCACAACATCGGGCTGCTCGCGCAGGATAAATTCCCTGGCAATCACCTCTTCGGGTGAATTGGCCGTAAGGCTGTAGGTGCCGGGCAGATCGACAAGGTTATATTGATGATCATTCGAAAGTGAATTTTCCCTCGCGCCGTTCGACGGTCTTGCCGGGCCAATTACCCACATGCTGGTTCAAGCCGGTGAGAAAATTAAATAAGGTGGACTTGCCTACATTGGGCTGACCGGCTAAGGCGATCAGCGGAAGTTTTTCCCCGACTACCAACGGCCGTGTGGAGACCGAAGTAGTGTGACAATCGCTCATCAAGTATTCCGTTCGACGAAGATCTGGGCCGCCTCACCGCGGCCGAGGGCAACACGCGTGCCACGCACCATCACGATCAGGGGGCCGCGGCCAAAATTTTGGGTCATATCCACCTGCGCGCCGGGGGTAAAGCCCAACGAAGCGAGGCGATTGGTTTCCAGGCGTCCGATGGTAAAGGATCGAATGGTGGCTTGTTCGTCAACGAGAAGCTCGGAAAGAGAAACCATGTGGAACTCCAGTTAATTACTGCACTATAATGAGATAGGATTGTACTATCAACCAAGATTAGTATATGCTAATTGCTGTAATTAACCATATTGAAAAACATAGGGATTTTCAGTGACAAATATCACTAATTCGGACAAAGTTGATGGACAAACTCAGTACAACAATTGAGGATTATCTGTCTTTGATCTATGTGCTCGAGCGGGATAATGAACCGGTGGTCGGCGTGCATCTGGCTGAAATGTTGGGCGTTACGCCTCCCACCGTAACCAATACGCTGAAGCGGATGATGCGCGACGGGCTGATCAGCATGGACGATTCGGGGACGCATTTGACGAAAACGGGCTGGGAATCGGCCCGGACGGTGATGCGCCGGCATATGATCATGGAATTGATGATGGTAAACAGACTGCCCTGGTCGAAATTACACGGCGAGGCGCATAACCTCGAGCATGCCATTTCTGCGGAAGCGGAAGAGGCTGTATTCGAGGAGCTGGGGCACCCGAAGACCTGCCCGCATGGCAACCCGCTGCCGGGTTATGAGGAGGCGGTTGCAGGCTGGGTACCGCTTACCACGACTTCTCCCAACGACGAAGGTCATTATCAAACGCATCCATGAAATTGCGGAGCAGAACTCGGAGCTGATGGCGTTTTTGGAAAGCAAGGGAATCATGCCGGAGGTGCATGCGAAGGTGAACGAAATGCTGCCATTCAATCAGACGATCACGCTTGAGGTGAAGAAGCAGGAGGTAACACTGGGGTTTGCTTCGGCGAAGTATATTTATGTGGAAAGAGTGGGGTGAGATACGTACACGGATACCACGGACGTAGCCGGATTTATCTGGATAGAGGAGATATTGACCGGAGATACACCGGGATGCGCGGGAGATGAACGGAGATAAGAAAAGATTTAACGCTAAGGCGTCAAAGATGCAAAAATACTCTAGGTTCTGTTCAAGAATGCAAAAGGTGGATTTCGTAAGGGGAAATTCACCAGAGATGAACCCCGAAAGTACATCGGGGCGAGACGGCGGAGTGTGGGGGAGAGGGAAGAACGTAAACACGGAAACAGGGAAAGATAATACGCAAAAAAAGATATTGCGCGGAGAAGGTTCGTCCTGCGCACATCTTTTTTTCGGGAACTCTATTATGGTGATGGTTGTCAGGAAGTAATATATCGGCGGCGGCGGCGGCCATCAGGGCGGCGCCGCGGACCAGGGCTTCTTCGTCAAAGTCGAATTTGGGATGATGATGCCCGTAATCCAGGTGCTTTTCCTTGTTGTTCGAGCCGACGAAGAAGTAACAACCCGGCACCTTTTCCTGCATGAAGGCCATGTCCTCGGCGCCCATGGTGAGGTAGCCGCCGGTCTCAAGATCAAGATCGGGCAGGAGGTGACGCGCCGTGTCCTGGACTTTTGCAGCGAGGTCGTCATTATTGATCACGGCCGGGGTGACGCGTTTCACTTCGATTTCGACCTTGCAGCCAAGCGCCTCGGCGACGCCGTGGACAATTTCGTCAAACCGTTCCAGAACCGTATCACGGACAGCCAAGATCAAAGGTGCGGATGGTACCGGTCAGGACGGCTTCCTGCGGGATCACATTGAAGGCAGTCCCGCTTTGGAGGGTGGTCACACTTACGACCGCTGACTCGAAGCGGAGCAACATTGCGCGAGGTGATGGTTTGAAGGGCGGTGACGACCTGGGCAGCAGCGACGATGGGATCAATCGTCAGATGCGGGGCGGCGCCGTGACCGCCCTTACCGGTTAGTTTGACCGTGAACAGTTCGGCTCCGGCCATGACCGGTCCGCCGGCGGCGCCGACCCAGCCAACGGGCTTTTCGTTCCAAAGATGCATCGCGAGGGTTTGGTCCACTTTGGGGCCTTCGAGCACACCGTCACGGATCATCATTTCATTCCCGCCGCACTCTTCATCGTTGAAGCCTTCTTCGGAGGGCTGAAAGCAAAACTTGATCGTACCGGCGAGCTCATCGCGATGGTTGTGGAGCATCCGGGCGACCGTGAGACCGATGGCGGTATGACCATCATGACCGCAGGCATGCATGACGCCGTTGTTTTGCGAGGCATATTCGGCACCGGTGTCTTCGATGATGGGGAGGGCGTCCATGTCGAAGCGGATGAGGAGGGTTGGGCCGGGTTTCGAGCCTTCGAGCAGACCGACGACGCCGGTCTTGCCCACGCCTTTGGTCACTTCGAGGCCGAGGGATTCGAGTTCTTTGGCGACGATGCCGCCGGTGCGGACTTCTTTGAAACCCGAGCTCGGGATGAACATGAAAATCGCGCCGCAGGGTTTGAGTGTAAGTGAAGAGGGAGCGGGCTTCGGCAAGATAGTCAATCATGGGTTGCTCCAGCAGAGAAGGATGAGGTGCGTTCGGATTATAAATCCTGTTGTCTCAAATTTGGTTGAAATTGTCTCTTTTTTCGATCAGAGGCAGCAAAAGCCGCTCTAAGCGCTTGATTGGGTTACCCTATCCTTCTGACCAGGGTAAAAACTCTCCCAGAGAACGGGGGGATTTTGGAAGGATGGTTATATCATTCGGCTAGAATTGCTAATAAATTGGGCAACTCGCCCTGAGCTGAGCAAGGAGATCGTGACCTGAGGTTCTCTGCCGGAAATAATGACGGATACGTCCCTGATGAGTCGCCCCTACGTTGTCTGATCCCGAACTCTGGAGAAAATAATGAGACTTTCTATTCAATCATTCGCACGAAAGGCGGGACGTATTATGTTGATCATAATTTCCATCCTGTTGGCTTGCATACTCATTCTTGTGGGCGTACTGCAGCTATGGAGCCCCGGAAAACCGGCCCCTTTCGTGGATGAAAACGGAAATCCGCTGGCGGGCAGCATTTCAGAAAAAGTCTTTGTCAACATCAACGGTGTGAAACAAGGGATGTTTATCAAGAGCAAAGATGTAACGCATCCGGTGCTGCTTTACCTGCATGGGGGCATGCCTGATTACTTCCTTACACAGAAATACCCTACCGGTCTTGAAGACTATTTCACCGTCGTTTGGTGGGAACAGCGTGGTTCGGGAATCTCCTACAGCGCCGACATCCCGCCAGAGACGATGACGCTGGAGCAAATGATATCTGACACGCTGGAGGTGACGAATTACTTGCGCACACCGCTTCGGTAAAGAAAAGATATACCTGATGGGACATTCGGGGGGAACCTTCATTGGCATACAGGCGGCTGCGCGGGCGCCGGAGTTGTACTACGCCTACATTGGCGTGGCTCAGATGTCGAACCAGCTCAAATCTGAAAAGCTGGCGTACGACTATATGCTTCAGCAGTTCAAAGAGAACGGAAACACAGAAATGGTGCGAAAACTTGAGGCAGCGCCGGTCACTATGACGGGCGGCACACCGGCTGCATACCTTGCCGTGCGTGACGAGGCCATGCACAGCCTTGGCATTGGCACGACCCATGACATGAATTCGGTAATCACCGGTATCTTTTTTCCGTCGTTGACAAGCCGGGATTACACGTTGATGGAAAAGGTCAATATGTGGCGCGGCAAATCCCGCTCCGGCGTCAGCATTGCTGTGGGATAAGATGCTGGCCACGGACCTGTCCAAACAGGTGCCAGAGCTTGACATTCCCGTCTATTTCTTTGCCGGCATATACGATTACACGTGCTCCTACACGGAGGCAAAATCCTATTTTGAGAAACTGAAGGCGCCGGTAAAAGGATTTTATACGTTTGAGCAGTCGGCGCACAGCCCCATTATTTGAAGAACCTGAAAAGATGCAGAAGATCATGCGGGAGGATGTACTGGCGGGAACGAATAACCTGGCCGACGAAAAGTAAGATAGTTTGAGGGCGAACAGATGTTGACATTAACGCAGAGCGCAATGAAGAAAAGAGAAAAGAAAAGAGAAAGAAACAAAAAGACTATCCGCAGATTATGCAGATTTTAAGCAGGGCAGAGAGATCGAGAACGAGGGTTCCTTGAGGAATTTGCGGAAGAGGCAAGATTGCTTCGACGCTTGGGAACACTCCTCGCAACGACAATAACCTGTTTTTGCCCCTAATTGGCGGCGCAGCGAAAGCTGCGGCTGAGGCCGGCGGAATCGGGTAGATGTTTGAAGCGAGTATAAACGGAAATCTGCTGCTGATCTTCGGCGTAGGAGCCGGCACGCAGGATGCGCTGTGTGCCGGAGGCGGGCCCAGGCGGATTCGCATAAGGTGAGGATCGATAGTAATCCTGGCCAAACCAATCTGCGATCCATTCACGGGTGTTGCCAGCCATGTTCAGCACGCCATAAGGGCTGGCCCCAAGGGGATAGCGATAACCGGGAACGGGTTCACCGATAAGAGACTGATCGAAGTTTGCGAGGCGTGGATTGGGGGTTTGGTTTCCCCAGGGATACTTGCGGCCATCGGCGCCGCGCGCGGCTTTTTCCCATTGGGCTTCCGTTGGCAAACTCCGCCCGGCCCAACGGCAATATCCATCCGCCTGATACCAATTCATGTATACGACAGGATAATCACGATAGGCCCAGACGCCATAAAAGGTGTCATATTTGGCGGGCAGCGTACACACGCCTGCCGCGACACAGCGGGCATACATGGCATTGGTGACTTCCGTCTGGTCCATCCAATACGCGTCCAGGTAAACGCGATGGCTCGTATTATCGGACCCCGGATTGTTCCCGTTCCCCATAATGAATTCACCGGCAGGGATATAGACCTGGGTCATGCCATCCTTTGGGGAGACTTTTGATCTCTGGGGTTGGACCGGGAAGGGGTCCCTAAGATCATACGCGGCAATTTCATATTGCAGCACCTGGGTGGTCAGTGTGCCTTTTCGGAAAGCATAGATAAAGGCGAAGAAACAAGTCAAGATTTAATACGAAGACGACACATCAATAATCAAGATGACGGCGATAAGGCCGGCAGCGAGGATTTTTGCGATGCGGGGATTCTTTGTGGGTTTCATGAGCCTCAAGCCAGATTTGATTTGGATTGCCCTCAAACGAGATGCGGTCTGGGGAGATTTGCCGACCAAATATATCATGAATGATGAGGACTGGCATTGGAAATTGTTGGGAGAGAACACGGATTCACGCGGATGGAACCGGAATTAGCACGGATGTCTGTGGAGAGGGCGGAGATGCACCGGAGATAAACGGAGATATACGGAGAGGGCGGAGATAAAAAGATTTAACACGAAGACGCGAAGGAGTAAAAGAGGAAAAGAGAAAAGAGGCAAAAAAGACTATCCGCAGATTTACGCAGAATATGCAGATTTTTTTGGACACGCGAATAAATAATGAGATGCGAAAACTGGAAATAGGGAGATTGCTTCGCACGGGGATGCTTCGCGATCACTTAGTTCGCAATGACAGAAAGGGGCACAATGTATTATGCCGCCTACAGTGACCCCATCAATAGAAACAACGCCTTCTCAACTGCCGTGGGCGGGGTAGATTTTTCGGATCTGGTGTTGATAGATCTTGGCCCAGCTATCGTGTGTGACCTTGTCATCATCAGGGACGAGGAAACGTGAGCGTAGATCACCGGTGAAGGCGAAGCCCTCGTCTAAAATCAAGGTGACGCTGTCGTTGCTGTGGCCGGGTGTAGAGATGATCTCGCCGGCAAGTCCCAGGGAAGCAAGAAATTCGCGGCTGTCGATAAACTTCAGGTTGAAGTTGTCGTCTTCCTGCAGCTCGGTGTAAGGATAAAATTTCTTCCTTACCAGGTCATTTAATGGGGCTATAGATCCGACCTGGGTCTCCATCACTATCAGCTTCGAACCACGGTCCTTGAATTCCTGGACGAGCCCGGCGTGGTCAGGGTGGAAATGAGTGACCAATATGTATTGGATCTCGTTAGGGCCGACCCCCTTACGCTTCATTTCTGCAGTGAACTGTGGATAGGTTCCGGGCCAGCCACAATCTATCAATAACTTGCCGTTGTTTATTTCGACGGCGTAATAATTCGTGGAATGGTAACCAACGTTGACAATGTTCATTTGAGCTGAAGAGACAGGTTTCAAGATGCGGTTGGCGAACCAACCTGCTGATTTTAGGTGATTATGCACCAAATTATGTTTTTGGACAGCCCCGCGGGAGGCGACTAAAGTCGCTACTACGAGCTATTCTTGATGATTTGGATTCGACGCCGATCAGGAATATTTGATGAAGCGGAATTTTTCTTCGAAGCGCGGGTTTTCTTCGGTGGAGTCTTCGGTATGGCGGGAGTTCATGCGCTCTTTGAGTTTTTCAACATCACTGATCTGGCTCTTGTGCTTCAGGATGGCGTCGATCTTGACGGGCCAGGTGGACGTAACGTCCATCGCGACGTTAGGGGTATTCGCCGAAGAGCACCAGACTTCGTGCGGCATGTGAGGCTGATAGCCTTCGACCAGCAGTTCGGGAAAATAAGCGGCATTGCCTGCGGCAGGGAAGACGGCATCCAGGACGACCTGTCCGGCGGCGCGATGGTCGGGATGGTTGATGCCATAAGGGGCGAAGAGCAACTGCGGATCGCAGGTGACCAGGATATCAGGCTTCAGCCTGCGAATGATGCGCACCACCTCACGCCGCAGATCAAGGTCCGGGATGAGGTATCCGTCAGGACGATCAAGGAAGTTAACGGCCAAGGCGCCGATGGCTTTGGCTGCATTGGCCTGCTCTTCATGCCTGATCGCGCACAGGTCATCTGTGTTGATGTCCTCGGGTTTCGTTAGATCGTTATAGCCTTTGTCGCCGCAGGTCAGAAGATAATACGTTATCTTGTGGCCGGCGCGCGCCCAAAGAGCAAGGGTGCCGCCGCAAAAAAACTCGGGGTCATCGGGATGAGCAAGGATGACCAGGATATTTTGAGGAGTTGTCCACGTGCCGGGGGAAGGGGGAGGAGTGTCAGGTGTCATGAGGAGGTGTCAGGTGCGAGATGTCAGGTATCAGGTGAGCGGAGGCGCGAGAAGAGAGTAAAGAGAAAACCGAATTATCTTCACGACTTATGATTCGCCGGCGCCGGGCTTACGGGCTTTTCCGCAGGTGCAGCCGCCGCCTTCATGACGGTCACAGGGGGCTGCGGATTTGCGGCGCAGGGCTTCGAGCTCGTCCCAGGGCTGCAGTTCTTCGCGGTCAAAGGTGGCCACAATGTGTTTATCTTCTTCAGCATCGATCAGGACCATAACCTTGTCGCTCATCGGAAGGACATCAATCACCTTGCCTTCGCCGCGGGGCGTGATCACACGTTTGTTGCGCTTGGGCAATTTCTTGCGAGCCTCAACGTATTGTTCGTACTCGTAGATGAGACAGCAGCGCAGCCGTCCGCACATGCCGGTGATCTCCGTGGGCGTGAGCGAGATGCCCTGCTCTTTCGCCATCTTGATCGAGATGGGACTGAAGTCGGTGAGGAACTTGGAGCAGCAGCGGGTCTCAAGCCCGCAGGCGCCCATCCCGCCGATCAGCTTGGCAACGTCGCGGGGGCCGATCTGGCGCATTTCCACTTGCGAGGCCGGATAAAGCGCCTGCATATCCTTACGCAGCGATTTGAGGTCGGGCTTATCTTCGGTCTCTGTGCTGAATAAGAGGGCCAGCCGCGAACCGTCATAGTTATATTCGGCGGCGACGATCTTGACGCCATGGAGCTTTAGCTCGGAGGCGCGGGCGCGGCAGTTGATCATGGCTTCGGTCTGTTTGGCCTGCCAGGACTGCTGAAGAAGAAGGTCACGAGGGGTGGCGCGCCGGTCAACGGATTTCCAGCCGCCTTCGGGACGGCTTGGAAGCTCTTCGAAGACCTGGACGACCTCGCCGAGATGTTTGCCGCGGGCTGTATCAACTATGACGCGCTCGCCGGACTTAACGTCGGGCAGGGGCGAGGAGTCGAAATGATAGACTTTTCCGATCCGGGAGAAACGAACACCGATAATAGTAGGTTGCATAGGGAAATTATACCGTAGAGGGAGAGAAATTCACCGGAGATGGACGGAGATGAAACTGTGAGATAGGGAACACTAGGAAAAATCCTGGAGCGGCAGAGTCTTGCTGCCGCTCTACGGGTTTGATGCGACTTCACTCGACAATGTTGATGGGCAGCTCGTTCTTGCCGCTGAGGGCGGCAACGGAAACCTGGGCTGCTACTTTTTCGGCTATCTCTGTCAGCATGATTGCTGCGGCCGAGTCGGGCTTGGCGACCACAATGGGCTTGCCAGAATCGCCGCCTTCGCGCACCGTGGGATCAAGCGGGATCTTTCCGAGGAAGGTAGTTTGGGTGGCCTGCGCCAATTGTTCACCGCCGCCCGAACCGAAGATGTCCATGCGGGTCCCGTCGGGTAAGTCAAGATAGGACATATTCTCAACCACACCCAGGATCGGCACTTCAAGCGTGCGGAACATCTGCAGTCCGCGGCTGGCATCTTCCAGCGAGACCAACTGAGGCAGGGTCACAATGACCGCACCGCTGAGGGGAAGGGCCTGGGCAAGCGATAGAGCCGCGTCGCCGGTGCCCGGGGGCAGATCCACGATGAGATAATCAAGCTCGCCCCACTCCACATCGCCCAGGAACTGGCGAATCGCCGAATTGAGCATGGGACCGCGCCAGATGAGGGGCTGTCCGGGTTTGACCAGCAAGCCCATGGAGATCATCTTCAGTCCGTAGGCCTCGGCAGGCACGAGCTTCTTGGCATTGGGGGGCGGCAGTTTGTCCACGCCCATCATGGTGGGGATGTTTGGGCCGTAGATGTCGGCATCCAAGAAGCCGACGCGCGCGCCGGTGAGGGCCAAGCGCAACGGCAATATTGACCGCGACCGTAGATTTACCAACGCCGCCTTTGCCGGAGCCGACCGCGATTGCGTTGCGTATAGGCATATTGACCAAACCACGCATGCGCCCATCATTGGGCACATCGGAATCCAGCTTGACATCCACGGTCTTGGCGCCGAGCGCCAGGACCGCCTCTTTGGCTTCCTTCTCGATGCGGCCGCGCAAAGGGCAGGCGGGAGTGGTCAGCATGACCGTGAACGAGACTTTGTCGCCTGCGATCTCCAGATTGCGGACCATGTTAAGCGTAACCAGGTCCTTGTGGAGCTCAGGTTCCTGCACTTTGCTCAGTGCGGCGAGGATCGATTCTTTTGTCAGTTCTTTTGCCATTTTTTACCAACCAAATTTTCTACCACAATGGGCACAAAGATATTTCTTCGTGCTTATTCATGTCCCTGCGGTGAATAAGAGTTCGCGCCATTCACTACGCTTCGCCCAACGCTTTCAGCCTGGCGACGAAGAATGTCGGAAAAAAGTAGGTGTGCGGGGCGTGCGCCCCGCACACCTACTTTTTTCCGCGTACTTTAGATATATAGTTATCAGATCTAAGAAGAGGCCGAAGCGGCACTGGCTTTGGCGGCCTTGGCGGCTTCCTTGGCCTGGCGGCCTGTTCTTCGCGTGAGTAAGTCAATGGACGGATGCTCTTATAGTACGACGCCGGCTTGAGCAATTTCTCCATGTTGAACACATTGCGCTGATACGAGGCAATCTCGTAATCGTGATCCATAATGATCGCGTCGAACGGGCAATACTCGGCGCAGAAACCACAGTTCATGCAGATATCGGCATCGATAAAGAACTCGGTTGGCTCCGGGATCGGGCGGCCGGTCTGAGGATCATTGGATCGAACGATCCAAATACACTGAGGCGGGCAGACCTTGGCACAAATGCCGCAAGAGGTGCAGCGGATCTCCCGGCCGCCCTCCACCTCGTCGTAAACGAGGAAGGGCACGTACCGGAATTCCTCCGGCACAGGCAGTTTCTCTTCAGGATACTGCACGGTAAATATGCCGCGCGTATCCTTGCTCGACCGGTGGGCGATCCCCGCCGGCATTGAAATAACGACGTCCCCACCAGGTGAGGTCATCCAGGTAAGTATCTGTGAAGCGTTTGAGGGTTACGCTTAAGACCTTTGAGTATACCTATTCCATACATAAGCAAGATCTCCAAATTCCAAGTTCAAGGTTGAAGGTTTCAAGTTGAAGTTCGATGCTCCAGTTCGAGGTTTCAAGGTTCGGATATCATCTGTCCAGTTCGCCCAGGACGATATCGATCACGCCGAGGATAACGACGAAGTCCGCAATTTTCTTTCCGACACACATCTTTTCGAGGGCGGTAATGTTGACAAAGGAAGGGGCCCTCACGTGATAGCGCCAGGGATTCGGTTTTCCGGTCGAGACGATATAAAAGCCAAGCTCACCCTTGGGCGCTTCTATGCGGCCATACGCTTCGCCGGCCGGGACGCGAACCTGATACTGGGGCTTTCCCGTAACGATCGGGCCCTTCGGGTATCTGCTTGACGGCCTGCTGCAAGATGCGGAGAGATTGGCGGATCTCATCGAGACGGATGAGATAGTTATCATACAGGTCGCCGTTATAGCGAACGGCTACATCAAAATCAAACCGATCGTAAATGCCGTAAGGCTGGGCACGGCGCACATCATAAGGAACCCCGGAAGCACGCAGCACCGGGCCGGTGATGGAATATTTGATGGCGTCATCGGCGTCGATCACTTTGACGCCCTGCATGCGGGAGAGGAAGATCTCATTCTCCGTCAACAGGCGTTCAAATTCATCGGCCTTGCGAGGCAGGCGCTCCTCGACCAGGCCCTTGATCTTTTCCAGCACACCGGCGGGCAGGTCGCGGACGACGCCACCGAAGCGGTGATAGTTGCACATCATGCGCGAACCGGCGGCGGCCTCGAAGATATCCAGGATGAGCTCGCGTTCCTCGAAGGCATACAGGGCAGGCGTGAACATTGCGCCCAGGTCGTTCAGCAGCATGCCGATCAGGATCAGATGGTTCTGAATACGGCTGAGCTCAGCCATGATCAGACGCAGATATTCGGCGCGTTCGGGCACCTGAATGTTCATCAATTTTTCGACGGCCAGCGAATAACCCCAGTTGCTGCTCATCGAGTTGAAATAGTCGAGGCGATCGGTGTAGGGCATGTTCTGCAGGAAAGTATTCCGCTCGCCGATCTTCTCGTGATTGCGGTGAAGGTAGCCCATCACAGGTTTGAGGCTGACGATGGTCTCGCCATCCAGGATCACGGCGGCCCGAAAGACACCGTGAGTGGATGGATGCTGCGGGCCCATATTCACAACGATATGGTCGGTATGGATCCCGGCATCGACCGTGGTGTACTTTGCCAGCGCACCATAAAGCAAAGCTTCGCCATCGAAGATCCGCTTTCTCGGGATCAAAATCCTGCGGGAACTGAAGGTTATCCTTATAAACGTTCTTATCTTCCGCGCTTACATATTGTCCTTCAGGCCAGCGGCTCTTTAGTGGTTTATTGTCTTCTTCAAAGAAAGGTTCATGCCAGTCCTTGCGCATGGGATGTCCTTCGAAGCCTTCCCACATCAGGATGCGCCGCAGGTCGGGATGATCTGTGAACTTGATGCCGTAACAGATCCCAGATCTCGCGTTCCTGGAATTCCGCGCCGGGCCAAATGGGAGTGACCGAGGGAATCTCAATGGGATCAACGCGAGGAACCTGGACCTTGAACACAATGCCCGGGCCGCCGGTGGTCTTGTAGGCGTGATAAACGACTTCCATCTTGTCGGGGAAATAGTCCACGCCGGTGACGGAAGACAGAAGGTCGAAGCCGAATTCATCGCGGAGGGCAGTGGCGACTTCCACCAGTTTGTCCTTATCTACGATCCAGCCTGTGTAATTGGGACGGGCGTCAGCGGTGACGGAGCCCGGGAAACGTGCGGCAAGATCCAGAGTCTCTGTTTGAACCAAAGTTGTCATTTCTGCACCTAAGCCTTCGGCGAAGAAGCTGGAGTTGATTCGGCCGGTGTTTCAGGATTTTCTGGGCAGCAAGCTGCCTGATTTCCGCATAGCGGCGGGGATCCATCAAATCCGGGCCAAGGACAGGGATCGGGATTTCAACCGAGTCCGCGCCTTTTTGATACCAGCGCACCTGGCTGATCGACTGCTTATCGATCTTCTCCTGCAAGTTTGATCAGGCCCGCGGTGAGGGCCTGGGGGGTGGGAGGGCAGCCAGGAATGTAAACATCCACAGGCACGAATTTATCAACGCCGGCGACAACGTTATAGCCTTCCTTAAATGGACCGCCGCCCGAGGCACAAGCCCCCATGGCCACAACATACTTCGGTTCGGGCATCTGGTTATACAGACGGACGATGCTGGGGATCATTTTCTTGGTCACCGTGCCGGCCACGATCATCAAATCGCTCTGGCGCGGGCTGGGGCGCATGACCTCCATACCGAAGCGGGCCAGGTCGTAGCGTGCGGCCTGGGCCGCGATCATTTCGATGGCGCAACAGGCCAGGCCGAACATCATCGGCCAGACGGAAGAGCGCCGTCCCCAGTTGTACAGGCGGTCAAGCGTGGTTATGCTCACCGCATGCTGAAGTTCCTCCGAGATCTCATAGCCCGGAGAATTTAGTTTGTTCTCAGTCATTAATTATCTCCTCGTACCATTCTTGATATATTGAGGACAGAATCTCATCGTTGCACAAGGCAGGATCATCCTCAAAGTCTTTCAGCTTTAATATCCATTCGTAGATCTGCTGCAACGTCACGTCTTCGATGTTAACATCCTGGTGCGAACGTTTTAGTTCGAGAGCGATGGCGTAGGATGTTTCCCAGGTTAAGGTCATGGTGGATCAGCAAGTTGGTAAATCGGTAAATTGGCAGATGGGAGGAAGTTGAGGCTCGAGTACGACTGATACAAGATCACTCCTCACGATTATCGATCTGGGCTCTCTGGAGCTTTCCCGAATAATCCACATAAATGGATTTCCATTCGGTGAACAAATCAAGACCGGCCTGGCCGGCTTCGCGATGCCCGTTCCCGGTGCCGCGCACGCCGCCAAATGGGAATTGGATCTCGGCGCCGGTGGTGCCATGATTGATATAAACCAAACCGGTAAAGATATCGCGCATGGCGGTGAAATGCACGATTGACATCCTGGGTAAAGATGGAGGTCGAGAGCCCGTACTGGGACCTGTTATTGACCTCTATCGCTTCTTCGAGCGTGTCGACTTCGATGATCGAAAGGACGGGGCCAAAGATCTCTTCCCGTTCGAGGGTGGAACCGGGCTGGACACCATCGAACAAAGTCGGTTGGTAGAAGAAGCCCTTTCCGTTCACGTCGGCGATCGCCGCACCGACCAGGGCGCGCGCGCCTTCCTTCTGACCGACCTGCACATAATTGTGGATGCGCTCCAGGGCGGGCCGGTTGATGACGGGGCCGACTTCAACTTTTGGATCAAGCCCATTCCCGAGAGTCAGTTTCTTCGTCCGAGCCAGGAGCGATTCCTTGAGCCTGGGGGCAATCCCTTTTTGGACAATCAGACGGCTGGCGGCCGTGCAGCGTTGACCGGTTGTCCCGAACGCGGCCCACAAGGTTGCATCCGTCACCAAATCCAAATCAGCATCATCCAGGACGATGATCGCATTCTTGCCGCCCATCTCGAGGGAAACCTTTTTGTTCAAGCTGGGCAGCAGACTCGGCAATGGCGCGACCGGTGGCGGTGGAACCAGTAAATGAAAGAACCCGCACATCAGGATGACTGACGAGGGCGCGGGCGACATCTGCGCCAGGGGCAAGCAAGAGATTAAAAACACCGGCCGGAAGGCCGGCTTCTTCAAAGATCTTTACAAAGGCGGCCGAGATGGCGGGAGTTTCGGGCGAAGGTTTCCAGATCAGGGTATTCCCGGCAATGAGGGCAGGGAAGATCTTCCAGGATGGAACCGCGATCGGGAAATTCCAAGGTGTGATGATGCCGACCACGCCGGACGGATCACGCACGGCCATGCCAAACTTGTTCGGCATTTCGACCGGGGCGGTGTAGCCGAGCAGGCGACGGCCTTCCCCGCCCATGTAGTAGGCCATGTCAATGGCTTCCTGCACATCGCCGCGAGCTTCGGCAATGACCTTGCCCATATCTTCAGTGAGCAAAACGAGCAAGCTCTTCCTTCTTTTGTTTTAGCAGGTCACCGACTTTAAAGAGAACTTCGCCGCGCAGAGGGGCGGGGGTTAAGCGCCAGGATTTGAAGGCTTGCTGGGCGGCTTGCACCGCCAAGTCAACGTCGCTCACATCCGCGGCATGGATACAGGCCAGGATTTCCTCGTTGGCAGGATTAATCGTATCGAAGGTCTTATCCCCCGCGCCATTCACCCATTTCCCACCGATGTAATTCTGGAATTCCATCAGGATCCTCTAAAGAGATTTTATTTTTTCATATCTTTTCCTGCCGTTGAAATCACGGCAGGGAAAAGAGTACCTGGGTATTCTTCCAAGGGTCATTCAGCAGATACAAAATTGCGTATCCACGTCAATCTTCCTGGAATATTTTAGATGTGTTCTCAAACAAACCTGGCAGATTATAGCACCCGAACCGGGAAAAGTCAATTGATTTATGCAAATATATATTTGCATAAATAGGATTAAGGATATAATTACCCAATGCCCAGAATAACTGCCCGGCAGAAAGTGCAGGCTTATCTTAAGAAACAGCACAGCGCGTCGGCCACACAAATCGGCCGTGCGTTGAATCTGGCGGCCCCCGATGTCCGCTACCATTTATCCGTTTTGCTGGCGGATGGACGGATCGTGATGCTAGGGGAGATCCGCAGCAAGGGGCGCGGGAGGCCGGTTAAAGTCTATGGGCTATCGAGCAAAGCACTTGGAGACAACCTGGCTCTGTTGTCGGGCAGTCTCTTGGATGAGCTGCTGGAGAGGACTCCGGCATCGAAACGGCAAGCCAGCGCTGCGATGGGCTGGCAAAACGACTGTCGGACCAAATCGGAAGGATCGATCAGGATAAGCTCGGCACAAAAAGGCTGGCAAGCCTGGTTGAGAAATTGAATGAACGTCATTATCAGGCGCGATGGGAGGCGGGAGCTGAAGGGCCGCGCATCTTGTTTGCACGTTGTCCTTACGCAGAGATCATCGAAAGGCATCCCGAATTATGCCAGATGGATGGATTTATGTTGGAGGAAGAGGCGGGAGGGCAGGCCCGCCAACTGGCAAAGATGGAACAAAAGCCGGGTGGAAATACACATTGTATTTTTCTGATCAAGTAGAGCCAAAAGCCAGGACGAATCCAAGATACCGGAGATAAACACTGTCGGACATCGGGGAAGACGGCGGAGATAGGCGAGGCATAAACGGAGATAAGGAGACACGGAAATAGGGAAACACGCGAATAAGGAAGGATGGAGACAAAAAGGAAGCCAGAGGGTAAATAAACATCAATAGATCGAGTATTGACATTCAATGGGAAAGTTGTACAATAACTTTGTAAGTAAAATCAACTTACAAAGTTATTCCCATGCCAGTACTAAAAGCCACACACCAACAAACAAAAGAACATAACCGCGATCTGGTGTTGAAAACCATCTTCGGAGCCGAGGCGATCAGTCGCGCTGAAATTGCCCGCCTTACGCGGCTTACACGACCGACCGTTTCAGATGTAGTCAACTTACTACTTGGCGAGGGCCTGGTCGAAGAAGTGGGAATGGGCGCTTCCATTGGCGGTAAATCGCCGATCTTGTTGAGCCTGGTAGGGGACTCGCGGTATATGATCAGCCTCAATTTGGCCCACGATCAGTTCAGCGGGGGAATCGTGAACCTGCGAGGCGAGATAAAAGAGCAAGTGTGTCTTCCGATCAACGGGAGGGATGGGGAACAGGCGCTTGGTTTAGTCTACGAAATACTTGACCGGCTGATCGAAATGAAATGGACGCCCATGATCGGGATCGGCGTTGGGACGCCGGGACTGGTCAATACACGCGAGGGGATCGTCGTCCATGCAGTAAATCTCGATTGGCAAAACCTGCCATTGGCTCAACTTCTTCGAGACCGTTATCACCTGCCAGTTCAAATCCTGAACGACAGCCAGGCTGCCGCGATCGGCGAATACGTTTATGCCGGCGGTTATTCAGCAGATGAAAACCTGATCGTTATAAATGTAGGACAGGGCATTGGAGCAGGGATTTTGATCAACGGCCGCCTGTTCCAGGGAGACGGCGGCGGGGCGGGAGAAATCGGTCATGTAGTTGTGGAGGAAGATGGACTGCCTTGCCGCTGTGGAAAGCACGGCTGCCTGGAAACCATTGCCAGCGCGCGGGGAGTGGTGGAACGGGCGAGGATATCCGCAAATGATTTCCCGGATTCGGCGATCGCAAAGAAACCGGGGAAGATAACGCTGGGAACATTGCAAACGGCTTTTCTTAACGGCGATCCATTAGCACAAAAAGTCGTGCGGGAGGCGGGGCATTATTTGGGCACCGCGATAGCCGGGTTGATCAGCACACTTAATATCCAGAAATTTATCCTGATCGGTGAGATGACGCAGTTTGGCCAGCCGTGGCTGGAGGCGATCTGCGAGAAAATGTCACAGGGGACACTATCAAAATTGGCGGAAGGGACTAGCATTGAAATCGGAAAAACTGATTCGCAAGGCGCCCTTTTGGGCGCATCCGCACTACTGCTGCTGGACAGTTATTCGCTCTTGTTCATGCAACCAGCAAGCCTGTGAGGTTTCATGAACATGGACATCGACCAGATTTTCGAGTCGGCCAAGCCGCGCTTCCAACCGCCGCTGGATGAAACGTTTCGCCCGGCAGCCCTATTCCATCGAGCCTTCAGGCAGGCGGTCGGAGAGGGCGGCGTTCCGTTGGTCATCGGATTGGAACGCGAAAACGGACAAATATTCAGATATGAGACCAAAGTTTTTCCTGAGGAAGAACATGGCAGTCCGCGGGGGAATCGATCATAACGAGGCAAATATCCTGCATGTCGAGAGAATAGTGAAATTCCTGCTCTGGCAACGCGGTGCGTATAAAGTTTACATCGGTGGGCCGCGTTCGATCGGCAAACGCATTTGCGAAATCTATGGGCCGGAAGGCGTAAGGAAATTCGACCATGACTTCATGGGCGGGCAGGTCTATCAGAAGAAATTCGAGGTCGTCTGCTGCCAGGCCAGATGAAGTACCAGCCGGGCGAGAGACGGGTTACTCATTGGGCCGTCATCTGGACGGCTGCCGCATCGGTTTTGACCTGGGTGCATCAGACCGCAAGGTGAGCGCGGTGGTCGATGGAAAAGTCGTCTACAGTGAAGAGGTCGTGTGGGAACCTCGTAAACATGCGGACCCCGCATATCACTACCAGGAGATCATGACGGCCTTGAAAACGGCCGCTGCAAAAATGCCACGAGTGGATGCAATCGGTGGGAGCTCTGCAGGAATTTTTATCGATAACCGTCCGATGGTCGCGTCGCTCTTTCGGGCGATACCGAGCGAACGCTACAACGAGGTCAGGGACCTATTCCTGCGCATCCGAGCGGAGATGGGGGTGCCGCTGGAGGTCATCAACGATGGCGACGTAACGGCACTGGCCGGTTCGATGTCCATCGAAGATAACGGAATCCTGGGGATCGCACTCGGTTCGAGCGAGGCGGCAGGTTATGTGGATATGAACGGGCAGATCATGGGATGGCTGAATGAGCTGGCTTTTGCACCGGTTGACTACAGCCCAACGGCTCCGGTTGATGAGTGGTCAGGGGATACGGGCTGCGGGGCCTTGTACTTCTCGCAGCAGTGCCCGTTCCGCCTGGCGCCCAAAGCCGGGATAGAGGTTCCGGAAGGAATCACGGACGCGGATAAGCTCAAGGTCATTCAAGAAAAACTCGAAGCAGGACACGAGGGCGCGACCAAAATATGGGAGAGCATGGGTATCTATCTTGGTTACAGCCTGGCACATTATGCCGATTTCTATGAGATAAAACATGTTTTGATCCTGGGACGCTGCACGTCGGGGCGGGGAGGAGACCTACTGCTGGCGGGGGCCAAGGCTGTGCTTGAGTTCTGAGTTCCCTGAATTGGCGACCCGTATTCAAATCCATCTTCCCGACGAAAAGATCCGCCGGATCGGACAATCGGTTGCGGCAGCCAGCCTGCCGGCCTTGCGGTCACCTGCATAAATCCTCCATCATAGAGATAACTGAAATTATCAAATACAGAGTAAATTGTTCCGACGAGGTGCTAACGTGAAATTCCATCTAGATACTTCCGAGATCTTTGTACCCGATAACCTGCCTGTCGAAGAGGCATTGGCGCGCACTACTCACATGGCAATCTCCGCCCACCAGGACGATCTCGAGATCATGGCCGCCCAACCCATCATCGAATGTTTCCAACAAAAAGATAAGTGGTTCACCGGCGTGGTGCTCACCGACGGCAGGGGTTCGCCGCGGGACAACCTATATAAGGACTACACAGATGAAGACATGCGGCTGGTACGATTCAAGGAGCAGCGAAAGGCGAGTTTCGTAGGCGAATACGCGGCGCAGGTGTTGCTGGATTATCCCAGCAAGATCGTGAAGGACGGCTCCAGGCATGAACCTGTGGATGATCTTGGCCTGTTACTCAGAACGGCCAGGCCGCAGACGGTCTATACTCACAACCTGGCCGATAAGCATGATACGCATGTAAGCACCGCGTTAAGGGTCATATCCGCCATACGCAGCCTGCCAGAAGCCGAGCGTCCCACGAAATTATATGGCTGCGAGGTCTGGCGCTCACTTGACTGGCTGCTGGATACCGATAAAGTGGCGATGAATCTTTCGGAGCATGAAAATTTGCAGGAGGCCCTGCTGGGGGTATTCGACTCACAGATTGCCGGTGGAAAGCGTTATGACCTGGCATCGATGGGACGCCGACGAGGCAACGCCACTTACTTTGAAACGCATGGCGTTGACGTGATGACCGGCATTACATTCGCGATGGATATGAGCCAGCCTGATCACCGCGGATAATGTCGAACCGCAGGAATTTGTAGAAGAGTTGATCCAACATTTTACTCAAGACGTGACCGACCGTCTCCGCCGGTTGGGTTAGTTATCAGAACCTACCCGTAAATGAACGAACTCTACGGAAGATCACGAATAGGCTCCGAGTAGTTGTTTTCGCCAAGAGGATAAACCATGAAATTATCACTCGAGCAGATGGTGGGCCAACGGATCTTGCTGGCCTTCCATGGCAAGGACCATGTCCCGCCGGACTTCAGGGAGGCGATCAAAAAATATAAACCAGCAGGGATCACATTGTTCCGCTCCCTGAATATCGACAACCCTCAACAAGTCAAAAACTTAACCAGCGAATTGCAAACTGCGGCTCGGGAGGCGGGTTTACCTCCTTTGCTGATCGCCGTGGATCAAGAGGGCGGGCAGCTGATGACGATTGGGAATGGAACAACACCTTTGCCCGGCAACATGGCGCTGGGCGCCATCGCGGACCCAAAACTGGCCCGGCGCGCCGGCAAAGTGCTGGGGCGCGAACTGGCGGCAATGGGCATCAATGTGAATTATGCACCGAGTTGCGACGTTAACATCAACCCCGAAAACCCGGCGGTTGGGATACGTACCTTCGGCGGGGATCCGAAAATTGTGGGGGAACTGGCGGCAGCCATGGTCGCAGGCATACAGTCCGCGGGGGTGGCCGCGACGATCAAGCATTTTCCGGGACACGGCGATGCTGCAGGCGATTCACATTACGGGCTGCCAAGCGTTCCGCACTCGCTGGAGCGCCTGCGGCAAGTGGAATTCCCTCCGTTCGCCTCTGCAATTCGGGCCGGGTCGAAGATGGTTATGTCCGCTCATATCGCGCTCCCGGCCATAGACGGGCCGGATGCGCCACCGGCGACCCTTTCCCCTTCCATCTTAAAAGGTTTGTTGCGCGATGAACTCCGTTTTGAAGGGGTGATCGTCACCGATGCAATGGATATGCACGCAATCAGCCAAGGCGAAGCTTTGGGAATGAATGCGGTCCGGGCTGCGGGTGCGGGAGCCGACCTATTACTGATCACGTCCGACCCCGGGGATCAGCGCCTGGTCCAGGCGAGTCTGTTGAAGGCTGCACAGGATGGTAAACTCGAAATGACAGAGATGCAGGCCTCCGTTGACCGGATCCTGGCTCTTAAACAGTGGCTGGCGGAACAATCTCAGGAAGAGGAACTGGGTGTGGTTGGATGCGAAGAGCATCTGAAGGTTGCCAATGATATTGCCAAACGGTCGATCACCCTGGTCCGCGACCAGGCCGGATTGCTCCCCCTGCACCTGCAACCCGCACAACGAATAGCGGTTGTCTTTGCCACTCCGATGGACTTAACCCCGGCAGATACCTCGTCTTACGTGAGCCCAACGCTGGGCCAGTCGCTGCGGCTTTATCACAAGCATGTGGATGAGTTTTTGATATCTCAAAGCCCATCTTCAATGGAGATCTGCAATCTTCTGAACCAATTATGGAACTATGACTTGATCGTGGTGGGAACCATCAATGCATACAACCAACCCATGCAGGCACTCCTGGTCACAGAGATCTTGAAAACGGGCATCCCGAGCGTGATCGTCGGCCTGCGGCTCCCCTATGACCTGATGGCATTCCCTGAAGCGACCACGTATGCCTGTACTTATTCGATCCTGGAACCCTCGATGAAGGCTCTCGCCGCGGCGATGTTCGGCAAAGGCGGGTTTAGCGGACACCTACCGGTTTCCATTCCGGGTTTATATCAACCAGGTCACGGCCAAACTACATGAGGAACGATGTCACTATATTCTGAGATTTTGGAACAACCCGATCGTCTGGAAACACTATTACACTCACAACGGAAAAAAGTTGAAGAAATCGCGGCTGCTATCCAGAGGCGCGATATTTCATACGTATTCCTGGCGGCGCGAGGAACTTCTGATAACGCGGGACGGTACGCCAATTACCTTCTGGGCGGCATGAACCGGATGCCACTGGCCCTGGCGACACCTTCACTGTTCACTTATTACCAACAGCCGCCCAACCTTAAAGGCGCCCTGGTGATCGGAATTTCCCAATCGGGGCAATCACCCGATATCGTGAGCGTGCTGCGGGAGGGAAAGCGACAGGGCTGCCTTACGGTGGCCATCACCAACACGCCTGATTCGCCGCTGGCCGGAGAGGCTGACTTTACGCTTGATATGCAGGTGGGGCCGGAATTGGCCGTGGCTGCCACAAAGACCTATACCGCAGAATTAATGGTGATTGCCATGCTGTCCGCGGCGCTCAACAGGGATGAAAAAAGCTGGAGCGACCTTCAAAAAATTCCAGCCTGGATCGGTGAAACTTTAAAACACGATCAAATGATCTCAGAGGCCGCCCAGCGCTACCGATACATGCAACAATGCGTGATCCTTGGGCGCGGCTACAACTATGCCACCGTCTTTGAATGGGCGCTCAAACTCAAGGAATTAACCTATGTGGAGGCCGAGCCCTATTCTTCCGCGGACTTTCAACACGGGCCTATTGCAATCGTCGCACGCGGCTTCCCGGTGATGGCGGTGATCACGGCCGGTAAAGTGGTCAATTCGCTGATGCCTCTGTTGATGCATTTGAAACAGGACCTATTGGCCGAACTCGTTGTTATATCCAACCTGGAACAGGCGCTATCCCTGAGTCAAATTGGATTTCCCATTGCGCCGGAGATCCCCAAATCCTTAACCCCGCTGGTGAATATTGTCCCCGCCCAGTTGTTTTCGTATCATTTGACGGTGGCGAAAGGATTTGACCCGGACAAACCGCGTACGATCACTAAGGTCACAGAGACGAGGTGAGCAGTGAAAGTGACCAGTGGACAGTGATCAGTGATCAGTGGCAGTGATTAGTGAACAGTGAAAAGTGATCAGTAACCGGTAATCAGTGAGAAGTGGGCAGTGATTTAGGGTTCAGTTGCCAGACAATCTGGGTTGGGACGCAGACGAGCGCGGATGGACGCTGCGAGAGAATATGAATTCGGGGTAATGATCTGGCGGCATAAATTGGGACCGCTCTCCCGGGTTTGAGGGCGGACCGGGGTTAAGGATTTAACGTTAGGAACGCTATGGTAGGGCAAGAACCTTCCTCCTAGCGTAACTTTTGCGCAATCAGCACAAGAATCGTAAAAAAGCGATAAAAAAACCGTTTGGGCGTGGCGAGCTGCTTTTCGCCCTGACGGCTTCAATACCGGATATCAGGCCGATTTCCCGGGCAAAATGTCCCCAGACAATTATTTAGGACGTTTTAGGTCTCTCTTTCTTGGGCCATACCCATTCCTGCTTCCTGTAATGGCTCAAGAGTACGTCATCCTTTTTCAGTTGGGGATGTCCAATTTTCCTTCACTTTTCACAATTCCGCTTATGATTCCACAACCTTTACGCCAGGCGGAGAAAAGTCAGTACAAATGCCTATAATATTGGACACATTTACTATTGAAAATAATCACAAATAACCTTACAATAATGAAAGGAAAGCGAATTTCGATTTCTATTTAGAGGCGGGTTTTTTTAACGGTTTGCTTCTTACTGTCAATAAATCATAGAGAATCAATGTACTGGCTCTGGCGTGGGTGAAAGAGACCCGGGAGACGGTTTTCTATTATCAAGGATAGGTTGATTTACTCTGTCCACGATAATGGAAGATTCCAAAAATCCGGAGGTCATGACGGCTCACCCAGAGCGCTGTTATGACCTTTATGTTTATTGATGTGAATTATGGTCTGGTTATGGAGTGCTTCTAAAAAGGTACGGTTGCGAGTAATGAGACTTTAAGCAAGAGAACGGCTTTTGTTGAAATTGCTCGAGAAGTGACCGCCTACGCTCGTATTGCTAGCGTGATTTGGAAGCAAAAAACACGGTTCCAGCTGAAAGTCCGGAAAGACTGAACCTGGAATTTGTATCACATCGAAAACAAGCCCGAGATCCTGGGGGATGTCGGAGGGCGGAGCGTATTCAATAAAAAGTTCATATGCAACCCCAGAAGTAAAAATTGGGCTAATTCTTTGCAATTTCCGGTTTATGAGATTTTCATTCGAATGAACATTCTGGGGGGTGAGAGCCGCCTGTCGCAGCCATTTTACGCTATGGAAGATCAAGAGTACTAGGTCGTTAGGAAAAAATCATAGGCAAAAATGCTTTTCACAAAGATCACAAATAAAATCAATCTTTTGGCTTTTTTGACCACTAATACTGAGCGTGCGATAATCGTCAGGGGGTCAGCAAGCAGTTTTCTCATTCAGGTTGGCTTTGCGGGCTTATCTTTTATTACCACGACTGTTCTTGTGCGTTTACTTGGATTAGATGGCTATGGGGCTTATTCAAACGCTGTCGCATGGGTGAATATACTGGCTACACTCGGCCTGTTTGGATTTAATTCTTTACTTTTACGCGATATGGCGATATTGAAAGCGCAAAATAATTGGGCATTAATAAAGGGCCTTCTACGATTTTCAGATAGTCTTATATTATCCATATCAATATTATTAATGCTAATTTTATGGGGAGTGGCAGGTTTTTTGTTTTCAACCCCTGAAAAAGAAAACCTGCGATTTTCTCTTTGGATGGCAGCGCCCCTTATTCCACTTTATACACTAATAAATCTGCGCCAATCTGCTATGCGCGGGTTGCAGCAAGTGACTCGTGCTATGTTGCCGGACTATATTATTCGACCCGGCTTAACTTTAGCTTGTATTTTCGGCGTATATCTGTTTTTCCCTAATTTTATTAATGTTCAAATCATCATTGCGCTCAGTATTGTGGTTGCTATTATTGCCTTATTGGTTTCTGTGCGCTGGCTTCGTTTTTTTTTGCCAGAAGGCTTTGGCACAACCCAACCACAATATCAAATCAAACAATGGGGAAAATCAGCGCCTCCGATGTTTGTGATCGGGGGTACGCAGATTCTCTTTGCTCAACTGCCGATCATCATGCTTGGCATGCTTAGTAATGCGAAAAATGTTGGCTATTTTGCGGTGGCCTCACGCATAGCTACCCTTCTTGATTTTTCTTCCAATGGCTGTGGGTATTGTAATGGGGCCAAGGATTGCCAGCCTTTATTCCAAGGCGAAAAATCACGCTTGCAGAATATCATAAAGAAAACAAATCGCCTGACTTTGGCAGTCACGTTACTTTTTGGGTTGACGTTTTTTGCTTTTGCGAAGAATATTCTCTCGATTTTTGGACAGGATTTCCAGATTGCACAACTGGCATTAATCCTGCTGACAATAGGTTATTTGGTTGACAGTGGATTTGGAACGTCGATTATCACCCTTATGATGACCGGATACGAGACGGTCGTAGCGGGTTACCAATCATTTTTTACGGTTATATTGGTTGTATTGTGTATATTATTGATACCTTTTCGCAGCTATGAGAGTGCTGCTCTAGCTTTTATGATGGTTATGATCATTAGCCGATTCATTTTTGCGTTTTTGGCGAAGAAAAAAACTGGAATAAACACTACGATTTTTTAGGGTTGGATACTGCTCATAATTTAGGATCCGATGAAATCAAATCATAAAATCCTATAGACTTCTGTAGCCAGTTATACGACAATGAATGAACAGAGTCCTGCTAATAATAACGTAATTAAGTCTGGCAAGCCTAATAGGATTATTACCAGGCAGTTTTTGATGATGGCATGGGCTATCTCAGCCATCATATTTGCGGCTATTCAGCTCTTACTGGGAACAGATGTGAAAATTGTTACCATGGCTTTTGTTTCTCTTTTATGTTGTGCGATACCACTCTATCTTTTCGGGATCGACGATATTTGTGCATTGTTTACTTTTGGGCTTTTATCCAAATATAGCTTTTTCCCTCTATGGATAAAAACATTGATGGGTGAAAGAATTGATATTGGTCTAAACTCGCCGCTTCTTACTTTCGAAATGGCATTAGTAGGCTCAGTGATATGCTGCCTAGCCCTGTTTTTAGCCCAAACTATACGTGTGAAAAGCAGATTACTAGATTATAGTTTAAGCAATAAACATATGCTGTTAGCGGGCTATCTTGCAACCAGTATAGGATTGCTATTCGTAACATTGCAGGCGATTTTTTCACCGGTCATCCTACCTAGCGGCGAAGTAACGGCAGGCTTTGGCGGCTTTGCCTCCCTTGTTGGGCCCATATACTTTGGAATTATTTGTCTCACTGTAAATAGCTCGAAGCCGAATACAAATCCAATACATAAGATCTTTCTAGCGGCGGTATTTATAATGCTTATCATATTAAGCCTGCAAACCAACGCAAAGGCCGAATTCACAGTAGCCATTCTGCATTTCATATTAACTATTTTCTTTTTTCACATCAAAATCAAAGTGCGATATCTTCTTTATGCCTTTCTCTTCGTTGCATTTTATGTTTTTGTTTTTGCGCCTGTCATACATTTAACCCGAACAGATGCTTTCAAGACAGCAGATTTTTCCGAAAAAGTCTCTATTATCAGCACATGTTTAGTGATAACTCGATATCAGAGATTGCTGGCCTGAGCAACGAAATGTTTAATTACACATATTATCCATCGATTCACACATTCGTGGTCGACCGCTTAGAAATGATACAAGACATGGATATTGTCGCTGGTGGAATATCGCGTGGAAACACAATTGAATGGGTTCCCGTTCGATGGGCATTAGCGGCGGCGCTTCCAAGTTTTATCGTTGGCAACAAATCTAATGTCAGTGACATTGATCTGATTGCATACAATGCTGGATATTTCCCTATACTGACAACGCTCAACCATACAATGGGCGTTTTTGGGAGTGCCTACGCAATGTTTCTATGGCCTGGATTAGTTTTTATCTCACTGGGGGTAATATTCCTGTTTCTCCTAATGTTAAGGTTGATTGTGTTGCCCAAACTCGGATACAACATCTTTGGAATATTTTTGGTAAGCAAATACGTTTATGATTTCTCGGAGCAGTCTGTTCAAGCATTATTAATTACTATGCTACGTTCGATACCGATTGATGTTGTTCTTATTCTTGGAATTTTAATTTTGGTTGTTAAATTATTTCCAAACCATCGCAAGCGTATATAACTGCTCTCAAAAAGTGAAATAAGTATGGCCGCTATAAACGTTTTGTTTCTAAGAGGTTTCCTGGAAGATGAGCCTACCAGTACAACCTTATACTCAGATGGCTTGATTAACGCCCTGCAAAAATATACGGCCTCTGAAATTGTAGGGAACGAATTTACGCCTAAAATGTTATTGCCTTCGTGGTTCAACGGCACTTGGGGAATGCGGTTTGCGCGTTATTTCATATACCCTTTACAGTCCCCACATCAACCATGTTCAATTACCCATCTTTTGGATCATAGTTACACACATTTGCTTTATTTTCGCAATCCTGATCATACGGTTGTTACCGTTACAGACTTAATGCCCGTACTTTGGTGGAAAGGGCTCTTGCCCGTAAAGACAAAAAAAAATATTCCTGTCACGGTTTTGTATTCGCTTCACGCATTGAAACGCGCGGCGCATATTATCACAATTTCCTCCAATACAAAAAACGATTTAGTAAAATTTATTGGGTGCGATCCCTCCAAAATATCCGTAGTTTACCTTGGTGTTGATGATATTTTCAGGCCTTTTAATAACGCCTTAAAAGCTCTCTTCGCGAACAATTGTTTGGACCTGAACCTAAAAAGACCATTTTGATCACCGGTTCGCAGTTTTACAAAAATCATGAAACCGCCTTGAAAACAATCGCATACTTGCTTGCGAATGGTATGAGAGATATATGCTTGGTCAAAACAGGAAATCCAACCCAGGATTGGTTAGATCTGGTAAATAAATACGAATTAAAGAAAAATGTTATTAATATCGGGTTTATACCCCGCGAGCAAATGCCTGATCTATACAATGCTGTGGATATATTGTTGTTTCCATCCCTTTACGAGGGTTTTGGCTGGCCTCCATTGGAAGCTATGGCTTGCGGAACGCCTGCGGTGACATCGAACGTTGCATCACTTCCCGAAGTAATGGGGGCGATAGATACCGTGTGCGATCCATTTGATATCGTTGGTTATTCTCAAAAGATACAGGCATTATTAAGTGACGAGGAATATCGTCAGCGCATCATTCAGCAAGGAATAGCCCAATCTGCGAAATTTACTTGGTATAAAACTGCTCGTGAGGTCATATCTATCTACGAAGATGTAGCAAAGTGAAAATTGGTATCAGCGCAATTCATATTCGCCCTGGGAAAAGCGGTTCTCACCAACCATATCTGGTCAACCTGGTAAGCGCCCTGTCCAAGCTGGAAACCCCGCATGAATTCACACTTTTTGTTACCCCAGCCAACAAATACCTTTTTGAAAATTCGCGGAATAAGATGAAATTCGTTACTTATCCCGCGTTTGCGGATGAAGTATTGCCACGCATCATTTTGGAGCAAATGTGGTTACCCGTAGATGTGCGTAAAAGAAATATCGATGTGCTGCATTATCCTGGCACAACGGCATCGTTTTTGCTAAGGCGAAGTGACGTGGTGACGGTTCATCACGATTGGTCACTCAACGCATGTCCATGTCGAGTATACGAAACAGATATTATGACACCGCTTTAATGATCAATAAAAGAGCCGGCCGTATCATTGCTCCATCGCAGGTCTATGCAGATGAATTGGTGAAATATTTCGGATATCGCCCTGAGCGAGTACAACCGGTTCATCATGGGGTAAGTCCGCTTTTTAGAAATGTGCTCGGCGGCGAAGTAGAAAGGCTTCGGAATAAATATGGGATTAAACCAGGCGCTGTACTAACTGTTACAAATACGCCTGTCCGCATAAAAATATTCCGAATTTGTTGAGAGCTTATCATTTATTGGTGACGCGTTATCATCTCAAAATCAACTCGTCATGGTAGGTTACATAGACGAGACCGAGTTGATGGAAATAATTTCTGATATTAGCGACGACCCTGAGTACTTGCGTTCACTTATCAACGTGATCCCTTTTTTACCTCATGAACAATTGCCCCCCATTTACTCAGCCGCAACCGTTTTTGTGCTTTTCTCAAAAGTGGAGACTTTTGGGATGCCTCTAGTAGAAGCAATGGCTTGCGGATTGCCCATTCTTGCATCTGATATTCCAATCCATCGCGAGATCGTACAGAATGCAGGGTCATTTGTATCGCCAGATGCCCCTGATCTATTAGCAGATGTATTGCACAAAATATTAACCGACGAGGAATATCGGAGCTGGCTGGCGCAATTGGCACTAAGTCGCTCTCAACAATTTTCCTGGGAAAAAACGGCTCGGCAAACACTCCGGGTATACGAAGATTCCTGGAGTTCAACGCAGAAAGCTTAATGACCATAGAGATTGCTGGGAGGATGGCGACGGTTGGATGCGATAAAAATCTTATGCACCGGTGGGAGCGGTTTCATTGGCACGCACTTGATAGATAGTTTTCTAGCCAAAGGAATTGAGCTAATCAATGTAGATATGGCAAAACCTAAGAAACAGATCCATATGCTTACTGGCGGGAATGTAACATCCTTGATCTTGATCGTCTGAAGAAAGTATTCAACGAATTTCATCCGTCACATGTAATTCATTTGGCCGCTCGTGCCACAATGGAAGGAAAAAGCCTCGATGATTATCGAGATAATACAATTGGAACTGCTAATGTTCTGGATGCCGTAAGGAAGACCCCCACTATATCCCGTGTGATCATTACTTCCAGCCAGCATGTGCGGAAACCGGGCAGTGGATTACCATAACATGATGAAGATTTTGACCCGCATGGTTTATATGGCGAGAGTAAAGTAATTACCGAGCAAATAACTCGGCAGATGAGTTGTCAGTACATGGACAATCATCCGCCCCACAACCATATGGGGGCCATGGCATCCCTTTTTGCCTGACGGGCTTTGGGCAATAATGAAAAGAGGAATTTATTTTCACCCCCGAGACGACCCCGTTATCCGTAGTTATGGATATGTAAAAAATGTGGTCTGGCAAATTGAAAAAATATTATATGCGCCTCCCGAGTGGATAAATCACGAAGTTTATTATGTGGGTGACAGCCTAACTTAGCAATTCGACTGGATTGACGCTTTTTCGATGGCGTTACCAACCGCAGGGTTACTAAAGTACCCAAGGAATGGATCCGGTTGCTTGCAAAAGTTGGCGATGGATTAAAGGGTCGGAATTAAATTTCCAATGAACAGCCCAAGGTACTTCAATCTTTCCACAACAAATCCTGTCCCTATTGATGGAGTGATCAAGCAATTCGGTGCTCCACCTTATTCTTTGGATCAGGGAATTGCTGAAACTGTTTCGTGGTTAAATAGTAAAGACGACATCTGAAATAATGAGAATAAAACGGTCCAGGATGAATTGATGGGAATAATCTATTTATATTCTGAAAATGAATGGAATGATTACCGCGCATTTTGTTCAAAGTTTAGTAAAGCAATATGGCGCCCGCGAAATATGCGATGTCGGCGGAGGCGCAAACCCCGTTCTGCCCCTGCAATTTGTCAATGATAATCAATTGGATTGCACCATTTTAGATATTTCCAGCGCGGAACTTGAGAAAGCGCCAAAGGTTATAAAAAACTGGTTCAGGATATTGAAGCGGAGAGTTCTGTTCCAACCGATCAATTCGATCTGGTGGTCACCAAAATGATGGCGGAGCATTTAAGCAATGGTAGGTTATTCCATAAAAATATATTTTCCATGTTGAAGCCAGGCGGGGTGGCTGTCCATTATTTCCCCACGCTGTATGCATTGCCTTTTCTTGTAAACAAGTTAATGCCCGAAAGGCTGTCCTCTTTTTTACTGGATGTTTTTCTGCCAAGAGACCGTTATCAATTAGGAAAATTTCCTGCTTATTATAGTTGGTGCTATGGCCCTACACCTGCCATGCTCAGGATGCTCGACAGAAATCGGATATGAGATCGTGCTGTATAGGGGATTCTTCGGGAATATTTACTATTCCAGAATTCCGATCCTGCGAGATTTGCATCGGGTCTACACCCAATATCTGGTAAAACATCCCACTCCTTATTTAACCAGTTTTGCCCAGGTTGTCCTGCGTAAGCCAGAGAAAACCCTTGTATAAGGTAAATTCGATTATGTTTTTACTCAGACTCAAAAAATTGAGCCAAATCATTTTGGATCCGTCTTTAATTTCGGCGCTCTTAAAAGGTGCGGCGGCGGGGATGGAACACTCATCGGTTTTAGAGATTTACGTTGTGAATATATTGTGGATGTGGGCGCCAACCGCGGCCAATTTGCACTGGTAGCTCGCAAGGTATTTCCCAAGGCAAGAATTCATTCCTTTGAGCCTCTGGCGGAACCGGTTCAAATCTTCAAAAAGATATTTGACAATGATCCTAATGTAACCTTGTATCCCTGTGCGATTGGCAGAGAGAAAACGATGCCACCATCCACGTCACCCGGGATGATGATTCTTCCTCCATGCTGCCCATCACGAAGATGCAATCCGATTTGTTTCCCGGCGCAGCCGAGAAGGAAACCCGCCAGGTGATGGTTTACCCTCTTTCTCAACTGATCGATCCTGCTTCCATACCCCCGGCCTCGCTTTTGAAAATTGACGTACAGGGTTATGAGTTGGAGGTGCTGCAAGGCTGTGAAGATATCCTTCAGAAATTTTCACATCTCTATATTGAATGTTCGTTCATCGAGTTGTATGCGGGTCAGGCGCTGGCTCACCAGATCATTGCGTGGTTGGAAGAAAGAAACTTTGTGTTGAGCAGTGTCCATAATCTGTATTATGGAAAGAATGGCATGGCGTACAAGGCGACTTTCTATTTTCCAAAAGAAAAATAAGGAGGATGGAAAATCCCTTGTTGAAAATCCTGATCGTTGGTATCAACTTCCATCCTGAACTTACCGGCGCCGGCAAATATACGGGAGAACTGGCCGCTTATCTTGTCGGTCAGGGGCACGCCGTCCGCGTCATCACCACGCCGCCATATTACCCGCATTGGAAAATACAGGATGGTTATCACGCCTGGCGTTATCAAAAAGAAACCTGGCAGGGGGTCGAAATTCAACGCTGTCCGTTATGGGTACCGCGCCGCCCAACCGGACTTGCACGTTTGATCTATTTAGCCAGCTTCGCTTTTTCGAGCCTGCCTGCTTTGATGGCTCAATTGCGTTGGAAGCCGGCTGTGGTGCTCTGCATCGCTCCGGCATTTATGAATGCCCCTTTTGTGTTGGCCTTTGCGCGCTTGAGCGGGGCGAAAGCCTGGCTTCATATTCAGGATTTCGAGCTGGATGCCGCGCTCAATCTCAAAATGTTGCCGGGGCGCCAGTTTATTTATCCACTGGCACAGGCGCTCGAACGTTTCATTCTGACCCGTTTCGATCGAGTCTCCACCATCTCCGAAAACATGCGCCTGCTTTGCCTCCAAAAAGGGGTCAAACCGGAGCGTGCCTTTCTCCTGCCCAATTGGGTGGATACGAAAAAGATCCATCCATTGCCGGAACCCAGTTCCTTGCGCGCCGAGCTCAATATCCCACTCAAACCTTTGTCGCCCTGTATCATGGCAACATGGGGCATAAACAAGGCTTGGAACTCCTGCTTGAAACTGCCCGCCTGCTTAAGACCAGGCCTGAGATCCTCTTTGTTTTATGCGGCGAAGGTCCTGCCAAAAAAGAACTGATTGAACAGGCCGCCGCCCTTCCCAACGTCCGCTTTCTGGAATTACAGCCCGAAGATAAATTGAATGATCTGGTAAATCTTGCAGATGCGCATCTTCTTCCGCAACTTGCCAATGCCGCCGACCTGGTCATGCCATCCAAACTCAGCTACCATGCTTGCCAGCGGCAAGCCGGTGATTGCAACAGCAAATCCGGGCACACAGATTTCTCAGGTGTTAGATACATTGGGTATTCTTATTCAACCTGGAAATGCGGCTGCACTTGCCCAGGCCCTGATCAAATTATCCGAGAACCCATCAGAAAGACTCAGACTCGGAAACCTTGGTTGCGCCTATGCCTGTCAACATCTCGATAAAGAGATCATCCTCTCCCGCCTCAACGCCTCCCTTATGCAAAACATCTGGCGCCTAAAACCAGATACTTGCCATCTGATATCCAAATACTTTTCGACCGAGGACAAATGCCCAACGATTCTGAAAATACCTTCGATATATGCCATTGATTTCAAAAGACTGCTTACCACCCTGCAAAGATGGGCCTGGCTCTTGATCCTGGCGACGGCCCTGGGGGCGGTCTTTGCCTATGTTTATAGCCGGCAGCAAACGCCTGTTTACGAGGCAACCACCAACATCCTCGTAACGCTCAATTCCCAGCAATCCATCGGCGATCTCTCGACAATCCTTGAATCTCTCCCAGCTCGTCGAAACCTATGTGCGCATGTTGTCCCTGGATGAATTTCTGGGTATTGTCTCCCAGCGCCTGGGTTATAAAGTGGATACGAAAAATGTGGATGTTTCCGCATTGCCTAATACACAGGTCATCCAACTAAAAGTGCAGGATGTAGACCCGGCTCGCGCCGCCAAGATCGCGGATACCATGGTCATCGTGCTGGCGGAACAAAATGAAACCTTGCAGGCGGGCCGTTATGCGGTGGCTGAACAAAACCTGGATACACAGATAAAAGATGCTGAGGCCCAGACCGCCGATATCCAGGCAAAGTTGGACGCGGCAAAGACCAACGCCCTCGTCCAGCAGACCGCCGAAGCGCAGTCGAATATCGACACGACGGTCAATGCCATCAAGGACACGACTGCAGAACTGGATCGACTCCATAAAATGACCTGGATGGACGCGCATTTCATGCTAAGCGATGACAAAAACAGCCTGTCCCATGCAGCAGGCTGTGCTCGATCAACAGATCGCCGCAAAGAATGACCTGCAAGCGAGACTTTCATCGGACCCACAAGCGCAAACGGATGCCAACTATGCCGCCCTGATTCAGGCGCAAATTACTGAATGGACGCAGATACGCAATGACATAGATGCGAAAATGAACGCGCCAATCAATTGTGGATACTCAAAATGAAATTGTATTCCTTACCCCTTTGGATACCCAGCAAGGGCTTTGATGCTACTAGTTGTTGAAAAAGAAAATCTCCTGAAAACGCAGCAGTCCCTGCTCACATCCTACCAGAATGTGTATACCAGCCTGTTGAGCACCGAGGAGGTCAAGCGCAGCACAAATGAGATCGACAACCTGAAGCAAAATCTGGCACTTTATCAAAATATCTATCTCGGTCTCTTGAGCAATCGCGAGGATATAAAGAAACAGGAACTGCAGAACATACCGACCATCGAACAGGTCAGCCCCTCGCTTCCTTCGGCCGACCCGGTAAAACCTCGTACTCTGCTCAACACGCTTCTCGGGGGATTGGCCGGTCTGATCCTTGCGTTGGGTTTTGTAATGTTTCGCGAGATGACGGACGACACGATCAAAAGCCGCGAAGAGGTTGAAGAATTACTCGGCACAAAAGTAATTGGATATATCACGGATATAAAACAGAATGGTGATGGCGCAGGGATTTATGTGGGGCGCTCTCCGCGCTCGCCTGTGGCCGAAGCCTTTCGCACGCTGCGGACCAACCTGGAATTCTCCGGCAAGGAAAAACCCATCAAAACCATAATTGTGACGAGCGGGGGTCCCGAGGACGGGAAAACCACAGTTTCTTCCAACCTTGCTGCCATTCTGTCGCATTCCGGTAAAAAGGTGATCCTGGTGGATGCCGATCTGCGGCGCCCGCGGGTTCATCATTACACAGGTATTTCCAACGCTATAGGGTTAAGCGATTTGCTCAGCGCAGAGCAGGAGATTGGCTTCGATGATCATCTCCAGAAACTGGAGAATTTACCCGACTTAAGCATCCTGCCAAGCGGCAATCCACCCGCAAATCCCACCGATTTGCTTGGCTCCGAAAGAATGAAGCAGCTCCTATGTAAACTTTCGGCTGCATACGATTATGTGGTGATCGACTGCCCGCCCATGCTGGTGGCAGACCCCCAGGTGCTTTTAGGCATGGTTGACGGTGTTTTGTTGGTGCTCGTGCCCGGGCAGACCCGCAAGGAAGTGGTGCGGGCTGTAAAGGAACAAATAGAACAGACCGGTGTGCGCCTCCTGGGTGTAGTCTTCAACCGGCTGCAGAGCAGCCGCGTGGCCGGATATGGCGGATACTCCTACTATTCGTACCCCTATTATTATTCTTCAAATTATTATTCATTGACTGAACCGCAGGGCGAAGGTGCGGCGAAAAAGAGAGGGCTGTGGAAGAGGGGGAGCAAAAAGAGCCCAAAGTCTCTCGATGCCTAAAATAGAGATGTTTTCTGCCTGCAATTCAGTGCACAAAGCGATTGTGGACCGAAGAGGTCTTTAAGGAATATTCTTTGGGACGGGGAGTGCTTCATTCCAGACGATAAGAGGCATTGTTGCTGCGGTAGGCATTGCCAAATCACCTGAGCAGACGTTGCAAATTCCGTGCAACCTATTGGATTAATTCGCGCCAAAGCTCACTTCAATCGTTAAGTCGCGGCGCAAATCCAATTGTGCCGTCCATGCGCCAGCGTTTTCTGTAGAAAGGAACGCTGGCGCTTTCAATTCTGGCAGCCGGTGGGCAGTCGCAAACTCAAGGTAAAGAGCTGCGCCACCATGCCGGGTTGTTTTTGCACCTTCAGGCGATACGTCCATGAATTATTTTCATTATTCTTTGTCACCACACCTGCCGGCAGGGCATATTCGAAATCTGTTGTTGTAGACTTGCGCGTGGGTGTAATGACCATCATGCCGAAAACCTGTGCGCCCGGGATCCCCTCACTGCCGAGATCGTCGGTACGGGCGGGGATAACCTGGCCCAACATGGTGGACTCTGCCGGGATCTCCTGCGGATTTGAACGCACCAGCCTTGTCCCTTCCGGGGTATAAACTCGCAGGTATCCCCAATGACATTCATCCATATTATAGTAAGGTTCGGGTATTTCCCCAGGCTTGGTCGGTTGAAGTAAATATCTGGCCGTGGAAAATGGTTCACACGGAATATCCACCGTGGAATGATTGGTTTGCCGCACAAGCAGAAAACCGCTGGGGCTTGTTGGAGCCGTCAAATTTACGTTGTAATCAAATGACGACTCCATAACCGCATTCGATTTGTTGTACCCCATGTTGGTATCCACCGCCATCAGGAAATCGGATTGATCCGGGATGCGCACTGCGCCGTCCCAGTTTCTACGTTCAAGGAATGCGGTGGCTTCTTCATTGTCAAATTGCAGAAGGATGTGTTTTTCATCAAGGAGCTCTATCAACACAGGCATGAGCTTGGTCCACGTTTGCCCGCGGGCATCCAATATTTTCTCCAGTAAGGGTTTCGCAAGATCGCTGATGAATTGTTTGCGGTCCCACGTTCCGGTCACTCCTTTGGGAGGCGCCTTTTCCGCGGAGCGCAAATATTCCAAGTACATTCTCAGAGGTAATGGGGTAGCTTACATTGGCAACCTGTACCGGCCCCAGCGTTTCCAGCAGGCGGACGATTACGTGCATATCAATAGCGATGGTTCCGTCCGCGGAAGAGGCGCGGGCATAGGAGTAGAAATATTCCGCCCAGGAGGCTGTTGTCGGGAAATCCGTGTACCAATTCGAGTCCCTGAATAGAAGCATTTGGATATTCATGAACTCTTCGAATTGCCATGGGGGAACGGGGTAGGGTTTATTTGAGATCATCGACAAGTTCAGAGGTACTCTATATTTATACTGATCAATTTGCCATTCATCACAACCGCAGACCCTGCCGCCGTCAGGTACCCTCCTGTGGGGCGGAGCTCGTCTTCATTTTGCATAAGCAGCAAATAGGTTTGCGGACCGGCTTTACCACCCCCCAATAAAATTGGAGCGATGCGTATCATGCTCAGGGCATCCTCCATCGGAAACGCGCCAGAAAGAGAACTAAAAAGCGGGTCGATCTTGCCCGTTACGATATTTTTGAGCCTGGGGATAAGACGCCCTGCATCAATTTGTTTTCGCGCCTCCTGCGCCTGCGCCAGCGAGACCTCCGCATTCAACAACTGCGGGCTGGCAGATTGCAGCTGCATAAGCAAATCCATAACCTCCAGTGGCTGGTCGTTGGTCAACGCGGTTTTAACGGAAGGGGCAATTGCCGCCAATGCTTCATCTGCGGCGGTCGCCAGGTTTTGCGCCAGCGAAAGAACCTGCCCTGACTGGCTGATCGTTCCGCCATATTGGGGAACCCAAGCTAAATAGGGAGTCGTCCATAGATAGGGCTCGGCCTCGAGCTGGAGTGCATCCAGGTCGACGCGCAAATCATGCACTTTTCCGGCAATTTCCGGTATTTTTTCCACCTCGGGTGCAGGCGAAAGATAAGTTTCCAGGGCGGTTGCTTTTATTTCGATGGCTTGTACATGTCGATATAAATTCCAGACTTTCCACCCAAGAAAAGACGCAGCCAGCAGAACGAACAAACTGATCGCGATGCCCGCCCACTTAACTATTTTGCGTCCGGCAGGGGATCGCTTTGGGTTGGAGCCTGGGCGAAACGGTTCCGTACTCACCATCTCGGCCAGTTGCCCGATCCCTTTGCGATGCCAGTCGCTAAGTGTGCTATTGGGAGCGGGTTCAAGCTCGTTGCCCGCGAAACAGTAGAGTGCACGTTCCGCCTCGCTCAAACCATCGACCCGGCCATACACAAAAAATAGAATGGAGGCATCCATCGTTTCCCATGCCTCGCGCAGGCTGGACGGGAATGGTGTGCCTCTTAAAAGCGGGGCGAAATACTTCGACGCCAGAATTCCAAAGGCTCCCCAGCGCGTATCCAGTCTCTTCCCAGCATGCGGTGGACCGGGAGGCAGCATTTTACGGAATATAGCCGTTACATTCTTTACCAGACGCTCTCCGGCCTGATGGGTGTTCGATCCCTGCCCGGCCACACTTAACGAAACAGCCCAGGGATGATCGTCCAAAACGGCAGGCTCACGCAGGTTTTCAAGTATTGATTTTAGTAACTCAACCGAGTATGGTTCAGGATTTTCCATTCCTTTTTTCCCACCAGGGGATCCGCATGAACTCCCCGCCATGCGAAGATTTCCAATCCGTAAGAAATCCGTAACTGATATCGCTTTCCCCTCATTATAATCTAATCGCCGGTGTCTACTCTTCGGCCCGCGCGCAGCGCTTCTGCGGCGCACTGCGGATGTTCTCTCTGCCCGGTATTGTTCGTCTTTGTAGACGGAGGCCCTAGGTAGTCTTCGCGTAGCCAGCCGGGCTGAATGTCGAAGAGTGCAAGTGAACTTCTTGCCGCAAGGTAGCCAAAGCTGGACGAGGGTATGTAGTAAATCTAGTCGCTGACATACAGGATAATAGTCATCAAACTAAGGAGAAGGAAAAATGAAACGTTCGATGCGTTTGACAATTGCACTTGTGCTGACGGGCTTGCTGGTTGTGACTGCGATCGGTGTTTGGGCAGCGCCTAAGTTCCAGGGGACCGTTCCGGTCATACCGGTTACCGGCCAGGGTACCTGCTCAGGGGGGCCAATTGATATGGGCACCGCGCTGTTTACTCCGCAATCCTCTGAATGCACGCTAACCGTAGACTTGGTGGAAGATCCTGCCGGAACTTATGTTCCTGCGCCCGAAGGGAAGGCCTTTACGGGCAGTACTTTCAAAGTAACGGCAGACCCAAAGGATACAATTGTTCAGGTTTGTTACGCATATCCTCCTGAATTTGAGAACAAGGAAGCTAAGATCCACAGATTGAATGAAGCTGCAAACCCGGCTGTATGGGACGAGGTTTCAGGCGCCGATGTAGGTGACGGGACAATTTGTGTCACAAGCGCCGTGGGTGTCTTCTCTCTAATTGGCAACCCGTAAATTTTCTGCAGTACAGTCAAATCGGGAAGGGCAGGCTTGCCTTTCCCGATTTTTCTTATATATCCTGTATGTTCCCTCTATTGCTTGCCCTTATCCTTGGCGTATGTTATTCCTTATCCATTGCCCCTGGCCTTACCTGGGCGCATTTCAGCGCTGATGGAGGGGACCTTATCAGTGCAGCAGCAACGGGCGGCGTTCCTCACCCCACTGGTTATCCACTATATTTGATCCTGGCGCGGGGCTTTCAATTCCTCCCAGTGGGGGACTTGGCGTTTCGCACAAATTTATTATCGGCGGTCTGCACAATTCTGGCCGCGCTTTTATTATATGCATACCTCTCGCATCAATTGCGCGACCGCCCATTGGGGCAATTTGCATCGTTCCTGGCTGCTCTGGCTTACGGGCTGGCCCCCTTTGTTTGGGGACAAGCCCTGGTTACGGAAGTGTATGCGCTGCATGGTTTATTAATGGTGTTTTGTATTTATGTTTTGAGCCTGGAAGAGTCGAAAATCAGTGAATGGACACGAGGGTTTGTCTTTGGGCTGGCGGCCACGAATCACCTCACGGCGATCATGATGCTGCCGCTTCTGGTATTGAGCTTTGACCGAAAATTGCTTTGTTCCCGGCCCTGTTCTACTAAAGAGGATTCTGGGCGCGGCAGGTGGGTTGGCTCTATATTTAACCCTACCGGTTCGTGCTCATTTCAACCCGCCAATTAATTGGGGAGATGCCTCAACGCTCAATGGTTTTTTCTGGCTGATCAGTGGACAGATTTATCGCCAATACCTGTTTAGCCTGTCGGCAGCGGATATGCTTCAGCATTTGCGCGCATTCGCAGGGTTGCTGTTGGAGCAGTATACGTGGCTCGGCACTCTGCTTGGAATATACGGGTTGATATCTATACGCTCGCGTCGGGTGCTTATCCCAACGCTGTGGATGGGAACCGTTTTTCTGGTGTTTGCGGTCTCCTACGGATCGTATGATTCACAGGTAAATCTTTTGCCCGTCTGGCTGGCCTTTGCGATCTGGCTGGGTTATGGATTGCAGGATCTGCTGGTCTTGGTTCCTGATCGCCATAAACTACGGGCCTCCATCGTAGGATTTCTATTTGTTGCGCTGATGGTTCGCATCCCGTTCCTGTTTTCCTCCGTGGATGCATCGCGGGATTTCCAGGCGCGGGATTTCATCAACAGCGCTCTTCAGAAAATCCCTCAAAACTCTCTGGTGTTTGTCGATGGCGATGAGCAGATTTTTTCGCTGTGGTATGCCCAATTTGCTCTGCATCGGCGTTTGGATATGGCTATCGTCGCAGAAGGGCTGCTTCCATATGAATGGTACGATCATAACCTGCAACATACGTATTCGAGTCTAATTTTGCCTCCGAAGGCTGATCTTCAAATTTCCGATCTTGTTGCGGCCAATACGGGCCGGCCAATCTGTTATATCTCGCGTAATGAGCCGATGGTTTGCGTACCGCATAGGTAAATCAAACCTGCTCGTAGGATCCCCAGCCAAAACCTTCGCGCACTCTTGACCAAAACCGTCAGAAAATAATGTTTCCAAATCCGACAATTAAACTCTTGTATCAGTGGAGTCTCTATTTCTGATTCCTGTCGCCACGGGCCGTTCGGGGGATTCATTGAAAAAAACCTTCTGAAACAAGCCTAAATGAACCCTAGATTGCCAAAATCTACATAATAATCAGTACAAACGTCTATGTGATTTTCATCTTAGCGGACGTATAATGACTAACAGAAATGCAAAGCCCAGGGGGTGCTTCACGGGCCGCGGTAGATCAAGTCAAAACATCATTTATAGGTTTGCACTTCTATAGTTAGCCAAAGGGAAGGTATCTTGTAGATGAGCGAACAATGGTACGCGCTGCGCAGCAAGCCTAATAAAGAAGAGGCTCTATGGCGGGAACTGCTGGCGCGAAGCTACACAGTCTTCTACCCGCAGATCCATGTGCAGCCTGTTAACCCCAGGTCGCGCAAGGTGCGGCCCTATTTCCCCGGTTACCTTTTCATAAATGTTGACCTGCCCACCATTGGGTACTCGGCTCTTTCGTGGATGCCGTATTCCTATGGGCTGGTGTCGTTTGACGCCGAGCCGGCGTTCGTTCCGGAGCCGCTGATCGCGGCGCTGCGCCGCCACGTGGATGCCGTCAATGCGGCGGGCGGGGAGCTCTTCGACGGTTTGAAGCCCGGGGAAACCGTATCCATCCAGGATGGGCCGTTTGCAGGTTACGAAGCGATCTTCGATGTCCGGCTGCCGGGCAGTGAACGCGTGCGGGTATTGCTGAAGCTCCTGAACCGGGGACAGATGCCTCTCGAGCTGCCTGCAGGCCAGATAAAGCGCATCAACAAACACTAACTTCCCGCAAGATAGGGGACCTTGCTCCACGCCTTTCTTTAGATGATCGGTACAAATGTCTATTGAATTGTGATGAGAATTGAGCTAGAGTATTAGCAATTGTTTTAGTATTATTTAGTATATTTTAGTTATTTTTTGTATGTTTCCCTTCGATTTTTGGTTTGACCGGTATTGGACCCGGCGAGGAGAATGCAAGAACATGAAAGAAAATGAGGGTGGTGTCGTTGAGATTGGGGTCATGACGGTTCATGATGTGTCTCGCTATTTGCGCCTCAGTGAGGCGAAGGTATACCGGTTAGCCAGGCAGGGATGTCTCCCCGCCATCCGGCTGGGAAAATCGTGGCGATTTAGGAAAGACCTTATCGATGAATGGATGCGCAAGGAAACGGAGGGCGGGCGGCAGGCCATAAAATAGCGAGACTGCATCGGGATCATTCACCGCAAGCGTGAAGACGATCGGATTCTGCCAGAGGTTCTTATGAACTTTTTATTAGGATTTGGCGAGTCTGGGGCGGTCGCATTGTGGGCGACTGTCATTTTGTTTTGAAGCGCAAACCTTGTAGCGGAACTGCCTGGCAGCCAGTTCGAGTTCCTCCACATTTTTCGCGAGAACTAAAAGAATCTTTGCGTCTCCGCGTGTAACTTCTTTTTCAGTAACCTTATCCGTACAAATCGGTTCCTTCCGTGCTATCCGCGTTCAATTTCTCTCTATTGCTCAAGAACCTCTGGTAGCCTAAAATCTCCACTACATATGCCCTCCGTCCTTTTCGTTTGTAGAGCCAATCAATTTCGATCCCCCCTCGCCGCCGCCTTCCTCGCGGAGCTGATCGCCTCCAAGCATTCCAGAGAAGAGTGGAGGGTGGGAAGCGCCGGCACCTGGACCAAGCCAGGTCTACCGGCCTCCTCCGAGGCCTTGCGGGTAGCCAATCGGCGCAACCTGCCCGGACTGGATTTGCATTCCACCCAGGAGGTTAGCCAGGAACTCCTTGATCAGTATGATCTCATACTCACCATGGAGGCAGGTCAGCGCGAAGCGATCATCACCGAGTTTCATGATGTTTCGGGCCGAACGATGCTCCTTGCTGAGGTTGTGGATGATCTCCCGTATGACGTGCCCGACCCCGTCGGATTAAAAAGCGATCCTGATGAAGTCGCCGCCGATTTGCAACTGCTGATCAAAAAGGGAGGCCCAAGATCCTAAAGCTGGCGAAGTCGCTTTACCGCGGACGGCAATCTTGGCGTGAAAACGATATATAGTCAAAACAGCAAGGCCCGCAGCCTAGTTCACACTCTGAGCTGCCAACACATTTTGTAACGATCCGCAGACACAAACAATCAAACCTGGCCCATCCAATACGGAGGGGCCAGGTTTTTATTTAGATGAGTCCCCTGCTGCGTTGGAGAAACTTTCGATGGATAATGGTTGCCTTGGAAGATGAACGAAATAGGAGGCCTGTGGTACTTATGGGAATTCCCCGTCGCATGCAAACAAAAAAACCATAGGCTGGCATCTTATGTCAGCTACTGGGTCTGCGGTTCGTTTGTGTGGGCGTGGATGGCGGAGGACTCGAACCCCCGACCATTCCTTAATCCTCCCTTCGTTGCCAACGGTACATTCCCTTTCGTTGTTGTTCCCTCAGCATATGGCAATTGAAACAAACAACTTCACATTTTTCAATCTCTGCTTTGATACTCTCAACAGAATATTGATGTTGTATCATGTCGGCAATATTGGCTTTTTTATTTCCTCTTACATGATCGAAAGTTAATATGGCAGGGTTTTTCTTTCCGCAATCTACGCAAGGATGGGAGAGAAGATAGTCATAAACAAATTCCCTTGCTGTTTCTCTCGAATTCAAAGCGGCTACCCTGTTTATTGCTTTTACCCTCTCAGGGTTATTTGCATAACGTTCTTTCTGTTGTCCTCTTTGACAACTGGCACAAACATACTGCCTTAAATTCTCTCTTTATTTAGCCAGTTGAATTTATCAACAGATTTCCAAGTGTTACAACGGCGGCAAAATCTCTGTCCCGTTTCGTCATGATGCCATATGTAACCCTTAGTACCCATTTTGCGCCTCCAAAGTTTCCTTCCAGCTGCAACACTTATGCAACACAGGAAAGGGTCTTTAAACTTGGTATCCCCCATATCGAGGGGGATACCAAGTTTGTTACCCGTACAATGGTGGGCGCGAGAGGACTCGAACCCCCGACCTCATCTGTGTGATAGATGCGCTCTAACCAACTGAGCTACGCGCCCGGGGTACACGTGATTATAGCCGAGATGATTCGGCCTCGCAAGTCCGGCTGTTAGGGCGGGGGCAACACATCCCACGGATTGATGACGGCGGTGGCCGTGCGGACTTCGAAGTGCAAATGCGGTCCGCTGGCATGGCCTGTGGCGCCGGCCGAACCGATGGTTTCACCCTGGGTTACATTGTCGCCGCAATTTACAAAGATCGCGCTCAAATGCGCGTACAAGGATTGGAAACCGGTACCATGATCGATCATGATCATGTTGCCGTAGCCGTAGCTATTCGCTCCTGAATACACCACCACGCCACCATCCGCTGCATAAATAGGGTCGCCCAGCTCGGCGGCCAGGTCTATACCCAGGTGATTCGTCTTGGTGGAGTAATCGAAGCCTGAAAGATAATGCCTGCTCGTTGGGATAAACAAAGGTGCCCGTGCCCACACTCCCGCCGGTGACAGGGGGACAGGAACCCGAGCCGGCCACTTGTGCGGAGGCCGGGTTGCTGCGCGTGATGCCCAGCGGCAGCTGGCCCGGTGTGTGATATTGGTACACACCGCCCGGTATGATGACCGAGGTGCCGGCTGCGATCTCCGTGGTATTCGGGTCCAGATGATTGGGCGGATAATTCAGAAAGGCTTCGGGCTTGACCTGATAATAATTTGCGACCGTGCTTATTTTTTCTCCGGGATACCAAACCCTTAAGACGCCATCAACCGGCAATATGATCAACTGCTGCCCGCCTGGAGATTGTGCGGGTCATCTTCCAGCAGGTTATAGTTGGCGGCAAAAATCGTCTTCGGATCCAGGCCATAATTTTGTGCAATGTCCACGATCGTGTCGCCGGCCTGGACGGTATATTTCACGATATCTTCCCTGGCGCGTTCCGGGGCATTCGTATGAATATCTGCCTGCCGCACAATGCCGAAAGACGATAGGTCCAAAGGAAGTTTGGCTGCTACGGCAGGCTCGACCGGCGCGGTAGGCTGTCCCTGAGCCGACTGACCGCCCTGGGGGATCGGTTGACGGAAGTACATTTGCGCCAGCCAGATCACGACTGCGATCGCGATCAAGGAAAAAACATTGGTTGCGGCTCGCAGCAGAATCTCTCCCAGTCCCATCTGGAGCAGGCTTTGCATCCATTGGGCGAGCGGGCCGGTTGGTTTGGATGGAGTGGAATTACATTTGGCTCTGCTTTATTTCCCCGACGATCGCTTGCCTTATCTTTTGATCTGTTTTGCATTCTTCTCCGGCGGAGGATAATAACATGCCCGGAATTGAGCGTCAAGCGGGCCCCCTAAACGCTTAGCTGTCACTAATTCGAGTAATGGCTGGTCTCAGGCTGGCAGCACGCATTCAGCCCGATCATTCGCCGGGCTGTTTACCATGGTGGAAACCGGGTACGCCTCCATCAATTCCGCCGGAAAACCCTTGATCAAAGGGTTCAAATTTTCGGCGGCCTGAGGCAGGGGTTCGAGCCATTCCGCGTAATCTTTGGGATGCAAGATCACGGGCATGCGGTCGTGGATGGAGGCCATTAATTTATTGGGTGTGGTCGTTACGATGGTACAGGAGCGGATCGAGGAGCCTTCGGGTGAATGCCATTCATCCCATAACCCCGCAAAGGCAAAGGGCCTGCGGGTCTTCAAATGGATGAAATGGGGGATCTTCGTTTTCGAGCCCGGCTCCGATTTCCACTCGTAAAAGCCATCGGCCAGGATCAAACAGCGTTTGTATTTATACAGCCGCGGAAGCTGGGCTTCTCTGCCAGCGTCTCACCCCGGGCATTGATCAGGCGATTGCCGATGGCGGGGTCTTTGGCCCAGGAAGGGATCAGACCCCAGACGAAGAAATCTGCGGTATTCTTGCCGTCGTTGGGGATCGCCAGAACCGGCTGCGTGGGTGCGATGTTATAGCGCGGCGCGAACTTTGCCGGAAACGCTACGCCTTCAAATTCTTCTCTGTAGTTCCGCCGGGTCAACCGTTAAGGTAAATCGTCCACACATTATTTCCTCAACTTTCGATAATCGCCATCGCGCACGTGTGACTCCCAGGGAATCCAGATGCTCGAGCAGAGCCTGGGCATACTTGCGGCTGGTGTTGAACAGATCCCGCACTTCGGCCAGCGTGATCTGTCCGTTTTGCCTCGAGGGCGGCGCGCACTTTCGATTCCATTGAATCATAATCCTGTTTTCGGAAAACAACTTCGCTCGAAACTGCTGTCAATTCGCCCAGTTCGATCAGGGCGTTGACAATCTCCTCGCCGGCCTCGGCCTGGCATTCCTTGAGGCCCGGCGGGCTGTAGGGATTCTGTGCGAACTTCGGACATCAACGCCTGCGCTTTGGCCTGCTGGCTGCTATCGAGCCGGACCTCATGCCCGACCTTTGCCACCGAATTCGTCTCTTCGACCAACATGTTTTCCGAGGCCAGTTTTTTGACTACGGCGTTGAAACAGACGCGGTGCGAGGTTGAGGCGGCTCTTCAATTCTTCGCGGGGAATGCCACGCCGGAGAGGATATTTTCCGTGATAACTGCTGATGATCCGGTCGGCTTTGCCGCGCAAGATCGTTCCAATGCGGTGAAGCGATGGCGAGCAGGTCACTCGAGGGATCAGGCGCGCCCTCGTCCAACAGCACCAACCGGCCATCGTTGATCAATTCTTTCAGGGCTTCGGCAGCACGGTGCGGGTTCCAGGTGCGAGCGCGTGACAATTTCCTTGAGCGGAGCAGCATTCAGGGCCAGCGCAGCTTCATAGAATACATCGGCGGGGGAGCCTTCGGCGAGCAAAGACAGAGACTTTCAGCACCTGTCATCGAATCGTTTGTGGCGGGCCTTCGGTTGGGCATCTACGATCGCGCCGCCGCCGAGGGTTTCGCCGGGAGAAGGACGGCGCAGGATGTATCTATCGCCGCGCACGGCCACGACCGGGTCACGCAATTCAAGCTGTATCCAGCCTTCCTGTCCCGGCAGCAGTTCATCCGTTCCCAACAAGCGCAGGGTTGCCAGGGTTTCACTGGTTCCCACGAAGAGCTTGACTTCGGTGTTGTGCTGGATCGCTGAGGAAGCATCGGCCAGCAGGCGAAAGCGGGCATCCACGCGGCGGGTAGCCTGATATTGATGCGGATGGGTCAACACTTCACCACGCCTGATCTGTTCAGTGCCAATGCCTGAGATATTAACGGCGGTGCGTGACCCGGCAGGGCCCTTTCTTCCTTTTTCTTATGCGTCTGCAAACCGCGCACGCGCCCGGTCGGACCGGACGGCAGGATTTCGACTTCATCGCCGACTGACAGATGACCATCGCTCAAGGTGCCTGTGATCACCGTGCCAAATCCGCTCATGGTGAAGACGCGGTCGATCGGCAGGCGCGGACGACCCAGGTCGGGACGCGCCGGTCTTTGAGTTGAAGGATTTCGCTGAGGGTCGTTTTTAGTTCGTTGAGGCCGCTGTGCGGTCCGGGCGGAGACACGGACGATGGGCGCATCTTTGAAGACGGTGTCCTTTACTGCGATGCGGACGTCCAGCTCAAGCGCGTCCAGCCATTCTTTGTCTGAGATCAGATCGGTTTTGGTCAGGACGATGAGGCCGGCGGGGATTTGAAGCAGGTCGAGGATGGCGAGATGTTCCCTGGTCTGCGGCATCACGCCTTCGTCCACGGCCACGACGAGCAGGGCTGCATCAATCCCGCCGACGCCGGCCAGCATATTCTCGATAAAGTCGCGATGGCCGGGCACATCCACAATGCCGATCTCTTCCCCGTCCGGCAAGGTCAGCCATCCAAAGCCGAGATCAATCGTCATCTCGCGGGCTTGTTCTTCTTTCAGGCGGTCGGGATGCACACCTGTCAGAGCGGCGATCAGCGTGGATTTGCCGTGGTCAACGTGGCCGGCAGTACCGATAACGCGCATAAAGAATGCGTCTTTCTCCTTTCCTCTTTATTTTGAAGCGACGGGAGAGAAGGAAAAGGATGAGAGTTTTACCGGGCGGCTTTCTTTGTTTTTTTGCCGTGGCCCATGATGCGTTCGTAGGATACGAGCCATTCATTGGCGACGTTCATCAATTCCTGCAATTGTTTTTCTGTGGTTTCCGTGGTCTGCTGGAGTTGATCTTGCAGGGTCTGAGCCGCGTCGTCGAGCACCGTGGCACGCTGCTCGAGTTTGTCCATGTCCTTGCGCAGATCGCGCATGGCCTCTTCCTGTGAAAGGGAATGGCTGGTCCATCGTTTTTGTTCCTCGGCTTTGAAGGCTACCCATTCCTGGCGGATGCGATCCTCCGCCAGCCTTTGCATTTCGCCTACTTCAGCGATGCGGCGTTCCAGCTTTTGGTTGAGATCGTTATAGGTATCCTGCGCGCGCTTTGCGGCCCGGATGGAATCATCCAGGGCGACGACCTGCACCTCCATGTTCTTCGCCTGCTGCTTGAAGGCCTCGTATTTTTCCTGCCAATCCTTCCAGCCCCGATCGCGTTCCACCAGTGCCATGGCCTGCTGGGCGAGGAAGGTTGCCTGTTCCTCCCGGCGGCTCGTCTCGGTTTCAAGTAGTTCGTTGATCCGGTTTTCGAGGTTGCGGATGGTATCGGTGTGTAAGCGTGGTCCTTTCGCGGGCATCATCGGCACGCTTTCGGACGGAGGCCATTTCGCCCTGAAGATCGGCCAGGCGCTTGGCATCCTGCCGGCGAGGTTCTTCCATGGCTTTCTGGGCCAGGACGAGTTCCTTGCTTTGTGCGACCACCTCATCGACGCTTTTGCGTACATCCTGCACGGCGAGGTTAAGCCGCTGGTTTTCACGCGTATGTTCCTTGATCTTTTTGTAGATATCCTCCGGATCTATGGTCCGGCCCACCTGGGAGATCGTTTTTCTGAGCTCTTCCAATTCCGTGTGATGAAGCTTGACTGATCTCCTGTTCACGGCGTATCGTGTTCTTTTCCAGCCGTTTCGATCAATTTACTCAAATCGGTGCGTTGTTTGGTCATCATCTGGTCGAACTGATTAATACGTGCCGTGGCTGGAGCAATCTCGGCGAGCCCCTGGCTCAGGGTCTTAAATTGCTGAGTTAATGCGTTAACGCTGGTTTCGATCGAGGTCAACCGCTCGCCAAGGTCGACAAGGTCAGTTCTTATTCTTTCGTTGTTGGTCGTCAAGCCATTCAAGGCGTTTGCCAATTTGTTCAAATTCCATGAATTCCTCCAGCCGAGGATAGATATAAGTTTCTGCCCACGCCTTTTACCGCCTTCGCTGCACTCGACTTTCAGCCTGACGGGCTTCGCGAAGAACACCTGCACCTCATGCTTTATGCAGGTCCGTGAGCAAATACGATTATAGCATCAGTATTTAAGGGACGATCCTATTTTGGTTTTTGGCCGCTCACCATCGCAAATCCAGTCGTTTTTTTCGCCAGATTTGCCTCGAAATTAAGCTCACCTGGGCCTATGTCAATTTCAGAATTCGATGTTTCAGCGATTTAGATGCTGTGAACATGAGCGGCAGTTTTTCGATGATAGGCCCCACAGCCTGAGGAAATAATCCCAAGGATGAACAACCCAATAATACCCAGCCCGAGCATGCCGCGCTGGATAAGGCTTTCTTGCAGGCCCAGGGGTTTCTTCCTTTTCCATTACCAGCACGGCCAGCATCCTGACCGCGCCGACCAGGAGCCCGAGCAGCCCAACCAGGTACCAGATCGCCACTCCAATTGATTCATGCGCCAGGGCTTCCCACAAGGCCAGCCGAGGTGGAAAACCGGCGAGCAGGGGGAAACCGGCGTTTGAGAGCGTTGCAAGGATCAACCCGGCCGTGGCCAAGTGGGTAGATACGTGCCATTCCCTGCATGGCGGAGAAGCGAAGTCTTTGGTCGTTCGTTTTCATGATCGAAAGCGAGAGCGCCCAGATCGCGAGGCTGAGCCCGCGTGGGATAAGAAAGAGGAAGACAAGGTTCGCGCTCTGCCCCGGCTGCCAGGCTGACTGCCAGAAGGAGAAAGCCGGTTTCCGCGATCGTGGTGTAGGCCATGAGGCGCCCGAAGTGGCGCTGGAATGCGGCCCACAATCCGCCGGATACCAGCATGAGCAGCCCTACCACACGCAGGCCTGATATCACCTGGGGGGAGGTACGGAGCCAGGCATAACGGTCGAGAAAGCTCATCCCAAAGATAATGATAATCGTTGGCAGGACCCACAGCAAAAACCCAACAACATAGGGCGAGCTTTCCTCCATCAATTGCGGGATCCAGTTGTACAGCGGAAAGATCGCCAGTAAAAAGGCGAAGCCCAGACCGAGCATAACGGTCGATTGGATCGTCAGTGAAAGGTCGCCGGGACTGGCTTCCACGCCGGCCAACAACCAGCCGGCAAAGAGGATGAACGGCATGCCGAGAGTCTGATAGATAAGAAAACGGATCACGCCCTGGCCAGGTTTCTGCTCAGGCGGAGAGAGCAACGGAACGGCTACCAGGACAGCCATCTCGATCAGCAGGGATGCGAACAGGAAAGGCTGGACCGCGATGGATGCAACCAGCAGGGCGGTAATGATCAATCCGAGTGGGATCAACCGGCTGGCCACTCCCGCTGCTTCTGCGCCAAAAAACCATAAGGCGCACATGCCGAAGATCATGGCCAGCAGCGGCGTCTCCGCGGCGGAAATAACAAGGCTTCGTCCAAGAAATGAGGCCGTGGAAGCGACCTTGATGGAAATCGGACCAAAACGCAAAGCTTCGTCGATCGGGAGTACCAAAGCAATACCGGCCAAGATCAGCGACATGGAACCCCCGAAGATCGCGGTCGTATGCTCGTTGATCAGCATCAAAGCAAACCCCCCTAACAATATCGGGATGATGATCCAAATAAGGGGTGCGCTCATGAATCTTCCGCCACCACGGAGCCATTCAATAAATAAGCTCCCACCAATCCAACCCCAAGGTTAACTACGGCCAGGAGTGCCGCAACGAGGATCGAGCCTTCGATCGCGGCGTAAAGGATCTCGAAACCGGCCAGGACCGTCAGGAGCCCAAAGATCACACGCGCTATTTGTGAACTTGTGCCCAGGTGCAACAAGCCGATACCGGTCAATAAGATGGTGCCTGCGATGACCGGCGCTCCAATCCCAGGCATCGAGCTTACCAAACGAGGCGTGACCGAGATGGTCAGCACGAGGATCATGCCGACCATAAACAAGCGAAAGCCCAGGCCCTGCGGCCAAACCCGTTCCACAGATTCTTCATGGGGCGGAAGGGCCGTGAAGGTCATGCCGAGCGCGGCGGTCGCCATCCAACCCGTGACCAATTTTGCCGCAGCCATGCCAAGCGGCCAGTGTTGCGCCACTAGAATTGAAACGCCCAAATATTGCACAGCCAACAAGCCCAGGTCCCAGCGCCAATCGCGGTTTAAGAAAAGCCCAGTGGACGTGATCGTCACGATGAGCACTGCAAACCAGGGGAGCAGGATGGCCAGCATATTATGGCTTCCTCTGCGCGATCAAAGAGACGAACAATATCAGGAATAACAAAACCCACATGATTCCGCCTTCCCCTTCCAATATTTCGGAGATCGTTTGGCTGACACCACCCAGCCAGCGATAGAACACCCAAAGTATTTGATAGAGTTGGTCGAGTCGCGAGGGAGAGGTCGGCTTGCAGCCAATGGGCAGGGACGGGATTGAGCACCGGAAACCGAGGGATGGCCCATAGCAAGGCCAGGGTTAAAAGGGAGGCGGCAATGCCGGGCACAACAGCCGCCAATCTGGAAGGATCCGTCCCAACCCCAGAATCCCAAGAGAAGTTGAACGAAAAGCAAAAGCCCAATCCCCAGCCGGATACGTTCTTTTAGCCCACACCGGTTGAGATTCCAACGGGGCGCGAGTTGAAGGACGGAGTGCGTGTCGTATCAGCCCGGCGATCAGGAAAGCTTGGGCAATAATAAAAAAGGGCAAAGTCAAGTCTAAAGAGCCGGAGTTATTTTGCCAGCCGGAGGCCGTCAGTGAAAAAGGGCAGGGAGGAAATAGTCCAGGCGCCTACCAGTAAAATCCGATTTAGCCATATTTGTTGGGCCGAGGCCAGGAAGAGCGCTCCGCCTGCCAAGATGAGAGCCACGCCCCAGGCTGTGGCGCCGGCCGGGTTGCCGCGCAAGGCCGAAGCCACGGCCAGGCCCGCCAGACCGATTACCCAGAAGGACCTTCCGGTCATTTCATCTGGTGCGCGTAACCACATCCAGCCTCCGTAAATGGCCGCCACACCAGACAAGACCAGCAGCAAAGGTGTTAGTGGTGATGAAAAGCTTGCGGTGGGAATATGCGCAAGCAACACCAGGCTGGCGGTGGCCGCGAACGAGCCTTAGCATGGTACCCAGGCCGCGCCGCAGCGACGATTCGGAGTTATAGGGCAGGTGGACGGGCAGCACGCCAAGGCGCAGCCCGGCGGCGACAATAAGCAATAACCCGGCTTGAGGGGGCATGGAAGCGAAATCCGACAGGTTTTCCCGTCGGCGCTGCCAATGACCTGTGCCAGCAGCACCAGGACAATGCCCGCGGCGCGAACTGGAAAATGCGATCACGGTACGTTCGCTCGGGACCCGACCTTTGACCGATCTCAACATAATGACAATTTCTGCAAGGTCCACAGCTGCCCAGACCAAAACCAGCGTGAGCGGATTGTTGGCAGTGACAGCCAGCAGATCCCAGCCGCACAAGCGTTAACGACACGGCCCAGCCGTAACGAATCGGGAAAGCCTTCCCGGGCCGAGGCGGTTAACAGGATCGCGATCGCCAGGGTTACCAGACTCAAGCGCGTAAGGCCATGAAAGACCGTCCGCCTGCAAAGCACGGCGAAGTTAAAAACAGATCGGCGGGCTGCCACGAAGGCAGGGTGAGGGAAAGAGGTAATTGCGGCAGCCAGAACAAGACGCTGATCAAGGCCAGAAAGACCAGTCCGACTGCCATCAACCAGGCAAAGCGAAATTCCGGTCGCAATGATGCGCAAAATAACCAGCGCTATCGCCGTTGCAAATCAGAAGCAATGTAGTGATCAGGATAAACATGGGTCGCTTGTTATTGATCCCAGCTCAAGATCGGCATCTGCAGGAAAAATCCTGAGAACTGTCTGCTCGTTATTCAGTAGATCATGCCTCTTCAGGAAGGGATATGTTTTAGAGTGCGTGGTCCTTTTGGCACCGCACACTCCAATCATCGGAAATTTAGCGAGAGCCTGTGACCAGACCTGGTAATTCTATCAGTTTTGAGAGCCAATCGCTATGCTGCCCGGCTGTGCGCTTTGGTACAATCATGCTGATTATGCCTCGTCGCCGCTTCGCGCTGACCTTTTATCTGTTGGCGTTTTGCTTGCTATCTTCCTGCGCCCCTGTCCCGGCGCCGGCATTGGCTTCCAGCACCAAAGCTCTTCCGTACCAGACCCCAACCCCTTTTCAGCCCAACGCACGAATGGCTCTCAAATAATCTTCCACTGGCAAATCTTCCTCCGGCCACCTTCACACCTTATCCGACCGTTTCATCCCCTGGCAGCTCGGCGGTCATCCCCCAGATCTCCACGCCTTCACAAAGCGTGTGCTTTTTCCTCTCCGGTGATCAACCCATTGACGGGCTTGACCGTCTCTGACCCTGCGATACTTAACCGGCGGCCGCTGGCGATCAAGATCTCAAATTATCCGCGATTAATCCGGCCTCAATTTGGCTTAAATCTGGCAGATGTGGTCTACGAATATTACATCGAATGGCTGGATACCCGGTTCATAGCGATCTTTTACAGCCACGATGCCACCCAGGTCGGCCCTGTGCGTTCCGGCCGTTACTTCGACGAACATATCACGCGGATGTACCATTCCTATTATGTATTTAATTTTGCCGATCCGCGTGAGTATTCCTATTACCTGGGCGGCGACCTTGAAAAATTCCTGGTCACACCCGGGTGCAACACCTGCACCTGCCCGCCTTTTTTTGTGGATAAGGTGAGCACCGAAATCATCGGATATCCATCATTTGGAGACTTATTTCAACACGGCCAATTTCAGCCAGTGCCTGCTCCGGAAGAGGTGCGGACAACACCCAACAGCCTCTGCGCAACGGTTTTTTCAGTCGCGGCGCTCTCCCCAGGCGGTTTCGCAGTAAACCGGATATATACGCATTATTCGATCTGCGATTACAACTACTGGGAATATAACCCGGCCACCGGACGTTACCTGCGTTTTCAGGAGATCAGCCCCAACCAGAAGCTCCAACCATGTCGATGATTGCAGCGATAATCCTGAAACGTATACACCTTTAATGGATGCGCATGACCCAAAAGCAGGTGGCAACCGATAATGTCGTCGAGCTGTTTGTTTCGCACACCTTTGCAAATTAGAACGAACAACAGGATGAGATCTATCATATCAACCTGGTCGATTCTGGGAATCGCCTTTGTCTTTCGGGACGGCATTGGGTTATCCGGCTCGCTGGATGCGGACCGACATCGACCAGCCGCTTTTGATCACCACGCCCTCGGGGACGCCCATTTACTTCAAACCCGGGAATACCTTTTACGAGGTCATCGGCGATACGTCCACCGATTGGTCGGATGGCCCTAACTGGCACTTTGATTTCCATACGCCATGAAGGTGTAAAATAAGCTGAGTATGGTTTTCCATGCCATAAATCTTCGCATTTGGAGCCTGAATTGACCACGCAGGATTTCCGCATCGAGAAAGATTCGCTGGGCGAATTGTCTGTCCCGGCACAGGCTCTCTACGGGATCCAAACACAGCGCGCGGTGGAGAATTTTCCCATCACGCGGTCTGCGCCCATGGCGGGCTTTCATCTGGTCCATCGCCATCATCAAGCGGGCGGCCGCGGAGGTCAATTATGAGTTGGGGCTGTTCAGCGACCGCGAAGTGGATGGCAGGAAATTCACGGCCAGGGAATTGGCGGATGCCATCGTCGAGGCCGCGCAGGAAGTCATGGATATGAAATGGGACGCCGAGTTTGTGGTCGATCCCTTCCAGGCGGGGGCGGGCACCAGCCATAACATGAACGCGAACGAGGTGATCGCCAACCGGGCCACCCAGCTGCTCGGAGGCGAGCTGGGCAGGTATTATGTCCATCCCAATGACCATGTCAACATGGCCCAGTCCACCAACGATACGATACCGACCGCCATCCGGCTGGGCGCGCTCTGGCGGCTGGATGAATTGCTGAGCACGCTGCATGGGACTCCAATCGGCGCTGGAGATCAAGGCGCAGGAATTCGATGATATCGTTAAATCGGGCCGCACGCATCTTCAGGATGCCGTTCCGGTCCGGCTGGGCCAGGAATTTGGCGCATATGCCAAGGCGGTCGAACGCGATACGGAGCGCATAGATCGTTCCGCCGAAGGGCTCAGGCGGCTGGGCATCGGCGGGACGGCAGTTGGATCGGGATTGAATGCCCATCCCGAATACCACAAACGGATGGTCAATAAATTATCCGAATTGAGCGGGTTGAAATTGTATGAGTCGGATAACCTGTTTGAATCCATGCAGTCCATGGCGGATGCCGCGGATTTCTCGGCTTCCCTGCGAACGCTGGCGCTGACGCTCATCCGCATCGCCAACGATTTTCGTCTTTTGGCGTCCGGTCCGTCCACCGGGCTCGACGAAATCCATCTGCCCGCCGTTCAACCGGGTTCGAGCATCATGCCGGGCAAGGTAAACCCGGTGATGGCCGAAATGCTGGATCAGGCCATGTTCCACGTGATCGGTTGCGATACCACGATCGTGCTGGCGGTACAGGCCGGGCAGCTGGAATTGAATGTGATGATGCCGATCATCGCCCACAATTTATTTGAAATGATGCAGGTCGTGATCGGGTCGGTGAGCGCTTTTACTGAGAGGGCGGTGAACGGATTGACTGCCAACCGTGAGAAGGCCGAAGTACTGGTTATCCAAAAATGCCATTGTGGTCACGGCTTTAAATCCGGTGATCGGGTATGCGCAGGGCGCAGCGCTTGGTAAAAGAAGCCCTGGCACGTGATACCGCGATCCGTGAGGTGGCACTGGAAAAGGTCGAGGCCGGGAAACTCAAACATCGCGATGGGGACCGCCTGGTGACCGCCGAGGAAATTGAAGCGGCGCTATCAGATCTGCGCCGCCTGACGGAAGGTGGCATTGTCGGCGGTTCGGTCGGCTGATAGGAGACGGCATGTCCTTTGACCCAACTTTTCTGAGTAATTTCCTGCTTGTCCTGACAGCCTTTGGAGGCGCGTTCTTGGCAGCCCTTTGGATTGCGCTGATCATCTGGACGTATCAGGGATATCCGCGGCCGTGCGCGTGACCCGCTTGTGCACGTGCTTTCGGCCTTGCTGGTAGGCTTGCTTGAACCTGCCCGGCGTTCTGGTTTATATTGATCCTGCGTCCGGCGCGCACGCTGGAAGAAGAATACCAGCATACATTGGAGGAAGAATCGTTACTCCAGGCCCTGGAGGAACTGCCGCTTTGCCCGGGATGCGAGCGCCGTATCAAGGACGACTGGCAGGTCTGTCCGAACTGCCATACCAAATTGAAGAAAACCTGCCATCATTGCGGCAAGCTCATGGAGCTGCCGTGGAATATTTGTCCCTATTGCGGCACGCCGGTCCCCGGCATGCGTCAGGAAGGCATGAGCATGGATGAGGCCCTGCGCGGGTTGAAGCTGGACGACGGTGATGGGGAAGGTGAAGGCGGAATAAGATTCTCCGGCAAGCCTTGATACAGATAATCTCCTTATTCTGTTATAAAGATCGAAGATAGATCGGCGATCCTGATCGCCGAATGGATCTTTGATCGAAGCATCATTTCGAAGGGATCTGATCGGCAAAATGAATCTTGCATCCATCAAAAAGTGGGAGACGAAGCTCTCAAGTCTAAAGAGAACCTCCGAACGGCCCTGGTTTTACCCAGCGGCTTTGCTTTTGATTGGGCTGATATCGCATGGATATGCTCTCAGCTTCACTGGGTTATTTCTGGGATGATTGGGAAGTTGTCTTCCTTTTGAACACAAAGAACCTGCCGCTTGCTATACGGATATTTTGCCTTCGATCGTCCCTTCGCATGGCCCTATCAGCTGATGTATTCAGTGTTTGCGCATGAATCCAATAGCCTGGCATCTGGTTACGCTGCTTCTCCGCTGGGCAGGGATCTTGCTCCTCTATCTAACTCTCAGGCTGCTCTGGCCGCATTACGATTCTTATTTCCGCTGGTTGGGGGCGCTGCTCATTGTATATCCCGGCTTTTTCCAGCAATCCATTTCTGCCGCCTACAACCGGCATTTCACCGCTTTCTTTCTGTTTGCCCTTTCGATCTACCTCATGGCGCTGGCAGTTAAGCAGCCCAAACGAGCCTGGTTCCTTTTTCCGCTTTCATGGTTATTAGCCTTTATCCAGGTCTTTACGATCGAATATTTCGTCGGCCTGGAGCTCATCACGGCCCCTGGTGTTATGGCTATTAATTTACGAGGATAAGAAGAAACAGATAAGGAGCTCGATCGGCAAAACCCTCTGGCTCTCCCTGCCTTATTTGATCCTGCTCGGATTCTATTTTTGGTGGCGGTTGATCGTTTTTCCGACCACCGTTGCCAAGACGAATTATGCCGGCGATTTTAAAATGTTCGAGGATTTCCAGCCCTCCATTGCTGGGCGGGGTGTTCACTCTTTTCACGCGCGCTTTTTTTGACCTGGTCTATTCCACACTTCAGGTGTGGTTAACCGGGATCACCGGCCAGGCCGGTCTTACTTTTCAAAGCAAGGCAGTATGGTTTGCGTTTGGGGTGGGGATAATCATTGCTGCCATCTTTGCCTTCTTTCAGGATGTGGAAGGTGAAGCCGAGACAAAACCCTCCCAGTCACCTCTGCCTCTGTTCCTGTTTGGCTTCTGGGCCTTTCTTACAAGCAGCCTGTCCACCTGGTTGACAAGCAAGCAGCTCAGCGGAGGCGGCCGTTGGGATGACCGCTTTTCTCTTGCGGTAATGTTCGGAGCGGGTCTCATGACCCTGGCTCTCATCCTTTGGTTAATCCGGGCGGAGAAACGAAAAATGCTCCTCAGCCTCCTGCTTTTTCTTTCCGTTACCACCCAGGTCCTGACCGTAAATAAATACCGCCTGGATTGGCTCGTTCAACGCGATTATTACTGGCAGTTGGCGTGGCGTGTCCCGGCCCTCATGCCCAACACGGCCATCGTATCCTGGGAACAACCTTCAGAGTCGATCCCCGGCTATGATGCGAGTTTTGCGCTGAATGTCCTTTTCAATGGGAAGGTCGTCAATGGCTCGGCTCCTTACTGGTTCTTTACGAATGACCGGTTTTTGAACATTGATTACAAGCCAGGAAAGCCGATATACTACAAAGACCGCAACCTTCATGTTCACCGGGAATACATCGGAAGCCATATCCATCATCCACCAGGCGGGAAATAGATGCCTGCAGGTATTGGATACCGTCTATACCGGCGCAGCCATTTTATTCCAGCGGGCAGGACCAGCTGATCAATATCTCGAATGTTGCCCGCATCGTGAATGACGCAAAAGCCGCTCCGCCCAACCCCGATATTTTCGGTTCCGAACCCGCCCATAACTGGTGCTACTATTTTGAGAAGGCCGACCTGGCCCGCCAGGGGCGGGATTGGCAAACCGTTCTCCCCTTGGAAAAGCAGGCAAAGACACAAAGCCTTGCTCCAAAATTCGGGCCGGAATATATTCCCTTCATCGAGGCCCATGCCCAGATTGGGGATTGGCAGACAAGCCTATGATCTAAGCCTGGCCGCGCAGAAACTACCACCGGACTGGAACCGCTTTTGTGTGCAAACTGGGACCGGTTGAGCAAACTTCCGTCGGCCAATGCCAACATTGTGAATCAGGCAAAACAGGCTTTTTCCTGTCCAAATCTCTAGGAACTCATGAAAATCGATTCCATATCACTCAATCATCTTCGCATGCCGCTCGTCGCGCCTTTCGAGACTTCGTTTGGACGGGAGGTCGACCGGGAATGTGTCCTGATCACCATCCAGGCGGAGGGCCTGACGGGATACGGCGAATGTGTCGCCACGCGTGACCCGGGCTATAACTATGAGACCACCGGCACCGCCCTGCATATCCTGAAAGATTTCATCGCACCGCTGATCCTGGGACAGGATGTGAAGGATGCGGTCGATTTTCAAAAACGGGTCTCCGGGATCCGCGGTCACCATCTTGCCAAGGCAGGCGTCGAGATGGCGCTTTGGGATCTGCTTGGCAAACGCTCCGGCAAATCATTGCGGCGAAATGCTGGGCGGCAAACGGAACAGTGTTGCGGTGGGAGTGTCGGTTGGACTGCAGGAGTCGCCTGCGGCCCTGGTAAAAACCGTCGGCCAATATGTCGAGAGCGGTTATTCGCGGGTCAAGATCAAGATCAAGCCGGGCCGTGATGTTGGCGATGCCACCGCGGTTCGCAAGGCCTTTCCAAACCTGCGCCTGCAAGTGGATGCAAACTCGGCGTTCACTTTGGAGTCGGCCCAAGCGCTCAAGCCTCTCGATGATTTGTATCTGCTGCTCATCGAACAGCCGCTGTTCGAAGACGACATCTGGGATCATCATAAACTTGCAGGCACAGTTCCGCACGCCGATCTGCCTGGATGAAAGTATCGTTTCGCCCCGTCACGCCCGCTATGCCCTGGAAATGAAGGCCTGCCGGATCATCAATATCAAGGCCGGCCGGGTGGGCGGGTTGAGCCAGGCGCTTGAAATACATGACCTGTGCCTGTGCCAAAGCATCCCGGTCTGGTGCGGAGGCATGTTGGAAACCGGTGTGGGGCGCGCTTCGAACCTGGCATTGGCTTCATTGCCCGGATTTACGCTTCCGGGCGATATTTCCGCCTCTGATCGTTATTATCAGCCGGGATATCACCAAAGAACGCTTCACTTTGAATCCTGACAGTACCATTGCTATTCCGCAAGGCCCCGGCTTGGGAATTACAATAGATCATAAAGCTCTTGCAGATTATACGTTAGCCGAGATTCGGTTGAGAATAATTCAAACTCCAACTGCAAATAGAGGAACCGTTTGATGAAGTGCGCAGCCTGGCGCGCACTTTGTAAACCAAGCTGCCGGTAATTCATAGATGGTCTAGGCGGTTCTCGTACATCAGGTTCTTATATTCAGGAATATTCCGGATGAAATGGACCTTGCGCGTTACCCTGCTTCCTGGCTTTAGTCGTTGTCATTATATTTTGATCCTGCCGCCTTCCTCGGATCTGCAGGTTCCATACTCACTTCTGTCACTGGGGGATTTTTCCCGAGTTTCGGCCAGGGCTTCGAACTCGAGCAGTGCCGCTTTGACTCCCTCGCTGTGGATCAGCCCGGCCATACCGCCTTCCCTGCGCTTCAAGCAGAAGGCTGGGCATCCCGGTAGTCGACTGATTCTGATAACGCAGCCTTGCACCTGGATGTCCAACTCACCGGGAATCAGCGAACCACCTGGTTATATGCCTTGGTGGCTCCATTCCCAACCGTGACGGACGGCATCACTTCCCCCGAACTGCTTGCCAACTGGAAAGGTTCACGAGCCGGGCCATTTGCGGGACATCCTCTCCTCATGGATGCATCAACCCTGGCCGCGTTTACCGCAAAATGGGGATCGCCGGATCCCGAGTTCGGTGCAAATTGTCCCTCCGATCAGCTGCTCGATAAGGCCTGGTCGAAAAAGCCTTCCTGGGCGATCGTCCCCTTTGAATCACTTGGACCCGCGCTGGAAAGTGCTGGTAGGTCGATGATCAATCCCCGATCCATAAGGACTTCCAGGCTACTCACTTTGCCTTTGGGGGTTCCATCGATTATCCCCTTACGGTCACGTTTGGCTTGCAATGCTCAAATCCATGCCCGGTGCCGACTCTGCCGAAGCTGCCCTCCACGAACCGCGATCCGTCGAAATTGACCACCCTGATCATGACCGGCGTGACAGCGCTTGTTCGGGCGACGGCCTATACCATGGATACCAAGGGAGTTACCTATCCGGGGCGCGACATTTATGATTGGCTCACACAGGCGGATATCACCCACATCAGCAATGAAGTGCCTTTTTACGACAAATGTCCCGGCTCCCAACCCGGATCAATCGAAGTTGGTTTTCTGCAGCAATCCTCATTATATCGAGCTTTTAAATTTCGTCGGCGCGGACGTCGTGGAATTAACCGGCAATCATTTTGCCGATCACGGGCCGGATGCCATGTTGTATACCCTGGCACTTTATCATCAAAACAATATGCAATATTATGGAGGCGGTGCGGACCTGGCAGGATGCCCATAAGCCACTGCTGTTGGAGAACAATGGCAACAAGATCGCTTTCATCGGCTGCAATTCCGTGGATATTGGCAGGCCGCCGACCGCCGCCACCAATCATCCGGGCGCGGCCCCCTGCGATTACGATTACATGGTTCAGGAAATCCGCCAATTGCGTGAGCCAGGGATATATCGTGATCACCACTTTTCAATACTATGAAACTTATGACCCGAAACCCTTCGAAACCCAGATCCATGATTTCCGCCTGATGGCGGATGCCGGGGCCGATATCGTCCAGGGCAGCCAGGCGCATCTTCCACAGATGATGGAGTTTTATCAGGGCGGCTTCATCCATTACGGCCTGGGCAACCTGTTCTTTGACCAGATGGGCAACTCTCCCTTGTACCCGACCCGTCGCGAGTTCCTGGACCGTCACGTGTTCTATAATGGCCACTATATCAGCACTGAGCTGTTGACCGCCTTACTGGAGGATTATTCCCGTCCGCGTCCCATGACCTCTCAGGAGCGTGCGGCTTTTTTGGCTGAGTATTTTTCCATAAGCGGTTGGTAAGCTATAATCCATCTTTGTGAAGAACATATTACTTGCCCTGATCATAGGCATCATGCTTTGCGCTGTGCACCCCTTCTGCGGCTGCACCCACTTCCACCCCGCAAACCATACAACCGATTTCGACAAGCACAGCTGGCCCAAAACCTGCTGAAGCGCTCTGGATCAGTCCCGCTGTCCCTGACGCACTCCGTCAAGACTGCACAAGGCTGGGGTCTTCCGCTTGCCCCGGGTCCTACAGCCTCGGCGATTAGCCTTGATTTTCACCCTGGCCGGCAAGGGAGTGGAAGCCTGTGGATCTATGCTTTGGTTGCTCCGTTCCCCACGGTGACGGACGGCATAACTTCTGAGCAAATCCAGCGGGCCTGGAAAGGTTCGCCTTCGGGGCCTTTTGCCGGGCGGCCCTTACGGATGGCAGATTCCACCCTGGCAGCGTTTACTGAGCTTTGGGGACCGCCCGCGGCCGGTTCAGTAGAGACGGCTCCCGCCGATCAATTGCAGGATAAAAGTTGGAAGAACATGCCTTCCTGGGCAATTGTTCCATTCGAGGCGCTTGATCCGAAGTGGAAGGTCTTGACCATAGATGGACAATCACCCGTTCATAAGGATTTCAACGCCTCCGGATATCCATTACAGCTCATGTTTACACTTGCCGGATCGGGCATTACCATTCCAAGGGTCGAGATGCCCGCCAGCAACCGCGATGCATCCAAGCTGACAACGGTTATTATGACCGGTACCACCTCTTTGGTTCGCGAAATTGCCTACCAGATGGAAGTCCATGGTACTGACTATCCGGATACAGACATAGGCGACTGGTTGCGCCAGGCCGATATCTTTCACGTCAGCAATGAGACCTCATTTGATCCCCTTTGTCCGCCCCCCGATCCCTATCAAAATCGGTTCTATTGCAGCGATCCAAAATATATCGGCTTATTCGATGATGCTGGCGTGGATGTAGTTGAGCTGACCGGCAATCATATCCTGGACAATGGTACGGCTTCCATGCTTTATACGCTGAGCCTTTATAAAGCGCATCATATGCACTATTTTGGCGGAGGGGCTAATCTGGCCGACGCAAGCAAACCACTATTGATAGAAGACCATGGAAACAAGATTGCCTTCCTGGGCTGTAACGCCGGAGAACTGCCTGAACCGTTCGCAACGAGAACGTTACCGGGAGCGAATCCCTGCGATTACGCGCAGCTCACCAGTCAGATAGGCCAGCTGCTCAAGCAGGGTTATTTGCCGATCGTAACTTTTCAATATAAAGAAGGTTACTCGCCGCAGGTGATGCCGTGGCAGGACACTGATTTTCACAAGGCGGCCGATGCCGGCGCTGTCATCGTTAGTGGAAGCCAATCGCATGTGCCCCTGGAGATGGAGTTTTACAAAGGCACATTCATCCACTATGGTTTGGGCAACCTGTTCTTCGGTCAGATGGGCAATCAACCGCCCGGACCGGGCTTACCCGTTCAACCCGCCGAGCGCTATGAGTTTCTTGATCGCCATGTTTTCTATGATGGCCGCTATATCAGCACCGAATTATTAACTGCCATGCTGGAAGATTATGCCCGGCCGAGACCCATGACCGCGGACGAACGCGCTGCGATTCTTGGGGCGTACTTTGGTTACAGCGGCTGGCTGCCCCTGATCCCCACTCCCGCGCCGGAGCAGACGCCTACTTTGTATCCCCTGCTGCACTTTATCCCGTTGCCGACTCATACCCCCTTACCCGAGGCGTACCGCTACGCCATAAGGTAGGACTCCTTCCGAATATCCTGACCCTATTTTCTAATCAAAATATATATTCAAGTCTGAGCAATCAAACCGATTGCCGCAATTGGGACACTCCACTTTGCAGTTCTTCTCGACCATCTGGAAACCGCAGCGGTCGCAAATATAAGCGACCTTCCCCTTTGTACGCGAGCCATCCTCTGCTCGATCCACATCCTGATCTTTTTCTTCGGCGCTCACATCAATCCTCCTTCCAAACAACCGGCTTCAGCAAAGACCGATCGAAGAGCGCTAACCCGGCTTCACCCAGGCGGCGGACTTCAACGATGGCGGCCTCCAAATCTGTCCGGAGCTGTCCCACCTCAACGCCTCGGCAGGTCTCGGGCCAGGCTTTCAGCCATCTCATGCTGCGCCCGTAGACTTTAACCGCGCCGGCGTAATTTCCACGGGTAATGTGGAGATAGGTCACGCCGGCCTCCAATATGCCCTGATACAACTCGCGGATCCTGCCGGTTTCTTCCTCCAGGCGGCTTCCAATTCTTCGTGGGCTTCGAAGTATCTTCCTTCATTGAAGAGCAAAATTCCCTGGCGGGCGCGTGGATGAAGGGTTCCTTCACAGTCGGTCATGCTTTCGGCAGTATAACATGATCGCAATTTTGCCCGGTGGTAAAATTCGTCCACTCATGAACAGAAAGCGCTGGCTTCTACTTTTCTGTTTTCTTATCTTGGTGGCAATTACTTTGCTGGCTTCCAGCCTGCACGATGTGCATTTCCAGCCGGGGAGGTCGCTCCCGACTGGCCCGATCTCGGATAACCCGGTCATACTTCAGGCCCCTGAAGTCCTAACGGCGGTCCCGCTATGGAAGATCCTGTTGTTTTGGCTGGCTTTCGTAATCAACCTGATCTTGTTCTTCTATCTCTTGCCCCCGGAAGTCCGCAAACGCGTCATCCGGCAGGTGCTAGGTTTTTCCATCGGTAGTTTGATCTTATTGATCGCCCTCCGATACCGGATTTTGCAATTGCCCGGCTTCACCTCTGAACCCCTAAACCTTAAGGGTCAGCTCGCGCCACAAGCGGATCCTAATCTAATAACTCCAGTATTCCATCCGCCGCAGGTCACGCCATGGGTGACTTATTTGATCAGCCTAAGCATTTTGCTGGCGCTGCTTAGCCTGGCCTGGATTGCCTACCGATGGTGGACTACGATCCCAGAGTCGCAGATATCCCTCGCTGAATGCCATCGCAGATATTGCACAGTCTTCGTTGGACGATCTGGCGTCGGGCCGTGACTGGGGGGATGTCATCATCCAATCGTATGCCCGCATGAGCGAGGTGGTCAGCCAGAAGCGCGGCCTTCAGCGCCATGAGGCGGCAACGCCGCGGGAATTTGCCAAACGACTTGAGCTTGCGGGTCTGCCGTCGGATGCTGTGAACCGGTTGACGAGATTATTCGAATCTGTACGTTACGGGGCCCGCAAATCTGAACAGTCAGATATCAATGAAGCTGTGGCCTGCCTGAACTCAATCTTACGGGCCTGCGGAGTGGCTCAATGACGCCCCGCCGCCGACTGCTGCTGGCCGGGATGCTGGTAATTTCGCTCGTGTTTGCTTTTTTCCTGCGCGATGCCGTATATGCTGCCGTAATCGTGCCGTTTGCCTATCTGTTTTGGTTGGGAAAATATTATTACTCAGCCATCCCGCAGATATTTCTGTGGGCCCTGCTGCTGGCTGTATTGTTTCTTACCGTTGCCTGGAATTTCCTGCCGGAGGCGCGGCCTTCTCAGCGCAAACAAACCAGGCGTACGCCGCCGCAAGGACAGGTCGAAGCGCTTGCCGGCTGGATCCTTAAGGCGCGCAAGGGAAGTTATTTCAAGTGGCAGCTTGCTAACCGACTGGGCAGGATCGCTCGCCGGTTGGCGGAGGTCTCCGGGCAGACTGTCCATCCGGATTCTGGAAACGCCGCGGTCGATAAATATCTTGACGCAGGCTTAAATAATTCGTTCGTGGATTTTCCCGCTCCAAAGAATCGATTTCAACGTGCCCGGCCCACAGCTTTAGATCTGGATCCAAAAGAGGCAGTGGATTATCTTGAGTCTCAAATGGAGCGTAGACGTGACAGACATCCGTGAAGCATCTGAATTGAGCAGGAAAGTGATCGCTGAAATTGAGCGGGCGGTCGTTGGGAAACGCGGCTTGTTGGAGATGGTGATGGCCGCGGCCTTGGCCGGGGGGCATGTGCTGTTCGAAGATTTCCCGGGGTTAGGCAAGACGTTGATCGCGCGCAGTTTTTCAACGGCTCTTGGCCTGGATTTCAAGCGGATCCAATTTACTCCCGATCTTTTACCGGGCGATATTACCGGCGGTTATATTTTCAACCGCGATAAGAATAAATTCGAACTGCGAAAAGGGCCGGTGTTCACGAACATCATACTGGCCGATGAAATTAACCGGGCTTCCCCGAAGACGCAATCGGCGCTGCTTGAGGCAATGCAGGAAGGGCAGGTTACTCTTGAAGGCGAAACCCTGCAGCTGCCTGAGCCGTTCCTTGTGCTGGCGACCCAGAACCCGATCGAATATGAAGGGACCTTTCCGCTGCCCGAAGCGCAGCTCGATCGTTTCATGTTAAAGCTGACCGTCGGTTATCCGAGCGTGGACGAGGAGAAGGAGATCCTGCGCCGGCGCCGTGAGCGCATGCGGGATGAAGTCATGCTGATCCAGATCTTAAAACCCGGGCAGCTGACCGCTCTGCGCGAGGAGGTGGAGACCGTTCATGTGGATGCGGATATCGAAGGCTATATTGCCGCATTGATCCATGCGACCCGGCAGGACCGCCGGGTATCGGTGGGCGCCTCGCCGCGCGGTTCTCTGGCCTTTCTCAAGCTGGCCCGCGCATATGCGGCGATCGAAGGACGTAATTACGTCGTCCCGGATGACGTGAAGCGTTTTGCGGTGCCCGTGCTCAGCCATCGTTTGATCTTGCAGCCCGAATATTGGATGTCGCAGTCGGTCGCGGGCGACGTGATCAGGGATGTGTTTGACAGAACCCCGGTCCCGGTCATTACCTGATCCATCCGATTTCCCCCAATCCTTGATCCATGTCTCGCGGCGTATTTCTGGGTCTGCTTATCTTTGTGCTCCTGCTCAGCGGGCTTGCTACTTTGCACGGCGGGCTGTTGGCATTGTCGGTTCCGCTTTTGGTTTACCTTTTTTATGGCCTCTGGCGCGGGGCCGAAGAGATCAAGCTCGACGTGGATCGCCGCTTAAGTCAGGAACGCGTCGCGCCGCAGACGCCGGTCAATATCAGGGTAACGCTCACCAATTTGGCCGGCGACCTGGAGGAGTTGGCGGTCGAGGATGTTTTATCTCCGGCTTTGAAAGTGGTCGATGGAAGCAATCGCCATTTGATCTCCCTGCCGAAGGGAGAATCTTTTTCTTTCGATTACCAGGTGAGCGGCCCGCGCGGCGGCTTTCCATTTGAAACCCTGCATGCCGAAGCGGGAGACCATCTGGGGATTTTGCGCGTGAAGCAGGATATTCGGACGTTTGGGCAATTGTTTATTTTTCCGAACATCGCCCGGATCAAACATGTTCCCATACGGCCGCGGCGCACGCGGGTCTATGCAGGGACGATCCCCGCACGGGTCGGCGGGGCCGGAGTTGAATTCTTCGGTGTGCGTGATTATCAGCCGGGCGATCCACCGCGTCAGATCAATTGGCAGGTCAGCGCACGACATGCGGAGGAGCTATTTTCCAACGAATTCCAGCAGGAGCGGGTGGCCGACGTTGGGCTTGTGCTGGATGGCCGGGTACGATCCAACTTGATCTCGGCCGGTCATTCCCTCTTTGAGCATTCCGTGATGGCGGCAGGCGCGCTGGCCGATGCATTCCTGATGCAAGGCAACCGAGTGGGACTGTTGGTGTATAGTCAATACATCCAATGGACCTGGCCCGGTTATGGCAAATTGCAGCGCGAACGCATCCTGCATGCCCTATCCCATGCTGCACCTGGGGATAGCCAGGTCTTTGACGGGCTGCAATATTTGCCCACGCGCATGTTCCCGATTGAGTCTCAAATCGTCCTGGTCAGCCCGCTGGTCGGAAGACGATTATCTGCCGCTTATCCAACTGCGGGCACAGGGGGTATCAGGTGATGGTGGTGAGTCCGGATCCCGTTTCCTTTGAACAGACTTATCTGACGGGTGGCCCTGAGGTCCGCCTGGCGGCCAGGGTCATCCGCATGGAACGGGAGTTGATGCTTAATCGTATCCAGCGGGCGGGCGTGCAGCTCGTCGAATGGAACGTCGCACAGCCTTTCGATCAGGCGGCGCGGCGTTTCTTCAGACGCCGGATCCAGATAGGGGACCGGTTATGACTGTTTTCGCTTTGCTCTTCAGCATTGCCCTGGGAATTGGTTCACTGGCCTGGGGATATACGCAGGTCGGTCTTCCCCAATTTGCGCAATGGATCCTCATTTTTGGAGCTGCCTGGCTGTTTGCCATCTGGCAGCGTTGGCGATGGTTCGCCTATGTTGGGCTTGAGCTTCAATTTCCTGGCAGCCGCCCTGGGCTTGTGGTTCTTGAATTTTCAGCCCGGTTGGATGTTCGCCGGCGCGATCGGCGGACTTCTGGCCTGGGACCTTACCTACTTTTTGATATCGCCAGCGCTTCGCGGCCTCCCAGGAAGAGCGGCGCACCATGGAAAAAAGCCATCTCTTTCGGGTTTCCTTCCTCGCCTTAATTGGATTTGGGTTGGCCAATGCGGCCATGGCTTTGAAATTACAGTTCAATTTTGAATGGGCGTTGTTGTCAGCGGTCGTAGCTGCTTTAGGGATCACTCAAATCGTCTCCTGGTTACGCAAAAAGAATTAGAAGGGGTCAGATGAACTAAATGAGGAGGGGTTGATTAATTGTGATACAATTCAGTCATTCCACCCATCCTCGATAAACAGAGTCCACCATGTTTGATCTCCCCGATGATGAAATTCTTCCGCTCTCGAAGGAGCATGTCTTTTGGACCTGGTCTGCGCAGGCAAAAGTCAATCCCATCCCCGTAAAGCGGGCCAAAGGCGTTTACTTCTGGGATGTGAACGACAAACGCTACCTCGACTTCAACTCGATGACGATGTGCGTCAATATCGGTCACGGCGAAGAGCGTGTGATTGAAGCGATGGTGGAACAGGCACGCCAGCTGCCGTACACGGCGCCCGGCATGACGAACAAAGTCCGCGCCCTGGCCTCCAGCCTGGTAGCCGAGGTTTCGCCGGGCGGCCAGTTGACCAAAGTCCTTTTTACGCTGGGCGGGGCAGATGCCAATGAGAACGCCATCAAACTGGCGCGCGGTTACACGGGCCGTTTCAAGGTTCTGACGCGTTACCGTTCCTATCATGGGGCGACCGCAGGCGCCATGGCAGCCACCGGCGACCCGCGGCGCGTGGCCTGGGAGCCGATGCTGATGCCCGGGATCGTTCACTTCCTGGATCCCTATCGATATCGTTCAACCTTCCATCGGTCCAACCCGGATATTTCTGAGGAGGAGTTCACTCGCGATTATCTGAACCACCTCGAAGAGATCATCCAATATGAAGGACCCGAAACGATTGCCGCTGTTCTGATCGAGTCGGTGACCGGCACAAACGGGATCATCATTCCGCCAGACGGTTACATGCAGGGCGTGCGCGCCCTTTGCGATAAATATGGCCTGGTCATGATCGCGGACGAAGTCATGAGCGGCTTTGGCAGGACCGGCAAATGGTTCGCGGTGGATAATTGGAATGTAGTTCCGGATATCATGACCATGGCAAAAGGGCTCACTTCCGCCTATGCTCCGTTGGGTGCAGTGGCCATGAAGCCCGAGATCGCCGCACATTTTGATCAGGTGGCTTATAAATCGGGCTTAACTTATACCTCACACCCGATTTCGTTGGCTGCCGCGATCGCAAACATCAATGTGATGAAAACAGATAAGATCGTCGAGCACGCGGCTGCGATGGGCCCGATCTTGAGAGCGAATGTTGAATGACCTGGGAGAGGCGCACCCATCGGTTGGGGAGGTGCGCTCGATCGGTTTGTTCGGGATCATCGAGCTGGTGAGAGACCGAAAGACAAAAGAGCCGATGGCTCCCTGGAACGGGACAAGCCCCGAGATGGTCGCATTCAAAAATTATTGTTTCGATCACGGACTCTATCTCGATATCCACTGGCATACTGCGCTCATCATTCCGCCCCTTGATCATTACCGAGGAACAACTGGCAGAAGGGTTCAAGGTATTGGATGAAGCATTGAAAATAACGGATCAAGCTGCCAAAGCATAGAGGACTCGAACTGCAGATATCCTGCGCAGAGAACAAAAACACGACGCGAATTTGCTACGCGTCGTGTTTTTTATTTGAGTTGCCAGGCCCCGGATCAGAAGCCTTGCTCCGTTTACGAGTTCACAGTGAGAGCGCCTGGCAGCACGAAGGATGAACCATCCGGATTGGTCACACGGATATCCCAGACTTGCGTGCCTGGATCCATTACTGATCACGTTTACGGTGAGCGTCAGAGTGCTGGAATTGACCATTTGCAGGCTGGTTACCTGCGGCGGCGTTCCCGTTGCACCTTCAAAGGTTACGCTCGACCCCGTGGTAAAGCCTGAGCCCCTGATGGTGAGACTTGCGGTAGTATTCGCTGAAGCGCTGCTGGGCGCGACGCTTAGTATGGTCACCGGTGCGCTAGTGGATGTAGCCGCACTTGCCGAGGTCGCTGTGGATGTCGCCGGCGGGGCCGGAATGGTGGGTGTGGCAGTGGCAGGTGGAACCGTTGGCGAGACAGGTGTAGAGGTGGACGTGGATGGCAGCGGCGTTACTGTGACCGGCGTAGGTGTTTCAGTGGATAAGGGAGTCGGCGAGAGAGGGGTGGTCGAGGGCGTAAGGGTGGCGGAGGGAATAGCCGAAGGCGTGGGAGTGATGAAGATTGGGCTTCCAAACTCTCTCCATCCAAGGTCAGGCGCGGCCCCGGCGAACCCCGTAATGGGAGTAGGCGGGATCGCTTCGCCGCTGCTGGCGATGTATTGCGTAACGCCTGCGTCTATAGCCGGAGAATTTGGCTGAAGCAGAAGGCCGCTGAAATCATCGTCTATCGTCCCCACGATGCCATCCACGCCGGCATTGGGTGCTGCAACGAAAAGCGGATCTTGCCCGGTGATATTGCCGGCTCCCAGAGTGCTCTGGTCGGCATCCAGCCCATTGCCAAAGAACAAAGTGTAGGCGACTACGGAGTTGGCTCCCTGCGGACCCTGTACTTTCCACACTCCACGGGTGGTCGAATTGGCAATGATGTTGTTGAACGCCACCAGGTTATCGCCACCCGAGATACCGTAATCGTTCCCGTAGAATGTGTTGTTGTATGCACGGATGGCTTCCACCGTGTCTGCGCCTGAATAATCCTCATTTGCGTTCCCGTTGGGCATCAAACCAATCCCAGCTTTTTTATTGTTGGCGATCAGGTTGCCCGTGATCATGAAACGACGATTGGTGTCCTGAGGGTTGCCGGGATAATCAATGAATTGTATGCCGTCCTCTCCACTTCCAACCAGCATGTTGTTTCGGATATCGGTCTCGATCAATGCGGGCGGAGCGCTGGTGTCCTGAAGGCCGATCTCGATGGCATCGTGTTTGGCATACAGGATGCGATTATTCTCGATCAGCAGGGGTCGGTTAAGATTATCCACATGAATTGCGTCAGTACCCGGGCTGAAGTAGACGTTGTTCTGGTTAAGCCCGCCCGAGCCCATTTGATAATCGGCCAGAATATTGGCTGAGGTGAGATAGTTGTACTGCGCAATGAACTCGGAATAAGCCTGGATGCCATCGTTGTCATTCCGTATAACAAAGCCTCGAATGGTAGGCATTTGAGTTAGACCGGAAGGGATCAGGATCGTCGCTCCTCCCCCGGTGCCGTCAATAATGGTTGTATTGTTGGTGGGGTCCACCTGGTCAAAGGATTCTGCGGTCAGCGTCACCGCCTTGTTAAGCGTCAGGTTCTCATTGTAGGTACCTGGCGCCACCTGGATGACGGTCCCTGAACTGGCAGCATCTATTGCTGCCTGGATGGTTGGATAGTCATCGGGCACCTTGATCAAAGTCACGGCCTGGCCGCGATAGCCAAGGGCGATAGCCGCACCGGCAAATGCGATGACGAGGATGGCGATGAAAGCCAGGACTGTGATTAAGAGGATGGGGTTATATAACGGTCGGCCGGCCATCGCGGGGCCTCTACCGCGGGTATTATTGGGTTGGGTTCTTGTTTGCATTTTTTGCCTCCAATGTATTCCGCCCCAGAGGTTGTTCCGGAAATCTGCAAGAGCACTATGGCACTTTTACCCAGGTCTCGTTTTATCCGGGAAATTTCGCCGATTACCAAAACCGTTCGCCGTTTCTATTGCTTATGTTTACCCGATTGTGGCGGGATGTTGCGCTGCTTGCGTGTCCTTTGCATTTGAAATGAAAACAACCTCGTACGGAATACATCCTTGTCTTCTGCCCGGCAAGGCGCATAAGACGTGATCATGTCTGACGTTTTCTGGGAAAGATCAAGCCCACCGTTGTAGGCCAGTTCAATGGCAACAACTGGCTTCATTCTTTAGAACGACAGCGATGGAAAACTGCTCCGCTTGAAGTCGAGCTGGGAGATTAGAAACAGGTGAGAATTGGGGTATCTACCCACTACCCTTGCGCGGAGTATTCGAAAAAGGGATGCGCACAGGGCGTACGCCCCTTTTTTAAGAAATTCTCCGTCTCAGGCTAAAAGCGCGGGACGAAGGTGTGAGTAAACCGAATTGGGAATCCCTTGTTAAACATTCCCCTGTAGTCCACTAACGCAGAGGGCACGGCGGCTCGGGTAAATTGGACTCGTTGCCTCATATTTCAAATGCAGCGCGTATTGCGCTTACGATTTCCTCGGGCGTCGCGGAGATATCTATTGCCAGGACATCCTGAGGCTCCTCCAGGGCGGCGAATTGGCTGGCCAGTAAATCGGTGGTCATAAAATGACGCTGGCGGCTCGTTAAACGTTCTTTGATCAACTCGAAGCTTCCCATAAGGTATACAAATTGAACAATGTGGTTCACCTGCAGTTTGCTGCGGTAAGCTTCCTTGAGCGCCGAACAGGCAATGACGGTCTGCCTGTTTTTTTGGATACAATCACGGATTAAGTCATGCAGGGATTGAAGCCAGGGCCGGCGGTCTTCATCGGTCAGCGGTATGCCTTGCGCCATTTTTGCAACGTTTTCTGGGGGGTGATAATCATCGGCATCGTGGAAATCCCAGCCCAGATCGTGAGCAAGCAGCTTGCCGATGGTCGTCTTGCCCGAACCGGAGACGCCCATTAGGACAATGATCATATGACCCTGTTCTTTCATACTATAAGCTTTTTGCGGTCATGATGCAAGCCTCGCCGGATTATCAACCATGCGCCTGAACTTTCCATTAACGTTTTATCTGATACAATGCGGTCGGGTAAGTTTGGCATTTTTGAGCGCGTCACTATGAAGGCATAAAAATCCATTGGGTAGCTAGATAAATGACAGATAATTCAAATAATGGGAATCTTAAACACGTTCAAGTCCTGGTGCTTGGCTCCGGTCCGGCAGGGCTTTCTGCCGCGCTATACGCGGCCCGCGCAGAGCTTGCGCCTATCGTATTGACCGGTATCCAGTTGGGTGGGCAGGCCGCATTGACCTATACCATTGAGAACTATCCGGGTTTTCCCGAAGGCCTGGGTGGAGCACAACTGGGTGAGCTGTTCCAGAAACAAGCGGAACATTTTGGGGCCAAGGTCGAATTCGATACCGCCAATGAAGTTGATCTCTCGCAGCGGCCGTTCAAAGTTACTACCGATAATGGCGGCTATGCTGCAGATACCATCATCGTTTCCACAGGCGCCGACCCGAATCATCTCAACGTGCCTGGCGAAGCTGATTTTACCGGCCGCGGCGTTTCCTATTGCGCAACCTGTGACGGTTGGTTCTTCAAGGATAAGAAGGTCGTGATCGTGGGCGGTGGGGATAGCGCCCTCGAAGAAGGGTTATTCATTACGCGTTACGCATCCTCGGTCACGATCGTCCACCGGCGCGACGAGCTTCGGGCCAGTCCGTTGCTGCAATCGCGCGCCAAAGAGCATCCCAAAGTTAACTTCATATGGAACTCTGTGATCACCGAGGTGCTTGGCTCTGACAAAGTCGAGGCGGTTCGGTTGAAGAACACGAAGACCGGCGAGGAAACCATCTTCGAGACAGACGGGGTGTTCATATTCATCGGTCACACTCCGAATACCGGCATGTTCAAGGGCCAGTTGGAGATGGACCCGCATGGTTACTTGAAAATCGACGAGAAGATGCAAACTACCAAAGCCGGCGTTTTCGCGGCGGGTGAAGCAGCCGATCCGCATTTCCGCCAGGTTGTCACCTCGGCGGGGATGGGAGCCGCCGCTGCCATCCAGGCCACGCGTTTTCTCGAAGCAGAGTCTGGTTAAGTTCCAGCGCCAGGCGAATCAAAGACTTCCGCGGGCCACCAGCCCGCGGAAGTCTTTTTTCTTTCATCAAATTGGCGCTTTTATGAGGGCATTCGAGATGGTTTAGGAGGCATGGTATACTTTTAACCAGAGACCCAATGAAGATGTCGTTGTTTCCGCCGAGCGTATACTCCCGGTAAAACAATGGCGCTGCCAGTTTGAGACCTTACTTTCTCAAGATTTATCATTGACGATTGGGCCCGGTGGGGCAAAGTTCCCCTGGATTCAGGCAATCAACATTGCCTGATTTCGAATCAGGATTATCAACCCGTTACCCTCTTATGGACCCCAAAGGCTGCCTTGTCATCAAGCTACCGAAAATTGCCGACCCACGCGGTAACCTGACCTTTATCGAAAGTAAACGGCATATTCCCTTTGAGATAAAAAGAATATTCTATTTATATGATGTCCCGGGCGGCGAGACACGCGCTGGACATGCATTAAAGAAATGCCATCAATTCATCATTGCCCTTTCAGGGAAGCTTCGATCTTATCCTGGACGATGGAAGCCGAAAAAAGCGCTATCATTTAAATCGATCATATTACGGTCTTTATGTTCCACCCCTTATCTGGCGTGAAATTGACAACTTTTCGACCAATTCGGTCTGTCTTGTAGTGGCCTCCGAATTTTATAAAGAGGCAGATTACTATCGTGATTATGCAAGCTTCAGAGATGTTGTTCGAGGTCGTAAATTGTGAATGTACCTTTTCTTGATTTAAAGACTCCTTACAGGGAACTGCAATCTGAAATGGATTCTGCTTACCGTAGGGTGATGGAATCCGGTTGGTATATCCTCGGTGAGGAAGTTGAATCTTTCGAACGTGAGTTTTCCGCTTATTGCGGAGTCGGCTACTGTATTGGGGTCGGGAACGGTCTCGAAGCTTTGCACTTGATATTGCGAGCTTACAATATAGGGCCTGGGGATGAAGTAATTATCCCGGCCAACACTTATATTGCCACCTGGCTGGCGGTATCGTATGCGGGGGCTGTTCCAATACCCGTCGAACCCGATCCTTCCACGTATAATCTTGATCCTGAATTGGTGGAAAGAGCAATTACCGAGCCGGAGCCGGGCTATTTTGGCAGTGCATCTCTATGGTCAACCGGCGGATATGGGCCCCATAATCAACTTGGCCCGGAAATACAATCTTAAAGTCATTGAGGATGCGGCGCAGGCTCACGGGGCAAGTTATAAAGGCACCCAGGCTGGTGCGTTGGGAGATGCGGCTGGTTGGAGTTTTTATCCGGGCAAGAACCTTGGCGCAATGGGTGACGCAGGGGCGGTTACTACCCAGGATGCTGAGTTGGCTGACCGGGTTCGAGTACTGCGTAATTACGGCTCACGTACAAAGTACTACAATGAAGTAAAGGGATATAACTCGCGTTTGGACCCCTTGCAGGCGGCCTTCCTTCGTGTTAAGTTGCGTTATCTCGATAAGTGGAACCGGCAACGGAAACTCATTGCGGCCCAATATGGCGACGGACTGGCGAATACCGCGGAAATAACTTTGCCTTTTGTCCCAAAAGCGATCGATCCGTCCTGGCATTTGTTTGTGATCCGACATCCGCGTCGTAATAAATTGCAGGAATACTTGAAGGAGGCCGGCATCGGAACTCTTATTCACTACCCCGTGCCGCCCCACCTTTCAAATGCCTACGCCGAATTAGGCGCCAAAGTCGGCGATTTTCCGATTACGGAACATTTGGCTGATACTGTGCTCAGTCTGCCTATGGGTCCACATCAAACCACGGAACAGACTGAGTTCGTCATTCAGGCGCTAAAAACATTCAATTAACAATGACTCTCCCAGGCTGGCTAGCGTTCATCTTTCTGCGACACCCCTAAGGTGATCCTTGCGGATCACCAGCCGCCACCACCACTTGATGAGATCTATCAAGGTCTGCACGACGCGCCGGAGGTTGAAAAATTGTGACGTTCCGTATTGTCGATAATAGTGATGTACAGGCGCCTCACCGATCACAAAACCCGCATCCTGTATTTTCTTGACCATCTCGAAGGTAATTGTCCCGCTCTTGGACTCAAGCGTCAGGACATCAAAAATGGAACGTCTTATCAGGCGATAATCACAATCCACATCACGAATGCCAAGCCCAAAGATTAATTTGACAAAATACTGGTATGCAATTCCAATCCATATCCGATGCACCGGATCATGGCGTTTGATTTTATACCCATTGACCATATCCATACCCTCAGTCAGGTGCTCTACCAGGACGCTCAATTCGCGCGGATCGTATTGCGCGTCGCCATCTGTATAAAAGATCCATTCTTTTCGGGAGGATGCAAAACCTTTTCTCAATACACCGCCGTACCCGCTTGGACGCGGCTCCTGTATCACCCTTACGCAGCCCGGATAGAGCCGCGTCATTTCTTCGAGGATTAAGGCAGAATCGTCCTGGCTTCCGTCGTTAATGACAAATATCTCGAAATCATCGGTTAACGTTTTTGCCACTTGTATGGCGCGAATGATCATTGTGGCAATCGTTCCCCCGTCGTTATAACACGGAAAGAAAATCGTAACGCTCGAAAGTTTCATCTTTTGATCCACCAAAAACCTCGATATTATCTCACGATCTCGTTATTGCCCCTGATGCGCCGTTTGGAGTCCTCTCTTTTGTTATGACCGGCGCCAACTCAAGAAACGTCTTTGCCCCGCTTATGCTTCATACCTGCCCAATTTCCTTTACCCTCAAGTTTAGACAATCTTCAGTCTTAGTTGGTCCAAGGTTCTGCTGTCAAAAGTCTATCATGCCTTATAATATATTTCGGAGGTCGAATTAATATGTAATTAAGATAGGGTGACAAATTATACTATTGACTTAAAACGCTTTCGGATAAAATAACAAGATATTGCGATGGCGACATTTTCTATCAAATAACGTGTGATACGGCAGTAGGGTTTTATGCAAAGTATTAGTTATTTACGCCAAGCCGATGGCAGGCGAAGATCGAATTACGAAGCACCAATCCCTGACTTGGAGCAAATGGAGGCTTAATGAATAAGATCTCGATCATCGGAGCAGGCATGACGGGTTCGACAACTGCTCACTGGCTCGCCGAACGCGAACTGGCGGACCTTGTTTTGGTGGATGTAGTGGAAGGAATGCCGCAGGGCAAAGGGTTGGATATGCTCGAAGCCATGCCTATCATAGGCAGGGATGTTGAAATTGTAGGTTCGAATGATTACGCGGCAACAAACGGCTCGGACATCATTATTATTACCGCCGGCCTGCCGCGCAAACCCGGTATGAGCCGGGACGATCTGCTGACCGCGAATGCGGAGATCGTGGGGAAGGCCGCGACCGAGACCCTGAAATATTCACCCGATGCAATTTACATCGTGCTTACGAACCCTCTCGATACGATGGCATACCTGACCATGAAGTTGAACAAATTGCCGCGGGAACGCGTTGTCGGACAGGCCGGCGTCCTGGATTCGGCTCGTATGCGCGCCTTTGTTGCGATGGAAACCCACGTTAGCGTGGAGAACATTGACTGCTACGTGCTGGGCGGTCACGGCGATGAAATGGTTCCGCTGACGCGACACTCGAATATCGCTGGAATTCCCCTGCGCGATTATCTGCCCGCGGACAGGCTCGAAGCCATCCTCAGCCGTACGCGCAAAGGGGGAGGTGAGATCGTGAATTTGCTCAAAACCGGTTCGGCCTTTTATGCCCCGGCTGCCGCCGTAGCCCAAATGACGGAAGCCATCCTGAAAGACAAGCATCTGATCGTTCCGTGTTCCGCCTATATGCAGGGCGAATACGGGCTGAAAGACATTTTCTTTGGCGCGCCCGTAAAGTTGGGCCGAAGCGGGATGGAGCAGGTCATCGAATATCAGTTGGATGCGGAGAGAAAGGGTGCTCTTCGATAAATCTGCCGCAGCCGTAAAAGAAACGCACGAAGCCTTGAAGAAACTGGTAAAAATCTAATTTCAACCTCATCCGTTTGTCTTCGCTGAGAAGCGACGGCGGAAACGGTGAGGAACGGAGGAAAAAATGATCCTGCACGAGAAAATATCTGCTCAGTTACCGGAATGGCGCGAGCGCATGAAGGCGCTCGCCAAAGAGCATGCGGACGTTGTCGTGGACCAGGTCACCGTCGGACAGATCGTTGGCGGCATGCGCGACATCAAGTCGCTGTTGACCGACGTTTCCTTCGTTGACCCGGCGGAAGGGATACGTTTTCGGGGCATGTCAATACCCGAGATCCTGAAAGCCCTTCCGAAGGCCCGCGGCGGGAAAATGCCGTTGGTCGGCGGCCTGTATTATCTGTTGATGATCGGCGCCGTTCCCACCAAAGAGCAGGCGCTGGAAGTTGAAGCCGAGTGGGGCAAGCGCGCCGTGGTGCCGGATTACGTTTATAAGATGCTCAAGGCCATGCCGAAAGAGACTCATCCGATGACTTTGTTCTCTCAGGCAGTGCTCGCTCTGCAGAACGACTCGGCTTTTGCAAAAAAATATCATGAAGGCATGAAGAAAGACGTTTATTGGGAGCCTGCGCTCGAAGACAGCCTGGACCTCACGGCAAAACTACCGGTCATTGCGGCTTATATCTACCGGATGAAATACTTTGGCGAGACGCGCAAGCCCAGATACAACCCCAAATGGGACTACGGCGCCAACTTTTCCAAGATGATGGGCGTGGCCGATAAGAAAGGCTATGCCGAACTGGCCCGCCTGTATTTCCTCTTGCACAGCGACCACGAGTCGGGGAATGTCTCGGCTCATACCATGCATCTGGTAGGCTCGGCCCTTTCGGATCCTTATTATTCCTTCTCGGCGGCCCTCAATGGTCTGGCCGGCCCGCTGCATGGACTGGCTAACCAGGAGTGTCTTGGCTGGCTGATCCAGGTCAAGAATCAGTTCGGCGGTGTGCCAACGCGTGATCAACTCTATAAGTTTGCCTGGGATACCCTCAACAGCGGCAAGGTGATTCCCGGTTACGGACATGCCGTCCTGCGGGTTATCGATCCTCGTTATATGGCGCAGTTGGATTTTGCCAAGAAGCGTTTCCCTGAAGATGAGCTTCTTCGCCTTGCCATACTGGTCTTTGACGTAGTTCCCCAGGTTTTGAAAGAACAGGGCAAGGCTAAGAATCCCGCCCCGAACGTGGATGCCATCAGCGGCACGCTGCAGTATTATTATGGCGTTCGCGAGTTTGACTTTTATACCGTGCTGTTCGGGGTTGGCCGCGCCCTGGGTGTGACGGCTAATTACGTTTGGGCCCGCGCCCTCGGCTGGCCGATCGAGCGCCCCAAATCCATGACAACGAAAATGCTGGAAGAAGCGGTCCAAAAAGCCCTTCAGCCGGCCTAAGCGATATTAGGACAAAAAAAACGACACAGTGTCTGTGTCGTTTTTTTTGTCCCTGTGGAATCAGGTCATTTATTTCTTTTTATGAGGATGGATCGTATCTTCGTCTTCGAATTTTTCGATCTTCACGATCCGTGCCTTATCCCGCACCCTCCAGGGAACTATTTGTTTGGCGTGTTCAATATTATCAGTTTCGATGATCGCCCAGCCGGTGTGGACCCCGTCGTGGCAGCCCCAATCAAACTGGTGCAAATAGCCGGCGTTGTGGATTTCCTGGACGATCATGTCGCAATCCCCGGCAGCATGAGGCGATTCAATTAAATACCGTATCATGTTTTTTCTCCTGCTGACTGTCTATATTATTTGTATACCGATAGTTAAAATCGGGGCAATCATAATTCTTGTTGTGAGAAATGTGAAAGTTACGGGAAATTCTTTGACAATTCTTCTACGTCTATCAGCGTGCTGTCTTTACGGACATAAATTCCGTTATCGAGTTGTTGGTATTCGTTTTGATCCCGCATGAAGTCTCCCAATTTGACCCAGTTATCGGCGATCAGGTCGGGTTTCAATTGCAGGATACTGTATTCGTAGTTCCATTTATCATGACCCGGATAAAAGGGGCCGGTCACAGGCCCTTTTGCGATGACCGGGTCGTTCAAGCCCAATAGGTCGATGGTTCTGCGTTCCGAGTAATAAGGTATTTGTCCCGCGGCATGCACCGCGATAGTCGCCTGGGGTGAGGTGTACTCTGCCAGGGCGAGACCCAGCTTCACCCGGCGGATATCGGCCTTAAGCAGAGGGGCATTGTCTATCTCCCAATTGACCCACGGCTGCCCGCTGATCACCAGCAGGGTGGACACCGCGACCCCGATCGAGATTGCGGTCTGAATCAGCGGCTTGGATTGGATGGCGGGCCGCCTTGCCGTTATCACGTCTGAAAGAACGTAGTCTGCCGCAAGACTGAAAAGGATGATCAAGGCGGGCATTCCCTGGGTGATGAAGCGGTTGGCTGCATCCACCTCAACTTCGGCATAGTCTCCGCCTACCCAGATGGAGTAGAAGCACTGCACCAGGAACAGGCTTGCCAGCAGGAGAATCTCTCGACTCTGCAATTCTTTATAAAAGATCACCCCGGCCAGCGAAAAGAGAGCCAGCATTAAGATGTCGCGTGTGGCATATTGATTGAAGACCAGGAGCCCATTCCTGATCCGCTCCCAGGCCGAAGCGCCCACAACTTTTTGATAGTAGGTATTTGGCAGGAAATCACCAAAGTAAACGTGCTGGAACCAGAGGATCGCCGCGGCGGTCAGAACAGCTATTAATAATGGCAGGGCGGCGCTCCGTAGCCTGAAACCGCCCCGGCTGAAAAGATAAATTCCGATGATAAAGACCTGGAGAATTGCATCCATACGAACTAATACCGCCAGGAAGAAGACGAGGCATGACCAGAATGCAGGAGACCAGGCGTTCCATTGTAGCGGAGGGCTATCAGCGCCCCCAGATTAACGAGGAGAGTCAGCAGGCCCACTTCCATGCCTCGCAAAGACCAAAACACGGATGGAAAATAAAAAGCCGTGATGCCGGCAGCAATCAGGGGCGCATATTTTGATCCCGGTCGGAGTACTTCACATATTTTGTAAACAACACAGCTGTTGGCCAGCAAGACTACCGCCGAGGCCAGCATAACGCCTAATGAGATCTTGGAGGCAGGAATGCCCAATAAATGGAGGAAGGCCATAAAGAACATCCAGCCTGGATTGGTAAACCCCTCTATCGGTTTATCCCCAATGTTCCATACGGCGCCAAATCCCTGCGCCAGGTGATGGGCGTAACGCATACTTACCATCGCATCATCCACGAGGGTGAAATAGAGCGTGCCCTGGATGCGGAAAGCCGTCCGCAAGATGAAGACAACATAGAACAACGCGGCGGTAGCGAGCAGGAATCTAAGAGGATTGAATAGTTTATGCACTATTTTGTCTTTATAACTTTGAAGAGGTGTATATCATCAAAGCCGGAGAAGTGGTAGGTATTGGGCACGTTATAGACAGTTTGAAAAGCCACGTTAATACTCTCATGCTCCTGATAATAACGGGCAAGGAACACGGTAAAATTTGTTCGCGTCATAAGGTAAATATTGCTCTTTTGGTACAGGGCATCTGGTAAGGAGTCGATGGCAAATGCCTGGAGAACGTGTTCATAAGTGGGAGAGAAAGTAATCCACCCGGTGGCAAAATACGGAACGCTGGGAAATCCCAAAACAAAGGGATTGGACCATTCCATAGGCAGTCCGTGAGTTGGTGCGATAATAAGAGAGTTTTGGGATATCTTTCCTTCCGAGCGCAGGCGATCAAGATCTGCCAATATCAGCCGATATGCGTTTTGCTTATTCATATTGTTTTGGGAAGTCGTGATAGATTGACTTAAAATCAATCCGACGGCCAAGCCCAGCGTCAAGATGGACCCAAACGTGATAATTCGCGCGAGGCCCGACAATGGAAATGAATGGGATAGTTTCAGCTTACCGATATCCAGCCAATCGAGAATCAAAACGCTGAAAATTGAAGCATTGGCTAGTGAGGGTAAGAAAACATATTGCGGATCTTTATAGCCCCAAACGAGGACAAGATTCTCTGCCAGGCAGAGAAGCACAACCGTCACCAACACCACAGAAGTTCTTAACGGCAAAGCCCAGATGGGTAAGAATAACCAAACCGATGCAATGAAAAATAAGAAAGGAATTGGTGGACGTGTAACCAAGTTCCTGAGAAGGGTTATGATCGGTCCAACTATATCTTGACTGGTGCCAGGCACATGCTCTACCAGATATCGGATGCGGTCAAGGGAATAGATGCTTGCATCCGGGAAAAACGAACGAGCGAACAACTCCTGATCATTCCCGCTCCATCCAATACGTTTGATCTGCGTGTGCAAATTCTCCAAACGATGTGCATCTTGTAGTTGTTGCGCCGTTTGGTTGTAGAAATAATAAGTATGCCAGGCTGGGTCGGCACGAACATATAACTTATCGAAGGCAAAACCGCCAAAAATGAGCATGCCCGTCAAGATGAAAGCCGCGATCAGGCGCCTTATGTCAAGAGAACGGGTAAAGAATATCACCACCGGCAGTGTCGCTGCCAAGCTGAGTGCCAACATCTGGATTCGAATCAGGCTGCTTATTATTACGAGGGAGATCCCGCATAGAATAGATGTCTTTTGTAGAGTGGTGGATGATTTTGTCCCTGCCAAAATCTTGCAGGTTCCGGCGAAGCAGGCCAGTGTTGCTGTGCTCGTAAAAGTGATGTTGAGTACGTAATATTCTGTGCAAGCCAGGACAATAATCGCTCCGATGAGCTTGTAGAAGATTCGAATCGACCCCGCAAAGAGAGTATCGAGAAGAGCCCACAAAGAGAGCAGGTTGATGGCGCTAAATAGCAGCATTTCCCAATTTAGGGGTGTGTGCAAAGCGTAAAGCGGTTTTAGGACAAGGCCCAACAGGACATTGCTAAATATAAGGAATGGAGCCGGGTTACCTGCGGGATAACCGGAGACAATCGAAATTATTTGAAGGTCGTCGTTGATCGCATATCCGGGATGCAGGAGACCCAGGCAAATTATGTAGAACAAAACCGTAACAAGGAGCGATGCGACAGACGGGATCGAAGCAAGGTGATAAAGCCGATTTTTCAAAGAGGAGTCTCTCATTTTGGATTTTGGAGATCGGGCAATTCTGCCCATAGACTAAAGGTCGCGATCGCGAAATAGCTGCTCCACCCGGAAGGGGCCACTCGCAAAGCGAACCAAATTGCTGGACGCGGCCCGTGTGGGTACGTTTGCGCAGTGCTATATCAAGGCCCCGAGATCCAAAAATCTCAAGGGGAATGCAGCGAATCTTACCGGATCCGCCGAGATAGCCCTTATTAAGTTAGGGCGATTATACTGCCCCTGAATATGCCAAAGGAAGCGGCAGAGATCGATACAAGGAGAAGTATAATTTCGCCCTGATGCCGTTCATACTGACACTCATCGGGATAACAGTATTTCTACTGGGGGCCATCGCCAGTTATTTTTCTGGAATTCGGGCTCAGCAGAGAAGCCGCCGTATGGCCGACTTCCGGCTTCGCCAAAGATATATCATCAGAGCGCGCTGGTATCTGATTGGGGGGTCGCTCTCTGCATTGGTTGCGGTCGTTCTATTGGTTTTTAACCAGGGTGCTCTTAGCCCCTCAACTCCGGTGCCTTCTCCTACAGCCTCGATCAGTTTGAGCACTGGCACTTCCACACCTCGCCCCTCCAGTTGCTGCCGCGGGCAGTACAGCGACAAGTAATACTGCCACAACCAGCCCTACGCCCGTGAATTCCCCTACGTTTTTTGTTATTACGCCTTCGCCGGTTAATTCGCCGACGAGTGCCTTAACCGCTACGCCCTCTCTCCCGATCGCCGTTCAGGCCCTGATCCAGGGGACCGGGACGCCTGCCTACGATGTGCAGATCGGAAAACTACACTTTTCCACGGAGATCAACAATTTTCAATTAGTTTCTCCGGGGACGAGTTTTCATAACCCGATCAAACGGGTATATGCTGAGTTTGCATACCAACCGATAGGGGTAAAGTTGCAGTGGACGGCCCTTTGGTATCAAAACGGGCAGCTCCAAGCTATAGATACCAAGTCCTGGCAGAACCCCCCTGCCGGCACCTCAGGCATCGGGGTCTCAGGCTGGGAACGACCCAGCCAGGACTGGCTGCCGGGAAATTACGAGGTCCAGGTCTTTGTAGGCACCGGTTGGAGGGTCTCAGGGACTTATAGCGTTGAGGGTGAGCCTCCAACCATTACACCTACGGCGACGTTGATCCCCACGGCGATCCCTTCAAATACTCCAAGCCGGACACCCGTTCCGACCTCGACTTCGCTGCCAACGTCAACAAGCACCTCGATCCCGAGTGCTACATTGCGGCCGACCTCAACGCGAACGCCTTTGCCGAGTGCTACTTCCCAGCCTACTTCAACCAGGACTCAGGTTCCAACCGAAACCTCCCTGCCAACCTCAACGCGGACACTTTCGCCAACGGCTACCCAGCTTCCTTCCAAGACTCCCACTCTAAGGCCCTCTGCAACGCCGACGTTTATCCCCTCCTCAACTCCAACCCGGACGCTGGTTCCCACCGCGACACATACGCCTTCCGCTACACCCACCCGGACGCCACTTCCAACTTCGACCTCAACTCCTGCCATCAAATCACTGGCTGTGGCGACCCGCAGCTGTCACGGTTACACCCTCCAGGATGCCGTCTCCGACCCTGACTAATACGTCTTCTCCTACCCTGACCCGGACACCGCTCCCGACTTCCAGCTGGACTCCGTCGGCCACACATACTCGCACACCTCTTCCTACCTCTACCTCTACTCCTACCTTCACCGCCTCTCCCTCTGCGACAAGGACCTCGAGTCCGACCCCATCAGAGACAAGGACCAGCACTCCCTCCATTACGCCCACAAAAACCCTTGCATCCACTTCAACGCTTACCCCTACGCCAAGACCAACGAAGACCTCGGTCCCGACAAGCACTTTGACTCCCACCAGCCTGCCTACTAGAACCGCAACACCAACCTTAACGCTGGCACCTTCCAAAACACCAACCCTAACCGTCACTCCGACTATTACTCGAACTTCGTCTCCAACATCCACGGCGACGCCGGCTTCGATAACGGTCAAGGTTTTCTTCACAGGCACCAAGCAGATCGATAAGCGGGTTCCTCCTTATAACGAAGCCGTTTTGCGCGAAGTCAGCTCGGCAGCAAACCCGATCGCGGCTGTATTAGACGAATATTTCAAAGGCCCGAACGCGGAAGAACAGAGCCGCGGACTGGTGGCAATGTGGAACGGGTTTGTTGGCTATCGTCGTATAGATTTTTCCAATGGCATCCTTAATATTTATCTGACCGGCTATTGTCAATCGAACGGCACCTCTTACAACCTCGCCCAGCCCTTAACGGCAACAATGAAGCAGTTCGCAGGGGTTTCTTACGTAAAGATTTACGACGAGTATGAACGAACGGCTGACCCGATTGGCCAAGACAATTCAGCGCCCATTTGTCTTCAGACGACCTTCACGCCCACACCTACGTTGACGCCAACAGCGTCGATGACTCCGACTTTTACTCCGTCGAACACACCAACCCGAACGCCACTTCCAACAGCAACCTTGGTGCCCACCAATACAGCAACGAAGACGCCGCCTCCAACTGCTACGATTACTCCCTCAGCGACATCGACAAGGACGCCGCTGCCAACCTCGACGTTTACCCCCTCCAAGACTTCAACTGCAACGCCGCGTCCGACCTCGACGATGACTCCGTCCAACACGCCGACTTGGACGCCGCTGCCAACCTTAACGTTTACCCCCTCCAAGACTTCAACTGCAACGCCGCGTCCGACCTCGACGATGACTCCGTCTAACACGCCGACTTGGACGCCGCGCCCGACCTTGACGTTTACTCCTTCGGAGACTTCAACTGCAACGGCACGTCCGACCTCGACAGTGACCCCGACTAACACGCCGACCCGGACTCCGCTTCCGACATCGACGTTTACTCCTTCGAAGACTTCAACTGCAACGTCGCGTCCGACCTCGACGATGACTCCGTCCAACACGCCGACTTGGACGCCGCATCCAACCTCGACGTTTACTCCTTCGAAGACTTCAACTGCAACGCCGCGTCCGACCTCGACAGTGACCCCGTCTAACACCCCGACCCGGACTCCGCTGCCGACCTCGACGTTTACTCCTTCGAAGACTTCAACTGCAACGCCGCGTCCGACCTCGACGATGACTCCGTCCAATACGCCGAGCCGGACTCCGTCTCCTACTGCAACCCCGGCACCCTCTGCCACTTCCACGAAGACGCCTCTCCCGACTGCGACGCCGATTCCTTCCAAGACTTCAACCCCGACCAGCACGTTGACTCCTACCAAAATGCCAACTAGTACCGCCACACCGAGTTTCACGCCGACCTCAACGCCCACCATCACTCCCACGCCGGCTTCAATTACGCTTCAGGTTTTCTTTACAGGTACAAGAAAAATTGATAGTCGCGTTCCTCCATACAACCAGGCTGTTTCACGCCAGATCGGTTCATCGCTAAACCCCATTGTGGCAGTTTTGGATGAGTACTTCAAAGGTCCGAACGCCGAAGAGCAAGCCCTAGGGTTGGTAGTAATGCGGAACGGATTTGTTGACTATCAGAGAGTGGAATTTTCGGACGGTATTCTTAAGATTTATTTGGTTGGCTCATGTCAATCGAACGGAACCTCTTACAACATTACCCAGCCCTTGATCGCGACCATGAAACAATTTCCTGGCGTGTCTTTTGTGAAGATCTTTGATCAAGATGCACAGACGAGGGACCCGAATGGTCCGAATAATTCGGGCCCCGTTTGTCTTGAAACGAGCCCCACACCTACTCCGACGTTGACGCCAACCGCATCCCTGACACCCACACTTACGCCTACGAATACGCCGACCAAAACGCCGCTTCCAACCTCAACCTTCACACCGTCCAGGACTCCGACTGTGACGCCGCCTCCGACATCGACCGTGACGCCGTCGAAGACACCGACCCAAACGCTCCTTCCAACCCCGACCTTCACACCGTCCAGGACTCCAACTGTGACGCCGCCTCCGACATCGACCGTGACGCCGTCGAAGACACCGACCCAAACGCCGCTTCCGACCTCGACCTTCACACCGTCCAGGACTCCGACTGTGACGCCGCCTCCGACATCGACCGTGACGCCGTCGAATACACCAACCCAAACGCCACTTCCGACTTTGACCTTTACACCTTCCAAAACCTCGACCGCAACGCCGCGCCCGACTGCAACATTAACTCCGTCCAACACGCCATCCCGCACGCCACTTCCAACTTTGACCTTTACCCCTTCCAAGACCTCTACCGCAACGCCACGCCCGACCTCGACAGTGGCTCCGTCGCACACTCCAACCAGAACGCCGCTCCCGACCTCGACCTTCACTCCTTCCAAGACCTCGACCGCGACGCCGCGCCCGACTTCGACATTGACTCCCTCCGACACGCCGACCCGTACTCCGCTCCCGAGCTCGACCTTCACTCCTTCCAAAACCTTGACCGCGACGCCGCGTCCGACTGCGACATTGACTCCGTCGAATACACCATCTCGGACTCCGCTTCCCACTTTAACCTTCACGCCCACCAAAACCCTGACCGCGACGCCGCGTCCGACTGCGACATTGACTCCGTCGAATACACCGTCTCGGACGCCGCTTCCCACTTTAACCTTCACGCCTACCAAAACCTTGACCGCGACCCCGCGCCCGACCTCGACTCTGACTCCTTCAACTACGCCGAGCCGGACCCCGCTTCCAACGGCCACTGCGAGTCCGTCGGTTACAGCGTCGAGAACTCCGCTTCCCACACCGACGTTAGCGCCAACGAGAACCCCCTTACCAACAGCCACCCGGATACCCACCGCGACGCGTACCAATACGCCATTTCCAACCGCCACACAGGTACCTAGCAATACTGCAACCAGAATTCCAACGAGGACTCCGCTCCCCACCGCTACAGTGCGACCGTCCAATACCCCCACCAGCACATTGGTACCAACGGCCACATTGACAGCCAGTTCCACGGCCACATCCACATTGACTCCGACCCCTACGATTGATCTGACCTGCAATCGTGCTACGTTTGTGGCCGATGTTACCGTATTCGACAATTCGGTTCTCAATCCATCAGAACCGTTCACAAAAACATGGAGAATAAAGAACATCGGAACTTGCCAATGGACAACGGATTACAAACTGGTCTTTGTGAGCGGCGATAAGATGAACGGCCCCGATTCGGTCTCTCTCCCCATCAGCGTTGCGCCCGGTCAAACCGTTGATATCTCGGTGGATTTGGTTGCTCCGAACACGCCCGGTAAGTATCAGGGTTTCTGGCAGCTGGAGAGACCCGATGGGGAGGCATTTCTGCTGAGCGCCTCCGTGAAAGATCATATTTGGGTGAAAATCGATGTGATCGCGCAGACCCCCGGAACGCTCACCCCAACACTTCCTGTTTCATCGGCCACACCCGCCGTCGTGACCCCGATTGCCCAGGCAACCTCTGCACTCGACGTTACCTATGATTTTGTTGAAAATGCCTGCGCTGCCAAATGGGAGAGTACAGACGGAACCTTGCCTTGTCCCGGCCTGGATGGAGACGTCCACGGCTTTGTTGTAACAAGCGCCCAGGCAAGTCTCGAAGATGGGACGACTGCCCCGCTTCCAACGCTCTTGACCTTCCCTTCGGCGGGACTCGAACGGTGAAATCCAGGGTACATACCCGGGCATTCAAATACTGGCAGGCGACCATTTACAGACAAGTGTAAGTTGTGAGTACGGCGCCACTGCCTGCTCAGTGCTATTCACGATCCGGTATCTGGATTCTTCTGGCGCCCCGCATGATCTTTGGACCCTCGGTGAGTTCTACGACGGCAAATATTTCAATCTGGACCTGGATTTGAGCCAGTTGGCAGGGCAAAAGGTGGAGTTCGTCCTGGGCGTTTCTTCGTTGGGTAATTCGGTCGGGGATCGCGCTCTTTGGGTCGGGCCGCGTATTGTACATTTCCCGGTTGCCGCTCCCACTTCGTTTGGAACTATCGACACCCACCCTGCCTGCTCCTTCGTCGACGCCAACCTTGACCCCTACCTCCGTGCCGACTGCCGTCTCCACGGCCACTCCTGCGCCGACCGCCGCACCTCAAAATCAGGGACCACTGCCTTCGGTTCAGCAGATAATTGATAATATCGTTTCCTTCTTCCAGCGATTGTTGGGAGGAAAGTGAAAGATTTGAGATAGAGCTATTTATGCGAGTCCAAAAAAATATGTCTTTTGTTACTGCCCGCTCCATTTCAATGTGCCGTTAAATCACAGTAACTGCACACTACCTCAGGCTGAAAGCGTGGGACGAAAAGGTGAGCAATACGAATCATAAAGCGGACAGAGAACTCCCTGTCCGCTTTATGATGTAAGCCTCACCCCGCTTATTATCTGTTGTAATCCGAGACCAGCTGCTTGAAGCGCGGGTCCTGTCGGATAAAGTCAAGGTCCGGATCCCGCAGGATCCAATCCACGTAGGTTTGTTTATTTCGCAGGGCAACCCTAAGCAATTCGAGAGCATGGTCGGTGTTGCCGCAGATCGCTTCCAGACATGCCCGATTGTATTCGTTTTCGCTGTCAAAGATATTTTTCATCGCTTTGCCTATGTGCTCCTGAGCAAGTTCTTCCTGTCCCATTTTCCGATAGTATCCGCCGAGGGTGGCGTGCGCCAGGCTGTAATCCGGGTCGATTTCGATAACTTTTTCGAAGGCGTCGATGGCATCTTCATCTCGATCCTGGCAGGCATAGACCAATCCCAAATTGTGGATAGTAAAGGGCTTTCGGAGGATTGATGGAGGTAGCTTGTTGGTAGGCGAGGATGGCGTCATCATAGAGACCGGCTGATTTATACAGCGTCCCCAATGCATCCCAGGCATAGGCATTGTGCGGATTTACCTGGACGGCTCTTTTGAACTTGGCGATGCTTGCTTCTAGCCCCTGCATTTCCTGCGCTTCGCGTCCAACCCTTTTGAGGTCAGACAGGGGCACAGCATTCTCTATATGAGCATCCAATGCCTGGTTCATTGGCTCTTCAGCCAGGACGAACTGCGGTATGTATTGGGAGGACGTGTTTGCAGCGGGTCGCTCTTCAACTTCTACTTCAACCAGTTGAGGCGTTGGTTCCGAATATTCTTCAGACCGATAGGCGCTGCTCCGGGCCGGCAAGGCCAATGGGAAACTCGTTCCAGGTTGTTCGGGAACCTCCGTTTGCTCCTGCGGCAAAACTTCTGCCGAGTTCTGAGGGAGAGCTTCTGTTGAACTCTGAGGATAGTTCACCGTTTCACTGGCCTGGCAGTAGGGTTCGGGCTCGGACATTTCTTCCCGGATGTCTTCCACCTGTTCGATAGCTTCCAGCTCTTCGCCAGGTTCTTCCTCCGGGATCGGTGTCCACCGGGTCAGGCCGTCTCCGCCATTTTCGGGAAGCTCTACCACCGGTTCAGGGTCTGGTGCGGGGAAGAGATCCCAATCTTCATCCGCAAACTCGGGTTCTCCCCAGATTGTCAGGGATGCGGTCTCCGGCGATTCTGAGATGTCTTCCTGATAGTGAGGCAGCTCGGCAAGGGCCCAGGACGCAGTTGAATCGTCCAGAGCAATTTGGTCAGTCTCAGCGGCTGCGTCCGGCAAGGACTCCTCTTCCGAGGGGCGTGCCAATTCGTCGGATGGCGCGGAGTCAAGAGAAGCTTCCATCAAAATCTCTTCAAGTGATTCGGCCACCGCGCCAGGCTCTTCGGATGAGATCGGAGTCGCTTCGATCAGCGCTTCCATCGCGGAGGCTGGTATTTCCGTGACCGCAGAATCATCTTGGATTGCAGGCTCCAGCAGGCCGGATCCTTCATCCACATCTGTGATTTCCTCAGTCTGCGATGGGACCTCGATACTCTCAGGCATCTCATCCATGCTTTCCGGCTGAACAATCTCCTCACTTTGTGGCAGTATATCGGCCGCGGTTTGCTCAGGAAGATCCGCTGCGCTTTGCGGCGTGTTGTCTGCCGTGATTGGGGGCAGAACATCGGTTACGTTCTGGGGCAGACTGTCCGGTGTAGATTGTGGGTCCAGCGCATCGGCCTCCTGGTAGGCAACCACAGCCTTCGTATAATCCTTTAGATGTCGGTAGACGTTGCCCAGCCTGCTCCATGAAATGGCCTTTTCCTTATTATCGGCAAGCAGTTCAATGCTGCTTCTGTACAGTTCGATGGCTTCCTGATACTTTCCCTGCTGTACGTATGTAAGGGCCAGGTTGCTGTAAGGTCTGCCGAAGCTGCCATCCAACTGGATGGAACGGTGATAGGCATAGATGGCCTGGTTATATGCGCCTGACATAAAGTAGAGATTGCCTAGCTCATTCCAGAGTTCGTGTTCGCTCATGGTATCCTCCGTCTACGATACGTAGCTGGGCTTTTGTTCCATGACGTAACTGCCCAACAGGCTGAATCGGGATTGCAGTGAAAGCGAGGTGTTGTCGGGGTCCAGCTCATCGGCCCGTTGATAGGCTGCGATCGCATTTTCATAATCATTGATGCGGCGATAAACGTTGCCTAATCGGTTCCAGGAAATCGCCTTGTCTTTTTCGCCGGTGAACAGTTCGATGCTGCGCTGATAGAGCAGGATGGCTTCGACAAAACGCCCTTTTTGGACGTAAGTGAGGGCCAGGTTGCTGTAAGGCCAGGCGAACCAACGGTCCAGTTCGATGGCTTTGCTGTAGGCGATGACGGCATCATCGAAAGCGCCCGTGTTGAAATAGACGTTCCCAAGCTCATTCCAAACATGCGCATTCTTGGTATCCATCTCGATCTGCACGTCACCTGCGGCATCGATCTTGGCGATGGGTTCGGGTGATGCGGGTGTATTCTCGCTCTCGACCGCGTCCACGGCCTCAGGCGCGCTGCACTCATAGATTTGAATGGGATCGTTGTTGTCCTTCAAGAACTCTTCGTAGGCGGGCTGATCGGCGGCAGGTTGATCTGCGGTCGGGACATCCAAAGTGGTCTCTGGCTCGGCCGGCGCTTCTACTTCTACAGTGGTCTCCGTCACCAGGACGACAGGTTCTTCCACTTCCGGCTGGACATCTACATTTGCTGTCTCGACAACTGCATCGACCGCGGCTGCTTCGCTAGAAGGCGTTTCAGGTGAGATTGTCTCGTCGACAGTGGGTGCTTCTGCAACCGCCGAATCCGACTCTAAGGTTTGCACGGCGCTTTCGACAACCACTTCTTCGATTTGGGCGACAGGTTCAATAACGGCTTCTTCTGCGGTTTCCACAGTCAGGGCTGCATCCGAGGTTTCGGTTGCTGTATCGGTGACGTGTAACGGTTTCGGTGAAAGTCTCCACCGTGCTCTGCACGACGATCGTAACGGTCTCGTCAGCGACAGGTGCTTCAAAAGTGGGCTCAGCGCCGGCATCCGCCGTTTGTTCGGGAACCGCGGCGACTTCCTCGGTCGAGACGACAACGGCCCCGGCAGTGGATTCTTGAGGAACTTCCACAGTATTTTCCGCAACCTGGGGCTCCGCCTCTGGGAGGTCGGGTGTTTCATTGGCTTCTTCTGCAGTGGTAATTGCAGGAGATTCGGCATCAACAACCGCGGGCTGGGACTCGGATGCCTCATTGACGACAGCCGCTTCATCTGAAACTTCCACCAGCACTTCCGGAACTTGTTGTTCGACCTCAGGATCGTCGGAAGGCTCATTGGCCGCCTCCGCTGTTGGGGTCATGGATGTATCTGCATCAACCGCTGCGGGCTGGGATTCGGACGCCTCGACCTGGACCGCGACCTCATCAGTAACTTCCACCAGGACTTCGGGAACCTGTTGTTCAACCTCAGAAGCGTCTCTTGGCTCATCAACTGCCTCTACGGGGGCAATCACGGCGGTCTCCGCATCATCGGCTTCGGGTTGGGAGTCGGAGGCATCGATTTCGACTGCCACTGTGGACGCTGGCTCCGTATCCTCTGCGACTTCCATCTGTTCGGCGAGAACCTCGACTTGCACGGTCGTTGGTTCGGTTGATGCATCAGCGGCCGGTGCACTTTGATCAGAACTTTCAGCAGCATCCTCTGCCGCCTGGGTTTCTGCCGGGATCAGCTCGCTGAGGCTGACCGTAACCGGGACTGCCGCTCCGTCACTATTTTCGGTGTCCGTTTCCACTACTGTCGGCGCGGCAGGCTGCTCGTCGAGGTTGTCGCGGAATCCGGCGTTTTCCTGGTCGAGCTCGTCGGCCTTCTGGAAGGACTCGACCGCCTGCTCATATTCATTCAGTTTGCGGTACACGTTGCCAAGCCGATTCCAGGCGATCGCTTTATCCTTGTCCTCTTCGAGCAGGTCGATGCTCTGACGATAGAGGGGGATGGCCTCCACGAATTTGCCCTGCGAGACATAGGTGAGCGCCAGGTTGCTGTAGGGCCAGCCAAATCCGGGGTCCAGTTCGATGGCCTGGTTGAAGTCGCCGATGGCTTCCTCATACTTACCCATCCGGAAATGGATATTGCCGACCTCATACCAGTTCTGCGCATTGTTTGGATCGATTTCGATGGCCTTTTGGTATGCGTCGATGGCCTCTTCGTTCCGATCCTGCTTATCAAATACGTTGCCCAATCGAATCCAGGGGTTAATGAACCGTTTGTTGAATTCGACTGTCTTTTCCTGATAAGCCACAACTGCATTGAAGATCTTTCCTAATTCGTCCCAGAACTCATAGTTACTCATATCTACCTCCGTTTGGATATGGATGAGCGGATTTACTGATTGACGGTTAAATTGCTTAGCAGACTGAAGCGTGTGCGGGTGAGCAGGTCCACGCCTTCGTCGGCCAGCACGACAGCTTTTTGATACGCTTTGATGGCGTTGTCATAATCATTGAGTTTGCGATAGACATTGCCAAGATGATTCCAGACCGTGGCTTTCTCTTTGTCATCCTCGAGCAGGTCAATGCTTTTCTTGATAGAGCGGAACGGCCTCTTTATATTTGTTCTGCGAAACAAGGGTATGGGCCAGGTTGCCATACGACCTGCCGGTTTCCGGGTTCCAGCTCGATCGCCTTATGGAAGGCCTCAATGGCTTCATCAAAGGATCCCATCTTTAGGAATAATTCTCCAAGGTCATCCCAGGCTTGGGCAGTTCCTGGGGCTCTGCCCGGTCTGGAACGTTATCGGTTCCATCGCGCATGCCGGCCGTTTCGGGATCCAGTTCTGCCGCTTTATGATATGCAGCCACTGCATTGGCATAATCATTGATGCACCGATAGGCGTTGCCCAGGCCGTTCCATGAAAGGGCCCGATCCTTGTCGGAGTCCAACAGGCTCGATGCTTTTTGATAAAGCAGGATGGCTTCGGCATACTGTCCCTGGGTGAGATAGGTCAGCGCCAGGTTGCTGTAAGGCATGCCGAATGACGGGTCCAGCTGGCTGGCCTTATTGTAGGCATTGATCGCCTCATCGAATGCGCCCTGGTTGAAGAAGGCGTTGCCCTTTTCATTCCATTGCAGGGCGTCCTGCTCTCGGTTGTCCCTATTTTCCACTGCCTCGTGGATGCCGGCCTGATCCGGCACTGCAGCTTCACTTTGGTTCTGTGATGTATCTGAAGTTGTTGATATTTGTCATCGCGGCTCCTTTCGTCTCCTGCGGGTCCTTACCAATAGGTTCGGATCTCGGATGGCTTGTTCATCGGCTACCAAAGTTTCTTGATTTCCTGCCGGATTGAAAATCCAGGCGGGCGCCTCCAGGAATACTTGATTTGTTGTTCTTGCGGCAATCGAGACTTCCGGGGTCGTAACCTGGTTATCGGCTGCATTTTGCTGGGACACCTCGGCAGTGCTTCGCTCCGGGGCATCCGCCGTAAGGACTGGCTGAACCTCGGCCGGATCCTCGGAGACAATTTCGTCGGAGGATGGAAGCTGCTCCTCCATATCGGTCAAGTCCAGCGACTTCGACAATGAGCTTCCCGGTACCAGTTTGTCGGCCATCTGGTAGGCGGCGATGGCATTGTCGTAATCATTAAGATACCGATAAACATTCGCCAGCCGGTTCCAGGAAACAGCCTTGTCCTTATCTTCTTTCAGAAGATCGATGCTTCTGAGGAGCAGGGAGACGGTCTTCTTGTATTTTCCCTGCTGCATATAGGCGAATGCCAGGTTGCTGTAGGCCCAGCCATATCCGCGGTCAAGCTCGATGGCCTTCGAGAATGCATCCACGGCCTCGTCAAAGTCCTCTGATTTGACATAGATCATTCCCAGCTCGTTCCAAAGCAGGCTGTTTTTGTCGTCCAGAGCCAGGGCTCTCTGATAGGCTCTCAAGCGCCTCCCTGATATCTTTCCTGCTTTGCGAACAAGACCCCTAATTGGATCCACGGGGTAACATATTGTTTGTTCAATTCGATCGCCTTTTGATAGGCTTTCATGGCTTCGTCGGTCCTGCCGATGCTGGCATAAACGTCTCCCAGGCCGTTCCAGGGCTGGGCAAAGGTCGGCATGTATTGGATCGCTTTGCGATAGGCGGCAATGGCATCGTCCACATAACCGATTTTGAAATGGAGGGTTGCCAGCCCGTTCCAGGCGATCGGGTCCTGGGGATTGCACTCAACCGCTTTTCGGAAGGCGATCATTGCCTCATCGTTACGGTTGATCTTTGCGCACAGGTTCCCCAGATTGTTCCAGGCAAAGATCTGGTCGGGAGCCAGGTGGATGGCCTGTTTATAGGCATCGATCGCTTCATCGATTCTTTCCGTGCTGGTTTTTACCAATGCGATGGCGTTATAGCATTCGGCCTCAAACCAGTTATCCTGCGATTTTGTCGGCAATCTTGAGCGCATGGCGCAGTTGCTCATCGGCTTTTTCAAAGTCGCCTTTGCGCCAGTTCAGGACCCCCAGCGTCAACAGCAGGTTGGCCCGGGTGGAGCTGGCTTCTTCGCCTTCCGGCAGGTCGGTCAACAGGGACTCGCGCAAGGATATTTTTGCGTCGGTGTCCTCATATTGATCCTGGTCGGCATATTCTCCGGTGCCCTGCCAGGCAGACTCAAGCGCTTGCTGCAGCACCTGCTCCGCTTTCGGCGAATCAACGAACTCGATCACCAGATGCCGATACGCCCAAAAGTCCGGGGCACAATGGGCCAGGTTGACGATCTCGTTTTGGGTGAGCCAGAAGACGGCCCGGATCTGTCGTTCAATGAAGAATTCCTTTTGAAGGTTGAGCGTCGAATACACGCTTGTTTCTTCGCCGTTTCCCCAGCGCAGCCCGTCGATCAGGAATACCGCCCTGGCCGGGTCCTTGAATTCCTTCAGGAAGGGGACGATGTCGTCGGTCTCCCGATTCTTGATCCGGAGGTGTACGGTTTTTTGGCCCAGGTCGATCAAGGTGTTCTCCAGCGCGGCTTCGACGTCTGCGCGCACATATTCAGAGCTGTAGACGACAAACAGTACGCAGGGTCGCTGCCATTTGACCGCCAGCTCAAGTTCTTTGGCGAGGATTTCTATCCGTTCGTCAAAGGACAACGATTTCTTGAGGAGCTTCGAGGGTCTGGTTAGTCATTTAATAATTTCCTCAAAACCGGATGGACGTCACACCAGTTCTCGCCGTCTCGATATTCAAGCAGGGCCAGGAGCTGCAGGAGCGGTGTAAGACGATCGTTGTATTCCAGGCGATTGTTATCGGCTACTTTCTTGATCAGCTTGATATCTTCCTTGTCCAGGATGCGCCGGTATTCATTTCGGATTTCGGTTGCGGCCCATTCGACGTCGGAGCAATCCAGTCTGGCTGCCTTTCTCCTTCGGGCGCGGCCGATCGCGGTTCGCATGATGCGGGCCATTTCACGGAACACTCCGCCGCTGTAGGAGATGGCAGCTTCCAAGGCTGCGGGCTCTCGTCAGGTTGGAGGCCATTCTTACATGGACAAATTCTCTGAGTGTCTTGTAGCCTTCTTCGTGATGGGTGTTGATATCCATCGGCGGATGCAAATAGATGTTCTGCAGAAAGATGGCCTGGTCGCGGATCGAATCGAATTCCTTGCTGTAAAAAAGCGCGCTCGAAACCGTATAGACGATGGCGCAGTTCGGCTGCATCATGATCTCCCGGCGGTTATGGAAGATGGCACGGGCTTTTTCCAGGTCCGGCTTGTCCATGTCGTCGATCAGGATCAGAGGAATACGGTGTTCCCGGCTGTAGATGGCGGTGGCAATATGGTTGATGATCGAGATCAGACCGGTAATGTCGGTATCCACCACCTGCCTGAATTCCACGCGGGTGGCCGGTTCCAGTTTCATTTTCATTCCGGCGCTTGCAAAGAAGGCATCGAGCGAGGCGCTCATTTCGATTTCCGAAAGCTGGCCTTCCAGGATCGTGGAGATTTCCTTTTCGACTTTGCCCTTCCAGCTGTTGAGTTCCTTGAGCAGTTGCTCGGGCAGTTCGCCGCCTTTTCGGCGATATTCCCTGAATAACCGTCCTCCGATGGCCAGCAGGACATCCCGGAAATCAATGTCAACAATATCTGCCTCTTCGCGGATGCTGAAATTGATCGGCCAGTATTTCCTTTGAATTTCAGCGTTGCCCAATAAGTGCAGCAGCTCTGTCGATTTGCCGCAGCCCCTGTGACCGGAAAAGAAGAACTTGGGCGGCCGGTAAAATGGAGCCAGCAGTGCGTCGGTTAGTTCGGCGATCGGATTGCCGGGCCGGTCAATGTAAAACGGATTCGGTTTGCCGTTCTTCCCCGGCTTGAGCGGCAGGTCCAGCTCAAAGTTCAGCCATGCCCTGTCAAAATCATTTGCGACGATATAATCGAAATTATTCATTGGTTTCCTCTAGCAGATGCCATTGTTCGTGAAAAGATCGGATTGATTGGCTCAATGCACGTATCGGCGAACTCAGTTAGTCGGCTCCGGCGGCCGCAAGGCCTTCACGGATCGCGTAGAGTGCAGCCTGGGTGCGATTGGAGACATGCAGCTTGTTCAGATATGCTGCTTACATATTTGGCGATGGTCCGTTCATGGACCACCAGGGTCGTTGCGATTTCCTGGTTGCTCAGGCCGCGTGCGATCAGGCGCAGGGCTTCCAGTTCCCGGCGGGTGAGCGTTTCGTTGATGAGCGGCCCATCGGAGGGATGATCGAATTCATGGATCACTTTCATGGCGATGGATGGGTGGATGGATGGGTGCCCGGAGGCCACATCACGGATGGACTGCAAAAGCTGTACCCGGGTCGTATCCTTCAACATGTAGCCAAGGGCTCCGGCTTTGATTGCCTGGTATACCCGGTCGCTCTCCGCAAAACTCGATAAGACCAGGATGCGTGCGTTAGGGTTGTTGAGCTCTCAGTTTGGGGATGGTGGTCAGGCCATCCTGTCTCGGCATGACCATATCGAGCAGGATCACATCGGGCTTTGTCTTGCGGGCGATTTCCACGGCCTGGATCCCGTCCTCAGCTTCGCCAACCACTTCCATATCGGTTTGAAAGGATAGAATTGCGATAAGGCCTTCCCGAACCACGTTCTGGTCTTCTACAACAAGAATGCGGATTTTTTTCATTTCGATACCCTGTCCTGATAATTGAAGATTGATTTCGAGATTTGCGAAGTCATCAAGCAGATCGTATCTCATCAGAATCCTTCTTTACCGTGTGGCGATCGTGAGCATGGAGAATCTGGCCGAGTTCGTCTCTGCGTCCCTTAATTGGGCTTCCTGCATGTTCCAGAGATCAGGCGCCCAGATTTCGAAGTAGTCACCCTGGCCGATCAACAAAATATCATCATGCAAATTGGCGAACTCCTTTAGATTATCTGGTATCATACAGGTTGTTGTTATCCATGCCCAGTTCGGTGGCGGTCCCCAGGATAAGGCGGAGTAAAAGTCGTGCCAGGGGGTCTGCGATATTAAGGGAGATCACCTTTCGATAGATTTCTTGAAAGGCTCCGGCCGTGAGGACCTGCAGATTACGATCAAAGCCCTGCGTGATATACATCCTGCTTGAGAGCTGCGCCCTGAAAGGCAGCCGGCACCGAGAAGCGGTTTTTTGGTTCTAATGGGGTGGAGAATTTTCCTAAAAACAATTTGGGCTCCCGGCTTTCAAAGTGGTGGTCTCATTGAAGCTATTTACATTATATGAACTCCCTACGTTAGAGCGAAACCGAAATATAGCGCCATTGTGGCATCATTCTTTGCATTCATTTGTATGCAGATTGTGACGGACTGAACGGTCATAAATGACCATGCGATTGTGGCCCCCTAAATCATTTTCTGAACGTATTTGTTTTGCCCCTCGCGTCGATAATTATGCAACCAGTCTTTGGGGCATAAACATTGGGATGAAAAATTATCGGCAGGGGTTGTTTGTGACCTCAAAGGTTACTGATCATACGCAGCCAGGTAATAAAGAAATCATCACCGTTGAATCAAGAACACCCGCTTGCAGGTTTACATCTGCAAGCGGGTGTTGAATTCCAACAGCTTATTTCTTAACTTCTAACGGCCCCGTTGATGATCTCATCATCCACTGCCCGGCTGAAAATCGATCTCAACGAAGACGGCAGGGCCAGAGTAAATATGATTATTTTTTATCTCTTGGTTCGGTCAGCCCTTCACGGATGGCATACAGCGCTGCCTGTGTACGATTGGCAAGCTGGAGCTTTTCCAGGATGCTGCTCACATATTTCGCAACGGTCCGTTCGTGGACATGCAGCTCGAGCGCTATCTCCTGGTTGCTCAACCCTCTGGCGATCAGTCGAAGGGTCTCGGCTTCGCGCGGCGTGAGGGGATCGGCCGTGTAAAGCAGGTGGGCCGGATGATCGATTTCCTGGATGACTTTCATTGCAATGGAAGGTTGTATGGAAGCTTGTCCATTCGCAACATCGCGGATAGCCTGCAATAATTGCACACGCGTGGCATCCTTGAGCAGAAAGCCCAGGGCCCCCGATTTGATTGCCTGATAGACTTTATCGTTTTCTGCAAAGCTGGTCAGCACCAGGATCTTGCCATCCGGAAGGATCTCCTTAAGTTTGGGGATGGTCGCTAATCCGTCCTGCCTCGGCATGGCCAGGTCAAGCAGCACCACATCCGGTTTGGCCTTGCCGGCTAGCTGCACTGCCTGGATTCCGTCCAGGGCTTCTCCGACCACCTCTATATCCTGTTGAAGTCTGAGTATGGCGACAAATCCTTCACGGACAACATTCTCATCATCCACCACAATAATACGTATTTTTTTCATGCTCACCGCCTGCGTTTAATGGGTTTAACCGGAGGATCCTTGTGGACCGTAATAACGATGGTGGTCCCCTGGTTGGGTTTTGAGGTGATGTGCAGGGTTCCATCGATTTGGGCTGTTCGTTCCCGCATGTTGCGCATTCCTAAACCCTCTCGGTCCACCTTCTTTGGATCAAAACCGCATCCATCGTCCCGAATTTCCAGTATAACATTCTTGCGGCCCTGTTTCAGGGTGACAGATATAGATTTGGCGCGAGCATGGCGCAGGACATTGTTTAATGCTTCCTGTGCGATGTAATAGAGAGCGATTTCCTTGTCTTTGGAAATGTTTATCTCTTCGTCGGCCAGGAGCCTGGCCTTGATATCGGCTCTTCCTTCCACGGCGGCCAGGCGATGATGCAAAACAGAGATCAATCCGTCTTTATCTATATCGATCGGCTGCATTTGATATAGGAAGAGTCGCATTTCTTTTACTGCCTGCCGTGCACTCTCTCCGATCCGGGCCAGGACCTCGGCAGGGTTCAGGGTCTCGCCGGCTTCGAGTGCGGCCTGGGATGCTTCCGTGATTGTCACCAGTCCATAAAGCTTCTGGCTGACCGAGTCATGCAGGTCCCGCATCAACCGCTGGCGTTCTGACAGCGCAATGGCCAACTTGCGACGACGGTCGCTATCAATGAGTGTTGCAATTTGATCCGAGATCGTGAGCATGCGTGCGATTTCATCCTGGCTGTACACCGGCCTTTCTTTCCTTGCCATGGTGATGAAACCGATCAATTTGCTTTCATCGCCTGCCTGGGTGGTAAGTGGAATGACCACAAGGCAAGCCAGCTTCATTTCCCTGATTGCCGCAGGCAGCCGCATGTCATCCTGTGCCTCTTCGATCTGAAGAGGTTGACGGTTCTTATATACCCAATCAAAGAAGGGCGAGGTGGGCAGTATGGATGTCAGCTCAGTGAGGGCGTCCGGCGGAAAACCAAAATGCGAGGCCAGGAATAATCTTGGCTCTTCCTCCTTTTTGGTTCTTTCGTCCAGCAGGAAAATTCCAACAACCTGGCTTCGAAAGGGATATATGATGTGGTATATCGACTCCAATAAGAAATCTTCCAGGTTCAGGGTGTTGCTGGCCGCGCTCGAGATGGCGTTGATCAGGACGAACATCTCATCGCGGGCTCTCTGGCGTGCGTCGTCCGCCATCCTCCGGTCCGTAATATCGCGCCAGATGATGAGTCTGCCGAATTGTTTGTGTTTACGGTCCGCCAGGGTTGATGTGCGGATGTTTAAATATCGCCAGCTTTCCTCCGATTTAATGCTTCTCTTTACCTCCAGGTCCTGTGTGCCGTTGAATGTAAGTCCGAGATAGGGCAGGTCGCTCAGGACGGATGCAACCGGCTGGCTGATTACTTTGGCGCGGGTCAGGCCGGTCATTCCTTCTGCCGCCGGGTTGATGTCGACCACGATGTTTTGAGAATCCAAAACCATCCAGCCTTCGTCCATGCCTTCCACGACAGCATACCTATTAAATCGATCCTTTGAGCCTTCCTCCAGGCCTTGGTTGAAGAGACCATCTGAAAATGCAAGCGCCGCGAGTGTAAAAGCAAATGGAAGAAGCTCAACTTTGGAGAGGGAGGTCAGACCTGTGAAGATGAGTGTTTCGATCAATAATGGAATTACCGAGGCTGACAGGATAATCTCGTAGGACCCAAAACGGGAGTGGGGCTTTTTCAGAAAAGTGTCAAATAGCAGAAATACGCTTACCCCCGACAGGCCAAACAGATAAAGGGCGTTGATCTTTGCCCAGGGACCCGTGAGAAACAGGATGCTCACCGTTTCTCCTGCATCACCCCCAAAGAGAGCGGTGCGCCACGGTGCCACCCAAAAAAGGGCCTGGGTCAATATGGGTAATATACCAAGGGCGATCATGGTCCGGCGATTGATCCAGTTTTGTCTGTGTGTATAGTTTAAGACAAAAATGAATTGAGCGGTGGCGGCAAGCGCGGAGCTTAAATAAACACCCGCTGTCAGGATCAAATGTTGCGGGGATAGTGTTGGGTACTCAAATAACAGGAGACATAAAGACAGAACCGAGACGATGAAACACAGCCCGCTCAAGCTTATCGTCCCCCATGCTTTTGGTTTCCGGAGGACGACAAGGCCTGTAACGAGGGCGATCAGGATATTGATTAATAAGGCAAGCGTTGGGAGATTCATATTCTTATATTTTTATATCATAGTTTTCCAAACACGGGTCGGTCTTGATATTTCTGCTTCGGATCTAGCCGAAGATAACTTCGATTTGGGCTGGCTCAAAAAGCAGATTGAGATTGGGATCGCGTCGGATTTCGCTGATGGACATCTGATTACTCTCTCTCGCTTTTTGCAGAAGTTCCAATGATTTTTCCGTATCCCCGGAAATGGCCTCTTCGTAAATGTCGAGCCGTGGTTTCGCGCGGCTTCCGGCCTGATTGCGTGCGATCAGGAGCACGCGCTTTGATTCGTCCACCCGTTTGACGATACTGTAGCCCACCGCCAGCGATTCCTGGTAGGCGGCGACCTGGGGCGCAAGCTCTGTGGCCTTCGTAAAGCAAGTAATGGCTTCGTCTGATTTCTGCATGGCGCAATAGATGTATCCCAGCCTGTTCCAGATCTTCGCGTCTGAAGGATTCATTCGGGTTGCCCTATTACCAATGGTGGTGGCCTCCTGGTTGCGTCCCAGGGCACAAGAAGCCGCGCTTAGATTGATCAGGAGGGTATAGTCCTCGGGATTGTTTGCGATGGCTTGTTTGTAAAGCTCAATGGCACTGTCATATTGATTCGCTTCCTGGTCAATGATCGCCATGCCATTTTGCAGCCTCGATCTGATCTGGGCCAGATGATCATCTTTGGCGAGTTCAAGGCCGGCCGCCAATGCCTTCGACGATTCCTGCGTGTTTCCCAGGAACCAATAAAAATAGCCAATATCATAAAGTAGGTCTATGCGCGTAGATAAAGAATCGTTTGTGCGGGGCAGATTTGCCAGTACTTCCACGCGGGCGGCAATCTTTTGTTCGGGATTTTCGGGCGAGTCAATTGTATCTGCTACTTGCCAGATCAATATCCCCGCCGGCACGTTGACTTTGCCGTAGGTGCGCTGGGCTGTAAACTCTATGACCCGGTGTCGAAATGCCCAAAAATCGGGGGCGAAACGGGCCAAATTTGCAGCCTCGGCCGGTGTCAACCAAAATACAGCCTTGATCTGGTTCTCTACAAAGAGTTCGCGATATATGTTGAGCGCCCTGTATGCCTCTTTGCCGTCGGTGCCACCGCCCCAGTCAATATTTGAAACGAAAAAAACGGATTGATCGGAGGCCGGGGCCGTTACTATGCTGTGGGGGACATCCGGGCGTTCGTTGTTGACAATGATCTGCGTAATACTCTTGCCCAGCTTGTTCAACTTCTTTTCCAGGATCCTGCTGGCTTTGTCCTGACCAAGTTTTGATTTGTGGACCGCAAGCAAAATGCTCGGCCTCCCCCATTTTATTGCCAGATCAAGTTCATCAAATAGAAGTTCGATGTTTTCTTCAAATGACGCTTTGTTCTGCGAAACTGTATTTGGCATATCAAGAACTGGGCTAAGTCACCGCGTTGCGCAAGGAGGCCAACCGCGATTCCGCTGTATATAACCTGGAGTTTACCAGCATTATTCTATTCCATAAAGAAAGTAGATCTTCTTAAGCGGAAAACGATTCTTGGCCTCCTGGCTTAATTCATCGTAATACTTGATCCAAAGATCGAAAAAATTCTCTAGGTCTAATAAAGTGGTTCTCTGAAGAGCTTCTGATCTCATCTCTTCCATTACATCGTACGTGAACCCCCCTGAGGAGATCAATACTCCGTAGTCGTTTGCGTTTAAGACGGATATAAAAGACTTTAAGCCCTCCAGGGTAATGGCCTGGCCCTTATGTTTGACTTGGACAAGGATGCGTGGTCCTCTTACGCCCAGAGGATCCCCATAGACAACCATATCAATTTGCCCATGGTCTTTTTCCGGCGGGGCGATCCACACCACATAATATCCCATCGCCTCCAAAAGGTCGGCTGTCAAAGTACGGAATTCAATCCGCCTGGTTTCAAGGAGATATTTCTGGATTTGTTCCCAGGCTTTTTCTTCCGCCTCTTCGACGGCCATGGCATAGGCAGGGGCGCCCTGCCTCACCTCTTCAAAGAGTCGCAGCGCTTCTTTGTAAAGTTCTTGTGCGTTTGGTGTTCGGCGGCACGCCTGGCGGCCTTCCTCGGTAATGAACCAGCGACCTTTATTGTTTTTAACCAGCCATCCGGCTTTGACCAGGGGAATCGTGGCGAGCCGGACTATCCTCTCGTATCTAGGAATGTTGGTAGGAGGCGAATAGCCCCTCTCGTATTCAGTTAGCTTGGTTATTTCCGGCAGGAAAGCCAAAATTTCTTTGGCAGGCATTCCCTCAGGCTTGTTCCATAATAGTTCAAGGAGGCTGCGCAGTAACTCTCCGACCCTGTTCAGTGTGACGTCTGCCATTTATGGGTTCCTTGCCGTTCAGTATATTATTAACGCTTGGTTGTTGCAAGGAATTTTTGAAATTGCCTCAGGCTTCTTTTATCGTAAGCGGGCCTCAGATCAGGCGCGTGAACCCTCGGCCTCTTCACCAAAATGACCAAAATAGGTTGATCAATAATTTGACTCGAGACTCGTAGGAGATATCCTATGGTATTTACGATTGGCTGGGCCCAATGGTTTGTTGAAATAGGCGTGCCGATGAGACCGGTGTTGCCTGCTGTCCGAGGCTGCGTCGAGTCGGATGCCCGGCCTCTACTGAAGCCGCGTTGCCTGACCCGCCGCGTACGCGACGGCCAATGTCTGCCTGAATAAATCTGTTTGCAGATCGGTTAGGGAGTTGGGGATCTACTTGCGACGCGGCTGGATGCCCTGCTGCTGCCGCGTGAGAAGAATATAATCGTTGATCATATCGAGCGGGTGGGGGAGGTTGCCTACCAGCACGAAATACCCAGGCGCCCAAAAATCTCTGGAAAAATTCTCTTGCTTGAAGTGGGGGAAATCCTCAAAAATTCTCTGGGAGGTTTGTTGTCGAATGGTGCGGATGCAGCCGGATGCAGAAGTGGCAGGCGGCACACTGAGGATCCATTGGAAGTAATCAGGGCGAACCGTCATATGTTCCAGCCGCCAGGAAAACGAAATGCAGATCTGCTGCATCCACCGTCGTAAATCTTCGGCGATGTCGCCGATAAGGTAATGCGTGCTAAACCGCGGGATCATCAGGCAGGCATAGGATAGATCATAGGGACTCGCAATTACCGGCTCGAGTTGAACCTTGCTGTCCGCCTGAGTGTCGAGATTGATTCTGTCTTTGAGTTTAATTCGGTCGTAAAGGGAGACCCGCTGTTTTTCCTGACTGGAAACAACTGGTTTTTGCTTGACCTGGGTGCGTGCTTCGACCTGCGTGGCTGGTTCTGGGTCGACTATTTGCGGCGTGAGTTCCTGCAGGGATAAATTCATATTTGAAGTAGCCAATTTATCTATTCTTTTCTTTGTCCGATCTCATCTCAACTTATCCTGAATTATAGAAGAATTAAATCGAAATGAGTTTACAAAAATGTTGATAGATAGTCCGGGTTGTTTTTAACTTCACTAATGCTGGTCTGGCTTTTTCTCAATCCTTAATCGTCAAGTGGAACTGCAATCAAAATCCTACTATAAATTGTATCCAAAAATAAATTGAATTTTAAATCGAACATTATTATAAATTTCTAATCCGATTGTAACATAAATTTAATATCCAATTTGGAAGAAACCGACTTTTTCAGTTTGCTTTTTTGTAAGGTGGCCTTTTGCCAACACCGAAATTGCATCACAAAAAAGCCAACTATTGTCCAGACAACCTCCTTGAATATCGGTCTGATAACACTTGGATCTGACCGGTTGATCTTAGAAACGGCGTACTGATCTCTTCCTCATTCGATAAGTCGATTTGCGAGGGGTAACGCATTCCTGAAGAAGGGCTTGAATACCTTACACGAAATGCCGTCCTTAGGATTCTCCAGGAGGAAATGATTGAGACAGAGAAATCGTATTACATCCTCGCAGCACCGTTACCGCCTGTGCCGAAAAACGAATATACGTCGGGGTTCTTCCCGCCAATGTTCGTTCTTAACAGAGCCCACAATGCAAACCAAAAGTTTGCAGGCCCCCCGCGTTCTTGAAAATCCTATTTGGGAATTTGCGTCAGAAGGTCACGATACCCTTGAGCATTAGGTGGATTCATCAAAAGGATTTGCGTAATAACTGCAGCCGCTTCCTTATTTTTTCCCCTTTGGAGCAATGTCTCGCCGAGAGCATCAAGCTGACTTACAGCTTCCTGTGTTCGGCCCATTCGGTGTAATTGTTCAGCCAGCGCCCTCTGGAAGAGGAGTTCGTCTTCATGCTCTTTTGCCAAATCTTCTAGGAACAGAAGCGCATCGTTGGTTTTGCCGTTGCTTTCCAGATAGGTCAGGAAACTTTCAAGTTCCGAGGTAGCCTGCTGTTCCTGGCCCATGCGCGCGTAGAGCTCGATCAATTGCTTCCGTATTCCCTGGTCGTCCGGCCGCAGGGTACGGATCTGTTCGTAGACGCGTAAAGCTTGTTTCCAATCCAGTCGTTGCATGTCGATATCCGCCATCCGTTGCAGGATGTGGATGTTCCAGGAATGGTCGGCGTTTGTTTGCTGGACCACGCGCAGGGCATCGGTATATGTTTTTCGCGCCATATCGAGTTCGGCCAACCGATAATAAAGCTCGGCCAGTTCCAGATATTCGTTTATGGCCTCGTCTACCTGGCCGCGCGCTACCAGCTGGTCGATCAAGCGTATGCGGGCCGAAAGATCCATCGGCGATAGCTGGATGATGCGCCGCAGTAGTTTGCTCGCCTGTCCAACTTCTCCACGCACACCATAGGCATGCGCAACGACCGAGAACTTGGCAATTGCTTCCTGGTTGCGGCCTTCCTGTATCAGCAGATCACCCATTAGTGTGTGGAGCGGTAAATAGGTCGGTGCATGCAGGACGGCATCGTAAGCCTCATCCATGGCCGAGCGCAGGCTGCCGGCGCGAGCCAGCTGGTGGATCAGATTGATCGACTCGATGACGCTCGAGCTTTGGGCCTCCAGCAGCACCTCGGCCAGGGGAGCCAGGGAAGTCCCTTCTTCGCCTTTGCGCGTCTGTTCGCGGGTCTTGTAGATCTCGTCCCGCCAATCAGATCGAAGGAGCAGGTTGCGAATATTCTTGCAAATATTGCGGTTTATGGTTTCATCTTTTTGGTTTTGTTGGGCTTCGATCAGCGGCTCATAAAGCTGTCGAATATCATCCGACTGTTCGGCAGGCGCCGTTATCGAATCGGCTAACTTCAGCGCCTCCAGAAACTCCAGCGCGGCATCTTTGACTTGCCCTCTTTTGAAAAGTATATCTCCCAGCAAAAGACGGGATCCGAGGGCATAGTCGTTATGTTTCACTGCGTGCGCAAGGTAGCGGATCGCGCTTTCAAGGCGGTCTCCGCTGGAGCGTAAATAGCCCAGGTCGAAGTATAGCGCGGCATGGTCGAAGCCGGCTTCGAGCGCCCGCTCGAGTTCATCTGCCGCGATTGCTTCCTGATTATTTGTTTGTGCATCAATGGCCTGTCCAAGGTGTAAGACAACCTTGGTCTGTTCTGCCTGTTGGAGGGATATTTGGCCGGTGCCTCTTACGATGGCTGACAAACCGCGGCGTTCCTGCGCGGCCGGGACTTTCGTCGCTATAATCGAAAAGCATCTCTGCCAGCTTGGTTAGGGCTTTTTGGCGTGTTTCCGCGATGGGGTCCAAGCCCGATTGGGCCGGTATCTTCGGTTCGTGCAATTGTCGAACCTTGGCCATGCTGAGCGGGGCAGTACTGCTTGTGGGCTGAGATGGCTTGGGTAACAGCTGGCCCGTTTTTAACAGCGATTGTGCTTGTTTGGCCTTTTCGCTTTGAGGAACAAGCTGCAGGGCTTTGGTAACGAGTTCCTGCGCTTTATCAGCCTTGCCGCCTCGTTGCAGGATGCTGGCGATCGCCAGATATTCAGTTACCGCCGGCTGGTTTTCTCCGAGCCGCTCATGGACCACTGCAAGTCGCGAATGGGCCATTACATTTTCGGGGTTTAGGGTGGTGACCCGACTCCAGTTCTCAATGGCCTTTTGAATATCCCGCTGGTTCAAAAATCCCTCGGCAGCCTTCATGGCCGCTTCCACCGCTGTATTTAACTCGCCAAGGCGTTCTGATAATTGCGCGATTTTTTCCCAGGTCACGGGATCGTCCGGGGCAAACTTTGCCAGGTGCTGGTAAATACGCAAAGCTTCCTCAAAATCACCCAGCTGATAGAGAGCCAGACCCAGGCTGTTGAGCGCTTTGGGTTGGTCGGGCAGTTCCTGCAGCGCTTTACGATACTCCGCTGCGGCCTTTCTCCAGTCCTGATCCCAGGCTGCCGAGTGGCCCTCATTCATTGCTTTCTGGAAAACATCTTCTCGTTCGGGCATGGTTCTATTTTACCGCTGGTTTATCCTTTAATGATTTCACATTGTTGAAATGCGAGTTTCAGTAATCCGGGCTTGTTTTTTGAACTGGCAGGTTCAACTTTTGATCTGGCGGTGATGATTTTGACCCTCTTTGACTGCTTCTTGGTAGGGCAAGAGCCTACCACTTTGCATAAACATCTAAACAGGCTTTGATCATTTACGGGGTGAAAAATTGAGCGTCGGTTGAGATACCATTAGAGCGCAGTACCCGTAGTATTCCGGGCGCCCGGCTTGGCGGGGCAGCCTCCATCAACCAATCATTTCTGGCAATGTTAAATCGCTGCGACTCCGTTGAGAGATTATCCAGCTAGGCTTCCATGACTTTCATTTCGCCCCAATTCATACCTGAGCGGGCTTCCGTTGAGAGAGGAATATCCAGAGGATAGGCCGATCCCATGACCTCCCGTACCACCCTGGCGGTTTTCTCCAATTCCTCTTTGTGGAACTTCCAGAACCAATTCGTCATGGACTTGCAAGCAGCATCTGGGCATGCAGTCCTGCTTTCTTCAAAGCGGGCGGGATATGCAGCATGGCGATCTTCATGATATCGGCGGCCGTACCTTGAATGGGGGCGTTGATGGCTTCGCGTTCCTCCCGGTTCCTGAACACGGCGTTTTGTTTGCCCTGCAGGGCCGGGAAATAACGGCGGCGCCCTAACAGGGTTTCGACATAGCCGTCCAGCAGCGGCTTGCTTGCGGATGCCGTCCAGATATTTTTTGACTCCCGGGAATTGCTTGAAATAGGCCTTGACAAATTCCTCGGCTTCTGCCAGTGTCAGTTCGGTCGTACGGGTCAGTCCGAATGCAGACATCCCATAGATCAGGCCGAAGTTGATGGCTTTGGCGTGCCGGCGCATCTCCTTGGTAACCTGCTCGAGGGGCAAGTTGTAAATCGCGGCGGCGGTGGTGGCATGGATGTCCTGTCCCGCTCGGAAAGCGGCCAGCATGGCCTCATCCTTTGCCATATGCGCCACGATGCGAAGTTCGATCTGCGAATAATCCACCGAGAGCAGCAGGTTGCCTTTGGCTGCGATGAAGCCATTGCGAACACGGCGGCCTTCCTCGGTGCGGATGGGGATGTTTTGCAGGTTCGGGTTGGAGGAAGACAGACGCCCGGTCACCGCACCGATCTGGCTGTAGGAGGTATGGACGCGGCCGGTTTTCGAATCGACGGCGGCAGGCAGGGCCTCGACATAGGTTGACTTGAGCTTGGAAAGTTCGCGGTGTCTCGATCACCCAATCCACAACCGGATGCTTTCCGCTGAGCGCATCCAGAATATCGGCCGAGGTGGAATAGTGACCGCTGGCGGTTTTTCGGCCGCGGTCGGGCGGCTCGAGGCGTAAGCGGTCGAAGAGCACATCCGAGAGCTGTTGGGTGGAGTTGAGGTTGAAGGTCTTGCCGACCGCTTCGAAGACCTGCTTCTCGATACTCATCCATGCGCTCGGGTGAGCTCATCGGACAATTTCTTGAAGAACGGCAGGTCGAGCAGGACGCCGGTCATTTCCATTCCCGCCAGCACGGTGATCAACGGCATCTCGATCTCTTCCATCAATTTCTCGCCATGCACGCGTTTGAGTTCCTTTTGCAGGATCGGCATCAGCCGCAGGGTGGTCTCGGCATCCGCGGCCGCGTAGCTCGCCACCGACTCGATGGCGATCTCGGCCATGCTGAGCTGGTGTTTGCCGGTGCCGATAAGCTGCTCGATGTGGGTCATCTCTTCGCCCAGCCGCGTCAAGGCCAGAGTTCTTGAGACCGAAGTTATGCGAGGCTGGGTCAACCAGGAACTCGGCGATCATCGTATCGAAGGTGATCGGGGAGACCTCCAATCCGCATCGGTCCAGGACGATCACATCGTATTTGGCGTTATGCGCGACTTTGGGGATTTTGGGATCGGTCATGGAAGGCCGCAAGGCGGATATCGTTTGTTCGAGGGGCAGGTTGTTCCCGGCGAGATGTCCGACGGGAATGTAATATCCTTCCCCTTCCCGGGTGGCAAGTGAAATGCCGACGATGCTGGCCTGCATTTCGTCCGTCGAAGTGGTTTCAGTGTCGAATGAAATGACTTTGGCTTCGCCAAGTTCTTTAGCGAGGTCATTCAGTTTTGCGGCCGTGTCGACGATTTTGACCTGGATGGACGACGTGGGTTGTGCGACGTAGACCGCTTGTGGCTCGTTGACGAACATGGAGAGCTGCCCGCCTTGCTTTTTGGCGGGTGCGTTGTCTGTGGATGGCGCGGTCTCTTTGCCCGTCAGCCGGTTCAGGGTCTTGATGAGCGTTCGGAATTCCAGATCCTGAAAGAAGGCCTCGATCTTGTCTGCATCAAAATCGTGGGCTTTGGCCTGTTCCAGGTCGAGCTTTACGGGCAGGTCGGTGTGGATCCTGGCCAGGTCATAGCTCATGTATGCCGAGTCTTTGCCCTGTTCCAGTTTGGTCTTCCAGCGATTTTCAACTTGATCGATGTTTTTGTAGATGTTATCGAGCGTTCCGAATTTTTCAAGCAGCGAGATGGCAGTTTTTTCACCCACGCCGGGTACGCCCGGGTATGTTATCCGATTTGTCGCCCACAATGGCTTTGTAGTCAACAACCTGGTCGGGGCGGACGCCAAGTTTCCGGACCACATCTTCGTCGGTGATGTAATTCTGGTCGTCACCCGCAAGATAAACGGCGACGCGTTTATCGACAAGCTGCAGCAGGTCGCGATCGCCGGTGATGATCTTTATGCCCGAGCCCTTGTTCCGCGGCGATGGCTGGCAATAGATCCGAGCACATCATCTGCCTCATAGCCTTCCATCTCAAGGCGGGGGATATTGAAGGCATCCACCATTTGGCGGATGCGCTCGATCTGCGGGCGCAGGTCATCGGGCATTTTGGCGCGGGTACCTTTATAGCCCGGAAAGATGTTATCTCGAAAGGTCTTGCCGGTGTCGAAAGCCACTGCCAGATATTCCGGCTGTTCCTGTTCGAGGATGCGCAGCAGTTCGCGGGCAAATCCGTAGATTCCCGCGGTCGGTTCGCCCTTGGAAGTCAGCCAGCGTTGCGTGTTGGAGCCGGCGGTTAGCGCAAAATACATGCGGTAGGCCAGAGCGTGCCCATCGATGAGATAGAAGGTGGGGGGCATAATTTTTAGTAGGTTTACCCCATTATAAACGCAGAACAGACGAGTTGTTAATTTACTCCCTTGACGATCCCTGTTGTCTGCCTGCACTCCGTGCAAGTATGGAATGTGATTATAGTCGTAAACGCGAGATTATTCTGCTGTTTGTCGAGCCCCTGTCTCTGGCGGATCTGTTTCAGGTAATCTTTCACCAGCTGTGGCGGGTGAGGCTGGTTGCTGCCCATAATGAGATAGCCTGGCGCCCAAAAATCGCCGGAGGGGTTTTCTTTTGCCAGTCGCGGGAAGGCTGTAAAGATCTTCTCTGATATCTGTTGGCGCATCACGCGCATGAGATATCCAGGGGATGTGGCCGGGGGTACGTTCGCGATCCATTGCAGATATTCAGGCCGCACCGCAAGGTATTCGAGCCGCCATCCGAACGCAACACAGATGATGGGCAGCCACTCGGAGAGACGATCGGCAACATCACCGGTCAAATAGTGGGAGGTAAAGCGGGGCACCAACAAGCAGGCATAGGTCAGGTGATAAACGCCCGCAGAAGATGGCTCAAGCACGATATGGCTGTAATCGCTGCTTGCATGTGGCCGTGTCTCATCTAATTCTCCCGGCTGGGGCTGGCGCGTGGGTGTTTCGGGCCTCGGTTGAGAATCGGTCTTCGTCTGGTTCTTTACCAGAATGCCCGGCGATTTCGCGGGTAAAGATCGATTGACGAGTCTCACCAGGGTCTATCGGTCGCCTTGATTCCTGCGGAGCAGGGGGTGCTGCCGTTTCCACTTGGGCGGACTTCGTCACAGGTTGCGGGTCGGGCGCCGGGATATCTTTCAGGATGTCGGAAATGGGAGGAATATTAAAGCCTTCTTCCTCGTCGTCATCCACTTCGCTCATCAGCGGCGCAGGGAGCTCCAGACTTGCCATCTTCCAGTGCGGCTAATGGTTCAACCGGCTCCTCTTTGGTTTCATTCTCGTCCAGCGCGCTTGCCAGCTGGCTGGCCTGTGAGCGGATGGTGCTGAACGGCGTCTCGGCATCGAAGACCATAGCCAGCAGCATTCCTTCACTCAGCGGCGTGGCATACAGCATGTGCTCGGCCTTGGTGCTTTCCAGTCTCACAAAACGCAGCAGGTCGCCGCCTTTTTCTTTGTCCCAGTTACGGGAAACAGTTTTTGCCACTTCCTGCGCGGCAGATTGAGAGAGCTGCCCCGCATAAGCCCAGACTTCTTTTTCCCGGGTGATCAAGGCCGCCTGTGCGGAGCTTTCAAGGGTGAGCCTGGTTAAATGCTGTGCCGCCTTATTGACATCGTCAACCACGGCAGCTTGTTTTCGCTTTCTTCTTTTGAGAGCAGGCTTTGAGCCGCTCTCGGCTGACGCTGATATGGTCTTGATCACATCAGGGGCCTGGAAGGGTTTTCGTATCAGGGTCCATGGGCGGATCGAATCAAGCGCCGGCGGCGTTTCGTCCTGCGCCAGGACGAAGAGTTTAATAGTTGGGCATGATCGTGCGCAGGGATTGGCCCACTTCTTCAACCCATCCCTCACCCATATCCAGGTCCAGGAAAGCCATGCTGCACGACTCTTCATCGGCCCGGACGATGGCAGCCGCCTTGCTGTTGACTACAAAGACGCGGTAATTTCCCGTCTCTTCGAGCGAGCTGCGGATCATTTCCCCAAAGCTGGGACTGGGCGTGACAATGATCAAATTCGTGGCCATTTCACGGCAAAGTTTATCACGGCCCGTTTGCGCGGACAAGTACAGGATGATTGCATTCTTGCCCATCGCCTTCGAGAGCTTTATGTCGAGGGTTTTGCCGTTTTATGTGATCCTGACATTATGCAAATTCTTCATAATGTTCTTGAAAGTCTTTGGCTTCTTGTTACGATAAGATGGAAAGTTCCATCGCCATCGTGTATCTTCTCACAGCGCGGTTGCTGGTTTTGGCGAAAAAGAATATCCTCCTGGCGTGCTAGCCAGGTGAAAATTCTTCTCTCGAAGGTTACTCATTATCCTTCTCCAATGTATCCAAAGAAAAGAAGCGTGCGATCCGTATGAATTGCACGCATCCTTTTTGGGAAATTTTTCCTCCCAGGCTGAAAGTTTGGTAAGAAACTGGGATACAAGAACAATAGTGGTCTATACAACTTGACTTTAGTCTTTCAATGTGCTATCTATAAAGAAATTTCATTGAGGTTGGTCAATGCATCGCGAGCGAGTTTCCGAAAATGTGTTTTGGTTCCAGAGCGAGGTTTACGCTCAAGTAACTGCGGGGGTTGTAGCCGGGCCGCAATGGGCCGTAGTGATTGACACCCTGGCCCTGCCGGATGAGACCCTCGGCATGCGCGAGTTCATCGAGCATGAACTGAGTGTTCCGGTGCGGTATGTGATCAATACCCACTATCATGCCGACCATGCCTGGGGAAATTGTTTCTTCCCGGGCGCCACGGTGGTGGCGCACGCCCGCTGCCGTCGAACTGCTCGATGAATACGGGCGTCCGTCGCTGGAGGCTGCACGCAAGCAGAACCCCGCGCTTCGCCAGGTAAAGATCGTTTTGCCTCAGCTGACCTTCGAGAAGCGGTGAGTTGTACCTGCGGGTCGGCAAGAAAAATCTGACCATCCTGCCCGCGCCGGGTCATAGCGAAGATGGGATTGCGGTGCTGGTGGAGGAAGACCGGGTTTTGTTTGCCGGGGATGCTTTCATGCCGATCCCCTATATCGTGGACGGGGACGTGGACGATATTGCCAGTTCCATAAAGAAGATAGGCCGGATGGGGCTTGAGAACATCGTACAGGGTCACGGCGACATCATCCTGCGCGGCGAGATCGACGCGGCCGTCAAGGAGAACCTGACCTATATAACGAACTTGAAGAGACTTTCCAAAGCCGCCGCCCGCCGCAAATCAGTGGAGGATGTATTGGAAGGCGCCGGGCTTGAAGAAAGCGGAAAGAGCCGCGTTTATTTAGGAGGGCTGGCCGAATCTTTGCACAGAAGGAATATGGAAGCTCTGGTCAGGAAAGCCCACGAAGAAGAATAGGAATTTCATCCAACCTGATGGCGACTGAAGAACAGTCGCCATTTTCTTTTAATTCCGCTTCAGTGCTGCTTGGATTTTATTAATTTTTTTGATGAGCCTGCCCGGCGGGATCGATGGATTGGTTTCAGTTTGGCCTCTTCGACTTTAGGCAGCTCAGGGTCTTTCTTCTTCCACGGTCGCCAGCCGTGGAAGCGCTCGCGCCCTCCGATTAATGCCTTAATGTTGGGGCGCAGGGCCCAGATAAGCAGCAGGGTGGCAACCAGGCCATAAAGGATATTTTGCCAGGCAGACAGGCCTTGCGCATAGCGTATTGAAAATATCACGGTCGCGATCAAAGCGATGCCGAGCGTGGTCAGCGAAGCGTACCCGATACCCCAAAATATCAATATGCCAAGCGGGACGATGATAAAGAACGAGGGCCACCATAAGCCTACCGCTCCGCCTACCGTGGGCCCCCCACCGGCGCCGCCGCGCAGCCTGATCCGTCCGTTTTCATCGCGTTCGGCCAGAAAAACCGAATAGTTGTGGCCGAGAATGGTTGCGATCGGAGCCAGGATATGCAGCCAGAAGTTTTGAGGAGCAATGGCCTGCGCCACCCAGACGGCCGAGGCGCCCTTCAATACATCCATGCCTGCCGTGAGCACGCCTGCGCCCAGGCCTGCGGCGCGCATTGCATTCGTCCCGCCGGTGCGTCCACTCGCAACCTGACGGATATCCTTGCCGGTGGTTAGCTTTACGATCAACAGGCCGAAGGGGATCGAGCCAAAAATATAAGCCAGTAAGACCACGCTGGCTCCGATTAACAGTTGCATGGATTCTCCTAGGAAGGTTGGGCTTAGATTTCTAACACAATAGCTTCGCGAGGGTTACTCGCCGTCCGTCATTTGTAAGGTTACCTCCACAAAGTTATCATTTTCAACCCAAAAGCCGCGGGCCTTCCATCCGCTTTCAGCTTGATTGCCGGTTATTCCACCTTGATGGCTCGAACGCGACCAAATTATCTGGACAACCTGATAGGCTGCCTCTGCGATGTCTGTTGCTGAAGGGGTTTCGGGGCCTGAAGGATGTGAGTGAAAGATGCCGAGCAGATCCAAACCGGCATTCTCCATCCGGTCGAATGCGCGTAATTGTTCGATCGGATCCATCCGGAACTTTACAGGGCTTTGTGCCTGGTTCGCGATCAAAATGACTTCTCTTATACAACCATCTTTTCCTGCGAGCAGACCGCAAGCCTCTAATGGACTACAGGACTCCACGTGAGTCCGCATGGCTTGCCATTGATTGTGATTCAAAATCAGCTGCATTAGCGGAGCACGATAGCCGCGGCCCACAGCACCCCCAGGATAACTGAAGGCTCGGCCATGGCATTTCTCAAAGGGACATCTTCGCCCAGGTTGGTAGCAAGTGTGATCAGCGCATATAGTGGGCCGAGCAGGAATAGCCCATAGGGCAGCGTCGCTACCGGCCAGTAGTGCAGCCCAGCAGCCAATTGTGCACAGATCAGGCCGATGCCAAATGCCCAGGCGAATTGCCAGCGGTCACTCAGGCGCAAATGCAAGGTCCGCAGTGCCACCAGCCCTGCGGCAAGGATGATTGCCGGGACGATCAGGAAGAGACGGGCCCCTCCAATCCGTAGGGCGATTACAAATAGAAGGAAGAGCGCGTAGGAGAGGGCGGTAAGTCCCGCTGAGGCCAGCGCATAGAGGGGGGCGCCAGGGTCCACCGCAACGTATTCAGATATGAACACGGAGATGAGGATGATCGCCCCGGTGATGAAGCCGGCCCACCATAGCGGCCCCGACGGTAGAATGTCGAGCAGCACGCCGATGATAAAAGCCGTCAGTGCCGGCAGCAGCCAGTGCTCTAGGGTCCGCTGCGGCTGAAGGATCTTCAACGAAGGCAGCGAGGGCAGGGATGGGTGGGTGCGCAGCAACCAATCCATGCCGGAGGCCGTCAGCCCCGCGGCCATCAGTGTCATGGCCGTGCCGAGGGTAAGCGGATAGGCAAAATAAAAGCCCGGTAATTGAATGCTCACGGTAAACCCAGGCGCGTTGACCAGGTGGGTCAGCGCATAAGTGAGCAAGACCGTTGCCGTCACCACGCCTACCCGGTTGGAATCAGGCAAATATCGCTTTTCTGCTTCCATTGGCGGTGATTCTACTACCAGTATCCTTCAATAATTTCGGTATTAACTGTGAAATAGCTTAGAGCATCTTCGCGCTCTTACCATTGAGTTAATTTCGCGTAGATTTCTCATTGGGACATACAAGCCGCATCTTCCGGAGAACCTTCAACCTTCAACTTAGAACCTTCAACCCCGAACTCAACAATTTAGAACATATTTGCGGTGCGGGCAGGGGTATGGTAAAATCATCCTGTTATGCACGCACCCAACATAGACGCCAAAACTTTACCCCCTCCTCCAGGCATTATCGGCTCACTCAGAGCCGGTTTTGATGTTACCGCGGGTCACATCACTGCCATCCTGCTCCCTGCCGCGCTCGACCTGTTACTCTGGTTAGGCCCCCGTTTGAGCGTAGATCAGCTTGTCCAACCCTACCTTAAACAAGTAAGCAGCATGGCCGCGACCAGTGGCTTGAAGCCCGAGGATATCGCTTCCGCGCTTGCCATGTACCAGCAGTTCTTTCATGCGTTCAATTTGCTGACCGTCCTGCGCACCTTTCCGATTGGCATCTTCAGTCTGATGAGCGGCAGGCTGCCGGCCCAATCACCCTACGGACTGCCGCCGATTACGCAAATCGACTCCGCCGGAAGTTTGCTCGGTATGGTCTTCCTGCTTACGTTGATCGGCTGGATGCTAGGCGGGTTGTATTTCCGTTGGGTGGCGACTGTCGCTTCGCCGGACGCGCAGACCGGCGCCGGCCGCGCGGTTTTCCAGACCCTGATCTACTCTATCATCTGGCTGTTTGTTTCATGGACGCTGGGCCTGCCCGCGGCTTTCCTGATTTACATTCTCTTCATGATCAATTCCCTCATCGGTGAGATCGCCCTGTTGATCCTGGGGTTCATTTCCGTGTGGCTGATCGTACCGATCTTTTTCTCTCCGCATGGTATGTTTGTCAAGAAGCAAAACGCCTTTGCTTCCATCATCAGCAGTTTTCAGCTAACGCGTTTCACCCTGCCCACCAGCAGCCTTTTTGTATTGACCACCTTGCTGGTTGGCTTCGGCTTGAATTTTCTCTGGGCGATACCGGCCGATAACTCCTGGCTGGCTGTGATCGGCATCCTTGGCCATGCCTTTATCACGACCGCCCTATTGGCCTCGTCCTTTGTTTATTATCACGATATGAGCGCCTGGCTTCAGACGGTGCTCACCCGCTTGCGCGGCGAAACACCGACTCAACCGGCGTAGAACGTCCTTGCGAGGCGTCGGGAAATGATCACCCTACTGGTAAAAAAAGAGGCTTCTCGCATATGGCTGGTGATTCTCGCGAAGCATGCCGCGGAGATTTGCAACGAAGTAAATTTTGGAGGAACTTGTGGCTGTAGCTCAGAAAAAAGATAACGGCAGTTATGAAGCAAAAGATATTCAGGTACTGGAGGGTCTTGAGGCGGTTCGCCGTCGCCCCGGTATGTATGTGGGCGGAACCGATATTAAGGCCTTGCATCACCTCGTTTACGAGGTGGTGGATAATGCCATTGACGAGGCCCTGGCCGGAGTTTGCGACCGGATCGACATCACCATCCACCCTGACAGCAGCGTAACCGTTTCCGACAACGGACGCGGCATCCCGGTCGGCATCCACCCCACGATGAAGAAATCGGCCCTCGAGGTCGTGATGACCACTCTGCACGCCGGCGGTAAATTCGGCGGCGGCGGATACAAGGTATCGGGTGGTCTGCACGGCGTAGGCGTCAGCGCTGTGAATGCCTTATCGGAATGGTGTGAAGTGGAAGTCCGCCGTGATGGGCAGGTCCATTTCCAGCGTTATGAGCGCGGATATCCAAAGGCGCCAGTCAAAGTCATCGGGAAGGTCAAAGACAATGTGACCGGCGTCAAGGTCACCTTTAAATTCGACAAACAGATCTTCAAGGAAGAGATTGATTATCGTTTCGATACTCTGGCCCAACGCTTCCGCGAGATGGCCTTTGTCACGCGCGGGGGTCACGATCTATTTTGTGGACGAGCGCAGTGGACCATGAAGTGATGTTCTATTTCGAAGGCGGCATCACCTCCTTCGTCCGTTATTTGAACCGCAACCGTGAGACGCTGCACCCTGTCGTATACGTTGAGAAAGAAGTGGATGGCATCGGCACCGAAGCCGCCATCCAGTACACCGACGCCTACACCGAGTCGGTCTACTCGTTTGCGAACACCATCAATACCGTGGACGGCGGCACGCACCTCACCGGTTTGCGCGCCGCGTTGACCCGCGTGGTCAACGATTATGCCCGCAAAAACGGACTGCTCAAGGATGCCGACCCGAACTTTTCAGGTGACGACACTCGCGAAGGCCTGACGGCCATCGTATCGGTCAAGCATCCCGATCCGCAGTTTGAATCGCAGACCAAAGTTAAGTTGATGAACCCTGAGGTCCAGACCTATGTCCAAAGCATCGTGGGCGAGGCCTTTGCCACGTTCCTCGAGGAGAATCCGCAGGCTGCCAAAGCCATCATCGCCAAGTGTCTGACTTCTGCTCGCGCCCGCGATGCCGCCAAGAAGGCCCGCGACCTGGTCATCCGCAAATCCGCGCTGGAATCGCTGACCTTACCGGGCAAGCTGGCCGACTGTTCCGAGCGCGATTCGACCAAGACCGAGCTGTACATCGTGGAAGGTGACTCGGCAGGCGGCTCTGCCAAGCAAGGTCGCGACCGCCACTTCCAGGCCATCCTGCCGCTGCGCGGCAAGATCATGAATACCGAGCGTGCCCGCCTGGATAAGATCCTGGGAAGCAATGAGATCCGGGCGCTCATCTCCGCTCTCGGTACCGGCGTGGGCGATAACTTTGATCTGGAAGGCCTGCGCTACGGACGCATCATCATCATGACCGATGCGGATGTAGACGGCAGCCATATCCGCACGCTGCTGCTTACCTTCTTCTTCCGCTACATGCCCGCCCTGATGGACGGCGGACATCTTTTCATTGCCCAGCCGCCGCTCTATCGTATGGCGTATAAGAACCAGGTCAAGTATGTCTACAGCGACAAGGAAAAAGATAAGACAATTAAGGAAATGGGCGGGGGCGATAAGGTGACCATGCAGCGTTACAAAGGTCTGGGCGAAATGAACCCGGTACAGCTGTGGGAGACCACCATGAATCCCGACAACCGCACGCTGCTGCTTGTCACGGTTGACGATGCCGCCGAAGCCGACCGCACCTTCGATATGTTGATGGGCGATGCCGTGGATCCCCGCAAACGGTTCATCCAAACCCACGCCAAATACGTCCGCAACCTGGACGTGTAGTAATTGAGAAAAGAGACCGCCATGTAAATCACGGCGGTCTCTTCTTATCTGGTGTCCGGTTAACCGCGGTTTTCTTCGTGGCCGCGATATCGATCTCAGACTATTCCGGTGGGACAATCTTAGCTAGTTTTTCAATCAAGGCCGGAAGTTTATTTTGCACGGTATCCCAGACCTGGCTGATATCCACGACATCATATTCGTGAATAACCAGGTTTCTCATTCCCGTCATTTCACGCCACTCGATATCAGGATATTTGGCGCGTGTCTCCTCCGAAACCCGCCTTGCAGCCTCGCCGATAATTTCTATCCGGCGAACCACTGCATCTTGACATTGTATATCGCTGTAGAATTGATCCCAGGATTTATCAAATACATAATCGAGGGCGATCTTCGCTGATTCAAGAATATCCAGCAGATAGGTGTCATCGCGAGACATGGATCACCCGAGCCGATTCAAGAATAGTTTTCCGCCTGAGGTAGTTGCGGCTGGACTCCACACCGTTCTTGCTGATTAAATCAACATCCCGCCCAAATATATCCTTTAATTCATCCTGCATATGCACCATATCAAAGAGCGATACTTTTGCCTCAGGTGCGAAAGAGACCAGCACATCCACATCGCTGTCGGGCCGAAAGTCAGTTCGCAACACCGAACCGAAAATAGCAAGCTCGGAAATATTCCAGCGTTTACAAAAGGCCTCTATTTTTTTATGAGGAATGGCAAACCGCGTTTTTTGCATGGTTATCTCGCCAAAAGAATTATAGCATGGACACTTAATGTTAATTCCCAATCTCCCGATCCCCCAATTCCCGTGGTATAAAATCAGACGATGGATTTTTCGCCGAAGGATTTGAGGCAAGTCAACGTTTTTCAAAACGTTGACGACCAAGACCTGGATCACATCGTCCAGAACAGCATCACGCGCTCCATCGAAGAGGATGGGTTTTTCTTCTTCCAGGGCGACGCGGCGGACTATTTGTATGTGCTCATCCGCGGACAGGTGAAGCTGCTGCAAACGGACCCGAAAGGTCACCAGGTGAACCTGCGGACGATCTATCCGTGGCAGGTGTTCGGCGCGCTGGGTGCAGTGCGCGACGATGCTTTATACCCAGCCACGGCCCAGGCTTTGGAGAACAGCACCGCGCTAGCGATCAGGGGCATCTATTTGCGGGAGATGATGAAGACCCGGCCAGCTCTCTCTTTGGGCTTGATGTCTTTTATGACTACTTATATCGAGGAGATGCAGTCGCGCTACCGGGAGCTGGCTACGGAGCGCGTCGAGCAGCGGATTGCGCGGGCGCTGCTGCGCCTGACCTCACAGGCGGGGCAAAAATCGGAAGGGGGCATAGACCTGGTTTTCTCGCGGCAGGATCTGGCGGAGATGTCTGGCACGACGCTGTACACCGTCAGCCGGGTGCTGGCAGAGTGGGAGCGCCAACACCTGGTGCAGACCGGCCGCGGCAAGGTGAGGATCACGAATCCTCACGAAATGGTGCGCATCGCCGAAGGGCTGGAAAAATAGGTCGCTCTGGTCTGTCATTGCAGGCGAGCCGCCGGACGAACGCCTGCAATGCGTTCTTTCGGTGTGGCAATGCCGGATTAAGGCGAGATTGCTTCGCAAAGAACGCTCGCAATAACAATTTTCGTAAACACTCAGGCACCTTTAGCTTTTCCCCTTCCGTTATCACGGAATGGGAAAAGAGATTCCGAAAAATGAATATGGGCGGGGAGAACACCCGCCCATATTCATTTTTCGGGGAAACCAGTAACGGGGTGAGTCGTTACCAATTTTCTTATTTGCGCCAGCGCAAAGACAAATAAAGGGGAAGAAGATATTCTTTGTGCAGTATGGCCGCTCACCTGTATTCACGGAACCTCACAGTAGACCAAGTCCTCCAAACCGACGGGGGCTTGGCCCGGGTCTTCATCGATCGCAAAACCGCCTGCGTAGGCTGCTACCTGGCGCGCTTCTGTACGCTCGAAGACGTGGCGAAGACCTACGAGTTTCCGGTCGATGAATTTATCGGTGAATTACAGCGTGCGGCTCATGCCAATCATCCATCCTTACTGCTTCTTACATAAATTCTGAAGTTGTTTTCATTATTTATGGGGTGAAAACAAAACACTGGTTTATGTAACTACGCAGTACCTTGCAATAGGAGCGCAAAATGAGTAAGCAGGTAAAGACCTTTTCAATTATCGTGCTGGCGGCTTTATTGATCACCGCTTGCGGACAGACAAGCCAGGGACAGACGAAAATATCCTATACGTTGAAGACCGACCTGCAGGACGGCAAGATGGTCTTCGTGGGGGTGGGGGGCCCGATCGATGGCGTGGTGGACCCGACCCTGGTCGCGGCCGTGAACGACATCCTTGAGATCAAGCTTATCAGCGGGGACGACACCCAGCACAACATCAACTTCCCTGATTTCAACACCGTCTCGCCGAACGTCTCGGGGAAAGGCAACAGCACCAGCGTGGTCTTTGGCCTGGACAAGGCGGGGACCTTCTCGTATTTCTCCAACCTGTCCGGGCAGCGTGAGGCCGGCATGGAAGGAACGCTAGAGGTTGATGGGGGCCAGGCCAGCGCCTCAACAGCCCCGGCCGCGGCAGCGACCGATACCACCGCGATGCCCGGCATGGACATGACTTCGGCTCCGGCGCCAACCAGCGCCTCGGCTTCAGGGACGAGCGCGACCGCCGTGCCTGCCACCGGCGCGGACATCGTGCGCGACCCCGCCGACCTGCCGGGGCCGATCGGCGACCGCGCTCCCACAACCGTCCGCATTGACCTCGAGGCGAAGGAAGTCGTGGGGCAGCTGGCCGATGGGACCACCTATCCGTTTTGGACGTTCAACGGAAAAGTGCCCGGCCCCTTCTTCCGCGTGCGCGTGGGCGACACGGTCGAAGTCCATTTGAAGAACAACGCGTCCAGCATCATGCCGCATTCGGTTGACTTCCACGCCGTCACGGGTCCGGGTGGAGGCGCAGTCTTCACCACCACCGCGCCCGGCTCCGAAACAGTCTTCACCTTCCAGGCGCTCAAGCCCGGTCTCTACGTCTATCACTGCGCCACGCCGATGGTGGCCGAGCACATCAGTAACGGCATGTATGGGATGATCCTGGTGGAGCCCGAGGGCGGACTGCCGAAGGTGGACCACGAGTATTACATCATGCAGGGCGAGATCTACACGTCGGGCAATTTCGGCGACAAGGGCGCGCTGGCCCCGGACGTGAACAAGCTGCTCAACGAGACTCCTGATTACTATGTGTTCAACGGCGCGGTCGGCGGGCTGACCACGGAGCACCCGCTGACTGCCAAGGTGGGCGATACGGTGCGACTCTTCGTGGGCGTGGGCGGACCGAACAAGATCTCGTCGTTCCACATCATCGGTGAGATCATGGACCGGGTGTTTGACTTAGGCTCGCTCACCACGCCTCCATTGACCGACGTGCAGACGGTGCTCATCCCGCCGGGCGGCGCGGCGGTGGTGGAGCTGCAGTTCCAGGTGCCGGGCCGGTATATTTTCCTTGACCATGCGATTGCACGGATGCAGCGCGGCCTGATGGGATATATCAACGTGACTGGCCCCGCCGCTCCGGATATCTTCAACGGTACGCCCATGCCGGGGAGCGGGCATTGAGGAAGAACCGATAAATCGAGATTAGATAATTCGATAAGAGGAGGCGGGCCAAACGCGGCGAGAGCCTGGCCAACCTCAGTGCGTTCGCCCGCTTCGCCGATCCCGACGCCCAAGACTGACAGCCGACGCAGTTATTCCCCGGGTTATCCCCAGAGTCGCGTTCACCCCTTCCGCAGCCCTTGACAGCCCGGAAAAATCAGCAGTAGGGCAACGCCCCCATGGGTGGGCGGGTCTTGTTAGGGTGGGCGGGTCTTGTTAGGGTGCCAGCGCTGATTTGTGCCGCGCCACCGCCTGCCGGGCTCAGCCGGGCGCCTGCGCGGCAAGCGCGCGCTCGAAAGCGGCGAACACGTCCGTGCTCAGCAGCACGAACCGTGCGTCCTCATGCGGCTCGGCGTGGCGCGCACGGCGGCGACCGCGATCCTCGCCGCGTCTTCCACCGGCCAGCCGAAGATCCCCGCGGACACGGCAGGGAAGGCGACGCTGCGCGCGCCGAGCTCATCGGCGACCCGCAGGGATTGCCGGTAACACGAGGCGAGCAGATCGGATCTGTCCTCACCGGCCGAGTAGACGGGCCCGACCGTGTGGATCACCCATTTCGCCGCCAGTTGGCCCGCGGTGGTGGCGATGGCCTGGCCAACGGGCAGTCCGCCACGGTACGCGCCGGCGCGCAGCTCGCGGCACGCTTCCAGGATCGCGGGGCCTCCGCGCCGGTGGATCGCGCCATCCACCCCGCCACCGCCGAGCAGTGGCGGAGTTGGCGGCGTTGACGATCGCGTCCGTCCGCTGCTCCGTGATATCGCCGAGCACCAGGGTTATCGTCACACCGGCCACGATAGGGCAAGCGGCGTCCCTGGCAGCGCGCGCATCGTGGACGCGTGACATGCCCTCTGCGCGCAGCCGCCACCTGCGTGGCAGCCGTGCGGAACGTGCCAACCCGGGGGCTCCAGACCATGGAACCGCCCCGCGGCCGGCCCACACTCGCGCGGCCACGCGGCAGCCGTGAGGGATCTAAGCGGTCGCAGGCTCGGCAACACGCGGCGCGGCCCCGGCCGGCTCGCCGTCGCGGATGCCGTACCGCGCGTACACGCGGCGCAGCGGCCCGGGCGCCCGCCAGTTGGCGCAGCCGAGCAGCCGCATCGTCGCCGGCACCAGCAGCACCCTGACGATGCTCGCGTCGATCACCAGCGCGATGATCATGCCAACGCCGAGGAGCTTGATGAAGCTGATGCCGGAGGCGGAGAATGCGCCGATCACGATCATCAGGAGCAGCGCCGCGGAGGTGATCACGCCGCCTGTGCGCTGAAGCCCACTGGCCACGGCGGCCCGGTTGTCGCCGGTGACGTCGCAGCGTTCGCGGATCCTCGACAGCAGGAACACCTCGTAGTCGGCCGGCGCTGGATGGCACGTCCCCAAGCCTCGAACATTTGTCCCTCCGCGAGTAGGCTTGTTACTTTCCGTTAACTTAGTTAACGGCGTTAATGAGCGATTGCCGTTAACTTCGCATACAGCGTTAACTGTTGTCAAAGCCGGTTAGGAGGCAGGCGTGGAAGAGGCAGCCGACGCGGTGGGTGCGGTGAGCCGCCGTGACCGCGTCCGCGCGGCGACCACCGAGGAGATCAAGCAGGTTGCGCGCAAGATCCTCGTCGATGAGGGGCCTGAGGCCGTGACGCTGCGGGCGATCGCCCGTGAGATGGGGATGACCGCGCCCGCGCTCTACAGGTACTTCGGCAGCCACCAGGAACTGATCAGGAACGTGATCGGCGACATCTTCCTAGAGATCGGCGGCGACATCCAGGCCGCGATCGACGGGGCCGCCGACAGGGGCATCACAGCGAAGTTCGGCGCCGCCGCGCGCGAGTTCCGCCGGTGGTCACTGGGTCATCAGCGCGAGTTCGGGCTTGCTTTTCGGCACCCCGGTACCCGGGCTTGATCTGAAGCACATCGACATCGCCGACGAATGCGGCCGCAAGTTCACCGACACCTTCCTCAGCCTGTTCCTCGAACTGTGGGTGAAGAGTCCCTTCCCGGTGCGCTCGCCCGAGGAGATCGATCCGGATCTGCGGTCGCAGCTCGAGCGTTACCGCGACGCCGTGGGAGGTGCGACGCTGCCGATCGGCGCGATCTTGTCGTTCGTGTACTGCTGGACCCGGTTGTACGGAATGGTGAGCCTGGAAGTGTTCGGTCACCTGAGCTGGATTCTTGATGATGGAGAGCCCATGTTCGAGTTGATGCTGAAAGAGATCATGCCGGTTCTCGGCCTGGAATATCCGGCGCGAGAGCCCGGCTGACCCCTCGCCCCGCGGGCTCTGCCTGGCGCTGCTCACGACTTCGCCGACGGTCACAATTTGGGCATCGGTCGTGACCGCGCTGCGATAGGGGTGCCGCCCCGGGCTCCCCCGCCCGGGGCGGGGCACCTCTATTGGCCGTAGTACTACCGCCTGTAGATTGGCGCCGTGAAGCGGCTCGGCGACCTCGAACGCGCGATCATGGATGTGCTCTGGGAGATTGACGAGGGGCTCACTGTCCGCCAGGTGAGCGGGCGGCTCGCCGATCGCGAACTGGCGCACACCACGGTGATGACGGTCCTGGACAGGCTCGCCAAGAAGGGCTTCGCGCGGCGTGCGCGAGACGGCCGGGCCTGGCGGTACATGCCGGCCGCGAGCCGCGAGGCATATGTCGCTGAGCTCATGCTCAGCGCGCTTGCCCAGACGGGAGACAGATCCGCGGCACTAGCACGCTTCGCCCGGTCCGTATCCGAGGACGAGGCACAGGTGCTGCGCCGCGCCCTTGCCGCACCCGGCAGCGGCTCCGCCGGCCCGGAGGGGCGGCCCCCCGCAGCCCCTCGCCCCGGCCCGGCCGGCCTGGCGGAGCGGCCCGCCTGCGGCCCCCCGCCCCGGCGCTGCCGGCGCTGGGGTGCGACCGCGCGGAACTGTCCGCCAGCGCAGCGAAAGCTGCTGATGGGCGGCCGGACAAGCACGGCGCTCCCCGCCGCGGTATCCGCCGCGTGCACGCCCGCCGCACTGGCGCACGCCGCGGGCGCCTGGCCGCGGCGGTCAGTCGAGGACGCGCAGGCGCACCCGGCGAAATCCCCGGCCCTTGTTTTCCATCTTGGTGAGCTCGATCCGGCCGATCTGTTTGGTCGAGGCGACGTGCGTGCCGCCGTCGGCCTGGGTGTCGAGCCCGACGATGTCGATGATCCTGACCTGCCGCACGTTCTCCGGGACGAGATTTGTCGCGGTGCGGATGATGTCCGGGATCGCGAACGCCTCGGCGCGTGGCAGTACCCGTACGTCGATACGCCGGTCAGCGCCCACCTCCTGATTGCACGCGGCTTCGACGCTGTCACGGAATCCCGTGGGCACTTCCGTCATGTTGAAGTCCATCCGCGCCGTGAGCGGCTCCATGTTCCCGCCCGTGACGAGCGCGCCAAAGTCACGGAACACCACGCCGCACAGGACATGCAGCGCGGAATGGGTGCGCATCAGCGCGGTCCGCCGTTCGTCGTCGAGCGCGCCGCGAACCGCCGTACCGGGCGGCGGGACCGGATCATCCTCGGCGGGCAGCAGGTAGAGATCATCGCCCTTCCTCGCGCCGACGATCCTGGTCGCGACGCCACCCCAGAGGAGCACACCGCCGTCCGGCGGCTGCCCGCCGCCTCCCGGGTAGAACGCCGAGCGGTCCAGCACGATCCCGTCCGGGCCGCAGGCAAGCACGGTCGCGTCCCACTCGCGCAGCGTCTGATCGTCAAGCTCGAGCCGGTGGGTGCGCCATTCGACATCAGCCATAGCAGGAGCCTAGTGGTCCGTACCCGGGCCTTGAGCGCATGGTTGGTGCGGCATGCGGCAGGGGCAAGGCGCGAGATGCCCGGCTGGACAGTGCGCCGCCCAAAAGAAGGCTCCACTGACCGCAAGAGCAAGCCTGCGCATGGCACGAGCAGCGCCAACGGAGCCGCGCTGCTACCAGGGGCCGTACGGGCCTGAACTCGATCCTCCGCGGCCGATGGACTTCACCTTGGGCCGGACGTCGGTCAGGTAGATGGCGGCGGCGACGAAGGCCGCGACGGGGAGAATCCCGGTGATCGGTGATACCGCCGTACACGACGGCTGTCGAGGCCGATCGACAGAGGCCACACCGAGGATGATCAGCCACAGCGGCTTGGTCTGCTTGCCCGCGGCGGGAAACGCCCGCGACGGCCGGCTGATCGCGTCAATGAACGCCCACGCCTCCGCGATGAAGGCGCCAAGAGCGAGCACCAGGAAGAGGTAATACAGCGGGGACAATGCGGCACCGATCACGAGGCCAGGTTATCCGGTCGGGGCACATGGTGGGAACCGCAACCGCCGCGGCACCGAATGTCGGCCGCGATCAGGTGCGATCAGGCGCCAGCTCACCGCTGGCCGCGCTCGTCCACAGCCGCGATTCCGGCCGGCGCCGTCAGGAGCTGTTCTTCTTGGGGTTCTGGCCGGCCTTGCCCGCGGAGCCGCTCGCGTTGCCGGAGGATCCATTGCCCGCAGCGCCCTCGGCCTTGCCTGCGGCGGCGCCATGGCTTTGCTGACGCTGTCGGCACCGCCGGCTGCCTGGGTGGCCCTGCCCGCTACCTGGCTCGCCTGGATCGCCGCCTGGGCCGCCGCCTGGCTGGCCTGGCTCGCCGCCTGGCTGGCCTGGATCGCGGCCTGGGCCGCCGCCTGGCTGGCCGCGCGGACGGTCGTCGTCGCGGTCTTGCGCGCCGCATCGGCCGTGCGGTTCGCCGTGCGCACGGTCACCTTCGCGGTCGACCTGGCCGCCTGCTCGAGCTGCGCCGCGGCCTGCTGCGTGTCCACCTGGCCGACTTTGTTGACCGCGACGATGCCGCGCTCGGCAAGCTCGTCATACGTCTGCACAGCGCGGGCACCCGCCAGCATCACGTACTCGAAGGCGAGCCCGGAAAGCGCGGTCAGGTCGGCCTTGTCCTGAAGTCGCGCGAGCCGGTCGGGCAGCGCGCGGAGGGCCTCGACGGCGAGGTCACCCGCGCCCGCGGCGGCATAGAACGCCTTGTGTTCCTTCAGCTTTTTAAGTTCGTTCCTGACGTCATCTGCCAGGCCCATTGTCCTCAGTCCCTTCGTGGAGCATCCCGTCCCAGGTCAGCGAGATGGCGTGGTCTGATCGTCGATCAGCACAGCATCGGCGGAAACTGGCGCGTTCTGTTTCCTGAACGACTCGTAGATGTCGATCAGGACCTGCTTCTGCCGCTCGGTGAGATACGGATCGGACAGCACCGCGGGCTGGACGGCCGAATCCGACGGCCGGTCCTCCAGGATTCCCGCCTGCACATAGAGTGCCTCGGCGGAGATCCGCAGGCCCTTGGCGATCTGCTGGAGCACTTCGGCGCTTGGATGGCGCAGCCCACGCTCGATCTGGCTCAGGTAGGGATTCGACACGCCAGCGGCCTGAGCGAGCTGGCGCAGCGAGATCTTCGCCTGCTCCCGCTGCTCGCGGATGTAGGCGCCGATCGACCTCACCGGACGCATGGCTCTAGTCTCCACGAGACTGCTTGCAATTGCAAGCGTTTTGCTAGCACTTGGCCCTCCCCCTCGCCTGTGGTCTTCGTCACCTGCCGCCGATGCGAGCCGTCCCGAGGGATGGCCACCAGGACCGATGGCCCATCGCTGTCGTGCCAGCCCGTCCTACGGGCCATCGGGTGCTGTGATAACAGCGAGCGCGTCGAGCGCCGCCGCGTCCACGCCGCCGGGTGCCGCCGCGTCCACGGCGCCTGGAGTCACGGCTGGCCCAGCCCCCGAGCGCCTGGCGGGGCCGGGGTCTGGCGCGATGCCGAGGGCCCGCAGCAGGGCCACTGTCACGGGCGTCACGGCGCGGCGCGCGCCATCCGCGATCTTAACCGCGCCTGCCCGGCCGTCGGTGCGAACGCCTCCCGGCTATCGCGAGCAGCCGGTCAGCTTGCTGTGCGGGCGATGTTCCGCGGCAGCCGTTACGTAGCTGTGCCGTCCCAGCCTCCGGCGTGGCGTCACGGCGGTCAGCGGTGATCTCGCACCCCCAGGAATTCGCGCGCTTGCTGCGGCGGCATCGGCGGGCGCTGCGCGTGCGCCGCGAGCGCGGCGGCGCGTTCCACCAGTTCCGCGTTGCCGCCGACCGGGCGCCCGCGGGCGAAGGTGAGCGTGTCCTCCATGCCGACCCGTAGATGGCCGCCCGCGGCGAGTGCGGCGAACATGACAGGCAGCGTCGTGCGGCCGATACCCGTCGCCGACCACGTCGCACCGTCCGGCAGCGCTGCCACGGCGGCGACCAGCGTGGCCGCGTCACCCGCCATCCCGCCGGGCACGCCCATGACCAGGTCGCAGTGCACGTGCCCGCCCTCGGGCGGCCCGAATTCGGCCAGCAGCCTGTGCAGCGTCGCGACATGGCCGAGATCGAAAAGCTCGAACTCAGGCACCACGCCAAGCTGCTGCGTGCGCTGGTACAGGTCACGGATGAACGGCCATGGGTTATGGAAGACCTCGTCGCCGAAATTGACCGTGCCGCAGGTCAGCGAGCAGGCATCGGGCCCTGCTTCGAGCACCCGCAACCGGTCCTCGAACGGATCGGTGACCGCACCGCCCGTCGAAAGCTGCACGATGAGATCGGTGGACTCCCTCAGGGCCTGAACCGTCTCTGTGAGCCTGCCGAGATCAAGGGTAGGGCCCGCGTGCTCGTCACGGATGTGCACGTGGATCACGGCGGCACCCGCTTCCTGGCACTGTTTCGCCGAGGTGAGGAGTTCCTCCAGGGTCACGGGAAGAGCGGGAACCTCGGCCTTGCGTACCTCCGCGCCTGTGGGCGCGACGGTGATGAGCGTGCTAGGTGTCATGACCGGCAGAATGCATGACCATGCGAGCTGTCGTCCAACGGGTGACGCAGGCCACCGTCACCACCGGCGGGCGCGTCGCGGGTTCGATCTCCGGATACGGGCTGGTCGTCCTGGTCGGCGTCACCCATTCCGACACCGATTCAGTGGCGTCCGCGCTGGCCGGAAAGATATACACGCTGCGGATTCTGCCCGGCGAGAAATCCTGCGCGGACACCGGCGCCCCGTTGCTCGTGATCAGCCAGTTCACGCTGTACGCGGACACGAGGAAGGGGCGGCGGCCCAGCGTGGCTCGGCGCCGCGCCAGGGCCCGTGGCCGAGCCGCTCGTCGAAAGCTTCGTAGCGGCGCTGCGCGGGCTGGGCGCCAGGGTGCAGACCGGTGTGTTCGGCGCGCACATGCAGCTGTCACTGATCAACGACGGCCCGGTGACACTGATCCTCGAAGCCTGATCCAGGCGTGCGGTGAAGCAGGCGGGCCCGGGATCCGGTCAGCCGCTGAGGTAGTACTCGATCACCGGCGTGACCAGCGCCACGATCTCATCCTCGGGAGCAGAGGCAAGCGGCTCGACGCCGAACACGTACCGCACGAGCGCGATCCCGACGAGCTGGGCGGCGGCGGCCTCGACCCGGAGCCTGGGCAGGCCGAGCGTGCCCGCGACCCTGGCCGAGCAGCGCGCTCGAGATGAACTCACGGAGCATCGCGGCCGCCTGCTCGTTGGTGGTGGCCGAGCGGAGGATGGCGACGAACGGCGCCCGCGCCTCCGGGTCACGCCAGACCGAGAGGAAGAACCGCACGAGCCGCTGGGCCAGTCCTTCGCGCGGCCCGCACACGACCTCACGGATCAGGTCGGCCGGGTCGAATGGGAAGGCCATCGCCGCGACGAAAACCTGCTCCTTGGTACCGAAGAAGTGATGGACGAGTGCCGCGTCAACGTCGGCCTCGCGGCCAATGGCCCTGATCGTCGTCTTCTCGTAGCCACGTTCCGCGAACAGCCTGCGCGCGGCGCCGAGCACCGCCTCACGCGTCTGGCTCGGGCCAGGCCGCCTGCCGGGCCGGCCGGAACCGGTGCCGCGGTCCGGGATCGGGCTGACGCGCCCGGTCATGCCCCTGTTCCCGCGGCCCGGCCGCGGCGTCTGGTCGCCTTGACCGCCGTGGCCAGATGCAGACGGGTGAAGGCCAGCGCCTCGGCGAGATCGGTGCGGCGCTCGTCGCGGCTCAGCGCCCGGCGGGTATTCACCTCGAGCACGACGGTGCCCGGATAGCTGTTCGCCGCAAGCTGCTCGAGCAGTGCGGCACACGGCTGGCCGCCCCGGCCAGGAACCAGGTGCTCGTCACGGTTCGTCGCGCCCGTGCCGTCGGCGAGGTGGACATGAGCGAGCCTGCTGCCCAGCTTGCCTGCCATCTCGAGCGCATCGGAGCCGGATACGGCGGTGTGCGAAAGGTCGAGCGTGACATGCTGGTAGTCCTGGTCCACCGGATTCCAGTGCGGCGCGTAGGGCACGACCTCCGTGCCGCGTGCGCGCAGCGGGAACATGTTCTCGACCGCGAAGATGACGTCGGTCTCCTCGCCAATCCTGGCGAGCCCTGACTCGAATTCACGCGCGTAATCGCGCTGCCAGCGAAACGGCGGGTGGATCACGACCACCTTCGCACCGAGCCGCTCTGCTACGTCCTTGGCCCGCTGCAGCTTGCCCCACGGCTCGCGGCCCCACACCCGCTGGGTGATGAGCAGGCAAGGCGCGTGGATCGCGAGCACCGGGACGTGGTGGTAGTCAGACAGCCGTTGCAGCACGTCCACGTCCTGGCTGACCGGATCGCTCGATACCATCACCTCGACGCCGTCGTAGCCGAGCGCGGCTGCGGTCTCGAACGCGTCAGGTGTCCGTTCCGGATAGACCGACGCGGTGGACAACGCGACGGCCGCGTCGGGAACCCTTACCGCGCCAGTCAACTGCGCCTCCCCGGGCGACTCCGTTGTGTCCTGGCCAGCTTATGTGGTCCCGGAGGTGCCGGCCGGCCTGATGACATGCGGCCTGCAGTGCCGCTGAGCGTCGCCGACGGCTGCGCGGATGTCGGTGGCCGGCTCTACGCTCCGTGCCATGGCGAAGTCATCGACATGCCCGGCGTTTCGCTGCGCGGAGTGCGGCTGGCAGACGGCCAAGTGGGTGGGCAGATGCGGCGAGTGCGAGGCGTGGGGAACGGTCGAGGAGGCCGGGATCTCCCGGCTGGTGCGAGCCGGCCTGCGCGGCGCGGGCCCGGGCCCGGTGAGCGCGCCTCGCGGTGCCGATCGGCGACGTGGACGCCGACGCCGCGCGCGCCAGGCCGACCGGCATGGACGAGCTTGACCGGGTGCTCGGCGGCGGGCTCGTACCTGGCGCCGTGCTCCTGCTCGCCGGGGAGCCCGGGGTCGGCAAGTCAACGCTGCTGCTCGAGGTGGGGGCGCTGGTGGCCGAATCAGGCCCGGTCCTCTATGTGACCGGTGAGGAGTCGGCCCCGCAGGTGCGGGCGCCGCGCCGACCGGATCGGTGCGGTCGCGCCGAATCTGTACCTCGCGGCGGAAACCGGGCTGGGCGCGGTGCTCGGCCAGGTCGAGCAGATCAAGCCGGAATTGCTGATCGTCGATTCCGTGCAGACCATCGCCGCCGAGGGAGCCGACGGCGCGCCGGGCGGGGTGACGCAGGTGCGCGAGGTCGCCGCCGCGCTCATCCACACCGCGAAGGCACGCGGGATGGCGACGGTGCTTGTCGGCCACGTCACCAAGGAAGGCTCGATCGCGGGTCCGCGCACGCTGGAACACCTGGTCGACGTCGTGCTGCACTTCGAGGGCGACAAGCATTCGCAGCTGCGGATGGTGCGAGCGATCAAGAACAGGTTCGGCCCGACCGACGAACTCGGCTGCTTCGACCTCGGCGAGTACGGGCTCATCGGGCTGCCCGATCCGAGTGGCCTGTTCCTTTCCCGGCGGGCCGACCCGGTTCCAGGTACCTGTGTCACGGTCACGCTCGAGGGCCGCAGGCCGCTGCTCGCCGAGGTGCAGACGCTGGTCGCCGCGAGCATGCTCGACGTGCCGCGCCGGGTAACGTCCGGGCCTCGACGGGTCGAGGCTCGGGATGGTGCTCGCCGTACTTCAGCAGCGCGCCGGGGCTGCAGATCGGACGGCGTGATGTGTATGCCGCCACTGTCGGTGGCGTCCGGCTCTCCGAGCCATCGGTCGATCTCGCTCTCGCGGTCGCGATTTCAGGCGCCGTGAACAACCTGAACGTGCCGGCCGGCGTCGTGGTCATCGGCGAGGTCGGGCTGGCCGGCGAGGTGCGCAGGGTGGCCGGCGTGCAGCGCAGGCTGGCCGAGGCGCAGCGGCTCGGGTTCCGCGTCGCGATCGTGCCGGCAGGGACGGGACAGCTGCCATCGCCCGGCCCGGCCTCGGCGGCCACTCCGCCCGGCCCGGCCGGCCCATCGCGCCTGGCCTGCCGCCAGCCGGGCTCTCCTCACCCAGCGCACCCGGGGACCCTGACAACCCGACGAGCCTCATGTCCGTCAAAGAGGTCCGAGATGTTCGTGAAGCGATCACGGTCGCGCTGGCTGGGTAAATGGCCGCGTGGCCATTGGATTGTGCCCGGAAACCGGTTAGCGCCCGGGCGTGGGCCGCCCATCGGCCGCCGCGCCGCTAGACTTACCCGGACTAGCGACCTCCGGGGGTCTCGTGCCAGCAATCGACAAGGGCACCGACAAAGGCGGCACCGACAAGAGCAGGGACGAGCGACGCAGGGCCGCACTTGCCGCGGTCGCGCCTGGAACGGCGCTGCGGGATGGGCTGGAGCGCATTCTGCGGGGCAACACCGGCGCGCTTGATCGTGCTCGGTCATGACTGTGACGGTCGAGCGCGCTGTGCACCGGGGGTTTCGAGTTCGAGGTTGAGTTCTCCGCCACGCGCCTGCGTGAGCTCGCCAAGATGGACGGCGCGATCGTGCTCAGCGACACCAATCGCACCATCGTGCGCGCGGCCGTCCACCTCGTGCCGGATCCCGCGATCCCCACCGACGAATCGGGCACCAGGCACCGCACCGCGGAGCGGGTTGCCAAGCAGACCGGCCATCCGGTGATCTCGGTGAGCAAGTCCATGCGGATTATCGCGCTCTATGTGGACGGCGTGCGATACGTGCTTGAGGGCTCGGCCGCGATTCTCTCCCGCGCCAATCAGGCGCTCGCCACCCTGGAGCGGTACAAGCTCAGGCTCGACGAGGTATCCGGGACCCTTTCCGCGCTCGAGATCGAGGACCTCGCGACGGTGCGGGACGTCAGCGCGGTCGCGCAGCGGCTCGAAATGGTCCGCAAAATCGCCGACGAGATCGAAGGGTACGTCGTCGAGCTTGGCACCGACGGCCGCCTGCTCGCGCTCCAGCTTGACGAACTCGTCGCCGGGGTGAGCGCCGACCGCGAGCTCATCGTGCGGGATTACCTGCCCGGCACGGGCAGCCCGAGCCTGTCGCAGGACGGCCAGGGTGCTCGCTGAGCTCGACCAGCTCGCGGCGACCGAACTCGTCGACCTGACGACCGTGGCAGAGGTGCTGGGATTCAGGGGCTCGGACATGCTCGACTGCCCGCTGAGCCCGAAGGGTTACCGGCTGCTCGCCAAGGTGCCCAGGCTGCCGAGCCTGGTCATGGAGCGGCTCGTCGAGCACTTCGGCGGGCTGCAGAAGCTGCTCGCCGCCAGCGTCGACGACCTGCAGTCGGTCGGCGGCGTCGGCGAGGGGCGGGCGCGCAGCGTCCGCGAAGGACTGTCCAGGCTCGCTGAGTCCTCGATCCTCGACCGGTACGTCTAGTGGCGTCGGGCCACTAGCGCAGCACGAACACCTCCACCCGGCTGTGCACGGCGCCGATGGTCACCATGGCCGTATAGGTCCCAGGCTCCGCCCTCGGCTGGCCCCGCCCGCAGCCTGAACGCGGCGCTGGGCTGGACCGGCGACGGCTCCAGGAGACGTAGGTCACGAACGGCACGCCGCGCCGCAGACGCACGACATCCGGGGCGGCGCCGTGCGCGCAGTCGGCCGAGCCCCAGACGCGCACCCGACCGGATCTGACCACCAGCCGCAGCGACCGCGCGCCGACGTCGAAGGTGCAGGTCCGCTGGCCGATGTTGACGAGGTAGATCGAGAACTGCGGCCTGGCCCACCGCTGGTAGGTCTGCTGGCTGACGAACAGGCTCGGCACGACGTCGCCCGACGTGCAGCGCCCGCGTGGCCGCGCGGCGGACGCGGTCCCGCCGCCGCGCGCTGCGGCGGCGCCCTTGGGCCGCGGCTGCCCGGCGCGCCGAGGCCGCCCCGGGTGTGGGCGGACGCACCGGCGCGCGCTGCCGCGCCGGGGCGCGCCGCGGTTGCCTCGTGCCGCCCGCGGGACGGTGTCCCGTCGCCGTACGCGTCCGCGGACGGCGCCGCGCTCGGCGCCACGACCGGCGCGCTCGAGGGCGCCATCGCCTGCTGCACGGCTGCCGAGGACGGGCTGGCCGTCGTTTGCGGCTTCGGCACCGCCGAGTGCACCGGAAAATGACCATGCCAGCAGCCCGAGCACACGCAGACCAGCCGCCAGTGCGAAAACTCGCCGCCGCCAATACGTGTCCGGCTGATCTGGCCATGGATTATCACGAGACACGTTCGGATCCATACGGAGAGTATGCAGATTGGCTTGTGGATTCGCCCGCCGACCCGCCGAGGCGCCTCGCCGCCCGCCCGCGACCGCCGCGCACACGGTGTGCCAGGCGTGCGAGGATCGTTGCTGATATGGCGAACGGCTACCTCGATCCGGTCCTGGACTGGTACCAGCGACACGCTCGCGACCTGCCATGGCGCGAGCCGACCGCGTCGCCGTGGGCAGTGCTCGTCAGCGAGATCATGCTCCAGCAGACGCCGGTGTCCCGCGTCGTCCCTGCCTACCTCGAGTGGCTCAGGCGATGGCCCATACCCAGCGCGCTCGCTGCTGAGCCCGCGGGCGAGGCCGTTCGGCAGTGGGGGCTCCTCGGCTATCCGCGCCGGGCACTCAACCTGCACGCGACGGCACGGATCGTCACGCAGCGCCACGGCGGCGAGGTCCCAGCTTCGCGAGACGACCTGCTCGCACTCCCCGGCATCGGGCCCTACACCGCGGCGGCCGTGGCGAGCTTCGCGTTCGGCCAGCGGCATGCGGTGCTTGACACGAACGTGCGGCGGGTACTCGCGCGGCTGTTCAGTGGCACGGCGTACCGCGCCGCGCACGCTGTCGGTGGCCGAGACGCGGCTCGCGGAATCGCTGCTGCCGGCGCAGCCTGCCGTGGCCGCTCGATGGGCCGTCGCGGTCATGGAACTAGGGGCGCTCGTGTGCACCGCCGCGAGCCCGGCGTGTGGCCGGTGCCCGGTCGCGCAGTCGTGCTCGTGGCGGCTCGCGGGTTTCCCTCCGCCGCGCGGCGGCGGGCCGGGCAGCGGTATCAGGGGACCGACCGGCAGTGCCGTGGCCGCATACTGGCCGTGCTGCGAGGCGCCCGCGCCGCGGTGGCGAAGGCGGAACTCGACAAGGTGTGGCCGGACGCGGCGCAGCGGGAACGCGCGCTCGACAGCCTCGTCGCGGACGGCCTCGCCGAGCCACTGGCCGACGGCACGTACGCCCTGCCCCGCTGACGGCGCGGGCAGTGGGAAGTGGCCCGGCAGGTGGGAAGTGACCGGGCAGTGGGAAGTGGCCCGGCAGGTGGGAAGTGACCGGGCGGGTGCACAGAGACATGGAGGCGTGTGATGAGCTCACCGGGGCCACTGGCCGACGTCGCCAGGACCGCGCTCGCGGTGGCGCGTGTGCGTGCGCGGGAGAGCCGGCGGCCGGACCGCCTGTTCGACGATCCCTACGCCTCGGCGTTCGTGGCCGCCCTCCCAGATGCGCCTTCCGGTGAGCAGGCCGGCCCGGGTGCTCCCGGCTCGCTGCGCGCGAAGCTCGGTTTCCACGCCGTCATCCGCACCCGGTTCTTCGACGACTTCCTGCTCGGCGCCTGCGCCGCCGGCTGCCGCCAGGTGGTCCTGCTCGCGGCGGGCCTGGACACCCGCGCGTTCCGGCTGCCGTGGCCAGCCGGCGTGCGCCTGTTCGAGCTGGACAGGCTTGACGTGCTGGACTTCAAGGACGCTGTGCTGAGCCGGCAGGGCGCCGTCCCGCGCTGTGGACGCACGGCCCTCGCGGCGGACCTGCGCGAGGACTGGCCCGCTGCGCTCGTCGGCGCCGACGCCGGCTTCGAGCCCGGGCAGCCGACCGCCTGGCTCGCCGAAGGGCTGCTCGTCTACCTCAGCGCGGACGACGCCGCGCACGTGCTTTCCGGCGTGGGCGCGCTCTGCGCCCCAGGCAGCCGGCTCTTCACTTGAAGGCGGCGGCGCCGCGACCTCCCTGGTCGCCCGGGCCAGCGCCACGGCCGACCCCGCCGGGGCCGACGGGCAGGCTCCCGCCACGGGCAATCTCACCTCGCTGTGGAAGGGCGGCCTGGGGAAGGACTCGGCGGGCTGGCTCACCCGCCACGGCTGGCAGACCCAGTTCCACGAACTCGCGCGGGTCGCCGCCTCCTACGGCAGGCCGACGGCTAACGCCGGTACGAGCAGCGGCTTCATCACGGCGGCGTATCTCACCAGCGGGCCGCCCGGCTGCTGACCCGCCACCGCCGACGGCAAACGGCTCACTGGCCGTCGGTCAGACGGGCGGCCCGGGCGTGGAGGTAGCGCTGTTGCGGGAGGCTGGTTGTTCGCCGGGCCGCCGCCTGGTAGCACTCGCGCGCCGACACGCGATCGCCGGCCATCTCCAGCAGGTGCCCGCGGACCGCGTGGAACCGGTGGTCGCCGGCGATCCGCTCGTCGGCCTCGAGCTTGCCGAGCAGATTAAGCCCCACGTGCGGGCCCCGGACCATGGCTACCGCGACGGCGTGGTTCAGCGCTACCACGGGGTTGGCCGAGGTTCGCATCAGCAGCTCGTACAGGGCCATGATCTGTGGCCAGTCGGTCGCCTCGGCGCTTGGCGCTTCGTCGTGGACCGCGGCGATGGCCGCCTGGAGCTGGTAGGGGCCGGTTGGCCCGCGAGGAAGTGCGCCGGTGATGAGGGCCAGGCCCTCAGCGATGTACCCGGCGTTCCACCGGCTCCGATCCTGTTCGGCCATCGGGATCAATCTTCCATCGGGCCCAGTACGCGCCTGGCGCGCGTCGGTGAGCAACATGAGCGCGAGCAACCCCGTCACCTCGCCATCATCTGGCAGCAGGCGGTGGACCATGCGGGCCAGCCGGATCGCCTCGGCTGCCAGCTCACCGCGCTGCAGGCACGGCCCTGACGTGCTGGCGTAGCCCTCGTTGAAGATCAGGTAGAGCACGTGGAGAACCGCGCCGAGCCGCTCCGCACGTGCCGAGACCGGGGGCATGCCGAAGGGAATACCGCTGTCCTTGATGCGCTGCTTGGCCCGGCTGATGCGCCGGGTCATGGTCACCTCGGGCACGAGAAATGCACGGGCGATCTCCACGGTGGTCAAGCCGCCGACCGCTCGCAAGGTAAGCGCGATCTGCGAGGCCGGCGACAGCGAGGGGTGACAACACATGAACAGCAGGATGAGCGTGTCGTCCGAGTCCGAGGCGATGCCCCCGCCCGCGGCTTGGTCGGCGGCGGGCGCCAGCCAGTGGTCGGGCAGTATCCGCTGGGCGACGGTGTCCTCACGGCGTTGGCGAGCCTGCTCGCTCCGCAGCAGGTCGGTCAGCCTGCGGGAGGCGACCGTGATCAGCCAGCCTCGCGGATTGCCCGGGATGCCATCCTTCGGCCACCGCATAGCGGCCGCGAGGGCCGCCTCTTGCGCCGCGTCCTCGGCACTGTCGAAATGCCCGTAACGCCGCACTACCGCGCCGAGGACCTGCGGCGCCAGCCGGCGCAGCAGGTCCTCGACCTCGGTGTCAGCCACGGGAGCGGTCAGACATCCAGCTCAGCCCGGGAATCGGCGATCGGCCGTACGTCCACCACGTTCCCCTCGTAGGCACCGGCCGGACCTGGGCAGTTAGTCAGCCGGGCAGCGATCTCGGTCGCCCGGTCGAAGCTTTCACAATCCACGATCCAGAAGCCAGCGAGGACCTCCTGGGTTTCGGGATACGGCCCGTCCGTTACGGCCGGGACACCGCTCTGCAACTGGATTCTCCTGGTGTGGACCGGAGCGGTCAGGCCGTACGTGTCAACGAGCTCACCGGACTCCGCCAGGTCCTTGTTGAACGACTCCATGAACGAGCCCATCGCCGCGGCGTCCGCCGCGGACCAGGCGGGCTTGTCGGTGGCCTTCCCGGCCAGGGCGTCGTAGTCCTGCTGCGAGCCGCAAATCAAGATCATGTACTTCATTTTCTCCCCTCTCCTGGCACCGCTGCGGTACCTCTCACCAGAGACGTCGGGGCCACCGGCCCATCCCGGACATCCACCCGCCACCGAGCCGCGAATTATCGCAATCCCGGTGCGCGCCCTGGCGCCAGCGGATACGATCATGGCCCGGACCCAAGAAAAGGGCCCGGGCCAGGTGATCGCGGGTTCTACTGGTCGGCCGCCGCGCCCTCGATTTCGGCCGGCAGCGCGTCGGGCACCGAATCGGGCTTCGGCACACCGTTGAAGGTGAACTTGGCGTTCTCGCCCTCGCCTTCGACATCGATGACGACGATCTGCCCGGCCTTGAGGTGGCCGTAGAGGATCTTCTCCGACAGGTTGTCCTCGATCTCCCGCTGGATCGTGCGGCGCAGCGGCCTGGCACCGAGCACCGGGTCGTAACCGCGCTCGGACAGCAGGGTCTTGGCGGCGGGGCGCAGCTCCAGGCCCATGTCGCGGTCCTTGAGCCGCTCGTCCACCTTCGCGATCATCAGGTCCACGATCTGGATGATCTCCGCGCGGGTGAGCTGGTGGAACACGATCACGTCGTCGACACGGTTGAGGAACTCCGGCCGGAAGTGATGCTTGAGCTCCTCCTGCACCTTGGACTTCATCCGGTCGTACGAGCCCTCGGCCTCGCCTTGGCGCGCGAACCCGACGGACACGCCCTTGGAGATATCGCGCGTGCCCAGGTTCGTCGTCATGACGATCACGGTGTTCTTGAAGTCCACCACGCGGCCCTGGGCATCGGTCAGCCGCCCGTCCTCGAGGATCTGAAGCAGCGAGTTGAAGATGTCCGGGTGTGCCTTCTCGATCTCGTCGAACAAGACGACAGAGAACGGCCGCCTGCGCACCTTCTCGGTGAGCTGGCCGCCCTCTTCGTAGCCGACGTAACCAGGCGGCGAGCCGAACAGCCTGGAGACCGTGTGCTTCTCCATGTACTCGCTCATGTCGAGCTGGATGAGCGAATCCTCGTCGCCGAACAGGAACTCGGCCAGCGTCTTGGACAGCTCGGTCTTGCCGACACCGGACGGCCCGGCGAAGATGAACGACCCGCCTGGCCGCTTGGGGTCCTTGAGCCCGGCGCGGGTACGGCGGATCGCCTGCGACATGGCCTTGATCGCGTCGTGCTGGCCGATGACCCGCTTGTGCAGCTCATCCTCCATGCGCAGCAGGCGCTGGGACTCCTCCTCGGTGAGCTTGAACACGGGGATCCCTGTCGCGGTCGCGAGCACCTCGGCGATGAGCTCCTCGTTGACCTCGGCGACCACGTCCATGTCGCCGGCCTTCCACTCCTTCTCCCGCGCTGCCTTCTGGGTCAGGAGCTGCTTTTCCTTGTCCCGCAGCGCCGCGGCCTTCTCGAAGTCCTGCGAGTCGATCGCCGACTCCTTCTCGCGCCGCACGCCCGCGATCTTCTCGTCGTACTCGCGCAGGTCGGGCGGGGCGGTCATGCGCCGGATACGCATCCGCGACCCGGCCTCGTCGATCAGGTCGATCGCCTTGTCTGGCAGGAACCTGTCGCTGATGTAGCGGTCCGCGAGCTGAGCCGCGGCCACGAGGGCGCCGTCGGTGATCGACACCCGGTGGTGCGCCTCGTACCGGTCGCGCAGGCCCTTGAGGATCTCGATGGTGTGCGAGATCGTCGGCTCGGCGACCTGGATCGGCTGGAACCGGCGCTCGAGCGCCGCGTCCTTCTCCAGGTGCTTGCGGTACTCATCCAGCGTGGTCGCGCCGATGGTCTGCAGCTCACCGCGCGCCAGCATCGGCTTGAGGATCGACGCGGCGTCGATCGCGCCCTCGGCCGCGCCCGCGCCCACCAGCGTGTGCAACTCGTCGATGAACAAGATGATGTCGCCGCGGGTGCGGATCTCCTTGAGGACCTTCTTCAGCCGCTCCTCGAAGTCACCGCGGTACCTGCTGCCCGCCACCAGAGCGCCAAGATCAAGGGTGTAGAGCTGCTTGTCCTTGAGCGTCTCGGGAACCTCACCCTTCACGATCTTCTGCGCGAGGCCCTCGACAACCGCCGTCTTGCCGACGCCGGGCTCACCCACGAGCACCGGGTTGTTCTTGGTCCGCCGGGACAGCACCTGCATGACCCGCTCGATTTCCTTCTCCCGGCCGATCACCGGATCGAGCTTGCCCTCCCGCGCGGCGGCCGTCAGGTTCCGGCCGAACTGATCAAGGACGAGCGACGTGGACGGGGCCGACTCGGACGACGCACCCGCCGCGGCCGGCTCCTTGCCCTGGTAGCCGTGCAGCAACTGGATCACCTGCTGGCGTACCCGGTTGAGGTCGGCGCCGAGCTTCACGAGCACCTGCGCCGCCACGCCTTCGCCCTCACGGATCAGGCCGAGCAGGATGTGCTCCGTGCCGATGTAGTTATGGCCAAGCTGAAGCGCCTCACGCAGCGAGAGTTCGAGCACCTTCTTGGCACGCGGCGTGAACGGGATGTGCCCGGACGGGGCATGCTGGCCCTGGCCGATTATCTCCTCGACCTGCTGGCGCACCGCCTCGAGGCTGATCCCCAGAGACTCAAGCGCCTTCGCGGCTACCCCTTCACCCTCATGGATGAGGCCGAGCAGGATGTGCTCGGTGCCGATGTAGTTGTGGTTGAGCATCCTGGCCTCTTCCTGAGCCAGGACGACAACCCGCCGCGCGCGGTCGGTGAACCTCTCAAACATGTCGCTCCTCACAGAGCGGTCGGGCAGGCCAGTAACGTCCGACCCTGTCCCTTCCGCATATTAGCCCGCGAGCCGGACAGCGCATCTGATGCGTTTTGCCTCACATTGAAGACGTTCCCCGGCCATAGGACGTTCACCCCATCAAACCCCGAGCTGGACCCGAGGTGTTCCCGCTACGCCGCAAGCGAACGGCCCGCCGCTCAGTGAGCGGCGGGCCGCTGCCGTGCCAGCCGGGGACACGGGCTGTGTTCAGGTTCCGCGCGGCACGCGCAGGCACGGGTCCCGGTCGTTGCCCCCATCACGGACCGCGGCACGACGACGTGCCGGTCACACGGCAACCTGCGCACCGCGTGCGCAGGCAGTATCGCCGGGCCGTCGCTGTGCCGTGCCCGCCGTTGGCCGCAGCGCCCACGATCCCGCCGTCGCGACGCGCAGAACGCAGTGCCTCAATGCCACGTCGAGAACGAGAACGCCGCCCGGTGGTAACCCCGCCGCCCTGCGGCAAACCCGGACGGAGCAAACCAGGAAGCAAGCCGGAGCAAACCCACACCAGCCAAACTGTCGTTCCATTGCGGGTCGCTCTTAGCCGCCCCAGGTGCGCGGTGCTCCTGGCGGGCCTGTCCGCAGTGCGGCAGTACTAGTACACGGCCGTCTTAGTGCACGGGCAGTCTTAGTGCGCGGCCTCGTACTCCTGAACGATCGCCGCCGGAATCCGGCCACGCTCATTGACCTTGTAACCGCGCTGCTTCGCCCACGACCTGATTTCTGCGCTGCGCTCGCGACCCGGACCGCCGCGGGTCCGGCGCCGGCGGCCGACCCCACTCGCCTTGCGCGCGTGGTCGACGAACGGGCTGACCTTGTCGCTGTAGTTCCTTGGCGTGCTTAGCACATACATCGATCTCGTACGCGGTGCCGTCAAACGAGAACGAAACCGTCTCTTCCCCCTCGACCTCACCGTCATGCGGAAGGTCGCAGACGACCGTCACCTTCACCTTCTGTGCCATCGGGGACAGCCCTTCTACTGGAGTAAGCCTATTTCGGGTGCCAAACATATACCCAGATACTTGCCCATGACAATTCGAGCCAGGGAGTAATCTGGCAAGTACTTCCCGCCAACAGCGATTGCTGTCAGTTCGGAAGGCGCAGGTAACGCTCCGTAATCACGCTCTGGGCGTGCGCGGGCGGGTGGTCTTCTGATGCGCGGCTGATGACACCATCATCCCCGCGGTCCGGCGGATCACGCGAGCCAGAACCCACCCCATGGTTGCTGGGCAGAATTATCGCCAGAAGCAGGCTCGCCAGCACCGTTCTGCCACCTACCCGGCCGCTGCGTGAAATCCGGCGATGGTCATCTCACCATGTGGGTCGCGCGGCAAGTCGGGCTCCTCAGGAGGCTGATCCTGCCACGCCGCCGCGGCGCCATCTCCCTTCGCAACAGGACGACGACTCCGGCGATGAAGGCGACCGCCATTACCAGTGGCGGGGTGAGTGCGGCCAGGTCGTTGCGCATCGCTGCGTCTGTCAGATTCCTCCTCTCCGCTACCCCGACGCTACCGCCGGAGCTCTGGGTCGCGCGTGCGGACAGGGCCCTGACCAGGCGTCCGGTCCCAGGCCACGGGCGGATTGGCCGCAGGTCACCCGGACGCGGCCCCGGCGCGTGGCAGGATCGGGCCGCGACGCGCCGGGTACCGGCCGCCGCGCGCGACGCGAAGCGGACATGGACGCGAGGAGGCAGGCCAGCCATGTTGAACGGCATGTTCCACGCGGACCTCCACATCCATTCGAAGTTCTCACGTGCGTGCAGTAAGCAGTGCGATCTAGAGCATCTCGCATGGTGGGCGTTGCGCAAAGGCGTGACGGTGATCGGCACCGGCGACTTCACTCACCCAGCGATGGTCGGAGGAACTGAAGGAGAATCTCGTCGAGGCCGAGCCCGGGCTGTTCCGCCTCCAACGCGGACATCGAGAAACACGTGCGGCGCACCAGCCCGCCGAGCAACGGCCAGTCCATTCGGTTCATGCTCTCCGTCGAGATCTCCACGATCTACCGCCGCGCCGATCGCACTCGCAAAGTGCACCATCTGCTGTACGCCCCGACGTTTGCCGCCGCGGACCGCATCACCGCCGCACTGGCGAGGATCGGGAATCTAGCGTCCGACGGCAGGCCGATCCTCGGGCTTGACTCACGTGACCTGCTCGAGATCACGCTTGAGAGTGATCCGGGCTCTTACTTGGTTCCCGCGCACGTGTGGACGCCATGGTTCGCGGTACTCGGATCCAAATCTGGTTTCGACACGGTTGCGGAGTGTTACGCGGATCTCGCCGGGCACGTGTTCGCCATCGAGACCGGGCTCTCCTCTGACCCGCCTATGAACTGGACGTGCTCTGTACTCGACTCGTATCGGCTCGTGAGCAACTCCGACGCGCACTCGCCGCCAATGCTTGGGCGTGAAGCGACGACGCTACAGACCGATCTGGACTACTTCGCGATCAGGCGCGCGCTCGAAACCGGCGACGGTCTGGCGGGCACGGTCGAATTCTTTCCAGAAGAAGGCAAGTATCACTTGGACGGGCACCGCAAGTGTGGTGTGCGCTTCATGCCCGCGCAGACACGTGCTTGCGGCGGCAACTGTCCAGAATGTGGAAAGCCGCTCACCGTCGGCGTGCTGCACCGGGTGGCCGAACTCGCCGACCGCCCGCGGGGTTTCCGCCCCCCGGGCGCGCCGGATTGCTGGAACCTCGTGCCGCTGCCTGAGATCGTCTCGGAGATTCTGGGTCCCGGGCCGAAGAGCAAGCGGGTCACCGGCGAGGTGTCCAGGCTGGTGCGCGCTCTCGGGCCCGAACTCGCCATTCTGCGCGACGTGCCCACCGACGAGATCGGGGCGGTCGGCGGGACCTTGCTCGGCGAGGCGATCACCAGGCTCCGCCGCGGCGAGGTCCTCGCCGATGCCGGATACGACGGCGAGTACGGCGAGGTCCGGCTGCTCCGGCCCGCCGAAACCCGGATGTCGGCGAGCGTCCAAGTGCTGTTCGAGCCAGACACGCCGGCCGGGACCGTGGCACACCGGCACGCGGTGCCAGACGACGCTGATCCTGAACGGCTGCCGCGGATGCGGCAACGATTGCTGCGGGGGGATCCCGAGGGTCGGCCGTCCGTGGGTAGCAGAGCGAGCAGCGATCCTGAACGGCTGCCGCGGTCTGCGCCACCCGCAAGATCCGCGTCACCCCTGCTGCCAGGACCCAGCCGAGCCAGCCGAGCCAGCCGATGAGCGGCGCGCCACGCGGCAGCCGTTCGGTATCGTCCATCCCGTCATTCTCAAGCCCGCGCACACCCCCGGAGCCGCACCGCCCGGGAAACGCTCGGTGCGGGGCGGCCTGGACCGGGATCAGCGTGCGGCGGCGGCCGCCGCCACCCCGCTATTGATCATCGCGGGGCCTGGCACCGGCAAGACGCGGACGCTGACGCACCGGATCGCGTATCTGACCAGCGAGCGCGGCGTTGCCCCGGGTCACTTCCTGGCCATCACGTTCACCCGGCGCGCCGGGCAGGAACTGCGGGACCGGCTGGCCGCCCTGATCCCCGGCGCGGCGCCGCTGATCACGATCACCACATTTCACGGCCTGGGTCTGCGGATCCTGCGTGAGCATCACGACCGCGCCGGGCTGCCGGAACGTTTCGGCGTCGCGGACGAGGCCGCCCAGCTGAGCGTGGCGACGGACCTGACCGGATCGGGGCAAGCTGGCCGCGCCTTGCTCGCTCAGCTCGCTGGCAAGGCCAGGGCCGAGGGCACCGATCCGCTTCGGGAGAGTTTCCGCAAGGCGCTGCTTTCCCGCGGCCTGGTGGACTTCGACGGTCTCGTCGAGCTGGCGGGCGGCCTGCTCCGCGATGAGCCGGACGTGGCGCGAGGCTACCGTGAGCGCTGGCCGCACATCAGCGTGGACGAATACCAGGACATCGACGCGGCCCAGTACGCGCTGCTGAAGCGCCTTGCGCGTACCGGCGGTGACGGCCTGGCCGTCATCGGCGACCCGGATCAGGCGATCTATGGATTCCGCGGCGCTGACGTGGGGTTCTTCCTGCGTTTCCGTGACGACTTCCCGAGTGCCCAGACCGCGGTCCTGACCACCAACTACCGGTCAGGCCCCGCCATCGTCGCGGGGGCACTTCAGGCCATCGCGCCCGGCCACGCTCGTCCCGGGTCGCAGGCTTCACGCGGTGATCGCGGATCCGCGCGCGGCGGGACCGATCACCCTGCACGAGGCCGCCGACCAGCAGGCAGAAGCCGCCTGGATCGCCGAGACCATCGATGGCTTGCTCGGCGGCTCGTCCTTCCACTCGCTGGATTCTGGGCGGGCCGATGGCCACGGCCACGGCGGCCTCGGCTTGGCCGACATAGCGTTGCTGTACCGGACCGACGCGCAGGCGGGCCCGCTCATGCAGGCGCTGACCCGTGCCGGGCTGCCATTCCAGAAACGCTCACATGACAGGCTTGCCAACCGGCCTGGAGTTCAGCTGCTCGCCCGCGAACTCCGGCTGGCAAGCCCCGCGGCGGACCCGGCCGGTGCCGCCACGGACACGGCCATCGCGGGCAGCGCGGGCGGCGCGGGCGGCGCGGGCGTGGGCAGCACCGCACACGGGACGAGCGGCGCGGATTGGGGCGAGACGGCCGGCGCGGACGTGGGTTCGGCGGGCAGCGCGGACGTTGGTTCGGCGGGCAGCACGGACGTTGGTTCCGGCAGCACGGACACGGGCAGCACGGACGTTGGTTCGGCGGGCAGCGCGGACACGGGCAGCACGGACATGAGTGCGGCCGACGGCCTGGACGCGGGTGCGGCCAGCGGCGCGGCTGGCGGGTCCATCTCCCTGGAGACACGGCTGCGCGCTGCCGTGCGCGCGGTCACCGCGATGCTGCCGGCGGCCGGGCCGGAGGCCACCGACGTGCGCGCGGCGGCGGACGTGCTGTTGCCGCTCGCCCGCCGCTGCGGCGACGATCTCGGCCGGTTCCTGACCGAGATCTCGCTCGGCGCGGAGGCCGACGCGGCCGACCCGCGCGCCGACGCCGTGGCATTGCTCACCTTGCATGCCGCCAAGGGCCTGGAATTTCCCGTCGTGTTCGTGGCCGGCTGCGAGGAGGGCTTGCTGCCGCTGCGGCTGCCCGACGTCGCACCCGACGAGGAGCGGCGGCTGCTTTTCGTCGGCATGACACGCGCGGGCACCAAGCTCTTCCTCACCTGGGCCCGCCGCCGGGCGGCGGCGGCGAAAGGGCCGGGGCCCGTCCCCGTTCCTGACGGCCATCAGCCCCGACCTGATCACGCGGACCGCGCCAGCGCCACGCCGCCGCCCCGCCGGACGCCAGCTCCGCCTGCTCTGAGCCGACCGCGCCCCCCGATCGAGCGTGCGTTCAGCGTATTCACCGAGAGCTTTGACACCTGGTGGCCTCGCGCACACAAGATCGGTAAGGCCGAGCTGGCCGAGGCCGTGCTCCGAATCCCGCACAGGCGGCCGCTGGTACGAACGCGACGTCGACGGCAGCGAATGCGACTGGGGCAAGGTCATTGCGTTCGAGCCGCCGCGCCGCCTCCTGGTCACCTGGCAGATCAATGCGAGCTGGCAGTACGATCCCGACCCGGCGCACGCGAGCGAGATCGAGGTGCTGTTCACCGAGGAGGGCGGGCACACCCGCGTCGAACTCGAGCACCGCCACATCGAGCGGCATGGCGCGGCCGCCGACGAGCTGCGCAAGGCGGTCGGGTCAGCTGGTGGATGGCCTGGCATCCTGGGCGGTTACGCGAAGGCCGCCGCAGCCGCGTGACCGGGACGCTATCGCACCCTGGCCTCAACGCGGGACGGCACCGGAGGCAGTCGGCAGCGGCGGCACCGGCCGGCGTGCGCCGGCCGGTGCGGTCGCCGCGGCGGATCAGGCGTGCTGGAAGGTGCTCGTCGAGGTGCCGAACAGCATGTTCGCCGTGAACACCCTCGTGCGTAGCGCTGAGTCGAGGAACTGCGGCGCCCTGCGCGGTGATGGTCGTGGCGAGGTTGCCGATCACGATGTGCGTCGCGTCGCCGCCCAGTGTCGCACCGCTCAGGCTGAGCGCGAACAGCGGGATGCGGCCGTTGCGGGGCGTCGCAGCGGTCAGCGTCGTCACGCCGTTGACGATGCTCTACCTGCAAGCTCGGTCAGCTTGACCGAACTGAAGCCGAACAGGCTGATGAAGAGCAAGCTGCCGCCTGCCTGGACCTGACCGTTGAACGTGGTGAAGTCGACGCTGCCGCTGGTGAGCGGGAATGTCGTGGTCGCCGTCAGGTTGGTCAGCGACCCGCCGATGCTCATCGATGCCTGGCTTCAGCACGAGCGGCACGATGCCGGCGAGGGCGAGCTTGCCCACGACGCCCGACGCGGTGGTCGTCGTGGCGCTGCCGCCTGTCACAGTGACCACGTTGTCGGCAGGCGCCGCCGTCGCCGCGGTGGCAGCGGGCGCCGCGCCGATGGCGACGGCGAGGATCAGCGGCGCGAACAGGAGCCGGCGACGCCAACGGAACATGTTTCCTCCTTAGAGGCACTGGACACGTGCACAAAGGTGCCGCGCCGCCCGCGCCATCGTCCGGCGCCGCGACAGCACACCCTCGACCGTGATGACGGCCCCCGACCCTAGTAGCCCCCGGCCCGGGCCGGTATGCGCATTCGTGACAGATTGGCCTGCCGGTCTTCGCCCTCACGAATAAGACCTGTGCACCCGAACACAGAGAGCGCGCCGGGCGACCGGCTACGAGCGCGGCGGCGGATCGGCCGCAGGAAGGTGAAGGAGCATGCGGGTATTGCCGAGCGTATTGGGCTTAACCCGGTCAAGGTCGAGAAACTCGGCGACACCCGCATCGTAGGAACGCAGCAGTTCCGCGTATACCGCGGGCGACACCGGGGTTCCCTCGATCTCCTCGAAACCATGCCGGGCGAAGAACCCGGTCGCGAACGTGAGCACGAACACGCGGCGGACGCCCAGTTCGCGCGCCGTGGCGAGGAGCGCCTCGACGAGCAGGTGGCCGACACCGTGGCCCTGACAGGCCTCGGCCACCGCGATCGTCCGGATCTCGGCGAGGTCCTCCCACATCACATGCAGCGCGCCGCACCCGACCACGGCGCCATCCGCGGCCCGTTCTGCGATCCAGAACTCCTGCACGTCCTCGTAGAGCGTCACCGTGTCCTTGCCGAGCAGCCGGCCGGAGTCGGCGTTGGCGTCGACGAGCCCGCGGATCGCACGGACGTCGCAGGCTCGCGCCCGCCTGATCGTGAAGTCCATCGCCCGGACACCTTACCCGCACGCGGAAGCCTCGCGGACGGCGCCGAGCGGGCCGTGGCAGATAGTGAAAATCACACGCTCACGTAATATTACTCACCGTTATAGATCCGGCCACGAAGCGTGCTTGAAGCTGGCGGATGCACGCCAATTCATGCACATCACGCGCAGATCACACGGCCGGTGAAGTGCCGTTGCGGCGCCTATGACCTGCGCGGACGTCCGGCGCATCCGCACGCGGCCCGGCGACCGGGCACAGAGCGTGAGCTGTGGCAAAGGGCCAAAGCGACGGCCAGGTTGGTTATCCGAACCAAAAATTTTCACCGTTCAGGTTGAGCATCAAGCGCAACATCCATTAATGTCCAGCGCTGTTGTCATCTGCTGCGCTCCGCTCCCGCGGTGACGCAACGTGACCCGCCGAGTCCCCGGTACGCGGCTAGCCGCCGCCGTGCCAGGGAGCCGGGGACCCAACCTTCCCCGGGGTGAATCCGCAGGCGCGACGAAGATCCGGTCGCGCCGCGGTAGGGCTGCTCCGGCCCGAACCCGTCAGCTAACCCGGTAGGCGGCAAAGGAGAGGAGAGGCCTGAGTGGAGCGCTCGCACCGCGGTAGCGGTCTGCCCGGATCCGTCCGGGGCGGCAGTTTCTCCATCTGGGGGGGTAGTTTCCGCATTCGGCAGGCGCGGCCGTGGCAACGGGGCCTGGTGCTCGCCGCCGCGCTCATCGCGTTCAGCCTCGCGCTGCCGCTCACGTCGGGCGACGCGCAGCCCAGGGCGCCACAGCCGAGTTTCAACGAGCTTGTCGCCCAGGCCAGGCTGCTCGCGCACCAGATCGACACGCTCAGCCAGCAGTACGACGGCCTGCAGGTCAGGTTGAGCGAGACGCGGAGCGCCGCCAAGGCCGCGGCCAAGACCGCGGCGCGCGACACGGCGGCACTCGCTGGCGGCATGCAAAAGGTCAGCCAGATCGCCGCGGAGAGCTACGTGACCGGCGGTTATGACCCCACGCTGCAGCTCGCGACTTCGAGCGACCCGCAGGGCTTCATCGACCGGGCGTCGATCATGGATCACCTGCAGACGGAGAACGGCGCCGTAGTCCACGGCCTGCAGACGGCACAGGCCGCCGCGAACCGGGCACAGGAGACAGCGCAGCAGCAGTCCCAACAGGTCGCGAGCCTGGTCAAGCAGATGGGCGCGAAGAAGGACCAGATTCAGAGCAAGATCAATCTGATCGAGAGCTCCGCTTACAAGAAGGCGCTCGCCATCGCGAGCCAGACCGGCCGCTTCCCTGTCACGGCACCCGTCGGTGACAGCCTCGGCGCGCGCGCCCTCCGTTTCGCGCTCACCAAGCAGGGCGATCCGTATATGTGGGGCGCAGCGGGCCCGACCGCCTTCGACTGCTCCGGCCTGGTGATGTGGGCCTACGAGCAGATCGGGATCCAGTTGCCGCATTACACCGGCGACCAATGGGACTCGGGCGTGCACATCTCCAGAAGTCAGCTTCAGCCGGGCGACCTGGTGTTCTTCTACCAGGACATCGGCCACGTCGGACTATATATCGGTAACGGGCTGATGATCGACGCGCCCGATTTCGGTGAGACCGTGCACGTCGAGCCGGTCTACTGGAACGTGTACGTGGGCGCCGTACGCATCGCGATCTGATCGCCCCGGAACAGGGGATGCCGCTGCGGATTACCGGACCAGCATTCGGGTAGCCGTCGTGCGGCGGTGATCGCCTTGCGGCGCCGCTGTCCGATGGGGCGGAAGCGGCAGCCGCGCTCAGCCCTGCCCTGTCGGCCCTGCGGCTCGGCCAGATAGGTCCGGGCCGCGAGAAAGCCAGCGCTGGGAGCCCGCGCGGGGGCTCCCAGCGCTGGCGGGGCCCGGGGTAGTCCCGGTGTGATCCACTGCCGGGCCGCGCGTCGCGGCCGCTGGCGTTACCCACGTAGCCGGATGCCGTCGCGCAGCGCCGCGTTGATCCACTGGCCAACCATAGCGGACTGCACCGCCACGCAGCGCCGTCACCGACACGCGCACCGCCTCACCGCAGCGAAGCCGTCGTGGACCGCACATTCCGCGCGCGATCAACCCGTACGGCAAGCGTCTTACCACGGGTTCGTTCACCGCAGGGCCATACGACACGATGCGAGTCCCGCGGCGCCAGCGCCGCCGGGGTCCGCACCGGACGGAGCCGGCCGGTTAGCCTTCGGGTCTGACCAGCGGGAACAGGATCGTTTCCCTGATGTTGGCGCCCGTCAGCATGATCAGCAGGCGGTCGATGCCCATGCCCATCCCGCCGGACGGCGGCATCGCGTACTCCAGCGCCCGCAGGAAGTCCTCGTCCAGCTGCATCGCCTCCGCGTCGCCTCCGGCGGCGAGCAGCGACTGCGCGGTGAGGCGCGCACGTTCCTCTATGGGATCGATGAGCTCCGAGTAGCCGGTACCAAGCTCGGTCCCGAACGCCACCAGGTCCCACCGCTCTGCCAGCCGAGGATCGCTGCGGTGGGCGCGGGTCAGCGGCGACACCTCGGTCGGGAAATCGCGGTAGAACGTCGGCTCCACGGTGCGCTCCTCGACGAGGCGCTCATACATCTCCAGCACGACGTGGCCACGGTTCCACTTGAGGATCGAGCGGCACGTCGGCCTTGGCGCAGAGCTCGCGCAGCCGCTGCTCGCTGGTGTCCGGCGTGATCTCCTCGCCAAGCGCCTCACCGATCGCCTGGTGCACGGTCTTCGACGGCCACTGCCCGCCGATGTCGAACTCGGTGCCGTCCGCGACGCCGCAGCACCGTCCCGCCGAGCGCGGCGGCCGCGGCCCGCTGGATGAGCTCACGCGTGAGCGTCGCCACCGTGTCGTAGTCGCCGTACGTCTCGTACGCCTCGAGCATCGTGAATTCGGTGTTGTGGGTAGCGTCGACGCCCTCGTTGCGGAAGTTGCGGTTGATCTCGAAGACCTTCTCCATCCCGCCGACGAGCAGCCGCTTGAGATGCAGTTCCGGCGCGATACGCAGGTAGAGATCAAGGTTGTACGCGTTGTGGTGGGTGCGGAAAGGCCGCGCGTTGGCACCACCGTGCACGCGCTGGAGCATCGGGGTTTCCACCTCGATGAAATCCCGCCGCGTCATTTCCGCACGTATCGCACGGACGGCCGCGGCACGGATCTCCACCATCCGGCGGGCGTCCGGATTCACGATCAGGTCCAGATACCGCTGCCGCACCCGCGACTCGATGTCGGTCAGGCCCTTGTGCTTGTCGGGCAACGGGCGCAGGCACTTCGACGTGATGGCGAAGCTCTCGGCGAGCACGGACAGTTCACCGCGGCGTGAGGTGATCACCTCGCCCTCGACGCCCACGTGATCGCCAAGATCCACGTCACGCTTCCACGCGGCGAGCGATTCCGCGCCGATCCGGTCGAGCGACAGCATGACCTGCAGATCGCCCGTCCCGTCCCTGATCGTGGCGAAAACCAGCTTGCCGCTCGGCCTGTTGAGGATCACCCGGCCGGTGACCCCGGCGCGGTCGCCGGTCGACACCTCACGGATCCAGGCCGGCGTACTTCTCGCGCAGCGCCGCAATGGTCGTGGTCCGCGGGAAGCCGACCGGGTACGGATCGACGCCGGCCGCCCGGAGCCTTTCGAGCTTCGCCATCCGCACGCGCATCTGCTCGGGCAGGTCGTCGCGGTCATCTTGAGGCTGCTGATCGGTCACCTGCCGAAGGTTACCCGCCGCCTCGGCGAGCAAAGGTATTTGCCAAAGTCCGGTGCCGCGGCTATTCCGGCGTGTTTCGCTCATAGACGAGGCGAAGGCCGATCAGGGTCAGCCATGGCTCGTAGACGTCGATGACGCTCACCTCGTCGACCATGAGCGGCGCGAGGCCACCGGTAGCGGCCACGGTCACCGAGTCCGGATCATCAGGCGCGAGTTCGCGGACCATCCGCTCGACGATCCCCTCGACCTGGCCCACGAATCCGTAGATGATGCCCGACTGGAGGCATTCCACGGTGTTCTTGCCGATCACCCGGTTCGGCCGCGCGGGCTCGACCTTGAGCAGTTGCGCGGCCCGCCTGGACAGCGCGTCGACGGAGATCTCGATCCCCGGGGCGAAGGCGCCGCCGATGAACTCGCCCTTCGCGCTCACCGCGTCGAAGTTGGTCGACGTGCCGAAGTCCACGATGATCGCGGGGCCGCCGTAGAGGTGAACGGCCGCGAGTGAGTTCATGATGCGGTCGCTGCCGACCTCCTTGGGGTTGTCCACCCGGACCGGGATCCCGGTCTTCACGCCTGGCTCGACGATCACCGCGGGAACGTCACCGTAGTAACGCCGGAACATCTCACGCATCTCGTGCAGCATCGACGGGACGGTCGAGCAGAGTGCGATGCCGCTGATGTCGGTCTGCTTGAGGACAGGGCTCTGCCCGAGCAGGCCCTGCAGGAGGACAGCGAGTTCGTCGGCCGTCCGATCGGGATCGGTCGCCAGCCGCCAGTGCTCGATGACTTCCTCGTCCTCGAAGATCCCGAGGACCGTGTGCGTGTTCCCGACATCGATGGTCAGCAGCATGATCGTCCTGACGGAGTGTGGTCGGCGGATTCGTGGACAACGGAGCCTGCGCCCTCGCGGGCCGCAGGGAACCTGCGGAGGCTGCAAATCCCGTGGATAGTGCGCCCATGAACGGTACTGTCACTGCCCGGCGGCGCCCGGCGCAAGGGGTTCGCCCGGTGGAACGTCCGGCCCGATCCCGAGGTCGAGCGCGAGGTCCAGTGCCGGAGCCGAATGGGTGAGCGCGCCGACCGCGAGATAGTCCACCCCGGTCGCGGCCACCGCGCGCGCCCGCTCCGAGGGTCAGCCCGCCGCTCGCCTCCAGGCGCGCACGGCCCGCCACGAGCGCGACCGCAGCCGCCGTGTCCCGGGCGGCGAAGTTGTCGAGCAGGATCAGCGTCGCACCTGCCTCGACCGCCTCCTTCACCTGGGCGAGCGTGTCGCACTCGACCTCGATGGGCAGGCCCACGACCGCGTTGCTCACCGCCGCGAACGCCGCCGCGACGCCGCCGGCCGCGGCGATGTGATTGTCCTTCACCAGCACCGCGTCCGACAGCGACATCCGGTGGTTGACCCCGCCGCCACAGCGGACCGCGTACTTCTGCAACCCGCGAAGGCCCGGCAGGGTCTTGCGGGTGTCCCTGACCGTTGCGCCGGTGCCCGCCACCTCGTCGACCCAGCGGCGGGTCAGCGTGGCGATCCCGGACAGGTGGCAGGCCAGGTTGAGCGCGGTCCGTTCGGCGACGAGCAGCGCCCTCGTATTGCCCGTGACGGTGAGCAGCGTGTCCCCGCGGCGCACCCGGTCGCCGTCGGATTTGTGATAGATGATCCTGAACGGCTGCCGCGGATGCGGCAACGATTGCTGCGGGGGGATCCCGGGGGTCGGCCGTCCGCGGGTAGCAGAGCTAGCACTGATCCGGACGGCTGCGCGGCGCCATCGTCAGCGCAGCTGGCTCCGCCTCCAGGTGGCACACCACGCGCAGCCGCCACCCGGAAGACCGTCTCCGCGACGGGAGCCCCGCGGCCACGCCGTCGGCACGTGCGCTCAGGTAGGCGGTGGTCTCGCGCGTCGGCGGCAATGGTCGCCTCTGTGGTGACGTCGTCCGCGCCCGGCGAGGTCCTCGTCGAGCGCGGCCGAGACGATCCGGGTGACCTCCTGCGGATCAAGCCCGGCGCCGCGCAGCCGCTCGATGAGTTCCGCCGTGAGCACTTCACGCAAGGCCGCGCTCATCCCGGCTCCTTCCCCGCGCCGTCGGCGCCGTCGCCCCAGCGGCAGGCGCCGGACGCGGCGCCAGCCGATGAACCTGCTCAGCAGGGCGCCGCCGCTGAGCGTGGTCGACCAGATGTCCGAGCCACGCGTCACTGCGGTCAGGAAAATCCTGCCGCCAGTGACTGCCGCGGGTCTCCTCCCGCCGCCGCCGCCGCTGCCACCAGGGCGGAGGCGACCAGATGCAGGTTGGTCGCCTCCCACGCCTCGGTGCACGGCTGGCCAGGTGCCCGCTGGCGCAGCCGTGCGAGATCCTCTGCTGCGGACCCCAGGCCGGCACCGTCGCGCAGGACGCCCGCGCGGCCGGACATGATCTGCTGCAGTTCGCCGCGGATATCCGGGCTGACCAGGCCCGCTGGCCGGCCGTCGGGCACCGGGTCCTGCCATCGCGGCAGGCCGGCGGCGATGTCCGCGCCGATCCGCTCGGCGAAGACGAGACCCTCGAGAAGTGAGTTGGACGCGAGCCGGTTCGCGCCGTGTACCCCGGTGCACGCGGCCTCGCCGCACGCGTAGAGGCCGGGCACGCTGGTCCGGCCCCACATGTCCGTGCGCACCCCGCCGCTCGCGTAGTGCGCCGCGGGCACGACCGGGACCGGGTTCGCGGACCGGGTCGATGCCGTGGCGCCTGCAACTCGCGAGGATGGTCGGGAACCGCCGCTCCCAGGTGCGGCGGCCGAGGTGCGCGGCCGTCCAGGTAGACGTGATCGGTGCCGGTCGCGGCCATCTGCGTCACGATCGCCTTGGCCACCACGTCGCGTGGCGCGAGATCGGCGAGCGGGTGCAGGCCGGCCATGAAGCGCGTCCCCGCCTCGTCCACGAGGAAGGCGCCCTCGCCGCGCACCGCCTCGGAGACCAGTTGCTGACGGCCGAGCGATCCAGGGCCCAGCCACAGCACGGTCGGGTGGAACTGGACGAACTCCAGGTCCGTGACGTCTGCGCCCGCCCGCAGGGCCAGGGCGACCCCGTCGCCCGTGGACACCCCGGGATTGGTGGTGGCCAGGTAGACCTGCCCGAGCCCGCCGGTCGCGAGGACGACGGCACGGGCAACAGCCGCGCCGACCCCGTCCCGCTGGCCCTCGCCCATCACGTGCAGGGTGAGCCCGGCGGCGCGGCCGTCCGCGGCCGCGGAGCAGGTCGAGAACGAGCGCGTGCTCGATCACCTCGATGCCAGGATCGGCGTCGGCGGCCCGCTTCAGCGCCGTGACGAGCGCGCGCGAGATCTCCGCGCCGGTGGCGTCGCCGCCCGCGTGCGCGATACGCGGCCGCAGGTGGCCGCCTTCCCGCGTCAGGGCGACCGCCCCGTCCGCTGCCGTGTCGAAGCGTGCGCCGAGTGCCATCAGCCGCCGGACCGCCGCCGGGCCCTCCGTGACGAGCAGGCGGGTCGCCGCCTCGTCGCACAGCCCGCCACCCACTTCGAGCGTGTCGCGCAGGTGCTGCGTCGGCGAGTCACCCGGCCCGAGCGCGGCGGCTATCCCGCCCTGCGCCCAGCGGGTGGATCCGGCGTCCACGAGCGCCTTGGTGACAAGCAGCACCCGGCCCGCCCTGCGGGCGGCCAGCGCGGCCGTCAGGCCCGCCACGCCGGATCCGGCGACCACGATGTCCGCCCGGACCATCCAGCCGGGCGCCGGGGCCGCCAGCCGTGACGCGATCGGTGTCATGGCCGTGCCTGCGGCGGCGAAGCGTCACGGCGACGTTGTCGATCAGCCGGGTGGATCCGACCCTGGCGGCGACCGCGAGCACGGCGGGGCCGTGGCCCGCGGCGGCGAGGAAGGTCTGCGGATCGGCGAGCGCGACGTAGTCGAGCCGCAACGGCGGATCCGCGCACGCCGCCTCATCGAGCACCGCCCTGGCGGCGGCCACGACCTTGGCCGCGCCCGACGCGGCCTCGTCCCGGCCCGCGCGCAGCGCACGCCACAGACACAGGGCCGTCGCCCGCTCGGCCGGTGACAGGTATCGGTTGCGGCTGGACGTGGCAAGGCCGTCGCTGTCGCGGACGGTCGGCACCGCGGCGATGTCGACGCCGAGATCGAGGTCGGTCACCATCCGGCGGACCAGCGCAAGCTGCTGCGCGTCCTTCTCGCCGAACACGGCGATGTCCGGCCGGGTGAGCCCGAACAGCTTGATCACGACCGTCAGGACGCCGCGGAAGAAGCCAGGCCTGAACTCGCCTTCGAGGCGATCACCCGCGGGCCCGGGATCGACCGTCACCGTCGGCGCGCCCGGGTACATTTCGCCGCTGCTCGGCGCGAAGACCACCGCCACGCCTTCGTCGCGGCAGACAGCCATGTCCTCGTCGAGCGTGCGGGGATAGCGGTCCAGGTCCTCGCCCGGCCTGAACTGGAGCGGATTGACGAAGATGCTCACGACAACGGCGCCGCCCGGGCCGGCGAGTTCCCGTGCCCGGTGCAGCAGCGCCGCGGTGGCCGGAGTGCAGCGCACCCATGGTCGGCACGAGGACGACCGGCCTGCCGAGGCTGCCGAGTGCCGCGGCGAGGGCCGCCCGGTCGTGCACGAGCACCGGCCTCATTCCGGCGTTCCGCTCAGCACGTCGAGCAGGCGCTCGGCATCCTCCGGCTTGAGCATTCCTGCGGCGATCGCGCGGTCGGCGGTGAGCCTGGCCATGGCGACATAGGCGCCGACCGCGGCCGGCGACGACACCTTCCTGAGCACCTCGATGTGGCTGGCCACGGTGCCCGCGTCGCCGCGGGCGACCGGGCCGGTCAGGCCGGCGATCCCAAGCCGCAGCGCGTTGTCGAGGGCCGCGGAAAGCAGCGGGCCGAGCATTCGCGCGGGATCGGGAACACCCGCGCCGCGCAGCAGTTCGGCCGACTCGGCGATCAGCGTGGTCAGGTGATTCGCGGCGCCCGCGAGGGCAGCGTGGTAGAGATCCCTGTCGCGCCTCCGCGATGATCACCGGCTCGCCGCCCATCTCGATCACCAGGGCCTCTGCCACCGGCCGCAGCGCGTCCGGGGCCGTCACGCCGAAACACACACCCGTCAGACGATCGACGTCCTCGCGGCGGCCGGTGAATGTCATCACGGGATGCAGGGCGAGCGGCAGCGCGCCGCGGCGGGTGGCCGGATCGAGCACGGCGGCGCCGTACCTGCCGCTCGCGTGCGCGAGCAGGCGGCCGTGCAGCGGTGCGCCGGTCTGCGCGAGACCTGCCACCAGCCCGGGCAGCGCGTCGTCCGGCACCGTGAGCAGGATCAGATCGGCGGCCGCGACGACGTCCCTGGGGTTCGGCGAGCGCGGCACCGGGCAGGAGGCGGCTGGCCCGGTCCCTGGACGCGCTTGAGACCGCCGACGCCGCGACGACACGGTGACCTGCCCGCGCGAGGGCCGCGCCCAGGACGGCGCCGACACGGCCGGCGCCGACCACACCGACCTTGAGCCTGGCGGGCCTGTCACCGGCCGCGGCTCCACCGGCCGCGGCCTCGCCAGGGTCCTGCAGCGTCCCGGGCTGCGGGCAAGCTCGCGCCGCTGGCAGGACGCGGCACTGCAGGATCCATCTCGTTCCAGTCCTCGCCGGGTACCGGACGGCGTCGTAGCTGTAACTCAGGCTAACGCCGCCAGCATAAGCGAAGGGCGGCGGGCCCCGCCGCGGGCACCGTGCGCCGGCGCCCTGCCATGGATGTGACCTGGCTGTCGCTATAGCGACAGCCAGGTCACATCAGCTCGGCCCGACACCGCTCTTCAGGGAATGTGTGCCGTGGTGTGCTCGACATCCCTGCAATGGGCCACATTCATGGGCCATCGCCTGTTGCGAAATCGGAAGACGGCCGAGGGGTGCGCGCAGCTAGCTCTTACTGCGGTCGGCGGGGCGGGTGTCGTCCTCCTCGTCCGGCAGCTTCGGCACGCGGCAGCAGTACTCCAGGTACAGGGCCGCCGCGGCAAGCAGCACAGCGGCCGCGAACGTGCCCACCGCGGCGAACGCGTCGTGGCGCGGAAACGTCTTGTCCAGTGATCCCGCGACGTACAGCGAGAAACCCCCAGCCACGCCGCCGATCACCGCGGCCGTGTACGCGCTGGCCTTCGCGAGCGCAGCCATCCGCGCGATCGCGATCGGCTCCACCGGCTTGGTGCCTGGGCGCTGGAGGATGCGCGCGCGGACCAGCGTCCCGCTGTACGCCTCGGCGAGTGCCACGATGAGCAGCGTGGGCACGCCGCTCCATGGCAAGGGTGGCAGCGAGCGGTAGACCAGCCCGAGTATGAGCCACGACAGGGCCGCGCACGCAACCGCGACGATCACGATTATCCGGATCTTCGTCGGCTTCATGGCGATCGGTCCGGTGGCCGGATAGCGAGGTCGTCGCGCCGCCGGATGCTGCGTACCGGTCGCGCGCGCGAGCAGATCGGCGACCCGTCCTCGGTGTGGGATCTCGGCGCTCGGGTCAAGATCGAGCCACGGCGCGAGTACGAAGGCGCGCTCGTGCGCGCGCGGATGCGGCAGGACCAGCTTCGGGTCGTCGCTGACCTCCGCACCGTACATGATGATGTCGATGTCGAGCGTCCGTGGCCCCCAGCGGACCTCGCGGGCGCGGTGGAATGCCTTCTCGATGCCCTGCGCAAGGTCAAGGATCATGATGGCCGGCCGCGTCGTCGCCGCGATCAGCACGGCGTTGAGGTAGTCGGGCTGCGCGGGGCCGCCGACCGGTTCGGTCTCGTACACGGGCGAGACCGCGACGAAGCTCAGGCCCGGCGCGTCGAACATCGCGTCCACCGCGCCCTGGAGGTTCTGCATGCGGACGCCGAGATTGCTGCCGAGCGCGAGTACCACGCGCTGCGGAGCGGTCCACTCATGGTGTGGTGTGGTGGCCGCCGGGCCGTTCGGCAGGCGATGCCTGCGGGCCGCCGAGTCGCGCTGCGGTCGGCAGAGACCTCAGCCGCGGGGCCGGCATCCGTCATGCCCGCCGCCGCGAGATGGTCACCGCGACATCGTCGAGGGGAACCCGGACCGGCGCCTGCGGCTTGTGCACGGTGATCTCCACCTCCGTCACGGCGGGTTCTGCCAGGCATGCCTCGGCGAGGCGCTGGGCCAGTGTTTCGATGAGCTGGACGGGTTCAGCCCGTGATGATGCCGGCCAGCCTCGTGGCCAAGCTGCCGTAGTCGACCGTACGTGACAGGTCATCGGAGGCCGCGGCGGGCCGGGTGTCAACGCCGAGCGTGGCGTCCACGACGAAGTCCTGACCGTCGCGGCGCTCATGTTCGTATACGCCGTGGTAACCGCGGGCGCGCAGTCCGCGAAGCGCGATCCGGTCCAGCGGTGCCGACCCCGGGGTCCCGCCGCAGTCCCGGCCGGCTGCAGCGCTCGGCGAGGTACCTGATTGGCGGTCACTCCTCCTCCTCGTCCGAGCGCAGCATCACCGGCGACCCGTGATGCAGCCACAGCCGCCAGCCGTCATCGGTGCGGACGAACGCGTTCGTGGTGGCCACATTGCCGCCCGCGGCGAAACCCGGCACCGTCGTCGTCCGACGCGGTGATGATGTTCTCGGCGCACGTCAGGACCGCGATATCGCCCGAGACCTGGGTCAGCACATCGGTGAGCACGAACTGGATGTAGGACGTATTGGCCATGATCAGTGCCCACGACCTGAGCACCGCGCCACGGCCGCGCACCATCGGGCCGCCCGGGTGGACACAGACGACACTGCCGCCAGCGTCCTTGTCCTCCGCCCACACATCCCCCATGCGGTCCAGGTCGCCGGCTTCGAACGCGGCGTAGAACTCGGCGTTCAGCTCCTCGATGGCGGCGACCTCAGAGATCTCCATTGCCGCCCTCCCGGCCGTGGTCCGCCTGCCGCCACGCCGCAGCGACACGGACCGCGTCCGCATTGGGTGGCACCTTGTGGACTCGCACACACCAGGCGCCCCCGGCCGCGGCAAGCGCGGTCACCGCCACCGTGGCATCGTCACATGCGGAGAACGGCCGCGGGCTCCCGTCCGCCGATGCGAGCAGCTTGCCCAGGAAACGCTTGCGTGAGGCGCCCACGAGCACGGGGAACGCGCCGGCGGCGCCAAGATCGGCGATCACGCCGAGCCGGGTGAGCAGCCTCCAGTTGTGCTCGGGACGCTTGGCGAAGCCGAGCCCGGGATCGACGATGACGAGCGACGGGTCGACGCCTTCGGCGACCACCGTCTCCACCCTGCGGCGCAGTTCGTCCCTGACTTCCGCCACGACATCCTGGTAGACGGCGCGGCTGTACATGTCGTGGCTGTGGCCCCGCCAGTGCATGACCACGTAGGGCACGCCGGCCTTGGCCACCAGGCGCGGCATCGCCGGGTCGGCGAGACCGCCGCTGACATCGTTCACCAGACGCGCTCCGGCCTCAACAGCGAACTCCGCCACCTCCGCGCGCATCGTGTCCACGCTGACCGGCACCCCCTCCGCGGCGAGGGCGCTGATGACAGGGCCAACCCTGCGGAGTTCTTCTGCCGCTGATATCCGCTGCGCGCCCGGACGCGTCGATTCGCCGCCCACGTCGACGATGTCGGCGCCGTCGGCGACGAGATCCAGGCCGTGCCTGATGGCGTCGTCGGTGCCGTACCAGGCGCCGCCGTCGGAGAACGAATCAGGTGTCACGTTGATCACGCCCATGACCAGGCACCGGCCCGGATCCGGGAGGCCGGGCAGACCGCGCGGGCTGGCCGCGCGGCCTGCGTCTCATTCACCATGGGCGCAAGCCTATGCGCGCGTAGGGCTTGTCCCGTAGATCTTGGTGCGACCATGCGCGCCTGGTCACGCCCGCGGAGTGGGTGCCTTCAGCATGCGGCGCACTTTGCCGAGGCCGAGCTTGCGCGCGAGCGTGCGCGGTTTCAGCTGCGGCCATACCAGGAACGCCTCCGCCTCGAGGGCGGCGATGGCGATCCTGGGGGTGTCCCTGGTGCTGGGGAAGACGAAGAACCGTGGCTCCCATATCGGGCGGAACTTCGCGTTGAACTTGTACAGCGATTCGATCTGGAACCACTTGGACAAGAAGACCAGGATGGCCCGCCATGCGCGCAGCACGGGCCCCGCGCCGATCCGCTCACCACGTTCGAGCGCGGACCTGAACACCGCGAAGTTGAGCGAGATGCGCTGCACGGACAGGCTGGCGGCGGCCTTGATCGTTTCGGTGATGAGGAAATCGTTGAGCCCGGGCTGCGACTGCCTGTCCCTGCGCATCAGGTCGAGCGAGAGGCCGTCCGTGCCCCAGGGCACGAAGTGCAGCACGGCCCGCAGCACGCCGTCCTCGGTCGCCGTGGCCACGACACACCGCTCGTCGCCTGGTTGGCCGATGCGGCCCGAGGGCCATGGAAAAGCCCCGTTCGGTCTGGCTGCCGCGCCAGGAGTCGGCCTGCCGGCACATGCTCTCGATTTCTTCCCTGGGAATGTCAGCGATCCGGCGGACCTGCGAGCAGTAGCCGTGCCTGGCCACCCGGGACACCATCTGCCGCACATTGCGCATGGCCCGGCCCGCCAGGCTGAATTCCGCCACTTCCACGATGGCCTCGTCGCCGAGCTCGAGCGCGGTCAGGTCGCCTTCGCGGCACCAGACCTCGGCACCGAGCTCGCTGCAGCCCATGACCGCAGGCACCCAGGCATGCCGGGCTGCCTCGTCGAGAAAGGCGTGGATCGCGCCAGGCCACGCCTCCGGATCACCGATCGGGTCGGCCGCCGCGAGCATGACACCGGACACCACGCGGTATCCGATGCATGACTTGCCTGTCGGCGACCAGATCACGCTCTTGTCGCTGCGGAGCGCGAAATAGCCAAGTGAGTCCCGTTCGCCATAGGTGGTAAGCAGGTCCCTGATCTGCTCGTCGTCATGTGCGCTGAGCCGCGCCACCGGCTCGGCGGGCCGCAGGAACAGATAGGCGGCCACGATGAGCGTGAACAGGCCGAGCGCGCTTGTCATCAGGTGGAAGGTGTCGGTGCGGCCCTCGGATGCGAACCGGATGGGGCTGCTGACCCCGACCAGCTCGTAGATCACGTCCCGGGCCTGCTGAGTGAGCGAGTAGTCGTCCGAGATACGGCTGAACCTGATGTAGCCGAGCCCGATGACGACGTCGGCGATGACGAGCCCGGCGAATACCCACAGCGCACGCCAGCGCGTCCGCGGGTCACCGATCGCGTAGAACTCGTCGCGGAAATACAGCAGTGCGCACAGCATGGCGGCGGCCACGATCGCCTGCCCGAGCTGCGGCCCGTGCACGATATGCGTCACGATGTTCACGGCGAGCAGGATCGTCACCGCCTGCCAGGCACGGCGCTTGCGGCGCCGCAGCGCATGGGCGAGCATGATCAGCAGCAGGCCGGTGATGACGTCGGCGGCACGCGCGGCGTTGGTAGAGGCTCCCAGGCACCACCCTGCCGATCCGGTGGAGCCTCTCGTGGAACTGGGGTGCGAGCACGCCGAGGATGTTGTAGACGCCGATGATCAGGCTGAGCCAGCCCGCTGTCGTGGGTACCCAGCTGCGCTGCCGTCTGCGGTCGGGCGAACGGGGATGGCGGTGCAGCTCACCGCTGTCGCCGGCCCGTGCATCATTGCCTGCCGGACCACCATCGGAATGCTCGTTCGTCTCAGACACCTTGGCTGAACCCCGGATCACGGGCCATCAGCGTAGCCACCGCAGGAACATCGTGCGTTCAAACGCGTGCAATGAGCAAGAGGCGCCAGGGGGCGGAAGGCAAAAGGAGTCGCTTGCATCGCTCCAACCGGTGTCAAAGACTGTGTGGGCCTGCGGGACGGCTACTCAGGATCCCCGCGAGGCCGCAGCGGCGGCGTCACTGCCCGAGGTGAGTCGCCGGGCTTACGGATCGGGTACGCGCCGCTGCTACCCGCCACTAGCGACGGCCGAAGATGAGGCTCAGCGCCTCCGCCCGGGTACGGTCGCAGTCACGGAAATCACCCCGGACCGCCGAGGTTACGGTCTTGGCCCCGGGCTTGCGTACCCCGCGCATGGTCATGCACAGGTGCTCGGCCTCCACCACCACGATGACGCCGCGCGGTTCGAGCACGTCCATGAGCGCGTCCGCTATCTGCGCGGTCATCCGCTCCTGCACCTGCGGCCGCCGGGCGTAGACGTCCACCAGCCGCGCGAGCTTGGACAGGCCGGTGATCTGGCCCTTGCTGTTCGGGACATAGCCGACGTGGGCCACGCCGAAGAAGGGAACGAGATGGTGCTCACACGTGGCGTACAGCTCGATGTCCTTGACCAGGATCAGCTCATCGTGGTCGGCGTCGAATACGGTGCTGAGCACGTCCTCGGGATTTTGGCGCAGTCCGGCGAACTGCTCCGCGTAGGCGCGCGCCACCCGGGCCGGAGTGTCCCGCAAGCCGTTCCTGTCAGGGTCCTCGCCGATCGCGAGCAGGATCTCACGGACAGCACGCTCGATGCGTGGCTGATCCACGTCACCCGCCCGGGCGGTCGGACCCACCACCGGTGTGCGGGGTGCGGCCGATGCGCCCGGTGATGTCACTGCCGCGCGGCGGGCCGCCGATGGCGTTGCCGAGGCCCTTGCCGTTGCCGTGAGCGCCCAGCTCGCCGGGGTCCTTCGCCGCCGTCAGCGCGAGTTCCTTGGGAGTCAGCACGGGCGGACGGTCAGACGGGCAGCCGCTTGCCGTAGCCCGTGTACGACCCCCGGTTCGGCCGCTTCTGCACCGTCGCGAAGACGCGCATGACCTCGTCCCTGGACAGGGTCTCCTTGTCCATGAGCTGCAGCACGAGGTCGTCGAGCACGTCGCGGTACTGCACGAGGATCTCCCACGCCTCGTCGTGCGCGGACTCGATGAGCCTGCGCACCTCCTCGTCGATGGACGAGGCGATCTCCTCGGAGTAGTCCCTGGTGTGCCCCACATCCCGGCCAAGGAACGGCTCACCGTCGCCGGTGCCGAACTTCCGCGCGCCGAGCCGCTCGCTCATCCCGAACTCGGTCATCATCTTGCGCGCGATGGACGTCGCCTTCTCGATGTCGTTGGCCGCGCCGCTAGTGGGCTCGTGGAACACAAGCTCTTCCGCGGTACGCCCGCCGAGCAGCATGGCGAGCTGGTCCATCATCTCGGACCGGGTGATGAGGAACTTGTCCTCCGTGGGCAGCGCCATCGTGTAGCCGAGCGCACGGCCGCGCGGCAAGATCGTGATCTTGTGCACCGGGTCGGCGTTGGGCAGCGCGTGGCCGACGAGCGCGTGGCCGCCCTCGTGGTAGGCGATGATCTTCCTTTCCTTCTCCGACATCACCCGGGACTTGCGCTCGGGCCCGGCCATCACCCGGTCGATGGCCTCTTCGAGCATGGCCATCGAGATCTGCTTGGCGTTCATCCGCGCCGTGAGCAGCGCACCCTCATTGATCACGTTGGCCAGATCGGCGCCGGTGAAGCCGGGCGTGCGCCGCGCGATGGTTTCGAGATCCACGTCCGGAGCGAGCGGCTTGCCCCTCGCGTGCACCGTCAGGATGCCGCGGCGGCCGAGCATGTCCGGCCGGTCGATCACGATCTGCCTGTCGAAGCGCCCTGGCCGCAGCAGCGCCGGGTCGAGGATGTCCGGCCGGTTCGTCGCGGCGATGAGGATGACGCCGCCCTTGATGTCGAATCCGTCCATCTCCACGAGCAACTGGTTCAGGGTCTGCTCGCGCTCGTCATGACCGCCGCCGAGACCAGCGCCACGGTGCCGCCCCACGGCGTCGATCTCGTCGATGAAGACGATCGCCGGGGCGTTCGTCTTCGCCTGCTCGAACAGGTCGCGGACCCGGGAGGCGCCGACGCCGACGAACATCTCGACGAAGTCCGACCCGGAGATCGAGTAGAACGGGACGCCCGCCTCGCCGGCGACCGCACGCGCGAGCAGGGTCTTACCCGTTCCAGGCGGGCCGTACAGCAGCACGCCCTTCGGGATCTTCGCGCCGATGGCCTGGAACTTGGCCGGGTTCTGCAGGAACTCCTTGATCTCCTGAAGCTCCTCGATCGCCTCGTCGGCGCCGGCCACGTCGGCGAAGGTCGTCTTGGGCGTGTCCTTGGTGATCAGCTTCGCGCGCGACTTGCCGAAGTTCATCACCCGGGAGCCGCCGCCCTGCATCTGATTCAGCATGAACAGGAAGAACAGGACGATAAGGGCGAAGGGCAGGATGCCGATGATGAGGGACAGCAGTGAGTTGCCCTTGGGGACCTGGACGTTGTAGCGTCGGGACGTTGCCCTTGTCCACCTGCTTCTGGAGCTCCTGCTGAAGGGTCTGGCCCTGGTTCCCCACCCAGGAGGCCTGATAGCGGCTGCCGCTCTTGGTGGTGACCTGGATCGTCTGGTCCTTGTCGATAAGCACGGCCGACTTGACCTGGCCCTGCTCGATCAGCGATACGACCTTCGACGTCGCGGCCTGCTTGTAGGAGGGACCCGAATTCGCATAGTCGAGTACGACAAGCAGCAGTATTGCGGCCGCGACGATCAGCAGCAGCGGCCCACGGAAATAGCGCTTCACATCCATCGATGAACAACCCCGCCGACTCGGGGTCGGTCCCTCCTGACCAGCCTCATGTCCCGCCGCCTGCCGGCGGGGTAGCCTGTCGCCCCAGTGCCCATGCCCTACTTCCCTCTATTCCCCGATGCGGTAACGGGATGTCCGACGGTACACCGGCCGGCGCGCCGTGCACCCACGCAGATGGCGCACACCTTACGGGAACGGCTGGGCACTCCTGCTTCAGCAACAACGTCCGTCATCGCGTCTTTCTGTTCCCGTCCCGGCTCTGGCCCGCCGCGTCCGCGGCGCCGCTGCCTGGCTTTCTTGCCTTGCCGTCGGCGCCTGATGCGCCGCCGCCGTAGACATGCGGAGCCAGGGTGCCGATGAACGGCAGGTTGCGGTACCGCTCCGCGTAGTCGAGCCCATAGCCGATCACGAACTCGTCCCCGATCTCGAAACCGGTGTAGGCCACGTCGACATCCATCCGCGCCGCGTCGGGCTTGCGCAGCATCACGCAGACCCGCACCGAGGCGGGTCCGCGCGACCGCAGGTTGCCGACCAGCCAGGACAGTGTCAGGCCCGAGTCCACGATGTCCTCGACCACAAGCACGTGCCGCCCGGTGATGTCGCTGTCCAGGTCCTTCAGGATGCGCACGACGCCTGACGACTTCGTCCCGCAACCGTACGAGGACACCGCCATCCAGTCCATCTCCACCGGCAGGTGCATGGCCCTGGCCAGGTCGGCGAGCACCATGACCGCTCCCTTGAGCACCCCGACGAGCAGCAGGTCCTGCCCGGCGTAGTCGGCGTCGATCTGTGCGGCGAGTTCGGCGACGCGTGCCTGCAGCCGCTCAGGGGTGATGAGCACCTCCTTGAGGTCGGCGCCCATGTCGCTCGCGTCCACCGGCTCCCTCCCTACGGCTCGGCGCTCCCGCGGCCGCGGGTCCCTACGGCTGGGGGGTCCCGGCAGCGGGGCCCATCGCAGTCGGGATCCCGGCCGTAGGTTCCCCGGGCTGCGGCGACGCCGGCCGTCGCGTCTTCGCCGTCCTTTGTGAAAAGCAGCTTCCCATACCGGCGCAGCGCGCGGACGCCGGCCGGCAGATCAATCCACCGCTGGCCGCGCCAGCTGGTCAGCAGCTCCTCGATCTGCCCGATGTGCGCGTGCGGTGAGCGCACCCGCCGGGCAGCCCGCCGTGACCGCCGCACCATGCAGCACCCGGGACCGCACGGCCAGGGGCAGCTCCGCGAGCGCGACCGCGTCCAGGCCACCGTCTCCGCCGCGAAGCCGTTCGGCCTCAATATCCGCCCACTGGGCCAGTGCCTCACCGTCCGCGCGCAACTGGCCCGCTGTCCGCGCGAGTGCCGCTGCCACGCCAGGGCCGAGCGCCCGTTCCAGCGTGGGCAGTGCCTCATGACGCACCCGGGCCCGGGTGAACGCGGGATCGTGGTTGTGCGGGTCATCCCATGGCCGCCAGACCGAGCGCCGCGCACGCGGCGCACGTGACGCTGCGGCGCACGCCGAGCAGCGGCCTGCGGTAACGGCCCGCGCGGGCCGGCATGCCCGCGAGCGAACGCGCACCGGAACCGCGCGCCAGGCCAAGCAGCACCGTCTCGGCCTGGTCATCGAGGGTATGGCCGAGCAGCACGGCCGCGCGTCGCGGCGGCGGGCGGTCTCGTCGAGTGCCGCGTACCGTGCGGCGCGCGCGGCCGCCTCCGGGCCGCCTGACCGCCCCACCGTGACCGCGACCCGGTCCACAGGCTCGAGGCCGAGTTCGGTGAGCAGCCCGGCGACCTGGGCCGCCCGCTCGGCCGAGCCTGGCTGGAGCCCGTGGTCGACGGTGACGGCGCCCGCCCGCAAGCCCAGCCTCGGCGCGACGAACGCGAGCGCGGCCGCCAGGGCGAGTGAATCGGCACCTCCGGAGCAGGCGGCGAGCACGAGCGCGCCGGGCGTGAGGTCGCTGACGCCTTCCCTTACTGCCCGGCGGACCGCCGCAACCGCCGGATGCGGTCCCATCCGGGCGTCCTCAGCCCTGCCCGCCAGGTCCGCGGACGTGGCAGGCGGGGCCGACGGCGGAAGCGCACCGGCCCCGATCACCCGGTTCACCCAGGCGCCCGGCTGGGCGATCTCCGCCTTGGTGGGCAGCGTCTGCGGCGATGTCCACACCTTGTTGAAGCCCGCCATGCCGACCTCGTCGACCACGGATCGCACGAACCGCGCGCCCTCCGCGTACTGCTTGAGCTTGAGGTCGATGCCGAGCAGCCGCCTGAGCGCCTGCTCCACCCGGCCGGCCGAGTGGCGGCGGGCGGCGAACCGGGCCCTGATCTCCGCCACCGATGGGACGACCCGTGGCCCCGCGGCATCCATCACGTAGTCGCCATGACCCTCGACGAGGGTCATGACGGCGGTGAGCCGGTCGAGCGTGGCGCGCTGGCGCGGGCTCTGGATCGCCTCGATGAGGCTGTCCCCGCCGCCCGCGCCGCCGCGCACCGCGCCGGAGACCACGTCGGCCGCCGCGCGGAGCCGTTCGACGATCGCCGCGGGATCAAGATCCGACGCGAGCAGGAATTCCGAGATCTGGCCCTGAACGTAGCCGCGCAGCCAGGGCACCGCGGTGAACTGCATCCGGTGCGTCTCTTCGTGCAGGCATACCCAGAGCCGGAAATCGCGGCTCTTCACGCCGAGTTCGCGTTCCACCATGACGATGTTGGGCGCGACGAGGGTCAGCCTGCCCGCGGGCACGTCGCCTTGGTCCAGGTAACCGCGGGCCCCGGAACCACCCGTGCGCGGAATCATGCGGCCGCGGAATCGCTGCGCCGCCGGCCCGCCCGCAGCCGCTCCGTTTGCCGCGCGCCACGCCACTGGCGCGCGGTGCCTTCCGGCCCTCCGCCGGCCGGGTCCGGGGGCAGAAACAGCTCGTACTGGCCGAGCACACGGCCGGCCAGGAAGGCGAGGATCAGCCCCATCTGGACGCCGGTGAACCTCGAGCCGACCGAGCCGAGCAGCCCTCCGGCGGCGGGCCAGGCTCCTGGCTTTTCACGCAACTGCTGCGCGAGCGGATCAAGCACGACGCGGAATCCGTCGACGTTGGCCCGGATCCAGCCCGGCCGGTCCACCACGGCGATCTGCCCGGCGCTCTCCGCGGCTGACCATGCCGGTGACCTCGCGCACCGGTTCCTGCACGACGGCCGCGAGTTCGCGAAGTTCCGCCACGGCACGCCGGGCCTCTGCCAGGCTCACCTGAGGGCCCGGCCTCGCCCAGCGGACCCCCGTGGCGACGGCCACGTCCCAGTCGATCATCTGTGCGCTGCTCACCCCTCCACCGTACGTGCTAACGGGAGATGCGAGCGCGCCCGCGCGAACCCGGCCGGCCATGGCCCGGCCGGCGACGGCGAACAGAAGCGATCAGCGGCAGCCGCAACCGGCGAGCGCCGCGGCGAGCCTGTCCAGGATGGTCGCGGAGGCGGTCATGGTCTTGGCAGGCACGCGGTTGATCATGAATGCGAACGCGAGCAGCCGCCCGTCCTTGTCCACCACCAGGCCGGCGAGCGCCCGCACGTTGTCCAGGGTGCCGGTCTTGGCCCGGACGAGCCCGGCGGCCGGCGCGCTCAGCTTGGTGACGAAGCGGTTCTCCGCCGCGGACAGCGTCCCGGAGAATCCCGCCACCGGCAGTCCCGTGATGATCGCGCGCAGCCGTGGGTACCGCGGCGAGGCGGCCAGCGAGATCAGCCGGGCGAGCGCGGCGGGCGTGATGCGGTCCTCGGGTGACAGCCCGCTGCCGTCCACGGTGTCAATGCCGGCCGACGCGCCGAGCCGCCGCAGGGTCGCTCGCACCGCCGCCGCGCCGCCGCTGAACGACGCGGGCCGGCCGGTCGCGATCGCCACCTGCCTGGCGAGCGCCTCCGCTATGTCGTTGTTGCTCTCGATCAGCATCCACTCCACGATGTCCGCCAGCGGCGGCGACTGCACCTGGGCAAGTTCCGCCGCGCCGGGCCGCGGCCCGCTCCTGCCGCGGCGCGCGCCTTCGACGCGGATTCCCTGTGCGGCGAGGAAGGACGCGAAGGACGTGCGCCGCGTCGGCGGCTGAGTCGCTGCGAACGGGGCCGGTAGTTGGACGGATCATCGGCGTCTTCCGGGCTGCCGCTCGCGGTCAGCCGTCCCTGATCCACTTCGAGGGCGCTGACCGGGGTCACGTCGCCCGTGCTGACATAGCTCGGGGACCAGCCTGGTGCCATGCCCGGGCCGCTGAACAGCGACGTGTCATAGCCGACGCGCACCTGGCCGACGTGCGCCGCCCGCAGCGCCCGCGCGGTCGACGCGGCGAGCGCGGCGAGCGTGGCGGGCTGCGGATAGTCGGCAGCGGGCGGGCGGCCCGCCGCAAGCGTGGGGTCCCCGCCGCCGACAAGGACGATGTCTGCCCGCGGATGCGCCGCGCACCACCCGGGTGGTGAAACGGGCGCCTGGCCCGAGCACCGTGAGGGCCGCCACCGACGTGGCGAGCTTGTTGGTCGACGCCGGGGTCAGCGGCTGACGTGCCGCCGCTGCTGAAAAGGACGTGCCCGGACACCGGGTCGGTGACCACCGCGCCCACGCTCGGGCCGAGCGCGGGAGACGACAGCAGCGGCGACAGCGCCGCGGCGAGCCCGCCTGGGGTCGGCAGCTGGCCGGACCCGCTGTCCGGGCGCGAGCACCGCCGCGCCGCGGACCACCGGCCGCACGGCCACCCGCGGCTCGGCGAGAGGGCGACGGGCGCGCAGCAGGTCCGCGAGTGTGACGCCCGCCGCGATGGTGAAGACGTTGAGCAGCGCCAGCGTGACAAGCGCCAGGGCACGCGGGCGGCTCAGCACGGCATAACCCTCGTTGGATGCGGGATCCTTAAGACAGTCGGACAACCAGACGCTCGGACAGCGGCGCCAGGTTGCCATGCGCGGCGGCATGGCGCAGGCACCCAGAGTCAATCATCTAAGAGAGTGTCCGCGGAGCACGAGGAGCCGCATCGTGGAATTTGACGTCGTCATCGAGATACCGCAGGGCAACAGGAACAAGTACGAGATGGACCACGAGACCGGGCGGATCCGGCTGGACCGGATGCTGTTCACCTCGACCAGGTACCCGGCCGACTACGGGTTCATCGAGGGGACGCTCGGCGATGACGGGGACCCGCTCGACGCGCTGGTGCTGTTGCAGGAACCGACCTTCCCCGGCTGTGTGATCCTGTGCCGCGCGATCGGCATGTACCGGATGCGCGACGAGCACGGCGGGGACGACAAGGTGCTCTGCGTGCCCGCGCGGGATCCGCGGGTGGAGCACCTGCAGGACGTCGACGACGTGCCGAAGTTCGACCTGCTGGAGATCCAGCACTTCTTCGACGTCTACAAGGAACTCGAGCCAGGGAAGTCGGTGGAGGGCGCCGAGTGGGCCGGCCGCGCCGCGGCGGAGGCGGAGATCGAGGCGTCACGCAAGCGGGCGGCGGAGCGCGGCCACTGATCGGCGCTGCCGCGCCGCGCTGTCTGCCCGGCTGCCGCCGCGAGCCCTTCGCCGCGAGCTCTTTCCGCCGATCAGGCCGCTGGGCGGGTGGCACCGATCAGGCCAGGCTCGAAGATGCTGTCGATCCGTACGTCCACGCCGGTGTAGGGCGCGTCCACCATCATGTCGCGGCCGACGTAGATGCCGACGTGATGGATGGTGTTCGGATCGGACGTGTCGTTGGCGAAGAACACGAGATCGCCCCGGCGTAGCTGGTCGATCGCGATGTGCGGACCCGACGTCCACTGCGTGCCAGTCCAGTGATCGAGCTGAACCCCGGCCCGCTGCCAGGCGCGCATGGTAAGACCCGAGCAGTCGAACGAGTTCGGGCCGGCTGCGGCCCACACGTACGGCCTGCCCAGCTGGCCAAGCGCCCAGTTTGCCGCGAGGTCCCCTGCGCCAGCGGACGCGCCGGTTGCGGCGCCTGAGGCGGAGGCCCAGGCTGGCGCCGCACTGCTCGACCCGAGGGCGCCGGCGGCAGCCGGCGCTTGCCTGACCGCCGCGAGTTCCATGGCACCCTCCTTCGCCCTGGCGGTGGCAAGCTCGCGTACCAGCCGGTCCCTTGTCGCCCGGGTCGAACTGAGCACACTGCGCTGGCGGGCGACCGCAGCAAGCATGGCCTGCTTCAGCTCTCCGGCCGCCCGCGCCGCTGCCTGGGCGGCCTGCAGCGCGTCCCGGGCCTGGCCACGGAACACCTGAGCGACAATCCGGCCGGCCGCGGCGGACGCGAGGATGTCGGTGTCATGCTCGGCGAGCACACTCAGCACCCCCGCGCGGTCGAAGAATGCCTGTGGGCCGCCGGTGCCACCGATCATCGCCGCCATCGAGCCGAGCCCGCCATCGGTCTCGTAGGCAGCGCTGGCGAGCTCGGCGACCGCATCGCGCCGAGCCGCCTCCGCACGCATGGCGGCGGCGAACCTGCCTTGCGCGATGCGATACGCGCTGGTATCCCGCTGCAGCGCGACGATCGCTCCGTCGTAACGCTCGGTGAGGGTCTCGGCTTGTGCCTCCAGCCGGCTGAGCCGAGCCTGAGCGGCGGCGAGGCGGTCGGCGGCGCGGCCTGCCGCGGCCGCATGCTGCGCCACGGCGTGGCGGGCCGCGGCCAGACCCTGCCTCGGCGGCGGCGCCGGTGCTGCGGCGTACGCCGTTTCCCCAGGCCACGGGAACGCCGTCGCAGCGAACACGGCGACAAGCGCTGTGGCCACCAGGATCTGGCATGACATTCGCGCTGCCATGCGTTCTGGCCCTGCTCCCATCGCGTTACCTCCTGCGCGGTACCGCGCAACGCCCATCGCGTGGCGGTTCCTGTGCTGCCGCCTGCGAGCCGTGGGCCGGCCGCATGATGCAACATTCCACAATCTCACTCTGAGTAATCAACCGACTTCATTTTGACGGATGTCGGCTCGATGCGGGATTCACCCGCAGCCGTCGCACGACGGCGGTTACGCGGCGGCCGGGAAGTGCGACACTTGTAAACAGGGACAGCAAGGAGGCACCGGTGGACCAGGCCGACGACGTGCTAAGCCGGGCGCCACTCTTCGAGGCGCTGGATGCTGGGGCGTCCGCGGCTCTGCGCAGCCGCGTCGAAGAGGTAGAACTCACTCGCGGCAAGCGGCTCTTCGACGAGGGCGACGACGGAGACCGCCTGTTCGTGATCCTGGAGGGCAAGATCAAGCTCACCCGCGCGGCGCCTGACGGCAGGGAGAACCTGCTCAGCGTGCTCGGCCCCGGTGAGATGTTCGGCGAACTTTCGCTCTTCGACCCGAGGCCGCGTACCGCGAGCGCCAGCGCCCTCACCGATACACGCCTTGCCGCGATGGCTCACGACGCCCTCCGGCCGTGGCTCACCGGGCGGCCGGAAGTGGCGATGCACCTGCTTCGCGCCCTTGCCCAGCGGCTGCGCAGGACCAACGACGTGATGGCCGATCTGGTATTCACCGACGTACCTGGCCGGGTGGCGCGAGCGCTGCTCGACCTTGCTGACCGGTTCGGCCAGCCGCGCGGTGAGGGCATCGACGTGCACCACGACCTCACGCAGGAAGAACTCGCCCAGCTGGTGGGTGCATCGAGGGAGACGGTGAACAAGGCGCTGGCCGACTTCGCGGGCCGCGGCTGGCTCCAGGTGTCCGCCAAGTCGGTGCTGATCCTCGATCCAGAACGGCTGCGCAAGCGCGCCCACTGACCCTGTGCAGCCCCGCCCGCTGGACCCTGCGCACCGCGCCCGCTGGCCCTGTGCAACCGCGCCCGCTGAGCCCGCTCCTGCGCCGCCCCGCACGGGGCGCGGTCAGAACCTGACGTCGGCCGGCAGCGCTCCGCGCTCCGCCAGGTATGCGAGCTGCGCCCGCACTGACCACGCCGCGAACGAGCGGAGATCGGGATCGACACCCTGGTAGACACGCGCGACAATCTGGTCGACCGTGCGGTCGCCGGCCTCGATCGCCGCTGTGACCTCCGCGAGCCGCTTGGCGCGGTGGGAGATGTAGTAGTCGAGGGCTCCCACCGGATCGGCGAGCAGCGGTCCGTGGCCGGGCAGCAGGACGCTCGCGGGTGCCGAACTCGCGAGAGCGTGCAGCATGTCGAGGGACCGCAGGTAGTCACCGAGGTCCCCGTCGTGCGCGATCACCGCGGTGCCGCGGCCGAGCACGGTGTCACCGGTGAGCAGCGCCCCGTCCGCAGGCAGCAGGAAGCACAGCGAATCGGCCGAATGCCCGGGGCACGCGATGACCCGCAGCTCACACCCAGCCGCCGTAATCACATCCCCACTGGTCAGCCCCTCCCCGCCGAGCCGGTGCGCGGGATCGAGCGGCCCGAACGGCTGCGCTGGTGAGTTCCGACAGCCGCCGTGCGCCGCCCGAATGGTCGCGGTGCCCGTGGGTGAGCAGGATCAGCGCGATCCTCTTCCCTGGGCCTGTACCTGCCCAGCCACCCGGCGCAGGTGTGCCTCGTCCGCCGGGCCCGGATCGACCACGACGACCTTGTCGCAGGCAGGCTCGCCGATCACCCAGGTGTTGGTGCCGTCGAGGGTCATGGGCGAGGGGTTGGGGGCGAGCAGCGCCAGGCGGTGCCTGATCCGTCGATGCCTGAACCGTCGATGCCTCCCATGGCGCCCCGGCGGTCGGTGCCGCCCCCGTGGCGCTTGGTCCTGCGGCGGGCTCGGTCACAGCGGATATTCCAGGCCGTCAGGGATGGTGAGCCAGGCGGCGTCGCCGGTGACCGAGACTCGCGGCTGCCGCGGCGCCATGTCCCTGCTCGCGGCGAGCGCCCGCGCGGCGCTGTCATACCGCGCGAGTTCGGCGAGCGTGACGGCGGTCGGCGGCATCAGCAGAATCTCGCCCCTTCTGGCCGCGTCGATCGCCGCGGCTCGGCGCGAGCCACGCCACCTCGTCCGCTTCCCCGCCGACATCTCTGGTGCGCTGGCCCGTGGGCAGCGCGGCGGCGAAGAACCTCGTGTCGAACCTGCGGCTCTCGATCTCCGGCGTGATCCATCTCGCCCACGGGCTGAGCAGGTCGCGAGCGGAGCACGAGGCCGCGGCGTTGCAGCAGCCCGGCGAGGGACAGCGAGCGGTCGATGAGGGCGTGCCTGTCCGCTTCCCAGTCGTCGCCCGTGGTGTCGGCCACGACGGCGTCCGCGGCTGGCCCGGCGAGCAGCACGCCAGACTCCTCGAAGGTCTCGCGGACCGCGGCGCAGATCAGGGCCCGCGCCACTGCCGCGGAACAATCGGAGGATCTGCCCCCATTCCGCCGGGTCAGGGCCCGCCCAGGCCAGCTCGGCGTCCGCGTCGCGCGGGTCGACCGACCCACCGGGAAACACGTGGGCACCGGGCGCGAACGCCATCGACCGCGTGCGCCTGAGCAGGTAGACGTCGAAGCCGCCAGCCGCGATCGGGGCGCAGCAGCACCACGGTGGAGGCGTCGCGCGGCACCGGCGGGTTCCTTGCTGCCCGCCAGGATCTCACGCACCCGCCGCGCGAACTCGTCCGGGAGCCTTATTTCGGTACCTGTCACTGCCGTCCGCTGCCGTCCTCACGCACTGGCGTGGCCTTGCCGTTCGCCTTGATCGATGTCCCGTTGGGCGGCCTATATCGCCTGCCCAACGGGCCATGGATCAAGCTCGCCCGAGCATCCGGGCCCGGGTAGTCCGACTGCCTGATCCGCCCAAAAGGTACCTGATCATGCAAACGTCAGTCCTCGACCTCGACGATCAGCTCCACCTCGACCGGCGCGTCCAACGGCAGCACCGCGACACCGACCGCGCTGCGCGCGTGCTTGCCCGCGTCGCCGAACACCTCGAGCAGCAGTTCGCTCGCGCCGTTGACGACCTGTGGCTGGCCGGTAAAACCTGGAGCGCTCGCGACGAAGCCGGTCACCTTGACCACCTGCCGGATCGCCGGCAGGCCACCGGTGGCAGACGCCGCCGCGGCGAGGCCATTCAGCGCGCAGATGCGCGCAAGCTCCTTGGCCTGCCCGGCGTCGACTTCCGCGCCGACCTTGCCCGCCGCGGGCAGCTTGCCGTCGGCAAACGGCAACTGGCCAGCCGTGTAGACGTAGGCTGCCGGTGC